>CAWIXP010000002.1:0-1967500 GCA_963840155.1 uncultured Alphaproteobacteria bacterium
CTGCAAAATAGAACCTACGAATCCGTCGAGGCCTTGGCCAAAAGCGAGCCGTCTTCATCCAAAAGTGGTACGCCAGGCGCTTCGGCTGGCGTTTCTTGCGCCGGAGGTCACAGCAGCCATTCTAGAGGGCACGCAGCCAGCGGACATCTCACTTGGCCTAATTCCCAAGCTGCTTCCTTTGCCCTGGATAAATCATCGAGACCTGCTCGGCTAATGTTTTCGGGGCTCGCCTGGTGGAATACTCATGCCGCCCCGACCAACAAGGTTTCTGCTCAAAGCTCGTCGGCCCGCAACCGACACCGTTCGTGCAAATTCCCTGTCCGCGCACTGACTTCGTTTGCATGGGAACAAGTTGCTAAAGAAGCCACGCACGTTGAAGGAATTGTACCAACCCACGTGATCGGCGTAGAAGCGCTCGGACTTGCGCCTTATTACTGGTCGAACAGCCGCGCCCGACTCAAGAAATGGATCTCCGATGAATTGCAAGATCGAAGGTTGGACCACTCGGACCAGACGCATGAGCCCCTGTTTACCTCTTGATTGATACTGACGGAAGCCAAATACACCGGCCTGAGCCTCCTCTTGAATTTAGAAAAAACGAATTTGTGGTGTACCCCCCTCACGGCGTCGGCCAAATATTGGCGGTCGAGAGGTTCAAACAATGGGGACCAGCCTAGAATTTTTTCCGTCATCTATTTTGCCAAAATCAAGATGAGGGCGCGCATTCCCACTAAAAGGCAGCGAGCATCGGACTGCGAAAGGATTGAGTCCCGCCGCTATCGAGCAAGCTCGGTGGATCTTGAGCCAAGCAATCCATAAGGCACGGAACAATTGGGCTCGATTGATGAAAGAGTACGAAAATAAGGTCAAATCGGGCGACATCATCGCGCTGGCGGAAGTGATGCGCGATCTGCATCGGCGAATAACTGGGTCTGAACAGAGTTATAGCGAACAGCAATTTTACGCGACGGCGCTCGATCGTGTGTCTGAAGAAATCGCTCTAGTCGAACACATCAGCGAAGAAGAGGCCAAGTTGGTCCTTGAGAATTTATTGATGAGTAGAACCAGCAGGACGCCGAATACTCCCGCGCGACCGTTCCCATAGTGGCACCTCTCTCGCCCACCTGCTGCGCTGATTTTCGGGCATCTAAGATTGTGGAACACGCCGACTGACTGATAAGCTTGTGTAGGTTCCTATCGGTTCACGACAGACTCCGTTTTTGACCAAACCTCATCAATTAGTAGACTGGCCTAGCTGCGTGAGCAGCTCTCTGAGCTTGTTGAATGCGCGGACGAGAGCGGCCCACAGGCGGGTGGTCCATGGCCGCCGTTTGGCGTCAACGGTTGCGTGGCGAGCAATCTGATTGCGCATGACGGATGAGGCCATGGCATCAGAGAAGGCGGGCAGCCATTCGACTTGGCCAGCGGTGATAAAGTAGTGCGCCTTGCAAGGCGCATCGCAGACAGCGATTGACGGGTTAACTGTGGCCATTCCGCGTTCCGATGAGACTTGATGGCTATCAGGCACGAGTAACATGACGCGGTGTCCGCACCCGCATGCGCAAAGCAGAGCGGCAACCTCGAACTCGGGGCTGTGATACACAACACTGTCGCTGAGCTGCTTGGGTATGCGCTCTACAGCCTGATAAATGAAGCTCACTCCGACCGTCCTTTCGATTCATCTCAAGCATTGCGGTGTCGAAGATGTAGCTCGTGGCATCGTCCAGGCGATCAAGAAGCAGAAAATGCTGCTTGAACCGAATAACCGCCATTATAGCGTTGAAGGCGTTGAGTTCGGTGATCTGAGCCTGCTTGCGGTATTCGTCAGCCTTCGCATTCTCAGTTGGCAAATAAGCTGAATTGACATTGGTTTCAAATGCCTTGCGATCAGTCCCTGTGATGCGAACGACGCCGCATAGGCCAATCGTTGATCGGTTAAGGCCCATGCCGCAATCGACATAAGGTATGCCTCTCGCACTCAGCCAATCGACGATGAGCAGGCGGGACGGACCGTCATCGACTGAAACGAAAACAAAATCAAACTCGGCGAGGCGCTCGATATTCTCTGGCGTGATGCGTTCGGGTATTGCGTCAATTCCGGCATGCCATTGGTTGTATTGTCGAGCCAGCGCCGCAACTTTGAGCTCACCGATCGCCCGCGGATGAATTCCTGGTATCCGGAAGATGGTGTGAACATGCACCTTGTCATCATCAAACAGCGCAATCCGCGCCAGATGTGTTCGCGCAATGAAATCGAGGATGTAGGCGCCGGTTCCGCCGAGCCCGATGATGGCGACTTTCTTACCACGAAGGAGGGCTGAGATGTCGTTCATGTGGTAGCTGGCCGACATGGTGTCGGGGAAGCGAGGGAGCCGTCTTGCGCGGCCGCGTTGATCGCAATGCCGCGCAGGGGCGTCGCATCCGGGAAGGCGGCCAGAGCGGGCGCGGTGATCGCGTCCAAGTAGGTCCGGGCTTTCTCCTCGAAGAAAGATACTCCCGCTTGTCGCCATTCTCGTTCAACAGCTTGAACGAAAACGCAAAATCCATAACGAGATCCGGCGCGACTGTTACGCTATGGGGGGCAGCGCCTAAGCTAAGCTGGCGCTTACTTCGGTCATGCGGCCGGATGCCTCGCCACCATGCCTGGTGGTGTTTCGGCACGTCGATCACAGCCTCATTCAGGTCGAGCGGGCAGGCCCAATCGCCGTGCTGGAGCGCGCCATCCTGATCGAGGTATGGCAAGCCATAGATGACGAGGTATCCGCCGACGAAGCCAACATGATAGCCGAGTTCTTCGAGGTCTTTAATGAACAGATTATGACTTGCCAGTTCCGGCAACCCTAAAGCCCATGCCATCTTTCACCTTCACCTTCTCGGTCGTAGTGCAGCTGCTGCTCGGGTTCTCTGCGGGGCCGTGGGAGTACTTGATCAGATACTCGTTGGAGGGCTTGCCGCCGTCACCGAGATAGAGCTCGACCACGCGGGCATACGAGATTTCCTTCTTCTCGACGTGATGCTCGTCGGTGTTCACGAAGATCGAGAACACTTTCTGGCTATAGAAGTGCTCGTCCTCCGTCAGATGCAAATGGACATCGTCAGGCGGCACCAGCTTATCTTCCTTGTCGCCGCTGACCTCGCGGTAGAGCTTCTCGTCGGCACGTTACCCAAGTCGTAGAGAGCTTTGCCCGTGGTGGGACTGGGCGACTTATAGGCCTCCCGGTTGATATGGATGCGCACTAGGTGCGCCGCGACATCTACAGACATTTCAATACCTTTCCGCCCTCGTGGCGCTTGCGTTCGTTGCCGCCGGTCTCCGGAATTCCCCGCACGGGAGGGCGGAGCAAATTCCCTTGGCCCGGGCGATTCTGCGTGTTAGTCCCACTTCTGGGAACGCTGATTCTCATATGGCACGGCGCGGGATTGAAACGCAAGAGGTTGTCCCAATTCGGGAACTAATTTAGCGGAGTCGCTAGGTGCCATGAAGCTGATGGGAATTTCGAGGCTGGCTGAACTTGCGCATTGTACCGGGGAGACCCTGGATGGAGCCGTATCGGCTCTTATTGCGGAGCTTGAGGCGGGCACATGGCGTTCGATGGCTGAAATCGCTGATTTTTTTTCCCGCGGCGATGATCGACGGCATCAAGGTCTGAATTCCGATGGATGGTGGCTATCGGGTCGATCTCTTGGCCGACTGCAAAGCACAGATGATTTTCATCGAATACGCGGGTGCGGGAATTCGGGGCACGCGCCGGCAAGACAGGGAGCAAAGTGGCATGACAATTCGCCCAATACGCACAGACGAGGACTATCAATCGGCGCTGAAGCGCGCCAAGTCGCTGTTCGGGCAAAGCAGCCAGAAAGACCTTGATGAGCGCGAGGTGTTGCAAGCTCTAATCGAGAGATGGGAGCGAATTGAGTACTCCGTCGAGCAGCCACTCCTGCTCAGGCGATCAAGTTCCGCATGGCACAAACCGGCCTTTCTCAACGTGATCTGATCCCATACCTTGGGAGCAAGTCGCGCGTGTCAGAAATACTCAATGGCCAGCGGCAGCCTACGGTCGATCAGATCCGAGCGCTGCACCAGCATCTCGGCATTCCAATTGCGTTACTTATCGGCTCGTCCAAGCATGAGCCTACAGCCCGTCCTTCGAGCACCTCAATGGCGGCCGAGGGGGCGCTCCGAAAACTTGGCGTGATGAAAGGGAAAGAAAACCTTGCACGTTTCTTGTCGCGCTCAAAGGCTTCTGCGCCTGCGGTCGCTATGTTGCGCAAGACCAGGACCGAGCGCACCAACGCGAAGACGGATATGGCCGCACTTGAAGCTTGGTGCGCGGCTGCATTGGTGCGGGCAGAAAAGGTCACCATAAAGAAGATAAAGATTAGCGATCCGAAGAAAGCGGCGCGCCAGCTGGCACAATTGAGCATCTTACCCGACTGGCAAAACAAAATCGTCGCTGCGTTACATCGTATGGGAATCGTATTGGTCGTCTTGGAACACCTACCAGGAACATTCCTTGATGGAGCAGCGATGTGCCGCCGCGATGGCGTTCCGGTGATTGCGCTCACTCTACGTCACGATCGATTAGACAATTTCTGGTTCACGCTATTGCATGAATTCGCGCACGTCGTTTGCCATTTGAGTCTTGATCGACAGGTGATTCTTGACGATTTGGATGTGACGAGTTTTGAGGTAATCGAGGCCGAGGCGGATACATTTGCGCGCAACGCCCTTATTCCTCTCGCTATTTGGAAGCCCATTGACGAAGATAGTAGCACGGAGGAGGTGTTGGAGGCGGCAGAGAAAGCCGGCGTGCACCCAGCGATCGCTGCCGGCCGTTGGCGATTTGAGCATTCGGATTATCGTCGTTTCTCGAAGCTGATCGGGTAGGGGCCACGTGAAGACCGCTCTCATGCCCATCTCCTGAGGTCCTGCGGCTTTTCATTCCATCTTTCGGGCCGACTGACTTCTTTCATCGTCGGTGTATTCTCCAACCGCTCGGGTGCGAAACTCCACCCCCCGAGCAGCCATCGACCTTTGAATCGATCCCACGCCATCATCGGGTCGAGCTGCTGCGCGAATGCACCGTCGCCACCACGATCCCGTTGGTGTCCTTCACCACGAAAGAATCCAGGTGCGGCCGTCCACGGACTGGGGGAAACGGCGGCGCGCGAGGTTCATTTGTCATTGAGAACAAAACTGGAACCGAATCAAGAACAGGTGGTACCTTCTCAAAACGAGAATCCCAGGTTGTGGAACCCAAACCCCACATCAATGGAAAGGGGGTTGGAACGCACTAGATTTTGGGGAGGCCACAATGGCCGAATTGTTAAACGAAAAACCGTACCGCGTGCTGACCTTGGACGGGGGTGGGGCCAAAGGCTTCTATACACTTGGCGCGCTCCGCGAGATCGAAGGTCTCGTAGATATGCGGCTTCATGAAAAGTTCGATTTGATCTTCGGAACCAGCACCGGCGCCATTATCGCGGCCATGCTCGCTCTCGGTCACTCGGTCGATGAAATCCACGACCTGTACAAAAAGCACGTCGTGGCCGTGATGGCCTGCGAAACCGCAGCCGAAAAAACGGCGGCGTTGAAGTCCCTCGCCGTAGAGGTATTCAAGGAGCAGACGTTTGAAGACGTGAAGACCGGGATCGGCATCGTCACCACGAAGTGGATCAATGACCGGCCGATGGTTTTCAAAGGATCGAAAGACCAAGCGCACGGACGCCAAGGCACGTTCAAGCCAGGGTTCGGTTGCACGATCGCGGAAGCGGTCCAGGCCTCCTGCTCTGCCTATCCATTCTTCGAGAAGATGCTGGTCAAGACGCCACTCGGCGACTTCGAACTGATCGACGGTGGCTTTTGCGCGAACAACCCGACTCTTTACGCGCTCGCGGACGTCACCGGGCCACTCAGCAAAGCGCGAACGGATATTCGCGTGGTGAGCGTCGGCGTCGGCGAATATCCGCCAAAGCCTCTGAAGCGCTTCAGCAAAATGTGGCTGGCGCAAAAATTCGACGCTGAGAGCGTCGAGTTGATGCAAAAGGTCATGGAGATCAACACGCAGTCCATGGACCAACTGCGCGCCATCATGTTCAAGGACGTTCCCACCGTCAGGATCAACGACTCGTTTCCAGAGCCCCACATGGCAACGGATCTGTTCGAGCACGACATGAAGAAACTCAACGACCTGTTCATCCGAGGCCGCGAGTCATACGCGAAAGTCGAATTAGACCTAAAGAAATTTTTGGTTTGAGGGTTTATAGATGGCGATACCGGAAGCCCAGCTCGA
This sequence comes from uncultured Alphaproteobacteria bacterium, assembly GCA_963840155.1. Lineage (GTDB taxonomy): Bacteria > Pseudomonadota > Alphaproteobacteria > Rhizobiales > Xanthobacteraceae > Bradyrhizobium. The sequence goes on from CAWIXP010000002.1 coordinate 6,294, forward strand.
CACCTGGGATGCGCCAGGCGCAGTGAAGCAGTCCAAGGAGACGTACGCTTCGGTGAAGGGCGTGCTGGAGAACAGCAAGGCGCCACACAACCCCCACAGGTATGACCCGCCGTATCTCCAAGGCTCTTACGGAAATGACACGAACGTCTATCGCGACAGCGACGTTGACGTGGTGATGAAGCTCGACACCATCTACCACCGAGACATAAGCAGGCTGAGCGCCGACGACCTAGCGCTGTACAACAAAATGACGGGCGGCGCTGTCCCGTACAATTTGCACGATTTCAAAAGAGATGTAACCGCGTGGCTGACGAAGAACTACGGCAGCGCTGTGAAGCCTGGGAAAAAAGCGGTCTTTATCAAAGGTGACAATAACCGGCGCGATGTAGACGTGCTCGTCTCCGCAGCGTTCCGGAGATACTATTCCTACAAGCCCGGAAATCCGAACGACTTCATCGAAGGGCTATGTTTCTTTCTGCCGGACAATACGCTGGTCGAGAACTATCCCAAGCGACACTCCGCTTACTGCACTCAAAAGATGGACGACACAAAGCAATGGTTCAAGCCGACCGTGCGCGTGTTCAAAAACATGCGGAACCGGATGATTGAGCGCGGGGAGCTGAAGGAGGGCATCGCGCCGTCCTACTATCTCGAAGGGATGCTTTACAACGTACCGCCCGAGCACTTCGGCAAGTCGTATCAGGATACGTTTGTAAATTGCTTCAATTGGATCCTGAATGCGAAGGCTTCGGAGCTAGTGTGCGCGAGCCGGATGGAATGGCTTGTGCGCGACGGCTCTCAGACTTCGTGGCCCGCAGCGAACTTCAACACGTACCTGAACGCCGCGGCCGAACACTGGAAAAAGGGCTAATTCACGAAGCTGACGAGCCGAGAAGACCCGATTTCACGAACAAAGGGCTCGAGAAAATGGTCGAGAGAACTGCAAGGTCGTCCACGTAGTGCAGATCGAACCAAGTCTCCGGCCGTAGTCTCCGCAAAATGGGAATATTCGCGGGCAGGCCCGGAGACTTTTGGCAATTCCGCCCTCGATATGGGAGATCGGGAGTTTGGAGACAGAATTCGAATGCGTGAAAAGCCGGGATTTCCGGGCCTTTGTGGCGCAGGTTGCAAACTGTCGCCAGATACAGGACTGGTTGGCTGGGGCGGGAGGATTCGAACCTCCGTATGGTGGAATCAAAATCCACTGCCTTACCACTTGGCGACGCCCCAATAGCGGGTCTGGAAAGCGGCAGGACCGGCCTTGCCGCCGATTCCTCCGGCAACGCCGGTCTATAGAGGCGGGTCCGCCATTTCAACCGCCGAGAAGGCAAATTCGCCTCGAATTCCGGCCCGGCATTGCCGCTGTTTCTCGCGACGCCTTGGTCGCCGCCGCCGCGGCCCCTGCCGCCCGAGAATGTGCCGCCGCGGGCGCCACGGAGGGCAAATTCACGTCCCGGAGAGTTGAGACGACGGCATTTTCGTGGGAAGACGGCGCTCTGCCGCCCCCGGCTGCGAAGCGAGACATCGTCATGACCTACCGCGCGCCGATCGACGACATGCTGCTGGCCCTCAATCATGGCGCGGGCCTGCAGGCTGCGGTGAAGGCCGGGCAATACGGCGACTTCGATGCCGAGATCACCGCCACCGTTCTGGAGCAGGCCGGCAAATTCGCCGCCGAGATCCTGGCGCCGCTCAATCGCGTCGGCGACCAGCACGGCATCAAGCTCGAGGCCGGCGAAGTCACCACCGCGCCCGGCTGGCCGGATGCCTATCGGCGCTGGGCGGCCGCAGGCTGGAACGCGGTGTCCGGACCGGAAGCGTTTGGCGGCCAGGGCCTTCCGCTCGCGATCAATGCGGCCTGCACCGAAATCTGGAGCGCGGCGAATATCGCGTTCGGCCTCTGCCCGCTGTTGACGCTGAGCGCGATCGAGGCGCTCGACGCCCACGGCAGCGATGAGCTGAAGAATATCTACCTTGAAAAGCTGGTATCGGGCGAATGGACCGGCACCATGCAACTGACCGAACCGCAGGCGGGCTCCGACGTCGGCGCGCTGCGCACCCGGGCCGAGCGGGCAAGCGATGGCAGCTATCGCATCAAAGGCAGCAAGATTTTCATCACCTATGGCGATCACGACATGACCGACAACATCGTGCATTTCGTGCTGGCGCGATTGCCCGATGCGCCCGCCGGTACCAAGGGCATTTCGCTGTTTCTGATTCCGAAATTGCTGGTCAATGCCGATGGTTCGCTCGGGGCGCGCAATGACATCCATGCCAGCGGCATCGAGCACAAGCTCGGCATGCACGCCGCGCCGACCTGCACCATGACCATGGGCGATCGCGGCGGCGCGATCGGCTACCTGATCGGCGAGGAAAACCGCGGCATGCAGTGCATGTTCACGATGATGAACCAGGCCCGGCTTGCGGTCGGGCTCGAAGGCGTCGGGATCGCCGACCGCGCCTACCAGCAGGCGCTCGCCTATGCGCAGGAGCGCCGCCAGGGCCGCGCCATCGGCAAATCCGGCGATGGATCCGACCCGATCATCGTGCATCCCGACGTCAAGCGGATGTTGATGCAGATGCGGGCGCTGACCGCGGCGGCCCGCAGCATCTGCTACGCCACCGCGGTCGCGCTCGACGTGTCGGTGCGGGCGACCGACCCGAACCGGCGCAGCGAAGCCGCGGCGCGCGGCGCGCTGCTGACGCCGATCGCAAAGGCGTTCTCCACCGATATCGGCAACGAGGTCGCCTCGCTCGGCGTGCAGATCCATGGCGGCATGGGATTCATCGAGGAAACCGGCGCCGCGCAACATCTTCGCGATGCGCGGATCACGCCGATCTACGAAGGCACCAACGGCATCCAGGCGATCGACCTCGTGACCCGCAAGCTCGCCGCCAATGGCGGCGCCTCGGTGTGGGCCCTGCTCGACGAACTCACCGGCATCGTCGAACAGGTCGAGGCTTCGAACGATCCGGCGTTCGGCACCACCGGCGCAAAACTGCGCGAGGCGCTGGCATCGCTGGAGCGCACCAGCCGCTGGCTGCTGGAACGGGTGGCCTCGGCGCCGAACGAGGCGCTGGCGGGGGCAACGCCCTATCTGCGGCTGTTCGGCTCGACGCTCGGCGGCTGCATGCTGGCCGGCGAGGCGCTGGCGGCGCGCGATCTCGGCGAGCACGGTGGCGACCCGCAGCGCTATGTCACGCTGGCGCGGTTCTGCGCCGAAAACATCTCGGTACAGGCGGGCGCGCTGGAGCGGACGGTGATCGACGGCGCCGAAGCCGTGAACGGCGCCGACGCGGTGTTGCTGGGTTAGCGACATCCGCGTTGCACTCTCCACTCGTTATTACGAGGAGACGGTCGCGCGTAGGCGCGCCCGATGACAGGCTGCGCGAAGCAATCCATGACGTGGCTCCGCGTTCCCGCGGCGCAGATACGCCCGAGTTGTGCAAGAGCCTTGTCCCTCCGAACAGCAGAGGGCGCAGGGAATGCCGGGCGCTCGCTGCGCCCGCAGCCTCGCGTGCAAAATGAAAAAGCACACGAGCATAGTCACCACGGTCACACCGGTTTCACCCGGCACTCCCCGCGCAATGGTTTTAACGGTTTCCTTCGTGCTCTCCCCGGTGATCGGCTTGTTGTCACCGTCGTCCGCGAATTAAAGGTGTTTTGTCAAATCCCGGTCGGGCCCGACAAAACCTCCGCAAGACTTGACGCCAGCGCCGGGGCGTCAGGACCACACGACTTCGCCGTCCGCGAGCAACGTCTCTCGTCTCACGCGCCGTTCAATGCTCACGAGGTTCATCTCGCCCTGCATCGTCATGCGCGCCAAACGCTGCCGCGTCCATCGCATCCCGCCCCGCGTTCGTGACGATCGCGAGCCGCCCCTCCATGGGACGAGACGGGGCGAGTTGTAGAAGTGATTTGGGTTAAACGAGAAGAAATATATTTTCGGAAAAACAGAATAAAGGACTCGACAAGCAAAATCATCGCGCGCGCCGCTGATTTGCCCGTCGGGTGCCGGCGCTAGCGCACCGGCATCGGCGGCCGCGGTATCGAGGATTCCGGATCGGCCTGCGGCTCAGCCATGGCTCGCGGCGGCGCGTAGTCGGGTTGTCGCGGCGCGTAATAAGGCGCGGGGACTTGCTGCGTTGCCGGAGCACCCGCGGCTTGCGCCGGCGGATATGGCGGGATCGGCTTGCGCGCCCGCGCGATGGCCGGCCGCGGCGGAAGCCATGAGATCCGGGGCCGCGGATTCTGCTCAGGCTTGGCAACCTCGCGGGAAATTTGTTGCTGGCTTGCCTTGAGCTGCTCGATGCTGCTCTTGAGCTGATCGACCTCCTGTCCGAGGCTTGCGAGATCGCGCGCCATCGACTGCAGCAACTGCCCCGACTCCGCAGATGGCGCGGCCGCGGCCGGCGCGGCGGCTTCCGCCGCGCGCTGGGCCACTGGCGCCGGTGGCGCAGCCGCGACGCCACTCGCCGTTGCCTCAACCCCGGGCGTGGCCGGTTGCGCGGCGGCCGGCCCGGTTTTTTCCGGTGGCAGCGATGCCGTCACGACGAATTGCGTCGTCCATTTGGCGATCTTCTTCTCGAACGCGTCGCCGTAAGACCGCCAAACGAAGGCCGCGAGACCGATGCACAGCGCCAACAGCAATGCCGTGAAGGCGCGCAGCGCCCGCTTGACGATCGACCAGGCTTTGCCGGGGGCGAGCCCATCGTTGACGAGAGCCGGACGAAACCTGGTATCGACCGGCGGAACCGCTGCCCCGGCAGGCGCGTTCGGGGCGACGCGGGTCTGCGTTTCCGATTGGTGGCGCGCGGCAGCCTGGTGCAACAGATTGGAAAGCTCTTCATCTGATGGCGCGACTCCTACGGCATCGGATGCGACCACCACGACATCATGCGGATCATCGGCCGGTTTCGGCTTCAGCGTGGAATCCATTGGCGCTCCCTACTTGATCCAGCTCAGCCGCACGGGGCGGCCGCGCGGATTTGCGCTAGGTCGACGACGCCAGACTTCATCCGGGTTTGACCAAACCAAGGCGGTACGATGGAGAGTATAGGGCCGCTGGTGGCGCCGATTGCCGGAACTCGCCGTTCCCAGCGCTTCCAAACCATTGGAACTCCCGCTGCCGGTCCGAGGTTCTTCCATCGATTAAACGGCCATGGCGGGACAGGATCAGAGGTCGATGAAGCGCGCACAACCGGGGCCGATTTTCCCTCGCGGACGCAGAATCCACGGAGTGGCCTTGCTCGGCGTTGCGATGCTTTGTGTTGTGGCTGCGCCTTCGGGATCGCCGGCTCAGGATGCCGGGGTGAGCGGGATTCCGCTGGGGCCTGCGAACGCGCGAGGCCTGAACGGTTCGGTCAACGATCCCAGCGGGATCGGCAACGCAGCCAAGCTGCCGGCTTTGCCGCAGCCATCGATCGCGCCGGTGATCCCGTCTGCCGCATCCCCTCCTGCGGCGTACCGGGCTTTGCCGGCGCAGGCAGTGGTCAAGCGAATGTACCCCGTGCCGAGAGAGAAGAAGAGCAGACGCACGCGAGTTGCCAAACGCGGATCAGCTCGCGCGGCGTCGCGGGCGGCGGTCACGCAACAAGGCAGCCTGCGCGACCGGGAGGTTTTCAGTATCTGCAGGGGATGCTGAATTCCGCCAACTACTACTCGATCGGCTTCAGCCCCGCTTCGATCTCGGCGCGGCGCGGCTCCAGGAACGGCGGCAGCGCCAGCTTCTCGCCAAGCGCTTCCATCGGCTCATCCGTTGCAAATCCGGGACCGTCGGTAGCGATCTCGAACAGGATGCCGTTCGGCTCGCGGAAATACAGGCTGCGGAAATAGAAGCGGTCGATTTCGCCGGAGTTCGGGATGCGAAGCTCGGTCAAGCGCCGTGTCCAGGCGTGATAGTGTTGTTCGTCGGGGGTGCGGAACGCGACATGATGCACGCCGCCGGCGCCCTGCTGCGCCACGGCCAAGTCCGCTTGCTCGATGACGTGCAGTTCGGCCGCGGGACCGCCCTCGCCCATCGCAAACACATGAACCTGCGCGGGCGCCTCGGGCGCCGGATAATCGCGTACCCGGCGCATGTTCATCACTTCCGTCAGCACGTAGGCCGTGCGCGCGAGGTCGCGCACGCTCAAGACGATCGGACCGAGACCGCGAATCTGGTGCTCCGCCGGCACCGCGCTGCGCTGCCACGGCGAGGCCGGGCCGACGCCGCCGTCATCGACCAGCACCAGCCGCTGGCCCTCGCCATCCTGCAACGGCAGCGTCAGCCGGCCGTCGACCTCCGCGATCTCGCCGGCATGAGCGCCCGCCTGCTTCAACCGGTCCCGCCAATAGCCGAGGCTGTTCTCGCCCGCGACGCGCAACGAGGTAGCGGCGATGCTGTTGGTTCCGCGCCGCTCCGGCGCGGCCGGGAAGTCGAAGAAGGTGAGGTCGGTGCCGGGGTTGGCTTTGCCGTCGGCATAGAACAGATGATAGGCGCTGACGTCGTCCTGGTTGACGGTCTTCTTGACCAGCCGCATCCCGAGCAGGCCGGTATAAAACGCCAGATTCTCGCGCGGTTTTGCCGAAATTGCAGTCAGATGGTGAATCCCCGTTAGCTGCATCGCCTGCTCCTCGCGCGTCATTGGGTCACCGTCGAAAACCGATCTCGGCGGTTTTGGGCGCCCTGCAGATGATGTAGGATGAAAGTTCGAGACTCGCCAGCGGCGGCTGCGGCCGCTTGCCAAGGACAGCACCGATGCCCGGCCACCTAATAGTCACCGATGAAGACGCGACGCGGGTGATCACGCTGCGCCGGCCGGAGAAGAAGAACGCCATCACGCAGGAGATGTATCGCGCGATGAGCGAGGCCATCGATACCGCGCAGAACAATCCGGCGATCCGGTGCATGATCATCACCGGCGGCTCCGGCGTGTTCACCGCCGGCAACGATCTGGAGGATTTTCTCAAGGACGGAACGTCGGACCATGACGCCCCACGCGCGTCCAACGCCACGCGGTTTCTCTATTCGCTGGCGCACAACGCCAAGCCGATCATCGCCGCGGTCGATGGCGTCGCGATCGGGATCGGCACCACCATGCTGTTCCATTGCGACTACGTTCTGGCCAGCAAGACAGCGACGTTCTCCACCCCGTTCATCCATCTGGGCCTGGTTCCCGAAGGCGCCTCCAGCCTGCTGATGCCGCGCACCATGGGCTACCATCGCGCCTTCGCCGCGCTGGTGATGGGACGCACGGTCAGCGCCGACGACGCCAGGGTCGCCGGCTTCGTCAATGTGGTGGTGGCGCCGGGCCACACCGAGGCCGAGGCGCGCAAGGTGGCGCGGGAGATCTGCGCGCTGCCGGCCGAAGCGGTCGCGATCTCGCGAAAGCTGTTGCGACCGCCGCCGGAAGATCTCACGCGCAGGATCGACCAGGAGAGCCATCTGTTCGGCACGCGCATGCGCTCCAAGGAGGCGGTGTCCGCATTCCAGGCGTTCTTCGCGCGCAAGAAGGGATGAAGCAGCGCCCCCCTTGAATTTTCGGCTCGACGAAATGCGCACGAACCGAATGGGGCGGCTTGATCCGGCGCGCTCTTTCGGAAGCCGCCGCGAACTCCTAGATTAGCCTTCTCTCGCATGCGCGATCGGCGCGCCAGGGACCTGCATGACCACGCTGCTGCTTAGCCATCCGGCCTGCCTTGACCACGCCACGCCTCCGGGTCATCCGGAACGCGCGGACCGGCTGCGCGCGATCGGCGAGGTGCTGGCGGAGCAGCGCTTTGGCAAGCTGGTGCGCGGCGAGGCGCCGGAAGGCAGCCTGGATTCGGTCACGCTCTGTCACAACGAGCATTACATCGGGGAACTCCGGCACATCGCGCCCTCCAGCGGCCTGATCTATCTCGACGGCGACACCTCGATGTCCCCCGGCACCTGGGAGGCGGTGATGCGCGGCGTCGGCGGCGCGGTCGCGGCCACCGATGCGGTGATGTCAGGCACCCATGACAATGCGTTCGTCGCGGTGCGGCCTCCTGGCCACCACGCCGAAACCGCCAAGCCGATGGGATTTTGCTTTTTCGACAATGCCGCGATTGCGGCCCGCCATGCCCAGCGCAAATACGGCATCGGCCGTGCCGCGGTGGTCGATTTCGACGTGCATCACGGCAACGGCACCCAGGAGATCTTCTGGGCGGATCCGACGGTGATGTATTGCTCGACCCACCAGATGCCGCTGTTTCCCGGCACCGGCGCCTCCGGCGAGCGCGGCGAGCACGACACCATCGTCAACGCACCGCTGGCCCCGGAAGACGGCAGCGCCAAGTTCCGCGCCGCGTTCGAAAACGTGATCCTGCCGCAATTGCGGAAATTCGGCCCCGAACTGATCATCGTCTCCGCGGGGTTTGATGCCCATTACCGGGATCCGCTGGCCTCGCTCAACCTCAAGGCGGACGATTTCGGCTGGGTGACGCGGAAATTGATGGATATCGCGGATTCCAGCGCGGCTGGCCGAATTGTTTCGGTGCTCGAGGGCGGCTATGATCTGCAGGGCCTGAAAGAATTGGTGGCGGCTCACGTCACAGCGCTGATGGGCTCGTGAAGTCAGCCACCACCTCGCATGAGTTCGGTTGGTACGTGCCGGCGAAAAGCACATCTGGAAAACCCGATATGGCCGATAATCCCCAACCTGACGTCAAGCAGCTCAGCTTCGAGCGCGCGATCGAGGAGCTTGAATCGATCGTCAAACGGCTCGAGGAGGGCAAGGTGCCGCTGGAGGAGTCGGTTGCCATCTACGAGCGCGGCGAGTCCCTGAAGCGGCGCTGCGAGGAACTGCTGCGGCAGGCCGAAGCCCGCGTCGACAAGATCACGACCGATGCCAGCGGCCGGCCGACCGGCACCGAGCCGCTGGACGTCCAATGACCACCGGGTGGCGGGCCAGCAGCGGCTGACCGGCGGGTGCCGCCGATTCACCATTCATGAGATTGGAACTATCGACACGCTGGCGGGGTTTAGCTTCGCTTGCGCGGCTCCGATCCGGGCGCTTGGCGACGCTACCGGGTTGGCGTTGGCCGCGGCTTTAGTGTAGAGCTTGAGGGGTTATGGGCTGTCGAAGGCCGTCTGCCGCAACGCTGTAGTTTCAGTAACCAATTGAAAAAACTGGTAAAAATGACTGAGAGGGGTGAGATCGCCACAAGTGATATATATCACACCAAAGGAACCGGAGAGTTCATAAGTTCCTGAATCAGGCTCCGCCCTACTCAGGCGCCATCCGGGTTTTCGCTGCGCAGAATCGCGCACCCGTCTCATGCCGGACCCCTCGGGTTCCGACAGGCAAAGAAATTGGAACATCGCCGTGACTGTATTTAGTAAAACGCCGCTTCTCGACACCATCCGAACCCCGGCCGATTTGCGCCGGCTCAAGGTGGAACAGGTCCGGCAAGTCGCCGACGAGCTGCGCCAGGAGACCATCGACGCGGTTTCCGTCACCGGAGGACATTTCGGCGCCGGGTTAGGCGTCGTCGAGCTAACCACGGCGATCCATTACATCTTCGACACGCCGCGTGATCGCCTGGTCTGGGACGTCGGCCACCAGGCCTACCCGCACAAGATCCTGACCGGCCGCCGCGACCGCATCCGCACCTTGCGAACCGGCGGCGGGCTTTCCGGTTTCACCAAGCGCACCGAAAGCGATTACGACCCGTTCGGCGCCGCACACTCCTCGACCTCGATCTCGGCGGCGCTCGGCATGGCTGTGGCGCGCGACCTCTCGGGCGGCAAGAACAACGTCATCGCCGTGATCGGCGACGGCGCGATGTCCGCGGGCATGGCCTATGAAGCCATGAACAATGCCGGCGCGATGAATTCCCGGCTGATCGTCATTCTCAACGACAACGACATGTCGATTGCGCCGCCGGTCGGCGCGATGTCGGCCTATTTGTCGCGGCTCTATTCAGGCAAGGCCTACCGCTCGGTGCGCGCCGCCGCCAAGCAGCTCGGCAAGCACCTGCCGAAGGTGCTGGCGGATCGCGCCAACCGCGCCGAGGAATATTCCCGCGGCTTCATGGTCGGCGGCGGCACGCTGTTCGAGGAACTCGGCTTCTATTATGTCGGCCCGATCGACGGCCATAATCTCGACCATCTGCTGCCGGTCCTGAGGAACGTGCGCGACATGGAGGACGGGCCGATCCTGGTCCATGTCGTCACCCAAAAGGGCAAAGGCTATGCGCCGGCGGAAGCATCCGCCGACAAGTTTCACGCCGTGGTCAAGTTCGACGTCGCCACCGGCGCCCAGGCCAAGGCGAAACCGAATGCGCCCGCCTATCAGAACGTGTTCGGTCAAAGCCTGGTCAAGGAAGCCGAGAAGGACGACAAGATCGTCGGCATCACCGCGGCGATGCCGTCGGGCACCGGCATCGACATCTTCGCCAAGGCATTCCCCGATCGCAGCTTCGACGTCGGCATCGCCGAGCAGCATGCGGTGACCTTCGCGGCCGGCCTTGCCACCGAGGGCTTCAAACCGTTCTGCGCGATCTATTCGACCTTCCTGCAGCGCGGTTACGACCAGGTCGTGCACGACGTCGCGATCCAGAGCCTGCCGGTGCGCTTTGCGATCGATCGCGCCGGCCTTGTCGGCGCCGACGGCGCCACCCATGCCGGCTCGTTCGACAACGCCTATCTGGGTTGCCTGCCCAATTTCGTCATCATGGCGGCCTCGGATGAAGCCGAAATGGTGCACATGGTCGCGACCCAGGTCGCGATCAACAATCGCCCGAGCGCGCTGCGATATCCGCGCGGCGAAGGCCGTGGCGTCGAGATGCCCGAATTCGGCGTACCGCTCGAGATCGGCAAGGGCCGCATCGTCCGCCAAGGCAGCAAGATCGCGCTGCTGTCGTTCGGCACGCGGCTCGCCGAATGCGAAAAGGCCGCGGACGAACTGGCGGCGCATGGTCTGTCGACCACCATTGCCGATGCGCGTTTCATGAAGCCGCTCGACGTCGAACTGGTGCTGAAACTCGCGCGCGAGCACGAAATCCTGCTCACCATCGAGGAAGGCGCGATCGGCGGCTTCGGCTCCCATGTCATGCAGACGCTTGCCGAGCACGGCATGCTCGATGGCGGATTGCGGATGCGCGCGATGGTGCTGCCCGATGTGTTCTTCGACCACGACACCCCGGCGGCGATGTACGCCCGCGCCGGCCTCGACGCCAAGGGCATCGTCGCAAAGGTGTTCGAGGCGCTCGGCAGAGACCTCAAGGCCGAAACCGTCAAGCTGGCCTGAGGCCTACAACAAAGACCTCATCTTCTTCATCACGAGCGCGGCAAGGCCGCCTCGCGGGGCGCAAGCGCGTGCTTTGTCCGCTGTATAGCGCCGATCTTTCAAGGCAATTGTCATGATCGAGGCCGACGCCATCATTGCCAATCCGACCCGCTCTCCCCGCGGACCGGGGGCCCGATCTTGACCAGGGGCAAGCCGAGCACGCCTCCGCCGCGCAAGCGCGCCGACACCTTGCTGGTCGAGCGCGGCCTGTTCGAAAGCCGCGCCCGCGCCCAGGCCGCGATCGAAGCGGGTCTCGTCAGCGCCAACGACAAGCAGGTCGCAAAGCCATCCGAGACCGTTCCCACCGACGCCGTGCTACAGGCGCAGCCGGCGCATCCCTTCGTCTCGCGCGGCGGCGTCAAGCTTTCCGGCGCGCTGGAGCAGTATCCGATCGAGATCGAGGGTCACGTCTGCCTCGACGTCGGGGCATCGACCGGCGGCTTCACCGAGGTGCTGCTCGCCAACGGCGCCAGCCTGGTGTTTTCAATCGATGTCGGCCGCGGCCAACTGCATCCCTCCCTGCGCGATCATCCCAGTATCGTCTCGATGGAGGAGACCGACATCCGCAGCCTGGAGGGCACGCGGCTGCCGGCGCGGCCGGACGTCGTCGTGATCGACGTCAGTTTCATCTCGCTGAAAGCCGTGCTGCCGGCGGCGTTGTCGCTGGCGGCGGCGCCGATGCATCTGCTGGCGCTGATCAAGCCGCAATTCGAAGCACCGCGCAAGCATTCCAAGCGCGGCATCATCCGCAACGCGATGGTCCACCAGGAGATCTGCGATGACATCGCGGCGTTCGCGGCTTCGCTTGGATGTAGCGCAATCGAGCTGTTTCCGTCCTCGATCAAGGGTGGCGACGGCAATATCGAATTCTTCATCGGCGCGCGCCGTGGTTGAGCGACTGCTGATCGATCACGTCGGCCATCTCGGCGACGGCGTCGCGCTGGCCGACGGACAAGCCATATACGTGCCGTATACCCTGGGCGGCGAGACGGTCGAGGTGACAGCGGTACCCGGTCGTCATCCCGATCGCCGCCGCCTGCTTGCCGTCGAGCGCGCAAGCCCGCAGCGGGTCACGCCCTTCTGCCGGCATTTCGGGATTTGCGGCGGCTGCGCGATCCAGCATTGGCAGGCCGAGCATTACCTTGCCTGGAAACGCAACCTCGTGGTCGAGGCGCTGGCGCAGGCCGGGCTCGGCTGCGACGTTGATCCGCCGATCGATGCCCATGGCCTCGGGCGCCGCCGGATCACCGTGCATGCCCGGCTCGGCACGCACGATGTGCTCAAGGTCGGATTTGCCGCCGCAGGTTCGCACGACATCGTTCCCATCGATCGCTGTCCCGTTCTCGCGCCCGGCCTGAGCGGCGCGCTTGACGCAGCCTGGGCCGTCGCCGAGCCGCTGATCTCGAGCGCAAAGCCGCTCGACATTCAGCTCACCGCCAGTGAAGCCGGGCTCGATGTCGACGTCCGCGGCTCGGGACCGCTGCCGGCAGGGATGATCGCAACGCTGTCGCGGGTGGCGGAGCAGCATCGGCTGGCGCGGCTGACGCGGCATGGCGAATTGGTGCTGATGCGAACCCCGCCGACCATCATGATCGGCACGGCGCGGGTGACCCTGCCGCCCGGTTCATTCCTGCAGGCTACCGCCGCCGGCGAGCAGGCGCTGGCGGCACTTGCGGCGGGACATTGCGGGCGCGCCAAGCATGTCGCCGACCTGTTCTGCGGGGTCGGACCCTTGGCGCTGCGATTGGCGGAAAAATCGCGGGTTGCGGCATTCGACAGCGATCCGGGCGCGATAGCCGCGCTGCACAAGGCGGCAAGCTCGACGCCCGGCCTGAAGCCGATCAAGGCCGAGGCGCGCGACCTGTTCCGGCGCCCGTTGATGCCGCAGGAGCTGCGCGATTACGACGCGCTGGTATTCGATCCGCCGCGGCAGGGCGCACAGGCGCAGGCGCTTCAGCTCGCGGCCAGCGGGATTGCGGTGGTGGTCGCGGTGTCGTGCAACGTCGCGACGTTTGCGCGCGATGCCCGGATTCTGGTCGACGGCGGCTACCGGCTGGAGCGCGTGACGCCGGTCGACCAATTCCGCCACACCCCGCACGTCGAGTTGGTGGCGAGGTTTCGACGCTGAGCTATCGCCCCCAGCGGTCGTGCCAGATTTTCTCGCCGATCAGGCAGGACACGCGCGGCTCCCGGTCGGCTACCGGGACCACGGGGCGATCGGGGGTTCGGCCGGCGACTTCGAGCAGCAGCTTGGCGCGGATCGCTTCCTTGAACTTCTCGCGATCCTTGATCGAGACCACGAAGGAGCCGGGACCGCCGATCACGCAATCCTCGTAGTACCAATCGAGGTTGTCGATATCCATGGTCGAGTAGGACGGCTCCTTCACCATGATCGGCAGACCGTTGATGACGATACCCTTCTCCAGCGCCGCGTCGCGCACCGGGGTGACCGGCACGCCGTTGTTGTTGGGCCCGTCGCCGGAAATGTCGATCACGCGCCGCAGTCCCCGATAGGGATTTTCATCGAACAGCGGCATCGCGAAACTGATCGCGCCCGAGATCGAGGTACGCGAGGCCCGGCGGATCGGCGTCTTCATGATCTCGTCGGCAACCGCGTCCGCCGTCTCCGGGCCGTCGATCATGCGCCAGGGAATGATGATCTTCTGGTCGCTCGAGGCCGCCCATTCGAAATAGGTGATGGCGATTTTGCCGTTCGTCAGGCTCTTCAGCGCCTGCAGGAATTCCTTGGAAACGATCGCCTGCGCGTAACCCTCGCGCTGGATCGCCAGTTCATCCATATCCATCGAATAGGAGACATCAACGGCAAGAATCAGTTCGACGTCGACGGACGGTGTGGCTTCCTTTTCCGTCACCCGATGTCCGCCGTTCGGCGCGGCGACACCCGCCACGTCGCCTCCCGCCAGCGCCCCCGCGACCAACACCGTCCCGATCGAGACACACCAGCGCATAGCGGTCCTCCCGTCGACAAGTGCCGATAATGGTGACACGCAAAGCGCGCTTCGAGAAGCGGGAACATCGGCTGGCCCTACACATTCGAGTTAAGCCGAGCTGCCATAATTCCGGCGAGAGTCGGCTGGACGGCCCGCGAACTGCGCGCGGCTTTCAAGCAAGCCATCGCAAACAGCCGGTTCCAACACTGGCCGGGAAGTTGTAAATTCCGCCCGACATCCATGATGTCAGGAGGTGCTGCCGGAATGATCGACGCCGTGACCAAGCCGAAGACCAGGGTCAAGACCAAGACCGAGCGGCCACGACTGCACAAAGTCATTCTCGTCAACGATGACTACACGCCGCGCGAATTCGTCGTCACGGTGTTGAAGGCGGAATTCCGCATGACCGAGGACCAGGCGCACAAGGTCATGATCACGGCGCACCGGCGCGGCGTATGCGTGGTCGCCGTGTTCACCAAAGACGTCGCCGAAACCAAGGCGACGCGCGCCACCGACGCCGGCCGCGCCAAAGGCTATCCGCTGCTGTTCACCACCGAGCCGGAGGAATAGTGGAAGATCGCCAAGGCCCTTTCAGGCCGCCGGCGTCTCATCGGCCAAGCCAAAGACGCGCTCGGCCTTGGCAAACCCCGCGATCGGAAATTCGCCCAAATCCGCCCAGCCGCCGGCGCATATGCCCGCGAACCCCGCCGAGGCGACCACGGTGCGTTTGAGCCGGCCCGCGATCTTCTCCAGCCGTGCGGCGAGATTGACCGCCGGCCCGATGCAAGTGAAGTCGAGGCGGCTGGAGCCGCCGATATTGCCGAACAGGATGCCGCCGATATGCAATGCCACGCCGAACCGGAACCGCTCGACGCCCTCGCCGCTCGGATACTGCATGGCGTCGACGTTGGCGCGGGCTTCGCGCGCCGCCGCCAGCACGCGTCCGCAGACTTCCCCGACATTGCCGTTGTCCTTGGCGATCGGGAATACCGCCAGCAGGCCGTCGCCCATGAATTTCAGGATCTCCCCGCCGTGCTTGCGGATCGCGGGGACCTGGCAGTCGAAATACTGGTTGAGGATCTCGACCACGGTTACTGCTGGAAGGCGATCGGACAAGGCGGTAAAGCCGCGCAAATCCGACAGCCAGATCGCGGCCTGCATTTCCTCGGCATGTCCTCTGCGGATTTGCCCTGCCCAAATCCGTTCGCCCGCGCGGTTGCCGACATAGGTGTCGAGTAGTGCCATTGCGGTGCGGCGCATGGCGAAGATTTCGCCGATCCGCGAAAACGGCGCAGATACCCGGCGCAGCGCCGCCAATTGCTCGTCGGTGAAACCGCCCGCGGCTTTGGTGGTCCAGCTCGCCACGTGGACCGTGCCGTCGGTGAACGGCAACGGCAGCGCGATGTAGTCGGTGACGCCCTCATTGCGCATGTCGTCGAAGAAAGGAAAGCGACGGCTGTCGGGATCGTCCATGCGATAGCGCACCTCGCGCGCGGTGGTTTGCACGATCACCACGGGACTGCGGATGAACTCCGGCGTCTGCAAAATATCGAAATCGGCTGAGTTGACGATGACATCGCCGCCGAGCCGCCAGATGAAGGCGCGGCCGTAGGTGTCGGGATGCAGCGTCGTCACGAACGCACCGACCCGCCAGAGCGGGATGCCGGCATCGACCAGCCGCTCGCAGGTTTCCTTGAGGAATGCCGGCGGCGTCGGCGCCGACCGCGCACCCTCCATCAGCCAGTCGATGATTCCCTGAAGGCCTGAGGTGTTCATGAGGAATGCATTAGCGGTGTATGCCCCTGAAACGTCAAGGCGAGACAAAGCTTTGCGTTTTGCCGGTATCCGGGCAAAGTCGGGAGGCACAAAATCTCGGGCGCGAAAATGCTGGATTCCGGGCCAGGAATATCGGGCGAAACCGCCGAATTGCGGCAGGCGCTGGAGGCGGCTGATCCGGCAACGCTGTTGCTTGCGCTGGTGCAGCTCACCGGCGAGCGATACTGGCTGGAGGCCGCAAAACCCTTCATCCGCGGCCCGATGAATTACCAGGAATTCATGCCCGCTTCGCTTCGGGCGGAGGTCCGCGACCGGCTCGCCGAGGTGCTCGCGGAGATCGCGCGCGCTGGAGCGAGGCCGCCGCGGCAAGCTGACGACGCGCTCTTGCGCGAGATGATGGCGGTCGCGACCGGCGAAGCGGTGCCCGACGACTACATCGCGATGATGCGCGAGGATCTGACCTGCGACAGCCTGGCCTCGCGGAGCCTGCAATGGCGCCGGCCTCCCGGCCCTGCCGCGCTGGAGAACGCCGAAGTCGTCATCATCGGAGCCGGCATGTCCGGCCTCTACGCCGGCATTCAGCTGCGCGAGGCCGGCATCCCCTTTGTCATCCTCGAGAAGAACGACGCCGTTGGCGGCACCTGGTATGAGAACAGCTATCCCGGCTGCGGCGTCGATACGCCGAATCATTTTTACTCCTATGCGTTCGAGCCCAACCACGACTGGTCGCATTTCTTCGCCAAGCGCGGCGAACTCCGGGACTATTTTGAAAAGGTCGCGGATAAATACGATCTGCGAAAACACATCCGGCTCGGGACCGAAGTGGTCGACGCCCGCTATGACGAGGCTAGCGCGAGCTGGCGCGTTACGGCGCAAGCGCGCCGACGGCGCGCGGCAAGACTTCTCGGCCCGCGTGCTGGTGTCCGCGGTCGGCGTGCTCAACCGGCCGAAGCTGCCCGATATCGCCGGCCTGAATTCGTTCAAAGGTCCCGCCTTCCACACCGCGCAATGGGATCAAACTTTCGACTGGCAGGGCAAGCGTGTCGCGATGATCGGCACCGGCGCGTCCGGCCATCAGGTCGGCCCGAGCATCGCGCCCGACGTGGCGCGGCTGATGATCTTCCAGCGTTCGCCGCACTGGGTGGTGCCGAACCCGAACTACCACGAGGGCGTCAGCGAGGGGAAAAAATGGGCGCTGGCCAATATACCCTTTTATCTGCGCTGGTACCGCTTCCAGCTGTTCTGGGGTTTTGCCGACGGCTTGCACGAGGCCTTAAAGCTCGACCCCGACTGGCCACACCCGAAACGCTCGCTGAACGCGCTCAACGAAAAGCACCGGCGCTTCATGGAAAAGCACATGCGCAGCGAACTCTCCGACCGGCCTGACCTGCTGGAAAAAGTCATTCCGGACTATCCGGCCTATGGCAAGCGCATCCTGATCGATAACAACTGGTTCAAAATGCTGATGCGCCGCAATGTCGATCTCGTCACCGACCCGATCGAGGCGATCGTGCCCGAGGGTATCAGGACCAAGGACGGCAAGCTCTGGCCCGCGGACGCGCTGGTATTCGCCACCGGCTTCAAGGTCTCCAAGATGCTGCACCCCATGAATATCGTGGGCAAGGACGGGCGCGAGTTGCACGAGGTCTGGGGTCCCGACGACGCCAGAGCCTATCTCGGCCTCACCGTCCCCGGCTTTCCGAACTTCTTCATGCTGACGGGTCCGAATACGGGCCTGGCCCATGGCGGCAACCAGATCTTCATGACCGAATGCAGCGTACGCCACATGATGCTGGGCTTGCGCGAACTGCTGGAGGGCGGGCACCGCTCGATCGAGTGCAGGCGAGAGGTTTACGAGCGCTATAATCGCGAGGTCGACGCCATGCACGCGCGCATGGTGTGGACCCACAAGGGCATGACCAACTGGTATCGCAACCCGCACGGCCGGGTGTTCGCGATCACGCCGTGGCGGCTGGTGGAATACTGGAAGATGACGTCGACGTTTGATCGGGCGGAGTACGAGTTTGGGTAGGCCCGCCCCGCTTCAAAATCGCGGCTTGCAATGACGTACCATAAATGGTACACCATTCCAAGCGATGATGTTGAAACGACTTCCTGCCTTCTTTTACGCTTTGCCGTCCGGCCGCGAGCCCGTGCGTGAATGGCTCAAGGGCCTTCCGGGCGAGGACCGGAAGATCGTCGGCGAAGACATCAAGGATGTCGAGTTCGCCTGGCCGATCGGGATGCCGCTGTGCCGTCCATTGAGCCGGGGGTTGTGGGAGGTGCGCAGCACGCTGACGCAAGGCCGCATCGCCCGCGTCCTGTTCTGCGAGCATGAAGGCAAGATGGTGCTGCTCCACGCGTTCATCAAGAAAACACAGAAAACACCTGGCGCCGATTTGGAATTGGCCATGAAACGAAAGAAGGATCTCACATGAAGAAAGCTGCAAAAAAGAAAACAGGCGCCATCGGATCGTCCTTCGACAGTTTCCTCAAACAGGATGGAACCTACGAAGAGGTGACGGCGCGCGCCATCAAACGCGTCCTGGCGCGACAACTCGACGACCTGATGAAACGGGAAGAAATCTCCAAGACAGAGCTCGCCAGCCGCATGCACACCAGCCGCGCGCAACTCGACCGCCTCCTCGATCCCGAAAACGAGTCCGTCACCCTCGGAACGCTTGCGCGCGCCGCCAAGGCAGTCGGTCGGAACTTGCGGATGGAGCTGGTGTGATCCGCCTGACTCACCCACCGCTGTTCGGCCGTAATGCCCTGCAGCACGTCGGGTGGACTGAGCCGAGGGTGCAATCCGCCAACTCGGCGACTTTAGCAGCGGATTACGCTGCCGCTAATCCGCCCTACTGACTCTCTCCCACCTGCCCGCGATGGCGCAGGAAATGGTCGGCCAGCACGCACGCCATCATGGCCTCGCCGACCGGCACCGCGCGGATGCCGACGCAGGGGTCGTGGCGGCCTTTGGTCATTATTTCGGTATCAGCGCCGCTGCGATCGACGGTGCGGCGCGGCGACAGGATCGAGGAGGTC
Organism: uncultured Alphaproteobacteria bacterium; assembly: GCA_963840155.1. Lineage (GTDB taxonomy): Bacteria > Pseudomonadota > Alphaproteobacteria > Rhizobiales > Xanthobacteraceae > Bradyrhizobium. The sequence continues at coordinate 25,361 of CAWIXP010000002.1, forward strand.
GGCTTCACCGCAAAGCGCGCCACCACCGGCTGCCCGGTGGAAATGCCGCCCAGGATGCCGCCGGCATGATTGGACAGGAAGCTGACGCCCTGGTTGCCCATCCGCATCTCGTCGGCGTTTTCCTCGCCGGACAATTCCGCCGCGCCGAAGCCGGCGCCGATCTCGACACCCTTCACCGCGTTGATGCTCATCATTGCCGCGGCCAGATCCGCATCGAGCTTGGCGTAGATCGGCGCGCCCAATCCTGCCGGCACGCCTTCGGCGACAATCTCGATGACCGCGCCGATCGACGAGCCCTTCTTTCTGATCTCGTCGAGATAGCCCTCGTAGAACGCCGCCTTGTCCTTGTCCGGACAGAAAAACGGATTGCGCGCGATCTGGTCCCACTGCCATTTGGCGCGATCGATCTTGTGCGGCCCCATCTGCACCAATGCGCCGCGCACGCTCACGCCGGACAAAATCTTGCGGGCGATGGCGCCGGCCGCGACCCTGGTCGCAGTCTCGCGCGCCGACGAGCGGCCACCACCGCGGTAATCGCGCAGGCCGTATTTCGCCTCATAGGTGAAATCGGCATGGCCCGGGCGAAACTTGTCCTTGATGTCAGTGTAGTCCTTGGAGCGCTGGTCGGTGTTCTCGATGACCAGCGCGATCGGCGTGCCGGTGGTCACCTGCATGCCGGTCTCCGGATGCGCCATCACGCCGGAAAGAATTTTCACCACATCCGCTTCCTGACGCTGGCTGGTGAAGCGCGACTGCCCGGGACGGCGGCGATCGAGATCGCGCTGGATGTCTTCGACTGTCAGCGGCAGCAGCGGCGGGCAGCCATCGACCACGCAGCCGATCGCGACCCCATGGCTTTCGCCGAAGGTCGTGACCCGGAACATGTGGCCGAAGGTGTTGAAGGACATCGGATAGGTTGCCGAATGGAAGCCGATACCGGCTGTCGTAACGCGGGGCATGCAGCGGGTCAAATCAGATTCGCATCACAAGCCACTGCCATCATCTGCCAGGGCGGATGATCCAGTCTACACTCAGCTATACTTCGTGAGGCCACCGTCGCCGAACACATAGACCACGCCCTGCTCCATCAAGAGATCGTTGGCGCTTTCGGGCGTCTCAAGGCCCAGCGCCACCATCAGCGCCCGCCCGGTGCCGCCATGCGCCACCGCGACGGTGTCGGCGGTGAGCTGACTGTACCAGTCGCTCACCCGCGCCTGCACCTGCGCGTAAGTCTCGCCGCCCGGCGGCGGCACCGTCCATTTCTGGGCCTGGCGCCTGGCAAACGTCTCGGGGTCCCTCGCCTGCATCTGCGCCAGCGTCGAGCCTTCCCACTGGCCGTAACCGATCTCGCGCAGCCGCTCATCGACGGCGTAATCGCCGGGCGGAAGCTTCAGCGTGCCGCGCACCAGCTCCATGGTCGCGCGGGCCCGGCCGAGCGGACTTGCGACGAACGCCAGAGACTGCTCGATGCCTCCCTCGCGCGCAAACAGCTCGGCGAGGATCGCGCCGGCCGTCGCCGCCTGCTCGCGGCCGAGATCGTTGAGCGGAATATCCTGCGTGCCCTGCAGCCGGCCTTCGGCGTTCCAGTCGGTCTCGCCGTGGCGGATGTAGTAGATCACAGGCATAGCCGGCTCCAGCATCGCCGGACTCGACCCGGCAAGCCATCTTCCTTGAAAGACATTTTATGAAGATCGATGGATGAGTTATGAAGATCGATGGATGAGCGGATCAAGTCCGCGCATGGCGTGCCCCGGCAAGCGCTCAATCCTTTGCCAGCGAAATATCCGGCGCATCGGGACGTTTCATGCCGACCACGTGATAGCCGGAATCGACATGGTGCACCTCGCCGGTGACGCCGCGCGACAGGTCCGACAGCAGATACAGCGCGCTGTCGCCGACTTCCTCCGTCGTCACGGTGCGGCGCATCGGCGCGTTGTACTCGTTCCACTTGAGAATGTAGCGGAAATCGCCGATGCCCGACGCGGCCAGCGTCTTGATCGGGCCCGCCGAGATCGCGTTGACGCGAATGTTCTTCTCGCCGAGATCGGCGGCGAGATAGCGCACGCTCGCCTCCAGCGCCGCTTTGGCGACCCCCATCACGTTGTAATGCGGCATCCATTTCTCGGCGCCGTAATAGGTCAGCGTCAGGATCGAGCCGCCATTGGTCAGAAGTTTTTCGGCGCGCTGCGCGATCGCGGTCAGCGAATAGCAGGAGATCAGCATGGTCCTGGAGAAATTGTCCGCGGTGGTTTCGAGGTAGCGGCCGTCGAGCTGGTCCCTGTCGGAGAAGGCGATGGCGTGCACCACGAAATCGATCTTGCCCCATTTCTCCTTCAGCACCTGAAATGCCGCGTCGATGGTAGCCGGTTCGGTGACGTCGCAATGGCCGAGCAGGATGCCGTCAAGCTCCTTCGCCAGCGGCTCGACCCGCTTCTTCAACGCTTCGCCCTGCCAGGTCAGCGCAATTTCGGCTCCCGCGGCGTGGCAGGATCTGGCGATGCCCCAGGCGATCGAGCGGTTGTTGGCGACGCCGAGAATGACCCCGCGCTTGCCCTGCATCAGACCTGATCGGTGCGACATCTATGTTCCAATCGAACTCGATTGAGACTGGAGGTACACCAGCCCTCCCGGCCGGTACAGCCCAAATCCGCCGTCCTGGCGCGGTTTACCTGGCAACCCAACAGACGGAATAGCCGCGACATTTCGGTGTTATGTTGGTGTGAGGTTGACGTCGCCGATACAAGACGCCGCCGAGCAGTGCTGGATCGGGCTTAAATGACCGCATTTCGTCAGAGTGTCGAAGCCATGATTCCGGCGTTGCGCCGGTATGCGCGTGCGCTGGCTCGCGATGCCGACGTCGCCGACGATCTGGTGCAGGACACGCTGGTGCGGGCGTTGCGTTCGGAACGGCTGTTCGTCGGTGGTGATGTCAGGAGCTGGCTCTACACGATCCTGACCAACCTCAACAAGAACAGGCGGCGATCGCTGGCGCGGCGGCCGCAGTTCATGCCGCTGCTCGACAACAATCCCGATGCCAGCGGGACCGAGGCGGAGGGCCGCGACATCGCGCGCGCGCTCGCCACATTGGTGGAGGAGCAGCGTTCGGTGTTGCTGCTGGTGATGCTGGAGGGGCTGAGCTATCGCGAGGTCGCCGACATTCAGGGCGTGCCGATCGGTACGGTGATGTCGCGCCTGGCGCGCGCCCGCTCCCGCGTGAAGGCTTCGCTCGAGGGCGAACGCGTGGCGTTGCGAAGGGTTAAATAGTGGCAGGGTTTATGCACGTGGATGTGATGAGTGAATTCAAGTCGAGGTGGGTCTGCCATCCCTGCCCGTTGTGGGCGGGGACGTCGCACCCGGCCGACAAGCCATTTTGGTTTAAAATTAGACAGAGACGACAATGAGCGATCCCCGGATTCCCGTCACCGAAGACGAACTGCACGCCTATATCGACAACGAATTGCCGGCCGAGCGGCGCGGCGATGTCGAGGCCTGGCTCGCCGCCCATCCCGACGATGCCGAGCGGGTACGCTCGTGGTGCGCGATGGCGGAAGCGCTGCATGCGCGTTACGACGCCGTCGCCGACGAGCCGGTGCCACGGCGGCTCGAGATCGAGCGGCTGGTGCGGCAGCCGCGCAGGTGGCTTTACGGTGCGATTGCCGCAGGAGTGGTGGCGTTCATCGCCGGCGGCAGCATCGGCTGGCTGGCGCGAGGTGCTGCGGCCGCGCCCAGCGCATTCCAGGATATCACAGTGGATGCGCTCGACGCGCACAAGCTGTACGTGGTCGAGGTCCGCCATCCCGTCGAGGTGCCCGGCAGCGACCGCGCCCATCTGCAGCAATGGCTGACCAAGCGCTGCGGCTGGGATGTCCGTGCACCGGAACTGGGCGCCACCGGCCTGAAGCTTGTCGGCGGACGGCTATTGCCCGGTCCGACCGGGCCGGCCTCGTTTCTGATGTACGAGAGCGCTTCCGGCGAACGCTTCACGGTCTACACCGCGCGCGCCGCGACCGAGACGACCCAGATGCGTTATGCCAGCCAAGGCAGCAACGACGCGCTGTTTTGGGCCGACCGCGGCGTCGGTTACGTGGTCAGCGGCGGCAGCGACCGCGCCCGGCTAACCCAGGTGGCCAAGCTCGTCTACGACCAGACCGAGAAGGCGGGCGGGTGACGGCTGGCAGGCCGATGTCCCAATTCCGACATTGAAAATCTGGAATCAAGACATCGACAGGTCTCAAAATAGCACCGGGTGATCACGCGAAAATGAGTAGCGTTCGATCCGCCGATCGACACGCGAGCGGCCTCGGTTGGGGTTTTTGTACCGCGCTGGTCCCCCGGTCGAGGCCGCACCTTTTTTCAGGTGGCTTAAAAGGCGATCAGCCGAGATCGCTGCGCGGGTTGTAGGGATGCCCCTCGCGCCACTTTTGCATCAATGCCTCCAGCGCGGCGTCGTTCCCGTCCGGTAACATGATCCGGCTGGTGACGAACAAGTCCCCGGCCGCGCCGGCCCCCTTCGGCAGTCCCTTGCCTTTCAGACGGAAGGTCCGGCCGCTCGAGGTATTCTTCGGGATCGACAATTCGACCGCGCCGCCGAGCGTTGGCACGCGGATCTTGCCGCCAAGTACCGCCTCATAGAGCGTGATCGGCAGATCGAGCCGCAGATCGCTGCCGTCGACCTGGAAGAAGCGATGCGGCGCGATGTTGACCGTGATCAGGAGATCGCCGGGGCGGTGGCCGGGGGCGGTCTCGCCCTGCCCCTTCAGCCGGATCTGCTGCCCGGGGGTGACCCCGGCCGGGATCTTGACATTGAGCTCCTTGCCGGTGGGCAGCCGGACGCGTTTTTCCACGCCATTGACGGACTCTTCCAGCGACACCGTCATGGCGACGCTGAGATCGAGATCGAGCGCAACCCCGCCGGGATCGAATTCGAACGTCGTGCCTCCGCCCGGCCGCGCCCCGCGCGCCGCGCCGCCGAACATGCTGTTGAGGATATCTTCGAAACCGCCGCCGCCAACTCCGCCCGGACCGGTACGGAAGGTGTGGGTCTCGAAGCCGCCGGGGCCACCGCGCCCGCGTGGGTCGCCGCCGGGGAAACCCTGGAAGCGCGGCTTGCCCTCGGAATCGATTTCGCCGCGATCGAACTGCTTGCGCTTGTCCTCGTCGCCGATGATCTCGTTGGCCGAATTGATCTCGGAAAACCGCGCCGCGGCCTTCGGATCGCTGGTGTTGCTGTCGGGGTGATGCTTTTTGGCAAGCTTGCGATAGGCGCTCTTGATCGCCGCCGCGCTGGCGCCCCGCGGCACCCCCAAGACCTCATAGGGGTCGCGCATTCGTCACGTCTCCTTCATCGGAAAATCAGCTGTCAGGTTCGGAGCTGTCCGCCCGTTAGGGTTTGATCTGGGGCCTTCGTGGCATTTTTGCAACGGGTTGCCCGCCCGCCGACCTTCAACCCCGTCTCCAAGGCTTTAGCGTATGAATCTCCCACCGGCCACGGCCGGTCTGACATGCCGCCCCCTGCAGCCAGCTTTCGTTTTCGCCATTGACATAGCTCGCGAGAAAATCCCGGCAAGTGCGTCCCTCCGTGGAATAGGACTGCGCCAGCGGCGTGACCGAGCCCCTCGCGCCGGTCTCGGGGTTTTCCCAGGGCTGGCTGGAATCCTTGTCACCCTTGGTCAGAACATCGGAAGCCGCATTGCGGGCAAATGCCAGATCGCTCTCGGTTGGCCCCGGCCCGCTTGCCGGGGCGGCGAACGATCCGGTGGCCTCGTCGTCGTCCATCCTTGCAAAGGCGCTGTCGGTGCGGGACAGGCTGCAGCCGCCCGAAATGAAGCCGATCAGAATCAATGTCATCACGGCGCCTGCGGGCCTGATCGCTGATAGGCCAACGCGTTCCCATGTCCTATATAGGGCGAGCCCGCATGCGGGCTGCAACACGCTATGGACCGCCGGCGGACGCAACTCGGAACTCCTGACATGAGCGACACGACCTCCATCAAACACCCGACATCCTTAACAACCGGTGATTTCACCGCAGCCGAGGAGCCCTACGCGCTGTTCGGGCAGTGGTTCGCCGAGGCCGTGAAGTCCGAGCCCAGCGATCCCAACGCGATGTCATTGGCGACCGCCGATGCCGACGGCCTGCCCGACCTGCGGATGGTGCTGATGAAGGGCTACGACGCCGGCGGTTTTGTGTTCTACAGCCACACCGCCAGCCCGAAGGGCCGCGAACTGACCGCAAATCCCCAAGCCGCCTTATTGTTTCACTGGAAATCGCTGCGCCGGCAGGTCCGGATCCGCGGCCACGTGTCACCGGTGACCGCGGCCGAGGCCGACGCCTATTTTGCCACCCGGCCGAAGCAGGCCCAGATCGGCGCCTGGGCCAGCAAGCAGTCGCAGCCGCTGGAGAGCCGCCTTGCCTTCGAACAGGCCATTGCAAAGGTCGCCGCCAAGCACATCGTCGGCGAAGTGCCGCGCCCGCCCGGCTGGAGCGGCTGGCGCATCGCGCCGATCCAGTTCGAGTTCTGGCACGACCGTCCGTTCCGCCTGCACGACCGCATCGAATTCCGCCGCGCGGCGCCGGATCAGCCGTGGTCGAAGACGCGGCTTTATCCGTGAGTTTGAAAGGCTGAAAGATCTCCATGCCGAATTCGACCAACAGCGGACCGCGCCGTACGCTGCTTCTGACCGGCGCCAGCCGCGGCATCGGGCATGCGACCGTGATCCGGTTTTCCTCCGCCGGGTGGCGCGTCATCACCTGTTCGCGGCATCCCTTTCCCGAAAACTGCCCGTGGGACGCCGGGCCTGAGGATCACGTCCAGGTCGACCTTGCCGACCATGACGACACCACTCGGGCGATCGCGGAAATCCGGCGGCGGCTGGACGGCGGCACGCTGCACGCGCTGGTCAACAACGCCGCGATTTCGCCGAAGGCGGAAGGTGGCGGCCGGCTCGGCTCGATCGATACCGACGTCGAGACCTGGAGCCATGTATTCCGGGTCAATTTCTTCGCACCGATCATGATGGCGCGCGGGTTGATCGATGAATTGAAGGCGGCCAAGGGCTCGGTGGTCAACGTCACCTCGATCGCGGGCTCGCGGGTGCATCCATTCGCGGGCGCGGCCTACGCCACCTCGAAGGCGGCGCTGGCGTCATTGACCCGCGAAATGGCCTCGGATTTCGGCCGCGTCGGCGTGCGCGTCAATTCGATCGCGCCGGGCGAGATCGACACCTCGATCCTGTCGCCGGGCACCGAGAAAATCGTCGAGCAGCAGATTCCGCTGCGTCGGCTCGGCACCCCTGACGAAGTGGCGAAGATCATCTACGTGCTGTGCACCGAGACCAGTTCCTATGTGAATGGCGCCGAGATTCACATCAATGGCGGCCAGCACGTTTAGCGCTACCCTCGTTCTTCCGGGGCGCGAGTGAAACAAGCGAATCCGGAAATCCAGAACAGATCGGCGTGAGATCCTGGGTTCGCGCTGCCGCGGGTCCCGGAATGACGGCGAGCAATCTCATTCCGCATAGAATTTGCGCGGTCCGCCGCGCAGACGCGCCTGCAGGTTAAAGGCGCTGGAGCATTCGTCCTCGCGTTCGCCTTCCGAGAGCGCCGCGCCGCAATGCCGGCAGGCTGGCGTCAGCGCGGCAGGCGCCCTGCCGGAATCGTTGCGGTCGGTTTGATAGCGCGCGAAATCGACGACGTTCCGGGACGACATTATGACTTTTTCAACCATTGCTGTTCGGGCCTCAAGGCAAGTGTTATCGCAGAAAGGTTTCGCTCAAACGTTCAGCGCAACGCTCAAATTTTAGTGGAGAAATTGAAGCGGGATTGTTTGTCCGCCCGCGCCGGCGCCGGTCCGCGGTGACGACTAATGGCGGCCTACAACCACTTCTTCCATTTGAAGAACACGTAAGGCAGCACGGCTGCGAGCAGCATCGCCACCAGCGCGTAGGGATAGCCGTGGGTCCATTCCAGCTCCGGCATGATCTTGAAGTTCATGCCGTAGATCGAGGCGATCAGGGTCGGCGGCATCAGCACCACCGCCATCACCGAGAACAGCTTGATGATGTTGTTCTGCTCGAGATTGACGACGCCGAGCATCGCATCCAGCACGAAGGTGATCTTGTTGGAGAGGTAAGAGGCGTGGTCAGACAGCGAGGCGACGTCGCGCTGCATGGTTTTGAGCTGCTCGCGCATGTCCTTGGACCATTTGACGCCTTCGGTGCCCGCGGCGACGAAGGTCACCACGCGCCCAATCGAGACCAGGCTCTCGCGCACCTTGGAAGTGAGATCGCCCTTGCGGCCGATCGCGATCAGGATGTCGGAATAGCGCTTGGCATGGCCGGTGCGCGCGGCGCCCTCGGGCTCGAAGATGTCGTGACTGATGGTGTCCATGTCGCCGCCCGCGCGCTCGAGAATATCGGCATTGCGGTCGATCACCGCGTCGAGCAATTCCATCAGCACCATTTCGCCGGTAATGCCGGGTGCACACGAGCGCGCCAGCTTGTTCTCCACCAGCATGAACGGCTTGGGAGCGTCATAGCGCACCGTCACCAGCCGATGGCTGGAGAGGATGAAGGTTACCGCGGTGGTTCGCGGGTTCTGGGTGTCGGCGGCGCACATCAAGGTGGCCGTCATGTAGCGCGCGCCGTTCTCGATGTAGAGGCGGCTCGAAATCTCGATTTCCTGCATGTCTTCCCGGGTCGGCACCGCGATGCCGGCCAGCCGCTCCACCGCCTGGTCCTCGGCCGCGGTCGGTTTCACCAGGTCGATCCAGACCGCGTTGTCCGGCAGCGCGGCGAGATCGCCGTCGGCGAGCTTCTTCAGCGAGGTTTCGGAAGGGACGAACACCGACAGCATGGAGAACTCCGGGACCGGGCTTCAGCTGCCCAACAGGACTTTTAGCTCGATTCTGGCAAGCGCTTCATGACGTGGCAGCAAGCGCCGAGCCGGATTTCCGGCGGCTCGGTTGGGGCGGCCTCACCGGGAGCGGTCGGCAATGCCGCGTTTGCTTAAAAATCAGCCGCAAACCCGGGCGGTTTGCGGCAAAAAAGACACAGCTGGCCTCCCGCGGCGCGGCAGACCCATCTCAGTTCTGGAATTATGGCCAGTTTCGAGGATAATGCGATTAATGGAATCGTGGCGTTTGGAGCGCATGTTGCCGCGTCCGGACGCCGAGCTTTCGATTGGAAGTACAATGTCGTCACTGAAAGTAAAAGTTGGAATTCTGGCCGCCGGCCTGCTGCTGTCGGGCTGCATGCAGGCCACCACCTATGAGGCGACCAACCAGACCAATTTCAAGCCGCGCGACAAGGAGTTGCTGGCCAAGATCCGCTACGCCAACGCCCCCGTCGCCGAGCCATTCCGCCGCGCCATCGTCGACTTTCACCGCAAGGAAGCGCCCGGTTCGATCGTGGTCGATTCCGACAATCACTATCTCTACTTCGTGCTCAACGATGGCAAGGCGATCCGCTACGGCATCACCGTCGGCGAGGAAGCGATGGCTTGGTCCGGCATCGCCAAGATCGGCAGCATGACCGAGTGGCCGCCGTGGCATCCGACCAAGGGCGAGATCGAGCGGCTCGGCGTTCCCACCTTCGTGCCACCGGGACCGGACAATCCGATGGGCTCGCGGGCGCTGTATCTTTATTCCGGCGGCAAGGACACGCTGTTCCGGATTCACGGCACCAACCAGCCGGAATATATCGGCGCGTCGATCTCCTCGGGCTGCATCCGGATGACGAACGAGGACGTGATCGATCTCTATAACCGGGTGAAGATGGGCACCATCGTCGTTGTGCTCGAGCCGCACCATGGCGACTCGCCGTTCAATCCGCAGATGGCGCTGCAAGGCGGCGGCAACGCGATGATGCAATAGCAGATGCGATAATCAGTCGAGACCACGATCAAAAGCGCCGGTTCTGCCGGCGCTTTTTTGTTGGCGGCTCGGGTGAGTCAGCTCCGGACTTGGCCGTGTCGGGCGTCGGCCGGTCCGGCGCGGCGGCGACCTCGCGCGGCGGGGCTTGGTCCGGCCGTTCGGCGGGTAACAGCGGCGCGATCTGCGGCAGCGGATCCCACACATTCCACTGGCAGATTTTGTAGTTGTTGTGCCGCTCAATCAGATCGAGATGAATATGGTCTTCGTGATACCAGTCCGACCCCGGCCCCAGCACCGTCGTGAACCGCGCGCACACCGAATGCAGCACGCTCTCGCGCAACTCCCGCGGTACCGTGCGGTCGGTCAGCGAGATCGAGCGGCCGTTGGCAAGCTGGAAGGCGCCGACGTCGAGCGCGTTGGCGCGGCCATGCTCGGACAATCGGCCGCCGACTGCGCGGTTGCGGCCGCGGCATTCGTACGAGTCGAAATTGTCGAGGCCGCTGATCTCGGTGCCGAGGCTTGTCAGCAGCGGCGCGATGTCGGCGCGGATCCAATCCGCGACGGCGGACGCCATCTTGCAGCGCAGGATAGCGGCGGGCTTGAACGACACCCGGTGCTTGTCGGGCAGCACCACGGCCTCCAGCCGCACCAGGTCCTCGCCGCCGCAGCCACCGGCGCCGTGGATATCTGGAATGCTGGGAGCGATCGCGATCTCGTCGGTCAGTGCCGTGCGGCAGGCCGAAGGAGACGGCGCCGCGGGCGCCGGCGCCTCGGCCGGCTCAGCGCTCTCGGCCGGCGCCGGTTTGGCGGCCGATGGCTTTTCCGGCAGGAGTGCCGGCGCCTGCGCCGGACGCGGTTTTGGCAATGGCACCGATACGACCGGCGATGCCCGGCGCGGCTTCGGCCGCCTCGCCCCGAATGGGCCGTCCCATGGCGCTAGCGACCAGGCCGCGGGCCTGTGCGCTGCGGCAGCCGGTTCGGCCGGTGCGCAAAACACCGCCAGCGCCGCCAAGGCGATGGCCATTGGCCTTTCGCCGTAGCCCAAACCGCCAAAACCCCATTTCCGGCCTGCTTGGTCCGCGCTAAAGTTCATGTCAATTCCTTGCGGGAAGTACAATCAGGAGGACGTCCGTATGCGTGGGCTGATGCAAGACTGGCCTTTACTATGTCATCGGATTATCGAGCACGCCGCGGCGATACATGGAACGCAGGAAGTCGTCACCCGATCGGTCGAGGGGCCCATTCATCGCACCAATTACGCCGAAATCCGGGATCGTGCGCTGAAAGTCTCGCAACGGCTCGATCGCGAAGGCATCAAGCTCGGCGACCGCATCGCCACCATCGCCTGGAACAGCTGGCGCCATCTCGAAGCCTGGTACGGCATCATGGGCATCGGCGCGATCTGCCATACCGTCAATCCGCGGCTGTTTCCGGACCAGATCGCCTGGATCATCAACCACGCGGAAGACCGCGTGGTGATGACCGATACCACCTTTGTGCCGATCCTGGAAAAGATCGCCGACAAGCTGCGGAGCGTCGAGCGCTACGTCGTGTTCACCGACAAGGCGCACATGCCGCAGACCACGCTGAAGAACGCGGTGGCCTATGAGGACTGGATTGCGCAAGCCGACGGCGACTTCGAGTGGAAGACCTTCGACGAAAACACCGCGGCCGCGATGTGCTACACCTCCGGCACCACGGGCGATCCCAAGGGCGTGTTGTATTCGCATCGCTCCAACGTGCTGCACGCATTGATGGCCAACACCGGCGACTCGCTCGGCGCAAATGCCGGCGATACCATGCTGCCGGTGGTGCCGCTGTTCCACGCCAACAGCTGGGGCATCGCGTTCTCGGCGCCTTCGATGGGCACCAAGCTGGTATTCCCGGGCGCGAAACTCGATGGCGCCTCGGTGTTCGAACTGCTGGAGAGCGAGAAGGTGACGCACACGGCCGGCGTGCCGACGGTGTGGCTGATGCTGCTCAACCATATCGCCGCCAACAAGCTGAAACTGCCGCACCTGAGATTTGTGGTCTGCGGCGGCTCGGCGATGCCGCGCTCGATGATCAAAGCCTTCGTCGACATGGGGGTCACGGTCCGCCACGCCTGGGGCATGACCGAGATGAGCCCGATCGGTACCCTTGCCGCGCTTAAGCCGCCGCACTCCGGACTCACCGGCGAGGCGCGGCTCGATATCCTGCAGACCCAGGGCTACCCGCCGTTCGGCGTGCAGATGAAGATCGCCGACGACGCCGGCAAGGAACTGCCGTGGGACGGCACGACCTTCGGCCGGCTGAAAGTCAGGGGTCCCGCGGTGTCGAAGGCCTATTTCCGCGTCGAAGCCAACATTCTGGATGAGGACGGTTATTTCGATACCGGCGACGTCGCCACCATCGACGAACACGGCTACATGCGGATCACCGATCGCTCCAAGGACGTGATCAAGTCCGGCGGCGAATGGATTTCATCGATCGAACTGGAAAATCTCGCGGTCGGGCATCCGGCGGTCGCGGAAGCGGCCGTGATCGGGCATTACCATCCGAAATGGGACGAGCGCCCGCTCCTGATCGTGCAGCTCAAGCAGGGCGCGAGCGCGACGCGGGAGGACATCCTGAAATTCATGGATGGCAAAATTGCGAAGTGGTGGATGCCCGACGACATCGTGTTCGTCGACGCCATTCCGCACACCGCGACGGGCAAGATATTGAAGACCGCGCTGCGCGATCAGTTCAAGGCCTACAGTTTTCCGAACGCGGCGGCGTAGAGTCTGGGGTGGTCTTGCTTTGGCTGGTCCTTCCCGCGCCCAAGCGGGAGCGCCTCGTCGGCATCGGTACGCACTCTCTCGGAGAGCTCCCGCGCACAACCCGTGAAAGCACGCTTTCCACGATAAACCGCTTCACAGCCCGCCAGCAAATGCGCTAGGTCACCTGCGCGCCTGCAGCCGGTCGGACCTGGAACCGGCGAGCAAATTCACGATGGAATCTTGACGATGGCCCGCAGGTTTTCCGCTCCATATAAGTCGGAGCCCGTGTCCAGCCTCGCCTCTACGGCGCGCAATCTGGCCGTGTTTTCGGTGGTTGCAGTGCTGGTTTCGATCGTCATCGTCCGCTTCGGATTTTTGGAGATCAAACCGGCGCTGGCGACCTTCTTCGGTGCGCTGGGGTGTGCGGTGCTTTCCATTCTGGTCGGGTTCGCCGCCTTTGCCGCGATCTGGCGGAACGGATCGCGCGGCATGAGCCGCATCCTGCTGGCGCTGCTGATCGATGCGGCGGTGCTGGCCTATCCGGCCTATCTCGGCCTGCAATACCGCAAGCTGCCGCCGATCCACGACATCACCACCGACCCGATCGACCCACCGCGGTTCGAGGCGCTGGCGCGGTTGCGCACCGGCGATGGCGCCAACACCGCGGTTTATGCCGGACTTTATTCCGCCGAACAGCAGCGGATGTACTATCCCGATGTCGAGACGGTGGAACTCGACGTGCCTGTGCAGCGGGCGTTCGAGCTGACGCTGCAGCTCGTGACCAAACGTAAATGGCTGGTGATCGACGAACGACCCCCGCAGCCGCCGCGTCGCATCGGGCGCATCGAGGCCGTGGCGCGCACGCCGATCATGGGCTTCCGCGAGGATGTCTCGATCCGCGCCACGCCGGATGGCGACGGGTCGCGCGTCGACATCCGGTCCTCCTCCCGGTATTTCGAGAGCGACCTCGGCAGCAACGCCGCGCGCATCACCAAGCTGATCGACGATATCAACTCAGCCGCCGACAACGCCAGCCTGCTGCCGGTCAAGAAGCCGCAAGCACCGGTAAAGTTGCCGCCGAAGGTGGTGAAGAAATGAGGCTCGCGCCATTACGGGCATCGCGCAGCGATGAACCTGGAATCTGGCGCGGGCAACCTCGGAAATCCCGGGTTCGTGCTTCGCACGCGCCGGAATGACACCAAAAATCACGCCAGCCGATAGGTCCCGCCGATCACTGGATCGCCGTCGGTCGCGACGATGCCGCGGGCAACCAGATCTTCCAGATGAGCCAGCACGGAATAACCGGCAGCGCCGGTTAGCCGCGGATCGATGCCGATATAGATAGCGCGCACCATGCTCGGAATATCCGCCTCGCCCTTGGCGAGGCGGTGCAGGATCGAAGCCTCGCGGGCCTGGCGGTGCCGGATCAGGAACCGCACATAACGCGGACCTTCCGGAATTTCCGGACCGTGGCCGGAAAAATACAAATCTTCACTCCGCGCCGTCAGCTTTTTCAGCGAGGCCATATAGTCGATCATCGACCCGTCCGGCGGCGCCACGATCGAGGTCGACCACCCCATCACGTGGTCGCCGACGAAGGAGATTTTTCGCTCAGGCCAGGCGAAAGCCAGATGATTGGCGGTGTGGCCCGGCGTCGCCACCGCCTGCAGCGTCCAATCGGCGCCTTCGATGACGTCGCCGTCGCGCACTTTTGCATCGGGACTGAACTCGCGATCGGCTCCGGATTCCGGATTGTGCCGTTCGCTCTCATGACGCGGCCTGGACGCGCGATGCGGGCCCTCGGCATAGACCGTGGCGCCGGTGGCGGCCTTGATCCGCGCGGTATTGGGCGAGTGGTCGCGATGGGTGTGGGTGACCAGGATATGCGTCACGGTCTCGCCGCGCACGGCATCCAGCAGCGCCGCCGCATGGGCTTCATTGTTCGGGCCGGGGTCGATGATCGCAACCTTGCCACGGCCGATGATGTAACTCACGGTTCCGGTGAAGGTGAACGGGCTCGCGTTATCGCACAGTACCCGCCGCACGCCGGGCCGCACTTCCTCGGCCAGGCCGGGCCTCAGCGCGAAATCGCGATTGAACGGGACATCGTCGTTGTCGGCCATCGCGGAACGCCTCTATGAAGCGCCGCGCTTTCCACCGAACCCTCATGCTGAGGAGGCCCGCAGGGCCGTCTCGAAGCATCGAGTGAGGTCTGTCGCGCGGCCATCCTTCGAGACGCCCGCAAAACGCGGGCTCCTCAGGATGAGGTCGGAGTATATAGAACTTACGAAAACGCCTGAATGCCGGTAATGGCGCGGCCGAGGATCAGGGCGTGGACGTCGTGGGTGCCTTCATAGGTGTTGACGGTTTCGAGATTCGCGGTGTGGCGCATCACGTGATATTCGATCTGGATGCCGTTGCCGCCGTGCATGTCACGTGCCGTGCGCGCGATGTCGAGCGCCTTGCCGCAATTGTTGCGCTTGACGATGGAAATCATCTCCGGCGCCATCTTGCCCTCGTCCATCAACCGGCCGACCCGTAGCGAGGCCTGCAGGCCGAGCGCGATGTCGGTCTGCATGTCCGCAAGCTTCTTCTGCACCAGCTGGGTTGCCGCCAGCGGCCGGTTGAACTGCTTGCGGTCGAGCGTGTATTGCCGCGCGCGATGCATGCAGTCTTCGGCGGCGCCCATCGCGCCCCATGAAATGCCGTAGCGGGCGCGGTTGAGGCAGCCGAACGGCCCCTTCAGCCCGGAAACATTGGGCAATAGCGCGCTCTCCGGCACCTCGACGCCTTCCATCACCACCTCGCCGGTGACGGAAGCGCGTAGCGAGAGCTTGCCTCCGATCTTGGGAGCCGACAGACCCTTCATGCCCTTTTCAAGTACGAACCCGCGGATCTGGTTGTTGTGCTCGGCCGATTTCGCCCAAACCACGAACACGTCGGCAATTGGCGCGTTGGAAATCCACATTTTGGTGCCGGTCAGCCGATAGCCATCGGATGTCTTCTCGGCCCGGGTCTTCATGCCGCCGGGATCGGAGCCGGCATCGGGCTCGGTCAGACCGAAGCAGCCGACCCATTCGCCGGTGGCGAGCTTGGGCAGGTATTTCCTGCGCTGGTTCTCGTCGCCATAGGCATAGATCGGGTGCATCACCAGCGAGGACTGCACCGAGTTCATGGAGCGGTAGCCGGAATCGACCCGCTCGATCTCGCGCGCCACCAGGCCGTAAGCGACGTAGCTGGCATTGGCGCAGCCGTATTCCTCCGGCAAGGTGATGCCGATCAGGCCGAGTTCGCCCATCTCGTGAAAGATGTCGCGATCGACCTTCTCTTCCAGATAGGCTTTGGTGATGCGCGGTGCGAGCTTGTCCTGCGCATAGGCCCGCGCGGTGTCGCGGATCATGCGCTCGTCTTCGGTGAGCTGCTCATCCAGCATGAACGGATCGTCCCACTGGAAGCTCACCGGGGACGGCTTGTCCTTGGCCTGAGGGCGCACGCTCATGAAAATTCCTTTCGGGTCACTTGCAATTATTTTAGAGCGTCACGAAGGGAAGCGCAAATGGCTTGGTTTCGTCATTCCAGGGCGCGCGAATGCGCGAACCCGGAATCTGAGGCGAGTACATTGCTTCGAGATTCCGATGTTCGCATCCTCGATGCGCCCCGGAATGACGTAAATCTCAGCCCTCAAGCTGTTCGTTGGCGACGATCTCGATGCCGAAGCCGGACAATCCCTTGTAGTCATGTGCCGAGGAGGTCAAATGGCGGATCGAGGTGACGCCGAGATCGCGCAGGATCTGCGCACCGACGCCGACCTCGCGCCATTGCCGGTTGCGGTCGGCTTCGGCGGATTTCTCCTGCGGAAGCGGGGCAACCGGCACGCCGGCGGCGCCGTCGCGCAGGTAGACCAGCACGCCGCTGCCGGCCTTTTTGAAATGCTGGAGTACCGCCATCATGCGCTTGTGGCCGGTGAAGATATCCCTGACGATATTCGGCTTGTGGAAGCGCGTCAGCACGTTCTTGCCATCGCCGATGTCGTTATAGACGAAAGCGACGTGCGCGATCGAGTCGAATGGTGAGCGATAGGCATAGCCCTGCAGCGGTCCGATCGGGCTTTCGGTGGTGAAGGTGGAGACCCGCTCGATCAGTTTCTCGCGGGCCTGACGGTAGGCGATCATGTCGGCAATGGTGACATGCTTGAGTTTGTGGCTGGCGGCAAAGCGCGCCACCTGCTCGCCCTTCATGACAGTGCCGTCGTCGTTCATCAATTCGCTGATGACGCCGACCGGCGGCAGGCCGCTGAGCTTGCAAAGATCCACCGCGGCCTCGGTATGGCCGGAGCGCAGCAGCACGCCGCCGTCCCGCGCGATCAGCGGGAACACATGCCCGGGCCGCGCGAAATCGTTGGCCCCGGCGTTCGGGTTTGCCAGCGCGCGGCAGCAGGATGCGCGTTCATCCGCCGATATGCCGGTGCCGCCATCCGGCTTGTAGTCGATCGATACCGTAAAGGCGGTGGTGTGGCTGGACTCGTTGTGCGCCACCATCGGATCCAGCCGCAGCCGGCGCGCGTCTTCGGTGGTGATCGGCGCGCACACGATGCCCGAGCTGTGGCGGATGATGAAAGCCATCTTTTCGGCGGTGCAAAGCGAGGCGGCGACGATCAGATCGCCCTCGCCTTCGCGGTCGTCGTCATCGGTGACGACCACCAGTTCGCCGTGGGCGAAGGCTTGCAGGACTTCCTGGATCGGATCGGCCATCGAAGGGTCTCGCGTCTGTGCCGGGAGGATTAACCGGACTCGCTGGCCCGCGCCAGCGTCATTACCGGGACGGAATGTCCCGCAGGCTAGCGACATCCGCCGTATTCCTGCTTAAGATCGGAACCAACGAAGAACAAGGGAGACGCCATTCATGAATCCTGCAGCGTTCGAGTTCGCGCCACTGCTGCCCGCGGGATTGCCCGCGCCGGCGGCGCGATGGACCGGTCTTGCCAAATACAGCTTTGTCGGCGGCAATAACGATCCCGACCAGGTCCCGGTCGAGGGGCTGATCGAGGCCGTCACCGCCGTGCTCAGGCGCGAGGGCAAGACGCTCGCCACCTATGGGCTCGCCAGCGGGCCGCAGGGCTACCTTCCGCTGCGCGAGTTTCTGACCACGAAGTTGAAGCGCGATGCCGGCGTCGAATGCGTCGCGGACGATATACTGATCGTCTCCGGCTCGTTGCAGGCGCTCGACCTCGTCAACGCGACGCTGCTGGCGCGCGGCGATACCGTGATCGTCGAGCAGGATACCTATCAGGGCGCGCTGAACCGGCTGAACCGGCTCGGCATCGATGTCATCGGCATTCCGCTGGATCGTGAGGGCTTGCGGACGGACGTCCTGGCCAACACGCTGGCCAGCCTCAAAAGCCGCGGCATCACGCCAAAATATATCTATACCATTCCAACCGTACAGAACCCGACCGGCACCATCTTGCCGGAGACGCGCCGCGCCGAACTTCTAACATTATCCCAGCGATACGGCGTGCCGATCTTCGAGGACGATTGCTATGCCGATTTGATCTGGGACGGCAAACGTCCGCCCGCGATCCACGCCATGAGCAAGAACGGCGGCGTGATCCACATCGGATCATTTTCGAAGTCGGTCGCGCCGGCGCTGCGGGTCGGGTTCATCGTCGCACCCTGGCAGATGCTGTCGCGGATGCTGGCGCTGAAGACCGACGCCGGTTCCGGGGCGCTTGAGCAGATGGTGCTCGCGGAATATTGCGCGCCGCATTTCGCGGGGCACGTGCCGAAGCTGACGCGTGGCTTGCGAGCCAAGCTCGAGACGCTGATGGAAGCGCTTAACGAGCAGTTCGGAACCGCGGCGGAGTTCGAGGATCCCAAGGGCGGCATCTTCCTGTGGGTGAAATTGCCCGACAATGTCGACACTCTGAAGCTCTATCAGGCGGCGCTCGCCGCCGGCGTCGCCATCAACCCCGGGCCGGAATGGTCCACCGACAAGGCCTATGCCGCCAGCCGGCTGCGGCTGTGTTTTGCAAGTCCCTCGCACCAGCAGATCCGCGAAGGCATCGCTATGCTTGCCGAGGTCTGCCGCAGGGACTTCGGCGTGCCGGCGCGGATCGCGAATGTGGAGCGGCGCGCGCGGACCTGAAACTTCGGGCCGCGGCTACCTCTCACCTCACCGCGAACGGCGATTGATAGGGCCGGCCGAACGGCACGCCGTTGATCACGGTTTGCACCGGCTTCAGATAGGCCTTGCCGTCGCGTTTGTTGTTGCGGGTATCGACGAACGTGACCGGCCCTTCCACCAGTTCCATGATTGCGACGTCGCCCGGCGCGCCGATCTGCAGCGTGCCGATTTTCGGCGCGCGATTGATGATCTTCGCCGGCGTCACGGTCGTCATCGTCACCACCTGCTCGAGCGAAAAGCCCAGCAGCATGAACTTGCTCATGACGTTCGGCAGAAACGGCACCCCGGGCGAGTTGCCCGAGAACACGTGGATGTCGGAGGAGATGGTGTCGGGCGTGCAGCCGCCGGGGATTGCGACCTCGGCCACGGTAAAGTCGAAACTGCCGCCGCCATGGCCAACGTCGAAGATCACGCCGCGCTGCTTGGCGGCGAGCGCCGCCGGCAGCAGCCTGCCGTCCTGCACGATGTTGGTGAAGGCGCCTGACATGTTGGGAAAGCCCGTATAGCAATGGGTCAACACGTCGCCGGGCCGCAGCAGATCGAGAATCTGCGACATCAGCTCCTTGGTCTCGACGCCGCCGATATGCACCATCATTTTCGCCGGCCAGCCGCACAGCTCGCAGGCCTGGATGCCACGCTTCAATGGCTCCAGCCCGTGCTTGAAGATCACGTTTTCCGACATCCGCACCTTTACCCCGATCAGGAAATCCGGATTTTCAGCGAGCGCCATTGCGCAAGCTTCCATCTGGGCGTTGTCGATGTTGTAGAGCTCGGCGACCGGGAATGCCGACAGTCCGTTATTGGCGATGTGAACGAACGCATAGATCCGCGCCCGCGACTGCGCCACAATATAGCGGCGCAGCGCTGCGAGGTTGTTGACGCCGGCATCGCCCGCCGACACCACCGTCGTGGTACCCTGGAATTGCACCAATTCGTCCGCGGGAATGCCGATCGCCGAACCGTAGGGGTAGACGTGGCAATGCAAATCGACCAGGCCCGGCGTCACCAATTTGCCCGCGGCGTCGATCGTCTTCAGGGCGCGAGCGGACGCAATCTCCGGCTCGATCGCCTCGATCATGCCCCAGCGGATGCCAATATCGCGTTTTCCCCGCAGCGACTGACTGGGATCGAGCACGTCGCCGCCCTTGATCACGAGATCGAACTTGTCATTCGGACCCATGGCCGCTTGCGCGGAATCCGTGAAGCGCCCCGCCAGACCGGCGGCGGCAGTCGATCCCGAAAGCGCAAGAAAATTACGGCGTGACAATGCGGACATGTGGCGCTCCCCCTGAATATTACTTGGTCAAGCGATGATGCGCCGGGTGCCGGCGTTGCGCAAGCCGACGCTGTTGCTGCGGTGCGAACCACGCCGGGCGTCGTCAGGATGATGGGTTCGGTCGGGGCAGTTCTCCTCGCCCGGCACCAGCGGCGCCCGACAGATCCGCAGGCACTACCGACAGAAAATCAGCGCGTTGGTGTATCAGGCGATTATCGACTAAAGGCGCCGCCGATTGCCTCAGGATGCGTGCCCACGCCACTGCGCGCGTTCTCCGCTTTCCTGAACATCCATTCAGAATTCCGTTGTCGTTCCCCGGGAACGTTCGGGGCCGCTTTGCTGTTTATCCCACTCTGGAGGAGGAAACATGAGCAAGCTTGGATACATTGTTGCAGCGCTCGGCGTGGTCGCGATCGCGGTGCCGTCGATTGCAAGTGCTGGAGATGTCGTGATCAAACGTGGCGATCATGATCGCTTCGGCCCGCGCGCCGAATTCCGCGAACATCGCGACCGCGGCTGGCACGAGAGCCACCGCCATGCCGACAAGTTGGTGATCATCAAGCGTCGTCATCACGAATACTGACGGCCGACACGAGGAATGGCCCCGCGAGGGGCCATTTCTTTTGCCTTAATCCCAGGCCGGCGCAAAACCGGGGTTCACGCAACGCTTGTCTTTCGGCAGGCCCGCGATCGCTTGCCTGTCCTCGTCGTCGAGTCCCACATGCAGCGCCTCGAGATTGGCCTTCTGGCTTTCGGCGCGCGAGGCTTTCGGGATTGCGGCAACGCCATCCTGGTCGAGCAGCCATTTCAGCGCGACCTGCGCGGCACTGGCGCCGTGCTTGCGGCCGATCGCAGCCAGCGTCTGCTCGGATGCCACCTTGCCCTGCGCCAGCGGGCAATAGGCCACCAGCGGGATCGATTTCGCAGCGAGATAGCCGCGCAGCCGGGTCTGATCGAGCATCACATGATACTCGACCTGGTTGCAGGCGATCGGCGCCCCGATCTCCTCGACCACGGTCTTCAATAGCGCGATATTGAAATTGGCGACCCCGATGGCGCGGGTACGACCCTCTTGCTTCAATTTCATCAGCGTTTCGAACATCGCCGGCAGGTTCATGTTTTTCGCCGGCCAGTGCACGAGATAAAGATCGACGTGATCGAGCCTCAGCTTCTTCAGGCTGGCGTCGAATGCCCTGCGCATCGCATCGGGCGCAAGATTTTCGTTCCACACTTTGGTGGTGACGTGCAGCTCGCTGCGCGCGACACCGGATGCGGCAATTGCCGCGCCGATCGCCTCTTCATTGCCGTACATTTCCGCGGTATCGATATGCCGATAGCCAAGACCGAGCGCGCTTTCGACCGCCGCGCGGCAACTCTCGCCCTGCATGCGAAAGGTTCCAAGCCCAAGCCGCGGCAGGCTGATGCCCTGGGTTTGCAGACGTTCCATGATCACTCCTCAAGAACCTGAACGCGGCCGGCACCAGCACAGGCGCTACCGCTTGAACGGGATGGTGGGGTTTAAAGGAAGGCGGTGAGACAGCATGGCCGTGGTTTGACAGTCTGGCCACAGCGCGGGGTGCAAATCAAGATCGGTTGGCAGGGCCGGACGGGGAGGCCTAACGAACTGTTCGCGCTACCGCCTCCAGGCGCAGAGGCCGCCGACCGACGGCTTGCACGGCCAGACCTGGATCCGGGTATCGAACGCCTGGGCGTTGAGCGGATTGCTCCGGCGCCTAGCCAGTCTGGCCCGCAGCGCGGCGCGCGGCTTCATCTCGGGGCGCAGATGCGCAATCCCGGCTCCGGGAAGCACGATCCGTTTGGCCTTGACGACTTTGGCCGCCGCGTTGGGTTCCGGGCGCGCGGCTTCGCTGCCGCGATCGGCTTTCGCCTCGACCGGAACGTGCGTGAATTTCGCGGGAGGTCCGAGCCGCTGTGGCGACAGCAACGCCCTGGAAGGGTCGAGACTGAGGAAGTCGTCGGCGCGGTATTCGTCGGCCAGCGCCAGACCGCCCCATGCCGCGAGCACGCCGCAAATAACGGCGGTGAAAACTGCCTTCCAGACCATTCGAGGCCTCTTGAATACTCAGAAGAGCTGCACGTTTTCTCTATCTAAGCAGTGATCCGCGCAATTCCAGATGATGACGCAGGCACGCTCAGCCGGCGAGGCCGTTCCGCGCGCACCGGGTCGCGGGGCCGCGACCTGGCCCGTCGATCGCGCAGCGGATCAAATGCAATCAGGGCAGTGAAGACCGAAACACCGGAAATACTGATATCGTTCTGAGCTGCTGTTCGACTTCCTCTTCTTTTTCGACCGCCGTGATAGCACGGTTGGCAAGCGCCAGCGGACGCCGCTCACCTCGAAGGAACAAGCGCACGACGTGGGCGGCGGCCTTCTCGTTGGCTTTCAGGAGACCATAGCCGCGCCGCACCAGATAGTTCATTGCTATCTCCAGCGCCTCGTACAGAGGCGTCATTTCGCTTTCCAAAATCTGCATGACCCGGTCCTTTTCACAACGCACGCGCGGCGCAACGAGTTGCACGATCTAAGCCAACGGCAGCATTTCAAGGACGTTCCAAATATTTCCGCTTGGTAAGAAAGCCGCGTGGCGTTGCTGCACGAAACGGCGGCAATTGCATCGCTGCAATGCTCGCCCAGCCGCCGCACCGTCTTTGACCTATCTCGGCCGGGCTTTCGCGCTCACTCCCTCGACACCAGAAGCTTCAGCGACATCGAAGCAACCGATGCAGCAACCATGACGGCGGCCACCGCCGTCAGGCCCACGACATAGGAGCCGGAGAATTCCCTCAACCAGCCCATCATGAACGGGCCGACAAAGCCGCCGACCGTGCCGATGCTGTTGATGAATGCCAACCCGCCTGCAGCGGCCACGCCGGTGAGGAACCGGGTCGGTATGGCCCAGAAGATCGCGCGCGCGGCGGTAACGCCGATCAGCGCCGCGCTGAACCCGATCAAGGCGAGCGACAGCGAACCGGACAGGATCGGCGCCGCCAGGCCCGCGCCGCCGAGCAGGCAGGCTACCGCCAGATTAAAGACACGCCGGCCTTTGCGATCGACATAGCGCGCCCATGCGATCATGCCGGCCGAGGCAAACAAATAGGGAATAGCCGACATCCAGCCGATCGCCTGGTTGGACAGATGGTAGTCCTTCAAGATCAACGGCAGCCAGATGCCGATGCCGTAGGACCCCAAGGTGAAGCCGAACTGGATCGCCGCCAGGATCAGTACCCGGGCATCTTTCAACGCGGCCAGCAAGGAAGAGTGCGGCCGCTCGCGCACTTCGGAAGACAGCACATCGCGCAACGCATCGCGCTCCTCCGTGGTCAGCCAGTCCGCGGTCTCCGGCCGGTCGGAGAGCAGACGCAGCGTCAGCAGACCCAGCGGGATGCATGGCAGGCTGACGCCGATAAACAGCCATTGCCATCCGGCCAGATGCCAGATTCCATCCATCTGGAGCAGCAGACCGCAGATCGGGCCGCCGATCAGGGACGACAAGGGAATCCCGATCAGGAACCACGCCAGCATCCGCGTGCGGTATTGCGCCGGAAACCAGGCGGCGAGAAAGAACGTCACTCCCGGAAAGAACCCGGATTCCGCGATGCCGAGCAGCAGCCGCAGCCCGTAGAAACTGTTGGGCCCGACCACGAAGATGGTCGCCGCCGATACGATGCCCCAGCTGATCATGATCCGGGCGAGCCACCGCCGCGCGCCGAAACGGTAGAGCAACAGATTGCTCGGCATTTCGAACAGCGAGTAGCCTAGAAAGAAAATCCCGGCGGCAAAACCGAACTGGGCCGCGCTCAGCCCGAGCTGCTTGTTCATGGTCAGGCCGGCGAAGCCGAGGGCGGTCCGGTCGAGATAGTTGAACAGATAGGCGATCGTCAGAAGCGGCACGAACCGCAGCGCAGCCTTCCGGATAGCGCTTTGCAGCACAGCTTCCGACCCCGACCAACTTGTAACCTCAAGATCGCCGGGGATCCCCTGCGTTGCGAGCGTCATCGCCTGCTTCCTTCCCCCCGGTTACGCCATTCTGGCTGATCGGAGCCGATCCAGGATATCGCGCTCTGGCCGGCAAAGAAGCAAAAATCCACGTGGGCGCTGGATGCGGGGAAGGTCCAAACGCTGGAAATCCCCGGATAAGGCGATCGAGGCTTAGTGACAGCGGTTTTTCGCGCCATCCCAGAGGCAGACATCGTGTTCGCCCCCGGCGGTGGAACTGCAATGCGCCTCGGACGTTCCAATGGCGTCATTCCGCGAAACAAAAGGGCGTTTGCCACCAAAGCAAAGCCGAAGATTGCCCATTCAGGTGCTCGATCAGGACACATTCTGGCACGGGACAAACGCCCGCATTCTCTGGAAGTCGGCGTTCCCGTATGCAGGCGAACGCGAGTGATTTTCGCCCTGCACTTCCAAGCTTGAGCAGCAACAAGCCTCGAGGATCCCATCGAGCCGGACCATCGCGCCTTTTTTCAGCAGTGAAGCGAACCAGAGCATGAAATTTCCGCCGGCTGCACTTCCCGAGCTGTGGCCGTTGCTTGGGCTGAACTTCTTCATGGCCGACATGCAGTCCGGAATAGGTCCATTTGTCGGAGTATTCCTGCAGCAGCACGGTTGGGCGAGCGGCCTGATCGGGACCGCGCTGACGATCGGCAACATCGCGGGGATGACGATCGCTGCGCCGGTGGGCGCGATCATCGATGCGACAAATTACAAGCGGGTCTGGGTGATCGTTCCGGGGATCGCCGTCGTGACGGCTTCTGCCCTTATCCTCGCGTCGCAGCAGTTCTGGGTCGTCGCCGCCTCACAGATCGCCACTTCGATCGCCGGCGCCGCGATCGTACCTGCGGTCACCGGAATCACACTGGGTCTTGTCAGACAGAAGGGCTTCAATCGACAGATCGGCAGGAACCAGGCATTCAACCATGCCGGCAATATGGTCGGCGCTGCGATCTCGGGCTATCTCGGATGGCGGTACGGCTATGTCGCGGTGTTCCTGCTGGCGGCTGGGTTTGGCGCAATCTCGATCGCCTGCGTGCTGATGATCCCGGCGACGTCAATCGACTATCACGCCGCCCGCGGAATCGGAGAGGACGATCCGAACAAACAACCCAGCGCCTTTCACATGCTCCTCAAGCATAAGCCGTTGCTCGTGCTGGCGGCAGCGCTGGCTACGTTCCATCTCGGCAATGCATCGATCGTTCCACTTTACGGGCTCGCTGCCGTGGCCGCCCGGCAAGCGAACGGTCCTTCCTTTGTCGCGACAAGCATCGTCGTCGCACAAGGGGTTATGGTGATCGCCTCGATTGTCGCAATGCGAATCGCCGGCGGCAGGGGCTATTGGGGCATCCTGCTGGCGTCTTTCCTGGTTCTGCCGTTGCGCGGAGTGATCGCCTGTAGTCTCGGTGGATGGTGGGGCCTCATTCCCGTGCAGATTCTCGACGGCATCGGTACCGGCCTGCAAAGCGTCGCAGTGCCGGGAGTGGTCGCGCGATCCCTCAATGGCACCGGCCGCATCAACCTGGGCCAAGGCGCGGTGCTGACGGTGCAAGGCGTCGGTGCATCGCTCAGCCCCAGTCTCGGCGGTTGGATCGCCGAGGTACTGGGCTATCCGCCGACATTCCTGCTGCTTGGCGCGTTCGGGCTGATCTCCGTCGCGCTGTGGATCGGCTTTGCGGCTCTCCTCAAACGCTACTAGGCCGCGGTTTGGAGGGCTGAACGCGCGCGGAGGCCACCGGAGTTGATCCGGCGCAAGCCGATCTAAACGGTTTTCGCGCGCTTAACCCGGAATTCCCGGTCCGGCTCGATAGCAAGCAGCGTCCGTCGATCATGTATCAGGCTCTGCAGACGGTGGGCGGCCACATTCAGGGTGGTAACATCGAGGGCGTTTTCCCCTCCTGCTCTTTCCCTGACGCGCTGGGCCTGAAGGACTCTGTCGATTTCACGCTCTATATCGGTCAGGTCGGCCTCCGATTCCGTTATCCGTATGCGGCTCCCGAGAGCGTATAGCGAATCGAGAGCCTGTTCATGGGTCGGCAGTTCTCCCGCTCGAAGGAATTTCCACGCCGCCGCCAGGACCGAGACGAGGAATCCGAAAATCATGGGGACGACAAAGATCGCGTTTCCCCATTTATCCAGAAAGCTTTGCTGCGTGCCGTTGTAATAGGCGGCGGCTCCAGGATGCACCGGGATATATGCGTCAGGATCTGTATCCGGGGATGTCACTTGGGCTAGAATCGGCAACTCGCCCAACAGATCTCTGCGAGCGTTCATCAGCGCCTGCGTCAGGCCGGAGATTACATCATTGTCGAGATTCTTCCTGGCCACCAAGTAGAAGGAAACCTTGAGCGTGGTTAAATCCTCATTGGGTACAGGTGGCGAGCCGCGCAAGGTACCCTTCGGAACGTCGAAGCTCTCATACGCTCGTTCCTTCTCCGCGATGGCGCCTGCGGATTCGATGGGAACGAGTACAGGCACTTTTTTTGTATTCGAGTGAAATAGACCGCGCAGCGGGGATAGATATTTCTCGGCCAACGGAACGACTACCAGTAGCGCTCCCACTTGCCTCGATTCGAACGCGCGTCGTGCATCAGCCAGGTCGATATCCTTGAATGTCACGCCGGCGCGGGTCAAATCGTATTCGTCTGTCAGCGACCGAACGAGTGCCCGGTTGGTCTCGCCTGAAACAACTCCGACGACGGCACGTTTGATATCTGCTACGTCACTGATCGAGGATCCCGGCAATGCGAAAAGCAGGGCAACCGCCTGAGCTACGACAATGACCGCCTGGGCCTGCGACAACTCGCCGACATCTCCCCGAACCACAGCAAGCTCTGTTTTGCCAGACGAAAAGGCGCTCGCGGCTTCCAATGCATTCGATGTCTCTACGACGTTAAGCCGGACGACTGCATTCGTCACTGCAAGTCGAGCCGCGATGGCCGAAACAATCCGCCCTGCCTCGCCGTCCACTGAACCGACGGCGACGTTAAGTGTCGTCGGACGGGAATACCAGCGATAGGCAAAAAAACCCGTTCCTGTGATCAGAGCTAGCGTGCCGACGACAAGCGCAATCCGAACCCATGCAGCAGTTACAATGGAGTCCATTTGGCCCTCTAATGGCCGCCGAGGACCAGGGTCTTGATCGGCAGCAACAGAGCCTGGATCCTCAACAGCATGGCATGCACGAGACCGACGGCATCAATGGCGTGCAAGCCAAAATTTTGCGCCGCGCTGAGCTTACCCGAAGAAATCAGCTCGTGGTTGCTGGTATAGGCATTAACCAGGCAACTACTTCCGGCGGTAACACCCTCAAGACCATCCTTATAGAGCGGTTCGAGGAACACGGCGATCGTGCCGGGCTTTGCCGCATTCGCCACTTCGAGCAACTGCTCTCCGCCGCGGAACTGGCCAGCCGCGATATAGTCCTGAACGCTGGTGACGATCATCGGGATGATGGTCCATGGGCGGGAGACGCAGGCGGCTTCCGCCACCATTCCAGGCCTCAAGACCTGGGCTTCGATCTGTCCGAAGCCCGCCTGGAGTCCGCCTTGCCCTGCCCCTTCGGGAATCAGGATTCCGGCAGGGCGCATCAACGGATTGACGATGTCACCGACACGAAGCAAAAACTGTTCCACGCGCCCGGCAACTCCGGCACGAATGAAGGTCTTGTCGTAATCAACCTGCGCCTGCGCCAGCGCGGCTTCAGCGCTTGCCTTCTCGGCCGGCAGAAGCGTTGAAACACGCAACACATTGGATTGCTTTGCAGCATTCGCAGCATCAAGCGAGCCCTGCCGTCCGTCCACAAGGACCTGCAGCTTCTCGATATCCCGCTGGGGAACGATGCCCGGATTGCGCCGTTGCAGCTCACTCTTGACTTGCAACTCATCCAGCGCCTGCTGATGCGCGCTTTTCGCTTCCTGGATCTGACCTTCCGCCTTGAGCACGTCCGCTTGCGCGGCTAGTACGGCGGCATCGACTTCCCCTATCTTTCGCCGCGCCGTCTCCAAGGCAGCCTCCTGCTTTGAGCTGTCTAGCCGGAATATGACAGCGCCCTTCGCGACCGGGGCGCTGAAATCAAGACGGACCTCCGCAACACGGCCCGAGGTTTCGGGAAGAATGGGGACCGTCCTGAAAAACAGAGTCGCTGTGCTGGTGGAGGGATGAAAATAGAATATTAATGTGATCAGCGAAATCGTGAGCATCATGCAGGAGACGATGCCCCACCTCAGCTCGAACCAAACCGAAAAAAAGGTGATCTCTTCGCCCAGACGCTTTCCTTGTACCAGGCGGCGGTACAGATAATCCGGCAATATTGTGAGCATGGAGCAAAGCATCAACTCAAGCATGACCGTGCACCTTGGCTTTCGACGCGCGCGTTTCGGGCTTCTCCGGCGCCAAGGCTGGACGGTCTTCCACCTCGACCGGCTTTTCATCGACAGGGGCGTCTGGCGTGCCACCCGCCATTTTTTCGACTGACCGCGCTATGCTGCGCATGGGCGTGCCAAAGTCAGGAATATCGATCATGGCAAGGAATAGCCCTGCGATCCAGAACAGATGCACATGGGTAAAGAGCGCCAGAAGACCCAACACGGCGACGACTTCAAATTGAAGCTTCTGCGACTTGTGAGCCATTCGCTCGGGCAGGGTATGCAACTTCAGGTAAAAGTTGCCGACTGCAAGAATAGCGACGATGAGGAAAACGCCCATCACCACCATCAGAACATCCGTCTCGCCGGGTGCCGTAATGAAGCCCGGCAGATGGTGCGGAGCAAGTGGATGAAGCTGATCGCTCAAATGATCCTCCACGCCTCGAGAACAACCCGCCGGCGAGCGAATCGGTCTTGGTCGCGGGCATCCTTCAACGCCCGATACTGACCCATGCTGACCGGTAGCCCGTCACGAACCTTGACATGAATCAATCGCGTTCAGGTTCGGCTTGCTTACCGACACAGAGGCGCTCAGATCGGGCAACGGTAATATTGGATTTCCATGTCCGGCATGCCGGGAAACGTCCGCGATATCCTGTTCGGCTCAAGAAGTTTCAGACTAAATTGTACGTTCGAGAGCATGATATCGGTCGCACATCCCGCGATGATGTTCACGTTTTCGCCGTCGTCCTTCATGGTCTTGATCGTACACTTGGCGAATTTTCCCTTGAGGCGATCACCCTCGACGATAAAACCGCCGCCATGCTGCTCGGAGAGTGCGGTAAACCCGATCTGGTTCGCGCGCCCTTTCCTGGTGAATACCTCATTACATTGGTCCTCATTTGTAGCCCATGCGCCGGAAATATCGGTCCCGTGTGCCTGGTCAAGAAAGATCAAGCCAGTTGCCATCGTGGCGGTCATAGCGAACCTGAGTAGCCGATCCATGCACCTCTCCATGCGTTGCTTCAGCCTGGTTCTGTCGGCCCAGGTTGTTTAGGCACAGAAAACAGGCAACACCGGGGGGAAGGCCTTGATCTTGATCAAAGAGGTGGGCTGCCCGCCGAGCTTACTGAAAACTCACGCAAAAACGGCAACCACAATCGGAGGAGGCTCTGCCATGCCCCAAAAACTCGACGATCTGCTGCCCACTGCAAAGTCAATTCAACAGCAAATCGCAATTGCCAAAGCCGAAAAGGCCGAACAGTATGTTCGGATGGCAACCGCTACCGAGGCGGGGAAGCGCACGCTGATCGAAAAGCTCGGTAAACCCTCTGGCCTAACGGAGGACGACAAGGTCAAGCTCGCTTCGACTGTCATCCAGCGGGCGGTGCGGAATGGCCTTACCGAGGTTCAGGTCTATCGATTTCCAAACTCGCTTTGCACCGATAAGGGTCGGGCCATCAATCAGCAAGAGCCGGGTTGGGAGAAGACGCTTACGGGAATAGCCCAGGAAATCTATCAGCTCTGGTTCGACCATCTGAGACCGCGTGGCTACCGCATCCGCTATCAGTTCCTGGATTTTCCGGGAGGCCTGCCCGGAGATATTGGAATTGCCATAGTTTGGGGCGATTAGCCAAGGCTACGATGTTTTTGTTTTGAGACTAGAGTTTCAGGCCATAAGCGAGTACCGGCTAAAAATGCCGGAACCGGGGTACCGGTCAAAATCAAGGCTTGACCGGCACCCCGCTCTTTCGCACTCCAACACGCGGCCATCCGCCGATCACTTCGCAGGAACGAGATTTGATGCCTCGTAGGTGTCTCTATAGCCACGGGCGATCAAACGTACGCCGCGCCCGATCTGCTCGTATGCTTCGTCGGGCAGATTCGCCAGAGAGACCCGGAGCGACCAGTTTGGCGCCTCGAAGCCACCGCCGTTCAGCAGCACGATCCCATAGGCCTCGGCGAGGCGGAATGCGAGATCAAGCGGATGGACGTGTTTCTTCAGATACTCCACGGCTTCATTGCCGATATTCTTCCGCGCCCAGAACTCAAAGTCGATCAATCCGTAATAGGCGTCGTAATTCGCGTTCGGCGAGAGTTGAAGCCCGATACTGTCGATCAAAGCCTGAATGCGCCGATTGACTATCTCTTTACACGCGGCCTGGTAGTGCTTTTCCTTATCCATCATCTCACTGAGCGAGAACAGGCTCATCATTACCTGTTGCGGCAACGATAATCCCGCCGTGTGATTGAGCGCCACGTCGCGGCTGTCCGCAACGATGCGATCGATGAATTTGATTTTTCGCGGCTCCAGGGTAAGCGCGCCATAACGCTTGTCCAAAGCCTTCAGGTCCGGTCCAGAGAGCTTGGCGATCATCTTGTCGAAGATGTTGTCCTCGTGCACCGCGACAACTCCAAGCCGCCATCCGGTGCAGCCGAAGTACTTCGAGTAGGAATAGACGCCGATCGTGTTTTGCGGCAATTCGCCAAGCAGCGAGCGAAAATCGTCGACGAACGTTCCATAGACGTCATCCGTCAGCAACATCAAATCGGGACGTTTGGTCTTCACCAGCTTTGTAATCTTCCCGATGGTTGCCTTGTCCATCGCCATGCCGGTCGGATTGCCGGGATTGACGACGAAGAACGCCTTGATTTTCGGATCTTCCAGCTTTTTGATTTCCTCGTCGGTGTATTGAAACCGGTTCTCTTGGGGTGCTTTGACATGGACTACCTTGAGGTCATAATCCTCGAGGTGCGTCATTTCGAGGTAGGGCGTGAAGATCGGCGTACCGAGCGCGATCGTGTCGCCGGCGTGCAGCAACCGGTTGGCCTTTAGTGACTTGAAAATGTAGCACATCGCGGCTGTTCCGCCTTCGACGGCATATAGATCGAACTTGCCCGATGGCCGGGGTTCGCCGCACATCGCCCACTGCAAATATTCCTGCACGATCCGTTCGTTGTGAACCAACATGCGATCGGGAACCGGATAATTGTCACCGATGATCGAGTTGACGAGTTCGTGGACGAAAGCGTCACCATCGAAACTGAATTTTTTGACGGCAAACTGAACCATCTTGGAAAGGAAATCGGCGCCCGGCATGCCAGAATGTTCCTCGAGCCAGGCTTTGAAGCGAGTGTCAATGCCGCTGGCCTGTGGCATTCCGCCAAGCCCCGCGGGATGTTCCATCACACGTTTGCTTTCAGTAATAGCAAACTGTCCGAGCAGAAAAAATCCGTCGCGAGGTGTAGTAGCAATCCAGTTCGGATTGCCGCGGCCGGCATTCAGGAAAGCGGATTGAGTGGTTTTGGACGTTGCTTTCGCGAGATTGATGAGCTCATCCTTGATCTCGAACGGACTCAAAGCCTCAAACTTCCGTAGCGTCGAATGGTCAGCCATGGCTTGTTCCTTTGTTGCAAGATTCCGTCAAAAACGATCGCCTGGAATGGGTGTTGAGATAAGCGCGGCTGTGCCGGTACGTGCTCATCAGGAGTTTCCGACGCTAGGTAAGCAGCATCACGAGCACCATGCCCCAGACGGTCAGCAACGTATTTCCGACTGCGTAGGTGACGGTGTAGCCCAAGCCTGGGATCTGGCTTTTGGCACGGTCGTTGATCATTCCAAGCGAGGCGGTCGTGGTGCGTGCTCCGGAGCAACATCCCAGCACAATGGCGTCATCAAACCGGAACACGTATTTGCCAACGTACATTGCCAATATCAGCGGCACCGTCGTAACGGCAACGCCCCACAGAAACAGGCTGAATCCGAGCTGTTGCAGCCCCGCTACAAAGCCCGGTCCGGACGACAGGCCCACCACCGCGATGAACACGTTGAGGCCGACCGAGTTCATAAACCAGACGGTCGATGATGGAATCCGGCCAAAGGTCGGATGCACCGAACGCAACCAGCCGAAGAAAAGGCCGGCGATCAGCACGCCGCCGGAGGTCGAGAGCGTAATCGGCACGCTCCCCGCCTTGTACACCATCGCGCCAAGCAGGGCTCCGATCGTGATTGCGCCACCGATGAAAGCCACGTCCGCCACATCGGTAGCGCGATCAGGGTGGCCCAGCATCTTGGTTCCGATCGCCACGTCCGGAGCCCGTCCTACAATGGTGACAATATCCCCGCGCTGCAATTGCGTGTTCGCCAAAATCGGAATGTCGGTCGCGGTCGCCCCTCGGACGATTTTTCGCAGGAAAAAGCCACGTGCGGTCGGCCAATTGGCCAGCTCGGCGAGCGTCTTTCCGTCGACCTTTTTATTCGTCACATAGACGTCGAGACCTTCGATCGGCACCGCAAGCAGCTCACGGTCGTTGACTTCCTGCGCGTTGGAACCGATCAGATGCACCAGCACCTCGCGTCGACCAGCCACCGCTACGATGTCTCCTTCACAAAATGTCGTGTCGGAGGTCGCTTCCATGATGGATTCGCCGCGCCGAATTCGTTCGATGAAGACCCGGTGCTCGGGAAACAAGGCTTCCGCTTCCTGCACTGTCTTGCCGACAATAGGACCGCCCGCCCGTATGCGGTACGCCCGCAGCTCGAATTGGTGCCAGGCCGTGCCCGGGCCGCCAACGTCTTTCTTGCCCCCGTGCTTCTCCTCGTACTGCTTGCAGGCTGCCTCGAGGTCGATGCCGAGGAGCGCTGGACCGACTAGCGCCAGAACGATAGCGGATCCGATCGTTCCGAAAATGTAGGTGACCGCATAGGCTACCGGCATCGCGTCCAATGTTTGCTTGGTTGCTTCGGGCGACATCCCGGCCCGGTTGATCGCATCAGTCGCCAGACCCATCGACGCAGAAATCGTCTGCGATCCGGCGTAAAGCCCGGCGGCCGAGCCGACGCTATACCCCGCCAGCTTGGCGCCGACATACGCCGCCCCCAGACAGAAGAAGCATACGACGACGGCAAAAAGTGCCTGCGGAATTCCGTCCTGCGCGATACCCCTCACGAATTGCGGTCCGACGCCGTAACCTATCGCGAACAGGAACATCAAAAAGAACGTCGGCTTGAGAGGACTTCCTATCGTGATTCCAAGCTGCCCGATGATGACCGCTGCGATCAGGGTCGCGGTTACCGCTCCGAGCCCGAGCCCTTTGTAGGTGAAGGACCCGAAGAAGTATCCGAGCGCCAGGGAAAGGAAGATTGCGATCTCTGGATAGCTGCGAAGAGTTTGCACAAACCAGTCAATCATGATTTCACCCTCCCACTAGCACTATTCCGCGGCGACCTTGATGTTGGGCGAGCGCGAATGATCCTCTCCAAGTCTGGCCAATGCTTCCGTCCGGACGAGTTTCAAACCCTCCGCGGCGTCATAGCCATGGATCTCCTTCACATCGAGCTTGCGCATGAAATCGATGGTTTCCTGTGTGACGACCTGGCCGGGCACCATGATCGGAAAGCCGGGCGGATAAGGAATGACGAAACTGGCGGAGACCAGCTCCGGACCATTCTTCAGGCGGCGATCGATCTCGGCGTCGGAAAGGCGAATGTATTCGCAGCCGTCGGCATCATAGGCCGAGTAAAAGCCGCTCCTGATATCGCCTTCGTTGGTCTTCTCGCCTGCATCGCCCCGGAAGCCGTCGTGAAATCGCGAGAAGTTTGGCAGGTCCGGCACATCCGTCATGAGGCTCTTGACCCGCGCGTTGAAAGCCTTCAGCGCGTTGGCTCCTCCTTGATTGAGCGCGCGATCGATCTCGCCACTGATTTCGACCAAAACGCGGATGAGATGCGCGACGTCGCTGCGGGTGTTGTTGATGTTCGACTGGAAGAGGACGGAATTGCGCGAAGTCTTGTTGACCTGAATTCCGTAGCGGTTGGCGAGGACTCCCTTGAACTGAGTGCCGTCATATCCGGCCGTGCCGCACACCAAGGTCATGCGAGTGGGATCGAGGCAGAACTCATCATCGAGCAGGCTGCGGCGCGCAGCCACCCAGTTGGTACCCTGTGACAGGAAATCGACAAATCCGCTTTCGCGATACTCCGCAGGCACCATCTTGTCGGCGCCGAGGATACTGAAGTATTTCGAAATCAAGGGATTTCCGGCGACGGCCTTGCGGATTGCAAAGGCAATCTCCATGGCATTGGCGACCAGACCGTAACCCTCCAATTCCATTTGACGGCGGGCCACATCGAGGCTCGCGATCAGCTGTTGGTTGGGACTTGTGGAGGCATGCGTGAAAACCGCCTCCCGGAATTGCGCCTCGACCGTATGGAATTCAACGTCCTTGACGAATAGCATCGATCCCTGCCGCAGTGCCGACATGGACTTGTGCGTGGAATTGGTCTGATAGACCCGCAGACGGACTAGCCTCGGATCCGGGATCAGGCGTGCCTCTAGAAGCACTTCGTCGGAAGGATCGGATCCAAGCTCGGCGCGTTGTTTCTCATAGGCGCGCACGGAGCTTGGATCTTCAATCCACGACTCGATGTCGTTGGCAGCACCCATCGCGGTGCGAGGCCGGAGAAATGGCGAGAATCGCGCGAAGCCAAACCAGGCTTCATCCCAAAGAAAAATCAAGTCAGGCTTGATAGCCAGGCATTCCTCCATCACACGGCGCGTGTTGTAGATGTGCCCGTCGAACGTGCAGTTCGTCAGGTCAATCATCTTGACCCGATGTAGCCTGTTTTCCGCTCTCAGATTGAGCAGCGCCTGCTTGATCGTTTTCAGCGGCACCGCGCCATACATCGAGTATTCCGTCATCGGAAACGCCTCTACGTACAGCGGCTGCGCACCTGCGAGCACCATTCCGTAGTGATGCGATTTGTGACAATTTCGGTCGACGATGACGATGTCGCCAGGACCGATCAGCGCTTGCACCGCCATCTTGTTCGATGTGGAAGTCCCGTTGGTGACAAAGAACACATGATCGGCGCCAAAGGCCCTGGCCGCCTTTTCCTGCGCTTTCTTGATGTTGCCCGTCGGCTCGAGCAGACTATCCAATCCGCCCGTGGTGGCGCTGCTCTCCGCCAGGAAGAGATTCATTCCGTAGAATTCTCCCATGTCCCGAATCCAGTCGGACTTGAAAATGGATTTTCCGCGCGCGATCGGCAGCGCGTGGAATGTGCCGATCGGGCGCTGGGCGTATTTCTTCAGATTGTCGAAGAAGGGCGTTTCGAAGCGGTCCTGGACACCCTCCAGGATGGCCAAATGCAATTCCAGCAGCTCTTCCACCGAATAGAAGATACGGCGAAGCACGTCGGCATCGGGATTTCCAGCGAGTTCCTCCACGTTCCTGTTCGACATCAAGTAGAGATCGAGTTCCGGGCGCACGCGTTTGAGTGTGTGTGCCAGCCGCAGGGCCGAGTCCGCTGCTTCCATCGGTTCGATCGATGCGGTCAGCGTGCGCAACACGGGCGCATCATGCCTTGACTGATGCACAAAACCTTCGTTGACGATGACGGCCGCGAGATCCGGGTTAAGCATGGTGGCGCAGAAGGCGTCTTCAAAGCTCCCAACAAATACCGGTTCGTAGATGAAGGCATCCAGCGGCCGGCGCAGCTTGCGCCATTCGACAGCGAGGTTGGGCCAGCGCGTCGCCGATACACCGGTGACAATCAGGATTTCGAAGTAGGGACGGCGAGACTCCGCCCCACCAGCAGATGGCGGCAACAGGTCCGCCACCCCGCGCTCGCTATCTTCGTGAATGTCCCAATCGCTGCCATGCTGCCGAAACGATTTCGTCTGCAAGCACTCCAGAATCCGGGCACCAAGCGCCGCGGTGGCCGATGCGTCGCCGGAAGCCGCAGCCTCCCTTAGCGCCGCCATCAGACGAAGGCCAGGATAGCCATGATATTCCTCAGTCACCTCGATCTGTGTGAGCAGAGCGTCGAAGCTGTCGCGACTTCCCGAGCCTTTGGACCAAGCTCTCGCGGCGTCCACAAGGAAACGCCAATTGTCGGCTCTCGCGCCAGGGCCCGAGAAAAACTGGTCGATCCGGTGCTCCTGAATCTGCGTGTCTTTCCTCATCGCTCTCTCCCGCACGAGTGTCTTGGCGGAAGCAACCTGAGTGCCGAGAGCGCACGCGGTATTGATCCAAATCAAGCCGCGCATTGACCACCGTTACATTGCTAACTGAATTTGGTGCACGTGGCTCGCCACATCGCAGGGCGATCAATAGCGCCACTGCGAAATGCCGAGGGTCAACGTCGGAACGTACGCCGTCACGTAAGCATCGATCGCGGTTGCTGGCGGCGGCGCCTGGTACCCGAAACGGCTTGATCTGAATCAACCGGTTCGTTCCGGCATCATCTGATGATGCTGGAACGGGGCATGCCAGGGAAGATCGCCGATGGATACAATCAAAGGGGTTGTTTCGACGGCACCGGAGATCTTCCTGCTGCTATCTGTGGCGCTCGGAACGATGCTTGGGCGGCTGCGGATTGCCGGATTTTCATTGGGGACCACCGCCTGCACGCTGATCGTGGCGGTCATACTTGGCCAGTTCGGAACCTTCGTCATCCCTCCTCTGTTCAAATCGATTTTCTTCAGTCTGTTCGTGTTCACGATTGGTTATAGATCGGGACCAGAATTCTTCGCTTCCCTCAGCATGCGGACGCTATCGCAAGTCGTTCTGGCGCTGGTGGTCGGCATCACCGGCCTTTCAATCGTGCTCGGTTTCGCCTTTGTTTTCCATCTGGATGCCGGCACGGCTTCCGGCCTTGCCGCCGGCGCCCTCACCCAGTCATCCCTGATAGGAACATCGTCAGGCGCACTGGCGCAACTTGGGCTTCCGGAAGACGTGTTGCGTCAGCAGCAAGCGAATATCGCCGCGGGTTACGCGGTCACCTACATTCTCGGATACATCCTCACTCTGCTATTCGTACCGTTTGCCGCGCCTTGGCTCATGGGTGTCGACCTCAAGGAGCAAGCCGCCAAGCTCGAGGCAGCGCTGTCCGGCGGCAAGCCGCCGAAAAGCGGAAGTCTCGGGTACCAGAAATTCAAGGCGCGGGCCTACCGCGTCGTTCAGGCCGCCGGACATACAATCGGTTCACTCGAGGATCTGATCGGTCAGCGAGTTGTCGTGGAGCGGGTCGGCCGCAACGGTAAAGACCTCGAAGCGGGAAGGCCGACCCTGCTCGAAGCCGGCGATGAAATTGTCGTCGCCGGACCGTCCGCGGTCCTGGTTCGGGCCGGAGCTTCCATCGGACCCGAGATTGAAGGTGCAGAAGTGCTGCGCGAAGTTTTGGGCGATGCACTTGGCGTTCTCGTCAACAGTCAGGCGCTGCATGGCCGCACGCTTCGCGAAGTAGCCGAGAGTGTGGGCGAGGCTGCGCGCGGCGTGTTTCTGCGAGAGCTGACTCGCCGGGGACAGGAGGTTCCGCTCACCCCTGAAACCAGGATTTATCTGGGCGACCTCATGACGCTCGTTGGCCGCACCGACGACGTTGAACGCGCGGCGGCAAAGGTTGGCCAGGTGCTGCGCTACGGCGATCGAACCGACATCGCCTTTCTTGCGGCAGGAATTTGTACCGGCCTGGTGGTGGGCTTGCTGAGCCTCAAGGTCGGCTCCGTCGCTTTGACCCTTGGCGGTGCCGGCGGTGCCTTGCTCGCCGGACTCGCTTGCGGATGGCTGCGGGCGCGGCAGCCAACCGTGGGAAATTTTCCGCCGGCGGCGCAACAAACCTTGAGCGATCTCGGGCTCGGCGGCTTCATTGCCGCCATCGGGCTTGCCAACGGACCAGCCGCTCTCGCGGCCATCCAGTCCCATGGTTTACTGCTGCTCGGCATGGGAGTGGTGGTGACGCTTACCCCCCTGACCGTGGCTACCATTGTTGCGCACCGCGTCCTTCGCATGAACCCCATTATCATCTGTGGTGGACTCGCCGGCGCAATGACGGTGGATGCAGCTATTACCGGATGCTGCGAGCGGGCGGAGAGCCAGACCCCGGTACTCGGAGTCGCCGTGCCATATGCGGTAGGCAACGTCGTTCTGACGATCCTCGGTCCCATTATCGTGGCAATCACCTATACCGCATGAGGCGGTGACCCCGAGCTTCATTGATTCAGATCAATGCCATCCCACGCGATCCCGAAAGGCTTTTGTGACGACTTCCGCCCGCGGGACGATGGCTATGCGCCAACGAATGCTGATCTTCGTCGTGGTTCACGCCATGATCGCTGCGATGTTGACGTTTGCGGCGTTAGCCAAAGAGCAGCCTTCAAATCTGCCTATCCGCGAGGAAGTGTGGGCGCTTCCGATCACGCTGCCCACAATCGCTTACGTAGTTCGGCCCCTCGGCGATGGACCGTTTCCGCTGGTGATCATGAACCACGGCGTTTCCCTCGACCAGAAACAACGCAGCTTCTTTCCGCTCGTTGAATTCAGGGACGCAGCGATGTGGTTTGCTCGGCGCGGCTACATGGTCGTTGCACCCTCGGGTGGATATGGGGCCGCTGCCCTCGATGACCCACAACGTGGCCTGTTCTCCCTGTTCTATTCAAAGATCGGCGTTTGTAACAATCCGAACTTCCACGATGCCGGTCTCGCCGTAGCTCTGCTCGACAAATGGATCATCGACTACATGAGCGATCAAAGATTGATCGCCCCGGAGAAGGTGGTTGTGGTCGGCCAGTCTGCTGGCGGCTGGGCGGCAATCGCCCTCTCGAGCCACAACCTGCCGCAGGTTCGGGCCATCATTGCGTTCGCGGCGGGTCGCGGCGGACGCGTCGATGGCAAACCGAACAACAACTGCGCTCCCGACCGGCTTGTCGCAGCCACCGGCGATTTTGGCCGCTCTGCGCGCACCCCCATGCTGTGGATCTACATCGAGAACGACACGTTTTTTGGACCAGCCATATCGAAGAGGATGCATCAGGCCTACACCGCGGCCGGTGGCAGCGCCGAATACCACCTTCTTCCTCCCTTCGGCAGCGACGGTCATTTCCTGATCGATTCACCCGACGGTATTCCGCAATGGGCACCTCTGGTGGGAGCGTTCCTGGACAATCATCGATGAGATCAGCGCCGATAGAGTGATGGAGTTGGAAGATGATGAGGCCACGGCTTTACCGAATTCGGACAAGATCAAAGTTGTGCGCAGTGCTCGCAATCCTGCTGCTGCCGGTCGGCCTTGGCGCTAGTTTCGCAGAAGAGATCGCAAACCCCAACGGCTCCAAAACGGAAACGACCGCGGGTCAGGAGTTCGCGCTGCGCGGTCAGCGCGCTGCCAAGGAGATAAAATATTCGGATTGGCGCAAGTTCTGCTTCAAGACTCCCGGAAGCAACACGGTGTGCCGGACCACTATTGCCGGCACATTCGAAACGGGCCAATCCGCCGTCCGCATCGACCTGATCGAACGCGATGGCGACAAGGCCGCGCGCCTGCAGTTATTCCTTCCCGTCGGACTGTACTTGCAAGCCGGAGCCAAGCTCACGGTCGATCAAGGCGCGTCCTATCGCGTTCCCTACGTCTGGTGCCTTACTAATACTTGCATTGCCGCCGATCTGGCCGAACCTCAACTGCTCAAGGAAATGGAGACGGGCAAGAATTTGCTGCTCGAAGTCGTGGATTCCAGCTTGATTGCGGTGAGCACCTCGCTACCGCTCAACCAATTCGTTGCTGTTCGGCAGGGGACGCCGGCGCGGACCTTTGAACAAGCCATTGACGAGTGATGTCTCGGGCCCTGCAGGCTATGCTAAGGTGGCCGACGCTCTTTCGATCGGCTCGATCAGCGACATGGCCGAGAACGGCTTTGTGAGATAGGCGATGCATCCCGATTCAAGCGCAGCCATTCGCGTGGCGGGGTTGTCGCTACCCGTGACGTAGATCACCGGCACGGAAATTCCTGCAGCCTTGAGCCTGTGCCTCAGCTCAATGCCCGATTCCTTATCAAGATTGATGTCGAGAACCACACAAAAGGCTTCTTCAAAGTCCCCATGTTTCTGAAAAGCTTCCGCGGATGGAAACAGAACGGTCTCGTAACCATACTCGTGTAAGAGCCGGTTTACTCCTCTGAGGGCTCCGGGATCATCATCCACCACAAAGACAAGATTTCGACCCGAAATAGATCGATCTTTTTGTTGGGGAATTTTCATCCCGAAGCGGTATGCCGCGCAACATGAATTTGCTATTGTCCTATGGGACAATAGCAAATTCAAACCTGTTGATAACTTTGTCAGTCCGATTTTTCCAGCGTTCCGCTCAAAATGCCAATCCGCTCGGCTAGTGAGACAAGCTCAGCCAGAGTTCGAACTTGCATTTTCTCCATCACCCTATGGCGATGGGCTTTAATCGTGCGTTCGGTGGCACCCAGCTTGTGGGCGACTTGTTTGTTGGTCTGGCCGCGAATGACAAGCTCAAAGACCTCGCGCTCGCGCGGTGTCAGTGTCGCGACGTGGACACGAGCGACATCCAACCTGCTTCGCTGGCCGCGCGTCGCTTCATGATGCGCAATGGCCCGCTCTACCGCTCGCAAGAGTTCGTCCGACGATACAGGTTTGATCAAAAAATCGTCCGCACCCGCCTTGATGGTGCGCACCGTGGTCGAGACATCCGGGTAACCCGTAAGAAACACAATCGGCAGGGTCGAACCGAGTTCGCGCAGGCGGTTCTGGAGTTCCGGGCCGCTCAGCCCTGGTATTCGCACGTCGAGAAGAATGCAGCCTGGCTCACTTTCGTTTGGCAATCGATCCAGCAATTGCCGAGCCGACGAAAAGCTCGCGACCGCGTAACCGGCTTTCTTCAGACGACGTTCAATCGCTATTCGGAACGACGCATCGTCATCAACGACATAGACTAACCCAAGCACCAGTCTCTCTCCTGAGATAAGGCAAGCGTTAGAGACAGATGAAACACCGCACTTTCCGAGTTTGATATTTCTGCCCGATGGCCTCGTGCGCTTCAGTGCGCGGACGTGCAGTCGAAGGGCATGTTTCTCTACCTTGCCTCTTGCTTTTTAAGAAATGGATCCAGGACCTCCCTGATATTTTCTGACGTAAATTTGCAGCCGCGATTTGCAACCAAAAAATCACGTAAGCCGCCGGGCGATAATTGTCGAAGAAGCTAATATCAACCCGAAGGTGCATGACGAACATCGCATCCACACTATTCGATATCAAGATCAATTAGTTTCAAGCTTCGGACAGGGTTACTTTGTACCTGCAAAGGTAATTAAAGTGGATTTAAATCTGCATAAAAGTGCGAGTTTATGCCGAACTTGCACGACATGAATTCCGTCGAAGCCAAATGCAGTTGCATCGCTGAACCGGATCGAGAGCGCGGCAAGTCGTTTCGTAGATTGAGCTCCGATTCAAACGGTCTCCCGCGCGCTGCTCGTTGATCCACTTGCCCGTTGGGACAATGGCTAAAGGGGCAATATTCCCCGGAGCAGTTCTCCCGTAAGTTTGATGCGGTAATTCCGAGTGACGTCTCTGGGTGCCCCCTCACTTGGCTCAAATCTGGTCGAGCTACACACTCGTTGCGGGTCCTGCGATGCGAAGTTCGTTTCACAATGCCGATAGGCGGACCTACCGCAAGGTCATGCTTTTGGGCTTGCTGTTTTGCGGGGCATTCGTGGCCATAAGCTTTTTTGCCCGGGAACAGCCCGACAACAGATACGTGCTCAAGAAGGCCGACAAGTTAATTCAGAATGCAGGGGCGCCGCCGTCACTCAACTAGTTAGAACGGAGAAGCCGCTGAAACTGGAACAGGACCACGGCCATGTTTGCCGATGAGTTGTGCGCCGACCGATGACGTTGCGCATCAGGAATGATTGCGATGCAAAGTTCGACAATGGACCCGATCTACGACGTTAACCCGCTGACGGGTACCGCGATCGAGGTGTTCTACGCCGACCGCACATTAGAGACCTTCGGCGGTGGTGGCGCTGGTTGGTTCTGGTGCTCCCGTCGACGCGGTTTGTCGGCGGTGGGACCGGCGTATGGACCGTTCGCTACGAGTTACGCGGCGTATCGCCACGCAGTAACAGGCATTGCTGGCAATCAGGCGACGGTTGCCGGCCCACAACATGAATGATGTGGGCACGCTAGTTCATCAGCTCGAGCAACTTTGGCTGGATTATCGAGGGTTCGGCGATCGCGCGGACCCGCCGATAAGACTGCTACCAGCTCGCCCCTGGCCGAGCACGCTCGTGAAGCGGACCGCAGCGAGACAGGCACTGCGGTAGAACCATTGCGAGATTGCAGCCAGAACCCATCCGGAGCCGAAACGGCCGGCCGTGTTCTTAACGGCTCCTGCCGGGTTGCGAGTTTTTCTTTGCCTCGCAGCCGACTTCGTAGTTCTGCCCCCTCCCCCTGCGCGCGTCCGCACTGAGTATGTCCCTGAGGACAGTGCCCCACCGGACACTGACCCTTAGGACATTGGCCCTCAAGGCAATAGTCGGCATTGCGAACCACGTCGTAAAACGTTTCAGCAGAATGGATGACGACGGGCAAATTTTGAATCCTTGATATTCGAAACTGCACCGAAGCGAGATTTGCACAAACAGGGGGTTTCCATGCTTGTCAATATCAACGCCGCTTCGTCTGGTAAGCAGAACGCCCTCGGTGAGCTCGGAGAGCTTTCCCGTGCACGGGTAAATCTAAGCGAATTCAGATATAATAGGAGCGCCGAGATCTATGGAGAATCGGAGCCGGCGGATTACATCTACCAGGTCGTCGACGGCGCGGTTCGAAGCTACAAGCTGCTGTCCGACGGGCGACGTCAAATCGGCGCCTTTCATTTGGCTGGCGACATCTTCGGTCTGGAAAACGGCAACGTTCACCGATTTACCGCGGAGGCAATTGTCGGTACGACCGTGCGCCTTATGAAGCGGCGCAGTCTGGAGCACGTGGCAGAAACCGATGTGCTCGTCGCACTGGACCTCTTGAATATGACG
Organism: uncultured Alphaproteobacteria bacterium; assembly: GCA_963840155.1. Taxonomy (GTDB): domain Bacteria; phylum Pseudomonadota; class Alphaproteobacteria; order Rhizobiales; family Xanthobacteraceae; genus Bradyrhizobium. Next base: position 68,652 of record CAWIXP010000002.1, read on the forward strand.
ACCACTAACCTGCAACACGCAGAAGACCATATGCTGCTCTTGGGGCGCAAGACGTCTCTCGAGCGGGTGGCCGCCTTCCTGTTGGAGATGGACCGCCGGCTGAGTGCCGCCGGGGTCATGGCTCTGCCGATGTCTCGTCGCGATATCGCGGACTATCTCGGACTAACCCTCGAAACGGTGTCCCGAGCGCTGTCATATCTCCATGACAAAGGGATTTTGGGCTTCCGGGGCCAGACCCAACGGCAGATCGTGCTGTTGGATCGAGTGCATTTATCTGAACTGGAGTTATAGGATCGGAACCGATTTCGCCGATCTCAGTGACTTCCGCCAGCCCCGCGAACCAGGCACCAAAATAGCCGGCGTAGAGAGCTGGCAATTCGAGATTTATTGAATGTCCGACACCCGGAACCTTGACGAGCCTGCAGTCCGGCATCGCAGACGCCATGGTCTGCAGATCTGCCGGCACTATCCACCCATCCCTCTCGCCCCAAAGTACAAGGTGAGGATGTCTGATCTCCGGCATATGCCGCGCCAATTCGCCGCTCTCGCGCTCTAAATTCAAATTGAAGGGCGTTCCAAGCCAGATGCCTTCCGAAACTTCAAACGTCTGCTGCAGCAAACGCTCATAGAAAACCCGGAGTTCGCCGAGTCCCTTTCGGAAGCGTGGCGTCTTGTTTGGCTCGAGAGTCTCGGGAACGAACAGGGAAGCCGCGGCCGTCGCCATCACGGCACGCGTGGTATCCCGGTTCGTCATCATCGCGCGAAATAGGCCCATCTGATCTTCGTCAAACGACATGCCCAGCGGTGTGACAGGATCGAGAGCAAACACCCTGCCGAAACGCTCCGGCTGCATCAGCAGCATCCGAGCGGCAATGATGCCGCCGGTAGAGTGGGTTGCGAGATGGCAAAAGGGAATTCTCAATTGATCGAGGGCAGCTAAAATATCGAGCGCGTGCTGGCCCATGGAATAGTTGGCATAATTTGGGGCCGACGGCGGTCGATCGCTTTCACCGCAGCCGCGCCAGTCAATGCCGATTACCCGTAAGGTCCTCGGGAAAAACGGGGCGGCGAATTCGATCCAATCTTTGCTAGCGAGATTGCCGTGGATGAAGACGACGGTGACGTCGCCCATCCCCCACTCTCGCCAGCCGAGTTGAACCTCGCCCGCGCGCACCCTCGCCATCGCTCGCTCACTTACTTGTTGAGGCCTGCCGTGGGCGACGCGCCAGGGGGCGTTGGTGCAACGCTGAACGCAACCTCGTTGGAAGCCCCGTTTACGAGGCGGTCGACGGCCATCGGGGAATTGACCACGACGTCACCCAAGGTGACGAAATCCACCACGTCGGCGGAGAACTGCACGGGATTGTCCGTATGGATAAAGTGACCGGTGTCGGGATAGATCTTCACCTGTGGGCGGTTGCCGGCAGCGGCCATCCGTTCGGTAAAGGGAACGATGACATCGCCTGCGAGGTCCTTCAGGCCGTTCAGTGAGGTAGCGGGAATAAAGGGCTCCTTGGCACCAAAGGCCAGAAAGATCGGCGCCTTGATCCGCGTAAGGCGCTGATAAAGGTTCTTCGGGTCATCCTTCCGCAGTTCGACGACCATGGCATAGATGTCGAAGACGAACGCGTTGGCCCACTGCTCCAGCTCTTTCGGATTGGCCTTGGTGAGGCCTATACGTTGCGCGGTATGGAAGCGAGCATATTCGCTGTCGTTCATGAAATAGCCGCTCTGGGCCTTTGACACCGCACCTGTCGCCGCATCCCGCTTCTTGAAATAATAGAAATCGCTGATGTTCTGCTCGCTGCGTGCGACCTCACCGGCAAGAACGCCAGTCTGATCCCAAACCGTCCGCCACTTGCTGAAATCGCGCCCGAACGCCGGATCGAACAGTTTCGCAGTTTTTCCCGGCCCGATCGCGACTTCGGTCGGATATTCTTCCAGCCCAGCCGGCGCTTCGAGAATGAGACCTCGCACCGCCTCCGGCCAACTTATAGCATAGCCCGTGACGATTTGGCCGCCGAGCGAATGACCAAGATAGAACGCCTGTTTGACGCCAAGCTGGTTGACGACCAGCTCATGAACAACGTCCCTCATATCCTGCATGCTCCGCGCCGGATTCTTGTTGAGATTTCCCGGACCCGACATGCCGTATTGCGGCAAGTCGGGCGCAATCACGCGAATGCCGCTTTCGACCGCCTGCTTGATCACATTGCCGTACTGCCCGGCAAATGAGCCTTTGCCATGGACGATCACCAAAACCGGCGGATTCGGATCGGTGCCGGCATATTCATCCATGTAGCCAATCTGCCAGGCAATGCCGCCACCGTCTTTCACGGACGCGTATTTTACCGGGAAAGGATAAGTGACGAAGTCTTTCCAGAAAGATTTCTTCGGATCGATATCGGTTGCAACGCCCGGTACTCGGTAGTTCTTGGCGACGAACTGCTGCTGCTTATTCAGGCGAGCGACGTCTTCCAGGAACGAGACAAATTTCGGATCGTGGATCTTATGGTTGATGATCGAGAACACGCCATAATGTGCGACCGGACTCTCCTCGGCTATTAAGTCAGCACCCGGTATTCGATCGACAGCGCGTTGAGCGAGCTTGAAATTAAGCCACAGGTCGTTAGTGATGTGCATTACCAGCGTTCGCGACGTGATCCGTCCGAGATATGGATTCACGTTGTGGATTTCGCCGACGCGGTTGCGCCAGACCAGGTCAACAGCGTCATACAGCGTCGCTCGCTTGTTGACGCTTGAACCGGCCATCTCGTTCGGAGGATCCCAATAAAACACTTCAGGCTGTACCGCCGCGAACTTTTGCGACGTGCGATACGCCAGGTCGTAACCCGTGAGCCCAAGAACCGACCAGCCGAAGGCGACACCCGGCAATGGATGTTTCTCCTTTGGCAGTTTGTAGTAGTCGCCGTTGGTGGCTTGCCATACTGGGTCCGATTCGATCGCAGCGGTCATCAACTGGAATGTCCAGTTGCCAACAGGATCCTCGGCATCGGACTGCGTGGTGCCGCCGATAGGCATCAGCGCCTGCACGAATTCCGGATGCATAACGCCCCAGACGTAGGTTTGCGTGCCCCCCATCGAGACGCCGGTGGCCAACGCCACATTCGCGATCTTGAGATGGTCGCGAAGCAAGCGATAATTGGCCTGCACCATGTCGTAGTAGCTGTACTGGGGAAATTTGGTTCCAAGGCCGTCGGATGGTTTGCTGGCTCCCCACGTCCCCAATGGGTCGACCATCACAACATAGTATCGGTCTGTATCGATCGGACGGCCCGCACCGATAATCGGAACTCCGCCGGACAGCGCGGTACCCTTGACCCACTGTTCATACATATCGGTGGAGTCACCCGAATAGTACGAGTTGATGACTACCGCATTGGTGATCTCACCGGCCGCGTTGCGACGGGGGGTGCCGATCGCGATGTAGGCGGTTCTCAGCTTGCCGCCCCCGAGGGACTCCAGCGTTGTGCCTGCTTCGCCGCCGAATTCCCATTTAGATGGTACGGCCAGATCGTAGCGTCCGCCCAGACGGAAATTCGAAATCTCGTAGTATTTTTTCAGAGCGTCGTGTTGCGGCTGCGACGATCGCCCAGTGAATGGTTGTGCGGCCGCCAATGAAGTGGCGATCAGCAGCACGAAGAGGCTGGCAACGCAACGCTTCATAATATCCTCCTCAAGAAAATCGACCTCGGTCAAAACTCTTCGAGAAAGGACTAGGCGCGGACCAGGAGACGACCATTGACTTACGTCAAGCTTCGCCCGGCAGAACAAGACATCCGAAAGCGTCAGGTTCTGCGGGATGCCTTATGCCATTCCTTACCCTCCGCTCCTATCGGATACGCTACGAGCTGGAGGGCCCTGACGATGGGCCGGCTTACGTGTTCGTTAACGGGCTTACGCAATACGCAGAACTGTGGGGTGCTTACCGCAATGCCTTGGTGGCAGAGGGATTCCGCGTCGCGACATTCGATCTGCTCGGTCAGGGCGGATCCGACAAGCCGGGGCTGTTTATAAGCCAGGACGACCAGGTTGCGGCCCTTGGTCTGGTAGTTGACGAGCTTGGCGAGGTACCCGTCTTCCTGAGCGGCATCAGTTTTGGTGGCGTTATCGCCCTGCGGTACGCGATTACACATGGAAGCCGCCTCGCCGGCCTCGCAGTTATGAGCACCTTCGCAGAGCTTTCGCCGCAGCTGCTCCTGCTTGGCAATGCCCTGCGTGCCGGCCTGATCCTTGGTGGGACAAGCTATCTGCAGGACCTGCTACTGCCGATGAACCTTTCTGATGCATGGCTTGGGCCGCAGCTTCAGCACCTAGATGCCATCAAACGGCAGGGCTGGCTAACCAATGATCTCTATGCCCTGCAAAATCTAATGGAGTCCTTCCTCGACTTCAAACCGCTGACGCCGCAGCTTCCCTCGATCAAGATTCCGACGATCATCCTGAACGGCGAGTTCGATTTCCTGACGCCGCGTTCACTGCATGAAACTCTGCGCCTTCAAATTCCAGACAGCGCACTCGTTATCATTCCGCGCGCATTTCACGCTTTCACGCTGGAAAGGCCGGCCCTGACGGCTGCCCTGCTATCGAGGTTTGCCGAAGATGTTCTCTCCGAAAAATGGAAAGGCAACCGCTCGGTCTGGATAGCGCCGGAGAAAGTGGGCGATCCGCTCATCCCTTTTCCACCGGACTATGATCACCTCCGTGCCGTCCCGGCACCACAGGTGCATCGATGAGCAGGTTTCTCGGTCCTATCGATACGATGGGCCGCCTTCCGGCGCGGCAGCAGACGCGTGTTGCTGCATTCCTGATGTCTTGCCATGGAGCACTAGCCCGACAGCTCGGGATTGCCCTCACCTGGCAAATGAAACCCGCGTGGCTCATGGAATTGAACACCCAATTTTATAAAGAAACCGAAACGATATCGCTGTTGCTTCGTGCCACATCCTGGGTGCACGACCCCGAATTGCTGTTTCTTCTCCCGACATGGGAAGCAGCCTGGCTGGCGACGCCTCCCGCTGAGATCGCAGACCGAACGCTGCGACTGGCAATCGATATAGCAGCCCTCGGCCATGCTGTGCATTCTATGATACGGCCCGCGAGCTTGCTGCCGGAGAAAGTGCTGCCACAGGATCCGTTTGCGCTGGCTTTGCGGAAGATCGAATTTGAAAGCGGTCGCGTGATGCAAGCGCAGATACTGTTCCTGAAAAGCAGCGATCTGTTACCGCTTCGCGAACAAGTCACCTCGGTCGTCGACAGCCGCCATCGGCAGCTCCGCCTGCTATGGCGGGAGATGCTGGTTGGCATCGGGATCGAACCCTGCCGATCGATGTGAAGCACGTTCTTGAAGGTCGGGACCTTTGATTCAGATCAACAGCCAGCCTTCCGGCGACCAGCTTCTATGGTCGGTCTCAAGCGACGAATTCGGAGCTTCCAATGAAGGCGGTTTCAGCCGAGCAAGCCGTTGCCCTGATTCCCAATGGCGCAACCGTCATGGTCGGTGGCTTCATGGGAGTTGGTACGCCGGAACGTCTGCTGCAGGAAATGGTTAGACAGAAAAAATCCGAACTCTCCATCATCTGCAATGACGCCGCTGTCCCGGGCAAGGGCGTCGGCAGACTCTTCGACGCGGCACTGGTTTCGACGCTCACGACAAGCCATATTGGACTCAATCCGAACGTACAAAAACAGATGATGGCCAACCAGGTGGCAGTCAATCTGGTGCCCCAGGGTACATTTGTCGAGCGCATTCGGGCGGGCGGCTTCGGCCTTGGAGGCGTGTTGACGCCAACCGGCTGTGGCACCATCGTCGAAGAAGGCAAGCGTAAGATCGAGGTGGACGGCAAGACCTTCCTGCTGGAGACTGCGCTTCGCTCGGACTTCGCGCTGATACATGCGTTTTTGGCCGATTATCTCGGCAATCTTACCTACGCGCTGACAGCCCGCAACTTCAATCCCGTCATGGCGATGGCGGCTGATACCGTCATTGTCACAGCCGAGAACATCGTTCCGGTGGGCGTCATCGCGCCCGACCATGTCATAACGCCGGCACCGCTTGTCGATTACCTGATCGTCAACGGGTGAACCATGGATGCTCAATCGATCATTGCAAAACGTGTAGCGCTCGAACTTCATTCAGGCGACCTGGTCAATCTCGGGATTGGAATTCCGACGTTGGTTGCGAACTACGTTCCTGCCGACCTCAAAGTATTTTTCCAGTCGGAAAACGGATTGATCGGTACAGGACCAATCCCGGAGCAAGGCCTGGCTCACCCCCTGCTCACAGACGCCGGCGGGCGGCCGATCAGTGCATTGCCGGGGGCATCTATATTCGACAGCGCGATGTCGTTCGGATTGATCCGCGGAGGGCATGTCGACGTGACTGTTCTCGGTGGCCTCCAAGTCGATGCCGAAGGGCACCTTGCAAACTGGATGATCCCCGGAAAGATGGTCCCGGGCATGGGCGGTGCCATGGACCTGGTGAGCGGGGCCAAGCGCGTCATCGTCGCCATGCTGCATGCCGCCAAGGGGAAATCAAAGGTCGTCCGAAAATGCGCCCTGCCCCTGACCTCTTCCCGGTCGGTCGACCTGATCGTAACCGATATGGCGGTGATCGACTTTTCACATGGCAGGATAACGCTTCAGGAAACTGCCCCAGGCGTCACTGTTGCCGAGGTGATCGCGGTTACTGCGGCAGAACTGTTCATTCCAGCCACCGTTCCGGAAATGAAGATCTGACCCGAGAACGGGCACAGGGGATCCACGATGCGCATCTTCAGTGACTTCAGCGAATTCAAATCCGCCATTGGCACTGAAATTGGAACAAGCGAATGGTTCGAGATAACCCAAGATCGCATCAATCGCTTTGCGGACGCGACCTGCGATGAGCAGTGGATCCATGTCGACCAAGACCGTGCGAGCAAACAGCTGCCAGGGGGCAAAACCATCGCGCATGGCCTCTTGTCACTCAGCCTTGCACCGATGTTCATACGTTCCGTGATGGGTCTCAAGCAGCTTCGAAATACCTTGAATTACGGCGCAGACCGGATCCGGTATCTGTCTCCCGTCCCGGCTGGTTCGCGCGTTAGGGGCCGCACCAGCATCGCCGAAGTCGAGGACATCCCGCCTGATGGCTTGAGAGTGAATTATCACGTGGTGATCGAGATTGAGGGCGGCAAGCGCCCCGCCTGCGTGGCCGAATTGATCGCTCTACACTACCGCTAGTCGCGAAGGAAGCCGCTGCAACAGGTATCCGGGAGATCCCCCACATGATCGAGCCGTCCTCATGAGTTTTGTCAGCCCTAAGGATTTGCGGTCGGTGCCGAGCGCTACCGGAGGGATCGCGCGTCTGGCCTGCGCCCGAATGCTGGAAGCAGGCGTAAGCATGCCAGCCGTCCTCTCCGAGGCAGGTTTGACGGTGGCAGAGGTCAATGATCCGACCCTTCGTCTCGAGGTCCGCACCCAAATCAAGCTCCTGGAATTGGCCGCAGCGGAACTGCACGATGGCATTCTCGGTTTCCACCTTGCTCGGCATTTCGACCTTCGCGAGATCGGCTTGCTCTACTACGTCATGGCCTCTTCCGAGCAACTGTCTGATTCTTTTCGCCACGCCGAACGCTACAGCGTCATAAACAATGAGGGTGTCCGCCTGCGTTTCCGTTCAGATGAAGGCACGGTCATCGCGCTCGATCACGTGAACGTCGATCGATCTTCGGATCGGCACCAAGTAGAGTTCTGGGTGACTACAGTCGTGCGTCTTTGCCGACAATTGACCGACAGCCGAATAGCCCCGCAACGGGTAACGGTCAGACATTTTCGTGATGGAACGCCCAGCGAACAACGATTGTTTTTGGCAAACGACGTCCAGTTTGGCGCTGATGCCGATGAAATAATTTTTCCAAAACATTTTGCTTCTCTGCCGATAGTCGGGGCAGATACTTACCTCAATGAATTGCTGCGCCAATATGCCGATGAAGCGCTCGCTTCCAAGCCGAAAGAGCGCAAAGGCGTCCGTTCGGACGTGGAAAGAGTGCTTCCGCAGTTGCTTCCTCATGCCAAAGCAACCACTTCCGAAGTCGCGCGTCAGTTGTGTGTCAGTCGCCGTACTCTCTCACGCGCGCTGTTTGCCGAGGGCGTCACTTTTGCCCAAATACTGGAAGAACTGAGGGCCGCTCTTGCCGAACGTTATCTCAGGGATCGGGAGTTGCCGATTTCGGAGATAGCGTGGCTGTTGGGTTATAGGGAAATCAGTTCTTTCACCCATGCGTTCAAACGATGGACAGGAATGAGCCCGAGAGAATTCCGATCGTCGACGGCGCTTCGGCCCTGATGCGGATCCCTGGTTTGGTTTTTTTGCTCTTTGGGCTACGGAACTCGAGCTCAATTCCAGGACCTGGAGTTGAGTTTTGGCGGTGGCCGGCATGACGACGATGTCGCGCAAGGAAATTCGTTGGGACCATTAACAGACGTTCGTTGAGCCTCACCAAATGTCAAACCAGCCGAATTGCGCCTGGCGCACTAGGAGCACGTTGCGCGGCGCGGCGCGCCTCCTTGAAATTTTGCGATCGCGCGGACGGGTCGCCTCTCGATTTTTTGCATCCGATTGTCGCTGAGGGCTCGCTTGGGACGACTGTACCTCTGCGAATGCCTGGCGAATGTTGCCGGAGCGGTCGGCATGCACTGCCGGAATGGGGACGCGCGCTTCGATAGTAGGGGCCTGCGCAGGAACGATCGTCGGGAGGCTGGTGTCGTACACAACGCGCTCGGGCCATTTCCGATCCGAAAGTATGCGGATAACCGGCAGATGGGCGTTTCCCCTGACCGGCGTCGAGAGCTTGGGGAGACAAGCATTCAAAATTAACAACAGGCAGAGCAATACTCCGCCAACGTAGGAAAAATATCGAGACAAAGGCATCCTCACCGACGCGTCGTGGCCTATTTGAGAATGTTTATGTCGTGGCATTGTGTCCGCTTCGTCTCAACATTGAGCGACCCGGGCGTTACTGGGCGCAACGAACAACGCGGCAATCTCGCGGAGGACCTGCGAGGACGTCCAGCTCAATAACGCTAGGCAAGCGACGGACCCTTCTTGATTCACATCAACGTCTTTGTGACAATTGTTGACTTTTCAATCGCGCGAAAAGTCGTCTGCGAGAACAGGCTCGGGTTTTTGCCGTTCCGCATATCTCTCAAGATGGGTCAGACGTGCACGAGGCTGGAGCGTTGCTTCAGGCCGCGGTCCAGCCGCCATCGATCGGTATGTTGGCTCCCGTGATCTGCGCACCGTCATCGCTGCAAAGGAACAATGCCAGCGCGGCGACCTGCTCTGAGGTCACGAACTCCTTGGTCGGCTGCGCTTCCAGCAGCACGTCATGAATAACTTGCTCTTTGGTAAGCTTGCGAGCCTTCATGGTGTCAGGGATCTGCTTTTCGACCAACGGGGTCCAGACATACCCCGGGCTAATGCAGTTGCAGGTGATCCTGAATGTCGCAAGCTCCAGAGCTGCGGTCTTGGTTAGGCCGGCAATGCCGTGCTTTGCCGAAACGTAAGCCGCCTTGAATGGAGAGGCCACCATCGAGTGGGCCGAAGCAGTGTTGATGATGCGACCCCAACCGCGCTTCTTCATGCCAGGAATCGCGGCCCGGATGGCATGGAAAGCTGACGACAAGTTGATCGCGATGATCGCATCCCATTTCTCCGCTGGAAACTCCTCGATCGCGGAGACGAACTGGATGCCAGCATTGTTGACGAGGATGTCCACCGAGCCGAAGGTTTCCTCGCCGAGCGCTATCAAGGTGGCGATCTCGGAAGGCTTGGCCATGTCAGCGGGCGAGTAAAGCGCCTTGACCTTGAAGTCCTTTTCAATGCTAACGCGCTCCTTCTCGACCTCCTCAGGCGCGCCAAACCCGTTGATTACAACATTGGCGCCTGCGCTCGCGAAAGCTCGCGCATAAGCCAGCCCAATGCCGCTGGTGGACCCGGTCACGACAGCCGACTTGCCCGTTAGCGTCCCCATCCTGATTACTCCTGCTGGTATTCCTGCTGGCGCGCGCCTGGGCGGACGCAGCGGCTCAGGGATGCAAGGGCGGGCGAACATCGGTACTTCTCTCACTTCGATGTTCGGAGCCAATACTCCAACCATCACGGCCACGCCTATCCGTGAATTGCTGGCAACAGCTGACGACGTGCGCGAACCGGCTGCTAGCTCACGCGCATTGCCAATATTTCCAGGTGTTCTCCGCCCGGTCGAGTGCCCCGTTGCGGAGGCGCTGCTATGGAACTAACGCCGACCGGCGCGATCGACGGGGCCACCGCGGTTCATGGAGTTTCCCACGGTCCCAACTCCCGGGGTCACCGCAGCACGCGCGACCGGACGTGCGCGCAGCACAACACCTGGTCGGACAGTGCAACCGGCAGGATATTCAACATATTGGCAGTATACGACAGCGTTCGCCCGTTCCGGGCTTGCCGCAACGAAACCAGCTATCACCAGTGGCGCGAAAAATACGGTCGACAGTTTCATTTTACTCTCCTTTGCGAGATCGTCCGCTGTATCGATCGGCACTTTCGTGCAGATTCTCCAGCGCAAAACGAGACTGACGCCAGGTGAAGCTAGCCGAGTTGATGCAGATCAAGCCCCGCATTCCGATCAAACCCGCGGCCATCCGGGCACCAGCCGCCGTCAATCGGCTTTTAATCGCAGCTACTCAAGCCGCCACCGCTTCTCTCGTATTTTTCCTTCTTCGCCGCCCGCCATCAGCGTCATCCGCAATACCTCAAAGATCACCGCGGTTGACCAGCCAAACAGCAGCACGCCGTTCATTGCCGTCATCGGGCCGAGCAGATGCCAGCGTTCGACCGGCGTGACGTCTCCATAGCCGAGCGTGGTGTAGTTCACGAAGGCAAAGTAAATGAGATCCGTGCCGGGTGTCGCAACGTTGACGGCTACGTAAATTAACGACCACACCAGCACCTCGCAGAGGTGCGCAATCATCAGAACCGTCACGGTGGCGATCATTACTGCGATCAGCCGAAGCGTTTGATGCGAGGTTGCGAGCTCATCCGCAATTCGGCTTACCTTGATCACCGCAACCGTTACCAGCGCATGAATTGCAATGTTACAGAGACTTGCGGCTGCGCCGACTGAATACTGACGCAACATACTACACCCTCACGATCGCCGCTCTGCTGGACTTCGGCCGGCTGCAGCAATTTTGCCACCTCCAATGAACCGGCCCCTAGTCAATGATGTGGTATCCGCCATCGACATACATGACGCCGCCGGTAATAAGCTTTGCGCCGTCGAGCGCCAGGAAAGCCGTGGCCGCACCGACATCATCGATACTGACGAGACTTCGTGCGGGAGCTTTGGTCTGTGCCTTGTCCATCAGTTCGTCGAACTCGGGAATGCCGGAAGCCGCCCGCGTTGCCAGCGGTCCTGGGGAAATCGCGTGCACCCGGATTCCTTTGGGCCCGAGTTCCGCGGCGATATAGCGGACAGCCGCTTCCAGCCCGGCCTTCGCGACCCCCATCACATTGTAGTTCTGAACCACCATCTGGCTGCCGTAGTAAGTCATCGTGAAGAGCGTGCCACCGTTCTTCATTAGTGGCTCAGCCAAATGCGCCATTCGCATAAACGACCAGCACGAAACATCCATGGTCTTGAGAAAGCCGTCCCGCTGAACGTCGACCACGCGCCCGTGGAGCGCCTCCTTCGGGGAATACGCAATCGAGTGAAGCAGAAAATCGAGCTGACCCCACTCTTTCTCGATGCGATCGAACACCCGTTCGGTGTCTCCCTCGGTGTTCACGTCGAGCGGCATAAAGATGGACAACTCGAGCTCATTCGCCAGTGGCTCGACGTGTTTCCTTGCCCGGTCGTTCAGATAGGTTATCGCCAAGTCGGCGCCCAGCGCTCGAAACGCCTTGGCGCATCCCCATGCGATCGACTGGTCATTGGCTATTCCCACAACGAGTCCCTTTCGCCCTTTCAGGGCGATTTTGGTATCTGGAAATACGGGAATCGTCATGATGCTCTCTCACGTTTGGGACTCGCGTGTCGATTCCACAGCAACGACACCGTGTGCTGCGCGATCATCAGCTCTTCATCGGTTGGCACGATGTAGACAGGAGTACGACTGTCCCGGCGCGATATCCGGAACGCGTGCCTGGCGTTCTCCGTTTGATCAAGCGATATTCCAAGCCACCCCAGCCGTTCTGCGATTTTTTCCCGAATGGCTGCAGAATTCTCGCCTATGCCCGCAGTAAAGATAAAGGCGTCGAGACCCTGCAGCGCGCCGGCGAGCATTCCGGCGTGAAGCGCAATCCTGTAGACAAAATAATCAACGGCAAAGGCAGCGCGGGGATCACTGCTCTGCTGAAGCTCCCGCATGTCGTTGCTTACACCGGAAAGTCCCTTCAGGCCGCAATCGCGGTACAGGAAATCCTGTACTTCCGCGGGCGACATGCCCTTTGCAGTCATGAGATACAGGACGACACCCGGATCGATCTGGCCACTGCGCGTTCCCATCGGAAGTCCGTCAAGGGCAGTGAAGCCCATGGTGCTTTCCACGCTGTGCCCGCCGTACATGGCGCACATTGAGGCGCCGCTCCCGAGGTGGGCGACGATGACTCGCGCCTGCGCGATTTCGGGCGCGACCTGTGGCAATGTCTTTGCGATGTATTCATAGGAAAGGCCGTGGAATCCGTAGCGCCGAACTCCTTCGTCGTACAGCCGGTAGGAAATGGCATAATGATCCGCCAGCTTGTCATGGCCGCGGTGAAAGGCGGTGTCAAAGCAAGCGACTTGCGGCAGTGCAGGAAAATTGGCAAGCAGCGACCGGATCGGCGCCAGGTTGTGGGACTGATGCAGCGGCGCAAGCATCGTAAAACGTTCCAGCCTGGCGACCACGCCATGATCGATCAGCACGGCCCGGTCGAAATCCGGCCCCCCGTGCACTACCCTGTGGCCGACGGCGAGCGGGGTTAATTGAAGCTCTTCCCGCAGCCACACACTAGCAAGCATCAGTGCTGCCGGAACGTCCGGAACATTCTCGATGGGATAGGCTCGGTCGGCCAATTTATCGCCAGTTGCACCGGAGGCTCGCAGCCGGGGACGGCTACCGATTCCGTCCATCTGGCCCTTGATTTGTCTTTGCAGCCGGCCATCGCCGTCCAAAGCAAAGACCTGGAACTTCACGCTTGAGGAGCCGGCGTTGACGACCAGGATAGTATCCATGGCGGCGCTCACGCGGCGGCTGTCTGGTAATGGCGCCGCCTTGCATCGGCATAGAGAGTTGCAACCGCGCAGGATGCGAGGCGGGCCCGAGGGGAATCGGCCCGCGAGGTAAGCACGATCGGCACGCGGGCTCCCAATACGATCCCGGCTCCATCCGCGTTGGCGAAATACGACAGATTCTTGGCGAGCATGTTGCCCGCCTCGAGATCAGGCACCACCAGAATCTGGGCCCGCCCTGCAACCTCGGAGGTTATTCCTTTGATCTGCGCCGCTTCCCGGTCGATAGCATTGTCAAATGCGAGCGGGCCATCGAGCAATCCGCCCGTAATCTGACCGCGGTCCGCCATCTTGCACAGCGCGGCCGCCTCAATGGTCGACGGTATTTTGGACGTGACGGTCTCGACCGCCGAGAGGATAGCTACTCTGGGCGAAGTGCCAAAGCCAGCCTGCGTGTACAGATCAATCGCATTTTGCACGATGTCGCGCTTGCAATCGAGGTCCGGGAATATATTGATTGCCGCGTCGGTGATAAACACGGTCTCGCTATAAGCCGGAACATCCATCACGAACACATGGCTAATCCGCCGCTCGGTACGCAGGCCGGTGCCCTTTGCGGTAACGCTTCGCATCAGCTCATCCGTATGAAGGCTGCCTTTCATCAGCATCTCACCCTTCGCTGCATGGATCAGTTCAACGGCCCTTGCTGCGGCGGCCTCGCTATGGGGAGCATCGATCAGCTCAAAACCACTGATATCGATTCCATGTTTGAATGCCGCTGCCTTGATCCTGGCCGATGGCCCGACGAGAATCGGGCGGATGATCCCGGCTTCCGCAGCATCCGCCACACCGCGGAGCGAGCTTTCGTCACATGGATGCACAACCATGGTTGCTGCTGCCGGAATTGCTTTCGCGGCCGCAACAAGACGATCGTATTTGGCGCCCGGCCTGGCTTCGCCGGTTCCTAGAGGTGCAACGCTCATTTTACGACCTCCCAATCACACAGAGGACTATGATGCCTTAGCCCGACGCTCGGTGGTCAGGCCGAAAAGCTCTGTCACCCGATCCAACCGCTTCGCGCTCTCACCAGAAATCTTCGAACTCGCGGACAGCACGTCCCGGATGGCCGCGAGACCAGCCCTGCGTTTGTCCTCGCCTCGGGGCAGCAGTTTTGGGATTGCGGCAGAGACTCGCTTCCGGCTCTAGCAGCAACATGAAAAATTGCTCTCGAACCATCGACTTGAACTGTGCAAGCGTAAGGCGGGAGTCGGTGTGGCTGGCGCGAGCGCGCCGCAGGGCTTCCAGACTCCGCTCATCAACCATACCCCGCGCCATGCCGACGTAAAGCAGGCCCCGAATGACGCATTCGCCGAGACCGCCGACACCAATTTGCGACTTCAGCTCAGCGATGCGTGCTTCCAAGCGTTTGCGGTGCTCAAGCGACATCGCCGGCTTTGGTGATACTTCCTGATCCGGGTTGACTCCAACCGCGGCCTGTAAGGCGGGCGATCCGTAAACGCCAAGGAAAAGCGCCTCGCTGGCAGCTTCCTGTGTGTCGCGCCATTTATCCAAAACTTTGACGATATTGTTCGAGACGATCTCCTGGAACTCAACAAACGGATTGTCTGCCCGCGCCTGCTTACGATCCTTGCGAATTTTGTCAGCCGCTTCGGCAACTGTCGTCATCGCCGCACTATCCTTGCCGAAGACTTCGTACGACATGCGAAGCGGATGTAGTTTGTGCATCCACTGGGCCAGCTGCGGACTAACAGCGGTCCGGACCCATGGCTGCACAAATTTCCGATAGTTTGCGAGATTGATCTCTGAGACGCGGGCGGCGGTCGCAAACCGCCGCTCATCATCAGGGCTGTTCTCGCCCATGGCTTTGATGTCGTCGAGGGTGCGCTGCTCGCAACGCATGATCCAATTGCCGCCAGCGAGCTTTACGTTGAGGGTGTCGGCGGATTTGGCTTCGAAGGTAGCTTCGTAAAGCCCGGGCGGGAGTACATCAATCAGATCAATATTGCTTGAGAACTCGCTATGCTCTTTTTTGGCCACGCCGCCCGACACGAATATTCCGAGGTGCCCGACAGTTTCGTGAACGGTGTAGACGATGGTCTGCCCATAGGCGCGGATCTCATCGACGTCGCTATAGAGATCGAGAATCCATCCGAGCGCCTGCTGAGGCGGTGTGATGTTGTCGCCCTTCGAACAAAAAACCACAATCGGTGAACTGATGTTTCGTAAGTCAACGACTTTGCCGTCCGACGTCTTTATGCGCCCTGCAGCAAGATTGTTACCGATGAACAGTTCATCGACGATGAATTGTATCTCCTCGGCGTTCAGGTTGACATGTCCGCCCCACCAACGTTCAAATTCCAGATAGCGATCAGCTTCGGTATCGACGTTAGAATAGACATTGTACTGCTTGGTCCAGAGCGTGTTCGACGGATTCATATTCTCGAAGTTCTGGACAAGCCACGCGCCATCGAACTTTCCGCCGCCAAGATCACTGGTAAGCGCAGTCAACCAGCTTCCGCCCAGCAAGCCGCCTGAATAGCGCATCGGATATTTGCCGCGGACGCCGGCCCAATACGAGAGTGGTGCGCCCGCTATGATGATCGGGCCGAACAAATCCGGCCGTAGCGAAGCCAGGATCATCACCGCCCAGCCGGCCTGGCAATTGCCGATTACGCACGGCTTGCCATCGGCCTTGGGATGCAGGGCAATGACCTTTTCCACGAATTTTGCCTCGGCCTTCGCGATGTCTTCGATCGTTTGGCCCGGCATTGGATCGGGCAGGAAGCCGATAAAATAACAGGGGTGTCCGGCCTTCATTGCCACGCCGATCTCGCTGTCCGCCTTGAAACCGCCGATTCCAGGCCCGTGGCCCGCGCGAGGATCGATCACGACAAACGGCCGGCGCCTGATGTCGATCTCTGTTCCGGCCGGCGGAGCGACGCGCACCAACGCATAGTTCACCGGTGGGTTCATCTTTCTGCCGTCGTCGATCAGTTCGACGGTATAGTCGAGCACATGGGGTGCGGTCTCCACCAGATGTTCGCGGTACTGCAGCCCGCGCTGGCGCATGACGTCTAGAAACAGCACGCTGCGTTGTCCGGTATCCACCAGATATTCAAGGGCGGAGCCAAAAAGTGCAGGTAATGCGCCGCCGAAGTTTGCCGGGTTATCATTAGACATGCTCAGCCTCTCCCCGCTCGCAGCCCTCAGCCCGCGCGTCAGGTTTGCGTGCGGGCGAAATGGACCAATTGACATAGGTCAAGGGCGCACGAGGCCATTCGGCTCGCCAACTCGGGTCACAGCTTTTAACTTGCGAGATTGAGTGTTGGGTAGGTTGGGGTTAGCGGCGGCGAAGCGGGGGGGTAATCTCAGCGGCGACTTGTTCTCTGCCCTGCTCCACATCGTAAGAGGCTGCACCGGGCTGGTCTTCGCGGATCCATGCCATCATCAGCTCCCAGGCCACCGCCAGAATGATTGGTCCAACAAACAGACCGACGATGCCATGCGTCAGCATCCCACCAAAAACACCGACGAAGATAACGAGCATCGGTGTGCTGAGCCCGCGCCCCATGAGTATTGGCTTCAAAACATTATCGGCCAGACCTACAATCAAGAGATAAATCGTCAACAGAAGCGCCGCCGCGAATACTTTGGTCGCCCAAATCCATATCAGGACTGGAAGAATAACGATTACTGACCCAATCTGCAGGATTGCAAGAATTAGCACGGAGAACGCCAGAACGCCGGCATGAGGTACCGCCGCAAGTTTCAGCCCGATTCCGGTCAGCAGGGATTGCAGGACCGCAACGCCAATCACTCCCTGCGATACCGTGCGTATGGTCAGCCCCGCCAATCCAACAAAGTCTTCACTCCCCTGCGCCATAAGACGAGCCTGAATCCTCCTTATTGGCGCAACCAGTTCGGGGCCGTAGAGAAAAAGAAATCCAGCAAGCACTACCGACAGAACAAACTTGAGGGTCCCCACGCCCGCGCTACCCGCAAAGGTGAGTACCGGTCCAGCCAATGGCTTAAGGTGCGGAGCCAGCTCACGCAAGGCAGCCCGGAGATTCGTCGATGCCTGGTCCCACAATCCAAAAAGCTGGGTACCGACGATAGGCCAACCCTTTATACCTTCTGGCGGGGATGGGACGGCAAAGGTGCCCTCCGCAAGTTGATCACCAAAACCCTGCAAGCCATCGATCAAACCGAATCCGAGCCACGTCACCGGCCCGATGATGATGGCAAGATTAATCATCGTGACGATCAATGCCGCCAGCTTGGGCCGATTGCCAAGATGTATTGAGAGCCAGTTATGTAGCGGGGAGAGGGCGACGGCCAGGACTACACCCCAGGCAATTATTGGAATGAATGGACGAACAAGCACAAACGACCAATAGAGCAGGAAGGCCAGCACAGCCAGACGGACTGCCAGCTGTATAATCTCGTCACCGGATCTGGTCTGCCGAAACGCTCTCGGTGCCATTGTTTCAATATTCCGCAAGCGTCATTGCGATGCATCCCAATTATATTAATGCACTCGCGAAGTCCCGTTTGATCCAGATCAAGCATCAGTGCTGAACATCTTTCACCAAAACCGCATGAGATCGCCCGAATGGCGAGCCGGCCCGGGAAACACTTCTTATGTTTGAAGCAGCTGGCTATTCAATCGTCGAACATCTGCGTGACGGCCGTTCGATCGAAGTCCGAGCGCTTCGTCCCGATGACAAGGCACAAATGCTGGCGGCGGTCGGACGTACCAGTTCACAATCAATTCAACGCCGCTTCTTCGGACCCAAAAAACATTTTTCGGAACAGGAGATCGCTTTCTTCCTCAACATCGATTTCGAGCACCATGTCGCCCTGGTGGCGCAAATCGATGAAGATGATGGCGCGGCAATCGTCGGCGGGGCACGCTATATCATGGTCACGCCGGACCAGGCCGAGATAGCTTTCGTCGTGATCGATGCATATCAATCCCAAGGCATCGGAACAATCCTTATGCGCAATTTGACGATATTGGCGCGCAAGGCGGGGGTCAAACAACTTGTCGCAGACGTGTTGCCGGAGAACACGGCAATGTTGAAGGTATTCGGAAAATTCGGCTTCCGCCCCTGCCCGAAGCGGACCTTTCAAGTCGTGCATCTCGCGCTTCAGCTTGCATAACCGGAATGCATGTTGCTTGATTTCAGGATTCGCGCGTCGGACAAAGCGCCATGTTGGGTGACCAAAAACGGTAATACAGCTAGCGCAAACCAAATAGCGAGCGCCGAAATCCGCTGCGACGCGCTTCATCCCGGCAGACAAAGCTTCCGTTGAATCCCCGGGCGTATTGTCGCTGTGCCTTCAAGTAGTAGACTCTCTTTTGAAAATCGAGCCAGACAACCGCCTCGAGAGGGCAATGTCGATGCGCTTGAAATTCATAACGGAAGGGTGTCAACGGATTCGCATAGGTCACACCGCCGATCACAAATAGGGTTGCGGCCACGCCGATGGCGCCGAACGATGACAGCCGCATCTATACCTGCCTGGTTTTGCTCGTGCACACAATCAGGCAGGGGGTGCCGACAGTGGCGATGCCTGGCGGCCGCGCAGACTCAACCCGATTCCGATCCAACCGGCGCCCGCCATGACGAGATCGATTCCGAGGAACAGACCCAATACATAAACTCCATTGATCGGCCAACGCGCTAAAATCAGCAAACCCAGCATCAGCGTGACGATGCCCGATAACGCCACCCAGGTCCAAGGTGTTTCGCGCTTCATGCTGAATGCCAGAATGATCCGCATAATGCCTGAAGCGACCAACGAAGCGCCGAGCGCGAGCGTGAACAGAACGGCGGCGAACAGCGGATTTTCGAAAGTCACGAAACCGGCGAAGATGTAGAACACGCCGAGCAAAGCCCAGATCAGGCATTTGCCCCAGCTCTTGATCTGAAAGGCGTTAACGACCTCGGCAGCGCCGGCGACGATCATTGCGAGGCCGACGACGAGAACGCTCGCGACCGTCGCTATTAGAACACTTCCGAGCGCAATGAAGCCGACAAATACGTACACTGCACCCAGCGCGACGATCCAGCCCCATTTTGTGCGCAAGGCCGCCATGTCCAACTGAGCCTGAGAATTTTGGAAGATATCCGAGGCGCTCGTCATGACGGTTCTCCATTTTGAAATTCTGCGGCACGGCTTAGAGCACGCGAGACAGGCGCTGGCTCGTTATTGCTCCGCCCGCCGGATCAAAGATGACCGATCCGGGAGATCCCGGCAGTCTCCGGGCGTTGCTCAGCCCCGCCCCCCTTCCGGAGATCTCTCGGGAAAGTACGATGCTTGCAGGCAATCGCGCGCATTGCCGCACCTATCGGCCGGTGGGCTTTGCTGCGCGATCCGCGATCCATGAAAGGCGAGCGCGGGGGCGCGCCAGCCGAGTTGATGCCTCGCTCGAGCAAGGACGCCGAGCAGGGTTTCCTTAAATTGTCGGGAACGCGAGATTCCCGTGCCTTAACGGCAGACGTATGCCCCGTTCACGTAGACGCGCGCGCAAGCCCTGGAAGCAGCAACCGCGCCTACGGCGGCTCCGCCAACGACCGCGCGCCGAGTGGTTCTTCGCGCGACGCCAGCAACACTCCCCGGGCTTAGCGGTCGCCCTACCCTGGCCTGAGCGGTTTCAGAGACCAGAGACGGCCCCGTGCTCTTTGACCACTCTATTGATCCGAAGGTCCCGCACGCGAAAACCGCAGCGGCTAAAAACGCTCGCCCAATGCTGATTTTTTTCACAGATGCCTCCTTGGTTGTACGACGACGATGCTCATCGTGACCGGGCGCTGGTTGATCTATATCAATCGGCCGGGTGGTTTGGCCTCCGCAACGGCCCGCCAGGTCTCGGATAGAAGCAAAAAGGCGGCAGTGATGCCGCCTTTTGTAGTAAATGAAGAATTCGTGCATCCGCATGCCATCCAAAAGCCGAGACTTGGTATTGTGGCAAGCGCTTGCCGAGGCTGGCTTTGGCGCCGCCTCGTCTTGACCTCGCGTGCTTACTGACAAATATACATTTGCGCGTCGTCAAGCTTAACCAAGGTTCCGGGCGCGCACTTGATCCCGTTGCGCGCCGCGTAATCATCCCACCCACTGTAACCGTACCAAGGCCCGTCGGCGTGGTAAGCGTGCACTGCGTAGTGAGGAAGCCCACCGGCGGGAATGGAGTCGGCCGACGCACCTCCATAATACGCCGCTCTGGCTGCGCGGACAGAGCCATAGTGGTGAGAAGCATCAGCGTCATCGTGATAACCAGAACCGGCATAGTAGGACGCGGCCCCCACGGCGGCTGCAGTACCGACTACGGCGCGTCGGTTTTGTCGGCGCGCGACGCCCGCAACACTCATAGGTGTCAGCGGACGACCGACCCGTGCTTCGGCTTTTTCGATTGATAATGATAGGCCGCTGCGGTCCGACCAACCAAACGAAAACAACCCCGCGAACACGAAGGCGGAAGCAGCAAGACTAAGTTTTCTCAGGTTCTTCTGTGTCATCAGTTTTCTCCGTTATGCATATCGCACTGTAGCGGTGCATCTCGTTGTGCTTCCAACAGACCAGCGTTGACCCAGATCAAGAGAAGGAAGGCGCAAGGAGCGCGCTCCGTCGGATGTCCGATGGGACAATGGCCATTAGGGCAATAGTCCCGAGAAAACAGCCGCCGTAGGCTCGTCGCAGTTTAATCAACCCTCAGGCAGGGGGAACTCATGATCAGTCAGGCCGAATGCAGGTCGCATGCTGCGCTGTGCAAACAGCTCGCCAAGGAAGAGCCGACCAACCGATTTGTCTGGAGCGCCGAAGCGGAGTATTGGCTGCGGCTTTCGAAAGAGAGAATTCGCGGCGAGGCAAGAACAAACATTACTTTCGGCACCTTGGCGAGTTCGACTGCGACATCGGACTGTTTATCAATCCCGCGGTGGCAGACATTTGATGGCCGCGCCGCTGGCGAGACGAATGCGTGTACGCATGCTGCCTTGCCACCGGCGGCGCTGTTCGTCCACTTGACGGGTTTTGTGACGTCGGTTCGCTCGTTGATAGCCAAGCGATTGCGCCGAGATCGATGCGAACCAAGCGCTAGCCATCGTTCAATGCAACGGTCGTCGATAAAGAACGGCCGATCGCCTCGGATGTTTGAGGAATTCCCGGAAAATGCCATCTGGTGTGCCGACCCATCCGCCATCTACCTCGTTGCACCCGGGAGAGCGAAGAACCAAACAGTCAAGGCGACGGAAGCCAAGTCCGCTCAATTCTTGGCCGAGTTCGGCTAAATGAATTCCGTTCTCAACCGCGAGGTGTCGCGTGAGCCGGCACTGATCGCGCTTGGGACGCCACGGGTACCGGGGAGATACACGTGTCTGCGATCTCGGAAGACAATGGCAAGCCGTCCTCGCTCTCGCCCTCTCGCAGCGTTTCAGAAAAATGGCCCGCCATCTCGGAGCTGAAGGAACAAATCGAACGCCAGGTGCTGTTAACCGCCGAGTTACAGCATCGGATCAAGAACACGCTTGCCATCGTTAGCGCCATTGCAAACCAAACCATGCGCGGCAACAATGTCGCGGCGGCGCGCGAAGCTTTCGCGGCCCGCTTGGCGACCCTAAGCAACGCTCACGACATCCTCACTCGGACAAATTGGTCTCATGCGTCGATTAGGGACGTCGTAAACGGTGCGGTTGCACCTCATCGCGCGGGCTTCATCCGGTTGAATGGCCCCGAGTTGGTCCTGCCGCCTAGGCAGGTGTTGGCGCTTGCAGTCGCCGTACATGAACTTGCGACCAATGCGACAAAGTACGGCGCGCTTTCGACCGGAGGATCGGTGGAAATCGTCTGGTCCGTTGATGAAATCGAGGGAATACCGAATCTCCGTTTCACCTGGACCGAGAGCGGGGGACCGACAGTCGCAGAGCCGTCGCCAGATCAGAGAGGCTTCGGTTCACGTTTGATTGAACAGATGCTGGAAGACAACTTCGCGGGAAAGGTGGCCACTTCGTACCGGAAGAGCGGCGTCGAGTGCGAGATGATCGCCCCGATGACCAACATCAAAACTTCCTAAAAGCCGATCGCGACAGCAAACCGTGCAGGCCGCTGGCGGCGTCGATCAGGATCAAAAGCAGTAGCGGTTCGTTGTTTGATAGAGGCTATTTCAAAGAGACAGCGATGCTCAGGTTCTCCAATCCAGTGGTTTTCATGTTGACCGCGCTAGTTGCCGCCGCTTCATGGACGAGCAGCAAATCAGAAGTGCTGCGAAACGACAACAACCCGCAAACGGTCCGGGTGTTCAAGGATGCCGATGCGCTCCGCCGGTTTGCGAAAGTGACGGGCTCTGCCGTTTACGACGCGACGACCGTTCCCTCGCTACTCGCCTGCAAGACACCACAGGGCAGCAAAATCGAGGTTCTAGGTCGCGGGTACAGAACGGCGTTTGTCCGAGTTGTCGAAGGCAAAGCGAGCGGTTGCGAAGGCACTGTTCCAACAGGAGATGTACGACATCGATAGTTGCGCCACGCGGTCGCGTGGGTCGGAGATACGGCGGTCCGCGACGCTGCTACGTGGCCAGGTGCTGTTCTCCGCGCGGTATTGTGACCTCAAAAATCGACCCTGCCGGGTCCGACTTCACAAGCTGCAGCTTTCCTCCGTGGCTCTCGATCACAGAGTAGCAGATCGCCAATCCCAATCCCATTCCGCCAGGTTTGGTCGTAAAGAACGGGTCGAATATGCGTTCTCGATTCTCGACAGGAATTCCGGGTCCTGAATCCTGGACCGACAGAAATATCGATTGGTCATCGAAATAAGTAGTGAGCCGCAATTGTCGCGCTTCGGGAGCCACCAAGCTCATCGACTCGATAGCGTTCTTGATAAGGTTTAAGAGCACCTGCTGGAGCTGCGTGCTATCAACATTGACGTCAGGAAGATTGGGTTGATACTCTGTAGCGATAGATACTTGGTTGGTCTGAAGATCGTGCTGTAGCAATTTCAATGCTTGCCGGCCAACATCCTCAACATTTGTCACCGCCCTTCCACCGGTCGTCTTGTTTGTCATTTCGCGAATGCTTGAAATGATTGCGCCCGCGCGATGACTTTCAGCCTCTATGTCAACAAGGATACCATCCAGATCCTGTAGTTCGGGTGGACTGGAGCGCAGCTGACTGATCCCTGTACTGGCATTAAGTGCGATGGATCCCAAAGGTGTCCTGAGCTCGTGGGCTATAGCAGCCGTGACAGCGTTCACGGTCAGAAGTCTGTTGTTGCGTTCTCGTCGTTGCAGGATTAGGGCGCTGGCAAGACGTGAATAGATGAACGTCGTCTCGATAAGCAACACCGTCAGCAACGTAAAACTTGCGATCAGAACGTAGCAACGAGCCGCGTACCAGCCGATGGTAAATCGGACCGAGCTGCCGATGATCGCTACCAAGAAATTCGGCATGCCGGCGAGCAGTGCCACTATCAACCATAAATCCAGGATTGTGCGCTTTCGAAATAGCAGTACGGCTAGTGTGGCAGAAGCCCATAGCAAAAGCGCAAAGTTGATTTGATTGCCCAACCGGGTCTGCAACCTGACATTAGTGATGTAGAAGCTCGGTATGTATTCCGTTTTTGTCGTCACGATCCAAGTCAGTCCAGCGATCATCGCAACTACACAGGCAACGGTGACGGCGATGGTCGGCATAGTCGACTTGCCCGGCAATCTGACCTGTGAACTATCCTTTGAAAGCGCAAAGACGAGGATCGCCGCCGGAAAGGTCGTGTGCCAAAGCACGTACATCCAGGCTGGAGTGTTAAGCCCGTCACCGATTAGACCCGCCGGCGCGTATGCCCCCGGAAAGGCCAGCGTCTGCAAAAATGCAAACAAGCCGCTGAATATGTACGCACTTGCGACCGCGAGAAGGGCGTAGTGGGGCTGGATTGAAAATTGAGCAAATAGAAGAATTGCAGTTATAAGATCGGCAACGCTCAGGACGGTCTGCAAAACCGGAATGAAGCTATCGACTTGCGCTACCTGCATGCTCGCGAACGGTGCTATTGCCGCCGCCGCAACGATCAAAACGATGACAATACCCATCGCTATTGTTCGGTGACGGCTCGTCTCCGCCACCGTTGCGATCACCAGTGGGAATTCCTCCTGGTTTTGAACAGAGCTGTCCGCCGCCCCGGCTAACGGGGCTAGTCGTTTTTTATGACCATGTGCCAATTTCGTTCTGAGCATTGCAGGCATTCTATCGTTTCGGTAGCCGGTGCAAAGGGCAGATTAGCCAAACGGCAGCCGGCAATTTGATGCAATTTGGATCTACCGTTATCGAGGTGCGGGGCGCTCCCCAGATGATCGGATCGATCGGTCCAACAAAAAAGGCCGGCATTTCTGCCGGCCTAGTTTCACGGGAGGAACGTCAAACGGAAGCGTAACTTGTGGCTTTCACTCATACGCGGCGCAGGCGCCACCTTGCCATCGCAGACATCTGCGTACGGCGCGGCGGGTCTGGCGAGCGGTCGTCCGCGCCACGCAAACACCGTTAATTCGCGTCCTACCCATGCCACAGCCGACAGCAACTTGCGTCATCATGCCATCCGCCTGAGCGAACGGCATCGGCGTCATGCCCTGCGCGGACGTCGTAACAAATAGAGCAAACATCGCAATAGCAAACAATCTGAGCATTGTGCTCCTCCCTTGACCTTCGATTGATCCAACGTCGACATCGGATACCGGCCGTTGAGAAGAGCGTTGAGATAGATCAAGCTGCAGCCAAATCCTTCGGAATCCCTGCGGACCGGCTCTCAATTGCACGAAGCCGGGCATCTTTGCAGTCTATAAAAAAATGGCGCCGACGTCGGGTCTGGCAAAAAATGCAAGGTTAGTTCAGATCAGCGTTTTCCGAACCTTCGCGCTCAGATCTATGGTTCAAATGAGTTGCCTGCGCGACAAAGTCGTCGAAGGTTGCCACAGCATCTTCGATGCTTCGGCAGCTGAAGCCGTCAACAGAGCCGTTTGCTCCATGATCGAACAATTCAAGCCAGAAGACCGGCATGCCGCCAGAACCGGGGTTCGAGCCTGCAAACATGCGAACCTCGTAATCCCCGACGGAGGCAAGCGAAACCCAAGCTTCGGAGCTTTCCACATTGGACAAGAGCTGAACATAGGCGCTCGCTATTCGCAACTTGATGCGCGCGTTGTCCGATATCTTGCGCATGATCAAACCCTGAATTCTCATAGTCATGATGAACGGGAGCGCCGCAACACGCAAAGTTTGGAATGCCGCCTGCATCTGCCGACGTTGGGTGGCCGGCTGGGAAACTCAGCAAACTCGCACCCGGCTTGTTATCGCAGGCTAATTATTTGCCTATAGCGCCAGAATCGCCCGCACACGACATGGCGTGCGCGAGTACAATAGGAATGCGTCAGTTTTGAGAGACAAAAACGACGTATTTGCATCCAGAATGGTCATTGGGTCCTCGCCAGAAATTTCGGCTGTTAGCCATCAAGGCGACAATAGTGCCGAGACCATCGCGCGATAGAAAGCGACAAGCCGGGCAATCGAGAGCCAGGGAAGAAGGTCCTCTCGGGTCATAGTCGGCACTGCCAATCGATGTAGGTTCAAACCCGAACAGCGTTTCACGTCGACGGCACCGATGTTCTACCGTGGCATCCGCATCCGAGTCTTGTTAGTCCGAGCCAATGATTTGGTGTTCGGCGCCAGCCGGATGGTCAGTTTCTGGCTCGGTATCGCCACGCCGGCCCTTTTTCCTCCGAATGCCAGACCTCTCAACACGGCGTGACGGACCGCGCGACATCGGTAGGAGAACGTCAACGTTCTTCGGACGGACGCGCGCTCGCTGTCGCGCAGGACCTTCGTTTGGCTTCGGCCGCCGGTTCGGCCTCGATGTCGGTCGCGGCGCTACAAACCGAGCCGGTCTCGTGGTTTCTGGCCGCACTCGCGAGGTCATAGATCTTCCGGAAGGGATTGGTTCGGTGCACGTTCAGCTCGACAAAATCGCGACTGTCGAGATACGTGATCTTGGCCGGAGGTGTCGCCACGACCTTGCCGATGACGGCAGGTGGCACTCCGAGTCCGACCAATAGGCGCGACATCTGGACGGTGGTACGCACACTGTCCCCGTCTTCCTTCCCGCGCTCGTTGGAAACTGAATGCACGCCGATTTTGCAATGGCGGCCAATATATCGTTCCTTGGCCGCGAAGAAGATCAGCGCGCATGCCGAGTCGCACTCCCTGGACGCGTACACGACGAGCGCTTTGTCTCGCACGACCCGGGCGATGTCCAAACCTTCTTCAAGGGAGCCACCGCCGGATTCGAGCTCCAGACCCACTAGCGAGGCGTCTTGCAGAGCTGTTTCCAGGCGGCGGAAGTCCCCTATCCTGACATCACCATGCAATCTGAGGACGATGCCAAAATCTGTGTGCACCCGCTTTATCTGGAGGGCGCCGGCCGGCTGTATAAGCGATACCAGCATAAGGGGTACGACCAACATCAGCGTCATTTTCGCCCTAAGGAGCATGACGAAACTTTCTGCATTTTTCTCTTGCGCGTAAGGACAATCAATTAATGGCCGACGTGCCAGATTGATCTACGTCAAGGTGATAGCCCTGCAAATTGGACGCATGCACGCGTGCATCATGCCCTTCGCCCGGCCGCCTCCTCGTGACACGCTGCGTTGAAAAGAATGCCCGGCGAGCTCAAACTTGACATCGCGTAACAGGTAGGTGAGCTTGACGATATCGAACGAAGATTATTCAGCGGAAATCGACGGAACGATCGCGATTGGTTTCAGCGTTTCGATCGAGTTGACCCGGCCGCCACGCTGCATCCCGTGACGGCGCTGCAAGCGGAAAAGCAACGAATGATGCAAACCCCCTTGTTTCATAAACTGCCAAATCAAACAGCGCGCCGGCTCGCCGATGCGAACCGGCAATGGATTAGCGCGATCCGGCTCGCTGTGGCGGTTGGCATCGCGTATTTCCTGGCAGCGCGGCTTGGCCTTTCGCTCCTGACAAAACCTGATGGCGTCGCCGTGTTCTGGCCGGCGAACGGTGTTGCTGTCGGCGTCCTGATAGCGCTTGGCCGCGGTGTGCGCTGGCCGGTGGCGATCGGGGCGGCTGCGGCGACTATGGTGGCCAATTTGTTGGGAGACCGGACGTTTTTAATCGCGGCCACTTCTGCCCTGTGCAACGTTGGCGAAGCATTGATTACAGCTGGACTCATCGAGCACCAATTTGGTTCGGACTTCAGGCTCGATCGTCTGCGCAACGTCTTGGGATTGCTGGTGGCCGCGGCCCTCGGGGCAACCATTTCGGGCGTCGGTGGGACTCTTGGATTCAAGCTGTTCCACGGCTCGACCGCACCGATCCTGACCACGTGGGAGCACTGGTTCGCATCCGACGCGCTCGGCATCGTCACGGTCGCACCGCTCTTAATCGGACTTGCTGCGGCCGCGCGCGATCCACCGTCGCCGAGAGAGGCCTTTGAAGGTACCATAGCGCTCGCGGCCATAACTTTGATGAGCGCAATTGTTATCTTCTTGCCGCAACAATCCTGGGAGACGGCGCTACCGATTGCTTTGGTGTTCCCGCTGTTGTTGTGGCTATCAGCCCGTTGCCGGCCGGTGTTCGCCGCCGCGGCCGCTTTCATCATTGCGCTCACAATCGTGTGGACCACAACCTTTAGCATTGGCTATTTCGGCGACCCCGTGCTGTCGTTCAACGACCGCATCGAGGATGCCCAGGCGAGCATCTTGACGAGTTCGCTGTGTACGCTCGTTCTTGCCGCGCTGTTCGCGGAGCGCCATCAGCACGAGCTTGCGCTCAGTGAGAGTGCGGCGCGTTTGGAGGAGGCGCTGGAGGCCGGGGGGGTTATGGCTTTTGAGCGGAATAGCCGCACCGGTTCATTTCATCACAGCAAGAACGCAGCGAAGATTCTCGGATACGACTTGGAAGCGCCCATTACTGTCCCTACTTTCCGCAAACTGATTCACCCCGCGGACTTCGTGCACTACAAGGCGCAACTAAGGAGTGTTCGACCCGACAATCCATCGTATGCGGTTGCTTTCCGCATAATGCACCCCACCAACCGCGAAATGTGGCTCGAGGAAACAGCGACGGTCGAGTTCAATGCAGCTGGGCAATCTATCCGCATCAAAGGCCTTACCGTCGACATTACCGAGCGCAAGCGGGCCGACGAACACCAACGGCTGCTCATTGCAGAACTTGACCACCGGGTCAAAAACGTGCTCGCGCGCGTTGCCACGGTCGCCGAATATACGCGCCAGAGCTGCGATACGATGGACGAGTTTATACAGGCACTCGATGGGCGCATACAAAGCATGGCAGTTGCGCATGAGCTATTGAGCCGAGGTGCCTGGCAAGCCATTCGGCTTGCCGATATTGTCCGTTCACAGCTGGCTCCTTATGCGACAGACGCAAATACGACAACCGATGGCCCCGACACTACTCTCAGCGCTGCGGCCGCTGAGGCGCTGGCGATGGTGTTTCAAGAGCTAGTGACGAACGCCTCCAAGTACGGCGCGTTGTCGACCCCGGGGGGCCGGGTGTCGGTAAGCTGGGAATGCTGCAACGGCGATGCAGCGACAGGCCTGGTAATTGTGTGGCGAGAGACAGGCGGCCCCCCCGTATCAATCCCGACTGAATACGGTTACGGAACCAGCCTCATTCGCGAGCTGATTCCTCACGAACTTGGTGGTATGGTCGACCTCGCGTTTTCATCCGATGGCGTATCCTGCACAATTGAGATCCCCGTCGAAGAAATATCCAACGATCTCATCTGAGACGGATCATCGACCCGTGCGCCGAGCAATGACCTGGTGCAATTTCTCAAGAAGCTGTTCCTTGCTTACGGGTTTTTCCAGAATGGCTTCGACTTTTCGTGCAGGTAAAGAAACCGCCGCATAGCCCGTGGCGATGATGACTGAAACGTTTTGTTCCAGCAGCCGATCGATCAGGCGGCCGGATCTTTCTCCGTGTCGCAGATTGATGTCGACTATGGCGATGTCCGGGATGCGGTCGGCAACCAACCGTTCGGCTTCCACAGTAGTTGCAGCCGGTCCGATCACTTCCGCTCCTAGTGCACGAAGCAGACGCTTCATCGCTTTACCGAAGTGCCAAGAATCCTCAACCAGGAGGATGCTCACGCCTTTCAATTCCGCGCTAGGATGAGGCGGGTCCATTTCGGCGGTCTGAACGGTCAAATGCAAATCCGTGCGTTCGCAGATCGGGTGTACTTGCGGGACATGTGCGGGGCCTGTTTAGGCAGAGCAGCAACGCTGCTGCTTTCCACATTCCAAGTCGAAACCTGGCTTTTTGCAGACCTTCTGCCGGTCGCCGCAGATTCCGACTAAATCCTATCCCGCCATTAACTCTGGAACCGCACTGTAGCAACGACCTTTGATCCAAATCAAGGGGGACTCCTTGTCGCCAGGAGCGGTCCATGATCGTCATGTTCTCTGGGTTCGAGCAACGGGCGCAACGATTCACCTCTCGACAAATTCAACAAAAACGGCGCTGTTCAGGTAAATCGGATTTTCACAATTGTGGTGCCGTGTGCCGGCCATCGTCGGTGTCGCAAGCTCCATGAAGGTACCGGGCACCGGTTGCGCGGCTGGACCTTCGACGTAGCTGAGCATGCAATGCGCGAGGTGCCAGCTTGCCGGGCGGCATTTTACTTTTGCGCGCAGAGGAGCCTTAGCGTCTCTTCAAGGTTGCGAGCCTTGGCGTACTCACTCAGTTGTAGCCGTGCCGCTTCGCAACGCTCTGCGCTCGTAAATTCCTGGGTTGATATCACCGCGCCATTCATGGCTCCGCCGATCACGCTAACAACGATTAAAACATGGACCATATTGTCCCTCCCACTGCCTTGGTTATCCGGACCGCGCACCAGCGTCGCGTTCCCTTAAACGCAAATGATAAGGGCCGAGCGAATGGCCTACTTGATCTTCGCACAGCAAGCATCATCGCCCAGCGTGCATTGACCTAGGTCAAGTGATGACTACGCCGGCGATGCTTGCTTGATACATCCGAAAGTGCGTTAGGGAGATATGATCATGAAGCTACGTACTGCCACGCTGGCGGCGGCTCTGCTCGCGGCAAGCATTCCAAGCCTCTCCACGACTGCTCAAGCTCGGCCCTTCGGTGTTCATGGCGGCTGGGGTCACGGCGGCTGGGGCCATGCTGGATGGGGCCGCCGGGGTTGGGGCGGGGTAGGTGCCGGTCTTGCCGCCGGTGCGCTCGTCGGCGCCGCAGTCGCTGCCCCTTATTATGGGGGCGATTACGACTACGCAACGACTTATGGGAACGATTACGACTACCCCACGGCTTATGGCTACGACCAAGACGATACGCCCGCTTATGGGTACGGCTATGCTTCAGAGAGTTATGCTTATGTCCCTGATTCCGGTGATGCCTACGCGGCCTCGCCCTGCACCTGCGGTGTTGGGCGACGCTACTGGGGCGGCAATCGAGATTACGGATATGGCAGCTATGGCGTTGGCGACAGCGGATACGCGGTCGGCTACGGCGTCGGCTACGGGGCGCGTCGGATTGGATACGGTGGCGGATATGCGCGAGGGGCATACGCTCGGTCCAATGGTCGTTTTCGCTGAATCGAAGGCTTCAGGAGCAGGCCGGTTTATTTTGCGACCGCAACGTGCTTTCGGCCGCGAAGTCAGTGCTTGCGTTGCGGGAACCTAATAGAAGGCTCGTCAATTCCAGCCTGGAAGCCGACGGCGAAATTATTCGCCGTCGGCTCATATGCGATGCCCGCTTGTCGTAACCCTCAGCCAGGCGCCGGCGATTTGGTTCGCCCGCGTCGGCCGCGGTTCGATCGTGACATATCGGTGGTTGGCAGGTCAGTGGTTGGCAGCCGAATGCTTCACCTCGACCCCGACTGTGTACGGCGACGCGCCTAGATGTGGCTTTTATGAGGCGCGATAGGCGTCGATCACATGCGCTAAAAAAATGCCCGCGCTAAACAGACTGAGGATCACCGTAACCGCTTCGATCATTTTAGCACACCTATCTGACGGCAAGATCCGACATGGGGTGTCACTTCCATTACTAATCATGAGACTGATCTAATGGATTCGTGCCCACACATTCCTTCGGCACGGCGCCGCAAATCTGCCTATCAAAAGCCATAGGCGGCCGACGCCGGTAACCGTTGATCTAAGTCAATCGGAACGACCCTTTGGGGACGCGCTTTTATGCAACCCCGGACTGCGTCCCTTGCGGATCAGGGATGCCCGGGGAGCGAGGATGGTTTCACGGCTGTTCGCGCTTGAAATTGAAATTGAAATGATGAGGCGCCGGCGTTTTTAATCGTGGTTGATCGTGCTCTCGCATCAATTGCTGATTTAGCTCCGGTTTGAATGCCTTACCGAATCTGAAGCGTTGCAACCACACACCTCGCCAAATTGAAGTTCCTGCTGTGTCTGTTGGTCCTGGCAGCAACTGACGCGCTCGCGTGTCCATCCCATGAAACCCTTGCTGACCCTGTTCGTTGAGGTTTTGTGTCGGCGGTCAATGTTAGGATGTCTTTGTTACCGAACCGAAACCTCGTTCTTGTAGTTGATGATGACCCCGGCATGTTGAAGGCAGTAGCGCTGCTGCTGCGGCACCACGGGTACGGCAGCATGCTATTTTCATCTGCTGAGGCATTCGAAGAACACGGCAATTTCGAGAATGTGCTGTGCGTCCTCTTGGACATCAACCTGAATGATTACAGGTCTGGCATAGCGCTGAGACTGCGTCTTGCGGCTGCGGGCGTGTCGGTGCCCGTCATTTTCATGACCGGTGACGACGACCCTGCCGTTCGGAACAATGCGCTGGAGTTGGGGTGCCTCGCCTACCTGACGAAGCCGTTCTCGGCAAGGTCGCTGATCGAGCAGCTCGAGAGAGCGGCCGACCATCCGTAGATGCTCCATAATCGTCGGGCATGTTTCAGTATCATATCTGCTCAGAGAGACCGTAGCACTATGCGACGACTCGCCTTCTGCGCCGGGCGCGCGTTCATTGCATAGAAGTTGGCGAAACCGGCAATGTCCGCCTCGGCGACTTGTATGGGTTCCATAAGCAGCAGCCACTCGACGGTTTCGGAGCAGGGTGGTGTGGTCAGCGAGCCCGGATAGCGACAATAGGCGAGCCGCCGGGGCAAAAGCCCATTCGGGTTGATAGCCGGATCGGCCTTGGTGGTCTCGCCTACATGCGCTGGCGCGTTTGCGATGATCCTGCTGAATACGGGGTTCGGCCTTCCCGCCACCATTAGAGCACCGACCACAGCGAGCGCGCCTGAGGCATGAGCATGGACAAAATGGACCTCCATTGGGAAGCTCTTGCCGCGGATAAGATGCTCGCTAGGACGATGGAAATGAAACTGCAGGAGCCTGTAAGGCCCGCCGCCGAAAGTGAGCGTGTTGCCCATGGCTGCATTTAGTTGGATTGTATGACCATTGTTGACAATGGTATCGGCGGTTTTGCTCCAGGCGATCTTGAGCGGCGGCAACTGAGCTTTAATGGAGCCGGTAATGTCGATCGGCGATTGCTGGTTGCCAATCGAACAGACTTTGTTCGCGGCGTCGAGATCGCCCCACTTGTCGGGACCGGTGTCTCCTTGGTAGGTCCAGTGCGTCTCTTCGCCGCTAAGACTCATGGAGGAGCATAGCGGGCATAGTACCAGCAGCCCGCCACCCAACGCTTTCAATGCATCCCGACGGTTCATGGGTTTTTCTCGAGGCTGCGAACGAGGTCAGCACGAGTGCTTCAATAAATCGAAAAATTAATAGTCTCGACAAACCACCAATTGATCTAACTCAACGGGAAAATCTGACCGGATCCTCGCAGTGTCCTGCCTACCATGCTTCCAGCGAAGGAACGGTCTTGACCTAAATCAAGTCGTCCTTGGTTGGGGACCGAAAATGGTGTAAGTTCCGCCTCCTCCATTGGGCTGGCAACGTGGTGTTGTTTCGGTCGGAGAAGTATTCGCAAACAGAACTGCCTCACACGGCGGGCACAGACGTCCCTGCCCTCATTGCAAGCATTCCGGCCACCGTCCAGCAGCGCAAATTTGCGTTGGGCATCGTTATTTGCTTTTCGGCCGTGTTTGCGCTGGTGATACCGTTCGCCTCCGAACAAGTAGGACGAGTTGACGCTTTTATTCCGGTTGTCCAATCCCTTATGTGCGTCACCGGCCTCATCACGGCAGTTCTTCTTTTAGCTCAATATTCGATCCGCCCTCAGCCTGCCATCCTGGCTCTCGCAGGCGGCTATCTATGCGGTGGCCTGTTGGCATTTCTGCAAACGCTCGAATTTCCGGGTGCTTACAGTGCGACCGGTCTTCTTGGCGGCGGGCCAAGCGGCGCCGCATGGCTATTTAATTTCTGGCGGATAGCATTCGCCCTCGGCGTTATAGCCTATGCGCTCTTGAAAGATGGCGATGCTGATACCAACAGCCAGCTCACGAAGCATGAGCCGAGCGGGGCCATCGCTGTCACCATCACCTCCGCACTCATTTTGACGGCCGGACTGGCGTGGCTTGGCACCGCCGGCAACGGATATTTGCCAAACCTTTATATCGGCACAACGCGACAAGCCTCCTCCATCCAACACTTGGCTGGGACGCTGTGGTTGCTCAATGCCCTAGCACTGCTGCTGCTGTTAGTGCGCCAGCGGACGATCCTAGATGTCTGGTTGGCTGTGACGATCGCTATATCTTTACCGGAGTTTTCATGGGCGTTTTCCTCTTCGGGGCTCCGGTTTTCTTTGGGCTGGTACGTGGCACGTGCCTATACCCTGTTCGCCAGTTGCACGGTGCTGATTGTGTTGTTGGTGGAGACCACGATGCTCCATGTGCGACTTGCCAGCGCAATTACCCTGCAGCGGCGCGAGCGTACCCATCGGCTCTTAAGCGTGGACGAGGCGACCTCTGCAATCGCACATGAAATCAACCAGCCGTTGGCTGCAATTACCTTGAACTGCGAGGCAATGTTACTTTCGCTCGAACGAGCACCGCCCCATGCCGAAGAGCTAAGGGAAACTTTACAAGACACGTTGGCTGACGGCCGACGCGCAGGCGACATCGTTGCAGGCGTTCGCGCACTATTTAAATCGACCCTCCATCAACGAACAAAGGTCGACATCAATCGTCTCGTTCGCGAGGTGCTGAGAATGGTCGAGAACGACCTCCAAGTCCACGGCGTATCTGTTTCCATCGAATTGCAGCAAGACATCAAGGAACTAACTGCGGATCCTACGCAGCTACAGCAAGTAGTTTTAAACCTGGTCAAGAATGCAATTGAAGCAATGGCAACTGGTCCTCCAACCAAGAGGCATCTTCGGCTGGTGACGACCGAAACAAGGAATTCGACCCTCTCGTTGGTCGTGCAAGACTTTGGGCCGGGGATCAATTCCAAAAGCGAGCCCCAGGTATTCGACCCATTTTTTACGACGAAGGCCTCGGGGATGGGGTTGGGGCTTTCGATCTCCCGGAGAATTATCGAAAATCACGGCGGCGATTTGCAGCTTGTGGAGACAAGCTCAAACGGCTGTACCTTTGAAATCACGCTGCCAAATGCAAGTTAAGCCCGGTCAGACCGTCCGCTTATTTACGTTGGTCCGACGCTATTTTGACCGCCTCGATCAGCGAGCTCGCCGAGAACGGCTTCAAAAGACAGTCGATGCAACCGGATCGAAGCGCGGCGTCGCGAACCGTCTGGTTATCATTCCCGGTCATGAAGATAATGGGCACGGAATTGCCAGCAGCCTTGAGGCGACGCCTCAGCCGGAGGCTTGATCCATCCTTGAGATCAAGGTCGAGAATGACGCAAAATACGTCCTCAAAATCGCTATGTTTTTCGAAAGCGTCCGCAGATGGAAACAGCAGCGTATCATAGCCGTGCTGTCGCAGCACCCGCTTTACTGCCTTCAGTAATGCGCGGTCATCGTCAACCACAAGAACAAGGTTTCGGCCGGGCAAGATGGATGTCCGCTGTCAATTGCAGCGATCAATGTCATGCCTCGCTGAGTTGGATTTCGCACGGCTTCTACCACGCCGGCCCGTGAGACAGCGACTGCGGCTGGTTGTGTTCCCAGGCCAAAAAATTGTCGTCTCGCGCCAAAAGAGCCCAAGCATAGCTTTAAGAACTCATTTTTGACCTTTAGGGTCAAAGCGGAAACACCGAGGATGAGCCGCGCTGCTTGCCGATCCGGAAAGCCGCGAACTTCC
Source organism: uncultured Alphaproteobacteria bacterium (assembly GCA_963840155.1). Classification (GTDB taxonomy): domain Bacteria; phylum Pseudomonadota; class Alphaproteobacteria; order Rhizobiales; family Xanthobacteraceae; genus Bradyrhizobium. The sequence continues at coordinate 104,189 of CAWIXP010000002.1, forward strand.
TGGGAATGTCGCGCAGGCCATTGAGCGGACGTGCGGCCACGATCATGCCGGCTACCTGCAGGGCGCGGCAACCGCAATCGGCCAAAAGACCGCTACGCTTCTGGTGTTGAATCCGGTGTTGACTTGCGAGGTGGTCGCGATCAGAAGAAAAACTCTAATGATTTCTGGTCGGAGTGGCAGGATTCGAACCTGCGACCCCTGCGTCCCGAACGCAGTGCTCTACCGGGCTGAGCCACACTCCGACAAGAAGGCGGCTTATAGCCTTGGGACTCGCATACCGCAAGAAGCCCGAATTGAGGACTTTGATCCCCGTGAATGTGGGCCTGAAAACGCAGATTCTGCCCGCCGGCGAGGCCGCGGTGGCATCGGCGGTGCGCCTGCTGGCGCGGGGCGGGCTGGTCGCGTTCCCGACCGAGACCGTCTATGGCCTCGGTGCCGATGCCGCTAATCCCGCGGCGGTGGCGCGGCTCTATCAGGCCAAGGGGCGGCCCTCGTTCAATCCGCTGATCGCCCACGTCTGCGATGTCGAGGCGGCACAGCGGGTCGGGCGGTTCGACGCGTCGGCGATGCAACTCGCCGGGGCGTTCTGGCCAGGGCCGCTGACGCTGGTGCTACCGAAGACAAAACGCTGCACGGTGGCCGATCTCGCCACCGCTGGGCTTGATACCATCGCGATCCGGATACCAGGCCACCCCCTGGCACAGGAGATTCTGCGGGCGTTCGGCGGGCCGATAGTGGCACCGTCAGCGAACCTTTCGGGTCACGTCTCGCCGACCACGGCGGCCCATGTGCAAAGCGACCTCGCGGGGCGAATCGATCTGATCGTCGATGGCGGGGCGGTCGAGGTCGGCGTCGAATCCACCATCGTCGGATGTTTCGATGAACCGATTCTGCTGCGACCCGGCGGCTTGCCGCGCCTCGAGATCGAAGGCGTGCTCGGCCGCGCTCTGCTGCAACCGGCCGAAGACCCCGGCGTCGAGAGTGACCAGCCCTTGGCCCCGGGAATGCTGGCTTCGCATTACGCACCGCGGATGCGCGTGCGGCTCGATGCCGACAGGGTTGAGGCCGGCGAGGCGCTGCTGGCCTTTGGCTCCATTGCGGTGCCCGGAGTTGACGTGGCAACCGCGGTGCTGAATTTGTCGGCGCGGGGCGATCTGGCCGAGGCTGCCGCCAGTCTATTCAGCCATCTTCGCGCGCTCGACGCCAGCGGCGCGCGCGCCATCGCGGTCATGCCGGTGCCGCGGCATGGGCTCGGCGAGGCGATCAACGACCGTTTGCGCCGCGCCGCGGTCGGGCGGCAATAAACCCACGAGAACAAGGATGGATATCGTAAAGCCCGCCGCGCCGCTGCTTTCGCCCGAGCTGATCGCGCGCTTCCGCGAAATCGTCGGGGACAAATACGCGGTCACCGCGGCGGCCGACGTCGCCCCCTACGTCACCGAAGAGCGCGACCTGTTTTACGGCCACTCGCCGCTGGTGTTGCGTCCAGGCTCGACCGCAGAAGTCTCGGCAATTTGCAAGCTCGCCAGCGAGCACCGGCTCGCGCTGGTGCCGCAGGGCGGCAACACCGGGCTGGTCGGCGGCCAGACCCCGCACCACGGCGAGGTGGTGATCTCGATGCGGCGGATGGACAAGATCCGCGATATCGACACCGCCTCCAACACGATGACCTGTGAGGCCGGCGTGGTGCTGCAGATCGCGCAGCAGCGCGCTGCAGCGGTCGACCGGCTGTTTCCGCTGTCGCTCGGCGCCGAGGGAAGCTGCACCATCGGCGGCAATCTCTCCACCAATGCCGGCGGCACCACCGCGCTCGCCTATGGCGTGGCACGCGAGATGGCGCTCGGCCTGGAAGTGGTGCTGGCCGACGGTCGCATTCTGAATGCGCTCTCCAAGCTAAAGAAGGACAATACCGGCTACGATCTGCGCAACCTCTTCATCGGCGCCGAGGGCACGCTCGGCATCATCACCGCGGCAACCCTGAAGCTGTTTCCAAAGCCGCGCGCGGTGGAGACGGGCTACGTCGGCCTCAGATCGCCGGCGCAGGCGCTCAAGCTGCTTTCGATTGCGCAGAACGAGGCCGCGGGCACGCTGACCAGTTTCGAGCTGCTGTCGGAGGTCGCGGTCGATTTCAGCGTGCGTCACGGTATCGACGTCCGCTGTCCGCTCGGCGGAACGCACCCGTGGCACGTGCTGATGGAGTTGTCCTCACCGCGCGATGACGCGCGGATCACGCTGGAAGCGATCCTGTCGCAGGGTCTCGAGGAGGGCATCGTCGAAGACGCCGTGATCGCGGCAAATTTGAGCCAGCGCAGTGCGTTCTGGAAGCTGCGCGACGAAATGTCCGCGGCGCAGAAGCCCGAAGGCGGCTCAATCAAGCACGATATCTCGGTGCCGGTCGTCGCCGTGCCCGACTTCATCGAACAAGCCAATGCGGCGGTTGGAAAATTGATTCCGGGCGCACGGCCGGTGCCGTTCGGCCATCTCGGCGACGGCAACATCCACTATAATGTCAGTCAGCCGATCGGCGGCGACACCGCTGCCTTTATGGGCCGGTGGCATGAGGTCAATGCCGTCGTGTTCGAGATCGTGCTACGGATGGGCGGTTCGATCTCCGCCGAGCACGGCATCGGCGTCCTCAAGCGCGACGAACTGCCTGCCGTGAAAGACAAGGTGGCGATCGAATTGATGCGCTCTATCAAGGCGATGCTCGATCCGTTAGGCATCATGAACCCGGGCAAGGTGCTGTGAACCCTCTATTCGCCAGCGGCTTGGTTATCCAGGCAATCGCAGACAGCGATATCGCCGATGTTGTCGCGCTGTGGCAGCGATGCGGCTCGACGCGCGCCTGGAACGATCCTGCCGCCGATATTGCACTGGCGCGCAAAGAAGCCAACGCAACGGTGCTGTTGGGCCGGAAAGACGGCGCCCTCGTCGCCTCGGTGCTGGTCGGCCATGACGGCCATCGCGGCTGGGTCTACTACGTGACCGTTGACCCCGATCATCGCCTAGAGGGCTACGGCCGCGTCATCATGAGCGCCGCGGAAAGCTGGCTGCGTGCGCGCGGCATCGAAAAACTCCAGCTCTTGGTCCGTGGCGACAATGCCAAGGTTCACGCCTTCTATCACTCGCTTGGCTATTTGGAGCAGGAACGCGTTGTGTTTGCCAAATGGCTCGACGGGCGCGAGCCCACGCCGTAGCCGAAAACAGCATGCACCCGTAACCAGATTGACCAAGATGCGAATCGCTCTCATCCACGCACTGAAACATTCGATCGTACCGATCGAGTGCTCGTTCGCCCGGCTTTGGCCGGATGCAATTTTGATGAATTTGCTCGACGACAGCCTGTCGGCCGACCTGGCGCGCGACGGCCGGCTCACCGAGGCGATGTCGGAACGTTTCCTGTCGCTCGGACGCTACGCCGCTGATAGCGGCGCCGACGCCATCCTTTTCACCTGCTCCGCGTTCGGCGCTTGCATCGAAGCGGTTGCGCGCGCGCACGCGCCGATGCCGGTGCTCAAGCCCAATGAAGCGATGATCGAGCAGGCCGTCGCGCAAGGCCGCAGGATCGGTCTGCTCTCGACCTTTCCGCCTACACTGGCTTCGATGCCGGGCGAATTTCCCGGCTCCGTCGTGGTGGTGCCGAAACTGGCGATAGGCGCGCTTGCGGCGCTGAATCGCGGCGCGCGAGCCGAACATGATCGCCTGGTCGCGGAAGCCGCGCGGGATTTGCACGACTGCGACCTCGTCGCGCTCGCTCAATACAGCATGGCGCCGGCGGCAGCACTGGTCGCAGAGACGTCCGGCCGAGCGGTGCTCACTACCACCGACAGCGCCGTGCAGAAGTTGAAGCAATTGCTCGGCGTTGCGGGTTGAGGCAGGAATCGCTCCTACCCTTGCCGAGAGATCAGAATAAGCTTCCCTGCCCGTCGTCGTCGGATACCACCGGCGACGGCTGGCGCGGCGCGGCATTTCTTGCCGGCTTCAGCGCCCCGGCCGCCAGCTCTTCCGCCGAGATCGGCAGGATCAGTTGCGCATCGTCATTGGCGGTTCGGTTGACCCGGCTCGAGACCTCGTGCCAGGCGAACTCACCTGCGGCGGGTGCGGTCAAGAGCGCCATCACGCTGGATGCATCGTCCTCGCGGCAATCCAGCCAGCGGTCGAAATCGCGCGCGCCGATCGTCACGGGCACCCGATCGTGCAGCACCGCGAGATCGGCGCTTGCCGGCGCGGTGACGATGGCCACCGTGTCCAGTTCCTCGCCGTTCGGGCCGATCCAGGTTTCCGCTAATCCGGCCAACCCGATCGGCTGTCCATCCCGCCGGTGGATGAAATGCGGCCGCTTGCGGTTTTCGGATGCTTGCCATTCGTAATAGCCGTCCGCCGGTATCAGGCAACGTCGCCGCCGGATCGCGTTCTTGAAGGCCGGCTTTTCCTTGACGGTTTCGGCGCGCGCGTTGATCAGCAGGGCGAAGTTCCCGGGATCCTTGACCCACGCCGGCAGCAGGCCCCAGCGCATCAGCCGGAAATGCCTGGCGCCGTTCTCGATGATGACCACGGGTATTGGTTGGGTCGGCGCGATATTGTATCTGGGCGGGAAATTAGGCCGCTCGGCATAGCCGAAAATCTGCCGCAAAGCCGCCGGCGGCGAAGTAATTACGAAGCGTCCGCACATTCTGTCGCCCAGATAAGCATCCGTTCAGCACCTTTTAACCCCAAGCCTTAACACTGCGGCAGATGACATCAACAGCCTCCACTCGATCGCGATCCGATCACCCGGGGCGGCCGCGCCAGCCGACACCCGCTGCCGAAGCCCGCGCCGCCCATTTGCGCGCCGCCAACATCAACCCGCATACCGGGCTCGCCACCGATTATCTGAACCATTTCAATGAAGCCGTGATGCTGCTCGAGATGATCCCGGACATACCGGAATGCGCCGAAGACTTTCTGAACTGGCAGCCGTTGTCCTATCGGGAACATTTCACCGCGTGCAATTTCAAGGCCCGCGATCTCGCGATCGAGGCCTATGATTCCGCCGATGCCATGATCCGCGCCGAATTCGACAATATCACCAGCGCAATGACCTCGATTCTGACGGCGGTCGGCGCGGCGATGCGCGAAGCCCCCCAGGACAAGACCCGGGCGCGGCTGGCCGAGCAGGCCACCGGCTGGGTCAAGCCGCTGGTCGCGTTGGCCGGCAGCGTCATCAATGGCGGCGCCGAGGCCGATGTCGACTACATCATGACTCACTAGATCAACGTCTGATTGGAGAGGATCAGGCCATGACCTCATCTCGTTGTTTGAGCATGATTTCCGAGCAAATGCCTGGCGTCTGTCCGCGGCAAAGCAGGCTTCCGCTTCGCGTCGGCACGACGGTTCGGCTCCGGAAAATGCGCTGATGTCGGCATCATCAGCGCTGCAGCCGATGCATCCCCAGCTTGCCGTCAGCGCCGCGATCTTTCGCGACGACAAGGTTCTGCTGGTGCGGCGCGCGCGGTCGCCGGCCGAAGGGCTTTATTCGCTGCCGGGCGGACGGGTCGAGTTCGGCGAAACGCTGCACGCGGCACTACATCGGGAGGTCGACGAAGAGACCGCGCTCAGAATCGAGATCGTAGGGCTCGCCGGATGGCGCGAGGTGGTGCCGGGCACCGTGGGCGGCGGACATTACCTGATCATGTCCTTTGCGGCCCGCTGGGCCGCCGGTGAGCCGGTTCTGAACGATGAACTCGACGATTTCAGGTGGGTCGCGCCCGACGTAGCCGGCGATCTCAAGCTTACCGCCGGCCTGGAAGAGGTCATCGAGGCGGCGCGGCGTCTGCTGCAAGGCGAAACCAGTTCGCCGTTCGAAGCCATCGGCGCCTTGCGTCCCGCGACTTGAAAAGGCATATCACCCCTTCATGTCAAAGCGTTTTATCGCCGCCCTCATCCTCATCTCGGCATGCCTTTTCGGCCCTGCGCGGGCCCAGGATGCGGCTGCGCCATTCGACGGCGACCTGCAGCGGTTGGCCGAGATCCTAGGCACCCTGCACTACCTCAGGGGAGTTTGCGGCACAAACGATGGCGCCAAATGGCGCAACCAGATGCAGGCGCTGATCGACGCCGAAACTCCCTCTGGCGAGCGCCGCGCCCGCATGATCGCGGGCTTCAACCGCGGCTACAATGGCTTCCAGCAAACCTACCGAACCTGCACGCCGGCGGCCTCGGTTGCGATCCGCCGGTATATCGAGGAAGGCTCGAAGATTTCACGGGATCTGACCGCCCGCTACGCCAATTAACCCACTGCTTGGGCCCTTCTGCGCTAACGGCTGACGTTGTCAGCGCCGTTAACCTTTCCTAAAGAACTGGTCTAGGCGGCGCAACGCCGCATGCTAAACCTCGCGCATTCGACGCGCTCGCCGTGGGTCGCGCACAGCCAGCCAGAGTTTCATGAGCCATCCGTCCTTCACCATCGCCCGCGACCCGTTGCCCGATCATGAGCAGAAACAGGCGGCGCTGAGTTATCTCAACGAGGCCTGGGCAGAGGCCCGGCACGACGGCATCGACGGCGACTGCCTGGCGCAGGCCAGCCTGTTTGCGGCTTTCGCCGAACTGGTCGGCACCTATGGCGAAGATGCGGTGGCGAAGTTCGTCGAAGGCCTTCCGATCCGGGTCCGCAACGGCGAGTTTTCGACCTCGCTGGCAAAGCAGTAGGCGCGACCGCCGCGCGCGCCGCTGTCATCGCAGCGTCTCCAGAAACCGCACCGGCTCGCCTGTCGACGGCGTCATCAATTCGCCCTGCCACATCACGCGGCGACCCCTGACAAACGTGCCGACCGGCCAACCGGTGACACGCACGCCGTGATACGGCGTCCAGCCGGCGCGCGAGGCTATCCATTGGTCGGTGATGGTCTCGCTGCGCTTGAGGTCGACCACGGTGAAATCAGCATCATAACCGGCCGCGATGCGGCCCTTGCTGGCGATGTTGAACAGCCGCGCCGGACCTGCGCTGGTGAGATCGACGAAGCGCGCCAGCGATAACCGCCCGGCATGGACGTGGTCGAGCATCAGTGGCACCAGCGTCTGCACTCCGGTCATGCCCGAAGGTGACGCCGGATAGGTTTTGGCTTTCTCTTCGAGCGTATGCGGGGCGTGGTCGGAACCGAGCACGTCGACAATCCCCTGTTCGACGCCGTACCAGATACCCTCGCGATGGTCGGCCGATCGCACCGGCGGATTCATCTGGGCGCGGGTGCCGAGCCGCTCGTAGCATTCGGGTGCTGCCAGCGTGAGATGATGCGGCGTCGCTTCGCAAGAGGCGACGTCCTTGTGATCGCTTAGAAATTCGATCTCCTGCTTGGTCGAAATATGCAGCACATGGATACGCCTGCCGGTCTCGTGGGCGAGCTTGACCAGCCGCTGGGTCGCCATCAGCGCTGCGGTCTCATCGCGCCACACCGGATGCGAGCGCGGATCGGCTTCGACGCGCAGGTGCTTGCGATCGCTGAGCCGGTATTCATCCTCGGCATGAAATGCAGCACGGCGCCGGATCGACTTAAAAATCCGCCGCAAACTTTCATCGTCCTCGACCAGCAGCGCACCGGTCGATGAACCGACAAATACCTTGACCCCGGCGCAGCCGGGTGCGCGTTCCAGCTCCGGCAGGTCCTGCACGTTGTCGCGGGTTCCGCCGATGAAAAACGCGAAATCGCAGTGCATGCGGTGGCGGCCGCGCTTCACCTTGTCGGCAAGAGACTGCTCGGTGACGGTCAGTGGATCGGTGTTCGGCATTTCGAACACCGCCGTTACGCCACCCATCACCGCGCTGCGCGACCCGGTTTCCAGGTCTTCCTTCTGCGTCAGCCCCGGCTCGCGAAAATGGACCTGGCTGTCGATCACACCGGGCAGAATATGCAGGCCCTTGCAATCGATCACCTCGGCGGCCGATGATTGACCGAGCGAGCCGATCGCGGCGATGCGGCCATCGGCGAAGGCGATGTCGCGCACGCCCTCACCGTCCTGATTGACCACGGTGCCGGATTTTAGAATGGTATCAAATCGTTGAGTCATTGCTCCTCAGCGCCCGCTTTAGAGACTTTGGACGTCGTCGCGGGCCTTGTTCGCGGTATCTTAGCGCCTTACGTTCACTTGTGATATCCGCTACTTCCGTTTCAACAAGAACTTCAAGAGAAACCCCTGATGAAAGCAGCGTTTCTTCCTGATCGCGGCGTGGTCAAGGTCAGCGGCGAGGACGCGCGCAGCTTTCTCAACGGCCTCGTCACCACGGACGTGACGACGCTGCGGCCGGGACTGGGGCATTTCGGGGCGTTGCTGACGCCGCAGGGCAAGATCATCGCGGATTTCCTGATCACCGAAGCGCCGTCCGGCCACGGCGGCGGTTTCCTGATCGACTGCGCGCGGGCGCTGGCGCAGGCGCTTGCCGACAAGCTCGGCTTTTACAAGCTGCGGGCCAAGGTCGCGGTGCAAAACCTTTCCGATAGCCTCGGCGTACTCGCGGCGTGGGATGGCGATCTTGCCGTGAAGCCCGATCTCGCGTTCGCCGATCCACGCAGCGATGCGCTCGGCTGGCGGATACTGGCGCCGTCCGAGCTCACGCAAAAAGTCGCCGATCTGCTCGGCGCGGAGCTGGTCGATAGTGCCGCCTATGACGCCCACCGCATTGTCGCCGGTGTTCCACGCGGCGGGCTGGACTTCATGTACGGCGATGCGTTTCCGCATGAAACCAACATGGACCGGTTGCACGGGATTGATTTCGAGAAGGGCTGCTACGTCGGACAAGAGGTGGTGTCGCGGATGCAGCATCGCGGCACCGCGCGCACCCGAACCGTGCGCGTCGTGCTTGAGGACTTTTCGCCGGAACCGGGTACGACGATTCTGGCCGGCGACAAGCCGGTCGGAACGATCGGCTCGACAGCAGGACAAAACGGCCTCGCACTGATCCGGGTCGATCGCGCCGCCGACGCGCTTGCCGCCGGCGTTCCGCTGACGGCGGGCGGTCTTGTCATCCGATTTGCCAATCCGGATGAGCTTTTGACCACAGCCAAGCAGACGGTCGCATGAGCCGATCGGCCCGCCTGCATGCCGACGGCCTGATCAGGTGCCCATGGCCGGGCGAAGACCCGTTCTATATGGCCTACCACGACACCGAATGGGGCGTGCCGGAATACGACGACCGGGCGCTCTATGAAAAACTCATACTCGACGGCTTCCAGGCCGGCCTGTCGTGGATCACGATTCTGCGCAAGCGCGAGAATTTCCGACGGGCGTTCGAGGATTTCGAGCCGGCCAAGATCGCGCGCTATAACGCGAGAAAAGTCCATGCGCTGATGAATGATGCTGGCATCGTCCGCAATCGTGCCAAGATCGAGGGTGCCGTCGCCAGCGCGAAAGCCTATCTGAAGATCATGGAAGACGGCCCCGGGTTCTCGAAATTCCTGTGGGACTTTGTCGATGGCAGACCGAAGGTCAACACCTTCAAGACCACTGCAAGCGTGCCGGCCTCGACGCCGCTATCGATCAAGATGTCAAAGGAACTGGCCGGACGCGGCTTCAAATTCGTCGGCCCGACCATTGTGTATGCCTTCATGCAGGCTACCGGCATGGTCAACGACCACCTGGTGACCTGCTTCTGCCACGATGACTGCGCCCGAAAGCCTCGCAGCCCCAGACTCAAAGTCAAATGACGTCCAGAAGATCTTCCGAAACCGCAACGGCCGCCCGCGTATGGCAGCGGATGTTGTCGGGGCGGCGGCTCGATCTGCTCGACCCCTCGCCGCTGGATATCGAAATCGCCGATATCGCCCACGGCCTGGCGCGCGTCGCACGCTGGAACGGACAGACCAGCGGCCCACATATTTTCTCGGTGGCGCAGCACACGCTGCTGGTCGAGGCCGTGATGCGCGAGCAGACGCCGCGCGTCGATGTCCGCTTCCGGTTAGCCGCGCTTTTGCACGATGCGCCGGAATATGTCATCGGCGACATGATCTCGCCATTCAAGGCGGTGCTGGGCGGCGACTACAAGGCAGTCGAAAAGCGGCTGCTGGCGGCGATCCACATCCGCTTCGGATTGCCGCCGGTGCTTGCACCGGAGATCGCACGGCAGATCAAGGAAGCCGACCGCGGCGCGGCCTATCTTGAGGCAACCGAGCTTGCAGGGTTTGCGCAGGCCGAGGCGAGACGTCTGTTCGGCCGCGATCCCAGCCTGCCTACGGCGACCCGTCGGGATTATCTCACGCCGTGGACCGCGGCCAAAGCCGAGAAGCGGTTCCTCGCGCGGTTCAAGGCATTACACACCTAAATGCGATGCCTGAAGCTGCTTTCATGATCGCCCGCACAGGCTTATAATCAGCCCGATAGCAGGAACCCCATGATCCACGTTTGCTCGCTTGCCGCCCTTCCCGATACCGTCAAAGCCACCGGCGCCAGTCACGTCCTCACCGTGATGGCCAAGGTCGACCAGGTGCAGCGGCCCGTATCGGTCCTTCCCGCCAATCATCTGAAGGTGCAGGTGGATGACATCACCGAGGAGGTCGAGGGCTTTGTCGCGCCCTCCGACTCGCATATCGCGCAAGTGCTGAATTTCGTGCGCGGCTGGGACCGCAGCGCGCCGCTCGTCGTGCACTGCTACGCAGGCATCAGCCGCTCCACCGCGAGCGCGTTTGCGGCCGCCTGCTTGCTTAACCCGCATCGGGACGAGATTTCGATCGCGAAGCAGATCCGTGCGGCCTCCCCGATCGCATCGCCAAATCGCTTGATCGTCAGTCTGGCGGACAAGGCACTGGGCCGGGAGGGACGGATGCTGCGCGCGCTCGACGAGATGGGCCCCGGCAGCATGCTGGTCGAGGGCCGGCCGTTCCGCGTCGATCTCGAGTGATGGCAATGAACGGCGCCGGAGCAACCAGCATCCGACGCCGATCTAAATCGACCTGACTGTGGCGGTGCTGCCGTTGCCGGCTTGATCAAGGAAGGTCGGGTGCGCGGAGCCGGCGAAACGCCGGCGGGGCATCAGTCGGTCGAACGGCGCAGTTCGGCTGCACCTTCGGACTTCGCAGCCTCCGATCTCGGCTCGGACTTGACGGGCGCGATCCTGGCGCTCTCGACGTGCGGAGTTTCGACGCGCGCAGACGCTTCGGCGTGCAAGGCGTCGGCTGAACGGGTATGCGGATGCAACGAACGTGGATGGGCCACCGCGCGTGCCATCAGCATCTGCGCTCCGCCCTGATGATGAAAATCGCAATAGGCAAAGCCCATGCCCGACACCGATCCGCGGAAGGTACGCTCATCTGTCTTTTCGAGGTTGAAGCACGGCTCGAACGGTATGCCCTTGAGCGAGGCGCAGACGGCCTGACCGCGGACCTGAAGTGTATTGCCGGGAAGGCGCAGGTGACGAATTGGGCCGGAGCCACTGAATTGCACAGCGCCGGCCGCACCCATGTCATCGAGTATCCGCCCTGCACCGCGGGTGCCATCGAAGCAGGTAAATGCGAAGACCTTGCCGGCGACAAACTTGCGGGCCTCCTCGGCATTCATCATACCGGCCATCGCGGGTGCGATCACCGCGCCGGCCGTGACGGCCGCCAACACGAAACGCGCAAACATGCTGCAACTCCGACTTTACTCGAGCGCGGGTAACCGCCTGGTCTGCCTTTACCCGTTGCTTACCATACTAACCGTGGCAACATTGGAGCAGCTTGGTTGGTAAAGTCTGAACGTGTTAGGGAATTTTTACCACGACGCGACCCCGAACCTGCCCGGCGAGGATTTGGACGCCGGCCTCGATTACCCCGTCAAGGCCAATTTCATTAGTTATTTCAGCTAGTTTCATATGGTCTAGGTCGCTGGCGAGGCGGCCCCAGGCGACTTTGCGCAACGCAATCGGGCACATCACGGAATCGATGCCCAGCAGACACACCCCACGCAAAATAAACGGTGCCACCGAGGACGCCAGGTCCATGCCGCCGGCCAGCCCGCAGGCGGCGATGGCGCCGCCGTATTTCGTCATCGATAGGAGATTGGCGAGCGTCGTCGAGCCAACGCTGTCGATACCGCCCGCCCAGCGCTCTTTCGCCAGCGGCTTGGCTGGCCCTGCCAGTTCGCTGCGCTCGATCACCTCGGCTGCTCCGAGACCCCTGAGATACGCCGCCTCGGATACCCTGCCGGTCGAGGCGATGACCTGATAGCCGAGCTTCGACAGCACGGCGATCGCGACCGAGCCGACGCCGCCGGCCGAACCGGTGACGACGACCGGACCGTGCTTCGGAGTGAGCCCATGCTTTTCCAGCGCCAACACCGCGAGCATAGCGGTAAAACCGGCGGTGCCGATCGCCATCGCGTCGCGCGCCGGCATTCCCTGCGGCAGCCGTACCAGCCAGTCGCCGTTGACGCGCACTTTCTCGGCGTAACCGCCGAGATGAGTTTCGCCCATGCCCCAGCCGGTGCAGACGACCTTGTCGCCGGTCTTCCATTGCGGATGCGATGACAACTCGACGGTGCCCGCGAAATCGATGCCCGGGATCATCGGAAAGCGCCGCACCACCGGCGCCTTGCCGGTGAGCGCAAGGCCGTCCTTATAGTTCACGGTCGACCATTCCACGCGCACGGTGACGTCGCCTTCCATCAAGTCGGCTTCGTCGAACTCGGTGAGGGTCGCGGTGGTACCCTTGTCGGCCTTGTCGACCCTGATCGCCTTGAATGTTCCCAACTTAATCTCCCGGTGTTTCGGTCGGGATTTTTACCGGATCAGGCGGGCTGTGCAACCAGTGCTCCGATTCCGAAGTTCGCCAGGCATTCGCAGCACATTCCCGGTCGGCTTTCGATTTGAAGTTCCCGCTCAAGTTTGTCGCCTGTACCGCAGGACCTTCAAATCGCCGGCACTGCGCGCGCCACCGGCGCCTCGACGATCGGCAGGTTGATCAGCGCCGACAGCAGGCCGAACAGCACCGACAGCCACCAGATCGGCGTATACGACCCGAATTGCTCGAATACGATGCCGCCGAGCCAGACGCCGAGGAAGCCGCCGACCTGATGACTGACGAAAGCAAATCCATACAATGTGGCAAACCAGCGGGTGCCGAACATCAGCACCACCAGCGCCGACGTCGGCGGCACCGTCGAAAGCCAGGTCAGGCCGGTGACGGCGCCGAACATGATCGCGGAGAGGGTAGTAATCGGGAACGAAATGAAAGTCACGATCGACATCGCACGGACGAAATAGATGGTCGACAGGATGAATCGCTTCGGAAGCCGGTTCTGCAGCCAGCCGACGCTCAGCGAACCGATAATGTTGAACAAACCAATGGCGGCGATCACCCACCCGCCGGTTTGCGCGGCGATGCCGCGATCAACGAGATAGGCCGGCAGGTGCGCGGTGATGAACGCGAGCTGAAAACCGCAGGTAAAAAAGCCGAGCACCAGCAGCACGTAGGAGCGATGGCCGAAGGCTTCGGCCAGCGCGGTCTTGAACGACTGCTGGTCTGGAGCCGGCACATTGGCCGCTGTCGCAGGGGGTGTTGAAAGCGCCAACGATAGCGGCACGATCAGCAGCATCAGGCCGGCGAATACCGTCAACGCGGTCTGCCAACCGAAATTGTCGATCATCGCGACGCCGAACGGCGCGAACAGGAATTGCCCGAACGATCCGGCGGCGGTGCCGGCCCCGAGCGCTAAGCCGCGCCGCTGCGGCGGCAGCAGCTTGGAAAACGCGGACAGCACCAGATTGAACGAGCAGCCGGACAGCCCGAAGCCGATCAGGACGCCGGCGCCGAGATCGAGCGACAGCGGGGTCGCGGCATAACGCATGACCAGTAAACCACCGGCGTAAAGCACGGCGCCGGCACACATCACGCGCAGCACGCCAAATCGGTCGGCGATGGCTCCGGCAATAGGCTGGCCCAGCCCCCACAACAGATTTTGGAGTGCAAGTGCGAGACCGAATACGTCGCGGCCCCATGCAAACTCCCGGCTGATCGGTTGAATGAAGAAGCCGAAGGTGGATCGGGGCCCGAAGCCCAGCAGGGCGATCGCGCAGCCGCAGATGATGATCACCAGCGGTGTTCGCCAACTGCCGATCCGTGGGACGGGACGAAGCTCGTCTGCGGCTGTCGACATGCATGGTTCTCGATGCTGGCTGAAACCGGACTAGGCCCAGCGCGGGGAGGTGGCAGGGAGTTAATGCATCCGCATGAAAATTCCAAAGGGCTCCATCGCGGAAATTGGTTTCGCAATGCAGCCCTGCAAATTAGCCGGACAGGCCCAATCGGGACCGTCCGCGCAAAGGACCTGCTTGCACCCATCCGTCGCGCCTTGGAATGAGGCAATTTAGACCGCACGCTTCAGCGCCGGAAGGTCGCCTCCGAGATTTCGGCTGAACTCCTGGCCTGTTCGGCGAGTTCGGCGGAAATTTCCGCGGTCTGCGCCGGCGTTCCCCAGCTCGGCGCCTCGCTGCCGTCGCCCCAGGCGCGCGGCCGGTAGAAGGTGTGCACTCCGAACTTGTACATCTTCTTCATTTCATGAACCCATGACGGGCGAACCCAATAGGCGTGATAGTGCGTCGATTTGGCGACTTCCGGCAGCCAGAGCTGGCCATCGAGCATCGCCTTGGCGATCTTCCGGGCGCGGTCCCACATGTCGGGCTCGCGCACCACGTCGGGAATGCTATCGCAGGCAAAGGTGAACTGGCAGGCGAGGTGGCGGTGCTTGTTCTGGTAGACCACGCCGCATACCGTGCTCGGATAGAAGCCGGAGAAGGTGCGGTTCATCACCACCTGGGCGACCGCGATCTGACCGCGCACGGCTTCGCCGCGGGCTTCGAAATAGATCGCCTCGGCGAGACATTTTTCGGATTTGGCGCGTGACTTCTCGTCGAACAGGCCAAGCCGCTCGGCCGGGCTTTTAACACGTTGGTTGTCGAAATTGACCTGACCCTTGGCGGCGATGCTTTCGCCGCTCTCGCCGGTTCTGTAAAGTTCATCGGCGGTCGCCGGCAGCGATGCCAGCGCTTTCATGTCGGCATCGGGCGGCGCGCCAGGCATCACGATCAGCGGCTCTTCGCCGGGCTGCCAGCGCTCGATATTTTCCACCTCGCCGCCAAGCGAGGCGCTTCCGAAAAACAGGCTTGCGGTCTTGACGTTGAACCCATCGCGCGACGGCGCGCGTTCAAACGCGGTCGCATCGGCGGCGCTCTTCAGATCGTCAAGCGGTTGCGCCTCGAGCGACATCGAAACATCGTATTGTGCTAGCGGCGGCGCCCGCAGTGCTTCCTGAAGCTCCGGGTCGAGCGGCGCTCGCCCGGCCGGTCGCACGGCGCTGGTTTTTGCGCCGGCCACCGACGCGTTGGAGGTCGAAGGATCTTCCAGCGCAGGCGCAGCATCGGCAGGCGACGGCGGCGGGGATATGACGAGGCGATCCCCCTTCAACGTGCGGTCGACCTTGGGAAAATCGGAGGCTTGGTAGCGCGGCGGCGGCAGCACAATCGGATTGCGCGTGATCGAACCGGTGTCGATGCCCTGGTGGTCCAGGCTGGCCAGCCGATAGCTGGCGGTTTGCGGCAATGAAGTCCCGATCGGACGGCCGAAACTGTAGGTGGCGAGCTGAATGGTGCTGGCCGCGGAGAACACCCTTCTTTGCCAGCGTTCAGCGACGCCAGGCTGCCGGGCCAGCAGTGAGGCGATATCCTGATATCCGATCTCGGTCGGCATCAAGGCAAACACGCACAGGCCAATTCCGAAGGACGCAGAACGTGCGCCCTTCGGCAGGTTACGCAGTACTAACATCACTTACGCTCACGCAACGCTACACTTGCAGGATCGAACCCGGCAGATCCGCGACATTCGATCTTTTTTGGTAATATCGAATTTAGGTTGCGAGGGAGTTAATCGGCGTTGCACGCGCGATACACGCAAGCGATCTCTGGCTTTGCGTTGGCGACGTCGAAAAGCTTGGTAAACGGGTGCCCGAATAAACTGGTAAATATCCGGTCAACTAAAATGATGAAGAGATTTTTCGCGAGCATGCGAAATTCATGGATCGTCGGCATCCGGCAAACTCTAGGCATGGCTGGCGAGGGTCTTGCCGAGGGCGGCCTGCGCGGCTGCGAGCCGGGCGATCGGCACGCGATAGGGCGAGCAGGAGACGTAATCAAGTCCGATCTCGTGGCAGAATGCGACGGAAGCCGGATCGCCGCCATGTTCGCCGCAAATCCCGACCTTGATACTGGGGCGCGTCTTGCGGCCGCGCGCAACGGCGATTTTCACCAACTCGCCGACGCCATCGCGATCGACCGAGATGAAGGGATCGATCTCCAGGATTCCCTTGGCGATATAGATGCCGAGGAAACCGGCGGCGTCGTCGCGGCTGATGCCGTAGGTCGTCTGCGTCAGATCGTTGGTGCCGAACGAGAAGAACTCCGCGGTTTTGGCGATATCGCCGGCCATCAGGCAGGCGCGCGGCAATTCGATCATGGTGCCGACCTGGTAGCCCAACTTGGCTCCGGTCTCCTTCATCACCGAATGTGCCGCGGCGTCGATCCGCGCCTTGACCAGATCGAACTCGATCCTGGTTGCGATCAGCGGCACCATCACCTCGAGCCCGACCGCTTTGCCGGTGCGCTTTCCGGCCTCCACTGCGGCCTCGAAGATCGCGCGCGCCTGCATCTCGGCGATTTCAGGATAGGCGATGGCGAGCCGGCAGCCGCGGAAACCGAGCATCGGATTGAATTCGGCGAGATCGCGGGCGCGGTCGGCGAGCCGCCGCGGATCGGTATTCATCGCGCGGGCCACTTCCTCGATCTCGGCCTGGGTATGCGGCAGGAACTCATGCAGCGGCGGATCGAGCAGCCGGATCGTCACCGGCAGCCCCTTCATGATCTCGAACAACTCGACGAAATCGGCGCGCTGCATCGGCAGCAGTTTAGAAAGCGCGGCGCGGCGCGCCTGCTCGTCCTCGGCGAGGATCATTTCGCGCACGGTCCGAATCCGGGTCTCCTCGAAGAACATGTGCTCGGTGCGGCAAAGTCCGATCCCCTCGCCGCCGAACTTGATGGCGGTGCGCGCGTCTTCCGGGGTGTCGGCATTGACGCGGACCCCGAGCTTGCGCATGCCGTCGGCCCAGTTCATCAACGTGCCGAATTCGCCCGACATCGCCGGCTCGATCATCGGCATCCGCCCGGCCAGCACCTGACCCAGCGAGCCATCGATGGTGATGACGTCGCCGGTCTTGAAGGTACGCGGGCCGATACTCATGGTGCCGCGACCGTAATCGACGCGGATGGTGCCGCAGCCGGAGACGCAGGGCTTGCCCATGCCGCGCGCGACCACCGCGGCGTGCGAGGTCATGCCCCCGCGCGTGGTCAGGATGCCTTCGGCCGCATGCATGCCGTGGATATCTTCCGGGCTGGTCTCGATCCGTACCAGAATAACCTTGCGGCCATCGGCCTGGAGTTTCGCTGCTTCGTCGGAAGAGAACACGATCTCGCCTGCCGCGGCGCCGGGGGAGGCCGGCAGGCCGGTGGCGATGACGTCGCGCTTGGCGGCGGGATCGATGGTCGGATGCAGCAACTGATCGAGCGAGGCAGGGTCGATCCGCGCTACCGCGTCCTTCTTCGAGATCAAACCTTCATTGGCGAGTTCGACGGCAATGCGAAGGGCTGCCTTCGCGGTCCGCTTGCCGCTGCGGGTCTGCAGCATCCACAGCTTGCCCTGCTCGACCGTGAACTCCATGTCCTGCATGTCGCGGTAGTGCTTTTCCAGCACCGTGTAGATCCGCGTCAGTTCCTTGAAGGCTTCGGGCATCGCGGTTTCCATCGACGGCTTGTCGGAGCCGGATTCCTTGCGCGCATCCTCGGTGATGTCCTGCGGGGTGCGAATGCCCGCCACTACGTCCTCGCCCTGCGCATTGATCAGGAATTCGCCGTACAACCGGCTCTCGCCGGTCGAGGGGTTGCGGGTGAAGGCAACCCCGGTCGCGGAGGTCTCGCCCATGTTGCCGAACACCATCGCCTGCACGTTGACCGCGGTGCCCCAGGATTCCGGAATATCGTGCAGTCGGCGATAGGTCACCGCGCGCGCGTTCATCCAGGAGGAAAACACCGCCCCGATGGCGCCCCATAGCTGGTCGTGCGCATCCTGCGGGAAATCCTTGCCGGTTTCGCGCGCCACGGCATCCTTGTAGCGGCCGACCAGTTCGACCCAATCCTCGCCGGTCAGGTCGGTATCGAGCGAGTAGCCCTGGCTATCTTTGAAGGTGTCGAGGATGTCCTCGAAATGCGAATGCTCGAACCCGAGCACCACATCCGAATACATCGTGATGAAGCGGCGATAGCTGTCATAAGCGAAGCGGCGGTCACCGGACATTTCCGCCAGCGCCTCCACGGTGGTGTCGTTGAGACCGAGATTGAGCACGGTGTCCATCATGCCCGGCATCGAGGCACGACCGCCGGAGCGCACCGAAACCAGCAGCGGATTCTTCGAATCGCCAAACCGCTTGCCGGTCAGCTTGCCGACATGATCGAGCGCCCGTTCGACCTGCCCCTTCAATTCCTTCGGATAACTTTTGTCGTGCGCATAAAAATACGTGCAGACCGAGGTCGGAATGGTGAAGCCGGGGGGCACCGGCAGCCCGAGATTGGCCATCTCGGCGAGATTGGCGCCCTTGCCTCCGAGCAAATCGCGCATTTGGGCTTTGCCTTCGGCCCTGCCGTCGCCGAACGTGAATACCCATTTGCCGGATTTCGTCGCAGTCGCGGCGGGCTTGGCCGCGGCAATCGGCTTCGGCGCCGGCTTGGCCGGACTCTTTTTCAGCGCCTTGCGGGCGGAGGCTGTGGCTTTGGCCCGGGCCGGCATCGATGGCCTTGATTTCGCAGCGATTTTCTTCGATTTGGCGACGGCTTTGGCCATGACTGCAAACAATCCGCGAGAGGGAGAGAAAGTTGCGCGCCTTACACCACTTTGGGCGGTTCCGCGCAAGGCAGGGAACGCGGCGGGGGCGCTACAGGTGCAGCCACTTCAGCAATCCCAAGCCGATCAGGCCGATGCAGATCAGATAAATCGCGACCACGAGATTAAGCAGCCGCGGCATCATCAGAATGAGAATGCCCGCGATCAATGCCACTATGGCAGGAATATGCGCAGTCGTGATGGTCATCGACGGTCTCCGAAGCAATGATCGAGGGAAATCGAATCGAGGGTGAGCATGTTAGCCGCAGGCGCGGTTCCATGAATAGATACGCTTGTCACTTCAGCAGGTTCCAGCACAGACGCGAAATGCCGAAAATTGCGGCGGCGCCATGCCTGTTGCCGGAAACAACGCCGCGCGCAACGCCCGGAATCGCTTCGTTGTGTGCTCCCTGGCCCAGACGCTTCGCGTTTGTCGCAGGCAATGACGACTTAGCACCGTCATTGCGAGCGAAGCGAAGCAATCCATCTCGCGGCGAAGGAAGTGTGGATTGCTTCGTCGCAAGAGCTCCTCGCAATGACGGCGAACCAAGCCATGACCCTGCGTTCCCGCGGCGCTGATACGCCCGAGTTGTGCATGATAGCTCCGCCCAAAACGAGGGCGCAGGGAATGCCGGGCGCTCGCTGCGCCCGCAGCCTCGCGTGCAAAATATAAAAAGCACACGAGCGTAATCACCACGGTCACACCGGTTTCACCCGGCACTCCCCGCGCAATGGTTTTAACGGTTTACTTCGTGCTCTCCCCGGTGATCGGCTTGTTGTCACCGTCGGCCTGCAGAGTAAGATGTTCCGTCAAACCCGGTTGAGCCTGACCAAACCTCCGCAAGACTTGACGCCAGCGCCGGGGCGTCAGGACCACACGACTTCGCCGTCCGCGAGCAGCATCTCTCGTCTTGCACGCTGTCGATCGCTCACGAGGTTCATCTCGCCCTGCGATCTCATCGCGCTCAATGCTGCCGCGTCCACCGCCTCCTGCCCCAACGTTCGTGACGATCGCGAAACGCCCCTCTGGTGGGACAGGATGGCTAGCGTTCTAGAGCCAATTTGGCTCAGGCGGGAAGCAGTATATTTTCGGAAAAACAGAAAATAAGACTCGACAAGCAAATCGCCGCCCGTCCCGCTGATTTGCCCGTCGGGTGGATCAGCCAAGCCTGTGACGGCTGCAAACACCGGACCTCATCCTCGGGGAAAGGCGTCTTCGTCGCGTCTCCAAGAATGGATGCAACATGTCAACTCGCGGCCAACTTCGAGACACCGCGCAAAGATGCGCGGCCCTCAGGATGAGGTCGAGATGTTTTTCAATCCTGGATCTTCGAGAAATCCGCGACGGCGCGGGTGGCGGCGCGGATTTCATTGAGCAGCTTAAGGCGATTTTCGCGCACCTTGGGATCGTCGTCGTTGACCTTGACCTTGTCGAAGAACGCATCCACTGCCGGGCGCAGCTTGGCCATCGCGCTCATCGCGCTCGCGAAGTCTTCCTTGGCCACAGCGGCGCTGGCTTCCGCCTTCACCTGGTCGATCGACTTCGCGAGCGTCTTTTCTTCGGCGACTTTGTAAAGCGCTGGGTTGGGCGCGCCGTCGAACGTCCGCTTGTCCTTCTTTTCCTCGATCGCGAGGATATTGCCAGCCCGCTTGGTGCCGGCGAGCAGGTTCTTGCCGTCATCGGTGTCGAGAAATTTTCCGAGCGCCTCGACGCGGCGAACCACCATCAACAGATCGTCCTGCCCTTCCAGCGCAAATACCGCATCGACGAGATCGTGGCGTGCACCCTGATCGCGAAGCTGGACCTTCAGGCGGTCGGCGAGGAAGGAAAGAAGGTCATTCGCTAATTTCCACGACCAATCTACAGTATCCTCTGCAATTTTCGCGCTTCCATCAGGCGTCGTTGGCTCCATGATCTTATCTAGAACGACCCGGGCAGTAGCCTCCGGAAGACCAAGTGTCGACAAGTTTGCAAGACTGTCGATTTGACGCCTCGCTGCTAGTCCAATTAGCGTCGCCATTACGAGTGCAGTTGGAATAGAGGCAAAGCTGAGAAATTTGAAACGTAGGTCGTTTTCCAGAAGTATCCGAATGAAACCCAACGCTGCCCTTCGCAACGCATAGGGGTCCTTACTTCCCGTTGGCTTTTCATTGATCGCCCAAAAGGCCACTAGCGTATCAATCTTGTCCGCCAAAGCGACTGCAATCGACACCGGATCTACCGGTACTCGGTCGTTCGGGCCCTGCGGCTTGTAGTGTTCCTCGCTCGCGGCGGCGACAGAGGCATCCTCGCCCTGCGCCAGCGCGTAATACTTCCCCATCAGGCCCTGCAGCTCCGGGAATTCGCCGACCACTTCGGTCAGCAGATCCGCCTTTGCCAGCCGCGCCGCGCGTTTGGTCTTTTCGACATCTGCGCCGACCAGCGGCGCGATTGCCGCCGCCAAGTGCTCGATGCGTTCAATGCGCTCGGACTGCGTATCCAGCTTCTCATGAAACACGATCTGGTCGAATTTCGGCAGCCGGTCCTCCAGCCTGATCTTCAGATCGCTGTCGTAGAAAAACTTGGCGTCGCTCAGGCGCGCGCGGATCACGCGCTCGTTGCCGGCCACGATCGCCTCGCCGCCGTCGGAAGCTTCGATGTTGGCGATAAGGACGAACTTGTTGGTCAGCTTTGCGGTCTTGGGATCGCTGATCACAAAACATTTCATGTTGGTTCGGATCGTTGCGCGGATCACCTCAGGCGGAATCGACAGAAAATCCTTCTCGAACGATCCCATCATGACGACCGGCCACTCGACCAGTCCCGCGACCTCATCGAGCAACGCCTGATCCTCCACAAGGTCAAAGCCCTGCGCGAACGCTAGCTGCTTCGCCTCGGTAAGAATGGTGTTCTTGCGGCGCTCGGGATCGAGCACCACCTTGGCCGCCTGCAGCTTTGCCTCGTAGTCCTCGAAGCGGCGCACGGAAATCGCGGCCGGCGCCATGAACCGGTGACCGAACGTGGTCTGGCCGGCCTCGACGCCATCGACACTGAATTTCACGATATCAGGCGTTTCGGTTTCCAGGCCGAAGGTGGCGATGATGGAATGCAGCGGCCGCACCCATTGCAGCGAACTCGGCCTGGCCGAGCGTTCGCCCCAGCGCATCGATTTCGGCCACGGGAAGGTGCGGATGATCACCGGCAGCATGTCGGCGAGCACGTCCAGCGTAGCGCGGCCGGGCTTTTCGATCAGCGCAATATAAAAGTCACCCTTCTTCGGATCGCGCTGGATCTTTGCTTCGTCGAGCGAGGCAAGGCCGGTGGCCTTGAGAAAGCCGGCGATCGCCGCGTCCGGCCCGCCGACGCGCGGGCCCCTGCGCTCTTCCTTGAGGTCGGATTGCCGTGCCGGAATGCCGTGCACCGTCAGCGCCAGCCGCCGCGGCGTCGCGAACGCCTTGGCACCCTCATAGACCAGCCCTTCGGCGACCAGCTTGTCGGTGACCATGCGGCGCAGATCCTCGGCCGCCTTCGCCTGCATCCGCGCGGGAATTTCCTCGGAGAAAAGTTCGAACAGAAGATCGGGCATTCGCTAACCCTCCCCTTGAGGGGGAGGGTCGTCTGCCGCAGGCAGGCGGGGTGGGGTGGCGCTGATGATGTCGTGAATGGTCTCAAGCACAGCGTCGGTCCTGCTCATCACGTCGTTATTCCAAAATCGTATCACTCTATAGCCTTCCGATTGCAGCCAGCGCGTCCGGGCGTCGTCGCGGCGAAGCCCCTCATCATCTCCATGCTGCGATCCATCGACCTCGACAATGAGCCGCTCTGCCATACAGGCGAAATCGGCGATGTACGGTCCGATAACCACTTGTCTCCTAAAGTGACTTCCTTTCACATCTAATCTGCGCAAATGCCGCCAGAGAACTTGCTCAGCGACCGTTGTGTTTGCGCGCAGCCGGTTCGCCGTCTTGCGTTTGAAATCGCTGATCGGCCTCCTTGCCATATCGCTACCACTTCACCCCACCCCGCTCGCCCAAGCGCGGGCGAGCGACCCTCCCCCTCAAGGGGAGGGTAATTACGCCGCCCTGCCCGCTTCGGTCTTGATCCCGCTCGTCACCCCTCCCCGCAAGGGGGAGGGGTGAAGAGCACGCTTCGCGCGCGGAGGGAGGGGAGCAGGTTCGTGTTCGCCGAAATGCTCAATTCCAAGATCGCCTTCTCATGCCGTCCCGTCCACATGGGGTCTTCACCCCACCCCGCTCGCCCAAGCGCGGGCGAGCGACCCTCCCCCTCAAGGGGAGGGTTCTCATGCCGCCCTGCCCGCTTCGGTTTTCATCCAGGCCTCGCCGCAGGCTTTTGCCAGTTCGCGCACGCGCATGATGTAGCTCTGCCGCTCGGTCACCGAGATCACGCCGCGGGCGTCGAGCAGGTTGAAGACGTGGCTTGCCTTGATGCACTGGTCGTAGGCCGGCAGCGCCATCAGATGCGCCTCGCGCTTGCCGTCCTGCCAGCCGACCTCGAGATATTTCCGGCAGGCTTGCTCGGCCATCTTGAACTGCTCGAACAGCATCGCGGTGTCGGCGTATTCGAAATTGTGGCGCGAATATTCCTGCTCGGCCTGGTAGAATACTTCGCGATAGCTCACCTTCTCGTCGCCCTCGCGGCCGTTGAAGTTGAGATCCATGATGCGATCGACGCCCTGCAGGTAGCAGGCGAGCCGCTCCAGCCCATAGGTGAGTTCGCCGGATACCGGCGCGCATTCGACGCCGGCGACCTGCTGGAAATAGGTGAACTGCGAAACTTCCATGCCGTCACACCAGCATTCCCACCCAAGCCCCCAGGCGCCGAGTGTCGGGCTCTCCCAATCGTCCTCGACGAAGCGGATGTCGTGCAGATGTGAATCGATGCCGATCGCGGCCAGCGATTTGAGATAAAGTTCCTGCAGCTCGGGCGGCGACGGCTTCAAGATCACCTGAAGCTGGTAATAATGCTGCAGCCGGTTGGGATTTTCGCCGTAGCGGCCATCCTTGGGCCGCCGCGAGGGCTGCACGTAGGCCGCCTTCCAATGTTTCGGCCCAAGCGCGCGCAGCGTCGTCGCCGGATGAAAGGTGCCCGCGCCCACTTCCATGTCGTAGGGCTGCAGGATCACGCAGCCGTAATCCGCCCAATAACGCTGCAGCGCCAGGATCAGTCCCTGGAACGAGCGTTCCGGGCGCATATGCGGAGGCAGTGAGTCCATCATCAATGACGTCTTCGCCGGAAGCGGGTCAAGCGCGCGGGACCGTATCGGCGGGGGGACTTGGAATCAAGGCGATGGGGGAACACAGACCAGCCGTCATTGCGGGATGGCCGAAAGGACAGACCACAGATGTGGCAATTGCACCTCGGGGAATATCGAGATTCCGGGCTCGTTTCGCCTCGCTTCACGCGCCGGAATGACGAAGTCAGCAAGTCAGCCCGGGCGATAGGCGCCGGTGTCGGGATCCCGCCGCAGGGTCGGGATATCAGCCGAACTCGCGGCTTCGGCGACCCGCCTGAGACGCGCCTCCTCCAATTCCCTGTTCACCCGCACGGCGGTCCGGTAGGCCCAGCGGACCACGGCCAGCCCACCCAACGCGCCCGCAAATGCGATCAGCGGCGGCATCGCTCGATCCTTGTCATTCATTGCTCACGCCTCATGTCGCATTGTCGCGCAACCCGATCACACCCGCAACCGCCTTGCCCGGGACCAAATGGCGCGGGCTCACCCGCCGCTCAAAACCCGAATTTGGCCCAAATTGCCCTGGTCTCGAGCGCGGAAATCAGCTCATCCGGCAGGCCCGCCGCGCCATCCAGCGACATCTGCGTGCCCGCACCCGCCGATTTGCGGCCTAACAGGCTCGACAACAGCCCGGTCGGAGCCGCGATCACGGGCGTGAGCACCTTGTCGCCATAGCGCGCGCGCAGCGTCGAGCGCAGATCGCCGATGGCATCCGCAAGCCCGAGCGACACCGAGGTTTCGCCCGCCCAATATTCACCGGTGAACAGCACCTCGTCGGCGCCTTTCAGCCGCGCGCCGCGGCTTTGCTTGACCAGCGCAATGAAGATCGCATGGATCTCGCGCTGAAGCGCCTTGACGCGCGCGACATCGTCGGGGTTTTCCGGGAGGAACGGATCGAGCATCGCCTTGTGTTCGCCGGCGGTGTACAGCCGCCGTTCGACGCCAACCTTCTTGATCAATTCCTGGAACCCGAAGGAGCCGCCGACCACGCCGATCGAGCCCATGATCGAAGATGGGTCGCAGAATATCTCATCACCCGCGCAGGCGATCATGTAGCCGCCGGACGCCGCGACATCCTCGACGAATACCAGCACCGGCAGCTTCTTCTCGGCGGCGAGTTGCCGGATGCGAAGATAGATCTGGCGCGACTGCACCGGCGAACCGCCCGGGGAATTGATGATCAGCGCCACAGCCTTGGCATTCCGGGTGGCAAAAGCGCGCTCCAGCATCCGGGCCACGCCGGCGAGCGACATCCCCGGCCGCAGCGGTGTCACTGCGCCGATCACTCCTGACAGGCGGACCACCGGCACAACCGCGATGCCTCGCCGCAGACGCGCCGGAATGAGTTCCATCAGCCTGTCGATCAAGGCCGGCCGCCTCCGCCGATCAGCTATTTGCTCACTCATGCGTTACCTCAATATTAACCATTTTTTAGCGCGCGGCTGCCATTGGATCGGGTGGAACGTGTTTTGCATCGCAGTGGCTGGGCTGCAACGGTGCAAACGGAGAAAAACATGAAAATCTATCTGCTGATGGTGCTGATCGGTGCACTTTTGACGGCCATTCACTTCACTTCGGCGCCCGACCAAGCATCGAAGCTTCCGCAATAGCCGGCTTGCTCAAATCCTGAGCGATCGATCCGTTTCAGGGGCGTAACAGCGGCAACACCTCCTTCCCGGCCAGAACCTCTTGCAGCTGTTTATTGGGCAGCGCTAACTCATCATTGAGCACCAACGCGGCGTGAATTTGCGTCGGAGCCTTGCCGCCTTTGGTGGCGCGAACCAAAACGCGAATAGCCGGCGTCTTTGCCTCACCATGCACCGGCAGAACGATCAGGCCGCCGAAGCCGTGACCGAGCCCCGCCAGCACTTCGGTGAGACCGTCGGCCCGCCAGATCAAGCTGAGAACGCCTCCCGATTTCAGAACTCGCCGCGCCGCGTGGATCCAGCCTTCGAGCGTGGCAGCCGTGGCCAAATGGGCGCTGCCGCGCGCCTTGTCCGGCGAGGCGCGGTGCCGCGCCGGGTCATTGAACGGCGGATTCATCAGGACGACGTCGGCGCCATCGGGCGACAAACCGGCCGCGGCAAAAGCCGCGGCGCCAGATGTGACATCCAGCACGACGACTTCCGCCGGGATCGCGTTCGAAGCGGCGTTATCGCGTGCGAACGCGGCGAGCGCCGGGTCGATCTCGACCAGAACAAGTTCTATGCCGGGGACGCGCTTTGCGACCGCAAGCCCGGCGGCGCCAACGCCCGCGCCGAGATCGATCACACGATCGCCCGGACGCGCCGGCGTGGCTGCTGCCAGCAGCATCGCATCGTGCCCGGCGCGGTGTCCCGATTTCGGCTGCCGCAAGCGCAATTGCCCGCCGAAAAAGCCATCCTCGGTAAATTCGCGGGCCGGATCAGTCATCTGCCCGCAACTCGTGGGCGAGACCTGCATCGGCGAGAAGCCGGCGCGCTTCGCGATTATCGTCCTCATGGACCAGGATACGCCGCGGCAACACTCCGAGCGAGCCCTCGATAATGCTCATGTTTTGATCCAGCACCAGATGATGGATGTTGGCGCCATCGAGCAGCGCGCCGACCGCCGAAACCAGCACCATATCGTTGGTCCGAACCAATTCCCGCAACTTGAGTTCTCCCTTGTCGGGGCCGACATCGCCGGCGCGGATACTGTCAACCGCTTCGCGCCCTTGCCGCGTTCCCCGGCGCTTTCTATTGTGCTGCCGGAGGATAGCCCTAACTGGGCCAATGTGGAGACCGGCGTGGCAGTTATTGTACCCTTCGAGAACCCTTCGGGCGCTTCGATAGATGAGCTGGTCGCGCTTGTCGCCACCGACATGGATCGCGTCAACGCCACCATCCTGTCGCGGACCGGCTCGGAAGTCACCATGATTCCCGAAGTCGCCAATCACCTGATCTCCTCAGGGGGCAAGCGGCTGCGCCCGATGCTGACGCTGGCGATGGCCAACCTCACCGGCTATTCCGGCGACGGCCATATCAAGCTCGCGGCCTCGGTCGAGTTCATGCATACCGCCACCTTGCTGCACGACGACGTGGTGGACGAAAGCGAATTGCGGCGCGGCAAGCTGTCCGCGCGCATGCTGTGGGGCAACGAGGCCAGCGTTCTGGTCGGTGATTTCCTGCTCGGCCAGGCGTTTCGCATGATGGTCGAGGTTGGTTCGCTGCGCGCGCTCGACATTCTCTCTTCGGCCGCCGCTACGATCGCCGAAGGCGAAGTGATGCAGCTCGCCGCCGCGAAGAACACCGCCACCACCGAAGACGAATATCTCGCGGTGATCCGCGGCAAGACCGCCGAATTGTTCGCGGCTGCCTGCGAGGTCGGTCCGGTGATTGCCGAGCGGCCGAAGGCGGAACAGACCGCGTGCCGCTCGGTCGGGATGAATCTCGGCATCGCCTTCCAGCTGGTGGATGACGTGCTGGATTATGGCGGCAAGTCCGCCAAGCTCGGCAAGAACATCGGCGACGATTTCCGCGAAGGCAAGATCACGCTGCCGGTGGTGCTGGCGTTCCGCCGCGGCAACGAGAGCGAGCGCGCCTTCTGGATCAACGCGCTGGAGCACGGCGAGATCGCCGCGGGCGATCTCGATCACGCCATCGGCTTGATGACCAAGCACCGCGCGCTGGAGGACACCATCAGCCGCGCCCAGCACTACGGCGCCATGGCGGTCGATGCGCTGGCGCTGTTTCCGGCCTCGCCAATGAAGAGTGCGCTCGGGCAGGTGGTGGCGTTCTGCCTGGCGCGGTCGCATTGAAGGCCGGACCGCGCTTGTCCTGCGAGCCTGACGAACCCGTCCTGCAGAGCAGCGCTAGCTCAACACCCCGGCATGCACCCACCAGGCGGGATGATCGAGCTGGATTTTCTGCGACGCGCGCTGCGCCTCTGCGGTGTTCTCGAAGATCGCAAAACAGGTCGCGCCCGAGCCCGACATCCGCGCCAGCCAGGCTCCATTGCTGGCGTTGAGCGCCGCAAGCACCTCGTTGATCACCGGCTGGATGCGGACTGCCGGGGCTTCAAGGTCGTTGGAAGCGGCGGCGAGGGCTTCAACCCACTCTTCGAGCGAGGCGCCCTGTTCCGGCCAGGCGGCCGCCTGCAGCACGTCGCTCGCGCCCACCAGCAACTCGCCGCTGCGCAAGCCGAGCGCGGCAAACACCTCCTTGGTCGGCACGGCGACGCGCGGATTGACCATCACGCATGGCAATTTCGGCAAGCTCAGCGGCAGCAGGGTTTCGCCGATGCCGGTCATGACGCAGGCGCGCGAGGCGAGGCAAACCGGCACGTCGGCGCCGGCCAATCTGGCGACCTCGGTCAGGCGCGCATCGTCGAGCGCAAGACCGTTGAGCTCTGCCAACAGACGCAACGCCGCCGCAGCGTCGGCCGAACCGCCGCCGATGCCGGCGGCGACCGGCAGCACCTTGTCGAGAGTGAATTCTCCGAGCTTGAGGTCGGCCACGCGCTCGCCGAGCAATCCGGCGGACTTGATCACGAGGTTGTCGGCGGTCTCGCCGCAGGCTTGCGCCAGTGGCCCGATGGTCCTGAGTTCGAGCTTGGGGCCCGGCGTCAAGGTGAGGCGGTCGGCGCAATCGGCGAACGCCACCACGCTTTCAAGCTCATGATAGCCGTCGAGGCGGCGTCCAACCACCCGCAGGGTCAGGTTGACCTTGCCACGCCCCTCCTCGACCAGCCCCGGCATGGCGCGCCGTCCTTCGATCAGCCGCCCTTACCGTCGTCTTTTTTCTTGTCGGCCGAGGCGGCCGACGAGGTGTTGTCGTCGGGCAGTCCGCTTTCGATCTTGGCTTCGATCTTGGGCAACTCTTCCGGCTCGGGCTTCAGGTCGCGGGCGTGAACCCACTGGAACTTGGCTTCCAGGGTGCGGCCGATGCGCCAATAGGCATCGCCGAGATGGTCGTTGATGGTCGGATCTTCAGGCTTGAGGTCGATCGCGCGCTCGAGATTCTTCACCGCGTCCTCGTAATTGCCGGTGCGGTAATAGGCCCAGCCCAGCGAGTCCACGATATAGCCGTCGTCCGGGCGCTGATCGACGGCGCGCTTGATCATCTTCATGCCCTCGTCGAGGTTGATGCCCTGGTCGATCCAGGAATAACCCAGATAGTTCAGCACGTGCGGCTGTTCGGGCTGCAGCTCAAGCGCCTTGCGCATGTCGGCTTCCGCCTTGCTCCACTGCTTGGAACGCTCCTCGCAGATGCCGCGATAATAATAATAGATCCAGTTGTTCTTTTCGTTGGCCTGCGGCAGGGCCTCAATGCCCTGCGAATAGGTCTGGACGCAATCGGCGAACTTTTTACGGCCGCGCTCGATGTTGCCGAGCGCCATGATGGCCTCGATGTCCCGGGAATCCTCGGCGGTGACGTCTTTCAGTATCTTGATCGCCTCCTCGCTGCGGTCGGCCGCATCGAGATTGGTCGCGAGCTGAATCTGCGCATTGCGCTTCAACGGCGAATTCGCCGGCATGCGCTCGTAAATCCTGATCGCCATCGCCGGCTTCTTCACCAACTCATAGAGATCGGCGAGCGACAACAGCGCCAGCGGCTGGTTGGGAGCGAGATAGAGCGCGAGCTGCAGATAGACCAGCGCGAGATCCTCGCCGCCGCGACGCGTCAGTGTCGCACCGATGCCGTAGAGCGCCTCCGCGGCGCCGGCCTGCGGTGAATCCACCAGCGGCGTCATCCTTTTGCCGGCCTTGGTTTCGCGCAGGCCCTCCAGCACCAGCGGGTGCCGCGGCAGCTTCTTGTCGAATGCCTGGTAGATGGCCGCCGCCGCCGTATCATCCTTGTTGCGCGACAGCCAGCGCGCATAGGCTTCGGCGACGCGCAGCATGGTATCGTCGAGCTTGTAGGCGCGCTCAAACCTGGCGCCAGCGTCCTTTTCCTTGCCCGCGAGCTCGAGGATCAGACCGGAGTGCAGATCCTTGAAGATCGGGTACCATTCCGGCCCGGCCAGCTTGTCGATGTTGGCCACGGCGGCCTTGGTGTCGCCCGCGCCGTAGCTCGCCCAGCCCGACAGCAGCGTGGCGATCAGATCGGTGATCGGTCCGCGAATCGACTGATTGATGTTCAGCTGCGCGGCTGCATACTTCTTCGCCTTCAGATCGCGCACGCCGACCACGAGCCTGGCCACGCGATTGGATTTGTCGACCGTCAAAATCCGTTCCGCCAGCTTTACCGCATCGTCGATATCGCCGTCCGCCAGCGAGGAAATGAACGCGCGATCGAGCAATTCGTTGTTCTTCGGGTCGGTGCGAAGCGCAGAGCGATAGAACGCCGCCGCCGAGTTGGAGTCCCGCTCGACGCTGGCGTGACGGGCGGCCAGATAGCTGCCCGACATCGTCAGCAACTTCAAATCGCCCCGGCTCGGAAATTGCGCCGAGTTGCCGGTTGGATGATCGGGCGTCTGCGCCAAAACCGACCCTGGCACCGCCAGCGCGGCGAAGGCAAATGCGGCAAATGTCCAGCGATTGAATCGAATGAAAAACATCACGGTTCGCCTCGAGCTCCAGGAATTTACTGCAGGAATTTACGGCAGGATCTTTACGGCAGGATCTTTACGGCAGAATATTGCGATCGATCCCGGATGCGATCCCAAGCGGCGGCATCAAGCCTGCAGACAATGCCGCGTTTGGCGTTCAACCGCAAGGATTGGAGGGAGCGAATCGATTGGCACGAACACCCAGGAAGCCGCCGGTCGCCTGAAAACGCTTGCACTGTGGCGGTATCGTGGCCGGCGGCCTGGCCTGCCGGGATCACCTCACGCAATCGTGGTCACATCGCCTCGTAGTTCGGTCCGCCGCCACCCTCCGGCGGAACCCAGGTAATGTTGCCGTTCGGATCCTTCACGTCGCAGGTTTTGCAGTGGACGCAATTCTGGGCGTTGATCTGGAAGCGCGGTCCGCTCGCCTCCTCAACCCATTCATAGACGCCGGCCGGGCAATATCGGTTGGAGGGGCCGGCATAGACGTCGTGCTCGGAGCTCTTCTGCAGGTTGATGTCTGCGACCTTCAGGTGAACCGGCTGGTCCTCTTCGTGATTGGTGTTGGAAACGAACACCGAGGACAATTTGTCGAAGGTGAGCTTGCCGTCCGGTTTCGGGTAGCCGATCGGCGCGTGCGCTTGCGCCGGATCGAGCGTGCTGCGGTCGAGCTTGGCATGCGATTGGGTTCCGAACAGCGAGAACCCGAGTGTGTTGCACCACATGTCGATACCACCGAGCATGACGCCGACCGCGGTGCCAAACCTCGACCATAGCGGCTTGACGTTGCGCACCGGGTACAAATCTCTCCCGACCGGCGAGGCGCGCCACGCATTCTCGTATTCAACCGGTTCATCGTTGGCGCGGCCGGCAGCCAGCGCGGCATTGACCTGTTCGGCCGCGAGCATGCCGCTGGCGATCGCATTGTGCACGCCCTTGATGCGCGGCACATTGACGAAACCCGCCGCGCAGCCGATCAGCGCGCCACCGGCGAAACTCAGCCGCGGCACCGATTGATAACCGCCCTCGGTGATGGCGCGCGCACCATAGGCAAGCCGCTTGCCGCCCTCGAGCAGGGTGCGGACGGAGGGATGAGTCTTGAAGCGCTGAAACTCGTCGAACGGCGACAGATACGGATCATCGTAGTTGAGATGCACTACGAAGCCGACCGCCACCAGGTTGTCGTCGTAGTGATAGAGAAACGATCCGCCGCCGGTCGAGTTGTTCAGCGGCCAGCCGAACGAATGCTGGATCCGGCCTTTCCGGTGTTTCGAGGCATCGACCTGCCAGACCTCCTTCAGCCCGATGCCGAACTTCGGCGGCTCGCATTTGGCATCGAGAGAAAATTTCGAGATCAGTTGCCTGGTCAGGCTGCCGCGCGCGCCTTCGGCAAACAGCGTATACTTGCCGAGCAGTTCCATGCCGCGCGTAAACGACGATTTGCGCGAACCATCCCTGGCGAGCCCCATATCGCCGGTCGCGATGCCGCGCACCGCGCCTTTGTCGTCGAACAGCGCTTCCACGGCCGCAAAGCCCGGATAGATCTCGACGCCTAGCGCCTCGGCCTTGCGCGCCAGCCAGCGGCATACGTTACCGAGCGAGCCGATATAACAATGATGATTGCTCATCAGCGGCGGCATCGCGATTGAAGGCAGCGGAATCGCCGCGGCCTCGGTCATCCAGTAGAACTTATCTTCTTCGACCGGCGTCTTCAGCGGGCAGTCGGTATCCTCGCGCCAGTCGGGAACCAGCCTGTCCAGGGAAGTCGGATCGATCACCGCGCCGGACAGGATGTGTGCGCCGACCTCGGACCCCTTCTCCACCACGACAACAGCGAGATCGGCATTGAGCTGTTTCAGCCGGATCGCGGCGGCAAGCCCCGAGGGTCCGGCGCCGACGATCACGACGTCGAATTCCATGGATTCACGCGGCGGCAATTCTTCGGTGCTCATGGTCTGATCTCGGTCCCGGTTGCGAAAAGTACTCTTCCAGAGCTCCGTTCTACAGGTCTATGCGGGCCGTTTGTTTCCGATTTTTCATCTGAGAACAACCAGGGAAATTCCCGGCCGGGCGTTTCGTTGCCGCGCGTTCCGTCCTAGATTGAAAGGATGCCCTTCGAGATCGCGCCATGACTCCCGAGCCCGCCCCTACCGTTCAGCAATTGCTGGCCTTTTACCTGGAGTCCGGGGTCGACTGCGCGCTGAGCGACGAGCCGGCCAACCGGCTCGCCGATCGCGACCTCACGGCGGTTTCCAGCGAAGCCGCGCCGCCGAGCCCGGTCAGGACGATATCCGCCCCCATGCCTGCCGTGCGCGGCGAGGCTGTGGTTGCGCCCGAAGCGGCGATCCAGTCGGCGCGGGAAGCGGCGCGGACCGCGCCAACGCTCGAAGCGCTGCGGCGGCTGCTGGAAAGTTTCGATGGCTGCGCGCTCAAATCGACCGCAACGCGCCTGGTATTTGCCGACGGCAACCCAGGGGCGCGCGTGATGTTCGTCGGCGAGGCTCCCGGACGCGAGGAAGATCTCGAAGGCCTGCCGTTCGTCGGACGTTCCGGCCAATTGCTCGACCGGATGATCGCGGCAATCGGGCTCGACCGCACCAGCGCCTACATCGCCAACGTGATTCCGTGGCGGCCGCCCGGCAACCGCACGCCGACCCCTCAGGAGACGCAAATCTGCCTGCCCTTCATCCGGCGCCAGATCGAGCTGGTGAACCCGGATGTGCTGGTGACGCTCGGCAACCCCTCCACGCAAACCTTGCTGTCGACCCGCGAGGGCATCATGAAGACCCGCGGCAAGTGGTCGAAGTACGACACCGGCAGCCGGGTGATCCGCGCGATGGCGACGTTCCATCCGGCCTATCTGTTGCGCTCGCCGTCCTACAAGCGGATGGCCTGGCAGGATTTGCGCGCGATCGCCAAGGCGCTGGAAGAGACGCCCACGGGTCGATCCTGAGGCGCGCCTTCCAGTTCAACGCGAGGCCTCGCAGCTCTCGCGGCAAAGAGGCCCCGCATCAGCTCAAGGCGTCTTCGGCCGCACGATGGCCCAACCGATCCGCAACAGCGGCTGCCGTCCTGTCACCAGCCGCTCGAATGTCCGCGGCACTTCCGCTACCAGCCCGGGAAATCGCTGCGCGATATCGGGCGGCGGTGTCCCCACCGTGTCGGAAGCCCGCCACACCACGACGCCGCCAATGTCCCTGAATTTCGCCAATGACAACCACGGCGTCCGTTCCGGCGCCGCGTCGAGAAACAGATGCGGACGCCCGGCGTCGAGGGCGATCAGGCTCGCAAGCTGCGGATCACCGGCGACCGCGGGCAGCCGCTGGTTGGTGCGGCGCTCGAAACTCTCGCCGAAGAAATTCGCGATCGCTTTCGCGGGCAGCGACGTGGCTACCTCGCCATTGCCGGTCCAGGGCACAAAGATCGTCGCCCCAGCGGCGGCGACCGCGGGCGCGATAATGGCAATAGTCCAAACCGAGCGCAGCAGGCGCTGACGCCTGAGGTGGACGAGATCGCCGGTCGCGACGATCGCAGCCAGCCCGGACATCATCAGCGCGATCCCCGCCCCGCCCGCGACGTGGTCGAGATTGAACAGACCGGAGATCAGGCTCGCCGCCAGCGCGGGCGCAATGGCCAGGAAGTATACGAATTGGCGCGCCAGCGGATCGACCGGCGGCCGATAGATGATCGGCACCTCCTCCCGGCTGCTGCCAAGCCATCCGGAGTTCAGCACCAACAGCAACAGGACGCCGGAGATTGCCAGCAACAGGCCGCCGAGCAACCGCATCCAGTGCAGCGCCCTGCCCGAGAATTCGGCGATTACAGGCCATTGCGGCGAGCCGAGCCCGTCGGCGCGGATCAGCCAGATCAGATAGGGCAGCGCCAGCACCACGACCACCAGCAACGCAAACAGCGGATCGAACGACGTCAGCATGCGCCGTCCGCGCGGGGTCGCAACCGCAAATCCGGTCAACAGCAGCAATAGGCCCGGGGCCGCGGAGCTCGTCAGCAACAAGAGCCCGGCTTCGATCGACCAGGCAAACCAGGCGTTGCGCCGGCTCTGGCCGATCAGCTGCCAGGAATGCAGCAGCAGCAGCGCCCAGAGCGGTCGCGCCAGCACCGAGGGTCCGAACTCGAGGCCGGGCCAACCGAACGCCGTGACCGTCGCGGTCAGCAAGACCGCAAGCACCGCCTGCTGGCCGCCGACAATGGCACGCGCGAGTTGGTACAGCGTCAAGAACATCACGATCGAGCAAAGCTGCGCCAATAGATAGACGCCGAAGACGTGATTGCCGGTGACGCGAAACGCGACATCGGCGAGCCAGAACGCCAGCGGAGGCCCGAGGTCCGTCCCTACCTGGTATTCCCGGCCATAGGCGAGCGCGATCGCCAGCTGGTCCGGCGGGCTGCGAAAGAACAGCAGCGGCACGATCAACCACAGCACCGCTTGAAACAGCACCACAAGCCAGACCACCAGCCGCGGCCGGGCGCGGATCAGTTCGATGACCAGGGAGGTGAAACGCATGTAACGTCCGAAACTCAAAGCTGCGCTTGTTCGATCTCGAAGGTCTGATAGAGGGCGCGGGCCGCCGAGGCAACCATGGCGACCTCAGGCGAAACCAGACCGCGTATTCGATGCTGGCTGGGTAGCGGCTTGCTTGCAAGAAAACCCGCCGAACGGCTGCGTTCCGGTTCGATCGGACCGAACCGGCTCAGATGTCAGATCGCAGCCGGATTTTCGAGTTCGATCGGGCTCGGCATCACCGTGAGGTCGGCTGCGATCGCCTGGTGCCTTGCCCGCGCCGCGATGACCGGTGCAAACAAGCGGCGGTGATGCACGGTGGGTCCGAGCCGATCGAGCGCCTCGAGATGCTCGGGCACGCTATAGCCCTTGTGCGATTCGAAGCCATAGCCAGGACAATCCTGCGCCAGCGCGCACATCAGGCGGTCGCGGGTGACCTTGGCGATGATCGAGGCCGCCGCGACCGAGACAATGAGTCCATCGCCACCGATCACGGCTTCGCAATCGCAGGGTATATCGATCCGGTCGCGGCCATCGACGAAGACAAGCTTCGGCATTTCCGGCAATGCGTGCACCGCGCGAGCCAGCGCCCATAGCGAAGCCCGCAGGATATTGTCGCGATCGATCCGCGCCGGCGAGCCGAAAGCGACCGCAAAGGAAGCTGTCGCGCAGATCTGCTCGAACAGTTCCTCGCGGCGCTCCGGGCTCAGCCGCTTGGAATCGTCGATACCTTTGGGAACCCGCCGGGGATCGAGCACCACGGCCGCGGCCACCACCGGCCCTGCCAGCGGACCGCGCCCGGCCTCGTCGCAACCGGCGACCGGCCAGACGCCGCGCCTGATCAGCGCGCGCTCGCGGCGGAAGCTCGGCGGCGCCAGCGCAATCACGCCCTTCGGCAGCCTGGCAGGTTCCTTGCCGGATTGATCCCGAATCATGCCCGGGATCGTTGCGCAAGCGCCACCCGCGACGCAACCTGGAACTCGTTACAATTCCCGTTATTGCAGCGTATGGGCCCGGCGCTCGCTCGCGCGACCCGCGAGCGAATTCACCATCAGGCACGGGCGAACGTTGCTCCGATCTAAAACAAGCTCAGCTGCTGCCCGCTGCGCTTGGGCCGGACGAAGTGATCGACGGTCAATTTCGACCGCCGCTTGTTGAGCCCGAGCTTTTCGCAGGCGATCTCGAAGCGGCGTCCGATCATCCAAGCCATCGGCCCGGTGCCCTTCATCCGCGTTCCCCACTGTGAATCGTAATCGCGCCCGCCACGCATGTCGCGGATCAGCGTGAAGACATGACGATAGCGGTCCGGGTAGTTGGCCATCAGCCATTCGCGAAAGAGATCGCGCACCTCCAGCGGCAGCCGCAGCAGCACATAGCTCGCCTCCTTGACGCCGGCATGCGCGGCCGCGTCGAGAATACGCTCGATCTCGGAATCGTTCAGCGCAGGGATCACCGGCGCCACCATCACCGTGGTCGGAATTCCCGCCTCGGAAAGCTGGCGCAGCGCCTCGAGCCGCTTCGGCGGCGTCGATGCCCGCGGCTCCATGGTCCGCGCAAGTCCGGGATCGAGCGTCGTCACCGAAATCGCCACCTTGGCGAGACTGCGCTTCGCCATCCGCGCCAGGATATCGATATCGCGGGTCACCAGCGCCGATTTTGTCACGATACCGACCGGGTGGCCGGCGCGGTCCAGCACCTCCAGAATGCCGCGCATGATCTTCCGCTCGCGCTCGATCGGCTGATAGGGATCGGTATTGGTGCCGATCGCGATCATGCGCGGTTCGTAATCCTGCGCCGCCAGTTCCTTTTCCAGAAGCACCGGGGCGTCCGGCTTGGCGAATAATCTCGATTCGAAATCGAGCCCCGGCGACAGACCGAGATAGGCGTGGGTCGGTCGCGCGAAGCAGTAGACGCAGCCGTGCTCGCAGCCGCGGTACGGGTTGATCGAGCGGTCGAACCCGATATCGGGAGAATCGTTGCGGGTGATCACCTTGCGCGCGGTATCGATCGCCACCGTGGTCTTGAACGGCGGCAATTCATCGAGGCTTTGCCAGCCGTCGTCGAAGGCGACGCGGGCTTCGGCCTCGAAACGGCCGCTGGCATTGGATTGTGCGCCGCGGCCGCGCCGCCGCTCGCGCTCGATCGCGACCACCAGTTGCGGAAACGGAGTAGTCGCACCCGCCGGTTCGGAGGGCGCCGTGACCGGCGGGTGCTTGAGGGCATGAGAGGATGCTCAACTCATAAGGAGAACATAGCAGACGGTGAGAACAAATCAAGAACAATAACTCGCCGTCGCCCAGGTCATAAAGCCGTCGCCCAGGTCATAAAAATCGGCGGCAGCAGGGTGAGCGATGACAGACCTGCCGCAAAAAGCTGCACCGGGAAGGCTGATTTGATCGTGACAAGATGATAACAGTGCGGCGTTTTCCCTAGCCATTTGCAGCGTCGAAGAACGTCAATGCTGAGCGTGATCATCCCCACCGAAGGCCTCGAGCAGCCTGCCGTCGCCACCCTTGCGGCGCTGGTGCCCGGTGCGGCAGCCGGCATGGTGCGCGAAGTGCTGCTGGTGGATCGGGCGGGCAGCGGCGTGATCGAGCGGGTCGCCGACGTCGCGGGCTGCCGTTTCCTGCCGTTCGAGGGATCGCACGCCGCGGCGCTGGCGGCCGGCGCCCGCCACGCCCGCTCGCCCTGGCTGATGTTCCTGCACGCCGGCGCGGTGCTGGATTCAGGCTGGATCGAGGAGACCACGCAATTCATCCAGCGCGTCTCGATCAGCGGCCGGCCGCGCGCCGGCATCTTCCGCTACTCCCGCTCGCCTTATGCCGATACGCGCCCGCGCGACATTCTCAAATTCATCGCGCGGATGATCGGGGGACCCTCGGTGGATCAGGGCCTTCTGATCGCGCGCGATCATTACGAGCGGCTTGGCGGCTACGCGCCGCACGGCCGCCGCTCAGAGGCAAGGCTGCTGCGGCAACTCGGCCGATCGCGCACGCTGCTCCGCAGCCGGATCATGGTGGCGTGACAGCGGGGAGGGCCGGGGCCGCCTTCCCGTAATTGTGCTTGTACTTCGGACCGTCCAGGAGAGAGCGGACTGCACTAGACCGTCGCGCCCCGCGCTTTCGGCCGCCGCAGATGTTCATCCAGCCGCGGCATGATCTCGACGAAGTTGCAGGGCCGGGTGCGGTAATCGAGCTGCGGCAAAAGAATGCCGTCCCAGGCGTCGCGGCAGGCGCCGGGCGATCCCGGCAGGCAGAAGATGAAGGTGGCCCCGGCGAGGCCCGCGGTGGCGCGGCTCTGCACCGTCGAGGTGCCGATCTTGCCATGGCTCAGCATATGAAACGCGATCGAGAACCCGTCCATCCGCTTTTCGAACAATGGCTCGAGCGCCTCCGGCGTAACGTCGCGTCCGGTGAAGCCGGTGCCGCCGGTGGTGACGATGACATCGACATCCGGATCGGCGATCCATCGCTTGACGATGGCGCGGATCGCCTCGACGTCGTCGGCGACGATCTCCCGCGCCGCGAGATTGTGACCGGCAGCGACCAGCCGTTCCGAAAGCGTGGTCCCGGATTTGTCATCCGCGAGGGTGCGGGTGTCCGACACCGTCAGCACCGCGAGGTTGAGGGCCACGAATTTTTTCGACTCATCGATCGAGGACATTGCGACCCCTTGTTTCTGTCATTCCGGACAGGCCGCGGAGCGGCCCGATCTGGAATGACGCCGATCCGCTACAACGCGCCCGCCCCGAATGTATTGCAGGCCTCCAGCGTTCCCTTCTGATAGCCGGTCATGAACCACTGCTTTCGCTGCGCCGCGGAGCCGTGGGTGAACGAATCCGGCACCACCCGTCCGGTGGCTTGCCGCTGCAGCGTATCGTCGCCGATTGCCGAGGCCGTGCTCAGCGCGGCGTCGATGTCGCCGGCCTCGAGGAAGTTCGGACGCTTCTTCGCCTCGCGATTGACCCAGACGCCGGACAGGCAATCCGCCTGCAACTCGACCTTCACCTGCAGCGCGTTGGCTGCCGCCTTGCTGCCGGCCTGTTGCTGTTGTGCGGTCACGCGCGGCAAAATTCCGAGCAGGTTCTGGATATGGTGGCCGGCTTCATGGGCGATGATGTAGGCCGTGGTGAATTTGCAGGCACTGCCCGAACAACCGTGAAACTTGGTCTCGACCTCGCGGAAAAAACCGGTATCGAGGAAAATCTGCTTTTCCGGCGGGCAGTAGAACGGGCCCATCGCCGACTGCGCCATGCCGCAGCGACCGCCATTGGTGGCATTGCGAAACAACACGATGCGCGGCCCCGAATAGGATTGGCCCGAGGCCTTGAAAATCTCGCTCCAGCGGTCGTCGATCTCGCCGAGGATGCCGGAGATCATGCTGCCCATCTCGTCGGTCGGCGCGCCGGTCTTGGCGGGCCCCGACCTGCGATCGGTCTGGTAGCTCGGCGCCTGGCCGCCGCCGGTCAAAATTTCCGCGCCGCCGATCAGGACGCGCGGATCGATGCCGAATGCGTAGCTGATCAGGCCGAGCACGATGACGGTGCCGATGCCGAGTTCCTCCGCCGCCCATCGGAAGGCCGAAGCCGCCGCCCATTCCGCCACCGCCATCATCGCCGCGACGGTCTTCGATATCGTCGCTGCGGCGGAAATCATCGTAACGCATCGCGGTTGTTCCTCGTTCCAGCCTGCCGCGACGCATTCGCGCGGCCAATGCGGCAACTACTTAAAATTTCCATTGCGTTAATCAATAACCCGCCCGGCAATAATTGCCTAGTGCGAGGGTTCCGGAGTTTCCCGCGAAATATCGGCCTTTCTCATCCGGTGACAATTTCGATTAAGTCGATTTTTACTTTGCCCGGTCAATGTATCGCCAGTCGGTTGTTTGGTCCCGCGTCGCCGACAGCGTCGCCTGAGTCAGAGTATTTGAGTCATGGTTGTGTCGCGTCGCGGGGCGTCTGCAAAGGCGCCCCGCACTAAATTGGATTCTGCCTCGGGTACCCGTATCGTCGTAGGCGATTGCGTCGCCGAGATGTCGAAACTACCCGCCGGTTCGGTCGACCTGGTGTTCGCCGACCCGCCTTACAATCTGCAGCTCAAGGGCGATCTCAAGCGGCCCGACGAATCCCACGTCGATGCCGTCAACAATGACTGGGACAAGTTTTCATCCTTCGCCGCCTACGACGATTTCACCCGCGCCTGGCTGCTCGCATGCCGCCGCGTCATGAAACCGTCGGCGACGCTGTGGGTGATCGGCTCCTACCACAACATTTTTCGCGTCGGCGCGATGATGCAGGATCTGGGGTTCTGGGTTCTCAACGACATCGTCTGGCGCAAGACCAACCCGATGCCGAATTTCCGCGGCCGCCGCTTCACCAACGCCCACGAGACCATGATCTGGGCGGCGCGCGACGAGAAGGCCAAGGGCTATACGTTCAACTACGAGGCGTTGAAGGCCGCCAACGAGGACGTGCAGGCGCGTTCCGACTGGCTGATCCCGCTATGCACCGGCGAGGAACGGCTCAAAGGCGCGGACGGCAAGAAGGTCCATCCGACCCAGAAGCCCGAAAACCTGTTGGCGCGAGTGCTGCTGTCGTCCTCAAGACCGGGCGACCTCGTGATCGATCCGTTCAATGGCACCGGCACCACCGGCGCGGTGGCAAAGCGGCTCGGCCGCCGTTACATCGGCTTCGAGCGCGATCGGAGCTACGCGAAAGCGGCCGAGGCCCGCATCGCCGCCGTCGTGCCGTTGCCGGAAGCGACGCTCGCGCCGTTCATGACCGCGCGCGGTGCGCCTCGCGTAGCGTTCTCCGAATTGATCGAGCGCGGCATGATTCCCCCCGGCAGCAGGCTGGTGGATTCCAAAAAGCGCCATGGCGCGCTCGTTCGCGCCGACGGCGCCATCATGCTCGGCGACAAGGTCGGGTCGATCCACCGCATCGGCGCGGTGGCGCAAGGCTCGGGCGCCTGCAATGGCTGGACCTTCTGGCACGTCGAGACCAACAAGGGGCTCAAGCTGATCGACGAACTGCGCGCCGAGATCCGTTCCGGGATGACGGCGGGCTGATCTTTTCAGTTTGAATTGGGGGCAAAGCCGCGCTTCGCGCCCTGCCCGCCCCTTCAGCCTCCAGATTTGTCCCATTCGGCGATGTGGGCGCGGCGCGGGACCTTTACCCCCAGACGGACATCCGCTACCACGGCCCTCTCACGACCTCGTCGGTTGCGCATCTTGCATAATTTTCGCATGGAAAGGGCGCCTGCGGCATGGTCGCCGCGTCCCGATTTTTTCTCGGCAACAAACAAGTAAGGGAGACTTTTGATGCTCAAGTTCTACTTCAATGGCGCACCGAACCCGAACAAGGTTGCGCTGTTTCTGGAAGAGTCCGGCCTGCCATACGAACTCGTGCCGGTCGATACCCGCAAGGGCGACCAGTTCAAGCCGGAATTCCTGAAAGTGAATCCGAACGGCAAGGTGCCGGCGATCGATGATGACGGCGTATTCGTGTTCGATTCCAATGCCATCTTGCTTTACCTCGCCGAGAAGACCGGCAAATTCCTGCCCGCCAGCACGCCCAAGAACCGCGCGCAATTGCTGTCATGGCTGATGTTCGTCGCGAGCGGCGTTGGGCCTTATTCCGGCCAGGCCGTGCATTTCAAGAACTTCGCGCCAAAGGAACTGGAATATGCGCGAAACCGCTATCTGTACGAGGCGAACCGCCATTACAAGATCCTGGATGATCACCTGGCCAAGAGCAAATACATGGTCGGTGACACCTACACGATCGTCGACATGGCGTTCTGGGGCTGGGCGCGGCTCGCCCCCTTCGTGCTCGGCGACGACGCCTATGCGAAATACCCGAACGTGAAACGGCTGGTCGATGAGATCTCGGCGCGGCCGGCAGCGCCACGCGCGATCGCGTTAAAGGACAAATTCACCTTCAAGACCGAAATGGACGAGGAAGCGAAGAACTTCATGTTTGGCCACCTCAAGACCAGGGCGGCGTGATCGCATCTACCCATCGTCATTCCAGGATGGTCCGAAAGCACCAGACCTGAGACGCTCAATTCCGCATCGGGGAATCCCAGGATTCCCCGATGTGCAATTCCATATCCGAGGTTCGCGCTTCGCGCACCCGGGAAACGACGGCTAGGACGATTTCAGCTCTGCTCGGCCAGCACCTTGCGCACGGCCGGCCGCTCCGACATCCGCTTGCGGTGGTCGATCACCTTCGGCAGGGTCGAAAGCTCGACGCTGTCCCCCTCCAGCCAGCCCGCCAGCGTAAACAGATAGGGATCGCAGATGGTATACTGCGCGCCCATTACCCACGGTCCCCTCAGCATGTCGCGTTCGATCAGCGCGAAAGCCGCGCCGACGCTGTTCGGAACCATGCGCTTCATGTCGGCGAATGAGCCTTCGTCGGTCGCCCAGCGATAGCCTCGGTGTTTATGGGCGTGCGCCACATGCACGGTCGAACACAGATAGCTGTTGAAGGCCTGCACCTGCGCCAATGCAAAAGGATCGTCCGATGGCGCCAATTTCGCCTGCGGAAAGCTCTGCGCGATGAAGGCGAGGATCGAGGGCGTCTCGGTCAGAATGCCGCGATCCGTCACCAGCGCCGGCACGCGCCCTTTCGGATTGATCGCCAGATATTCCGGGCTGTTCTGCTGGTTGTTCTTGAAGTCGACCCGCTCGGCCGCATAGGGGGCGCCCGCCTCCTCCAGTGCAATATGCGAAGCGAGCGCGCAGGAGCCGGGGGAGTAATAGAGCTTGAACATTTCCTGGTCCTCATGGGAAGCGCGGAAGATTAACGGCGCGCCCATCCGTCGTCCATCCTACCGCACCAGCATATTCGCTTTCGCTGTTGCCGACGGCCGTGCTGCCATGCCATCACCGGTTCATTATCGAGGGCGCATCATGACTGTTCTCATCGCGGGCGGCGGTATCGGCGGCCTGACACTGGCGCTCAGCCTGCACCAGATCGGCATTCCCACCAAAATTTTCGAAAGTGTGTCCGAGTTGAAGCCGCTTGGCGTCGGCATCAACGTGCTGCCGCACGCGGTGCGCGAGCTGACCGAGCTCGGCCTGCTCGAGCGGCTCGACGCGTCAGGCGTGCGGACCAGTGAACTTGCGTATTTTTCCAAGCACGGCCAGCCGATCTGGAGCGAGCCGCGCGGCATCGAGGCCGGTTACAAATGGCCGCAGTTCTCGATCCACCGCGGCACGCTGCAGCAGATCCTGCTGGATGCCGCCACCGAACGGCTGGGTGCATCGAACATTCTGACCAGCCACCATGTTGCCGGCTGGACCGAGACGCCGGGCGGCGTGCGCGCCGATTTCATCGACAAGGCGACCGGCAAATCGGCCGGCAGCCATGACGGCGCGCTCCTGATTGCGGCCGACGGCATTCACTCCGCGATCCGCGAAAGGCTCTATCCGCAGGAAGGCCCGCCGATCTGGAACGGACGCATCCTCTGGCGCGGCATCACCGCATCGGACGCGTTTCTCTCCGGAAGCACCATGATCATGGCCGGCCACGAAATCCTGAAGTTCGTCTGCTATCCGATTTCGAAGCATGCCGACGCCGATGGCAAGTTCTCGATCAATTGGGTCGCCGAGCGGCACATGCCGCCGACTTACCAGTGGCGTCGCGAGGATTACAACCGCACGGCAGAGCTCGAGGAATTCCTGCCGTGGTTCAAGGACTGGAAGTTCGACTGGCTCGACGTGCCCGGCCTGATCCGCAACTGCCCGCAGGCCTACGAATACCCGCTGGTCGACCGCGATCCGATCCCGCAATGGAGCTTCGGTCGCGTCACCTTGATGGGCGACGCCGCGCATCCGATGTATCCGATCGGCTCCAATGGCGCGTCGCAGGCGATCCTCGACGCCCGCGTCATCACCCGCGAGATTCTGGCGCACGGCCCGACCGCTGCCGCGCTCGCCGCCTATGAGGCGGAGCGCCGGCCCGCGACGACGGATCTGGTCATGCTGAACCGCCGCAACGGACCGGAGCAGGTCATGCAACTGGTCGAGGAACGCGCCCCTGACGGCTACGGCGTGGTTACCGACGTACTGTCGTTGAAGGAACTGGA
The DNA here is from genome assembly GCA_963840155.1 of uncultured Alphaproteobacteria bacterium. Taxonomy (GTDB): domain Bacteria; phylum Pseudomonadota; class Alphaproteobacteria; order Rhizobiales; family Xanthobacteraceae; genus Bradyrhizobium. The sequence goes on from CAWIXP010000002.1 coordinate 148,470, forward strand.
AGAGGTGGCCGCCAACTACAAGCGCGTCGCCGGCTTTCAGGTCGAAGGCCTCAACGCCAGGCCGCCGATCGTCCAGCTTCCGGCCAGCATGTCGCGGGCCAGCGCGCGGATAACTTTGTTCTCAGAGCGCCTGCGCGATCACCTTGCGCATGACGTTCGGCAGCGCCTCGTCTTGCAGGGTTGCGATCGGCACCCAGCGCATCCCCGCTGGCGCGCGGGTGCGCGCGGGAACGCTCGCGGTGTAGACGAGCAGCTCCAGCGGAAAATGCGTGAAGACATGGGTGACGACGCCAGCCTTGCGGCGCCAGCGCGCCAAACCGCTCAGTATGGGCGCCTGCGCCAGCGCCGCCTTGTCGTCCTGCGCGGCGAGCCATTGCGAGGTCGGCACTTCGGTCATGCCGCCTAGCAGGCCTTTTTCGGGACGGGTGCGGACAAGGAGCCGGTCGCCCCGCGTGACAACGAACGCCGCGCCACGTCGCAGCGGACCGGTCTTTTTCGGGGCCTTGCGCGGAAAAGTTTCCTGATCGCCGCGCGCCCAGCCCAGACAATCGTCGTTCAGCGGGCACAGCGCGCAAGCCGGTTTCTTCGGGGTGCAGATCGAAGAGCCGAGGTCCATCAGCGCCTGCGCGCTGTCGCCGGCGCGGGACTTCTCGTCGCCGGCGCGGGTAACGCCGAGCAGCGTCATCGCCAATTGCTGAATCCGCGGCTTGGCCTGCGGCAGCGGCTCCTCGACCGCGAACAGCCGCGACACCACGCGCTCGATATTGCCATCGACCGGCATGGTGCGGCGTCCGAAGGCAATCGCGGCCATGGCGGCGGCGGTATAAGGCCCGATCCCCGGCAGCGCGCGCAGAGCTTGCTCGGTATCGGGAAACACCCCACCATGATCGCGCCGCACCGCTACCGCGCAGGCGTACAGATTGCGCGCGCGCGAATAGTAACCGAGCCCGGCCCACATCCTCAGGACATCGTCGAGCGAGGCACGGGCGAGCGCTTCGACGTCGGGCCAGCGCGCGAGGAATTTTTCGAAATAGGGCCCGACGGTTTTGACGCCGGTCTGCTGCAGCATGATTTCCGACAGCCAGACCCGGTAGGGATCGGCGCGTTCGCCAGCCGGCGGCCGCCATGGCAGACGGCGGCGATGGCGGTCGTACCAGTCGAGCAGGAGCGCGGGGCGGGCGCTTAGCGCGCCATCATGATCGAAGGATTTCTTTCGCCTGACGGCCGCACCTGACAAGGTCATCCCGCCATATAGCGTCATTCCGGGATGGACCGAAGGTCCAGACCCGGAATCTCAAGAGGAAAACTTCGGGATTCCCCGATCTGCGATTGCACATCCGAGGTTCGCGCTTCTAGCGCGCCCCGGCAATGACTCGCAATCGCAAAACCGTGCGGCCGCGCGCCGCATGGGCGTGTCTCCGTCGAGCGGCCGGTGCTATAAGAACCCATGGCAAAACCCGGTCCGATCTCGGCAAAACCGCTTTCCGTCCTGCTCAGCGACGTGTTTTCCGAGGCCTATGCAAAGCAGGGATTTGCCGCACGCGAGTTGGTGACGCGCTGGGCGGAAATTGCCGGTGCCGAAGTGGCCGCCCACTCCGAGCCCTTGAAAATCCAGTGGCCACGGCGGGTCGAAGGGCAGCCGCCGGAACCGGCGACGCTGGTGTTGCGGGTCGAGGGCCCGATGGCGCTGGAAATCCAGCATGCTTCCGACGTCATCCTGGAGCGCGTCAACCGCTTCTTCGGCTGGAGCGCAGTGGGACGTCTGGCGCTGCGACAAGCGCCGCTGTCGCGCCGCGATCGGCCGCTTGCCTCCCGCGCTCCGGACCCGGAGTCAGTGGCGAGGGTCGCGGAATCGCTGGCCTCGGTCGAGGACGAGGAATTGCGCGCGGCACTGGCGCGGCTCGGCGCCACGATCAAGCGAAATTGAGACCATGACTGGCCAAGCGCATCGCCGCCCGGCATTGCCAGCATTGTCGTTTCAAGCTAGCGAACATACTCCTTTTTTGGTTCTTGCGGCGTGAACGCGCCAAATCCGGGAGCAAGCCGTTGATCATTACCCGCCGCGCCTTCACCGCCGCCCTCTCGCTGACCGGGCTTGCCGCGCTTGCCGGGCTATCGCCGCTGCGCCTGATCGCACAAGCTATGGCGCAAGGCGCCCCCGATGTGGCGAAGCCCGTGTCGCTGCCGGCGATGGCGCTCGGACCCGCCAATGCTCCAGTGACCATCACCGAATACGCGTCAATGACCTGCCCGCACTGCGCGGCCTTCAACCAAGCCGTCTTCCCAAAGATCAAGTCGGAATATATCGACACCGGCAAGGTCCGTTACGTGTTCCGCGAGTTCCCGCTCGACATCAAGGCGGCGGCCGGTTCGATGCTGGCGCGCTGCATCGCCAAGGACGATTCGGGGAAATATTTCGCCGTCGTCGACATGCTGTTCAGACAGCAGAACGACTGGGCGGCGAAGAACACCACCGAAACGTTGGCGCGAATCGGCAAGCAGGCCGGCTTCAGCCAGCAGGCGGTCGAGGATTGCCTGAAAGATCAGAAGCTGCTCGACAAGATCGCCGCCGATCAAAAATACGCCGCCGACGTGCTGAAGGTCGATTCGACCCCGACGTTCTTCATCAACGGCGAGAGGATCAAGGGCGAAGCCTCGTTCGAGGAATTCGAGAAGAAGATCAATCCGCTGCTGAAAAGCTGATTCTGCGCTCCTGATGCCCTGATTCAAGCGCCCGGGTTAAGCCCCACAAAAGCCTTGGGAAAAGCCCTTGGCCGAGGTTGCCCTCACGGCCCCGCCTCGCCATGGTCGGCCACGAGAGCCGCCAAAAGCGACTCGCCCACAACACCGACATTGCCTTCTATGGTATTGTCACGGCAGGGAGATTCGCGCCCTGCCAACAGAGAATCGTGTCAATGAAACTCACCCGCCTGCGCCTTCACGGTTTCAAGTCGTTCGTTGAACCCACCGACTTCGTGATCGAACCCGGTCTGACCGGCGTGGTCGGACCGAACGGCTGCGGCAAATCCAACCTGGTCGAGGCATTGCGCTGGGCGATGGGGGAGACCTCGCACAAATCGCTGCGCGCCTCCGACATGGACGCGGTGATTTTTGCCGGCTCCGGCAACCGTCCGTCGCGCAACCACGCCGAAGTGGTAATGACGATCGACAATGCCGACCGGTCGGCACCGGCCGCCCTGAACGACCGCGAGATCCTGGAAATCTCGCGCCGCATCGAGCGCGAGGCGGGTTCGGTCTATCGGATCAACGGCCGTGACGTGCGTGCCCGCGACGTGCAGATCCTGTTTGCCGACGCCGCCACCGGCGCGCGTTCGCCGGCGCTGGTCCATCAAGGCAAGATCGGCGAGATCATCCAGGCAAAGCCCGAACAGCGCCGCCGTGTGCTGGAAGACGCAGCCGGGGTCGCCGGGCTTCACGCCCGCCGCCACGAGGCCGAATTGCGCCTGAAGGCTGCCGAAACCAATCTGACCCGCGTCGAGGACGTGATCGGCCAGCTGGCGGGGCAGATCGATGGCCTGAAGAAGCAGGCGCGGCAGGCGATCCGCTACCGCGAAGTCGCCGCCAAGGTGCGCAAAGCCGAGGCCATGCTGTTTCACCTGCGCTGGCTGGAGGCGAACACGGGCGTGGCGGAGGCCACCCAGACCCACGCTGTCAGCGTTCGCCAGATGGCCGAACGGACTCGCGAGCAGGCCGAGGCGGCGCGCATCCAGGCGGTACGCGCGTCCGAACTTCCGGCGTTGCGCGAAGCCGAAGCCCGCGCCGCGGCCGGCCTACAGCGGCTTACCAACGCCCGCGAGACGCTTGACCGCGAGGAGGAGCGCGCCAAGGACCGCGTCGCCGAACTCGATCGCCGGCTGACACAATTTTCGGCTGATATCGCGCGCGAGCAACAGCAGACGTCCGACGCCGAACTGGCGCTGCAACGGCTCGATGGCGAAGACGCGCAGTTGAAAGACGAGATCAAATCGCGCGTCGAGAAGCGCAGCGGCGTCGACGGGCACGTTTCCGCAGCCGAGGCGACCTTGGCTGCCGCCGAGCGCCTGTTTGCCGAACTGACCACGGTGCTTGCCGACCTCACCGCCAGACGCAACCAGCTCGAAGGCAATGTGCGCACCCACCGCGATCGCCTGGCCCGGCTCGATCAGGATATCGCCAATGTCGCCAGCGAAGAGCAGGGGCTGGCGCAGGAAACCAGCGGCCTTGGCGACCTTGCGGCGCTCGCCGCTGCGCTGGAGACCGCGCAGCAGAGGCTTGTGCAATCCGAGGCCGCGGCGCAGCGCAGCGAAGCTGCCCATGTCGGCACACGCTCGAGGCTCGAGGCCGCCCGCAGCCCGCTGAACGAGGCCGACAAGCGCGTACAGCGGCTCGAGACCGAAGCGCGGACCATCTCGAAACTCGTCAACGGCGCGACCAAGAATCTCTGGCCGCCGATCATCGACGGCGTCAGCGTTGCCAAGGGTTTTGAAAAAGCGCTCGGCGCGGCACTCGGCGATGATCTCGATGCGCCGGTCGATCCTTCGGCGCCGATGCGCTGGACCAATATCGGCGTAACCGGCGGCGACCCTGCCCTGCCCGAGGGGATCGAGGCCCTGGCCGCCCATGTGCAAGCGCCGGCCGAACTGGCCCGTCGCCTCGCCCAGATCGGCGTCGTGCCGAGAGAGCGCGGGGCGGAGCTCGTTTCGCAACTGCAGACTGGTCAGCGGCTGGTATCTCCGGAGGGCGACGTCTGGCGCTGGGACGGCTTTGTCGCCGGCGCCCATGCCCCGACCGGCGCGGCGCGGCGGCTGGCCGAGCGCGCGCGGCTGGTCGACATCGAGCACGAGCTGGAGCAAGCCCGGATCGATGCCGCCGCCAAACGGCAGGCCATGGAAACCGCCGAGGCCGAGCTGAAGGCCGCATCTTCGGCGGAAGCCGGCGCTCGCGAGGCGTGGCGCGCCGCGCAGCACGAGGCCGACGCGGCGCGCGAACGTCATGCCGCGACCGAGCGTGAGATCAATCGCCATGCCGCGCGGAGATCGGCGCTGACCGAGGCGCATACCCGCCTCGATACCGACCGCGCCGAAGCGCGCGGCGCCCATGAGGGCGCCACCACGGCGCTTGCCGAATTGCCGCCAAGCCTTGACACCGAGGCGAGACTTGTGGCCGTGCGCAGCGATATCGACGGGCACCGCCGGCTCGCCGCGCAGGTGCGCGCCGAGGCGCAGGCACTGGCGCGGGAGGCGGAACTCGCCGACCGCCGGTTGCAGGCCATCGTCGCCGAGCGCACTGAATGGCAAAACCGGAAAACCAGCGCGGCTTCGCAGCTCGAAACCATCGAGGCCCGAGTTAGCGAGGTCAAGGCCGAGCGCGCCGAGCTCGAAAATGCGCCGGTCGTGTTCGCGGAAAAGCGCCGCGCGCTGATCGGCGAAATCGAGCAGGCGGAAAGCGGCCGCCGACTTGCCGCCGATGCGCTGGCATCGGCCGAGAACGTGATGGCGGAAACCGACCGCGCCGCGAAGATCTCGCTGGAGGCGCTGTCGAGCGCCCGCGAGGCGACCGCACGGGCCGAAGAGCGAATGGAAAGCGCCAGGCGGCGCCTTGCCGACGTCGAGCGCGAAATCCATGACATGCTGGAGATCGCGCCGCCGGCGGTGGCCGGTCTCGCCGAGATCGCTCCGGGTGCGGAATTGCCGCCGCTCGCCGAGATCGAGGAAAACCTCGAAAAGCTCCGTCGTGACCGCGAGCGGTTGGGCGCGGTCAACCTGCGCGCCGAGGAGGAACTGCGCGAGGTCGAAACCCAGCACACCTCGCTGACCACCGAACGCGACGATCTGGTGGAAGCCATCAAGCGTCTGCGCCAGGGCATCCAGAGCCTCAACCGCGAAGCCCGCGAGCGGCTGTTGACCTCGTTCGAGATCGTCAACGGTCATTTCAAGCGGCTGTTCGTGGAGCTGTTCGGCGGCGGCGAAGCGTCACTTCATCTGATCGAGAGCGACGATCCGCTCGAAGCCGGACTGGAGATCATCGCCAAGCCGCCCGGCAAGAAACCGCAGACGCTGTCGCTGCTGTCCGGCGGCGAGCAGGCGCTGACCGCGCTGGCGCTGATCTTCGCGGTGTTCCTGACCAATCCGTCGCCGATCTGCGTGCTGGACGAAGTCGACGCGCCGCTCGACGATCACAATGTGGAGCGGTTCTGCACCCTGTTGCATGAGATGACCGCCTCGACCGAGACGCGGTTCATCATCATCACCCACAACCCGATCACGATGGCGCGGATGAACCGGCTGTTCGGCGTCACCATGGCCGAGCGCGGCGTGTCGCAACTGGTCTCGGTCGATCTCGAAGACGCGGTCAAGATCCTCGATCAGAACGTGGCTTGATCTCACCCTCCCCCTCCAGGGGAAGGTAAAAAATGACATCACCCGATCTGCCCGCTGAGTTGAAAGCCGCGCTCGAGGCCAAGCTGCACGGGTTGTCGCGCACCGGCGCCGCCTCCCGCGCGGCGCTGATCTCGAAAACCTACCGCGATGGCGGCACCTCCGGCGCGATCAGGACCGAAGCCGATGCGCTGGCCTATGCGCTGGCGCGGATGCCTGCGACTTACGCTGCGGTGATGGCGAGCCTGAATGCGCTTTGCGAGATCAGACCCGACTTCGCGCCAACGAGCCTGCTCGACATCGGCGCCGGGCCGGGAACGGCGAGCTGGGCCGCCGCCGAGGCATTTTCCTCGCTGCAACGCTTTACGCTGCTCGATGCCAACCGCGCTCTGCGCGCATTGGGACTTAATCTCGGCAGCGGCTCCATGCGCCTGCGCGACATGACATACGGGCGCGGCCAGGCCCACGCCGCGTTGGCCGATGCCGAAGCGGCCGATCTCGTGGTGGCGAGCTACATGATCGGCGAGATCGGCAGTGGCGAACAAGCAACGCTCGCCGAGCTGATGTGGGCGAAAACCCGCGACACGTTGCTCGTCGTCGAACCCGGTACGCCCGCGGGCTATCGCCGGATCATCGCATTGCGGACGCACCTGATCGCGGCTGGCGCCCATGTCGCGGCCCCCTGCCCGCACGATCGCGGCTGTCCGCTTGCGGCGCCGGACTGGTGCCATTTCACGCAACGGCTGCCGCGGTCGCGCGCCCATCAACAGCTCAAATCCGCAGTACTTCCCTATGAGGACGAAAAATTCAGCTATCTCGCGCTGACCCGCGCGCCGGCCGCGCGGCATCCCGATCGCGTGCTGGCGCAGCCCGCGATCACCAAGGTCGAAGTGCTGGCAAAACTCTGCACCCCCGATGGTCTTGCCATGACAGCGGTGTCCCGCCGCGCCAGGGCGGATTATGCCCGCGCCAGGCGCTGGCGATGGGGTGATGCGGTCGGTTGATCCGTTCTGCGCCATTGCCACACGGGCCTATGGCGATGCCGAAGATCGGCCGGAGCAGCCGAGCGCGGACCCCAAGGCACGCCGGGGGTCGCGTGGGGCAGTCCTCCCGCCGGCCCATGGGGTCCCCATTAAGGGGCGTCGCGGGCTGAGTCGGTCTTCGTCCCCGTTAACGACACCGGGAGGGATTGGGCTTGCCGGCCGCCTAATGAATTGAATTCTCCCTTGTTTCTGCCATGTTCGCGCCCAAAGCAGGAACCGGGGGGCGTTGCGGGCGGGTCAGTGCCGCTCACGCCCCGGAACATGATCATGATACCGTCTCCTGCCGGATCGTGTTTCAGTCGAACATGACGCGTAAGGGGAGCTCATGGCGAAGCCAGTAGTGATCGTGGTCGGCGCGGATAAGGGCGGGGTCGGCAAGACCACGGTCTCGCGCACCCTGCTTGATTATTTCAGCGCCAACAATGTACCGACCCGCGCCTTCGATACCGAGTTCCCCCGCGGCACGCTGAAGCGCTTCCATCCCAACCTCACCGAGATCGTCGACATGACGACGACTTCGGACCAGATGAAGATCTTCGATACGCTGAATTCGGCGCCTCCTTTCGTGACCGTGATCGACGTCCGCGCCGGCCTGTTGTCGCCGTCGCTGGCCTCGTTGCGGGATATCGGGTTTCTCGACGCCGCCAAGTCCGGCCAGATCACCTTTGCCGTGTTCCACATCCTGGGACCCTCGATCGCCTCGCTCGACGAGATCGCCGAGACCGCGAATTTCATGCAGGGCGCGAAGTACTTCCTGGTGAAGAACTTCATCAACAACACCAGCTTTTTCGAATGGGACCAGGCGACCTACAATTCCTATTTCCACCGCATCAAGGACGCCACCGAGCTCACCATCCCGAAACTCAACGAGATGGCCTATGAGCAGGTCGAAGTCGCCTCGGTGCCGTTCCTCAAATTCGTGGCCAACAAGGGCACCCATGACGAGGCCGCGAACTATTCCTTCGTGCTGCGCGGCTATGTCCGGCACTGGCTGGCCAGTGTCTGGAGCGAATTCGATCGCATCAAGCTCACCGATTTGGTCGGCTCCGGCAAGGCGAGCGCGCGCGGCGGCGGCGAAAAATAGTTGCGCATTGCAGGCCAACCGGCTGGATTGCGCGCCGGATTAACCTGATATAGCGCGTGATGCGCAGCACACCGGTCTACATCATCTGTTCGCCACGCCCGCTGGTCGGCAAGACGCTGGTCGCGCGGCTGTTGACCGAGTTCCTTTTGCTGAAAAATGGCGACGTGGCGGCGTTCGATATCAACCTGAAAGAGCCCTCGCTACTCGAATATCTGCCCAAGGTCACCGAGACGGCCGAGGTCGACGACACCTTCGGCAAGATGTCGCTGATGGACCGCCTGATCGTCAACGACGCGGTCGCCAAGGTGATCGATCTCGGTTTTCACGCCTTCGACGAGTTCTTCAAGATGTCCGAGGAGATCGGATTCATGAAGGAAGCGGCGCGGCGCGGCGTCTGTCCGATCGTCCTGCTCGTCGCCGACACCGATCGCAGCTCCGCGCGCGGCTATGCCACGCTGCAGCAGCAGATTCCGCCCACCGCGCTGGTTACGATCGACAACGAGTACGTGGTGCGCGGCGAACTGCCCGCCGAGATGTCCCAGGGCCGGATCCTCGGCATCGCCGCGCTGCCGGTGTTCCTGAAGACCTATATCGACCGGCTGACATTCTCGTTCACCGCCTATTTGCGCAGCGAAAAGGATTCGTCGACCGAACTGCACCAATGGATCCGCAGGAACTACACCAGCTTCCGCGAGCTGGAGCAGAGCCTGATTTTGCAGAGGTCCTGAACTCGTCGTCCCTGCTAAAGCAGGGACGACCCATACGCCGCGGCCCATCTATCTGGCGCTGCGGCGAGACGGCTTTCTAACAACCAACATCGGTGGTTATGGGTCCCGGCGTTCGCCGGGACGACGTGTGTATGGTTTCGCGCAGAGGCCCTCAATGCCCCTCGAACGCGATCAGGGTTCGCACCGGCACATCCATCGCCCGCAGCTTTGCGGCGCCGCCGAGGTCCGGCAGGTCGATGATGAAGCAGGCGGCGACCACGTTGGCGCCGATCTGGCGCATCAGCTTGATGGCGCCCTCCGCGGTGCCGCCGGTAGCGATCAGGTCGTCAACCAGGATGACGCGTTCGCCGGGCAGGATGGCGTCGGCGTGCATCTCCATTTCGTCGAGGCCGTATTCCAGCGAATAGGCGATACGCACCGTGGTATGCGGCAGCTTGCCCCGCTTGCGGATCGGCACGAAGCCGGCGGAGACCTGATGGGCCACCGCGCCGCCGAGAATGAAGCCGCGCGCCTCGATGCCGGCGACCTTGTCGATCTTGCTGCCCGCCCAGGGGTGCACCAGTTCATCGACGGCACGGCGGAAGGCGCGGGCGTCGCCAAGCAGGGTGGTGATGTCGCGAAACAGGATTCCCGGCTTTGGATAATCCGGAATGGTGCGGACCGAGGCCTTCAAATCATGATCAAAAGTCATTGCTGTCTCTTTTCTCACTCTTCGCCCAGTTCGCCCAACCTGAACGCATTCTCGACGATGCGCAGGCCCACCTCGCCGCCGAGCGACATCAGCGATTCCGGGTGAAACTGCACGCCGCCGACCGGCAAGGTCTTGTGCTCGATCGCCATCGCGACGCCATCCTCGGTACTGGCCGTCACCGATAGCACGTCCGGAATGCTGTCACGCTCGACATAAAGCGAATGATAGCGCCCGATCACGATTTCATTGGGCAGGTTCTGCATCAGGCGGCCGCCGCGCACCTGAACCTGCGACGGCCGGCCATGCGCGGGGTGGCCGAGTTGGCCGAGCTGGCCGCCGAAATATTCGCCGATCGCCTGCAGGCCGAGACAGACCCCGAAGATCGGCAGCTTCTTGTCCAGCGCGGCATCGATGGTTTTGGCGATGCCGAAATCCCCCGGCCGGCCCGGGCCCGGCGACAGCACCAACAGATCCCAACTCCTCTGCTTCAGCATTTCAAGCGCGTGGACGTGCCTGACCACCGTGACGCTGGCGCCGACCTGCCGGAAGTAATCCGCCAGCATGTGAACAAAACTGTCGTCGTGATCGATCAAGAGCACCTGCCTGCCCGAGCCGGTTGCATCAGGGGCGAACGCCGACAGCGGCTTTGGCGGATCGCCGCGCAGCGCCTGGAACAGCGCCGCCGCCTTGACCTGGCACTCGCGGTCCTCTGCGGCGGGGTCGGAGTCAAACAGGCAGGTGGCGCCGACCCGCACTTCGGCAAGCCCGTCCTTCATCCTGATGGTGCGGATGGTCAGCCCGGTGTTGATGCTGCCGTCGAAGTTGACGGCGCCGATCGCGCCGGCATACCAGCGCCGCGACGACCGCTCGTGATCTTCGACGAACTGCATCGCCCACAGTTTCGGCGCACCGGTCACCGTCACCGCCCAGGCATGGGTGAGGAACGCATCGAGTGAATCAAAACCCGGCCGCAGCATGCCCTCGACGTGATCGACGGTATGAAAAAGTTTCGAGTAGGTCTCGATTTGCCGCCGCGCCAGAACCTTGATCGTGCCGGGGACGCAGACCCGCGCCTTGTCGTTGCGGTCGACGTCGGTGCACATGTTGAGTTCGAATTCGTCTTTCTGCGAATTCAGCAATTGCCGGATCTGTTCGGCGTCGCCGATCGCATCGACGCCGCGCGCGATAGTGCCGGAGATCGGGCAGGTTTCGACCCGCCTTCCATCGGAGCGCACGAACATCTCGGGCGATGCCGACACCAGGAATTCGCCGTCGCCGAGATTCATCAGCGCCCCATAGGGCGACGGGTTGATCCGGCACAGCCGCTGGAACACTTCCGCCGGCGAGCGCTCGCAAGCTTCGGCGAACAATTGCCCCGGCACCGCCTCGAACAGATCGCCGCGCGCGAAAGCCGCGCGCGCGGTCTCCACGGTCGCCTGGTATTCGCCGGGCGCGTGATCGGAAAATCCCTGCCGCGGCGTTTTGGCGTAGACGCTCTCGGCGGTCTCGCGCGGCAGGCCCTGCGACGATTTTCCCTTCCAGGCAAAGTCATAGCTCAAGACGACGCCGCGCGCGGTGGCGCGATCATAGGCCAACAGGCGATCCGGCACGTAAAGCACGACATCGCGCTGGTCCTTCTCGCGCGCGCGTTTCTGCACCAGGTCCTCGATCTGGAATACCAGATCGTAGGCGAAGGCGCCGAACAGTCCGAGCAACGGATCGTCATCGGCGCCGAACGCTGCCACCAGGCCGCGCACCAGTGACATCACGCTGGCGCGGCGGGTGCGCTGCTCTTCGTCGACCGGGGCCGCGCCGCGCCGGATATGACCGGCAAGGCGCGATGCGCTGCTTTCCGTGACGATCGCGCAGGGCTCGCGCAGCACCTCGCCGAGAAAGGCGATCAGCACTTCGCCGCGTGGGTTCAGCGCTTGCAGCGCAAAATCGCAGCCTTTGGTCTCCAGCTGCAAGGGCGGGTCGGCGAAGCCGAGATCGAAGCTCTCGTAGCGGCCGGGGACCGTGGTGCCGGACGACAGCACCACGCCACGCCGCCGATCCAGCAGGTCGATCAGATCATCGAGCCTGCTCGCGCCGCCGGAAAACTGCTCCACCGAGCGCGTGACCGCAAGCCCGCCGCGCGTGCGATATTCACCATGGGCTGGCAGGGAAAAGACTGTCCTGTTCATGTGATCCTCTTACGAAACTTGCCGAGGGAACGCCACACAGGACAAACGAAACGGCCGTCGCACTGCGATGACGGCCTCTCACGATCTTGGAAAATGAAATCGCACCGGCCACCTCTTAGGAGGTGCGCCACCACAGACGGGGGTTGCGGACGATGCTCATGGGCCGAATTAGACACCACGGCAGGCACGATCCGTCAAGCAAGTTGAGCTTCTCACCCCAGATGCTTCCTGAAAAAATCCGTGGCGCGGCCCCAGGCCAGTTCGGCGGCCTCGCGGTCGTGCACCGTTTGCCGCTGTTCGTTGACGAAGGCGTGCTCGGCGTCATAGCGAAACAGTTCGAGCGACTTGCGGGCGGCCTTCATGCCCTTCTCGAAGGCATCGACGACCTGAGGCGTGCACCAGTCGTCCTTGTTGGCGAAATGAGCCTGCAACGGAATTTTGATATCCGCGGGCTTTGCCGCCTGCTCCGGCGGCATGCCGTAGAACACCACACCTGCGCTCAACTCCGGAATTTTGGCAGCGCCGATGATGGTCACCGCGCCGCCGAGGCAGAAGCCGGTCAGCCCGACCTTGGCGCCGTTCCTGGCGAGAAATTGCACGGCGCCGCGCACCGTTTGCGTCGTCGCGTCAATGAAATCCAGCGAGTTCATCTCTTTGCCGGCTGCCTCGGTGTCGTGATAAGGCACGACCTTGCCCTTGTAGAGATCCGGGGCAAGCGCGTCGAAACCGGCTAGCGCGAAGCGATCGCACAGGCCCTTGATCTGCTCCTGAAGCCCCCACCATTCCTGGATGACGACCACGCCCGGCGCGCTGCCGCGGGCGGCATTGGCGAGATAGCCGCTGGCGTCCTTGCCGTCCGGGCGCTTGAACGAGATGCTGGTTCCCATGGGTTTCCTCCAATTTTCTTAAGGGCCGATCGGAGGCATTTTGTCCGCTGTGGGATGGGGATGCAATCGGCGATCCCGGGTTCGTTCCCGGATGCTGCGCAGCCCGCCGCGCTTGCGGGCGTTCAAATTGCGTCACGCCTGGTCCGGTTCAGTGCGCCTCGGCCCAGACCTTCTTCTTGGTAAAGTACAACAGCAAGGTCAGGATGAGCAGGACTACGAAGGCCTGCAGCCCCAGCCGTTTGCGCGCCTCCATATGCGGCTCTGCCGCCCACATCAGAAACGTGGTGACGTCTCTGGAATATTGCGCAACGGTAGCCGGCGAGCCGTCGTCGAACGTCACCTGGCCATCACTCAGCGGCGGCGGCATCTTGATGGCGTGGCCGGGGAAATATTTGTTGTAATAAGAACCGGCGGGAATGCTGGCGCCGGCCGGCGGAGTTTTTTCATAACCCTGCAGCAGCGCATCGACGTAATTCGGGCCCTGCTCCTGGAATTGGGTGAAAAAGTCGAACACGAATCTCGGGAAGCCGCGCTCATAGGATCGCGCCTTGGTGATCAGCGACAGGTCCGGCGGCAGCCCGCCGCCGTTGGCCGCGCGCGCGGCCTGCTCGTTGGGGAACGGCGCGGGAAAGTAGTCGGCAAGCCGGCCAGGCCGCTCGAACATTTCGCCCTGATCGTTCGGGCCGTCCTTGATCTTGTATTCCTCCGCCAACGACTTCGCCTGGGCTTCCGAATAGCCGGGGCCGCCGGGATCGGCGAGATTGCGGAACGCGATATAGCTCAGCGAGTGACAGACCGAGCACACCTCCTTGTAGACCTTGAGGCCACGCTGCAATGCCCCCCGATCGAACGTGCCGAACGGGCCGGAGAACGACCATTTCTGCGACGGCGGCACTTCATCTGCGGCGCGGGCCCCTTGCGTGCTGCCGGCGAACAGCGCGCCGGCCACCATCAGCGCAATCACCGTCGAGACCATCGGCGCTGCCTTGCTTCCGGTTTTCGCCAGCACGTCGTCGGCGATCGAATTGGGGACCGGCCGCGGCTTTTCGATCCGGCTGAGCAGCGGCAGCAGGACCAGGAAATAGGCAAAGTAGCAGAAGGTCAGGATACGCGCGGCGATCACATAGATGCCTTCGGGCGGCTGCGCGCCGAGATAGCCCAGCAACACGCAGACCACGACGAAGATCCAGAAGAACTGCTTGGCCAGCGGGCGATATTTCGATGACTTGGTCCTCGCCGTATCGAGCCACGGCAGGAATGCCAGCACGAGGATCGAGGAGAACATCGCGGTCACGCCGGCGAGCTTGTTCGGGATCGAACGCAGGATCGCGTAGAACGGCAGATAGTACCATTCCGGCACGATATGGGCGGGCGTCACGCCGGGATTGGCAACGACGTAGTTGTCGGCATCGCCGAGATAGTTCGGCATGTAGAAGATGAACCAGGCAAACAGCAGCAGGAAACAGCAAGTGCCGAACATGTCCTTGATGGTGGCGTAGGGGGTGAACGGCACGGTGTCTTTTTCGGTTTTCGGCTCGACGCCGGCCGGATTGTTCTGGCCGGCGACATGCAGCGCCCAGACGTGCAGCACGACCACGCCGGCGATCACGAACGGCAGCAGGTAGTGCAGCGAGAAGAAGCGATTCAATGTCGGATTGCCGACGGAATAGCCGCCCCACAGCAGCGTCACGATGCTCTCGCCGAAATAAGGAATCGCGGAGAACAGGTTGGTAATGACGGTGGCGCCCCAGAAGCTCATCTGGCCCCACGGCAGCACGTAACCCATGAAGCCCGTCGCCATCATCAGCAGGTAGATGATGACACCGAGAATCCACAGGATTTCGCGTGGCTCCTTGTAGGACCCGTAATACAGGCCACGGAACATATGGACGTAGACCGCCAGGAAAAACATCGAGGCGCCGCTGGCGTGCATGTTGCGCAACAGCCAGCCGTAATTCACATCGCGCACGATGCTTTCGACCGAGCGGAAGGCCATGGTCGCCTCCGGCGTGTAATGCATCGCCAGGATCACGCCGGTCAGAATCTGCACCCCGAGCATCATCGAAAGGATGGCGCCGAAGGTCCACCAGTAGTTCAAGTTGCGCGGCGTCGGATAGGCCACGAACGAGGAGTGCATCAGACCCATAATCGGCAGACGCCGTTCAATCCACCGCAGGGTCGGATTGGTCGGCTGGTAGTCGGATGGTCCGCTCATGGTGCGATCCCCAAGGGAGGTAGGCGACGCGACAGGCTCAAAGTCAGGGAAACGTTCCGCTGAATCAGCCGATCTGGATTTTGCTATCGGAAACGAATTGATAGGGCGGCACAGCCAGGTTGGCCGGCGCAGGTCCCTGGCGAATGCGACCGGAGGAGTCGTATTGCGAGCCATGGCAGGGACAGAAGAAACCGTCGTAATTGCCCTCATGGGCGATCGGAATGCAGCCGAGGTGGGTGCAGATGCCGATCACGACCAGCCACTGATCGTGACCCTCCTTGACCCGGGCCTGGTCGGGCTGCGGATCGGGTAGGCTCGACACAGCAACGCTGCGGGCCTCGTCGATCTGCTTCTTGGAGCGGTGGCTGATATAGATCGGTTTTCCCCGCCAGAACACCTTGATGTCCTGCCCTTCGGCAATTGGCGTCAGGTCGACTTCGATCGGCGCGCCGGCCGCAATCGTCGATGCATCCGGATTCATCTGGGAAATGAACGGCCAGAGTGTGGCCAGTCCGCCGACCGTTGCGGCAGCTCCCGTTGCGACAAAGAGAAAATCACGGCGTGTTGGATGGTCCGCCGAAGACGCTGTCGTCACGATTCCAAACCCTTTCCAAGCTGCAGCCGGTGGAACCGCCCCAGGCAACGCATAGACGAACCCGAGGGAGGCTGCCGGCGCCCGCGACCCCCCGCGGCGGCAGAAAGACCGCTTTTCCCGGCCCAATCGGGCGGAACAAGCAGTCCAGAATCGTTCTATTGGCACCCTTGCCGGACGAGCGCAAGCCCGCTATCGGCTGCCTAGCATGCAACGCACTAATTCTGCCGCAAGCGACGATTTATCCATCCATTGATGAGCGCTGCCAACGGCAATTCGAGGGCGATCAGAGAATGCAGATTGCGCTTTTCCAGCCGGACATTCCCCAGAACACCGGGACCATACTTCGCCTGTGTGCGTGCCTCGAGGTATCAGCCCATATCATCGAACCCGCCGGATTTCCGGTGTCGGACCGGCACTTCCGCCGCGCCGGCATGGATTATCTCGACCAGGTGACCATCATGCGTCACGATTCCTGGTCAAAATTCGAGCAATGGCGTAGCGAGCAAGGCTACCGGCTGATCCTGTTCACGACCAAGGCTGTAAGCTCCTATCTTGATTATCGCTATGGCCCGGCTGATATCCTGTTGTTCGGACGCGAATCCGCCGGCGTGCCCGACGAGGTGGTTGGGGCAAGCGACGCGCGGCTGGTTATCCCGATCAAGCCCGGCCTTCGTTCGGTCAATGTCGCGATAGCGGCGGCAATGGCGCTTGGTGAGGCGCTGCGGCAAACCCGTTCCGCGATTTAGATTTGGATTTAGGGAGAATTTGGTTGAACTACGCAGTCAAGGAAATCTTTCTGACCTTGCAGGGTGAAGGCGCCCATACCGGACGCGCAGCCGTATTTTGTCGTTTTTCCGGCTGCAATCTCTGGAGCGGCCGTGAGCAGGACCGCGCCGGCGCGACCTGCCAGTTCTGCGACACCGATTTTGTCGGAACCGATGGAACGCTGGGTGGCCGCTATGCAACGGCCGAAGAGCTCGCCGATACCATCGCTGCGCAATGGGCGGCATCTGAGGCAGATCGCTATACCGTGTTGACCGGCGGCGAACCGCTGCTGCAGGTCGACACCGCGCTGGTCGATGCGCTGCGCGCGCGCGGCTTTTCAATCGGCATCGAAACCAACGGCACGATCGATCCGCCGGCTGCCATGGACTGGATCTGCGTCAGCCCGAAAGCCGGCGCCGAACTGGTGGTGCGGCGAGGTCACGAGCTCAAGCTGATATACCCGCAAGCCGATGCGGCGCCGGAAGCGTTCGTCGATCTCGATTTCGAACGGTTCTCGTTGCAGCCGATGGACGGGCCTGACGTGATCGCGAACACCGCGCGCGCAGTCGAGTACTGTCTGCACCATCCGCAGTGGCGGCTCAGTCTGCAGACGCACAAGACGCTTGGTATCAGATAAGGATCGGAATCCCTTTCGATGTGGGAATTGACAAAATCGTTTCGGTTCGAGGCAGCCCATGCGCTGCCGGGAACGACATTGGGTGCGGCAAGCGAGCAAATCCACGGCCACTCCTTCCGCGCCGAGGTCACGGTGCGCGGCGCGCCCGATCCGGCGACCGGGATGGTACTGGATTTGGGCCTGCTGCAGCGTAGTATGGCAGAGGTCCAGAGCATGCTCGACCACAAGCTGCTCAACAACGTCGAGGCGCTGGGTCCGCCGACGCTGGAAAACCTGTCACGCTTCGTCTGGGAGCGGCTTCAACATGCGGGCCGGATCACACGGGTGAGCGTTCACCGCGACAGCTGCAACGAAAGCTGCACCTATCACGGCCCGCAAGGTTAAAAGCGTTTTCGGGCGGAGCGGTACCGATTCGCCTAAAGAGGATGCATCAAACCAGGGTGGACCGCGCATGGACATGGCCGTGATCGAGCATCGCAAGGCGCGCGCGCGGGCCTGGTTCGAGCGCTTGCGCGATGAGGTCTGCGAGGCGTTCGAGAAACTCGAAGGCGAGGCGCCGACCTCGCTCTATCCCGATCCGCCGGGCCGGTTTGCCCGCACACCCTGGGATCGCACCGACCATACCGGCAAGCCCGGCGGCGGCGGCGTGATGAGCCTGATGCGGGGGCGGCTGTTCGAGAAGGTCGGCGTGCATTGCTCGACGGTGCACGGCGAATTCGCTCCCGAATTCCGCGCCCAGATTCCGGGCGCCGCCGAAGACCCCTCGTTCTGGGCATCGGGCATTTCGTTGATTGCGCATCTGCGCAATCCGAACATACCAACGGTGCACATGAACACCCGCTTCGTCGTCACCACCAAGGCGTGGTTCGGCGGCGGCGCCGATCTGACGCCGGTATTGGAGCAGCGGCGGACCCAGCAAGATCCCGATACGGTCGCCTTTCATGCGGCGATGCAAGCAGCCTGCGATGCGCATGCGGCGATCGCGAGCTATCCCAAATACAAGAAGTGGTGCGACGAATATTTCTATCTGCCGCACCGCCGGGAAGCGCGCGGCGTCGGCGGCATCTTCTACGACTGGCACGACAGCGGAGATTGGGACGCCGACCTTGCCTTTACCCAGGACGTTGGCCGCGCGTTCCTGAAAATCTATCCCGAACTTGTCCGGCGCAATTTTGCCGCGCCGTGGAACGCCGAGGACCGCGAGGAGCAGTTGATCCGGCGCGGACGCTATGTCGAATTCAACCTGCTCTACGACCGTGGCACCATTTTCGGGCTAAAGACCGGCGGCAACGTGGAGTCGATCCTGTCGTCGATGCCGCCGGAAGTGAAGTGGCCGTAGCCCAAGCGCGGGGAAACCTTCACGGCGACCCATCACTGAAAATTCATAGCAGCTGCCGCACCGCCGCCGAGATCATCACCACGCCGCCGATGATCACCACCAGGTCGAGAATCGCGGCATGAATATGCACCGGCATGCGCTCGACGAAGGCTTTCGCGAGAAACGCGCCGGGTAATGCGACGGCGCCGATCAGAAGCGCGAACGCCAGCACCTGCGCGGTGATGATGCCGGCTAATCCGAACACCGAGATCTTGATGATGCTGGTGGCGACCGAAATCACGGCATCGGTGGCGATCACGGCCGCCCCCTCCAGGCCCGCCGCCATCAACAGTGACAGCAGGATCACGCCCGAGCCTGTCGTGCCGCCGACCAGGACCCCGTAACCTACCGCGCCCGCCGCCAATCCTGCATCGCCGACCCTGAGATCGCGGCGCTTGGCCATCCTGCGCAACGGCACGCTTAAAATCAGCATGAGGCCGATCACCAGGGCCGCCCCCGCATTTGTCAGCCGGGTGTAGCCGTAAGCACCGAGCGCGGTGGACAGTCCGGCGGCGCAGATCACGATGAGGGCGCGCTTACCGTCGGCATGACGCAGGTAGGCCGCGAAGCGACTGAGATTGGTGAAGATCGAGGAGATCGCGATGATCGGCACCACCGGCTCGGCACCGATCAGCGGCACCAGCACCAGCGGCATCAGTGCCCCGGTGCCGTAGCCGGCGAGGCCGCCGACCAGCGAGGCAAACAGCGCGACACCGGCAACCAGCAGGAGTTGCGGCAGGGAAATCTCCGCGAAGCCGGAAAGAATATTCACGATCTGACATCGCGGGCGAAGCGCGCCACGGTCCGGTCGGCAATGGCTTCGAGCGCCGCTCGATCCAGCGGAAACTCCGCCGCCAACCAGGCGTCTTCGGCCAGCGCCAGCACCTGCCCGAGCGCCGGGCCTTCGGCAATTCCCCGCGCGATGAAATCGGCCGCCTTCAGCGGGAATTTCGGCGCCTGCCACCGCGCCGGCAAAGTGGCAAGCTCCCGCCAGTCGGTGCGATCGGTATTGGCTCCTGCCCGTGCCCAGGCCAGCATCAACCGGTCGCGGTAGCGCTCTTGACCGAGCCGGTACAGCCGTCGGCGCGCGGTGGCCTCGTCCATGCCGGCGAGCCGCCACCAGCGATGACCCATCGAATCCAGCGCCCTGGTTTCGACATTGGTCAGCCGCAGCCGCAGCGCGACGCGTCTGGCGTCCTCGGTGACGGCGACCGCCAGCGCGCCGAGCCGGCGCACCGGGTCCGGCTCGAGGCCAAGCAGGCGCTCCGCCGATATCATTGCCGCAAACGGTCCGGTATAGGCGATGCCGCCGAAGATCGATTGCAGCAAGCCGCCCTCCGCCATCGCCGTCACCGCTCCGGGCGCGCCTTGCGCGGCCATCAGCTTGAGCATCTCCATGCGAACCCGCTCGGCGGACAGGTTCGCGAGCCCGGCGCGCGCGCGGATGCACGCAAGGTAGCCGGGCCGGTCCGGTTCGCCCGTGCCATAGGCGGCGTGGATACGGAAAAACCGCAGGATGCGTAAGTAATCCTCCGCGATCCGCTGGTTCGGATCGCCGATGAAGCGCACGCGTTTTGCGGCGATATCCTCAAGGCCGCCGACATGATCGTGGACGACCCCCTCGGCATCGAGCGACAGGGCGTTGATGGTGAAATCGCGCCGCTTCGCATCGGCAACCCAGTCGCGGCCGAACGCGACCTTCGCCTTGCGGCCGAAGGTCTCGGTGTCCTCGCGCAGCGTGGTGACCTCGAAGGGCTGCGCATCGACCACCAGCGTCACGGTGCCGTGCGCGATCCCGGTCGGCACGCTTTTGATGCCGGCGGCCTTGGCCCGGCGGATCACCTCATCCGGCACGGCGGTGGTCGCGATGTCGATATCGCCGGTCGGAATCTTCAAGAGCGCATTGCGGACCGCGCCGCCGACCACACGCGCTTGCTCGCCGTTGCCATCGAGCAATTGCAGGACGCGGGCGGTTGGGCCGGATTTGAGCCAGGGCGCCACCACGCTTGCACCGGTCATCGTTCAACTCCGGGAACGAACTTGCCGTTCTCGATGTGGGCGGGGATGTAGGTCGAGTTCGGCGCGGCGCCGGAAAAATGCGCGAGCAGGATGAAACTGACGATCACCAGCAGCAGCGAACCAAGCACCAGTTTGGCGATGATGTGCACCGGCCATGATGTCTGCGCCAGCAGCCCTGAGCGTGTCGCGACTAAAAACAGCGCATAGACTGCGAACGGGATCAGGAAAACTCCGATCTCCGTGAAGGCCGGCCTTATCATGGCAAGTAAATCCGCTCGTACAGCACGCGCAGAATTCCCGCGGTCGCGCCCCAGATATAACGTTCGGCGAACGGCATGGCGTAATACGAACGCTCCATGCCGCGGAATTCCTTGCTGTGCACCTGATGGTTCGCCGGATCCATCAGGAAGGCGAGCGGCACCTCGAAGGCATCGTCGACCTCGGAATGATTGATGCGCAGCTTGAAGTCCGGTGTCACCCGCGCCAGCGTCGGCAGGATGCGGAAGCCGAAGCTGGTGCCGTAGAGATCGAGGTAGCCGATCGGATCGACGAATTCCCGCGACAGCCCGATCTCTTCCTCCGCCTCGCGCAGCGCGGTCTCAAGCGGCGAGGCGTCGGTGGCATCGATCTTGCCGCCCGGAAAGGAAATCTGGCCGGCGTGGTCGTTGAGGTGCGCCGCGCGCTGCGTCAACAGCACGGTCGGCCGGGGATGGTCCACCACCGGGATCAGCACCGCCGCCGGTCGAACCGGCTGCTCGTGGGCGATGATCTCCAGCATACGGTCGGTGCCCTGATCGCCGCTCTTCGGGATGATGTTGGGGTCGGCCAGGCCCGGCGGCACTTCAAAGCCGAGCCGCGCGCGGCTGCGATCGAAAAACTCCCTCGAACCGATCGCGGCTGCTTCTGTTTTCAACATCGGCTCGTTCAAAACGCCGCCCTCACCTGCTCCGCATCCGCCATCGCAAAGAATTCGCCACCCGATGCTACCCCGAACATTGGCCGACCATCGACCACCCGCTCCTCGCCGATGTCAACCAGATCGTAGTAAAGCGGCCGGGTCACCTTGGCCCATAGTTCGGCGCGCACGTGAAGATACGGCGTGAGGCCGCCATCCGCGGCCGCCTCGAATCGCAGCCGATGCGCGGGATCGCACGGCACCCAGTCGTCGACATTGGTCCGGAAACGCAGCAGTCGACCGCGGTCGTCGCTGTCTTTCAGCATCTCGACGGCGAGAAATGGCGCGTCGTCGACGCGGATGCCGACCTTTTCCACCGGCGTCACGAGAAAGTGCTTGCCGCCCTCGCGCTTGAGGATCGTCGAAAACAGCCGCACCAAAGCCGGCCGTCCGATTGGCGTCCCCATATAAAACCACGTACCATCGCGGCCGATTCGCATGTCGAGATCGCCGCAGAACGGCGGATCCCACAGATGCACCGGAGGCAGGCCCGTTCCGGCCGACGTCGTTGTCGCGGCTTCGCTGGCGACAGCCGCCAATCCTTCGAGTCCCCGGCTGGTGTTCTGCCCTTGCTTCGCCATTGTTTGCCCCGAGTCTGACCGCCTCGATTTGGCACGATTGGTGCACGTCTTCGTTGGCCCAAGTTTGGTTCGTTGGCCCAATTTTCCGATCTGTCTCGTGGACAGGTTCCGCCCGCCCGCAGTGTGACGGATCAACTCGCCACATCGTGATGCCGTTAATACCCTGAAAACCCGATAACATGGGGATAGTTTAACCCAACGAATACATGGTCTTCGCATAAAGCTTAGCATGAAGTCGACGGCAGGACGACGTGGGGATCGCCCGCGCGTTTGATCCGGAGCATGGCTCCAAGGAGAACGAAATGGCTGGCGCAGACGGTGTAGAGAAGCTCGAGGACGTGATCGTTCGTTCCGCCGAACAGGCTTCGGGGCAAATCCGCGCGGCGAAAGCTGCAATCTCCACCGTCATTTTCGGCCAGGACCGGGTGATTGAAAATACCCTGGTGACGATCCTGTCCGGCGGTCACGCGCTGCTGATCGGCGTCCCCGGCCTCGCCAAGACCAAGCTGGTCGAAACTCTGGGCATTACACTAGGGCTCGACGCCAAGCGCATTCAGTTCACGCCTGACCTGATGCCTTCGGATATTCTGGGCGCCGAGGTGCTGGACGAGAGCAGCTCCGGAAAGCGGTCGTTCCGCTTCATTTCGGGCCCGGTGTTCGCGCAGCTCTTGATGGCCGACGAAATCAACCGCGCCAGCCCGCGGACCCAGTCGGCGCTGCTGCAGGCCATGCAGGAGCAACATATCACGGTTGCGGGCGCGCGCCACGATCTGCCGAAGCCCTTCCATGTGCTCGCAACGCAAAATCCGCTGGAACAGGAAGGCACCTATCCATTGCCGGAGGCGCAGCTCGATCGCTTCCTGATGGAAATCGACGTCGACTATCCGGACCGCGATGCCGAGCGGCGCATCCTGTTCGAAACCACAGGCGTCGAAGCGACGCTCGCCAAGGCCGCGATGGCCGCGGACATGCTGATGTCGGCGCAGCGGCTGGTGCGGCGGCTGCCGGTCGGCGATTCGGTGGTGGAAGCAATCCTCTCGCTGGTGCGCTCGGCGCGCCCCGGCCCGGAGGGCGGCGAAGCCGGCAAGCTGATCGCCTGGGGACCGGGGCCCCGAGCCAGCCAATCGCTGATGCTTGCGGTTCGCGCCCGTGCCTTGCTCGACGGCCGTCTGGCGCCCTCGGTCGACGACGTGCTCGACCTCGCCGAACCTATCCTCAAGCACCGCATGGCGCTGACCTTCTCCGCCCGCGCCGAGGGCCGCACCATTCCCGACGTAATCAGGCAATTGAAGACGCGGATTGGTTGATGGCCGCAGAGACCAGGTACGAGGCAAAGGAGATCACAGCAATCCGACGTGCCGATGGCGAAAGCCGAACGCTCGCCGCCACGCTGCCGCGTCTGGTGCTTGAAGCTCGCCGCATCGCCGCCAACGTCATCCACGGACTGCACGGACGGCGGCGCGCCGGCTCCGGAGAAAGTTTCTGGCAATATCGCCGGTTCGTTTCGGGCGAACCGTCGCAAAGCGTGGATTGGCGGCGCTCCGCACGCGACGATCACCTCTACGTACGCGAGCAGGAATGGGAAGCCGCGCACACCGTGTGGCTTTGGCCGGACCGGTCGCCATCGATGGCGTTTGCATCCAGGCGGTCCCGGGACAGCAAGCTGGAGCGCGCGCTGATCGTGACCTTCGCGCTCGCCGAACTGCTGGTCGCGGGCGGCGAGCGGGTCGGCGTCCCCGGACTTATGAATCCGACCGCGAGCCGCAGCGTGATCGACAAGATGGCACAGGCGATGTTGCATGACGATGCCGCGCGCCTCAGTCTGCCGCCGTCGTTTGTGCCCTCGGCACTTGCGGAAATCGTCGTGCTGTCGGATTTCTGGTCGCCGATTTCAGAGATCGGAAACATGCTTGCCGGATTGTCGGCATCCGGCGCGCACGGCACGCTGGTTCAGATCGTCGATCCCGCCGAAGAGACTTTCCCCTATTCCGGCCGCATCGACTTCGTCGAGCCCGAAGGCGGCGACGTCATCACGGCGGGCCGCGCGGAAAAATGGGCGGTCGACTACGTTGCACGCGTGGCGCTGCACCGCGACCAGATTCGCAGCGAGACCGACAAGCTCGACTGGCTGTTCGCCACCCACACCACCAGCCGATCGGCCGCCGAACTGTTGCTGTTCCTGCACTCCGGCATGATGGTGAGCAAGGGAAGCGTGCGCACCGCGACCGTCAAAGCGGGACGAAGCGCATGATCGCGGGCTTCCCTCTTTCGTTTGCCGAACCGTTGCTGCTGCTGGGCCTGCTGAGCCTGCCGGCGCTGTGGTGGCTGTTGCGGGTGATGCCGCCGCGACCGCGGCGGATAGAATTTCCGCCGACCCGGCTGTTGTTCGATATCGCGCCGAGGGAGGAAACTCCGGCGCGCACGCCGTGGTGGCTGACGGCCTTGCGGCTCGCCGCCGCGGCACTGGTGATCATGGCAGCCGCGGGACCGATCTGGAAGCCGCAAACCGGACTTGCCGGCTCCTCGACACCGCTGGTGATCCTGCTCGACGACGGCTGGAGCGCGGCTTCGAGTTGGGACATCAGGGTCAAGGCCGCCGACGAGTTGATCGCGAATGCCGACAGCGACCGGCGTGGCGTTGCGCTGGTCCCGCTGTCGGAGCCCGCGCGGGATATCACGCTGATGGCGGGCGGCACGGCGCGGGTGGCGTTGCGCCAGCTCGCGCCGAAACCCTATTCGGTCGAACGGGTGGAAACCTTGCCGGCGATCGGACGTTTCCTCAAAGCCACCGGCGACTGCGAGATCGCCTGGCTGTCGGATGGCGTCGATACCGGGCGCGGACCGGAGTTTCTCGAAGGCTTGGGCAAAACCATCGGGGATCGGGCGTTGACGGTTTTTGAAGGCGGCACGTCCGCGCCGCTCGCTTTGGCCGCGGCGGAGAATGCCGCGGCGAAGATGACGGTGAAGGTGCTGCGCCCCGATGGCGGCGTCGCCGCCGGGATCGTGCGGGCGCTCAACTCCAAGGGGTCGCCGATCGGCGAGGCCCGCTACGGCTTTGCCCCGCAGACCCGCGAGACCGAAGCGGCGTTTGATCTTCCGGTCGAATTGCGCAACGACATCGCACGGCTCGAGATATCGGGCGAACGATCCGCCGGCGCGGTGCAACTGCTCGACAAGCGATGGCGGCGGCGCGCGATCGGCATCGCCAGCGGCTCGACCAGCGATACGGCGCAGCCATTGCTGGCCCCGATATTCTACCTCACCCGCGCACTGGCGCCGTTCGCCGATGTACGGCTCGGCGATCGCGGCGCGCCGCAACAGGCGATCACCCAATTTCTCGATCAGAAGCTGCCAATGATCGTGCTTGCCGATGTCGGCACGCTGTCACCCGAGATCCGCGAACGCCTGGCGGCATGGATCGAGCAAGGCGGCGTGCTGGTGCGTTTTGCCGGCCCGCGGCTGGCGCAGGCAGACGACGATCTGGTGCCGGTAAAACTGCGCCGTGGCGGACGCAGCCTCGGTGGCAGCCTCACCTGGGAGAAACCGCAGCATCTCGTCTCGTTCTCAGCCGACGGACCGTTCGCCGGGCTTGCAGTGCCGAAGGACGTCACCGTCAACCGGCAGGTGCTTGCCGAACCGGATGCAGTGCTGGCAACGAAAAGCTGGGCGTCGCTCGAGGACGGAACGCCGCTGGTGACCGGCGAACGTCGCGGCAAAGGCGTGGTCAGCCTGTTCCACGTCAGCGCCGATATGCGCTGGTCCGATCTGCCGATGTCCGGCAGCTTCGTCGAGATGCTGAGGCGGATCGTCGACATGTCCGGCTACACGGCCAATCCGGGCGCTGGCGTCGCCGGCGAAGCCAACACCGAAACGGTCGCGCCGCTGCGCACGCTCGACGGTTTCGGCGCGTTCGGGCCACCTCCTTCGACCGCAAAGCCGATTTCCGCAGACTTCCGGGATCGCGCGATACCGGACCATCCGCCGGGTTTTTACGGTCCGGCCGACGGTCCGCTGGCGGTGAATACGCTGGCGGCCGCGGACCGCGTCGCGCCGCTTGAAACCTCATCGCTGCCTGCGCGACATGCCAGCTACAGCAATGCCGAGCCGCGCGACCTGCGCGGCATCCTGCTCTCGGGATCGCTGGCCTTGTTCCTGATCGACGCCATCATCGTGGCGCTGCTCGGCGCCGGGATCGCAGGCCTGCTGCGGCGGCGCGCGGCGCCGGCTGCGTTGTTGCTGGCGCTCACCACGGCCGCGATGCTGGCCGGGCCCTCGCCGTCCCGTGCTGAAAGCAAGGACGACTTTGCCAGGCAAGCCGTCTCGCAGACCCGTTTGGCCTATGTCGTCACCGGCAACGCCGATGTCAATTCCATCGTCAAGGCAGGAATGTCCGGCCTGACCCTGTTTCTCGCGCAACGTACGGCACTGGAGGCCGGCGATCCCGTCGGCGTCGATCCCGCGCATGACGAACTGGCGTTCTTCCCGCTGATTTATTGGCCGGTACTGCCCGGCGCGCCGAAGCCGCCACAGGATGCGATCAACCGCATCGACGCCTATATGAAGCAGGGCGGCACCGTGCTGTTCGATACCCGCGACGCTATCGAGGCGCCGCCGGGAGACGGCGGCGGATCACAGACCCCCGCAATGGCGGCGCTGCGCAATATCCTGTCCTCGCTCGACGTTCCAGGGCTTGAGCCGGTGCCGCGCGAACACGTGCTGACAAAGACATTCTATCTGCTGCGCGATTTCCCCGGCCGATTTAATACCGGCCAGACCTGGGTCGAAACCCTGCCGCGCGATGAGGATGACGAGGCCGCATCGAGGCCGGCCCACGGCGGCGACGGCGTCTCGCCGATCATCATCACTTCGAACGATCTTGCCGGCGCCTGGGCGATACGTCCGGACGGCCAACCGATGCTGCCGCTGACGCCGGGCGAGCCCCGGCAGCGCGAATTCGCCTTCCGCGCCGGCGTCAACATCGTGATGTATACGCTGACAGGAAATTACAAGGCCGATCTGGTGCACGCACCGGCGCTGATCGAGCGATTGGGACAGTAGGGACGCGGCATGCAGTACGGCATTGCGTTTACGCCGCTGGTTCCCTCGCTGGTGCTTTGGCTCGGGCTCGCGGCAATCGCGCTCATCGCCGCCTTGCTGCTGCTCGGCCGCGCACGCGGCGCGGCGGTGCGCGTGACGGCGCTGGGCTTGATCCTGCTGGCGCTGGCCAACCCGTCATTTACCCGCGAGGACCGCGAGCCATTGTCGTCGGTCGCAGCGGTCGTGATCGACAAGAGCCCCAGCCAGAATTTCGGCCAGCGCAACAGCGAAACCGAGAAGGCGAAGGAGGCGCTGGTCGACGGCCTCAAGAAGATCAAGGGGCTCGAGGTCCGGGTAGTCGAAGCAGGCCAGGCCGACGGCGAAACCGACGGCACCAAATTATTCGGCGCGCTTTCCTCCGCGCTGTCGGACGTTCCCGTCGACCGTGTTGCCGGGGCCTTCCTGATCACCGACGGCCGGGTGCATGACATTCCGGCCAACGCCGCGGCACTTGGATTTCAGGCACCGGTGCACGCCCTGATCACCGGACGCAAGGACGAGCGCGATCGCCGCATTGCGATTTCCGCAGCCCCCCGGTTCGGCATTGTGGGCCAGACCCAAACCATCACCTACCGGCTGGACGATCAGGGCGTCAGCGGCGAGCGCGCCAAGGTCGTGGTGCGCCGTGACGGCGAGGTCATCAACGAGCGCACGGTACTGAGCGGGCAGACCGTCAATGTCGACGTCGACATCAAGCACGCCGGGCCGAACATCGTCGAGATCGAAGCCTCGCCGCTCGACAATGAGCTGACCCTGGTCAACAACCGTGCCGTGGTCGCGATCGATGGCGTGCGCGACAAATTGCGGGTGCTGCTGGTCTCGGGCGAGCCGCATTCCGGAGAACGCACCTGGCGCAACCTTTTGAAGTCCGATGCCAGCGTCGATCTCGTGCATTTCACGATACTTCGGCCGCCGGAAAAGCAGGATGGCACGCCGATCAACGAATTGTCGCTGATCGCGTTTCCGACCCGCGAACTTTTTCAGCAGCATATCAACGAATTCCAGCTCATCATCTTCGACCGCTACGCGCGCCAAGGCGTGCTGCCGATGGTCTATTTAGACAACGTCGCCCGGTATGTCCGCGCCGGCGGCGCGGTGCTGGTCTCGGCTGGTCCCGATTACGCCTCGACCACAAGCATCTGGCGCACGCCGCTGGATTCGGTGCTGCCGGCCGAACCGGTCGGCGTCACCGAGAAGCCGTTCTACGCGCATTTGAGCGAGGCCGGCAGGCGCCATCCGGTGACGCGCGGATTGGATGGCTCGGGCTTCGAGCCTCCGCACTGGAGCCGGTTCTTCCGCACCGTCGAGACGCGCAACACGACCAATCCTCCCGTGATGACTGGCGCCGACGGCAAACCGCTGCTGCTGCTCTCGCGTTTCGGCGAGGGCCGCGTCGCATTGCTGTTAACCGACCATATCTGGCTATGGGCGCGCGGCTACGAGGGCGGCGGACCACATCTCGACTTGTTGCGTCGGATGTCGCACTGGCTGATGAAGCAGCCCGATCTCGATGAGGAGGCGCTGCGCCTCCAGGTCCATGGCCACGATTTGGTGGTGCAGCGTCAGACCATGGCCGATAGCGTCCCGCCGGTGACGGTGACCTCGCCCTCAGGCGCCACGCGTGAATTGACGCTGAGCGCCAGCGAGCCCGGCCGGTGGAATTCGACGCTCCCTGCCAACGAGCTCGGACTGTGGCAGGCAACGGATGGCGCGCTGAAGGCCCTGATCAACATCGGACCGACCAATCCCAAAGAGTTTTCGGAAGTCACTTCTACGACCGGCACGCTCAAGCCGCTGACGCAGGCGACCGGCGGCGATGCAAGGCGCGTCGTGGAGGGCTCGAGCATCGAGCTTCCGCGCATCATTCCGGTGCGTTCAGCCAGTGTTTTCCGCGGCGATGGCTGGATGGGCGTGAGGATGCGCGACGCCAGCGTCGTCAGGGGCGTCGGCGTGCTGCCGTTGTTTGCCGGCCTGATCGGCCTGTTGCTGCTGCTCGGCGGGTTTGCGGCCACCTGGCTGCGCGAGGGGCGCTAAGTCGCAATTGTCTCGTTTGTCGCGTTGCTGCACGCCAACCGCCGTCCATTTTGCTCGAAGCGCTCTATCGTGCCATGCTCCAGTCCGGACGGATCGGACCGGAAACACCGGTGAACGCACCCTTGACCAGCTCCGCCACCAACACGCGGCTGAAGTCGACGGGTCCCGGCATGATCGCTCGTCCCTTGGGGACAGGCTTGAAGCCGACGCGGCTGTAATAGGCCTCGTCGCCCACCAGCAACACCAGACGATGGCCTTTTGCCTTCGCTTGCTTCAGCGCGCGGTCGAGCAGCGCCCGGCCGACGCCGCGGCCACGAAACGGCGGTTCGACCGTCAGCGGCCCCAGCAGCAGCGCCGGGGTATCGCCGATGCAAACCGGTAATTGGCGCACCGAGCCCACCAGCAGCGTGCCGATCCGGGCCGTGAACGACAGATCCAGCAGGTGATCGACATGTTCGCGAAGTCGATAGGCGCTCAGCGCGAATCGGCCGGGCCCGAACGTGCGCTCGTGCAATCGTTCGATCGCTTGCGCGTCGTTTTCGGTCTCAGCCAAAATCGTCAGAGAAAGATCGCCCATGGTCAGGCGGGGGATAGCATCTGGCGAAAGCGCGGTCCATCGCCCCGTCACCCAACGCGGGATCGCGTTGAAGACTTATTCGGTTCGTTTGATCGGGGCTTGAGACAGGTAGGCCAGCAACTTCATCTCGCGGCGTCCGCGGGTTACCGTATCGAGCACCAAACCCGAGGACACCGAGAGCACCGCCAGTATCATCAATCCCATCGACAGCACCGCGGTTGGCAGACGCGGGACGATGCCCTGCTCGAGATAGGTGATGACGATCGGTATCGCGAGGCCGATCGAAACCAGAATCAGGAAAATTCCGATCGCGGTGAAGAAACGCAATGGCTTTTCAGATCGGTAGAGTCTCAGGATGGTGCCGAGAATCCGAACACCGTCGCGCCAGGTATTGAGCTTGCTGAACGATCCTGCCGGGCGGGCATAGTAAGGCGTTTCGATCTCGGCGACCGGCAGCGCCAGCTCCAGCGCATGCACGCTCAGCTCGGTTTCGATCTCGAAGCCGTCCGACAGCACCGGAAAGGATTTGACGAAACGCCGAGAAAATACCCGATAGCCAGAGAGAATATCCTTGAAGGCGTGGCCGAACACCAAGGAGAGAAAGCTCGTCAGCATCCGGTTGCCGGTGCGATGGCCGGGCCGATAGGCAGCCTCGGCCTGATCGACGCGGAAGCCGACGATCATATCGAGGCGATCCAACAGCAGGGTGTCGATCATGCGTGGGGCGCTGGCGGCGTCGTAGGTCGCGTCACCATCGACCAGAACATAGATATCGGCCTCGACATCGGCAAACATCCGCCGGACCACATGACCCTTGCCCTGCCGGCGCTCGCTGCGCACCTCGGCGCCCGCCTCACGCGCGACCGCGACGGTGCGGTCCGACGAGTTATTGTCGTAGACGAAGATTTCGGCCGACGGCAGCGCCTTACGAAAGTCGGCGATCACGGTTGCGACCGCGGCCTCCTCGTTGAAGCACGGCACCAGAACGGCAATCCGTATCGATGATGGGATCATTCGCAAAACGCCCGCCCAGTTCGAAACCCGTCTGGTCAACTTCCTATCATGCTCAGGACTTTGCCGCCTGCGCCACAAGCTCGTCGTCCACTACTTCCGCCGGTTGCAGCAGCGAGGCAAACAGCAGACTCCAAAGCGAAAGCATCGCGATCGGAATCGTATAATAGGGGGTAAAGACCGGATGGCTGAGGAAGAAGGCCAGATTCACCACAAGATTCGCCGCCGTGACACCGGCTATTTGCCTGCCGGCCTCGCCACGTTGGCCGCGCAGCATCAAGACACTCCACGCAAGCCCAACCCCGAGCAACACGAATTGCACATCCGTGGCGTAGCTGCGAATCACCCCGAGGCTGAAATCGGGTGGCGTGACATCGTCGCTTCCGTAAGTGGTGGCGAACGGGCTTCCGGCATTGATCGCGTTGGCAAGCAGCGTCGGCGTCATGCCCGTCACGAACGCAGCGACGAATGTTGCACCCTGCAGCACGATCTGGATCTTCCGGGTCAATAGGAACGCGACAAAGAAAGCCATCAGATATCCGGACGCGAGAAACAGGTTGGGCAATCTGAAATTCACCGCGAGCCCAATCAGGAATCCGACCAGTCCCGTCAAGAGCAGCCGATGTCTCCGCTGCTCGGCCAGGAAGGTTTTCGCCGTGAGATAGCCAGCAAGCGCGCACATCGCCATGCTTGGCGCCATCGAATAGCTCGCCTTGGTCGGGTTGATCATCAGGTAGATGGCAAGGCAGCCGAAACCGGTCGTCAGCAGGATTGCGGATTTGGAGCGCGCGAGGAAAATTCCGAGCAGTGCGAAGCCAAAAACGACAACGGTCGCGAAAACATAGAGCGGTACCACCTGAAAGCCCGCAGGAAACAGCGCCAGCAGGAACCCTGTGCCCGGCGGATACTGCAGCACCATTTTGCCGGTGGCCGGGATCGGGGTGTGACAGGGCGCCCTCCTCGGATTGCTCCAATCCGGGAAACCTATCTGCTTCAATTTTGAAGACAGGTAATGATCGTCATCGCGCGCAATGTCCGTATTCAGACCGTCAAGCCCGAATCTCTGAAACAAGTGCGCCTGCCGCAAATAGCAGACGTCGTCGTAAACGCCGCGGGCTTCGTTCCAGCGCGACATCGACCAGATATTGCTGGCCAGAATAAAAAGACACGCCAGGGCGCCAAGGGCCTTCAGATACGACATCGCTTTGTCCGGGCACAGGGTGCGCCTTGGGACTTGTCGCGAAATTCGGCCAAGCCCGCAAGGTCCAGCGCCTCGCTTCGAACCAACGAGGCCATCGCTCTCGGTGCGGACCGCCGGTCCCTCGCCGGAAGGCGCTCTACCGCCAGGTGGCGATCGGCGCCCTGCCCTCAAGAGCTTCCGATATCCGCAGCCGCGTCCCGGCGGTGGTCTCTGCCGGCAGCGCGCTCGCGTCGAAAAAGCCGCAGGCGATGATCTCACGATTCGGGTCGGGCAGCCTGCCCTGGCGAAAATGCCTGACCAGGTAGACCGCGACGTGATCTCGGGGGGAGACATGGCTATTCAGGAACACTCCCTGCAGGGCAGGCTCGCCGGTGAGTTCGATCCGTCCTTCCTCGAGCAACTCGCGACGCAACGCCTCGCCGAATGTTTCGCCGAGTTCGACGCCGCCACCCGGCAAATGCCAGCCGCTGACATAGCCGTGTTTGACCAGAAACACCCGGTTATCGGCGTCCAGCACCACGCCGCGGACGCCGAGCGTCATGCCGCGGGCAAACCGCCAATAGAGATGCAAAAAACGCCGCAGCACCGACTTCATATCTCCGTCGCAAGAGTCTCATTGCCGCATGCGCCTCGAATGCGCAAACTCCGGGCTGATCATCCTTGCGTCGCGCCAGCCGGCTTGTCATTGGTTTTGCGGTAATTCACAGGATACCACGATATGATCGTGCAACGCCTCATCCCGACGGGCAACGGTCGCGGAGGCGCGTGATGGCGGAATTCACGCTGGCCCATTTGTCGGATCCGCATCTTCCGCCGCTGCCCCGACCGCGGCTGCGCGAGCTCGCGGGAAAGCGCGCGCTCGGGTATCTCAACTGGAGGCGCAATCGGCAACGATACCATCGGCGCGAGGTGCTCGATGCGCTGGTGCTGGACTTGCAAGCGCGCGCGCCGGACCACATCGCTATCACCGGCGATCTCGTGAACCTCGCGCTGGAGACGGAATTCGTGCTGGCGCGGAACTGGCTGGAGAGCGTTGGCGCCGCAGACCGTGTCACGGTCGTCCCCGGCAATCACGACGCCTACGTGCGCGCGACGCAAGGTCGGTTCGCGCAGGCCTGGGGGAGCTATCTCGGTGGTGACGATGCGCCCGTTACCGGCGCCACATTTCCGTCGCTGCGCCGGCGCGGCCCCTTGGCGCTGGTCAGCTTGTCCTCGGCGGTGCCGACAGCGCCGGTGATGGCTACGGGATGGCTTGGGCGCAGCCAGCTCGAGGCGCTTGAGCGGCTGCTGGTGAAGCTCTCCCGCGAGGAGACGTTTCGCGTGCTTCTGATTCATCATCCGCTGCGTTCGGACGGACGCACCAAGCGATTGACCGATTCGGCCGAATTGCGCGCACTTCTCATGCAGCATGGCGTCGAGCTGGTGCTGCACGGACACGATCACATCCATTCCACGAGTTGGATCGAGGGGCCGCAGGGCCAGATACCCGCAGTCGGCGTGCCCTCGGCCTCGGCGGTGGCGCATGGCCGCCATCCCTCGGCGGCCTATAACCTGTTTTCGATCGTGCGCGATGGTGCCGCGTGGCGCTGCGAGCAGACAGTCCGGGGTATCGACGAGACGCTGCGCGTCGCGGAATTGTGTCGGACGCGGCTGATCTAGAGATTCCGCAAGGTAGCAAACAGCGCAAGCCCGAACAGCGCGACCGCGCCGACGATGAAGCCGAGCGCGAACGTCCAGAATCCGCCGCGGCGCGATTTTTCGATCACGACCGGCATTGGCGCGGGTGCCGCTACCAGCGCGTGCTCGCGCTCGATCATGCGGCGCGCAACGTAATCGGTGACGGCGTCGACGATCGCGGCGACCTCGTGGGATTCGGCGATCACGATGCGGCCGAATCGGGTGTCCTGCACGAAGCGGTAAATGCGCTTGTCGCGTCCCATCACGACATGGGCAACCACGTCGATCCACAGCCGCGGCGTGTCGCCCTGGCTGATGCCGCGATCGAACAGGTCGACCCGCTCCGGAATTTGCGCGAACAAGGGCTCAAGCGCATCGTTGAGAATTTCGAGCCGCGCCACTTCGGCGTCGCGCAGGTCAACGACCACGCCGGTGCGATCGGCAGCCTCGATCCGCGCCTGGCGCAGTGCGTCCCGCAGCCGGATCGGACGCGAATTGCTGACGGCATTGCTCCCGGTACTTTGGGTGTCTGACATGCCTGGCCGACCTCGTCCTGAGGGGGTTTTACTCCCGGTCAACCTATCAGTAACCGTGACCTCCGCAAAGACCCTTTGTTCCCAAAGACTTACGCCTTTGGCATAGCCAGAGACGCGAGCGGCCCCAGCCGGAAAGCCGGAGGGGGCCGCTCACCTCCTTAGATGTCTTCTGAGGGCTGGCCGATCAGGCCGGGACGCGAGAGGGTTCCTCCACGATGGAAAAACGCACGCCGGCCTTATGCCGGTTCTCTTCGGAGACCGCGCGCCAGGCATCTTCGGCTTCCTGGCGGGTCTTGAACGGGCCCTGAACCTGTGCCGAGCCTTCCACCAGCTTGTGGAAGTTCATCGAGCCGAACTCGCCGCCAATCACCCAGAAATTGCTGCCTGTGGTCATCAAAGCCTCCTTGCTACTCGGCTGCCTGAATGTGGATCTTGGAATCCTGCGCCTTGAACTGCGCGGCTTCGGTCGAATCGTGAAGCGCCGTGGTCGATGAGGTGCCGCCAGTGATGGTGGTGGACACCAGATCGAAGTAGCCGGTGCCGACTTCGCGCTGATGGCGCGTCGCCGAATAGCCGAACTTCTCCGAGGCAAACTCGGCCTGCTGCAGGCGGGAATAAGCCGCCATCCCTTCCGCCTTGTAGCCGCGCGCCAGTTCGAACATGCCGTGGTTGAGCGAGTGGAAACCCGCCAGCGTGACAAACTGGAACCTGTAACCCATCGCGGCGATCTCGCGCTGGAACTTTGCAATCGTCGCCTTGTCGATGTTGGCTTCCCAGTTGAACGAAGGCGAGCAGTTATAGGCCAGCATCTTGCCGGGATGGACCTTGTGCACGGCCTCGGCGAACTGCTTTGCCTCGTCGAGGTTCGGCGTCGAAGTCTCCCACCACAACAAATCGGCGTATTTCGCAAACGCGATGCCGCGCTTGATGCAGTGAGCGAGGCCGGTGCCGGGCTTGAGGCGGAAGAATCCTTCCGCGGTTCGCTCGCCGGTGATGAACTCGCGATCGCGCTCATCGACGTCGGCGGTGATCAGTTTTGCGCTTTCCGCATCGGTGCGCGCCAGCACGAATGTCGGGGTGCCGCAGACGTCGGCGGCCAGACGCGCCGCGATCAGGTTGCGCTCGTGCGCCGCGGTCGGGATCAGCACCTTGCCGCCCATGTGACCGCACTTCTTTTCGGAGGCGAGCTGGTCTTCGAAGTGAACGCCGGCCGCGCCCGCCTCGATATAGGCCTTCATGATTTCGAACGAATTCAGCGGACCGCCGAAGCCGGCTTCCGCGTCGGCGACGATCGGCACGAACCAGTCGATCCTGGCGCCGCCCTCGGAGTGCTCGATCTGATCGGCACGTTGAAGAGTACGGTTGATGCGGCGGCACAGCTCGGGGCCAGCGTTCGCGGGATAGAGGCTCTGGTCGGGATACATCGCGCCCGCGGTGTTGGCGTCGGCGGCGACCTGCCAGCCCGACAGATAGATCGCGGGTAGCCCGGCGCGCGCCTGCTGCATCGCCTGGTTGCCGGTGACCGCGCCCAGCGAATTGACGAAGGGCTCGGTCTGCAGCGAATTCCAAAGCCGGTTGGCACCCTTTTCGGCCAGCGTGTAGGCAATCGGCACTGAGCCGCGCAGCTTTTCCACTTCGGCCGGACGGTAGGGACGGCTGATGCCATCGAAGCGGCCTGCGGGCGCGGGAACGAGTTGTTCGAAGGTCTTCGCCATCGTCGTAATCTCCAATCGACATTCGTGACAGTGCGTTGCAAAACGTGGCGAGAGCTAAACGCTAAACTTTCCGTTTGGTATATACCCCTTGCATCCTAATGATGATCATGTGTAACATATATCTCTGTCAAATTTGTTATGTTGTAATTTTTGTCAATAAACTGCCTTTGCGAAGTCAGTCACGTCACAATGAGGCTCGGTTCCAGGGAACCCGGTCAGTGAGGCTGCCATGGCCACTAATTCCGGCAAAAAGCTGTTCGTCGGTCCCCGCTTCCGGCGCATCCGCCAGCAATTGGCGTTGTCGCAGACCCAGATGGCCGAGGGCCTCGGCATATCCCCGAGCTACATCAACTTGATCGAGCGCAACCAGCGGCCTGTGACGGCCCAGATCCTGCTCCGCCTGGCGGAAACCTATGACCTCGATCTGCGCGATCTCGCCACCGCCGACGAAGACCGCTTCTTCGCCGAATTGAACGAGATCTTTTCCGATCCGCTGTTCCGGCAGATCGATGTTCCGAAACAGGAATTGCGCGACCTTGCCGAACTGTGCCCCGGCGTGACGCACTCATTGCAGCGGCTCTATGCCGCCTATACCGAAGCCCGTCGCGGCGAGACCATGGCCGCCGCGCAATTCGCCGGCCGCGACGAGGGCGCGCGCTTCGAGGCCAATCCGATCGAGCGCGTCCGCGACCTGATCGAGGCCAACCGCAATTATTTTCCCGAGCTCGAACAGGCGGCGGAGAATCTGCGCGACCAATTGGACGTGCCCGCCGAGGCGCTGTTTGCGGCGCTCGGTGTTCGCTTGCGTGAAAAGCATTCGATTGTTACTCGCGTCATGCCGGTCGACGTAATGCGCGAGACGCTGCGGCGGTTCGATCGTCACCGCCGGCAACTCCTGATTTCGGAATTGGTGGATGGGCCGGGCCGCGCCTTCCAGCTCGCCTTCCAGACCGGAATTGCCGAGTGCGGTGGCAGCTTTGACGCGATCGTCAATCGCGCCGGGCCGCTCGATGACACCCCGCGCCGGCTCTATCGGATTACCCTGGCGAATTATTTCGCGGCCGCGGTCATGATGCCCTATCAGGCCTTTCACGCCGCCGCGGAAAGCCTGAGCTACGATGTCCACGTGCTGGCGCAGCGCTTCAATGCCGGTTTCGAACAGGTCTGCCATCGCCTGACCACGCTGCAGCGGCCCAACGCGCGCGGCGTGCCGTTCTTCATGCTGCGAGTCGACAATGCCGGCAATGTCTCCAAACGATTTTCGTCCGGGACGTTTCCGTTTTCGAAATTCGGCGGCACCTGCCCGCTTTGGAACGTGCATTCGACTTTCGACACGCCGGATCGTTTGCTGAAACAGGTGATCGAGCTGCCGGACGGCACCCGTTATTTCTCGATCGCGCAGATGGTGCGCCGCCCGGTTGCGCCACACCCGCAGCCGCAGCCGCGTTTTGCGATCGGGCTCGGGTGTGAAATCCGCCATGCATCGCGCCTGGTTTACGCCACCGGAGTGGATCTGGAAAAGGCCGAGGGCACTCCGATCGGCGTCAACTGCAGGCTTTGCGAACGCGAGAACTGCAGCCAGCGCGCGGAGCCGCCGATCACCCGTACCTTGATCCTCGACGAGAACACCCGGCGGGTTTCGTCGTTCACGTTCAGCAATGCGAGGGAATTGTGATGGGACAGGCTTGAACGACCACGCTTCGATATCAACAAGAAAGATAATCGGCGTGCAGCTGGTTTGCCCGTCGGGTCAAATCAGCGAACCATCCGCCGTATCCCATTCATTTGGCGTTGACGAGCCGCAGCCATCGCTCCTGCTGCGATTGCCGCAGCTCTTTTCTTTCCAGTTCCAGATCGGTAAGCCGCTTTGCGGCCACGCCCATGGCATGAGCCGCGACATTGTAGCGGTCGACGGTGCGTTGAAACGGGAAAATGAATTGACCGTTTTCGACCTTATAAGCGCCGAATTCCCCGGCCAGGACCGCGACATAGCTTTCGTAGGCGCGATAAAAATCGGCGCGCGCCGATAACATCCTGGAAGTAAAGGCGGCGATTTCGGCGTCGCGTCCGTCGATGCCCTCCAACAGCCTGCCGATCGCGTCTTTTTCGACGTGCAGCGAGAGCGCGTATTTTTCCACGCCATCGCGGCCGGCCTTGAGCAGCGCCATATAGCGCGGCATGAAAGTCGTCGCGTTGGTTTCCGCGGTTTTCAAATCGCGGCGCAGCGCCTCCAGATCGCTCCGGCTCGCCGCGCCTAAATCGAGATTTTTTGCAACCGCCGGCGGCGCGATTTCATTCGACAATTTTTCAATAGCGGCGTCGGTTTCCTCCGCCGCCCTGGTTGCCCTGGCTATCAGCTGCAGGAATTTGTTAGAAGGGTGCTGCCGGAGCGCCTCGTCCAGTTGCCCGGGGCCGGTGACGCCTTGCAGCGCCGCCTGGCTTTCATGGGCGGAAATGCTGTCCTGCAGCTTGCGCAAGTCGGATACGAAATACGCCCCGTAGGAAAGAGCGACCACAAAAACGAACAGGCAGACGAAGGCTGTTCGTACGCGCCATTTCGCTTTCGGATCGGAAGCCATTCGCATCAGCGTGCTGTCGAGCTGTTTTTTTAGGGCTCTTGCTTTGCCTGTGTTTTGCCTGCCGAGCGCATAGAAGCAGGTCGGAGGCCGCCGAACTCTATTATTGGATCGACCAATAGTCCATGCGTCGCCAGCGGGCATGCAGTCGCCAACGAGTTTTCACCTCTATCAAAGCGCCAATTGTGCCGATACGATGCCGCCTCGGAAATGCGAGGGTGACATGTGGGAGGCTCTCGGAACGAGCGGCGGATTGGGCGCGGGCGGCGGTGGTCCGTGCCGGGTGCTGGTGCGCGATCGGTCGTGGCGTTGGGTCGGCTTGGCCGGCCGGTTCGGAAGTTCGCGGCCGGGCGCAGCTGCCTGATGGTTCGACGCATTCCCGAACGTGCAGGCATCCGCGCTAGAAAACTTTGCCGAGGTTCCCTCGCAGAGCTGCCGCCTTTGTCGGGATGAGATGACCGCACCATGACCGAGGTGAAGCTAACCGGGGAACGGTCCGTTCGCAGCATCGCGCAGAGATCCCTGCCGTGGCGCGGGCCGGTGTCGTGGATCGCGCGTCGCAAGGTCTATGATGTCGCAACCGCCATCCTCCTTGCCGCGCTGGTCATCCTCGCGCTGTGCACCTTCAAGGACTACGCCATCTCCAACGACGAGGGCGTTCAGCATCGATATGGCGAACTGATCATCTCCTACTACGCCAGCGGCTTCACCGACCAAAGCGTTTTTGGCTTCGAAAACCTGTATCTCTATGGCGGCCTGTTCGACATCATTGCCGTTGCGCTGAGCCATCTGCTCCCGATCGATACGTATGATCTGCGCCATATCCTGTGCGCGCTGATCGGGATCGGCGGGATCGGCGCGGCAGCGGCCACGGCGCGGCTGATCGCGGGTCCGCGCGCGGCCCTGATCGCCGCGGCCGGCTTGAGTGTCTGCGGCGCATGGTATGGCACCATGTTCAACCACACCAAGGACATTCCGTTCGCCGCCGCGATGATCGGCGCGACACTGTTCTTGATCCGCATCGCGCGCGCGCTGCCCTCGCCTCGCGCGTCCGAGCTAGCCGCGTTCGGCCTCCTGACCGGAGCCGCGCTCGGCATCCGGGTGCTCGCTCTGCTGCTCCCGGTGTACGCCGGTTTTGCGATCCTGCTATACCTGCCTGCGCCATGGCGCGGTCACCGCGCGCGACGCTTCGCGATCGAAGCCTCGGTTCGGCTGCTGCCGGCGCTGCTGCTCGCCTATCTCATGATGATCCTGGCGTGGCCGTGGGCGGCGCTGGCGCCGCTCAACCCGATTCGCGGCCTGCTCGCGTTCTCCGAGTTTGACTACTCGATTCGCACGGTGCTCGCCGGTCAGGTCTACGAGATGGCGAATACGCCGCGGCTCTATGTGCCGATCTATATCCTGGTCCGC
This sequence comes from uncultured Alphaproteobacteria bacterium, assembly GCA_963840155.1. Taxonomy (GTDB): domain Bacteria; phylum Pseudomonadota; class Alphaproteobacteria; order Rhizobiales; family Xanthobacteraceae; genus Bradyrhizobium. Next base: position 188,442 of record CAWIXP010000002.1, read on the forward strand.
GTGCCGCTGCTGATGCTGTTCGGCGCGGCCCTGGCGATGATATTCGCGCTGCTACCGCGTCTCGAACCCGGCGCCGGCCATCCGCAGCGCCGGGATATTGTGCTGGTATCGCTGACGGTAATTTTCCCGCTGGCTTGCCAGGTGATCTGCCATGGCCCGGCATTCACCGGCTTGCGTCATTTCCTGTTCGTGATTCCGGCGCTGGCGGTCCTGGCCGGCATCGGTCTCGACGCGGCGGTAACGGCGCTCGCGGCGCGGGGCCGCCTCGCCGCCGCCGGTGGGCTGGCGCTGGTGAGCGGGTGCCTGCTCTGGAACGCGCTCACGCTGGTGAGCCTGCATCCTTACGAATACCTGTTCTACAATGCCACGGTCGGAGGCCTCGAGGGCGCGTCGCGGCGCTATGACCTCGACTATTGGTTCGCCAGCATGCCCGAGGCGCTCAAGCAGCTGGAAGCCTATCTGCGCCGCACCGAGCCGCTCGATGCGACCAGTCCCGCGCCGGTCTATTCGGTCGCGGTTTGCGGAGAACGCCTCGCCTTCGAAAAGACCGTCACGCTGCCGCAACTGCACTTCGACTTCAAGCCGAAGTGGAGCCAGTCCGAGTTCTTCATCGCCCCGACCCAGATGAATTGCGACCGCGATCTCGACGGCAAGGTGATCGGCACCGTACAACGACTCGGCGTCACCATCGCCTACATCAAGGACCGTCGCTCCCTGATTCCGCCGGTGGCGACCGCGGCGCGCTGAAAGATCAGTCGCCGCGAAGCAGCGTGAGAGTGCATTCCCAGCCTCATCAGGCGCCGCCCGTTATATCGGCATTGCCGATGATCGCTCGCGGACCCTTCGCGTCGGAATGCTTGTACCAGGTACACAGCCATGCGATGGCCGACATGATCAGCATCCCGAAGATGCCGACCAGGACGTGCAAGCCGATGCCAGCAGAACTCTCGACCAGCACGAAATAGCCCGCGAACGACAGGAACACGCCGAGGCAGAAAATCTCCAGCGAGTGCTGGCCGCACAGGATCAAAGGCCAGAACCAGGACCAGTGCAATCCAGACCAGCCCTTCGGCACAAGCCGCACGGTGATCGCCGCCAGCGCCAAAAAGTGCAGGAAGCGAAGCAAATCGAGATCGGTCTTGTCGATCGGATACATCCATCGCTCGAGCCAACTCGGCATCAGGTAGTTCAACTGTGGAAAATCCCAGGTCAACGTGACGCAGAACGCCGCGAGCAGATAGGCGATACAAACCGACAGCGTGATCCGTGACGCGAGAATGCCCGACATCCGCCGACCGCCGCCGAGCGCGCACCAGGCGCCGAACACGAACAGCAATTGCCAGGCGAACGGATTGAAGGCCCAATAGCCGCTCGGATAGGCGCTCAGATACCAATCGTAATGCTTGGTCAGGGCATAGAGCGCGATCGACAGCGCCAGGGTGAGATCGGCGCGCCATTTCATCAGCCACAGGATCGCCGGCAGAAAGAACATCATCACGATATAAAGCGGCAACACGTCGATGTTGAGCGGACGAAATCTCAACAGCAGCGTCTGCAGCAGCGCCGCGCCGGGATGCTGGAGAAAATCCACGATGCGCATTTCTTCCGAGTAAAACGGGTTGTCTGACCTGATGGCGACGAAGGCAATCTCGGCCAGGAAGATGGTGACCAGGAACACATGCGCGACATAGATCTGCCAGACCCGCCGCAGGATCCGCGCCGACGCGATCAGGAAGCCGGAGGCAAGCATCACGCGGCCGTAAACGAACGCCGCGGTGTAGCCGGAGATGAAAATGAAGATCTCGGCGGCGTCGCTGAATCCGTAATTGCGGATGGTGAACCAGGTCAACAGATCGGGCGACAGGTGATCGATGAAGATCAGCCACAGCGCCAGGCCGCGGAACAGATCGATCCGCAGCTCCCGCTCGGCCACCGCCGCCGAAACAGCCGGGGTGAAGACGACCGCGGGCGCGGGTTGCGCCATTGCGCCCGCAAAGGGTGGTGCGGCAGCTGGATCGGCGATCGACACCATTTAGTCCCGTCTCGAGCGGGCCGGCTGACCCGCTGGTCCGTCCCAAAACGAATCCGAATGCCGGCAAATCTTCGGCGCATAATGGCAGCTGGCCATGTGATTTCAATGCGAATCACCGGCTCCGCACCCGGCCAACGTCGAAGGCGCGCAATCCCGGTCGCGGCAGCCGGCTCGGGGTCCTCGCTTGGCGGGCAAGGTCGCCGAATTCGCCAGATGGCGAACCGCGCGATCTCGATCACTCCGCCGCTTGACGGGTCTCCGGCGTGTCCAGCACTTCCAATACTCGTGGCGGTGACATCGGCAAACTGTAAAACCGTTTTCCAAGCGCGTTGTGGATGGCGTTGGCGACGGCGGCCAGCACCGGCACCAGCGGCACCTCGCCGACGCCCTTGACGCCCTGCGGATGCTTCGGGTTCGGCACTTCGACCATCACGGTGTCGATCATCGGCAGGTCCGAACAGACCGGCATGCGGTAGTCGAGGAAGCCGGGGTTATCGACCTTGCCGTCCCGGTTGTAGATGTACTCTTCGTTGAGCGCCCAGCCGATGCCCTGCGCGACGCCGCCCTGCATCTGGCCCTCGACATAGCCGGGGTGGATAGCGCGGCCGACGTCCTGCACGGCGGTGTAGCGGATCACGCGCGCGATGCCGAGCTCGATGTCCACCTCGACGTCGCAGATGTGGGTGCCGAAGCCGCCCTCCGCGCCCTCGGTGTTGAGCTGCACGCCAGCGCCGATCGGCCCGCCCATCTGCGGGGCCTTCGCGGCGAGCTCAGCCAGCGTCAGCGGTTCAAACTGGCCGGCATTGGGGCTGGCCGGATGCGCGGCGCCATTTTCCCATTTCACCGCTTCCGGATCGATCTCCCAGATTTTCGCGGCGCGCTCGCGCAGCGTGGCGATGACCTTGTCGGTCGATTGCGTCACCACCATCGCGGAGGCAAACAGCACCCGGCTGCCGCCGGTGAGATTCGAGAAGCCGACGGTCGCGGTGTCGCCGATCAATACCGACACGCGGCGGTAATCGATGCCGAGCAGCTCGGCGCAGATGTTGGCGATCGCCGCGCGCGAGCCGCCGATATCGGGATGGCCGGTGGTGACGACGACGTTGCCATCCTCGGTGATGTTGACCTGTGCGCTGGATTCGCCGCCGGCGTTGAACCAGAAGCCGGAAGCGACGCCCCTGCCCTGTAGCTTGCCGAGCGGCGTGCCATAGTGCGGATGCGCCTTGGCCGCCTCCAGCGTCTCGACATAGCCGATCCGCGGAAACACCGGGCCATGCGCGGCCTTGGTGCCCTGCCTGGCGGCATTTTTCAACCGCAGCTCCAGCGGGTCGATCTTGAGCGCTTCGGCGAGCTCGTCGATCACGCACTCCACCGCGTAAGCGCCGATCGGCGCGCCCGGCGCGCGATAGGCCGCGACCTTGGAGCGGTTGGAAAGCACGTCGAAGCCGACCGAAAGCACGTTCGGGATATCGTAAGGCGAAAAGCTGCAGCCGACCGCGCCGCGGATCGGCGAGCCCGGCAGCGCGCCGGCCTGTAGATAGAAGGTGCCTTGCGCGGCGACGATGGTGCCGTCTTTCCTGGCGCCGATCCTCACCGTGCTTCTGGAGCCGGAAGTCGGCCCGGTCGCCCGCATCACCTCTTCGCGGGTCATCACCATCTTGACCGGACGGCCGGATTTCCTGGCCAATAGCGTTGCAAGCGGCTCGAGATAGACGATGGTCTTGCCGCCGAAGCCGCCGCCGATTTCCGCCGGAATGGCGCGGATGTCGCTCTGCGGAATGCCGGTCAGATACGCCGTCATCGCGCGCACCATGAACTGGCCCTGGCTCGAACTCCAGATCGTGGTCTTGTTATCGGGCGCGACGCTGACGAGGCAGGCGTGCGGCTCGATATAGCCCTGGTGAACCGGGCGTGTGGTGAAGGTGCGCTCGATGACGATTTCGGCCTCGGCAAAACCTTGCGCGATGTCGCCCTTCTTGACTTCGATGCGGCCTGCGATGTTGGACGGCTTGCCCTCGAATTTGATGAACTCGTGCAGGATCGGCGCGTCGGGTTTCAGCGCGTCCTCGATCTCGATCGACCACGGCAGCACCTCGTAGTCGACCTCGATCAGCTCGCAGGCCTTGGCCGCGATCGCCTCCGTGGTGGCGGCGACCGCCGCGACAGGATGGCCGGGGAACAGCGCCTTCTCGCGCGCCATCACGTTGCGGCACATCCAGCGCATGTCCTGAATGCCGAGCATCACCGATTTGTCGACCGGAAAATCCACGATATCGCGCGCGGTGACCACGGCCTTGACGCCGGGCAGCGCCTCCGCTTTCGAGGTGTCGATCGATTTGATCCGCGCGTGCGGGTGCGGGCTGCGCTTGACCTTGCCCCAGATCATGCCGGGCATCGTGGTGTCGGCGGCAAAGGCCGCGCGGCCGGTGACCTTGTCGGCGCCGTCGGGACGAATAGTGCGCTGGCCGATCCACTTGTTGTTGGCGATCACGTTCATTGCCGGGACTCCTTCGTTCCTTGCTCGCCCATTTCGGCTGCGGTTTCCAGAACCGCGCGCACAATCTTGTCGTAACCGGTGCACCGGCAAAGATTGCCGGCGAGCCAGTACCGCACCTCTTGCTCGCTCGGGCGCGGATTTTTCTGCAGCAAAGCGTCGGAGGCAACCAGCATGCCCGAGGTGCAGATGCCACACTGCAGCGCGGCCACCTCCAGAAATTTCTGTTGCAGCGGGTGCAGTTTCTCGCCCCGCGCCATGCCCTCGATGGTGCGGATCTGCCGGCCTTCGGACTCGGCCGATAGCATCAGGCAGGAGCAGACCAGGCGATCGTCCAGCATGATGCTGCAGGCGCCGCAATCGCCGGACGCGCAGCCTTCCTTGGAGCCGGTCAGGGCCAATGGCCCGCGCAACGCGTCGAGCATGGTGTCGCTGGGCTCGCACAAAAATTCCATCGGCTCGCCGTTGATGGTGGTGGATACGTGCAGTTTTGCCATGGTCTTCTAATTCCCTCCAACGGCGCGCTTGGCGGCAATCGCCGCCGTGCGCTTCAAGAGCACGCCGGCAACTTTGGTACGATAAGCAATGGTGCCGCGCTTGTCGTCGATCGGACGGCAGGCGGCCGAACAGGCGGCGGCTGCGGTATCGAGCGAGGCATCGTCGAGCTTGCCGCCGATCAGCGCCCGCGCGGCGGCATCGACCCGCAGCACCGTCGGCGCCACCGCGCCAAGCCCGACCCGGGCGGCGGTGCAGATGCCGCGCTCGAGCGTGAGGCTGACGCCCACGCCGACAACCGCGATATCCATCTCGGTGCGCGGGATCATGCGCAGATAGGCGTCGCCGGAGCCCGGCGGCCTTGGCGGCAGCGTAAAGCTCACGAGAATCTCGCCGGGCAAGAGATTGGTGCGGCCCGGGCCGGCCGGCACTTGCTCGACCGGCATCTCGCGCCGTCCGTTCGGCCCCTGCACCGTGACGATGGCGCCCGCCGCGATCATGGCCGGCACGCTGTCGCCGGCCGGAGAGCCGTTGCACAGATTGCCGCCCGCAGACGCACGCCCCTGCACCTGGGTCGACCCGATCAGATTGACGGCCTCCAGGATGCCGGGCCAGACTCGGCCGAAGCGCGGATGTTCGGCCAATACCGCGCCCGCCACCGCGGCGCCGATGCGAAAACCGCCATCGGCGGTTTGCTCGATCGCCGTCATCTCGGCGATTTTCTTGATGTCGACGATCACGCCGGGCTTGAGCGCGCCGGAACGCATCTGCACCAGCAGATCAGTGCCGCCGGCGAGGATGCGCGCGGCACTCCCGGCGGCAGCGAATGCGCCGACCGCCTCATCGAGCGTGCGCGGCGCCAGGTATCGGATATCCGTCATGGTGGTTTCCGCCATCTCCCTTGTCTGCATCCCCCGTGATCTGCTGGCTCGCCTTATTTGGGCTTGTAGGCTGGAGCCTACACGGGCGCGACGGATTGGAACAGCCTTCGAGTCCGGTCCAAGCGGCGGGCGCCCATGCAGGCAGTGGGCTTGTGGACCTCCTCGTCTGCGGGAACGCCGGAATCCCATGAACACGGGCATCAATCATTGCATGAAAGTCGCCGAACAACGGCTCTCAAAACAACGGCACGGCGGGGTCCCGGCCGGGAACGGCGAGGTGATGGAGTCCGCCAGACGGCAGGGGCCGCAGTGCCAACGGCGATGATGACGTTGCCCTGATGTGATGCTAGACGGGGCCGCTTGCTGCGAATGGCATCCGACCGGGTAACCGCATGAATCGTTGTTCGGCACTGTTTTTTCCTGCCATTTTATTCGCGATCCTCTGCGGAGCGCAGCCGGCAGCAGCGCAACCGGCGGCAGCGCCCGGCAGACCAATTCTTGTTCCCCTCAAGCCGGCTGTCGCTCCGCGCGGCGGCGCCTCCTGCCATAACGGCATGACGTTCGATCGCTTCCTCGCCGATTTGAAACAACAAGCACTCGCGGCCGGCGTGTCGCAGCGCGCGATTGCCGAAGCCTCGCCCTACCTTGTCTACGACCAAGGCATCGTCAACCGCGATCGCGGCCAGCGCGTATTCGGGCAGGTGTTCACCGAATTCGCCGGCCGGATGGCCGCGAGCTACCGGATGCAGCAGGGCCAGGCCCGGATCAAAGCCCATGCCGCGGCGTTCGCGCGCGCCGAAAAGGAGTACGGCGTGCCCCCGGCTGTCATCGCCGCGTTCTGGGGGCTCGAAAGCGATTTTGGCGCCAACATGGGCAATTTGCCGACGCTGCGCTCGCTGGTCTCGCTGGCCTATGACTGCCGCCGCTCGCAGATGTTTGCCGGCGAAACCATCGCCGCATTGAAGATCATCGACCGCGGCGACCTCACGCCGGCGGAAATGGTGGGCTCGTGGGCGGGCGAATTGGGACAGACGCAATTTTTACCGACGCACTATTTCAACTATGCCGTCGACTATGATGGCGACGGCTATCGCAACCTGCTGCGCAGCCCGGCCGACGTGATCGGCTCGACCGCGAACTACATCGCCAACGGATTGAAATGGCGGCGCGGCGAACCCTGGTTGCAGGAAGTGCGGGTGCCGCAAACCCTGCCATGGGACCAGGCCGACCTCACGATTCAATTGCCGCGCTCGAAATGGACGCTGCTCGGCGTCGGCTATCCCGACGGAACAGCGTTGCCGAACGACAATCTGCCGGCCTCGCTGTTGTTACCAATGGGCCGCAACGGACCGGCGTTCCTGGCGTATCCGAATTTCGCCGCTTACACGGAGTGGAACAACTCGCTGATCTATTCGACCACCGCCGGCTATCTCGCCAGCCGCATCGCCGGCTCAGCGCCGATGCGGCGTCCCTCCGCGCCAGTGGCGCAACTGCCATTCAACGAATTGCGTGAGATGCAGCAACTCCTGGTGCGCGCCGGCTTCAACGTCGGCAAGATCGACGGCGTGATGGGTCAGCAGAGCCGCAGCGCCGTGAAGGCGATGCAGATAAAATTCGGGCTGCCTGCCGATTCCTGGCCTACCGCCGAGTTGCTGGCACGCATGCGCGGCGGCCAGCGCGCACAATTTGTTCCAGCTGAATCCGCGGCGGTCCGCTAGCCATGACGCCCAAAGGGCGCGACTTCTCTCAACCGAAAGAGCATCCGGTGCGGGGCTATGATGCGAAATCCTGATAGCTCGCGGCATTGCCGCCGCCGCACCGAATGCACAGCTCATTTTCATTCAGCGCATTTGCACTGCATTTGCCATTCACCGGACCAGCAAACACCATGAGCACGCCGACCAAACTCTTCGAGCCCTATCAGCTTGGCCCGATCAACCTCCCCAATCGCCTGGTGATGGCGCCGCTGACCCGCAATCGCGCGGTCGCGGGCATGGTGCCGAGCCCATTGGCGGTGGAATATTACGGGCAGCGCGCCTCCGCGGGACTCCTGATCACCGAGGCGAGCCAGGTTTCGCAGCAAGGCCAGGGTTATCAGGACACCCCCGGGATCTATTCGAAGGAACAGGTCGCCGGCTGGCGCAAGGTGACGGAGCGCGTGCATGGGCGCGGCGGCCGCATCTTCATCCAGATCTGGCATGTCGGTCGCATTTCGCACACCTCGCTGCAGCCGAATGGCGGCGCTCCGGTTGCGCCGTCCGCAATCCGTGCCAAAGGCAAGACCTTCGTCGGCGGGACCTTCACCGATATCTCCGAGCCGCGCGAACTCGCGCTGGATGAAATTCCCGGCATTATTGACACCTTCAAACGCGGCGCCGCGAACGCGCTGCAAGCCGGCTTCGACGGCGTCGAAATCCATGGCGCCAACGGCTATCTGCTGGATCAGTTCGCCAAGGACGGCACCAACAAGCGCACCGACGCCTATGGCGGATCGATCGAGAATCGCGCGAAGCTGATGCTCGAGGTAGCCGCGGCGGTCGCTGCCGAAGCGGGCGCCGACAGAACCGGCATCCGCATCTCGCCGGTGACGCCATCCAATGACATTTCCGACAGCAATCCGCAGCCGCTGTTCGATCACATCGTCGATCGTCTCAATGCGCTGAACCTCATTTACATCCACCTCGTCGAGGGCGCGACCGGTGGACCGCGCGATGTTGCGCCGTTCGACTACACCTCGTTGCGCAAGCGCTTCAAAGGCGCCTATATCGCCAACAATGGCTATGATTTCGATCTCGCAACCAAAATGCTCGCGGCCAACGCGGCCGACTTGATCGCGTTCGGCAAGCCGTTCATCTCCAATCCCGATCTGGTCGAACGCTTGAAGCGTGGCGCGCCGCTCAATCCGCCGGACAAGGCGACGTTCTATGGCGGCGGCGCCAAGGGATATACGGACTATCCGGTGCTCGGCGAAGCGCTCGACGCGGCGCAGTAGGAACTCGTTGGTGCAGCCGCCTCGGTTCAGCCAGGCGCGCTTCGGGCATTGATCCAGTCGTCGATGGCGGCAATCTCGGCAGCCGAGAGGCGCAATCCAAGCTTGGATCGCCGCCATACGATGTCTTCGGCGGTGCAGGCCCACTCCGACGACATCAGGTATTTGACTTCGCTCTCGGTCAAGGTGGCGCCGAAGGATTGGCCGAGATCGCCGGGAGATTTCGCATTGCCGAGCAGTTTGCTGGCGCGGGTGCCATAAGCGTGCGCCAGCCGGCTGGCATGGGCCGGCGTGAGCAGCGGATAAGCGCGCAGCAATTCCGCCGATAGCGATGCGATCGCGGTGACGTCGAAATCCCCCCCGGGCAGCGGCGATTTCGCGGTCCAGCCTTCGCACGCCTTGGCGCTATGCAAATACGGCGAAAGAAGTTCGAGCGCCTCCTCGGCGAGGCGGCGATGGGTCGTGATCTTGCCGCCGTAAATCGACAGCAGCGGCGCGCCGCCGGGCGTGTCCAGTTCGAGCACGTACTCGCGGGTCGCGGCCTTGGCTTCGCTGGCGCCGTCATCATAGAGGGGGCGAACGCCGGCATAGGTCCAGATCACGTCCGCCGGGTTGACCGGCGTTGCGAGATATTCACTGACGGAATCGCAGAGATATTTTATCTCCTCGCTCGAGGCTTTGACCTTCGCCGGGTCGCCCTCGAAATCGCGATCGGTGGTCCCGATCAGGGTGAAATCGTCCTGATAGGGAATCACGAACACGATGCGCCCGTCGCCGTTCTGGAGCATATAGGCGCGGTCATGCGCATAAAGCTTTGGCACCACGATGTGCGAGCCCTGCACCAGCCGCACTCTTGCCTTGGCGTTGACGCCGGCGCCCAAGGCCAGCACCTGCTCGACCCATGGGCCGCCGGCGTTGACCAGCACACGGGCGCGAATGCAGGAGCGCTGGCCGCTTGGGGTATGTTCGACGGTGACTTGCCAGATGCCGTCGTGCTGCCGGATCTCGACCGCGCGTGAACGGGTGCGGATTTCGGCGCCGCGATCGGCCGCGTCGCGCGCGGTGAGAACCACAAGCCGCGCGTCATCGACGAAACAGTCCGAATACTCAAAACCAATGGTGTAGCGGTTCGCGACCAGCGGCTTGCCGACCTCGTCGCGGGTCAGGTCGACCGAGCGCGTCGGCGGTAACAGCTTGCGGCCGCCGATATGGTCATAAAGAAACAGCCCGAGCCGCAGCAGCCAGGCCGGGCGCAGCCCGTCATGGTGCGGCAGCACGAACCGCAGCGGACGGATGATGTGGGGCGCGATCTGCCAGAGGATTTCGCGCTCGATCAGCGCTTCGCGGACCAGCCTGAATTCGTAATATTCCAGGTAGCGCAGCCCGCCATGCACGAGCTTGGTCGACCAGGATGACGTTCCGCTCGCCAAGTCGTTCATTTCGCACAAGAAAACCGAATTGCCTCGCCCCGCCGCGTCGCGCGCGATACCGCAGCCATTGACGCCGCCGCCAATGATCGCGAGGTCGAAAATCCGATCCAAAGATGTGCCCCGACATTCGCCTGTTCACTTCGGCGATTTGAGTTTCGGTGTTGGAGTAAATCACAAGCCAATGCGAGAGCAACTGAAAACGAGGAACCGGCGGGTTCGCCCGTTCAAGGGGGCGCGGAGATGCGCATTCCTGTTTGGAGCGTCATCCCGAGGCGCGAGCACAATGTCAGGATTGGGGTATTCCGCGCGAGATTCTGCCCACCAGAGGATGGCCCTATGCTTTTTTCGGGTATCATCTGGCGTTCTCAGGGAGGAAACCATGTCCAGACACCTATTGATTATTGCCGGCATGCTTGTTTTTTCGGTTTGCGCTTCGCCGGCACAAACCCCATCACCGGACGCCATGACCGCCGCGCGCAGCCTGGTGACCACCATGAAGCTGTCCGATCAGTACAAGGCGCTGCTGCCAGCCATTCTGCTGGGCCTCCGGCCCGCGCTGACTCAGGACCGGCCGGAGATCGAGCACGATTTCGATGCGATGTTGTCAACGACCGTCGATGCGTTCACTCCGTACTACAATGCGATGATCGACAACATCGCCACGGTCTATGCCAACAATTTTTCCGCCGACGAGCTGCGCGAAATAGAGGCCTTCTATCGCCAGCCGGTGGGACAAAAGCTGCTGCAAAAATCGTCGTCGCTTGCGCAGCAGAGCAGCCAGGTGGGCCAGGATGTGAGCCGCAAGGCGGCCGACGATCTGCGCGCGCGCCTGACCGATGCGCTGCGCCAGAAAGGTCACAAATTGTGACCGCAATGTATGGAAAGCCCCGGCGCTTGCGTCCGGGGCTTTGGTCGTGATTTTAAACAACCCTTTATGTTCGAGCGGCGAAAGGCGGCCTCAGCGCCAACCGCGGTGACGTCCGCGGTACCAGCCGTAATGATGTCCGCGGCCGCGGCCCCAACCGTGGTGATGACCGTGGCCATGACCACCGCGCACGAGAATGACCTGGTCGTTTGCGGAGCTGGGCGCAACAGGAGAAGCAGGAGGTAGCGGCGCTGCAATTGCGACACTGGATATGATGAGGCCGGCAGCTAGCACGGCAGCGCGGAGTGGTCTCATGGCGGTTGATCCCTCTGGTTGGTCTTGAGACCGCTTCAACATTCCCAGGCAATAAAGGTTCCATCGGCAGGAACCGACTGGGACGACCTTCGCGCGCCTGACAGGGGCGCTGCGCCTGAAGGACAGGACTTGCGAGGCTGATGTGCGGGCACGAGCGCACACCCGCTCGTGCCCTTGGGGCTCATGTCGAGCTAGCTCACATGCCGGGGGCCGCCGCTCCTGCCGCGCCGGCCGGAAATGCCGCCACCGGATCGGGTTTGCGCAGCATGGCCGCGGCCGTGGCCGGATCGATCTCGGCCGCATCGACGAACAGATTGGGGACGTTCTGTGCCCGGCCCAGAAGCCATGCCAGCGCCGTCATGATCAGGATGCCGCCGATGCTGACGAACAGTTGCGCCGCGACGCCGTGGGAATACTGCACCAGCACCCAATGCGCTCCAAACGACAGGAACACGCCGAAGCAAAAAAGCGGCAGCGAATGCTGGCCGCACAGCACCATCGGACGCAACCATTTGGAGGTGAGTATTTCGGATTTGCGCGGAAAAAACCGCACGACCACCAGTGCCAAAGCGAGGAAGTGCGTGAAACGCAGCATATCGAGATCGGTCTTGTCGATCGGATAGATCGCCTTGATCATCCATTTCGGTACCAGGGATTCCATGAACGCGCTGTGCCAGGTCATCACGATCACGAAGCCGAAGGCGAGCCACGCAAACGCTACCGCCAGCGCCAGGCGCGATCGCACCAGGACCTGCAATTGCATGACGCCACCGACGCCGCACCATGCCGCGAACACGAACATCAATTGCCAGGCGAACGGATTGAAGTACCAGTGTGTCCCGGGCGGATAGGACGCAAGATTCCAGTCGAACACGCGCGCCCCAATGTACAGAAGCACCGAACCCGCCAAGGTCCAGTTTGGGCGGCGCAGCAGGCACCACAGGATCAGCGGGCAAGCAGCGACCAGCGAGATATAGAGCGGCAGCACGTCGAGATCGACCGGCTTGTAACGCAGCGTGAGCGCCTGCCCGATCAGAACGTCCGGATGCTGGAGGAAATTGTGGACGTTGAATTCGTCTTCGTACATCGGGTTGTCGAATTTCCTCACCGTGCGCGCGATCTGGGCCGTGAACAGCAGAAACAGCATGATGTGGGCAACGTACATCTGCCAGACGCGCGTCAGCAGCCGCTTGGTCGCGGCAAGAAAGTTTCCGGCGCGTATGATCGGACCATAGATGTAGCCGGCCAGGTAACCGGAAATGAACACGAAGAACTCGGCGGCATCGCTGAAGCCGTAGTTGCGCAGGGTCAGCCAGGAAACGACATCGTCCGGGATGTGATCGAGGAAAATCATCCACAGCCCGATGCCGCGGAACAGATCGAGCCGGAGGTCGCGCTCGACCACATGCGAGAAAGTGAAAGCGTCTTTTTTGGCCATCATGCCCTATCCATTTTATCCTGTTGGGTATCGCGCAGCAGGTATCGAGACGATGCCTCCTGCGGGCCGGAAGGCTTGCGAACGGTTAGCCCGAGCCGCGGAACCACAGCCAGTCGCGATCGGCGGCCACGCCTTCACGCCTCCGGATTTCGCAGTGAATGTGCGTCGTCCCATATGCCCCACGGCAACGATGCGCCTCGTCAATTCGAAGAGCATAGTTGATTGCCGCCGACCGGCAAACGAAAACCATTGGGAACATCCGAATTGATTCAGTTTTCCCGGCTTTGCCCCGCCGCGGCGGGTCCGGTCAGGCCCAATCGCGGGAACCGACCGCCGCCGGCGCCCGAATCGCGGCCCGGAGAGCGTCGTACGCGCTAGGCCGAGATCGGCGGTTCGCCCTGCTCGATCGCCTGCGGGTGGCCCTGTTCGTCGATCGCAACGTAGGTAAAATTGCCGTCGGTCACCAGGATCGAATGCATCTCCTGGCGGCGCAGCACCCAGGCCTCGAGATGGACGGTGATCGAGGTCTTGCCGAGCCGCACCAGGTTGGCGTGCACCGAGACGACATCGCCGACGAATACCGGTTTGCGAAAATTCATCGCGTCGATCGCGACCGTGACAGTGCGCGATTTTGCGATCTTGGAGGCGAAGATGCCGCCGCCGACATCCATCTGGCTGAGCAGCCAGCCGCCGAAGATATCGCCGTTCGCGTTGGTATCGGCCGGCATCGCCAGCGTCCGGATCGAGAGGTCGCCGCACGGCTCGATTTCCGTGTTCAGCGGCGCGTGAACGGCTTGACTGTCGGTCACCTGAAATTCTCCCAGCCGGCATCGGGCGCGAAGCGGCCGCCATACTTCGCCGCCAGCGCGCGCAACGCGGACACGACATTATCGGAGCCGCGGGCTCGCGCGTAGTTCAGCGGGCCGCCGCGGAACGGCGCATAGCCGGTGCCGAAAATCATGGCGCCATCGACCGCGTCGGCATCGCCGACGATGCCTTCGCGCAGGCAGGCGACGCAGACATTGGAGATCGGCAGGATCAACCGGTCGATCATTTCCGGCGTCGGCTGCGCGGCCGACGGCGAAGCCGGAGCCTTGTCGGCCTTGCCGTCCTTCCAGAGATAAAAGCCCTTGCCGCTCTTGCGGCCAAGTTCGCCATTGGCGACCTTGTCGCGGAGCCAGGCCGGCGTCGGCGGAAGAGACTCGCCGAACTTCGAGCGCAGCATGTCGCCGACCGCCAGGCAAATATCGAGGCCGACCTGGTCGGCAAGCTCGATCGGACCCATCGGCATGCCGAATTTCTCCGCCGCCGCGTCGATGGCGACCTTGTCGATTCGCTCGTCCAGCATCAGCATCGCTTCGAGCATATACGGCGTCAGCGCGCGGTTGACGACGAAGCCCGGCGAACTCTTGACCGGCAGCGGCAGCCGGTCGATGGCGCCGACAAAGGCCAGCGCCTGGCTCAGCATGGCGGCATCGCTGCCATCGTGGCTGACGACCTCGACCAGTTGCAGCCGGGACACCGGATTGAAGAAATGCAGGCCGAGCAGCCGCTCCGGCCGTGCCAGCGTGGCGCGCAGATCCTGCAGCGGAATGCTCGAGGTGTTGGTGGCGAGAATGGCGCTCGCCTTCATCCGCGGCTCCAGCCCGGCATAGACCTTCTGCTTGAGCTCGAGTTTCTCCGGCACGGCTTCGATGATCAGGTCGGCGTTGCGCACGCCCTCGCCATCGAGATCGGGAATGAGCCGGTCCAGCGCGTCACGAATATCGGTGCGCTTGTGCATGATCTTGCCGAACAGGTCCGCGGCGCGCTTGATGGCGCCGGCAATCGGCTCCGGCTTCATGTCGGCGAGCGTGACGCGAAAACCCTGATTGGCGCACCACGCCGCGATGTCGCCGCCCATCGCGCCGGCGCCGATGACGTGCACATGTTCGAGCCTGTTGCCGCTGCCTGCGAGTTTCTTCATCTGCTCGCGCAGGAAAAACACCCGGATCAGGTTTTGCGCCGTGGGCGTCACCATCAGCCTGGCGAAGGAGGTTTTTTCGGCCGCCAGCATCGCGGCCTTGTCGCCGCCATGCTTTTCCCAGAGGTCGATCAGCGCATAGGGCGCGGGATAATGTTGGGGCGGTGCTGCCTTCTCGGCCTCGTTGCGCATCCGCGAGGCCAGCAGGCCTCTGGCAGGACCGGAATTCAGAACGCTGTTCAATAGACCCGGCCGGGCGCGTTTCAGGCGGCCGAACAGGGCGTCCTTCACCGCGTTGCGGACGTGCCGCTCCTGCGTCACGGCGTCGGCCAGGCCGAGCGATTTTGCCCGTCGTACATCGATGGTCTTGCCGGTCAGCATCAAGCTCATCGCCTGCATCGGATTGATCAGGCGGGTGAAGCGCGCGGTGCCGCCGAGGCCGGGATGCAGGCCGAGCATCACTTCGGGAAAGCCAAAGCGGGCGCCGTCGATCGCAATGCGCGACCGGCAGGCCAGCGCGACTTCGAGCCCGCCGCCAAGGCAGAAACCGTGGATCACCGCAACGCTTGGAATGCTGAGCGCTTCCAGCCGGTCAATCACCGCGTGGGCCCGGCCGATGGCGACCTCGACCGGCCGCGAATCGGCCGCGCCGCGAAATTCGTTGACGTCGGCGCCGGCAAGGAAACCGGATTTCTTGGCGGAGCGAATGACCAGACCTGTGGGGCGCTGGCTTTCCAGCGCCGCGAGCACGGTGTCGAGCTCCTCGATGACCTCGGCGGACAGGGTGTTAGCGCTGGCGCCTTCGCGGTCGAACAGCAGCCACGCGATGCCGTCGGCGTCGCGGGTCAGCTTGAAATGGCGATACGGGCCGCCCGCCTCGGGCGCCGGCCCAAGCTCGAGCACGCGATCGCCGAGAACGTCCATGACCTTGCTGTCCATGATCACACCGTCTCGATCAACATGGCGCCGCCCTGCCCGCCGCCGATGCATTCGGTGGCGATGCCGCGCCTGGTGCCCAGCCGCTTCATGGCGTTGACGAGATGCAGCACGATGCGGTTGCCGCTGCAGCCGACGGGATGACCGAGGCTGATCGCGCCGCCATCGACGTTGAGTCTGGTATGCTCGATCTGCCCGGCCGCGGCCTCGAGGCCCAAAATTTCGCGACAGAATTTTTCGTCGTTCCAGGCGGCCAGACAACCCAGCACCTGGGTGGCGAACGCCTCGTTCAATTCCCAGGTTTCGATATCGGCAAGCGACAATTTATTGCGCTTCAGCAGTTCGGTAGCCGACAGCACCGGGCCGAGGCCCATGATGGAGGGATCGAGCGCCGACCATTGGCTGTCGACGATTGTGGCCTTCGGCGTCAGGCCGTGCTTTGCGACGGCCTCTTCCGAAGCCAGGATGGTCCAGCACGCGCCATCGGTGATCTGCGAGGAGTTGCCGGCGGTGACCTGGCCCCAGGGCCGCTCGAACACCGGCTTGAGCTTTGCCAGCGTTTCCGGCGAGGAATCCGGCCGCACGCCGTCGTCGTGATCGTAGAACTTGCCGTCACGGCCGAACGCGGTTTCGACTTCGCCCTTCAGCCATCCCTGTGCCTGCGCGTTCGCAAGCCGCTTGTGGCTTTCGGCGGCGTAAGCGTCCGACTGCCCCCGGGTGATGCCGAACAGATGGCCGACCACTTCCGCGGTCTGGCCCATGTTGAGTTCGGTGATCGGATCGGTCAGCCCGCGCTCGAGCCCGATGATCGGCTTGAAATAACTGGGGCGCGTTTTGGCGAGCGCGGCGAGCTTGGCCAGAATGCCCTTGGCGCCGGCAAGCCCGGCGAACCAGCGCACGCCCTGCTGCGGCCAGACCAGCGGCGCGTAACTCAGGGCTTCCGCGCCACCGGCCAGGATCAGGTCGGCGGCGCCTTCGCGGATATAGCGATAGGCCGTATCGATCGACTGCATGCCGGAGCCGCAATTGATCTGCACCGTGAACGCCACCATGGCCTCGCCCATGCCAAGCCGCAGCGCCGCCACGCGCGCCGGGTTCATCTCGTCGGCAATCACATTGACACAGCCGAGGATCACCTGATCGAACGCTGACGGTGCGAAGGGTTGCCGCGCCAGCAAGGGGCGGCCGCACTGCACGGCGAGATCGACCGGGGTGAACGGCCCAGGTCCGCTGCGCGCCTTCAGGAACGGCGTCCGGCTGCCGTCGACAATAAAAACCGGTCGCGCCATCAGCTCGCCGCCCTTGCTTCACCCAGCTCCTGGAAAAATTGATGCACGTCGCCGGGCTTCTTGTAAATCGGCGACAGAGCTTCCGGCGCAAAGTCGTCGACCTCGATCACCTTTTCGACCGCTGCATGCGCGGCGGCAAGCTGCTCACCCTCGGCTTGGGTAATGACGCCGCTCTTCACCGCCTCGCGCCAGTCCTGCAGATGCGCGGCGCGCATTCGCTTGGCGACGTCCTCCGCGGCGGTGACCAGCAGAAATGCCTTCTCCAGCCGGGCCACGCCGCGATCATCCTCGATATGCGAGAGGTCGGCCGTCAACCGGTCGCGCGCGGCAGAGGGCTCCAGCACCAGCTGGGCGCATTGATGGACCACGAGATCGGAAGGCCCGAGCACGTGGGCGCCGAACGGCTGGACCAGGAACTTCAGCAGCAGCGCGACAAACCGGTTCGGCAGATTAGCGAGGATCTCCGCAAGGCGGTTTTCGATGGTGCGGAAACCACTCGCCATGCACCATTCCAGCGCGGCAAAATCAGCTTGCTGGCGGCCTTCGTCCTGCCAGCGTTTCAGCA
Organism: uncultured Alphaproteobacteria bacterium; assembly: GCA_963840155.1. Taxonomy (GTDB): domain Bacteria; phylum Pseudomonadota; class Alphaproteobacteria; order Rhizobiales; family Xanthobacteraceae; genus Bradyrhizobium. Next base: position 206,134 of record CAWIXP010000002.1, read on the forward strand.
CAGCCGAGAGCAGATACAATTCCGACAGGATATCGCCGAAACGCGCCGACAGCATCTCCTTGCGCTTCAGCGCGCCGCCGAGGGTCAACAGCGCCATGTCGGCGCAAAGCGCGAAGGCCGACGAGTAGCGCGAGAGCTGGCGATAGAATCCGCTGGCCAGGCCGGCATCCGGCGCCGGCGCAAACGCGCCAAAGCTCCAGCTGCGGCCCCAGGCCCGAAACAGCGTCGTGATGCTGTGGCCGATATGCTTCCAGAACGCGCTGTCGAAGGCATCCAGCCCCTTTGCCTTGTCCGGTTCGCCGAGCGCATTCATCTCCTGCAGGAGATAGGGATGCGCACGGATCGCGCCCTGCCCGAACACGATCAGATTGCGGGTCAGGATATTGGCGCCTTCAACGGTGATGCCGACCGGCACCGACCGATAGAGGCCGCCCAGATAATTCTGCGGGCCATCGATCACGGCCTTGCCGCCATGGATGTCCATCGCGTCGTCGATGGCGATCCGCATCCGCTCGGTCGCCTGCAGCTTCATGATGCCGGAAATCACCGCCGGATGGTGCCCCTGATTGAGCGCGGCACAAGTGAGCCGCCGCGCGGCATCGAGCAGATAGGCGGTACCGGCAATACGTGCGAGCGGCTCCTCGATGCCTTCGAATTTGCCGATCGGAACGTTGAACTGCTCGCGGACGCGCGCATAGGCGCCGGTGGTGCGCGCGGCGTAGGCTGCGCCCGCGGCGGACAGCGACGGCAGCGAAATGCCGCGCCCGGCGGCCAGCGCCGTCATCAGCATCTTCCAACCCTGGCCGAGGCGCTCCTGTCCGCCGATCAGGTAATCCATCGGAATGAAGACATCGCGGCCCCAGTTCGGGCCGTTTTGAAATACCTGCATGGCCGGCAAATGGCGATGGCCGATTTCGACGCCGGGCAGATGAGTCGGGATCAGCGCCACGGTGATGCCGAGTTCGTGCTCTGAGCCGACCAGATGATCCGGATCGTAAGCCTTGAAGGCCAATCCGAGCAGCGTCGCGACCGGTCCCAGCGTGATGTAGCGCTTGTGCCAGTTGAGACGCAGGCCCAGCACCTCGCGCCCCTCGAAATTGCCCTTGCAGATGATGCCGCTGTCGATCATCGACGCCGCGTCGGAGCCGGCTTCGGGACTGGTCAATCCGAAGCAGGGAATCTCGCGGCCATCGGCAAGCCGCGGCAGCCATTGCTGCTGCTGGTCCTTGGTGCCAAAGCGCATCAGGAGTTCACCGGGGCCGAGCGAGTTCGGCACCATCACGGTGACCGCTGCGGTGAGCGAGCGCGAGGAGATCTTCCGCACCACCTCGGAATGCGCATAGGGCGAGAACCCTAGTCCGCCATACTCCCTCGGGATGATCATGCCGAAGAATTTTTCGCGCTTGATGAAGTCCCAGGCCTCGGGCGGCAGATCGCGCCATTCCCAATTGATCTTCCACTCGTCGAGCATCGCGCACAGCGTGTCGACCGGCCCGTTGAGAAATGCCCGCTCCTCGCCCGTCAGCGTTGCCGGAGCGTAGCCGAGCAGTTTCGACCAGTCGGGATTGCCGGTGAAGAGGTCGGCGTCCCACCAGACATCGCCTGCCTCCAGCGCCTCGCGCTCGGTGTCGGACATCGCAGGCAATACGCCACGGGCCCAGGAGAAGATCGGCTTGGTGATGAAATCGCGGCGAAAGTTCATGGCGGTGTCCTCATGGTCGGGGTAATCAGCACGATCGGGCGCTCGCGCTTATGCCAAAAGACGGCGCATTGTACCGGAAAGCGTAGGATTCAGGTGAATAGTTCGTACTGAAAATAAAGCTAAATTGATCAGGGCCGCCCGTCGCCCGATGACGGCAACCCTCAACGGTTCCGAAAAACGCGATCCCCAAATGCAACTTGCGGCAGCACCGTCAATCCGGCCGCGTCATTTCGAACATGGCCTCGGGCCGGATTTCAAAATAATCGCCCCGGCGGCCGGCGCGCACGATCGGGCGCGCCAGCGCGGTCTGGTAGACACCGTCCTTGATGAAGGCCTTGTCGATATGAACGGCGACGACCTCGCCGAGGGTGAGCCAGGCCTGCGCCTTTTCACCGTTGGCGCCCTGCAACTGGACGATCTGCGACAGCTTGCATTCGAACGCGACCGGGCTTTCCGCGACGCAGGGCACCTTGACGAGCCTGCTCGGGGCCGCCGTCAGCCCGGCGATGTTGAACTCGCTGACATCGTGGGCGACATGCGCCGCGGTCGCGTTCATCTGCTGCGCCAGGTCCATGGTCGCGAGATTCCAGACGAACTCCTTGGTCTCCTGGATATTGCCGACGCTGTCCTTCCAGGAGGTCGATGAGAAGCCGATGATCGGCGGGTGATAGCAAAATCCGTTGAAAAAACTGTAGGGCGCGAGATTGACGTTGCCCCTGGCATCCCTTGACGAAATCCAGCCGATCGGGCGCGGGGCAATAATGGCATTGAACGGGTCGTGCTTGAGGCCGTGGCCGTTCACCGGCTCGTAATAGTGCAGGTCTTTTGGGCTTGCTGAGTCCACGTCGATTGCTTGCTCCGGTTCAGCTCAAACTCTAGCCGTCGCTGCGAGGAGCGCAAGCGACCAGGCGGTCCAAATTGCATTACAGCGCGGTCATGGATACTTCACCCTACTCGCAATCGCGGCGATAGACCTGGTATTTCGATGGTTCGAAGATGTCGGAGCGGCGGGCCGGCTCATCCCGCCCTTGCACGGCGTCGTTGGCGCGGTTTCTTGGCGGCGGCTTTGCTGCTTGCTTTCGCCGCGGTCTTTTTGGCGGCGGACCTCGATCGCCCGGCTGCGGATTTATTCCTGGCCTTCCCCGCCGATCTGCCGACCGTCGTGTTTGCGGGTTTCTTGCTTGCCGCCCTGGCCGCCCGTTTGCGCGAGGCGCGTTTACCGCGCCCGGGCGCGGCGGCTGGCGGCGGCACCGTCAGGGGATCGGAAACAAGGCCATCGGCAGCGGGCGGAATATATTCGGCCGAGCGTCGGTGTGCCCCGACCGGCGGCTGTTCGGTTTTGAGCGCATAATTGGCGGCGTCGGTGGCGATCTCGGCGATGTCTTTCACCTTGTCGGCAATCTTTTCCAGTATCGATTTGTCCTTGTCCATGACGCCTCCCAATCGATCGAGATCGAGGCTTAACCGGCGGGACGGCTTCCGGTTCCGCGGCAGTCGCAGCCTCGCCTTTCGGAACGCCAGCGCTCGATCGCTTGTCGATTGCAGCCAAGGCAGGGCTTGAAAGCCGCGACGCCCCTCACTCCACCAATTGAAACCGCTCGAAACGACCCAGCTCTTCCTCGATGCGGCGTTTCAGATCCTTGCGCGCGGCCCGCTGCTTGCCGGTGCCGACCCAGCTCCATTGCTGCACCAGCAGTTTGCGGTCCTTGCGATCGGTCTTCAGATCGAGCGCGGCGACGATGTCATCGCCGGCCAGCACCGGCAGCGCGAAATAGCCGAACACGCGCTTTTCTTTCGGCACATAAGCCTCGAAGCGATGTTCGTAATCGAAGAACAGATGCGTGCGCCTGCGCTGGATGATCAGCGGATCGAACGGGGAGAGGATATGCACCAGGTCGGAAACGGCGCCACCGGCATTCTCCAGCGTCGACGGTTCGGCCCAATGCTCCTGCTTGCGGGCGCCATCGAGCGCGACCGGGACCAGCTCCTTGCGGCGAACTCTCGCCTCGATCAAGCGCCGGATCGCCGGCTTGCTCGGCGCGTCCAGATGGCAGATGGAATCCAGGCTGACGATGCCTTGCGCCCGCAGCGCGCGATCGAGCAGATAGGCCGTGACTTCGCGAGTTGAAGCGGCCTTGGGCGGCTTGTCCCAGCCGAAATGCCGCGTCATCAGTTCGTAGGTTTTCAGCATGCCGTTGCGCTCGGAGATCGTGAGCAGGCCTTGGTAGAACAAAAGCTGCAGCGCCCGCTTCGACGGCTTGCGGCTGGCCCATAGGTGCTCCTTGTCGACCAGCACGTCATCGTCGATGTCACGGATGGTCAGCGCCCCGCCTTGCCGGATCAGCCGCAGCACCTTGCGTAGATCCGCCGGCTTGACGGATGTGAGCCATTTGTGACCCTCGCGCTTGTGGCGCCTCATCGCGGGAATGAAGAAGCGCAGATCTTTGGTCGGCACGTAGGACAAGGCATGGGTCCAGTATTCGAACACGGTTTTCTCGAGGCTCTGGGCCTGGCGCAGATCGGCGCGCAGGTAGCCGGGAATCCGGTTCCAGAGAATATGATGGTGGCTGCGCTCGATCACGTTGATGGTGTCGATCTGGACGTAACCGAGTTGCTCAACGGCGGCTGCGGCCGCGCGCGGGCCCTGGCCGAACGGCGCCCGGCTATCGAGCCGTTGCGCGCGCAGCCAGATCTGGCGGGCCTGAGCTTTGGTCAGGCGAAAGAGCTTGCCGGCAGCGGACATCGCGCGGCAATCTAGCCGGATTCGCGCTCGTTGGCAGGCGCATCATCGGCCGTTCGCCGGAAGATCCAGCTTGTACAGGTCTTTGCCGATTGCAAAGGCCGTGATGCCGCCATCGCTCCGCCGCACGAACCTGATCTTGTTGGTGGACAGCCCCATGGCTTGCGGAAGCCAGGTCTTGCCGCCGTCGCTTGTACCATAACCGCCGGTCGATCCCCCAACCCAGCCGTGCTCGTTGTCGATGAAGTTGATGCCGTAGGGAATCCAGTTCCGATCGGATGTGACGGCAAGGCGCCGCCAGTGCTCGCCGCCATCCTCGGTCTTCACCACATAGCCGCGGGCTTCGTTCGCCGGCGCCTGATAACTGATGATGGTGGCGTAACCGACGCGCGCGCTTGGAAAGGCCAGCTTCCAGTTATTGTCGCCGGCACGATCGCTTTCGAACACCGCGCGCCAGGACTTGCCGCCATCCGTGGTCTTCAGGATGCGCGCGTGGGCCTTGGCTTCCTCTGCATCGCTTGCTCCCGCGATGAAGCCGGTTTCCGCATCGATGAAATGGATGTCCAGGATCATGCCCGTCACGCTGCCCATGTCACGGCCGTGAAAGGTGCGTCCCTGGTCGAAGGATTCGAGTAGCCCCGCCGGCCCGCCGACCCGCCCGCCGGCGCGGACCGCCACGACCTTGCCGTCGATCTTGAGCACGTCGATTGCACATACACCCGCGATCTGGCGGCCGGCAACCAGCTTGACCGGCATCCAATGCGCGCCGCCGTCATGGGTCACGTAGAGCGGCTGCCGGTCGCTCACGTCGGGGAAATAACCGGGCCCGATATTGCCGAGAAAGCCGGTCTTGTCGTCGGCGAACTCCAGCGCGCGCACATAGACGCCTCGCTTGGTCCAGATATTGGTCCAGGCCTCGCCGCCGTCTTCGGTGAGATAGACGCGGCCGGTGCCATTGCCGTACCAGCCGGTCAAGGCATCGGCGAAGGCGATCGCATCCTGCTTGTTGTTGAGCGTGTAGGCTTCGGTGGGCAATTTCGTCCAGTCATCCGCCGCGCCGGCCGGCGTGGCGACGGCAAGGACGAGGGAGATCGCCACGATCGTCGGGATCGGCCGGCGGGTTCGCATACAAAATCCGTGGCTTTGGCGGCCGGCCGACAAGGCCGCCCGGGCGGCGCGGCCGCATCACCGGCACTTCCATTTCAAAAGGTCGCTCGCCTGCTTAAGGCCCGCTCCGAGCACCGGCAACAGTTTGTCCGAGAATTTCTCACCGCCAGGCTCAAAACGCACCGCTTGGGCGCGCGGCATCGGCCGATCGCCGCCGGACATTGAGTTATTGGAGGCGAGAAGGCAGAGTTATTCCGGCTTCGGCTGCTTGCCGCGGTTGCCGATGCTGCCGGTTGCGGTGTCAGGCTCGCAACTGGCCTTGCCGCGATCCGCGGCCTGGCACTTGTAGACCCTGCCGGTGAGCCGGTCGATCAGCCAGACGATTTCCTCGTTCGGGCTCTCCATGCCCACGAACCGGGTACCGACTGCGGTGATCAGCGTGGACAGCAAAATCGCCGCGGCGATGATGGCCGCGCCGATCAATATCGGCATTGCGATCGCCGATCGGTCCGACGCCATTGGACGATACCCCTGGTACTCGCTTTGTCTTTTCGGTGACTGAATCAAGGCCTGACTGCTACGCTGGATTTTGCTTTTTCTTGGCGAGCGGGCTTCGTAGCCGCGCATCTGGCCGTTTTATTGTCAGCACATCGGCGCTAACGCGACCGCTTTGCGGCCGGCTTGGTTTCGCGAGCCGCATCCCCACGCGCTAGCCATCAACTCAATAACCTGCCGCTTGTGGCAATTTTACAACATCAAGAAGCCGCGCGATCGGCTAGCGTGACGTGAGAAATCGATCGGCAGCGAAATGAATTGGCGTCCAGGCATTCTCTGTATTTCCGCGTCTTGCCTGGCTGCAGCGCTGGCGGCAAGCCCAGCACATGCGCAGGCGCGCGTCGGCGAAGCGGTGGTGATCAAGAACGAAGTGGTTCGGGTTGCCGCATCGGCAACCAGCCCGATCAGTGTCGGCGACGGGGTATTGCGCAACGAAACCGTCCGCACCGGGTCCGACAGCGCGGCGCGGCTGGTGATGGCCGACAGCACCAATCTTTCGCTCGGTCCCAATGCGACGCTCAAGCTCGATCGCACGGTTTTCAACGACCAGACCTCTTATCGCGAGATCGCGATCCGGTTGACCAGCGGCGCATTTCGCTTCGTCACGGGAAATTCCGCAAAGGCCGCCTACAAGATCACCACCTCGCTGGCGACCATCGGCGTGCGCGGTACCACCCTCGATGTCCTTTCGAAGCTCTTCATGACCACTGTGGTGCTGCAGCATGGCGCCGCTCTGGTGTGTACCGTCGGCGGTCAATGCCTGGACCTGACGCTGCCCGGCGACACCGCGACCGTCAGCTCGAAGAACGGCAAGGTGACGATCCAAAAGAGTAACAACCAGGGTTGGAATTTTGCGGCCAATTGCGCGGCGGCGGCGGGCCTTTGCACCGTCACCCAATTTGCGAATTTTATCCCTAGCGACCCCGTCATTCCCGGCAATCCCATCATTCCCGGCAATCCCATCATCCCTATCGGCGTGCTGTGCGGGCGCTGAGATGGCAAAATTCATCGCCCGCAACTTGATCGTATCGGCCGCGCTCACCGCGGCGATGGTGCTCGTTCTGGTTCAGGTGCAACCATCGCCTGCCGCAGCACAGACGCTTTGCGATGGCCCCTGTCCGGTGACCGGCGCCAATTCCAGTGGCGCATCGATCGGCGGCCTCGCCGATCAGCACTTCAACCAGATGATCACCAACCAGGTGCTCGGCAACGTGCTTTTGGGCATCAACGAGCAGGTCAATTGCAGCGACTGCATCAGCGCATTCGGCTCCGCAGGATCGTTCTCGGCCGGGCTCCACGGCCGCAAGGAATTCACACCCAACTTTTCGCTGCTGGCCGGCATCGCCTACACCCAATTCGGCGAAGGCGGATACAACGTCACCAGCGCCCCGATCGGCGCGCTGGCGCTGCGCTACGATTTCGTCGATTGGGGACCGTCGCGGCCATTCTTCGACATCGGCGCCATCCTGTCTCCATTCGAGAAGGTGCGCTACAGCCGCAACTACATGACGAGCCTGGGTCCGGTTTCGCTTGTGAGCTCAACCGACAGCAGCGATTACGGCGTGTTCGGAAGGGCCGGCTGGATCAGCCGTGTGTCGCCGCGCGACGAGCTCGCCGCCTCCGTCGAGCTGTGGCAACTCTGGCAGCGGGTGGCCGGCTATAGCGACCCGGCGGCGGCGTTCAATCCATTCGACGCATCGATTGCGACCGGCACCGATCGAACCAACCTGGTCAAGGTCGGCGGACAATGGACCCATCTGTTCGGTAGCGCCGTCGAGGCCAACATCAATGGCCGGTTCGTGCAGTCGTTTGCCAATCATTCCGGCATTGTCGCTACCGTAACCGGAGATGGACTCGTGGTGCCGACGATCGGAGACCAGAGCTGGTTCGAATATGGCGGCCGGCTCGGCTTCCGCATCGCCGAGGGATGGGTCGCCGATTTCTTCGTCGACGGCACGCTCGGTCCGCAACCGGTCGGCAACACCATTCACGGTGGCGTCGGCTTGCGGGTGAACTACTAGACCGCCGCCTTTTCCGATTACGCCGCGGACTTGCCTTCATAGGCCCGCTGCAGCCCGGCGATATCGAGCTTGGCCATGCCCAGCATGGCCTGCATCGCCCGCTGCGCACCGGCGGCGTCCGATCCGCCGAGATATCGCACCAGCGCAGTCGGCACGATTTGCCAGGACACGCCATAGCGGTCCTTGAGCCAGCCGCATCGTTCGGCCTGCCCGCCGTTCGAACATAGCGCGTCCCACAGGCGATCGACCTCGGCCTGATCGGCGCAGTCGATCTTGAACGAAATCGCATGGGTATATTCGAACCGGGTGCCGCCGTTCAGCGCCATGAAGCGTTGGCCGGCGAGCGTGAACTCCACCACCAGCACCGAACCGGCTTTCCCGGCGGGACTGTCGCTAGTGTTCTTCTGGATTTGTTCAATTCTGGAATCGGGCAGCAGCGAAACGTAAAATCGCGCGGCGTCCTCGGCCTCGCCGTCGAACCACAGGCATGGGGAGATTTTGGACATGCGCAGATTCCCTTTCAATGAACTCGACCCAAGGACGATCGTCCCGGTGCCAATACGACAGCCAATTTGAGATTTTTTGTTTGTCGTTCCGGGGCGCGTCAAAGACGCGAACCCGGAATGACGGAAGCTCACGTCGCGATCGGTGCCGGCATGGTCAGGAACGCGCGGGTGACGTGCCAGAACAATTGCCGGTTGGTGGCGAGCGCGACCGAGTGCGCGGTGCCGGGCAGGATGACGAATTGGCGATCGCCGTTCGGCAGCAGGTTGAAGAACTGCTCGAGATCGGCGACGGTGGCAATCCCGTCATATTCGCCGCGCACCAGCAGCACGGGCGAAAGCACCTTGTCGGGCTTTACCACCGGCAGATTGGCGGTCATGTCGAGATAGGTGCCGGTCGGCACTTGGTCGCCGAACTGCATTTCGACGTCGGCCAGCGCCTCGACCGCGGCCTGGTCGCTGGTGCCCGGCTTGTCGCGGGTGGCGATCGAGCGGATCATGTCGCGGTCGCGTTTCCGCAGGTTGTGCGAGCGGAAATAATCAAGCTGCTCGGCGCGCTTGGTCAGAGTTGGCGATCCCGCGCCCTTGTAGGTGAATGCGGCGAACACCAGCCGGTCGGCGCGCTCCGGCGCCACCATGGCGTAGGCGCCGGCACGCAGCGCGCCGGAGGACTCGCCGAGAAAGTGATATTTTGTCCGCCCGGTCTCGCGGCTGACGACTTCAACCGCCGCCTTCAAATCCTCGACGCCGCTGGCAATGTCGGAATTGCCGGAGGTGCGGCCCGATTTGCCGTAGTTTTCATGATCCATGGTCCAGCAGTCGAAGCCGGAGCGGGCGAACTCGTCCATCAGCGAATACTCGCCGTGGCCGGGCACCTGGAGATCGAACACCCGCGAAGACACCGAGGAGCCGTGCACGAAAAACAGCACCGGCCGCGAAGGCTCGCCGGCCTTCGGCGCGCCTAGCCGCTTGCGATACATCCATAAGGGAATATCGCCCTTCTTCGCCCAGTATTCGCTGCTCCAGATCTCGCCGGCTTGCCCGGTCGCGGCGGTGGCGTCCCGCGCGGGCAGCGCAGCGGCAAGTCCGCCGGCCGCGAGACCAAGCCCCGCGCCCTTGATGACCGCGCGCCGCGGCAACGGTTGATCGAGATTTGCCATGGTTCTCTCCCCTTTTTTCATTTCGCGGCGCGTCGCCCCGGCATGACGATTCTATTTCGTCTCCGCGGGATCGCGGTGCACGGGATCGACCCACAGCACCGTCTCCGGCTTCTCCACCGGCTCGATGTCGAGATTGATCGCGACCGCTTGGCCGTCGCTGCGCACCAGCACGCATTCCAGCACCTCGTCACGGCTGGCATTGATCTCCTGGTGCGGCACGTAGGGCGGAATGAAAATGAAATCGCCGGGACCGGCTTCCGCGGTGAATTGCAGATGCTCGCCCCAGCGCATCCGCGCCTTGCCCTTGACCACATAGATAATGCTCTCGAGATGGCCGTGATGATGCGCGCCGGTCTTGGCGTCGGGCTTGATGGTCACGGTGCCGGCCCACAATTTCTGCGCGCCGACGCGCGCGAAATTGATCGCGGCCTTGCGGTCCATCCCCGGCGTCGAGGGCACGTTCGGATCGAGCTGATTGCCGGGAATGACGCGGACCCCGTCATGTTTCCAGCGGGTCGCATCCTCGTTGTCGTGCAAATGACTGGCGCCGGTATGGTCGTGCGAGTTGGTCATCGCTGGCGCTTTCGGAAACGGTCCTTTGGCCGGAACCCTACAGATAGTTGCGATCACAAACCAGAGGGCCCAAGGAACCGCTGATTCTCCCGGGACTTGTCTCGTTGACGTTCAACCGTTTCACAGGAGAGTTCCAATGGGTAGCACGGCAGACAAGATCAAAGGTACCGCCAATGAGGCCGCCGGCAAGGCCAAGCAGGGTATCGGCGAAGCCACCGGTTCCGACAGGATGCAGAGCGAAGGCGCGGCGCAGGAGCTGAAGGGCAAGGGCCAGAAGGCCGTCGGTGACGCCAAGCAGGCCGTGAAGGATACCGCAAACAAGGCGGCGGACGCGGCCAACAAGAATCTCTGATCGGTCCGCGATTCATCTTGAACTGCAAAAGACCGGCCCATGGGGCCGGTCTTTTCATTGGCCGAAGCGCCTACTTCACGCCGAGCAATTCGACGTCGAACATCAGCGTCGCGTTCGGAGGGATCACGCCGCCGGCGCCGCGGGCGCCGTAGCCGAGGGCGGGTGGAATGATCAGCGTGCGTTTGCCGCCAACTTTCATGGTGGCGACGCCTTCGTCCCAGCCGGCGATTACCCGGTGCTGTCCGATCGGAAATTCGAACGGCTCATTGCGATCGACCGACGAGTCGAATTTCTTGCCTTTCTTGCCGCCTTCATAAAGCCAGCCGGTATAATGCATGACGCAGGTCTGGCCGGGCTTCGGCGAAGCCCCTGACCCAACCGTGTTGTCGATGATCTGCAAGCCAGAAGCTGTGGTCATGGTTTTTCCCGCGGTTTGAGCCGATGCGCCGGACCACCCCGCCATTGGCAACATACCAGCCAACGCGACGGCGAGCACGACCGGAAGAGTTCGAAAGCGGATAGGTCGCATCTTTTTTCTTTCCTTCGTAACAGCAACGCCTCGCGCGGTCTGCTCAGTAGCCGAGCGCGCAGCCGTCCTTGCGAGGATCGGAGCCGCCGGTAAGCGTGCCCTTGTCCCAGTCGATCCAGATCGCCTGGGCGCCGCCGAGCGGCGGGATCACGCTGGTCGTTTGATGCCCGAGTTTCCTGAGGCCCTCGACGATAGCGGCCGGAACGCCGTCCTCGAGCTGATAGACACCCTCATAATGCAGGCCGCGCGGCATATCGATCGCCTCCTGCACGTCGCAGCCATAGTCGAGCATGTTGGTCAGCACATGGACCTGCCCGACCGGCTGATACTGCCCGCCCATCACGCCGAACGGCATTTTCGCGCGGCCGTCCTTTGTTACAAGACTTGGAATGATGGTGTGCAGCGGCCGCTTGCCCGGCGCGATGCAATTGGGATGGCCGGGCTGGATCCGGAAACCGCCGCCGCGATTTTGCAGTAGGATGCCGGTCTTGTTGGAAACAATCGCCGAGCCGAACGAGTGCGCGACCGAGTTGATGAACGAACAGACGTTGCGATTCTTGTCGACGACCGTGATGTAGATGGTGGAGGGATTCATCGGCGGGGTGACGACCGGCAGATCGAGCATCCGGTCCATGCGGATTTTGCCGCCGTACTCGGCGGCGAATTCTTCCGTCAAGATCCTGGCCACATCGACGTCGACGTGCCCGGGATCGCCGATGTGCTGTTCGCGCATCATGTAGGCGATCCGCGCCGCTTCGGCTTCGAGATGAAACCGCTCGATGCTGAGCGCAGCGAATTTCGTCAGGTCGAAACGCGACAGGATGTTCAGCATCAGCAGCATGGTGATGCCGGGACCGTTCGGCGGGCACTGCCAGACATCGTGGCCTTTATAGACGGTGCCGATCGGTACCGTGGTCTCGGTGGCATGGGCGGCAAAATCGTCCAGCGTGTGCAGGCCGCCGATCCCGCGCAAGGTCTCCACCATGTCTTCGGCAATGGCGCCCTTGTAGAACGCGTCGCGGCCATCTTGCGCGATCGCTCGCAGCGTCTTTCCGAGTTCCGGCTGATGGATCACGTCACCGGCCACCGGGGCCTTGCCATGCGGCAGCAGGTAGCGCTCGGTATTGGTGCCCTTCTTCAATTTCTCGAACTGGTTCTTCCAGTCGAAGGCGATGCGCGGCGCAACCACATAGCCCTGTTCCGCGGCCTCGATCGCCGGTTGCAGCAGGGTGTCGAGCCCGAGCCTGCCGTGATCGCGCAAGATGGTGGCCCACGCATCGATCGCGCCGGGAATTGAGACGGAATGCGCCGAGGTCAGCGGGATCGCCTTGATGCTGCGATCGAGATACCAGGAGACTTCGGCGGCCTTCGGCGCCCGGCCCGAGCCGTTATAGGCGGTTATCCTGCCCTCGCCCTTGGGCTGAACCAGCGCGAAGCAATCGCCGCCGATTCCGGTCGATTGGGGCTCGATCACGCCGAGCAGCGCGCAGCCCGCCACCGCGGCGTCGGCGGCGCTTCCGCCGGAGCGCAGCACCTCGATCGCCGTCAGCGCGGCCAGCGGATGCGAGGTTGCCACCATCGCATTCTCTGCGTGAACCGTGGAGCGGCCCGCGAGATGGAAATTCCTCATGCCCAACAGCTCACTTTAGTGGTTATCGCAGGTTTTCCGCGTGTTGCGCCGACCTTTGAGGCGGGCCTGCGCGGGATTACTTGGCACATTCAGGCGGCGCTGGGCAATGGTTGGGGATGCAAGTCCCCCTGCCGCCGGCCCTGAAAAGCATGCGAACGCAGGGGCGACGGCAGATTCTCTTGCAGCCTTTCCCCGCCGCACCCCGCCTGATAAACCGCCGGCATGTCCTGCGAGGTAGCCACCTTCTATCAATTCACGCCGTTGCCGGATTTCCGGGAGTTGCGCGAGCCGCTGCGGGCGATTTGCGCCGATCTCGGGCTGAAAGGCAGCGTGCTGTTGGCCGATGAAGGCATCAACGGCGCGCTGGCGGGCAGCGCGGAGGCCATGGCCGCACTGATTGAGGAATTGCGGCACGGCGATCTGTTCGGCGATCGGCTCGACAATCTCGAACTGAAATTCTCAAACGCCGCGGCGATGCCGTTTCAGCGGCTGAAGATTTCGGCTAAAAAAGGAGATCGTCACCTTCGGCGATGCTTCCGCCGATCCGCTCCGCCAGGTCGGCAGCTACGTCGACCCTGCCGAATGGAACGATCTGATTGCGGCGCCGGACACGGTGCTGATCGACACCCGCAATGCGTTCGAGGTGGCGATGGGGACATTCGCCGGCGCGATCGATCCCAACATCAGGAGCTTTGGCCAATTCAGGGATTTCGCCGCGCGCCATCTCGATCCCGCAAAACATCGCAAGCTCGCGATGTTCTGCACCGGCGGCATTCGGTGCGAGAAGGCCAGCGCCTATTTGCTGTCGCGTGGATTTGCCGAGGTCTACCACCTCAAGGGCGGAATCCTGAAGTATCTGGAAAGCGTGCCCATAGCACAGAGCCGTTGGCGCGGCGAATGTTTTGTCTTTGACGATCGCGTCGCACTCGGCCACGGATTGCGGCAGCGCGCAACGGCACGAATTTCCGATGACTGACGTAAAGACGCTCACCGATCGTATCGACGTGCTCGAATCCCGCCTGACGTTTCAGGATGTCGCCATCGAGACGCTGAACAATACCATCACCGCGCAGTGGCTCAAGATCGACGCGCTGACGCGCCAGCTTGCCGCGTTGAACGAGCGCCTGCGGGAAGCCGAGAGCAACCTCCCCGGTACGACCGATCGGCCGCCGCACTACTAGAATCGCCGGTATTTACGATGAAGAAATCCAATCGGACGGCCGCTTCCGCAGACAATCGCCGGGCGGCGTCAATCCCTTCGCTGGGTGGTTAACCGCGCTCCGACAGCCGCCGATTTGGCGATGGACGTCGACGCTTGCGGTCCGCCTTGCTCGGCGACGGCTGCGCCGCGCTGACCGGATCGGAAGCTGGAAATGTGCCGATCAGACCAGCCTCCAGCTTGGCATGGATATCGCGATCCGCCGCCGCCGCTTGGCGCGGATCGGCAGCATGTTTGTCATGCGGTGCGGGATTGAACTTGCCGGCCATAGTCCACCTCCGTGGCCGAGACAACGCCCCAGGAATCCGGTCGTTCCCGCCTCCGGCGACCTCATCCGGTTGGGCCACGCGGCAGGCCCGCAGGCGCAAGCTCCCGTTGCCGCGCCGTCCGCACGAAAACAGCCGATTTGCTGGTTTTAACTGGAGAGTTGCCCCGGCATCGCGACGGTAGATTCGGCGGGCGATCGGCGGCTTGGCCAATCCACTATCGGCAGTGTATCAGGGACCGGTCTCGCCTCCCGGCCACCGCCTGCGGAAAGTCAGCACGTGACTTAAATTCGAGCCGTACAATCGGTTGTTCAAGTGCTGTCCGGCCAAAGCCGGCCGGTACCCCCGATCTGGATGATGCGGCAGGCGGGCCGCTATCTGCCTGAATATCGCGAGCTGCGCGCCAAGGCCGGCGGTTTTCTCGATCTGTGTTTCACGCCGGAACTGGCAGCGGAAGTCACGCTGCAGCCGATCCGCCGCTTCAACTTCGATGCCGCGATCATCTTTTCGGATATCCTGGTTATTGCCCATGCGCTCGGCCGTGAAGTGCGCTTCGAGGCCGGCGAGGGCCCGCGTCTTGATCCGCTGGAAACACCGGAAAAAGTCAAAACGCTGGCGCGGCAGGCCGACTTCACCAAGCTCGAGCCGGTCTATCAAGCACTGCGCCGCGTCCGCAGCGAACTCGATCCGAACATCGCGCTGATCGGGTTCTGCGGCGCGCCATGGACGGTCGCGACCTACATGGTGGCCGGACAAGGCACGCCGGACCAGGCGGCGGCGCGGATGATGGCCTATCGTCACACCGGCGCGTTCGCGGAGATCATCGATATCCTGGTACGAAATTCGATCGAGTACCTGGTCGGGCAGCTCGAGGCCGGCGCCGACGTGCTGCAGATTTTCGACACCTGGGCGGGCGTGCTGCCGCCGCGCGAATTTGCGCGCTGGTCGGTCGAGCCGACCCGTCGCATCGTCGAGGGCGTGCGCAGGAAAATGCCCGATGCGAAAATCATCGGCTTTCCCCGAGGCGCAGGCGCGCTGCTGCCGGGCTATGTGGAAGCAACCGGCGTCGATGCCGTCAGCATCGACTGGGCGGCGGAGCCTTCATTGATCCGCGAGCGCGTGCAAAATCGCGTCGCGGTGCAAGGCAATCTCGATCCGCTGGCGCTGATCGCAGGGGGGGCTGCGCTCGATGCCGCGGTGGATGACGTGCTGGCGAACTACGCCAAGGGCCGGCTGATCTTCAATCTCGGCCATGGCATCCAGCCGGAAACACCGATCGCCCATGTCGAGCAGATGCTGAGGCGGGTGCGGGCCTACAAGGGGTGACCCATCACTTCGGCCGGCTGCGGGCGATGATTTCGGCCGCGCCCTTGGCGAGCAGTTCGAGCCCGACCGCACGGCCGAGCTCACGCGGCCGATCGGCGGGGCCGGAGCGCGAGGCCTCGATCAACCGGCCACCGGTTTCGTCCAGCACCGACGCGGTCAGCGACATCTGCGCGCCCTGGATAGTTGAAAATCCCGCGACCGGCGAATTGCAATGGCCATTGAGCACCCACAGCACCTCGCGCTCGGCGTCCGCGCTGCCGTGCGCGGCGGGGTCATCGATGCCGGAAAGGATGCTGCGCGTCTGCCAATCGTTTGCGGCGCATTCCACCGCAACGATGCCTTGCCCCACCGCCGGCAGCATCTCCTGAATAGAGAATTCGTAGGCGATACGATCGGCCAGACCAACACGCTCAAGCCCGGAACGCGCCATGATCAGCGCGTCGGCCGGACCGACCGCGCCGCCCTCCGGAAGCCGCTGCAGTTCGAGATGATCGAGCTTGCGCACGCGGGTGTCGGCGGCGCCGCGATAATGAATCACCTCGGCTTGCGGAAATAGCCGGCGCGCATAGGCCGCGCGCCGCACCGCGTTGGTGCCGATCTTGAAACCCCCGCCCCGCGCGCGGGTGAAATCCTCGATCGACAGCCCGGGACGCAACACCAGGACATCGCCGGGCGGATCGCGCGACAGCGTGGCACCGATCACCAGACCGGGAGTGTCCTCATTGCCCGGCATGTCCTTGAGCGAATGCATCGCCGCCTGCAATTCGCCGGCAATGACGGCCTTGCGAATCTCGCTGACGAATGCGCCGCCCTTGCCACCATGGGCCAGCAGCTTGCTGGTCTGATCGGCATCGCCCGAGGTTTCGAACTTCACGATTTCGACTTCGAGATCGGGAGCGGCCGCGGTGAGGCGGCGGGCGATTTCCGCGGTCTGGGCCAGCGCCATGGCGCTCTTGCGCGTGCCGATCCGGATTCGAATTGCCACCAGTTACGCTCCATTCGACGCCGCGCCGTACCGGCGGCTGATGTCCGGCCGGAACATAGAGCGAGCCCCTGCCGGAATGCAAACGAGATATCCGGCCGCTTACGGCCTTACCGCGCATCCTGCAAAAGCATGTCGGATGCTTTTTCGGCGATCATGATGATGGCCGCGTTGGTATTGCCCGACACCAGGTCCGGCATCACCGAGCCGTCGACCACGCGCAGCCCCTGGATGCCCCGAAGCCGAAGCCGCGCGTCGACCACGGCCAAGGGATCGCTTCCCATCCTGCAGGTCGAGGTCGGATGATAGATCGTGCTGCCGCGCGCGCGGCAATAACTCAGCAAGGCCTCGTCGCTCGAAACCTGTTTGCCGGGATCGACCTCTTCGACCACATATGGATTGAGCGCCGGCGCATGCAGTATCTTGCGCAGGATTTTCAATCCCTCGACGTTCGCGTTGCGATCGGTTTCGGTCGAAAGATAGTTGATCCGGATTTCCGGCGGCTCGTTCGGATCGGCGCTTCGGATCCGAAGCGAGCCGCGGCTTTCCGGACGCAGCTGACAGACCGAGGCGGTAAATCCCGAAAACGAATGCAGCTTTTCTCCCATCTTGTCGGTCGAGAACGGCAGAAAGTGGATCTGAATGTCGGGTGTCGCAAGCCGCGGATCGGTTTTGAAGAACGCCCCGGAGGTGCCTGCCGCGATCGACAACGGCCCGGTGCGAAACGCCGCATAGCGCAGGCCGGCGAGCGCCTTGCGGAGCGGGCTGTTGACGACGTCATTGAGCGTGATTTTCCTGGTGCAGCGCATCACCATTCTGACCTGCATATGATCCTGCAGATCGTTGCCCACCCCGGGAGCATCCAGCACTACGTCGATGCCGTGTTTGCGCAGGAGCTCCGCTGGCCCGATGCCGGAGAGCTGCAGCAATTGCGGCGAGTTATACGCCCCGCCCGAAACCAGGATTTCCTTGCGTGCCCTTGCCGTTCGCAGCCGCCCTGCCCTGGTGTATTCGACGGCCTCGGCGCGGCGTCCATCGAAGATGATTCGCCGCGCCAATGCCGACGTTTCGATGTGCAGATTGCTCCGGCGCTTGGCGGGGCGAAGATACGATACCGCGGTGCTTGCCCGTCGTCCGTAGCGCGTCGTGGTCTGGAAAAATCCGGCGCCTTCCTGGGTCGCACCGTTGAAGTCGCGGTTGAGCGGAAGGCCGCTCTCTGCGGCCGCCGCAATGAACGCCGCCGAGAGCGGATCGGCATGGCTCAAGTTGGAAACCGGCAGCGGGCCGCCGACGCCATGGAAACCATCCGCGCCGCGCTCTTGGTTTTCGGCCTTCTTGAAATAAGGCAGCACATCGTCAAAGCCCCAGCCGGTATTGCCCAGTTGGCGCCAGCGATCGTAATCCTGGTGCTGGCCGCGCACGTAAAGCAGGCCATTGATCGAGCTCGATCCCCCCAACACCTTGCCGCGCGGCTGAAACACGGTTCGTCCCTGCAGTTCCGGCTCAGGCTCGGTCTGGTACATCCAGTTGACGGTCTTTTCCTTGAACAGCCGGCCATAGCCGAGGGGGATGTGGATCCAGACGTGGGTGTCCTTCGGGCCGGCTTCGAGCAGCAGCACCGAATTTTTTCCGTCCGCGCTGAGGCGGTTGGCGAGCACGCATCCGGCGGACCCGGCGCCGACGATGATGTAGTCGAATTCGCTTGTTTCGGACAATTTCGTCGTTTCATGCGCGAGAGAACGTTTCACCGCCATACTTCTGCATTGTATCGGCCGGCCAGTCCAGCGCGGGGTATTGGCAAGGCCGCCGGCGTCGCGGCGCTGCAACGCGTTCAACATGCCTTGGTGCTGACCGATTGCGTGAGCCCGGGGACGGCGCGATCGCAGCCAATGCGATCATCACCCGGCCGTGTATCCTGCGTTCCCGCCGCGCTGAATCCGATACCCGGCCGAGCTCTCCCCGAGCGGGTGATGCACGCCCCTTTGCAAGATCCGTTGAAGTTTCCGAACGCAGAACGGTTCGCCTTCAGCACGTTGCCGCACCACGGACGTCAGTCGTCGCCATCATCATCCGAACGAGCGAACGGCGGCGTGAAGATCCGGAAGAGATCAAAGCGCGGCTCCTCGCGGCGGGAGGCGAAGTTCGAGCGCGGCTCGTCGTCTTCTCCACGCCCGAAGAAGCTTGACCGCGAGTCGCCCCGGCGGAACGCCAGGTTGGATCGCCGCTCTTCACGTCCGAATGAGGCCGATCGCTGCTCGTCACGACCGGAGGAGGCCGACCGCTGCTCGTCACGGGACGCGGAAACCGACCGCGGCTCGTCGCCGCCGAAGAACCCCCAACCCGGCCGTTCCGTTTGCTCCTGCTCGTCTGGCGGTGCTTGTTTCGGTTTGACAACGGCAAATGTCCGGCCCTTGCGCTCCGCATGGCTCTTCTGCCGGTCGGGCTTGCGCTCCGCCGATTTCTTCGGCGTGGCGGCTTCGTTGTTTGGCGCGGCGGCTTCGCCTGCCCGAATTGCCGGCCCGCTCTGCTTGGCAGGCTCGGATTTCATCGCAGCCGGTTCGCTTCGAGAGTTTGTCGTTGGGATTTCCGCTGGAGTGGAAGGTACAGACTGGGCGGAAGGTGCGGAATTGGGTTGAACCGCCGGGTTCGGTTCAGGTGGGACTGCCGAATCTTGCTTGGCATCGGCCACCTGTGGAGGGGATGGGGGCTGGGCTGCGGCTGGAGCCGGCGTCTGTGCAGCAACGGCCGCAGGACTTTCCGGAACAGGCGTCTGCGGAGCTGCAGCAGGCTTCGTCTGTTCCGCGCGGGCGACGCGCTCGACTCTATTTGCCGTCGTCGTTTTCTTGGCCGCTGTGTCGGTGAGGACGCCGCTGCCAATCCCAAAGGCAACTGCGCCGACGATGGTTCCGACTCCCAGCAGATATGACGTAAGGGAAAACGGCATGATTTCCTCCGGCATTCAATCGTAGGCGAACGCACCGATCGCGGTGGAGGTTCCGCGAATCCGCTTCAAGAATCCCTTCGTGCAGTGCAATGCCTGGAACCTGACGCGCGCTTAAACCACGCGACGCGGGGAACATCCTTCGCTCCGCCGGCGGCCTCGCTTTGGACAAAGGCGAACACGCGTTCCAAGCAAGGTCTCGGGCCCGCCCCGATCAGGCCAGCTGCGATCGATGCTGAAGGGATGCGGCCAG
The DNA here is from genome assembly GCA_963840155.1 of uncultured Alphaproteobacteria bacterium. Taxonomy (GTDB): domain Bacteria; phylum Pseudomonadota; class Alphaproteobacteria; order Rhizobiales; family Xanthobacteraceae; genus Bradyrhizobium. Next base: position 225,993 of record CAWIXP010000002.1, read on the forward strand.
ATGCGAGCCGACAGCTTCAAGAAGCAGGCGATAGGCTCGGTCGACGATTTCGTCCAGCGACGGGGTACGGGCGAACATGGCCTGCGCCCGGCCCAACAACTCGCCGCGGCTAGGCATCGTGTCCAGATGAAGGATCGCCAGCGCGTCGGCGGTATGGCACCTCGCCGCGCTCAGCTTCTCTCGCAGCGCGCACAGTTCGCCTGAATGCATCGCCGATGTGATCGCAAGCGCGATCCGCTCTGGATTGAACCGCGTGGCGAGTTGTTCGGCCGCCCGGTCGATGACGCGCGCTCTCAGCCGCTGCTCGTTGCGGATCACCTGCCGCGGCGGACTTTTCAGATTCCACACCACCCCCAACACACCCATCGCCTTCAAGACATAGAAGGTCGCGTCAACTTCCCACCAGCGAAAACCCTGGCGAACGCTGCTTTGGTAGGCGTGATGATTGTTATGCCAACCTTCACCCATGGTAAAAAGCGCCAGCAGCCAGTTGTTTCGGGAATCGTCTCCCGTGACATACCGCTTGCGCCCGCGAACATGGGCGAGCGAGTTGATGCAAAACGTCGCGTGATAAAGCAGTACCGTGCTCCAGAGAAATCCGACCACCAGTCCGGACCATCCCGCGGCGAGATAGCACAGGACAGCGAGACCCGCCGCCGGCAAGACTTCGAATTTGTGCAGCCACATCAACTCTGGAAAAGACGCGAAGTCCGCGACCTTCACCAGATCGGTCGCGTCGTGCTGCCGGTAGAAAATCCAGCCGAGGTGACTGTAGAAAAAGCCCTTACGGCCGGGCGAATGCACGTCTCGATCGGTGTCGGAATGCAGATGGTGGTGCCGGTGTTTGGCGGCCCACCACAGAATGCTTTTTTGGGCGCTGCTTTGAGCGAGCAGTGCAAGGATGAATTGAAACACCCTGCTGGTGGAGTAGGACCGATGCGAGAAATACCGGTGATACCCGGCGCCGATCGCAAACATACGCAGCCAGTATAGCGCCGCGCAGATGGCGAGCGCCTGCCATGTGATGCCGGACCAGATCGCCGCAACGCAGCCAAGATGGACCATGACGAATGGAATGGCGGACGGGTAGACGATGTCGTCATGCGCGTCATTGGCGTCGTTAGGCATTGAATTTCGGGCTCCCTTGGATTTCTTCAGCGCGTGCTGGTGTGCTTTGCGACAAGGCTAGCCCGGAATGGTCAGCCTCGCTGTGCGCTTTTGGGCACACCATGCGCAAACGCGGTCGGCTACAATCGAGATTTTGGGGAAAGCTCGTCAATCAGGCGGGCTACTGCGGCAAGGCCAATTCATTGGGCCGAAACTCGATCAACGACAGATAGTTGGCCGGGAGTCGTTGCGCAAGCGAATGTTTGGTTCCAACGCACGCCGGCGGCGATTTGCGCAGCCCGGAAGGGCTACGCGCGGGGGCATGGCGTGAGGGCGTTGCCGTTCGCCCTTGGCGCGGCACGGCGCCCCTTGTTCTGCCGCGCCGATACCCTGACAGGGCCGCCCGACCTTGCATGTTGTGCAGCTTGCGTGTCGCCTTCAAATACTAAACAGCTATTCACCCTGAATCGATTGGAACATGGTTCCTTGCAAACCGGCCGGCGCCGCCTATGTGTTCGCAAAAGGAGGTCACCATGAAACAATCTGAAATCTTCCGCGAAAATGCCGAACGTTGCGCGCAGCTCGCCGAGAGTTCAAGCGATCGGCCGGCCCATCGCCGTTATAAAAGGATGGAAACCGCATGGCGCGCGCTGGCCCATGAACAGGATTGGCTTGACGGAGAAATAGCGCCAGTCCGCAAGGCCAACGGAACAGCGCTGAACGCCGCCGCGCGCGGATAGCGCCGCAAAAAATACCGCCCTTCGCAAAAGGGCGGCGTCTTGCCTCTAGTTCGCCTTTAGTAGCGGATCGGTCCCGGCCCCATTTTCTCCTCAACTGGATTGGAACCAATGACCCCGGCTGCGATTGGATGCCGTGCGATTGCATCGTCGGCCGCCTGCGCGGGAGGACACCAGCATGAACGTCGCCGGATTCGTCGGAATGACCGACGAGGAGCTTGTCGTCCATGCCATGCGCGACGCCCAATCATTGCTTGCGTTGCTTGCGGAGCACATCGAGCGCGGCCGGCTGGACCCTGAGCAAGCCATCATCGAGCTTTCGGAAATCATCGACCGGCAAGACGTCGTCGCCGCCACCAACCGCCTGTGCGATGAATTCGGGTTGCGTCGGCCGAAATTGAAATGACGGGGCCGCCGCCCCGTTGCATTCCGACCTACGGATCCTCGGCGTGAATGAGCAACAGCGACCTCACAGCGGCGCTTGCTCGCGCCGCGGCGCGTTCAAGGGCTCGCCGGGCGCCCGGTCGAGCGGCGGGTGCGGACGCGCGATCCCGGAAGAGCCGGCTGCCGCCTGATCGTTGCCGGCTACCTCGGTGCCAGATCGCGGTGCGATCACAAAGGCCGTGACCACCGCAGCCGTCACGAGCCCAGCGGCAACAATTGCCGGGACGCGACTGCGATTGCCCTGAAACTCTTTCACCATGGCGACTTGTCCGGCTTTCCAGCCAGGACCAACGGGTGGTCTCGTTGCGGGTTCCGGAGTTTCACGCCCAGCGCCGCCTCCTCGGCGGCGCGGCCGTTCTTGTCCAAGCTCATCGCGAAGTGAAGAGCCGGCCGCGCGGATCGGCTCTTCACTTGCACCAATTCGATTCATTCTCGGACGCCACAGAAACCACCGAGGTCGACAGCTGCAAGTCAGTGCCGCTGCTCAAACAGGATGACGATCCCGGTCGGTTCGGGTTCATGAGGCCGCAGGCTCGTGAGAGTCCCATCGCTCCAGCTCGCCAGACTGACGACTTCGCCGGCTCCAGCTTCTTCGCCGGCTCCGGCTTCCACTTCCGGTGCTTCGGCGGGCTCCAGGACATTGAGGCCGCTGTCATCGAGAAAGAACGTGTGATCCCCAAATATGCTGTGCAATTGCGGGACCACCGGATGGTTGTCCGGAAGAACCTCGGCCTCAAGTTGGCTCAAGGTCTGCTTCACCTGTGTCGGATTGAGCTTCATCGCCTTACTCCTGTTTGAGGGGTTTGCGCTTGGCCGCTGAACGCGCGCTGCACACAGATGCGAAAGCGGTGCGCGTGATGGGTTCGGCACAATCATCTTCGCGCAATGCCGATCAGGCGCTTGTGATGATTGCCTGGAGCTTGGTCCGCCTACTCGCCAGGCGAAACACTTGGTCGTTCCCGGGGCAAGGAACCGCCTGGCAACCGATGTGGCAAATCTCCCCCGTGGCATCTTGCCTTCGCATCCGTTTGCTTGGAATGGCGGCGCGAGGATAATGTTCCCGCACCGCCGCGAGAATTTAGTCGAGGTTCGCTGGACGGCCTTTATGGCCCGGCAAGCTTCGCATTCGCGCCACAATCGTTTCGGAGGCCGAACAAAAGTCGTGGAACCCGGGCAACTTCAGACTGGAACGGAGCGTTATCGACCTCGTTGAACAAACATGAGCCGCATCTGGAAGCGTTGCGAGGGCTGCCGCGGTTCCCGTTTCCTTTCCGGAAATTTCGGGCGCATCGCACATCAAGGGTCGCTGCCATGGAAATCAGGAATTTCAAGGACATGTATCTCGCCGAGCTGCAGGAATTGGTGAGTGTCGAACGTCAACTCGCCGAAGCATTGCTGCGAATGGCGGCAGCGGCCTCGCATCGCGCGCTAAAGGATTTGCTGGTCCGCCATCGCGCGGAAACCGAGACCCACGAGCAGCGGCTTCTGACCATTCTGGAAGCGCATGGCGCCGATCCCGCGGCGCATACTGACCAAGCCATGCAGGCGCTCGTCAAGGAAACCAGGAAAATGGCTGCGATGCTGACGGAAGACGGCCTGCGCGACGCCGGCCTCATCGCTTCTGTGCAGCGGCTCGAACATTACGAAATTGCCGCCTACGGCACCGCGGCGGCGCTGGCCGGACAGCTGAAGTTGCGCGACGAGCAGAAGATGCTGCAGTTAACTCTCGAGGAGGAAAAACAGACCGATGCCCGGCTGAGCCAACTCGCGACACGTGAAGTAAATCCCGACGCGTTGGCTGCCTGAAAAGCGTCCGCGGCGCCCGGACCCATATTCGTGGCCCGTCGCACGCACCAAAATAGGAGATCAACATGCTTGCAGATGCCCAGGAAACATTCAGTCTGATAGGAAGTGACAAGGTGCAAGGCACCGCGGTCTATGGACCCGATCGCCAAAAGATCGGATCGATCGAGCGCGTGATGATCGAAAAGGTCGGCGGCAGAGTCTCCTATGCCGTTCTGAGCTTCGGCGGGCTCTTTGGGATCGGCGATGACTACTACCCGCTGCCGTGGCCTTCGCTCAAGTACAACGTCGACCTCGGCGGCTACCAGACCATGGTCACCAGGGACCAGTTACGCAACGCGCCGAAGTACGCGCGCAGCGCCGACTGGAATTGGAATGACGAACGGCTCGCCCGTACCGTAAGCGCCTATTACGGAGTTCCGCTGCCTTAAAGCCGGCATTCCAGTTCTTCTCGCGCCGCCGATTGAAACCGAAAGCTCGAGCTTCCCGCGAGCGGCTGGCGAGGTTGAACAAGTTGGCCTGCGCATCCGCCTGACAAAATTCTGGCACAAACGTCAAACCGTTGGGAACCGCGCCAAATAGTCCGCATTGGTCCGTCAGGTCACGAATGGATGCGTGACCGGCACGGCCCTCTGCCCTGAAAGCCCCCCATCCCTCAGGCTGGGGTCGTGCTCGCTGCCCTCTCCTCCCTTCGTACGCTGGCTCGCCGATACGGACTTGGCGTCTGTATCCGTGGCAGGCGAAGTGACGTGCGGTTGCGGCCGGCGGTTCAGGCGCGGCGCGGCCGATTCTCGGCCCTTGATCTTCGCTGCTGGCTTCACGGCAATCCGCCTCACCGCGGCACGGCGTCCGCCCGCCGTTTGGCGCCGGCGACGTTTTTTCGCGGCTATCGCAACTAAACAGGTTTGCGAAGGTTCATGGTTTGCTGGGTGGTTTTCACAGGAGCGCTCCATGTGCGATTATAGCCTGCATGCGGTCGCAACGCGTCCCGCCGAGGTCGCGGAAACGCTGGTATCGACCAAATTCCAATGTACGACGACCCGAGGCTTTGCGAGCCCGGACGAGCCGCAAGTCGCGGTTTGCCTTCGTCCCGGGACCGAACTCGCCTTCGAGAAGGATGCTCAAGCCGAGGGCATGCTGTTTCGCAAGAAGATCGGCGACCGGCTGGCGCGCTTTCGTCAAATCGATCTGCACAAGCCGGCGCAGCACCACGACGCACTGGAATTCTCAAACGGCGCCATCGTTCTGCTCACCGACCTCGTCCCGGGGCAAAGAGCGACCGTTCTGCAATTACCGGCAAGCCGGGCCGAGCAAAAAATCGAGGCGCCCCGACCCGCGGCCCGCTACGAGATCGCCCGGACCTGAAAGGTCTTCACGGCATCCGCCGTCGCCGACCGTCGCGACATGCCTGCCTTGCCCCCAAGGCGGGCGCCTGCGCATCGAAAATCGGCATCGGACAGGACGTTCTCATTTGGGATTGGGATCGGCCAGCCCTCTGCCTGGGTCCTCCAGCTTGCCCGAGCGGCTCAATACAACGGCTCGGCCAAGCGCGCGCGCGACGTTGCGGACTTCTTCCTGCATCGGCTCGTCTTCGTCGAGCGCGCGGTGCGACGTCGCGTACGGCTCCATGTAGCCGATATAGCCGTCGCTTTCGCTCATGCCTCCCGCAGAGATCAGCGACATGTCCGTGAGCCAGCTGCTAAGCGAGTTGCGTACCGCTTCCGCGCCGCCGGCATCGCCATGGACGACCAGACCGAAGTAGCGGCCGGCCAAATGTCGGGGATAGGGCCATCCCTTCAGCTCGAGCGCTTTCGCCTGTTCGGCATGCTTGCCATGGGTGGAGGATGGATCGGGGTTGCCGCCGTCGGCGCAGACCAGACGGTCCATCATCGCCTTGAGAACGGTCGGTGACTGATACCAATGGACAGGGGTGACGATCATGATGCCGTGCGCCGCGACCCAGAGCGGATAGATCTCGTTCATCCAGTCGTCGGTCTGGCCCAGCGCATAGTTCGGATAACAACTGCAGGGCCAGTGGCACAGTGCCATCGAGGTTGCCACGCATGCCTTGCAGGGATGGATCTGCTTGCCGAACTCGGAAGTGAGCCGGCTCAAATCCAGGATGTCCAGCGCCAGTCCCATGTCGCGGAAAACCGGCTCCGCCAGTTTCACCAGCCGCCAGCTCTTCGACATCTCGCCCGGGCAGCTGTGTTCGCTTCGCGGCGAGCCGTTGATCAAGAGAATTCGGGACGGGCCGCCGGCCTCGTCATGGCTTCGCTGCGCGGCAAGGATTGCGTCCCGCGCCGCCAGCCAATCCACGGAAATTTCATAGTCGGGATCTGCAAATCCAGCTCCGGCCTTGCGGGTCACCGGAGCTTTCCGGGCGTTGCTGTAAGCATCCCACGCCGCCTCGATCATCGCGGCCAGTTCACGGCCGAGCGGCGTGAACCCCGGATCCGGGAAGCGGCTGCGGTAGCGCTGCTCGAATTCCTCTCGCGACAACTGGACCGAGGGCATTCCTTTGCGAATCTCGGTCGAGGGCATCGATGAATCACCTGGGTTTGACGAGGGCGCACAGGTTGGAGCGCCGGCAGTCCGCCTCGACAGGCCGAACTGCTCGAAGCAGGCAACCCTAAATCCCTACTCGGAAGAGCATTCCAAGTTCCAACCGGCGGACGCCAGTCAGAGGGAACAAGTCCCGCACCGCCGTCTTTTCACTTGCGCTCGATGCAAAGGATTGCAGGTTGATGAAAGCGCCGGCACGAGATGCGATCATCAAGGTGGTCATGAAACCGTGACGATGCCATGGCCAATGTTCTGATCGGTACATCGGGGTGGCATTACGATTCCTGGCGCGGACCGTTCTTTCCCAAGGGATTGCCGCTCAAGAGCCAGCTTCAATACTACGCCAGCCAGTTTTCGACCGCCGAGCTCAACGGCGTGTTCTATCGGACACCCACGCCTGAAGCGGTCAGGAGCTGGCGCGAGCAAACCGGCAAGGATTTCGTATTCGCCTGGAAGGCCTCGAAATTCATCACGCATTGGAAACGGCTGTCGGAGAATTCGGTCAACAGCCTCGAACTGCTGGAACATCGGCTGTCGCTGCTCGGCGGCAAGGCGGGCCCCATCCTGTTTCAGCTGCCGCCGCGGTTTGAAGCCGATCCCGACCGGCTCGTCTCTTTCTTCAAGCTGCTTTCGAACAAGCGCCGCTACAGTTTCGAATTCCGCCACCCCAGCTGGTATGCGCCGCGCATCCTGCGGCTGCTGGCCGAGCAAAACATCTCGCTGTGCATTTCGGATCATCACGATGCGCCGGCGCCCTGGAAACGCACCGCCGATTTCGTCTACGTCAGAGGCCATGGGCCGCAAGGACGATACAAGGGCCATTATCGTCCGGACGCGCTGGCCGGCTGGGCCAGACGCGTCAGGTCCTGGCACAGGCAGGGCTGCGACGTCTTCGTCTATTTCGACAACGACCAGAAGAGCGCCGCGCCGGCGGATGCCACCCGCTTGAAGCAGATGCTCTCGGCCGCCGGATCTGAGCAGAGCTTGGTGGCGTAATCGCGGTTGGCGGATCCCTCGCGCAGCACGGTCCAGCCATTCCCTTTTGCTACGACCAGATGTCCGGCTAAACCCATCGATGCCTCCATTCCGACAGAAAGCGTTCGGACAAGGGAACCGTTCCGGCACCGCCGCGGCGCGCCATCAGCTGCTGCCAGAAATATATGACCTAGATCAACGAGGTTTCTGTCCCGGCAGCGCTGTAATGGCCCTAAAACCAATCGCATCGAAGGATTGCCCGATCCAATGCTGAAGCGGACCCTGATTATTCTCCTGCTCTCGAGCCTCGCGGCCGCCGCAGGCTCCGAGGGCCCGGACAAGCTCTCTGTCAATCTTGCGGGCGCGGGCGGCAGGACATGCGCTTCCTGGCTTTCGAGCCACGAGCATAAATTGGAAGGCGCGGTCTGGATCTATGGCTTCTGGAGCGGCCTCAACTACGTGGCGGCGGCGAGCGAGCAAGGTCAGTCGAAAGCAACCAGTGACGCCATGGTCGCCGCCGTTGAAAGCGTCTGCAAACGCGATCCTTCGCGGGTTTTGGCGGCGGCAGCCTGGTCGGCCTATATCGGCCTCAACCAGAACTAGTTTCGCGACGAGGCCGAGATTCCCGACAAATCCGGCGAGCTGCTTCACCGGTTCCGGGGCACAGCATCGAGGAGTTAAGCCGCAAGGCTGCCGATGATAAGAGCTAGCGGATCCGCGCCCTGCTTCATCAACATTAAGATTTCACCGCTGCGAAACCTCCCGGAATCTCCCGCGTTTTCTTGCGGGTTCTGATTGAAAGGAGGACAAAATGAACTTGAAGACAACCGCCATCAGCCTGGCCGCCCTGGCGGCCGCCTGCGCGTTCGCCCCGGGCGCGGCTTCGGCCATGCCAAACGGATTGCCGCACCCCGAGGGCGTTTCCAACATCGATCAGGTCCGCTGGGTTTGTGATCCCTGGGGCCGCTGCGGGTGGCGTCCGAACTTCTACGGAGCTTACGGCTTCTACGACCGGCCGCGATTTTTTCATCGTCCCTTCGGGTTTGGCTGGCACCGCGGATGGCGCCGTTGGTAGGTCTTCCAGCCCTAACTCTGACTTAAGAGGCCTTCGGGCCTCTTTTTCGGTACGAAGGCCGATAGGGACACCGGTCGCCGCCCGTGTTAAAATTCGGGCCTGAACTTTGCGAACCTGAGGCTAAATTTTGGCGAGGAGTTGGTCAGCGGACAGACCGCGCCACCGGGACACTTCTATCGTCTGCGTGGAGCAGTATGCGTATGTCATCTTCGATCTTCGAGCGGCCGTTGTGTCCTACCTGCAAGCACAGGATGGGCTTGGCTCGGATTTCTCCCGGTCGCCGGGATTTCGAGGAGCGAACGTTTGAATGCAGCACCTGCCACCGGACCGAGAAAATATCCTTTCCGGTCGATCCGCTGAAAACCGATGCGTTGGGCTGGCTGGCGAGCGAGTTGAAGCCGCCGAGTTAACGGGCGGACCGCAATCCCCAATGTTCGGATGCCGGGCGAGCGTGCGAAACTCCCGCTGGCGGATTTCCATTGCCGCCCCGCTATTCAATCGCTTGGGGCCGGCACCCGACGGGCAAATCAGCGACGGGCGCGTGATTTCGCTTGTCGAGTCCTTTATTCGGTTTTTCCGAAAATAATTCGCTTCCCGCCCGACCCAAATCACCCCTACATCTCACCCCGTCTCGTCCCACAAAGGGGCGGCGCGCGATCGTCACGAACGCGGGGCGGGATGTGGTGGACGCGGCGGCATCGGGCGCGCAAAGAGGCGGCAGGGCGAGATGAACCTCGTGAGCCGCCGACGGCGCGCGGACGAACGGTGCATGCTCGCGGACGGCCAAGTCGTGTGGTTCTGGCATCCGTTGCTGGTGTCAAATCAGCGGAGGAGTTGTGGGTCCAACCGGACCGGCAAAGCCTTTAATCCGCTGACGACGGTGACAAACAAGAACTCGTCGCCGGGAAGAGCACGAAGTACGCCGTTAAAACCATTGCGCGGGGAAGGCCGGGTGAATCTGGTTGGACCTGTGGTGAATACGCTCGTCGTGCTTTTATTTTTGCACGCGAGGCTGCGGGTGCAGCGGGCACCCGGCTTTCCCTGCTCCCTCTTTGGGGCGGAGCTAACAGGCACAACTCGGGCGCACTGCGTCGCGGGAATGCGGATGCATGTCTCCCGACGTCAATGACGTGCCTTTGTCACCGGACCTTTTCCAAATTCCCTTTGAGGAAAGCCAAGCCGTTCACAGTCAACCTATCCACATCGGTCTCGCCATCGGCCACCAGACCCTCGAGGTAGGTTTCAAGCGCGGGAAGCTTTCGTTCGAAATCGCCCGACCTGCCCATGAGATCGCAGGTTTGCTTGATGCGCCCGATCGGTTTGCCGAAGACGTCGATTTGCACGTTCATGCCGGTTTCCTCAATCCGAAGGGAACGGGTTTCCAGCGATTTCGTTCCCTGCCGACCAGCGGAGGATCCCATGCCGTACGCGCTGTTTGAAAATGAGACCAATCTTAGCCGCACCTTCGCCACCGAGACCGACGCATGGCTGTGCGCCGAGGATAGCGGACTCGTGATATCGGGAGCTCGCGGCGAAAAGCGGCTGGAGGATAACTACGCAATCAAGCCCTGCCCGCCCGACGACGAGGAAACCTCATCGCCTGGCGTCGACCTGTTCGGCATCGGCAAATTGACCTGAACTGGCGTGCTTGTTCCCGGAAACTGCGCGCCTGTTCCCGGACGCTCGCGTCACCCACGGCTCGGAACAACCCGGGTTGCTCCTTGTTACCGGGCAAGGGCTCCGGCAGGTGCCCTCTCCCAAGCCAGCGGCGGAGGCCCGTCATGACAGACAATAGCGATTCCCCCAAGGCTTCCGGTTTCAACCGACGCAGTTTTATGGCGGGCGCGGCCGGAACCGCGGTCTCGCCGCTTGTCGCCAAAGCGGCTCCGCCGGCGGGCACTGCTCCGGTCCAGGACTTTTCGGCGCCGGTCGAGCTAACGCTGCATGTCAATGGCGACAGCAAAATGCTCAAGCTCGACGCGCGTACCACCGTGCTCGATGCGTTGCGCGAGCACATCGCTCTCACCGGCAGCAAGAAGGGTTGCGACCACGGCCAATGCGGCGCCTGCACGGTACTGATCGATGGCCGCCGCGTCTTGTCCTGCCTGACCCTGGCGCTCGCCGCCGCAGGTCAGCAAATCCTCACCATTGAAGGTCTCGCGAATGGCGAGCAACTGCATCCGATGCAGCAGGCCTTCATCGATCAGGACGCCTTCCAGTGCGGCTACTGCACGCCGGGTCAAATCATGTCGGCGGTGGCCTGCGCGAAAGAAGGTCACGCCAACAGCGATGACGAGATCCGCGAATTCATGAGCGGCAATATCTGCCGCTGCGCCGCTTATCCGAACATCGTGGCAGCGGTGAAGCAGGCCGCTTCGGCCACCGCGTCCGACCAGAAAGGCTGAGAGCCATGCGCGCTTTCGCATATCAACGGGCAACCGACGCTTCGGCCGCGATACAGACGCTGGCTAGCGCAGCAAGGCAAAACGATCCGGTAACGGAAGCAACAATCCAGCCACTCGCCGGCGGCACGACGCTGATCGACCTGATGAAGCTCGGCGTGATGCAGCCGCGGATGGTGGTCGACATCAATCCGCTTGCGAGCGCGTGGTCCGCGGTCAATATGGATGACGGAAATCTGCGGCTTGGCGCGATGGCGCGGATGTCGGACGTGGCGGCCAACCCGGACATCCAGCGTAACTATCCGGTGATCGCCGAAGCACTGAAGCTCGCGGCGAGCCCCCAGCTTCGAAACATGGCGACGCTCGGCGGCAATGTCCTGCAGCGCACCCGATGCAGCTACTTCCGCGATGTCAGCTATGACAATTGCAACAAGCGCAATCCCGGTTCCGGTTGTGCCGCAATGGAAGGCTTCAACCGCAGCCATGCGGTGCTCGGGACCAGCGAGAAGTGTATTGCGACCTATCCCGGCGATTTCGCGCAAGCCCTGATCGCGCTGGATGCCACGCTGGAAATTTCCGGGCCGTCGGGCGTCCGAAGCATCCCGTTCGCGCGGCTGCACAAGCCGCCAGGCGATTCCCCGCAACTAGAGACGACGTTGGCCGCAGGTGAACTGATTTCCGCGTTCGGCATTCCCGGACGGTGGCCGCGCTCGGTCTATCTGAAAACCCGCGATCGCCAGTCCTATGAATTCGCGCTGGCCTCGGCGGCGGTAGCGCTCGAGATCCAGGACGGCGTGGTGCACGACGCGCGCGTGGCGCTCGGCGGCGTCGCCACCATCCCATGGCGTGCGCGCCAGGCCGAGGCAGAGATCAAGGGGCAAAAATTCGATGACCAACTGGCGCGACGCGTCGCCGAGGCGGCGTTTGCCGACGCCAAAGGCCGCAAGCACAACGCATTCAAGATCGCGCTAGGCCAGCGCGTCGTTGCCCGCGCGTTGCATCAGGCTGCAACGATGGAGGTTTGATGATGTCGACCGCCGCTCCCGAGCCGAAAGCCAATATGGGTCAGCCGATTCCGCGTTACGATGCCGTCGCCAAGGTGACGGGCAAGGCCCAATACGCCGCAGATGTGCCGCTGGCCAATCCGGCCTACGCCTATCTCGCCACCAGCTCGATCGCAAAGGGCCGCATCGACAGCTTCGATCTGGCCGCCGCCAGGCAGGTGGCGGGCGTGATCGACATCGTGACCCACGAGAACGCCGAGCAGCTCAAAGCCGCAAAATTGTTCAGCAGCGGCGGCTACGCCTCGACCACCATCCAGCCGCTGAAATCGCCCGACATCGCCCATGAGGGCCAGATCGTCGCCGTGATCCTCGCGGAAACCTTTGAGGCCGCGCGCGAAGCCGCGCATCTGGTCAAAATCAACTACACCGCCGCGGTTCCGGCCACCACCTTCGATTCGCCGGGAACGACGTCGGCACGCGCCAAGGGCCAGCTCGAGCAATTCAAGGAAGATCCCCAAGTGGGCGACTTCGCCGGCGCGTTCGACCAGGCCGATGTCAAGGTGAGCGCTTCCTACACAACGCCGACGCAGCACCACAATGCGATGGAGCTGTTTGCGACAAGCTGCGTATGGAACGGCGACAACCTGACCATCTATGAACCGTCCCAGTACGTCTACGGGCTGAAGAACGGCGTCGCCGAACAACTCGGCATCGCCGCCGACAAGGTCAGGGTCGTCAATGCCTATGTCGGCGGTGCCTTCGGGTCGAAGGGCTCGATGACCCCGCGCACGGCCATCATCGCCAGCATCGCGCGGCGATTGGGCCGTCCGGTAAAGCTGGTCGCGACCCGCGATCAGGGCTTTACGATTGCGACTTACCGCGCCGAGACCCGTCACCAGATCCAGCTCGGCGCCAGCCGCGACGGCAGGCTCACGGCGCTGCGCCATGAAGGCGAGGAAATCTCGTCGCGGCCGGATCCCTATGCCGTCGGAGGCACCAAGACCACCACGCGGCTTTATGCCTGCCCCAACGTTGCAAGCCTGGTGAAGATCGTGCGCGCCGACCGCAACACGCCCGGCTTCATGCGCTCGCCGCCGGAGGTGCCCTATCTGTTCGCGCTCGAAAGCGCGATGGACGAACTCGCGGTACGGCTCAACATCGATCCGATCGAGCTGCGCCGCATCAACGACACCACCAAGGAGCCGATCCACGGCAATCCCTATACGTCGCGCTCGTTGATGGCCTGCTACGACGAAGCCGCAAAGGCATTTGGATGGGCCAATCGAAACAGCCGGCCGAGATCCATGTCCGAGGGCGACTGGCTGATCGGATATGGCTGCGCGACCACCTGTTATCCCACGCAAATGGCCCCCGCGGCCGCCCGCGTGCACCTGCAGCGCGATGGCCACGTCCGGGTTGAAATCGCCGGCCATGAAATCGGCAATGGCGCTTACACGGTGATTGGCCAGGCGGCGGCCGAAAGGCTCGGCGTGCCCGTCGAGAAAGTCTCAGTGTCGATCGGCGACAGCAACCTGCCGCCCGCGCCGGTAGCCGGGGGCTCGAATTCCACCGCAAGCACATGCTCCGCCGTGATAACGGTGTGCGAGCGCATCAGGCAGCGCCTGGCCAAAGCGCTGACGCCGAATGAAAGCATCGTCGACAAGGCCAAGGAGACGGTCGGTATCGGGCAAACGCCGAGCACCGAAGCCGCCCAGAGCAATCGCCCGCTCGATATCGAGCGCGCGTTTGACGCGCTCGGTGTCAGCGTCATCGAAGAGTACGGCGAATGGAAGCCCGAGGGTGCGCCGATGGATGCATTCCGGGCCATGCACAAGGGCCAGATGCGCATGGTCGGCGGCGACAAGATGAAGGACAAGATCGCCTACGCGTTCGGTGCCGAATTCGTCGAGGTGCGGATCAACAAATGGAGCCATGAAATCCGCACTCCCCGGCTGGTCGGCGCTTTCGCCGCCGGCCACATCATGAACCCGCGCACCGCGCGCAGCCAGTTGATGGGCGGGCTGATCTGGGGAATGTCGTCGGCCTTACTCGAGGCGACCGAACTCGACGAGCGCTACGCGCGCTATGTCAACGACAATCTGGCCGACTATCTCCTGCCGGTGAATGCCGACGTTCCCGGCGTCGAGGTGATTCTGGTTTCCGAGCAGGACGACCAGATCAACCCAGCGGGCATCAAGGGATTGGGCGAATTGGCCAACGTCGGAACCAACGCGGCGGTCTGCAACGCGATCTACCACGCCACCGGCCAGCGCATCCGCCAACTGCCGGTGCGGCTGGAGAAGCTGGAGATATAGGCCTGAGCCGGCGCATTGCAGGTTTTCGTCGCCGGTTTCCATTGCGTTTAGGGGGCACTCTGATTAGAAATTGCAGCGGGGAAACGCAGGCTCCCCATCAGACGGTCAACGTCCAAGCTCTGCGCAACGCTCGAATTTTCGAGGAGATTGCGCATGGACGACCGCAAACGTTCCACTTCTCCGTATAAGCTGTATGCCCGGATCGGCTCCGGGCAGCCGACAAGCTGCATGCGGCAAGAAATCGTGAAGCGCTGATCAGGAGGCCCAGAACGGACGGGGGATGGGGGACGACATGACAACTACAAAGACAATTCCAGCCGGCCGGATTGGCGAACTGGTGCTTTACTTTCTGCGGCTCGGACTTATCGGGTTCGGCGGGCCCGTTGCGCTGGTGGGATTGATGGAGCGCGAGCTTGTCGATGAGCGCAAATGGCTCACCAAGGATCAGATGCGCGAGTCCATTGCCGTCTGTCAGTCGCTTCCCGGACCGCTTGCGATCCAGGTTGGCATTTACGTTTGCTATCTGCGCGGCGGATTCTGGGGAGCCTGGGCCGGCGGATGGGCTTTCATCCTCCCGAACTTCATTATCGTCGCCGCGCTCGGCGCGCTTTATGTCCATCTCGGCGATCTGCAGCCGGTGACGGCGATCTTCTATGGCGTCAGTCCGGCCGTGATCGCGCTGATCCTTCATTCCTGCTACCGGCTGGCCAAGCTTGGCATGGAAGACTGGCTGCAGTGGGCGATCGCGGCGGTTTGCCTTGCCGTTACAGTTATCCTGCAAGCCGAAGTAGCGCTGCTGTTCATTGGCGCAGGCCTTGTCGGCATCCTGTATTACGGCAGCCTGTTCAAGCGAACCCCGGCGGCGCTCTCGGTCACCGCGGCGCCGGTCCTCGCACAGCTCGTGCCGGCTGCCTCTGGCTCGATCCTGGGCAAACTGCTGCTGTTCTTTCTCAAAGCCGGCTCTCTCACTTTTGGCAGCGGTCTCGTCATCGTGCCATTTCTCGAGCAGGGCCTCGTTCAACAATTCGGCTGGCTGGATCAACGCCAGTTCCTGATCGCGGTCGCGATCGGCATGATCAGTCCCGGACCGGTGGTGATTACGGCGACGTTCGTCGGCTACCTGGTTGCCGGATTTTGGGGTTCGATGATCTCGACGATCGGGATTTTTCTGCCGTCGTTCCTTCTCGTGCTCATCGCCGCTCCCTTGCTCGCGCGCCATCGGGGCAATCCCAACGTGCAGGGATTTGTCAAAGGCGCCTACGCGGCAGCGATCGGAACGATCCTGGGAGCATGCATCCTGCTCGGACGCATTGCGATCGGCGATTGGCTGACCGCCTTGGTCGCGCTGGTCTCGATCGTCATCCTGTTTCGCTGGAAGGTGAGCAACCCGCTACTGATCGGCGCCACCGCGCTGATGGGACTGATCGCATACCCGTTGCTGCAACCAGGCTGGGTGATGGTGCATTAAGTCTGAAGGAAGTGAGCGGGTGCGCGTCCGGTCTGGCAATTGTTCGTCCCCCTTCTGCCCGAGGCGCACCGGGGCATCGCGCAAATCGGAAACTTCATCTCAAGCGTGGAAGGTCCGCCTTGAACGAATCTGGATCGCGCAAGACGGCAATCCCTTAAGGCTGCGAGCTAAGGGTGCCATTTCATTCGAGCCTGCGCCTTCGCTCGGCTTGGTCCGCAGCAACGAATGATAGGCTTCGATTTGTTGGAAATGGTAGCGGGAGAGGGACTCGAACCCCCGACCCCAGGATTATGATTCCCGTGCTCTAACCAGCTGAGCTACCCCGCCACGGCGTCCGCCATACGCGGCGTTATTTGCCGCGGTCGCGAGCGCGCGGCATATAAGAAGTCGGTCACGGGCATGTCAAGCAAACCCCTCGCTGCCGCCAAATCTCTGCAATCGACACTATTTAGGCCGGACATTAGGATCGCCACCGGGGCTTCCGGGCGGCGGTATCACCGGCATGTTGCCGGTATCGGGAGTCGGCGCGCGCATCTCCGGATCCACCCCGGCAGGCGGGCACAACACGCCGTTGGATTTCGCCAGCTTGTCGGCCAATGGTTCATTGCTTTGGCCAGTGGTCGCACCGTCAGGCGCAATGGTGCCACGCGGCGGCACCGGCCGCATCGGCGAGCAGTCATTTGCGGCCGTGTTGGCGGGCGGCGCGGTTCGCGCGGGAGGCGTCGCCGGCGCTGGCGGAGCTTGTGCGATGGCGGCTGCCGGCGCTGCCAACAGCGCACACGAGAGAAATGCTGCGTGTTTGATCCGCATCGCAATAAAACGGCTCGCGAGCCTGGAGGTTCCGCGTAATCTTTCAGGATTTGCGGTAACGGATCAGGCAGAAATGCCCCATCGGCGGCATCGGGCGACGCTCGGTCAGGCTGACGCCGCCATGTTCGGCGGCCCAATTGACCAGACGGGCCCAAGGAAATTCCGGCCGCCAGCCGAGCCGCCGCGCCAGCGGCGCGAACGCCAGTTCGAACAGGTGGCGCGGACCGCTTTCGGCACCGATGTGATTGACCAGGATGAGTTCGCCGCCGGGCTTCAGCACGCGAATGAAATCATCCAGCGTGGCTTCGGGATCGGGAACCGCCGTGACGACATATTGCGCCACCACCGCGTCAAAAAACGAATCCGGGAATGCCAAATGCTTCGCGTCCATCACCGCGAGCGTCTCGACATTCCTGAGATCCATCGCGCGGACGCGGCTTTGCGCCTTGCGCAGCATCGGCTCGGAGATGTCGACGCCGCACACTTTCGTGCTGGACGAATAATCCGACAACGACAATCCGGTGCCGACACCAACGTCGAGAATTCGCCCGCCGATCCGGTCAGCCTCCGCGATGGTGGACTGACGGCCGTGATCGAAGACCTTGCCGAACACCAAATCGTAGACGGGCGCCCAGCGCCCATAAGCCTTTGCGACCCCCGCGCGGTCGATATCTGCAGCCATGCCCCCGCGCCCCTAATTTTTTTAGCTGCGCGTCGCCTCGACCAGCGGCCGCGCCGCGGCTTTTGCAGCGGTACTCTTCGCGGTCGCGCTTTGAATGAACCCGCCGCCGAGCACCCGCGCCTGCCCCGACGGCGCGTCGTAGAACACGCAGGCCTGGCCGGGAGAAACGCCTTCTTCGCCGGCGACGAGCTCGATTTCGTAGCCGCCATCGGCCGCACGCAACCATGCCGGCTGCGGCGCTCGCGTCGATCGCACCCGCACGAATATCTCGAGCCCGTCGCCGACCGCGCGATCGAGCGTCCCGTCGCCGATCCAGTTGATATCGCGCAGCGCGATGCGATCCATCCGCAACGCCTCGCGCGGCCCCACCACGACGCGGCGGCCGGCTGCGTCGAGCCGCACTACATACAGCGGCGCACTGGCGGCGATACCTAAACCGCGCCGCTGGCCGACGGTGAAATGGACGATGCCCTGATGCCCGCCAATGACGCGCCCGTCGAGGTCGACGATATCGCCAGGCAGAATCGCATTCGGCCGCAGCCGGCCGATGATGTCGGTGTAACGCCCGCTGGGTACGAAGCAAATGTCCTGGCTGTCCTGCTTGTCGGCGACGTTGAGGCCGAAGCGACGCGCCAGTTCGCGGGTCTGCTGCTTGGTCATGTCGCCCAACGGAAAGCGCAAATAGCCGAGTTGCTCGCGCGTGGTCGCAAACAGGAAATAACTCTGGTCGCGGTCGGCGTCGGCGGCGCACACCAGCGCCCGCGATCCATCCGGCAGAGGCCGCGAAGCGACGTAATGCCCGGTCGCAAGCGCCGCGGCGCCGAGCTCGCGCGCGGTTGCCAGCAGATCGCGAAATTTGATCGAGCGGTTGCACTCGATGCATGGCACTGGCGTTTCGCCCGAGGCGTAGCTGTCGGCAAAATTGTCGATGACCGCTTCACGAAAGCGGATCTCGTAATCCAGCACGTAATGCGGGATGCCGATCCGTTCGGCGACGTCGCGCGCATCGTGAATGTCCTGCCCGGCGCAGCAGGCGCCCTTGCGGTGGCTGGCCGCACCGTGGTCGTAAAGTTGCAGCGTGATGCCAACGACATCGTAGCCCTGGGATTTCAACAGCGCGGCCGTGGCCGAGGAATCGACGCCGCCGGACATGGCGACGACAACTCTGGTGTCCTGCGGACGGCCTTGGAAACCCAGACTGTTGGGCATGGTTCCGGTCATTGATGCGGTCGCCGCGCCATCGATGGTTTGGCGATCGGGAGGCCCCTTGGCGATTAGAAGGCCCGTTTGCGAATAAAAGGCCCTGCAGCGGTTCCAGCAAAGCGCCTTGCTCTACCGGAAACGGCTGAAAAGCTGCTCTTTAATATAGGCGGTATTCCGGTGAAGCAATCACGCCCACCCGGTTTGCCGTCGACAACGGCAAATCTTGCCGGGAGGCAGAAAAGGCGGCCGCCGTGGCGGCGCTGTTCTCATTCGTACACCATTAAGAGCCTGAAATGTGTGAGGTTTTTTTGGACCCCGCGTGGCCCGGTCCTTGCTGATCTATGGTCCAGTTCATGCCCAAGAGGCCGCTCCCGTGTATGGTGTCACGCCGGATACAGCAGTTAGCGCGTCGTTCCAGACCGCGCCGGCAAAGCCGGCACGGTCCGATCAGTTGCAGGGGGACGATAGTTTTGGCGCGCTGATCGACAGCAATTCGGCTGGCCGACACCGGCAGCGATCGCGCGAGCCCAAGCGCGCAACAACTGCCGGCCGCGCCGCAGCAGGCCGCCTCGCAACGCCGTTCCGACGATCCCGCAGCACCGACCGATGACACGGCGGCGCGCAACGCGGCCCCTGCCGGCCGCGCAGCGAAGAGCAGTTCAGACGATCGCAATACGCCGAGCCAGAAGACCTCCGATGCCGGCGCCGGCGCCAACGCCAATTCCGATCCCAAGGCTCAGAACGGCGTGCGCCGGTCCGGCGCGAAATCCAATCTGCTGAAAGAGGCTGCCGGCAAACCCGACACACAATCGCATTCTATCGATATTTCTCTCGCCAATCCGGCGGTGATTGACGCTACAGCGGGACAGCAGTCCGCGACGCCGATACCGGCGCCAAGCCCCGTTGCGGTCGTGCTTGCCGTCACCATTCCGGTGGCGGATGCGCCTGCCCCTCCGCCTGCGTCCGGCAATGCCACCGCGCCGCTTGCGATTGCGGCGGCGGCAATTGCCGCTGGTTCGTCTGCCGTCGCCGCAGCGGCCGCATCGCCGGCGCAGATCAAAACCGATTCCGGCGCGGCCGCCGCTGCGATCGCCGCGCCCGCCGCTTCAGCAGGCATCGCGGTCGATGCCGCGGCTGCCAAGGTCGCCGTTCAAGCAGCGCCGAGCGAGGCGACTGCCAAGCCCGGCAAGCAACGGGCAGCACCGACCGATGCAGCCGCCGTCACCGTCGTCGGTTTGGCCGTCGCCGCAACGACCCCGGCAGGCCCGAAACCCACGCTTCTCGAGGCGCGCTTCGCCGCGCGGCCGACGACCACGGCCCCCGGCACCGCGGATGCCGCACCGGGCAAATCAGATCCGTCGGCAGCGCCGGCACCAATCGATCCGGCTCCCACCGACCTGTTGCCGCAGCCGGCCGTCGCGGCCGGGTCAGGCGCTGGAAGCAGCGCCGCCGCTGCGGCGAAATCCGATGGCTCGGCCGCTCCGGCAGCCGCGACCCCTGTGGTGGCCCACGAACATTCGGAACTCGCTGCGGCCAGCCCTGCGCCGGCGGATTCAACTGACGCAGGCGCTCAGCCCGCCGCTTCGTTCCACGCGCAACTTCCTCCCATGACCGCAGCGGCGGCTCCGCTTGGACCGTTGACGGTCACGGCCGCTCCCAATGCGCCGGTGCCAGTCAGCGGGCTTGCGCTCGAGATCGCGGCGTCGGTTCGAAGCGGCAAAAGCCGTTTCGAGATCCGGCTCGATCCGGCCGATCTCGGCCGCATCGACGTTCGCATCGACGTCGATCGCAACGGCCAGGTAACCTCGCATCTCACCGTCGAAAAACCGGAAACGCTATCAATGCTGCGTCAGGACGCCCCGCAACTGCAGCGCGCGCTCGATGATGCGGGATTCAAGACCGGCAGTGGCGGACTACAATTCAGCCTGCGCGACCAGTCTTCTTCCGGCCATAACAGCGGCAACGAAATGGCCGGCAACGCGCAGCGATTGGTGGTCAGCGAGGACGACACGGTCGCCGCCGCGGCGGTTGCGGGACGAAGCTATGGCCGCATGCTCGGATCGAGCAGCGGCGTGGACATCAGGGTTTGAGGAGACGAAGATGACAATAGCAGCAAACGTGGCCAGCCCGGTGGTTTCCGGCACGACGCCCCTGCCGGCCAAATCCGATTCTTCGGGATCCACCCTGAGTTCGACCGCCGACACCACGCTGGCCGGAAACTTTCAGACATTCCTGACGCTGCTGACGACGCAATTGCAGAACCAGAACCCGCTCGACCCGCTGGACACCAACCAGTTCACCCAGCAGTTGGTGCAGTTCGCAGGGGTGGAGCAGCAGCTCAAGACCAACGATCAGCTGACCACGCTGGTCTCGCTGCAGCAGACCGCCCAATCGACGCAGGCGCTCGGATTTGTCGGCAAGACCGCGGTGGTCGACGGCAGCACCACGGCTCTCACCAACGGGTCGGCAACGTGGAACCTGAGTGTCCCGACCAATTCCAATGTCAACGTCTCGATCACCAACAGCACCGGTCAAACGGTCTTCTCCAACAGCTATTCGGTCAACGCCGGCGACAACCAGGTGTTCGGTTGGGATGGCAAGGGCAACGACGGCACCCAATGGCCGGATGGACAATACAAGCTGACCGCGACCGCCGCCGACGGCGCGGGCAATTCGGTCGCCGTCTCCACCCAGGTACAGGGCCAGGTCGACTCGGTCGATCTCACCCAATCGCCCCCGTTGCTGTCGATCGGCGGCCAGACCTATACCGTCAACCAGATCAAGCGCATTTCCGGCTGATCGGCGCCGCCGCGGGAGTCTGGGCGCGATCGAGCCCGGAAAAATTACCAATCTATTCACACTCCGCTTCGTCCCGGTGCCTCGTCGGACGCGGAGGCGAAGTTTTCGTGGCCATTTTCAAGGAGATTCGTATTGAAGCCTTGGGCTTAGGCAATTTTTAAGTGGCGGGGCGTACGTTGGTACGGTGAGTTAGTGGTTGAGAGTTTGTGAGTACGCCATGACAGAACCCCATCGCCCGAGGGTAAAATACGTCATCGGGCCCGACGGCAGTCCGTTAACAATTGCGGATTTGCCCGCACCTGGAACCAAACGGTGGGTAATTCGCCGTAAGGCCGAGGTCGTTGCCGCTGTCCGTGGCGGACTGCTCTCGCTTGAGGAGGCTTGCAGCCGGTACACCCTGACCGTCGACGAGTTCCTTTCCTGGCAATTCTCCATCGATCAGCACGGCCTTGCCGGATTGCGCACCACCCGCATCCAGCAATATCGCCAATAGGCTCCCGCCAGTATCGAGACTTTTAATGTAAATCGGCGTCGTTTTACGAAGCCGATTTTTTTCATGTCGAAGTTTTGCGCTCGCCCCTTAACCTTCGTTAACCATATCGAAACCATCCCATAGGCAATAATTGCCCAGTCGGCACTTGGCCGAATCTCGGGGGCGGTTGGTTTTGCAGGGTCTTGTCGGCTTCCTAAGGGGTCTCGGCGCGTCGCGCCTGATGGCGATGATCGCGGTCACAACCGCGCTGATCGCCTTCTTCGCCTTCGTCATCATGCGGGTCACGACGCCGCAGATGACCACGCTGTTCACCGATCTCGCGGTCGACGATTCGTCGGGGATCATCAAGGAACTCGAACGCCAGGCCATTCCCTTCGAACTGCGCAACGAAGGCACGATCATCATGGTGCCGAAGGACAAGGTCACCCGGCTGCGCATGAAACTTGCCGAGGGCGGCCTGCCCAAGGGCGGCGGTGTCGGCTACGAAATCTTCGACAAATCCGACGCGCTCGGTACCACCAGCTTCGTGCAGAACATCAATCATTTACGCGCCCTCGAGGGCGAGCTTGCCCGTACCATTCGCGCCATCGACCGCGTCCAGGCCGCCCGCGTCCACCTGGTACTGCCGGAGCGGCCGCTGTTTTCGCGCGAGGCACCCGAACCGTCGGCCGCGATCGTGGTGCGGGTGCGCGGCGCGCTGGAGCCGCAGCAGATTCGCGCCATCCGCCATTTGGTCGCCTCCGCCGTCAATGGCCTGAAGCCGCAGCGGGTGTCGATTGTCGATGAAGCCGGTCAACTGCTCGCCGACGGCGCCAATGGCGAGGCGGATAACGCCATCGCCGACGAGCGCCGCGCAGGTTTTGAGAAGCGGATGCGCAATCAGGTCGAGGCGATCGTATCCTCGGTGGTCGGCGCCGGGCGCGCCCGCGTCCAGCTTTCGGCCGACTTCGACTACAACAAGATTACCCAGACCTCGGACAAGTTCGATCCCGAGGGTCGGGTGCTGCGCTCGAGCCAGACCCGGGAAGAATTGAGTGCGACCGCCGACAATAGCGGCCAGGTCACCGTCAACAATGAATTGCCCGGCAATCAAAACAAGGACAATGCCACGACGGCGCGCGACCAGAGCAAGAAGAGCGAAGAGACCAACAATTACGAGATTTCCCACACCACCAAGACCGAAGTGACCGAGGCCGGCCGCGTCAACCGCATCTCGGTCGCCGTGCTGGTCGACGGCAGCTATTCCAAGAACGACAAAGGCGAGATGGTCTATCAGGAGCGCAGCAAGGAACAGCTGGACCGCATAGCGGCGCTGGTGCGCTCGGCGATCGGCTTCGAGCAGAAGCGCGGCGACCAGGTCGAAGTCGTCAATCTCAAATTCGCCGAAGCGCCGATCGTGGCTCCGCTCGCCGAACCGACCGGGCTGCTCGGCATGTTGCAGTTCACCAAGGACGACGTGATGTACGTCATCGAACTCGGCGTCATGATGCTGCTCAGCCTCGTGGTGCTGTTCATGGTGGTCCGGCCGCTGGTCCGGCGTATCCTTGCCTCCGAGGAAGTCGGCGCGATTGGCGGCGACGGTTCGCTGCCGGCGCTGACCGATGGCGGCGCGCAGCCGGCCGGCACCGGCCAGAGCCTCGTCCCGGGCCCCAACGCCACTGCGCAGATGATCGACGTCGCCCAGATCCAGGGTCAGGTCCACGCGCAATCGGTACATCGCGTCGGCGAACTGGCCGAGCGAAACCCCAATGAAACCGCCAACATCGTTCGTCAATGGCTCAGCGAACAGCCCGCGTGACCTGACATGGCCGTACCGCAAACCACCAATGCCAACGATATCACCAGCGTCATCTCCTCGCTGGCGGCTCGTCAGAGCAATCGTCCGAAGGTGCCTCCGTTGAGCGGCCCGAAACGCGCCGCCGTCCTGATGCTGGCGCTCGGAGAGCAATACGGCGGCAAGGTCTGGTCGCTGCTCGACGATGATGAAGTGCGCGAACTCTCGCTGGTGATGTCGACGCTCGGCACCGTCGAGGCTGAAGTCGTTGAGGATCTGCTGCTCGAGTTTGTTTCGAGGATGTCGGCGTCCGGCGCGCTGATGGGAACCTTCGATGGCACCGAGCGGCTGCTGCAGCTCTATTTGCCGCCCGAGCGCGTCACCGGCATCATGGACGAGATCCGCGGCCCCGCTGGCCGCAACATGTGGGAAAAGCTCTCCAACGTCCAGGAAGAGGTGCTCGCCAACTATCTCAAGAACGAATATCCGCAGACCATCGCCGTGGTGCTGTCGAAGCTCAAGCCCGAACACGCCGCGCGGGTGCTCGCAATCCTGCCCGAGGACATGGCGCTCGATGTCGTTGGCCGGATGCTGAAAATGGAAGCGGTGCAGAAGGAAGTGATCGAGCGCGTCGAACAGACGCTGCGGATCGAATTCATGTCGAACCTGTCGCAGACCCGGCGTCGCGACGCCCACGAGGTGATGGCGGAGATCTTCAACAATTTCGATCGCCAGACCGAAACCCGCTTTATCACCTCGCTGGAAGAAGAAAACCGCGAATCCGCCGAACGTATCAAGGCGCTGATGTTCACCTTCGACGATCTGGTCAAGCTCGACTCCGCTTCCGCCCAAACGCTGATGCGCCACGTCGACAAGGACAAGCTCGGTATCGCGCTGAAAAGCGCCAACGAGGAGGTCCGCGGCTTTTTCCTCGGCAATATGTCCTCGCGCGCCGGCAAGATGCTGCTCGACGACATGGCCGCGCTTGGACCGGTCCGGCTGCGCGACGTCGACGAAGCACAGGCGCTGCTCGTCAATCTCGCCAAGGATCTCGCGGCCAAGGGCGAGATCATGCTGACCAAGAACCGCGCCGACGACGAGTTGGTGTACTGATGGGCGCTCCGGCAAAATTCCTGTTCGACATGGACTTCTCGGCGCCCGACAAGGCCCGCGAGCGGCCGGCGACACCCATGGAGATCGCGCAGAAGATGGCCGCAGCCGAGGCCCGTGCCTACCGCGACGGTTACGACGCCGGGCAGCGCGAAGCCAAGGCCGAGAGCGAACGCCGCACCGCTCTGGCGCTGGAGGAGATCAGGCTCGGCATCCAGGACATCGCGGCGCGCTACTCCGGGATCGAAGCCAGAATGGAAACCGAGGCAGTCGATGTCGCGGTCGCGGTTGCGCGTAAATTGTGCAGCGAGCTGATTGCCGCCGAACCGCTCGGCGAGATCACCGGATTGGTTAGCGACTGTTTCTCGCATCTGGTCTCGACGCCGCATCTCGTGGTGCGGATCAACGATTCACTCTATGAGGCCGCGCGCGATCGGATCGAGCCGCTGGCGAAACAAAGCGGGTTCGAAGGCCGCCTTGTGATCCTGGCCGAGCCCGACATCGAGACCGGCGATTGCAGGATCGAATGGGCCGATGGCGGCGTGGTGCTGGAGCGTGCGGCAATCGAGGCAAAGATCAACGAGCTTGTCGGGCGCTACATCGCGTCCCGCAACCAGACCTGAATCTGGCGATGAGGAATGAACCATGAGTGACACCGACGCACAGGTCCCGCTTCCGGATCTCAATGCCGCGGAGACGCCCTCGATCGATGAGGTGGCCTATCATGAGGACGAACAGGCCTCGCGCATTGCCGCCGACCTGGAAGCGGTATTCGACGTGCCGGTACAGGTCTCGGCGGTGCTTGGCCGCTCCAAGATGGATGTCGGCGAGCTGTTGAAACTGGGACCCGGCACCGTGCTCGAACTCGACCGCCGGGTCGGCGAAGCCATCGATATCTATGTCAACAACCGGCTGGTGGCGCGCGGCGAAGTGGTGCTGGTGGAAGACAAACTCGGCGTGACCATGACGGAAATCATCAAGGCGGAACGCAGCTAAAGCCTCACTTTGCGACACGCGCATGACGGGCGCGAACAGACGAACAGGAGACTACCATGCGGCTTCTCATCGTTGGCACATTGAAGGGCCAGCTCACGACAGCCACCAAGATCGCGATGGACAACGGCGCTTCCGTCACGCACGCGGAGGACCACGAACAGGCGATGCGGGTGTTGCGCGGCGGCAAGGGCGCCGACCTGCTGCTGGTCGACGTCGCTCTCGACATCCGCGACCTGGTAATGCGGATCGAGGCCGAACACATTCATGTCCCGATCGTCGCCTGCGGCATTTCCAATGACGCCCGCGCCGCGGTGGCCGCGATCCACGCCGGCGCCAAGGAATATATCCCGCTGCCGCCCGATCCGGAATTGATCGCCGCGGTACTTGCCGCCGTCGCCAACGATTTCCGCGACCTGGTCTATCGCGACGAAGCGATGGCCAAGGTGATAAAACTGGCGCAGCAGATCGCCGGCTCGGATGCTTCCGTGATGATCACCGGCGAGTCCGGCACCGGCAAGGAAGTGCTGGCGCGCTATGTCCACACCCGCTCCAGCCGTGCCAAGAAGCCGTTCATATCGATCAATTGCGCCGCGATCCCCGAGCACCTGCTGGAATCCGAACTGTTCGGCCACGAGAAGGGCGCATTCACCGGCGCGGTGGCACGGCGGATCGGTAAATTCGAGGAGGCTACCGGCGGCACACTGTTGCTCGACGAAATTTCCGAAATGGACGTGCGGTTGCAATCGAAATTGCTTCGCGCAATCCAGGAGCGCGTGATCGATCGGGTCGGCGGCACAAGGCCGGTACCGGTCGATATCCGAATCATCGCCACATCGAACCGCAACCTGGCCGACGCGGTGCGTGAAGGCACCTTCCGGGAAGACCTGCTGTTCCGCCTCAACGTGGTCAATCTCAAGATCCCGCCGCTGCGCGAGCGGCCGGCCGACATCCTCGAACTGGCGCAGCACTTCGGCAAGAAATATGCCGAAGCCAATGGCGTGCCGTTGCGGCCGATCTCGGCCGAGGCGCGGCGGGTGCTGACGTCGAATCGCTGGCAGGGCAACGTCCGCGAACTGGAAAACACCATGCATCGCTCGGTGCTGATGGCGCAGGGCGACGAGATCGGCCCTGAGGCCATTCTCACCCCGGACGGCGACCGTCTCGACATTGTCAGAACCGTACCGGCCGTGGCGCACGCCACGTTCGCTGCCGAACAGGTGACCCGGGCTTTGGTCGGACGCACCGTAGCGGATGTCGAACGCGATCTCATTCTGGAGACGCTGAAACACTGCCTGGGCAATCGCACCCATGCGGCGAATATCCTGGGCATCTCGATCCGCACGCTGCGCAACAAGCTCAACGAATATGCCGACGGCGGCCTGCCGATCACTCCCGCCGGCGCCGGCGACTATCACCGGACAGCGGCAACGGCTTAGTCGAACGTCATCCCCGCGTAACGGCTGAGCGAAGCCCGGGACTGGCAGTCGAGATCACTCACGAATAATCCGGCGCCTCCGGCTTTCGGAAAATGTGAATGGGATCGCCGGGCTGAAGGCCGCGCCCGGTGAAGGCCGCATAGGCATGGAACGCGAGGTACAAAATCGCGAGCGCGCCGACCACGTAAAAAACCCAGATCGCGATCCGGTCCATCAGGACAGCACCAAGCCGAATCCAGGTAGGGGCAGTCCCGGCGGCGTCAAGCCGACCTGAAGACGCTTGCGTTCCATTGCGGCCTCCGCCGGCTGCATCGCCCGATGCGGGATCTTTTGGGCAGATGAGAAAAAGGCTACTTACGACCCGCCCGTCACGGGCTAACAATCCGACCGCTTTTATGGCACACCATGCTGCCCTTGCGCAGCTCGCCTCAAAATCGCATCGCGTCGAGTTCAACATGCCCGCACCAAAACCGCCCGCTTTCGAAACGCTCAGTCTGCATGCCGGCCAGCATCCGGATCCCGTCACCGGCGCGCGGGCGGTCCCGATCTACCAGACGACGTCCTATGTCTTTCAGGATTCCGAGCACGCGGCGGCATTGTTCAATCTGGAACGCGCCGGGCACATCTATACCCGCATTTCAAACCCGACCACAGCGGTGCTTGAGGAGCGGCTTGCCGCGCTGGAGTTCGGCGTCGGCGCCATCTGCACCGCGAGCGGAATGGCCGCGATGCATCTTGCCATTGCGACCCTGCTGAACGCGGGCGACCACATCGTCGCCTCCTCCTCGCTGTATGGCGGCAGCATCAATTTGCTGACCCATACTCTGCCGCGTTTCGGGATTACCACCAGCTTCGTCAAGCCGCGCGCGCTGGACCAATTCCGCGCCGCCATTCGGCCCAACACGCGGCTCGTGATCGGCGAAACCATCGGCAATCCCGGCCTCGAAGTGCTGGATATCCCTGCAGTCGCGGAAATCGCCCATGGCGCGGCAATTCCGCTATTGATCGACAATACCTTTGCCACGCCTTTTCTCAGCCGGCCGATCGAGCTTGGCGCCGACATCGTGATGAATTCGACGACCAAATGGATCGGCGGGCACGGCATCGCGATCGGCGGCGCGATCGTCGACGGCGGCCGCTTCGATTGGCGCGGCTCCGGCAAATTTCCGGTACTGACCGAGCCTTACGCCGGATATCACGGCATCGTCTTCGATGAACAATTCGGTCAGGCTGCGTTCATCATGCGGGCGCGCACCGAGGGCTTGCGCGACTTTGGCGCGTGTCTGTCGCCGACCAATGCTTTTCAACTGCTGCAGGGCATCGAGACCTTGGCCGTTCGGATGGAGCGGCACATCGCCAATACGCACGCGGTGCTCGAGGCGCTTGCCGCGAACAAGGCAGTCGATTGGGTGTTGCATCCCGCGCTGGAGAACCATCCAGATCACGAGCTCGCAAAACGATTGCTACCGCGTGGCGCCGGCTCGATCGTCAGCTTCGGGATCAAGGGCGGGCGGACCGCCGGCAAGAAATTCATCGAGTCGCTGCAGATGATCAGCCATCTCGCCAACGTCGGCGACGCCAAGACACTGGTCATTCATCCGGCCAGCACGACGCACCAGCAGATGGATGCCGCTCAGCTCCTTGCTGCCGGCATTGGCGAGGAACTGGTCCGGCTGTCGATCGGCATTGAATCGGCCTCGGACATCATCGACGATCTCGCCCAGGCGCTCCGGATTTCGCAGAAGGTTTGAGCCCGTGCAATTGACCGTGAACGGAACAGATGCCTTCGTCGCCACCGGCGGCAGGGATTTCGATGTCGCGCAGCCGACCATCGTGCTGCTGCACGGCGCCGGCTTCGATCATACCACTTGGGCCCTGCACAGCCGATGGTTTGCCCATCATGGCTACGGCGTGCTGGCGCCGGATTTACCCGGCCATGGACGCTCATACGGTGCGCCGCTGAAAACCGTTGCCGAAATGGCGGTCTGGACCGCCGGCCTGCTCGATGCCGCCGGCGCAGCCAAGGCGCGATTGATCGGGCATTCCATGGGATCGCTGATTGCGCTGGAAACCGCGGCGCGATCTCCGGCAAGGGTTTCCGCGCTCGACCTGATCGGAACGGCAGCCACCATGACGGTCGGACCAGATCTGCTCCGTGCCGCCGAGGCCAACGAGCATTCCGCCCTCGACATGGTTTCGATTTGGGGTCTCGGCTTCCAGGCGGAGTTCGGCGGCAGTCTTGCGCCCGGCTTGTGGATGCATTGCGGCGCCCAGCGGGTTCTCGAACAATGCCGGCCCGGCGTGCTGTTCACCGATCTGACCGCCTGCAACGGCTATGAGAACGCGCTCGCCGCAGCCGCTGGAGTCAACGTCCCGACCACGCTCGTCCTCGGCGAACGCGACATGATGACTCCGGCGAAGGCCGGCAAGGCCCTCGCAGCCGCGCTGCCGAATTCAAGGACCGTGGTGCTGCGCGGTGCCGGCCACATGATGATGGTCGAGCGGCCCGACGAACTGCTCGCGGCGTTGCAAGGCTGAGCGTCCTTATCCCGCCACTGCCGCGCTCGGGCCGGGTGGCGCGACGTTCACCGCCAATTTGCCATAGCGATCCGTGAAGGCGTCGGTATCGATCTCTTCGAGCTTGATCGCGCCGCTCATCACGCCGGCTTTCCAGGCGTCGTGCTCGGGATCGGCACGGAATTCCGGCATCACTTCCTTTGCGAACAGTTCAAGGGAGTTGCAGATGTGTTCATGGCTGTTCTTGCCGGCCTGATTGAGCAGGATTACCTGATCGATATGCGAGGTGCGGAACCGCCGCAGCTTTTTTCGGATGGTTTCCGGTGATCCGATCAGCCCACCGCGCAGCGCGGCCTCCTGGGCTTGCGGATTCTCCCGCTTCCATTTGTTGTACTCCTCCCACATGTTGACGGTGCCCGGCGCCGGACGCTGCCGGTTTTGCGACGCGCCATAAAAGCGCAGCGCGAACTGGAAGAAGGTCGCGCCGTCGGCACGCGCCCTCGCCTCCTCGTCGGTTTTCGCGCACATGAAGAACGACACCAGCGCCATGTTCGGATTGATCCGGTAGTCCGCAAGCTTCTTCAGCCGTTTTGTAATGGCGTTGTAATAGGCATGCACCCAGGCGTGCGCGGCGTCGGCGCTGACGAACTGGAAGCCGAGCGCACCAAAACCGCTCTGTCCGGCGCGCTCGATGGTCGGAAGCTGCGAACACGCCATCCACAATGGCGGATGTGGTTTCTGGACCGGTTTGGGCACCACGTTGCGCAGGGGAATGTCGAAATACTTGCCATGATGTTCGCTGCCGCCCTCCTTGAACATCGGAAAGATCGCGCGCACGGCTTCCTCGAACACTCCCTTCTTGGTTTCCATGTCGCGGCCGAACGGTGTCAGCTCGGTGATCGAAGCGCTTTCGCCCATGCCGAATTCGACGCGGCCGTTGCTCAGGAGATCGAGCACCGCGACGCGCTCGGCGACCCGAGCGGGATGATTGGTGGTGAGCTGGAAAATACCGTGGCCGAGCCGAATGTCCTTGGTGCGCTGGCTGGCGGCGGCCAGAAACGACTCCGGGGAGGGCGAGTGCGAATATTCTTCCAGGAAATGGTGTTCGACCACCCAGGCATAGTCGTAGCCAAGCCGGTCGGCGGTTTCCAATTGCGTCAGCGCGTCCTGGTAAAGCCTGAGTTCGTCGCCGGCCTGCCACGGACGCGGCAATTGCAGCTCGTAAAAGATGCCGAATTTCATGCGTCTCTCCCGCGGCCGGCTTGTTGTTTCGTGCAGTGTATTCCCGGGGCGGGCGGTGTCCAGCCTTGGCCAATTCCGCCGCACGGCAAACCGGCTTGCACCACGCGCATGAACGGTTAGGTTTGCAGCCGTGAGTTGCCGCTCGCGGCGATTTCCCCCACCCGAGACGCCATGCCCATCTTTACCCCGCATCAGGATTCCGCGCTGAAGGCCGTTGCCGACTGGCTGAAGGCCAAACCCGGCAAGAAGGGTACGCCCTCGATCTTCCGGCTGTTCGGCTATGCCGGAACCGGCAAGACCACGCTGGCGCGGCACATCGCCGAGGGCGTCGACGGCGAAGTGAAATTCGCAGCCTTCACCGGCAAGGCTGCCCTCGTCATGCGCAACAAGGGCTGCGACAACGCCTCGACCATTCACTCGCTGATCTATCGCGCGCGCGAATCCGGCGTCGAGCAACCCAGCTTCGAGCTGTGGGACGATGCGCCGGCTTCGAAGGCGAAACTGATCGTGATCGACGAATGCTCGATGGTGGATGCCGAACTGGGCCGCGACCTGATGTCGTTCGAATGCCCGCTACTGGTGCTCGGCGATCCCGCACAATTGCCGCCGATTCAGGGCGGCGGCTTCTTTACCGATTGCGATCCCGACGCGATGCTGACCGAGGTCCATCGCCAGGCGCAGAACGATCCGATCGTGCGCATGTCGATGGACGTGCGCGAGGGACGCGAACTGGAGATCGGCCGCCACGGCGAGAGCGAAGTCGTGCCGCGCTCCGGGCTCGACCCTGAGCGGGTGATGCGCGCCGATCAGGTGCTGGTGGGGCGCAACAATACGCGGCGCTCCTACAACATGCGGGTGCGCCAGAAGCAGCAGATTGAGGATCCCCTGCCCGTTGCCGGCGACAAGCTGGTCTGCCTGCGCAACAATCGCAAGAAGGGCCTGTTCAACGGCGGGCTGTGGCGGGTGAAATCGCGCGCGCAGTCGAAGTCGAAGATCATCACCATGCGCCTGTCGCCGGACGAAGACTTCGGCCACAAGGTAACAAAGGTTTCGGTGCGCGGCGACTGTTTTGGCGGCGCGATCGAAACCATCCCGTGGGAGCAGCGCAAGCCGTACGATGAATTCGATTACGGCTATGTGCTTACGGTGCACAAATCGCAGGGCTCGCAATGGGACGACGTGGTGCTGTTCGATGAGAGCTTTGCGTTCCAGGACAGCCGCGCGCGATGGCTTTACACCGGGATTACCCGGGCGGCGAAGCGGCTGAGCGTGGTGATATGAGCGCTTCGGCGTGAGCTGCGGAGGGCGCCCCCGTCTGCTTCGCTTGGAAAACCCAGGGGCGTTTATTCACGAACTCGTGTGCGTCCGATGGTAACAATAGGCAACCCGCCGCGTATCTTGGAGCATTGGACTAGCCGCGCCGATTGCGAAGCCCGGCGTTTGCCGTAAAGTGCCGGCAACTCCGCTCACTCAACATGAAGCCAAGAGGAAACGATGTCCCGCAGCCAATTCCGCCGTCTTTCGCTCGGCGCTGCCGCCCTCGGCGCGCTGTCGATCATCGCCTTCGCAGTCGCGCCGTCGCGCGCCGCGGAAGACGCCGTGATCATCCCCGCCCCCGCCATCGACGTTCAGCCATCCGACGGCATTCAGACCGCGGTGATCGCGGGCGGCTGCTTCTGGGGCGTGCAGGGCGTGTTCCAGCACACCGCGGGGGTCGTCAACGCGGTGTCGGGTTATGCGGGCGGCAGCAAGGCGAGCGCCGACTACACCATGGTCTCGACTGGCGCCACCGGACACGCCGAGTCGGTGCAGATCAAATACAACCCGAAGAAGATCAGTTACGGAAAAATCCTGCAGATTTTCTTCTCGGTCGCGCACGATCCGACGCAACTGAACCGGCAAGGGCCGGACAGCGGCACGCAATATCGCTCGGCGATCTTCACCACCAGCGACGAGCAGAAGAAGGTGGCGGAGGGCTATATCGCCCAGCTCAATGCTGCAAAGGTCTACAAGAAGCCGATCGTGACGAAAGTGGGACCGCTCGAAGGGTTCTATCCGGCGGAGGCCTATCACCAGGACTACCTGACGCTGCACCCGACCCAACCCTATATTGCCTACAACGACATTCCGAAGGTCGAGAACCTGAAGAAGATTTTCGCCGACAACTACCTCGAGAAGCCGACGCTGGTGAGCGGCGCAAAAGTCACCAACTGAGGTATTTCGAAACTACGGAGGCTTCATGGCCGATACCAAAACGATGCCCGGCAAGATCGAGAAGAGCGAGGCCGAGTGGCGCAAGGAATTGACGCCGATGCAGTATGCGGTGTTGCGCGAGAAGGCGACCGAGCGGCCGTTCTCCGGTGAATACGAGCACGAGCAGCGGCCCGGCACCTATATCTGCGCCGGCTGCGGCCAGACGCTGTTCGAATCCGACGCCAAATTCGATTCCGGCTGCGGCTGGCCGAGCTTTACCCGGCCGGCCGCGGAGAGCCATGTCGACGAAGAGCGCGACGTCAGCCACGGCATGGTTCGCACCGAGGTGTTGTGCGCCAAGTGCGAGGGCCATCTCGGGCACGTGTTCGAGGACGGCCCCGGCCCGACCGGGCTGCGCTATTGCATCAATTCGGCGGCGCTGAAACTGCAGCCGAAATAGGCCGTGTTTTGGCTTCCCGCCGACACCGTCGGGAGCCTCCGTCGATCTCCCCGGTTCCTTCGCTGGAGCCAAACGCCGGGATATGCCATGCTGCAATGGCAGGGCGGCACCATTCCATTCAGGGGAGACGGCGCGAATGTCGCTTGGAACGATACTGATCATCCTCGTGATCATTTTTTTGCTCGGCGGCTTCAGCGGCCGGTTCGGCGGCTACGGCTATGGCAGGGGCCATTCCGGAATGGGCCTGGGCGGCGTCGTTCTGATCGTGCTGATCATCCTGCTGCTGCTTGGCAAATTGTGATCGAGCTAACATATTGAAATAACACGATCTATTCTGGATTCCCGGTGTGGATCGCTGGATTCATCATCCGCTGGCTGAGGAGTCGCATTTCTGACAAACGAGCCTATATTAAAGGCTGTCCTGAAATGACGTGTGCCGGCCCGCCGCTTGGGTGGCGCCCGTGCGATCCGTTCGCGATTTGCAGATCGCGTTCTCACTAAAAAGATAAGGGTCACTGACCATGGCTTCTTTCAGCTTCAACACCGCCGCCGAATTGTTTCCTGCCGCGATCCGCAAGAAAAAGCGCGCCGGATTTGCCTATCGGCGATTTGGCACCGCGGCCGAAGCAGTTCGCTTCGCGATCGAGGAGTTGCCGGCGGATTCGCTGAACGGCGCCTACCTGCAGGTCGATGAGGCCCGCTTCGATCAGAGCGGCATCCGTACGCTGTATGAGAGTCAGGACTTTCCGCTGCCGCGCCGTCCGCGCCCGCCCGAGCCCGCACCGGCCAGCGACAAGGCCGACGCCGACGCCGCCTAATAGCTCTGTTGACTGAGCTGCGCCAAACCCCCGGCGCGATCGTGCGCTAGCGCGGCTGCCTGTCGATCCAGCGTCGCAGCAGCCGCACGTTGCGCATGTTGGCGCGAAACAGCACGTCAAAGGCATCGCCGGCGATCGGGACCGTTCCGACCACACCCTGGATCGCGACATTGCCGACCATCCGCGCCGTGACGTGCCAGGGCGCGCCGAGCGCGCGCGCCTCGCGCACCAGCCACAGCGAAAGCGCGGTCGCAATGATATCGCCCACCACGGGGATCAATCCGATGATGCCATCGATGCCGTAGCGGATCTTGGTGCCGGGCAGGATGAAGGCGACGTCGAGAAGTTTCGCCAGCGCATCGAGCCGCGCCAGCCGTTGCTCACGGGTGAGATTGCCGAACGGACTGGCGCCGCCGAAATCAATCCGGAAGCCATGGAGCTGCTCTGCCGGGATCTCCCGCCCGTCCTGGTCGATGATCGGCCCGCGCGACTCTCGCCCGCCAAAATTTGTGCGGGAGCGCTGCGGTGAAAGGATTTCTTCGTTGGACATTGCTACCAGATGGGTGCGGCCCCAGTTCGGCGCAAGTTGCGTCACGCCGTCGCGGCCGCGTTCCGGCGAGCCCTGAACGCCGCGGTCGTTCTTCTTGCTTCCCCGCTTGCAGCGACTGCTCGGAAGCAAACACTCCCCTCTGCGAGGGCCGCGCAGAGACCGTTGCGATGGAGCCGCAAGCCCGCTGGACCTTCGAGCCGATGATGACAACCCCGCGAATGCCGACCGATCTACTCGCTCGCCGTGACCGACTGTTCTGATGTCGCCGGTGCCGCCGGCTCCGGTTCATCGATCGCCTCATGCGCCAGCCATGAGGCGACGGCCGTGGGGACGAAGCCCACCAGCCCGTACAGGATGAACTGGACGGCGCCGCTCTCCGGTCCTCGCGAGCCATAGACCAATTCCGCCGCAGCGAATGCGATCACGCCGACAATCAGCATCCGGTAAACCGGGCGGATGCTTTTGACATGCCACAGGATGTCGTCGACCGCGGCGATCATCAGCGTCGGCAGGATGCCGAACAGATAGCTGTATTGCAGCGTCTTGGCGAACACCACGAACAGCTTCTCGACCTCCGAAAGGCTGGTATGGGTCCAGTAGCCGGACATGTAGGTCGTCGCTATCAGCAGCAAAAACCCGCCGATCAGCGGCCCCAACGCGCCAAAAATCAGATACCGCTTCATGCAGACCCCCCCGTTACTCCCCCCACGCCGAGAATGCGTCGTTGAAGGCGCGCTCGCCGGGGGCGCCCTTTTCGATGGCGATGATGGCACGGCGCTGGTTGACATAGACGAGCGGGATGTCGAACCAGGAGCGTTCTTTCAGGAGTTGCAGGTTCCGCGAACGGTCGGCGTCGACATTCGACAAGCCCACCAAGAAGAAGCCGTCGGTGACCTTGACGGCAAGACCCGCCAGCGGCGTACCGCGCGCCTGCTCGTTGGATTTCATCAGGATGCCCGGCACGTTGCCGACGCCGCCGCCGGCGAAATCCGCCGGCAGGATGAAAGTTAGTTCCGCGGTGTGGCTGGCCGGCAGCGAGGTGTCGGTGTTGCGGCGGAACGACATCGTCATCTTGAATTTGCGATCGGGAATGTCGATGTCGGCGCGCACCGCGATATCGGCCGCTTGGCCGGCGGCAGCCTTGATCTGTTCGGTGCGCCAGATCACCGAGCCGACATATTGCTTGCCCTTGGGATCGGCTGGATCCTCGTCATACAGCACCACGCGCTGCGCCACCGGCGCGACCTGCTCCGAGGGCGAAGGCTGGCCGACGCGATCGGGAATCTTCGGCTTCGAAAGCGGCGAAGCATCCTTGGGCGCCTCAACCACCTGCGGCGAGGATCTGAACAGGCCGCCAAGCGACGTCACGGCCGATTTCCCCCACAAGATCGCGGCGCCGACCAGGATCAGCACGACGCCGATCGCGATCGCGCTCTTGAACGGAAACACCGTCGTGCTGCGCGCGGGCTTCTTCGGCTCGCGAGCGGCCTGCAGCCGCGGGCGTGGCGCCAGTGCCGGGGCCGCGTAGCGCTCCGCCTCCTCGGCAGACTCGTCGTATGAATAGGGCGGCTCGGGCTCGCCGCCACGGTTCTCCAGGCTCGGCTCGAGCCGGTCGAATTCCGGCGAGGGCGACGGCACGTTGGCATAGGTCTTTCGCGCGGCGCGGTTGGCCTGCGCGGCGGCGCGGCCGAGATCGTCGGCGTCGGCGGCGATATCGCGGAAGCCGCGCATCCCCGGCGCTTGCGGCGGGTTGTTGTCGGGCCCGCGGCGCGGCGCGCCAGTGCGTTCGCGGGTCGGCGGCAGCTGCGCATCCTGCATCGATACTTGCGGCTGCGATGGCGGTTGCGGCCGCGCCTCGTTGCGGCGCTGCGGACGCTGGTCTTGCCGCTCGTCCTGCCCGAGCGGCGGCCGCGGACGTGACGGCGGCGGAGCCGAATTCGCCGGTTCGCCGGGCCGCGCAGCGGGCCGGGTGTTGGCGCGGAACGCGTCGCCGGCACGGCCGCGATCGCCGCCCCCGGAACGCGTCGCGTCACGGGCGCGCTGGGCGGCTTCGGATTCGACCTTGCGCACCGCCTCCTCCAGCGACAGCCGCTCACGGGTGATCTCGGATTCGCTCAACGGCGGCTGGACGCCGCGCAATTGCGCGATCAACGCGGCGCGGGCTCGTTCGTAAAGCGCGCGCCGGCTCTCGCCGGGAGCACTGGGGTCCAGTCCGGCTATGGCGCGGGCAATCAGCGGGTAGTAATCAGCCATCTCTACTCGTCAATGCGGGCTCTCCCGGTAACATCTCGTTAAGCCTCAAACGGGTTCTGCACCAGAATAGTATCCTCGCGTTCGGGGCTGGTGGAAAGCAGCGCGATCGGGCAGCCCACCAGTTCCTCGACCCGGCGCACATATTTGATGGCCTGCGCCGGCAGATCGGCCCAGGAGCGGGCGTTAGCCGTCGGCTCCTTCCAGCCCTCGATGGTTTCGTAGACCGGAACCACCCGGGCTTGCGCGCCTTCGCCCGCCGGCAGGTGATCGATTTCCTTGCCGTCCAGCCTATAGCCGGTACAGACCTCGACGGTGTCGAAGCCGTCGAGAATATCGAGCTTGGTCAGCGCCAGGCCGTCGATGCCGCAGGTCCGCACCGTCTGGCGCACCAGCACCGCATCGAACCAGCCGCAGCGCCGCTTGCGCCCGGTATTGGTGCCGAACTCGCGGCCGCGCTCGCCGATCTTGCGGCCGATCTCGTTATCCAGTTCGGTCGGGAACGGTCCCTGCCCGACCCTTGTCGTATAGGCCTTGCAAATGCCCAGGACATAGCCGACCGCGCCGGGTCCGATGCCGGTGCCGGTCGCCGCCTGCGCCGCGACCGTGTTGGAAGAGGTGACATAGGGATAGGTGCCGTGGTCGATATCGAGCAGCGCGCCCTGCGCGCCCTCGAACAGGATGCGCTTGCCCTCGCGGCGTTTCAGGTCGAGCAGGCGCCACACCGCTTCCGCATAAGGCAGAAGTTTTGGCGCCAGCGCCGTCAGCTCCTTTAGAATACCAGCGCCATCGATCTCTTGCAGATTGAGCCCGCGGCGCAGCGCATTGTGATGCGCCAGCAGGCGGTCGATCTTGTGCGGCAGCGTGTCGAGATCGGCGAGGTCCATCAGCCGGATGGCGCGGCGTCCGACCTTGTCTTCATAGGCCGGGCCGATGCCGCGGCGCGTGGTGCCGATCGCGGTGATCGCGTTCGACGATTCCCGCAGCGCATCGAGTTCGCGATGCAAGGGGAGGATCAAGGTAACGTTTTCGGCGACGCGCAGATTTTCCGGGCTGACGGCGACGCCCTGCGCTCTCAGCTTTGCAATTTCATCGAGGAAGGCCTGCGGGTCGACCACGACGCCGTTGCCGATCACCGCGAGCTTCGAGGGCCGCAGCACGCCCGAGGGCAATAGCGCGAGCTTGTAGGTTTCGCCGTTGATGACCAGCGTGTGCCCGGCATTGTGGCCGCCCTGAAAGCGCACGACGATATCGGCCTGTTCCGACAACCAGTCGACGATCTTGCCCTTCCCTTCGTCACCCCACTGGGCGCCGACGACGACGACATTTGCCATTGCGCGGGTATTCCCTCTGCCGCCGTCTCATGCGAGCACGCTCCGGTCGGAAAAAACGCGCGGCATTTCCGATCGTGCGCCCAGCCCAAATTAAGGCCGGGACCGCTCGCAAGCGCGGCAACCCACCGGATAAAGGAAGCGGGCTATCGACGCAAGCAAGAAGGGGGTCCGAAACGGGTTCGGATTGGAGTTCAACCCATTGATATCCCCTGAAAATTTGTGTCGGACTCGTGGCAGCGGGCGGCGATCCCCCGGCGCCAGTTCGCGTCGCCCCGGCACGCCAGCGCCAATAGCCGCCGATGTCTGTCGTTGCGAAAACCGGCGCGCTTCAGGGCTCAAGCCAAGCGGCAGCGGCGTGGGCTCGGCGCGAGGCCGCAACGATCCGCGCGACTTACGGCGCCCTCGCATCGAAATCGACCAGGCAGCGCATGGTCGCGATGCGTCCTGCGCCATTGATAGAAGCGCAGAATCCGTGTCTGTGAGACGGCCGGGCGGGACTTCCGGCCCGATTGGTTCGCGCCAGGCCGGGCCGCGGCCTATCGAACCCCGGGCCAGCAGCAACCGCCTCATGTCCGCTTCCGATCACACCTCGAGCGCCGCTTCCCCCGGCTTCTGGCTTGCCAACCAGCCCTATCTGTTGCTTTCGATCACCGCGCTGTGCTGGGCCGGTAACGCCATCGTCGGCCGCCTGGCCGCCGGGCATATCCCGCCGGTGACGTTATCGTTCCTGCGCTGGGGATTTGCGTTTCTCCTCATTCTTCCTTTCGCCTGGAAACATCTAAAGCGCGACTGGCCGGCGATCCGCGGCCAACTCGGCACCATGATCGTTCTTTCCGTCACCGGCATCGGCGCCTTTAACACCATGCAATATTGGGCGCTGGAATATACCCAGGCGCTGAACACGCTGCTGTTGCAATCGGCGGGGCCCTTGTTCGTCGCGATATGGTCGCTGATCATACTGGGCGTCCGCCTGACGGTGGCGCAGGCTGGCGGCATCGTGCTGTCGATGGCGGGCGTGCTGGTGATCCTGCTGCACGGCGACCTCACCGCGCTTGCCGGCATCGCATTCAACAAGGGCGATCTGATCTTCATCGTCGCGCTGATTATCTTCGGCTTCTACTCGGTGATGACGCTGAAGCGCCCCGCCATCCATGGCCTGTCGTTCGTCGGCTTCACCTTCGGCTGCGGCGCGGCGTGCCTCATTCCGTTGTGGATCTGGGAGCTATCGTCGCGACCGGTGATGGCGCTCAACCCGACAAACCTGCTGAGCCTGTTTTATGTCGCGGTATTTCCCTCGACGATCGCCTATATGTGCTTCAATCGCGGCGTGCAGTTGATCGGGGCCAACCGCGCCGCGCCGTTCTTCCACGTGGTGCCGGTGTTCGGATCGGCGATGGCGATCACCTTTCTCGGCGAGCGGCCGCAGTTATTCCATATCATCGGCTTCGCGCTAGTGCTGACAGGGGTTTTCGTCGCCTCGCGAACGCCCGCAAAAGCCGGCTAGTCTGCTATCATCGAAGTGTCGAGAGACGGATCGCACCCCGCATGCACGACAAGACCTCAAACCCACCAGTACCGCCGCCGGTGGTCGTCGAACGTTCCAGGAGCGCCGTTCCGCGCCGGCTGCGCCGCTACCTTTCGCTCGACGATTTTGAAGCGACGGCGAAACGCCGGCTGCCGAAATTCCTTTATGGCTATATCGCCGGCGCGGTCGAGACCGATGCCGCGTTGCGCGACAATCGCCGTGCGTTCGAGCAATACGGTTTTGTGCCGCGCGTGCTCAACGACGTCTCGAACCGCGAGCAGACCACAGAGCTATTCGGCAAGAGGTACGCCGCGCCGTTCGGCATTCCGCCGATGGGCTCGGCCGCGCTCTGCGCCTATCGCGGCGATACCGTACTGACACGTGCCGCCGCCGCGATGAATGTGCCGATGATCCTGAGCGCATCGTCCCTGATCACGCTCGAGGATGTCAGGCGCGAAAATCCGGCCGCCTGGTATCAGGCCTATCTGGTAGGCGATGCCGCGCGGATCGAGCCGCTTGTCGACCGCGTCGCCGCCGCGGGCTACGACACCTTTGTCGTGACCGCCGATGTGCCGGTGCCGCCCAACCGCGAGAACAACGTCCGCAACGGTTTTCAGGTTCCGCTGGCGATCACGCCGAGGGTCGCCTGGGATACGCTGACCCACCCGGACTGGCTGCTCGGCATCTGGGCGCGCACGCTGATCAATTACGGCATGCCGCATTTCGAGAACATGGACGCCAGGCGCGGGCCGCCGGTCCTGTCCAAGAACCTGATGCGCAACATCGGCAAACGCGACCAACTCGCCTGGAAGCATGTCGAATTGATCCGCAAACGCTGGAGCGGCAAGCTCGTGGTCAAGGGCCTGATCGCAGCGGCCGATGCGCGCATCGCGCGCGACTGCGGCGTTGACGGGGTGATCGTCTCCAATCACGGCGGCCGTCAACTCGATGCCACCGTATCCTCGCTGCGCACGCTGCCCGAGATCGCCGCCGAGGCAGCCGGCATGACGGTGATGCTCGACGGCGGCATCCGGCGCGGCACCGATGTGCTCAAGGCCCTGGCGCTGGGCGCGCAATTTGTCTTTGTCGGCCGGCCGTTCTTGTATGCGGCGGTTGCCGCCGGCGAGGCCGGCGTGCGGCGGGCGATTACGCTGCTCAGGGACGAGATCGATCGCGACATGGCGCTGCTGGGTGTCCGCAGCGTCAGCGAGGTTTCGTCCGAGCTTGTGCGCCGGATCTAGGCGCTCAACGGCCGAGCCCGGCGTATGGGCGAGCCGGATCGGCGCCCCGCAGAACCACGGAGAGCATCGCGAACATGCCGAAGCATCTGTTGCCGACCACGGTCGTTGGAAGCTATCCGCAGCCGGAATGGCTGGTGGATCGGGCCATGCTGTCGAAGTCGGTCCCGCGCACGCGCCTGCACGAGATATGGCGGGTTGCGGCGGAGCATCTCCAGCATGCCCAGGACGACGCGACCATTGTCGCCATTCGCGACATGGAGCGCGCCGGCATCGATATCGTGAGCGACGGCGAGATCCGAAGGGAGAGTTATTCGAACCGGTTCGCGACCGCGCTGGAGGGTATCGACGTGGCCAATCCCGCGATCATCGTCACGCGCTCGGGACAGCCAACGCCGGTGCCGCGGGTCGTTGCAAAGGTGCGGCGGACCCGCCCGGTCGAAGTGCGTGACATGGAGTTCCTCAGGAGCAATACCGAACGTGCGGCAAAAATCACCCTGCCCGGTCCCTTCACGATGAGCCAGCAGGCCAAAAACGAGTTCTACAGCGACGACGAGGAACTGGCGATGGCCTTTGCCGAGGCCGTCAACGCCGAGGCGCTGGACCTGCAAAAGGCCGGCGCCGACGTCATCCAGCTCGACGAGCCCTGGGTCCGAAACAATCCGGAACTGGCGAGGCGCTATGCGGTGAAGGCGATCAACCGGGCGCTGCAGGGCATCACGGTGCCCACCGCGGTGCATCTGTGCTTCGGCTATGCTGCCGTCGTCCCCGGGTCGACCAAGCCGGCCGGCTATTCATTTCTGGCGGAACTTGCCGACAGCCATGCCGAGCAGATTTCAATCGAGGCGGCACAACCGAAACTCGATCTCGGCGTCCTCAAGGAATTGTCATCGAAGAAAATCATGCTGGGCGTGCTTGATCTCGGAAACTCCGAGATTGAAACGCCTGAGACCGTCGCCGGCCGGATTCGGCACGGGTTGAAATACGTCGCGCCGGAAAGGCTGGTTGCCGCGCCCGATTGCGGCATG
Source organism: uncultured Alphaproteobacteria bacterium (assembly GCA_963840155.1). GTDB lineage: Bacteria > Pseudomonadota > Alphaproteobacteria > Rhizobiales > Xanthobacteraceae > Bradyrhizobium. Next base: position 268,346 of record CAWIXP010000002.1, read on the forward strand.
AAGTACATGCCGCGCCATATCGCCTTCGGCAAGCTGCAGGCGATGTGCGACGCCGCGGCGATCGTACGCAAGGAAATCGGCTAGCGAGCGGCGCTGCCCGCCGGCTCGGCGCGGGCGGATTCGCCGAGGCAGGTGCTGCAAATCAGCAGTTTACGCTTGAGCCGCGTCTCCTCTTCTTGATCTGCCGCCTGCTGCCGGTCCCAGCTGTCTTTGGGTTGAAGCTTGCTGCCTCGCTCGGCGGCGGCCGTATCGTGCGGGCCGAGGCTGATTTCTCGCTTCGTCCGCCCATGTTGCGATGGCTGCAGCTCAAGCGGCTTTGCGTCCTCGGCCGGGGCGGCGCCGAGTCCGTCCCAGGCGATCGGCGTGCCGGCCTGCGGTGCACAACCGTTACCGAACCCACAGCAATTGGCCAGCATCGGCGCGGCCAAAAGCAGAGCAATGCATTTCGAGATCATGGTGACCCGTTCGGCGGCCAGAAAATCGGCGAGGCGATCGGCAAAAAACCCGGCGTGCCGACACTATCCCGTTCAGGGTCCACTTAAAAGCCCATCAACGCAAGGCCGACCCAGCCAAATACAAATAGTGAGCAGGCGACTGCCGTGACCGATGCCAGGGCTGCAATGACTTTTGCTGACCGCATGGCGGAAATCCTCTGTCGAAAACAATTTTAAAATTCTGTCCAACGATCTGTGCTCAATGATGGCGATAGTTAGCCGCGCTAAACAAATCGCCCCGCTGTGGCCGCCCTGCCACATCGTAAGACCTGTTTGCCCGCAAAAACCCGCATTTTCTGCACCTAGTAGGCGAATCGGTGGAGATATCGCACATGCACCGTTTCCCGGACGGCGGCGGCAAAAAATTTCTCGTGGCGGCGGTCGCGCTGGCCGTTTCTGCGCTCGCCGTCTTATGGCTGGCCATTTTTGGCTCGCCGCCTCAATCCGCCAGGGATTTTGAAGATTGCGTCGAACAGGTCCAAGCCAAACGACCGTCAAACGACGAGCGCGGCGCTCTGATGACCGACTGCAACGCGCGGTTTGCAGCCCGGCGGAAAGCCGGCGGCGGTTATAGCTATTACGACTTCATGCAGGACCGGAAGTTCGATATTGCGGGCCCCAATCCGACAGCGGAGGAGCGCAACCAAATCGACCGCGCCTATATGGGTTTCCTCGATGCGCAACGGCGCGAAGCGGTTTCGGCGGAGCTGGCGAACCGGCAAAACGAACAGCTCCGGGCAGATCTGGAAAATGCGCGCCATCCCTTTGCCCCGCCTATGATATTGACGCCTCCACTACCCGCAAGGCGGCCGCTGGATCGATCGAAGTCGCCGCACTGTGAAGACGGCTCGCTATCGTGCAGTTGGGCAAAACTTTCAGCGGCTGTGAAAAATGCCTTCGCTTTGTCCTCGAGACAAAACCCGTAACTGAAACTGATCAACTTCGCCACCAGCGCGCCGCACGAAAAGCCAAATCATGAACTCAGATCGTCCCGGTTCGACGCACGAAGGGGGGGACACCAAATGCGCCGCGAATGCCAGCCGGCCAGCAAGGACGCGGGAACGATAGGCTACACGTTCCATTTTCAGATTACCGACAACGGCGGACGCCGGGCTTGCAGCGTCAGGGTGCAAGCCTCGGATTTTCAACAAGCCACCACATTCTTTCGGCAAAGCTGGCCGATGATCGAGTCCATGGCTCGAGACGGTCTGGCCACCAGATCAGGTGACGATCGGACGATCAAGCTGGCGTGCCTTCAAGGCATTGTGCCAACCGATTAAAATTACTTTGTTGCCCAGCGAATTGTTGGCGAATTTTGGCCGAGGGCCATGATTGGCGGATTTAGCCGCTCCACGTATAGTAGCACCCATCAGCGTTTTGCCAGGAGGCCAGTATAGCCTCTTGAACGAATAGCCGGACCAGATGCCGCTTGGCCTGGAGGCAGCGCCGCGGCGTCAAATCGGGAGCACGAAAGCAATGCCGAAGTTCAAGGTGGTCACGCCAAAAGGCGCAAGCTTCACGGTCGCCGGTGGCGGTTATGGATTTGAAAAGGAGGCACTCGATCCAGTTGGCGCCGAGATCGTCGAGGCGCCGGCCAACGAGGCGGACTTTATCGAAGCCGCGCGGAGCGCCGACGCGATCTACGCCAAGGGGCTTCCGATCTCGAAAAAAATCATCGATGCGCTGGAGAACTGCAAAGTGATTACGCTCGGCAGCGTCGGGGTCGACAGTGTCGACGTCAAGGCCGCCACCGCGCGCGGAATTCCGGTCACCAACGTTCCCGACACTTTCATCGAGGAGGTCGCCGACCACGCCATGATGCTGCTGCTGGCGGGATTTCGCCGGCTGGTCGAGCAGGACAAAATGGTCCGCCAGGGCCGATGGGCCGAAGGCCGCCCGGCACTGCTGAAGATTCCGCGGTTGATGGGACAGACGCTCGGCTTCGTCTCGTTCGGCCGGGTGGCGCGCGCGGTGGCAAAACGCGCTGCGCCGTTCGGACTTCGGATGATGGCCTATGATCCCTTCATCGCCGAAACGCTGATTTCCGATCACGGCGTGCTGCCGGCGACTTTGTCGGAGGTGCTCTCGCAATCGGATTTCGTCTCGATGCACGCCCCAGCGCGCCCCGAGGTTCACCACATGCTCGGCGAGACGCATTTCCGCCAGATGAAGCCGAGCGCGATCTTCATCAATACCGGACGCGGCCCGACCGTAGACGAGGAAACGCTGATCAAGGCACTGCAGGAAGGCTGGATCGCGCATGCCGCACTCGACGTGCTCGAGAAGGAACCGCCGTCACACAATAATCCGATGCTCGGCATGGAGAATGTCACGCTGACGGCCCATGTGGCTTCCGCCTCGGCGCGCTTCGACGAGGCGCGCAAGCGCCGCGTCGGCTACGAATTGTCACTGGTCCTGCAGGGCATGTGGCCGGTAAGCTGCGTCAATCCGTCGGTGCTGCAAAACACCAAGCTGCGCCGCTGGCAACCGATCGGCATGGAGCGCGGCCCGAATAGCTAGCCCTGCTCCTGGCACGCGCTTTTGCGGAGGATGTGCTTACGACTTGCAACTGCGGGTATGAGCGCGGCTCGCCGGGTCAGCGCCCAGGCGCAAGTTTATGGATTTAGCGACACGCATTGGCCAGATGCTACTAAAGTCATATGCGTGACGAATAGCAGCGCCTGTTAGTGAGATTTGACCGGGCAAGGGCAACAACAAGGAATCCAGGGAGGAACGTATGAGACGAATTTCCACAATGTTGGTTGGGACAGTCGCAGCGATTGCGATCTCGGGAGCAGCACAGGCGCAGATGATAATGAAAGCGTCGCATCAGTTTCCCGGCGGCAAGGGCGACGTGCGCGACGACATGGTGCAGATGATAGCCAAGGAAGTAAAAGCGGCCAATGTCGGGATCGACATTCAGGTCTACCCGGGCGCCTCGCTGTTCAAGCCTAACGACCAGTGGAACGCCATGGTCAACGGTCAGCTCGACATCACCCTGTTCCCGCTCGACTACGCCAGCGGCAAGGTGCGGACCTTCAGCGCGACGCTGATGCCGGGCCTGATCCGCAGTCAGGACCGGGCAAAGCGCGTCAACAACTCGCCGTTCATGAAAGACATCCGCGCCGAGATCGAGAAGCACGGCGTCATCGTGTTGTCCGATGCCTGGTTTGCCGGCGGCATGGCTTCGAAGGAGGGCTGCATCTTGAAGCCGGACGACATGAAAGGTCGCAAGTTCCGAGCGGCCGGTCCGACATTCGCTGGCATGTGGGAGGCGGCCGGCGCCAGCATCGTGAGCCCGCCCTCGAACGAAATCTACAACGCCTTTCAGACCGGCGTGGTGAACGGCACCGACACCAGCCTCGGCACCTTCCAGTCGATGCGGCTGTATGAAGTAACGGATTGCCTGACCGCGCCGGGCAGCAACGCGCTGTGGTTCATGTACGAACCTGCGCTGATGTCGAAGAAGAGCTTCGACAAGCTCAACAAGGCACAACAGGCCGCCGTTATCGCTGCCGGCAAGAAGGCGCAGGCGTATTACGAGGGCAAGGCCGACGAAGTGAACAAGGATGCCATCAAGGCGTTTGAGGACCACAAGGTAAAGGTTGTGACGCTGAGCGACGCCGATTATCAGGCGTGGCTGGATGTGGCGAAGAAAAGCTCCTATGCCAGCTTCGCCAAGGAGGTCCCGAACGGGCAGAAGCTGCTCGATGAAGCGCTCGCGGTGAAATAGCACCAAGGTGGCGGCCCCGGGCGGATCGCTCCGCCGGGGACCGACCGTGATGGCGTATGCCTCTTCACCGGATCCGGACTCCTGATGGATAGTTTCATACGAATCGTGACCTTCGTGTCGCGCGTAGCCGGAGTGACCGGTGCGTTGCTGATCGGCCTTGCCGTTCTTGTAATCTGCGACATGGTGATTGAGCGCTACGTGTTCAATCTTACCACCATCTGGCAGATCGACGTGGTGACGTATTGCGTCGTCGGCGCGACTTTCATCGGCAGTCCGTACGTTCTGATGACGCGCGGCCACGTGCATGTCGACGTCCTGCCGCTGCACGTCGGTCCGCGCGTGCGCTACTGGCTCGCTTTGGTGACCGGGCTCATCGCGTTTGCCTTCTGCGTTGCGATCTTCGTGCTTTGCACGATCTACTGGTACGAAGCTTTTGGCGAAAACTGGCGGTCCAATACCGTCTGGCGTGCGCGGCTGTGGATTCCCTATCTCTCCATGCCGATCGGACTGGGCCTGGTGGTTCTGCAATACCTGGTCGAGTTGCTTTGCCTGGTGACGGGGCGCTCTCCGCCGTTCGGCATTTCCGAGAAGCAGACCGCCGAAGACATTGCCCGCGCGCAGGCGCTTGAAGCCTTCGGAGACACGCCGTGAGTCCAGGCATCGAAGGCTTGCTTGTTCTGGTGGTCACGCTGTTGATGCTGGTATCCGGTATCCAGGTTGCCTTCGGTCTCGGCGCGATCGCGTTGACCTTCCTCGTGATCTTCCAGGGCTTCGACGGGCTGAACGTCGTCGCCGAAACCTTCTGGTCGGGGCTCGACGAGTTCACGCTGGTGGCGATTCCGATGTTCGTGATGATGGGCGCGGCTATCGGCTCCTCGCCAGCCGGCAAAGATCTGTACGAAGCGCTCGATCGCTGGCTCTATCGTGTTCCCGGCGGATTGGCGATTTCCAATATCGGCGCCTGTGCGATATTTGCGGCGCTGACGGGGTCCTCGCCCGCTTGCTGCGCCGCCATCGGCAAGATGGGCATCCCGGAGATGCGCCGCCGCGGCTATCCCGACGAGGTCGCGACCGGCTCGATCTGCGCCGGAGGAACGCTCGGCATTCTCATACCGCCTTCCATCACTTTCATCCTCTACGGCATCGCCACCGAGACCTCGATCGGCCGATTGTTTATCGCCGGCGTGATGCCGGGGTTGATGCTGACCGCACTGTTCATGCTGTGGACGCTGTACAAGATCTGGCGCAGCGGCTTTCGTTCGCATGCCCCGGGCTTTCGCTACAGCTGGAGCGAGAAGTTCTCGTCGATCCCGAAGATCGCCCCGTTTCTGGCCATCGTGATTGGCGTCATGTACGCGCTCTATGGCGGCATCGCCACGCCGTCGGAGGCGGCCGGCGTCGGCGCCGCCCTTTGCCTGATCATGGCGATCCTGATCTACCGGCTTTGGCGGCCCGACCAGATCTGGCACATCCTGCGCGACACCATGCGGGAGTTGGTGATGATCCTGACCATCATCGCCACCGCGGTGCTGTTCGGCTACATGCTGACCTCGCTCTATCTGACCCAGACGCTGGCGCAGGCGATCGCCGACCTTCACGCCAACAGATGGGTATTGATGATCCTCATAAATATCTTCCTGCTGGTCTGCGGCTTTTTCATTCCGCCCGCCGCCATCATCCTGATGACGAGCCCGATCCTGTTGCCGATCATCACCGGGGCCGGCTTCGACCCGGTCTGGTTCGGCGTGATCCTGACCATCAACATGGAGATAGGCCTGATCCATCCGCCGGTCGGGCTCAACATCTACATCGTCAGTGCCATCGCCCCGGACGTGCCGCTGGCGAAGGTGATGTGGGGCACGTTGCCCTATGTGGGCTGCATGATGCTGGCGATCGTGATCCTCAGTATATTCCCGGAGATCGCGACCTGGCTCCCGGACAGACTGATGGGGATCGCGCACAAATAACCGATGCTGTGCGACGATTTCAGAACGCCAGCGCCTTGGCCTGCTTGACCTGCGGCAGCGCCTGCACCTTGGCGAGCACGTCCGCCGGCACCGCGCCGTCGACCTCGACCAGCGCGATGGCGTCGCCGCCCTGCCTGGTGCGGCCGAGATGGAAGGTCGCGATGTTGAGCCTGGCGTCGCCGAGCAGGCTGGCGAAGCGGCCGATAAAACCCGGCTTGTCCTCGTTGGTGACGTAGATCATCGACTTGCCGAATTCGGCGTCGACGCGGATGCCCTTGATATCGACCAGCCGCGGCTTGCCGTCGGCATAGACCGTGCCCGACACCGAGCGCTCCTGCCGCTCGGTGGTGACGGTCACCGTGATCAGACTTTCGTAATCGCTCTGCGCCGCGCGCACGATCTCGTCGACCACCATGCCGCGCTCCTTGGCGACCACGGGCGCGGAAACCACGTTGACGTCGCCCAGCATCGGCCGCAGCAGGCCCGACAGCGCCGCCGAGGTCAGCGCCTTGATCTTCATTTCGGCGACATGGCCCTCATAGGTGATCTGCACTTTCACGATTCCGGTCTCGGTGAGCTGGCCCGCGAACGAGCCCAGCTTCTCCGCGAGCTCGATGAACGGCTTCAGCTTCGGCGCCTCTTCCGCCGTGATCGAGGGGAAGTTGACCGCGTTGGAGATCGCGCCGCTCAACAGAAAATCCGACATCTGCTCGGCGACCTGCAGCGCGACGTTCTCCTGCGCTTCGGTGGTGGCGGCGCCGAGATGCGGCGTACAGATCACGTTGGGATGACCGAACAGCACATTCGAGGTGGCTGGCTCCTCGACGAACACGTCGAACGCCGCGCCCGCGACATGCCCGGAATTGAGCGCCTCGACCAGCGCCTTCTCGTCGACCAGGCCGCCGCGCGCGCAATTGATGATGCGCGCGCCTTTTTTCGTCTTCGCCAGCGCGGCCGCGTCGATGATGTTCCTGGTCTTCTCGGTCAAAGGCGTATGCAAGGTGATGAAATCGGCGCGCTTGAGCAGATCGTCGAGCTCGACCTTCTCGACACCGATGTCCCTGGCGCGTTCCGGCGACAGAAACGGATCGAACGCGATCACCTTCATGCGCAGGCCGAGCGCGCGGTCGGCGACGATCGAGCCGATGTTGCCGCAGCCGATCACGCCCAGCGTCTTGCCGGTGATCTCGACCCCCATGAAGCGGTTCTTTTCCCACTTGCCGGCCTGGGTGGAAGCGTCGGCCTGCGGAATTTCCCGCGCCAGCGCCAGCATCAGTGTGATGGCGTGCTCGGCGGTCGTGATCGAGTTGCCGAACGGCGTATTCATCACAATGATGCCCTTCGACGTTGCGGCGGGAATCTCCACGTTATCAACGCCGATCCCGGCGCGGCCGATCACCTTGAGCCGCTTGGCCCTGTCCAGCAGCTTCGCGGTCACCTTGGTAGCGGAGCGGATCGCCAGCCCATCGTAATTGCCGATGATCTCGGCGAGCTTTTCCTTGTCCTTGCCGAGATTGGGCTGGAAATCCACCTCGATCCCACGATCCCTGAAAATCTGCACCGCGGCCGGGGACAACGCGTCGGAAATAAGAACTTTGGGTGCGGTCATTTGGTGTTTTCCTTCACCCTCCCCTAGAGAGGGGAGGGTGTCAGCGCGAAGCGCCGGTGGAGTGAAAGCTGTTGATGTGATTATTCTGTGTGCGCCGAATTGGGGAGAAAGATCACCCCACCCCGCCGCACCTGCGGTGCGTCGACCCGCCCCCTCCAGGGGAGGGTGACGAAATCACGCCGCTTTCGCCAGCGACGACTTGGTTTCGGCGAACGCCCAGTCGATCCACTGCGTCAACAGCGCGACGTCGTTGGCTTCGACGGTGGCGCCGCACCAGATCCGCAAGCCCGCCGGCGCATCGCGGTAATTCGCAAAATCGTAGCCGGCGCCCTCCTTCTCCACCAGGGCAACGAGCCTCTTGGCGAAATCCGATTGCGCATCCGGTGTCAGCGAGGCGATCGCGGGATCGATCACTTTCATGCACACCGAAGTGTTGGAGCGGATTCCCGGATCCCTGGCCAGGAAATCGATCCATGGCGTTCGGGCCTTCCAGTCGGCGAGCACCTTGGTGTTGGCGTCGGCGCGCGCCATCAAACCCTTGAGGCCGCCGACCGACTTGCCCCAGTTCAGCGCATCGAGGTAATCCTCGAGGCACAGCATCGATGGCGTGTTGATGGTCTCACCCTCGAAGATGCCCTCGTTGAGCTTGCCGCCCTTGGTCATGCGGAAGATCTTCGGCAGCGGCCATGCCGGCTTGTAGCTCTCGAGCCGCGCCACCGCGCGGGGCGAGAGCACCAGCATGCCGTGTGCGGCCTCGCCGCCCAGCGCCTTTTGCCAGGAGAACGTCACCACATCGAGCTTTGCCCAGTCGAGCTTCTGGGCGAACGCCGCCGAGGTGGCGTCGCAGATGGTGAGGCCTTCGCGATCGGCGGCTATCCAGTCGGCATTGGGGACGCGGACGCCGGAGGTGGTGCCATTCCAGGTGAAAACGATATCGGAGGCGGGATCGGCCTTGCTCAAATCGGGAATTTCACCATAGCCGGCATGCAGCCTGGTCACGTTCTGAAGCTTGAGCTCCTTGACAATATCGCCGACCCAGCCCTCGCCGAAGGATTCCCAGGCGATCGTGGTCACGGCGCGCGCGCCAAGCAGCGACCACAGCGCCATCTCGACCGCGCCGGTATCCGACGCCGGAACGATGCCGATCCTGTAATCAGCCGGCACTTCGAGCACTTCGCGCGTCAACTCGATCGCGAGCTTGAGCTTGGCCCGACCGATTTTCGCGCGATGCGAACGGCCGAGCGTGGCATCTCTGAGATTTTGGGCGTTCCAGCCAGGGCGCTTGGCACAGGGGCCGGAGGAAAAATGCGGCACCTTCGGCCGCAAAGCGGGCTTCGCTGCAGTCATGATCTATCCTTCCAGATAGCAAGCCTCCCGTTGGGGGGAGGTGTCCCGCCGCGGTGCATAAGGGAAAGGACTGGAATCGTCAAGAAGCTTCGGAGCGATCAGGCATGGCCCCGCAATCGCCGGCGATGGTGGGCAGCACCGGTGCTCCCGACGGCAGGCGCGCAACCAGTTGCGACTCCAATAGCTCGGCTGCATCGGCGACAAGGCGGGCGGCTCTGCGCCGGCTCGCGATCTTCAAGATGCTTTTCTCGCCGGCCTGGACAACGTATTCGTTGCCGATCCTGACAATCGAATAATTTTTCATCAGCGACACATCCCCGAGCCCTGCCCGGGCCCGACGAATACGTCAAGGATGTCACGATGGTTCCGCAGAAATTATTGCGGTCCGCAGGTTGGTTTACCGCGCGTTAACCGGAATGAACGGCAAACCGGGTCTCGCAATTGGCCCAAGACCGCGCCGGAATTTGCGTCGGCAAGCCGCCGAACGGACCGCATCAGAATCGCAAGGTCATCCCGACATGGCTCGGCTGGAATCCGAGCCGTTTGTAGAACCGTTGTGCATCGAGACGCGAGTTGTGCGTGAACAGCTCGATCAGCCTGCAATCCCTGGTGCGCGATTCCGCGATCGCCCACTGCACGAGCCTCTCTCCGATGCCACGGCTGCGCAGATGCGCGGCAACCCGAACGTCCTCGATCAGTGCGCGCAAGGCGCCCTGCGAACTCAACCCGGGCAGGATGCAGAGCTGCAGGCAGCCTACGACGATACCGTCGGTGTCTTCCGCGACCACGAGCTGAATGTGGGGAGCACGTTCGAGCGCATCGAATGCCCGGAAATAGCACGGCGGCAATGGCTGTTCGAGCCGTTCGCGGCCGCTGCCGAGCGGATCGTCCGCCAGCATCCGCACGATCACGTCGACGTCCTGACGGCGGGCGGCGCGGATGGTGATCGAGGAAATCCCGGCCATGATGGTTCCGCTGTCAGCGCGCCGGCGGCAGGCCGAGCGATTTTTCGGTCTCTCCGATCCATCGCCGCACGGCGGCGTAGCCGTCGAGGTGGAAGCCTCCCTCATGCGCCAGGCGGGTATAGGCCAGCAGCGACACGTCGGCGAGCGAGACCGCATCGCCGACCAGAAATCGCGTCGCGGCGAGCTGATGCTCCAGCCGCGCCAGCGCCGCGTAGCCGCGCTTGACCTTGTCCGGATCGAGATCGGATGCCGGCTTGCCGAGATAAAGCATCTGGAAGCGGCATACCGCGACGTAGGGCTCGTGGCTGTATTGTTCCCAGAACAGCCATTCGTCCATCTTCGCGGCGGCAAATGCATCGGCGGGAACAAGATCGCTGCCGCGGGCGAGATAGCGGATGATGGCGTTGGATTCCGCCAGCACCCGGCCATCGTCGAATTCGACCGTCGGCACCTGGCCCGCGCCATTGAGCTTGAGAAATTCGGTAGTGCGGGTCTCACGCTTCAGCGTGTCGATGCCGATCCATATGTAGGGCAGCGCAAGCTTGTCGCAGACCCATTTCACCTTCAGGCAATTGCCCGACTTGGTATCGCCGTAGATTTTCATCAAGGCGCGGCCCTCCCGGAGACAGGAGCGGCATCGGACCAGCCGCGCAATTGCCTGTCAAGGCAACCGCATGTCGGGGCTCAGAACTTGTAGCCGAGCCCGAGGCGCAGGTTGTTGGTTTGAAGCACGGTATTCTTGACCGACAGGAACTTGACGTACTCCCATTCAGCGCGTGCGAATAGTCCGTTCCAGATCATGAATTCGCTTCCAAGGCCCGCAGTCCAGCCGGGAACGAAGGCGTTGGTCCGCTCCTCGCCCGCCGTCTGCGAAAACTGCGGCAATGCAAACGTGTTCACGCTGGTAACGTTGGTGTTGCCAAAAATATCCGTCGTAAACGTGGTGACCGTCTTGGTCGCGGAGCTGCTAACCGTACGCGCGACATCCATTCGGCCAACGGCGAGACCGCCGAACATATAAGGCAGGAAGTTGCCGCAGGCCCACCCCGCGCGACCGCGAAGCGTCAACACGTCCTTCACCTGCAGGCGGGCGTTACCCGACAACGTTACCGCATAGGTATCGAATTCGTTGGGCGGCGTGACAATTCCTGCCGGAGTGGGAAATATCAGCGGACCCAGGCTGCCTTTCACGGAGCTGGAGAGGTTGGTGAAGTAATTGTAGTTTGCTTCAATGCCGAACACGACATCGTCCGACTGCCAGTTCCGGCCGACGAAGCCTCCAAAGCCGGAGTTCTGCGAGTTGGCTTTGCCGAGCAATGAAAGCTGTGCGGTCGGGCTCTGCAATACGGTGTTGCGGAAGATATCGTTCGTTAGCGATACGACGCTGCGGCCGTAGTCGGTTGCCGACGAGGTGTAGTCGACCTGGCCGCCGGCGTACCAGCCATCCCAGCTTCTGGTGACTGGCGCGGCGATACTGCCGCGAAGGAAATCGGGCATGTCGGCCGCCTGCGCGCCGGCCGCTGTTCCGAACATCACCGCCGCCAGCAGAAGTCCACGCATCGCAAACGCTCCCATCGAACACTCGAACTCGGTGCTGATCATCGCCCGTTAACCTTAACCAATCGTTGTCGCGGCACTGCCCGCGCAAAACAAAACGGCGCGGGAGCATCCCGCGCCGTTAAGAAAGATTAAGATCAAGAGATCGCCGACCGGATCAGCCCTTGCGGATCAGCGGCGGCTCGTAGACCGGCGGGCTGTTCAGCTCCCAGCGCATGCCGATCGTCAAGTCCTGCGACGTGATGTCCTTGAACTGCATGGTTCGGCCACGCGTGAACCCGGTGAAGTCGGTCAGCCCGCCGGTAACGCCGTCGCCGAGATTCACGTAATGGTATGCGAGTTCGAGCGTGAGAGCGGGATTGATCCTGTAGCCGACGCCGGCATGCAGGGCCCAGGCGAAATCCCATTTTGAGCCGGTCGGCGCAAACGCCACGCCCAGGTTCGGCGTGTTGATATCGACAAAATTCGAAATCGTGTTGCGCGACATGCCGACGCCGGCACCGACGAACGGCGTCATGCACCACCAGGTGCCGAGATCCGCATAGGCATTTGCCAGCACCACCCATTCGGATTTGCTGGCGTGATATTCGTCGGTTCCGATCACCGCGCCGTTGAAGCTGACGATATCGAGTCCATGGAAGTTCGCGTTGCCGCGATACTGTCCGGTGACGTCGACGCGGAACCAGTTATTGAAACGATAACCGACGCCGAGATCAAAGATGCCTGCGGTATCAAAGCCGAGACCGATCGTCGGAGGAACCGTGATACCGGGGTCGTGATAGCCCGGCGTGTCGAGATGATTGACGCGCTGATTGCTGAATCCGATATCGCCGCGCAGATACCAGCCGCCAAATTCCTCGACCGGGGCCGGCCCGTACATCGGCGGCGGCGCGATGGCCATATCCGCGGCAGACGCCGCCGAGGACAACAATGACGCCGCTCCGGCGGCAATCAGGAACTTGACGCTACGCATTGGCTTGGTCCTTTTGTCCGGTGAGGCAGACAACGGAGGCCTCACATCCGAAAACTCACGGCCGGACGATGGCACCAAATGCTTAAGCGCCGCTTAACCCTAATTTTTAAGGTTGATAATCTCCGAAGATTTTTTGCGCGATCGAGATCGGCGGCCGCACGAACGACGAAGGCGTCACAATTACTAACAAGGCGTTGACGGGAAGCCGGAAGGTCCGGTTACGACCTGGGCTGTGTCAGTGCGCGGTTCTCGGCAACTTCGGCAGCAATACCGCCAGCAGCCCGATCGCCGGCAGGAACGCGCAGACCTGGTAGACGAAGCCGATGCTGGTGTGATCGGCGAGCTTGCCGAGCACCGCCGCACCGAGGCCGCCGATGCCGAAGGCGACACCGAAGAATACCCCCGAGATCATGCCGAACCGGTGCGGCACCAGTTCCTGCGCGAACACGATGATCGAGGATGTCGTCGAGGAGATGATGAGACCGATGAACACCGTCAGCACCGCACCGGCGTGGAGGCCGGCATAGGGCAGCGCCAGCGTGAACGGCAGCGCGCCCAGGATCGAGAACCAGATCACGATCCTGCGGCCGAAGCGGTCACCCAGCGGACCGCCAAGGAACGCCCCGACGGCATTGGCCGCAAGGAACACGAACAGATAGATCTGGCCTGCCTGGGTCGAGACGCCGAACTTGTCGATCAGGTAGAAAATGTAATAGCTCGACAGGCTCGAGACGTAGAGCTGCTTGGAGAACAACAGCACCACCAGCACGAGCAGCGCGATCCTGATCCGGCGCGAACCCGGCGCATCCGGATGCGTATCGACCGGCGCCGCCCCCCTGGTCGCGATCTGCGGTTGGTACCACCGCCCGATTCGCCACAGGATGACGATCGCGAGAAACGCGATGGTCGAGAACCAGGCGATGCTGGGCTGGCCGAACGGCACCACGATCAAGGCCGCCAGCACCGGGCCCATCGAAGTTCCGAAACTGCCGCCGAGCTGAAATACCGATTGGGCAAAACCATAACGCCCGCCTGAGGCCAACCGGGCAATGCGCGCCGATTCCGGATGGAAAACCGCCGAGCCGAATCCAACCAGCGACGCCGCGGCCAGGATCATTCCGTAACGCTGCGCTGCGCTGAGCAGCAGCAATCCAAAGAATGTGAATCCCATGCCGATCGCAAGCGAGAACGGCTGGGCTTTCCTGTCGGTGAAATGTCCGACCACCGGCTGCAGCAGCGAGGCAGTGAACTGGAACGCCAGCGTGATCATGCCGATTTGCGCGAAATCGAGCGCGTAGTTGGCTTTCAGAATCGGATACACCGAAGCGATCAGCGACTGCATGGTGTCGTTGAGAAAATGCGAAAAACTGATGCCCGCCAGCACGACATAAGCAGGCCCTGCGGCCATGGCCGGTGTAGCGGCGGAACCGGACCTCGCCTCCGGCACGGCCACCGGGGCGACCAGTGTTTCTTCGGAAACGACGACGGGCTTGTTCAAGGGAAATCCTCGAGGATTCGCGGGCGATGCGCGCTTCCTACGATGGCGGCGCTGCGCCGACCAGCACCATTAGACGATGGCTGCGATGCGCTTGCATGCACATGATACGCCGGAGCGTGGGCGGTTTGGCGATGACATCATGCCGTCTGAAACGGCGGCTCACGCCGCCGCGTGGCCGAGCGCGGTGACGATGCGATCGACGACTTCCTCGACCAGGATGCGGTCGTCGCCCTCGCCCATCACCCGAATTACCGGCTCGGTGCCGGAGGAGCGCACCAGCAGCCGGCCGTGACCATTGAGCCGCTTTTCGCCGGCGTCGATTGCCGATTTGACATCGGCATCGTCGAGCGGCTTGCCGCTGCGATAGCGCACGTTCTTCAGAATCTGCGGCAGCGGATCGAAGCGGTGGCAGACTTCCGATACCGGGCGGCGAAGCTTCTGCACCACCGCGAGTACCTGCAGGGCTGCGACAAAGCCGTCGCCGGTGGTGGCGTAGTCCGACAGAATGATATGACCGGACGGCTCGCCGCCGAGATTGTAGCCGCGGCCGAGCATCTGTTCCAGCACATAGCGGTCGCCGACCGGCGTACGCACGAGCTCCAGCTGCAAGCCCTCGAGGAAGCGCTCGAGCCCGAGATTGGACATCACGGTCGCGACGATGCCGGGCCTGGCGAGGCGGCCGTCTTCTTGCCAGCTTTGCGCGATCACCGCGAGCAGCTGGTCGCCATCGACCAGGTGACCGCGCTCGTCGACCAGGATGACCCGGTCGGCGTCGCCGTCGAGCGCGATGCCGATATCGGCGCGCATTTCGCGCACCTTGCGGCACAGCGCTTCCGGCGAAGTGGAGCCGCATTCCTTGTTGATGTTGAAGCCGTCGGGATCGACGCCGATCGAGATCACGTCGGCGCCCAATTCCCACAACGCTTCCGGCACCACCTTGTAGGCCGCGCCGTTGGCGCAATCGACCACCACGCGCAAGCCGTCGAGGCTGAGATCGCGCGGCAGCGTGCGTTTGGCGAATTCGATGTAGCGGTCATGGACGCCGTCGATGCGGCGGGCGCGGCCGAGACTGGCGCTCTGCGCCAGCTTCTTGTCGAGGCCCTCGTCCAGCAACTGCTCGATCTGCTTTTCGACGTCGTCGGATAATTTGAAGCCCTGCGGGCCGAACAGCTTGATGCCGTTGTCCTCGAACAGGTTATGCGAAGCGGAGATCATCACCCCGAGATCGGCGCGCATCGACTTGGTCAGCATCGCGACCGCCGGGGTCGGCATCGGGCCGAGCAGCAGCACATCCATGCCGACCGAGGTAAAGCCGGCGACCATGGCGTATTCGATCATGTAGCCGGACAGCCTTGTGTCTTTGCCGATCACGACACGATGGCGATGCTCGCCACGCTGAAACACCAGTCCGGCCGCCTGCCCGACCTTGAGCGCCAGCTCCGGGGTGATCAGCCCGTTGGCCCGACCCCGAATCCCATCCGTTCCGAAATATTTGCGGTTCATACAGCCCCCAGCGGCGACCGAGGATTCTCGCCCTATCCAGCAAGAAGCCTTGAGCGCCCGCCATCATAGCGTGCAGGGGTTATAATGCGTTCGCGGCTCAAATGGCTTCAAAAAATATGATGAATCGTTACCGGAGGCCGATCCGACCGTCCGGACTTAAGATGTTGTTAACGCATGCATTATGTCCGCCAGCAGACCTTGGCGGCCAATCGCGCTAGTCCGTTCGCTTGACGTGACGGTCGCCTTTGGAGGGTGGCGGCTGGGTCACGTTCACCGGGTCGGAAGCCGGAAACGTCTCCTCCAGCCCCTCCTCCAGTGCCTGGTCCAGCCGGCGCTTTTCGGCGCTCTTGATGTCCTTGGGCTCGGAGCCTGATCGGGTCATCGCACCCTCCGCTACGCGGCCATTCCCTGTGACGCGATTTGGCGGATGGCCCAACCATGCTAGATGACTGCGGAAGCCGAAAAATACAAGGCAAATACAAAAAGGTCCCGGAAGGTCCATGAAACACATCACCTGCATCGAGGATTTGCGCCAGGTCCATATGCGAAAGGTGCCGAAGGCTTTTTTCGACTATGCCGATCGGGGCTCCTATGCCGAGGAAACGCTGCGCGCCAACCGCGAGAACCTGCAGCAGATCAAGTTTCGCCAGCGCATCCTGGTGGACGTGTCGAAACGCGACCTCTCGACCACCATCCTCGGCGAGAAGGCGGCGCTGCCGCTGATCCTGGCGCCGGTCGGCTTGACCGGCATGCAATTCGGCGACGGCGAGATTCACGCCTGCCGCGCCGCGCAGGCCGCGGGAATTCCCTACACGTTGAGCACGATGTCGATCTGCTCGATCGAGGATGTGGCTCAAAATGTCGACAAGCCGTTCTGGTTTCAGCTCTACGTCATGAAGGACCGCGGCTTCATCAAGGCGCTGATCGAGCGCGCCATCGCGGCCAAATGCAGCGCGCTGGTGCTGACGGTCGACCTGCAGGTGATCGGGCAGCGGCACGCCGACATCAAGAACGGCATGGCGGTGCCGCCGGAATGGACGCTATCGAAGCTGGTCGATTTCGCCACCAAGCCGGCCTGGGTAGCCGGCGTGCTGCGCGGCAAGCGCCGAACCTTCGGCAATCTGGTCGGGCATCTCAAGGGCACCGACGACATCACCGCGCTGGGGACGTGGATCTCGACGCAATTCGACACCACGCTGAACTGGAAGGACGTCGACTGGATCCGCAGCATCTGGCCCGGCAAGCTGATCCTCAAGGGCATCCTCGACGTCGAGGATGCCCAGGAAGCGGTGAAGACCGGCGCCCATGCGCTGGTGGTCTCCAACCATGGCGGCCGGCAGCTAGATGGCGCGCCGTCCTCGATCGAGGTGCTGCCGGAAATCGCCGAGGCCGTCGGTTCGCAGATGGAAATCATGTTCGATGGCGGCATTCGATCCGGCCAGGATCTGATGCGCGCGCTGGCGCTCGGCGCCAAATCCTGCATGATCGGGCGGGCCTATATTCACGGCCTCGGTGCTTTCGGCGGCCCCGGCGTCGCCAAGGCAATCGATCTCATTGCCAACGAACTCAGCGTGACCATGGGACTGTGCGGCGTCAACACGATCGCCGAGATCGACGACCGCGTGGTGGCGGTCTAGCAATCTACGCGATCATCATTGCGAGAAGCGCAAGCGACGAAGCAATCCAGCCTTTTCCGTTTGCAGCTTCTGGATTGCTTCGCGTAGCCTGTCATCGGGCGCGCATTCGCGCGACCCGTTGGCTCGCAATGGCGAAAGCCTCCGTCACATCGGGGGCATGATGCCGTCGCGGCCGACGTTGACCCGGTTGGCCTCCAGCGTGCCGTCGTCCTTTTTGGCGGCGCCGAAGATGATGATTTTCGCGCCCGGCTTCAGTTCGGACTTATCGCCGACCAGGAAGGTGACGATCGGCGTCCCCGGCGGCACCAGGACTTTCTTTTCGCCGTCCTTATACTTGACCAGGATGTTCTGACCTTCGGTGCCCTTGACGGTCTCGGCCACCGTCGCGTTGGTCATTGTGCTGCCCGGGCGCTGGTCCCAGGGCCGGAAGCCTTCGGCCGCGCCGCGCTGGTTCTCGGGGAAAATATGCACCGCGACCGCCTTCTGGATGCCGTCAGGCTCGGGCATCGCGGTGACGCCGATGTAGGAGCCCTGCTTGATTTCCGACAATTCGGTCTTGGCGACGCCGAATACCGCCACATTATCGGTCACCCGCACCTTCATCTCAGTGCCTTCGCGCGATTTCACGGTCAGCAGCGGACCGTCGACGGCCTCGATGGTGCCGCGAATCCGGACCATCTGCGGCTGCTGGGCCCATGCCGCCGATGCCAACACCGAAATGGCGGCCAGCGAAGCCAGAAACAGGCGCGGACTCAGCAAAGAAAATTTCGGCATGGTTTCTCCTCCCAATGTTTTCGAGTTGCTAGCAGGAACCCCGTACACCCCAGTCTATTCCACTCGCTTGTGGCCGCTTCACATCGGCGGCGTCAGCCCGTCGCGCCCGACATTGATCCGATTGGTCTCGAGCGAGCCGTCCGGCAGCTTTTTCATGAAGGCGATCACCTTCGCGCCTGGTTTCAGGTCGGATTTCTCCGCCGGGACATAGGTCACGACCGGGGTGTCGGGCGACACCACGATTTTCTTCTGGCCGTCCTTGTATTTGACTGTCAGCGTGTGTCCGTCATTGCCGACCACGGTCTCGGCCACGGTCGCATTGGTCATGGTAGAGTTCGGACGCAGGTCGGATGGCCGCGAGCCCTCGCCGGTGCCGCGCATGTTCTCTGGAAATACGTGCACTTCGACGGCCTTCGCGCCGCCATCGGGTCCCGGCACCGTGGTGGCGCCGATGAAGGAGCCGACCTTGATGTCGGAAAGCGAAATCTTGGCAATGCCCACTACCCGCATGTCGCCGGCCATATGCAGTTTGACCTCCTCGCCGCTGCGCGATTTGACCGAAAGCATTTCGCCATCGAGGCCGTCGATGGTGCCGCGGACCCGCGAGGGCGTGGGCGGCTGCTGGGCAGTCGCATAGAGCGATGACACGAGCACGACAGCAAGCGCGGCAAATGGGCGAATGAGAGTAGAAAGTTGAACGGCCATGAACTAGTCCCTCCGGGTAGCGCCACCGGACAATGGACCCCGCTCGCGGAACGTTATTCCGCCCTCAAGGCTTCGTGAGATCGGCCTCGACCAGCGCTCGAAGCGCGGGCGTAACTACGGGGCGCTGCCCAAACCACAATTCAAAGCCGCGCACCGCCTGGTGCAGCAGCATCCCGAGTCCATCGGCGGTCTTCAGGCCGCGCGCCCGCGCCGCCGCCAGCAATGGTGTCTCGAGCGGCATATAGACCAGGTCGGCCACCACGGCCTGCGCTGGCAACAGGCTGACGTCGATCTCGAGCGGCGGCTGGCCGTGCATGCCGAGCGACGTCGCGTTCACAACCAGGCCCGCGCGCGGCAAGACATCGGCGACAGCCTGCCAGGCCAGCGGATGAACATTGGAGCCGAATTGGTCGGCAAGCGCGCGCGCCCGCGCGACGGTCCGGTTTGCCAGCTCCACGTGCCTGATGCCGCGCTCAAGCAGCCCGAAAACCACCGCGCGCGAGGCTCCACCGGCCCCCAGCACCAGCGCATTTTCGACGCGGTCCCAGCCTTGCGCGCAGGCATCCAGATTGTCGATGAAACCTTCGACATCGGTGTTGGTGGAGCGCAGTACATCGCCGTCGTACCACAGCGTGTTCGCCGCGCCGACCGCGCGGGCGCGCGCGTCCGGCACCGACAGCGCCAGCGCGCGTTCCTTGTGCGGACTGGTGATGTTGGCGCCGACAAAGCCGTGGCTCGACAAGTGCAGGACGAACTCGGCGAAGCCTTCGGGCGGCACCGCCTCGATGTTGTAGCCGCCCTCGATGCCGAGCGTGCGCAGCCAGTAATGGTGGATCAGCGGCGAGCGCGAATGCGCCGCCGGCCATCCGATCAGGCATGCGGCGGGGGGCCCGGCCTTGACTGTCTTGGCTGTCATCCCTGTCAAATCGGGCAAGCGGCGGCCGCTGTCAATCCGGGCGATTCGCCGAGCGGCCTCGCCCACTGGGCCGCCGCTAGCCGGCCGCGAGAGCGGATGGCGCTCCGGGGGCGTTCTTGCGATCGGCTTTGATATCGGCGACGGCCCGCGCGATGGTTTCGCGAAATTTCGCACGTGGCGGGCTCACTCCATGGGTCAGCAGCACACGGCGCACCGCCGGCGAGGCGCCGGTGATGAAGAGCCGGATGCCCTGGCGCCTTGCTTTGGTCGCAACCCGGCCCATCGCATTGGCCGCGGTGGAATCAAGAAACGGCACGGCCGCGAAATCGACCACGAATGCCTTGCGGCTATCGGCGATGCTGTCGAGCACCGCGCCCACCGTCGATGCCGCGCCGAAAAAGAACGCGCCGGTGATGCGGTACACCAGCACGTCGGGATCGGCCGCGAGGCTCGAATCATACGGCTCGCGATCGCCGTTGCCATCGTCGGCCCGGTCGGCGCTCACCAGCGGCGCTTGCGCCTCGATACCGGTTATCTCTGCCATACGGTTGATGAACAGCACCGCACCGAGTGCGAAGCCAACCAGGATGCCTTCGGTGAGGTCGCGAAAGATCGTCAGCAGAAACGTGGCCAGCAGCACCATGGCATCGCCGCGCGAGGAGCGGATCAGGGTCGCAAACTCCTGCTTCTCCGCCATGTTCCAGGCGACGACGACCAGCACCGCGGCCAGCGCTGCCAGCGGAATGTAGCTCGCCAGCGGCGCTGCGACCAGCATGAACAGCAACAGGAACACCGAATGCAGCATGCCCGAGATCGGGCCGCGCGCGCCGGCGCGCACATTGGTCGCGGTCCGCGCGATGGTGCCGGTGACGCAGATGCCGCCGAACAGCGCCGACCCCAAATTGGCAACCCCCTGCGCCACCAGTTCGCAATTCGAGCGATGCCTGCGGCCGGTCATGCCGTCGGCTACCACCGCCGACAGCAGGGACTCAATGGCGCCAAGCAGCGCAAACGCAATCGCGTCCGGCAGTACTTCCCGCGCCTTCTCCGGCGAGAACGGCGGCCACGCCGGCCAGGGCAATTGCCGTGGAATGCCGCCGAAGCGAGTGCCGATGGTTTCCAGCGGCAGCGACAGCGCCCATGTCGATAGTGCCGCGACCATGACTGCGAGCAGAATGCCGGGCCAGTGCGGCCGCAACTTGCGGAGCACGACGATGATGGCAATGCTGACGCCGGCGACCGCCACCGCCGATCCATTGGCGGTATGCAGCGCGCGAGCCAACACCGCCAGCTTTGGCAACAATTCGCCTGGTTCTTTGGTCGCCAGCGTAATGCCCAGGAGATCCTTGAGTTGACTGACGAAGATAATGACGGCGATGCCGGCGGTGAATCCCACGGTCACGGGATAGGGAATGAATTTGACGTAGGTACCCAGGCGAAGAAAGCCCGCGGCCACCAGAAACACGCCGGCCATGGCGGTGGCGAGGATCACGCCGTCGGCGCCGTGACGTTCGGCGGTCAGCGCCACCAGCACGATGAATGCGCCGGCGGGTCCGCCGATCTGGAACCGGCTGCCGCCGAGCAGCGATACGATGAAGCCGCCGATCACGGCGGCGTAAAGGCCGCGATCCGGCGTTACGCCGGAGGCGATGGCGATCGCCATCGACAGCGGCAGCGCGACGATTGCCACCGTCAGCCCCGACATCGCATCGGCGCGAAAATCCGCAAAGCCGTAACCTTCGCGCAGCACCGTGATCAATTTTGGCGCGTACAACTCGGCAAAGGTCGGCTGTTTGATTTTGCGCATCACGCCCGATAACCGCTTGTGATGCTCATGCCCGCACTGCTCCCCCGGTCACGTCGCGAGATCGCCGCCGCGACAATGCCAAAGTCACGACGTCAGGGCCGAGGCGGCGGCCCCGGCTGTTTCAATCGCACGCCGCGTCCGCCTTGGTCGCTGCGTGCGTGTTCGCCGATCAATTCCACACCGGCGCTATTCAACGCATCGACGACCCTGGTCAGCGATCCGACGACGCCGCGGACGGTGCCGACGCTGGCTTCCATGCGCTGGATCGTTGGCAAAGAAACCCCGGCCAAGTCGGCTAGCGTCCTCTGGTCTATGCCGAGCAGTGCCCGCGCCGCCCTCATCTGAAACGACGTGATCACGTGGTTTGCTCAAGTAAAAACGACGATAAATAATATTCCATATGGTGACAATGATGTAAAAAACATCACATTGCAAGGAGCCGTTCGGCCTGCCCGCACAGAACCGCCGGTGTTCCCGCAACGGCGGCAACACCGGCGCATTGGACGCCTTGCAAAAAAACCCGCTACGCCGCGGCGCGATGCGCGGCGACGATCTGATCGGCGGTGCGGCCGGTGACTTCGGCCATGTGATCGAATTGCCGCGTAAAGCTGCCGGCACCGGCGGTCGCCGAGCGCAGCTCCACGATCAGTTCGCCGATCTCGGCTTCCGGCATCATGGCACGGACGCGATCCCAGCCGGGCCAGTCCTCGCGGGTATCGAAACCGAGAATCTGGCCGCGCCGCCCCGACAGGATGGCGTTGATCTTCGCGGTGGCTTCGGTGGGACAGACGATTTCCACCACATGGATCGGCTCCAGCAGCACCGGCTGGCATTGCGGCAGCGCTTCGCTGACGCCGATCCGGGCCGCGGTACGGAAGGCGAGATCCGAGGAATCCACGCTGTGATAAGAGCCGTCGACCAGCGTTACCTGCACGTCGATGACGGGAAAACCGAGCGGGCCGCGCAGCAATCCGTCGACGACCCCCTCTTCCACTGCGCCGATATAGTTTCGCGGCACCGCGCCGCCGACCACCTTTTCCTGAAATTCGAAGCCGCTACCACGCGGCAGCGGCTTCATCTCCAGGACCACGTCGCCGAACTGGCCGTGACCGCCGGATTGCTTCTTGTGCCGGCCCCGCTGGGTGATCGATCTGCGGATGGTCTCCTGATACCCGATCGCCGGCGGATGCGATTTGACATTGACGCCAAAGCGGTCGCGCAGGCGCTCCATTGCCACCCGCAAATGCATCTCGCCCTGCCCCCACAGCACGATGTCATGGGTCCGCTGGTTCTGAATCATGCTCAGCGAAGGATCCTCCTCGTTGAGCCGCAACAAGGCCTGGCCGAGTTTGACGTCGTCCTTGCGATCCGCTGCCGCGATCGCCATCGCCAGCACCGGCGGCGACGGTTCGACGTTGACCAGCGCTTTCGGCGCGGTCTTGCCGCTCGACAGCGTGTCTCCGGTCTTGAAGGCCTCGAGCTTGCCGAGCGCCACGGTCTCGCCGGCCTCGGCGGCGGCGCGCTTGGTGTCGTGGGCGCAGTTCGCCCCCGATATGCCGGAGACCCGGCCGGTCTCCCCCGACGTGGATGTAAGCGTCGCGCCGTCATCGAGGCGGCCGGCGAGCACGCGCGTCAGCGACAGCTTGCCGCCATGCTGCAGATGCACGGTCTTGAACACATAGGCCAGCGCGTCCTTGGATGAGGGAACGCCGAGCCGCTTTGCGGTCTCGGTCACGCCGGGCGATTCATGCCGAAGCGCCTTCATCAGGCGCAACACGCCGTTCTCGCGCGCGGCCGAGCCGAGCAGCACCGGACATATCAGGCCCTGGCGCAGTTCGCGCGCCAGATCGTCGAACACCGCATCGCGCGGCGGCGAGATATCCTCGAGCAATTGTTCCATCAGCGCGTCGTCGTGATCGGCGAGCTTTTCCAGCATCGAGAAGCGGGCTTCCTTCTCGCGATCGAGATCGCCGCCTTCGAGGGTCACGACTTCGGAAGCTTTATGTTCGCGATAGACGAAGGCGCGCTCCAGCGCCAGATCGACGAAACCTGCGATCAAATCGCCGTTCCAGATCGGAATCTGCCGCAACACCAGCGGAATTCGCGAAGCGGGCTGCAACGTCGCCAGTGTCTCGCGGATGCGCTTGTTGGCCCGATCGATCTTGTTGAGGAAAAGGAAGCGCGGAATTCCCAGCTCTTCGAGTTCGCGCAGGATGATCTGAAGCTGCGGCAGCTTGCGTTCGTCGGCTTCGCATACCACGACCGCGGCGTCCACGGCCGGAATCGCGGCGCGCATGTCATGCGCGAATTCCACCGAGCCGGGGCAATCGATAAAGGTATAGCTGTCGCCCATGAAAGTGGTGCTGGCGGCGGTCAGACCGACGCCCATCTTGTGGTGGCGGGCCTCGGCGGTGGAATCGCCGACGGAAGTTCCCGCATCGACGCTGCCGGCGCGCGGAATTGCACCGGTGCGCGCCAATATCGCTTCTAACAATGTGGTTTTACCGCTTTGGAAAGGGCCCACCAGTGCGATGCACCGTGGACCGCGGGGACTTCTGACGTCTTGTCCCATTCGCCGCCTCCTGGTTTGGAGCTCGGCCCTTGATTGGGTCGGCGGCTATTATGCTCCCCCCACATCGAGGATTTGGCAAGAAGGAAAAACGTCGCTGTGGCGCGTATTGTTGCGCACACACCGGCCTCACCCTGCGGTGCGCTCGACGGCGCAATTGCGCCGCTGGCTTGCACGCCTCGTCTGATGGCTACCCGCGCCTTGTCTCATGCTTCGAGGCTCGCCGAAAGGCGCACGCCTCAGGATCGATCAGCCTCACCGTCCCGGCCGAAGTTCCAGGCTTTCCAGTCCGGCCGCGATGTTCAACCCGATCTGGCCTTGCACGCTGAGTGGCTGCAGCGCGATCGAATTCGCCGAGCCGCCCACCAGCACGTTGCCGCCGAGCCCGACGCCGATCGACGCGCTGCCCTGCGCGCCGGCGTAGTCGCCCGAGAGGTCACCGGGTCCAAGCCGGGCCACCGGCGCGTACACGCCCCAGGCCAGCGCCGACTCCTGGGTGATGCCGAGATCGAGCCCGACCTTTCGGATGGTGGCGACGTAGCGGTCCTCCGGCAGGCCGTCGGCGCGCAGCACGCAACCGAGATAGGTCACGGAGCCGACGATGAAGCCGACGCTCGAACCGCCGCGGCATTCCAGGATGCCGACCTGCACGCGCTGTATCGGTTGCTGTGCCTTGACGCCCGGGCTCAGCGCAACCAGCAGGGCCGCGGCGGCCCCGCCAAGGATGAAGCAGCGGCTCATGAACAAATCTCCAGTCAAAAATTATGATGCGATCCGATAATCAGGAAAACGCCCTACTCTGATTGGCGTCGCTTCTCTATGGCACAACATCCCGGGCGGTGCCAGAATTCGCCTTGCACCGAACAATCCCGCAAAGCGAAAAAGGCCCGCTTCCGCGGGCCTCTTCCGTCCGGCAATGTGCCGTGTCTCAGCCGTGATGGCGATGCCGGTGAACGTGACGGCGCGGACCGCCATGGGCGAACCGTACCGGTTCCAGCTCGACGTTGGCCACCCCCGCCGTGACGTTCAGCCCGGTCTGGCCCTGCACGCTGATCGGCTGCAGCGCGATGGCGTTCTGCGGACCGCCGAGCAGGAAGTTGCCGCCGAAGCCGATTCCGACCGAAGCGTTGGCGCCGACGCCGCCATAATTGCCGGCGAGATCGCCGCGTCCAATCCGATCGGTCGGCGCATTCACCGCCCAGGTCAGCCTGGTCTGGTCGGTGATGCCGAGATCCAGCCCAAATCGACGCACGGTTGCGATATAAGGTTCGGGACGGCGGCCTTCGCTCTGAAACACGCATTCCAGGCTGGTGGTCGAGCCGACAACGAAGCCGACGTTCTGGCCGCCCTGGCAATGCAGAACACCGGCGCGAAACGGCGGCTGCGGCAGCGCGCTGGCAGTTGCGAACGGCACAACGAGCGAAGCGATGGCAATAGTGAGTGTCGAGAGTCGCATCTGACTGATCCCCGCATGAGCAATTGAATTTGCGCGGGGGACAGAAGGAAAGCGCCATGTCCAAAACAAGGCGCTTTCGGGGAGCCGCCGTCACAACATCATGAGCTGGACTGCCGATATTCGAGACGTGATTTGACTATCTCAAATTGCCACAAAATCGCTGGATGCGTTTGCAGGCGTCTTCGAGATCCGAGTTTTTGGCCGCGTAGGAAATCCGGAACGCCGGGCCGAGCCCGAACGCCGAACCCTGCACCACGGCGACGCCCTCATTCTCGAGCAGCTCAGTGACGAAGTCTTCGTCGTTGGCGATCGTCTTGCCCGATGGCGATGCCTTACCGATGGTGCCGGCGCAGGACGGGTAGACATAGAACGCGCCTTGCGGCCGCGGACAATCGATGCCCTTGGCCTGGTTGAGCATGGAAACCACGAGATCGCGGCGCTCCCTGAAAGCCTGGGTGTTGACCGGAATGAAATCCTGCGGACCGTTGAGGGCTTCGACCGCCGCCCATTGCGAGATCGACGAGGGGTTCGAGGTCGACTGCGACTGGATCGTCGCCATCGCCTTGATCAGTTCGGCGGGGCCGCCGGCATAGCCGATGCGCCAGCCGGTCATGCAATAGGCTTTCGAGACGCCGTTCACCGTCAGCGTGCGGTCGTATAGTTTCGGTTCGACCTGCGCCGGTGTCGTGAACACGAACTCGTCGTAGACCACATGCTCGTACATATCGTCGGTCATCACCCAGACCTGCGGATGCTTCACCAGCACATCGGTGATCGCCTTCAATTCGGTGCGGGTGTAGGCCGCGCCGGTCGGGTTCGACGGCGAACACAGGATGATCCATTTGGTCTTCGGCGTGATCGCCTTGTCGAGCGCATCGGGCTGCAGCTTGAAGCCGTGCGCGGCCGTGCACACCACCGGCACCGGCTCGCCGCCGGCGAGCGCCACCATTTCCGGATAGCTCACCCAATAGGGCGCGGGAATGATGACCTCGTCGCCCGGATTGATGGTCGCCATCAGGGCGTTGTAGAGCACCTGCTTGCCGCCGGTTCCGACGATGATCTGGTTCGGCTTGTAGGTAAGATTGTTCTCGCGCTGAAACTTGGCAATGATCGCCTGCTTCAGCTCGGGAATGCCGTCCACCGCGGTGTATTTGGTCTTGCCGGCCTCGATGGCGCGGATCGCCGCCAGCTTGATGTTGGCCGGGGTGTCGAAATCGGGTTCACCGGCGCCAAGACCGATGACGTTGCGGCCGGCCGCCTTCAGCTCGCGTGCTTTATCCGTGACCGCAATGGTCGCGGACGGCTTCACACGGTCGAGCGCGGCGGACAGAAACGGCATCGTCATCTCCTTGCGCACGTCGCGGGACCGCCGACAGCCGGGATCAAGTTCCGAACCGCCACACTGATCCGCGACTCTGCTTGTTGGGATCGCAGCACTTTAAGGCGGGGGAGGCTGCATCGCAAGAAGCTTGGTCGGAAGCCGCCAAAGTTTAGGGAACGTTAAAGGGGCCGCCGCTAGGTTCGCGCAACATTCATAAAATTCCGCGGCGAAATGACTCATATCTGGCAAGGACTGCGATCCGGCGACTGGCTGACCGCCGCGCGTGCGCGCGGTTACAGCCTGATCCTGCTCGCCATCTGCGTGATCGCGATCGCCGCCTGGATTGCAATGTCGGACGGTCTCATCGACCGCAACGGCAAGCCGCTCGGCACCGACTTTGCCAGCTTCTATGCGGCCGGTTCGCTCGTGCTCGATGGCCGCGCCGCCGACGTCTACGATATGGCCCTGCATGCCGCCCGCGAGCAGCAGATCTTCGGTACGGCCACGCCCTATTACGCCTGGCTGTACCCTCCGATCTTCCTGTTGCTGGCGACCCCTATCGCCCTGCTGCCGTACGGACTGGCGCTCGCGGTCTGGCAGATCAGCAGCTTTGCGCTGTACCTGTCGGTAATCGGCATCATCGTGCGGCGGATGCGGATACGGGTTGACGCGATCCGCGCGACCTGGCTGCCGGTCGCCGCGGCATTTCCCGCGGTCTTCATCAATCTGGGGCACGGCCAGAATGGGTTTCTTACCGCCGGGCTGTTCGGCGCGGCCCTGCTCGCATTGGCCAAGAGGCCGGTCTTGGCCGGCATTTTGTTCGGCGTTCTCGCCTACAAACCCCAGCTCGCGCTGGTCGTGCCGATCGCGTTGCTGGCGGCCGGCCAGTGGCGCGCGGTCATCGCCGCGGGCGTTACCGTGATGGCGCTGGTCGCCATCACGAGTTTGCTATTTGGTCCCGATCTCTGGATTGCTTTCGCGGCCTCTACCGAAACTTCGCGCAAGTTGCTGCTCGAGCAGGGCGACGTTGGATTCGCAAAGCTGCAAAGCGTGTTCGCGGCGGCGCGAATGTGGGGCGGCAGCATCCCGCTCGCCTATGCCGTGCAGGGCCTGGTGTCGGCCGCGGCCATATGCGGCACCGCCTGGACATGGCACTCGGCCGGCCACCGCGACGTCAAGGCGGCGCTGCTCGTGGTCGCGACATTGCTGGCTTCGCCGCATGTCCTGGACTACGATCTCGTGATCCTCGCTTTGGCGATCGCATTCACCGTCAGCGCCGGAGTCGAAAGCGGCTTCGGCGATTACGAGATCAGCGTCCTGGCCGCAGCGTGGATCGTGCCTTTGCTGTCGCGCGGCGTCGCCGGGCTGACCGCCGTACCGCTGGGCTTGTTGGTGGTGCTGGCGCTCTATTTCTGTACCTTGCGTCGTGCGATGCGGGACAATGCCGGCTCTGCGGCTGCTCACAGCATCGCGCAAGCGTGATCTGATTTGTTCCGGCGTGTTGGCGGATCTTCCGCGCGGTTGCAGTGCAGCAGTGTTTCCGGTCCATTGCGTCACCGGGGCTTGCGAGGGCGCGCTATCGGCATCATTGTTTAGCCGCGTTGGGGGGCGACAAGACCTCGGATCGCTTGCAGCCGCAGGCACCATCTCACCGATCGAACTGGACAGGATGTACAAGCTCTTTTCGATGCAGCGCTCCGGCAACAGCTACAAGGTCCGCCTTGCGCTGGCACTGCTCAATGCTCCCTACCGCGCAATCGAGATCGACATCTTGCGCGGCGAGAGCCGGACGCCGGATTTCCTTGCCAAGAACCCGAGCGGACAGGTGCCGCTGCTGGAAGTCGCGGAAGGGCGCTACCTCGCCGAATCCAATGCCATCCTCTGGTACGTCGCCGGCGGCACCCCGCTGGCGCCGGAATCGCGGATCGAGCGCGCCGAGGCGCTGCAGTGGATGTTCTTCGAGCAGCACGCGCTGGAGCCGAATATCGGCGCCGCTTATTTCTGGCTGGCCCTGGTGAAGGGTGGCCGCGACCTGCAGACGCACGCGCTGGAAGACTGGATGGAGCGCGGCTATGCCGCGCTGCAGGTGATGGAAAATCACCTCAAGACCCATGACTATTTCGCCACCGGTCAACTGACGGTCGCCGATATCGCGCTGTACGGCTACACCCATGTCGCCGATCGCTGCGACTATGATCTCGAGACCTTCCCCGCGATCCGCAGCTGGCTGCGGCGGGTCGAGCAGACCCCCGGCTTCGTCTCGATGGAATCGCAGCCCTGCGCAAAACTCGACAATCCCGCGGGCGTCGCCGCCGAGGCCTGATGGCGACTGTCCGCAGCCGCCGTTTGCGAGAAGCGCAAAGCGACCAAGCAATCCATCTCGGCTTTTCAGCTCACGATCATTTATGGAAGACAAAGAACGCGCCCAGCGCGATCAACGCAAAACCAAGGGCGTGATTCCACCCCAGCGGCTCCTTGAGATACAGCACCGAGAATCCGGCGAACACGATCAACGTGATTACTTCCTGCATGGTCTTGAGCTGCGCCGCGGTATACACCGCGCTGCCCCAGCGATTGGCGGGCACCGCCAGCCAATATTCGAAGAACGCGATGCCCCAACTGACCATGATAGCGAGCGGCAGCCAGCTCTCCTTGAACTTCAGATGGCCGTACCATGCGAAGGTCATGAATACATTGGAGCCAAACAGCATCAGCACCGGCAACAGCGAGGGGGAAATGGCGGGCATGGACATCCTTTCGAGATCTGAAGCGTCAGCAGACAGGCTTGAAAACCGGCTCTATTCGCTATCGATATCATTTGATCCAACAAAGCGAAAAGCCGCCTCTACCAAGGCCCATGGATCAGCGCCCCGTCATTGGCGCGTTACAATACAAGCCTAGTTTCCACTCGCGTGCGATCAGGCCCCCCGTCACGGATCGCGCGCCCCCAGCGGTCCCCGTCAGTCGCCGCGTCTGACCGGGACCGCATCTTTTTGAGGTGCTACCGGTTGCCCGGTCTACCCGCTGGCAGGCAGCGATGCGCCTTGCGGCCCCGGCACCTGCCGGTCACAATGCCGCCCTGCGCCCGCCCTCTCTCTCACAGGAATAATCCATGCAAATTCGCAATCTCGGCGGTTCCGGTCTGCGTGTTTCCGCGGTCGGCCTCGGCTGCAACAATTTCGGCCAGCGCACCGACCTCGAAACCTCGCGCAAGGTGATCCACCGGGCGATCGACCTCGGCATCACGCTGTTCGACACCGCCGATATTTATGCCGGAATGGGCGGCTCCGAGACCGTGCTGGGCCAGGTGCTCGGAGACCGGCGCAAGGACATCGTGCTGGCGACGAAATACTCCAAGCCGATGAGCACGGATGGCACCAAGCAGGGCGCGTCACGGCGCTACATCATCTCCGCGGTCGAGGCCAGCCTGCGCCGGCTGAACACCGACTACATCGATCTGTACCAGCAGCACGATTACGATCCCTTGACGCCGATCGAAGAGACGCTGCGGACGCTGGACGACCTGATCCGGCAGGGCAAGGTGCGCTACATCGGCAATTCGAATTTTCCGGCCTGGCGCATTGCCGAGGCCGAGTTGATCGCGCGCCAGATCAACGTTGCCCGGTTCGTTTCCTGCCAGGATGAATACAGCCTCGTGGTGCGCGGGATCGAAAAGGATCTGCTGCCGGCGGCGCAGGAGTACAAGCTCGGGCTGCTGCCGTTCTTCCCGCTCGCCAGCGGGCTTCTCACCGGCAAATATAAGCGCGGCGCGGCCGCGCCGGAGGACACCCGATTTGCCAGGGCGCCCGCGTTGCGTGACCGCTACGTCACGACCCGCAACGAAGACATCGTGGAGAAGCTGCAGGCGTTCGCGCAGGCGCGCGGCCACAGCATGCTCGAACTGGCGTTCTCATGGCTGGCCGCGCGGCCGCAGGTCTCGAGCGTGATCGCCGGCGCCACCCGCGTCGAGCAGGTCGAGCAGAACGTCAAGGCGATCGACTGGGCGCTGAGCGCGCAGGAAATCACGGAGATCGACGCGATCACGAAGGGGTGACGCCGGTTCGCTCTCTCACTCCCTCGCCCGGCACTCGCATTGCCCTGCCCCTCACCCGAAATTCCCGCTTCGCGCGAATTCCGACCTCTTCCCGCAAAAGAGCGGGGAGAGGTTAACATCACCCCACCAATCCCTGCATTGCCTTCACCGACGCGCTGTCGGGGAACACGGTCTCGGCCAGCACGCGCTCGGCAACACCGAGGTGATCGCGCAGCACGCCCTTGATGACCGCGCGCAGGTCCGTGGTGGGCGCGAGATCGCGGCCTTCGTAGAGACTGGCCGGCGTCAGCCCCGGCCAGTCGGAAATCACCCGGCCGCCTTTCACCGCGCCACCGGCGAGCAAGGCAATCGTGCCGGTGCCGTGGTCGGTGCCCTCGGTGCCGTTGATGCGCGCGGTGCGGCCGAATTCGGTCGCCACCACCATCACGGTGTCGCGCCAGCGCGCGCCCAATCCGTTTTCGAATTCGGCGAGCGCGCTATCGAGACCCGACAGCAACTGCGCCAGGCGTCCCACCGGACCGCCTTCGTTGGCGTGAGTATCCCAGCCGTCGAAGGCGAGCGCCGCGATCCGCGGGCCGTCGTCGGCCGCCATCAACTTGGCGGCGCCGCGCGCCACCATCCGCATCGCGGCGGCGCCGTTGACGCCCGGCTTCGGCTTCATGTCCTCGCCCCGCGCTGATTTGTCGAGCTGCAAGCCTTGCGACAACGCCGCGGCCAGCGCCGGATCGCGATGGCTGTAGAGTTCGACCAGCCGCATCGCGGTATCGTCGGCGGCCTGCGGCAACGCAACCGGCGTCCAGCCGACGGTCGGCGCCGCGCCGCGCAGCACCAATGGCGTGGTCGGACCGACCGCGAGCCCGCTCATCACCCGCTCGCCTTTCGGCAGCGCCTCCAGCGCGCGGTTGAGCCAGCCGGATTGCACCCGGCCCGGACCGGCAAAACCGCTTTCGAGTACGTCCTGACCGTCGAAATGCGAGCGGTCGCGATAGGGCGTCGACACCGCGTGGATCACGGCGGCTTGTTTATCCCGGTACATCCGCGCGAATTGCGGCATCGCCGGATGCAGCGCGAAAAACGAATCCAGCATGGCCGCCGGATGCGGGCCATCGCGGGTCAAGGCGATCGAGCCATGCAGGCCGGCATAATCGGGATCGCCGACCGGCGCGACGGTCGCAAGACCATCGAGCGCGCCGCGCAAGATGATGACGATCAGCCGCGGGTCGCGGCCATCTGCCGCGCGCGCGAATTTCGGCAGGTACGCCCAGGCGGCGAACGCCGCGCCGCCGAGTAGCAGCGCGCGCCGCGAGGTGGTCAGGCTTTCGCAGCAATCCATCGTCATCTCCTCTGGAATTCCGGCGACATCAACAACAGCGCCAGCGCCTGCTGTCGCGATTCCGCGCGCTCGATAGTCAGCCGGGTTTCCGCTGATGCCGCGTCGGCGACGGCGAATTCCAGGAGCTCGCGCGGGTCGATAGAATTGGCGAGACGCGAGGCGATTTGCGCCGAGATATCCAGCCGCAGCTTCATGCCCTCCGGCGCGGCCCATGCGGCATTGGTATCGGCAAATCCGTTCGGTCCCGACGGACTCCACAGCGGCTGCCCGAGCAAGTTGAGGCTGCCGAGATAGGGGGCGGGATCGTCGGGAACGCGCGCCAGCAACCGGCCGGCCGCCACCAGGAATTCATAGGGGCTGCGCAGCTTGGTCGCCGGCGCCTGCCAGGCCTCATCCGAATCCAGCAGCGCGGTTGCAAGCGCCCTGAGGTCGCCGTCGGATTTGCGGAATACATCCTGCAGCCGCGCCACCAGGGCCGGCGGCGGCTCGTCGGCCACGAAGTGGCGGGCGAATTTGGCAGCGATGAACTTCGCGGTCGAAGGGTGGCGCGCGATGTCGGCCAGCGCCGCTTCGCCCTGCCCGACACCATCGGCCTCGTAAATCTTTTCGAGCAACCGTTGCGCGCCCGGCTGATGTGCATTGGCGTTGAAGACAAAACTGCCGGGCGCACCGAGCTGTCCCTGTCGCCCGGCAAAGGTCCAGCCGGTGATGATGCGCGCCAGCGAGGTCACGTCCTCCTGCGAGTAGCCGCCGCCGACGCCAAGGGTATGCAGCTCCATGATTTCCCGCGCGAGATTTTCGTTCAAGCCGCGCTTGCGTTTTTGCCCGGCGGGCGAGTCGGGCCCCCGCGATTGCTGGTTGTCGAGAAAGAACAGCATCGCCGGATGTTGCTCGACCGCCTTCAGCATGTCGCCGAAACGCCCGAGCACGTGAGGCCGGATCGCCTCGCGCTCGAACGAGCCGGCCCACATCCGCGCCAGCGGGCCTTTATGGGCGGAGATGCAGAAATGGTTGGACCAGAACGTCACCAGGCGCTCCAGGAAACCACAATCGGCGATCACCGCGCGCTGCAGCCGCGCCAGCGCTTCCGCGCGATATGTCTTCTGGATGATATTCAGCGGCTGCTGCGGCTTCGGCGCGTTCGGCTGCATCGCTTCGGTTGCGGCCATCGCCGGTTCGGCGCCGGCGTTTTCCGCGGGCTTCGGCGCCGGATCCTTGGCCGTCATGTCCGTCGCGACGCCGTTGGGCGAATTGCGCTCTTGCAGCTTGGCGTCCGCCGCTCGCTGCCGCGGCGTGGCCTCTGCTGCAGCGGCTCCCGATTTCGCGGCCGCCGCGCGCTCGCGTTTGAGTTCGTCCTGGTAGGCGAACACCTCCCCGGCCAGTGTCGGCGTCGACTGCAATCCGGGCAATTCGAGCAGCACGCCATCCGCACGATCCAATTCGGCCTTGACGAAGCCGCGCGGATCGGACGCCGCATTGACGAGATCGCCGGATGCTCCGCCGCGCGCGCCAAATCCGAACCGGTTGAGCGCGACTAGAGCGGCTTGCGGATCGCGGGCCATCGAATTTCCCTTTAGGCTTCCCTCGGGTTGTCCCAAGCGTATATTTGCCTGCTGGAATATACCGCTGCTCGAAATGAACCCGACATGAAAAAAACCCGCCGGATCAGGTTCGCTCGATGACAAATCGGTTAGATAATCCGCCGCCATCGCGTCGCGTGGTTTGTTCCGGATGCGGAACGGAATTTAGCTGCGGGCTCGCGGGGCCGTGCTGGTGCGCCGAGGAAACGATACGGCTGCCGATGCCGCTCGATGACAGCGATTGCCTGTGCCGGGATTGCCTGCGCAAGATGGCGGCGAACACAGCACTGCCGAACGGATAGCGCGACAATTCCGCGCCATGACCGCGCGCATATTGCTACAGCTGATAGCCCGGCGATTTCCGCGCCAGGCCGTCGAAGGCATCAAGCAGCTTTTCGCGCCACCCATGAACCGGATCGTCCTCGGCCAGCAGCTTGAACGGGCTGACCACGCGCGCCCACTGGAATGGGCCGAACACGATGTAATCGGCGTAGTTCGGCTTATCGCCGCCGAGATAGGCTTGCGTCCTTAGCGTCAATCGCATCGGCTCGAGCGCCCGCCGAAAACCCTCGACCGAGTTGTCGCGACCGGCCGCGACTTCTTCCAGCGGCTTGCCGAAGCGCGCCTCGCGGGTCTTGCGGAAATACGCCGCGTCCACCGGCTGCAGATGCGCCGGAATGTCGGCGACGATCAGCGGGAACATAGCGCCGATCACGGTGACATCGCCCCACCAGTTCATCATCCGTCCCATGGCGCGGCCGCCCTCGCCGCCAAACAGCGACGGTCGATCCGGATAGGTATCCTCCAGATAATTCGCGATCGCCCAGGAGTTGGCAACCGACCTTTCGCCATCGAG
Organism: uncultured Alphaproteobacteria bacterium; assembly: GCA_963840155.1. GTDB lineage: Bacteria > Pseudomonadota > Alphaproteobacteria > Rhizobiales > Xanthobacteraceae > Bradyrhizobium. Next base: position 303,000 of record CAWIXP010000002.1, read on the forward strand.
CAGCACCGGCACCTTTTCCGAATTGTGCGGAGCGATCGCGGCTTTTTCGGTGAAGCGCCACGCAATCGACTGCGCGGCCAGGCCCTTGTGCGCCAACGCCATCCGCGTCCGCCAGCAGTACGGACTGAACGGACGCGCCTCGTCGGTGCCGACCAGCTCGAATAGTTTCATGGCCATCGTATCTACCTCCTGCGAGCGCCGCCATGGCGAGGAGCGGAAGCGACGAAGCGTCATGCCCCGCGCAGGCGGGCCGCGCATGACCCGCGCGTTTACCGCACCACGGCGGCGGTCTGCCCGAACAGCAGCTTGCGCTCCTCCTCGGTGCGGATCGCCGGCTGGCCGAAATTCGGATTGACCTCCTTGGCCTTGGCGTAGGCGCGTTCGGTCGCCGGCCGCGCGCGGATGGTCTCGAGCCAGCGCTTCAGATGCGGGAAATCGTCGATGTTCTGGCTCTGGTTCTTGTAGGGCACGATCCAGGGATAGCTTGCCATGTCGGCGATCGAATAATCGCCGGCGATGAATTCGCGATCGGACAGCCGCTTGTTGAGCACGGCATAGAGCCGGTTGGTCTCGTTGACATAGCGGTCGATGGCGTATTTGATTTTGTCCTGGGCGTAATTCGAGAAGTGGTGGTTCTGGCCGGCCATCGGCCCGAGCCCGCCCATCTGCCAGAACGTCCATTGGATCGCGTCGTAACGGCCGTAGAGGTCGGCAGGCAGGAATTTGCCGGTCTTCTCGGCCAGATACAGCAGCATGGCGCCGGACTCGAAGATCGAGATCGGTTTGCCGCCGCCCTTCGGCTCGTGATCGACCATGGCGGGAATGCGGTTGTTCGGCGCGACTTTCAGGAACTCCGGCTTGAACTGATCGCCCTTGCCGATATTGATCGCGAAAATCTTGTACGGCAGTCCCGTCTCTTCGAGAAACATCGTGATCTTGTGGCCGTTCGGCGTACTCCAATAGTAAAGATCGATCATGGCGTGTTCCTGTCCTGGCGGGAGCTCGAGCTGTCAAACCAATTGGATGCGCAAATTGGATGCGACTGCATGAAGATCACCGCATCGGGCCGGCGAAGTCAATGGCGCGGCCATCGCATCCCGGCGAATTGATCCGCGATCGGCGGATCGCGTCATGGCGCCGCGTAAAAGAGAACTGAAGCAAATTGCAAATATTGCCGCGGTTCGCAAATCCGCCGATCAGGTGGCGCGGCCGTGCGCCCGCAGCAGTTGTTCGCCCTTGCCGGTGACCGTCACGATCAGGCCGACGCCTGCGACGGTCTCGCGCGCGACATAGCCGCGATCGACCGCGTCTTCCCAGATCGTCAGCCGCGGGCAGGAGGTGCGCCAGGTCGCGATCGCCTCGGAATAGAGCCGCGGCTCGCGGGCGATCCATTCGACGAGGTCAAGCACCAGCGCGTCCGCCGTGTCGGCCATTGGCTTCTCCATCTCAGAACGCAAAGGCATTGCTGCGCGCCAGTGCCGCTTTTATTTCCGAAGTTCGTATTCGAGGCCGCGGCAATGGATTACGAACTTCGGAAATAGGGCACGGCCAGCAGCCAGCTTGCGTAGATGATGTAATAGCCGGCCACCGTCGTGATCAGCCGCGCCGCCCAGGTGCGAAACTGCAAGTCGCTCATGGCCTCCAGGATGCGCCGCGCCAATGTCGTGCCGGTCATCGAGGCCGCAACCGCCACGGCGGCGAGCACCGGATCGAGCGTCGCGGCCTGATCGATGATGCCGCCGAAATAGATCAACTTGACGAAATGGCTGGCGACCTGGCAGGTCGCCTTGGTCGCGACGATGGCGCGGCGGTCGAACTTGCCGCCGAGAAAGAAGGTGTCCATCAAGGGCCCGGAGACGCCGGTCATCAGCATCAGCCCCATGCAGATCGAGCCGTAGAAAGTGCCCTGCCAGATGCTGTCGGGATCGGGCTTCAGGTTCGGTGGCGTCAGCCGCGCCATGAACGGCGTCACGCCCAAGAGCAGCAGCGCGACCGGCTTGTCCGGCACGTAGCGGGTGATCGACCACGCCGCCAGCGCCAGCGCGCATCCGATCAGATAGATCGAGACCGGGCGCCACCGGATGTGACTGCGCCACAGGAATGCGCGCCAGCCGTTGGAGGCCATCTGCGTGATCGCATGCAGCACCATCGCGCTCGGCAACGGCATCAGCGTCAGCAGCACGCCGATCAGGATCAGCCCGCCGGCCATGCCGAACAGCCCGGACAGAAACGCTGTTGCGATCATCAGCAGGCCAAGGCCGGCAACCATCAGCGGCGTCATTCGAATCTCCTGGGAATGTTTGTGCCTTGGTTGTATCGGCGGCGCAAACCGAGTTATCTTGGCCTGGCATCAGTTTTCCTGAGGGTGGGCCATGCGGCGGCTGCTGTTTCTCAACGGCATCAAGGCGTTCGAGGCGGCGGCGCGAAGCGGAAGCTTCAGTGCCGCCGGCGCCGAGCTCAACGTTTCGGCGGCGGCGGTCAGCCGGATGGTGCATCTGCTTGAGGCGCGGCTCGGCGTCGCGCTGTTCGAGCGCAGCGCCAACCGGCTGGCGCTGACCGCGGCGGGGCGCGCCTACCAAAGCGGGCTGACGCCGATCTTCGACGCGCTGGCCAGCCTGACCGCGCAGGTCACCGCGCCTTCCAGCGTGCGGGTGTTGACCATCGGCGTCGGGCCGACCTTCGTGATGCGGTGGCTGATCCCGCGGCTGGCGGATTTTCGCCGCCACGAGCCCGACATCGAGGTGCGGATCGCCACCGCCGGGATGGCGGTGCCGTTCGGCGAGGACTGGAGCTGCGGCATCCGGCTGGGCGACGGCGAGTGGCCCGGCCTGGTCGCCGAGCCGCTGTTTGCGGCGGATCTGTTGCCGGTGTGCGCGCCGCGGCTGGCGGCGCAACTGAAACGTCCCGGCGACCTCAAGGCACCCAGCCTGCTGCGCGTCGCGCATTCGCCTGACGATTGGCCCTTGTGGCTGAAGGCCGCCGGGGTGGCGCGGCTCGGCGCGCGCGGCGCGGAATTCGGATATTACGGCCAGGCGCTGCAGGCCGCGGTCGACGGCCTCGGCATCGCGATGGGCATCCGCCCCTATATCGACGACGATCTCGCCGCCGGACGGCTGGTCGCGCCGTTTGCGCTAAGCGTGCCGAAGGGCATGCGCTGGTACCTGGTCTATCGCGGCTTCCAGAGCGAGCAGCGCGACTTCAGCGCGTTCCGGCGCTGGATCATGCACGCCGCCGCCGAACCTGCCGCGCGCGGCAAGCCGGCCGGATTTCCGGGGCGGTTTCCCAGCCGCAAAAAAATGCCGCGGATGTGAAGCAGATCACATGGCTCCCGATCGGCGCGTGCTTGCATCGGCCCCGTAAACGCACGGGGTCACCCAGATGATTCATAGCGGCTTCAGGATCGAGGCTTTCGAAGCTGGCAGAGGCTTGTGGCACGCCAGGATCAGGCGGGCGGATCTGAAGCCCGTGATCATCGACGGCGTCTCCTTTGCCGTGCTCGAGGTCGGCTTCGCGTGGACCGATCCCGATGCCGCCATCGCGGATGCCAAAACCCAAATCGACCGGCTGGACCTCGAGCGATATGCGACGCCGGCGCAGCCGCCCCTAACCAGACAATCGGCCGCCTGACCGTTCGCTGATGATCCGCATGCCCGACTCCGACACCGAGCCGCCGCCTCGCGCCGCCGTGCCGTCGGACTGTCCGCTCTGCAATACGCGGATGGTGGTCCAGCGCATCATCACCGGAGCCGGCGGGGTCGAGCACTGGACGCTGCGATGCCCGCGATGCGGCCATCTCCATCAGGACGCGGTCGGCATGTCCATCGATTAGTCCTCGAAAGCCCCTGTGATCGCCGAGCGCGCGTCGCGCTGGATTTGCCGCAAATGATCTTCGCTGCGGAAACTCTCGGCATAGATCTTGTAGACCTCTTCGGTGCCCGAGGGCCGCGCGGCAAACCAGCCGCCGTCGGCGATCACCTTGATGCCGCCGAACGGCTGACCGTTTCCGGGCGCTGCGGTCAGCGTCGCTGTGACCGGCTCGCCGGCCAATTCCGCCATCGCCAGCTTTTGCGCCGAAAGCGCCTTCAGCTTGGTCTTCTGCTCCGACGTCGCGGGCGCGTCGATCCGCTCGTAGAACGGCTTGCCGAGTTCGCCGGCCAGCCGGTCGAACGACTGCGCCGGATCGCGCCCGCTGCGCGCGGTCATCTCGGCGGCCAATAGTCCCAGGATCAGGCCGTCCTTGTCGGTGGTCCACACCGATCCATCCCTTCTCAGGAACGAAGCCCCGGCGCTCTCCTCGCCGGCCAGCCCGAACGATCCGTCGCCGAGGCCATCGACGAACCATTTGAATCCGACCGGGGTTTCGACCAGCCTGCGGCCGAGCCTGTTGGCGACGCGGTCGATGATCGCGCTGGAGACGATGGTCTTGCCGACCGCGCTGTCGCCGCGCCAGTGCGGGCGATGCTCGAACAAATAGGCGATGGCGGCGGCGAGATAGTGGTTCGGATTCATCAGGCCGTTCGAACGCGTCACGATGCCGTGCCGGTCGGCGTCGGTGTCGTTGGCAAAGGCGACGTCGAACTTGTCGCGCATCCCGATCAGCCGCGCCATCGCATAGGGCGAGGAGCAGTCCATCCGGATCTTGCCGTCCCAGTCCAGCGTCATGAACCGGAAGGTCGGATCGACCTCTGCGCTGACGATGGTCGCGTCGAGCCGATAGCGCTCGATGATCGGCTGCCAGTAGCCGACCGCGGCGCCGCCCAGCGGATCGATCCCGATTCTGACGCCGGACGCGCGGATCGCCTCCATGTCGAGGACGTCGGCGAGGCCCGCGACATAAGGCGCGACATAATCGTAGCGGTGAACGCAAGCCGATTTGCGCGCGCGGTCATAGGGGATGCGCTTGACGCCGCGCAGGCCGGCTTCGAGCAAGCCGTTGGCGGCGCGCTCGATCGCCGCGGTGATGTCGGTATCGGCCGGACCGCCATTGGGCGGATTATATTTGAAGCCGCCGTCTTCGGGCGGGTTGTGCGACGGCGTCACCACGACGCCGTCGGCAAGACCGTGCGCGCGGCCCTTGTTATAGCCGAGGATGGCGTGCGAGATCACCGGCGTCGGGGTGTAGCCGTCGTGCGCGTCGATCATGGTCTCGACGCCGTTGGCCGCGAACACCTCGAGCGCGCTCGCCAGCGCCGGCTCCGCCAAGCGCGTGGGTGTCGATGCCGAGGAACAACGGCCCGCTGATGCCGCTCGCCCGGCGGTGATCGCACAGCGCCTGGCTGATCGCCAGGATATGCATCTCGTTGAAGGCGTTGTCGAAGGCGGAGCCGCGATGCCCCGAGGTGCCGAACGCAACCCGCTGCGCCGCTATCGCAGGATCGGGCTTGCCGGCGAAATACGCCGTCACCAGCCGCGGTATGTTCGCCAGCATCGAGGCCTGCGCGATCTTGCCGGCGAGCGGGTGGATGTCGGCCATGAGGATTCCTGTTGAGATAAGCGATTGCTTCACTTCGCTCGCAATGACGCCTTGCCAAGTCTTGCAGCCGCTGACAACTGCCGACAACGCAACGGGCCGTCGAGACCACAGTTCCAGCAGGGGTTGATCGACCCTTTTCTCCGGCGCGGACTCCACCCATATTGCGGGCATGGCGAACAACCCCGACCATCCGAAAAAGCCCGCAAAAACCCCGAAATCGAAGGCGCCGAATTCCAAGGCGTCGCGGCCCGACGTGCAGCCGATCGGGCCGGCGCTGGCGGAACTGCTCAATCCCGCCATCAACCGCGGCGAAAGCGGCCTCGGCTCGTCGACCGGCCTGCAGCCGCCGCCGGACAATTCGCGCGACCGCCGTTCCGGCGGCGAGGCCGCCGCGCACCGCGCGCGGGCCTCGACCCGCGGCAGCAGCGACGAGGTCGCCAAGCGCGATGCGTCGCAATCTGTGCTCCCTCCCCCCTCGCGGGGAGGGTCGGGGAGGGGGGTAGATGCAAGCAACACAACGCAAGACAGTACCCCCACCCCTGCCCTCGACAGCGAGCTTCGCTCGCGTCGGACCCCGCAAGGCGGAGGGCGCAACGAGGAGAACAAGGGAGGGGAGCAGAGAGCGCCGGCGCGGGAGGGAGTCAGGATGGCGGCGCTTCCGCACGTCAAGGCTTCGGCGAATCCCCGCAACGGGAATTCGCGCCGGCCAATTACGGCACCGCGGCCACCATTCCCGACGCTCGATCCGGAGCTGGCCAGGCAACTCGGCTTCACCACCGAGGAGGAGGACGCCGCGGCGATGGCGCGGCCCGCCGCGCAACAAGATGGAGGCGCTCGGCGTCGCCGCCACCGCGGACGCGCTGGAGCAGTTGATCCGCGACGGCCGTCCCGAATTCAAGGGCGCGGACGGCCAGATGAAAATCTGGACGCCGCACCGCCCGCCGCGCCCGGAGAAATCCGAGGGCGGCCAGCCGTTCGTCATCAAGTCCGAATACGAGCCGAAGGGCGACCAGCCGACCGCGATCGCCGAACTGGTCGAGGGCATCGGGCGCAACGACCGCACCCAGGTTCTGCTCGGCGTCACCGGCTCGGGCAAGACCTACACCATGGCCAAGGTGATCGAGGCGACGCAGCGCCCGGCCCTGATCCTGGCGCCGAACAAGACGCTGGCGGCGCAGCTCTACGGCGAGTTCAAGAGCTTCTTCCCCGACAACGCCGTGGAATATTTCGTCAGCTACTACGATTACTACCAGCCCGAGGCCTATGTGCCGCGCACCGACACCTATATCGAGAAGGACTCCTCGATCAACGAGCAGATCGACCGCATGCGCCACTCGGCGACGCGGGCGCTGCTGGAGCGCGACGACGTCATCATCGTGGCGTCGGTGTCGTGCATCTACGGCATCGGCTCGGTCGAGACCTATACCGCGATGACCTTCGCGCTGAAGAAGGGCGAGCGCATCGACCAGCGGCAACTGATCGCCGATCTCGTGGCGCTGCAATACAAGCGCACCCAGGCCGATTTCACCCGCGGCACCTTCCGGGTGCGCGGCGACGTCATCGACATCTTCCCGGCGCACTATGAAGACCGCGCCTGGCGGGTCAATCTGTTCGGCGACACCGTCGAGAATATCGAGGAGTTCGATCCGCTCACCGGCCACAAGCAGGACGATCTCGAATTCATCAAGATCTACGCCAACTCGCATTACGTGACGCCGCGGCCGACGCTGGTGCAGGCGATCAAGTCGATCAAGAGCGAATTGAAGATGCGGCTGGACCAGCTCCACAACCAGGGCCGGCTGTTGGAAGCGCAGCGGCTGGAGCAGCGCACCACCTTCGATCTGGAGATGATGGAGGCGACCGGCTCCTGCGCCGGCATCGAAAACTATTCGCGCTATCTGACCGGGCGCCGGCCCGGCGAGCCGCCGCCGACCTTGTTCGAATATGTCCCCGACAATGCGCTGGTGTTCGCCGACGAAAGCCACGTCACCATCCCGCAGATCGGCGGCATGTTCCGCGGCGACTTCCGCCGCAAGGCGACGCTGGCCGAATATGGCTTCCGCCTGCCCTCCTGCATGGACAACCGTCCGCTGCGGTTCGAGGAATGGGACATGATGCGCCCGCAATCGGTCGCGGTGTCGGCGACGCCGAGCGCCTGGGAGCTCAACGAGTCCGGCGGCGTGTTCGTCGAGCAGGTGATCCGCCCCACCGGGCTGATCGACCCGCCGGTGAATATCCGCCCGGCGCGCACCCAGGTCGACGATCTCGTCGGCGAGGTCCGCGCCACCGCGCAGGCAGGCTATCGCAGCCTCGTCACCGTGCTGACCAAGCGGATGGCGGAGGACCTCACCGAATATCTGCACGAGCAGGGCATCCGCGTGCGCTACATGCACAGCGATATCGACACCATCGAGCGCATCGAGATCATCCGGGACTTGCGGCTCGGCGCGTTCGACGCGCTGGTCGGCATCAACCTGTTGCGCGAGGGCCTCGACATTCCCGAATGCGCGCTGGTGGCGATCCTCGACGCCGACAAGGAAGGTTTTCTGCGCAGCGAGACCTCGCTGATCCAGACCATCGGCCGCGCCGCGCGCAATGTCGACGGCAAGGTGATCCTCTATGCCGACCAGATCACCGGCTCGATGGCAGCGCGCCATCGCCGAGACCGACCGCCGCCGCGAAAAGCAGGTCGAATACAACACCGCGCACGGCATCACGCCGGAGAGCATCAAGCGCTCGATCCACGACATCATGAACTCGGTCTACGAGCGCGACCATGTGCTGGTGGAGATCGGCGACGGCGGCATGGCCGACGACGTGATCTCGATCGGGCACAATTTCGAGGCGGTGCTGGCGGATCTGGAAACCCGGATGCGCGAGGCCGCCGCCGACCTGAATTTCGAGGAAGCCGCACGGCTGCGCGACGAGGTCAAGCGCCTGCGCGCCACCGAATTGGCCGTGGTCGACGACCCCACCGCCAAGCAGCGCATCGTGCAGGGCAAGGCCGGCGCCTATGCGGGATCAAAGAAATACGGCGAGTCCGCGAACCTGCCGGTCGGCCTCGCTGAAAAAGCGCGGCGGCTCTTCTTCCCCCTCGCCCCGTTCTTCACGGGGAGAGGGTCAGGCGTCGGGCGGCGCTTCTTCACCCTCCCCGCGCGCTGGTGCCTCTTCACCCTCCCCCTTGCGGGGAGGGTCGACCGCCCAGGCGGCGGGGTGGGGGTGCAGCCGCAGGCTGACGCTCCCGCCTCCCGCGTCCACAAACCCCATCTCGACGAAATGCACGGGCCGGAGTCCCTGCCCTACCGTCCCGGCCGCGATCGCCGCGCAAACCCTCGCCCGAGGAGTCAGGCGCGCGCAGCGGCAGCAAAATCTTCCAGCCCACCGACTCCAGGCAATCCGGTCCCGAATTCGGCCCCGCGCCGCGCTCCAGCGGCGGCGCACCGGGCCATCGCGGCGGATGGAAGAAGCGGTAAGGCGAACGCCGCCGTAGCTAAGGTCGTTCCAGTCCGAATGTTGGTTAGATCATCGTCCGATTCTCGGGCGACGCAGCACCAAGGCGCGTTGAAGCGCGGGTGGCTTAACCATCAAGCGATGGGACGTTATCGTCGCACGCCCCAGCATACCCTCGACGTCGTGGTCCTTCCAAGACGATCCGACTAGAACTATGGCCTCTTGAGTTTTGCCTCGATACGACTTGTCACCTGCCAAAATGCTTGCTCGCTCGATCGGCACGATTGTGGCGAAATCCCTATAAAGATCGACCACGGTGGGATGGTAAGCGTTTGTCACGAGAATTTTCGCAGGACTTGCACTCAGCGACCATGATGGTTTCGTGATCATAGGCGAAGACATCGATTTGCTTGGAGACCGTAACTCGCTTGTTGCTATGTGACTTCGATTTGAAAATTTCTGCCGAGATTTAGGTTGGGATAGCCAAGGTTGTATAGAAGGCACCAAAACTCATTCTCAAGTTGCTCGTCATGCGGCTTGAGCTTCTGATATCGGTCGGAGTTCTGATTTTCTCGAACGAGTTCCCAGCCATCTGACGTGGCATATTCGGATTCGTCCCTCCTGAAAGTGCGCTGGTCGAAACGTGTTTTTCGCGCTTTGTACTCGGTCACCCGAGCCGCGCTTGTCGTAGCAAGTTCGCCAAGCATAACACCCCCAGATCACTTATCAGCATACCGAGCATAGGTGAAATCGTGATCCATGTCTCCCAGGTTGTATGGCGTCGCGCAAGAAAGCAGCTGCTTTCAAGTACCTTTGGGGAACCGTGCCACCGATAAGGATTGGATGACTATCTTGGATTGTACTCGGTCGAAGCAGCGGATTTCCGTTTCGACTGAACCGAGTCGTTCCTGGATGCGCCCCTTGGCGCGGCTTGGGATCCGATCACGGATCGTAGTTATTGAATTCTGGTTTCGCTCGTTGCGCCCCGGAATGAGTCAGATCTGAAAAATCGCGCCTGAGCATCACTCGATTTGTTGAAATCAGGTCAATCCAATCTACCCGACGGGCAAATCACCGCAGGCCCGCGTGATTTGCCTGTCAAATCTCTATTTTCTGTTTTTCCGAAAATAAATCCCTTCCCGTTTCACCCAAATCACTTCTAGAACTCACCCCGTCCCGTCCCACAGAGGGGCGTTGGCCATCGTCATCGACGCGGGGCGGGATGCAGTGGACGCGGCGGCATTGAGCGCGCAGCTCGACGCAGGGCGGGATGAACCCCGTGAGCGCTCGACCGCGCGCAGGACGAGCAATGCCTGAGCGGACGGCGAAGTCGTGTGGTCCTGACGCCCCGGCGCTGGCGTCAAGTCGGCGGAGGCATGCCGAGGCCCTACCGGGTTTCGACAGGCCATATCCGCAGGCGACGGTGACAACAAGCCGATCACCGGGGAGAGCACGAAGCAAGCCGTTAAAACCATTGTGTGCGGGGATGCCGGGATGAATTTGGTGGACCTGTGGTGACGACGCTCGTGTGCTCACTTCCATTCTGCACGCGAGGCTGCGGGTGCATTGGGCGCCCGGCATTCCCCACGCCCTCGTTTTGGGGCGGAGCTAACATGCACAACCCCGGGCGTTGCAGCGCCGCGGGAATGCGGAGTTGTAAGCAAATGCATCAAGGACGGATGCACTCTATCGTCGTCCCCGCGCACGCGGGGACCCATAACCACCGCTGCTGATGGTTGCAAAGGCGATTGGCCGCATCGCTGTTATCGATGGGCCGCGGCGTATGGGTCCCCGCGCCGTGCGCAATCGCGCACTAGGCGGGGACGACGATGGACTGGGTGCCAGGGCTGTTTGAAAATTGAAGCGGCAATTCGATGATGATGTCCGCGCCAGGCGCAGTGCACCCCCTCCCCTCACTTCACCTTCTTCCCGCCCGCGGTCACCGCATCGAGAAACGCCCCCGCCTCGCGGTTGAGGAATTCGACATCGGCCGGAATGCCGCCGCCGGCCGAGGCGTGGCCGGTCACGGTGCCCGGGCTGATGGTCATCATCTTGACATCGGGGATATTCTTGCCGGCTTGCTTCGGCTCGAATTCGGGATTGAGCAAATCCTTGGTGCCGGTGAGGATCAGCGTCTTCGCCTTGATCGAGGCCAGCGCCTTGGCGGTGTCGCCGTTAAAGCCAGGCGTGGTGCCGACGTCGTGACGCTCATAGGCCCAGGTCTGGTAGATCCAGTCGTTGGCGTCGAACGCCTTCATCGCGGCGTTCTCCTGCTGCTCCATCCAGGGCAGCGCGTCCATGCCGTTCTTGAACTGCGCCGAATACATGTCCGGCGTGCGCGCCGCCAGCAGGTTGAGAATGTCGCGCCACAGCCGCACGCCCTTTTCCGGCGGCGCGTCGTAATTGCCGTCCTTCCAGGCCGGGTCGTTCATGATCGCCTTGCGCGAGGCTTCCAGCACCGCCACCGTCCAGCCCGGGGTTTTCGCCAGCGGCACCATCGCGACCAGCGCATCCATGTAATCGGGATGGCTGACGCCCCATTGCAGCACCTGCATGCCGCCCATCGACGGACCGATCACCGCCACGACGTGGTCGATGCCGAGTTTTTCCTTCATCAGCCGGTATTGCGATTCCACCATGTCGCGGATGGCGAACTTCGGAAACTGCATGCGCGGCTGCGCTTTGGAGTTGCTCGGCGAGGTGGTCAGCCCGTTGGCGATCGCGTCGGTGCAGACGATGAAGTATTTGTCGGGGTCGAGCGCCTTGCCGGGGCCGATCATGAAGTCGATGCCGGTGATGGTTGCCGGAGATCGCCGTCACCATCAGGATGGCGTTGGATTTGGCGTCGTTCAGCTTGCCATGGGTGACATAGGAGATCGAGAAATCCTTGATCGCCTCGCCGCTTTCGAGCTTGAGGTCGCCTTCGCCGTAGAGCTGATGCGGCGGTTGCTGCGGGGTATGCGCGGCGGCGGGCGGCGACAGCGACAGGCCGAGCGACAGGCTCGAGGCGAACAGAGACAGGCGACGAGACAGGCGATGCGTTTCACGTTGAAATCCTCCGGGAATGGAGGACATTGACGGCCGCCCCCCTGCGCCCTGAGGATACCGGCTGCGTCCGCGCCGGCAAGTGCGCCGGCCAAAATTGCCGGGCGCGATGCAGCGGAATAAATCGGGCGCGGCGCGGTTGGTTGGCCCTGCCCAAGCCTGAAGGCATTTGCTAGTCTTGGCGCGCGCCGACATCTCAAACCGGGCGCAACGGGAGAAACGCCATGGCCAAGGGTCAGATGCGCAGCAACAAGGAAAAGAAGAAGCCGAAGGCGGAGAAGAACATCCGAAAGGGCGGCGCCGCGCCCTCGCCGTTCTCGTCCAGCAAGCCGCCGGCCGGCCAGGCCCCGCACATCAAGAAGTGACGCGCAGCCATCCTTCGAGACGCGCGAAGGCGCGCTCCCTTGCGGATGAGGTCGGAACTGGATTCTTCGCATCGGGAATGACCTGCGATTATTTTCCGACGGGTTCCAGGCGCGCCATTGAACCTCGACGCCATTGACCGCGACTTATTGCGTGGGACTTGCGTGGGCTTGCGGGCATCGACGGGCGAAACACGGCCATGAAAATCGCGTTGCTGGTGCTGCTGGGTCTGGGGCTGGGCGTGCTGGGCGGCGCCGCGCTCGGGATCGGCGCCGGGCTGGCCTGGGTCGAGATCTTCAGGACCACGGGTTTTGCGGGCCATGGTGGCGTGCTGGTGTTCTTCACCTTCATGCCGCTCGGCGCCACCGTCGGCGGCCTCGCCGGCGGGTTGCTGTTCGGCGTGACTGCGATCCGCGACGCCGAGATCGCGATCGAACGGCAGCCGGGACGCCGGCGCGAGCGCTAGAACCGCGAAGCCGTGCCGCCGGATTCGAATCGAGGCTCAAGCCGTCCCCGGACTCCAACTAACCGGTTGAAAGATCGAGCATTGCCGCATATTGGCCGCGATGCGGTCAAATTCGGCCGCCCTGATGGCCCTGCTTGACTTTCGTCGTGCGGGGACACCGCGCTGGCTACTCACGCGAAACAGGGGAATTTGCCGATGAATGCCACCATTCGTTCCGAACAGATCGAAGCGACCGAAGAGGATTCCGAACTCACCTCGGTCTCGGAAGTCGAGGCCGGCATCCGCGATTTCGTGCGCAACGACATCGCCTATCTGCGCCGGCCGGCGCCGGGCGTCGCCACCACCGCCGAGGCGGCGCTCGACTCGAACGCCGAGACCACCGCCAACAACGTCAACTCGCTGATCCAGCGCGTCGCCGGAACCTCGCTCGCCGAGATCGAAAACCTGATCTCCGAACTCGAGAGCCTGCGCGACCTGCTGCACGCCGAAGGCCAGCGCGTCCAGCGCGAGATCTCCGGCTATGCCCAGCTCAGCCAGGCGGCGATGAAATCCACCCGCATGATCGCCGACAATGTGACGCAGTGGAAACGCGCCGCCGACGGGCTGCGCAACAGCTGACCCACCGACGTATCGATCTTCGTCATTCCGGGCGGGTGCCGGGCACGCCCCGGAATGACGGCAGCGTTCGACTAAAATCGCTTTGAACTTGCCGGGCGTTCCCCGCGACCAAGAACAGACGATATCAGCGGGGACGGCTACTCCTGATGCAAGGCATTCGGCCCGAGAACGGCGATCCGCTTCCGTTGCGCACCTCGCCGCACGGCGTCGGCATTATCGTGATCCGGTTTGTCGGATTGCTGGTGGCCGCCGTGCTGGTGCTGGCGTTGATCTGGAGCCGCTGAATTGTCTGCGGGATGCGGCCGGCGTTTTCCGCCGTCATGGTTAGCGAACCCTGACTATCGGCTGGCGATCGCCGCGCCCTCCAGCGAATAGGCGCCGTCGGCATAGCCCTTCACCACCATTCCGGCGGCCAGCATCACCGTCAGCGTCACGCTTGCGAAGATATAGCCGACAAATTTCAAGCCAGTGCGGTCCGCCACGGTCATCCTCTCCGTTCTGTCCCCTGGTCAACTATTTGACCGGCAGAAGGTTCAAGATGCGTTAGCGAAAAATCATTCGCCGGCTAGGAGGGGCTGTTTCGCCGCGCCACGAAGGCGGTCGCCAGCACCGAAAACACCAGCTCGCCGCGCTGGTTGGCGCCGGTGTTGCGGGCCTGCACGATGCCCCATTCGGGGCGCTTTTCCGACAGCCGCAGCTGCTCGACCTCGGTTGCGAAAGCGACGGTGTCGCCGGCCAGCACCGGCTTGATCCAGCGCAGCTCGCGAAATCCGGGCGACGGCCCCCACACCGCCGGCGTCTCGCCGCGCGCGCGGGCCTCGCTCGCCCAGCGCTGGCCGTCGGTCACCAGCAGCTTCATGCAGACCGAGCCGACATGCCAGCCCGACGCCGCCAGGCCGCCGAACAACGATTTCCTCCCCTCTTCCTCATCGAGATGAAAGCGCTGCGGATCGAATTGCGCGGCGAACTTCTTGATCGCGGCGGCGGTGAAGGTGAACGATCCCAGTTCGCGCCGCTGCCCGATCTCGATGTCCTCGAAGAAACGCATCAGCCCGCCTGCCCCGCCGCAACAGCGGCGCGGCGTTCGACGATGATCGGCGAGACCATCTCGCACAGCGCCACGCCGTCCGCATTGCGCGCCACGGTCCTGAAGGTGACGATGCCGGTGTCGGGCCGGCTGCGCGACAGCCGCGCCTCCGCTACCTCGACCTCGACCATCAGCTCGTCGCCGGGCCGCAACGGCGCCAGCCAGCGCAGCTCGTTGACGCCGGGCGAACCCAGCGAGGCGGTGCGGCCGATATAGCCGTCGAACATCATCCGCATCACGATCGAGCAGAGATGCCAGCCGGAAGCCGACAGACCCCCGAGCATCGAGCGCGCGGCCGCCTGCTTCGTCGAGGTGCATCGGCTGCGGGTCGAACTCGGCGGCAAACGCGATGATCTCCTCGCGCGTGACGCGGCGCGGACCGAAGCTGCCGAAATGGCCGGGCGGGAAGTCTTCGAAGGTCAGCTTCATCTGGGGATTGCAGCGAGGGAAGCCCGATTGTGGCCGTTATTTGCCGCAATCTCAACAGGCTGAGTCGCATGGCTCGTGCTCGACGGGGCGAGCACCGCGGTTTGGTTCCCGCCGCCGATCTTGCCGGGAACCGTGTTCGGCGCTAGCCCTGTTGCCGTCGGCAGCCAGGTTTAGCCGGCACTGATATTCGACATGCTGGGGGACAATGATGTTCGATTTTCAGGATCTGTTTCAGTGGGACCGCTTCATTACGCCCACCATCATCAAGACGTTTTACTGGCTGGTGATCGCGCTGATCGGCCTGTTCGGCATCTCCGGGATCTTTAGCGGGCTTGCCGCGATGGCGATCAGCCCGTTCGGCGGCTTCATCGTGCTGCTGTCCTCGATCGCCAGCGTGATCGTCGGCATCATCTTTTCGCGCATCGCCGCCGAATTCATCCTGATCGTGTTTCGCATCAACGAGCATCTGGGCGCGATCCGCGACCAGGGCTCGGGGCATTAGGCGGGCGGGGCGCGCGCCACCTGACAACCGCTCTACGTATTGAACCGGAAATGCATCACGTCGCCGTCGGCGACGACGTAGTCCTTGCCTTCCAGCCGCAGCTTGCCGGCATCGCGGGCGCCGGCTTCGCCGCCGAGCGCGACGTAGTCGGCATAGGCGATGGTCTCGGCGCGGATGAAGCCCTTCTCGAAATCGGTGTGGATGACGCCGGCGGCGGCCGGCGCCCGGGTGCCGCGATGGAGGGTCCAGGCCCGCGCCTCCTTCGGCCCGACCGTGAAATAGGTGATGAGGTCGAGCAGCTGGTAGCCGGCGCGGATCAGGCGATCGAGGCCGGCTTCCTCAAGGCCGAGGGTTTCCAGAAATTCGGTGCGCTCCTCGCGCGACAGCGTGGCGATCTCCGCTTCGATCTTGGCGGAGATCGTCACCGCAACCGCGCCTTCCTCGCTGGCGCGCCGCGCCACGGCTTCCGAATATTTGTTGCCCTTAGCGGCGGCGGCCTCCTCGACATTGCAGACGTAGAGCACGGGCTTTGAGGTCAACAGGCCCAGCATGCCGAAGGCGCGCTCCTCCTCCGCCTTGCGCTCGAGAAACCGCGCCGGCCGGCCCTCGCGCAGCAGCACCAGCGCGCGGTTGACGAGATCGAGCTGCTCCCTTGCCTCCTTGTCGTTGCCCTTTGCTTTCTTGGCCAGGTTGTCGACGCGTTTTTCCAGGCTGTCGAGATCGGCGAGCATCAGTTCGGTCTCGATGGTCTCGATATCGGCCAATGGCGCGATCTTGCCCTCGACATGGGTAACGTCGGAATCCTCAAAGCAGCGCACCACATGCGCGATCGCGTCGACCTCGCGGATGGTGGCGAGAAACTGGTTGCCGAGCCCCTCGCCTTTCGAGGCACCGCGCACCAGCCCGGCGATATCGACAAAGGTCAGCCGGGTCGGAATGATCTGGCCCGATTTGGCGATGTCGGCGAGCCGGTCGAGCCGGATATCGGGCACCGCGACCTCGCCGACATTGGGCTCGATGGTGCAGAACGGGTAGTTCGCCGCCTGCGCCGCGGCGGTTTCCGTCAGCGCGTTGAACAGCGTCGATTTGCCGACATTCGGCAATCCGACGATACCGCATTTGAATCCCATCTCGTCCTCGAAATCCTGTCGTCGTCATGCCCGGCACAAGGCCGCCATGGCGGAAATCCGCGTTGCCAATCGCGAAAGACAATCAGTCCTGCTTGTCTTCGCCATCTTGCGTATCGAAAAATCCCTTGGCCTGCATCGCCAGATGCACCTTGTTCTGGAACGTCGAGTCGCGGCCGCTCGCGAGCAGCGCCGCGTTGTCGGCAATGGCTTCGCAGAGCGCCACGACCCAGGGACGATCGTCCTTGGCGAAATCGGACAGCACATGTCGATGTACGACATCCCTGAGGCTGGGATGACCTGCTCCCAGCCAATCGCGGGGATGCCCGACCCCGAGCCGCACCCGCTTGTAATCGTTGCCGACATGCGACGAGATCGAACGCAACCCGTTATGGCCGGCGTCGGATCCGCCGATCTTCACGCGCAGCTTGGACGGTGGAAGTTCGATTTCGTCGTGGAAGACCACGACGTCGGCCAGATCGAGTTCGGAGTATTCGAGCGCTTCCTTAACCGACTGCCCCAACTCGTTCATGAAGGTCTGCGGACGCAGCAGCAGCACGCGCTCGCGATCGAGCGTGCCTTCGGCGGTCTCGCCCTGAAAGCGGCGGCGCCAGGGTGCGAAACCATGACGCCGCGCGATTTCATCGACGGCCATGAAGCCGATATTGTGCCGGTTATGCGCGTATTTCGCGCCGGGATTTCCGAGCCCAACAAAGAGTCGCATGGCGCGGCATCCCGCGGCTAGTGTGATGGTTGAGAAGTTCTCTTCACTTTGGCCGCGAGTCCGTCAAGAGAACTTCTGAACCATCACACTAGAAAACTTTTGGCTTGCGGCGTCCTTCGCATCCGAAGTCCGCAAAAACAGCTTGCCGCCGGGGCGGACGGACTCCGGATCTGGGATGTCGGTTACTTCTTCTTGTCGCCGCCACCGCCAGGCGGCTTGGCGCCGGCTGCCGGAGCCTTGGCACCCGGCGCGGGAGCAGCAGCAGCTCCCGGTGCCGGCGCAGCCGGGGCAGCGCCGGGCGCGCCCGGCGCCGGAGCGGCGCCGGCCACGGGCGCAGCCGCCGCCGCAATGCCGGCCGCAGCCGCGGCAGCAGCCGCCGCCTTTTGTTCTTCGGCGTAGCCGGATGGCGGCACGATGGTCACCAGCGTCACGTCGTCTCGCAACAATGATTTCACGCCAGCGGGCAATTTGATGTCGGACAGATGCAGCGAGTGGCTGATCTCCAGCCCGCTGACGTCGGCGTCGACATATTGCGGGATGTTGTCGACCGAGCATTCCAGATCGATGGTGTGGGTGACGATGTTGACGGTGCCGCCGCGCTTCACGCCCGGCGCACTTTCCGCATTCTGGATGTGGAGGGGAACGCTGACGCGGATGGTGGCGCCGTCGCCGAGCCGCATGAAATCGACATGGATCGGAAAATCGCGCACCGGATCGAGATGGAAGTCGCGCGGGATGACGCGGTGCTTCTTGCCCTCGAGATCGATGTCATAAATCGTGGTCAGGAACCGCCCGGCCAGGATGCGCTGGCGCAGGTCGGTATCGTCGAGCGAAATGGTCACTGGGGGCTCGTGGTTGCCGTAGATCACCCCGGGCACTCTGCCGGCGCGACGCTCTGCCCGTGCGGCCCCCTTGCCGCCTGCCGGGCGCGCGGTCGCCTTCAATTCCTTGACGCTCGCCATTCTCTTAAGTCCTTGTTTTCGAAAAGTTAAAGGCCGCATCGCGGCCCGGTCACGGTCCACAGCAAGCCTCCAGGGGTGCGGGGGCTGCGGACGTGGCGGCGTTCTAGCCGCAACCGGACGAAATGACAAGGAAATGGCTGGATTTTTCTGACGGCTGGCAGGTTTCTGCGTCCTCAACCGTCATGCCCGGCTCACCCGTCTGTCTTCAGGCTGCCGTTCTCCGGTGCCGACGGCGATACGCCAAACTTGGCTTCCAGCACCGCGATGCGGGCTTTCAGCGCCTCGTTTTCCTCGCGCGCCAGCCGCGCCATGTCCTTGACCGCCTCGAACTCCTCGCGCTTGACGACGTCGAGATCGCGCAGAATCTTTTCGGCCTGGTTGCGGACCACCGTGTCGACCTCGCGCTTGACGCCCTGGGCGGCGCCGGCGGCGTCGTTCATCAGACGGCCGATCTCGTCGAAAAACCGATTGCTGGTCTGGGTCATCGCAAAAATCTCCGGTCAGGGCGCTGGCAGGTCATGAGACGATATCATCAGACAATGGCGATCCCGACGGCGCGGTTCAAGGCCGGAGTCGGCCTGCCGCGCCCGGCCGCCTTGTCAGGGTCCGGTTTCCTTGCAATCGTAGCGCTCGCCAGCGAAAAATCGCCACATCGAGAAGCGAGAACAAACGCCCATGATCGACCAGCAGATCGAGATCGCCACCAGGGACGGCCACACCACCACCTTCATCAGCCACCCCGAGCGCGACGGCCCGTTTCCCGTCATCCTCTTTTACATGGACGCGCCGGCGATCCGCGAGGAGCTGCGCGACATGGCGCGGCGGCTGGCGACCTCGGGCTATTACGTGATGCTGCCGAACCTCTACTACCGCTCCGGCGTGATGGAGCTGGGGCCGATACCGCCGGACCCGGAAGCTCCCGAGCGCAAGCGGATGTTCGGCTACATGAACTCCATCGACATTGCCATGGTGATGGAGGATACGCGCGCGCTGCTCGCCTATGCCGACAAGCAGCCGGCCGCGAACACGAAAATTGTCGGCGCCGTGGGCTACTGCATGAGCGGCCGCTATGCGATCAATGCCGCGACGCATTTTCCCGACCGGGTCAAGGCGGCGGCATCGATCTACGGCACCCATCTCGCCACCGAGCAACCCGACAGCCCGCATCTCGCCGGAGCGAAGACCAAAGCCGAACTCTATTTCGGCTGCGCGGAGACCGACATCTATGCCCCACCGGAGATCATCGAGAAGATAAGACAGGGCGTGAAGGAGCACCGCGCCAATGCCGAGGTCGAGATCTATCCCGGCACCCATCACGGCTTCGCGTTTCCGAAACGGCCGGTCTACGACAAGCCCGCGGCCGAGCGGCACTGGGAGCGGCTGCTCGCGCTGTATCGTCGCAACCTCTCCGGCAAATAGACCGCGGCTCGCAGATGAGGCTGCTGGGATTGCTACGATAAATGCCGGCAACTATGCGAAGATCGAAATCAGATCCTCCGGGAGATCAGCGCGCAATGTGTCTGCCTGCGGCGGGACTATCCGGATTGGCTGCCGCTCGAAGACTCCCGCGTCGCCGGCGGGGACTGCATAGCGCAGGAGAGAAGATCGACGAATCCCTTTGGGATCTTCACAGAATGACACCGCGCTATCATCGCGCGAGATCAGCAGGCCCCTGATGCCCCTCCTCACCATTGCCTTTCCGGTATTCGATCCGATCGCCGTCTCGATCGGCCCGATCGCGATTCGCTGGTACGCGCTGGCCTATATCGGCGGCATCGTGCTGGGTTGGATCTACGCCCGCGCGCTGATCAAGAACGAAAAGCTGTGGGGTGGCCCGGCGCCGGTCACGCTGCCGCAGCTCGACGATTTTATTCTATGGGTCACGATCGGGATCATTCTCGGCGGCCGCACCGGTTACGTGCTGTTCTACAACCTGCCGTTCTTTATCCGGCATCCGGCCGAGATCCTGGAGCTTTGGAAGGGCGGCATGTCGTTCCATGGCGGTTTTCTGGGCTGCGTCGCCGCGGTGATGTTGTTTTGCCGGAAAAACAACCTGCCGATCCTCTCGCTCGGCGATATCACCACCGCGGTCGGGCCGATCGGATTGTTTCTCGGCCGGGTCGCCAATTTCATCAACAGCGAATTGTGGGGCCGGCCAGCGGATGCCGGCGTGCCCTGGGCGATGGTGTTTCCCAATGGCGGCCCGCTGCCGCGCCATCCGAGCCAGCTTTACGAGGCCGGGCTCGAGGGCATCGTACTGTTTGCGCTGCTCGCGGTGATGATCCGCTGCGGCGCCCTGAAGCGGCCGGGGCTGATCCTCGGCAGCTTCATCGCGTTTTATGGTGTCGCGCGCATCGTCGGCGAATTGTTTCGGGAACCCGACCCGCAGCTCGGCTTTTTGTGGGGCGGACTGACCATGGGTATGCTGTTGTCGGTGCCGATGATCATTGCGGGAGCCATCCTGATTATGCTGGCATGGCGCCGCAAGTCGCCGAAACAGCCAGCCAACGCCGCGCAAGGCAGGACGTGACCGAATCTTCGCCGCTGCAGTCCGAGATCAAGCAGCTGATCAAGACATCCGGGCCGATGCCGGTCTGGCGCTACATGGAGATGTGCCTGACCCATCCCGCGCACGGCTATTACCTGTCGCGCGATCCGCTGGGGCGCGAGGGCGATTTCACCACCGCGCCCGAAGTCAGCCAGATGTTCGGCGAATTGCTGGGGCTGTGGGCGGCTTCAGTATGGAAGGCGATCGGTTCGCCGCCGCTGTTGCGGCTGATCGAACTCGGACCCGGGCGCGGCACCATGATGACCGATGCGTTGCGAGCGCTGCGGGTGCTGCCGCCGCTCTACCAGTCGCTCAGCATCCACCTGGTCGAGATCAACCCGGTGCTGGCCGAAAAGCAACGCTCGGCGCTGTCGGCGGTGCGCAACGTTGCCTGGCACGACAGCATCGACGACGTCCCGGACGGTCCTGCGATCATTTTCGCCAACGAATATTTCGACGTGCTGCCGATCCATCAGATGGTCAAGCGCGAGACCGGCTGGCACGAGCGCGTCGTCGAAATCGATGCCGATGGCATGCTGGTGTTCGGCTCGGCAAGCGAGCCGACGCCGCGCTTTGAAGTGCTGCTGCCTCCATTGCTTCGCGCGGCCCCGGCCGGCGCCGTGTTCGAGTGGCGGCCCGATGCCGAGATCATGAAGATCGCAGCCCGCGTCCGCGACCAGGATGGCGCGGCGCTGATCATCGACTACGGCCATTTGCGCAGCGACGCCGGCGATACCTTTCAGGCCATCGCTCGCCACAGTTTTGCCGACCCCTTGAAAAATCCCGGCCAGACCGACGTCACAGCCCACGTCGATTTCCAGGCGCTGGCGCGCGCCGCTACGGATTTGGGCGCGCGGGTTCACGGTCCGGTGCCGCAGGGCGATTTCCTGAAACGGCTCGGAATCGAAACCCGCGCCGTGACCCTGATGGCCAAGGCCAGCCCCGAGGTATCGCAGGATATTTCGGGCGGCCTGAAACGCCTGGTCGAGGGTGGCCGCGGCGGCATGGGTTCGATGTTCAAGGTGCTGGCAGTATCCGAACCGAACCTGACGACGCTGGTCGGATTCGCCGACGAGAAACCGGCCGGCGCGGAGGAAATCCCGTGATGGCAATCTTCATGACGCAAACCATGACCCGGACCTCATGACCCTGGGATCGCCGCTGCTTTCGGCCATTCCAGGCCTGCGCCATGCTTTCTTCACCCGGCACGGCGGGGTGTCCGATGGCATCTATGCAAGCCTCAATGGCGGCATCGGCTCGAACGACGATCCGGCGAGGGTCGCGGAGAATCGCCGCCGCATGGCGGAGCAGCTCGGGGTGGCGCCGGATCATTTTCTCAGCGTGCATCAGACCCACTCGGCTGACGTCAAGGCGGCGACAGGTCCATGGCAAGGACCGTCGCGGCCGCTCGCCGATGCCATCGTGACGCGGACCGAAGGTCTCGCCATCGGCGCCACCGCGGCCGATTGCGGACCGATCCTGCTGGTCGACCCGCGCGCGCGCGTGATCGGCGCCATTCATGCGGGCTGGAAGGGTGCGCTGACCGGGATCGTGGAATCCACCGTCGGCGCGATGGAAAAACTCGGCGCCGAACGCGGCGGCATCGTTGCCGCCATCGGTCCGTTGATCCGCCAGCACTCCTACGAAGTCGGCGGCGAGTTCGTCGAACGCTTCATCGAAGCCGATGCCGACAATGCATTGTTCTTCGTGCCCGCGGCGCGCGAGCACCATGCGATGTTCGATCTCGCCGGATATATCCGGATGCGGCTGGAAAGCGCCGGCGTGCTTGTCATCGACGACATCGGCCTCGACACCTATTCCGACGATCGTTTTTTCAGCTACCGGCGGTCGGTGCATCGCGGCGAATCGGACTATGGCCGCCATGTGCATTCGATCGCGCTGGAACGCGAGTAGCTGCTTTCGATCGACGGCGCCGCGCCGAACAGGTCAGCGCTGCTGCAATCCGGCTCGAAGCAGGGTTGAGAATTGGCCGTCGAGGATGGCTGGCGCAATCACCTCCGGCCTTCCCCGGAACACAGTCGTAGGCTAGAACTTTCGCCTCAGCGCGTCGGACTCAGACCTCGTCTTCGCATGCATTGAGAAGCTTGGTGGGGGCAACAATGAGTCATCGCGGTGTACCAGGACTGCTCGCCATAGCCGCCGCGACATTCATTGGCATGTTGCTTGGGCAGCAGGCAGCCGCTCAGCATGCGCAGGAGGGCAGCCAATGCAGGCCGATTAGCGAGCGTACCGGCGAAACGGGGTGCTGGATCATCGCAGATTGGCCGCTGGGCAAATCAGGGCGTTCGGAAATATTTTGGCACCTCGACGTTTATCCGACGCGGATGGATGCAGACCGAGCCAAGGGGCCGGAGGGAACCGTCGTCGAATCGCTCGGAAAAGTCTGGTTGCTTACCATTCAAGAGAAGGGCTGGCGGCCAGCCGGCGGCGAACACGTCGCTGAAATCGGCCCGCTTCCGATAAATCCAGATGAGCCGTACTCCGCCCAATATATGGAAGCTGTCTTCACCCCGGGAATGACGGCCCCAGCGCATGTCCATTCCGGGCCGGAAGCTTGGTACACGCTGAGCGGCGAAACGTGCCTGGAGACTCCACAGGGTAAGCAAGTTGGACGCGCAGGCGGCGAATATGTCATTGTGCCGGGTGGCCCGCCGATGCACCTTACGGCGACCGGCACCACGACGCGGCGCGCGCTCGTGCTCATCCTTCACGAGACATCGAAGCCGCCAACCACCCTGGTGCACGACTGGACGCCCAAGGGCCTTTGCAAGCAGTAGGCAAAGCTCGCACCTTGGGAGTCTCCCGCGTTCCGGCGCGCGCTGGACGCGTCGGCCGGCGGCCATGCCTGCCCGCCAAATCATCCAGGCCCACGTTTCCCGTTGTACACCAATGCCGCCCCACAAACCGCGGAACGCGGCTTTGCGGCCGTCGTCGCCGCCGTCATATCGCCTGATCGCTGGGGATAGCTGCTGCCCTAGACCTTAACGGATTTTAACGATATCGCTCGGGGCGCGATGAGGCACACCGTCACCACTTCTCTGTTGCAGGCCGGCCGGACCGCGCCGCGCGCGGCCGTTGCCGCGGTTGTGCTGGCGATGGCATGCGGACTTGGCGGCTGCGCCGGCGGTGCAGCGGGCGGCGGTTCGTTCGCGATGGTCTCCGCCCCCAGCGGTCCCACCGTTGCCTTTGAATCGATCGACGGTCCGCCACCGCAGGTGTTCGACCGCATGGTCGGCGTGCTCGACAGCGAATCGAAGCTCCGCAACCTTTCGATTGTGTCGCGCGAAGGCACGGCCTCTTACCGCGTGCGCAGCTATCTCTCGGCCCAGGTCAGCCGCGGCCGCACCGTCATTGCATGGGTCTGGGACGTCTATGACCACGACCAGCAGCGGGCGCTGCGATTGAGCGGCGAGGAACCTGCCGGCAAGGCCACGCGCGACCCATGGGCCGCGGCCGACGATCTCTTGCTGCGGAAAATCGCCCAGGCGGGCCTCAGCGGGCTCAGCGCCATGGTCAACGGAACGGCGCCGCCGGCCGCCCCGCCCGTCCCGGGCAGCGGGCCCACCGTCGCCGCCGCGGAACAGCCTTCATCCCCCGCAGGTGAATTCAGCGTCAGCGCGCTCGGCTACAGCGCCCGTTAACAAAAGCCTCCGGGCGTTGACTTTGCGCCGGAAAACCCGTGCGGACGGGTTGCCATCCCAACCCCCTCCTTGATATCACCTCGCTCGTCGCAACGCGCCGGTTCCATGGTATCCGATATGCTGAACAAAGTTTCCAGCAAGGCGCGGGGGGAAGCCTCGATGTCGGCCAAGAATGGCTCCATCAAGCTGGTCGCCGGCAACTCCAATCCCGGTCTGGCACAGGCGATCTCCGATTGGCTGCATGTTCCGCTGGCCAAGGCCAGCGTCCGCCGTTTTGCCGACAACGAAATCTTCGTCGAGGTGCTCGAGAACGTGCGCGGCTCGGACGCGTTCATCGTTCAGTCGACCTCCTATCCGGCCAACGACCATCTGATGGAGCTCTTGATCATCACCGATGCGCTGCGCCGCTCGTCAGCGCGCCGCATCACCGCGGTGATCCCTTATTTCGGCTATGCCAGGCAGGATCGCAAATCCGGTTCGCGCTCGCCGATTTCGGCCAAGCTGGTGGCCAATCTGATCACCCATGCCGGCATCGACCGCGTCATGACGCTCGATCTGCATGCGGCCCAGATCCAGGGATTCTTCGATATCCCGACCGACAACCTCTTCGCCTCCCCGGTCATGGTGCGCGACATCAAGGAACGCTTCGATCTGTCCAACGTCATCGTGGTGTCGCCTGACGTCGGCGGCGTGGTGCGCGCGCGCGGGCTGGCCAAACGCATCAACACGCCGCTCGCCATCATCGACAAGCGCCGCGAACGCGCCGGCGAATCCGAGGTGATGAACGTGATCGGCGATTGCGCCGGCTTTACCTGCATCCTGGTCGACGACATCGTCGACTCCGGCGGCACGCTGGTGAATGCCGCCGACGCGCTGCTCGCCAACGGCGCCAAGGATGTCTATGCCTATATCAGCCACGGCGTGCTGTCCGGTGGCGCCGCGGCGCGCATCACATCCTCCAAGCTGAAAGAGCTCGTGATTACCGACTCGATCCAGCCGACCGAAGCGGTGCGCAACGCGCCCAACATCCGCACCCTCTCGATCGCCTCGCTGATCGCCGAGGCGATCGGCCGCACCGCCTCGGAAGAGTCGGTGTCGAGCTTGTTCGACTGAACCGTCTCCGCGTCATCCGGAGCCCATCGAGATGAGAACCTCAGATGTGCAATTGCACATCGGGGAAACCTCGAGACTACGCGATCCCCGCCGCGACCTGACCGCGCAGCCGTTCCAGGCTGTGCAGCGTGTCGGCGCAGGCCTCCGCGACTTCGACCCCCTTGGTGGCGAAGTGCTTGCGGAAGAATTCGAAATGCGCGGCGCTCTCGTGGAACTGCTGCGGCGTCAGCACCGCGGAAAATACCGGCACTTCAGTGCGCAACTGCACATCCATCAGCGCCTTGATCACGGTATCGGCGACGAATTCGTGCCGGTAGATGCCGCCATCGACCACGAGACCCGCGGCGACTATCGCGGTGTAGCGCCGCGTCTTGGCGAGCAGTTGCGCATGCAGCGGGATTTCGAACGAGCCCGGCACCTCGAACAGATCGATCTGCGCGCGCGCGACGTGGCGCGCTTCCATCTCCTGCAGGAAGGCGATGCGGCATTGCTCCACCACCTCGCGATGCCAGGCCGACTGCACGAAGGCAATCCGCTGCGGCTTTGCGAAGCGCGGGTGCGCCCGCGCCGCAGGTGGATCGATGGTTTCGGGAGGGCTCGTTACGCCGGTAGGGTCGTTTACTTCGGCATCTTGCAACATCTGATTCATGGCTTTCCTCTTTCAGGACCAGAATCAGGGCATACGGAACGACGCGCCGCGCGAAAACGCGGCTGTCGCGGCCGTTCTCTTTCATCCGGACTTTAACCGTCGGCTTCGGAATCACACCGAATCTGCTGACCCTTCCGGAAGGGAAGGCGCTCGCGGGCTTGAGGTCGTATCGACCCCTTACCGCCGGTGGGGACTTTCACCCCGCCCTGAGAACATCGGCCGCCCGGTATGGGTGGCCTGGAACAATTATGCCGAAGGCCGGCTGTGCCGGCAAGCGCCTTCGGCATCGGGAATCGGCAAGTGCTCATGCCGCCGGCGCGAAACTGCGCGCGCGGCGGCTGGCGCGGAAATTAACCATTGAGCCGGGCCAATCCGGCTCACGAACGGCGAATTCCGCGCGCCGGACTCGCGCGTCGCGAATCCGATTCCGGTTTGTTCTCACCGCAAAAGTTAACGCCCGCGAAGAGTTGTGGACGAGCCCCGCTTTGCCTGTGGATGGACTCCGGGTGCGGTTGCGTCGATTCCGCAAATCACATCACTTGATCTCCGCAAGGCCCGACCCCCACCAACTCTGGGCCGTCACGAGAGTGCAGTCGGCAGCGACGCGTCGGACAAGCGCGGGCTGGCCTGCTGCGTGCGTATCAACACATTCAGGAACAAGGGTCGAAGACGGCATGTCCCTCCTCGAAGGCATAATCGATTCCCGGAACAATCCGCTCGCGGTGGTCGAGGACATTGCCGCTAGTCACAACTGGTCGTTCGAGCGTTCCGGCGAAGACGAGGTGACGATCATCTCCAAGGGCGACTGGACCGACTATCAGCTGTCCTTCACCTGGATGACCGAGATCGAGGCGCTGCATCTGGCCTGCGCCTTCGACATGAAGATCCCGCCGCCGCGCAGGCCGGAAGTGCAGCGGCTGATCGCTGCGATCAACGAGCAATTGTGGATCGGCCATTTCGATATCTGGACCCACACCGGCATGATCATGTACCGGCAGGCGCTGGTGCTGCCGGGCGGCATCACCGCCTCGGCCGCGCAATGCGAGAGCATGCTGGTCGGCGCCATCCATGCCTGCGAGCGTTATTATCCCGCGTTCCAGTTCGCGGTCTGGGCCGGCAAGAGCGCGGCCGAAGCCATGAGCGCGGCGATGTTCGACACCGAGGGCGAGGCGTAAGGCGTTCGCCCGCTGCCTCTCGACATATTTGGTGTCGTTCCCGCCTTGAGCCGGGACCTTTACTCCGTGCCATCAACGTTTGGGCAAAATGCTTGTGGCCTGCCTTTCGCTTCAATAGAAAAGCCGGTGGTCATGGGTCCCGGCTCCCGTGCGCAATCGCGCACTAGGCCGGGACGACGAGAGTATGTTCAATGTCGTCGTCAGTCACCGCAGCAGGCGCGCTCGCGCAAATCCAGGGTCCCATCGTGCTCGCCGGCGCGGGAAAGATGGGCGGGGCGATGCTGTCGGGCTGGCTGTCGCGCGGGCTCGATCCGCGCCGCGTCGCCGTCATCGAACCACAGCCCTCCGGCGAGATCGCCGCGCTGGCCGCACAAGGCGTTCGACTCAATCCGTCGCCCGGCGAGGTCGGCGCCGTCGCCACCCTGGTAGTCGCGCTGAAACCGCAGGCGTTCCGCGAAGCCGGCCCGATGCTGAAATCATTGGCCGGCTCGTCCACGCTGGTGGTGTCGATCATGGCGGGCATGACGATCGCATCGATCGAACAGGTCTGCGGAGGCTGCGTAGTGCGGGCGATGCCCAACACGCCGGCCGCGATCGGCCGCGGCATCACGGTGGCGGTGGCGGCAAGCAGAGTCAGCGCCGGCCAGCGCGCGGTCGCGGACGCGCTGTTGCGCGCCACCGGTGCGGTCGAATGGGTCGGCGACGAGAGTTTGATGGACGCGGTGACCGCGGTTTCCGGCTCCGGTCCGGCCTACGTTTTCCTGCTCGCCGAAGAACTGGCGCGGGCCGGCGTCGAAGCCGGGCTGCCGCCGGAACTCGCCACGAAACTGGCGCGCGCGACGGTCGCGGGCTCCGGCGAATTGCTGCATCGCTCGGAGCTTGCCGCCGCGACGCTGCGCCAGAACGTCACCTCCCCCGGCGGCACCACCGCCGCGGCGCTGGAACTGCTGATGGGACCGGATGGCATGCAATCGCTGCTAAGCCGCGCGGTCGCCGCCGCCACGCGGCGCTCGAAGGAACTGGCGAAGTAGGTTTCTTCGGCCCTCCAGCCCAACGTGTTGCCCGGTCAACCGGGCCCAAACCGCTTGGCAAACGCCTCGAGATTGACGAGGCCGCGGGCGTGGCGGCCCTCGCCGACGCGGCGGGTCTCGTCGAAGGCCTCGACTTCGAACCGGATCAGCCGACGCTCCACCGCGATCACCCGTGAGGTGGTCCGCACCCTGGCGCCGACCGGAGTCGCGGCGAGGTGGCGGACATCGACCTCGGTGCCGACGGTGACCCAGCCCGGCTCGAGATACCGGTTGACGGCGTCGCTGGACGTCATCTCCATTTCCAGGATCATCATCGGGGTGGCGTAGACCATCGGCATGCCCGGGACAAAATGCCCGACGGTGCGCTCCGGCGGCACGATTAGCGTACGCTCGGCGCTGATGCCGACCTTGATGACGTCGCGTGCATCCATGGGATGATCCGGGAAGAACGATGCGCCGCCCGCCGAACGCGGGCGACCACGGGCGGAGAGGAATTCGCCCTACTTCTTCGCCATCCGCTCCACAAAGGTCCTGCCGCCTTTCATCTTGTGCGACAGCGGCGCTTCGTTGATCTGGATCACGACGGCATCGGAATCGATGCCGAGGTTCTTCACCAGCGCCTGCGTGATGTCGCGCATCATGCCGGCCTTCTGTTCATCGGTCCGGCCGGCGGCCATGCTGATGGTTATTTCAGGCATCTTGTCACTTCCTTTGCTCTTGCTGCGTCACTCTAGCCCCGAACTCGGTCCTCATCCAAGGAGCGGCCTGTCGGCCGCGTCTCGAGGATGCGTATTGTCTCCATGGTGCGCGACGGCGCAAGAGCGCCTTTTTGCCAAGACGGGCTCTAATTCCACCTCACATTGTGCCGCGCCAGCACTTCGCGCACCTTGGCGACGATCTCGTCTTCGCGGCACGAAAACTGCGCCGGGCGGGTCTCGCGCCATTCCTGGTTGGAAGCGATCGCGGCCGCCGCCTTGGCGCCTTCGATCAGATCCTTGATCTGAATTTCGCCGCGCGCCTTCTCGTCCGAGCCCTGGATGATCACGCAAGGCGAATTGCGGCGGTCGGCATATTTGAGCTGGTTGCCCATGTTTTTGGGATTGCCGAGATACAGTTCCGCGCGGATTTTTTCGGCGCGCAAGGCCGCCACCATCTTCTGGTAATCGGCTGTCCGATCGCGATCGAACACGGTGACGACCACGGGACCGAAGGCCGGGCTAGCGTCCAGCTTGCCGAGCATGGTGAGCGCCGCCTGCAGCCGCGACACGCCAATCGAAAATCCCGTCGCCGGCACCGGCTCACCGCGAAAGCGCGAGACGAGGCCATCGTAGCGCCCGCCGCCGCCGACCGAGCCGAAGCGGACCGGGCGGCCTTTTTCGTCCTTGGTGTCGAGCAGCAGTTCGACCTCGTAGACCGGGCCGGTGTAATATTCGAGACCACGCACGACGGAGGAGTCGATGACGATCCGATCAGGGCCGTAGCCGGATGCTGCAACGAGCCCGCTGATTTCTTCCAATTCTTCGCGACCTTGCTGGCCAATTTTGCTGTCACGCAATCGCAAATCGATCTGGGCGGCTTTTTCCTCGGAATCGCTGACTTTTTCGATGACACCAATCACCAGTGCAATATCGGCCGCACTCAATCCAGCACCCTTCGTAAAGTCACCGGATTCATCTTTACGGCCAGTACCGAGCAGCTGCTGGATTCCGGATATGCCCAATCGATCCAGTTTGTCGATCGCACGCATGACGGTCAGCCATTGAACGTCGTCGGTTACGCCGATCGCGTCCCTCACCCCGTCGAGCACCTTGCGGTTATTCACCTTCACCACATAAGAGCCGCGCGGAATGCCCAGCGCCTCCATGGTATCGGCCGCCATCATGCACATCTCGGCATCCGCCGCCGGCGAAGCCGAGCCGACCGTATCGGCATCGAACTGCATGAACTGGCGAAAGCGGCCCGGCCCCGGCTTCTCGTTGCGATAGACATAGCCGGCGCGGTAGCTGCGATAGGGCTTCGGCAGTGAATCGAAGTTTTCCGCGACATAGCGCGCCAGCGGCGCGGTCAGGTCGTAGCGCAGCGAGATCCACTGCTCGTCGTCGTCCTGGAACGAGAACACGCCCTCGTTGGGGCGGTCCTGGTCGGGCAGGAATTTGCCGAGCGCATCGGTGTATTCCATCGCCGGCGTTTCCACCGGCTCGAAACCGTAGCGCTCGAACACTTCGCGGATGGTCTCGGTCATGCGCCGCGTCGCGGCGATCTCGGCGGGCCCGCGATCGGCCAGCCCGCGCGGCAGCCGCGCCTTGAGCTTTTGCGGTTTTTTGGGTTTGTCGGCCATCGGCGGCGTTGGTACCAGCGCAGGCACGATGCGGCAACCGCCGTCGTGCCGCTTACGCGATTCTGCGCACCCAGCCCTTGGCGTCGGCGACATCGCCACGCTGGATGCCGACCAGCGTCGCCTTCAGCGCTGCGGTGATCGGGCCGCCATCGCCGTCGCCGATCAGGATATCGCCATCGGCGCTCTTGATCCGGCCGATCGCCGCGACCACCGCGGCGGTGCCGCAGGCGAAGGCTTCGCGCAGCTTGCCGCTCGCGGCATCAGTGCGCCATTGCTCGATGCTGTAGCGCTGCTCGCGGACCGTGCGGCCGTCGCCGCGGGCGAGCGTGATGATCGAATCCCGGGTGATGCCCGCCAGGATCGTGCCGCTCAGCGGCGGCGTCATCAGCGAACCGTCGTCGAACACGAAGAAGACGTTCATGCCGCCGAGTTCCTCGACCCAGCGATGCTCGGCCGCATCGAGGAACACGACCTGATCGCAGCCGTGTTCGATCGCCTCGGCCTGGGCGAGCAGGCTGGCGGCGTAATTGCCGCCGCATTTGGCCGCGCCGGTGCCGCCTTCGGCCGCGCGCGTATAGCGGTCGCTGAGCCACACGGTGACCGCCTTGGCGCCGCCCTTGAAGTAGGCGCCGACCGAGCTCGCGATCAGCACGAAGAGATATTCGTAGGACGGCCGGACGCCGAGAAAAGCCTCGGTCGCGAACATGAAGGGGCGCAGATAGAGGCTGCCTTCCTCGCCGGGTATCCAAACCGAATCGATCTTCACCAGCTCATCGACCGCTTGCAGGAACACCGATTCCGGCAGCTCCGGCATCGCCAGACGCGCAGCGGAGGCCTGAAACCGCTGCGCATTCTGATCGGGCCGGAACAAGGCGATGCTGCCGTCGGCGCGGGTATAGGCCTTCAGGCCTTCAAAGATTTCCTGGCCATAATGCAGCACGGCAGCGGCGGGATCGAGCGAGATCGGCTCGCGCGCCCGCAGCTCAGCGTCGTGCCAGCCGCGATCCCGGGTCCAACGGATGGTCACCATGTGATCGGTGAAGACACGTCCGAAGCCCGGATCCTTCAGCATGTCGGCCCGGGCCTCGGCGGCAACGGGTTTCGATGTCGGGCGGCAGGAAAACGCGATCTTCTGGTGGGCGTTCATGGGGCGGGTCCGTGGCTGTGGTCGTTGCGGCCAAGTTCGTCAAGCTTAGGACATGCTTTTGCGGGATGCGGAAGTCCAGTATGTTGGCCGAAACGCCGCTCGACAATCGCGGTAGCTAAATCCGCCGCCCTCACTGCATGCCTTGGCTCCCTCAGGTCGCCTGAGACGTCACCGCCCACGAAACGACCTGATATTTCGTCGTGGCTGACCATTTTGTAACATTAAACCCAAGATACGTCAATATGGCTGACATAAATTTTTCACAGCAACCGCGAAGTCCCGATTCGCGGTCGAGCGAAGCGAAGTCCCCCGCTTCGGCAGCCGCCGATTTGCGCTGGGATATCATCGAGCTGTTGTTCTTCGCCTACCGCGATTTCGTCGGCGACGCCGATCATGAGCTGGAGGCTTTCGGCTTCGGCCGCGCGCATCACCGGGTGTTGCATTTCGTCCGCCGCTACCCCGGCCTCAAGGTCGCCGACCTGCTGGATGTGCTGCGGATTACGAAGCAATCGCTCGGGCGCGTGCTCAAGCAACTGCTCGACGAAGGATATATCCTGCAGAAGACCGGCAATAGCGACCGCCGCCAGCGCCTGCTTTTCGCCACCGCCAAGGGCGAGGCGCTGGTTGGCCGGCTGGCTGGCCTGCAGACCGACCGCATCAACCGCGCGCTCAAGGAGATCACGCCCGAAGGCGCCGATACGGTCCGGCAATTCCTGCGCGCGATGATCGATCGCGACGATCCCGACAAGGTGCTCGAAACCATCCTCGGATCCGGCAACCCAAAGCCAAAGGAATAGCCGTGCCCCTGGCTGCAACTGCCGCCCGAACGCCGCCGCGACCGGCCGACGACGCCCTGCATCTGCTGCTGGTCGATGACGACCGCCGCATCCGCGATCTGTTGTCGCGCTTTCTGTGCGGCGAGGGCTATCGCGTCACCACCGCGATGAGCGCCAGCGACGCCCGCGCCAAGCTGCTCGGCCTGCATTTCGATCTGTTGATCCTCGACGTCATGATGCCCGGCGAGACCGGGTTCGATCTCGCCCGCTTCATCCGCAAATCCTCCTCGGTGCCGATCATCATGCTGACGGCGCGCCACGAAGCCGAAGCGCGCATCGAGGGCCTGCAGATCGGCGCCGACGATTACGTGGCAAAGCCGTTCGAGCCGCGCGAGCTGGTGCTGCGAATCGGCAATATCCTGAAGCGCAGCGCGCCGCCGCCGCTCGCGACGCTCGAGCAGGTCGCGTTCGGACCCTACGTCTATCATCTCGACCGCGGCGAACTGCGCCAGGGCGAGGAGGCCATTCATCTCACCGATCGCGAGCGCGAGATGCTGCGCATCCTGGCGGTGACGCCGGGCGAGACCGTGCCGCGCAGCGCGCTTACCGGCGAGGGCAGCGTCAACGAGCGCGCCGTCGACGTCCAGATCAACCGCCTGCGCCGCAAGATCGAGCGCGATCCCGCCAATCCGCTGTTCCTGCAGGCGGTGCGCGGCATCGGCTATCGCCTGGTGGCGTCCCCTTGAGCACATCCCCAGTGAAGCTCGCCAGATGAGCACGCTCGACAGCGGCATCACAATGATCCGCACCGCCGCGGGACGGGTCTCGGCGGCCAACAGCTGGATCGGCAACGCCTTCAAGGGCTGGATGCCGACCGGGCTGTACGCCCGCGCGCTGCTGATCATGATCGTGCCGATGGTGGTGCTGCAGTCGGTGGTGGCGTTCGTGTTCATGGAGCGGCACTGGAACACGGTGACGCGGCATCTGTCGGCCGCCGTGGTGCAGGACATTGCCAGCCTGATCGATGTCTACCAGGATTATCCGCAGGACAAGGATCGCGCGCAATTGCGGCGCATCGCCCAGCAGCGGCTGCAGCTGGTGGTCGATTTCCTCCCGGTCGGTGACATGCCGCCGCCCGGGCCGAAGCCGTTTTTCTCGCTGCTCGACCAGACGCTGTCGGTGGAGATCGGCCGCAAGGTCGGCAAGCCGTTCTGGATCGACACCGTCGGCCGTTCCAACCTGGTGGAAATCCGCATTCAGCTCGACGATGCGGTGATGCGCATTTTCGCCCAGCGCAGCGCGGCCTATGCCTCCAATTCGGAAATCTTCCTGTTCTGGATGATCGGCACCTCCTCGATCCTGCTGATCGTCGCGGTATTGTTCCTGCGAAACCAGATCAAGCCGATCCTGCGGCTGGCCGATGCCGCGGAAAGTTTCGGCAAGGGCCGCGAGGCGCTGAATTTTCGCCCGCGCGGGGCGCGGGAAGTGCGCCGCGCGGCGCAAGCCTTCCTGGAAATGAAATCGCGCATCGAACGCTCGATCGAGCAACGCACCGCGATGCTGGCGGGCGTCTCGCACGATCTGCGCACGATCCTGACCCGGTTCAAGCTGGAGCTGGCGCTGATCGGCGACAGCCCGGAGGTCGAGGGCATGCGGCGCGACGTCGACGAGATGTCCGGCATGCTCGAGGACTATCTCGCTTTCGCCCGCGGCGACAGCGGCGAGCAGGCGCAGCCGACCGATATGGCGGTGGCGCTGGAGGAATTGCGCAGCGACGCCGAACGCAACGGCCACGTCGCGACGGTGGCCTTCCACGGATTGCCGGTGGTGACGGTAAAGCCGGCCTCGTTCAAGCGCTGCCTCGGCAATCTCGTCTCCAACGCCGCCCGGCATGCCAACACCATTTCGATTACCGGCCACCGCGATCACCGTTATCTGACGGTCACCATCGATGACGATGGACCGGGCATTCCGCCGCATATGCGCGAGGAAGTGTTCAAGCCGTTCCTGCGGCTGGACGGCGCCCGCAACCAGGATGAGGGCGGCACCGGCCTGGGCCTGGCGATCGCGCGCGACATCGCCCGCTCGCATGGCGGCGACATCACGCTCGGCGACAGCCCGACGGGTGGGCTGCGCGCCGCGGCGCGAATCCCGGTGTGAGCGTTTTCTTCTTCCTCGTCGGGGTTTACTTCGGCGCCAGACCCTTCAGAGCTTGCGCGTCCTTGAGGTGCAGCTTGAAACCGCCGGGCATCACCACGTCCCCGGGTTTCTGGTCGGGCTTGCAGGCCCCTAGCCACTTCGCCTCGATCGTCATGGTTGCATCGAGCGGCAACGCGGCGGGACCGTGTTCGGTGTGCGAGGTGGACTTGACGGTATAGGCGGAATTGAAGTCGCCTGAAATTTCCGAATGCGAGGTGATCGACGCCCGCCCGACGCTGCACACGCTATCGCTGAAGTAACCGGTCGCGGTCTTCTGCAGCTCGTGTTTGGAACAGAGATCATTCGCCGCCGGGGCGAGCCCGGTGTTCATCTCCCGGTCGGTCGCCTCATCGGTGCAGTGCTGCATCGTCATCTCCGGCAGCGGCGAACCGGTCCTGATGATCTTCATCTCCCACAGGCCGGCCTTGCGCACCGGCGCTTCCACCGCAGTGGCCT
The DNA here is from genome assembly GCA_963840155.1 of uncultured Alphaproteobacteria bacterium. Classification (GTDB taxonomy): domain Bacteria; phylum Pseudomonadota; class Alphaproteobacteria; order Rhizobiales; family Xanthobacteraceae; genus Bradyrhizobium. Next base: position 338,340 of record CAWIXP010000002.1, read on the forward strand.
TTGGCGCCGGCAGCACAGCCAGCACACAAGATCCCAGACAGATTGCAAGAAGCTGTCGCGTCATGCTCCGCGCTCTCGGTTGACCTCATCCGCTTAGAGCAATAATCCGGCTCAGTAGCGCGTGGTCAGCGGCCGTTCATTGGCGCCGTAAGGCACCCAGCGGCAGGCAAAGGAAACGTAGCCGCCATATTGCGGATCGACCGACAGGAATTTCACCACCTTGTTGTAACGGGCGCAATGATCGACCGCGACCTGGCGGACGTCGATCTGCATCGCCATGGCATAGGCGATGATGCCGCCGGTGTCGTTGCCCTTGAACGGCGACACCCAGTCGGCCCGTGCCGGCGCCGCCGGCCAGCAGTCCCAATATCGCACCCAGGCCCGCGGCCGCAATTTTTCGCATCGCCGACTCCATTCCCCCCGCACCTTAGAGCGCAACCCCGGCCATGAAAAGAACCGCAGACAGCCAGCCACCTACTTATCTGGCAGGTGTTGCCGCCTTGCACTTGACCTCGCCCGGCCTTCACGGCACCGTCCGCTGCGTTGGTTCTTGCGGCGGATGGCCCATGCGCGACATCATCAACTGCTTGCTAAAGCTCGGCCTTGGCACTGCTTTCGGCGCGGTCCTGGGCCTGTTTGCGTTTGGCCAGCCGGCCGAGGCGGCCAATCCTTTGGAGTTGAACTTCTGGCTGTCGGGCCCGCGCTATGACGGGCTGGTGAAGCCTTGCGAAGCTGCGCTTGGCACCATCACCAATCAATTCCAGGAAAAGGAAAGCACCTTCTGGAATTCCTCGCTGCAGATCACAGCCTACGGCGGGATCCATGAAACCGGCTTCCGGCCCTGGCAGTCCGACAACATTCCGCGCCGCTTTTGCAGCGCCGATGTGATGCTGAGCGACGGCAGGATGCGCACCGTGCATTACTCGATCATCGAGGATGGCGGCTTTGCCAGCTTCGGCCAGGGCGTCGAATGGTGCGTCACCGGGCTCGATCGCGACTGGGCCTATAATCCCGCCTGCAAGGCCGCTCGGCCCTGATTCGCCGCCCCGGCGATTGCAGGGGATTGGCCTGTTCCGATTTTTGTTCTTGAAATGTTCCGGCCCCCTGCTAGGCTCCATCCCGGGTCCGAGTAAGGGGTGTCACGATGGCTTATTTTCCCAAGGCTTATTTTACGAAGGCTTATTTTGCGAAGGCTTATTTTCCAAAGGGTTTGATTTGGCGGTTTTTGATCTCGCTCGGGCTGCTCGCCTCGGCGGCGTTGATCGGCATCGCCGCGCCCGGACCGGCGTCGGCACAGGACCGCCGCCAGAACGCACCGGGGGAGTTCGATTTTTACGTGCTGTCGCTGTCGTGGTCGCCTTCCTTCTGCGAGGAGGCCTCGGAGCGCGGCAGCAGCGGACGCTCGCAGGAGCAGTGCGGCGGCCGGCCCTATTCTTTCGTGGTCCATGGCCTGTGGCCGCAATATGAGCACGGCTTTCCCGATTACTGCCAGCGCCCCTCGCCGCGGCTCGACCGCAACATCATGACCTCGATGCTGGACCTGATGCCGGCGCCCGGGCTGATCTTCAACGAGTGGGACAAGCATGGCACCTGCTCGGGGCTCGGCGCGCGGAGCTATTTCGAGACCATCCGCAAGGCGCGCTCGGCGGTGAAGATCCCGCCCGAATATCTGGAATTATCAGCGCCGAAGACGGTGGCGCCGGCCGAAATCGAAGAGGCCTTCATCGCCGCCAATCCCGGCTTGAGCAGCTCGGCAATCGCGGTGACCTGCGGCAAGAGCCGGCTCAGCGAGGTGCGGATCTGCATGAGCAAGGAACTGCAGTTCCGTTCCTGCGAAGAAATCGATCGCCGCGCCTGCCGCCGCGACGAGGTGGTGATGCCGCCGATCCGCGGCGGCTAACTGCCACCTCCGCCATACCGGGAGTTTGTCCCACGGCGTTCATGTCCTGCTTCGCCTTGTTCGCCAAAGACGTGAATGCCGTGGGACAAGCTCGCCTCCTGACGGGTAGAAGACGCCGGTCGTCCTTCTCAACGAAACCGTAAGTCTTCCGATGAACTACCGTCACGCCTTCCATGCCGGCGGCTTTGCCGATGTCATCAAGCACATCGTGCTGGTGCGCATGCTGATTCATCTGCAGGAGAAGCCGGCCGCGTTTCGCGTCATCGACAGCCATGCCGGCGCCGGGCTGTACGATTTGAGCGGCGAACAGGCGCGCCGCGGCGGCGAATGGCTGACCGGCATTGCCCGGATCATGCAGGCGCGATTTTCCGGGACGGCCCTGCCGCTGATCGCGCCCTATCTCGACATCGTCAGGGCCTTCAATCCGCCATCCGATCTCCGGACCTATCCGGGTTCGCCGCTCATCGCGCGCGCGCTGCTGCGGCCGCAGGATCGCCTCACCGCGTGCGAGGTCGAACCGAACGCGCGAAAGCGCCTGATCGACGCGCTGCGGCGCGACACCCAGGCCCGGGTGGTCGACCTCGATGGCTGGCTGGCGCTGCCGGCATTCGTGCCGCCGAACGAGCGCCGCGGCCTGGTCCTGATCGATCCGCCTTTCGAGGCAAAGGACGAGTTCGAACGTCTGGCGGACGGCTTTACCGAGGCTTTCGCGAAATGGCCGACCGGCAGCTATCTGCTGTGGTATCCGGTGAAGAGCCGGCGCGCCGCCGACCATCTGGCGCGGCAGGTGGCTGAGGCCGCCGGCGCCAGCAGGCCGCCCGGCAAATGCCTGCGCGTGGAGTTCAGTGTCGCCCCGCAAAGCACCGGGACGGCGCTGGCTTCGGCCGGGCTGTTGATCGTCAATCCGCCATGGACGTTGATGGGTGAGTTAAAGGCGATCCTGCCCGAGCTCGAAAAGCCGCTCGGCCAGGGCGGCGCCGGCCGGTTCAGGATCGAAACGCCCAAACCTTGACCGGACCGCGCAGCCCTTGTGAAAAGTCCGATTTGAATCGTAGGCAATTTGCCGGGAAGCGTATTATGCTCAACTCCATTAGGACCGGCTTTACGTTCCGCTTCCGCGAATGGTAGCGGCGGAGTGACAAGGCCTCTGATGTCGTTTGAAGTTGGATCGGCGCTCACAGCCTGATCCGCAATTGATGGCCAGGCTTTCCGGCAGCGAATTTCCGGTCGGGCCGCTACGCAGCGCGTAGGCGGCGGAGGAGCACGGGGGAGGAGTTTCCCGATGGCCATGACTGGGACGGTCAAGTTCTTCAATGGAGAACGCGGCTATGGCTTCATCAAGCCCGACGACGGCGGTCGCGATGTGTTCGTGCACATCACCGCGGTGGAGCGGGCCGGACTGAAGGATTTGACCGAGGGACAACGCATCACTTTCGAGGTCGAACCGGACAAGAAGGGCAAAGGCCCCAAGGCGGTCGATCTGGTGATTTCATCCTAGAGCGCGATCCCAAGCGCGGATGGCGTCTGGCGCTGGGCCAACGCAAAGCCTCTATCCAGCTCGTGCTCGAAGGACGCTGGGCGAGCCGCTGCTTCGGCGAGGCCGATGCAGAGCAGTGGCGTTGATGCCGGGAGCCACGGCGCAGCGTGGCCGCGATAAAAAAATCCCGGCCGCGCAACGCGGCCGGGATTAGCTGGCAGGAAAGTTTCTCGTTGCTATCAGAAGTGATAGTTGATCCCGGCGCGCAGCAGGCCGAAGCGGAAACCGTTCGAGGCGCCGGTAATGGTGAAATTGTCGCTGGCGAGATCGACGTAGAGATATTCGATCTTGGCGCTCCAGTTCTGGGCGAGGCCGAACTCGGCGCCGACGCCGGCGGTCCAGCCGATATTGCTATGGGATTCCGACAGCCCGAAGGTCTCGCCGCGCAACTCGCCGAACGCCAGGCCGCCGGTGCCATAGAACAGGATGTTGCTGAAGGCATAGCCGACACGGCCGCGCGCGGTGCCGAACCACGGGTTCGAGAACTTCCAGGGCGCAAAGGTATCGTCGGCGCCGGAAATCTGGATATCGCCTTCGGCGCCGAACACCCAGGGGCCGGTCTGCCAGTTGTAGCCGGCCTGGACACCGCCGGCCAAACCGGACGGCTTGGTGGGATTGTTGTCGACCGAGCCCCAGGCATAGCCGAGATTGCCGCCCAGATACGGCCCCGCCCAGCTATAGGCGTTGAGCGGCTGATTGACGGTGTAGGGAGCACGCGGCGCATAGAGGTCGGCCGCCTGCGCCGATGCCGTCCAGCCCGCCGCGACCGAGGCCACTGCCAACAAGAACTTTTTCATCTCACTCTCCACGCAACTGCCGCGACCCTTGGACCCGCATGCCAATCCCCGAAGCGATGCGAACCGCCGTGGTTACGGAATTCCACTTTTTGCCAGTAAGATTTATCGAGAGTTTTAGGTTAAGGGCTTGTTAAGCCCGGTTAGCGCCTCCTCATCATTCTTAAGAAAGCGTTACGGAAAACCAGCCGGGCCGGCTGCGGCTCGGGGCTCCCCTCGCCCGCCCCATGCTGGCGAGCCCCGTTGGCAGGGCTTAAGTTCAGGCTGATGGACCAGGATTCCAACGATAAGCCCGAGGCATCCGACCCGCGGCCGGACTCCGAGCCGGTTGCCGCGCATGCCGATCTGCCGCCGCAGCAGGCGGTCGCGGGCGACATCGACCCCGCCACGGCTGGTGCCGAAGAAGACGAAGAGGCGAGGCTGCCGGAGCTTCCCGAGGAGGGCAACGAGGCGGTGCCGGAAGGCCCGTTGGCGATCGGCCATGCCGCGATCGAAAATGCCGTGCGCCACGCGCCGACCTCGCCCGGCGTCTATCGCATGCTGAACGCGGCGAGCGACGTGCTCTACGTCGGCAAGGCGAAAAACGTCCGCAAGCGGCTCGCCTCCTACGCCAGGGTCACGGCGCCGCAGCCGGCGCGGATTTTGCGCATGATCGCGGCCACCGTTTCGGTCGAGATCGTATCGACCACGACCGAAACCGAAGCGCTGCTGCTCGAGGCCAACCTGATCAAGCAACTGCGGCCGCGCTTCAACGTGCAATTGCGCGACGACAAGTCGTTTCCCTACATCCTGATCACCGGCGATCACTGGGCGCCGCAGATCCTCAAACATCGCGGCGCGCAATCGCGGCCCGGACGATATTTCGGCCCGTTCGCCTCGGCAGGTGCGGTCAATCGCACCATCACGGCGCTGCAGCGCGCGTTTCTGGTGCGCTCCTGCACCGACTCGTTCTTTGAAAGCCGCACGCGGCCTTGCCTGCTCTACCAGATCCGGCGCTGCTCGGGGCCCTGCACCGGCGAGATCGATTTTCCCGGCTATACCGAACTGGTGCGCGAGGCCACCGATTTCCTTTCCGGCCGCAGTCACCTGGTGAAACAGGAATTGGCCGGCGAAATGGAAAAGGCCTCGGCCGAACTCGAATTTGAAACCGCGGCGCTGTACCGCGACCGGCTGGCGGCGCTGTCGGCGATCCAGTCGCAGCAGGGCATCAATCCGCGCACCGTGGAGGAAGCCGACGTATTCGCCATCCATCAGGAGGGCGGCTATTCCTGCGTCGAGGTGTTCTTCTTTCGCACCGGGCAAAACTGGGGCAACCGCGCCTATTTTCCGCGCGCGGAGAAATCGTTCACCCCCGAAGAGGTGCTGGGCTCGTTCCTGGCGCAGTTCTACGACGATAAGCCGCCGCCGAAACTCATCCTGCTGTCGCACGCGATCGAGGAGAGCGAGCTGCTGGCCAGTGCGCTCTCGGTCAAGGCCGGCTTCAAGGTGGAAGTCACGACGCCGCGGCGCGGCGAAAAGAAGGAATTGGTCGCGCACGCGCTGACCAATGCGCGCGAGGCCTTGGGGCGCAAGCTCGCCGATACCGCAACCCAGGGGCGCTTGCTGCAGGCACTGGTCGCCACGCTCGGGCTGCCGCATCCGCCGAAGCGGATCGAGGTTTACGACAACAGCCACATCCAGGGCAGCAATGCCGTGGGCGCCATGATCGTGGCGGGGCCGGACGGCTTCATCAAGAACCAGTACCGCAAGTTCAACATCAAGTCGGAAGGGCTGACGCCCGGCGACGATTACGCGATGATGCGCGAGGTGCTGCAGCGCCGGTTCAAGCGCCTGCTGACGCCGGCCGCCGAAGGCGGCGCCAAATCCAAAGCGGACGACGATTCGTTCCCGCAATGGCCCGACCTCGTCGTCATCGACGGTGGCCGCGGCCAGCTCAATGCCGTCCGGGAGATCTTTGCGGCGATCGGGCTGACGCAGGTCTCGCTGCTCGCGGTCGCGAAGGGGCCGGAGCGCGACGCCGGGCGCGAAACCCTGTTCATGCCGGAGCGCGAGGCCATCAAGCTCGAGCCGCGCGACCCCGTATTGTACTTCATCCAGCGGCTGCGCGACGAGGCGCATCGCTTCGTGATCGGCTCGCACCGCAAGCTCCGCAAAAAGGACATCCGCGAAGCGGGATTGCAGGAAATTCCCGGGATCGGCCCGTCACGCAAACGTGCCTTGCTGCATCATTTCGGAACCTTGAAGGAGATCGAGCGGGCCTCGATCGCCGACCTCGGCAAGGTTCCGGGCGTCAGCGCCGAGAGCGCACGCAAGATTTTCGAATTCTTCCATTCCCAGCCCGGCTAGCCCGGGCGAGAGGACGGAATTTCGGCCATGTCCCCCTGTCCGCAGCAGATCATGTGCATCCCGTGGTTGACCTTGCTGGCTGAGCGGTATTGGTAAGACGGATGAACGTTGTCACCACCCGGGGGACGGCCAAAAGCTCGCTTTCCCTGCCGAATATCCTGACCTATGCGCGAATCGCCGCCATCCCGGTGGTGGTCGGCTGCATCTATGCGCAGGCCATCATGGACGGGCCGCTGTGGCTGCGCTGGGTGGCGCTGGCGGTGTTCATCACCGCCGGAGTTACCGACTTTTTCGATGGCTACTATGCGCGAATCTGGGACCAGCAATCCGCGTTCGGCCGGATGCTCGATCCGATCGCCGACAAGCTCCTGGTCGCATCCTGCCTGTTGATGCTGGCCGCGGACGGCATCATCCACAACTGGTCACTGTGGGCGGCGATCGTGATCCTGTGCCGCGAAATCCTGGTCTCGGGCCTGCGCGAATATCTCGCGGCCTTGCGCGTCAGCGTGCCGGTGACAAATCTCGCCAAGTGGAAGACCACGGTGCAACTGGTCGCGATCGGATTTCTGCTGGCCGGCGATGCCGGCGACCAACTGGTTGGGATGGTCGCCAACCAGCTCGGCCCGGTGGTTACCCAGACCGGACTGCTGCTGCTGTGGATCTCCGCGATCGTCACCATCTACACCGGCTGGGATTATCTGCGCGCCGGCATCCATCACCTGATCGAGGAGGATCGGGCATGAAGGTCAAGTATTTCGCCTGGGTGCGCGAGCGGATCGGCAAGGCCGAAGAAACCATCGAGCTGCCGCCGGAGGTGCACACCGTCGACGAGTTGATGGCCTGGCTGGCCCGGCGCGGCGAGAGCTACGCCCACGCCTTCGAGACCCCGCGGGTGATCCGCGCCGCCATCGACCGCGCCCACGTCAAGCCGGATGCGGCAATTGCCGGCGCTCGCGAGATTGCGTTTTTCCCGCCGATGACCGGCGGCTGAGCATCTTGCGCAGGGATCGCGATGATCTGATGACTGCAAATGTGACCATCCGCATTCAGGAAGCCGATTTCGACATCGCGCGCGAGATATCGGCGCTGTCCGCAGGCAATACCGATATCGGCGCCGTGGTCAGCTTCTCCGGCATTTGCCGCGGCAGCGAGCGCGGCGAGCCGATCGCGGCGCTGACGCTCGAACATTATCCTGAAATGGCGGAAGCCGAAATCGCGCGCCACGCCGATAGCGCGATGGCGCGTTGGCGATTGAGCGGCCTGACCGTCATCCACCGCGTCGGCCGCATCAGGCCCGGTGAAAACATCGTGCTGGTGCTGACGGCCTCGCAGCACCGGCAGGCGGCGTTCCAGGCGGCGGAGTTCTTGATGGACTATCTGAAGACCAGCGCGCCGTTCTGGAAGCGCGAGGAAAGCGCCGATCGCACCAGTTGGGTCGAGGCCCGCGATCGCGACGACGTGGCGGCGGCGCGCTGGACCAAATCCTGATGGCAAAGCGGGCCAAGGCGGTCGCCACGCGTACCGCACGAAAATCTGCCGGACCGAAATCTCCGAAACCGAAAGCTCCGGCGGTCTCCGGCGAGTTGCTGACGCTGCTCGACTTCGTCCGCTACGCGGTGAGCCGTTTCATCGAGGCCAGGCTCGTGTTCGCCCACGGCACCACCGATCCCGTCGCGGAGGCGGCGTTCCTGGTCTGCGAGACCTTGCATTTGGAGCCCGAGCAATTCGAGCCCTTCGCGAACGCGCGGGTCACCGCCGGGGAAGCCAAGGTGATCCTCGAACTGATCGGCCGCCGCGTCAGCTCGGGAAAGCCGGCGGCGTACCTCGTCAACAAGATCTACATGCGCGGGCTGCCGTTTTACGTCGACGAACGCGTGATCGTGCCGCGCTCGTTGATCGGCGAATTGCTGGATTCGCATTTCGGGCATGAAAGCGGCGCGCTGATCGGCGATCCCGAACTCGATCGGGCATGTGCTCGATCTCTGCACCGGATCGGGATGCCTGGCGATCCTCGCCTGCCAGAATTTTCCGAACGCCGCGATCGACGCCGTCGACATTTCAAAAGACGCGCTCGAGGTCGCCGCGCGCAACGTTGCAAATTACCGCCTCGAGGACCGGGTGCGGCTGCATCGGGGCGACCTGTTCGGTCCGCTCGGTGGCAAGCGCTACGATTTGATCCTTTGCAATCCACCCTATGTCGATGCGCCGGGCATGGCCGGGCTGCCGCGTGAATGCCGCGCCGAGCCGAAGCTCGCGCTCGACGGCGGCGCCGACGGGCTTGCGATCGTGCGGCGTGTCCTGAACGAGGCCAGCCGCCATTTGACGCCGAACGGCGGGCTACTATGCGAGATCGGCCGCGGCCGCGAGCGATTGGAGGCCGCCTTCCCGCAATTGCCGCTGTTGTGGCTCGACACCGAAGATTCCGCCGGCGAAGTGTTCTGGATCGCCGCCGCCGATCTCTGAGCAGCGATCGAGCCGGCCGCCAGCCCACAACTTGCCGGAACAGGCGGAAATAATGCGGGTCGCGGCGTTTCCGCAGGCCCGCGAAGCTGATAGTTTCTGCCAAACGCCGTCACAGCTCAAAACTCGAAGAGGCCTGCCATGCTGGACAAGAGCCCACGCGCCGCCGCCGTCAACGTTCCGAACGATCTCGCCGCGCACTGGATGCCGTTCACGGCCAACCGCGCCTTCAAGAAGGCGCCGCGGCTGCTCGCCGGCGCCAAGGACATGCATTATTTCACCGTCGACGGCCGCAAGATCATCGATGCCGCCTCCGGCATGTGGTGCACCAATGCCGGTCACGGCCGCAGCCAGATTTCGGCGGCGATCGCCAAACAGGCGGAGACGCTGGATTACGCCCCGCCGTTCCAGTTCGGCATTCCGCAGGCCTTCGAACTCGCAAGCCGCATCGCCGATCTCGCGCCGGCCGGGCTCGACCACGTGTTTTTCTGCAATTCCGGCTCCGAGGCCGCCGACACCGCGCTCAAGATCGCGCTGGCCTATCACCAGACCCAGGGCCACGGCACGCGCACCCGCCTGATCGGCCGCGAGCGCGGCTATCATGGCGTCGGCTTCGGCGGCACCGCGGTCGGCGGCATCGGCAACAACCGCAGGATGTTCGGCACGCTGCTCGCCGGCGTCGACCATCTACCGCACACCTATGACCGCGACAAGCAGGCCTTCACCAAGGGCGAGCCGGACTATGGCGCGCATTTCGCCGACGAGATGGAGCGGCTGGTCAATCTGCACGGCGCCTCTACCATCGCCGCCGTCATCGTCGAGCCGATGGCCGGATCGACCGGCGTGCTGCCGGCGCCGAAGGGCTATCTCGAGCGGCTGCGCGAGATCACCCGCAAGCACGGCATTCTCCTGATCTTCGACGAGGTCATCACCGGCTATGGCCGGCTCGGCTACGCGTTTGCCGCGGAACGCTACGGCGTGCTGCCGGACATGATCACCTTTGCAAAAGGCATCACCAACGGCGCCGCGCCGATGGGCGGGGTGATCGTGCGCGACACCATCCACGACGCCTTCATGAGCGGCCCGGAACATGTCGTCGAGCTCGACCCACGGCTATACCTATTCGGCGCATCCGATTGCCTGCGCCGCGGCGCTCGCAACCCTCGATATCTACCGCGACGAGAAGCTGTTCGAGCGCGCCCGCAACATGGAACCCAAATTCGCCGATGCGGTGATGTCGCTGCGCAACGAGCCGAACGTGGTCGACATCCGCACCGTGGGCCTGACCGCCGGCATCGATCTGGCGCCGCGCGCGGAGGCGCCCGGCAAGCGCGGCTTCGACGCCCTCAACAGCGCATTCCACGACAACGAGCTGATGCTGCGCATCGCCGGCGATACGCTGGCGCTGACGCCGCCTTTGATCGTCAGCGAGGATCAGCTCGGCGAGATCGTCGCCAAGGTCGCCCGGGTGATCCGCGCGGTGGCCTGACACCCCGGCCGCTGCTGGGACCTCGTCCGCCAGACGCCGGGCGCGAGGTCGCGGACGCTCGCCCGGAACATTCCAAACCAATCCACGTTCACCACGGCAGGCATAATTGCGCTGCGGCGGAGGAAATGCACATGCTCGCGCCATCGGGCGATTTGCTGCGCGCCGGAATGGCGCTGAAGATCAACCAGGTCAAGCTGGCGGCGCGGTCCTATCTGCGCGACCGGACCAACCAGGCGACCGGAACCGTTACCTCCTACGCGGTGGCGGCCGCGCTGTTCGCGGTCGCCGGGATCTTTCTGATCGCGGCCTGCCTGGTCGGCGCCACCGCGCTGTTTCGCTGGATTGAAATCAACTATGGGCAGTTTCCGGCGTTTGGCGCCGTCGGCGGGTTGCTGCTGGCGATCGCCGCGATCTGCGCTGCGGTGGCTGCCCGCAAGCTGAAACGACCGCCACCGCGATTTCCATCGCTGGCCAGCCGCCTGCGCGTCGCCATCAAGGCCAATCCGGTCGACCGGGACCAAATCGAGGCGGCGCGAGATACCGCCGCGGCGATCTTGTCGGCGCCCTCCTCGCCGTCGCGGCGGTCGTCCAGCCGCGGGAATAGGAAAGTCCGGCTGCCGGCCAACCAAACCGTGCCCGCCGGGCTTGTCTTGGCGGCGACATTGCTGGGCTGGGCCGCCGTGCGGCGACGGCAGGCGAGGCGACGGCAGGCCTGACGTCAGGCCGGCGGTCGCAGCCGGGCGACGATCCGCTGTTGATCGCGGCCGCGACCATCCGAGGCCCGTTCCGGCCGCGCCGAAAAGAACACTGGTCCATCGAATCAACAATGATGCTAAGCTTGCCGGAGCTTGGGGGCCAAAAAGCGCGTGTGCAACCGCGCCTCGCCCGCCGGGACAGGGCACTTGGGGGCGTACCGCGCGACATGATCCGGATTTCCACGATCTTCATCGCCATCTGCATGGTGCTGGTTGCCGTCTCGCTGGGACTGGTTCTGTATTCGATCGCCGGCATCAGCGGAATGGAATCCGCGATCGTCGCGCTCGCGGCCCTTACCATCCTGATCCTCTACAACGCGGTGTCGATGCGGCTGCGCGACCGCACCGACGTCGGCGGCCAGATCGCGGATCTGTCGCGCGGCACCGCCGACCTCGCCCGGCAGGTCGCCGAATTCGGCCGCCGCCTCGCCGCCGTCGAGGGGCGGCTGGCCTCGGCGAATTCCACCGGTGCGGACCGCATTCAGACGCTGGCCGGCGAGATCAGCGAATTGGGCGTGCTGGTCAAGCAACTCGCGGTTTCCGTCGCTGGCCATGACGACATGCTGGCGGCGAGCGCGGTTTCCAGCGAACCCGGCGGCGATCGGCACGGCGAGCTCTCGGCCGAACACCACGCGGAGATGGCGGCAGCGCCGGCGGCGATAGCGCCGGCGGCGCTCGGCAATCGGGCCGCGCCTTCCCGCAGCCGGACGCAGATCCTCGCCGCGCTGAAGAACGCGGTGGAAGAAAACCGGATCGATATCTTTCTGCAGCCGATGGTGACATTGCCGCAGCGCAAGGTGCGCTTCTACGAAGCGGTGACGCGGTTGCGCGACGACAAGGATCAGCTTCTCGCCGCCGACGATTTCATCGCCGTGGCGGAGACCGCCGGCGTGATCGGCCGGATCGATCACATGGTGATGCTCAAATGCGTCCAGGTGCTGCGCCGGCTGATGGTGCGCAACAAGGAGGTCGGGATATTCTGCAACGTCGCGGCGGCAACGCTCGGCAATCCGACGACGTTTGCGCAATGCCTGGATTTCCTCGAGGCCAATCGCGCGCTGGCCCCGTCCTTCGTGCTCGAATTCAAGCAGGCGACGTTTCGCAATCTGGGCCCGGTGGAGACCGAACACCTCGCGGCTTTGGCGCAGCGCGGCTTCCGTTTCTCGGTCGATCACGTCACCGACTTGCGGATCGAACCGCGTGAATTGGCCGACCGCGGCGTGCGCTACATCAAGGTGCCGGCGGCCTTGCTGCTCGATGTCAGGCAGACCTCGGCGTCGGACATTCATCCCTCCGACCTGTCGGACCTGCTCGGCCGCTTCGGCATCGACCTGATCGCCGAACGGATCGAGGGTGAGCGCGCCGTGGTCGATCTGCTCGATTACGACGTGCGGTTCGGCCAGGGCTTCCTGTTTGCACCGCCGCGGCCGTTGCGGCCCGACGGGCCGTCTGCTACCGCCGGGGCCTCGCCGAACCAGCCGCAGGAATCCAATGGCTCCGCCAAGTCCGCTTCGCTCGATGGTCCGGCCATCGATCCCCTACGGGCGAGCGGCAATGCCGCGCTGGCCCGCCGCGTCGCCGGACCGGCCTGAGCCGCGATCCCTGCCATGACTGCGCTTCGTTTTGCCAAGCGGCTGCGCGATCTCGTCGGCGGCGTCGATGTCGTGCTGAGCGACATCTGGGGCGTGGTCCACAACGGCCTGGTGGCATTTCCGCAAGCCTGCGAGGCGCTGCACGCCTTTCGCGCCCAGGGCGGCACCGCGATCCTGATTACCAATGCGCCGCGGCCGGCCGATTCGGTGCAGCGGCAATTGCGCAAGCTCGGCGTCCCCGATGACATCTATGATGCGATCGTCAGTTCGGGCGATCTGACCCGGCATTTCATCGCCGATCACCCGGGGCGGAAAGTATTCTGGCTCGGGCCCGAGCGCGACGGCTCGATCTATCGCGGATTGGATGCCGTGCTGGCGCCGCTGCAGCAGGCCGACTACATCATCTGCACCGGCCTGTTCGACGACGAGACCGAAACCGCCGAAGATTATCGCGGCATGATGCTGCAGGCGCGTGAGCGCCGGCTGACGCTGGTCTGCGCCAACCCCGACATCGTGGTCGAGCGCGGCGACCGGCTGATCTATTGCGCCGGCGCGATCGCCGAACTTTATCGCGAGCTTGGCGGCGAGGTGATCTTTTACGGCAAGCCGCATCGGCCGATCTATCTGCGCGCCATGGAACTGGCCGCCGAGCGCAAGGGTCGCGCGATCGAGCTCGGCCGCGTGCTTGCGATCGGGGATTCCGTGCGAACGGATCTGGCCGGCGCCCACGGCTTCGGAATCGATTGCGTGTTCGTGACCCGCGGCATCCACGCCGAAGATTTCGAGGGTATCGACCAGCTTGATCCGGCCACCGTCAAGGAATTGTTCGGCCACCCCCCGCGCGCGCTGATGCGGGATTTGCGGTGGTGAGAGCGTGGCCTCGTCGCCGCGCCGCGCCTGGCCGCTTACGCGCCCACCGTGTCGGGGAAAACCGCGTCGATCTTGGTCTTCAGCGTAGCGGCGTTGAACGGCTTGACGATGTAGTTGTTCACGCCGGCCTTCTTGGCGGCGATCACGTTCTCGGTCTTGGATTCCGCGGTGATCATGATGAAGGGCGTGGTGGCGAGATTGGGGTCGGCGCGGACTTCACGGAGCAGGTCGTAGCCGGTCATCGGCTCCATGTTCCAGTCGGAGATCACCAGGCCGTATCTCTTGCTGCGCATCTTGTTGAGCGCCGCCGAGCCATCGCTGGCGTCGTCGATGTTTTCAAAGCCGAGCTGCTTCAGAAGATTTCTGATGATGCGGATCATGGTGTTGTAGTCATCCACGACCAGGACCGACATCGACGTATCAACAGCCATCCTTGGCTCTCCTGCAACACTCGGCCACAAACCACTAACGAGCCCGCCGGGCCGAAATGCCCCGCAGTCCGTCCCAAGCAGTAGCATCAGCCCTTAAACAGCCCGTTAACCCGGCGCTAAAGCCCGCCGGTTCCAAGCCGGCTTGACTTCATCAGGCGGCCCACGTCACGGTTCCTGCCCCTGCCCGCCCGCTATCGAAGAACACCCGATGACGCCTGGCTTTGCCGTTATCCGCGATGACACGCCCGCCGCCGCGATTCCCAGGGGGACGGTGGTGGCGATGGGTAATTTCGACGGCGTCCATCTCGGCCATCGCGCGGTGATTGCAGCAGCGCTGCAGATGGGGCGCGCCCACGGCCGGCCGGCGCTGGCGCTGACCTTCGAGCCGCACCCGCGCAGCTTTTTCAGCCCGAACACCCCGCAATTCAGGCTCACCGACGAGACCGCAAAGCTGCGGCTGTTGGCCGGAACCGGGCTGGCGGGCGCGGTGGTGATGGCGTTCGACAAGCTTCGGGCCGGCACCACGGCGCAGGATTTCATTCACCATGATCTGATCGCGCGGCTCGGCATCAGCGGCATCGCGGTCGGCTATGATTTTCATTTCGGCAAGGGGCGGGTCGGATCGCCGAGCCTGCTGGTCAACGAAGCGCCCCGGCTCGGCATCGAGGTCGATGTGCAGCCGCATGTCGATGTCGACGAACGGCCGGTTTCCTCCAGCGCCATCCGCATGGCGCTCGCGGAGGGCCAGATCGAGGACGCCACCGCCATGCTCGGCGGCCCGTGGTTCGTGTCGGGCCAGGTGGTGCATGGCGAAAAACGCGGCCGCGAACTCGGCTATCCCACCGCCAATATCCGCCTCGACAAGAATTGCGGGTTGAAGCACGGCATCTATGCGGTGCGGGTCGGCCGCGGCCAAGGCAAGGTCAGGCAGGATCAAGGCGAGCATCGAGCGCCTCTCGAAGGTGTCGCCAGTTTCGGCCGCCGTCCCACCTTCGACAACGGCGCGCCGCTATTGGAAATCTTCCTGTTCGACTTCAAGCAAGACCTCTATGGAGAAACCCTTGATGTCGCCTTCATCGCCTTCATCCGCGATGAATTGAAATTCGACAGCGTGCAGGCGCTGGTGCGGCAGATGGACGACGACAGCGCCGCGGCCCGCGAGCGGCTCTCCGCCGCGCCCGGCGCGTTTCCCAGGCTCGGGGCAGTCTGATTGGCCGGCCCGGTCGCCCGGCTACCCGACGGGCAAATCAGCGCATACGCGGCGTGGGTTTGCCTGTCCAGCATTATATTCTGTTTTTCCGAAAATATATTCCTTCCCGCCCGGCGCAAATCACTTCATATCCGGTGATGTCTCACTCCACAGAGGGGCGGCTCGAGATCGTCACGGACGCGGAGCGGGATGCGGTGGACGCGGCAGCGTTGGGCGCGCATGACGATGCAGGGCGAGATGAACCTCGTGAGTATCGAACGGCGCGTATCGACGAACGGCGCTGCTCAGCGGACGGCGAAGTCGTGTGGTCCTGACGCCCCGGCGCTGGCGTCAAGTCTGCGGAGGTTTTGGTGGGTCCAACCGGACCTGGCAGAGCAGCTTTAATTCGCAGGCGACGGTGACAACAAGCCGATCACCGGGGAGAGCACGAAGTAAACCGTAACCCATTGCGCGGGGAGTGCCGGGTGAATCCGGTGTGACCGTGGTGATTACGCTCGTGTGCTTTTTCATTTTGCACGCGAGGCTGCGGGCGCGTCGAGCGCCCGGCATTCCCTGCGCCCTCTGCTATCAGAGGGCGAAACTAACAGGCACAAATCCGGGCGGATTCCCGCCGCGGGATCGCGGTGCCGCGTCATGGATTGCTTCGCTTACGCTCGCAATGACGGTGCCAAATTCGTCATTGCGAGGAGTGCAACGACGAAGCAATCCATTCTTTGCTTGCTTGGCGGTCGTGGATTGCTTCGCGGAGCCTGTCATCGGGCGCGCATTCGCGCGACCGGCTCGCAACGACGGTGCTCAATCAGCGAATTAGTGAAGATGCACAGCAATCACGGCGTTCTGGCTGCAAGGTCTGCTCACACGGGCTTTGCGATTTCCCGCTGCGGCTGCTATGGAAAGCCCATGTTTGCGCGGCGCACCATCGGCATTAGCGGCCCGGCTTTCGCCTGAGCTTCGGCTCGGCGCAAGACCGGGATCATCCCCTGATTCATCCGCGAACCCATCGCATTGCAGCGCCCTTCGAGCCAAACCAGAGCCGTCATGTCTGAAAAGCCGCAAAAGTCCGATTCCACCGACTATTCCAAGACCCTGTTTCTGCCGCAGACGGAATTCCCGATGCGCGCCGGCCTGCCGCAGCGCGAGCCGGAAATCCTCAAGACCTGGGATGAGATCGGGCTCTACACCAGGCTGCGCGAGAACGCCGCCGGCCGGCCGAAGTTCGTGCTGCACGACGGGCCGCCCTACGCCAACGGCAACATCCACATCGGGCATGCGCTGAACAAGATCCTCAAGGACGTCGTGACCAAGAGCCAGCAGATGCTCGGCTTCGATTCCAATTACGTGCCGGGCTGGGACTGCCACGGCCTGCCGATCGAATGGAAGATCGAGGAGGAGAACTACCGCTCCAAGGGCAAGCAAAAACCTGATTTTCGCGACTCGGCGGCGATGGTGGCGTTCCGCCGGGAATGCCGCGCCTATGCCGGGCACTGGCTCAACGTGCAGCGCGAGGAATTCAAGCGGCTCGGCATCATCGGCGACTGGGATCACCCTTACGCCACCATGGACTACGCCGCGGAAGCGGCGATCGCCCGCGAGCTGATGAAATTCGCCGCCAACGGCACACTGTATCGCGGCTCCAAGCCCGTGATGTGGAGCGTGGTGGAAAAGACCGCGCTGGCCGAAGCCGAGGTTGAGTACGAGGACTACACCTCGGACATGGTGTGGGTACGGTTTTGCATCGAAGACGCGCCGAACAAACCTGACGGCGCGTTCGATTTACTTCGGGAGGGTGCCGACATCGTCATCTGGACGACGACACCTTGGACGTTGCCCGGCAACCGAGCCATCAGCTTCTCTTCGAAGATCGCATATGGCCTCTATCGCGTGACAACTGCCGCACCGGACAATTGGGCCCAACCAGACGATGTTTACGTTCTGGCCGACAACTTGGCTGCAGACGTTTTTAAGGCCATGAAAGTGGAGAGCTATGTCCGCGTCCACAACGTGCAGGCGGTTGACCTTGCGGAGTTGGTCTGCAGTCATCCGCTAAAAGGCTTGGGCTACGACTTTCGAGTCCCCCTCCTTGAAGGCGACCACGTAACCGACGACACCGGCACCGGCTTCGTCCATACCGCGCCCGGTCACGGGCGCGAGGACTTCGATGTCTGGATGTCGAATGCGCGCGCGCTGGAAGCGCGCGGCATCAACACCACCATCCCCTACACCGTCGACGAGAACGGCGCCTTCACCGACCAGGCGCCCGGCTTCACCGGAAAGCGCGTGATCAACGACAAGGGCGAAAAGGGCGACGCCAACGAAGCGGTAATTCAAGCCCTTCGCGACCACCACATGCTCTTGGCGCGCGGCCGGTTGAAACATCAATATCCGCATTCCTGGCGCTCGAAGAAGCCGGTGATCTTCCGCAACACGCCGCAGTGGTTCATCGCCATGGACAAGCCGATCGCCGATAACGGCGCGGCGAAGCCGGGCGATACTTTGCGCGCCCGCGCAATGCACGCGATCTCGGTCACCCAATGGGTGCCGCCGTCGGGCCGTAACCGCATCGACGGCATGATCAACTCCAAGCCCGACTGGGTGATCTCGCGCCAGCGCGCCTGGGGCGTGCCGATCGCGGTGTTCGTGCGCGAGAAGGCCGACGGCTCGGCCGAAATCCTGCACGATGAGATCGTCAATCACCGGATCGCCGAAGCCTTCAGCGAGGAAGGCGCCGACGCCTGGTACATGGACGGCGCCCGCGAACGCTTTCTGGGCTCTCGTGCCGGCGAAGACTGGAAGAAGGTCGACGACATCTGCGACGTCTGGTTCGATTCCGGCTCGACGCATGCGTTCGTGCTGGAAGACCGCCAGCATTTTCCGCAACTCGGCAATATCGTGCGCAAGGTCGATGGCGGCCAGGATACCGTGATGTACCTCGAGGGAAGCGACCAGCATCGTGGCTGGTTCCAGTCGTCGCTATTGGAAAGCAGCGGCACCCGCGGCCGCGCGCCGTATGACATCGTGCTGACCCATGGTTTTACGCTGGACGAGAACGGCCGTGCGATGTCGAAATCGCTCGGCAACGGCGTCGAGCCGCAGAAGGTGATCGCGCAATCCGGCGCCGATATCCTGCGGCTATGGGTCTGCGCCACCGATTACGCCGACGACCAGCGCATCGGTCCGGAGATCCTGAAAAATACCATCGAGACCTATCGCAAGCTGCGCAATTCGATCCGCTGGATGCTCGGCACGCTGCATCATTTCAGGCGCGAGGACGCCGTCGCGCACGCCGAGATGCCCGAACTAGAACGCCTGATGCTGCATCAGCTTAGCCAGCAGGCGGACATCGTGCGCAAGGCTTACGCCGAATTCGACTACAAGACCGTGGTCGCGAGCCTGTCGACATTCATGAATACCGAACTGTCGGCGTTTTATTTCGACATCCGCAAGGACACGCTGTATTGCGATCCGCCGTCATCGCCGGCGCGCAAGGCCGCGTTGACCACGATCGACATCATCTGCGATGCGATCCTGAAATGGCTGGCGCCGGTTTTGAGCTTCACCTGCGAGGAGGCGTGGCGGATGTACAAGCCCGATGCCGAACCATCGGTGCATCTGACGCTGTTTCCGGAGGGCTTCGAAGCGTTCCGCGATGAAGCGCTGGCGACGAAATGGGAGATCATCCGCGACGTCCGCCGCGTCGTGACCGGCGCGCTGGAAGTCGAGCGCGCGGCGAAGCGGATCGGCTCCTCGCTGGAGGCCTCGCCGCTGGTCTATGTGTCGGACAAGAAGGTGTTCGACACGCTGTTCGATATCGACCTGGCCGAAGTCTGCATCACTTCGAATGCGATGGTGAGCAATGCGGATGCGCCCGCCGATGCTTTCCGGTTGCACGATGTGCCCGGCGTCGCCGTCGCGGTCGAGAAAGCCGCCGGCGTCAAATGCGCGCGGTCCTGGAAGATCCTGCCAAGCGTCGGCGAAGACCCGGAATACCCGGATGTGTCGCCGCGCGACGCGCAGGCCTTGCGCGAGTGGAAGGCGCTGGGAGTGAGCGTCTGACGGCGTCCCCGCAAAACCAATATCCATCGCCGTCCCTGCGAAAGCAGGGACCCATAACCACCGGCGGCCGAGATAGAAAAAGGAAGATGACCCAGAGTCTTTCAAGCAACCGCTGCCGCGGAGCATGGGTCCCTGCTTTCGCGGGGACGACAGCCTGCTTGGCGGTAGCGGTGCCGGCATGAGCTCCAGCTTGCGCGCCGGCATCGTCGCCGCCATCGTCACCGTTGCCCTCGACCAGGCCTCAAAGCTGTGGCTGCTCGACGTGCTCGACATCGCCCATCGCGGCGCCGTGAAGCTGACGCCGTTTTTCGACCTGGTGCTGGCCTGGAATATCGGCATCAGCTTTGGCTTGTTTCAGAGCGACAGCCAGCTCGCCCAGATCGCCCTGATGATCGTCAAGGCGGTGGCGGTGATTGTGCTGGCGATCTGGATGGCAAGGTCGCGCACCCTGATGGCCACCCTCGCGCTGGGCTTGATCATCGGCGGCGCCATCGGCAACGCCATCGACCGTTTCGCCTACGGCGCGGTGGTCGATTTCGCCCTGTTTCACGTCCAGATCGGCGGAAATACCTTCAGTTGGTACGTATTCAACCTGGCCGACGCGGCGATTGTTGCCGGTGTAGCCGCCCTGTTGTATGACTCGTTCCGGGGGGTACCCGCCGCAAAAGCGCCCTGATCCCGGCCGATACGGGCCGGCAAAGCTGAAGGCTGCTTGCAGCAGCGGAGCCATCGCCGGATGTCGGCGAGCCCTGCGGAAAATTTGAACGGGAACAGCACGATGCGCGAGACCGAAGCCAGCGGTTGGATTGTGCGGAATTCACCGGAAGCGCTCACCCGGGCGCTGCGATTCGCGCTGGTGGCGCTTGGCGTCGGCCTCGTGATGACAGTTGGCGTCGCGCGCGCCCAGGACGACGAAGAGGACGACAAGACCTTCGAGGAAAAGATCATCGATGGCATCATGGCCGGGGTCGGCGCCACCAACATGGAGAACCGCGGCATCGAGTACCGCGAGCGGTCTCCGCTGGTGGTTCCTCCCAAGCTCGATCTGCCGCCGCCGGAATCGGTGAAGAGCGAGATCAAGGATCCGAACTGGCCGAAGGACCCTGACGAGGCGCGGCGCAAGGCGGCGATCGCGGCCAGGAAAAAGAACAACAAGCCGGATCCGGCCGAAGCCTCCCGTTTGCTCACGCCGAGTGAGCTCAACGCCCACAGGACTGTCACTCCCGCCCGTACCAACAACGATCCGATCCAGCCGGGCGTCAACGTCAACCCGCAGCTGAGCCCGGCCCAGCTCGGGTTGGACAGCAGCTTGTTCAGCCTTTTCAAGGGCAACACCTCGGAGACGACGGAGTTCAAGGGCGAGCCGCCGCGGCAGTCGCTGGTCGAACCTCCCGCCGGATACCAGACACCTTCGCCGAATTTCGCCTACGGCACCGGGCCGAGGGAATCCCTGAACAAGGAATACAACCCGGTCGCCGGCAAGTATGGCGACTAGCCGCCGCCAACTCTCAGCTTCGTGAGCCTCACCCGCGGCCGCGCCGTGTACGATGCCGCGGTCAAGGTCCGCACCTTGTTCCGGACCGGCGTGGTCCAAAAATTTGCGCATGGTCTTGCGGCACAATTCGCAGCAAGCGCGCCAGACAGGTCATAATGCCCCTTCACCGTCCCGCCGTCTCGTTCTCCGTCGCGCTGCTCGCGGCGCTTGCCGTCTCCAGCACCGGCGCGCTCGCCCAGACCACGGTGACCTCGGAGCCGCCCGCCACCTTCACCCTCGGCAACGGTCTCAAGGTGGTGGTGATCCCCGATCACCGTACCCCGGTCGTCACCCAGATGATCTGGTACAAGGTCGGGTCCGCCGACGAGACGCCCGGCAAATCGGGACTGGCTCATTTTCTCGAACATTTGATGTTCAAGGGCACCAGCAAGCATCCGGCCGGCGAGTTCTCCAAGACCGTGCTTCGGATCGGCGGCAACGAAAACGCCTTCACCTCGACCGATTACACCGGTTACTTTCAGCGCGTGCCGCGCGAGCAGTTGGCCAAGATGATGGAGTTCGAGGCCGACCGCATGACCGGGCTCATTCTCAAGGACGAAAATGTGCTGCCGGAGCGCGATGTCGTGCTCGAAGAATACAACATGCGGGTCGCCAACAATCCGGAGGCGCGGCTGATCGAGCAGATCATGGCGGCGCTTTATCTCAATCACCCCTATGGCCGGCCCGTGATCGGCTGGCACCAAGAAATCGAAAAGCTCGACCGCGAGGACGCGCTGGCGTTCTATCGGCGCTTCTATGCCCCGAACAACGCCACCGTGGTGATCGCCGGAGACGTCGAGGCCAACGACGTTCACGCGATGGCGGAGCGGACGTTCGGTGAAGTCGCGCCGCAGCCCGCGATCCCGGCGCGGCGGCTTCGTCCGCAGGAGCCGGACCCGGTAGCGCCGCGCACCGTGACGCTGGCAGACGCCAGAGTCGAGCAGCCCGGGCTCAGGCGCTATTACCTGGTCCCATCCGCCGCCACCGCGGCTGCCGGAGAGAGCCCGGCGCTCGACGTGCTTGCGCAACTGATGGGCAACGGCAGCAACTCCTATCTGTACCGCGCGCTGGTGGTCGACCGGCCGCTCGCGGTCAGCGCCAGCGCCGGCTACCAGGGCACCTCGCTCGACGCGACGCAGTTCATGATCACGGCTTCGCCAAAACCCGGGGTGGAGTTTTCGCAAGTCGAGCAGGTGATCGACGGCGTCATCGCCGACCTCGGGCAAAATCCGGTCCGCGCCGAGGACCTCGAGCGGGTCAAGACCCAGCTCATCGCCGAGGCGATCTACGCCCAGGACAATCAGGCCACGCTGGCGCGCTGGTATGGCGGCGCGCTCACCACGGGCTTGAGCGTCGAGGACATCCGGAGCTGGCCGGATCGCATTCGCGCCGTCACCGCCGAACAGGTTCGCGCCGCCGCGCAAAAATGGCTCGACAAGAAGCGCTCGGTGACCGGTTATCTGATCAAGGACACCGCACCGAAACGCGAGGAGAAGCGTTCGTGATTCATTCCCTGGCCTGCGTCGCGCGGCGCATCGCACTCGTTGTCGCCGCGTGCCTGGCGATGCTGGCGCTGGCATCGACGCCTTCACACGCGGCAGCAAAGATCCAGCATCTGATTTCGCCCGGCGGCATCGAGGCCTGGTTCGTGCAGGATGCGACCGTGCCGCTGATTGCGATGGAATACGCCTTCGGCGGCGGCGCCACGCAGGACCCGGCCGATAAGCCCGGCGTCGGCAATCTGGTGGCGGATCTGCTCGATGAAGGCTCCGGCGATCTGGATTCGAAGACGTTCCACGAACGGCTCGATCGCCGCGCCATCGAACTGAGCTTCAATTCGACGCGGGATTATTTCCGCGGTTCGCTGCGCATGCTCAAGGACAACAAGGACGAGGCCTTCGAGCTGTTGCGGACGTCGCTGACCTCGCCGCATTTCGAAAGCTCCGACGTCGAACGGATCCGCGCCCAGGTGCTTTCGAATCTGCGGCGCGAAACCTCCAACCCGACCTCGCTTGCCAGCCGCAAGTTCCTGGAAATCGAATTTGGCGATCATCCCTATGGCCGGCAGACCAGCGGCACCCTGCAAAGCGTGCCGAACATCGACGTCGCCGACATGAAGGACTACGTCCGCCGCGTCCTGGCCAGGGACACGCTGCACATCGCCGTGGTCGGCGATGTCGACGCGGGCACGCTCGGCAAATTGCTCGACCGGACTTTTGGCGGACTACCGGCCAAGGCCAGCCTGACGCCGGTGCCCGAGATCGAGGCCGCCAAGCCGCCGCGGCGCGCATTCATTCCGCTCGACGTGCCGCAGACCGTGGTGATGTTCGGCGGCCCCGGCTTCAAGCGCCACGATCCCAATTTCATGGCCGGCTATGTCGTCAATCATATTCTCGGCGGCGGCGGGCTGTCCTCGCGACTTTACAGAGAGGTGCGCGAGAAGCGCGGCCTCGCTTATTCGATCTATGAATCGCTGTTGTGGATGGAGCATTCCGCGGTGTTCGTCGGAAATACCGGAACCCGGGCCGATCGCGCCGGCGAAACGGTCGAGGCGATCAACAAGGAAGTCCGCCGCATCGCCGAGGACGGCCCGAGCCAGCAGGAGCTCGACGAGGCCAAATCCTATCTCAAGGGCTCGCAGATGCTGGCGCTCGATACCTCTTCGAAGCTGGCCTCCGCGCTGTTGCAATATCAGCTCGATAAACTGCCGATCGATTACATCGAGAAGCGCAACGCCATCGTCGACGCGGTGACGCTGGACGACGCCAGGAAGGCCGCCCAGCGGTTGTGGGGCGAAGGCCTGCTCACGGTGATCGTCGGCCGCGCCCCGCAGGCCGCCGCGCAGCCTGCCGCCGCGACCCCGCCAGCGGCGAACTAGCGGCCACGCGCGCCGGAGCGCGTATCGTGCTTTGGCGCCATAACCGCTATCCTGCGGCAGGCCCGATTCCCGTGGCGGGAGATCGTCAGGCTTTCCGGTGACGCCATGCTGCGGATTTCCCGCGACCTTTCGATCGACGAGAATGACATCGATATCTCTTTCGTTCGCGCTTCCGGGCCGGGCGGACAGAACGTCAACAAGCTCTCGACCGCGGCGCAACTGCGCTTCGATACCAGCCGCATCGCACTGCCGGCCGATGCGGCGGCGCGGCTCACCCGGCTCGCGGGACAACGTCTGACCAAGGACGGCGTGGTCGTGATCCATGCGCAACGCTTCCGCTCCCAGGAGCGCAACCGCGCCGATGCGATCGACCGGCTGGTTGAGCTGTTGCGCGAGGCGCTGGTGCGGCCGATTCCACGGCGGCCGACCCGGCCGACCCTTGGATCGAAGCAGCGCCGGCTCGAGGGCAAAAAGCGCCGCGGCGACATCAAGGCCAGACGCGGATCGGCGAGGTTGGAGGATTGAGGCCGCCTCCGCACAGCGCGCCGCGTCGCGTCCGGGAGCGGGTCCAGGTCGTGAAGAGCGGGGAGAGCTGCCGCCCTCGCCCTCCCGCTACCTTGCAAAACCGCCTAGATTGGCCCTCCACCCCGCGAGTCCTCCAAGCGCCCATGCCGGTCCGCCAGCTCCCCGAACAGGTCGTCAACCGCATCGCCGCCGGCGAAGTGGTCGAACGACCCGCGAGCGTGGTCAAGGAACTGGTCGAGAACGCCATCGACGCCGGCGCCAGCCGGATCGACGTTTTCACCGATGGCGGCGGACGGCGGCGGATCGGCATCACCGACGATGGCTCGGGCATGAGCTATGCCGATCTCGCGCTAGCGGTCGATCGTCATGCCACTTCGAAACTCGACGACGAGGATCTGCTGCGCATCCGTACGCTGGGATTTCGCGGCGAGGCGCTGCCTTCGATCGGCGCGGTGGCAAAACTAGGCATCACCACGCGGCATTCGAGCGAGCCGCATGCCTGGTCGCTATCGGTCGAAGGCGGCGAGAAATCCGAGATCATGCCCGCGGCGCTCTCGCAGGGCACCCGCGTCGAGGTAAGCGATCTCTTCTATGCGACGCCGGCGCGGTTGAAATTTCTCAAGACCGACCGCACCGAGGCCGAGGCGATCCGCGAAGTGGTGCGCCGGCTTGCGATGGCGCGGCCCGAGATCGCGTTCACGCTGGCCGGCGAGGAGCGCGCGCCCCTCACCTGGGCCGCGGCGCTGCCCGGCGCCAGCGGCCGGCTGACCCGGCTCGGCGATATCCTGGGAAGCGACTTCCGCGGCAGCGCCATTGAAGTACGTGCCGGGCGTGAAGGCGTCGCAATCGAAGGCTTCTCCGCGGCGCCGTCGCTGACCCGGGCCAATGCGCTGGGGCAATATCTCTTCGTCAATGGCCGCCCAGTGCGCGACAAGCTCATCCTCGGCGCGGTACGCGCGGCCTATTCAGACTACCTGCCGCGGGACCGCCATCCTGTCGTGGCGCTGTTCGTGACACTCGATGCTGCCGAAGTCGACGTCAATGTGCATCCGGCCAAGACCGAAGTTCGATTCCGCAATGCGGGCCTGGTCCGCGCGTTGATCGTGCACGCGTTGAAGGAGGGTCTCGCCCGCGAGGGCAAGCGCAGCGCTGCGAACAGCGGTGGCGCGGCCATCGCCTCGTTCCGCCCGTCGTTTGCGCCGCCCACCAATTGGGACTGGCGGCGCTCGCCGGCCTATCCGGTCGGATCGCTGGCGGGCTCTGCGGCGACAGCCTTCGCCGAGCCGGGACAAGCCGCTTTCGACGTCGGCCCACCTACCGCCGATGTGCGCTTTCAGCAACAACCGTCCGCCGATCTGCTGGATCGCCCGCTCGGCGCGGCGCGGACCCAGATCCACGAGACTTACATCGTGTCGCAGACCCGCGACGGCCTGATCGTGGTCGACCAGCACGCGGCGCACGAGCGCATCGTCTATGAAAGATTGAAGGCATCGCTGGCGCGCGACGGCGTGCAGCGGCAGATCCTTCTGATTCCGGAGATCGTCGAACTGGACGAGGCGACGGTCGAGCGGCTGATCGCGCGCACTGACGAACTGGCCTCGTTTGGGCTTGCGATCGAATCGTTCGGGCCCGGTGCGGTCGCGATCCGCGAGACACCGTCGCTGCTCGGAAAGACCGATGCCGGATCGTTGCTGCGCGACCTTGCCGAGCACATGGCGGAATGGGATGAGGCGTTGCCGCTGGAGCGCCGCTTGATGCACGTGGCCGCCACCATGGCCTGCCACGGTTCGGTCCGCGCCGGCCGCCGGCTCAAGCCGGAAGAGATGAACGCGCTATTGCGGGAAATGGAAGGCACGCCCAATTCCGGACAATGCAACCACGGCCGCCCGACCTATGTGGAATTGAGGCTCGCCGACATCGAAAAGCTGTTTGGACGAAAATGATGCGATCACGATTTGGGGCCATTGGAGCAATTCTCTATCTCGCTGCCTTTGCCTGCGCTTCCGCCTATCCGCTGTTCGACCACAGTACTTTCGCCGGGCTTGCCGCCGTTCTGCTCGGACTGCCCTGGATCGATTATATTCCGAGCGGTTGGTTCCTGGGCGCGATCGCGCTCAACGCGATTATCATTTATTGCGCGCTGGCCGTCCTGTCATCGCTGTTTTCGTTGCTCAGGCGATTGCTCGCGTGAGACTGACCGCAGCAGCGCAAACTCCGTGTCGTCATATACCCGCCGCTCAAGTTCCTCAAAGCCGTCGGGCGCCACAAACGCCGCTGCCTTGGCTTCCTCGGCCACCAGCAACGCGCTCCGAGCGAGCCAGCCGCCGTCGCGCAGCGATATAAGCGCCTTCTCGGCAAGCTTTTTTCCGTAGGGCGGATCGAGAAACACCAGCGAGAATGGCTCCATCGGATGAACAGGGCCGAGATTGGTGGCGTCGCGGCGGTAGACTTTTGTCACACCGCCAAGCCCGAGGGCTTCAACATTGTTGCGCAACAGCGCACGCGCTTCGGCGCCGTTATCGACAAACAGCGCGAACGCCGCGCCGCGCGAGACCGCTTCGATGCCGAGCGCGCCGGTGCCGGCGAACAGATCGAGCACGCGCGCGCCGGAAATCGGATCGGCATAGGCGTGGATCAGGATGTTGAACAGCGACTCGCGCAACCGGTCCGCAGTGGGACGAATCTCGCGCGAGGCCGGCGAGGCGAGGTTGCGGCCCTTCAACCGGCCGCCGACGACGCGCATCAGAAGGTCTCGTCCTGCGCGGGTTTCCTTCGGGCGGATATGCCCGGCCATGACGGCTTATAGAACGTGGGCCCCGTCGTTCCCGCCATGCGCTCTACTCCTCCTGCGGCTTCAGGTCGCGCTTGCCGTGATAACCGCGCTGTGGACGGCGCGGGGGCCCATAGCCGTTGGCTTCGAGCTCGTTGCGGGCGCGCGCCTCCTCGCTGCCGGTGCGTTGCACCAGCACGCGACGACCCTTGCGGTCGGCGATCAGACCGCTCTTGCCGGCTGGCTTGAACGGCCTGTCGCCACGCGCTGCGTCGACCGCCTCGTTTTCGGTCGGGGGTTGCGGCTCGCCATGCATCGGGCGGTTGAAATCCGCGCCTGCCAGCGTCGCGATCTTTTCGCCGAGCTGCTCGCGAAGCACCCTGGTCTTGACCTCCTCGACTTCGCCTTCGGCGAGTTCGCCGAGCTGAAACGGGCCGTAGGAGATCCGGATCAGCCGGTTCACCTCGAGACCGAGATGCGCCATAACATTGCGCACCTCGCGGTTCTTGCCTTCGCGGATGGCAAACACCAGCCAGACATTGGCGCCATGGTCGCGCTCCAGCGTCGCGTCGATCGGACCGTATTTGACTCCGTCGACCTCGACCCCCCGCTTCAATTGGTCGAGCTGCGCCTGGGTGACTTCGCCGTGGGCGCGCACCCGGTAGCGCCGCAGCCAGCCGGTTTCGGGCAGTTCGAGCGCGCGTGCCAGCCCGCCGTCATTGGTCAACAGCAACAGACCTTCGGTGTTGAAATCAAGCCGGCCGATTGAGATCAGCCTCGGCAATCCTTCCGGTAGATTGTCGAACACCGTCGGCCGCCCCTCTGGGTCGGCATGGGTGGTCATCAGCCCGCGCGGCTTGTGAAACAAGAACAGCCGGGTACGCTCACGCGGCGGCAGCGGCTTGCCGTCGACGGTGACGATGTCATTGGCGGTGACATCGAGAGCCGGCGAACTGATCACGCGGCCATTGACGGTGACGCGGCCTTGCACGATCCACGCCTCGGCGTCGCGGCGCGAGGCGAGCCCGGCTCTTGACACCACCTTGGCGATGCGCTCGCCGGATTTCTTTTGGCGCGGAGGACGGGCTGCGCGTTTTTCGAAATCGGGCGCGCGCTCGCGATAGGCGCCGCGGCCGCCGAAGGCGGGGCGTTTTGCAAAAATCTTGCTGTCGTTTTCGTTGTCGCGGCGCGGCCGGTCGGCATTGCCGTCAAAGGATCGCGGTTCGCTGCGCGGATGCTCCTGCCAAGCGCTGCTGGCTTCGCGCGGACGCCCGAATTTCGGCCGCTCGCGAAACGGCCGATCGCCTTGGGGTCGATCACCCTGCGGGCCGTCCTTGCGCGGACGCGAAAACGGCGGCCGCTGATCGCCGCGATCTTCACGTCGGTCCTTATAAGGGATCTCGCCAAAGCGCGGCTTGTCGAAATTCCGCGCACGGTCATGCGATGGCCGCGAGTTCCGCCCCGCATGGTCGGGCGAGGAAGCATCGCGCTTCCGCCACGGTTTTGAATCGCCGGGATCCCCCGGGCCGCTCTTGCGATCCCCCGGGTCGCTCTTGCGATCCCCCCGGTCGCTTTTGCGATCCCCCCGGTCGCTTTTGTGATCCCGATCACGGTTTCCGAAATCCTTGCGCGGACCCCGGTCCGGCGCACCGCGACCAAATTTCTTGTCACCGCCGAACTTTCTCTCGGGACGATCGCCTCGGGGTCGGTCGCCGTCGCGCGACGGCCGCTCGCCATAGGGCCGATCGCGCTGCGGCCTGTCGGCCGGCTTCCGAAAACCTTCGCCACGTGGAGTGTATGGCCGTTTGTCGCCGAACTTCTTCTCAGAGTGCCGCGCTGCAGGTCGGGCATCGTCGCGCGGACGGAAATCCCTGCGATCCGGACCATCACCGCTGGTACGGTGCGGACGATCCTCGCGATCCCCAGGCTTGCCCGAGCCCGAATAGGGCCTCTTGCCGTAGGATTTGGCGCGGTCGGATTTCTCGGCATAGGAGCGCTTGTCGCTGCTGCTCTTGCCTGCAAAGCCGCGCTTGGCGAACTTTTTCTCCGGTCCACGGGCAGCGCCGGAGCGGCCTTTTCCGCCCGATGGACGGTCACGCCGGCCGCCGGACTCATTGTCTTTGTCGTGGTCGCGGGGCATGAATGGTCTCTCGTGTACGATGAAGTAGCGATCAGACGGATGCGGATCGGCTGTCATAGCGATAACGCGCGCGCACTTGGCTCAAGGCGCATTCTCACGCAAAACCGGCGTCCACTTTGCTGAAGGCGCATCTAGTAGCAGGTTTCTTCCGATGATACGAGGCATGAAGGCGCCTTCTTTCATGGATTTGGCGCTGAAAACCGCGGAAAACGCCGGAAAATCCGGCGAAGTTCCGATCGGATGCGTAATTGTGCGCGACCACGAGGTGATCGCCAAGGCCGGCAACCGGACGCTGACCGACCGCGATCCAACGGCTCATGCCGAAATATTGGCGATCCGGCAAGCCGCCGAGACCATCGGCACCGAGCGGCTGGTCGATTGCGACCTCTACGTCACCCTGGAGCCGTGCACGATGTGCGCAAGCGCGATCTCGCTTGCAAGGATCCGGCGGCTGTACTACGGCGCGGCCGATCCCAAGGGCGGCGCGGTGGAGTCGGGTGTGCGGTTTTTTGCCGCGCCGAGCTGCCATCACGCGCCGGAAGTGTATTCGGCTGTAGGCGAGAGCGAAGCGGCGACCTTGCTGCGGGAGTTTTTCAAGGCGCGAAGATAAGACGATGAGGGCTCCCGTTTCAGGGCGAAAAAAACTCCCTCAACGCCTTCGCCGTCGCCTCCGGGTTTTCCTCGGTCAAGAAGTGACCGGAATCGACCGGCGCGCCTGAGACGTTGGTTGCCCAATGGCTCCAGGTATCGAGCGGGGTCGCAGCCGCGCTGGCGATCCCGGCATCGCCCCACAGCACCAGCGTCGGGATCGTGATCTTCTTGCCGGCCTCGCGATCGGCCCTGTCGATCTCGAAGTCAGCATAGGCGCCGGCGCGATAATCTTCGCACATTGCGTGCACCCGCGAGGGATCGCGGAATGCGGCGAGGTAATGCTCCAGCGCACGTGGATCGATCGCATCCAGATTTTTCGACTTGGTCTGGCTTGCCATCTTGTGGCGCAAAAAGAAGTCTGGATTGCCGCCGATCAGCGTCTCGGGCAAAGGCGCCGGCTGCGCCAGAAAGGTCCAGTGATAGATCTTCAGCGCATAGAGCCGGTCCATTCGCTGCCAGTAATCGTAAGTCGGCAGGATATCGAGCACCGCCAATCGCGACAGCCGACCCGGATGATCGAGCGCCAGGCGATACGCAACCCGGCCGCCGCGATCGTGCCCGGCCAGCGCGAAATGCACGTGGCCGAGTTGCTCCATCGCCTCGATCATCGTCTGCGCCATCGCGCGCTTGGTGTAGGGCGTGTGATCCCGGTCGCTTTCAGGCATATCCGACCAGCCGTAGGCCGGCAGGTCGGCGATGACCAGAGTGAAGCGGCTCGCAAGCTGCGGCGCGACCCGGTGCCACATCACGTGGGTCTCGGAAAAGCCGTGCAGCAACAATAACGGCGGTCCTTTGCCGCCGACACGGGCAAAAATGCGCCCTGATTTGGTGTCGATCCATTCGGAGGCATAGCCGGGAAACAGGTCGGCGAGATCGGCCATCCGTCATGACTCCCTTCGCGACCAAGCCCGATGGCATGAGTCAGGGAGACTCGTGCTTCAAACATTGTTTGTCGTTGCCGCTGGCTCGGCTCGGATATATGGCATCACACAAGGCCAACCAGCAAGAACCCGAACGAGGAAACCTCCCATGTCTATCGATTTCGAAATTCCGGCCGAGGCCAAGGCGATCCGCGAAAAAGTCCGCAAATGGGTGCACGACGAATGCATTCCCGCGGAAAAGGAGCTGGACTCCAAGCCTCTCGACGAGGTGCTGGGCAAGCTGCGCGCCAAGGCGCGCGCGCAGGGACTATGGTGCCCATTCGTGCCGAAGGAATACGGCGGCATGGGACTGGGGCCGCTTGCCAACGCGCTGGTGCAGATGGAACTCGGCGAGAGTATCCTCGGTGCTCTCTCAATGAACACGCAAGGACCGGATGATGCTTCGATGCTGACGATCCTGGCGCATGGCACGGAATATCAAAAGGAAAAATTTTTAAAACCGCTGCTCAATGGCGAGAAGCGGATCTGCTTCTCGATGACGGAAAAGGCCGCCGGCGCCGACGCCACCGGCATGCAGACATCAGCCGTCAAGGACGGCAACGAGAATTACATCCTCAACGGCGAAAAGTGGTTCTCATCGTCCGCCAGCGTCGCCGACCTGGCCCTGGTGATGGCCAAGACCGACCCGGACGCGCCGCGCCACAAGCAGTATTCGACCTTCATCGTCGAACTGCCCAACCCCGGCTACAGGATCAAGCGCAACATCAAGAACATGGCGATCGAGGGTCCGCACTACGATCAGCTCTCCGGCGGCCATTCCGAGATCGAGATCAGGGATTTGAAAGTGCCGGCCGACAATCTGCTCGGCGGCGAAGGCAACGGTTTCAACATGGGCCAGCATCGTCTTGCCTATGGCCGGTTGCGCCATGGCATGCACAACATCGCCAAAGCCCAGCGGGCGCTCGACATGGCGGTTGCGCATGTCACAAAACGCTCGACCTTCGGCGTGTTGCTCGCGGATCGGCAGGCGGTGCAGTTCATGCTCGCCGAATGCGCCAGTCAGCTCTACATCGGACGGCTGATGCTGCTGCACATCGCCTACAAGGCCGAAAAGGGCATGGACCTGCGGCAGGAAAACTCGATCGCCAAGGTTTATCTGGCCCACATGGTGCACAAGGTGATCGACACCGCGATCCAGCTGCATGGCGCGCTCGGTTTCAGCCAGGATACACCTTTGGCCAAGTGGTACACGCAAGTCCGCTCACAGCGGCTGGTCGACGGACCCGACGAGGTGCACAAATGGCGGGTCGGCCGTAACGTCGTCAAAGCGTTCCGCGAGCATGGCACAACGGCATCGGCCGCAGGCGGCGATTTGCTTTGACGTTTCGCGTCATTCCGGACGGCGCGCAACGCGCGCCGATCCGGAATGCCGAGCTTTCTATCTGCCAGCGCGCTCCCGTGCCACCGCCTGCCAGCCGATATCGCGTCGGCAAAAGCCGTCCGGCCACTGAATGCGGTCGACCGCCTGATAAGCGCGCTGCTGCGCTTCGCTGACCGACTTGCCAACAGCGCAGACGTTCAGCACGCGGCCGCCATTGGCGACAATATGTCCCTGCTTCGCTATCGTGCCGGCATGGAAGATCTCGACGCCCTCGACTTTGGCGGCGTCATCGAGGCCTTCGATGTGCGTGCCTTTGCTGTAGTCGCCCGGATAACCTTTGGCGGCCATCACCACCGTCAACGCGGCCTCCGGAAACCAGCGCAGATCAAAGTTCTTCAACTGGCCGTCGCAGCACGCAAGCATCGCCGGCACGATGTCCGACATCATCCGCAGCATCAACACCTGGCATTCCGGATCGCCGAAGCGGACATTGTATTCGAACAGTTTTGGCCCTGCGGCCGTCAGCATCACGCCGGCGTACAGCACGCCGCGGAACGGGCTGCCGCGCGCCTTCATGCCGCCGACGGTCGGGAGAATGATCTTCGCCATGATCTCGGCCTGAATCTCGTCCGTCACGAATGGGGTCGGCGAATAGGCGCCCATGCCGCCGGTGTTCGGCCCCTGGTCGCGATCGAACGCCCGCTTGTGGTCCTGCGCGGAAGCGAGCGCGATCGCGGTGTCGCCGTCGGACAATGCGAAAAAACTGATCTCGCGGCCGGTGAGAAACTCCTCGATCACGACCTCGGCGCCCGCCGCGCCGAACCCGCCGTCGAACATCATGGCGATGGCCGCTTCCGCTTCCGCAATGGTGGCCGCGACGACCACGCCCTTGCCCGCCGCCAGCCCATCGGCCTTGACCACGATCGGCGCGCCCTGGGCGCGGACATAGGCGCGCGCGGCCGCGGCATCGGTAAAGCGGCCGTAGGCGCCGGTCGGAATCCCGAATTCGCTGCACAGCGCCTTGGTAAATCCCTTCGAGCCTTCGAGTTGCGCCGCCTGTTTGCCTGGCCCGAAAGCCTTGATGCCGGCCTTTTCAAGGTCATCGACGATCCCGGCAACGAGCGGGGTCTCCGGGCCGACCACGACCAGCTCCACCGCGTTGCGTTGGCAAAAATCGATCACCGCGGCATGGTCCGCGATCTCGAGCGCGACGCATTCGGCCTCCCGCGCGATGCCGGCGTTGCCCGGCGCGCACCAGAGCTTTGTCACGAGCGGCGAGGCCCCGATCTTCCAGGCCAGTGCGTGTTCACGGCCGCCGGAACCGAGCAGGAGAATGCGCATGAGATGCAGCCATGCCGAAAGGATTTCAAACCGTGTCGGTCGCACGAGTCTCCCCTTGCCGCAAGGGGGGAACAAACTCGCCGTCGTCTTGTCCCTGAGATGTCGTAAAAGGTCGGGTGAACGCGCCGGGGACTGCGGCAGTTACCGTGGCCGGCTTCTTGCCGACAAAGACCGAAATCCTTAGCTTGCAGGCAGGCCCAATACACCCGAATCGCTTGAGATGACCGCAGCCGAAACCCTGATCAACGCGCCGGAATTCACGGTGTCCGAACTTTCCTCCGCGCTAAAGCGGACGGTGGAGGACGCCTATGGGCATGTCCGGGTGCGCGGCGAGATTTCCGGCTTTCGCGGGCCGCACTCCTCCGGGCACTGCTATTTCGCGCTGAAGGACGACAGCGCCAAGATCGAGGCGGTGATCTGGAAGACCGCCCATGCGCGGATGCGCTTCAAGCCGCAGGAAGGGCTCGAGGTCATCGCCACCGGACGGCTCACCACCTATCCCGGCTCGTCGAAATACCAGATCGTGATCGAGGCGATCGAGCCCGCCGGCATCGGCGCGCTGATGGCATTGATGGAAGAGCGCAAGAAGAAGCTTGCCGCCGAAGGCTTGTTCGACGAGGCACGCAAGCAATTGCTGCCATGGCTGCCGGAAGTGATCGGCGTCGTCACCTCGCCGACCGGCGCCGTGATCCGCGACATTCTGCATCGGTTGCAAGACCGCTTTCCGCGTCGCGTGCTGGTATGGCCGGTGCGGGTGCAAGGCGAAGGCTCCGCGGAACAGATCGCCGGCGCGATCCGCGGCTTCAATGCGCTGCCGCAGGGTGGCAGGATTCCGCGGCCGGATCTGTTGATCGTCGCGCGCGGCGGTGGCTCGCTGGAGGACCTCTGGTCGTTCAATGAGGAGATCGTGGTCCGCGCCGCCGCAGAAAGCATGATCCCGCTGATCTCCGCGATCGGCCACGAGACCGACATCACGCTGATCGATTTCGCCGCCGACAAGCGCGCGCCGACGCCGACGGCGGCGGCTGAAATGGCCGTGCCGGTACGCGCCGAACTGTTCGTCGAAGTCGCGAGCCTGGCGCGGCGCACGATGTTATGCTGGCAGCGTGGCCAGGAGGGCCGCCGCAACGAGTTGCGCGCCGCCGCGCGCGCGCTACCGGCCGCGGGCGAACTGCTCGCGATTGCGCGACAGCGGCTCGATGGCGCCGCGGGCTCCCTGCCCCGCGCGCTGAAGGCCAATACGCACCTGCATTTTCGCCACTTCGCGGCGATCGGCGCGCGATTGACGGTGCGCGTGCTGCGCGGCCAGATCGCGCAGGCCGATCATCGGCTAACCGTGTGCGGTGAAAGGGTGACGCATTCCGCGCGATCGCTGTTGCGAAACCGCAGGGACCGCTTTGCCGGCCTCGAGATCAGGTTGCAAGCTTCAAAGCGCGCCAACGCTCAAGGACAGCGCAACGCGATTGCGCGCGACCGCGAACGCGCCCAACGTTTAGCCGATCGCGCGCGGCGGGCGCTGAGCATGGCGATGCAGCGGCTAAAGGCGCGGGTCGGCCACAGCGAGCAACTGCTGACGGCGCTTTCCTATCGCAGCGTGCTGGCGCGCGGCTTTGCCCTGGTGCGCGATGAGCAAGATCATCCGATCCACACCGCCGCGAGCGTCGGACCGGGGGCGCGGCTCAATCTGGAATTCGCCGACGGCCGGGTCGCAGCCACTGCGGATGCGAATCGGCCGCCGGCAACGCGCACCCCGGAGCCGGCAGTGAGCGAGCCGAAAGCGGCTGCGCCGAAGCGGGCCGCCAAGCCGGTCGGTCAGGGAAGCCTGTTTTAGTCCAAGGGCTCCTGGCAGGATGGCTTGAGCACCCGAGAACCCATCACATTCGTCGAACGTTCCTGAGGCCATCCTGCGTGACCTGATCAATCGAAGCCGCGTTTCAACGCGCCAGCCATTCCGCGACGCGCTTTTGCGAATCGGCGCGTGCTTCGGGGTCGGTGCCGAGATGGCCACGGTCCGGCAGCATCGCGTCGCTGCCGGAGATTGCGTGCGGCGGAAGATTGGCGCGATCGAACTCGTGATAGGCGCCCGGATAGACCACGATCCGCGCCAGCGCGCTGCGGCCCCGCGCGCCATCGACCATCTGACGGCAGGCGGGCGGCGAACTGACGTCGTCATTGGCGCCGATCAACAGCAGCGTCGGAACCCGCGCGCTCCATCCGAGCCCGGACGAGATGCGGCAGTCCGGATAAAACGCCACTGCAGAGCGGAAATCCGGCTCGACCTTGCGCGAGGACAATTGCGGACGCACCGCCCACAGCAGGGCGCTGGCGCCGTTCGCCCACCCCAACAGGCTGATGCGATTGTGGGCCACCCAAGACTGCTGCAACAGCCATTGCCGCGTCGCCAGGATATCGGCGACCCGCTCGCGACGCGCCAGCACGCGACGCTCTCTGAGATTGACGCGGCATTGCGGACCCAGTCCGCGCGAACCGTAGGAGTCGGGCAGCAGGACGGCGTTGCCGCCTCTCATCAATTGCTCGGCCCAGTCGCGATAGCGTTGCTGGATCGGTTCGGAATGCCCGGCCAATCCGCCGCAGCCATGCAGCGCAATCACGGTCGGGAATGGGCCCTCGCCATCGGGCTTGTAAAGCTCCGCGCGCAGGGTTCCGCTGCCCGAGGGAATGTCAATTTGATGCGGCGCGGGGAACGGGGCGGTGTTCGCGGCAGAGGCCGCGGCAAAGAGCGCCAGGAATGTGACTACTGACTGCAGGCGCATCGCATTTCGGTCGCTAGGGCGCTTGAGAATCGCCGTCCATTGGCGTGAAACTAGCATGCAGCGACGCCGAAAATTCATCACAAGTCGGTGGGTTTCACGGGCGGACAGCGCCACCTATTTATGATAGATCGCAATTGGAAAATGTTTCGTCCGGCTCGAATCGCCGGCGGATTTGCCGGAGACTTTATCGGTGCTTAACAAATTCGGTCCCTCGGGCCATGGCGAGGCGCAGGTGCAATATCTCGATGGCGATTTCCGCGTGATCTCGCCGGGGACCTATGTACGGTGTGCGGTGACGGATGCGCGGATACCGCTCGATGAACTGAAATACTGGAGCGTCGATCTGCAGGAGGCCTATGCCGTTCCAAGCGCGGTGCTGCAGCGGCATTTCCCCGCGACGCTGAAGCGGTAAGGGCCGCCCTACCGGCCGCTCGCGGACTTCTTCGCGCGCGCCTCGAACAGCCGCTTCGATACGAACTTGCGCAATCGCGCGGCATCGTCGAACTCGAGCGTGACCGCGAACGGCACGATATCCTTGGCCCAACAGGGAAGTCCGTCCCCTACGCGCAGCCGCGCCAGATCCTTCGCCGTCGTGACCAGAATGAGCCCGTCGCGCTTGGCATCGGCGCAAAGGGCTTCAATTTCAGCCGGCGAAAAACGATGGTGATCGGCAAAGGCACGCTCGCCGGCGACATCGATGCCGTTCAGCCGCAGCGTCCTGAAAAACCGGCCGGGATCGCCGATTCCGGCAAAAGCGAGTGCGCGCCTGCCACGAAGGGAGGCGATTGAGGCTTCATCCGCTCTCAGGTGGGCCGACAGCACCGGTTTTCCCTGCGCCGCGATGGCGGTTGCGACCTGCGCCGCGGCGGCGCCTCCACCGACGACGATCAGCGCATCGGTGCGCTCGAGCTGGGGCGGCAGTGGGGCGCGCAAGGGACCGGCTGGAAACACATAGCCGTTGCCAAGGCCGCGATGGCCATCGATCACGATCAGCGACATATCCTTGGCAATCGCGGGGTTTTGAAACCCGTCATCCATCAGGATCACGCTGGCGCCCTGCGAGCGCGCCAAGGCGATGCCGTTGACGCGGTCGCGCGCGACCACCACCGTAACCGTGCCGGCCAGCATCAGCGGCTCGTCGCCGACGTCGGCCGCCACATGGCGCTCCGGATCGACCTTGATCGGCCCGCGCAACCGTCCGCCATAGCCGCGACTGAGCACCACAGGCGTCTCGCCGAGGTCGCGCAGCAGTTTCGCCAGTGCCAGTACCGTCGGAGTCTTGCCGGCGCCGCCGAGGTGATAGTTGCCGACGCAAATCACGGGTACCCCGGCCTCAAGGCCCGGGCGTGCCAACCGCCGCGCGACGACCGCGCCATAGATCAGGCCGAACGGAGCCAATAACAGCGGGATCGATGACGATGGCCGGTGCCAGAAGCCCGGCTCACGCATTGGCCGCTC
This sequence comes from uncultured Alphaproteobacteria bacterium, assembly GCA_963840155.1. Classification (GTDB taxonomy): domain Bacteria; phylum Pseudomonadota; class Alphaproteobacteria; order Rhizobiales; family Xanthobacteraceae; genus Bradyrhizobium. The sequence goes on from CAWIXP010000002.1 coordinate 376,110, forward strand.
CCATTTCGAGCCGCAACTGCAACAGATACGGTTCGAGCGCGACCAGGGTGCGATCGAGCGCGCCGCCGAGCTGCCGTACGATGCGTTCCGAAGCCGCAACCGACAATTCACGCGCCGCCGGGTCGGCCAGCAGATGACCTAGTTGCTCGACCAGCGCCTCCGGCGTATCGACCCTTCGCGCGCCGCCCGCATGGTCGAGCGCCTCGTAGACATCGGTGAAATTGAAGACGTGAGGGCCGTGAACGATCGAGGCACCGAGCTTCACGGCCTCGATCGGATTCTGTCCCCCGCGCTCCACCAGCGATCCTCCCATGAACACGATCGGCGCCAACCGGTAGAACAACCCCAATTCGCCCATGGTATCGGCAATATAGATGTCGGTGGCGGCCGTCGGCAATTCCTGTCGCGAGCGCAAAGCCACGTGCAGGCCGCTGGCTCCGATGGTCCGGGCGATCGCTTCACCGCGATCGGGATGCCGCGGCACGATCACGGTAAGCAACGACGGGAAGAATCGGGCAAGCGTGCTGTGCGCTTGGCGCAGAATGTCCTCTTCGCCGGGATGGGTCGATGCCGCGACGACGATCGGCCGGCCGCGGGTCAGCGCCATCAACCGCTCCAGCTTGGCGGAATCGGCCGGCGGGGCAGGAACGTCCAGTTTCAAATTGCCGGTCGTGATGACGTTGCGGCTGCCGAGCGTGGCGAATCGTTCGGCATCGAGGCGCGATTGGGCCAGGCAGAGGTCGAACCGGCCAAGCAGCGCCGACATCGTGGCGGCGACCCTGCGCCAGCGCGGGAACGAGCGCTGCGACATCCGGCCGTTGATCAGCACCATCGGCAGCCGCCGCGCCGCGCTCGACAGGATCAGGTTGGGCCACAGATCGGATTCGATGAACAGTGCAAGCGACGGTCGCCAGTGGTCGAGAAAGCGCTTGACATAGCGCGGCGAGTCATAGGGCACGTATTGATGGATCACGTCGGCGGGAAACCGCTTGGCGACGACCATCGCAGAAGTCACCGTGCCCGAGGTCAAGAGAATGCGGATGTTGAGCGCCCGCAGCTTCTCGATCAGGGCCGCCGCGGCCAGCACCTCGCCGACGCTGGCACCATGAATCCACAACAGCGGGCCATGAGGCCGGATGTCCCGGCTCATGCCCCGGCGCTCGCCGACCCGCGCCGGATCCTCCTTGCCCTGCTTCAGACGCCGCTTGATCAGCGCGGGCGCCAGCGGCACCACCGCGAACGACAGTTTCTGATAGAGCCGCAGCGTCATCGGCAAAGGATCAGCCATGGGGCCCCTGCTCCGGACGGCCGACCTGCGCCTGGGCTCGCCGGGTCACCTCGTTCAGTGTCGCTTCCAGCCGCGCGCGCAATTTTTCCATGGTCTCGGCGTCGGCGTCTGGTGGAACCATGATCACTTCACCCCCCACCAATGCGCCTCGCCCGAATGGCAAATTGATGGTGCTGCGATCCCAGTTTTTCAGGCGGATGAAACGGCTGGTCGTCATCGCCAAGGGCATGATCGGCCGTCCGGATTCCCGCGCAAGCATGATGATGCCGAGTCCCGCGATTCGGGAGCGCTTCGGCACGTCGGCAGTCAGCGCGACGTTATAGCCCTCCGCAAGCGCGCGCACCATCTCCTTGAAGGCGCCGACGCCACCCTTGCGGTGGAATGCCGATCCGTGATCGCCAGAGCCGCGGATGGTGCCGATGCCTAGCCGTTCGGCGGCGATGGCATTGAATTCGCCGTCACGATGCAGCGAGATCAGCACCTTGGCGCGATGGCTTGGCTTGGTCTTGATGAAAGGCGTCATGAAATGCTGGCCGTGCCAGAACGCGAAGATCGCCGGCGTCTGCGGCTCGACCATCTGATAGATATCCGGCGGATCGAAACTGAACTTGTTGGTCAGCCACACCGCCCGCAGGAATTCGGCCGCGACAAGGCCCACGGCGCGCTGAAGCCATATGCTGCGCAGCACATTGCGAAGTAGTTTTTTCAACGGGCAAGCTTCGTGTCTTGAGCTGGATCGAGCAGCCGGTGCAGGTGGACTATGAAATAGCGCATATGCGCGTTATCCACGGTCTGCTGCGCCTTTGCCTTCCAGGCGGTGTAAGCGGTCGTGTAATTGGGGAATATGCCGACGACTTCCACTTTATCGAGGTCCTTGAATGTCGTGCTTCCGAGATCGGTCAGCTCGCCCCCGATCACGAGATGAAGCAGCTGCTGCTGGGCACTCACCGGCGTGATTCCTTTTCCTAACGCGCTGCCCTGCCAGCAGCCAAACTTCACGGCGGCAATCGAGCACGTTCAGGTCAACGGGTGGTCTCGAAAATGCTCGACAATGCGTGCATGACGATCGCGCCCCGCTGCCAGCAGCACCCCATGCGACACTTCCCGGCGGTTGTAGGAGATCGGATCCCCCGATAGCGCGGTCATCCTACCATCCGCTTCCTGCACGATCAAATTAGCCGCCGCAAGATCCCAATCGCGGCTTTGACCGCCGGCGAACGCCGCATCCAGGCTGCCTTGCGCGACGCGGCACAGCCGCAGCGCCAGCGATCCTATACGGGCATGCAGGGTCACTTCCGCAGAAGATCGGTTGAGTCGCTGGACCAGCGGCTTTGGACCCGCGATTCGGGAAAAATCCAGCTCGGTGCCGGGCGTCGCTTGCACGGGCACGTCATTGAGCGCCGCGCCCCGTCCGCGCGCGGCAAAGAAAAACTCATCGCTGGCTGGCACGAACACCGCCGCCAGTAGCGGCGAGGCGTCCTCGACCAGCGCTACGCTGACGCACCAGTCTTCGCGGCCGGCGAGATAGCCACGCGTACCATCGATCGGATCGACGATCCACAGCCTGTGCTTGCCGAGCCGCGCCTCATCATCGGCGCTCTCTTCCGACAGCCAGCCATAATCCGGCGTGGCCGATCGCAGCTTTTTCTCCAGGAGGTCGTTGACGGCGATGTCGGCTTCGGACACCGGCGAGGATGCGCCTTTGGTCCAGTTCTTCAATTCGGTACGAAACAGCGAGAGCGCCAACGCGCCGGCCTCCCGCACCGTTGCCGCGAGCAACGCTGCGTCGCGTGTCAGGGTCTCGTCACCGGCGCTGCGGGCGTTAACGTCCGCCAACCGTCAATCCCTCGATGCGAACGGTCGGAGCATTGACGCCGTAACGGAATTCGAGGTCGTTGGCCGGCACCATGGATTTGAATATTTCGAGCAGATGGCCGGCGATCGTCACCTCGCTCACCGCATAGGCGATCTGGCCATTTTCGATCCAGAAGCCGGACGCGCCGCGGCTGTAATCGCCGGTGACGCCATTGACGCCGGAACCGATCAGGTCGGTGACGTAAAATCCTTGTTTGATATCGGACAGCAATTCAGCCGGCGTCGGTTCGCCGGCCTCGAGATGCAGATTGTAGGCTCCCGGCGAGGGCGAGGAGGACACGCCGCGATGGGCGTGGCCGGTGGTCACCAGTCCAAGCTCGCGCGCCGTTGCGCAATCCAGAAGCCACGAGGTCAGCACGCCTCCATCGACGATCGCGAGCTTTTTGACCTTGACCCCCTCGGCGTCGAACGACTGCGAGCGCAGGCCGCGCCGGCGCAGCGGATCGTCGATGATGCGGATGTTGTTTGCGAACAATTGCTCGCCGAGACGATCTTTCAGGAAGCTGGTCTTGCGCGCAATCGAGGCGCCATTCACCGCCCCGACGAGATGGCCTACCAATGATCCGGAAACCCGGGGATCGAACACCACAGCTACCTTGCAGGTCTCGACCTTGCGCGGATTGGCGCGCGCCACGGTCCGCTCGCCGGCCTTGCGGCCGACGCTTTCCGGCGAATCGAGATCGGAAGCATGCGGCGCAGTCGTGTAGTCGTAGTCGCGTTCCATGGCGGTGCCGTCGCCGACGATTGCGGTCATCGAGATGCCCTGGCTCGAGCGCAAATACGAACCGTGGAAGCCGGTGGAGGTCACCAGCACCATGCCGCCAATGCCGGTCGAGGCCGAGGCGCCGCCGGATTTCGTGACGCCCTTGACGGCGAGCGCGGCAGCTTCGGCTTCGCGGGCGCGGCGTTCAAGCTCGGATGTCGAAGGTATCTTGGGGTCGAGCAGATCCAGATCCGGGAAATCGCGCGCCAGCAGCGAAGGATCGGCGAGACCGACATATTTGTCGTCGGGCGCGACGCGCGCCATGGCGACGGCCCGCTCGGCAAGCCGGGCGATGCCGTCGCCGCCGACGTCATTGGTCGAGACCACCGCCTGGCGCTGCCCCACCATCACGCGCAAGCCTACGTCATCGCTTTCGGAGCGTTCGGATTCTTCAACGCGCCCATCGCGCACCTCGACACCTTGCGAAACGCCGCGAACCGCCACCGCGTCGGCGGCATCCGCGCCGGCGCGTTTGGCCGCCGCGACAAGGCGCTGCGCCAGCGTGCTGAGCGCCGACTGATCGAACAGATCGGAGGTCATCGGCCCCTTCGAAAGCGGCGACGCGGCTGATGGTGAAGAGTTCACAAACAAAATCCCAAGGATCGAGAGAGCATTGCGGCGGACCCGGAGCCAAGTCAGGGAACCTTTCAGATGTGCCCAATTGGCGCGGACTTCAAGCATTTTCGTTTCGCCAAGGCGAAAGAATTTCGGTGAAAGCGCAAGGTCTCGTCAATCATGTGAGCCAAGCTCCTGTCAATCATGCCCGCCAATGCAGGTCCGGTGAGGCCGGATTAACCAGCCTTTTTAAGCGATTCCGGACGCGGCTCTGGCATCCTCTCGCTATCGACCGGGAACATAATCCCGGCGGGGAGACTAAGCCGTGAGGCGTCAATCTGCGACAGGTGGGGTCGATCCCGCCGGGTCGAGCCGCGCATTGCGGCTCGACCCGCTTTCCTTGCCCGTCAGCTTCGATGCGCACGACACCCGCGCCGACGGCGGTGTGCGCAGCATCGAACTTCACCGCGAACGCGTGGTTCTGCGCCGTGCCGTACACGGCATGCGGATGGCTATCAACGTTCGTGTCTGTGATTTTCTCGGCGTGGCGCTGCGCGGCAGCGACGATGCCCAGATGCTGGTGCTGGCGCATCGCGATCCGTCATTGACGATTCCGTTGTGCGTGAGTTCCGATTGCCAGGAGATCGCAACGGCGTGGCAGATGTGGTGCGATATTTTCGCACTTCCGCGATTGCCGGAAGCTGCCCCGCGTGAGCCCGCCGCAAGGCGCCGACGCCACAACGCGATCCGCGGCCGCCGGCCGAAATTCCTGGTGCGGCGACGGCCCGGCCATTTGCTCGATCGCTCGAACATTCATCACGGCGAGCGCGAGATCATCGCTCGGGATTAGCCGAATTTGATGCGCGCGGAAGCTTTTGCATGCCTCGAGGGCGTGCGCATATTGGTCACCGCGCTAGACCCCCCGCATAACCGCGTCCGCGAGCAATCCAGCGAACAACAACAGTCCGGCATCGCGGTTGGATTTGAATATACGCAGGCACAGCACGGGGTCCGAGATCTCAAGCCGCCGGATTTGCCAGATCAGATGCGCCGCGAACGCAGCAAGTCCGGTCCAGGCGAGAAAGCCGGCCTCGGCAAGTATCAGCGCCGCGGCGATCAGCACGACCGCCAAACCGTAGAACACCATCAGCGCCCAATGGGTGCGCGCGCCGAACAGACGCGCGGTCGATTTGACGCCGATCAGCGCGTCGTCTTCCGCGTCCTGATGGGCATAGATGGTGTCATAGCCGATCACCCAGGCGACCGAACCGGCGTAGAGCAGGAGTGCGTTCGCGCCGATGCGCTGCTCAGTCGCCGCAAACCCCATCAACGCGCCCCATGAGAACGCCAGCCCAAGCACGATCTGCGGCCACCACGTGATCCGCTTCATGAACGGATAGATCGCGACAATGATCAGCGACGCGATACCGGTCGCCACTGCGAAGCGGTTGAATTGCAGCAACACGGCGAGGCCGATCAATGCCTGCACTGCCAGAAAAGTCGCTGCCTGCTTCACGCTCACCTGCCCCGCCGGGATCGGCCGCGACCGCGTCCGTTCCACCAAGGCGTCGAGATCGCGATCGGTGATGTCGTTCCAGGTGCAGCCGGCGCCGCGCATGACGAAGGCGCCGATCAGGAAAAGTACGATGAGCTGAGGCAATTGACCGATTTCGCCGGTGATGCCGGCGGCGAGCGCCGCGGACCACCAGCACGGCATCAGCAACAACCATGAGCCGATCGGCCGATCGAGACGGGAGAGCCGCAAGTAGGGCCGGGACCATGGCGGCGCGTGCGTATCGACCCAGTTGCCGGTCGCGTCCGCAACGGGCCCCGCTGCCCCGCTCATGGCATCATCGCGTAAGGACGTTGCCGTTCAGGGTATCGAAGGTGCTGCCGCCCTTCTTGGTCGGCGTCGCTTCCGGAAGCGCCGCCGAGGAACCCAGCACCTCGCTCAGGCTCGGGCCAGCGGGTCCCTTTTGCTGCTGCTGCGCCACTGCGCAGACCTTCTGCTGCATGGTCTCGGTGTTCTTGTGGCCGGTCTTCAACTGGTCCGATATCTGCGGCGGGATCCCGCACTTCGCCGCGTGGGCTTCGACATATTTGATCATCTTGGTCTCGGCCTGGCTGAAATTGCCGATCAGCTTGCAGGCTTCCTCGGCAGACGCCCGCCGTTCGCTGGCGGTCTTGATCAGCTTGCCCCGCTTCTCCGCCTCCTCGCGCAATGGCAGGAATCCCTTCATGCAGGCGTCCGCTGCCGCGTTCTGCGAAGGAGGCGCGGGCCCGCGCTCGAATGCCGAGCCGGTGATGGGAGCAGCACCCTGCACCGGGAATGACCTGGGAGGAGCGCCGACGGAAGCCGTAGGGGCGGCACCGTTCACCGGCGGAAATGCCGGATCGTTCCTCAGCGGAGCCTGGCCGGGTAGCGGTGCCGGAAACGCGCCCTGCGCAAGGGCTTGGCCGGTGGGGGCTGCGATCACAGCCACGACGAGCGGCACAATCAAACGGCGGATGATCAAGGCTGTTTCTCCGGCAAGGTCCAATCGTCCCCCAACGTCTTCCCGATCGAAGCGCAATTCGATGAAGGCTTTTTACGATTCCTGCCGCCGCTTAACAACCCGTTGAATTTGGCATAACCGCGGCGTGACGCCACGCCGGACTGCAATAATTGGCTTAATTCGATCGCTTTGAGCTAAAAGGCGCCGCGGATTGGAACATGGCCATGCCTCGACTCGATTTTCGCAGTCCCCGGCTGTTTGTCGATGCCGCGCTGGTGGCGGGCGAAGCGGTCGCGCTTGAGCGCAACCAAAGCAACTATCTGGGTAACGTGCTGCGGCTCTCCGCAGGCGACAGCATCCTGGTATTCAACGGCCGCGACGGCGAATGGCAGGCGTCGATCGCGGGCCGCAAGCGGCCGGACAGCCTGAAGATCCTGGACCGCACCCGCCCACAGGATCGCCTGCCGGATATCGCTTACATCTTTGCGCCGCTGAAACACGCCCGGCTCGATTACATGGTCCAGAAGGCGGTGGAGATGGGAGCCTCATCCCTGCAACCGGTCTTGACCCGCTTCACCCAGGTCTCACGGGTCAACGCCGAGCGAATGCGCGCCAATGTCATCGAGGCGGCCGAGCAGTGCGGTATTCTCAGCATTGCGGTTGTCCATGAGCCGATGCCGTTCGATCGTTATCTGGGCCAGCGTGCAGCACAGCGCCTGCTGGTTTTTTGTGACGAGGCCGCGGACGTCTCAGATCCGTTGCGAGCGCTGCGGAGCAAGGCGACCGGTTCCGGCGGCATCGACATTCTGATCGGCCCCGAGGGCGGATTTGCCGAGGAGGAGCGTGCGATCCTGCTGCGGCAGCCGCGAATCCTGACGCTCTCGCTGGGACCCAGGGTGCTGCGTGCCGACACCGCTGGCGTGGCGGCGCTGGCGCTGGTGCAGGCGGTGCTGGGCGACTGGGCCGGGCCACAGGCGGCGGGCTAAAGGCTTCGCCTGTTTTGGCCAGTCGTTAAGCCACTTGGCCGATCCCTGTCGAAACCCGCCCCCAGCCATGCTAAGGGCTGCGCCCTGACGGCCGGAAGCTCGGATTTCGGCCTATTTGGAACCTGAGATGACCCTGACCGCCGCCATCGGTGCGACCGGATCCGCTGCATGGGCGGATGCGCTGCTATTGTCGTTCGCGCAGGCGGGCTACGCCAGGGCCGAGCCTGACATCCTGCAGCCGGCCGAGCCATTCCTCGATCTGTCGGGCGAGGACATCCGGAAGAGCCTGTATTTGACCACCGATCCCAGCGGGGAGGAATTGTGCCTTCGCCCCGATCTCACCATTCCGGTGGCGCGGGATTACCTCGCATCGCCGTTGGCCGGCCGCCCCGCCGGGTTCAGCTATCTCGGACCGGTGTTTCGTTACCGAGGCGGCCGAGCCAGCGAATTTCTGCAGGCCGGAATCGAATCCTTCGGACGGCAGGACCGTGCCGCGGCCGACGCCGAGATGCTGGCACTGGCGCTTGAGGCGACCACGGCGTTCGGCGTCAGCGACGTCGAAATCCGCACCGGCGACGTGGCCTTGTTCAATGCGCTGATCGATGCGCTCGAGCTTTATCCGGTCTGGCGGCGCCGGCTGATCAAGGATTTCAACCGCAAGGTCAGCCTGGAGCAGGATATCGAACGGCTGACACTGGCGACGGGGCCCGGCCGCAACGAATATGAGGGCGTGCTCGCGGCGCTCGCCGGCTCCGACCGCAAGGCGGCGCTGGCGCTGGTGACCGACCTGATGTCGATCGCCGGCACCACCAATGTCGGGGGACGCTCGGTCTCTGAAATCGCCGATCGCTTCCTCGAACAATCGACCCTGAAGGGAGGAGCGCTGCCGCGCGACGCGCTCAAGACGATCAAGCGTTTCCTCGCAATTGCGGGCGAACCGGACGATGCGGTTGCCCAGTTGCGGGCGTTGGCCGATGAGGCGAAGCTGGACCTTTCAGCAGCGATCGACCAGTTCGAAAGCCGGGTCGGCTTCATGGCGGCGCGTGGCATTGAAACCGGCAGCATGCGCTTTTCCACTTCGTTCGGGCGCGGGCTCGATTATTACACCGGCTTCGAATTCGAACTGCATGCGAAGGGCGACGGCCTCGAGCCGCTGGTGGCGGGCGGGCGCTATGATGGCTTGATGACCCAGCTCGGCTCCCCGGCCCCGATTGCGGCGGTCGGGTTTTCGATCTGGGTCGAGGCCCTGACGCAGATCGGCCGCAAGGCCGCCGCCGGCTCCAGCGGGGGCCGATCATGACGGCGCCATTCGTTCTCGCGGTGCCCTCGAAGGGCCGCCTGCAGGAAAATGCCGAAGGCTTCTTCAGCCGTGCCGGCCTTGCGCTGGCGAAGCCACGCGGCGCCCGCGACTATCGCGGCACCATCTTAGGGCTCGACAACGTCGAGATCGCCTATCTCTCTGCCGGCGAGATCGCCTGGCAACTGGCGCGCGGCATGATCCATCTCGGCGTCACCGGCGAAGATCTGGTGCGGGAAACCATCCTCGACGCCGACAAGCGCGTGCTGCTGATCGATCATCTCGGCTTCGGCAACGCCAACGTCGTGGTCGCGGTGCCGCAGGCCTGGATCGATGTCCGCAGCATGGCCGATCTGGATGACGTCACCACCGGATTCCGTGCACAGCATAACCGCCGGATGCGGGTGGCGACCAAATACATCAACCTGACCCGGACGTTCTTTGCCGCGCATGGCGTCGTCGACTACCGCATCGTCGAGAGCGCCGGCGCAACCGAAGGAGCGCCCGCGGTGGGGACGGCCGAGATGATCGTCGACATCACGACGACCGGCGCCACCCTTGCCGCCAACGGCCTCAAGGTACTCGACGACGGCGTGATCCTGCGCAGCCAAGCCAACCTTGTGGCCTCGCGGGACGCTGAGTGGACGAGTGAAACCCGCGAGACCGCGCGCGTGATCCTGGATCATATCGCGGCCCGCAGCCGGGCCAGCAAATACCGCGAGGTCCGCACCCGCTTTAAGGGGTGTGATGCCGCGCTGCTTGCCGAAGCCCATAACCGCTTCGGGGTGGTCTCGCCGTTCGGCGGGCCAACATCTTCGGGGATGGTTACGCTGCATTGCCCACCGGCACAGCTCTACGCGCTCGGCAGTTTCCTTCGTGCACAAGGCGCCGAGACGGTGTCGGTAGCCTCGCTCGACTATGTACTCGACCGCGACAACCCACTGTTCGCCAAACTTGAGGCCTTCCTGCGGCAGTGAGGTCCAGGCTTGTTCCGTTCATCATTGCGACAGGCAATGAGTAGCATATGCTGTCCGATGGACGCTTTGGAACCTTGATCGATGATGCTCGGCACTGACGTCTCCAGCCTGACGACCACCGCGGCGACCGCGGGGGCGCAGGGGCTATCGGTTGTCGTGCCGGTCCATAACGAGGCGGCCGGGCTAGCGTTTCTGCACCAGCGGCTCGGCGAAATAGCCAAACAGCTCCGGCAGCGCTATCGCCTCCGCTGCGAGGTCGTCTATGTCGACGACGGTAGCGCCGATGCAACGCTTTCCATCGCGCGCGGACTTGCCGCCGACGCGCTCGACGTGCAGGTGGTGTCGCTGTCGCGCAATTTCGGCAAGGAAGCAGCCCTGATGGCGGGACTGGACCACGCCCGGCTCGGTGCGGTGCTGTTCATGGACGGCGACGGCCAACATCCGCCTGACCTCGTCGAAAAGCTGGTCGGGCACTGGATCGAAGGCGGCTATGACGTGGTCTATACGGCCAAGGCGCATCGCGACAACGAGTTGTTGCTGCGCCGGCTGGCGGTGCACGGCTTCTACGCGCTGATCAATTGGGGCGCGCGGCAGAAAATCCCCGAAGATGCCGGCGATTTCCGTCTGCTGTCGCCGCGCGCAGCAAGCGCGCTGCGACAGCTCCCCGAGCGCAATCGTTTCTTCAAGGGCCTGGCGAGCTGGATCGGTTTCCGCCAGTTTCGCGTCGACTATGAGCCCGCGGCGCGCGCTCACGGCGTCACGACTTTCAGCCCCGGGCGGCTGGTCGGGCTTTCGATCGAGGGCTTGACGTCTTTCTCGGTCGCGCCGCTGCGGTTTGCGAGCTTGCTCGGGGTGTTGCTCGCCTCCGGGGCTTTCCTGTTCGGGCTTTCCATTCTCTGGGAGACCTGGACCACCGGAAAATCGGTTCCCGGCTATCCCTCCCTGGTGGTCGGCCTGATGACCATCGGCGGCGTGCAGCTGATCATGATCGGTATTGTCGGCGAATATATCGGCAAGATCCTGTCGGAGCTCAAGGCGCGTCCGATCTATTTCGTGGCTGAACACAGCGTGAAACATGCCGAGGCGACATCAAGCGCCACCGAAAGGGCCGCCGCCGAATGAGCGACGTCGCGCCGCCACGCCGGATTTGGCTGTGCGCCGACGATTACGGTATCAGCCCGGGCGTCAACCGCGGCATTCGCGACCTGATCGAGCGCGGCCGGCTCAACGCCACATCGGTCATGATGGTGGGACCTGCGATTGGCCGCGAGGAAGTCAACGCGCTCGAGGCAGCCGGGGTGAATAATCCCCGTTGCGCGATCGGTCTGCATATGACGCTGACGGCGCCGTTTCGTCCGCTGACGATGCATTTCAAACCGATGGACGGCGGCATGTTCCCGTCGTTTCCGAGATTGCTGCGCGCCGGGTTGCTGCGGCGGCTCGACCCCGAAATCATCCACGCCGAATTAATGGTGCAGCTTGCCGCCTTCATCGACATGTTCGGCCGCGCTCCGGATTTCGTCGACGCTCACCAGCATGCGCAGCTGTTTCCGGTGGTGCGCGACGCGTTTCTGGCGGCTGTGCAACAGGCGGCTCCCGGCGCCTGGGTTCGCCAGGGCGGACGCAACCAGCCACTCGTCCGCCGCCTCGGCACGCCGAAGGCATTGGTCCTCGATATCCTCAGCGCGCAATTTCGCCGCCGCGCCTCGCGTGCGGGTATTGCATTCAACCCGGGGTTCGCCGGCGCCTATGACTTTTCACAACAACCCGACTTCGGCGCGCTGATGCGACAGTTTGTCGGGGAGGTGCCGGCAGGCGGTGTGATCATGTGCCATCCCGGTTACGTCGATGAAATCCTGGTCAGCCTCGACCCGTTCACCACCCAACGGGAACGCGAACACGCCTTTCTCGCCAGCGAGCAGTTTACCCATCTGCTGGCCGCCAACAAAGTTACGCTGGGATAAGGCCAGGTGACATCCTTCAGGAAAGCCGCCCGGGAACGGCTCGTCGCCGATCCAAATTTAATTCTCCGCGGCACTACTTGCGGCATAAAGCGCCCCTACATCTCGCTCTGCGCTTCGAAGCGAGGGAGAGTATCCATGACGCCGCAAGAACGCCAAATGATCGATGAGCTTTTCGACCGGCTCGGCAGGCTGGAGAGCGCGCCGCGCGACCCCGACGCCGTAGCTGCGATCTCGGACGGTTTGCGCAGGGCGCCCAACGCCGTCTATGCGCTGGTGCAGACGGTGCTGGTGCAGGACGAAGCGCTCAAACGCGCCAACGCGCGGATTCAGGAACTGGAAGGCGCCGGCGCGGGCGAACAGCGTCAGTCCGGCGGATTCCTGGATTCGATGCGCGCGGCGGTATTCGGCCAGGATCAGCCGCACGGTTCGGTGCCGAATGTCCGACCGCCCGAGCCTGCAAGCCGTGCAGTGTGGAACAGCGGCCAGGTCGTGCAACAATCGCAGTCCCCCGGACAATATAGTCAGGCGCCCTACGGGCAGCCTTATGGCGAGCCCCAGCCCCCGACCGGCGGCGGTGGATCTTTCCTCGGAACCGCGGCGGCGTCGGCCGCCGGCATGGTCGGAGGATCGCTGCTGCTCGGCAGCATCCGCTCGATGATGGGGGGCAGCCGCCACGGCTTCGGCGATACCGCAGGAATCGGCGATCGGACTGCCGGTCAAAGCCCGTGGAGCGATCAATCCGGCAGCACGTTGGCGCGCGACGCCGGGATCAACGACATCGGCTCGTCCGCGGCAAATCGCGGCGACGACAATTCCCGCGCCGGATTACTCGACCAGGCATCGAACGAGGACGATGGATCGTCGGACGATGATGCCGACGACATGGATATGGACTCCGATGATTTCAGCGGTGACGACGACAGCGATTACGCCTGATCTATTTGCACTCCCCGCCGACAAACGGCCGCCTGACCGGGCGGCCGGTTGGGTTTTCGAATTCAGAAAGTTCAGATAACGACGACCTTGGCGCCGACGCTGACCCGGCCATACAGATCGATCACATCCTCATTGCGCATCCGGATGCAGCCGGATGAGACGTTGGTGCCGATCGTCCAGGGTTCGTTGGAGCCGTGAATCCGATAGAGCGACGATCCGAGATACATCGCGCGCGCGCCGAGCGGGTTCTGCGGACCGCCTTCCATGTGCCGCGGCAGATCGGGACGGCGCACCAGCATGTCCGGCGGCGGCGTCCATGCCGGCCATTCCTTCTTCGCGGAAATCTGCTTGACGCCCGACCAGGTGAAACCGGGACGGCCGACCCCGATGCCATAGCGCAGCGCCTTGCCGTCGCCCTGGACCAGGAACAGAAACTTGTTCGGCGTGTCGACGACGATGGTGCCGGGACCTTCCTTGCCGTGATACTCGACGAGCTGCTTCTCGAATTTCGGATTGAACTCGGTATGAGCGCCTTCGCCGGCGTCTTCCTGCGGGCGCATTATCTGCAGCGGGCCGCGCTGCTCGTAGGATGGCTGCACCTGATAGGCGGGTTGCTGTTGGTAGCGGCCGCCCTGAGCCTGTCCGTCGCCGAACAAGAACTCGATGAAACCGCCGCCCATATTGGACCGCTCGGCAGAGGCCATGCGCACTGGCCGCCGCGCGGATTGATCGGCGGAGATCACGATGGGTTCTGCGACCGAGCTTGCTTCGATAGCCGAGGCTTGGTGAAGCGAGACGCTTACTGAAGATGCGCCGGCAACAAGCGCAACAGACATTTTCTTGAACATCGACGTACTCTGTACCGTTTCGTCGTGGGAAGCGCCCGTTTCAAGCGCCCTTGCACGCGATCAATTAAGATCAAAACCGCATCGGTTTGGTAAACAGAAACGGCGTTTCGATTCACCACGCCACCAACTCGACGCGGTTTCGTGCGCCAGCGTTTATTTTCAGTGAACGGCGCAGGCGCATGGTTAATCGTTGGTGTGCGATGAAGAGCTGCCCGCTTCATAATGGTTCCGGCGTGAACCCGATGTTAAATCGCATCTGCGTAAAACTTGAGGAGTGAAGTTACAGGGAAATCTGATGGCGGTTCATCGCAGACGTTTTCGCATCGAGGAAGCATTCAACGGCGGCGATATGCCGATGTCCGCGGCCGACGGCGGCGATATCGGTCCCATGCATCACGAGATCATGACCGAACTGCGCGCAATTCGTGCCCAGATGAGCGGTGCCGTCCATAGTACGGCAACCGACAGCTCCGGCGGCCCGGCCTTGCGCGACAGCGCCAGCGCGCATGCGCTGCTGGACACCTATCGCGCGCAAATCGAGCAATGTGAGAAACTCAAGGTGGAACTCGACCTGATCTACGACGCCATCAACCGCACCAAACGCGAAATCGCGGTGCTGCATGGCAAGAGCTTCGAAGGCAACGAGATGTCGAAGGTGACCGGCGAACTGGGCGCCGTGGTCGGCGGCACCGAAGAGGCCACCCAGCAGATTCTGGAAGCCGCCGAGGCGATCGATCAGGCGGCCAGCGCGCTGGCCAAGGTGACCTCGCCGGACCAGCAAAAGCTTCTAAGCGAGGAAATCCAGGAGCGGGTGGTTTCGATTTTCGAAGCCTGCAATTTCCAGGACCTGACCGGTCAGCGCATCAGCAAGGTGCTGAGCACGATGAAGTTCATCGAGAACCACATCACCGTCATGATGGAGATCTGGGGCGGCGTCGACGCCATCCGCGCGCACGCGCCTGCGATGACCGACGATCGGGAAGGCGACGCCCGCCTGCTCAACGGTCCGAAGCTGGAAGGCGCCGTCGGTCACGCGTCGCAAAACGATATCGACGCATTGTTTGACTAGCTGCTTGCCGCTCGCAATGAGGAGAACGCGCTTACGCGCGCGGCGCGCAACGGACATAGACCATGTTGCCGTAGCGGGTCGCGGCGTCACTATCGACGAAACGGGTGATGAGAACGCGGCCATCGAAAGACACGACCTCGCGATCCTGCTCGCCACCGGCGGGCCCTGGTGGACCGATATAGTTCTTGCCGCTCGGGCTGCCCTTGAGGCGTAGTTCCTGCGGCGTCGCCTGGTCGGCCAAATGCATGATCACGCCGCCCGAGGTGCCCGCTCCAATAACGTAAGGCTGTTTGCACTGCGCCCGCGCCGCGGCTTCGGTGCGCACGCGATCAGCGGGATTCTGGAACGACGCAAGACCCCAGCGCCCCACAATCTCGTCCGGCCGGAGCGTCGAGGGCATTTCCGGCGCCACTCCGGGCTCCGCGGCCGGTGGTGGGGATGACGACAGCGACGGCAGGCTGAAACTCCCGCAGCCGCCCAGCGACAGCGTCAGCGCCACGGCAATCCCGAGATTGCCGGCCGCGCGCGGCTTACCCAACCTGACCATGGCATCCCCCGACAAAAATTCGTGGCCACATCCCGTCACGCAGCCAAGCGCAAAACCGCTGTCCGAGCAATGACGGCCGCAGCTGCCGCCGGTGCTCGATCTGCTTTGCTGGCAACCATCCTAAATCGGCCTCACCGCTCTTGCTTGACAGGACCGGTGCCAACCCATATTCCGGGCGCACAATTAGCACTCCGAGAGCCCGATTGCCAAGGACGCGAGCCGCTCTGCTCTTCCCTGTGACCGAGCGGCGTATTCCGAACCGCCTTCGATAGCAAGCCAGAGCCGAAACGAGCCCCCAAAAAGGGAACCTGATGGCTAAATCCAAATTCCGTCCGCTGCATGACCGTGTCGTGGTCAAACGTATCGGCGCCGATGAAAAGACCGGGGGGCGGCACCATCATTCCGGACTCCGACGAAACCCCGCTGCGCTTTTCGGCCGGCAGGCCCCGACTTGATCTGGACATCCAGCGTTCTTCGACGAGATGAATCGGGTCGGGCCGGCGGCAATGACGGTTGAGGGGACCGACAACAACTTCCAATCACTCACGGAGTTAATTCATGGCAGCCAAGGACGTAAAATTTTCCGGTGACGCGCGCGATCGCATGCTGCGCGGTGTCGATATCCTCGCCAATGCGGTGAAGGTGACACTGGGCCCCAAGGGCCGCAACGTGGTCATCGAAAAGAGCTTTGGCGCGCCGCGCATCACCAAGGACGGGGTCACCGTAGCCAAGGAAATCGAGCTTGACGACAAGTTCGAGAACA
Organism: uncultured Alphaproteobacteria bacterium; assembly: GCA_963840155.1. Taxonomy (GTDB): domain Bacteria; phylum Pseudomonadota; class Alphaproteobacteria; order Rhizobiales; family Xanthobacteraceae; genus Bradyrhizobium. Next base: position 392,473 of record CAWIXP010000002.1, read on the forward strand.
TGGGCGCGCAGATGCTGCGCCAAGTCGCCTCCAGGACCAGTGATACCGCCGGCGACGGCACCACCACCGCCACCGTGCTGGCACAGGCCATCGTGCGCGAAGGCGCCAAATCGGTCGCCGCCGGCATGAATCCGATGGATCTGAAGCGCGGCATCGAGATTGCAGTGAATGCCGTCGTCAAGGATCTCGAAAAGCGCGCCAAACCCGTCGCCTCGTCATCAGAAATCGCCCAGATCGGAACCGTCTCCTCCAATGGCGACGCCGCAATCGGCAAGATGATTTCTCAGGCGATGCAGAAGGTGGGCAATGAGGGCGTCATCACGGTTGAGGAAAACAAGTCGCTCGAAACCGAAGTTGACATCGTCGAGGGCATGAAGTTCGACCGCGGTTACCTGTCGCCCTATTTCATCACCAACGCCGAAAAGATGACTGCCGAGCTCGAGGACGTCTACGTGCTCTTGCACGAGAAAAAGCTCTCCGGGTTGCAGGCAATGCTGCCCGTGCTGGAGGCAGTTGTGCAATCCGGACGCCCGCTATTGATCGTCGCCGAGGATGTTGAGGGCGAGGCGCTGGCGACGCTTGTCGTCAACCGTTTGCGCGGCGGGCTGAAGGTCGCCGCCGTCAAGGCGCCCGGCTTCGGCGATCGCCGCAAGGCGATGTTGGAAGACATCGCGGTCCTGACCGGCGGCCAGCTGATCTCCGATGAACTCGGCATGAAGCTCGAAAGCGTGACCATCAACATGCTCGGCCGTGCCCGCAAGGTCGTGATCGACAAGGAGAACACCACTATCGTCAACGGCTCGGGCAAGAAGAAGGACATCGAAGCCCGCGTCGGTCAGATCAAGGCGCAGATCGAGGAGACCACCTCGGACTACGACCGCGAGAAGCTGCAGGAGCGGCTGGCCAAGCTCGCCGGCGGCGTCGCGATCATCCGCGTCGGTGGCGCGACCGAGGTCGAGGTAAAGGAGAAGAAGGATCGCGTCGAGGACGCGCTGAACGCTACCCGCGCCGCCGTGCAGGAGGGCATCGTGCCGGGCGGCGGCGTGGCGCTGCTGCGCGCCAAGCGCGCCGTGGGGCGCATTCACAACGACAATTCCGACGTCCAGGCCGGCATCAACATCGTGCTGAAGGCGTTGGAAGCCCCCGTGCGCCAGATCTCCGAAAATGCCGGCGTCGATGGCTCGATCGTCGTCGGCAAGATCCTCGAGGACCGGTCGGAAACCTTTGGCTTCGACGCCCAGACCGAAGAGTATGTCGACATGCTCGCCAAGGGCATTATCGACCCGGCCAAGGTGGTGCGCACTGCGCTACAGGACGCTTCCTCCATTGCCGCCCTTCTGGTGACGACCGAAGCGATGGTTGCCGAACTGCCGAAGGAGCCGGCGCCGCCGATGCCCGGTGGCGGTGGGGGCGGCGGCATGGGCGGCATGGGCGGTATGGGTTTCTAAGGCTTGCTCTACCGGCATTGCCGTCGAGCGAAGGCCGCCTCCGCGCGGCCTTCTTTTCTGGCAAAAAGGCTCTACGGTAACCACAGGTTCTGCCTTTGAGGAATTCGATATGCGCGTGCTGCTATTCTGCCTGATCGGTCTGGCCGCCGCATCCGATCTCGCTTTTGCTCAAATGAAGCTTTCGACCAAGGCCGCGCCGAACGCCAGTGAAGTCAGGTATTTTACTTCGCTGGACGGCCTGATGGGAGGCAATGCCGACGTCATCCTCAAGGAGACGCGCCAGGGCAAGACCGTCACCTCGGCGGTGCTCGATCTCTGCTACCCCGCGGCAAAAGGCTCCGATCGCAAAGATCGCTTTATCGCCAATCTCGCGGTCAACGGCCAGACCATGACCGGCACCGCGCAAAGTCTCGGCGACAAATTGCCCGTGACCGTCAAACTTGCGCGCAAGCCGACCGGCGACGGTTTCGAATTCAAGGGCCAGATCAGCATCGGACAGACCGTGACTGAAGTGAATTCGACCGACAATTCCGATCTCAGCGAAAAGGAATTTTTGGACAATCAGACCAGCGATGACGGCATCACGGCCATGCCGAAGGATTTCAGCGAAGTGTCTCCGGAATCGATCGCCGTGAAAGTGAAGCTTGATGCGGCGCTGGAATTCCTCAAAGGGCTGAGGGGGCAGAACGTTGAGATCTCCTTGAACGGGCTTGCTGTCACCTGCGACGCATTGCGTGCCGGCGAGCAGACCATCAACCTCAGCGTTGATCCGGACCGCGCCGCGGCCCTGATCGCGAAGTTCAAGTCGATGCCCGGCGTGGTCTCCGCCGGCTGGACCAGCGGCGTGGTGGATATGGAGCGCACGATCCGTTTCGCGGCGGCCGAGTGGCGCGACGGCGACAAGCTCAACAAGGACAAGCTCGCAACGGCGATTTCCCGGGTTTTGACAAGGACACTTGCGGCCAAATCGGCCTCGGCGGCATGGAGCGCCAACACCGGCACGCTGAGACTGACATTCAAGCGGCCGAGCCAGCTATACCCGGCGCTCGACCTCACCGAAACCGTAGCGCTCTCTGCGCTGGTCGCGCCGGACAAGCCTGGCGCCTCCGACCGGCTGATGCTGTGGATCGGAAATCCCCTCATCACCACGGCAGACGAAACCGAGGGACCGAAACTCAATCTGGCCGAAGAAGCCAATGGTGACGAGGAAGGCGACCAACCGGATGACAACGGCTCGCTCGACGCGCTGGCAGAGGAATTCAAGGGTCAGCGCTGGGACGCGGACAAATCGCTCTGGAAGTAGCTGGTCTGAATCATCGTCGCTGGGGCTCGGAATGATTCTGCGCGAATATCGTGTTTCGAATCCGCTATAGCGTTGGCAGCGCTGCTCAATGACGGCAGGCTATCGATCGAAACGGCTAGTTGGTATTAAGACGAAACCGGAGCGTTTTCGTTCCGATGAACGAAACGAAGTCGCCCTGCCGTTTCCACGTCGCCGCCTCGCTCAGCGCCGCGAGCAGGTCATCGTCAGCCTGGACCTGCGCCGGAGAACAGGCGCGGTCCTCCAGCGGTCCGGCGACAAAGATCACGGTATTGCCTGCCACCGAAAACTGGCCCTTGCCGCCCTTGCACCATAGTTCGAGCCGCGTCTCGCCGCTGTCGCCGATCTCTAGGTTAGGTATTCGCTTCGATCCGGGTTGACGCCCGGCGTCCAGCGTCATCTCCAGCCCGAATGGAAATCCGCTGTCGGCAAACGCCGGAACGAGCTTGAATAACGCCGCGCCCGCAACCATTGCGATTGCCGGCATCAAAAAACTTTTCATCAAGAACATGCAGCCTCTCGAGCTGTTCCAGCCGCATTGTTCTAATCGGCAAGCCTGATATTGACCAGTTGGCCGCCACAAAAATTATCGTCGCACAAAAAAATCCCCGCAGGCGATCGGCCTGCGGGGATTTGTTCGTCGCCTTCTATTTCAGGACCATTGCCGTGAATGGATAGACGTAGGCCTGCAGCATGACGAAGAGACCCACAAGACATGCGAGCGCGATCGAGTGCTTGAACACGAAGCGCAAAATGGTGCTTTCGTGCCCGACCCAGTTGGTGGCGGTCGAGGCGACGACGATCGACTGCGCGTCGATCATCTTGCCCATCACGCCGCCCGAGGAGTTCGCGGCGCCCATCAGGATCGGCGACAGACCGAGTTGCTGAGAGGTGATCTTCTGCAGATTGCCGAACAGGATGTTCGAAGCCGTATCCGAGCCGGTCAGCGCCACGCCCAGCCAGCCGAGCAAAGTGCCGAAGAACGGATAGAGCACGCCGGTCGCGGCAAACGCCAGACCGAGCGTCGCGTCGACGCCCGACAGCCGGGTCAGCGTACCGATCGCCAGCATCGCCGAGATCGTGATCAGGGAATACGCACACAGCCTTATGGTGCGCCCGTATTCGACGACGATCCGGCCCGGCGACAGCCCCATGATCAGGCCGGCGATAACGGCTGCGATCAACATGCCTGTGCCGGTAAACGACAGGTAGGTGAACGAGAACACCGCACCTTCCGGTGTCGGCTTCGGCACCACCGGCGCAACCTTGTTGATCATGTTGTGCAACTCGGGCACCGCATAGTTCCAGGTGAAGATCGGATTCACCGCGGCTTTGAACCAGCCCGTGCCCCAGACCAACAGAATGGCGCACAGGATGATCCACGGCAGCAGCGCGGTGAACAGTTCTCCCGAGGTCAACGGTGTCTGGTCGATCAGCTTCGCCGGTGGCATGGTACTGGCGGATTCATCATTGCCGCGCAACGCCGGCGACAGCCACAGCACCTTCGGCTGCCAGACTTTCAGGAACAGCACGAGGCAGGCCATCGAAATCAGCGAGGCGCCGATGTCGACGATCCAGGGATTGATGTAGTTCGAAATCAGGAATTGCGGTATCGCGAACGAGACGCCGGTGACGAGAATCGCCGGCCACACCTCTTTCATGCCTTTCCAGCCGGCGAACGCCCACACCACCCAGAACGGCACGATCAGCGAGAACACCGGCAACTGCCGTCCGACCATCGCGCCCAGGATATAGGGATCGAGGCCCGTCACCGAGGCCAAGCCCTGGATCGGGGTACCCAGCGCGCCGTAGGCAACTGGGGCGGTATTGGCGATCAGGGACAGCCCGGATGCCGCCAGCGGCGAGAAGCCAAGCCCGATCAGGATCGCGCCCGTTATCGCCACGGGTGTACCAAAGCCCGATGCGCCTTCGAAGAACGCGCCGAAGGAAAACGCAATCAGCAGCAACTGCAATCGACGGTCCGGGGTCACCCCGCCAACGGCACGTTTGAGCGATTCAAACCGGCCGGCGCCGACTGTAAGCTGGTACATGAAGATGACGTTCAGCACGATCCAGCCGATCGGGAAGAAGCCGCTCACCACACCCAGCAGGGACGCTCGGATCGACAAATTGGCGGGCATCGTGAAAAAGAAGATCGCCACCAGGTTGGTCAGCACCAGCGCGATAATGGCGGCGAGATGTACCCTCACCTTGCCGCTTGCGATCATCACCAGCAGCGACACGACCGGTATCGCGGCAGCTATCGTCGAAAGCGCCGTGTTGCCAAACGGATTATAGACTTGATTCCACATTGCAGTTCCTCCCCAGAACTTGTGCAACTGACCAGCGCGGGCGGTCAGATATGTCCGGCGGTGATCGCAGGGAGTCTTGAGTGCTGCGCGACAATGCCCGCGAATCAGCGCCCGGCTGAATCCGCTCACAACCTCGCGAAGTGTGAAGTCCCCGACCGCCCCTCGCCGTTCGGCCTATGCTAGGGTCGAGTTGAAGGCGGGGACAAGACGACGCACGCCATGATACTTATAACTTTAGTCTAAGCACACTCGATTCCTGCATTTCCTCAGGCCGTTAGGCCGATCTTCCGGGAGACGGTAATCTGTGAACAACATCCGCTCGACGCTCGCGATCGTATGGCGAATCGCCGCGCCGTATTTCAGTTCCGAGGACAAATGGGCCGGTCGCGTCCTGCTCGCGGCAGTGATTGCGATCGAGTTGTCGCTGGTCGGCATCGATGTTCTTCTGAACCAGTGGAACAATCGCTTTTACAACGCGCTTCAGGAGAAGAACTGGGACGGTTTCGTCAGGGAAATCGGGTTCTTTTCGGTTCTGGCTGCGTGCTATATCGCGCTTGCGGTCTACCAGCTCTATCTCAATCAATGGCTCCAGATCCGCTGGCGCCGCTGGCTTACCAGCCAATATCTCGGCGAATGGCTTCACGACGCCAACCATTATCGCATGCAGCTGCAGGGCGACGCCGCGGACAATCCGGACCAGCGCATCACCGATGACGTGAAACTGTTTGTCGAACGGACGCTGGATATCGGCGTCAACCTTCTGAGTTCGGTGGTCACGCTATTGTCCTTTGTCATCATCCTGTGGGGTCTCTCCACCGCGGCGCCGCTGCACATCTTCGGCCGCGAATTCCTGATTCCCGGCTACCTCGTATGGGGCGCGCTGATCTATGCGATCTTCGGCACGGCGCTGACGCAATGGATCGGCTCGCCGCTGGTGCGCCTCGACTTCCAGCAGCAGCGCTTCGAAGCCGACTTCCGCTTCAACCTGGTTCGGGTGCGCGAAAATTCCGAACAGATCGCGCTGTTGCAGGGCGAAAGCGCCGAACGAGCGCGACTGTCCGAACGCTTCGGCCGGGTCGTCGACAACTGGTACGCCATCATGCAGCGGACCAAGCGGCTGACGGCGTTCACCGCAAGCTATTCGCAAGCTGCCGTGATATTCCCCTACATCCTGGTGGCGCCGGCTTATTTCGCGGACAAGATCCAGCTCGGCGGCATGATGCAGACGGCATCGGCCTTTGGCAGCGTACAAAGGGCGCTGTCGTTCTTTGTCTCGATCTACAGGTCGCTGGCGGAGTGGCGGGCGGTGGTTGCGCGGCTCGACGGATTCGAGATGGCGATCGGCAGCGCTGCAACGCTGGCGACCAGACCCGGTTCGATCGACGTCGTGGCTTCGACCGGCAGCGATCAGATCGCTCTCGAACAGCTTCTGGTCAGATTGCCCAACGGCACGCCGCTGGTTTCGGCCGACCATTTCAGCATTGGCGCCAATGAACGCACGCTGGTCACCGGCCCTTCCGGCGCCGGCAAGTCGACCTTGTTCCGCGCCATCGCCGGGATTTGGCCATTTGGCAACGGCTCGATCGCCATTCCCGCACAAGCCAAGCTGATGATGCTGCCGCAGCGGCCGTATTTCCCGGTCGGATCGCTGAAAGCGGCGATCGTCTATCCGGCGGAAGCGAGCGCGTTCAGTTCAGAGCAGGTCAGCGACGTTCTGATTGCGGTGGGCCTGCCCCAGCTGGCATCGAAGCTGGAGGAGGACGCGCACTGGAACCGAATGCTTTCCCTGGGCGAGCAGCAGCGCCTTGGCATTGCGCGAGCGCTGCTGCACGCGCCGCAATATCTGTTTCTCGATGAGGCGACCGCCTCACTCGATGAGGCCTCGGAGGCCAAGCTCTATCATCTGCTCGCGTCAAAACTGCCGGCAACGACCATCGTCTCGATTGGCCATCGCTCGACGCTCGCGGCGTTCCACCAGCGCAACGTCGTCTTGAGCCGCGACGGCGATCAATTTGTCCTGCAGAACCGCGCGGAAGGCGCCGCGCCGTCATAGCGGTGGGTCAGCAGCACGGCTCCGCAAGCACCGGCACGGGCAAGAGAAGGACCGGAAAAGAAATAGGGCGGCAGATCGCTCTGCCGCCCCGTGCAAGCCGGAGGAAGGCCCTTATTTATTTCAGGTTGGTCATGGCGGTCAGGTCAGCCGACAGCTTGACGATGCCAGTCGCGCCGCACCAGTTCGATCCCAACGCGGTCACGCCGTTGCCCGGATTGATCGCGGTCACGAAGGTAGAGCTGGAATTGGTGGTGGCGAAGTCGCTGGTAAACGCGTTACACGAAGCCTTGGAGAGGCTGGTGTCGGAGTAACGCAGATCCAGCGTGAACACCTTGTAAGTGAAGCCGACGCCAATATTCCAGGTGTTGTAGCTTGGTTCCGGAATGCCCGCGGGGAACGGTCCGCCAAACGCGGTTGCAACCGTGGTGCCGTAGAACGCATCCGACGTCCCGAGCCACTGGCGCCCGAACTCGCCGGAGATGTACATGCCGACGCCGCTGGCGCCGAACGTCGTGCCGGGCGCCGTCCACTTGCCGGTGATCGATGCGTAGTCGCCCCAGGCGCCGGTGTTCAGGAAGTTGGGCGAGTAATATTCGTTGAAGCCGAACTGCCATTGGTCGTTAACGGTGACGTTAACTTTGCCGTAGACTTCGAAGAAGCTGGCATCTCTCTTCGCGACGTTGCCATTCGGCAGGTTGCCGTTGAGGATGCAGCCAATTTCAGAGCCGGGAAGACCCGAGCCCGGACCCGCCGCGGCGTTGAAGCACTGGCCGCCCGGATAAAGATAGCCCCAGGCGCCGAAGTCGAAAGCGAACATGCCGAAGGTCGGCCGGATACCGCCGTAGACGTCAATCTCGGAGGCGGCGCGGTTTGGAAACGAGATGCTCTCGCCGGACAGGCCAAGGTAAAGTTGCAGATCCTTGTTGAGATTGTAGCGCGGCTCGAAATAGGCGGCGACGGAGGGCTTGTGGTTGGACTGGGTGATACCGCGGAACACGTAATCGTTCATGATCGCGCTGCCGAAGGCGATATCCCAGGGCTCGAACGCCACCGGCGGCGGGGCCCTGACGGCCTTCACAGGCAGATCCGCCGCGAGAGCCGAACCCGATGCGATTGCCAGCGCCGTTGTTATCAAAACCATTTGTTTCATGACGATCCCCCTCACATTTCAAAAAAATCAGTCCAAATACCGCCCCAGACGGAAAAGCGATAACCGACCGCAACCAGGTTCCTTCAACCTCAGCGCAATTTGGAACGCGCCGGACATGGCGGGAAGCAAAAATGACAAGCAGTTGCCGCCTTTTTGAGCTTTTTGGCTGTTCCGGAAGTTGTTGTTGGCGAGTGTTGCATTCGGACAACAAGTTTGACCAATTTCGGCACCTTGTCAGCCGAGGTTTGGGCAGCCGACACTAAGGCCGGATGCCCGAAGTACCCGAATCAAGGTCGGGCTCCAGCGGCGACCCCCCGGTTGCGTCGTCCCAGAGGAAAAGCCGCAGCGCTCAACCGCTGCGGCTTCTTGATCGTGACGCGATCCGCTCCGGCGCAACGCGCTAGTGGTCGTCGTCACCGCCGGAATGTGAGCCGTGAGAACCCCAGGTCGGACTGGGGCTCGACGCCGGAGCAGGCGAGGCCCAGCTCGGACCGGCGGAGGCCGGCGCGGGAGCCGGGGTCGGCGCCGCTTCCGGGGCCGCCGGCTTCGGGGCGGCGGCTTTCCTTTTTGCCGGAGCTTTCCTGGCACTGGCCTTCTTGGCCGATGCCTTCGGCGCTGCGGCCTTCTTCCGGGCGGATTTCTTCGCCGACCTCTTGGCTTTTTTCGCCGACTTCCTGGCCGACTTCTTCGAGGATTTCTTCGAAGATCTCTTCGCCATCACGGCTTTCTTCTTCCCGGTCTTTTTACTCTTGCTTGCCTTTTTCTTTTTGCGTTTAGCCATCGTGATCCTCCTGTTGTCGCCCACCAATGTCCATCGAGCGTTTCAAGTCGTCCGCCTTCGCGAAAGGCCACTCAGTTCATCCTGGCCGGGGACCGCCTGTCGCCCAATCGAGAAGCTCAACCGTGTGCACAACAGGAACTGACGTACCACCGGCAATCTGCACCATGCATCCAATATTGCCCGCAGCAATCATGTCCGGCTTGACCATCGCAATGTTGGCGACCTTTCGATCACGCAATCTGTCCGCAATGTCAGGCTGGAGAATGTTGTACGTTCCCGCCGAACCGCAACACAAATGGCTCTCGGGCACATCTTTCACCACGAATCCGTTCTTGGAAAGCAATTCTTTCGGGGCTTGCGTGATTTTCTGTCCGTGCTGCAGCGAGCAAGCCGAGTGATAGGCAATCACCATGCCGTTATGTTGCTGCTGCGCAGGCTCGAGATCGATGCCACCGAGATACTCGGTGATGTCCTTGGCGAGCTGCGAAATCTTCGCCGCGGGGGCTGCGAAATCGGGGTCGTCGCGCAGCAGGAAGCCATAGTCCTTGATGACGGTGCCGCATCCCGATGTCGTCACCAGGACGGCGTCGAGTCCATCTCGCTCGGCCTCCGCGGTCCACACCGAGATGTTGGCCCGCGCCCGCGCCAGCGCGTCGTCGTCGCGTCCGAGGTGGTGGGTGAGCGCGCCGCAGCATTGCTCATCCTTGATCAGCACGACCTCGATGCCGTGGCGCGTCAAGAGATTGATGGCGGCCTGATTGATTCGCGGCGCCAGCACCTGCTGGACGCAGCCCTGCAGCAAGGCGACACGCCCGCGCTTTTCGCCGACTGCCGCAAACACGCTTCCGCCCGACGGTCCCGGCGCCGGCAGACTACCCGGCGAAAGCGCCAGCATGGCCTTGATTCTACGTAACAAAGTCGGGCTTCCCGACGCCCCCCGGGAAGTCGGCAGCAGGGCCGCCAGCGGCCGGCCCAGCCGCCCCAGGATCATGGCGGCCCGAAGCGGCCCGGGCCGCGGCAGGATCCAGCCAAGCAGCGCGCGGAAGGCCCGCTCGGCCGGTGGCCGTCGATATTCCCTTTCAATCCTGACCCGCGCCTGATCGACCAGATGCATGTAGTTCACACCCGATGGGCAGGTCGTCATGCAGGCAAGGCAGGAGAGGCAGCGGTCGATATGCTTGACCACCTCCCTGGTCGGTGGCCGCCCCTTTTCCAGCATCTCCTTGATCAGATAGATCCGGCCGCGCGGGCTATCGAGCTCATCGCCGAGCAGCACATAGGTCGGGCAGGTCGCGGTGCAGAAGCCGCAGTGCACGCAGGCGCGCAAGATCTTGTCGGCCTCGGCAATGTCGGAATCGGCAAGCTGGGCGAGACTGAATTCGGTTTTCATGCCGGGGAAACTCGCATCATTCGGCCGCGATTGAGGATGTTCTTCGGATCGAAGCCGTGGCGGACGCGTTCGCTCAAGGCGGCGACGCCGGCGGGCTGGGGCTGAAATACATCGACGTTGCGCCGTATCTGTTCAGGCGCGCGCACGAGCGTGGCATGGCCCTCGACGGCGTCGACCCGCTGACGCACCAAGGTTGCCTGCGCATCGGGTCTGGGCGGCAGCGCCGCCCAGATCAGGCCCCCGCCCCAGTCGTAGATCACATCGCCGCCGGTGTCGCGCGCCAGCCGGCTCCCCAGCAAGCCGCCCGAGGCCGGCGGACAGACGATGCGCCACACCGGCCATGCGCCGAGCGCGCCGTTGGCCGCAAACGCCGCCACGTCGCGGACCGAGTTCCAGACAATCGCCGAGGCGGCATCTGCAATAATCTCCGCCGTCCCGAACGCCGCGAGAGCCTTCGCGAGCGCCGTCGCGCGATGGGTGACCGACGCCGTAATACCCTCGAGCCTCAGCAGGGTGACCGCATGGCGCGATCCAAGCTCACCCAGCCCTTTGACCGAACCTCGAAATGTCGAGATCGGCACATGCGCGGCGCCGGACACATCGAATGGCGAGCCCAGCGCCGCCGTCATCGCGCGATTGGCGCCGACATCGTCAAGCCCCCTGAGCACCAGGGTGCGTTCGCTCTCCGGCCGCGGCATCACCTTCAGCGTCACTTCCGTCATCACCGCGAGCGTGCCCCATGACCCCGCCAGCAGTTTGCAGAGGTCATAGCCGGTGACGTTCTTCACCACCCGGCCGCCGGCCTTGAAGCTGTCGCCGAAACCCGACACCGCGTGTGCGCCGAGCAGATGGTCGCGGGCGCCGCCGGCCTTGATGCGACGCGGACCGGCGAGCGCGGCGCCGATCATGCCGCCGATGGTCCCGAGATTTGGGGTGCCGAGCAGCGGCGCGGTGTCGATCGGTTCGAACGCGAATTGCTGATTCTTGGAATCGATCAACGACTTGACGTCGGCGAGCGGCGCGCCGGCCTGGACCGTGACGATCAGTTCGTTCGGCTCATAGGCGGTCACCGCGTTGAGCGCCGACAGGTCGAGCAACGCGTTGGTCGCCATGGGTTGGCCGATCAGCCGCTTGGAGCCGTGGCCGATGATCTCCAGCGGCTGCTCGCTGGCAATCGCCGCGCGCACCGCCTCTTCGACGTCCTTGGCGTCTCGTACCTTGAGTGTGTCCACCGGACTAGATCTGCTTGTTGTCGTCATCATCGGCGAAATGCGGTCGATTCGGTAATCGCAAATGCCGGGGATGATCGCCGACGCTGCGGGATACTGAATATCCGGCCTGCGCGGGGGGTGACGATCGGAAAATGGGCCGAGGTCATCCTCAGAACCGCGGCAGTTCGGGAAAGGCGAGCTTGCCGCCATGCACGTGCATGCGGCCCAACTCGGCACAGCGATGCAGGGTCGGAAATACCTTGCCGGGGTTGAGCAGGCCTTGCGCGTCGAACGCGCATTTCAGCCGCTGTTGCTGGTTGAGATCGATCTCGCTGAACATTTCTCCCATCAGGTCGCGCTTCTCGATGCCGACACCGTGTTCGCCGGTCAAGACGCCGCCAAGCTCGACACAGACCCGCAAGATGTCGGCGCCGAAGGCTTCCGCCCGCGTCATCTCGCCGGGCTGGTTGGCATCGTAGAGGATCAGCGGATGCAGATTGCCATCGCCGGCATGAAACACGTTGGCGACCCGCAGCTCGTACTTCTTCGAAAGATCGCGGATGCGCGCAAGCGCCTCCGGCAATTTGCCGCGCGGAATCGTTCCGTCCATGCAGAGATAGTCCGGCGAAATCCGTCCCACCGCCGGAAATGCCGCCTTGCGGCCGGCCCAGAACAGATTGCGCTCCGTTTCGGAATTGGAAATCCGGCAGCTCGTTGAGCCGCAGGCCAACGCGATCGCCTCGACCCGCTCGATCAGTTCATCCACTTCGATCCCGGGACCGTCGAGCTCGATGATCAGGAGGGCCTCGACATCGAGCGGATAGCCGGCATGGACAAAGGCTTCTGCGGCGTGGATGGCGGGCTTGTCCATCATCTCCATGCCGCCGGGGATGATCCCGGCCCCGATGATTTCAGCCACGCACTGACCGGCGGCCTCGACTTGCGCGAAGCCGACCATCAGCGCGCGGGAGGTTTCCGGCTTTTGCAGGATCCGCACCGTGACCTCGGTGATGACGCCAAGCAGGCCTTCCGATCCCGTGATGATCCCCATCAGGTCGTAGCCGCTGCTTTCGGCCGACTTGCTTCCGATCCTGATGATCTCTCCCGTGATCAGCACGATCTCGCATCCCAGCACGTTGTTGGTGGTCATGCCGTATTTCAGGCAATGCACGCCGCCGGAATTTTCAGCGACATTGCCGCCGATCGAGCAGGCGATCTGCGACGACGGGTCAGGCGCGTAATAGTATCCGGCGTGAGCGACCGCCTGGCTGATCGCCAGATTGGTGACGCCGGGCTCGGTGACGACCACGCGGTTGTCGAAATCGATGTCGCGGATGCGATTGAACTTGCCCAACCCAAGCAGCACCGCATCGGCCAGCGGCAGCGCGCCGCCGGACAGCGAGGTGCCGGAGCCGCGCGGCACCACCTTGATGCCCTGCTCGAAGCAATATTTCAGAACTTGGGAGACCTGCTCGGTGGTGTCGGGCAGCACCACCACCATCGGCGGCTGCCGATAAGCCATCAGGCCATCGGACTCGTAGGGCACCATTTCGGCCGCAGTGTCGATGACGCCCTCGCCCGGCACGATCGCGCGCAGCGCCGCGACGATGCTGTCGCGGCGGGCAAGCACGGCCTGGTCCGATGCCGGCATCATGATGGTCATGGATGGGTCTCCCGCGAAGCCGCCTCTAGTTCGACCGCATTCCTGCTCGCCGATTTCCATGGCAAATCAAGCACGTCCGGACCCTCTTGGGTAGTTGGTCAAACGGCGGGCGCGGAGCCGAACAGCAAATCCGAACCGACAGGCAGGAACCGGCAGGCGTTTCACCGCTTGTCCATCGCGAACGTCCCGTGCCACAACGGCGGGCCCACCTCGTCATTCCCCCGAAACCAAGAGCACCCCATGAAGAAAACCATCCTGAGCGCGCTGGTTGTGATCGCGTCGTCGCTAGCCGCATCGGTTGCCTTGGCGCAGGACGTCGCGGCCGGCAAAACGTCATTCAACAAGTGTCTGGCCTGCCACGCGATCGGCGAAGGCGCCAAGAACAAGGTCGGCCCGGTGCTCAACGGGCTCGACGGCCGCAAGTCCGGCACCGCCGAGGGCTATTCCTATTCGGAGGCCAACAAGAATTCCGGCATTACCTGGAACGAGGCGCAGTTCAAGGAATACATCAAGGATCCGAAGGCGAAGATCCCCGGCACCAAGATGGCCTTCGCCGGCATCAAGAACGACAAGGAGATCAACGATCTCTGGGCTTACGTCTCGCAGTTCGACAAGGACGGCAAGACCAAGTAGCGCGCGACGGCCGCTTCTGGGCGTTCGCGCGCGTGCATAACGGGTTACCGATTCAATTTCAAACAGCGCCCGCACTGTCATGGCGTGGAGATACGGCTCCGCCTTCCCGCGGCGCGGAAGCGCCCGGGTTGTGCATGTTAGCTCCGCCCCAAAACGAGGGCGTGGGGAATGCCGGGCGCCCAATGCACCCGCAGCCTCGCGTGCAAAATGATAGTAAGCACACGAGCAAGTCACCACAGGTCCACCAGAATTTATCCCGGCATCCCCGCACGCGAATGGTTTTAACGGTTTACTTCGTGCTCTCCCCGGTGATCGGCTTGTTGTCACCGTCGCCAGCGGATTAAGGTGCTCTGTCAGGTCCGGTTGGACCCGCCAAAACCTCCGCAAGACTTGACGCCAGCGCCGGGGCGTCAGGACCACACGACTTCGCCGTCCGCAAGCAACGTCTCTCGTCTTTGCGCGCCGTTCGATGCTCACGAGGTTCATCTCGCCCTGCATCGTCCTTGCGCGCCAGACGCTGCCGCGTCCACCGCCTCCTGTCCCAACGTCCGTGACGATCGCGAAACGCCCCTTGTGCGGGACAGGATGACAGCGATCTAGAACTGATTTGGCTCGGGCGGGAAGCACTATATTTTCGGAAAAACCGAATATACTGCTGGACAGGCAAACCCGCGCCGCGTATGCGCTGATTTGCCCGTCGGGTCACCCGATCGAGACCGGTCCGGCGCGGCTACCGGTTGACGTAACGCACATCACCGGTGGTGGTGTCGACACCGACCTCGATATATCGGCCTGACGTATCCCGTCCCTCGATTTGCCATTCATCGCCGGCAAACTGAGTGTGAGACACGGTGGCGAGGCCGATGTCGGTTGCGACCATCAGCGCTTCCTGCATCGAGATGAGGTCGCCGGAATCATTGGCCATGGCGGGTGTTGCTATCCCGAGTGCGGCGACTGCGATCATCGGCATGATGTATTTTCGCATCGGTTACTCCTGCTCAAGGGGTTGATCCGTTATGCCTTTGGGCCAGGCACAACATCCCTCAAACCGCTCCAGGTGCCGTGTGTTCCCATTGTCGGCGATCACGAAACTGCGCGAAATCCGTACCAAGTGGGTGCGCCGCCGATTTGCTGCAACGCTGCATTCGACGGATGCATGGCTGCGCCGCAGGGGAACGAAGTTTTGCCGGTGTCATTGATGAGCCGGAGGATATCATGCGGCTGCGCAATCACGTCATCGGCTTGGCGATCGGCTTGGACCTGGCGCTTGCGCCGGCGCTGGCGGCGGCACAGCCGGTTCAGTGGGTCAGGTACCATGTGCCCCAGACCGGCGCATCGGTCGACTTCCCAAGCTCGATTTTCACCGAAGATGCCGGCAAGCCGGCAGAAGGTTACGGCGGGCGGTTTCTCAGTTCGGACCGGCGCGCCGATTTGACGGTTCAGTCGCTTGCCAATGACGCCGGAACATCGCCGGCGGTGTTCCTGGCCAGGAAAAATCCGCCGCCGGATATCGAATACAGAAGAGTGACATCGCGTTTCTTCGTGGTGTCCGGCTTTCGCGACGCAAAGATCTGGTACAACCGCTGCAACTTTGCAGGGCGCTTTGTCCACTGCGTACTGATCGACTATCCGGCGGCCGAGAAGCGGCAGTGGGATAGCGTGGTGACCAGGATCAGCAACACCTTGGCCAGCCGCTGAGTGCGGCCACGCGGCACTTGCTAGGTGCTTATGGGATCGACGCCCCGCTCCGGCGGCTGCCGGCCGCGCGCGAGCTTGCCGATCATGGCGTCGATCTCGGAAATCACCAGTTCGGGCGCGGCGTTCTGGATCATGTGACCGACATCGTTCAACACGATCAGCCTTGCGCCCGGTACCGCCTTCGCGAACGGCCGCGAGTGGATATCGGTCGAGACGGTCTTGTCGACCGCACCCGAGACCACGACGGTCGGCACCTTGATTTCGGCGTAGCGCGCCGCCTGCTCGGCGACCGCGGCCTTCAGCATGACGAGTTCGCGGGCGTTGGCGAGAAACTCGCGCGGGCGCAACAACAATGGCGTCGCGGTGTTGGCGACAAAACCGTCCGGCATGAGTTGCGGCAGGAACGCGCCGCGCGCCGCGCGCTCGGCGAGCAACAGACCGAGCGGAAGCGTGATGGTATAGGCGAGCAGCGGGCCGAGCACGGGGATGGCGACGAGTTCGTTGTAGCGTCCGACGCCGCCCGGCCACGGATAGGCCACCGGCGCCAGCATCACCAGCCCGGCGAGCCGCCTCGGATGATCGAGCGCTATGCGCGCGCCAAGCGCGCCGCTCCAGGAATGCACCACCAGGATCGCAGGTCCGATGCCGAGCTGTTCCAGGGCCTCGGCGATCATGCTGCCCTGGATGGCCGGCGTCGCATCCGCCGCCCGCAGCCGCGTGCTCCAGCCATGGCCGGGGCGATCGATCAGAATCACGCGACGATCCCTGGCGAGCAGATCGCCGAGCGGTTGCCGCATCACTTCGAGATTTGAGCTGGCGCCATGGATCATCACGATCGGTGGACCGCCGGCATGGCGCGGCCCGATATCGACGACGTTGAGCACGGCGCCGGTAACCTCGATCATCTTGCCCTGGGCAGGAAAACCGCGTTGCAGGACAACGACACCGGCTTGCGTGATCAGCGCCAGAACGGCCAGCGCGGCCACGACGAGGATCCATATCATTTGCCGGGTCCGGATGAGCTTGGGCAGCCCCGAGCTACGGTTTTAGCGGAAGCAGGTTTGGCGGCGAGACCGATCTTGCCAACATCGATCCGCGCCATCAAAGCGCGCATTCCCGCGCCAGCCGGCGTCCGCCGCAGACCGAGTGCCGGGGCGGCTTTTCGCTCAAAAACGCCCCAATTGCAGCCCGCCTTCATATCGCCGTCATCAGCCACTTCATATAACCGCAATCGGTGGTTTTTTTGATGGGGCGGGCGGACCCCACCGGATTGCCACCGCGTGAGCTTTCCACATTATCCACAGGAACGTGTGGCGGGCGCACGGATTATTTTCGCGGGACAACCGGAGGCAAGAATGATTCCCAGACCACGTGAGGCCGCCATCGACGAGATCGTGGCGCGTTGCAATGGCGACATCCACGGTGCGCTCAAGGCGCTGCTGATGGTCAACGAACAGCTCGAGGCCGAGTTGCAGCAGCTTTATGCCGCGGTCGCGGTTGGCGGACCATTCGAGCGCGGCGATCAGGCGCTGCACTGACGATTTGGAGGAAAATCTACCGCCCGCATGCGGCGTACGGCCCCTGCGGACAGGCACCACTGGTCGGGCACGAGCCAGGGATTCCATGGGGGCCGTTGCCGAACCGGAGATCTCCGCGGCCGCAGGGATCCCAGAGATCGCTCAGATGTCGCGGCCCTCGACCTTTTCGCTCAGCGTCTTGACCAGCTCGGGGACCTTCTCGAGATGTGGGTTGATGGCGAGCGCCTTGCGGAAGGCGTCGAGCGCGCGCTTCTCGTCGCCGAGATCCTGCATGATCATGCCGAGCCCCGCCAGCGCCCCGAAGTGGCGCGGCTCGCGCACCAGCACCTGCTCGATATCCTGCAGCGAATGGGCGTAATCGTTGCTCAGATAATATACCGTCGCCCGCCGGTTCCAGGCTTCGACATAGTCGGGACGCAGCTTGATAAGCGAGTTGAGCAACTTCAACGCGACGTCCATCTGCTGGATGTCGATCGCGGCCCTGGCGCGCATCATCAAAAGCGCCGCAGTATCGCTCGGGGTCTGCATCCAGATCGCCCAGATCCGCGCCTCGACATGCTTGGCGCTGGCCTCGTCGGGGGCGGCCTTCAAGGCGCCGAACAGGAAGTCCAGGCCGCGCGTCTTGTCGGCGCGCACCTTGGGTAGCTTGCTCGGCGGTTCCGGCAGCTTTTGCTGTGCTTTCGGCGGGGTGGGGCTGGAATCCTGCGCCAATGCGCGAGCCGGGCCCGCCGCGATGACGACGGTCAGAACGATTGCGCCCAGGCAGTGGTGCGCGGCAGGGAATCTCAACGCCATCGCCGAAGTCTAGACGCGCAAAAAGCCGCTTGAAAGCGGCAAGACGTCAAAGCGGCGTGAAGGCTCAAATTTCGGGGATGTCCAATCAGGCTTGCTTCAGCCCTGGATCAGCCTTGGCGCGCCTTGAAGCGGCGCTGCACCTTGTTGATCACATAGACCCGGCCCTTGCGGCGGACCAGGCGGTTGTTGCGGTGGCGAGCGCGCAACGATTTCAGCGAGTTACGGACCTTCATGGGACAATCCTGATGCGTTCGAAGGCCGTGTTCGGCGCTCTCGTTGCGAGGCCCGGAGAGTGGGCAAATCGGGGCTTTATCCCGCCGGCGGCCGAGCCACCCGGGACGCGCGGTTTCTAGGCCATCGGATGGCCGAATGTCAATCCAAAGCGGGCGTTTCCGGCCGATTTGGACCGCCTCGCCGGCCCGGCGCGGCCTCCCGCGCGCAGGCTGGAATTGCCGGCAATCAGCGCTGTGGAAACTCGACCATGGCCTCGCCGGTCGCAACCTTATTACCGCTCTGGTTGCGCACGATGACCTCGATCAGGACCCAGCGCGAGTTGGCGGTCACCTGCTTCGATTTGACGACGCCGATGGGCTGGATGGTGTCGCCGGGCCGGACCGGCTCGAGCCATCGGGTTTCGAGGCGGCGATGAATGGCGCCTTGCGGATAGGCCCAGTCGGTGATCATGCGCGAGATCAGCCCGAAATTGTTCATGCCGTGCATGATGATGCCGCCGAAATGGGTCTTGCCGAAACTGCCCTGCATATAGTCGTCGTCGAGATGCAGCGGGTTGTAGTCGAGCGAGGCGTCGCAGAACAGCCGGATCGATTCGCGGCTGACCGCAAAGCGCGGACCGTCGATGGCGTCCCCGGTTTTCAGCGCTTCAAATGTCGTGGTCATGATTGTTGCCCTCATTGCGGCCGGATGGTCCAGCCGCGGCCGGAGCAGATCACCTCGCCGTGCTGGTTGAAGAAGACGTTGTCATGCACCACGAACAGCCGCTCGCGTTTGATGAACTTGTCGAGCGCGCGTGCCTCGAGCCGGATGACGTCGCCCGGCCGCGCCGGAATGTTGTAGCTCCAGGATTGCCCGGCATTGATGGTGCCGGGGCTGCGCATCCAGTCATCGGCCGGCGTGCAGGCAAACATCAGCAGGATGTGGATCGAGGGCGGTGCGATCAACCCGCGATAGATCGTCGCCTTGGCGTAGGCCTCATCGAAATAAAGCGGATGGTCTTCGCCGACGGCGGCGCAATACAGCTCGATGGCCTGGCGCGTCAGGGTATAGGGCACGGTGTTGCGTGGCGCGCCGGGAACGATGTCGTCCCACAGCTTGCGCAGATTGGCATCTTTCCAGAAGTCGGTCTCGAAGGCTTCCGCCCGCGCCATGCTATCCTCCCGGTTTCGGTTGGCCTGGTACATTTGTTATATGATATAACCAATTTGCCGAGTTGCCATCATCGAGCGCTCGCCGGGAAAATGAAATGTCGAAATTGCAACTGCCCGATCTCGAACACGTCGTCGCCATCGACATCCATACCCATGCCGAAGAACCCTGCGGGCTGCATGCCGACGACGGCTACGACGACTTCCAGGCGCGGATGGCGGAGTATTTCAAGTCGCCAAACAAGCATCCGCCGACGGTTCAGGAAACCGCGGCGTATTATCGGGCCAAGAAAATCGCCGCCGTGATCTTCCCGGTCGACGCCGAGCGCGAGACCGGATTCCGCCGCTACGGCAATGACGAGATGCTGGAGATCGCCGCGCAAAATTCCGACGTGCTGATTCCCTTCGTCAGCATCGATCCGCACAAGGGCAAATTGGGGGTGCGCGAGGCGAAGCGGCTGATCGAGCAATTCGGCGTCCGAGGTTTCAAGTTCCATCCGACCATGCAGGGATTCTATCCCAACGACCGCATGGCCTATCCGCTATACGAGGCCATCAACGACGGCGGCGCGATCGCCTTGTTCCACACCGGACAGACCGGCGTCGGCTCCGGCATGCCCGGCGGCATGGGAATGCGCCTGAAATATTCCAATCCGATGTACATGGACGACGTGGCGGCCGATTTCCCCGAGTTGAAGATCATCCTCGCGCATCCCTCGTTCCCCTGGCAGGAAGAGGCGCTTGCGGTCGCGACCCACAAGCCGAACGTCTACATTGACCTCTCCGGCTGGTCGCCGAAATATTTTCCGCCTATTCTGGTGCGCTACATCAATTCGATCCTGCAGGATAAGATGCTGTT
Organism: uncultured Alphaproteobacteria bacterium; assembly: GCA_963840155.1. Lineage (GTDB taxonomy): Bacteria > Pseudomonadota > Alphaproteobacteria > Rhizobiales > Xanthobacteraceae > Bradyrhizobium. The sequence goes on from CAWIXP010000002.1 coordinate 412,707, forward strand.
CGGCTCGGACTGGCCGGTGATCACGCCCGACCGCTGGCTGTCGGATTTCGCAAAACTCGAGATCCGCGACGAGATCAGGCCCAAGGTGCTGAAGGCCAATGCGCGAAGGCTTTTGGGCATTTGAAGCGACCTCTTGGGATCGACGGACGTAGCGCAACGCAATGGTGGTCCGTGACGCACATCGCCAAAACTGCAGGCTTGGTCGCCGCGTTCCTTATCGGAAATGTGGCGGCATGCGCCGCGGCGGGCTTGGAATCCTCCGGCACCGTCGTTGAATTCGAAACCCCGGTCGCGAGCCCGCTGCCCCTGCAGGGCTACCTCAGACAGACCAACGGCCGAGGCCCCTCGCCTGCCGTCGTGCTGCTGCATGGTTGCAATGGAAACTGGCTGCGGCTCGACCAACGCTGGGGCAAGCGGATCGCAGCCTGGGGCTATGTCACGCTCAGCGTCGATAGTTTTGGTCCGCGCGGACTCAAGAACACCTGCGGCGGCGACGGCACGGTCGATCTGGCCTTCGACGCCTACCGGGCCCTGAACTATCTGGCGCGACAGCCGTTCGTCGACGCCGCACGTGTCGCGGTGCTGGGCTTTTCACAAGGCGGCTGGCTGGCGCTGACCTCGGTCGAACGCGGCGCGGTCGAACAATCTGCGCCAAACAAGTTCCGGGCCGCGATCGCTTTTTATCCGCGATGCGTTGCCTTCAGGGACAACATGACCGTGCCCACCCTGATCCTGGTCGGCGAGGCCGACGACTGGACCCCGGCGGCAGCCTGCCGCGACATGGTGGATGGCCGCGACGATATGGGAATATCCCGGCAGAAGAGCGACGGCGTTCCGGTCAGGCTCATCGTCTATCCCGGCGCCTATCACGCCTTCGACTCGCCAAACCTTCAAACACCTATTCAGGTTCTCGGGCACCGCCTCGAGTTCAACCAATCGGCAACGGATCAATCGATCGAGGCGGTTCACAAATTTCTGGACCTGACGATTGGTGGAACAGAGCTGGCGAGATGAACATCAAAGCCGTTGTGTTCGACGCCTATGGCACGCTTTACGACGTTCAGTCCGTGGCGTCGGTCACCGAGCAGGCGTTTCCGGGTTACGGCGAGATCATCACCCAGATCTGGCGCATCAAGCAGCTCGAATATACCTGGCTGCGTTCGCTGATGCGGCGCTATCAGGATTTCTCCGTCATTACCCGGGACTCGCTCGCCTACACGCTGCGCTGCCTCGGGCTCGAACATGACGAGGCAGTGTTCGAGCGGATCATGGAGAAGTATCTGCACCTCGAGCCTTATCCGGATGCCGTAGCGGCGCTGGCCGCGATGCGCGGCCGCAAGCTCGCGATCCTTTCCAACGGCTCCAGCGCCATGCTGAACGCGCTGACCGTCAACAGCGGGCTCGACCGCCTGCTCGACGCCACCATCAGCGTCGACGCGACAAAAATCTTCAAGCCGGCGCCGGACGTCTATGGCCTGATCGAAGCCGTGCTCGGCGTGCCGCCGGTGGAAGTGCTGTTCGTCTCCTCCAATCCGTGGGACGCCTGCGGCGCCAAGGCTTTCGGCCTGAACGTCGCGTGGATCGAGCGGGTGAGCCCGGAAGCGATGGCGCTGGCCTGCGTCAACAGCGACGCCGTCGCCCCGCTCACGATGTTCAAGGCGATCCGCACCCAGATGGACGAACTGGGCTTCGCGCCCGACTATCGCATCCGCGCATTGTCGGAACTGCCCGGTCTGGTGGCCGCGCATGAGCCTTGAATCGGTACGCGCGTTCCTTGCGGACAAGGCCCCCGACATCGCCGTGATCGAATCGCCGAACAATTCGGCGACGGTCGCGCTGGCCGCCGAGGCCTATGGCGTCGAGCCGGGGCGCATCGCCAAGACGCTGAGCTTGAGGATCGGCGATCGCGTGGTGCTGATCGTGGCCAGCGGCACCGCGCGGATGAACAACAAGAAAGCCAAGGCGTTGTTCGGCGGCAAGCCGAAGATGCTCAGCCTCGATGAGGTCGCCGACATCACCGGCCATGAAGTCGGCGGCGTCTGTCCGTTCGGATTGAAGACGCCGCTGCCGGTCTACTGCGACGTTTCGCTGCAAGCGTTCGACGAAGTGGTGCCGGCCGCCGGTTCGACCCACAGCGCGGTGCGCATCGCGCCATCGCGGCTGGCCGAACTGGCGGCAGCCGCCTGGGTCGACATCTGCGAGGTCAGCGCGTAGCGCCGGAGCGTCTCGTTTTGCCGTAGCCTTCCCGGCTGATCGCTGATACCGCTTCGCGAGTTGCGCTTGACGATCTGGAGGATGCAGAACCAGCCATGAGCCGCACCCTGCAAGCCGCCTGGCCGGAGTTGCCGCTGGCCGCCTGGCGCGAGACCTATCGAACGCTGCACCTGTGCAGCCAGATCGTCGGCAAGATCAGGCTGGCGCGCGCGCCCTGGCTGAACCATTCCTGGCACGTCGCGCTGTATGTCACCGCGCGCGGACTGACGACCTCGCCGATCCCCGACGGCAACGGAAGTTTTCAGATCGACTTCGATTTCATCGATCATGTGTTGCGGATTGCGGCCAGCGACGGCGCCACGCGGCAGTTTGCCCTGGCCGGGAAATCGGTGGCGGATTTCTATGCCGCGATCATGGCGGCACTGTCGGAGCTCGGTATCGACATCGCGATCGATCAGATGCCCAACGAATTGCCGGAGCCAATCCGGTTTTCGCAGGATCACCGGCATGCCGCCTACGACGGCGAGGCGGTGCGGCGCTTGCTTCAGATCCTCGTCAGCGCCGACCGCGTGTTCAAGCAATTCCGCACCGGCTTTCTCGGCAAGGCGAGCCCGGTACATTTCTTCTGGGGCAGTTTTGATCTTGCGGTCACGCGCTTTTCCGGACGGCGCGCGCCACGCCATCCCGGCGGCGTACCGCATCTGTCGGATGACGTCGCCTGCGAAGCCTATTCGCATGAGGAGAGCAGCGCAGGCTTCTGGCCTGGCAGCGGCGCGATCGACTATCCGGCGTTCTATTCTTATGCCTACCCCGAGCCGCCCGGCTTCCGCGCCGCGCGGGTGCGGCCCGATGCAGCTTTCTTCAGCGAGGCGCTCGGAGAATTCATCCTGCCCTACGACGCGGTGCGCACGGCCGCAGTCCCCGAGCAAGCGTTGCTCGAGTTCCTGCAAAGCACCTATGAGGCTGCCGCCGACGCCGCCAAATGGGACCGTGGCGCGCTGGAATGCGCGCCGGGCCGGCCCGGCGTGGTGCGCCAGATCTAGCTGCGCGGAGCCACTGCGCCCACGCCGCATTCGGTAACCTTACCGAGACGCAGCTTTCGCCTTCGCAATGAAAATATGGGAATAGAATACGAAAAGGCTCCTCGAAGCTTTTCGTGTTGACGGACAGACTACGATGCAGGTTCCCCAGGTTCGCTGTCGTGAGATCGTGGAAAGCGATGTCGTTGCGATTGCCGATCTCCTGACCCGTGGTTTTTCCGGTCGAACGCGCGAATATTGGATGCGGGGCCTTCGCCGGCAGAGCGAGCGCACGGTGCCGCAGGGTCATCCTCGCTACGGTTACCTGCTTGAAAATGACGACGGGCCGGTCGGCGTTCTCCTGCTTCTGTACAGCTCCGTTACCGCAGCCGGCGAAACGGCGATCCGTTGCAATGTCTCGAGCTGGTACGTTGAGCCCTCGTTCCGGGTTTACGCCACGCTGCTGACCTCGATGGCCCAGAAGAACAGGCAAGTCACCTACACCAACATCTCGCCCGCGGTGCCGACCTGGCCGGTGATCGAGGCGCAGGGATATCAACTCTACTGCAGGGGCCTGTTCTTTTCGCTACCCTGGTTTTCGCGCGCCGCGCCCGGCGTGACCATCGAGGCGGTGACACCCGGGGCTGCGCCGATCGAGGGCCTGCCGCTGCCGGACTTCGAATTGCTGGCAAGGCATGCGCAATATGGATGCCTGGCTTTCGTCTGCCATACCGGCGACGGGCCCCTGCCGTTCGTCATGACGCCAAAACGCATCCGCTCGGGGCGAATTCCGCTCCCGGCGTTGCAGTTGGTCTATTGCCGCGACACCGCCGACTACATCCGCTGCGCCGGTACGATCGGCCGCTTCCTGCTTCGGCATGGCAAGCCGATCGTCATTCTCGATGCGAATGGACCGATAGCCGGGCTCGCGGGCATCTACACCGAGACGCGCGGCCGAAAATACTTCAAGGGCCCCGTTCGGCCGCGGCTCGCCGATCTCACCGAGACCGAACTGGTGCTCTACGGTTCGTGATTGTCGGCGGCGGCGCCTTTTCTCCCATCGCGTGAGCTATAGCGGTTTGATCTGCACCTTGCGGAATTTGACCACGCCCGAACCGTATTGAAGCGCGATCGAGCCGCTTGCGTGTGTCGAGTCCTGGGCATCGGCGGTTTTTTGACCGTTGAGCACCACAACGAAATGCGGCCCCTGCGCCGTGATCTCATAGGTGTTCCACTTGCCGCCGGCCTTCGGCATTGGATCGACCTTGGCAACATTGACGATCGCCCCGGTGCCATAGCTGGGGTCCGGCCTCTGGTCGTAAATGTTGACCTCGTAGCAGGTCTTGCCGCCAATGCTCTTCGGGTCCTCGCAACGAATGAAGATGCCGCTATTGGCATCGTCGCTGACCCAGAACTCGGCCCTGATCTGGAAATCCTTGTAGGAGTTCTTGCTGACCAGATAGGAAAGTTCCTTACCGTCGAGCTTGTCGGCAACGACCGCGCCATCCTTCATCGCCCAATTGGCTTTGCCGACCATGTCCCAGTCGCCCATCTTGCTGTTGTCGAGCAGCGTCACCCATCCAGCCTCGCTCTGGCCCAACGCCGAGTTGGAGAACTGAAAGGCGGCAGTTCCGATCAGCAACCCGATTGCGAGTGTCGATAAGTGCTTCATGAAGGTCCTCCCCTGCTTGCTTGTTTTGAGCGGCCCGGGACGTTAGCACCGCGGCGCGCAACGTAAATGCCTTTTCATGCTGCACATGCGTTGTGCCGAAGGTCTCCGCATGCTTGCGGGCGCGCACCTTGCGCGGCCGCGACGAGAGCGGCTAGCCTGCAGGAATGCTCAAATAAGCTAGCGCCCCCCAATCTCACATTCAGGCATCCCGCAGCGGAGGAAACCATGACGAGTCACGCCCGGCTTTGGCGTTATCTCACGATCCCGATGGCGCTCGCCGCGATGCTGAGCCTGAGCTCCGCGGCCGAACTCAATCCGGCCGCGGTGATCTACAAATTGCCGGAGCAGATTCCTTGGGGACCTGTGAATGCGGCCGGCGCGCAAAGCGCCGTGGTCGTCGGCGATCCGAGCAAGCCCGGGTTTTATATGGTCTACACCAAATGGACCAAGGGCAACCATTTCAGCCGGCCGCACTTCCACCCCAACGACCGATACATTGTCGTGTTGCAGGGTACCTGGTGGGTGGGATCGGGACCGAAGTTCGATTCCGCCAACACCACGCCGATGCCGGCGGGAAGTTTCGTCACGCATTTCGGCAAGCAGGTGCATTGGGATGGCGCCAAGGACGAAGACGCCGTCCTCCTGATCATGGGCGAAGGTCCGGCGACCTCGACCTTGGCGGAACAGAAATAGAGCGGACAACTATTCGAGCCCTGAAAGGACCGCTTAAGCAGGCATCATTGAGGTCAACAAGGTGCGACTGGGGCGAGGAATTTGTCCCGAGGCCATTGCTCTCGGACCACCGCTTTGAGACCATGAGCCGGCAACAAGCAAGACCCGCTCTCCGCGCGGGCTAACACGAGGAAACCCGATGCCGATCGTGCAGGCCGACCGTCTCACGCGCATTGGCGCGGCGCTGCTCAGGGCCGCCGGCGCCTCGGAGGAAGAAGCCAGCGCGGTGGCGGTCGGATGCGTCAACGCCAACTTGGCGGGCCACGACTCGCACGGGGTGATCGCGATCCCGACCTATATCGACCGCATCAAGGCCGGGCACATCGTTCCCGGCGCCAAATGGACCATCGTGCAGGAGACGCCGACCACGACGGTGATCGACGGCCATTGGGGTTTTGGCTTTCATGTCAACGCCAGGGCGATGGCGCTGACGATCGAGAAGGCGAAGACCGCCAATGTCGCGGCCTGCACCGTGTTCCGGCAAAGCCATGTCGGACGGCTCGCCGCCTATCCAATGATGGCGATCAGGGAGGGCATGATCGGCCTCGCCACCGCGGATTCCGGCCGTTCCCCCAAGCACGTCGCGCCGTTCGGCGGCCGCGAGGCGCGGCTCGGCACCAATCCGATCTCGATCGCAGTGCCCTCGGAGCTGGAGGCGCCGTTCTATCTGGATATGGCGACCTCGGCGGTCGCGGCGGGAAAGATCCAGCTCGCGGCGGCGCGCGGCGAGGAAATTCCGGTCGGCTGGATCGTCGACCGCGAGGGACGCCAGACCACCGATCCCAAACAATTCCGCAACGGCGGCGCGCTGCTGCCGCTCGGCGGCACCGAGGGCTACAAGGGAAGCGGGCTGGCCGCCATGGTCGAAGTGCTGTGCGGCCTGCTCACCGGTCTCGGCTTCGGCGTCGAGCCCAGCGGGCGACACAATGACGGATGCTTCATGGCGGTGTTCAACGTCGCGGCGTTCCGGCCCTTGCAGGATTTCAAGAAAGAGGTCGCCGAGTTCGCGCGATATCTCAAGGCAACCCCGCCGTCGGAGGGTTCAACCGGCGTGTTCTATCCGGGCGAGGTCGAATATATTCGAGAGCAGCAGCGCCGGCTTTCGGGCATCGACGTCGAAGGCGCGACCTGGGACAAGTTGCGGGCGCTCGCCGGCGAATACAAAATCGCCGCCGAGCTCGAGCTCGCGTGACGCACGCCCCGGGTCGACACAGGAGGACAGCATGACGCGGCAAATGGCCATGGTTGGCTTCCTGCAGGCACAGAACTGCACTAACCTGCCGAGCTCATGGCGGCACCCGCAATCGCGCGACGATTCGATGTCGGCGGATTACTATCAGGAGATCGCCCGGATACTCGAGGCCGGAAAATTCCACATGGCGTTCTTCGACGATCGGCTGGCGATGCCGGATCGTTATGGCAACGACCATCGCCACACCGTCGAATACGGCATCCGCTGCGTGAAGATGGATCCGCTCATCGTCCTGACCACGATGGGAATGGTGACCGAGAAGCTCGGCCTCGCATCGACCTGCTCGACCACCTATTTCGAGCCGTTCGACGTGGCGCGCCGCTTCGCCACCCTCGATCTGATGACCGGCGGCCGCGCCGCCTGGAACGTGGTGACGTCGGTCAACGACGGTGAGGCCCACAACATGGGGCGCGACCAGCATCTTGAGCATGATCTGCGTTACGACCGCGCTGATGAATTCATGGAAACCGTGCTGGGGCACTGGGATTCCTGGGAAGACGGCTCGCTCCTGATCGACAAGAAGTCGGGGCGATTTGCCGATCCCGACAAGGTCAAGCGCCTTGACCACAACGGAGCGTTCTTCAAGTCGCGCGGGCCGTTCACGGTACCGCGTTCGCAACAGGGCCATCCGGTCGTGATCCAGGCCGGAGCCAGCGGCCGCGGCCAGCGTTTTGCCGGACGATGGGGCGAGGTAATCTTCACGGCGGCGCGCAATCTGGCGGGCGCGAAGACGGGCTATGATGCGATCAGGAGCGAGGCGGCGAAGGCAGGCCGCGATCCCGACCGGATGTTGCTGTGCAATCTGGTGACCCCGGTATCCGGCGCGACCAGGTCCGAGGCCGAAGACAAGATGGCGCTGATCGGAAAGCTGCCGCTGGAAATCGATGCGCTGTCGCTGCTGGCGGAAGGACTGAACTACGATTTTGCCTCCAAGGGCATCGACGAGCCGCTGACCACGGAAGAACTGCAGGGCATGCAGGGCATGCTCGGCATCCGGGATGGCGTGCTGCGGACGTCGGGCAAAACCAATCCGACCACGCGCGATTTCATCACCTTCTCCGGCCGCGGCCAGACCCAGGACGCCATCGTCGGCGGGCCGAAGGAGATCGCGGACCGGCTCGAAGAGATGTTCGTCGGCCGCGGCTGCGACGGCTTCGTCATCGCAGCGACCTATGTGCCCGGGTCCTACGCCGATTTCGTCCGGCACGTCGTTCCGGAATTGCAGCGTCGCGGGCTGTTTCACCAGGATTATGCGGGCAAGACCTTGCGCGAGAACCTCGGCCTGCCCCGCCCGGCGGCGGGCGCATGGAAAACTCAGCCGCGCGCCGCGGCGGAATAAAAAAGGACGATACATGCGCTGGCTGAAATTTACCGCGAACGGGCAGACTTCCTGGGGCATCGTCGAGGGCGACCGCGTGACTCCAGTCAGCGGCGATCCATTCGGCGAGTGGCAGCGCACGGAGCGCAGCCATGCCCTTGCCGTTGTAAAGATCGAACTTCCTGTCATGCCGCGCACCTTCTATTGCGTCGGACTCAATTACCTCAAGCATCTCAAGGAGGCCGCCGACAAGCGCGGCGAGGTCCCGAACGTGCCCGATCGGCCCGAGATCGGCTATCGCGCGCAGAACGCGCTGATTGCGCATGACGAAGACGTCGTGATCCCGGCAAGCGCCACCGAGAAGATCCACTACGAAGGCGAACTCGTCGTCGTGATCGGCAAGAAGGCAAAACACCTGAGCGAGCGGGATGCGATGACTTGCGTGTTCGGCTACACCATCGGCAACGATGTCAGCGAGCGCACCTGGCAAAAGGCCGACCGCGGACTGTGGCGCGCCAAGAATGCCGACACCTTCAAGCCGATGGGACCCTGGATCGAGACATCGGTCGATCTCGACAGCATGGAAACCATCGTCAGGGTGAACGGCGAGGAAAGCAACCGCTTCCATACCAACGACATGATATTCGGCATCAAGCCGTTCATCGTCGAACTGACGAAGTATTTCACGCTGTGGCCGGGCGACGTGATCTGGATGGGGACCGACGGCGCCTCACCCGACATCAAGGCGGGTGACGTGGTCGAGATCGAAATCACCGGGATCGGCACCTTGCGCAGCCGGTTCGTCAGGGACACGGCGCCGGGAAGCCGCGGCGCATGAGCCGCCACTCTACCGCGCACTATTTTCTCGAGGGCCTGGTCGATCTCGGCGTCGACTACATCTTCGCCAATCTCGGCACCGACCATGTGTCGCTGATCGAGGAGATCGCGCGCTGGGACAAGCAAGGCCGCAAGCACCCGCAGGTGATCCTGTGCCCGCACGAGGTCGTCGCCGTTCACATGGCCGGCGGCTATGCGCTGGCGACCGGACGCGGGCAGGCCGTTTTAGTGCACGTCGACGCCGGCACGGCCAACGCCGCGATGGCGATCCAGAACCTGTTTCGCTATCGGCTGCCGGTGATGCTGTTTGCCGGACGCGCGCCTTATACCCTGCATGGCGAACTGACGGGTTCGCGCGACACCTACGTGCATTTCGTGCAGGACCCGTTCGACATCGCCAGCATCGTCAGGCCTTACGTCAAATGGGAATATTCGCTGCCCTCCGGCATCGTGGTGAAGGAGGCGCTGGCCCGCGCCCACGCGTTTGCGCAGAGCGATCCGCCCGGCCCGGTCTACATGATGCTGCCGCGCGAGACCTTGGCCGAACAATGGGATGAAACCGAGATGCCGGCCTATCCGGCCGCGCGCTATGGCAGCGTGCTGGCGGGCGGCATCGATCCGGCGCGAGTCGAGACCATCGCGCAAGCCCTGATGGCGGCGGAAAATCCGATCGCGCTGACGGCCTATCTCGGCCGCAAGCCCGGCGCGGTGGCCGCGCTCGATCGGCTGGCGAGAGCTTGCGGGATCCGAGTCGCGGAATTCAATTCGATCGACCTCAACATGCCGCAGGATTCACCGTGCTTCGCCGGTTTCGACGCCCTGCCCTTGCTGGAGACCGCCGACCTCGGCTTGCTGCTCGATTCCGACGTTCCGTTCATTCCGCAATACGCAAAGCGGCTCAGTGCCGTCAAATGGATCCAGATCGACATCGATCCCCTGAAGTCGGATTTTCCGATGTGGGGCTTCCCGACCGACATGCGGGTCCAGGGCGATTGCGCCACCGTGCTGCAGCAGGTGCTCGATGCGGTCGAGGCGCGGGCCGATGAGCCCTATCGCCGCCGCGTCGCGGCGCGCATCGCCGGCTGGGATACTGCGCGCGAACAGCTTGCCAAACGCCGCACCGATGCGAGCGCCGACAAGGGCATTTCGGGCGCCCTCAATCCGGCCTTCGTGTTCGCGACGCTGAATGCAAAACTGTCGCAGGACGACGTTCTGATCAACGAAGCGATCCGCAATGCGCCGATCCTGCAGCAACACGTCACCCGCACTCGGCCGCAGAGCTATGTCGGCCTCGCCGGCGGCGGGCTTGGATTTTCCGGCGGCATGGCGCTGGGGCTGAAGCTGGCCCGCCCGGAGCGGCGCATCGTCCAGGTGATCGGCGACGGCGGTTTTCATTTCTCCTCGCCGGACAGCGTCTATGCGGTAGCGCAGCAATACCGGATCCCGGTCCTGACCATCGTGCTGGACAATGGCGGCTGGCAGGCGGTGAAATCGGCGGTGCAGCGGGTTTATCCCCGGGGTGTTGCGGCGGAGACCAACGAGTTTCAATCGCGGCTGATGTCGGGACGCCAGGGCGAGCAGCGCGACTTCTCCGCCGTCGGCCGCGCCTTCGGCGCGCACGGCGAATGCGTCAGTGAACCGGATGAGCTCGCTGCCGCGATCGAGCGCTGCCTCGCCGCGCTGGAGGACAGCAAGGCCGCGGTGCTGCACGTCCACGTCACCCAGCTTTGAAGCGGCCGAAGGGGTTTACGCCATGAGAACAGCGGCACGATGTTTCCCGATGGGCCTCTATGTTGGATTGGCGGTGCTCACCGCCGCTGTGATGACATCGGCCTCCGCACAGCAGGACCCGGCAAAATATCCGACCCGTCCGATTCACATCATCGTCGGATTTGCGGCCGGCGGCGGCAACGACATCATCGCCCGCATCTTCGGACAGAAATTGTCCGAAAGCCTGGGACAGCCGGTGATCGTCGACAACAAGCCGGGCGGCGGCGCCATCGTTGCGACCGAATACGTCGCGAAATCGCCGCCGGACGGCTACACGCTGCTGATGAGCGCCAGCGGGATATCGATCAATCCCGCCGTCTACGCCAAGCTGCCTTATGACGCCGTCAAGGATTTCGTCGCGGTGTCCGAACTCGGCTCGTTTCCGCTGATCATGATCGTAGCCGCGGCTTCCCCGATCAAATCGGTGGCGGAACTGGTGGCTTACGCCAAGGCCAATCCGGACAAGACGAATTATGCCAGCTCGTCCGCCTCTTTCCAGCTGGTGACCGAACTGTTCAAGCAAAAGACCGGCGCGCCGATGCAGGTCATTCCCTACAAGAGCGCCAACGAATTGGTGCTGGCGGTGATCTCCGGCCAGGTGACCACGACCATTGCGGATGCCGGCCCAGTGACGAGCCAGGTGAAGAGCGGGACGGCGCGCGCACTTGCGGTCGCCGCATCTCAGCGGATCGAAGACTTGCCCGATGTGCCGACGCTGAAGGAAGCCGGCGCCGAGGTCGACGCGGTGTTGTGGAGCGGCATCTTCGTGCCGAGGGCGACGCCATCGGCGATCGTGCGGAGGATCGAGGGCGAATTGATGCGCATCGCCCGATTGCCGGACGTGATCGAGCGGCTAAAGACGCTCGGTATCCGTTCGGTCGGCAATTCGTCGGAGGAATTCACGAAAATTCTCGCCGCCGACATCGCGCGGTGGGACGCGGTTGCCAAGGCCGCTGATATCAAGATGGAGCAGTAACGCTGCGCCGATCGGGCAAGAGCCGCGCGAATATGAGGTTTGCCGCTGCCGCGACCGCGATATTGAGGATCAGCGCGCCGAGCCCGACATAGAACGAATAGCCGACGCCCCCGAGATCGATGTGCGGCGATCGGCCGCGTGACGAAGCGTCCGGATGCCGCGCGTGCAAACTGCCCAATTGGAGGGGGCTGGCTATGCTCTGCGGCGCAGCGCACCCGACGATGCCCCCGCATCGCCGGGAGAACGCTGCAACGCGTCGGGACCGGTGGTTATAGGTAGCGGCGCGCTATTTCACGATTTCGGCGCCGACCTTGCAAATGGCGGCGTCCTGATCGCCGGTGCCGCCGCTGCAACCAACCGCGCCGATCAGCTTGCCGCCTTCGACCAGGGGAAACCCGCCGGGGCTCGCGACCAGTGTCGAATCGAGCGTGGCTACATAGGAATGGCCGGTTTCGAACGCGTTGTAGAACGCGCGGGACTCGCGGCGAAAGCGCGCCGCGGTGCGGGCCTTGCCAATCGAAATCGAACCGGATGCGATCTGCGCGCCCTCCATGCGCGAGAAATGCACAAGCTCGCCGTTGGTATCGACCACGGCGATATTCATCTTCCAGTTTCGCTTCTTGGCTTCGGCTTCGGCCGCCGCCATCACCTGCTTGGCGCGATCAAGCCCGATCGACACGCCATAGGGAATATCGAACGGCATCGCGTCCGGAGTGCCGCCCGCGGACGGTGGTGCCGGTGGCGTCGCGGGCGCCGGTGCTTGCGAAAATGCCGGCGAACTCAGGACTGCAAGGGCGCCGGCAGCCAGTGTCATCGAAACGATTGCACGCATTGTCTTCTCCCTGTTGATGTTTCTCTGTTCGGTAAATCGATAGCGGCTCGTCGCCCCCCAAGGATATGGCCTCCACCCGGTCGCCTCATGGCGTTCTCCCTGCTCATGTTTTTGTTGATGCGTCAAAGGGTGGCGCAACGGCGTACGCGGCGGCTGTTCCCCCTGCAAACCCCAACGCCCGGCGAATATTCCTGCACTGGATATTCGATGACACTCCACGCTCGATAGCCGCGAGGAGACTTCTTCATGCACCGCAATTGGGGCGCACGCGGCCATGCGCCGGACGACGGACGGTCATGACGGAGAATGCGCAAGCCGGCGATGGACGCCGGGTCGCGCGGTAGACTAGCATCGATTCCAACAAAATCGCTCGGGGAGGGATATCATGAGGCATTGGCTGCTCGGACTGTTGCTTGTGATCGGGCCGCCGGCCCTGGCCCAGCAGACGGTGCCCAGGATCGCCTTCGATTCGGTGCCCAACCCGTTGCGGCTGCCGCCCAACATGTATTTCGGTGAAGCCTCCGGCGTCGCGGTCAACTCCAAGGGCCACATTTTCGTGCTGTCGCGCGGCAACACCTCCGGGCCGGCCTACGCCGCGGCGGCGACGCAGCTTCTGGAATTCGACGCGAAGGGCGCGTTCGTCCGGGAAATCGGCAAGAACCTTTATGCATGGTCGTTTGGGCACACCGTGAAGGTCGACCCCTCGGACAACATCTGGGTGACCGACAAGGGCTCCGACATGGTGATCAAGTTCGATCCCGAGGGCCGCGTCGTCATGGTGTTCGGCCGCAAGCAGGAAGCCTCCGACGAAGAGACCGGACCGCTGAAACATCCGAAGCCGCCGCTGGCGGCCGAGGACGGCCGGTTTCGTCAGGTCACCGACGTCGCCTGGGACAAGGCCGGCAACACCTTCATCAGCGACGGCTATATCAATTCGCGCATCGCCAAGGTCGACAAGGACGGCAACTGGCTGAAGTCATGGGGCAATCGTGGCAAGGAGCCCGGGCAGTTCAACACGCCGCATTCGATTGCGACCGACGCCAACGGCAACGTCTATGTCGCCGACCGCGGCAACCATCGCATTCAGGTATTCGATGGCGACGGAAAATTCCTGCGCCAGTTCACGATCGACGTTCCGGTGCCGCCGGATGCCAAGCCTGCGATCGGCAAAATACCCGATGAGGCGATGATGGCGGGCGGCACCTTTGCCCCGGGCTCGCCCTGGTCGCTCTGCATCACGCCGCCGCCGCATCAGGTGCTGTACAGCTCGGACGCCTGGCCTGGCCGCATCTACAAGCTGACGCTCGAGGGCAAGGTATTGGGCATGCTCGGCCAGTCCGGCAAACAGCTCAAGCAATTCGGCTGGATCCACGCCATGGCCTGTCCGTCGGAGAATGTGATCTACGCCGCCGAGCTGTTGAACTGGCGGGTGCAGAAACTGATTTTGAAGCCGTAGCCTTCGCGCTTGGGAACAGCGCGAGCAACCAAGCGGTCCATCGTCACGACCACCGCAGCGCGACCATGCCGTGGCGGCATCACCGCGCGGTGGCGCGCGCGAAATCGATGTAGATCTCGCGCAACCGGCCGGTCATCGGACCGGGTTTGCCGTCAGCGATAGGCTCGCCGTCGATCGACACCACCGCCTGCACGAACAGCGAGGCGCTGGTGATGAAGGCTTCCTTTGCCGCCAGCGCTTCCTCGATGGTAAACGGCCGTTCCTCGAGGCGAAGCTGGCGCTCTTCGGCCAGCGCGACCACCGCCTTGCGGGTACAGCCCGGCAGGATGGTGCTGGAGTTCTGCCGGGTCACCAGCACGTCATGCTGGGTCAGGATGAAGGCCGACGACGAGCCGCCCTCGGTCACCTTGCCGTCCTCGATCATCCAGGCCTCGCCGGCGCCGGCTACCGCCGCCGCCTGCTTCGCCAGCACCTGCGCCAGCAGCGCGACGCTCTTGATGTCGCGCCGCGCCCAGCGGATGTCGGGCACCGTGATAACGCCGATGCCTGATTTCGCCGACGGCGCGTTGACGATGTCCTTCGCGGACGTGAACAGGATCAGCGTCGGCGTGACGCCCTTCGGGAACGCGAAATCGCGCGCTATGTCGGCGCCGCGCGTCACCTGCAGGTAGACCAGGCCGCTGACCAGATTGTTGCGCGCGATCAGTTCTTTCTGAATTTGCTCGATGCGCGCCGGCGTCTCCGGCAGTTCGAGCGAGATCTCGCCCACCGAGCGCTGCAGCCGCGCCAGATGCGAGGCATTGTCGATCAGCTTGCCCTCCAGCACCGCCGCGACTTCGTAGATGCCGTCCGCAAACAGGAAACCGCGGTCCAGTATCGAGACCTTGGCCTCACCGAGAGGCACATACGACCCGTTGACGTAAGCGATCTGGTCCAAGCGAATTCTCCGGGATGCCAAGTGACTGCGGTGGCTTATATACGAAAACCAAGGCTTGCTCGATGCTTCGCTGCGGCTAGGCGATGCCGAAAGCAGGCGCGGACTCAGTGCGACAGAATCTTCGACAAGAACCTTTGCGCGCGATCGCTGCGGGGGCTGCCGAAGAAATCGGTCTTCAGCGCGTCCTCGACGATTTCGCCGCCATCCATGAAGATGACGCGGTGCGCGACCTTGCTGGCAAAACCCATCTCGTGGGTAACCACCATCATGGTCATGCCCTCGCGGGCGAGGTCGACCATGACGTCGAGCACCTCGGAGATCATCTCGGGATCGAGCGCCGAGGTCGGCTCGTCGAACAGCATGGCGATCGGGTCCATCGCCAGCGCCCGTGCGATCGCGACGCGCTGCTGCTGGCCGCCGGAAAGTTCAGCCGGATATTTGCGGGCGTGCTCCTTCAGCCCGACCCGGTCGAGCAGTTTTGCGGCTTTCGCCATCGCCTCTTCATGCGACCGCCCCAGCACCTTCTCCTGCGCCAGGCAGAGGTTTTCGGCGATCTTCAGATGCGGAAACAATTCAAAATGCTGGAACACCATGCCGACCCGGGCGCGCAGCTTCGGCAGATCGGTCCTGGGATCGTTGACCCTGATGCCGTCGAGGATGATTTCGCCGCCCTGGAACGGCTCCAGCGCGTTGACGCACTTGATCAACGTCGATTTTCCCGAACCCGATGGGCCGCACACCACCACCACCTCGCCCTTGGCCACGCGCGTGGTGCAATCCTTCAGCGCCTGGAAGCTCGGTCCGTACCATTTGTCGACGTGGTTGATCTCGATCATGCAGGGCTCGCTAATGGACGAAGGCGAGGCGCGCCTGAAGGCGGCGGACGCCGAAGGATGCGGCACAGGAAACCGCGAAATAGACCGCGGCGGCGAACAGATACATTTCGACCAGCCGGCCGTCGCGTTGCGCGACCTTGCTGGCGGCGCCGAGGAAATCGGTGATCGAGACCACGTAGACCAGCGAGGTGTCCTGGAACAGCACGATGGTCTGGGTCAACAACACCGGCAGCATGTTGCGGAACGCCTGCGGCAGCACCACAAAGCGCATGGCCTGGGCGTAGGTCAGGCCGAGCGCCTGCGCCGCCGCCGGCTGCCCCCGCGAGATCGACTGGATACCGGCGCGCATGATCTCGGAAAAATACGCCGCCTCGAACATGATGAAAGTGACGAGCGAAGAGATGAACGCACCGACATGGATCGGCCGCGACGATCCGGTCAGCCACTGGCCGATGTAGGGCACTAGAAAATAGAACCAGAAGATCACCAGCACCAGCGGCAGCGAGCGCATCAGGTCGACATAAAGGCCGGCGATGCGTCCGAGCAGCCTGAAACCCGACAACCGCATCAACGCGATCAGCGTGCCGAAGACCAGGCCTCCGAGCGCCGCCAGACCCGTCAACATCAGCGTGAACGTCATGCCGTCGAAAAACAGGTATCCGAGCGAGCGGCGGATGACGTCAAAGTCGAAGTTGGCGAACATGCGCGCTACTTCCCGGTAATGTAGCCGGGCACCGCCAGGCTTCGCTCGAGCCAGCGCATCGCGGTGACGACGACGATATTGATCAGGAGATAGAGCAGCGTTGCCGCGGTGAAGGCCTCGAACACCTGGAAGGAAAATTCCTGCATCGAGCGCGCCTCCCCGGTCAGCTCGATCAGGCCGATGGTGATGGCGACCGAAGTGTTCTTGATGGTGTTGAGAAATTCCGAGGTCAGCGGCGGCATGATGATGCGGAACGCCATCGGCAGCAGCACGTAGCGGTAGGCCTGCGCCGTGGTCAGGCCGAGCGCGGTGGCGGCGTTCTTCTGGCCGCGCGGCAGCGATCCGATTCCGGCGCGCAATTGCTCGGCAACGCGCGCCGACATGAACAGGCCGACCCCGATCGCCGCCGTATAGAACGGCGCGTTGGGCATCTGCTTCATCCAGAGCCCCGCTGCGGGGGGCAGGATTTCCGGCAGCACGAAAAACCACAGGAACAGCTGCACCAGAAGCGGCATGTTGCGGAAGAATTCGACGTAGGCGAAGCCGATCCAGGACGCCGCCTTCGAGGGCAGCGTGCGCAATATGCCGATCACCGATCCGAACGACAGCGCGATGATCCAGGCGCAGATCGCGGTCTCGATGGTCAGAGCCAGTCCCGACAGCAGCATGTCGAGATAGGTGCCGGTCCCGCTAGGGGCCGGCTCCCAGAAGATCGCCCAGTTCCAGTGATAGTTCACCAACGTCCCCTGCGCGCGGCGGCCGCCTCGCCATCAGCCGAGCCCGCGCCGCCGTTTTTGCAGCCCCTGCGATGGCCGGGCCGCCGCAGGGCTGCCTGACCTCACATCGCCTTGTAGGAGTCGGGATCGGGGGAGTCCGAGGGCTTGGCGAATTCGTGTTTCAATTCGGGGCTGATCGGCGAATTGAGGTTCAGTCCCTTGGGCGGGATCTTTTGCATGAACCACTTGTCATAGAGCTTCTGGCCCTCGCCGCTCTTGTAGAGCGCCGCGGTGGCGCCATCGACCACCTTCTTGAAGGCCGGATCGTCCTTGCGCAGCATGATGCCGTAGGGCTCGGGCTTGGAGAACGCGTCCTTGGAGATGACGTAGGCTTCCGGTTGTTTCGATCCGGCGACGAGGCTCGCAAGCAGAATATCGTCCATCACGAACGCCGCCGCGCGATCGGTCTCCACCATCAGGAACGCCTCGGCATGATCCTTGGCGGGAATGATGTTGACGCCGAGGTTACGGGCGGCGTTGGCTTCGGTGAGTTGCTTGATGTTGGTGGTGCCCGAGGTCGAGACCACCGGCTTGCCCTTGAGACCGTCGATCGAACCGATCTTGCCGGACTTCTTCGAGACGAAGCGGCTCGCGGTCAGAAAATGGGTGTTGGTGAAGGAGACCTGCTTCTGACGCTCGGCATTGTTGGTGGTCGAGCCACATTCGAGGTCGATGGTGCCGTTGGCCAGCAATGGAATGCGGGTCGATGACGTCACCGGGTTGAGCTTCACCTCGAGCTTATTGAGCTTGAGCTCTTTCTTTACGGCATCGACGATCTTGTAACAGATGTCCATTGCGAAGCCGATCGGCTTCTGGCTGTCGTCGAGGTACGAAAAAGGAATCGAAGAATCGCGGAAGCCGAGCGTGATGGCGCCGGTTTCCTTGATGTTCTTCAACGTGCCCGTGAGTTCTTCGGCATTGCCCTGCCCCGCGCAGAACGCGGCGGCGAGCGCAAGGCCAACCATGCGTAGGTGTTTCATTTCGTGCTCTCCCCTGTGGATGACTGTTGCAATGCTGGCATAAATCTCTCTGGAAAAGAATGTGCCTTTCGGCGGTGATACGACCCCGGGACGCCCAAATCCCAGAACAGGCCCGCCATGATGCCGAGTGCTTCTTCGGTCACGGGCAGCAGGATGTGCTCGTTGGGGGCGTGCTGGGAGCAGCCCGGATAGGAATGCGGCACCCAGATGGTCGGCAGCCCCAGGGCTTCGGAAAACACCTCGTTGGGCAGCGAGCCGCCGAAATTCGGCAGCACCGCGGGCGCCCATCCCGTGGTCCGCCGGATCGAATCCGCCGCCCATTTGATCCAGGGGCTGTCGAAATCGGTTCGCGATGCCGGAAAACTCTGGGCCGCGCGCAGCTCCACCATGGCAAAGCCGTTGGCGTCCAGATGCATCCTGATCGCATCGACGACGTTTTCGAATTTGGTGCCGACCACGAAGCGCAATTGCAGAACGGCTTGCGCGCGCCCCGGGATGGCGTTGGCCGGCTTGTCGATGTTGCCTGACGACATCGCCAGCACCTCGAGCGTGTTCCAGGCGTAAAGCCGCTCGGCCGCCGACAGCCCCTGCTCGCCCCAATCCGGAGACAGCACCGGCTCATCGGCCGTTGGCGCGATCTCGACGTCGGCAAGCGTGGCGCGGATCTGGTTCGAAAGCCGCGGCGGCTTCAGTTCGTCGAGCAACATCCGTCCGTTGCCGTCGACCAAGGCGGCGATCGCGCTCGCCAGGATGGTTGCCGGATTGGCGAGCACGCCGCCCCAATTGCCGGAATGATGCGAGCCGTCGCGCAAATTGACGTCGAGATGGATCCGGATTCCGCCGCGGCAGCCGAGGAATATAGTGGGACGGTCGGCGGCAAGCCGCGGCCCGTCCGAGGCCAGGAACAGATCGGCCTCAAGCTCGTCGCGCAATTGCTCGCAAACCTGGCGCAGATCCGGCGATCCGATCTCCTCGCCGGTCTCGACGATGAACTTGGCATTGAAGCCGAGCCGGCCGCCGCGCGCCTCCCGCACAGCGCGCAGCGCCGCCAGATTGATGCTGTGCTGGCCCTTGTTGTCGGCGGTGCCGCGGCCATAGACGCGATCGCCCGATATTGTCATCCGCCAGGGATCGAGATCATCCCGCCATTCTCCGGCCATGCCGTCCACGACATCGCCGTGTCCATACATCAGCACGGTCGGAACCGAAGGGCTCTCGTGGTATTCGGCGAGCAGATAGGGATTGTTGCCGGTCGGAGATTCGATCAACCGGGTCGAGAAGCCGAGCTGCGAGAAGGCCGGCGTCAATTCCTGTTCGAGATAGCCGCGCAAGCTATCGCGCCGCTCGGGATTCTGGCTCTCGGTGGGATAGGCGACCCGGCGGCCGAGCTGTTCGAGAAACTCGCCGGAATGAAGATATTGGCGCGCCCGGGCGATGGCATCGGCTCTGGTCATCTCGTGCTCTTCACGCTCAAACATCGCTTTCGTCGCAGCCAACCTATCGGGATAAGGCGGCTGCCGGAAGTGGGGCCGCGCTGTCGGAATTTGCCTTGCCAAAACCGGACGGAATGCAACAATTTCGTTCGGCGGCGCGGCGTCCAGGCCAGCCTGAAAGCCCACGATCATGAAGAAGCAAATCCGGCTCAACGCCTTCGCCATGAACTGCGTCGCGCATCAATCGCCGGGGCTGTGGACCCATCCGCGCGACCGCACCTCCGAATATAACCGGCTGCCGTACTGGACCGACCTCGCCAGGACGCTGGAGCGCGGGCGGTTCGACGGTCTGTTCCTGGCCGACGTGCTCGGCGTCTATGACGTGTTCGGCGGCAGCCCGGATGCGGCGCTGCGCAACGCCACGCAAACGCCTTGCAACGATCCGCTGCTCTTGATCCCGGCGATGGCCGCGGTCACCGAAAATCTCGGCTTTGGCGTGACCTCCAACCTGTCCTACGAGCCGCCCTATACGTTTGCGCGGCGGATGTCGACGCTCGACCATCTGACCGAGGGCCGGATCGGCTGGAACGTGGTGACGGGCTATCTCGACAGCGCCGCCAAAGGCGCCGGCAAGGACAAGCAGACCGCGCATGACGACCGTTACGATGTCGCCGACGAATATATGGAAGTGGTCTACAAGCTCTGGGAAGGAAGCTGGGAGGACGATGCGGCGCTGCGCGATCGCGCACGCGGCATTTTTACCGACCCCGCCAAGGTGCATCGGATCAGGCACGAGGGAAACAACTACCGCCTCGACGCCATTCACCTCAGCGAACCCTCGCCGCAACGCACGCCGGTGCTTTATCAGGCCGGCACCTCGCCGCGCGGCCGGCAGTTCGCCGCCACCCATGCCGAATGCGTGTTCATGTCGGGACCGTCCGCCAAGGTCATCGCGCCGCGGGTGGCCGCGATCCGCGAACTCGCCGCCAAGGCCGGGCGCAACCCGGCCGAGATCCTGATGTTCAGCATGTTCACCATCATTCTAGGGCGAACCGAACAGGAGGCCGCTGCGAAATACCGGGACTATCGCAGCCATATCAATCCCGAGGGCGCGCTGACCCTGATGTCCGGCTGGACCGGCGTCGATTTCTCCGCCTACGATCTCGATCAGGAAGTTCGCCACGTCGAAAACGACGCCGGGCGCAGCGCGATGGACAACATCACCCGCGCCGATCCCGACAGGGTCTGGACCGTGCGCGAGGTTGCCCAGCATGTCGGCATCGGCGGCATCGGGCCGGTCGCAGTCGGCACGCCCGAGAAGGTCGCCGACGAGATCGAAGCCTGGTTCGAGCAGACCGACGTCGATGGCCTGAATGTGCCGTTTGCGGTTTCGCCCGGCGATTTCCAGGACATCACCGAAATGCTGGTGCCGGAGCTGACCCGGCGCGGACGCTACAAGGAGGCTTACCGGCCGGGGACGCTGCGCGAAAAACTGTTCGGGCCGGGCCGCGCGCGGCTCGGAGCGCCGCATCCGGCCGTGCAGTACCGGCCGCGTGTGACGGCGAAGGCGGCGGAGTAGTTTTTACCGCGTCATTTCGAGGAGCGAAAGCGACGAAGCAATCTGAGCCGCGATGCCGTGCTGTGGATTGCTTCGCTACGCTCGCAATGACGGCTACAGCGCCCCGTCCACCACGACCTCGATCAGTTTCGCACCCGGACGCCGGAACGCCGACGTCAGCGTCGGCTTCAGATCGCTTGCCTCGGTGATCCGCGTCGCCTCCAGCCCGAGCGCTCTGGCGATGCCGGCGAAATCCACCGGCGGATCGACAAAGTCCATGCCGACGTAATGATCGTCGCCATGAAAGGCGAGCAATCTTTGCTTGATGATGCGGTAGCCGCCATTGTTCACGATCACCACGCTCAGCGGCAGCTTGTGGTGCGCCGCCGTCCACAGCGCCTGGATCGAATACATCGCGCTGCCGTCGCCGGAGAAGCACACCACGGGACGGTCAGGGTTGGCCAGGCTGACGCCGACCGAAGCCGGCAAGCCCCAGCCGATGCCGCCCGAGGCCAGCGCGTGATAGCCGTAACGATCGCGGTGCGGGCGCAGCGACAGCGTCTGGCGCGACGATGTCAGTCCCTCATCGACCAGGATGGCGTTGTCGGGCATCGCCTCGACCACTTGCAGCGCCAGATAATCCGGATCGATCGGCGAGCGATCCTTGTTCGCCGAAATCTGTTCGACCACCGCCGCGCGCCGCGCCGTCCAATTCCGGGATTTGAGCGCGGCGATGCCCTGCCGGGCGCGACTCTCCAGCGCGGCGCCGCCGGCGGATTTCAGCGCCGGAACCAGCGCGCGCAAGGTCTCCCGCACGTCGGCCTTCAGCGCGATCTCGGCGCCGTAATTCTTGGCGAGATCCCATTCGACCAGACCGATTTGCACGATCGGCAGTCCCTCCGGCAGCGGATCGGTCTCGCTATGCACCGACATCCGCAACGGATCGGCGCCGAGCACGATCATCAGATCGTAGGACGACAGCAGCTCGCGGACCTGCTTTTGCGCCCGCGACAACGCGCCCATGAAACTGGGGCTCTCGGACAGGAAATGCGCGCCATAGGGCGCCGATTGCTGATAGGCCGGACAGCCCAGCGTCGCGGCCAGCGCGGCGGCCTCGTCCAGCGCATCGCTCTTGACGATTTCATCGCCGGCGATGATGACGGGATGCTCGGCCTTGAGGATGCGCGCGGTCAACGCCTGCAAGCCCTCGTCGGAGGGTCTGACCCGCGTGTCGACGCGGGTGGAGCGGCCGAGTTCGATGCCGGCTTCGGAATTGAGGATGTCGCCGGGCAGCGAGATGAACACCGGCCCGGTCGGCGGCGTGGTCGCGATCTTGGCGGCGCGCCGCACGATCCGCGGCAGGTCTTCCAGCCGCGTCACCTCGACCGCCCACTTCACCAGCGGCTCGGCCATCCGCACCAGCGGTCCATACAGCAGCGGCTCCATCAGGCCGTGGCCCTGCTCCTGCTGGCCGGCGGTCAGGATCATCGGCGTGCCGGTGAAGCTTGCGTTGTAGAGCGAGCCCATCGCATTGCCGAGCCCGGGCGCGACATGGACGTTGCAGGCGACGAGCCGGCCCGAGGCCCGGCTGAAACCGTCGGCGATGGCGACCACCAGGCTCTCCTGCATCGCCATCACATAGGTGAGATCGGGGTGATCCTTCAGCGCATGCATGATCGGCAGTTCGGTGGTGCCGGGATTGCCGAACAGATGCGTGATGCCCTCGTCCTTGAGCAGTGCGAGGAACGCTGAGCGTCCGGTGATGCAATTCATGAAACTCCTCCCGCTGCCGCGGCCGTTGGCGCCGGGACGCCGACAGGATGACCGATCTCGCCCGGCAAGATCAATGGAGCGGGGTCATGGCTGCCCTGCATCGCCAAAATTCGCGTTCGCCAACCTGTTCAAAACATCCCCTCGCGATCGCGGCGTTGCTTTTTCGAGCGCTGCCAGACCACGCCGGGAAAGCCTTTCAGCGGCACCAGCGGCTCGCCGGTATAGGCCCACTCCTGCAGTTGTTCGATGGCGACGTGATAGAGCGGCTGGCGGCCGGTGCGCCCCGAAAACAGCGCGCGCGGGATGTTGAGCATATGCGGCGAGCGCGCACGTTCGTAGGTCAGCGGCGTGCCGCAAGCGGCGCAGAAGCTGCGCACGGATTTCGTTTGCTTGTCCTCGAAGCGGGTGATGGCGGCATTGCCTTTGACGATACGGAATCGCTTGCGCCAGCTCCCGACATAGGTCGCATACGCCGCCCCATGGGCGCGCCGGCTCGCCGCCGAATGATCGTGCCAGGCCCAGCGCGCGGGAACGTCGATCTCGAAGCACACCCGGCCGCACAGGCATTGACCCCTGGCGATCCCGGCCGCTTTCGCCGCGTTTGCCATTGCGCCTTCCATTTCCCATCGTCATTGCGTTTGCAGTGAAATCGCAGCTACGCCCTGCCATGGGATGGGCGCAGTTTCCTAGTGTGGGGCAAAGACGCTGGTCGCACCATGCCCATGCACGTCGGGAGTCACATTGCCGGCTGGCGCAAATCGGCGTTTGCTTGAGCCTCAGCGCGCTGACGGCTTGACACCGATAGCCCGCGCTTCGTAAATCGCGGTTCCGACGGCGTGCATGGCCCGCATCAGGGCGCTTGATCGTGCACGAAAATCCCGGGCGCATAGCTCAGCGGGAGAGCGTTCCCTTCACACGGGAGAGGTCCAAGGTTCGATCCCTTGTGCGCCCACCATGCTTCATCTGCGGCGACTCAATTTTCGCCGTCAGGCTCGCGGCAAAACTCCATCTAACGCAACAGACCGGATTCGGGTGCGGGCCTCTGGATTCGTTCCCTGCCTTGGAACCTGAACACGCTGCCGAAGTTGTTCGGTTGGGGTCGGGATGAGCGCGACGGAGAAAAAGCATGAAAGTTGTTCGGTCCCTGACGATCTTCGCCAGCCTGTGTCTCGCTTCGAGCTCCTTCGCCCAGAGCGAACAACATGGAACGGTTACCAACGTTGATGAATCCAGCGGATCGATCACCATTCAGCAGAGACCCACCGGGACGGTCGGCTCGACGGGCTCGAACTCCGCAAAATTCGCGGTGCAGGACGGCCTGGTATTCAATGCTCTCGCTCAAGGCGATGAAGTTACCTTCAGTTCGCAGGAAATTGGTGGCGTCAACACGATTACCAAAATTCAAAAGCGATGACGAAGGCGAGGCACTGCGTGCGGCGACCCGCAAGACAGCATTCCAGCGCGCACATGCTCTCGTCATGCCGCGCGAAGATCGTTCCGTAAAAAGCAGTTCAGCTGAATATCCATTCAAGAAAGTTCCGGCCCAGTTCCAGGAACGTCGCGCTGTCCCCGCCGTTTTCTCTCTGTGTGCAACATCGAGAGGAGCACGACATGAGGAAGATTTCTTGCGTTCTCGCCGCGCTGGCGACCATCGCGGTTGCGGCGCCTACGGTTGCGAGCGCGGAAGGCTTCGGCTTCCGGATCGGAAGCGACCGGGATTATTATCGCGACCGCGACGACTTTCGCGGCCCGCGCGCCGAGTTCTATGAACATCACCGCGGCTGGTACAGGCATGATGGCGACCGCACGGTAATCATCAAGCGTCACCATTACTGGGACGACTAGCGACTAGCGGAATGACTTGCGGGAAATGGCCTCCTCACGGGGGCCATTTTCTCGTGCAAGCTTCTCGTGCAAGCGCTGGGGTGCGCGCGGGACACGATTTTATCAGGCGGCGCCGGTTGCCAACGCGTTGCGGTTGGCGACCCGGCGCGACACGAACCCGGCCGCCGGTATGACCATCGACAGCACGATCTCGGATCTGGCTTCAAAGTTCGTCACGGCGCTGCGACGCTCGACGGTGCCTTCCAGGCTGATCAGTTGCAGCGACGCCAGTATCAGCCGGACGCGACCGTCCTCGCCGAACGGCAGCAGCAGACGCTCCAGATCGAGCGCGAAGCCGGCGCCATCGCAGGTCCTGAGGATGGTGTAAACCGCACACGCACTGCCGGCGCAGCGCTCGGACGCGCCGATGATGGCCGTGTGCAGCGATGGGGGCGTTACCTCGGCAAGCGTCCTTCCGGTCCAACCGTCTTCGAAGGCCTGATCCAGCAGGCTTCCGCGATAGAGCGCGCGAAAGAGGTTCTGTCCATCGGCGGCCTCGACTTTCCAGACCGCAAGCTGTTTCGGATCATGCACGCGCGGGCCGGGATCGAAGCGATCGAACGAAGGCAAGCCGTCCTTGGCAAGCCGCGCCCATGCCGCGCCCAGGCCGCGCTGGCTGATCGAGCGAATGCTGTGAACGGTCCCATCCGCGAAGTCCAAGGATCAACTCCCGCGCGTGCCGCCGAATCCTTGCATCCCAACAGTTAATGATTTCCTTTTCAGTGCCGCTGACGCACATCGCCAAATGGAAAACCCCGTCCGCAGGGGGGCGCGAACGGGGTTCATCCACCAGGGTAAGCGCCGCCTCGGGGCAACGCTCACGCAAGCCATACCGCATCGGGTTCGAAAGCTTTTGTCCTGCAGCGGACTGTCGCGCGAATTTGATCGGCGCGCCTCAGCCGCGATCGGGCGTCGGCGGCAAGCCGCCGTGCTACTCCGCCGCTTTTTGCGTGACGGAGAAGTCCTTTGACTTCTGGCCGTCCTGAACCTCCAGGAAACCTTCGGCGGCCAGGCCGCGCTTGAGCAATTCGCGGATCGCGGATGCTCGGCTCGGCATCCGCTTCCCAAAACGCCAGGTATCAATGGTGCGGAGTTCTTCCGGCGTCAGCATGATCTGGAGCCGTTCGCCGCGATTGAGTTCACCCATCTGGCTCTCCCCTGCGCATACTCATTCTCTTAATGTAACGTAGAAGGCGTATAAAGCGTTCCATACTGCTTATACCCATTAATATGTTAAACGGATTTAGGCAAGCAAGGCTGCAATGATGTCGAATACGCCATCAACTCTTTGAACTTATTATTGTTTTGTTGATTCACGGACCACTTGAGCGCACCCTGTGCCCCTGAAGGGAAGCGAAAAATGTCGATTTTAATCGAGACCGGGACGCTCGGACTGGCAGAGGCCGACCACCGGATTGCGAACAATTTGAGCAGCCTGAGCAGCGTCATCCGCATTCAGCGCAATGCGCTTTTCAAGAGCGGCAAGACCTTCACGGCGCGCGAGGTTTGCGCCTTGCTCGACGAGATGAGCGCGCGCATCGAGGTGACCGCGAAACTCCACAACGCGCTGGCGCGCGCGGGCAACGGCAATGGCGTGGATCTCGGCGATTTCCTCGAGGAAATTTCCGAGATGATCGCCGCGCTGGGCCCGGAAAGAAAGATGGACATCACATTCGACAATTTCTGCGATGGCTGCATCGACCCGCGCCACGCGCTGCATGCCGCGCTGATCACGTCCGAGTTGCTGACCAACGCCAGCAAGTATGCGCATCCCTCAGGCTTGCCGGTGAAGGTCAATATCCGCTGCCAGACCAAAGACGATGGCTCGTTCGTGGTGGACGTGACCGATGATGGCGTCGGTTTCCCGGAGAACTTCGATCCGTCGGTCGACGGCGGACTGGGCTTCCAGCTGATGCGGGCATTAGCCAATGGCCTCGACGCGACACTTCAATTCGAACATGACAGCCTCGGTGTTCGCGCCAGCCTCATTCGAACTAAACGCCTGGTTTCCTAAGTCACAGGGCTCGCGGTGATCTCAGGTGCAATACAAGCACTTCGAATACAGCATCGTTCAAACCGCCAATCCGACCGGCTGGAAGTGGATCATCCGGCTGGATGAAACACGCAGCAAAACCGGCATCGCATTCAGCCGGCAACATGCCATCAGATTTGCCGAGCACGCGATCGAGAAGCTGCTGAAAAAGACCCATCGGCAGGCCGCCGGTGTGCCCCCCCCCCCGCACGGGCAGGCGGTTTTCTGAATAATCCGGCCTAGCGCCCGCCAGTGTCTTTTGCGTGCTGCCCGCGGATCGCGTCGCGGCCGTTGAAAATGCCGTTCGGCTGATTATTCCGGGTTTTGCAAATCGCGCGCGGCGAGCCAGCCGCTTGCCGCGGGCAATGGGTCCGCTGTCTCGGCCGTCTCGGCCATCCCCGATTTGCCGCATCTGGCGCATTCGAACGTGCGCAGTTCGACGGCCCCGCTTGCCGCCGGCGTCATCCGCGCCCGGCACCTGGGGCAGCGCGGACGCTCGATAGCCGCGATACGTGAATTCGACATGATGGCCCCGAAAAACATCCAAGCCGCTAAATCACGCTATCGCTGCGACCAAAGTAATGTCCAGTACCCGACATAGCCGTTGCAAAGAGAACGATGTGGCATTGGGAACTTATGTTCACTTTGTAACTTTACCCGCTCGGGCGGGGGCGCGCCCGGAAGATGGGGGAGTGATGGCATTGAACGAGGACGTCCCCGTAATACTCATTGTCGAAGATGAAGCAGGCATCCAAAGCGTCGTTGAAGAAGCCTTGAGCGATGGCGGATTTGAACCGGCGGTGACCCCGTCCGGCGAGGAGGCCGTGACGTTGCTACAGGGATTGAAGAACACCTACCGCGCGCTCGTCACCGACGTCAGCTTGCGCGGCAAAATGAGCGGTTGGGAAGTCGCCCGGCAGGCCAGGGCGATCGATCCCAGTTTTCCGGTCATCTACATCAGCGCAGGGAGCGCCGCAGATTGGCCCTCGAAGGGTGTCCCCAACAGCATCATGCTGGAGAAGCCGTTCGCACCAAGCCAGCTCGTCACGGCGGTCTCGACTCTTCTCAATAAAGGCACGCCGGGGATGCCAGCGACCTAGCATGCCGGCCAGCGCGACGCCGCGGAACGAGCCGCAGCGGCGGCCGGCGGCTTAGTTTTGCGGTCGCGACGTCAGCGCCTCGTCGATCACCCAGATGGCCATGTTTTTTGCGGCCTCGCGCGATCCGGCTTCGCCGGATTTCACGGTCTTGTCGTCAAGCTGAACCTTCCATTGCCAGGAGCCCGTCCCGGCGCCCTGGACGATCGAGTAATGTTTGCCGCGATATTCCATGTGGAACCAACATTCGGGAACCCGGATGGTTCGGCAAAAAAGTTCCTTCGGCATCTGGGAACCAGGGGAACCCATGGGTGGTTGATGGACTCAGGCGCGGCCGGTTCTGCTTTGCAGGCCGCTGTGCTCAGCCCTGCCGCAATCCCACATCGCTCAGCCGCTCGGCGAACCACAGCGACGACGCCTTGTCGAGCAGGCCGCCGACATAGACTTCCGATGCGGCGACGCGCCTTTTCTCCAGCACCAGCAGCAACCCGATCCAGTAGGCGAACCACAGATGCGGATCGGTCAGCGCGCGCAGCTTGTGCTGGTCGTGCTCCGGCGGCTGATGATTGGCGGCTTTCCGCAGTTCGATCGCCAGCAGATTGTTGGGAATCTCGCGCTGATGCACGACGATGTCGGGATAGACGGACTTTCCGAGCGCATCGTCGGTCGAGACGATGGTGCCGTGCGGCAGCCGCAGCGTCCGCTCGCCGAGCCGGTTGTAGTCGCAATCGACCTGCCACCCGGAAAACTGCTTTTCGACATGCACCGCCAGCCGGTGCGTGAGCGCGCGTTCGCCGAGGTCCTTCTCGAACAGGAAGCCCTCCTGCGCGTAAAATTCCTGCAGCGCCGCGACCACCTTGTTCAACTCGGTTTGCATCCGGCCTACCGTACCTTCGTCATTGCGAGGAGCGAAGCGACGAAGCAATCCATGCTTTTTTCGCGAGAAGACACGGATTGCGTCGCTGCGCTCGCAATGACGCTGCGCTCGCAATCGACGACGCTACGCCACGCCTCATCGTCACATCTGCACCTCGATCAGCCGCGGGCCGATTTCGGCGATCGCCTCCGCCAGCGCCTCGACCAGTTCGTCCGCTGTCGTCACCGCGCGGCCCGGCACGCCCATGCCCCGGGCGAGCGCGACGAAGTCGAGCGTCGGGCGGTCGATCTTGAGCATGTCCTGGGCGCGCTGTCCCGGCTGGCCGGCGCCGACGCCGTCGAATTCGCCGCGCAGGATCTGGTAGATGCGGTTGGCGAACACGATGGTGGTGACGTCGAGGTTCTCGCGGGCCTGGGTCCACAGCGATTGCAGCGTGTACATCGCGCTGCCGTCGCCGACCATGCAGATCACCTTGCGGTCGGGGCAGGCTACCGCGGCGCCGGTCGCGACCGGGGTCGAAAATCCGATCGAGCCGCCCATGTTCTGCAGCCAGTCATGCGGCGCGGCCGCCGCCGTCGGCGGAAAAAAGCCGCGGCCGGTGGTGACGGATTCATCGACCACGATGGCGTTCTCCGGGATCGCCATCGCGATCGCCTGCGCGATCGAGGCATGGGTCAGCGCGCCGCTCGGCCTTGCCAGTTCGACCATCGCCTGCGGCCTGGCGTCGTGCGGCCTGGCGCCGAGCGCGGAGGCCAGCGCCTCCAATGCCGCGACCGAGTTCTCGCCGCCGGAAGTCATGCGATGGACCTCGCAGCCCTCGGGCTTGAGCATGCTCGGCTTGTTCGGATAGGCAAAGAACGCCACGGGATCGTTGGCCTCGACCAGCACGATATCGCGGAAACCTTGCAGGATCGGCAGCGCCTGCTCGATCACGTAGGGGATGCGGTCGATCGAGAACCGGCCGCGGCCGCGCGCCATTCGCGGATTGTAGGTCTGGCCCATCACCTTGCAGCCGGTCTTGCCGGCGATTTGCGCCGCCAGCGCCAGCCCGTGCTCGGTCAAAGCGCCGCCGCTCAGCAGCAGCAGCGTCTGCGCGCCGCCGCGCAGCACTTTGGCCGCGTCCTCCACCGCCTGCGACGAATAGCCGGCGCGCTGCGATTCGGCCGGCACCCGGGCGATGCCATCGGCCTCGTTCCAGGCGGTGTCGGCGGGCAAGATCAGCGTCGCGATCTGCGGCGGCGCGCTCCTGGCGGCCGCAATCGCCGCGGCGCCGTCGGCGGCGACGGATTTCGCATCCGGCGAGGTCCGCACCCAGGCCGACATCGGCCGCGCCAGGCCCTCGATGTCGGAGGTCAGCGGCGCGTTGAAACCGATGTGATAGACGGCGTGCTGGCCGACGATGTTGACGATCCCGGAATTCGCCTTCTTGGCGTTGTGCAAATTGGCAAGGCCGTTGGCGAGGCCGGGCCCGAGATGCAGCAGGGTCGAAGCCGGGGTCCGCTTCATGCGGAAATAACCGTCGGCGGCGCCGGTCGCCACGCCCTCGAACAGCCCGAGCACGCAGCGCATGCCCTCGACGCGGTCGAGCGCCGCGACGAAATGCATCTCGGAGGTGCCCGGATTGGCGAAGCAGACCTCGACGCCGCCCGCGACCAGGGTCCGCACCAGACTTTCCGCGCCGTTCATTCGATCCGCTCCCGTGGCTTCCTCGTGTCCGGAAGATCAATCATTCCCAGCGGCTTTCGTCAAAGGGAACGCGGACATTGCAGCTATCTCGGGGCAAGTGGTTTTTTAACCGCAGTGTTTGAAACTCGCCGCGCTCACGGGCTCGTTGCTTGCGAAATCGCGCCGGTTATGGCCTGTGTTGCGCCAATTCATCCGATACGAGAGGACCATGATGACCCGGGCGTTTGCTCTCATGTTTGCGGCGATGACGATGGTGGCCGCGACCCGCCATGCGCAGGCCGAGGCTTTTGACATGCGCGACATCATGGGCGGCGGACCCAATTTCAGCATCGCCGGTTCGAGCCCGATCCGGCGGCAGACCGTGAGCTTTGCCGGCAATTATGCGCCCGGCACTATTCTGATCAACACCGCCGAGCGGCGGCTTTACCTCGTGCTCTCCGGCGGCCAGGCGCTGCGCTACGGCATCGGCGTCGGCCGCGACGGTTTCCGCTGGAGCGGGGTGCATCGCATCTCCGCCAAGAAGGAATGGCCGAGCTGGACCCCGCCCTCGCAGATGCTGGCGCGGCGGCCCGACCTGCCACGCCACATGTCCGGCGGCATCGACAATCCGCTCGGCGCGCGCGCGATGTATCTGGGATCGACGCTGTACCGGATCCACGGCTCCAACGAGCCGGAGACGATCGGCCAGGCGGTGTCTTCCGGCTGCTTCCGGATGACCAATGAGGACGTCACCGACCTTTATAGTCGCGTCTCGGTCGGCACCACGGTGGTGGTGAAGAACTAGGGCTTTGCGCGGCGCGCAAACCAAGGCCTCTGGTGATGGCCCCGGCTTCCGCCGGGACGACGCTGGTATGGAGCGATGAGCCAGTTCTCACATTTCCGGATGCTGATGGTCGCATTGGCCGGCATCGCAGTCGATGCCGTGATCGCATCGTCATCCGCATCGGCCGAGATCCCCGCTATTGCCTCACGCCAGCGCGCCGAAAAGAAGGTCTTCAGCGACAGCGAGATCATCGAGGGATTTTTGAAGACCGCGTTCGGCGCGGAATACCATCTGGCCGGCCGGGTCGACCGCATCCGGAAGTACGACACACCGGTGCGGGTGTTTGCCGAGGGCGCCGGCCGCCCGGAGCGCAAGGCTCAGCTTGCCAAGGTGGTCGCCGACATCGGCCGGCGCGTCCAGCATCTGGACCTCGCGATGGCCGAGAGCAGCGAGGCCGCCAACGTCACGGTCAAGCTGGTGCGCGACCGCGATCTGTTCCGGACCATCACCGCATTCTACGGCAGCGAAAAAGCGCGCGAGATCAGGGCATCGCTCGA
Organism: uncultured Alphaproteobacteria bacterium; assembly: GCA_963840155.1. Classification (GTDB taxonomy): domain Bacteria; phylum Pseudomonadota; class Alphaproteobacteria; order Rhizobiales; family Xanthobacteraceae; genus Bradyrhizobium. The sequence goes on from CAWIXP010000002.1 coordinate 444,677, forward strand.
TCCGCAATGCCTGTCGGGCTTTCGCAAGAACGAAAATTACGAGATCGAGCACTCCGACGTGATCCTGCCGGTGGACAACGGCGACTTCGTCTTCCTCGACTGCGCCTATGAGGAACTGCTGCAGTCGCTGGGGCCGATCAACGACACCTCCAGCGTGCCCTGGACCATGTTCAACGACAATGTGTCGATGGGCTTCTTCGACGTCTACGATCAGTACATCCTCAATATTCTCTACGACCCGCGCATCAAGGCCGGCATGAGCGTGGCCGAGGTCAAGGCGGTGCTGCCCGAGGTGCTGGCCGACGTGCGGATGTGGGTGAAGGAGGTGAACGGTCTGGGCGAGTAGGAAGCCGTCGCTGCGAATGCAGTGGCGACGCGTCGAGATCGATCATCCGCACTTTACCCCTGAATGCGGACTTAGATCGGAATCGCGATTTGTCCGTTTCGTGCCAAAGGCAGACGTCATCGATTGTAAGCAGCCTGTACTCCTTGCGCCTTAGGTTACGAAGGTTGTCGTCTCATCCGAGACGAATTTGTATGTTTGACACTGCTCACACGGCTCAATCCGTCGGTATCGGGTAGTTATCCAGGACGTCCGCAGCGTCCATGGCCGCCCGCCAAGCGAAGACAATGGCCGGCCCGATCATCGTTCCCGGTCCGGGATACGTTCCACGGAAGATCGATGCGGCGTCAGTGCCGGCAGCATAGAGTCCCCTGAAAGCGCCGCCGCCCGATCGCAGAACCCGCCCACGGGAGTCCGTGCGCAGACCTGCGCTGCTCGCCAGATCCGAGGGCCAGACCGCGACCGCGTAGTACGGGCCGGGGCCGATCTTCCGCAGGCACGGATTCGGCTTGTTCGCCGGATCGCCGTTGAAGCGGTTGAGCTCGCTGGTCCCACGGCCGAACTCCTCGTCGACTCCGCTCTCGGCGTATCGGTTATATCGCTCGATGGTCCGCGTCAGGGCTTCTCCATCCGTGCCGATCTTCGCAGCTAGCTCCCCGACCGTTCCGCCCTCGAACAGATAGCCCGCTTCGACAAAACGACGCAGATCACGCGTCCCGGGATGGATAAGGCCGATCCCATAGTCGGAGATGAAACCACGGTCGCAGACGAGGTACGATGGCACGCTGGACGGCAAACGGTTCGACCGGAGCATTGCCACGACGAAGTCGTGATACGAATCGGCCTCGTTGACAAACCGTTCGCCGCGCCTGTCGACAGCCAGCAATCCCGGTTTGGCGCGATCCAGCATTATGTGCGGGAAAACTGAGAGATGGCCATCGCGCTGTTTCATCACCGAGCTCGGCATCCATAGCGCCGGGCTTTCCAGCTTGCGATCGACCTCCCCAGAGACGCGCTCGCCGGCAAGGATACCGTCGCCGGTATTGGAGTCTGGGACGAGCGAGTGGAGACGAGCGTTCTCGGGGAAAAGCCGCTCGCGAAGTTCGTGGCTCCAGCCGATCCCTCCGGTCGCCAGTATCACTCCCTTGTGCGCGCGCAGAGCGTGCTCTCCCGCCGGCGTGGTCAGGACGGCGCCGACGATCTCGTCGTCGACCTTGACCAAATCCTTCAGGGCGGTCCGATATCGGATCTCGACCGCCAGTCTTCTGAGATCGTACAGCAATCGTCCGACGAGCCCGTTGCCCATGATCAGGCGCGTCCCGCGCTTGAAGCCGAGTCTGTCCCGCGCGTGCCGGGCCAGCAAGCCGATTGCGTGCTTGAAGTTGCCCCATGAACCAAACGGCTGCGACAAGGCCGGGATATCATTTTTGCCGATCATCATGCCGCCGAGGACCATGAATTCGCGGCGGGGCGGACGCACGCGCGCGAAATCGGTGCCGAGCTTCCTGCCGTCGAATGGGACCGCGCCGAGCGTGCGCCCGCCGATTGCCGCGCCCGGCAGATTCCGGTAGTCAGGATGGATCGGCGGCGGCACGAAGACGACGCTTGTCCGCCGCTCGAGATAGTCGAGGACCGCCGGTCCGGAGGCCAGATAGGCCAACAACGGTTCGTCGAACGCGTCATCGCCCAGCATGCCGGCGAGATAGGTCTTCGCCGCCGCGATCGAGTCCGGCACGCCGGCCGTTTCGCTCTGGCGGCTGCCGGGGATCCAGACCGAGCCAGCCGACGTCGCCGTTGTTCCCCCGACCATTTCGGACTTTTCGCAGACGACAACCCGCAGCCCCTCGAGCGTGCCGACGAGCGCAGCCGTCATGCCGGCGGCACCGGCGCCGATCACCAGGAGATCGGTCTCACTGTCCCAATGGCGGCCGGCGGATGAAGACATGCAGTTTCGCCTCAAGCTCGCGCACTACTATCCAGGGTACAACGCCACCAGCAAGAGGCCGATGAGCAGTAATGTGCCGGCGGTCGGCTTCAGTCCTTCATCTGTAGGCACCCCGTTGATAACTCAGACTGCACAGTCGCCGATGCCGAAGAGCGGTTCGAACACGCTCGCGCCCATCGTGAGGAGGAAGGTCGGTGGAGTTAATCAACAGATACAATCAAATCAACCGGTGATACATATTTCGTTGGAGGATAATCATATCCAAATAGGATATCCGCATGCCATCCTTTTCCCTTGCCGCGCTGACCGCGCTCGAACTCCCGCCGCTGCAGCTCGTCGAAGTCGCGTCTGCGTGCGGGTTCGAGCGGGTCGGATTCCGGTTGCTCGCCGCCACACCAGGCGGGACGTCCTATCCGCTGATGGACGATCGGAATGGATTGAAGGAAACGAAGGCGCGGCTGGCCGCGACCGGGGTCAGCGTCGGCGACCTCGAGGTCGTGGCCTTCAGGCCGGAAACCGTCGTCGGATCTCTGGAAGCGTTCCTCGAAGCCGGCCTGGAGCTTGGTGCCAAGCACACGCTGGTGGCAGCCTACGATCCGGATCTGGAGCGCTTCTCCGATCGCTTCGCCGAATACTGCGAGATGGCAGGTCGCTTGGGTCTGACAGCTGATCTCGAATTCATGCCATGGACCTACGTGCCGGACATCAAAGCGGCCGCGCGCATCCTGGACAAGGTCTCATCGCCGGCGGCCGGCATCCTGGTCGATGCATTGCATTTCGATAGATCGGCGGCGAGCTTCGAGGATCTTCGAAAAATCCCTGTGGAACGGCTGCACTATTGGCAGCTGTGTGACGGGCCCGCCGAGCGGCCTGCGACGACCGAGGGTCTCATCCATGCCGCTCGCGAGGAGCGCATGTTTCCGGGCGAGGGCGGCCTCGATCTCGTGCGGCTGACAAGGGAGATGCCGGCCGACATCATGATCAGCATCGAGGTGCCGACGGCCGCACTGGCGAAGTCCACCGACGCCGAAACGCGGGCGCGACGTGCGCTGCGCGGGGCCAAGGCAGTGGTCGCAGCGGCAAGCGCCGCAACCTGAACCTCGCTATCCACTATCCACGAACCGAGAGGTAAGCATGTCACTTTTGGGTAAGGCCGCCGTCGCCATGTGGTGGAACATCCATCCCGAGCGGCGTTCGGAGTTCGGCGATTGGCACTCGCACGAACACTTTCCGGAGCGAATGAGCATCCCTGGCTTCCGGCGCGGCTCCCGATGGACAAGCACTCTCGATGCGGAAGGCTTTTTCGTACTCTACGAATTGGATCACTACGAAACCCTCACGTCCAAAGCATACCTCGACCGGCTGAACGCTCCAACTCCCTGGTCGACCAAGATGATGCCTCATCATCTGAACATGATCCGCAGCCAGTGCCGCATCGCGGCGAGCTTCGGGGGCGGGGTCGCCACATCGCTCGCGACGATCAGACTTTCGCCGGAAGCCGCTAAGGAGGGCGGCCTTAAGACTGTACTGGTCGCAACGCTGCGCGAGTCGGCATCGAAGCCGGGGTTAACCGGAGCGCATCTTCTGCTTACCGACGCACCTAAAACGAGCGCGCCCACGACCGAACAGCAGATACGCGGGAGGGACGGCGCCGCCGACTGGATTGTTCTGCTCTCCGGCTATGACCCCGAGGCGCTGCAGGAGGTAATCTCGAACCGTTTTTCTGCACCCGCCCTTCGCCTTGCAGGTGCCCAGGAGAAATCCACGACGGGACGCTACAGGCTTGCCTTCACCATGACCTCGCAGGACGCCGCCGCGACTTAGACGCTCGCCGTCACGCTGCCGCCTTGCACGTCGTTGGGCAGCGGTCGCCGCGGTGAGCCCTCCGCCGGCTCGTCGCTGCGAACGCGGGGACGACCAGGAGAGATCCAGCACGTTGCATTCGATCAGATCTTCGAGCTGCAGATCGCCTTTAGCGATGCCCATTCCGCCGCGCTCAACAGCGGCGGCCTGCTCGGCGGCTGATCCTCTTTGCTCATGCGCGCCAAGCGATCCTCCGTGAGCGGATGGTTCGCCAGGATCGTCAGGCCGTGCTCGGCTTGCTTTCCGGTGACGCGAAACATCAATTCGCCCATCGGCTTGGGCGAGCGGCCGAGCCGCTGCATCACCTCGATCGCAAACGTATCGGCGCTTTGCTCGGCCGCGCGCGAATAAGATGCCGTCATCAGCGAGCGCGACGCGAAGATCAGCGCGCCGGAACCGGTGATGTCGCCGAACAAGAGGCCGACCAGGAACGAGGTGCCGCCATTGTAGATCAGGTTACGGGTGCCGTCGCGATGCCTGAGGTGACCGAACTCGTGGGCCAGGATGCCCGCGATCTCGTCGGCGTTTTCAGCCTTCGCCAGCAGACCGCTGAACACAAAGACCTTGCCGCCGGGCAGCGCGAAGGCGTTGGGAACCGGGCTCGCCAGCACCGCCGATTGCACCGAGGTATCCAGCCCCGCGGAGTCGCGGACCACGTTGACGAGTTTTGTAAACGCAGCCTGCCCGTCTGCGTTGTCGCAAGCCCGGCCGCCAAACACCGCCCTGACCTGCCTTTCCGCGACGTCGCCGAGCCGCCGTTCCAGCGCTTGCGGCACCAGTGGCGTCAGACGATCGGCGGCCAAGGGGACACCGAACCAGACCACCGCGGCAATCGAAACCGTCGCCGCCAGCGACCAGCCGACGATGGCGGCAACGCCGCGCCGGCCGGGGCTGTTCTCATCGAGATGGCTGCAGCGCGAGGTCAGTTGCGCGGCCAGCGTCGCATCACGAATCTCGAGCCGCGCCAGCGCCGGCGCGCTCAGGCACGTCACGCGAAGGATGCCCGAAGGGCTGTCCGACCGGCGAATCTCGGCGTAAGACCATTCGACCACGGCATCCGGGGGCTCGTGAAGTTCAAGCCGATCCCCAAACGCCAACGTCACCAAATGACGTCTACTCGACGTTCCATCGAAATAAACGGCCGAGCTGCCCGATTCCAACGACGCCGAACCATTTTCCGGCCCGCTATCCATCGATGCAAATGCTCATGCTAGAACCCGGCCACATCGAGTCCGTCGGCGAAACCCTCGCCGAGCGCGCCGGCCAATTCGCCCGTTGCAGATACATTCGCCGCCGCCTCGATGCCATGCACGCTGGCCGATCCCAGTACCCTCGCCCACACATCGCGCGTGAGATAGAGACGCAGCACGACATTCAACGCCAGCACGAAGGCCAGATAGCCAAGACCCGCCAGAACGAGCATCGGGACGCTTCCCTTCAAATTGCCCGCGATGAACAGTTTTGAAATCGACGTCTGGCTCAGCCCTGCGATCAGGCCCGCGCAAACGAACATATACGCGCCAAACAGCGCGGAGATCAGCAGGAACCAGCCGATCACCTTCCAGTAGAGGCCGACCAGCGCGCCCTGCGACAGCGTTGATTCAAATCGCACCTTGCCGAACCGGATGCCCGAGAGCCACCAGCGCCATTCCACGGCTTTGAAACTGCCGTAAATGAACGGCAACGCGACAAGCCAGACCAGCACCAGCAGCCCGACAACAACCCCTGCTCCCGGAGGTACGCCTGCAATAGACCGAACAACGGGCGCGAGAATCCCGACGATAAGCGGCAAAACCGCCATCAACCACAACCGCCAACTGCGCTTGAAGAGCTCCCAGCCGCTCCCTTCAAAACTTCCTTGCAGCTCGCCGTAATAACAATGCCGCATCTTGTAACGTTCGAGCGCCGCTTCACGCCACGGCAGTATCAGGCCGAGCGTGAGGACGGTGAGCACGGCCCAGAGCACCGCGCGCAACGCATAGGCCCAACCCGAGCCATCCATCCAGAACCGCACCCCGCGCCACACCGTGCGGGTCAGGCGATAACGTCGCGCCCGATAGATCGCGAATTGCCCGAACAAATAGAAAAAAGCGACCAGCGGAAGGCCGGCGAAAGCCTTGAACCGCTCGGCTTCAATGCTGACGAGAGTATAGGCCAGGTAGACCGGCACCAAAATCGCGAGCGCGAACAGAAATCCGATCAGCAATTCCTTGCCGCGACCGGTGTATTCCGCCGCATCGCCGTCGATATGGGTGTTCGACCACAAATGACGACGGATGTCGGTCGCAAGCCAGAATCGATAAAACCCAACCGTGACGAGTTCGAGCGCCGCGCCTCGGGTCACCAGCCCAAAAAACTGACCGCGATCGCCAGAGAAGGACGCCGGTGAAGGCGGCAGCGGCGGCGGATGCCGCGGCACGAAGCTGATCTGGTTCACCGGCAACCCCCTAAAGAATGGTCACGAAATGAAACTAGAGATAGAGAAGCCATGGGTGCAGATTCGTCAACCGCAAACCCCGAACCACCTTAATGGAGGTTTAAGTCGACTTCTCGAACAGCTCCCGCCCGATCAGCATGCGGCGGATTTCGCTGGTGCCGGCGCCGATCTCGTAGAGCTTGGCGTCGCGCAACAGCCGCCCCGTCGGATAATCGTTGATATAGCCGTTGCCGCCGAGCAGCTGGATCGCGTCGAGCGCGCACTGCGTAGCCTTCTCCGAAGCGTAGAGAATGGCGCCGGCGGCGTCCTCGCGGGTGGTCTCGCCGCGGTCGCAGGCTTTTGCGACGGCGTAGACGTAGGCGCGCGACGCATTCATCGTGGTATACATGTCCGCGATCTTGGCTTGCACCAGTTGAAAGCTGCCGATCGGCTGGCCGAACTGCTTGCGCTCGTGCACATAGGGCAACACCACGTCGAGGCAAGCCTGCATGATGCCGAGCGGGCCCGCCGCCAGCACCGAGCGCTCGTAATCGAGGCCGGACATCAACACCTGGACGCCGCGGCCGACCTCGCCCAGCACGTTTTCCTCCGGCACCTCGCAATTGTCGAACACCAGTTCGCAAGTGTCGGAACCGCGCATGCCGAGCTTGTCGAGCTTTTGCGCGGTAGAAAATCCCTTCATGCCTTTCTCGATGATGAAAGCGGTGATGCCGCGCGCGCCCGCGGCCGGATCGGTCTTGGCATAGACCACCAGCGTCTCGGCGATCGGGCCGTTGGTGATCCACATCTTGCTGCCGTTGATAACGTAGCGGTCGCCCTTCTTCTCGGCGCGGGTCGACATCGACACCACGTCGGAGCCGGCGCCCGGCTCCGACATCGCCAGCGCGCCGACATGCTCTCCGGAAATCAGCTTGGGCAGGTACTTTCGCTTCTGCGCCTCGTTGCCGTTGCGCCTGAGCTGATTGACGCAAAGGTTGGAATGCGCGCCGTAGGACAGCCCGACCGCCGCCGAAGCGCGCGAGATTTCCTCCACCGCGATGCAATGCTCGAGATAACCGAGACCGGATCCGCCATACTCCTCCTCGACGGTAATTCCGTGCAGGCCGAGTGCGCCGATTTTCGGCCACAGGTCACGGGGGAATTGATTGCTCTTGTCGATCTGGTCGGCGCGCGGCGCGATCTCGTGGCTCGCGAAATCGTGCACGGTCTCGCGGATCGCGTCCGCGGTTTCGCCGAGATCGAAGTTGAACATCCGATACGCGTTGGCGATCATGGTCGGGCTGCCTCCGGCAACGGTTGCGGCTTTTCTCGCGCACAGCCTTATTCCCTGGAAATAAGCTTGTCACGGCTTGAAGTTGCTGAGAAGGGGCATCGGGCGATGGTCTCGCCGCAAACGTCCGATGCGACAGAATGCTTCAAACTCCCGCTTGCCCTGACGGCCGCAACGGGCTGTAATTCAACTCAAACGACCGCGGACCGGACAGAACCTCGCGGGAGCCGAAGATCAGGGAGTTTGAGCTCATGCACGGGAGCATCGACGGCGTTCGCAGCGAAAAGCAAGCGGCGGCGCGAGAGCGCGCTTTTTCGATGCCGCTCGAACAGCTCAATCCCGGCGATCCCGAACTGTTTCGTTCCGATACGTTCTGGCCGTATTTCGACCGGCTGCGCCAGCAGGATCCGGTGCACTACTGCAGGGACAGCATGTTCGGGCCGTACTGGTCGGTGACCAAATACAACGACATCATGGACATCGAAACCAATCATGCGGTGTTCTCCTCGGCGGCATCGCTCGGCGGCATCACCATCCGCGACGTGCCGCCGGATTTGCGCCGCGAAAGCTTCATCGCCATGGATCAGCCGCGCCATAGCGCGCAGCGCAAGACGGTGGCGCCGATGTTCACGCCGACGCATCTCGACCAGCTCGCGATCAACATCCGCAACCGCTCGGCCGAATGCCTCGACAATCTGCCCAGGAATGAGGTGTTCGACTGGGTCGATCGGGTCTCGATCGATCTGACCACGCAGATGCTCGCCGTGCTGTTCGACTTCCCCTGGGAAGACCGGCGTAAACTGACCCGCTGGTCCGACGTGGCAACGACGCTGCCGGGTCCCGACGGCCTGGTCGCGACCGAGGAAGAGCGGCAGGTCGAGCTGCTGGAATGCGCGAGCTACTTCACCAGGCTCTGGAACGAACGCATCAATCAGCCGCCGAAGAGCGATCTGTTGTCGATGATGGCGCACAGCGAGGCCACGCGCGACATGGACCCGAGCAATTTCCTCGGCAATCTGATCCTGTTGATCGTCGGCGGCAACGATACCACCCGCAACACGCTGTCCGGCAGCATCTATGCGCTGAGCGAGAATCCGGATCAGTACCGCAAGCTGCGCGAAAATCCCGGACTGATCGACAGCTTCGTGCCCGAAGTGATCCGCTGGCAGACCCCGCTGGCGCATATGCGGCGCACGGCGCTCGAGGACATCGATTTTCGCGGCAGGAAATTCAGCAAGGGCGACAAGGTCGTGATGTGGTACGTCTCGGGCAACCGCGACGATGAGGTCATCGATCGTCCCTACGAATTCATCATCGACAGGGCGCGGCCACGCACCCACGTCTCCTTCGGCTTCGGCATTCACCGCTGCGTCGGCATCAGGTTGGCCGAGCTGCAGTTGAAGATCATTTGGGAAGAGATCCTGAAGCGGTTCGACAACATTGCGGTGGTCGGCGAGCCGAAGCGGGTGTATTCGAGCTTTGTGAAGGGTTATGAAACCCTCCCGGTGCGCATTGCCGGTTGAGCGGCTGCCGGCCGGGCATTTTGGGATCGATCGAAGATGAACGTCCAATCCGCGATCCGAGCCGACAAGGCCGAGCTTGCGCGCATGGCGCGCGAAGAGGCCTATGCAACGCCGTTAGAGGATTTTCATCCCGGCGCGCCGCGATTGTTCCAGGACGATACGCTGTGGCCCTTCTTCGAGCGGCTGCGCAAGGAAGCGCCGGTGCATTTCTGCACCAACGCGCCGATCGAGCCCTATTGGTCGGTCACCAAATACAACGACATCATGCATGTCGACACCAATCACGGCATCTTCTCTTCCGACGTCTCGCTCGGCGGCATCTCGATTCGCGACGTGCCTCCGGGCTATGACTACCCGAGCTTCATCGCGATGGATCAGCCTCGGCATTCGGCGCAGCGCAAGACCGTCTCTCCGATGTTCACGCCGACCCATCTGGACGAGCTCGCGATCCTGATCCGCCAGCGCACGGCCAAGGTGCTCGACGCCCTGCCCCGCAACGAGACCTTCGATTTCGTCGACCGGGTGTCGATCGAACTGACCACGCAGATGCTGGCGACCCTGTTCGATTTTCCGTTCGAGGAGCGCCGCAAGCTGACGCGCTGGTCCGACGTCTCGACCGCGCTGCCGAAAAGCGGAGTCGTCGAATCCGCGGAACAACGCCGGGCCGAAATGGACGAGTGCGCGGCTTGTTTCGCGGAGTTGTGGAACGCTCGCGTCAACGCCGAGCCGCGAAACGACCTGATCTCGATGATGGCGCACAACGACGCCACCCGGCACATGGCTCCCGACAATCTGATGGGCAACATCATTCTGCTGATCGTCGGCGGCAACGACACTACCCGCAACACCATGAGCGGCTCGGTGCTGGCGTTGAACCAGCACCCCGAGCAGTATCGGAAGCTGCGCGCCAACCCGGCGCTGATCGATTCCATGGTGCCGGAGGTGATCCGCTGGCAGACGCCGCTGGCGCACATGCGGCGCACCGCGCTGGTCGATACCGAAATCCGGGACAAGAAGATCCGCAAGGGCGACCGCGTGGTGATGTGGTACGTTTCGGGAAATCGCGACGAGGAGGCGATCGAGAAGCCGGACGAATTCATCATCGACCGCGCCCGGCCGCGCACGCATTTGTCGTTCGGCTTCGGCATCCACCGCTGCGTCGGCATGCGGCTGGCCGAGCTGCAGCTCAGGATCGTGTGGCAGGAAATCCTGAAACGCTTCGAGCGCATCGAGGTGGTCGGCGAGCCGAAACGAGTGTATTCGAGCTTCGTGCGCGGCATCGAATCCCTGCCGGTGCGCATCCCAGCCTGACGGTGGGCACGCTTGCGTTTTGCCCATTCCGCGTGCTGAGATCACGGGCAAAAGGCGCACCTGCGCCATGTCCATTCGCCGCGCCAGCACGCAGCGCCCTCGATCTGCCCGCCGGGTTCCGATGACCGCCACCGAACAGGACGAATATGCCGACATCCGCGACGCGGTGGCGAAGCTCTGCGCCCAGTTCCCCGGCGAATACTGGCGCAAGCTCGACCGCGAGATGGCCTATCCGAAGGCGTTCGTCGATGCGCTGACGCAGGCCGGCTATCTATCGGTCTTGATCCCGGAGGAATATGGCGGCGCCGGGCTGAAACTGTCGGCCGCGGCCGCGATCCTGGAAGAGATCCAGCGCGCCGGATGCAATGGCGGCGGCTGCCATGCCCAGATGTACACCATGGGCACGCTGCTTCGTCACGGTAGCGAAGAGCAAAAAGCCAAATGGCTACCGAAGATCGCCAGCGGCGAGTTGCGGCTGCAGGCATTCGGCGTCACCGAGCCGAGCAGCGGCACCGACACGTCCTCGCTGAAGACATTTGCGCGGCGCGAGGGCAATGACGGCTATATCGTCAACGGCCAGAAGATCTGGACCAGCCGCGCCGAGCATTCCGACCTGATGATCTTGCTGGCGCGCACCACGGCGAAGGAAAAATCCAAAAAACGCACCGACGGGCTGTCGGTATTCATCGTCGACATGCGGCAAGCCAGGGATCACGGGCTGTCGATCAGCCCGATCCGCACCATGATGAACCACTCCAGCACGGAAGTGTTCTTCACCGACATGCCCGTGCCGGCGGACAACCTGATCGGCGAGGAAGGCAAGGGTTTTCGCTACATCCTGTCCGGGATGAACGCCGAGCGCATCTTGATCGCGGCGGAATGCATTGGCGACGCGAAATGGTTCATCGCCAAGGCCTCCACCTATGCCAGGGAGCGCGCCGTGTTCGGCCGCCCGATCGGCCAGAATCAAGGCGTCCAGTTTCCGATCGCCAAGTCCTATGCCGCGATGCGCGCCGCGGAATTGATGGTGAAGGAGGCAACCCGCAAATACGAAGCCGGGCTCGATTGCGGCGCCGAGGCCAACATGGCCAAGATGCTGGCGGCCGATGCCTCCTGGGAAGCCGCCAATGCCTGCGTGCAGACCCATGGCGGCTTTGGTTTTGCCGAAGAATACGACGTCGAGCGCAAGTTCCGCGAGACGCGGCTCTACCAGGTGGCGCCGATCTCGACCAATCTGATCCTTTCCTACCTCGCCGAGCACGTGCTCGGCATGCCACGTTCCTATTGAGAAACGAGAGATGCTGCCGCTTGAAGGAATTACCGTCATCGCCGTCGAACAGGCGGTCGCCGCCCCGTTCTGCAGTTCGCGGCTGGCCGACGCCGGCGCGCACGTCATCAAGATAGAACGTCCCGAGGGCGATTTTGCGCGCGGCTATGACGCGGCGGCGAAGGGACAGAGCAGCTATTTCGTCTGGCTCAACCGCGGCAAGGATTCGGCGGTGATCGACCTCGCCACGGGCCAGGGACGCGCCGGGCTCGAGCAATTGATCGCCGGCGCCGATATCCTGATCCAGAACCTCAAGCCGGGTTCGATGGACAAGCTCGGCTTCACGCTGCAACGGCTGCGCGCGGACTATCCGAAATTGATCTGCTGCACCATCTCCGGCTATGGCGACGACGGCCCCTATGCGCATCGCAAGGCCTATGATCTCCTGATCCAGGCCGAGAGCGGGTTGGCCTCGATCACCGGCGGGCCGGATGGGCCGGCGCGGGTCGGGATGTCGATCGTCGACGTCGCCACCGGCGCCACCGCGCATGCCGCGATCCTGGAAGCGCTGATCGCGCGCGCGCGCAGCGGCAAGGGCGCCGACATCCGGATTTCGATGTTCGACGTGATGGCCGACTGGCTGTCGGTGCCGCTGCTCAACGCCGAGGCCGGCAATCCGCCGCAACGGATGGGCCTCGCCCACCCGTCGATCGCGCCCTACGGCGTGTTTCGCTCCAAGGACGGCAAGGACATCCTGATTTCGATCCAGAGCGAACGCGAGTGGAAGAAATTATGCGCCGACGTATTGGGCCGGCCGGAGCTGCCCGGCGATGCGCGGTTCGCCAACATGGTCGAGCGCGTCCGCAACCGCACGCTCACCGACCAGACCGTCGGCGCCGGCTTCGCGAGCATGACCCGCGATGAGCTGCTGAAGCGGCTGTCCGATGCCGACATTGCCTTTGCCGAGGTCAACACCATGGCCGACCTCGCCCAGCATCCGCATCTGCGCCGCATCGAGGTCGATACGCCGGCGGGACCGGTGAGCTATCCGGCGCCGGCCGCGATCGTCGTTGGCCAGCCGCGCCATTATGCCGCCGTGCCTGCGATCGGCGAGCGCGCCGGCGTCGCAAGACCCACTCTCGCCCGGACCAAATCGTCATGACCGACAAGCTCGATCTCGACCATCTGCGGCAATGGATCGGCCGCACCAGCGAGGCCTCCGACATCGTCACCGCGCAACTGGTGAAAGGCCTGCGCGCCACGCTGTTCCAGGAGATCGGCGAACCGAAGCCGGGCGATGCCGCCCCTTGGACGGTGCATTGGTGCCTGGCGCCGGCGGTGTTTCCGATGTCGCAGCTTGGCCCCGACGGCCATCCCAGCCGCGGCGGCTTTCTGCCGCCGGTGCCGCTGCCGCGCAGGATGTGGGCCGGCGGCGAGCTGGAATTCTTCGATGCCTTGCGGGTCGGCGACGAGGCGAAGCGAACCTCGGGGATATCGGACGTGACGATGAAATCCGGCAGCACCGGCGTGCTGTGTTTCGTCTCGGTGGAGCATCTGGTCACGACGCCGCGCGGCACCGCGATCCGCGAACGGCAGGACATCGTCTATCGCGATATATCGGGCGCGCAAGGCTCCGCGCCCGCCAAGCCGGCGGGTCCAGCTCCCTCGGCCCAGCACCGCGAAAGCCATATGGCCGATCCCGTGCTGCTGTTTCGCTATTCGGCGCTGACCTTCAACGGCCACCGCATCCATTACGACCGCGACTACGTCACCGGGGTCGAGGGCTATCCCGGGCTGATCTTCCATGGCCCGCTGCAAGCCGCCTTCATCGTCGAACTCGCCGCCAAGCTGCACGGCGGGGCGGCGCCGAAGAAGCTCAGTTATCGCGGGCTGCAGCCGCTGTTCGAGGGCAGCGAGTTCAGCATCAACGCCAACCAAACGCCGGCCGGCATGGAGCTGTGGACCGCGAATTCCGCCGGTCAGCCGACCATGAAGGGCACCGCGACGTGGTGAGAATGTGAAACCGTCATTGCGAGGAGCGAAGCGACGAAGCAATCCATCTCTCATGATGGAAGTATGGATTGCTTCGTCGCTTCGCTCCTCGCAATGACGAGGCTTTTCGAGTAACCCAAAGGCACACAACTTTGTCCCGCAAGCCAGCTAAAACCGCCAGCAAACCGGTCAGCGTCAAGCAGGCGACGCTCGAACTGTTGCGCGCGTTCGGCATCAAGAAGGTGTTCGGCAATCCCGGCTCGACCGAATTGCCGTTCCTCGCCGACTGGCCGGACGATATCGATTACGTGCTGGGTTTGCAGGAAGCCGCGGTGATCGGCATGGCCGACGGCTACGCCCAGGCCACCCGCAACGCCGGTTTCGTCAATTTGCATTCCGCCGCCGGTGTCGGCAACGCTCTCGGCAACATCTTCACGGCGTACCGCAACCAGACGCCGCTGGTGATATCGGCCGGCCAGCAGGCGCGCAGCATCTTGCCGCTGCAGCCGTTTTTATACGCCGAGCGCGCCTCGGAATTCCCGCGCCCCTATGTCAAATTCTCGGTCGAGCCTGCGCGCGCCGAGGACGTACCGGCCGCGATCGCGCGCGCCTATTACGTGGCGATGCAGCCGCCCTGCGGACCCTGTTTTGTCTCGGTGCCGATCGACGACTGGAGCCAGCAAACCCGGCCGGTGCAAGCCCGCAGACTCAGCCGCGAGCTCGGCCCCGACGCCGATACGATGCAGGCGCTCGCCACCGCGCTTGCGAACAGCAAGCGCCCTGCGCTCGTGGTCGGCCCCTGCGTCGATCGCGCGCGGGCCGTGGAATTGATGGTGCGCCTCGCCGAGAAGGCGCGAGCGTCGGTGTGGGTCAGCCCGTTTTCGGCGCGTTGCAGCTTCCCGGAACGACACCCGCAATTTGCCGGTTTCCTGCCCGCTTCGCCGGCTGAGCTTTCGGACGCGTTGCGCGCGCATGACCTCGTGCTGGTGATCGGCGCGCCGGTGTTCACGTTCCACGTCGAGGGCGACGCCTCGATCTTCGACGGCGCCACCGCGATCTTCCAGATCACCGATGATCCCGCCGCGGCCTCGGTGACGCCGTTCGGCACCAGCATTCTCGCCACCATGAAGCCGGCATTGGCCATGCTGCTCGATCGGCTCCCCGCATCCAAACGCGCGGCGCCGGCGGGCCGTGTCCTGCCATCTGCTCCACGCGCGGCCGATCCGATTGCAGCCGAATTCCTGTTGCACTCGCTCTCAGCCGCGATGCCGGAGGGCGCCGCGGTGGTGGAGGAAGCCCCGTCGCATCGCCCGGCGCTGCAAAAATTCATGCCGATGCGGGGACAGGACAGCTTTTATACCATGGCGAGCGGCGGGCTCGGATACGGTCTTCCGGCCGCGGTCGGCATCGCGCTCGGCCGCCCCGGCATCAGGACCGTCTGCCTGATCGGCGATGGCTCGGCGATGTATTCGATCCAGGCACTGTGGACGGCGGCGCGGCGCAAGCTGCCGCTGACGGTGGTGGTGATCAACAATTCAGGCTATGGCGCGATGCGCTCGTTCAGCCAGGTGATGCAGGTGCGCAATGTGCCCGGCCTCGATCTGCCCGGTATCGATTTTGTCCGGATCGCGGAAGGAATGGGATGCGAGGCGGTGCGCGTCACCAAATCGTCCGAGCTTGCAGCCGCACTAAAGCGCGGGCTCGCCCATGACGGCGTCAGCCTGGTCGAGGTGATGGTGGATTCCGCGGCGCCGCTGCTTTACGCGCAAAAAAGCTGAGCGGAATGCACATCGTAGTTCGATGCTTCGCATCGCCCCGGAATGACAGAACTCACTTCCCGTAAGTTTCGCGCATCCTGGCCTGGATCTTCGCCATGCCGGATATCCAGCGGTCGTAATTGTCGGTCTTGTTGCGCATGTAGCCGAGCACTTGCGGGTGCGGCAGGATGACAAAGGTCTCCTGTTCGATTCCCTTTAGCGCATCCTGCGCCACCTGCTCCGCGCTCAGGTCGCCGTCGCCGGACTGCGGACCCCTTGGGATCGCGCGCAGCATGTTGGTATCGACGCCCTGCGGGCACAGGATCGAAACCTTGATGCCGTCGGCCTTGTGCGAGATCGCAAGATTTTCCGCAAACCCAACCGCGGCATGCTTGGTGGTCGAATAGGCCGGACTTCCGACCTGCGACAAAAGGCCGGCGGCCGAAATCGTGTTGAGGAAATAGCCGCCGCCGCGCGCCTTCATGCGCGGGATCAGATGCCGCGCGGCGTAGACATGCGCCATGACATGGACCGCCCAGCTTCGCGCCCAGGGCTCATCGGAACTGCCGCCGGCATTTTCCGAAACCGGATCGAACCCGCCGCCGATCCCTGCATTGGAGCAGAACAGCGCGATCGGGCCGAACTGCCGTTCGGTTTGCTCGATGAGGTGACGAATGTCTGGCTCGCGCCCGACATCGCATTTGAAGGCCGCGCCGCCGATCGAGGCCGCCACCGCTTCCGCCCCGGCGCCATCGAGATCGGCGACAACGATCTTGGCCGCGCCGGCGCCGTGAAAAGCTTCGCAGAGTGCCCGGCCGATGCCGTTGGCGCCGCCGGTGACCACCACGATCTTGCCGGTCACCTGCATCGCACCCCCGAGCTGTTTGAAAAAACTTCAGGCCAGAACCAGATCGAGCACCGCGGTGTAATGGCAGGCCGCGCCCAGCAACACGAAGGAATGCCAGATCGCATTCTGGAATCGCAGCCGCCGCCAGGCGTGAAAGATCACTCCAAGACTATACAGCAAGCCGCCGGCCACGACGAACCACAGGGTCGTGGCCGGCAGCGAGGCCACCACGGTGTTGTAGAGCATGAAGCCGCTCCAGCCCATCGCGAGATAGAGGCCGACCGCCAGCCGGTCGAAACGGCCGGGAAAAACCAGCTTGATCACGATCCCGAAGATCGCCAAGCACCACACGCCGATCAACAGCGCGACCGCAAAGATGCTGGCTTTCATCTGGATGATGAACGGCGTGTAGGTCGCCGCGATCAGCACGTAGATCGCCGAATGATCGAAGCGGCGCAGCAGCCATTTGGCCCGCGAGATCGGCCAAAGATTGTAGGTTGCCGACAGCACCAGCATGGCCAGCAAGCCGACCACGTAAACCGACACCACCGCGATTTCCAACCCGGTGGCGTACATGGCCGTGAGCACGACCAGCACGGTCGCCGCGATCAATCCGCAGAGCACGCCGATGCCGTGCACCACGCCGTCGGCGATCAGTTCGGCCCGGTCGTAGTTCCAGCGGATGGCGTCGGCCGCGGCATGGGCGGAAGTCGACGCCAGTTGTTTCAGTCTGAAGATGGTCATGGCGGCGCAACCGGCTGATGAACGAAGCGAAAAAGCATACCCCCCGGGAGGTCAACGAACCCTGAAACCAGTGGCCGAAAATCGCGTCCTAAGTATGAAACTTGATTTCCGGGCATCGATCGCCACTTTTCCTGACAGGTTTCCGCCGCTCCGTCTCCCCTCAAAATCGAGCGCTTCCCGCCGGCATGGCCCTCCGTCTTTCCGATCTCTTGGAGGAAGCGCGCCTGTCGGCGCGGGCGCTGCGGGATTACGGCGAGCACTTCTTCCATCCGACTGTCCGGCTCGGCGTCACCGGGCTGTCACGCGCCGGCAAGACCGTGTTCATCACCGCCCTGATACACGGCCTCACCCGCGGCGGCCGTTTCCCGGTGTTCGAGGCTTTCGACACCGGACGGATCGCGCGCGCCCGGCTCGCGCCGCAGCCGGACGATGCCGTGCCGCGGTTCGACTACGAGAGCCATGTCCGCACTTTGGCCGAACAACGCCGCTGGCCGAATTCGACCATCGATATAAGCGAATTGCGGCTCGTGATCGACTACCAGCGGCAAAATGGCGCGGATCGCACCCTGACCCTCGATGTCGTCGACTACCCCGGCGAATGGCTGCTCGACCTGCCGCTGCTCAACAAAAGCTACGAGCAATGGTCGACGGAGAGTCTCGCTCTGTCACGCCAGCGATCGCGCTCGGCGCTGCCGGCGCAATGGCACGCATATCTGGCGACGCTGAAGCCCGAGGCCCGCGAAGACGAGCAGGCCGCACTTGCTTCCGCCCGGCTGTTTACCGATTACCTGCGCGCCTGCCGTGACGAACGTTTTGCGCTGAGCGTGCTGCCGCCCGGCCGTTTCCTGATGCCGGGCAATCTCGCGGGCTCGCCGGCGTTGACCTTTGCGCCGCTCGATCTGCCGGCCGATGGCACCGCGCCCGAGGGATCGCTGTGGGCGATGATGCGCAGGCGCTATGAGGCTTATAAGGACGTGGTGGTTCGCCCGTTTTTCCGCGAGCATTTCTCGCGGCTGGATCGCCAGGTGGTCCTGGTCGATGCGCTGTCGGCGTTCAACTCGGGTCCCGAAGCGCTGCTCGACCTCGAGGCGGCGCTGGCGGAGATTCTGGATTGTTTCCGGATTGGCCGCGGCACCCTGCTCAGCCCGCTGTTCCGGCCGCGCATCGACCGCATCTTGTTCGCGGCGACCAAGGCCGATCGCCTGCACCATTCGAGCCATGACCGGCTGGAGGCGGTGCTGCGGCGAACCCTCGCCAAGGCGGTGACGCGCGCCGACAACGCCGGCGTCCAAATCGATGTGGTCGCGCTGGCTGCGGTTCGCGCGACCCGCGAAGCGATGGTGACGCGCGGCCGGGAAAAGCTGCCTTCGATCCTGGGCACCCCCGCCGCCGGCGAAACCGGCGGTGGCGAGGTGTTCGACGGCAACACCGAAGTTGCGACCTTTCCGGGCGATCTGCCGGCCGATCCGCAACAACTGTTCGGTCAAGGCGGCTTTCGCGGCCTCGCGGGCAACAACTCGGAAAAGACCGACTTTCGCTTCCTTCGCTTCCGCCCGCCACCGCTCGAGCGCGTCGGCCCGGAGGTCTCCGCCCTGCCTCACATCCGCCTCGACCGCGCCCTCCAGTTCCTGATCGGAGACCGACTGCAATGAGCGAGCGAGCCCACCCCCGCCGGCCGGCCACCTTCAAGCTGGGCGAGCCCGGCGTCATCTTGATGGATGCCGAGGAGGCCGGCCACCCACCCCGCGGTAGCGTCCGTATCACCCCGGAATTCGATACCGCATTGCTGCCGGCGCCGATCGAGGCGCCGATCATCCCTGCCCGGCGCGGTTTCCGCTGGGGCACGATGTTCTGGAGCGCGCTCGGTGGACTGGTCCTGCTCGGTCTCGGGCTTGGCGTCGTCGGCCTGATCGAGGATCTGTTCGCGCGCAGCGAAGGCCTCGGTTTTCTCGGGCTGGCTCTTGCGGCGGCCGCCGCGCTGGCGCTCGCGGTCGTTATCGGCCGCGAAGCCTTTGGGCTGGCGCGGCTTGCGACCATCGAAAAGCTGCACGCGCGCGCCACGCTCGTGCTCGCAAGCGACGACCGCGCGGAGAGCCGGACGATCGTGCAGGATCTCGTGAAACTTGCGCACCAGAACCCGCATCTGGCGCGGGCGCGCGCGACGCTGCAAGGCCATGCCGGCGACATCATCGACGGCGCCGACATGATCCGGCTGGCCGAGCGCGAATTGATGGCCCCGCTCGATCGGGAAGCGCGCTGGCTGGTGTCGTCGGCCGCGCAACGCGTCTCCATCGTCACCGCGATCAGTCCGCGCGCGCTGATCGACGTTCTGTTCGTCCTGGTTGCCTCGCTTCGCCTGATCCGGCAGTTGGCGCGGCTCTACGGCGGACGGCCGGGCGCGCTCGGCATGATCGCGCTGATGCGCCATGTCATCGCGCATCTGGCCGTCACCGGCGGCATGGCGGCGAGCGACAGCCTGGTCCAGCAGGTGCTTGGTCACGGCATCGCGGCAAAGCTTTCGCAGCGGCTCGGCGAAGGCATGCTCAACGGACTCCTCACCGCCAGGCTCGGCCTTGCCGCCATCGACGTCACCCGCCCGCTGCCGTTCACGGCGTTGCCGCGGCCCGCGCTTGCCGATCTCGCCAAAGATTTGCTGCGCAAGCGCGACGGTGAAGAGTGATTGGTTAGTATTGAGACGCCGCGATGCGTAGCGCGCCAAAATCGCCCGCCAGCGGCCGCGCGCGATAGAGTTGCGAGTCCGGCGGCGGCGACAGCTCCGGCGTCCAGCCGGTCAGCTTCTCCAGCGCATAGGTGTCCATCACGACGCCACGCCAGCTGCGGGTGACCCGCTCCAGCAGCTGCTTGGTTGCGGTGGTGGACTCCCATACCGGGCTCAAATTGTCGCGTTCACGCCCGACATAGAGCCCGGGCTGGCCTCTGATCGAATCCATGCCCGGATCGCGAAAGCCCGAAAATCGCTCGCGCTCATTGATCTGGACGACCGGCACCCGACCATTGAAGAACCAGCGCAGCATGGCGTAGGTCCGATAGTCCGTGGCGGCGATCCAGGTGGCGCCGGTGTTCTGCAACTGCGCCTGCGCCCGCCCGACGATCGCTTCGTAGCCGGCCTCGCCGCCGATCGGATCCGTCCTGCCGATTAAATTCCAGGGCGCCACGACGTAATAGAGAAACACCACAACGACCAAACCGATGCCGCACACCACGGCAGCGTTGGCCCAGGCGACGGTCGATTTGATCATCCCGGCGGAAAAACCCTCGCCCGGCAGCATCGCGATGTTGATGGCGGCGGCGGCAAAGCCGATCGGCCACATGAACATCGGCCAGGTGTCCCCGACCCGCAAGCTCAGGGATTTCCAGAAGAAGTAGCCGAAGGGAACGATCACCGCAGTCGAGAGCAGAATCGCGACCGCCTCGCCCCTGCGATATCCGCGCCACGCCGTCAGCGTCAGGCCGAACAGGACCACCGGCAGCAGAACGAAGCCGACCAGCCCGAACTGCAGGCCGATGTAATCGCCGACGGTGCGAAGCGATAGTTGATGGGTCGCGGTGGCGCGGACCAGCTGGAACTTGAACGAAGCCCAATCATGCCCGGCATTCCAGATCAGGACCGGAAGGAACAGCACGATTGCAATGACCGCCGCGGCCCACGGATAGGGGCTAAGCAGCCAGCGCCGGCGCCAGCCCGGCACCAGAATGAAGGCGGCCACCGCCGGAAGCAGCATCACCGCGGTGAACTTCGACAGCAGCGACAGTCCTGCAAATAGGCCCGCCGCCAGCCACCAACGCCCATCGCCACTCTCGGCGAGCCGGAGCAGTGCCCACACCATCGCCACCGCAAATGGGATCAGCGCCACGTCGGGCGAGACCTTGGCCATCAGCAGCCCGTAATAAAGCGCTGCCTCCGGCATCAACACCGCCAGCACGATGGCGCGAAGATCGTGCGTCACACGCCGCACGATATCGGCAAGCAGCAGTTGCGTGACCAGCATCGCCAGGATGCCGGCGAAGCGCACGCCGAGATTGGTATCGCCGAAGATCGCGGTGCCGAAGCGGATGAACCAGGCGATCATCGGCGGGTGGTCGAGGAAGCAAAGCACGTTTTCCTTCGACCAGGTCCAGTAATAGGCCTCGTCGGTGCGCAGATCGATCGCGCAGGCATAGATCAGGCGCATCGCCGTCAGCGCGGCGATCAGGGCGGCGACGGCGAGCAAGCGCCGCCGAAAGCCAGGCCTGTCGGGTTTGGCGCTGCGGTTCTCGGGGGTGGCAATCGTCACGCCGCTTTCTCCCCGACTCCGATAGGGGTGTCAACGTGTCGATAGGCCCCGCCATAGCCGGCGAACACCGGGGCCACTCGCGAAAAGATGGTCACTGTGGGAATTAAACTCTACCATGACAGGTCTAGTGTCCGTGACTCGCCGGGATCGCATGGCCCCCGTTCAGGAACAAGTGATGAAGTTCGTCCGCGGCATCAGCGTCCGGCAGATTCGTCTCGCCTGCGGCCTGGTGCTGTTTGCCTATCTCGTCAGCCATTTCCTCAACCATGCGCTCGGCAATATCTCGATGGATGCACTCGCCAGCGGGGTCACCTACCACGTGCTGTTCTGGCAATTTCTCCCAGTCGCGATCACATTTTACACCGCGGCGCTGGTTCATTCCGGTCTCGGACTGTGGGCGCTGTACCAGCGCCGGGAATTTCGCTGGAAAGCGATCGAGCCGCTCCAGCTCGTGCTCGGGCTGAGCATCCCGGCCCTTGTCATCAGCCACATTGCCGGCGTGCGGCTCGGCGAGACTTCTGTTCGGACACGACAAGCTCTATCCGCAGGTGCTGTTCGCGTACCGGATCGCGTCGCCCTACAAGATATGGCTGATGCTGGCGGTCATGACCATTGCCTGGACCCATGGCTGCATCGGCCTTCATTTCTGGTTGCGGATGAAAGCGTTTTACAGGCGCGCGGCGCCATTTCTGCTCGTGGCGGCGGTGCTGGTCCCGACCCTGGCCATGCTCGGCCTGTATCAAGCCGGGCGAAGCGTCGTTGCCAGCGATAGCGTCGAATGGCGCGCGGAAAATCTTTCGCCAAGCCAGGTCGGCACGCCGGCCCAACAAGCCGTGCTGGAAAGAATCACGGATGATTTCCTGTTCGGCTATCTCGGGCTGGTCGCACTGGTGCTGTTGGCAAAGGGCCTGCGCACGCTCACCGAGCGCCGGCGCGGCATGCTCACCCTGTCCTACGGCAACGGCCGAACGGTTCGGGTGCCGAAGGGCCTCAGCGTGCTCGAGGCGAGCCTGCGCCACAAAGTGCCGCATGCCAGCGTCTGCGGCGGCCGCGCTCGCTGCTCGACTTGCCGCATCCGCGTGATCGGAGACAGCAGTGCGCTGCCGCAGCCCTCGCCGCGCGAGGCATTCGTGCTCAACCGGGTCGGCGCCAACGACCCCGCCATTCGCCTCGCCTGTCAGCTCAGGCCGGAAAGCGATCTGTCTTTCTTCCAGCTATTCATGCCGCACGCGGTATCGGCGAACGCCTCGCAGCCGCACCGCATCGGCCAGGAGCGCTATCTCGTCAGCATGTTCGTGGATATGCGCGGCTCGACCAGGCTGGCCGAAAAGCAGCTGCCGTTCGACACTGTCTTCATCGTCAACCGCTTTCTGAGCGCGGTGTCGCAGGCGGTGATCGCATGCGGCGGCCAACCGAACCAGTTCGTCGGAGACGGAGAATTGGCGCTGTTCGGGCTCGCCACCGCCCCGCAGACTGCCTGCCGGCAGGCGCTGAGGGCGGCCGCCATGATCGCCGCCAACGTCGACGAGTTGAATCAGTTTCTCAAGCACGACCTGAGCGAGCCGATCCGCTTCGGCATCGGCATTCACGGCGGCGAGGTGATCATCGGCGAAATCGGTTACCGCGATCACATGGTGTTCACCGCACTCGGCGACGCGGTCAACGTCGCCGCCAGGCTGCAGGACATGACGAAGACGTTGGGATGCGAAGCAATCGTATCGGAAGAAGTTCGCATCTCTGCCGGCCTTTCGGCCAACGCTTTACCGCAACAGCAAGTCGAGATTCGGGGCCGCGCCGAGCCGATGATCGTCCGCTCGGTCGCCGATGCGCGGACGCTGCCGGCGTTGGTGGCAGATGTCGATGGGGTCGCGGCTTGAACAGCGCTTGGGCGGATATTGTTGCCCCGCGCACACGCCGAAAGCATCAATTGACTTGGGTGTCGCGGATGCGACTATCGCACCAACGGAACCCGGTGGAGATCGGGCTCGGCAAAAAAGCTTCGGAGGAAGCAAGATGCTCGACAGACGTGCGATCGTGAAGGGCGCGGCATTGACGGCGCTGGCTACGGGGTTCGGTTCGGCAAGGGCGTTGGCGCTTGATACCGTGACGTTGCCGATCGGCAATGGCGAACGGCCGCTGGTGAAATATCCGCAGAAGCGGCCGATGATCGGGCTGACCAGCCGGCCGCCGCAGCTCGAGACGCCGTTCTCCATCTTCAACGACGGCCCGATCACGCCGAACAACGCGTTTTTCGTCCGCTATCATTTGGCGGATGTGCCGCTCAATATCGATCCGGACAAATTCAGCGTGGAGATCAAGGGCAAGGTCGATCGTCCGCTGAAACTGTCGCTGCAGGAGATCAAGAAGCTTCCGGCGCTCGAGTTGATCGCCGTCAATCAATGCTCGGGCAACAGCCGTGGATTTTCCGATCCGCGCGTCGCCGGCGGCCAATTAGGCAACGGCGCGATGGGCAACGCGCGCTGGCGCGGCGTGCCGCTGAAAACCGTGCTCGACAGGGCCGGCGTGCAGCAAGGCGCAAGGCAGGTCACGTTCGGCGGCATGGATGGACCGGTCAGCGACAAGACGCCGGATTTCGTCAAGGCGCTCGATATCGATCACGCCCGCGATGGCGAGGTGATGCTGGCCTACGGGATGAACGGCGATGATTTGCCGGTTCTCAACGGCTTTCCGCTTCGCCTGGTGGTGCCCGGTTACTACGGCACCTATTGGGTCAAGCACCTCAACGAGGTCACCGTGATCGATGGCGTGTTCGACGGTTTCTGGATGAAGTCGGCCTACCGGATTCCTGACACCCCCTGCGGTTGCATCGAGCCCGGCACCGCGCCAAAGGCAACGATTCCGATCAACCGCTTCACCGTCCGCTCCTTCATTACCAATGTGACCGATGGCGCGAAACTGAAGCCGGGCGGAACGAGGCTGAAGGGCATCGCCTTCGACGGCGGCAAGGGCATCAAGGAAGTCGCGGTCTCCATCGATGGCGGCAAGAGCTGGACACCGGCCAAACTCGGCAGGGATCTCGGAAAATATTCGTTCCGCGAATGGAAGTTGCCGGTGACGCTCGCGGCAGGCAGCCACGAACTCAAGGTTCGCGCCACCAACAATGCCGGCGACACCCAGCCGATGGAGCCGTTCTGGAACCCGCCAGGCTATTTGCGCAACGTCGTCGAAACCGTTCGCGTGACCGCGGCGTGAGGAGAATATCATGACACGCTGCTTTCTTGTCGCGCTTCTGCTCGGCACCGCCGCCATCGCGGGCTTCAACTTCCGTGGAGTGGCCGCGGCGCCGGTTTCCTACAAGCTTCCGGACGAAACCGCCGCCTTCAAGCCGGGACCGAACCTCGATGTGGTGAAGAATAATTGCACCTCCTGTCACTCGGCGGACTACGTCAGCACGCAGCCGCGCGGGCCGAAATACAAGAAGGATTTCTGGCAGGCCGAAGTGACCAAGATGATCAAGGTGTATGGCGCGCCGATCGACGAGACCGACGTTCCCAAGATCGTCGAGTATCTTGCGGCGACCTACTGAAGCTCGCCGGCAAACCGGGAATTCATCCGACCGCCGCGGCCTCAATGAGCAGCGGCGCTTGCCATCAATAAAATTGAATCCGTCGACGTTTGCCTTGGTTTCGCCGCATCAATTGATCGCGAAATAGGCAAAATCGGCAATTCGCTGCGATAATGCTCGTTTTCCGCTGAATTCGGGCTGTCGTTTTAAGCTATCAAGCTTGCCGCATACCGCGTATCGTGCGGCCGCCGGACATGCAGGTTTGCGGGGACCGGGTAGTTCGCTATTGTTTTTTTGATCCCGCGGAGACGACGTGATGGCTAAAGGCACTGTGAAGTGGTTCAACGCAACCAAGGGTTTTGGATTCATCCAGCCCTCGAGTGGCGGCAAGGACGTTTTTGTTCATATTTCAGCGGTCGAGAAGGCTGGTCTTTCCACGCTCAATGAAGGACAGACGGTCGAATACGAAGAAGTTGCCAATCGGGGCAAGACCTCGGCCGAAAACCTCAAGGTTTGACGCCAGGCGGGGCCGTTAACAGCGCACTCTCGGACTCATTCCGAGAGTGGAGCTTTTAAGAAATCTCCAGACATCCGGTATTTGCAGCGAAAGCGCGCAGCATTTTCGCGCGGAAGCAAGACCGCGTTCCGCTCAATCTTCCTTCACCCATTGTTCGACGGTCATGACGTCCGGCGGCTGCAGATAGCCGCGCGGCCACATATCCACGGCCCAATCGATCCCTGTGGCGCGCTCGACCAGCACCGCGGTGTTGTGCGGCGTCTGCAGCACCAGCGGATTGCCGCGGTAATGGGGATCACCCACGACGTGGTATTTCAGCAGGCCCCATTCCTGCAGCACCAGCAGCAAACTGGTGGTGTTGCGGGTGGTGTCCCAGCAATCGTAATTGTGCTTGTCGTCGAAGTAGCGGAAATCCGCTTTCGCCACGCGCTTGTCGGTCCCTAGCACCGGACCCATGCGGCGATCGAACCAGATCACGGCCTTTTGCACCGCCGCCCGCTCGGCCGCCGCCGATCCGCGACCGGCGGCGAGGATCTGGCTCAGGGCGTTGCGGTCACGACCGGTGAAATCGAGGATCTCGCGCCGCCTGCAGACGAAGCCGTAGCAAACCGTCATGCGCTCCGCCGAAGGCGGAAAAATCGACACCGTAGAGTACAAGGCGGCCTGCGGCGCGCTCAATTGCACGGCCAGCGCCGGGGCCGCGGTCAACGTCGGTCCGACCAGGGCCAGCGCCGAAGCACAGACCGCCCGCGTTGTTCGCGGTCCGCCGGACCGTTGCCGCCGTTTCGTCAGCCCCATTCTTCGTCCCATAAAAAAAATCGCGCGAAACCGATCGCAGCGGTTTCACGATGCCAGGACCGGCTGCATGATTGGCACACGGAAATCCGGAAAGCGCGACCAGCAAAGCGGCCAACGGCTTTGCATCCAATCATGCTTCTAACTATCTGAAAACCTGCCATGTCATCCGATCCCCCATCCTTTCCGTCCTTTGAGGCGGCTTACGCACCGGATGATGGCATCATGGCGGCGGGCCTGCTGCAGAGCCCACGGCTGGATGCGGAACCGGCCAATCGGATCGACCGCACCGCGAGGCGCCTGATCGATGCCATTCGCTCCAGCGACGACCGGCTTGGCGGCGTCGAGGACATGCTGCGCGAGTTTGCGCTTTCCACCAAGGAAGGCCTCGCGCTGATGGTGCTCGCCGAAGCCTTGCTACGCGTGCCGGATGCCCGCACCGCCGACCAGTTCATCGAGGACAAGCTCGGCCAGGGCGATTTCGTGCATCACGAGACCAAATCCAGCGCGTTCCTGGTCAATGCCTCGGCGTGGGCGCTGGGGATGTCGGCGCGGGTGATCCGGCCGGGCGAGACCCCGCAGGGCACCATCGGGCGGCTGGCAAAGCGGCTCGGCCTGCCCGCGGTGCGGGCCGCCACCCGGCAGGCGATGCGGCTGATGGGCAGTCATTTCGTCCTTGGCGAGACCATTGAAGCAGCCCTGGCGCGGGCGCAGCCGCATCCGGCCGGCAGCGCGCGCTATTCCTTCGACATGCTCGGCGAAGGCGCGCGCACCGCTGCCGACGCGCAGCGCTATTTCGACGCTTACGCCAGCGCGATCGAAGCCATCGGACGGAGCGCCGGTGACCAGCCGCTGCCCGACCGGCCCGGCATCTCGGTAAAACTGTCGGCGCTGCACCCGCGTTTCGAGCCGCTCAGCCAGGCGCGGGTGATGGCCGAGTTGGTTCCACGCCTGATCGATCTCGCCCGACGCGCCAAGGTTCACGATCTCAATCTCACCGTCGATGCCGAGGAAGCGGATCGGCTGGAGCTGTCGCTGGAGGTGATTGCGGCGGCGATCAGCGATGCTTCGCTCGGCGGCTGGGACGGTTTTGGGCTGGCGATCCAGGCCTACCAGAAGCGCGCCGAAGCCGTGATCGGCTACGTTGATGGCCTCGCTTGCGCCTTGAACCGGCGCGTGATGGTTCGCCTCGTCAAGGGCGCCTATTGGGACACCGAGATCAAGCGCGCGCAGGAGCGCGGGCTTGAGGATTATCCGGTGTTCACCCGCAAGCCGATGACCGACCTCAACTACCTCGCCTGCGCGCAGCAGCTGCTAGCGCTGCGACCGCGGATCTTCCCGCAATTCGCCACCCACAACGCGCTGACGGTGGCGACCGTTCTCGAGCTTGCGAACAGCGAGAGCGGGTTTGAGTTTCAGCGCCTGCATGGCATGGGCGAGGCGCTATACGCGCAACTGAGCGAAGATTATCCAAAAGCCGCCTACCGCACCTATGCGCCGGTCGGCAGCCATCGCGATCTCCTGGCGTATCTGGTGCGGCGGCTGTTGGAGAACGGCGCCAACACGTCGTTTGTAGCGCTTGCCGCCGACGATGGCGTGTCGGTCGAAACGCTGCTGCGGCGGCCGGGCGATATCATCGGCGCGCCCGAAAACGCGCGGCATCGGCAAATTCCGCTGCCGCCCGACCTCTATCGGCCGCAACGCGGCAATTCGCGCGGCATCGAGTTCGGTGATCGCGCGCCGCTGCGCGAGCTGCTTGCCGCGGTCGCGGCAAGCACGGCAGCCGTGGCGGCGGCGCCGCTGATCGACGGCAAGATGGCGGCCGGAACAGCGCGACCGCTCATCAGTCCGATCGACCGGGCGAGCATTGTGGGCACCGTCATCGCTGCCACGCCGGAGCATGCGAACCAAGCGGTCGCCGCCGCGCGCGAGGGGTTCAAGGCCTGGAGCCGAACCGGCGCGCAGATGCGCGCAACCGTTCTGGAGAAAGCCGCCGAGCTGCTGGAGCAGCGTGCGGCGCGTTTCATCGCGCTGCTGCAACGCGAAGGCGGCAAGACGCTCGATGACGCGCTCTCGGAAGTTCGCGAGGCCGCCGATTTCTGCCGCTACTACGCCGCGGAAGGCACAAAGCTGTTCGGCGATGGCGAGACGATGCCGGGCCCGACCGGCGAGAGCAATGTGCTCAGGTTGCGCGGCCGCGGCGTGTTCGTCGCGATCTCGCCGTGGAATTTTCCGCTGGCGATCTTCACCGGCCAGGTCACGGCTGCATTGATGGCCGGAAATGCGGTGCTGGCAAAACCCGCCGAACAGACGCCCTTGATCGCGGCGGAGGCGATCGCCCTGTTGCACGAGGCCGGCGTGCCGGTCTCGGCGCTGCATCTGATCCCCGGCGACGGCAGAATCGGCGCGGTGTTGGCGGCGCATCCCGATATCGCCGGCATCGTCTTCACCGGCTCGACCGAGGTGGCCCGCGCGATCAATCGGGCGCTCGCCGCCAAGGACGGCCCGATCGTGCCGCTGATTGCCGAAACCGGCGGCATCAACGCGATGATCGTGGATGCGACCGCCCTGCCCGAACAGGTCGCCGACGACGTCATGACGTCGGCATTTCGCTCCGCCGGCCAGCGCTGCTCGGCGCTGCGCTTGCTGTTCGTTCAAGACGACGTCGCTGACCGCATGATCGAGATGATCTCGGGCGCCGCCCGCGAGCTCGCGATCGGCGACCCGCGCCAGCTCGCCACCCAGGTCGGCCCGGTGATCGATGCCGAGGCCAAGCAGCGGCTGGAGAGCCACATTGCACGAATGAAGCGACAGGCCCGTGTGCATTTTGCCGGCAGGGCCCCCGCCGGCAATTACGTGGCGCCGCACATTTTTGAACTGACCGAGGCCGCGCAACTGACCGACGAAGTATTTGGACCCATCCTGCATGTGGTGCGCTACCGCGCGGAAAATCTCGAAGGGGTGCTGCAATCGATCGAGCGCTCCGGTTATGGGCTGACGCTCGGCATTCATTCGCGCATCGACGATACGGCCGAAGCAGCGATCGACCGGCTCCAGGTCGGCAACGTCTATGTCAACCGCAACATGATCGGGGCGGTGGTCGGCGTGCAGCCGTTCGGCGGCCATGGCCTGTCGGGCACGGGACCGAAAGCCGGCGGCCCGCACTACCTTGCGCGCTTCGCGACCGAACAGACCGTGACCGTCAACACCGCCGCCGCCGGCGGCAACGCCGCGCTGATGTCGGATAAGGAGTAGACTTCGTCATTTTTACAGCGCCCGGCGACGGCGACCCATAGGCTCGCAAGGACAAGGAAACGGCGGTTGCATCGCCCCGCCAACATCGGTCAAATGCGCGCTGGGCATCTGACCATCGCAGCGAAGCGCGATTTTCTTCACGCGGAATTAAGCTCAACAGGATTCACGGGAGCAGCCATGGAAGACGGCATCTTCGAAGGTCTCAAGGTTCTGGACTGCGCGAGCTTCATCGCTGCGCCCGCGGCCGCGACCGTGCTGTCGGATTTCGGCGCCGAGGTAATCAAGATCGAGCCGCCCGGATCGGGCGATCCCTATCGCAACCTGCCGAATTTACCGGGATATCCCGCCAGCGCGCACAACTTCGCCTGGATGCTGGAATCCCGCAACAAACGAAGCCTTGCGCTCGACCTCGCAAAGCCGGAAGCGCAGGCGGTGTTGCATCGGCTCGCCGCCGAGGCCGATGTCTTCATCACGAATTTTCCGCCCGCGGTCCGCGAGAGACTGGGGATGACGTATGCCAGGCTCGCCCCGCTCAATGAGCGGCTGATCTACGCCTCGTTCACCGGCTACGGCGAAAAAGGCGAAGAAGCCAACAAGCCCGGCTTCGACAGCAATGCCTATTGGGCACGCTCAGGGCTGATGGATCTGGTGCGCGCCGACGAGAACACCACGCCGGCGCGCTCGGTTGCCGGCATGGGCGATCACCCCTGCGCGATGGCGCTGTACGGCGCGATCGTGACCGCGCTCTACAAGCGCGAGCGCACCGGCAAGGGCTCGCATGTGCGATCGAACCTGATGGCCAACGGCATCTGGGCCAACGGCATCCTCGCCCAGGCCAAGCTATGCGGCGCAAAATTCAGCGAGCGCCGCCCGCGCGAGCGGGCGTTGAACGCGGTGACCAATCATTACCGCTGCAGGGACGGCCGCTGGCTGATCCTGTCGCTGCTCAACGAGGAGCGGCAATGGCCGACGCTCGCCCGCTGCCT
Organism: uncultured Alphaproteobacteria bacterium; assembly: GCA_963840155.1. Taxonomy (GTDB): domain Bacteria; phylum Pseudomonadota; class Alphaproteobacteria; order Rhizobiales; family Xanthobacteraceae; genus Bradyrhizobium. The sequence continues at coordinate 475,350 of CAWIXP010000002.1, forward strand.
GGGACGGGAGGATCTGGTCGATGACCCCAGATTCGCTACCCGGTCCGAGCGCCACGCGCGCTCGCTCGAGCTGATAAAGATCTTCGACGAGATTTTTGCCGCCAGAGACCTTGCCGAATGGCGCCGCATCCTCGACGGCAACGGCCTGGTATTCGGCGTGATCGGCATCCTCGATGATATTCCGCATGACCAGCAGATGATCGAAAACGAAGTGCTGGTGCCGTTCGAGAACGACACCATGCTCACCGTCAACAGCCCGATCTGGATCGATGGCAGCCCGAAAATCCCGCCACGGCATGCGCCGGGAATTGGCGAGCACAGCGACGAGGTCTTGCGCGAGGCGGGCTATGACGAGGCGGCGATCCGGCAATTGCGGGCCTCGGGCGCGGTGGCGTGAGCCCAGCACGAGCGGCAAATAGCCTACCTGTTGTGAACCAGCACCCAGCCCACCGCGGCAAGCCCGATAATCACGGCGATGGCGACCGCCCAGACGCTGACGCGAATGTCGCCGACGGTTTGCCGCACGCTTTCATTCTCGGCGATCTGGCGATTGCGCTGCTTGTTCTCGTCATCGCTCATCTGCCGCCCTCCTAAGCCCCGGCCGCCGTCTGATGATGCTGAGCCGTCTCGAACGACCCCGGTGGTTCGGCGCCGGCCTTGCCGGTTCCGCCCATGCCGGCGATCCGGCTCACGAAAAACGCCGCCAGCGCCGCACAGAGAGCCGCGCCCGCGGCTGCCGCGAATACCGAGGCCGTGCTCCATTTGGCGCTTAGCAGCGCGCCGCCGACCAGGGGGCCGATGATCGAGCCGACCCGGCCGATGCCGAGCGCCCAGCCGACGCCGGTGGCCCTGACCGAGGTCGGATAGAACGCCGCGGCCAGCGCATTGGCGGCGATCTGGCCGCCGATAATGCAGAACCCGGCCGCGAAGATCGCCATGGTGACGAAAACCACGGATTGGCCGAGTTGTCCGATGGCGCCGACGGCGAAGACCGCGACAAAATACACCAGCGCCAGCGCGCGAAACGAGAAGCGGTCGATGATGCTGCCGAGCGCGAGGGTTCCGACCACGCCGCCGACCTGCAGCATCGATCCGATTGCCGCCGCCGCCGACAGCGAGGCGCCGAGGTCATTGAGAACGGTCGGGAGCCAGTTCGCCAGGAAATAGATATCGAGCAGGCTCATGAAGAACACCACCCATAGCAACAGCGTCACCACGGTGCGACCATCCTTGAACAGATGCAGCACCGGGATGCCCGGCAGTTCGGGTTCATGAACGACGAAGAGCGTCGCCGGGGCGAACGCAGCCTTCGGGTTGATCAAGCGAAGCAATTCGGCGACGCGCTCGTTGGCCTGGCCGGTCAGCGCCAGGAACCGCACCGATTCCGGCAGCCGCAGCGCCAGCACCGGAGCGAGCACCAAGGGGGCAACTCCGCCGACGACGAACACCGAGCGCCAGCCGAAATGCGGGATCAAGGCCGCCGCCAGCAAGCCGCCGAGGGCCGCTCCCACCGAGAAGCCGCAGAACATGACCATCACCATGGTGGAGCGGCGACGTCGTGGGTTGAACTCGGAAGTCATGGCGATGGCGTTCGGCATCGCGCCGCCGAGCCCGAGCCCGGTCAGAAATCGGACCGCGAGCAGGCTGTTGACGTCCTGCACGAAGGCGGTGACGAGCGCGCCAAGGCCGAACGCCAGCGTGCTCAGAATGATGATCCGCTTACGTCCGATGCGATCGGCGAGCGGTCCGAACAACAGCGCACCGATCATCAGCCCGAACAATCCGGCGGAGAACACCGGACCGATCGCGGCCTTGGTCAGGCCCCATTCCCTGGCCAGCGCCGGCGCGACATAGCCGATCGCCTGGGTATCGAAGCCGTCGAGGAACAACACCGCCGCGCAGGTCAGCAGCAGCTTGAGCTGAAATCCGCCGACCGGTTGCCGATCGATGAATTCGGCAACTTCGATTGGTGCAGCGCCGCCAGCTTGGGCCTGAGAAATCTCGATCATCGTTTCCCCCTGTTTTCATTTCACCGCGTGCGCAAAGCCTCATTCGAATAGCCGGCGATCCGCTTGTAACCTTCGGACAAGGCGACCAGCTCGTCGCGGCTGATGACGTCGTCGATGCTGGCGAACGGCCGGTCGTTGGTGCGTTGAAACACCTCGCGCAAGATCGCGTCCGGTGGATTGCTGCGATTGGTCAGAACGATGCGCGCGGTCGCCTCGAGGCGCTGCTTCTCGTAGGCAGCAAGGGCTGCGATGGGATCGCCGTGTTGGAGCAGCGCCGAGGTCAGCGCGCGCGCATCCAGGATCGCCTGTCCGGCGCCGTTGGAGCCGCGCGGCACCATCGGATGGGCGGCGTCGCCAAGCAGCGTCACCCGGCCAAAGCTCCAGCGCGGCAGCGGGTCCTGATCGACCATCGGAAATTCCAGCACGCTGTCGGCGGCTCGAATGAACGCGGGAACATCGAGCCAGTCGAAATGCCAATCGGCGAACGGTGCGATGAAATCCTCGATCGCGCCAGGCCGGTTCCAATCGCGTTTGCGATAGACCGGCGTCTCGATCTCGGCCACCCAGTTGATCAGCTGCAGGCCATCCGCGCCGACCGGACGGATCGGGTAGATCACCATCTTGCCATGCGACAGCCATCCGGCGCGCACCATGCTGGCGCCCGACAACATCGGCTTCGATCGCGTCACGCCGCGCCACATGTTGACGCCGGAATAGCGCGGCTCGCCCTCGCCTGGGAAAAACTGCTTTCGGATCGCTGAATTGATGCCGTCGCAGGCAATCGCCACGCTGCCGCGCACGGCGCGGCGCGGGCTGCCGCCCGGGCCATCCGAAAAGTGCACGGTGACGCCGCGCTCGTCCTGTTCGACGCCGGTGCAATGGCTGTTGGTGTCGAGCCGGTCGCGGCCCAAGCGCGCAATGAAGGCATCGAGCAACGCCATCTGCAGGTCGCCGCGATGGATCGAGAACTGCGGGTGCGGGTAGCCGGCCGCGCGTCCCAACGGCTCCTGGTAAATCAGCTGGCCGAAACGATTGAAGAAGGTCGCATCGCTGGTTTCGATCGCGACCTTCGCCAGATCGGCTTGCAGTCCGAGCGCGGCAAGTTCCGCGCTGGCGTGCGGCAGCAAGTTGATGCCGACGCCGATCGGCCTGATCTCGACCGCCGATTCCAGTATCCGGCAGGGAATTCCGGCGGCGTGCAGCGCCAGCCCGAGCGTCAACCCGCCGATGCCGGCCCCGACGATAACGACGTCGTCCATGATTCCTCCCGGCGCACTCTCAGGCGATTGTCGGGATGAAACACGACTGGTCAGCCCACTGTCAATCTAGCGGAAGGGAGCGCCACAAGCGTTATTTGACGAAGCACATCCCCATTCGCGTCGCCTGGCCCGCGACCTGGCACGCCAGCCCCTCGGCGCAGGTCCACGACCTGAAGCTGCGGTCGTTTTCCGCCGGCATCGGGCGCTGCGCATAGCAATGCGCGCCCCAGCCGTCCTCATATTCGGTGCCGGCGAGTTCGGAGCTGCCGCGGGTTTGCGGGCGACTGGAGAAGCCGCGGGAATAATCCGGACGCTTGCCATCGCGCAGCGCGATCAGGATATCGCGGCGGCGGACCTGGTCGCCGAAGAAATGCGGCGAACCCGGCACCACCGTCGAATTCGATGGTTTTGCGGCCATCCAGTCGACGCCGGGAAAGTGAAAGCCGCCGATGCCGCGGGTCTGGTGACAACCCGAGCAGGTCATGTCGTTGAGCCGGCGCTCAAAGCCAGCGGCGGAGCGGATATTCTGCAAGCTCGCGCCACGTTCTGCGGCTTGCTTCAAGGCTGTCACCACATCGCTTTCGCTGAAGAGCGCCTTGGCGTCGGCTTTATCCAGCGCGACCAGACCAAATGCCGGTTGCAGGTCCGATCGCGCGAATCCAACCGGGGTCGGCGCGATCGCCCCGGTCGCCAGAAACTTGTCGGGGATCAGGATCACGCCGCGGTCCAACTCGGAAAAGTGCGCTGGCTCGAGCAGCCAGCGCCTGAACTCGCGGCCGAGTTTCCCATCGGCAAGGATCCGCTCGCGGTCGATCTGGTTTTCCAGCGGCGCTTGCTCGAATGTCCGCGATTGCGCGTTGTATTTGAACACCTTCAGCAGATAGTCGGTGCGGAAATCGCGGACCTCCGATTTCGGCGCATGCGCGATCTGCAGGTTGGTTTCGATGCGATCGATGTTTTCGGGCGCGATCAAAGCAAGCGGACCGTCATCGGCTGTCAATCTCGCCGCAAGCTCGGCGCCGGCCAGCGGCAAATCGCCCGCAGCCAGCCAGCGGCGGGCGATCTCGGCGCACGTAATCGCCTCGAAGCCGGCGCTTGCGCTATCGCCTTTTGCCTTCAGCACGACGTTGAAGGTCATCGGCAGTCGCGGCGACACCGCATTCTCGCCGACCTCGGGGGCATCGGTCCGCACCAGACGATAGATCAGGCGGATTTCACCGCAATTTTTCTCGGCCAAATGGGCGCGATCCATCCGGTTGACAATGCCGGCCAGCACGAAGCGGGATTGATCGGAATATAGCAGCGCACGATCGAACAGCTGAAAATCATAGGCGCTCCCGACCCCAATGGATTCATTCGGGAGAGCCGCCTTGTGCCTTGCGATGTAGCGCTCGAACTCGTCGTCGAGCGCCTTGCGGACCGGCACCATCGAGGACAGATCGAACAGCCGGCTGTTGGCGAGCGGCGCGTCGCTCGATGGCTTCGGCAGCATGATCCGGCTCAGGCCAAACCTGTCGCGATCGAGCTCGCGCAAGGCGAGCGGATCGGTGACGGCCGTACCGCGCTCCAGCGGCGCGGCGCTCTGCGCTGCCCACGCTGGCAGGGCGCTGCAAAGCAGGATGAGGAAGGCGATAGCAGATCGCAACGGACGGCCCATATCCTGACGAACACCGCGCCGACAAGTTTGTTCGGGGCTGGCGCGGGAGCTTTTATCGAGGAAATTAGCCGAAAAGCCGACAGGCTGTCTCGCCGCAATCCGGAGCGCGGCGAGATCGTTGCTTCACGTCGCGGTGAAGCCTCAGCGCGCCACGATCAGACCTTTTCCGGTCACGACCACCCAGCGGCCGTCCTGACGGCGGATCGCATCGATCCGGCCGAGGCCCGGCACGCCATCGCCGGCATAGACTTCGTACATGCCGCGGCGTCCCTCGATCAGCGCAGCGCCATGGCCGATGTCGCGCAACACCCAACCTTCCACGGTCGGAAGCCTCGCCACCTCGACTTTGGCCGGCACTGCCGCCGCCGGGGCCGTGATCGAGCCGGTGACTTCCTTCGCAAGCGGCGCCGCCGCGACCTGGATTGGAGCGGCCGGCGCTGCGGCAACCGCCACCTGCGCTGGCGGCGCGGCGCGCAGCTTGTCGAGGGCCTCGGTAATCGCAGCGGGTTTGGCCGCCGGTTCGGGCTGCGGCTTCGCGGCCTTGTCGAGGCGGTCGCTGGTCTTGTTGAGCTGGCTCATGCTCATTTTGGCGGTATGTTCGACACTGACCTTGAGGTCCAGAATGTCGGAGTCGATCCGCGCAATGGCCGATGCGAGCGCGCGTTTATCGGCGCTGGCGGTCTCATCGCCGGCAAAATGGCCGAGGCTGGCCGTGGCCAGCGCGCCACCGAGCGCGCCGGTGACCGCAGCCAGCGCGACGATTGCGGCCAGCGCGGCAGACCGGCGCTGGCCGAACATTGCCTGATCGCGCGGCGATTCCGTTTCCGGACCGGCGCCGTGCCGGCTGTGATCGGCGGCTGACATGATCATGACCTTGCCGGGGATAGGCGGCGCGTCTGCCTTGACGGCATCGGCGCTGGGAACATCGGCCTTTGCAGCATCCGGCTTGGATGCATTCGCATTTGGCGCGGGCGTCGGCGCATCGGCCCCGGGAGCCTCCAGTTCGGCGCTCGCACCCTGTTCGGGCACCAGCTTCGGGGCGTCGATGCTTGCCGCGAGGGAAGCGGGTTCACCCTTGATTTGGTCGGCCTGCTGCTTGCTCACATCGATCATCTCCAGTGAAGATTGACCATTTGGTAACTTTCATTGCTTGCGAAATCGTTACCGGCCGGCCGGCTTACCTAAATTTTAGGAATTGATCCGGTCCGGCTTGATCGCGGGGGCGCAGCGAAGAGACTAGCCCCCGGGAACACGAAAACTACATCACCACCGGCGCGTCGGGCAGTTCATTGCTCCCGGCTCCGTGCTTTGGGAAATACGCCGCCAACTGTCGCGACACCGCCTCGATCCCGCCGATGACGCCGCCGGCGAAATTTCCCGTCCTGAAATCGGTCTCCATCGCCTTGCAGATTTTTTCCCAGCCCGCCTTGCCGACCTTGGCGTCGGCGCCGCGGTCGGCGACGATCTCGACCTTGCGGTCGGCGAGCAAGAGATAGATCAGCACGCCATTGTTGTGGCGGGTGTCCCAGATCCGCAAATGCGAGAAGATATCGAGCGCCCGCTCGCGCGCGGACTGATTGCGAAACAGCGGCGCGCCGTCGAGCGCGCCTTCCACCACGAAGCGGACCTGGCCGGAATGCGTGGCCTCGCCGGCCTTGACTGCCTGTTCGATCGCCGCCAGCGCTTGCGGCGGAAACAGTCGCCGCACGCGCCAGCGATGTTCGAGAAGATGCTTGCCGATCCGCCTGATGCCCATGCTGCGAGCTCCAAAATCTACCAGCTTCCAGAGGCGCCGCCGCCGCCGAAACCGCCGCCGCCGCCGCTGAATCCGCCGCCGTCGCTCGAACCGCTGCCGCCCGACCATGAGCCGCCACCGCCGCCGGCGATCCAGCCGGCTCCGCGGCGGCCCGTCGCCGGTGAAGCGATGGCGTCGTTGAGCAGCACAAAGATCGACACGACCACGCCCGCGAACACCGCCGCGAGCAGCGAGCCGAACAAGTACCAAACGATCAGCGTGATCAGGCCGCCGCTCGTGACTGAGCCGAGCAGCCGGCCCAGCATGCGCCGCATCACGCCGCCAAACAGCAACACCGGGATCAGCAGAAACGGATTAAGCGGATCGATGTGGCTCGCCGAACCTTGCGTCTGGCGCGGCTGCGCTGCCGGCAGCTTCTCGCCGTCGATGACGCCGATGATTCGCTCGACGCCGGCCGAAATGCCGCCGGCAAAATCCCCGTTCCTGAATTTCGGCGTGATGATTTCGTCGATGATGCGTTTTGCGGTGACGTCGTTGAGCGCCCCTTCCAGGCCGTAGCCGACCTCTATGCGAAGCTTGCGGTCGTCCTTGGCAATTACCAGAAGCGCGCCATCGTCGATCTTCTTGCGCCCGATCTTCCAGGCTTCCGCAACCCGGATCGAATATTGCTCGATGGTCTCCGGTGCCGTGGTCGGCACGATCAGCACCGCGACTTGGCTGCCTTTCCTCGTCTCCAGATTGCTGAGGTTTTGCGTCAGCGATGCGATCTCGGCTCCACTGAGCGTCCCGGTCCGATCGACCACCCGCCCGGTGAGAGGCGGCACCTCGACGTCGGCACGGGCCGCGAAGGCCCAGCACACCAGCATCGCAACAAGGCAGGCTCTTGCGGCGTTCATCGCGGCGATCAATCTGTCGTCGAACTACTTTGCCGGGGCCGCCGGCGCCGGATTGAAATCCACTTTCGGCGCGGCCGAGATTTCCTTCTCGTTGTCGACCGAGAAGTTCGGCTTGTCTTTGTATCCGAACGCCATCGCGGTCAGGTTGGTCGGAAACGAGCGGATCGTGACGTTATAATCCTGCACCGTCTTGATATAACGATTGCGCGCCACGGTGATGCGGTTTTCGGTGCCCTCAAGCTGCGCCATCAGGTCGCGAAACAGTGCGTCGGACTTGAGTTGGGGATAGTTTTCCGTCACCACCAGCAATCTCGACAGCGCATTGCTGAGTTCGCCCTGCGCGGCCTGGAATTTCTGGAACGCCGCCGGATCGTTCAGGACCTCAGGGGTCGCCTGAACGCTGCCGACCTTGGCGCGTGCATTGGTTACGCCAAGCAGCACGTCCTTTTCCTGCTGCGCAAAGCCCTTCACCGAATTGACGAGGTTGGGCACCAGATCGGCGCGGCGCTGATACTGGTTGACGACCTCGGACCAGCTCGCCTTGACCTGCTCGTCGTTGGTCTGGATCGTGTTGTAGCCGCAATTGGTCAGGCTCAGCGTCGCCAGCGCCGCCAGCACGGTCCACAGTCTGCGCATCGAAATTCTCTCCGGTTGAAATTCGGCAGCAACGTATCAGAACGATCGCGCCGGGTAAGCAGGGGAAAGGCTTTGTTCCGCGTCTATTTTGCGGCGAACGTAGACGTTCGTCACGGCCGGGGCTTGTTTCATTATGCACCCAAATCCCGCAGCACCGCCTCGACCGCCTTGCGCTGCTCGGCGGTCAACGCGGCTTGCGGCGCGATGGGATCGCCGACCTCGTAACCCTGGATCGCGAGCCCGGCCTTGATGCAGGCGGCGAGATTGTAACGCGCGAAGGCTTCGTTGATGCGCCACAACCGGCGCTGCAGGACCAGCGCATCGTCCCAGCGGCCGGCCTTGCAGAGATCGTAGAGCCGGACGCTTTGCCGCGGAATCACGCAGGCCGGTCCCGCCATCCAGCCGACGCCGCCGATCAGCAGCACCGCCGCCGGGATATGGGCGGACGCCGAGAACACGCCGATAGCGTCGCCGCAGCGGTTCATGATCGACAACAGCCGCCCGGTATTGGTCGAGGCGTCCTTGATATATCCAATGCGCGGATGCGCCGCGAGCCGGGCGATGACGTCGAGCGAAACGTCCGAGCGCTGGAATTGCGGATTGGTGTAGATCACGACGGGAATCTCGACCGCGTCGGCGATGGCGCGAAAGTAAGATTCGACCTGCGCATCGGCCAGCGGGAAATAGGCCTCGAGGATCGCGAGAATAGCGTCCGCACCGAGCTTTTGATACGCCCTCGCCTGCGCGACGGCGTCGGCTGTCGAGGTCGAGGCCACGCCGGCGACGACCGGCACGCGCCCTGTCGCGGCTTCGATCGTGGTCCGCACCACCGCTGTGCGCTGCGCGTCGTTGAGATAGGCGAATTCGCCGGTCGAGCCGAGCGCGGTCAACCCATGGACGCCCGATTTGATGAGATCGTCGCAGAGACGGCCGAGCACGTCGCCGCGGATTTTGCCCTCGGCATCGACCGGCGAGACCAGATACGGAAAGACGCCGTGGAAATCGGCCATGGGCGGCATCAAGACTCGGAAAACGGCCCCTTAACGGCAAAGTTCGGTGAGGGCGCGGCTCAATTCATGTAGCTGATATGGCTTTCGAAGTATCGGAAAATCGGCGCGGGCCCTTTGGTCAGCGTCGCTGTAGCCGGTTGCCAGCAGGATCGGCAAGTCCGGATGTGTTCGCTTGATGACGCGCGCGAGACCCAGCCCATCCATTTCACCGGGCATCACGATGTCGCTGAACACGAGATCGATACCATCGCGCTCGATTTCCTTAAGCGCGGTTTCCACGTCTGATGCCCAGCGAACCGAATAGCCGAGCTGCTCGAGCAGGCCCATGCTCGCGCTTGCCACGTCGGGATTATCTTCGACCAGCAGCACCGTGCCGCTACCGATCCAGTTCGCGTCGTGCTCCGCCGCGCCGATTTCCAAATTGCTCCGCGGCAGCATGATGGTGAAGGTCGTCCCCTTTCCGAGTTCGCTAGAGACCACGACCGTACCGCCCGCCTGATGGGCGAAACCATGTACCTGCGAAAGCCCAAGACCGGTCCCTTTGCCGATCGGCTTGGTGGTAAAAAATGGATCGAACACTTTGCTGACGATGTCGGGCGGGATACCCACGCCGGAGTCCTCGACCCTGATCGCGACGTAGTCGCCCTTTTTCACCTGCTCATGGAGCAAAATGTTGCTGGCGTGAACGGCAACCGATCCGCCGCCCGGCATCGCATCCCTGGCGTTGATGACGAGATTGAGCAGCGCCGTTTCCAGTTCGACAGTATCGACCGTAACCGGCCAGACATCATCGTCCACGTCGATGTGAAGCTGCGCCGTTCCGCCAATTCCGGTTTCGAGGACTTCCCTGATCGACGGAATGCGGTTGCGCAAATCGACGGTTTGCGGATTGACGCTCTGCCTGCGTGCGAAGCTGAGCAGCTGGTGGGTCAGCGAAGCGCCGCGTTGCGCGGCCGTTTCGATGGCGTGCACGGCACGCAGGCTCTTCGGATCGCCGCCCGCGATTTTCTTCAGCGTGTGAATGTGGCCGGTAATGATCATCAGGAGATTGTTGAAATCGTGGGCCACGCCGCCGGTCAGCTGACCCAACGCATCGAGCTTCTGCGACTCGGCAAGCTGCCGTTGAATTTTTTCCAAATTCTGCTGGGCTTCGCGGCGCTCGGAAATATCGCGCGTGATCTTGGCAAAGCCGAGCAGCCTGCCGTCGTCGCGGATCGGATCGATGACGACGCTCGCCCAGAAGAACGTTCCGTCCTTGCGGACGCGCCAGCCTTCCTCTTCGTAACGGCCATTCTCCACGGCGAGCCGCAAAGCCCGCGCCGGCCTGCCGGCCGCCCGATCCGGCTCGGAATAGAAACGTGAAAAATGCTGGCCGATGATTTCCTCGGGCGAGTAACCTTTGATGCGCTGTCCGCCGGCATTCCAGTTGGTAACGATGCCGCTCGGGTCGAGCATGTAAAGCGCATAGTCGGTGACCCCGTTCACCAACAGGCGAACCTGTCTTTCACTCTCCTTTAGAGCCTCGGCTGACGAACTCCGTTCGGTGACGTCACGGGTGATCTTGGCGTACCCGATCAGCTCGCCGTTTTCGTAGATGGTATCGATGACGACCGAGGCGAGGAATTTCGTGCCATCCTTGCGCTGGCGCCAGCCCTCCGCCTCGAACCTTCCTTTCTCGCGCGCGGTATCGAGGGACCGCGCGGGCAGCCCGGCCTCGCGATCTTCCGGCAAGTAAAATATGCTGAAGTGCTGGCCGATGATCTCCGCGGCCTCGTAGCCCTTGATGCGCCTGGCGCCGGCATTCCAGTTCGTGATGATGCCCCGGGGATCGAGCATAAAAATGGCGTAGTCGACAACCCCTTCAACCAACAGGCGAAACCTGCGCTCGCTTTCGAACAAGCCGCGCTGGAGTGTAGTTTTCCGAGCCATTCAGTTGCCTGCCATTCCCCGCCCCATAACGCCTGGATTTGAACTTTGTTCCATAGCGTTTACCTGCGAGGCCTGCCGGTTCCCGCGGCACGTTGACCGATCCTGCTTCAGCCGCAAGGCGGGAACATGTCGGCGGCATCTTGCGGATTCCCAAAGGGCGAGGCGCCGATCGCGCCCTGCCACGGGTCGGTCGGACCGTCACGGCCCGGCCTTGCGGGAAGCCCCGGTCGGGCATGCCCGAGGGGGTTTCGGGACGTCATTGGGCTTGGGGAAGTCATTTTTCCGCCGTACTGGATCACCATGGTCCACAGGCGCGGTGACGTTTAGTTTCGTATGAGTGCTCCAGAGTAATTCGCAGCGGGAATTTCGGATCGGAGACGAGGAAATTCAGTTGCGACAGTAACAGAGTAACCATGAAGACGCTTTACGATTTGCTCGGGGCTCTTCCACTTGATGACGCCGAGGATCTCAGGGCCGCATTCCGCGGGGCCGTCAAAGGCGCCCATCCCGACGTCAGGCCTGGCGATCCCGACGCTGCGCTCAAATTCAGGCAGATCGTCCGCGCCAACGAAATCCTTGGCGACGTCGAACAGCGCGCGGCTTACGACCATCTGCTGGACCTTGCGCGACTGGAACGCGAATCCGCTTCCAGGCGCGCCACCGCCGGCAGGGTTTACAAGCTCGCCTCCGGTGTGATCGCGTTTGCCGGGGCCTCGGTCGTGGCCGTCAGCGGATATTTGCTGTTCATACACATGTCGGCGGCATCGGTTGCCACGGCAGGCAACCTTGACGTCAACCTGAGCCCATCGGCTGAGATCGCAGCGAACCCGGCTGCGGCGGCGGATGCCGACAGCGCCGCGCTCGCCAAACGCGAAAGCATCAGCATTCTCGCCGAGGCGCTCTTGTCGAGGGCCGCCATGCCCCGGCCCGATATGGTGAGCTTCAGGGAGGCGGATGACGGCGCGGCCGCAGACCTCGAACAGAGGATTCAGCTCGATCCGAGGGTGTTGCCTGCCTACATCGACCGCGGCATCATTTTCTATCGCCCGCGCAAGTCTGGCCATGCCTTCCCCGAGGTCGCGGCGGCGCAGCGGCCCGAAAAAGCAAGCCGCTCCAAACCTGTGCCAATGATGGCCAGGGCAATGGTGACCGGGAAGCCGCACCATCTTCTTGAGCGGACAGCAGCCGCGACTCCGGTTCAGCGGACGGCAGCCGCGACGCTGGCTCAGCGGACGGCAGCCGCGCCTCCGGCGGCGATGCTGCTGTATCGACGCCAGATGGCCGAGCAAGATGCATCGCGAGAACCGTGGGTGCGCTGAGCCGGCCCTTGGCGCTTCAGCAGAATCGATCCGCCGTTTCGAAAACCCTTTGAGCCCGCGGATCGGCGCGGATCGGCGTTGTGCCGATTTCGATCGATGCGCGTGACGGCGACGCGTCTGGCATTGGCGTGATCTCGGAAATGGCGAACGTCAGGGATGGCGCCATTGGCGCTCCCTAGGGGAATCGAACCCCTGTTTCAGCCTTGAGAGGGCCGCGTCCTAACCGCTAGACGAAGGGAGCGTTACGTGAGAGGGAATAGCCGCGAATTCCCTCCGCTGCAAGACGGCCTGCCGCTCAGGGCTCGCTGACAAATTTCAGCCGGCCGGCGGGCTTGAGCGTATGCGCATCGAAGGTGCGGATTTCGGTCGTCCCGCCGAGATCCAGCGTCACCACCAGCCGATCGCCGGCGATCCCGGTTGCAACGATGCGGGCGCCCCTGGGCAGCAGCGAGGTAACGTCGCCGTTGAGGGTGCTTCCCTCGGCGCGGAAAAGACGATAGCCGATGGCGATGACGATTGCGGCGACCGCCAGTGCCGTGGTGAGGCCTGCAATCAGCATCATCCGGCGCACCCGCGCAAACAACGCGGCCTGTTCGGGGGTCGGTTCGGGCGCAACGATTTCGCTCATGCAAACTCTTTAGAGAATAAGGCTCGGCTTTGGAACAAGGCTCGTCTTCGAACAGCGGCCAAAGGCTGGAGGTCACCGTCGCCGGCGACGAGGGCTCGACCCGGCTGGACCGCGTGCTGGCGGTGCGGCTGCAACAGCTGTCGCGCTCGCGGCTGAAAACACTGATCCTGGCCGGTTCCGTCGGCGTCGGCAACGCACCCGTCCGCGATCCCGCATATCATGTCGCCACCGGGGACACGATCACCATCGAGTTGCCGGAGGCGGTCGCCGCCGAGCCGTCCGGCGAAGCGATCGCGCTCGACATCGTCTTTGAGGATGACGACATCGTCGTCCTCAACAAGCCCAGCGGGCTCGTGGTGCATCCGGCAGCCGGCCATGAGACCGGCACCCTGGTCAACGCGCTGATCGCCCATTGCGGGACCAGCCTTTCCGGGATCGGCGGCGTCAGGCGGCCGGGCATCGTGCACCGGCTCGACAAGGACACCACCGGACTGATGGTGGCGGCGAAGAACGACCGGGCGCACCAATCGCTGAGCGAACAATTCGCCGACCATGGCCGCAGCGGCGCGATGCGGCGCGGCTATATGGCCTTGGTCTGGGGCGTACCGAACCGGCAGCGCGGCACCATCGATGCGCCGATCGAGCGTCATCCGCACGCCCGGGAGAAGATGGCGGTGCGCGAAAGCGGCCGCGAGGCGGTCACCCATTGGGAGGCGCGGGAGACCTATCGCGGGCGCGACGGCAAACCGGTCGCCACGCTCCTGGCCTGCCAGCTCGAGACCGGACGTACCCATCAGATCCGGGTGCATCTGGCCCATGCCGGGCATCCGCTGATGGGCGATGCCGTCTATGGCCCACACTTCAAGACCAAGGCGAGCCATCTCGGCCGCCAAAGCCAGGCGGCGCTGGCGGCCCTCGGACGGCAAGCGCTGCACGCATACCTCCTGGCGCTGGAGCACCCCAAAACCGGGGAAATTTTGCAGTGGGAGGCGCCGCTGCCGGAGGATTTGCTGCTCCTGCAGAATTCGCTGCGAGCGGCGCTATGACGCAGGGCTTTAGTAAAAGCTTTGCTATACCAATACGTTATAGCAGCCACACGGTGACGTGACGCCGCTTATCCTTCCAAATGCGGATCGATTTGGTGTATGCTGCAGTTGCGTTGGATGACCAACGCGGAACATCGCAGCACGACTGGCTTTAACAGAGCAGATCGCCTGCCTGGCCCGCCGCTATCGGGGGCCTGAACCACTGGAGGGCGCTAAATGGCCCGTACAGCTACCCTGCCGGTTCTCAATGGAGAGTCCGGCCTATCTAGATACCTCGCCGAGATCCGCAAATTCCCGATGCTGGAACCCCAGCAGGAATACATGCTCGCCAAGCGCTGGCGCGAGCATGACGATCGCGACGCGGCCCATCACCTTGTCACCAGCCATCTCCGGCTCGTGGCCAAGATAGCCATGGGCTATCGCGGCTACGGTTTGCCGATCTCCGAGGTCGTCTCGGAAGGCAATGTCGGCCTGATGCAGGCGGTGAAGCGGTTCGAGCCCGATAAGGGGTTCCGACTCGCCACCTACGCCATGTGGTGGATCAAGGCCTCGATACAAGAGTACATCCTGCGTTCCTGGTCGCTCGTGAAGATGGGCACCACCGCGAACCAGAAGAAGCTGTTCTTCAATCTGCGCAAGGCCAAGAGCAAGATCTCGGCGCTGGACGAGGGCGATCTGCACCCCGACCAGGTGAAGCTGATTGCCAAGCGCCTCGGCGTGACGGATCAGGACGTGATCGACATGAACCGCCGGCTCGGCGGCGATGCCTCGCTCAACGCACCGATCCGCGACGACGGCGAAGCCGGCGAATGGCAGGACTGGCTGGTCGATAACTCGCCCAACCAGGAAGCCATCATGGCCGAGCACGAGGAGTTCGATCACCGCCGCGAGGCGCTGAACGGCGCCATCGGCGTGCTGAACGCCCGGGAGCGCCGCATCTTCGAGGCGCGGCGTCTGGCGGAAGACCCGATGACGCTGGAAGACCTCGCCGCCGAATTCGGCGTGTCGCGCGAGCGGGTCCGGCAGATCGAGGTCCGCGCCTTCGAGAAGGTGCAGTCGGCCGTCAAGGGCACCATCGCCCGGCAGGAGCAGGCCGCACTGGAAGCCGCGCACTGATTTCTGGCGGATTGAATGACGAGACGAAAGCCGGCGGCAACGCCGGCTTTTTTGTGTGCCGGCTCAGGCGTGCTGGCGCAGCGCCGGTCGCAATGAGGCCTCGGGCGCCGGCGCCAGCGGCGGCGGCGGTTCGTAGACGGCATAGCGGTTCCTGCCGTCGCGCTTGGCGGCGTAGAGCGCGTTGTCGGCGGCGGCCATCAGCCGGTCCGGGAACGCGGCCATCTCCGCGGTCCATTGCGCCACCCCGATCGAAACCGCGATCGGGATATCGGCGCCGACGCAGGCCGCGGCGTCGCGCCGGCATACCTCCACGATACGGCGCGCGACCATCGCGCCTTCGCGCAGCATCGAGGCCGGCAGCACGATGCAGAATTCATCGCCGCCGGTGCGGGCCAGCATGTCGCCGGCCCGTAGCCGGGTCTGCGCCATCAGGGTGAAATGCTGCAGGCAGGTGTCGCCGGCGGCGTGGCCAAAAGTATCGTTGATCGCCTTGAAGCCGTCGATGTCGATCACCAACAGCGCGAACGGCTCGCTGCTGCGCGCGGACCTGGCGCATTCCTCGGTCAGCCGCTGCAACAAATGCCGCCGGTTGGCGACGCCGGTGAGATCGTCGAGCAGCGCGAGATCGGCGACCTCGTTGCGCAGCCGGTCGATCGCCATCAGCAGGAAGCCGAAATTCCAGGCCATCGACAGGAACATCAGCAGCAGGATCAGGACCGAGTGCAGCGGGGTGAAATGGGTGAACGACATCTCGCCGCCGAACTGAAACAGGTTGTCCAGCACGCGAACGGCGTAGAGCGTCATGATCAGAATGGCGACACTGGCGGCGAGCCGGGCGCCGGCGTTGATGCGACCGTTCTGCCGCGACAGCAACAGTTTTATCGTCAGCGCCAGCGGCAAGCTTTGGCCGACCGAATAGACCAGGACCCGCATCGGCATGCTGTCATAGCCGAACATGAAGAAGGCCAGGCCGGCGCAGCTCGCCGCGGTGATCAGCGCGCTGTCGCGCCAGCTGATCGGCTGGTCGTAGAACCGCTTGATGCCCATGGCGGCGAGGCAGGCGGCGAAAATCAGTACGGTGCCGCCGGCCAGTAGCGGCAGCAGCGAGTCGACCGCGACCCGCAGCATCGCCAGCGCGGCGCCCAACGCGGCGGCAAAGGCCGAGCCGGTCCAGAATCGCGCGGCGTCGAACTTTGGATAACTGCGGGCGACGTAGGCCCAGATCAGGCCGAGCGCGAGAAAATTGACGACGAAGGCGGTCCACAGCGTCGGAACGTTCAGCATTGCCGGTGCGGAGCGCGCACCGCCCCGCCTCCCCCGTTGTCGAACAGCCCACCCATGACCATCCCCGTTTTCTTGTGGGCCAACATGCAGCCGCGCGGCTTAACGGAGTCTCACCGCACCAGCGCAATGCGCGCCGTGGTTTTGAAACCATGAAGAGGGCTTTCGATGCCTTAGCCGTCGCTGAGTCGATGCGCGGACGCGCCGGTGCATTGGCGCATCGTTAACCCTGATCAGGCGGTGCATTCGCGCCTCTACTCGGCATGAAGCGTGAAATTCGGCAAAAAAGCCGTCGAAACGCATAACAACTGTGGATAACGCAATGACAACGGCGCGACAGCGCGGGGCAGCGCCCTGCGAATCTGTTGGGATTACATTCGAGGATGTTGCGAGGCTGGCCCTCCGCCGAGCATGCCTCGTGTCGCGTTTCCATCCATTAAACCTTGAGAGGATACTATGGCTAAGAAAGCGAAGAAGGCGAAAAAGGCGAAGAAGGCCAAGAAGTCCAAGAAGAAGTAACCTTCAAGCCCGGGTGGGGCGCAGCGCTCCGCCCGGGCTTTCAAGTCAGCAGCAACATCAAACAGGCGGGCCTCGAGCCCGCCTTTTGTTTTTGCGGCGAGGTGCGCGCGGTTGCCAAAGGCCGCCGGGCATATCAGGGTTGCC
Source organism: uncultured Alphaproteobacteria bacterium (assembly GCA_963840155.1). Taxonomy (GTDB): domain Bacteria; phylum Pseudomonadota; class Alphaproteobacteria; order Rhizobiales; family Xanthobacteraceae; genus Bradyrhizobium. The sequence continues at coordinate 492,555 of CAWIXP010000002.1, forward strand.
AGCCGCAACCCATGGGGTTGCCAGCGCAACCCAGTTGGAGCCGACATCCAATGACTGCGATCCCCGGAGCAGCCGCCGCCGTGACCGGCGCGGCCAGCGGCATCGGCCGGGCGCTGGCGCTTGAGTTCGCCGCGCGCGGCGCCGACCTCGCGCTGGCCGATCGCGACGAGGCGGGCCTGCAGGCGGTCGCCGCCGAGATCGCCAAGGACCATGCGCGGAAAGTCAGCGTGCACCACGTCGATGTCGGCGAGCCCGGCCAGATCGAGCACTTCGCCAACGCGGCGATCGCGGCCCATCCCGGCCTCAACATCGTGGTCAACAATGCCGGCGTCACCCTGCTCGGCCAGTTCGCCGAGGTCGACCAGGCCCAGATGGACTGGCTGATGAACATCAATTTCTGGGGCGTGGTGCATGCGACCCGCGCCTTCCTGCCGCATCTGGCGCGCCAGCGCGAGGCCCATATCGTCAACCTGTCGAGCCTTTTCGGCATCATCGCGCCGCCCGGGCAGACCGCCTATGCGGCGGCGAAATTCGCGGTGCGCGGTTTTTCGGAAAGCCTGCGCCACGAGTTGCAGATGGCCAACAGCCGGGTGCGGCTGTCGGTGGTGCATCCCGGCGGCGTCGCCACCGACATCGTGCGCAACTCGCGCACCGGCAGCCGCGTGATCGGCAACGCCCGCCGCGCGCAGTCGATCGAGCGGTTCGATGCGATGGCCAGGACCACGCCCGCCGCCGCCGCGCGGCGCATCATCAAGGGCATCGAGAACAACGCCCCGCGCATCCTGGTCGGCAACGACGCCCGCGTCATCGACCTGCTGCAGCGGTTGCGTCCCGCCACCTACTGGAATGTGCTGGCGCGCTGGGTCGACCGATCGACGAAGGCGGGCAAGAGCTGAGCTGGTCATTGCGTCGCGCGGGGTTGGCGGCGGCTCGGCATCGGCGGCTGTCTCTTGCGCTGTCTCTTGCGTCATTGCGAGGCCTAGCGACAAACACCGTCATTGCGAGGAGCGTAGCGACGAAGCAATCCGCGGCGCGGGAAAGAAGGTGTGGATTGCTTCGCTCCGCTCGCAATGACGTGTGGAGACGTGAGGCCGCATTCCCGCGGCGCTGAAACACCCGGGTTGTGCATGTTGGTTTCGCCCTCAAATCAGAGGGCGCAGGGAATGCCGGGCGCTCGCTGCGCCCGCAGCCTCGCGTGCAAAATGATAATAAGCACACGAGCGTAGTCACCACGGTCACACCGGTTGCACCCGGCACTCCCCGCGCAATGGTTTTAACGGTTTACTTCGTGCTCTCCCCGGTGATCGGCTTGTTGTCACCGTCACCCCGCGGATTAGAGGTGCTTTGCCAAACCCGGTCGGGCCCGACAAAACCTCCGCAAGACTTGACGCCAGCGCCGGGGCGTCAGGACCACACGACTTCGCCGTCCGCGAGCAACATCCCTCGTCGTCACGCGCCGTTCGATGCTCACGAGGTTCATCTCGCCCTGCGATCATCTTGCGCGCCAAACACTGCCGCGTCCACCGCATCCCGCCCCGCGTTCGTGACGATCGCGAGCCGCCCCTCGATGGGACGAGACGGGATGGGTTGTAGAAGTGATTTGGGTCAAACGAGAAGAGAATTATTTTCGGAAAAACCGAATAAAAGACTCGACAGGAAAATCATCGGCCGGCCATTTGATCTGCTGATTTGCCCGTCGGGTAGTCGCCGTCATTGCGAGCAACGCGAAGCAATCCATCGACGGCGCAAAAGAAGAATGGATTGCTTCGTCGCTACGCTCCTCGCAATGACGAATTTCATGCCGTCATTGCGAGCGAAGCGAAGCAATCCATAGCCCTGCGTTCGCAAGGACGACGCTGCAGGGGCGCGCGCCTTACTGCCCGATCAGCCGGTCGGCGAAATAGGCGATGGTCTTGCGATAGATGGTGGCGTGATTCCATTCGCGCATCGCCTCGAAATTCGCCGAGCCCTCCTCGTAGGAGCCGCCCATCTTGAAGCCGTTGGTGTGCAGGAGGTTCGCCGTGGAGGCGAGCACGTCGGGCACGCTGTGGCGCAGATCGACGCGGCCGTCGCCGTCGAAGTCGACGCCGTATTTGACATAGGACGAGGGCAGAAACTGGGTCTGGCCGATCTCGCCGGCGTAGGCGCCGATCATGTCGCTGATGCGAAGATCGCCGCGCTGCGCGATCTTGAGCGCCGCCAGCAACTCGCCCTGGAACAGTTCGGAGCGGCGGCAATCATGCGCCAGCGTCGCGAGCACGCGAAACACCGGCAGCCTGCCCATGTCGCCCCGCCCGAAATCGGTCTCCAGCCCCCAGATCGCAACCAGGATCTGCCGGGGCACGCCGAACCGCGCCTCGATCCGCGACAATAGCGCCGCGTGACGCTGCAGCATCGCCCGGCCGCCATTGATGCGCCCGGCGCCGACGCGGGTCGAGACATATTGCTCGAAGGTCTTGTTGAAGGTGTAGCGCTGGCGCCGGTCAAACGAGAGCACGCTCATGTCCTGCGTGACGCCGCCGAGCGCGGCGCTGACCACGGCGGCCGAGATGCCGGCGGCTTGCGCGTCCGCCGAGATGTTCTGCACGAAGGAATTGAAATCGCCGCCGCAGCGGGCGGCGAAGGCGGGGCTAGCGGCGATCACGGTGCCGAACACAATGGCCGGAAGAAGCTTGCGCATGCGAATCCCTTGTTGCGGCTCGATTGGCCGGATCATGCCATGAGAAATGGCGCGGCGGCAGGTCTATCTTCCTCGTCCCTGCGAACGCAGGGACCCATACGCCGCGGCCGATGTTGTTTAAAAGGAATGGTTGACAGCCTGGGCGCTAATAATTTCCGCCGGTGGTTCTGGGTCCCTGCGTTCGCAGGGACGACGGCGCCATTGGCTTATGTCCGCCCTCTAGCTCCGTTACCCGCCGCCGTCGATCTGCGGCTAAGCGGCATGACATTATTCCGTAGAGGACAAAATCAGGGCGCAATCCCCACGACGGCGATAGCGCTCGAAAATCAATTATCCAAAAAGCTCCGCAGCTTCCGTGACCGCGACGGATGCTTCAGCTTGCGCAGCGCCTTGGCCTCGATCTGGCGGATGCGCTCGCGGGTCACCGAGAACTGCTGGCCGACTTCTTCCAGCGTGTGGTCGGTGTTCATGCCGATGCCGAAGCGCATGCGCAGCACGCGTTCCTCGCGCGGGGTCAGCGAGGCCAGCACCCGCGTCGTGGTCTCGCGCAAATTGCTCTGGATCGCGGCGTCGATCGGCAGCACCACATTCGGGTCCTGGATGAAATCGCCGAGGTGGGAATCTTCCTCGTCGCCGACCGGGGTCTCCAGCGACAGCGGCTCCTTGGCGATCTTGAGAACCTTGCGCACCTTCTCCAGGGGCATGCCGAGCTTCTCGGCCAATTCCTCCGGCGTCGGCTCGCGGCCGATCTCGTTGAGCATCTGGCGCGAGGTGCGCACGATCTTGTTGATGGTCTCGATCATGTGCACGGGAATGCGGATGGTGCGGGCCTGGTCGGCGATCGATCGCGTGATCGCCTGGCGGATCCACCAGGTCGCATAGGTCGAGAACTTGTAACCCCGGCGGTACTCGAACTTGTCGACCGCCTTCATCAGGCCGATGTTGCCTTCCTGGATCAAATCGAGGAATTGCAGGCCGCGGTTGGTGTATTTCTTGGCGATCGAGATCACCAGCCGCAAGTTGGCCTCGACCATTTCCTTCTTGGCCTGGCGCGCCTCGCGCTCGCCCTTCTGCACGCCGTGCACGATCTTGCGGAACTCGCCGATCTCGAGCCCGGTCAGCGCCGCCAGCGACTGGATCTCGTGGCGCAATTCCTTGATGCGGTCCTTTTCGTGGTGCACGAAATTCTTCCAGCCCTTGGCGGAGAGTTTCGAGACCCGGTTGAGCCAGCGCGGATCGAGCTCGGAGCCCTGGTAATTCTTGAGGAAATCCTCGCGCGCGACGCCGTGGCTGTCGCCGAGCCGCAGCAGGCGGCCCTCGAACGACACCAGCTTCTTGTTGATGTCGTAGAGCTGCTCGACCAGCGAATCGATGCGCGCCTGGTTCAGCCGCAGCGACTTCACCTCGACGATGATCTCGTCCTTCAGCTTCTTGTATTTGCGCTCCTGGGCCGGCGACAGCGTCTCGTTCTGCAGCTGGTTGGAGATGTCCTGCTCCTGCAGCCGCCGCAGCTTCTTGTAGTTGTCGGCGATCTTGTCGAAGGTCTCCACCACCTTGGGCTTCAGCTCGGCCTCGATCGCGGCCAGCGACATCTGGTTTTCGAACTCGTCGTCGTCGAGATCGGCTTCGGCGGCGGCCTCGGCCGGATCCTTCTCGGCCTCGGGCTCGGCGCCGGCCGGCGCTGCGCGAAACGGGGTCGGCGACGGCGGCGCGGCCGGGGGCGCTGCGGCGGCCGGCATCGCCGCGCCGTTGCCCTCAGCGGCTGCGATCGGCTGGCCGTCGGGGCCAACCGGAGTGGCCAGCATCGCCGGGTTCATGTTGTTCTTGGCGTCGGGGCCGGCGTAGGTGGCCTCGAGATCGATGATGTCGCGGAGGAAGATCTTGCCCTCGTTGAGCTCGTCGCGCCAGATGATGATGGCCTGGAAGGTCAGCGGGCTTTCGCAGAGCCCCGCGATCATCGCCTCGCGGCCGGCCTCGATGCGCTTGGCGATGGCGATTTCGCCCTCGCGCGACAACAGCTCGACGGTGCCCATCTCGCGCAGATACATGCGCACGGGATCGTCGGTGCGCTCGCCGGGCTCGGATTTCTTGACCTCGGTGACCGCCTTCTGCGTGACCTCGACCAGTTCGTTGTCGGTCTCGTCCTCGGGCTCTTCCTTGGTCTCTTCCTCGGAGTCGGCGTCCTCGGCCTCGGAGACGTTGATGCCCATGTCGGAGAGCATCGACATGATGTCCTCGATCTGCTCGGGCGAGGTGGTGTCGGACGGCAGCACTTCATTGAGCTGATCGAAGGTCACGAAGCCGCGCTTCTTGGCCTGCTTGATCATCTTCTTGACGGCGGCGTCGGACAGGTCGAGCAACGGCGAGGGCGCTTCGGCTGAATCCTTCTCGGGCGCGTCGGCTGCCTTGTCGTCTTTTTCCTTGTCCTTGACCTGCAGCGTCTTTGCCTTGGTGGCCATTCATTGCTCCCGAAACGCGCTCATGCAGGATGCGGCAACCGCGCCTGCCTCGAATTACCGAATTCACTTACGACGCGGAAAGGGCGGCGCACACCTCTCGCCACCCCCGTAAAATGCGCTCGCCGATTTTCAAGCTCTGGCCCGGCGCCTAGACCTCAAAACTGCGTGCGATCAGAATACGCGCCGGATTTTTTCCGATGCGTTTTCGAAACAACGAATCGGCCGCCATTCCGCCTTGAAAATGCTACGGATCGCTTAAGCTTCGCTTAACCCTGTTTTTGCAGCCAAACCATGGATTTGGCGAGTCATTTTGCGGGCCAAGGCCCGGTCGTCCGCAGCATTTTTCAGTCACACGCTGCGCTGGAACCGGCCCGAGGACTCGCCGAAGCCCTCGATCAGGGCCTCGGTGCCGTCCACTTCGGCCATCCGCGCCTTGACGTCACGCAACCACGCCAGATTGACCTCGCTGGCCTCCTCGCCCAAGGCCAGCTCGGCATCTCTCAGCTCCCTAAGTAAGGAGTGCCATTGCCGATGCAAGGAGACGAGCTGGCGCCAGGTGGACAGAACGTCCTCGCGCGCCGCGCCGGGGCCGACGCCCCACACCGCCGCGGTCGTGATCGCCCGCTCAACCCTTTGAAGGCCTTGAGAAAATCCGCCGGCTTCGAGATCGGCGCGCATCTTGTCGGCCTGCTCCGACGGTTCCGGGCTGTGGTGATGGTCCCTGGCGAAGGCGGCGATGATGCCGGCGCGCAGCTTGTTGGCTTCGGGATGCGCCAATTCCAGCGCCGCCACCTCCTCCAGATGATCGTGCAGCAGCCAGGGGTGATTGATCAGCGATTGCAGAATCAGCGCCTCGCGCCGCGAGATCGCGCTGCGCTGGCCGCGCATCAGCGGGCTCGTTGCGAGCTGCGGGCTTGCCGCCTGATAGGGCCCGCGGTCCAGGGTCTGGCCCGCGCCCTGGCCGCGGCCGCCGCGCGGCTCGAATCGGCCGAGGACACCGGGCGTGAACGGCGCGCGCGGGGCAAACCGCCGGCCCGAGTCGCGCGCGAAATTGCCCGCCGCGCGATAGCCGCTTCGCGCGTAGCCGCCGCGCGCGGCTTCCGGCGCGAAGGAGCGCTGCAGGAGTTCGCCGAGATGCTGGCGATAATAGCGCCGCACCACCTCGTCGCGGATGCCGCCGGTGAGTTCGCCGATCCGCGCTTCCAGCGCGGCGCGCCGCTCCGGGGTGGCAAAGCTGCCGCCTTCGATCTCGCGCGACCAGATCACATCGGCAAGCCCGCGCGCCGCCGCGATCACCTCCTCGATCGCCGCGCGCCCGCCCGAGCGCGCGAGATCGTCGGGATCCTGGCCTTCCGGCAGCAGCGCGAAGCGAAGACTCTTTCCGGGCTTGAGATGCGGCAGCGTCAGGTCGGCGGCGCGCCACGCCGCCTTCTGGCCGGCCTTGTCGCCGTCGAAGCAAAGGATCGGCTCGTCGGCCATCTTCCATAACAGCGCGAGCTGGTTTTCGGTCAGCGCGGTGCCGAGCGGGGCGACGCTGGCGGCAAAGCCGGCGCCGACCATGGCGATGACGTCGACATAGCCTTCCACCACCACGAGCTGCGCGCCGTTGTGGGCGGCAAGCCGCGCCGCAGCGAGGTTGTAGAGATTGTCGCCCTTGTGAAACAGCGGGGTTTCCGGCGAGTTCAGGTATTTGGCGCCGACGTCTTTCTCGAGCGCGCGGCCGCCGAACGCGATCACCCGGCCGCGCACATCGGTGATCGGAAACATCACGCGATCGCGAAAGCGGTCATAGGGCACCGGGATATCGTCGCCGTGATAGAGCAGGCCGGCCTCGACCATGTCCTCGACCGGAATGCCCTGCGCTCCCAGATATTCCTTCAGCGCGAACCGCTCGTTCGGCGCATAGCCGATGCGGAACTGCAATTGCACCGGCGGGGCAATCGCGCGGTCGCCGAGATAGCCGCGCGCTCTGGCGCCGTTGCGCGAGGCCAGCGTCTCGGCAAAGAATTTCGCCGCAAGCTCCATCACGTCGTGCAGCGTCTTGCGGCGCTGCTCGTGGCGCGCGGCATCCGGCGTCGCGGCCGGCAACGGCACGCCGGCCATCGCGGCCAGCCGCTCGACCGCCTCGGTGAAGCCGACGGCTTCGGTCTCCATCAGAAACGAGATGATGTCGCCGTGCTTGCCGGAGGAGAAGTCGTGATAAAATCCCTTCTGGTCGTTGACCGTGAAGGAGGGCGACTTCTCCTGCTGAAACGGCGACAGCCCCTTCCACTCCCGCCCCGCCCGCTTCAATTTCACGCGCCGGCCCACGACCTCCGACACCGGCAGCCGGGCGCGCAGCTCATCGAGGAATTGGGGCGTAAAGCGCATGCGTGATTTTCGGCTGAGTCGGGGGCCGCTGCCAACCGGCCATCGATATAGGGGGTCGGCGCTAAAATACGAAGATAATTGGGATTCTTGCCGCTATTCACAGGGCTGATGGTCGGCGAGCGCGCCGCCGCCCGCCGGCCGGTCACGAGCGCTTGTGCCGTATCGGGTTCCACGCTTTGCTGCCGCATGTTCACGACCTTCAGGGGCGGCCAGACCGGGGCGTGGCGCGTCACCTCGCTGTCGCCGGTCAAGGGCGAGGCGCTCGCGCCGGTGCCATCGCTGTCGATGGTTCATGCCGCGGCCATCGCGCTGCCGCTGCTGCCCTCGCAAACCTCGTGGCGGCTGGCGGGCGTGGCGAGCCATCTGCGCTATGCCGAGCGCGCCGAGAAGGCGCAACTTGCCGAATTGCATGCCGAACCCGGACGCCTCGAGGCAACCCGCGCGGCGCTGATCCCGATCCGGAAGTCGCCGGCCTGGTGGGAGCTGACGCAGGAGGAGCGGCGGAGCATTTTCGAGGACCGGTCGCGCCATCTCGCCGGCAGCCTGAAATACCTGCCGATGATCGCGCGGCAGCTTTTTCATTGCCGCGACTTCGGCGAGCCGTTCGATTTCCTGACCTGGTTCGAATTCGCACCCGAGAATACCGCGCTGTTCGACGAGCTGGTGGCGACGCTGCGGGCCAGCGAGGAATGGAGCTATGTCGAGCGCGAGGTCGACGTGCGGGTCGTGCGCGAGCGCTAGCGCGTAAAGCCATCGTGGGGAGGAAAAATCGGTTTTGGACCGCGCCGGCGAACCATCAGCTCTGCTGGAAGACGACGACGTGCCGCCGGTGCACGAACTCCATGCGGCGGGCCGCTCGCCGTTCCTTTTGACCTGCGATCATTACGGCCGGCGGATCCCGCGCGCGCTTGGCGATCTCGGCCTGGCCGCCAGCGAGCTGACCCGGCACATCGCCTGGGATATCGGGATTGCCGGCGTCGCCGACGCGCTCGCGAAACATCTCGGCGCCCACCTGATCGCGCAGCGCTACTCGCGGCTGGTGATCGACTGCAACCGGCCGCCGCAAGCGCCAAGCTCGATCCCGCGGCTCAGCGAAGCAACCGTGATACCCGGCAATGCAGACCTCTCCGGCGAGGCGGCCGTCGCGCGGCGGCAGGCGATCTTCGATCCCTACCACCGCCGCATCGCCGACGCGATCGATCGGCGGTTGCGCGACAACATCCCGACGGTGCTGGTCTCGCTGCACAGTTTTACGCCGGTCTATGCCGGCGTTGCCAGGCCGTGGCATATCGGCACGCTGTATCATCGCGGCGGCAAGCTGCCAGTGCTGCTGTTGCAACGCTTGCGCGCCGAGGCCGGCCTCGTGGTCGGCGACAACCAGCCCTATGCGGTGAGCGAGGAGACCGATTACACCATTCCGGTGCATGGCGAGCGCCGCGGCTTGATGAATTCAGGCATCGAAATCCGCCAGGACCTGATCGCCGATCAGGCCGGACAAAAGCAATGGGCCGATCGGCTGGCACGCATTCTCAGCGAGATCGAAACCAGCTTGCGCGGACCGTTGCCGCCGCCGAGCTAGCTCCAGACGATATCGCCGGAACGGTTGAGCACGGCTGCCATTCACCGCGCCCGCGTCAGCGCCAGCCAGATGCCGCCGGAGATCATCAGGCCGCCGGAGATGCGCGACAACAGCCGGCTCCGCCGCGCCGAAAACAACAGCCGCGCGCGGCCGGCCAGCACCGCATAGATCGTATCGGTGACGGCGCCCGTGATCATGAAGGTGACGCCGAGCAGCGCCACTTGCGAGATATGATCCTTGCTCATGTCCATGAACTGCGGAATGAAGGCGCCGAAGAACACCAGCACTTTCGGATTTGACAGCAGCACCAGAAAACCCTGCAGGAAGAACCCGCCGCGCGGCGGCGGCGGCGCGTCGGATTTGATGCCCTCGACCGGGGCGCGGACCAGCTTGACACCGAGCCAGACCAGGTAGGCGGCGCCGGCAAAGCGCACCCAGTCGAACCAGTAACCCATGGTCGCCATCAGCGAGGTCAGCCCGATCGCGACGATGCCGATCACGATCGCGAGCCCGGCCTGGACGCCCAGAATATTGGTCAGCGCGGCGCGGGTACCGTGGCGCAGGCCATTGCCGATCACCAGCGTCACCACCGGACCCGGCAACAGCGCCAGCGCGATGCAGGCAGCGACAAAGGCGAGATAGAGCTCAAGCGACATGGCGGACTCGCGCGCGGTCAAGGAGGCTTTCCATTATGCACGTTAGCCGCGCCGGCGGAAGCGTCGCCCTCTTCTCTCCGCAGGCGGGACGAGGTTTGGCTTGCCTCAACTTCCATCCATCGCGGCCGTCATCCAGTGCGCCATGCCATCGGATGCAAGGAATTGCAGCGCAACGCGCTGAATTGCCGATGCCTCGCCGTTGCCCTGCGCCACCGCGACCAGAAGGTCGCAGCGGCGCGACAGAGCGAATCCGATCGCGCGGTGCCGCGAGCCATCGGCCATCGCGAGATCATAGCCCCTGGAGCGTCCGGCCATGTCGGCAATCCCTACCGGCTGGCCCGGCGCGAGCGGGGCAAACCGCGCGCTGATCAGGTCGAGGTCGGCGACGCGATCGACCTCGTCATCATCGGCAACCCCGCGGTCGCAATTGCAGAAGCCGATCTTCGGCCGCACATACAATTCGAGCAGCTCGCCGCACGACTGGTTGGCGCAGCGGAACGCGCGACCGGCCGGCCATCCGTCGCGCGGAAACGGCCATGCGATTTCGCGCCAGCCTCCATTATCGGATCGGGCCGGCTGGTCGCCGGCGAGGCCCGACAGCGTGCAAATCGCAACGGCGAACGCGCGCAGCAGGTTACGCATCTGAAACCATCCGCATCAGGGCAGGCCGGCCACCGCGCGCGCGGGCCCGGTCAGCTCCAGGATATGCAAGCCGGTATTGGCGCGATCGACGGCGTAGATATAGCCGCGCTCGTCGGTCTCGACGTTGTTGGTCTGAATCGCCACCTTGCAGCGTTCCTTGCCCTCGACGGGCACGCAGCGCTTGTCGGTCTTGTCGGTAATCGCGGGGATGAAATAGCCGACTTCGGCCGGGTGATAGGGATCGCGGATGTCGAGCGCGCGCACGCCGGCGTTGAAGAAGGCGATGAACGCCATCTTCCTGTAATACACCGGCGCCATGCTCTCGTTGGAGGAATGCGAACCGAACCGCCCTCCCCGCTGGCAGAACGAGCCGCTGGCTTCCGGCACGGTGTAGCTCGAGATCATCATCGGCCGGTTCTCGACGGTGACGTCGGCGAACCACACCATCTGCCGCGGTTCGTTGCATTCGTTGAGGATCGCCTCGTCGACGATCATCACGATGTCGCGGGTCTTGCCGTCCTTGTCGTGGGCGAATTCCGCAATCGGCATTGCCTTGATCGGGAAGGTGGTATGGGCGCCGTTGAACGCCGACATCGTCAGCCGCGAGATTTCCGGATAGCGAAGATTGTCCGGCGTCGGCTCCTTCGGTCCCTCGATCAGCTTTTTCCGGTCCACGATCTGCAGCATGCCGCCCTTGTCGGTGCCGTATCCGAAATACACCCGATTGCTTTGCGGCCCCAGCGAGATCGGCCCGTGCAACTCGGTCGGCACCGCGCCGGTCGCGCCCGGCTCCTGGCCGGGAAGACCAAAATCGCGAATTTTGACCGGATGGGAGGGATCACCGAGATCGTAGACTTGCGTCATGCGGCGCGTGCGCCAGTCCGGCGCGCCCGAGACCAAAAAGGCGATGCCGGTGTCGCATTCCCACCAGCTCTTGTGCGTATCCTTTAGCCCGCCGATCCGCGCGATCAGAGCGGGGGCGGCGGGATCGGCGACGTTCCAGATCTCATGCGCCTCGCCGCCGAACGTGCGCAGCATGTACACCGCGTTAGGATCGCCCTTGGGCAGCGTCTTGCCATCGCAGATCCGCACCATCTGGGCGCCGCCGCCCTCGTACTTTCCCGCCTGCCCGGGAATGTGATGCAAATATCGGGGATGGGAGGGATCGGTGACATCGACGATCGAAGTCCCGTTCGGCTCGGCCATTCCCGTCAGCGGATTGAAGGGCGCGGGAATATCATCGGTGCCGCCGTGATGTCCGATATAGGCGATCCAGCGGTCGCCCTGGTGATGGATGGTGGGTTGATAGGCGCTGCGCGCCTGCAGGTCGTCGGTCCCGACCAGCCGCATGTTGGAGGCTTCGGGCGGCGCGCCGACCGTCTGGCTCTGCGCCAACGCGCCGCCGCAGCACGCAATCAGGAATATCGGGAGATATGTCGCCAGTTTGAGTTGACCGGTCATGTTTTCCACCCAGGTTGCAAAAGCCAATCTGCGTTGGCTGATCTTGACGGCAATATCATAGCGAAGCGCGCCGGGATTGCACTCGCTTAGCTATCCACTGAGGCCACGATCGAGGACGCGATCGCCCCGCGCGCAGCGTGCGAAAATTGGCACTTGACATGCAACCATTTGGTTGCCTATTATGGCCGCCATGGATGAAGTCTTCAAGGCGCTGGCCGATGCTTCCCGGCGGTCGTTGCTGGACAGGCTTCACGCCAGAAACGGACAGACCCTGAACGAACTCTGCGACGGCCTCGCCATGACCCGGCAGGCCGTCACCAAGCACCTTGCGATTCTCGAGGCCGCCAATCTCGTCAGCACGTTCAGGCATGGCCGCGAGAAGCTGCACTATCTCAACCCGCTCCCGATCCATCAGATCGGCGAGCGGTGGATCAGGAAATTCGAGCGCGGCAAGCTTGCCGCACTCAGCGAATTGAAACGGCGGTTGGAGAAAAACGATGAGTAAACCGGAATTCGTCTACACGACCTTTATCGAGACATCGGCCGATAAACTCTGGCAGGCCCTCACCGACGGCGACTTCACCGAGCGCTACTGGTTGGGCCATCGTGCCAGCTCCGACTGGCACGTCGGATCGACCTACAGCTTCGCCAAGAATGGCTCTCCTACCATCCAAGGCAAGGTGCTGATATCGGATCCGCCGAGGCGGCTCGCCTACACCTGGGATTCCTGCTCGCCGGAGGCAAGGCGCGAGCGGACCTCGCGGGTGACATTCAATCTCGAACCGCGCGGCAAAGTCGTCAAATTGACGGTGACACATGGCGATCTCGACGAGGGCGGAAAGACGTTCCGCGACATTTCCGGCGGCTGGCCGATGGTGCTTTCGAACTTGAAGAGCCTGCTGGAAACAGGGCATGCATTGACGATCGATCCTCCCGCGGCCGTCGCTGAGGAAAACACCAATGCATGAATCAGAATTCGTATATCTTGCCTCGCCTCGCCCAACTTTTCCGGCGCGGTCTCGGTGTACGATTCCGCCGGGTGCGCTCGGCATCGAGGGCTTCGAATGAACATCGAAAACTTCAAGCCCTCGATCGTCTATTCGATCTATATCGCTGCGACCCCCGAGAGGGTCTGGCAGGCGCTCACCTCGGCGGAGTTCACTGCAAAATACTTCCACGGCCTTCGCGTCGAGATCGAGCAAAGCCGCGGCGGAGCCTTCGCGCTGCTCAATCCGGATGGCTCGCTGCATATCGGCGGCGAGGTGATCGAATGCGATTCGCCGCGCATGCTCACTGTCACCTTCAACGTCAACTGGCCGGCGCTGATCGAGAAGCTCGGCCCGACGCTGGTCAGCTACGAGATCGAACCCGCAGGCGAGGTCGTCCGCCTTACCCTGACCGAAGCACATGACCGGCCGCTCGGCGACGATATCCTTGCAGGCGGCCGTCAGGGCTGGCCCGCGATCCTGTCGAGCCTGAAGAGCCTGCTGGAGACCGGCGAGGCGCTTTCAATCAAGCTGGCGCCGCCGCCGCAGATGCTGGAGGCGCTGAAGAAACTTGGGATCGCGGCGCCGGAGGTCTGAGGCCGTCATTCCCCGCGTTCGCGGGCACGGCGTCCGACCGAAGTCACGCTCAGCCCGTCAGCGCCGCCTTCACCATGCCGCTGGCCTTGCCGAAATCCATTTGCCCGGCGTATTTCGCCCTGAGCACGCCGATCACCCTGCCCATGTCCTTCATGCCGGCTGCGCCGGTCTCGGCGATGGCCGCCGAGATCGCCGCCTTGACGTCGTCCTCCGACATCTGTTTCGGCAAGTAGCCCGAGATGATCGCGATCTCCTCGCGCTCCCCCGCCGCCAGTTCGGCGCGGCCGCCCTTGTCATAGAGTTCGACGGATTCCTGGCGCTGCTTGATCATTTTCTGCAGCACGCCGAGCAGATCTGCGTCGCTCAGTTGCGGCTTGCCTTCGCCGCGCGCGGCGATGTCGGCATTCTTGATGGTCGAGTTGACCATGCGCAGCGTGGACAGCTTGCGCTCGTCCTTGGCCCGCATCGCGTCCTTGACCGCGTTGTTGATATCGTCGCGCAGCATCGCCCTGTCCTCTCGCAGCCTTGCGGCCGTATTCGAAGCCCCTGATCTAGGCCGTTCGTCTCCTTGAGACAACTCAGTTCCGGGCGCGGTAGGGGCCTAACGCATGTGAATCGGCCGGTTCCGGCTTTGACGCCACGGCGGACGAAGACTATGTAATGGCTTCATGACACAACCGGAAAACGCCTCGGCCTGGCCGGATCACAAACCGACCGCGCTGCTCGTGCTCGCCGATGGCACCGTGCTGGAGGGTTTTGGCCTCGGCGCGGAAGGCCAGGCGGTCGGCGAAGTCTGCTTCAACACCGCGATGACCGGCTATGAGGAGATCCTGACCGATCCCTCCTATGCCGGGCAGCTCATCACCTTCACCTTCCCCCATATCGGCAACGTCGGCACCAACGAGGAAGATATCGAGACCGTGAACATGGCGGCGACGCCGGGCGCGCGCGGCGTGATCCTGCGCGCCGCGATCACCGCTGCCTCGAACTACCGCGCCACGCGCCATCTCGACCAGTGGCTGAAAGCGCGCGGCATCATCGGGCTTTCCGGCATCGACACCCGCGCGCTGACCGCGCTGATCCGCAGCAAGGGCATGCCCAACGCGGTGATCGCGCACGCTGGAGACGGCCAGTTCGACCTGCCGGGCCTGAAACAGGAAGCGCGCGAATGGCCCGGCCTCGAAGGCATGGACCTGGTGCCGATGGTCACCTCGGGCCAGCGCTTCACCTGGGAGGAAACGCCGTGGTCGTGGGAAAAAGGCTTTGGCCGGCAGACCGCGCCCGAATTCAGCGTCGTCGCCATCGATTACGGCATCAAGCGCAACATCCTGCGCCTGCTGGCGGGCGTTGGCTGCAAGGTCACGGTGGTGCCGGCGACCACACCGGCGGAAGACATCCTCGCGATGAAGCCCGACGGCGTGTTCCTCTCCAACGGCCCCGGCGATCCCGCCGAAACCGGCAAATATGCGGTCCCGGTGATCCAGCAGGTGATCAAGTCGGGGACGCCGACCTTTGGCATCTGTCTCGGCCATCAGATGCTAGGGCTCGCCGTCGGCGCCAAGACCGTGAAGATGCATCAGGGCCATCACGGCGCCAATCATCCGGTCAAGGACGAGACCACCGGCAAGGTGGAGATCACCTCGATGAATCACGGCTTTGCGGTGGATCAGGCGACCTTGCCCAAGGGTGCAACGCAGACCCACGTCTCGCTGTTCGACGGCTCGAATTGCGGCATCCGGCTCGAGGGCAAGCCGGTATTCTCGGTGCAGTACCACCCCGAAGGATCTCCCGGCCCGCGCGACTCGCATTACCTGTTCGAGCGGTTCGCCGATCTGATGCGGGCGAACAAGCGCGCCTAGCACCGCCGTCATCGCGGAACTCCGTCGTCATGGCGAGGAGCGCAAGTGACGAAGCGATCCAAGCCTCGGTATGATTGCTTCGCCCGCACTACAGACCACTAGCGGCGCCGGTGATCGTTTAATATGATGATCGTCATTACAATCGGTGCCGGAGGAAAGCCCCTATGAATGACCGCACCGCCGCCAGCATCGAATACGGCGTCACCCCAGCCGCGGTCATGGCATCGATGCCGGGCATCGACTTCGTCCGCGCCATCCTCGACGGCAGCTTGCCGGCGCCGCCGATCATGCAGACCATCGAGCCGTTCGATTCTACCGCCGAGCCCGGCGTGGTCGTGATGCACAGCATTCCCGGCTTCCGCCACTACAACCCGATCGGCTCGGTGCACGGCGGCTACGCCGCGACACTGCTGGATTCGGTGATGGGATTAGCGGTCCACACCATGCTGCCGCCCGGAACCGGCTACACCACGCTCGAATTCAAGGTCTCCTTCATCAAGGGCATCAGCGAGGATACCGGGCCGGTGCGCAGCGAGGGCCGCACGCTTAACGTCGGCCGCCGCACCGCGACCGCCGAAGCGCGCATCACCGATGCCAAGGGCCGCCTGCTCGCGCACGCCACCACCACCTGCCTGGTTTTCGAGATCCCCGGGCACTAGTCGCGGGAACGCGAGCTGACGGCGGCCGTTGATTCCGCAGGCGAGCGCATGCGCGGGAGACCATCGATGCCGGTTGTCGCAGCGGAGACCGAGCCCCTTACATTCGTGTTCGAGGACGATGGGCTCGTCCCGAACAACCCGATGCCGCTACTGCTCTACCGGCAGGCGGTATCGGTCGATAACGACCACCCGGAAAAAACCATCGAGGGATTGTTCGGCGCCAACGGCTGGGGCGACATGTGGCGCAACGGCATCTTCGACTATCTGCACTACCACGCCACGGTTCACGAAGCGCTTGGCATCGCCCGCGGCCAGGCGCGGGTCCGCTTCGGCGGCAACGGCGGTGAGGAAATCGAGGTCAAAGCGGGCGACGTCGCGATCCTGCCCGCCGGCACCGGTCACCAATGCCTCGCCGCGAGCAAGGATTTTTCGGTGGTCGGCGCCTATCCGCCCGGAGCAAAAATGCAGGTCACGCGGCCGACGCCTGAAAATCACGCGAAGGCGATCAAGACGATCCCGGCAGTGAAGCTGCCGGGCAGCGATCCGGTGCTGGGAGAAAACGGCCCGCTGCTCGGGCTGTGGAAGCAGCCGGACTAGCTAGCCCGCTTCGTCGAAACATCGCGCCAGCGGTTATTCCGCCGCGATCTTGCTTGAATCATCCTCCGTTGCAGATTGGAAATCCTCGGGCTTTCTGGTCTGCATCCAGCGCGACAGCGCGTTGGAAAGATTATCGAGATACAGATACACCACCGGCGTCGTGAACAGCGTCAGCGCCTGGCTGACGATCAGGCCGCCGACCATGGCATAGCCGAGCGGCTGGCGGATTTCCGATCCGGTGCCGGTGCCCAGCATCAGCGGCACGCCGCCAAGCAAGGCCGCCATCGTGGTCATCATGATCGGGCGAAACCGCAACAGTGCCGCCTGACGGATCGATTGCTCCGGCGAGAGGTGATCTTCGCGCTCCGCCGCGATCGCGAAGTCGACCATCATGATGCCGTTCTTCTTCACGATGCCGATCAAAAGGATGATGCCGATCAGGGCGATCAGGCTGAAATCGAATCCGAACACCATCAGGATCGCGAGCGCGCCGACGCCGGCCGACGGCAGGGTCGAGAGAATGGTGAGCGGGTGGATATAGCTTTCGTAGAGAACGCCAAGGATCAGGTACACCACAACGAGTGCCGCCAATATCAGCAGCGGCACGGTGCCGAGCGATTGCTGGAACGCTTGCGCGGTGCCCTGAAAGCTCGAGGCGAGCGTGGCCGGCGTACCGAGATCGTACACGGCCTTCTGCACCGCATTGGTAGCCTGGCCGAGCGCGACATTCTCGCCGAGGTTGAAGCTGATCGTGATCGCCGGAAACTGCCCCTGGTGGGCGATCGCCAGCGGGCGCACCGGTATCGTCGTCCATCTGCAAAACACCGACAGCGGCACCTGATCGCCGGTGAGCGGCGATTTGATGTAGAGCTTGTTGAGCGTATCGACGTTGCCCTGCAGCTCGGGCGGGATTTCAAGGATCACGTGATAGCTGTTGAGCTGGGTGAAATACTGGGTGACCTGACGCTGGCCGAAGGCGTCAGACAGCGTGTCGTCGATCAACTGCGGCTGGATGCCGTAACGCGAGGCGGTGTCGCGGTCGATCGTCAGCGTCAGCGTGGTGCCCTGGGTCTGCTGGTCGGTGGCGACGTCGCGCAATTCGGGCAGCTTCTGCATCCTGGCTAAAATCTTCGGCGCCCATTCGTTGAGTTCGGCCAGATTGGCATCCTGCAGCGTGAATTCGAATTGCGTGCGCGTCGCGCGGCCGCCAAGACGCACGTCCTGGGAGGCTTGCATGTAGAGGCGGGCCCCCTCGACCTTGTCGAGCTTCGGCCGCAGCCGGGCAATGATCTGCTGCGCGCTGGCGTCGCGCTGGTCGTGCGGCTTCAAGGTAATGTACATGCGGCCTGAGTTGAGCGCGGTGCCGCCGCCGCCGATGAACATGGCGATGCTGTCGACGGCAGGATCGGCCTGCACGATATTGCTCAGTTCTTCCTGATGCCGCTTCATCTCGGCAAAGGAAATATCCTGGGCCGCCTCCGACGTCGCGGTGAGAAAACCGTTGTCCTGCTGCGGAAAGAAGCCCTTGGGAATGATGATGAACAGATAGATCGACAATCCCAGCGTTGCGAAGAAGATGCACAGCGTGGTGAATTTTCGCCGCAACGCCAGGTCCAGGCCGCGCTCATAGGCATGCAGCATCCGGTCGAACGCCCGCTCGCTCCATTGATAGAATTTACCGTGCCTGGTCTCGTTGCGCGCGCGCAGAAAGCGCGATGCCATCATCGGCGTCAGCGTCATCGATACCACCAGCGAGAAGAAAATCGCCATCGCCAGCGTCACCGCGAACTCGCGGAACAGGCGGCCGATGATGCCGCCCATCAAAAGCAGCGGGATCAGCACCGCGACCAGCGAAACGCTGATCGATACGATCGTGAACCCGATTTCGCTGGCGCCCTTGAACGCGGCGGCAAGCGGCTTTTCGCCTGCCTCGACGTAGCGCGTGATGTTCTCCAGCATCACGATGGCGTCGTCGACGACGAAGCCGACGGCGATCGTCAGGGCCATCAGCGAGAGGTTGTCCAGCGTATAGCCGAACGCCCACATCAGCGCGCAGGCGCCGAGCAGCGCGAGCGGAACGGTCACCGCGGGAATCACGGTGGCCCAGAAGCTGCGCAGGAACACGAAGATCACCATGACGACCAGCATGATGGTGATCAGAAGCGTTATCTGCACGTCTTCGACCGCGGCGCGGATGGTCAGGGTGCGGTCGCTGATGATCTTGATCTTGACCGCCGGCGGGATGGCCGCGATCAACCGCGGCAGCTGCGCCTTGATCCGGTCGACGGTCTCGATGACATTGGCGCCGGGTTGCTTGAAGATGACGAGGAACACGCCGCGCTTGCCGTCGGCCCAGGCGGCCTGCTTCATGTCCTCGGGTCCGGCGATCGCCTGGCCGATGTCGCGGATTCGCAGCGGACCGCCGTTGCGGTAGGCGACGATGACGTCGTTCCAATCCTTGGCATCCAGCAACTGGTCGTTGGCGTAGATCGTATAGGCCCGTCTTTCGCCGTCGATGTTGCCCTTGGGACTGTCGACCGTGGTGATCGCGATCTGGCTGCGGACATCCTCCAGCGACAGGCCCTTGGCCACCAGCTTCGCCGGGTCGACCTGGACCCGGATCGCGGGCTTTTGCTGGCCGCCGATGAAGACCTGCGCCACGCCGGCAATCTGGCTGAGCTGCTGACCGAGCTGGGCGTCGATCGCGTCGCTCACCCTTATCAGCGGCAGGGAATCCGAGGTCGCCGACAACAGCAGGATCGGGGAGTCCGCCGGATTGACCTTGCGATAGGTTGGCGGTGACGGCAGGTTTTTCGGCAATTGGCCGCCGGCCGCGTTGATGGCCGCCTGGATATCATTGGCCGCGCCATCGATGCTGCGATTGAGATCGAACTGGATCGTTATCGAGGTAGAACCCAGTGAGCTCGTCGAGGTCATCTGCGCAATACCGGGAATTTGCGCGAGCTGGCGCTCCAGCGGCTGCGCCACCGAGGACGCCATGGTTTCCGGGCTGCCGCCCGGTAAGCTCGCCGAGACCTGGATGGTCGGGAAATCGACCTGCGGCAGGGGAGCAACCGGAAGCAGCGGATAGGCGACCATGCCGACGAACAGGATGCCGGCCATCATCAACGACGTCCCGATCGGGTATCTGATGAAGGGCGATGAGATGCTTTCGTTCATGCCTGAGACCTGATCGACGGCGGGCGCACCTTATCCCGGGGTCGGGAGTTATTCCCGGAGCTCGAGCCCGGGCACGAAGGTGTGGCGTCCTCGTTTGCTGTCAGGAGGATCGCGGGTTGAAATCCAGGACCGCCTGTCGACCGGCAGCATAATCGCTCCCGGAGTCGTTGCAAACCTGCACGGCCCTATTCGACCTTCGTCCTATCGGCGGAGGCGGCGCTGGCCGGGCCCTGGAATCGGCCATAGATGCTGGCCGGCCCGGCTTCGTCCGAGGCATCCGGTCCAGCCATGCGTTGGGCTTGGCTCCGCCACATCGCGATCGCGACAACGTCGAGCACGACGGCGATGATCCCGAACAGCGTTCGCCCCACAAGCTCTCCAGAGATAAACCCGACGCCCCCGATGCTGCCGTTGAATTTTCGTTCGCCGGGAACGAAGGCAACCCAATCGAACGTCACCGCGAAACAGGTGACCACGAGCGTGGCGAGCAGCGGCCGCCATTTGGCGTATTCAGGCGACAGGCCGAGCAGCATTCCGGCGAACACGAACATCAGGCCGGCCGGCACGCCCATCAAATCGTCCGCCGTCAACGGATCCGCATGGACCGCGCGGAAAATCACCATCCCGGTCACCAGCAGGCCCATCGCGGCAAAGACAACACCCATCCCGGAATTTGCGCTTTGCCCGCGGCTGCCGCTTTGAGAGCCATCGGCGGCCGCGGCCCCAAGGGCCGCCTCTCGCGCTCTCAGGTGCCTTGCCAGCAGCAGCAGCCCGGCGCAGGCCATTGCAGCCACCGTGAACAGTATGAGATCGGTTTGCATGCGGCCGGCACTGGAGGATATTTCGGCCGAAGCAAAGTCGGCTCTATCCGGTTGCGAGGGATCGTACCTGATATCGAGCTCGGCTGCCGGTGCGGTGCTGCGCCGCCCACGACTGCAGCTGTGCCGCTGCCGCCGGTGAAAAAACGCCGCGCGACGTCAACGTTGCCGACTGCGGCGTGCCGTCCACATCATATCGCACCCGATAGCGAAGTCTGGTCTGCTTGCCGCCGCCGTCTTTTGGCGCGCGTGCCGAGATGATGACGTCGGTCCGCTCGACCGACGCCGAAGCGAGCGGCCAGCGCGCCTGCGCGGTCTCGAAATGCCGATCCGCCACCGCGGCGCAGCCGGCAAAGATGGCGCAAAGCCCGGCAAACAGCGCGAGCACCCCCGCCAAGGCGGATACCGGCATTTGCCGCGCAGGAGCGGTATTTGACATGGTCAGGCCCGCCATACCGTCTCGCCCACATCGAAGAAGTCGTTTGCGCGAGCTTCGATATACGCGAAGCTTTAAAAAGCCGCCCCCGATTCCCGTGGGCATTTCCGCGAGACTGCTAACCCAGGGTTAACCAGGCGTTTTGAGGTGGAATCGATCGGGCCCGGCGTCCGGCAAATCGCCGCCAGCAGACGCCGGAGCAGACAGGAGAAGGGATTGCCAGCGAGGCCGCATCTAACAAGAATGCCGACATGACTGCCGTTGCCAATTTTCGGTGAGGACCATGAACGCATACGACGATCGAAATATCTTCGCGAGAATCCTGCGCGGTGAACTCCCCTGTTACAAGGTCTATGAAGACCGGCACACGCTGGCTTTCCTGGACATCATGCCCCGCTCGCCGGGTCATACGCTGGTCATACCGAAAGCTCCGGCACGCGGCATCTTCGATATCGCGGCGGATGATTTTGCCGAGGTGGCGCGAACCGCAAGGAAAATCGCGCTCGCAGCGGTGAAGGCGTTCGACGCGGAAGGGATGATCGTTCAGCAGTTCAGCGAGGCCGCCAGCGGCCAAGTCGTGTTCCATCTGCACATGCACGTGCTGCCGATGAGGACAGGCGTCGACTTGCTGCCGCCGCAGACCCGCAAGGAAGACGCCGAAACGCTCGAACGTCACGCCGCAAGAATGATTGCCGCGCTGCAAGGCTAGCCGTGCTTGCCCGCCGATGAAGCTTCCGCGCCTAGACGCCGAGATAACGTTGCAGAATGGCCGGCGCGGCCTTGATTTCCTGGGCCGGCCCCTCGTGAACGATGTGCCCGTTGTTGATGATGTAGACGCGCTGCGCCAGCGCCAGCGTCGCCGCCAGATTCTGCTCGACCAGCACGATGGTCTGGCCTGCGTCGGCAAGATTGCGGCAAGCCGCCATCAAATCACGCACGATCACCGGCGCCAGCCCCTCGAAGGGCTCGTCCAGCAAAATGATCTTGGGACTGCGCACCAGCGCGCGAGCGATCGCCAGCATCTGCTGCTCGCCGCCGGATAAATCGGTGCCTCGGCCGCCGCGCCGTTCCTTGAGCCGCGGAAACATCTCGTAGATGCGCTCGAGCGGCCACCGCTCCGAAGCGGTCAGCCCGGCGAGCACCAGGTTTTCCTCGACGCTAAGGCTGCCGAAAATCCGGCGTTCTTCATGCACCAGCTGCATGCCTGCTTGTGCCACCGCGTGGCTCTTGCGGCCGGCGAGATCGACGCCATCGAGCATCACCGTGCCGGAGCGCGGGGTCAGAACGCCCATCAGGGTTTTCAAGGTGGTGCTTTTGCCGGCGCCGTTGCGGCCGAGCAGCGCCACCACCTCGTTGCGCCCGACGCGCAGCGAGACGTCGAACAGGATGTGGGAATCCCCATAATAGCTGTTGAGGCCGCTGGCCTCGAGCAGGTTCATGCCGCGAGCACTCCGTGCATGCCGCCGAGGTAGGCCTCCTGTACCGCGGCGTTGTTCTTGATCTCTTCCGGCGTTCCCTCGACCAGGACGCGGCCTTCCTGCAGCACGGTAACCCGTTCAGCCAATTCGAACAGCGCATCCATGTCGTGATCGATCACGATCATGGTGCGGCCCTGGCTGATCGATTTGAGCAGCTTGACGGTCTCGATACGCTCGTGCGGGCTCATGCCGGCGAGCGGCTCGTCGAGCAAAAGCAGGCTCGGCGAAGTGGCCAGAGCCAATCCGATCTCAAGCCGCCGCTTTTCGCCATAGGCGAGCTGCGACACCGGCGTATCCGGTCGCGACGAGAGATCGACCAGATCCAGGGTGCCCTCCACCAATTCATTCAGTCCCGGGATACGGTCCAGGCTGCGGAACAGGTCGAGCCTGAACTTTCCCCTCAGCTTGGCAAGCGCGGCGATGACCACGTTCTCGCGCACGGTCAGGCCGGCGAACAGCTGATTGACCTGATAGCTCTTGGTCAAGCCGAGCTGAGCCACCTCGGTGACGTTCATGCCGGTGATATCCCGGCCGTCGAACACGATGTTGCCGGAGGTCGGCCGGATTTCGCAGGTCAGCATCTTGAAGAACGTCGACTTGCCGGCGCCGTTGGGGCCGATGATGCCGCGCAGTTCGCCGCGATTGACGGTGAAATCGATCTCGCTGTTGGCGACGACGCCGCCAAAACGTTTGGTCAGGCCGCTTGCCTGCAAGATCGCAGCGGCATGGTCGCCACCGGCGCGCGGGCGGCCGGGCACGATCAGCGGCGCCGGCTCCCTGGCGACCGGAGCTTCCGCGGGTTCCCGCCCTCCGGCGATGAGCGGAGCCTCGAGCGCCGTCTCGGCCGGTCCTTGCGCGCGGTTGCGCGCGATCCAGCCGTAGAGGTCCTCGAGACCACCGATGATGCCGCGTCGCAGGAAACATACCAGCAGCACGAATACGGTGCCAAGGACGAGCTTCCATGCCGCACCGAGACCCATCGCACCTTGCAGGAAATCCTGCAGGAAAAGCCAGATCGTCGCACCGACCAGCGGTCCGAACAGCGTCCCGCTGCCGCCGATCGCGGTCTGCATGACGAGCTGGCCTGACGTATCGAAGGTGAAGGCGTCGGGCGGCATGAAAGCCTGCATGACCCCGAGCAAGCCGCCCGCGAAACCGGCATAGGCGGCCGCGATCACGAATGCCGCGAGCTTGTAGCTGTGAATGTCATGGCCGACCGCCGTCGCGCGCACCGGGTTATCCCGGATCGCGCTCAGGACCGCGCCGACCGGGGAACGAACGATCCGCAGCGCGATGACGATGCCGATGAAATAGCAAAACGCGAGAAACTGGTAGAGCGACCAGCCGGTCGTGAAGTGAATGCTGGTGAAGCCGAGATCGAGGCTCGGGGTCGGCACTCCGGGCAGGCCGTTCTCGCCGCCGGTCCAGTTCGCGAGCGGATTGAATTCGACAAAAAAGAACACCTCCGCGATCGCCACGGTGATCATCGCGAAGTAGATGCCGGTCCGCCGCAGCGCTATGAGCCCGACCAGATAGCCGACCGCGGCGGCCGCGATCATGCCGACGATCAGCGCCAGGATGACGGATGGAAATCCCGCCCGGGTCAGCAGATAGGCGGCGACGAAACCGCCGGTGCCGTAGAAGGCGGATTGGCCGAACGACAGCAGCCCGGTGAAGCCGAACAGGATATCGAAGCCGATCCCGAACAATCCCCAGACCAAAATCCGGTTCACGGTGTTGGGTGCGAAACCGAGGTAGGGCAGCACGAACGGCGCCGCGATCAAGCCGATCGCCGTCAGCGTCTCGATCAAGAACGGGCGTTGCTTCAACATCGGGCCACCATGTTCATTCGCGGCCCTGGACGCCCAGCAAGCCGTGTGGCCGAATCACCAGCACCAGCGTCATGACGGCAAACAGCATCACGTAGGCGTAGCCGGGATTGATCATCGAGGTGACGCTGATGATCTCGCCGGCGATCAGGCCGCCGAGAATGGCGCCCGGGAACGAGCCGACGCCGCCGATCACCACCACCACGAAAGTCTCGACCAGGATGTCGTCTCCGACCCCGGGTGTGAGCGAGACCACCGGCGCGTTGACAATTCCGGCGAAACCGGCCGCCATCGCGCCGATCCCGAATACGATCATGAAAACGCGGTATACGTTGATGCCGAGCGAATCCACCATCACCGAATCCTCGATCCCGGCGCGCACGATCATCCCGAGCCGGGTGCGGTAAAGAACAAGGAAGAGGGCGCCGAGCGCGACCGCGACAATTCCGACCACCGCAAGGCGGTAGGTCGGGTAATACATGAAGCCGAGCGAAGTTATGCCCCGCAACAGCGGCGGCGCGGGTAGCAGTTTCGACTGGCTCGAAAACAACAATCGCACGATCTCGACGAAGCAGATACCGAGCCCGAAAGTGACGAGGAGCTGGTCTTCATGCGGACGATTGTAAAAGTGGCGAATGATGACCCGTTCCATCACCACGCCAACGACCATGACGAAAAGCGAGCCCGCAACCACCGCGACGAGGTATGACCCGGAATATTCGTATGCGACGTAGCCGGCGTAACCGCCCAGCATGAACATGGC
The DNA here is from genome assembly GCA_963840155.1 of uncultured Alphaproteobacteria bacterium. Taxonomy (GTDB): domain Bacteria; phylum Pseudomonadota; class Alphaproteobacteria; order Rhizobiales; family Xanthobacteraceae; genus Bradyrhizobium. Next base: position 517,604 of record CAWIXP010000002.1, read on the forward strand.
GCCGTGCGCCAGGTTGAGCACGCCGAGCGTGCCGTAAATGATGGTGAGCCCGGAACTGATCAGCGCCAGCAATGCGCCGAGTGCCAGCCCGTTGAAGACCTGGGAAATGAAATTCGGCCAATTGATCATGAGCGGCAATGACCGGGGTCAGCGACTGCGCCGACCGGGTGGCGGCGCAGTGGGCAAAAACAAGCGCCGTGGGCAGTGATAAGCTGCCCACGGCGCCGATGTCCAGCCTGGTTCAGGTGTAATCGCCGAGATTGCAGCCGAAGGCGTCGGGCTTCTGCATCAGCCCCGCACCGGGGACGATTTCGACGATCTCGTAGTAGTCCGCCTTGTTCTTCATCTCCTTGGGCGCCTTGCCCCTGACGATGATGACCGGCCGCACCAGCTGATGATCTTCCTTGCGGAAATAGACTTCGCCCACAGTGGATTGAATCTTGCGGCCAGCCTCGTACGACTTGATGACGTCGGGCGGATAGAAGCTGCCGGCGTTTTCAACGGCCTCCGCCCAGAGCGCGAATTCCATGTAGGCGTTGTTGGCGCCCCATTCGGGCTTGTAGCCGTATTTCTTTTCGAACGCCTCGACGAACATCTTGGCGAGCGGATATTTGTCTTCCAGCGTCCACCAGAAGTCGGTGGCGGCATAGACACCGGCCATCAGATCGCCACCCACCTCGCGGGCGAGGAAAGGTGTCTGGTAGGGAACGACGAGCTTCATCTTGTCGAAAATACCGAACTGCTTCGCCTGCTGGGTCGACAACACCGCGTCGTGGCCCCAATTGACGTTGAGGAGCACATCGGCGCCGGAATTGGCGACGTTGAGCAGATAGGAGGAATAGTCGGGCGCGCCGAGCGGAGCCACCTGATCGGTCGTCGTGGTCCAGCCGGCGGTTGCAAGATAGTCCTGCATCGATTTCGTGACGGTGTGCCCGTAGGTGTAATCCGGCGTCAGATAAGCAGCCTTCTTGCCCTTGCCGAAGGTCTTGACGACGATCGGGCCGATCGCGGCCGCCGCGGTCTGGCCGTAGAAACACTGGCGAAAGCCGTAGCGCACGCAATCCTTGCCGGTGGTGTCGTTCGAGCCGGAAATGCCGGCGACGTACAGCACCTTCTCGCGCTGCGCCAGCTTGTTGAGCGCGACTGCGACGGCGCTCGATGTAGAACCGGTCATCAGCACCGCCTTGTTCTCGCTGATGAAGCGCTGCTCGGCCTGCACCGCCTCGTTCGGCTTGGCGCCGGAATCGGCGACGCCGTATTTCAGCTCTTTCCCGAGCACTCCTTTGGTGGTTTTCGGCGAAATCTTCTTGATCAGTTCGTTGCCATTGTTGATGTGCTCGATGGCGAGTTCGTAGCCCTTGAGTTCGTCTTCGCCCTGCAGGGCGTAGGTGCCGGTGCGCGGCACCGAGATGCCGATGAACACCGACGAGCCCGAGCAACAACCGGGGTAGCTGCCGATCGGCGGATGGTCTTCGGCAAGCGCCGCCCCGATGCTTCCCGGCAAGAGCGCGCCCCCGACGAGGCCCGCGCCAGCCTGCAACAGGGTACGGCGCGACAGGTTTAGATTCAGATCTTGTTCAGGAAATCTTTTCACGGCTGATAATCCTCCCAGCGATTCTTTTTGCAACGCACGAAACGCACGATCAAGCTCCCCGCCCGGCAAACGAGCGGGGCAGGCACTTGAAAGCGCCGACACGGCCTTTACCGTAGCAATTCCCTCCACGCCAAATCTGTCAATGTCACTTTGGTCGAAGAAACCCAACATTTGCCGTGAATTCATATCGTATGACGATGTATATTGAACTTTATGCTATGCGATAAGTTGCGGCATGACGGCGGATTTCCGCTTGCGAAAAACATGCCGCCGCTCAATGTCGGTCTCATTCCCTGAGCAGGGCACGAACTTGAAAACCGCGAACGCAAGACAACGACATGCCTGGCGAGAAGCCGTGGACACCGACAACCGGGCGGCCGATCGCGCCTCGCGCGCAACGGTCAGCATCCACGCCCACAGCCTTCCCGCCGCCGTCGGTCCGGGCTTTGGAACCAAAGCGAACGACCGCCCCACGATCTCGAACAAGGCTTCGGCGTTCCGGGCCGCGCAACCGGAAGGATTGAGCGTCCGCGCCGAGAATGTACTGAAGCAGTTGGCCACTGAGTTTTCGGGGGAAGTCCCGCCGAGAGGACGCTGGATTCCCTCGACCGACCTGCTTCGAAGGGTAAGCTTCAGCGATCTCGAGACCGCCCGCAGCTGCGGTCCTCAGACCATGGACGAGATTGTCCGCTGGGCCGAATCGCAAGGCGTGGTCATTGCGCGGCCGTTCCACGCCGGCAAAACATTATCGGCGATGTGGCGCGATATCATCGCCAGATCTTCGACAGGGCAATGCACCAAGGCGGAAATCGCAGAAGCGCTGGAAAGGTCGCGACGGCGAAAGAACACGCGAATTCCCCTCGCCTTGCAAAGCATCCTCGTGCAGGTGTTGAACGCAGCCGGCAAATAGCCGCCGCGGGTCCTGCGCCGCCCGACATCATCTCCAGCCGCATTTTTTTCAAGGCTCGAAACCGCGACCGCGCGAGGGGCGCGAACGTAGGCACGCGGATGCGCCGATGCTATAGCTGATGCCATCGTGGACGCGGGTGGGGGCATGGATGCGTCAATCGAAACCGCAACAGCTTCGGAAGGCGGTCGGACGGTCGGGCAAAAAGCAAGCGCAGGCTCGCGGCTCTTACGCCGTTGATTATCAGGCCCTCGCCCGGTTTCGCTTTCAACTTCGGAAATTCCTGTCCTTCAGCAAGGCGGCCGCTCATCAGGCCGGACTAAGCCCGCAACAGCATCAGGCGCTGCTTGCCGTTAAGGGTTTTTCCGGCGCCGAGCCCGTCTTCGTCGGTGATCTCGCGGATTTCCTTCTGGTTCGGCATCACACCGCGGTTGAGTTGGTCGACCGCATGGCAAGACTGGGGCTGCTGCAAAGGATCGTCGATGAGGTTGACGGCAGGCGCATGCTGCTGAAATTGACCAGAAAGGGCGAACGGAAGTTGCGGACGATTTCGAAGCTGAACTTCGAGGAATTGCGGGCAGCGACCCCGGTCTTCACCGGGTTGTTGCGGTCGCTGCGACGCTCTCGGAGTCCTTGAGTTGCGGCTCGCCGACATCCTGGGACGATGCCGCTACGCTGCGTTGCTGCCTTCCTGGCGGCTGGCCTCGAACAGGAACCAGGTGCGGCGCTCGGTCTCGTCGATGAAGGTTTCCAACAGTCCGGCGGTGCCGGAATCGCCATTGTCGTCACAGAGTTCGTGCGCCTTTCGCATCGCGGCCGCGACGTGCTTGTTGTCTTCCATCAACTCGCGCAGCATCTCCCTCGGGGGCACGTAATCCTCGTTATTGTCCTGGATGGTCTGCAGCTTGCCGACCTGCCCGATCGAACGCAGCGTGGTGCCGCCGAGCTTGCGCACGCGCTCGGCCAACTGATCGGTGGTCGCGAAGATCGCATCGGATTGCTCGTCGAGCATCAGGTGATAATCGTGGAAGTGCCGCCCGCTGACATGCCAGTGGAAATTCTTGGTCTTGACATAGAGCGCAAAGGCGTCGGCCAGCAGGGTGTTGAGCGACGCCGAAATCTTGTCCACCGCGGCCGGCGGCAGATCGGTTGGGGTGTCGAGATCGGGGGAGACTTTCTCGGACTTGGCTTTGCTCACGATGCACCTTCCTGTTAGGAACCGGACTGTCGGCGGCCATGGACACGGCTCGCCGGACCTTCTAACGCATCATTTCAGCGCCTGTTCCCCTGCCGGAACCGGCTTTACCGGACGCTTGCTAGTTATGGACGACTGGATCGACTATTACGATTCCACGCATACGATTTATGCGAGCAAGCTGCATCGCGACCTGCATTTCCAGGTCATCGCCAGGGACATCATCGGCTACATTTCCTCGCCGCATGCCGTGGTGCTCGACTATGCCTGCGGCGAGGCGCTGTCGGCGGCGCGGGTGGCGGAGGCCTGCGGCAAGCTCTACCTCGCCGAACCCGCGCCCGGCGTGCGTGGGCGGCTGATCGCGCGCTTTGCGCCCAATACCAAAATCCGGGTGCGTTCGCTGGATGACGTGCGCAAGATGGACGAAAAGTCGATCGATCTCGTGGTGATGAATTCGGTGGTGCAATACATGACGCCGGAAGAGTTCGATTCGGCGTTGGCTATCGTACGACGGCTGTTGAAGCCGAGCGGTCGGCTGGTGCTGGGCGATATCCTGCGCCCGGAGGTCGGCATGATGAGGGATGTGATCGCGCTGCTGCGTTTTGCGCTGACGCACGGCTTTCTGAAGGACGCCCTGATCGGACTGGTCTCGACCGCGCTGTCGGACTACCGGCAATTGCGCACGCGCATCGGCCTGCAGCGCTACAGCGAGGCCGAGATGATGGCCAAGCTTGCCGCAGCCGGGTTTACCGCCGCGCGCGCCCATATCAATATCGGGCACAATCCGTGGCGGATGACGTTCGTGGCTCGCCACGCCTTCGCGATTCAATAGTCGACAACAGGGGCGCGATCCGGCTCACACGAACCGATTTTCCGAGCCGCACCGGACCCCGCTTTGGCGGATCGCGCCCGCCAATTAAGGTTAATCGAGGCTAGAGGTGGCTCACCGCGGCGCGATCGGCAATCATCCGGTCGGCCCGGTGGCGGAAAGCGTCAACGCGAGAGCAGTGCATCGCTCTTTATCCTGGTTCAAATCCAGGCCGGGTCTCCAATCCCGAAAGCGAGCCGAAATTGGCGGTTGATGCGGCCTTGGAGGGCCTTTCGCGGCTGCGGAATCTGGTCTAAAGACCACCCGCGCGCGAGAAATACGCGCTCTTGGCTCGAGGGGACGCGCGGTATGCGCGCCCTTTTTTTGTGCCCAATTGCCTGCCCGCGAGACGGAATGCCCAAAAGAACCGACATCTCCACCATCCTGATCATCGGCGCCGGCCCGATCGTGATCGGCCAGGCCTGCGAATTCGACTATTCCGGCACCCAAGCGGTCAAGACGCTGAAGGAAGAGGGCTACCGCATCGTTCTGGTCAATTCAAATCCGGCCACCATCATGACCGACCCGGAATTGGCGGATGCCACCTATATCGAGCCGATCACGCCGGAGATCGTCGCCAAGATCATCGAAAAGGAGCGCCACGTCGTTGCCGGCGGTTTTGCATTGTTGCCGACCATGGGCGGCCAGACCGCGCTGAACTGCGCGCTGTCGCTGCGCCGGCAGGGGACGCTGGCGAAATTCGGGGTCGAGATGATCGGCGCCACCGCGGAGGCGATCGACAAGGCCGAGGACCGCGGCCGTTTCCGCGAGGCCATGACCCGGATCGGCCTGGAGACGCCGCGTTCGATCCAGACCAAGAACCTGCCCGACGCGTTGCGCGCGCTCGACGACATCGGGCTGCCCGCGATCATCCGGCCGTCCTTTACCATGGGCGGCACCGGCGGCGGCATCGCCTACACCAAGGCCGAGTTCATCGAGATTGTCGAGCGCGGCATCGATGCCTCGCCCACCGATGAAATCCTGGTCGAGGAATCGGTGCTGGGGTGGAAAGAGTTCGAGATGGAGGTGGTGCGCGACAAGAAGGATAATTGCATCATCGTTTGCTCGATCGAGAATCTCGATCCGATGGGCGTGCATACCGGCGACTCGATCACCGTGGCGCCGGCGCTGACGCTCACCGACAAGGAATACCAGATCATGCGCGACGCCTCGCTGGCGGTGCTGCGCGAGATCGGGGTCGAGACCGGCGGCTCCAACGTGCAGTTCGGAGTAAACCCGGTCGACGGCCGCATGGTGGTGATCGAGATGAACCCGCGGGTGTCGCGCTCCTCCGCGCTGGCCTCGAAAGCCACCGGCTTTCCGATCGCGAAGGTCGCCGCCAAGCTGGCCGTCGGCTACACGCTGGACGAGATCGCCAACGACATCACCGGCGGGGCGACGCCGGCCTCGTTCGAGCCGACCATCGATTACGTCGTCACAAAGATTCCGAGGTTCGCGTTCGAGAAATTTCCCGGCGCCTCGACCACGCTGACCACCTCGATGAAGTCGGTCGGCGAAGTGATGGCGATCGGCCGCACCTTTCAGGAGAGCCTGCAAAAGGCGTTGCGCGGCCTCGAAACCGGCCTCACCGGCCTCGACGAGATCGAGATCGAGGGGCTTGGCCGCAGCGACGACAAGAACGCGATCCGCGCCGCGCTGGGCACCCCGACGCCGAACCGGATCCTGCAGGTGGCCCAGGCGATGCGGCTCGGCTGGAGCGACGAGGAGATCTTCACCTCCTGCAAGATCGATCCGTGGTTTCTCGCCGAGATGCGCGGCATCGTCGAGATGGAGAGCAAGATCAAGCAAAGCGGCCTGCCCGGCAACGCATTCGGCATGCGGACGCTGAAGGCGATGGGGTTTTCCGACGCCCGGCTTGCGGTGCTGACCGGGACATTGGAGGCCGAGGTGACCGCCAGCCGGCAGACGCTTGGGGTTCGCCCGGCCTTCAAGCGCATCGACACCTGCGCCGCCGAGTTCGCCTCGCCCACCGCCTACATGTATTCGACCTATGAAACGCCGTTTGCGGGCAGCCTCGCCGACGAGAGCGCGCCGTCGGACAAGAAGAAAGTGATCATCCTCGGCGGCGGGCCGAACCGGATCGGCCAAGGCATCGAATTCGACTATTGCTGCTGCCATGCCTGCTTCGCGCTGCACGACGCCGGCTATGAGACCATCATGATCAACTGCAACCCGGAAACGGTGTCGACCGACTACGACACCGCCGATAGACTGTACTTCGAGCCGCTGACCGCGGAGGACGTGCTCGAAATCATCGCCACCGAGCGGCAGAACGGCACGTTGCACGGCGTGATCGTGCAGTTCGGCGGCCAGACGCCGTTGAAACTCGCGCGTGCGCTGGAAGCGGCCGCTGTGCCGATCCTCGGCACCTCGCCCGACGCCATCGATCTGGCCGAAGACCGCGACCGCTTCAAGCGGGTGTTGGACAAGCTGCGGCTGAAGCAGCCGAAGAACGGCATCGCCTATTCGGTCGAACAGGCGCGGCTGGTGGCCGCCGATCTCGGACTGCCGCTGGTGGTGCGCCCGTCCTACGTGCTCGGCGGCCGCGCGATGCAGATCATCCGCGAGGAAACCCAGCTCTCGGATTACCTGCTCGGCACGCTCCCGGAGCTGGTGCCGGGCGAGGTCAAGGCGCGCTACCCGAACGACAAGACCGGCCAGATCAATACCGTGCTCGGCACCAATCCGCTGTTGTTCGACCGCTATCTGTCGGATGCCATCGAGATCGACGTCGACTGCCTGTGCGACGGCAACGACACCTTCATCGTCGGCATCATGGAGCACATCGAGGAAGCCGGCATTCACTCCGGCGATTCCGCCTGCTCGCTGCCGCCGCATTCGCTCGACGCCGAAATGATTTCCGAACTGGAGCGGCAGACCCGCGAACTGGCGCTCGGTCTCGACGTGGTCGGCTTGATGAACGTGCAGTACGCCGTCAAGGACGGCGAGATCTACGTGCTCGAGGTCAACCCGCGGGCCTCGCGCACCGTGCCGTTCGTCGCCAAGGTGGTTGGCACGCCGGTGGCCAAGATCGCCGCAAGGCTGATGGCCGGCGAGAAGCTTGCCGACTTCAAACTGCAGAAGCGCAAGCTCGGCCATGTCGGCGTCAAGGAATCGGTGTTCCCGTTCGCCCGCTTCCCCGGCGTCGATACCGTGCTCGGCCCGGAGATGCGCTCGACCGGCGAGGTGATGGGGATCGACCGCTCGTTCGAGGTCGCCTTCGCCAAGAGCCAGCTCGGCGGCGGCACCAGGGTGCCACGCAAGGGCACCGTGTTCGTCTCGGTCCGCGACATCGACAAGACCCGGATCGCCGACGCGGTGCGGCTGTTATCCTCGGTCGGCTTCAAGGTGATGGCCACCTCGGGGACGCAACGTTTCCTCACCGACAGCGGCGTGCCGACCGAAAAGGTCAACAAGGTGCTGGAGGGCCGGCCGCATATCGTCGACGCCATCATTAACGGCGATATCCAGCTGGTCTTCAATACCACCGAGGGGCCGCAGGCGCTCGCCGACAGCCGTTCCTTGCGACGTGCTGCCCTCTTGCATAAAGTGCCGTATTACACCACTCTTTCGGGTGCCGTCGCGGCCGCGCAGGGCATCCGTGCCTATCTGGGCGGGGACCTTGAGGTCCGCACGTTGCAGAGTTATTTTTCCGAAACCTGATCCCTGCGCCGGACTGGCTGTTTAGTCCGGCAATCGATCGGCGATGCAGCCCTCGTGACTGGGAACCAGCCAGCCGCGAGGGTGTTCTGTTTCGGCGTTTGCGACCGCGCAGCGCTCGCAAGATGTTGAAGGACGAAGAGAGATGATGGAAAAGGTTCCGATGACCGCCGGCGGCTATGCCGCGCTCGAGGTCGAACTGAAGCAGCGCCAGTCGGTGGAGCGTCCGCGCATCATCGAGCACATCGCCGAGGCGCGCTCGCATGGCGACCTTTCGGAGAACGCGGAATATCACGCCGCCAAGGAAGAGCAGTCCCATAATGAAGGCCGGATCGCCGAGTTGGAGGACAAGCTGGCGCGCGCCGACATCATCGACATCTCCAAGCTCTCCGGCGACACCATCAAGTTCGGCGCCACCGTCACGCTGGTCGACGAAGACACCGACAAGAAAGCGGTATGGCAGATCGTCGGCGAGCCGGAGGCCGACGCCAAGAAGGGCCGCATCTCCATCACCTCGCCGTTGGCGCGCGCGCTGATCGGCAAGAAGAAGGGCGCCTCCGTGGAAGTGGTGGCGCCGGGCGGCGCCAAGGCCTACGAGGTCACCAAGGTCGAGTACCGCTAGAACCGTCGCCAGTTCACAGTTTGCTCAAAGGACCGGGATATCCATCCCGGTCCTTTGTCGTTCCTGGTCGTTCTTGCCCGCCTCCCCGATCCGGTGCGGCCGGCGAGCGAGTGGCGGCGCCGCCGGCGGCCGGTATCGCGATCGCGGCAAAACACTTCGGCGCGGGCCTTATTCCTGTGCTGCTTTGCGAAAGCTTGCGGATTTATTGCCGCGACGTACTATCCCTCGGCGCCCGGTCGCGATACGAATCGGTGCGTCACAATTTGGGGGAACGACGATGGGTGAGACAATGGCGGCGTGGGCGCCACGCGCTCTCAGCGTGCTGCGCATCATGACGGGGTTGATGATCATCGAACATGGCATGGGCAAGCTGCTCGGCTTTCCGGCATTGCCGGCCTACGCCAATATCCGGCCGATGTCGCTTCTGGGCGCCGCCGGCTTCATCGAGCTGATCGGCGGCGCGCTGCTGATCCTGGGCCTGTTCACCCAGCCGGCGGCTTTCATCATATCGGGCGAAATGGCGGTCGCCTATTTCATGGTGCACGCGCCGAAGAGCTTCTATCCGCTGATCAATGGCGGCACGCTGGCGATCACCTACTGCTTCGCTTGCCTCTATCTGGCGACCGCGGGAGCGGGCCCGTGGAGCGTCGATGCTGCGATGAAAAAGAATTGAGGGGGCGACCATGGACGTATTCAACAAGACTCTCGCGGGCTGGGAGCCGGCGGTTCGCAGCATTTTCCGCATCATAATTGCGCTGTTGCTGTTTCAATACGGCGTGGCCAAGCTGCTGAAATTTCCGGCGGGAACGCCGTTCGAGAAGGTAGAGCCGTTTTCACTGTTCGGCGTCGCCGGCATGTTCGAGCTGATCCTCGGCGCGTTGCTGCTCGTCGGCCTTTACTCGCGGCTCGTGGCCTTCATCCTGTGTGGCGAGATGGCGTTCGCCTACTTCATCCAGCATTTTCCGAAGGGCTTCATGCCGCTTGTCAACGGCGGAAATCTGGCGATCATGTTCTGCTTTTCGTGCCTCTATTTCGCCTGTGCCGGCGGCGGCCCGTGGAGCCTGGACGCGATGATGCGCAAAAAGGCCTAAGGACGCCGCCCCACCGGAGAGTTCAAGGCCTGCGCCGCAGCGCTCATCCCGCGGCTTTCATCTCGAGCGGCACGGCTGGCTCGTATTTGGAATTGTGCAGCACCAGCGACGTCCTGACGTTGCGGACATGGGGAGCGGCGGTCAGGTGGGTGACGAAATCCTGAAACGTCGCCATGTCCGGCGCGACGCATTTCAGGATGAAGTCGACCTCGCCCGAAAGCATCCAGCATTCCCGCACCAGCGGTTCGGCGCGGACGAATTCCTCGAAGGCGCGCAAGTCGGCGTCGGCTTGGCTCGACAAATGCACCGAGGCGAATACCGTGACATCGAAGCCCAGCCGGCGCGGATCCAGTAATCCGCGGTAGCCCTGGATGTAACCTTCCTCCTCCAGCGTCCGCACCCGACGCAGGCAGGGCGGCGGCGAAATGCCGGCGCGCCTGGCCAGTTCGACATTGGTGATTCGGCCGTCGGCCTGGATTTCAGCGAGGATTTTGAGGTCGATCTCATCGAGGTTCTTCGACACGCGGGTCCAGGTCCTTAACACCGGCAAGGCTTGCGGGAAGTATCGGCAACACTCTTAGCGCAGCTCGCGCGGTCTGCGCAATTTTATTGCGCGTGCGCTGCGCCATTTGCCCGCCACGACGGGAAAATTCGCCGGTACGGATTGCAATTCTTGCATAGCTCGCCAGATGGCTTATCTTGGATTTGACGCTTTCGGCGCCCCCGCGATGCCTTTCCGGGCGCATTCGGCTCAAGGGCCGACCGAATTCACTCCAGCGAGGGGCTCATCCCATGCCTGCGCCTATCCACGCCAAGGTCGTGATCGTCGGCTCAGGCCCGGCCGGTTACACCGCCGCGATCTATGCCGCGCGGGCGATGCTGGAGCCGATCCTGATCCAGGGCATCCAACCGGGGGGCCAGCTCACCATCACCACCGACGTGGAAAACTATCCGGGCTTTGCCGACGTGATCCAGGGCCCCTGGCTGATGGAGCAGATGCAGCAACAGGCCGCCCATGTCGGCACCAAGATCGTCACCGATCTCGTCACCAAGATCGAGCTCGCGCAACGGCCATTCCGCCTGACTTGCGACAGCGGCGACGTGTACCTGACCGAGACCGTGATTCTCGCAACCGGCGCCCAGGCGCGCTGGCTCGACACGCCGTCGGAAGAAAAATTCAAGGGCTTTGGCGTGTCGGCCTGCGCGACCTGCGACGGCTTTTTCTATCGCGGCAAGCAAGTGGTCGTGGTCGGCGGCGGCAACACCGCGGTGGAAGAGGCGCTGTTCCTCACCAATTTCGCCTCTCAAGTGACGATCGTGCATCGCCGCGATCACTTCCGCGCCGAGCGCATCCTGCAGGACCGCCTGTTCAAGCATCCGAAGATCAAGGTGGTATGGGACAGCGCGATCGACGAAATCTGCGGCAGCGAGAATCCGGCCAAGGTCACCCATGTCCGGCTCAAGAACGTCAAAACCGGCAGCTTGAGCGAACTGCCGGCGGACGGCGTCTTCATCGCCATCGGCCACGCGCCCGCCACCGAACTGATCCAGGGCCAGATCAAGCTGAAACCCTCGGGGTACGTCGAGGTGGCGCCGAATTCCACCGCGACCTCGGTGCCCGGTGTGTTCGCCGCCGGCGACGTTGCCGATGAAATCTACCGGCAGGCCGTGACGGCCGCCGGGCTGGGCTGCATGGCCGCGCTGGAAGCCGAACGTTTCCTCGCCTTGCGCGCCAACGAACGCGCGGCAGCGGAATAATCATGGCTCGAACCCGCGACGGATTTACCGATATGGATTGGGACAAGCTGAAAGTGTTTCACGCGGCGGCGGAAGCTGGAAGCTTCACGCATGCCGGCGAACAGCTCGGGCTGTCGCAATCGGCCGTTTCACGGCAGGTCAGCGCGCTGGAACAGGAGCTCTCGGTTTCGCTGTTCCACCGGCACGCGCGCGGCCTTATTCTCACCGAGCAGGGCGACCTGCTGTTTCGCACCGCCCACGACGTGTTCATGCAACTGCAGGCGGCGCGCGCGAAACTCACCGACAGCCGCGAGCGGCCGAGCGGCGACCTCAAGATCAACACCACCCAGGGCGTCGGCATCAACTGGCTGATTCCGCGGCTCGGCGAATTCACCGCGCTTTATCCGGAGATCCGGATTTCGCTGATCGTCACCGATGAGGAACTCGACCTGTCGATGCGCGAGGCCGACGTGGCGATCCGCACCCGCAAGCCGACGCAGCCCGATCTGATCCAGCGCAAGCTGTTCGCGATGGGCTTTCATGCCTATTGCTCGCCGGAATACATCAAGCGCTTCGGCACCCCGCGCACGCTCGACGAGCTCGACGCCCATCGCATCATCATGCTGAGCGACGGCCAGATCGCGCAGCATCTGCAGAACCGCAGCTGGCTGGTCGAAGCCGGCCGCAACGGCTCCGGCCCGCGCGAGGCCTATTTCAAGGTCAACAACATCCTCGGGCTGGTCCGAGCGTGCCAGCAGGGGCTCGGCATCGCGGCGCTGCCGGATTACCTGGTCGAGGAAGATCACCGGCTGGTGCAGCTGTTCGGTGAATCCGATTCAATCCAGCTCGATACCTATTTCGTCTATCCCGAGGAGTTGAAGACGGTGGCGCGGGTGCAGGTGTTCCGCGACTTCGTGGTGAGCAAGGCGCAGCGCTGGCCTTCGTAGTTTTGCTGCTGCTCACCCGTGCAGGAGAATTTCCTGACCGGAACCAGCGGCTTTTTTAGACTGACGTTCCCTGCAATCCAAAACGACGCGCGCCCGCCCGATTCGCGCTAGCCCCGGTCCGCATGACTGACATGCGAGGCGGGCGGGTTGCTGCAAGCCGCCGCCGCGGCCCATAATGGCTTTACGCTGAGCCTTCGAGTTGCGCATTTGTCCCCCTCCTCCAGCGGCGCGAGAGCTCAGTAAATCCCTCTTGGAAGGTGATTGTGTCGGCCTCACGTGGCCAACGCCTAAGCCGGGCTCTTCGAGCCCGGCTTTTTTTCGCGACCAAGCTTGCTCAGGGCGAATCCGGTTCGGCAAGACAGCGGCGGCGGCAAACCAAATTTGAGAGCCGACGAGGGCTTGCAGGTTCCGTTTGGTTAATGCGCGGTGTCGGGGAAGGCTCACATTCGAACCATGCGGCGGCCGCGTCATTAAAAATTGAACGGTATTGAAATCCCCTCAAACAGACGGGGAAGACAATAACTCGCGCCAATAAAAACGCCAGCTGCCGCAGTTCCGCACGCAGCGAGGCCCTGCAGGATTTTCTCCTGGTGTCCTCGTTCGGTCTGTGGGCGGTGCTGCTCGGCGCAGCTCCGGTGATGGCCTTCCGCCTGCTGACGGGCAGCTGACCTGGCAGGCTGCCGCGGGTGGTTAATCCGCAGTAGCGCCTGTGGTCAAATGCGAGCGAAATCGCGACCGGCTTCTTAAAATTCGTCGCGTACCAACGTTTCCGCAATAGAAAAGCGCGGGGGCGTCGTGAATACCGAAGTTCAAAACAACGCATTTCCTGAACAGCAGGGCTTTACCACCGAGGACATCCTTTGGGCGATCGGCGTCTGGTCGGTGACCCTGTGCCTGTCGCCGGTGATTGTATTCTACGTGCTGATGGTGGCTTGAGCAGAGGTCGACAAAAAACGCGCGGAGTCCCCGCGCGTTTTTGTCGTCTCTAATCGATGCGGCGAAACTAGGCCGCCTGCTTGTGCATCGCGCCGCTCGCCGACGCATTGCCACGGATCGCCTTCACCGAACGTTCGATCGCGGCCCAGAGCCGGCCGATCTCCGCCGCGGCGCGTCCTTCCGCGTAATATTCGCGGGCGCCTTCGCCATGGCTGAGCGCCATCAATAGATCGGCGCGGTTGGTGATCTGGCCGCCCCATACCGGGGCGCGGAACTTGGCCAGCCACTCACGCGCGATGGTGACGATCGGGCTCTCCGCGTCATCCCTGCGCGCCGGCGCGCCGTTGAGCACGACCGCATAAGGCTTGCGCGCGGCGCGGCAGGTCTGAATGGTTTCCTGCACGGCGTTGACGTCGAAAACCCCCGGCCGCGCCGGAATGATCACCATGGTGGCGTTCTTGATGGCGTCGTCCACCACGGCCGAGATGTTCGGCGGCGTATCGATGAACACCCACTCCATCCCGTCACGTCTCGCGGCGGCCACGATCCCGCTGACCGAATTGACGGCGGTCTTGATCGGCGGCTCGTTGGTGCCGCGCAGCTTGTGCCAGAGCGTCAGCGAGCCCTGCGGATCGGCATCGATGAGCAAACATGGCTTGGTTGCCTTGTTGACATGCGCGGCCAGATGAGCGGCCAGGGTGCTTTTTCCCGAGCCGCCTTTACGCGATGCGAATACAATGACGTTCATACTCTCGGCCCTCCAGATTGACCCCAGGACGCGAAAATGAATCAGTGCGCTGATTCGTGAAAGAAAAATTTACCGCCAATCGTGGCGAAGCCCCTGATTTATCAGCGGGGTCGACATTTGAGTCACACCTCGCGCCACGGCGGCAGGCTTTGCCGAACAAAACGAGTCCGCGCACGCCGAAGGGTGCCTTTCCGGGGAAAAGCCCGTTGCGCCGCCGGATCGCGGCATTGGCGGGCCAACTACCGCGCGGGGATCAGGTCCCGTCCGCTTTCTCACGCTTGCTGGATTTGCCGGCCTTGGCGTCGACCGGCTTGCGCGAAACCACAGGCTTGATGCTGAGCGGTTTGCCGGCCCTGACCGGCGCGACCTCCTCGGGATCGGGCCCGAAGAACGCCCGGCAAGCGGGTGTGAGCTGGGATTTGTTCCTGACCATGCAAACCGTGACCCGGTCGACATCCGGAATCTCGGCGCTGCAAAGCCGAAAGGCATCGTTGCTGCAGGCCTGCTGTTGTTCGGGCGTGTAGGCACGGCTCGCGCCCGGCAGCATCGAAAATGACAGCGCCGTTGCCAGCATCAGGGTGAACTGGAAATTCGCCGACCCAACAGCAAACATAATTCGTCCCCGAGCATCCCCGCGAATTGTCGGTGAATGGCGGGAGATTCGCAAGCGTGGGCCGCATGCCGCGGGGAGCAGCCGGAAGTAACTATCGGATGAGCTGAATTCGCGACGATAGGTTCGGCTTTGCGAGTGGTACAGTTGGGTGGGCTCGAACCACCGACCTCCTGTTCCACAGACAGGCGCTCTAACCAACTGAGCTACAACTGCATCCGGTGCCGGCCGAAAAAGCACGCCGAACCGGGCGGAAACTAGGTGCAACGCCGGTCTTTGGCAAGGCTGGATGGACGGCCGGCTTCAGCCTCTTAACCGGTGTCGCCGCCGCGCGCGCCGCGACCACGTCATCCCTTCAGCCATCGTTGAATCGGCAAACCGAGGCGAGCAAAAAGCCCGGGCGGATCCGCCCGGGCTTTTTTTGGACCGGAAGTGCCGGACGAGTTTACCGGTCAGGCCGCCGGCTTGATGAACAGCTTCGAGGCGTTGGTCTTGATCGGCTCGACGGTTTCCGTCGCAACCTTCTGGGTCAACTCGGCGAGCTCTTTGCTTTGCGCCGTGAAAGCCTCGTACTGCTTGCGGGCGTGCGAGGTCCACAGCTCCAGCGCTTCCGATGGCGATTTGACGCCGAGCAGCTCCTGCGCGAAATCCAGCGTCGAGGTGGTGTTGGCTTTCAGCATTTCCATCAGCCTGGCGGAGTATTCGCTGTAGCCCTTGCTGGCGGTGGTGAAGACCGCCTCGATGGTGCCGTTGTGGGTCTCGGCGACATCCTTGAATCTGGCGTAGCTGTCACGGGCCTGCGAAACGCCCTTCTCGGCGAATGCGCGCATCTGTTCGGGAACCTCGAAGGGGATGATCGAGGCGGAGAATGGATCGGAGGGGTTTGCCATGCATGTATCCTTCGCACAAATGGGGGGAATCGGTGTGACCGCTTGCGGGCCCAGGCAGATGCCGGGGACCTCAAACTTCCATCGCACACCGGATTGATGCTTCGTTTGGGGGGTCTCCTCCGCCGGAGTGGGGGAACTCCGTCGGACGCCCAACATTGTGCACCGATATCATGGCAATTTTGTGCAATGCACCCTGGCTACGCGACGTTAATGCAGCCTCGATCGCTCAGTTCTTCGGCTTGGCGGCCTCCATCGCCGCCCGGCTCACCGCCTGCCCCATCTCGCTGACCTGCTCGGTCAGCGCCCGGATCTGGGCCTGAACGTATTCGCCGTGCAGCCGCATGATCTCGCTCAGATCCCTGGCACGCAGCAGCGATTGCGCGTAATCCAGCGAGGCCTGCACGTCCCTTTCGGCAAAGGCGATCGCCTTCGCGTTGACCTCGCGGGCGCCGGCGCGGACCGTCGCGCCGCGTTCCTCGAGCGAGCCGGCGGTGGCCTGCGCGTTGGCGAGGAATTTCTCGAAGGCTTGGCGGGCCTGTTCGAAGCTCGCCTCGGCCGCCGATCGCATTTCCTTTGGAATCTCGAAACGCTCACGCCCATCTTCGCTCATGGTGCCTCTTCCTGTTCCGCGATCGCCGTCCCCCACATCCCAACGCGAACACCGGCATCGGGTTCGGCGAACGCTTTTCGGCGGAACCGGATTGGCGGGCGGATTAAGGTTATCCCTGGCTTTGGATCGCTGCGGGCCCGTCAAGCCGTGGACCTGCCGCGTTGCCCGGGCGATAGTCATGCCTCGCCAGGGCTGTGTCGGCGCTCGGCCGCTGCAAGCTGACGCCTTCGTCAGGCGACAACCCATCCATTCGGTCATCCCACTGCGATGAACAATGCGGAATTCCAGTTGCGAGGCGTCGGCGATCCGCGGCTGGCGGTGCATGCAACAAGCGCCTTTCCCGCATGGTTGTGGTCGACCGACGGCACGCGGATTCTGTGGGCCAATCCGGTTGGCGCAAGACTGTTCGGCGCGGCCACCGGCGCCGCGCTCGCCGAGAAGATCTTCAGCCCCGCGGATCCGCATCGCCGCCAGGTGGCGCAGCTCGCGGAGCGGCTGCCATTATCGGGTGCGATCCGGCTCGAGCGTTTGCGCGGCTTCGGCGCGCTGCTCGGCCAACTCGTCACCTGCGGCTGCGCGCGGCTTGCGTTCGCCGGCGATGAAGATGGCATTCTGGTGGCGGCGGCTGAGACCGTCGGCCGCGTGGAGGTCGCCATCGACAGCGGTCGCATGGTATTGCAACGCGTCGGTCGCGGGGGCGATATTGCGCTCGTTGCGTCGATCCGCCCGGACGCAACGCTGGCCGCCCGCGCCAGCCAGGTCGCAGCCACATTGCCGGAGATAGCAGCGATGACCGAACCGCAGCCCGAACCGTTATCGTCCGCAGAGGATCGGCCGCCGCCCGGCGATCAGCAGCCGGCGATCTCAGGCGAAGCAGCGGCAGGGTTGGCCTCGATCGACGACGGCAACGCGCCGCCGGCGCCCCGCCATCCGCTGCGCTTCACGTGGCAGATCGATGACGAAGGCCGCTTCTCGATCGATCCGGGCGAATTCACCGGCCTGATCGGTGCGCGCGCCGCCGCCGCCGGCCTGGGCCGGTTGTGGAGCGAAATCGCCGAGACCTTCGAGCTCGATCCCGACGGCCGCCTGCTCCGGGCGCTCGCCACCCGCGACACCTGGAGCGGCATCACCCTGAACTGGCCGGCCGATGGCGGCGGTCGCTTGCCGGTGGAACTTTCGGGCCTGCCGGTATACGATCGGATGCGGAATTTTGCCGGGTATCGGGGTTTTGGGGTTTGCCGCGATCTCGATGGCCTGACACGGCTCGCCGCGTTGCGCCGTTGCGGACTGCTCGGCGATGATCCGGCGCTGCAAATGCTTGCGGCCGATGTGGTCCGCAGCGGCCGCGCCAAAGACTCGCCTGCCGCGGACCCGCCCGCGGAAACCAACGTTGCTAGCCGCGAAACGCCGGAACCGGTTGCCGTCGTGACCTCACATCAAACCGATTTGGAAACGCCAGTGGAAACGCCAAAAAACGTGGTGCCGTTTCGACCCGCGGGCGAAGCGAAATCGCCGATCCTGACGTCGGTGGAAAACAGCACCTTCGACGAGCTCGCCCGGCAATTGGCGGCCCGGCTCGATGTCGAAGGCGGCGAGGTCCATGCCGCGCCCACCCCATCCGAGACGCCGGCGCCGGTCGCCGATCCGCCGATCGAGCCGCAGGCTCCCGAACTCGTTCCACACTCCGAATGGCTGGCGCCGCCCGAGCCCCCGGCGCGCGGCGAGACCCGGCGCGACAAGACCCTGCTCGACCTGCTCCCGATCGGCGTCCTGATCTATCGGCTCGATCGGCTGATCTATGCCAACACGGCGTTTCTCGAGCGGATCGGCTATTCGAACCTTCACGCGCTGGAGCAAGCCGGCGGCCTCGACGCGCTCTATGTCGAAGCCGGGGTCTCCAGCGCCAGCAGCACATCGGACACCGGCACGCCGGTGACGATTTCTACCGGCCAGACCACGCCGGAGTCCGCCGCGCAGGCGGGGACCGAGGCCCGGCTTTACACGATTTCATGGGATGGCAACTCCGCGCTGGCGCTGATCTTTTCCGCCGCGCCGGTCGAGAGCCCGGCAGTGGCGGCGGCGATACCCGAGCCATCGGCTGCCGCAGAACCGCCGGCGGCCGGCCTCGGCAGCATCGAGGAGATCGGCCCGTTCCTCAACACCAAAAGCGAAAGCGAACTGCGGGAAGTCCGGCGGCGCGCCGATCGCGCCGCGACCGCCAAGGCCGACATGCTGGCGCGGATCAGCCACGAGGTTCGCAGCCCGCTCAACGCCATCATCGGCTTTGCCGAAGTGATGATCGGCGAGCGGTTCGGCGCGCTCGGCAACGAGCGCTACCTCGAATACCTCAAGGACATCCGCGCCTCCGGCGAGCGCGTGATCGCCGTCATCAACGACCTGCAAGATCTCTCCCGGATCGAGACCGGCAAGCTCGACCTCGCTTTCGCCAACCAGGACCTCAACGAGCTGGTCGAGCAATGCGTTGCGGCGATGCAGCCGCAGGCCAATCGCGAGCGCATCATCATCCGGAGCTCGCTGGCGCATGCGCTGCCCGCGGTGGTCGCCGACAGCCGCGCCCTGCGTCAGATCGCGCTGAACCTGATCGGCAACTCGATCCATCTTGCCAATGCCGGCGGCCAGGTCATCGTCTCGACCGCGCTGACCGATTTCGGCGAGGTTATTTTGCGGGTGCGCGATACCGGCCAGCGGCTCAACGACAACGAAGTCGCCGCCGCGATGGAGCCGTTCCTCAGCAATGCCCCCGCGGACCAGGCCACCGATTCCGGTTTCAGCCTGTCGTTGACCAAAGCCCTGGTCGAAGCCAATCGCGCGCAATTCCACATCAGGAACGGCCCGCGTTCGGGCACGCTGATCGAAGTGGTGTTCGCGCGCGCGGTGGCGCGGGCCTGAACCCACGCACGCTTTTCCGCGGCCGGCGGCAGGACGAATTCAGTTTGCCGCCACCGGCAGGAAATCGGCGATCGCATCCAGAAATAGCTCAGGCGATTGCAGCTGCGGGACGTGCGCGCATCCGGCGATGATCTTGAGCCGGGCGTTCGGCAGGCCGGCGGCCAATTCGCGCGACATCGGCGGCGGCGTTGCCTCATCATGCTCGCCGACCAGCACCAGCGCGGGCACCCCGACCTGTCCGAGCTGCGGCCTCAAGTCGAGTTCGGCCAGCGCGGCGCAGGCGGAGCGGAACACCTCCGGATCGGTTCGCAAGAACGCCTCGCGCCTCCCGCGCATCAGATCGGCACGGCGCGCCTGAAACTCCGGCGCAAACAGCCGGCGCATTGCGACGTCGGTGATCGCCTGCAATCCCCTGGCCTTCGACGCCGCCGCCATGGTGCGGAAGGCCTGGCGGCCCTCTTCCGAAAACGCCGCGCCGCAATCGGCCAAGATCAACCGCGCTGCGATACCGGGATGGCGAATGGCCATTTGCAGCGCGACGAAACCGCCATAGCCGTTGCCGAGCACGATGGCCTCGCTCCCGCCGGCTTCGCGCACCGCTTGCGCCATTCGGTCGGCGACCTCAGCGAGTCCACCCTGGACCGCCTCGGACGATCCGAAACCCGGCAATTCAGGAACGATCACGCGAAACGACTGCGACAGCTTTGGAACGATGGCGTCGAAACTGGCGCGGTCCGACAACAGCGAGTGAAACAGGAAAAGCGCCCGCCCCTGGCCCGACTGCGCAGCATTCACCGTGCCGTTGGCAAGAAGCCTGTCCATGCCCTGCTCTCTTTCGATGCGCAACCAGCGTCCGCTCCGGAACGGCCAGGCTTTGCTCCGCCCGACTGATAAATCAAATTTCGGCCTTTTCAAGCGTTTGTCAGTTGACGTCATATCGTCAGGTCCATTCCAATCGGGTCACGATGCAAGCGCGAGATATCCGGAGGAGAGAGCTTTGAACATTTCCGCCACACCGGCCGTGAGTTCGGTCGAGAACCACGGCAATTTCGTCGACGGCCGCGAGATCGAGGCCGGCTCCGGCGAGATGCTGGAGGTGCGCAATCCCGCCACTGGCGAGGTCATCGCGCGGATTCCGAATTCGACCGCCGAGGACCTCGATCGCGCCATGAAAAGCGCGCGCGCCGCCTTCGAGGGGAAGGCCTGGGGCGGCATGGACATCCGCGCCCGCGCCCGGCTGGTCAATCGCCTCGCCGACGCCTTCGAGGCCAATCTGGAATCGCTGTACCGGCTGGAGACCCTGAACAACGGCCGGCCGCTGAACGAGACCCGCGCGCAACTGTCGCGTCTGCCGGACTTCTTCCGCTATTTCGCAGGCCTTGCGCTATCGCGCCGCGACGCCGTCATTCCGGTCGAGGGCTCCTACCTGAACTACACCTTGCGCACGCCGATCGGCATCGTCGCCAACTGCACGCCGTTCAATCATCCGCTGATGATCCTGTGCAAATCGCTCGCCGCGGTGTTGGCGAGCGGCTGCGTCACCGTGGTCAAGCCGTCGGAATACACCCCGCTGACGACGCTGAAGCTGGCGCAGATCTTCACCGAAGCGGGGCTGCCGCCCGGCGTCTTCAACATCGTGCTCGGGCTCGGCCAGAGCACCGGCAGGATGCTCGCCGAACATCCAGACATCAACAAGCTGGTGCTGACCGGCGGCACCGAAGCCGGCCGCATCGCCGGCGCTGCGGCGGCGAAAGTGTTCGCGCACCAGACGCTGGAGCTTGGCGGCAAGACGCCGGTGCTGGTGTTCGACGATTTCAATGTCGATCAGGCGGTCAATTATGCGGCCTTCGGCGCCTTCATCGGCGCCGGACAGACCTGCGTCTGCGCCTCACGCCATCTGGTGCAGGCCTCGATTTACGACGAGTTCGTCGAGAAGCTGAAGGCAAAGACGCAGAGCATTCGCATCGGCGATCCGTTCGACCCGTCAACCCAGCTCGGTCCGGTGATCTCGGCGCGGCAGCGCGACCGCGTGCTGTCGTACTGCAAGTCCGGCCGCGACGATGGCGCGCGGCTGGTCACCGGCGGGGTCGCGGCGAAAGTGCCGGGCCATGGCAACGGCTATTTCGTCGAGCCCACGGTGTTCGCCGACGTGAAATCCGGGATGCGCATCTTCCAGGAAGAAGTGTTCGGGCCGTTTACGTCGGTGACCCCGTTCAAGGACGAGGCGGACGCGCTGCGGCTCGCCAACGATTCGCCGTTCGCGCTGGCGGCGGCGATCCGCACCCGCGACATCGGCCGCGCCCATCGCCTGGCATCCGCGGTCAAGGCCGGCATCGTCTGGATCAACGATCATCACCGGCTCGATCCGGCCTCGCCATGGGGCGGCATCGACGATTCAGGCATCGGGCGCGAATTCGGCAGCGAAAGCTTCGACGACCATTTCAACACCAAGAGCGTGATGGTCGCCACCCACGACCAGCCGTTCGACTGGTACCGCGACACGGCCGCGCAGCGACGATTGAACTGAAGCGTGACCCTGTAGATTCACAGCAGCACCGCTTTGGGGCGCAATCGGAACTCAAAAGCCGGAGATCACGCAACCAAGGTGCCAGAATCCTTCGAACACGTTTGTGATCTCGGCAACATTCTTGAGGGGACGCGGCATGAGTTCAATGGCGAGTGCGGCGGCCATCTCCGTTAAGTGCCACAAGCAGACATCCGACTTGTTGAACGGCTAACTCGCGACCCAGGCGTTGCTGGCACCGACTACGTCACGGCGGTAGACGCGGTCGTTGCCGGTGTCGCGGCTATCGCATCGATGAACAGCGATAGGTTTTCGCCACGATAGTCTATCCGCAATTCTGGAAACTCGCTCGCGTTGTATCCACTATCAATCGCGTGCGAGAATCCGGCCTTTAGCAGCAGTTTCTTTGCTGTCTCGAAGTCATAGCCATACTTGTGCTCACCGCTCTGCTGGAGCGCGTACATGAGATGTTCGATTTTGGTTTCGCACCAATCAGGATGATGCGCACGTTGTTCCTCAAAAAAAGCATCGTCATTTGCCACGTAAGCTCGGATGATCCGCTCGATTCCGGGCACAACGAATCGCACCGCGCCTCCGGGTATCAGTAGACGCCGAAGTTCGCGGCACAGCAAAAGCGCCTCGTCAGGGTAATTGAGGTGTTCGAGCATATGCGAGCAGTAGGCGAACGCCACCGAGTGATCTGCAAACTTCTTTAGACCTTGCGGTAAGCGCAAGACGGCAACCCCGGGTCGTTTCCTCAAGTCGATGTTCAGCCAGCCGGGGAAAATTGTTTTCCCGCAACCGAGGTGAAGTTTAAAAGGCCGTGGCGCCGATCTCAATAACTCGCGCGTACTTAAGCCATGTCTAAGCCGGTAAAGTCCGGATGCCTGGTAATAGGCCCTCGCGTGCCGTGCCGTAGCCTTAGCCTTTGAAAGCAAAATCATGTGCCAGACTGCCATGCGGACGACCCCTAATCCAGCACTTGGTTACCGTCGGCCGAACAAGAGCCTGTCGCAGTTAGCCCGGATCAGGTCGACCCGGTTGGTCTGGTTGATACCATCTGATTTGCGTTTCGTCGCCGCGTAGAGTCCGTTCGATATCAGATTGAGCAAGGATGCGCGTGATCTCTTGCGAATAGAAATGAGGCTTATTCGATCACTTCATCGGCGGCCAGCAGCAGCCCGGGAGGAATCGTGACGCCGAGCGCCTTGGCCGTCTTGAGATTGACAATGGTTTCAAACTTGGTCGGTGCCTGTACTGGAAGTTCGGACGGCTTGTCACCCCGCAAGATGCGATCAATGTAAGATGCCGCCTGTCGCATCTCGTCGACGCGATCGGTGCCATAAGACATCAGCCCACCAGCCGAAACGAGACTGCCGAATGCATAGACGGCCGGCAGGCGGTGCCGTGCCGCCAGCGCGATGATGAGATCGCCATGGGAAACCGTAAAGATGTCAGGCGGCACAATCAGTCCGCTGTCAGGCAAGCGGGCGAATTCCTCGAATACATTGGTGATCTCGGCAACGCTCTTGACCGGACGCGGCACGAGTTCAATGGCGAGCGCGGCGGCCGGAGCCTGTGCTGCGCGCAGGTAAAATTCATAGTTCTTGATTGCGGGGTTCGCCATAAAGGCGGCACGCTTGATCCGAGGGTTGACCTCCTTCAGCATCGAACACCATTTGCCGGCAATGCTCGGTTCAAAAGTGGTGAGGCCCGTCATATTGCCGCCCGGGCGGGCCAGATTGCTGATGAAGCCGGAGCCGATCGGGTCAGCCAGGCTGACAAAGACGATTGGAATTGTACGGGTCTCTCGCTGCAGGGCGGCCACAATCGTGACGGTGTGGCCCAGGATCACATCGGGCTGCGATGCGACGAGCTCCTTCGCGAGCGTCTGTGCATTGGCCCCCGCCGGCGCGTAGCGATAGTCGATACGAAGATTGCGGCCCTCCGACCATCCGCGCCTTGCCAGGCCCTGACGCAGGCCTGCCAGTCGCGCGACCATATCCGCATCGTTTTCGGCGAGCCCCACCAGCACGCCGAGGTGGCGCGTGGCATCCGGCTGCTGCGCAGCCGTCGCCACAGGCCACGCTGCCGCTCCACCGACCAGACCCAGGAACTCGCGCCGCCGCATAGCCACCCCCAGGGATTAGGGCCGCACTCTAACCCGAAATCCACCGTCGGGAAGAACTTAACCGCGCCGCGGCCGACGTCTCAGATTGATTGCTGGCTCAATCTTTGAATTTTGAACAACCGGCGGCTCGCCTTTACCGAGACGCTATCCTTTCATCCGCGCAGAGGTCGCCTGAAAGGATGCTATTGGGCGGCGGGCGCTGCCCACTCGATAAACTCGACGTGGTCTATTGGGCTTCGCCGTGCCCCAAGAAAGACGACGACCCGTAGACCGTCTGTCACGTAGGGGTCGTAGCTCAGGTTGGTGCGAGGATTGGCCGGAGTTGACACGCCGACGCCGCTCGCAAAACCAAACCGGTAAACCTCCCCCGTCAAAAGCAGATCCTGGAGAAGATAATGACGGTCCTGATCCACCTCAGGACTAATCCTGTGCGTTGTGAAAGACCAGGATTGTGTCGTCAGCTTCGATCCGATGTCGCGGCTGATTTGGCCGACCCAGACATTCTGTCCCTCGACCGTAAAAGGCGCCCGCCAGACCCGCAGATGGTTACGCAAGCTGATATTGTTGCGGGCCTTCTGCAAGGCGATATCCTGTGGCCGGCTGAAAACATAGAGAGGGCTGACCGGTGCGGTCGTGTACTCGGTACCGAATAAGAAGGCGCTTATCGTCCTCAGCACGCTGTGGATATCCAGCGGTTCATCAAGCCGCCATCCCCGCTCGATGAACGGAAAGATTGCGTCAGCACCGCTGCCAACGACGACAAGATTGAGCGGATCACCCCACCTATCGCCGGCTTTGTTAGCCGCGCAGCACGGCAATTTGTTCAGTTTGGCGCCAAGATCCGCGAGATTTACGCTCTCGCCGTTGGAGGGCAGCGCGCTGAAATCGAGCTTCTGCGCGGCATAGGTTCTGCCGCCCAGTGGTACGACGAAGCGGAAATCGAATTGCTGATCAGACCCGACGAAGCTGGCATGGAGAAATTTCAAACCGCCTTCCCGATGGGTCAGGACAAACCCGGAAGCCTTCTGACCGGGAACAATCACATTTGGCATGGCCTCGCGCGCGAATAGCCGTTTCCTCTGTTCATCGGCCTCGCTCGGCAACCAGGCTTGAAACAGTCGCGACGCCTCGGGTGGCGTGTAGTAGTTTGCATCAGTGGTGGCGGGTAGATAATACAGCGTTCCCTCGCCGCCGTTTTCGGCACTTAGCCAAACCGCCTGGATGCCCTTGTCGGCTAACGCGGCACCGAAGTAGCGACTGCTTTCATCATCGTCGAGTACCGCTGCGCGGACCGTGACTTTACCCTGCTGTTGCATCACCGCGCGTGACACGAAGGCGTCTCGCCCGGACGGATCGGGCCGGGATCCTCCGCATCCGGACAGCGTGAGACAGACCAGCAACGTCGAAATGATGCGGCTGCATCGATACATTGGCACGACTTTCGGAGCCGAGATCGGGCATGCTCTGCCCGATCCCTGATGGCCGGGTTTGCGCCACATCAAGACATTCAGGGCGGGTGAATAATGTCTTCCAGATTGCAGGCCTCGAACACGACTATCCTGTCAGCGCGCCGCCGCCCGCCACAGAATTAGCCCGGCGCAGGCGATCATCACGATCATGGTGATCGTCATGCCCCAGACGCGGCCGATCCGAAACGCCCAGGTGCCCGATTTGGCGTACATTCCGAACGGATGCAGCAATCGCCCGATCAGCAGCGTTCCCATCAGTCCATGGATGATCGCGTCCGGCAAACCGGACATCTCCAGCGTCGCGACCATCAATGCAATGATGGGCACATATTCGGCAAAATGTGCATGTGCCCGGATCGCGCTCCGAAGCTGCGCATTGTCGGCATCGCCAAACCCCGCGAGGTTTTTTCGACGCAGGCGAACGACTTGAATAGCGAGCGCAGCATAAAGTAACGCGAGCACCGCGAGATAGGCCGCAGTGATGGACGGCAATTGCATGACGATCCTCCCAGCCAAACCTTCGCCAAACGCCTGGGCAGGCATGATGGTCCCAAGTCGAGCCGCCCTCAAGTGGCCAAAGTTTCCGAATGACATCGCCTGTCCGGGGGCACCACTAACTTTGCGAGGATGCTCTATGACGCTGAAGGCAATGCTGGCTTTCACAATGATCGCAATAGCCGAACTTGGTTGCCGGGTTGAAGCGCGGGCGCCTTGCCAGGAATATCTGCGGTTACGCAACGCGGCCACCGAGGCCTGGAGACAGGCGATGAGAGCACCGGCACCGGAGCGCTGCGGCGCATTACGTCAAGCCTCCCTGGCCGCGAAGGCCACCCTCAACTACGCCGATAACAATCGCCGGTCATGCGACATTCCTGACCAATTGTTAAGCCAGGTGGCGGGGTATCATCGCGAAGCGCTACAGGCTCGCGACAATGTTTGTGCTGGGCGGCCTCTTCGACCCTATCCACCGGATATCATCCAACGTTGAGGCGATAGGAATCTGAAGGGCTCCACAGCGCATCAATTAAAGCCAACGGTCAGGGTGCGTGTTCCAGCGCAATAATCCAGGTCTGTCTCTACGTCGGCAGGACCGCCGGAAGCTGGAGGAAGCCACGATCGCTACCGCACCATTCCCGCCAGCATCGCGGCGACCTTCCTGCAGCCTTCGGCGTTCAAGTGAATCCGGTCGGACAGCACCATGCCGGGCTGCCTCAACACGGATATGATAAGACCCATCGCGTCCACGATCCTGACGCCCTTCGCTCTCAACTTGCCCTTGATCGCCGCAATATTTGCAGCGGCATTGACCGAGCCCTCCTTCAGCCGGTGGGCATCGTTAAATCCGTTTATGGCCAGAATGACGGTCCTGGTGCCGGCGGGCACCGCGCTGTCAACGCGAGCCAGCAGTTCTCCCGTCGTCTCGCCGTTAACGCCGGCATTGATGACGCGGACCGCAGAGCCCTTCGCGCGCAGCATACCCTCCAGCACGGCCGGCCACATTTCATTCTCGGCGACATGCCCCCGAACCGCACTATGGCCGAGCGCCACGATCTGCGCCGAAGCAACGCTGGTCGAGGCAATAATAATGCCGGCAAGGGCCAGCAGAAACCTGTGCATTTTCGAGCCGTTCAATGGTTTCCTACCGGCAGGCTGGGTAGCCGAAGCGCTTGATTATTTCACTGCCTGAAATCGGATGAAAGTCGAGTGTATCCATGAAATGGTTGGCGGTGACATATTGCTGCAAGGCGGGCTTATAGGTGCTGAGCATCTGCTGCGTGCGGCCGGGGCTGACGCCGTTGAGCTTGGTGCCGCCGGCGTGAAACAACAGCGTAGCACCGGGCGAGACACAGACATTGCGTATCGAAAGGAACATGGTGCAGGCGGATTGACAGTGGCTGTCAATGCGAAAGCGCTCGCCGGACGCGTTATACTGTTGGATTACGGACTGGAATTGCGCAAACTCAGCTGGATTCCGCGCACCGTAGCCCATGTGCAAGGACGACACGGATCCATCGGCATAGGCCGGTTGCCCCGCAAGACCACAGAAAGCGCAAAGCGCGGCCAAGGCGCGTGCCGATTGCTGCCATCTACGCAAAACGCTCTCCTAATTCGGTTGATTGCGATGGCACTTTCGTCCCGCCGGGTATGCGAGCCACATGATATCGCATGAGAACGTAATTTGGTAGTTGAATGGCGGCGGGGTTGGTCCGTTCAGTGCCAAACGCGGAAGTCGCGGCCCTCATTCGATCACCTCGTCGGCCAGTGCGAGAATCTTGGACGGAATTTCCAATCCAAGCGAGTTCGCCGTCTTGCGATTGATGACCATGTTAAACTTGGTTGGCTGCAAGACCGGCAGATCGACGGGTTTGGCACCCCTGAGAATCCGGCCCGTGTAGACACCTGCATGGCGATGGACGTCAAGAAGGTCAGCTCCGTAACTCATCAAACCTCCGGCCAACGGGAAATCACGAAACGCGTAGCTGGCCGGGATCGCATTTTGTGCAGCGAGTGCCACCAGTCGAGCACGCTGACTGGTGAAAAACGGGTCGGCAATAACAAATAGCGCGGAAGCTCGATGTTGTACGATTTCCGCAAAGGCCGCGTCGAAGTCGCGCTCGCTGGCGGCATTTACGACATGAATCGCTTGTCCTGTAGCGCGGGCCGCCTCTTGAACTTCTGGCACGTTAGCTTCGGAGTTGGGGTCAGTCGGATTTGAGAGCACGGCGATCGTCCCCTCCTTGGTGAGCAACTCGCGCAACAGCTCCAGCCGCTTCGCAGTCACCACGGGGGAGAAGTTGATCGCGCCGGTCGCATTTCCGCCGGGGCGAGCGAGGCTGGCGACGAGACCATATTTCACCGGATCACCACCGCCCGTAAATACGATCGGAATGGTCGAAGTTGCCGCCTTGGCGACAACCGCCGGATGCAAGCCGCCAGTCGCAACGATGACCGCCACCTGACGACTGACGAGGTCGGCTGCCAGAGCACCCAATCGATCCTCTTGCCCCTCGGACCAGCGGTATTGAAAAGCGACGTTCCGACCTTCGACATAGCCCGTTTCACTCAGGCCCTGCTGAAAGGCCCCGAGGAAGGGGGCGAACCCAGCGGATGTGCCGCTGCTGAGATATCCCACCACCGGCATCGCCGGTTGCTGCGCGCTTACCATCAGCGGCCATGTCGCGACGGTTCCGGACAGGACATTGATGAAGTCGCGGCGGCGCATGAGAATGCCTTGGCTCGAATGACGGAGCTTACCACACCAGCGCAAAATGTCGCCTATGGGTCAGAAGCGGAAATGCTCATTGCGAGCAGATAGAGTCCGCTTTGCCCCGGAAAGCGGACATCACGCGGGCGGCTCGGTATGTCCGTTAAGAGCCAAAACCGGAAGTGGCCATTGCGAGCTGGCTTTCGGACATCAACTTCTGAGCCGGATCGGGGCTCCTTTCAGTTCGTAGCCGCTTCGAGATTATCTGACGACTCGACATCAGTTGCGCCCAGGGCGTATGAGCGAGCCCTACGCGGCTCAACATTGGCATTTGGAGTATTTCCGATAGTGGGCACCAGCGGTTTGATGTCGATTGACCTCGGGTTGCGAGGCGCCGTCGTAGCATTGTGCCTGCTGATCGCAGCCCTGGCGCTGCGCGATCGCCGTGACAGCACGGCTGCGCTGCTGGGCGCCGCACTCGCGACCGGCGCCGCGGCTTACATGATCTGCACGGCGCCGACGTTCCCGCGGCCATTTGCATGGTGGGGCCTGTTGCTGCTGGCGTTGTCCAGCGCGAACTGTGTCGTATTCTGGCTATGGGCACGTGCCGCCTTCGACGACGATTTCGTGCCGCGGCCCTGGCATGGCGTCTTGTGGGGGACCGTCGCCGTCGCGCAATGGCTGGACGCCAGCGGCATCACACAGTCGGCTGCGCTGGAGCGTACGATCGAACGTACGCTGCCGTTTACGTCTCTCGGCCTGGCATTGTTAGCGGTGGCGCAGACACTTGTCACCTGGCCGGCGGATCTGGTACAGGGCCGGCGGGGGCTGCGGCTAGTCGTCTTGATTGGGGCTTCTGCCCAAACCGCTCTCGACTCTTACGTGAGCTTCTTTCAGTCGCCCTCGATTCGCACTTTTTCCATGGTTAGCGTCGCCAACGCCTTGATTCTGTTCGTACTGGCTGGCTTGAGTTCGTGGAATTTGCTGGAAGCGGGAACGCGGAAAGATTCGATCCTGCTGCCCGCAACAAATATCCCCTTAGGCGCGCCAGCCAGTGCGGCTGACGATCAGGGCAAGCCTGCCGCGATTGAACCGGCTCTCTTGCGCCGATTGGAACAGCTAATAACCGTCGAGCGCATCTACCGGCGCGAGGGATTGACCATCAGATTGCTATCCGCCGAGCTCGGCGTGCCGGAATACCGGCTCCGGCAGCTCATCAATGAGGGTCTCGGTTACCGAAATTTCAATACGTTTCTCAATCATTACCGGATCGCGGAAGCCAAGGCGGCGCTGGTCGATCCCGGACAGGTTGAAGTCCCTGTGCTGACAATTGCGATGGACACAGGGTTTCAGTCGATTGGGCCGTTCAACCGCGCCTTCAAGGCCGCGACAAATTTAACTCCAACTGAATTTCGCCGCCTCGCCATGGCGGGAAATGTGGCCCCGGTAAACGATCGATTGAAAATCGGCCAGTCGAGTTGAAGAATCGGCCAGCCGAATTGCGGGAATCGGCGAGAAGGAATCGAAAACATTTGACAGACTGATGGCGATGCTTCCTCGCAATAGCTGCGAAAACGAGGCTCTCCATGCGAAATCAACGGTTTGTCGTTCTATTGGCCGCGCTGGCGGCGCTTACACTCGGTCCGGCGGGGGCGGCGCTTGCCGACGATTTGCAGACCGTCGGCGACCCGGACAGTCTCGGTTTTTCGGCGCGGCGGCTGGCGCGCATGACCTCCTGGTTCGAAGCGCAGAGCGAAAAGGGCGATCCTTTCGGTTTTGTCGTGGGGATCGCTCGGGGCGGCAAGCTCGCCTATTTGCAAGCCACCGGCTTCGAGGACCACGACAAGAAAGTGCCGATGCGGCCGGATTCGATCTTTCGCATCGGATCGATGTCCAAGCAGATCACCAGCGTCGCCACCATGATGCTGGTCGATGAAGGCAAGCTCGACCTCGATGCTCCCGTGGCGCAGTATCTGCCGGAGCTCAGGGATATGCAGGTCGTCAGGAAGGATCCAGCCACCGGCAATCCGATCCTCTCGGATCTTGCGCAGAGAAATTTTGAACCGGCGAAGCGCGCGATGACTATCCGTGACCTGCTGCGCAATACGTCCGGGCTGGTTTATGCCACGGGGGATTACGGCGATCCCGGATTTGAGAATGCGGCGGTGCATTTGCTTTACGGCATCAAGGCCCCGTTTCGGCGCGACTGGCCGATCGCCGATTTCGTCGCAAGCCTCGGCGCCCTGCCGCTTCTGCACCAGCCGGGCGAAGTCTGGGAATATGCCATCGGTTTCGACGTGCTCGGCCGCGTCATTGAAGTCGTGTCGGGACAGCCCTTCGACCGGTTTCTGCAAAGCCGCCTCTTCGCGCCGCTGCACATGGTTGATAGCGGCTTCTCGGTACCGCAGGACAAGCTTGCCCGTCTCGTCGCCGTGCCGGGCGCGCAGCCCCAACCCCTTTCGGAAGGCGACGTCGGCAAGCCGCAGACGCTCTTCTGGGGCGGCGGAGGCATCGTCTCCACGGTTCCTGATTATCTGCGCTTCTGCCAGATGCTGCTCAACGGCGGCGAGCTTGACGGCGTGCGCATCCTGAAGCCTGAAACGGTCCGGCTGATGACGACGAATTCGCTGCAGCCCGGCATGCACATCGCAGGACATGAAGTCGGTCCGGCTTTCGGTACGGGCTGGGGGCTCGGCTTCGCAGTCCGCACCAGCCCGGATTTCAGCCTGATTCCGGGCGCGATCGGCAGCTTCAACTGGCAGGGAAGCTGGGGCACTTTCTTCTCGGTCGACCCGGCACAGAAGCTGATCCTCATCATGATGATGCAGCGAAGGGAGTACAGTGAGAACGGCTTCTACTTCAACGCCATCCGTCGCCTGCCCTATGCCGCGTTGAAGGTGCCCGAAGTGCCGGCGCCGGTTGCCTCCGGGCAAGGAAATGCCGGCGCGCTCGCCGAATATGTCGGACGCTACGTTTTCGGCGGGTCCGCAAGTTCGCTGGACAGGCAGACCTCGGTCGCCGACGGCAATGGTTGGACCGGTCTTGAGTCCGTTATCGCGGGCACCGATGGCCTCAGGGTGATCAAATTGGCCGACACCGGCCCTGCCGCGAAAGCAGGCGTCATGGCGGGAGATCTCATCACAGCGATCGACGACAAGTCGATCAAGGGCCTGACCCTGGAGGCGGCCTTTCGCCGGATTTCAGGCCCGGCCACCGCCGCAATCGGGCTCAAGATCATTCGCGAGAAGCAGGGCGATCCGCTCGTCGTCAGCTTTGCCCGAGAGGCGGCCCCTGCGCACAGCGTCCAGCTTCGAATCCGTGTCGCAGATGGCAAGCTGGTCGTTGAAGCAACAGGCGGGTGGTCGATCCTTGATTTTGACAAGGGCCAACCGACATCGGTGGCGGTTCGCTCAAAAGATGAATTCCAGGTCGAGAGTGGCGATCACACGCGGATCGCCTTCGTCAGAGACGCAGCCGGCAAAGTCAACGGCGCGGTTCTCAATCCGGGACCATGGGAGCAACGCGGCGTACTCGCACAATAAGGCACACTGACAGCTGATGAAATTGGCGGGAGCTTGCGTTGCTCGAACATCAGGTGTCCGGCGGCCCGAGATGGTGGCGGTCTCGACTTCCGCTCAGGGTCAAAAGCGACGTTTTGGCGATGTCCGCGCTGCTTCCGCTTTACCCCAGAAAGCCGACATTCATCGGCAGCATCGGCATGTCTCAAAGGCGCCAATACCGGAAATCGCCTCGCTCATTCGATCACCTCGTCGGCGGTCGACAGCAGCGACGGTGGTATATCGAAGCCTTGTGCCTTGGCGGTTTTCAAGTTCGCGACCAGCTCGAATTTGGTCGGCAATTGCACGGGCAGCGAGGCGGGCTTTTCACCCTTGAGGATGCGATCGGCATAAGTTGCGGCTTGACGAAACAGTTCGACGATATCGACGCCATAGGACAACAGGCCGCCATCAACGACGGCGCTCCGCAACGCATAAATGGTCGGCAGCCGATAGCGCGCTGCGAGCTCAACGACCAGTCCACGGCGGGAATTGGTCGCTGGGTCGGACGGCACGATGACACCGTAGCCCGATCCCTGTCCCCACCGGATCATCGCGGTTTCGATCTCGGCTGCTTCACGGCCGGCTGCCGAGACGATTTCGACGCCAAAATTCGGCGCGGCAGCCGCCAGCAGCGCGATAATTCGCTTGTGGGTGGCATTGTCTGGATTGACCAAGGCGGCAACGCGGGTCACGCGCGGTGCGACCTGCTTCAGTATTCCGAGCAGCTTTGCGCCCAGACTTGGCTCCATCACGGCAAAACCGGTCAGGTTGCCGCCGGGATGGGCGAGGCTTTGAATCAGACCATCGCCCACCGGATCGCCGCTGCCGATGAATATGACGGGAACCGTATGGGTCGCCCGTTGTGCCGCCTTGATCGACGCATCGCCATTTGCCAGCAGCACGTCCGGCTCTTCGCTCAGGACAGCCTCGGTTGCAGACCGTATCCAATCGGCATCGCCCGTGCCCCACTTGAAATTGATCTCGAGATTTCCCCCGATCATCCAGCCTAATTTCTCGAGTTGTTGCTGAAAGGCAGTCGAGCGAAGTTGCCCTTGCGGATCTTTCTCGGGGTACAGCATGACGACCCCGATCCGGCGTGGCCGCCCGGCCTGCTGCGCGCGCACAATAGTTGAACTGGCAAGCGTCGTACCCGCGAGTAAGAGGATGACTTCGCGTCGCCTCATGGTCCACCCCCCAAGGGTACCGAAAAAGCTGTAAACACCAGCCGTTGGGAACATATTCCGGCAATGAGCGATTTCCGCTCCACGGATGAAGGCGGAGGGCGGGTCGTTGATCCGCCACTCCGCTTCAGAGGCTACCTGCAAGCAGGCGCAGCGCCGTTACGCCTTCGCGACGGCGACGTCCTCCAGTCCGCGATTGCGCGGCTCGACGCCCCAGGCCCACACCAACACGATCTGAACGAGCACGAGGCCGATCATCAGCCAGAGCACGCCCGGCAACTTGTATGACGCCATCAGGGCGCCGACGATGAAAGGCGAGACCACGGTCGCGCCCCGTCCGAGCGTATTGCAGATGCCATTGGCGCGCAGCCTGATCTCGGTCGGGAACAGTTCCGGGGTATAGACGCCGAACAAGATCGCGGTCTGCACATAGATCGCGACGATCAGCACGCACCCGACGCTCAACACCACCGCAACATCGGCCGAGGCGTCGAAGCGGGCATAGATGTAGCCGCTAATGATGGTTGCGATCGAGGCGCCGATGATGCTCCAGCGCCGGCCGATGGCATCGGACAAATAGGCGCCGAGCGCGCAGCCGACCAGCGATCCCGCCGACAGCACCAGCGTATAGGCCAGCGAATTGGCGATGGTCAGCCCCTGGCGCAGGAAGAATTGCGGCAGGAAGATCACGAAGCCGAAGATCAACGTATTGATCGTGATCAGCACCCAGGAGCCGACGATCATGCGTTGCAGCAGCGGCGGCTTCAGCATGTCGGATGCGACAACCTGTGCTACCGGCGCCGGCACCACCACCGGCGGCAGCGTCCCGCCGCCGGCGGACTCCTTTTCGATTTTCTGCATCAGGGATTCAGCTTCCTCGGTGCGGCCCTGCAATTCGAGCCAGCGCGGCGACTCCGGAAGGTTCTTGCGCAGGTACCAGACGACCAGCGATCCGATGCCGGCAATGACGAACATCGGCCGCCAGCCGAAGTTCGGGATGATGAGATAGCCGAGCAAGGCGGTCGCGGGGAAGCCGGCCACCACCACGAACGCCATCATCGACAGCCAGCGTCCGCGCGTCCTGGGAGGAACGAATTCAGTCAGCGTCGAATAGCCGACCACGATTTCGGCGCCGAGGCCGAGCCCCTGCACGAAGCGGCAGACGATCAACTGGTTCATGTCCTGCGTGAAGGCCGCCGCCAGCGACGCCAACCCGAAAATCAGCAGATTGATCTGATAGGTGAAGCGGCGTCCCATCTTGTCGCCGACAAATCCGGTGATCAGCGCTCCGAGCGTCATGCCGACAAAGGTCAGCGAAATGAATTGCAGGTTTTGCGGAACGGTCGAGAATTTGGTCTGCACGGTGGAGGCCAGCACGCCGCCGGCGACGTAGAGGTCGTACCCGTCGAAGAACATCCCGGCGCCGACCAGCCAGAAAATCCGGTAGTGAAACGACGAGATCGGAAGCCGGTCGAGACGTGCGCCGGCGTCTACTGCATGAGCCATGTGAAGTTCCCCCCTCGAAGAACGATTGCCTGGGCCGACTTGAATCACCGGCTGCCCACGATGGTAATCAAGACGGCGGCCGAAAGCTACGCCCCGCTTGCGAAGACGTAATCGGGCTATCGTGCGAGCCTGGCCGGGGCCCGGGCTATCTCAGGCAACGTCTGGCCTGTTCGATCCTGATTTCCGAGACGCCATGGCTGCGCGCCCATTGCTCGGCGGCGTATTCGCCATAAAGTTTGACGGCCTCGCGCACCGCCGGACAGGTCAGGCGGGCGACCAGCGCGACCCGGTGGCTGGGAACGGCGTCTTCGGCGTGAGCCGGCATCGACAGAATTGGAGTCGATAGAGCGAGTGCGATGCAGACGATCGTTGCTTTCATTAAACCACCGAACGGGCGCGGGATCGCTGCGACGACCCGGGCCAAAATAGTGAAAGGAATTGGAAGAGGAGCAACGACCGTCGTTCCAGCCCGGCGACGATGTCCTCGCTGCGACCCTCAGCCGCGATTGTCGCGTCTTTATGTCGGAGAGGCGACACTAGTGTGGACGGGGAACTCTGCTGCTGCGAGCTGCGTTGCTCACGCGTTCTTCAGCGCCACCCGAAATTCGGCTTCGGTCTTCGCCCTCACCTCATCAAGCGTGACGCCGTCGGCGAGTTCGATCAGCGCCATGCCGTCACGGCCGTGCTTGTCGATGGTAAAGACCGCCAAATCCGTCACCACCATGTCGACCACCTTCTCGCCGGTCAGCGGCAGGTTGCATTGCTTCAAGAGCTTCGGGCCGTCCTTGGCGGAATGCTCCATCACCACAATGACGCGCTTGACGCCGGCGACCAGGTCCATCGCGCCGCCCATGCCCTTGACCATCTTGCCGGGAATCATCCAGTTGGCGAGATCGCCGTTCTGCGCCACCTGCATGGCGCCGAGAATGGACAGATCGATATGCCCGCCGCGCACCATGCCGAATGAATCGGCCGAGGAGAAATAGCTTGTCGAGGCCAGTTCGGTGACGGTCTGCTTGCCGGCATTGATCAGATCGGGGTCTTCCTCGCCCTCGTACGGAAAGGGTCCCATCCCGAGCATCCCGTTCTCGCTCTGCAGCACGACGTCGACGCCTTGCGGGATGTAGTTCGAGACCAGGGTCGGGATGCCGATTCCGAGATTGACGTAATACCCGTCGCGCAATTCCTTGGCGGCGCGAGCAGCCATTTGATCGCGAGTCCAGGCCATCAGACTTCCACTCCGGTTCCAGCCGCAGGCGCTTGGGCGCGCTTGCGCGTGGTGCGCTGCTCGATGCGCTTCTTCGCGGTGCCGACCTCGACGATGCGCTGGACGAAAATCCCGGGAGTGTGGATCTGGTCCGGTTCGATCTCGCCGGCCGGCACCAGATGCTCGACCTCGGCCACGGTGATCTTCGCCGCGGTCGCCATCATCGGGTTGAAATTGCGCGCGGTCTTGCGGTAGACCAGATTGCCGGCGGTGTCGCCCTTCCAGGCATGGACGATGGCGAGGTCGCCGAACAGCCCGCGCTCCATCAGGAATTTCTCACCGTCGAATTCCTTCACTTCCTTGCCTTCGGCGATCAAGGTGCCGACGCCGGTCCTGGTGTAGAACGCCGGAATGCCGGCGCCGCCGGCGCGGATGCGCTCGGCCAAGGTGCCCTGCGGAGCGAATTCGAGTTCCAGCTCGCCGGCGAGGTACTGCTGGGCGAACAGCTTGTTCTCGCCGACGTAGGACGAGATCATCTTCCTGATCTGGCGGGTTTCCAGAAGCCGGCTCAATCCGATACCGTCGACGCCGGCATTGTTGGAAACCACCGTGAGATTCTTGACGCCGGACTCACGCAGCGCATCCGACAGCGTCTCGGCGATGCCGCACAGACCGAAGCCTCCGGACATCACCATCATGCCGTCCTTGAGAATGCCCTCGAGGGCCGATTTGGCGTCGGGGTAGACCTTGTTCATGAAAATGCGACCTGATGGAGGAAGGCGCCGAGGCCGGCTATCGCCGACTATTAGGCGAATTCTTCGCAGTGCGTCAATGCGCTCACCAGCCAAACACCCCTTTGAGTCCGGCATAGATCGAGCCGCCCGCCGTCGCGACAATGCCCACCAGCGGCCCTGCGGTAGTGAGCAGATCCTGAATGGTGCGCGCGCGGCGGCGCAGCTGCTCTTCGCCGACATGCTGCCCGAGCACGCCCGCAATCCTGTAGGCCAGCGCGTTGGGCTTGCCGCCCTGTACCATGATCCTGGGCAACGCCTCGAAGATCAGAAAGCCCAGGATATTGCCGGTCACGAATGCCAGCGCGATGCTCGCGATGTATTCGATGACTTCCCGCCACTCGACCCAGGGTCCGGGCATGATCGGAACGTTGTCGTTGACGCCGGTCACGGTCAGCATGCATGCGACCGCGATCGCGGCGGTCAGAATTCCGACCGGGACGGCGCCGCGCAAGCCGATCTTCTGGCGCGCATAGATCGCAAGGCCGAACGGCAGCGGGATGACGACGGAGGCAAGCCGCAAGTAAAGCGGCGTGACGTTCAGCGCGATCGTGACCAGGACGTGCGCGGCGACCAGCAGGATGACGGGCACCACGACATAGCCGATGGCGTGGATGGTGAAGTAGCGAACCGGGAAGCGTATCCGCTCCAGCCGCGCGTCGGCGCGCTCCAGCTCGCCGCGGAGCCGTTCGAGCTCGAGCACGATCTGCTGGATCTCGAGAATGACCGGACGTGCTACCCGCAAGTCGCGCGAGCAATGCTTGCAAGCGATCGCTTCGTCCTTGATCGCCTCGGCGCAGAACGGGCATTCCATCAAACTGATCGTTGTTTTCTGCGGCGCTTGAGCGCCTCGAGCTCACTCTTCGCCTGTTGCAATTGCTGCCGCACCAGATCGCGTTTGCGCGCCAGCTCGTCGCGTTCGGCGACCAGTGAAGCCGGCACGGCGATGTCGCGCGCGCAGGAGCCGCACACCAGCGCGGCGGCCGGGTTTTGCTGCGCGCAATATGGGCAGATCGCGCTCAGGGCAGGACCTTCAGCACGAAACTCGTTGTCCCGATCCGGCCGTCGCTGTCCTTGATGTCGACCCGCACCATATGTTCGCCGGCCGGCAGTTCGACATCCGGAATGTCGATACCGGTCGGCAGCACGAACGATTTGACTCGCGGCGTCAGGTCGACATTGGGGGTCCTGAGATAGGTGACCTTGACCGAATCCGGATCGATCTTGGCTCCGCCGAAAGGCTCGAACTTCAACTGCAGATGCATCGGGGAATGACTCTGGTCGCCGCTGGCGACGAAATCGACCTTCGGGCCGCGGGTGATGCCGCGCCGGTCGGTGGCGACGGCGCCTCTTGGCGGCGGCAATTTGGCTTCCTCCTCGGTGATCAGCACGTGCGCGGCTTTCGCCGGCATCGATGCCGTTGCGACCATCGCCACGCACGCCAGCAGCAAGGCCCAAACCCCGGTTTCGCACGATCGTCCTTCCTCCCTGCAAGCCGCGCAACTAGCGCGCGCCGCCGTCGCCGATGATCGAATAGGGCGCCCAAAACAGCGGATGCGCATAGGCGAATTCAGTCTTGCCGTCGGCGCCGAGGTAACCCGGACCGTCGACCAATGCCATCATAGCTTGCCGCAGTGCTTCGCCCCGCGTCAACTTCGGATCCGCCGCCTGCCGCTTGAACAGATCGGTGACCAGCTCGCGCGCTGACTGCGAGTGCACCGACCAGTTGGTCACCAGCAGCGCGCGGGTTCCGGCGTAGAAGAAGGCGCGTCCGAGCCCGGAGGCGGCCTCCGCGCCCGCGCCGGCTCCGGCCCCGGTGTTGCAGGCTGACAGCACCACCCAGTCGGCGTCGAGCTTCAAGGCGAGAATTTCCTCCATGGTCAGCAAGCCGTCGCCGTCGCCGCCGGTGACGTCGGGCGAGGACAGCGCCAAGGCGGGCTGCGACAGCCCGTTCAACTCGCCGGCCGCAAGGCCATGGGTGGCAAACGCCAGCACCTTGAATCCGGATAGGTCCATCGTCTTGACGACTTGCTCGCTGGCCTGCTTGCCGAGATTGAGAACCTTCGAGGGGTCGGCCTGCAACGCCAACGCGATCGACTTCAACTCTTCGGCGGTGTCGGGCAGCCTTGGCAACATCGCAAGGTCGGCGCTGTCGACGCCGTCGAGCTTCGGGCTGCTGCGGCGTTTCAGCGGCATGCCGCGCGTGGTGTTGCCGCCGGCACTGGCGAGCTGGAGCTTGGCGCCGCCCGCCTCCGCCTCGGCTTCGGCCGCTTGCTGCTTGTTGAAATAAGGGTCGCCGAACGCCATCAATTCGCCGCGGCTCGGTTTGCCCGGCGGCAACTGGCGCAACGTGCGCAGCGCCGCCGCCGACGGCACCGTGGTGACGGCGTGGGTCCGCGCCAGCCACGGCACTTTCCTGTAACTGGCAAACAGCGGATCGTCATCGGCCTGGATCTCGGCCGGCGCGGTCGGCAACAACGACAGCGGTAACAGGCCCAGTGCCCCGTTGGTCACCACGATCAGGCTCTTGGCCGGCTTCCAGCCGCTCTCGACCGGCTGCAGCAACAATGAATAGAGCTCGTAGGCGAGCTTGAGATCGAGTGGCGGGATGTCGGAGATCATCGCCGCCTGCGGCTCCAGCGCCTCGCGCAATTTGCGCACCTTGCTCTCGATGTCGCCGCTGGTTGCCTTGATCGCGGCAAACGCCACCGCGCCCTGCTTCGGAACGGCCCAGACGAAACTGCCGCTTTGCCCGAAGTAAAACGAGACCATCGCCTCGCCCTCGACCAGCGTCGCCTGGATCTGCTCCACCGATGGCGGCTTCGGCGAGACCAGATCGGCATAGGCCGGAAAGCGCTGACCGATCTCCTGCCGCGCCTTGTTGCGCTCGGCCCGCAAGGCATTGATCGAGGCGTTGATCGCGGCGACACCCTTGTCGTCGCGTTCCGCCGAGGGCAGCGACAGCACATTGTTGAGCGTGCCGAGTTCCGCGTTGACCTGCTTGCCGAGGTCCTGCTCCCTGCGAACCAGTTCGGCCAGCGCCGGTTCCTTGGCCGCCGCGCGCGCGCTGGAGGCCGCCAGCGCCTGCTGCACCGAATGGCCGCGCACCGCGTCGGCGAGGCTGAAGGTTTCGACCCCGATGTCGGCGGTCGGGTTCTTCTCACGCGCCAGCATCGTCAGATAGGCCTCGACGATGCCCTGCAGGCGCTGGCTTCGCGCCGCCACCGCCGTGGTGTCGTCATCGTCGGGATTCTCGCGCGACGAGGCCATCAGGATCGGGATCGCCGCCTTGAACTCCCGGATCGCGTCCTGGTCGCGCCCGGCCAGCATCAGGCCGACCGCCAGCGTGCCGCGGCTCGAGGCGGTGTCGAAATGATCGACGCCGACCCGCGCGATCTGCTTCTTGACGAGCTGTTCGGCCGCCGCGATGCCGGCCTCGACCTGGTGGGAGGCATACAGCGACACGATGCGCGAGCCGTTGAGTTCGAAGGCCTGGCGCCGCGCCGGCTCCCAGTTCGCGATCGCCTTGTCGATCTGCGCGTAGACCGCGATGGCCTCGGGGCCCTTGCGCTGCAGATTCAGGATGTTGCCGAGCTGCGCCAACAGCTGCACGGTCGAAAGCAACTCGTCGGCGACGCCGACGGTGCGGTTGATCTCGAGGCAGACGCGCGCGAGCTGCTCGGCTTCGCTGTAGCGGCCCTCTTCGACCAGGATGCTGGCCAGTCCGATGATGAAGTTCGGGGTCGAGGGATTGTACTTGCCCTGATCCTTCAGGCGCGACAACAGCGCGCGGCGCGCGTCGAC
This sequence comes from uncultured Alphaproteobacteria bacterium, assembly GCA_963840155.1. Classification (GTDB taxonomy): domain Bacteria; phylum Pseudomonadota; class Alphaproteobacteria; order Rhizobiales; family Xanthobacteraceae; genus Bradyrhizobium. Next base: position 558,328 of record CAWIXP010000002.1, read on the forward strand.
TTCGGCCTCGGCGAGCCGGCCCTGCCGCGCCTTCATCCGCGCCTGGCTGAGGATGGTGCTGTCGATTGCACGCAAGATGACCGTCTCGGCCGGCGGATTCTCCGACCCCAGCAGTCCCTTCATCGAGGCGCGTTTGCGCGCTTCGCCGAGCTTGTAGGCCGCCTCGGCTTCGCGAAATTGGCCGCGCGCCTCGAAGATCATGGCGTGGCCGAGTTCGATATCCGCTTCCCAGCTCTGGCCGTAGGTATTGTAGGATGCCCGTTTCACCGGATGCCCGCTGGTACGCGCTTCCTGAATGAGGGGATCGTTGCGGCGCAGATAGGCCTGCGCCTGGGCGATGTCGCCCATCTGGATCAGGATGCCCGCGATCGCGCGATTGGCGCCGAACTGGTATCCCTTGGCCCCCTTCTGGGTCGCGATCTCGCGGAGCTGGCGCTGGTACAGATCGAACGCTTTCTTGGGCTCGCCGGCGGCCGAATATTCGAGCGCCGCAAGCTGGATCACTCGCCCCATCATGTTCGGGCTGATGACGCCGCGGCCGGCTTCCATCGCCTTGTTGGTGTCGGCGATCGATTCCGCGAGCCGCCCGAGCTGCGCCCTCGCATTGCCGCGATCGAAGTAGAACTGCGCCAGGTCTTCACCGGATTCCTTGCCCGGCTGGGCGTCGGCGTCCGCCTTCAGCTCCGTGATTTTCTTGGCGTCGGGCTTCTCGCTGTCGAGGATCGCGGCGATGTCGGTGATGGTGCGCGGCGGCGCGACGAATCCGGCCGGCAGGGCGTTGCCGGCGGGCACGCTCGGCGCCGCCTCGGCGGGAATCGCAACGGCGACATTGGCGCGGCCGTTGGCGGCGTTGAGCGCAGCCATCACGCAGGCGTGGACTTTCGGCGAAGACTGGGCGTGGCAGGCTTCGGGGTTACCGCCGGCGGCTTTGCAAGCCTGGAAGATCGGCCTGCCGACGGTCGCTCGGCAGTTCTCGCGCGCGGCGTCCACGCTGAGGGCAAACGCCGGCGCGGATGCCGCGACGATGGCCGCCGCCAGCGCGCACTTCAAGGTGGCGAGCCGCACCAGATCAAGGCGGAGCGAAACCGATCGTTGTGATGGCATGAACCCCCCGTTCAAACCGACGCTGCGCAACGCCGCGACACTAGCAATTTTTCAGGGCCCGGATATGAATTTCTCGCCGCCGGATGCGAACAGCCCCGGTTCCGTTTGGCGGTGCCTCGATGCGGTTGGGGACACGTGCGCCAGGGAGCCACAGCGGGAACCCCCAGAACATGGCCTTGAAAGGGTCAAGAAAACCCATCAAGTTGCCCCCGCTGGCATCGACCCTCGCCGCTGTTCGGCAGCGGCCCGATTCAAACTTACCCGGAATATGTCATTGACGATGGCCCAAGGAATGAAGCGCCTGGGGATGCCGATTGCGGGATTCTTCGGCGTGGCGCTGATCGGCCTGATCGCGACCTCCTGGTTCATCAAACGCGACGTGCTGTGCCAGGCGGTGGAGGCGCAGATCCGCGCCGTCACCGGGCTCGATCTCGTGGTCAACGGTTCGATCGACATCTCGGTATTCCCCGGCAGCTACGTCTCGTTTCACGACGTCGGGCTGAAGGGCGGCGGCACCTCGGACCCCGCGCTTAACGTCGATGTGCTGACCGCCAATCTGCGGCTGCTGCCGCTGTTGCTGCAACGCTTCGAGATCTCCGACGTCATGATGTTGCGCCCGCATATCCATGTGGTGCGAACCGCCGATGGCGAGAGCAACTGGACGCCCTTCATCGAGACCATCGCGCGCACCATGAAGCCGGGCGCCGACAATCAGGTGTCGTTCTCGGAAATCAGGGTTCAGGACGGCGTGCTCAATTACGAGGACGCCGCCGGCCACGTCTCGGAAATGCTCGACGACATCGACCTGTCGCTGGCATGGCCCTCGATCTCGCGTTCGTTCGCCGCGACCGGGCAATTCGACTGGCGCGGCGAGCGCGTCGACGGCTCGATCTCGGCCAGCGACTTCGTCGCGGCGTTGTCGGGCGAGCGCTCCGGCATCAAGGCGCGGCTCGCCAGCGCGCCGCTGAAGCTCGCATTCGACGGCACCGTGGCCGACCGCGCCAGCATGCTGATGGAGGGCACGCTGTCGATCGACAGCCCGTCGCTGCGCGAGGCGCTGCGCTGGACCGGGCAGCCCTCGCCGGGCAAAGGCGGCTTCGGCCGTTTCGCCTTGAAGGCGCGCGCCAATGTGGTCGGCGCCTCGATCGCGCTCACCAATGTCAATGTCGAACTCGACGGCAACGTCGCCGAGGGCGTGATGACCTATGCCAATAACGGCCGCCAGACCCTGCAGGCGACGCTGGCCGCCGGCAGCCTCGACTTCACGCCTTATATCTCGACCTTCCGCCTGCTCGCCAGCGGCGCGCGCGACTGGAACCGGCAGGCGTTCGATTTGAATGCGCTGTCGACGGTCGACCTCGACATGCGGCTGTCGGCGGCGCAGGTGACGGTCGGCCAATCGAAACTCGGCCGCACCGCGCTCGGCGCCAACTTGCGCGGCGGCGCGCTGGCGCTCTCGGTCGGCGAGGCGCAGATGTATGGCGGCATCGCCAGGGGCTCGTTCGGGATCGCGCGCTCGGATGCCGTCGCCGACGTCAAGGCGCAGCTGCAATTTGCCGACGTCGACCTGCAATCGCTCGCCTCCGAATTGTTCGGCGTCAACAAGCTGACCGGCCGCGGCAATTTCAACGTCTCGCTGGTGGCCTCGGGCTCGAGCCCGTTCGGGCTGGCGTCCTCGCTCGACGGCACCGCGACCTTGACCGGCCATGACGGCGCCCTCGCCGGCTTCAACGCCGAGCAGTTGCTGAAACGGCTGGAGCGCCGGCCGCTGTCCGGCGCCGGCAATTTCCGCAACGGCGCGACGCCCTACGACAAGCTCACCGTCGCGGTGAAATTCGCCGACGGCATCGCCACCGCCGAGGACATCCGCCTCGAGGGCCCGGCCGCGCGCCTCACCTTGACCGGCACCGCCTCGGTGCCGAGCCGCGAATACGATCTCAAGGGCATTGCGAGCCTGGTCGCCGCGCCCAATGCGGCGGCCGGCTTCGAGCTGCCGTTCGTGGTGCAGGGCCCGTGGGACGATCCGCTGATCTTCCCTGACCCCGAAAGCCTGATCCGCCGCTCGCCGGCCTCCGCCCCGCTGCTCGACGCGGTAAAGGACCGCAGGACGCGCGACGCGGTGAAGTCGGTGATCGAGCGGTTTACCGGCGGTGGGGTGAAGCGTGCCGCGCCGGATGCGGTTGCACCGGGACCGGCGGCGGCGGACGCCGATGCGGCGAAGGCGAATTGAGGGTAGCGATCACCTAATCTGACGTTATCGGCGATGGGCTTGTGCGCGCCTAGCGGCGCGAAGATCAAGAAAATTCCGACATTGGAAGTTGCCTGAGGCGAGCTCGCCAGCCGCGCGTCTGCTTCCCGGAATATTGTCGTCGATCGGGAACTCACGGCGACGACCATACGTTGCCATGAGCTAGCAAAGCAGCCGCGGGCGCAAACACAGAACCGCGCGCAGCGCCGCCCGCTTCACACGACGACAGGAGCCTGCAATGGCCGAGATCAGGGAACACATGGAAGTCATCGGCGCCGATGGTGTCCACCTGGGGACGGTTGACCGGGTCGAGGGCAATCGCATCAAGCTGACCAAAAAGGACAGCGGCGAGGGAAGCCACAAGGGCCATCACCATTTCGTCGATCGCGGCCTTGTCGCGGACGTCGAAGGCAACAAGGTCCGGCTTTCGGCGATCGGCGCCGTTGCCGTCACCATGGAAGAGGAAAAGTAGCGGCCGGGGAAAGTCCGTAGGATGAGTGGAATCAAACTCATCCTGCGAGATGCGCGAACGCGCCGACCTGACTACCCGACGGGCAAATCAGCGCATACGCGGCGCGGGTTTGCCTGTCCAGCAGTATATTCGGTTTTTCCGAAAATATAGTCCTTCCCGCTCCAAGCCAAATCAGTTCTAGATCGCTGCCATCCTGTCCCGCACAAGGGGCGTTTCGCGATCGTCACGGACGTTGGGGCAGGAGGCGGTGGACGCGGCAGCGTCTGGCGCGCAAGGACGATGCAGGGCGAGATGAACCTCGTGAGCATCGAACGGCGCGCGACGACGAGAGACGTTGCTCGCGGACGGCGAAGTCGTGTGGTCCTGACGCCCCGGCGCTGGCGTCAAGTCTTGCGGAGGTTTGGTCAGGCTCAACCGGGTTTGACAAAGCACCTTTACTCCGCAGGCGACGGTGACAACAAGCCGATCACCGGGGAGAGCACGAAGTAAACCGTTAAAACCATTCGCGTGCGGGGATGCCGGGATGAATCTGGTGGACCTGTGGTGACTTGCTCGTGTGCTTACTTTCATTTTGCACGCGAGGCTGCGGGTGCATTGGGCGCCCGGCATTCCCCACGCCCTCGTTTTGGGCGGAGCTAACAGGCACGACCCGGGCGTTTCAGCGCCGCGGGAATGTGGAGCCGCGTCATGGATTGCTTCGCTTACGCTCGCAATGACGGTGCTAAATTCGTCATTGCGAGGAGCGCAGCGACGAAGCAATCCACACTCCCTTCGCCGCGACATGGATTGCTTCGCTTCGCTCGCAATGACGGTGTTAAGTCCTCGCACACGCTGTCAAGTCCAGGCAATATCGGCGCGTTACAAGCGGCGCCGCGGTCTCGCGGCGCGCGCTGGAGAATTTGGTGGCGAGCGACGCCACGACGATGACCACCGCGATCAAGGCGATCACCAGCGTGCAGATGGCGTTGATCTCGGGTTTGACGCCGAGCCGCACCTCCGAATAGATCCGGATCGGCAGCGTCGCCGAGCCCGGGCCGGTGGTGAAGCTGGCGATCACCAAATCGTCGAGCGACAGCGTGAACGCCAGCATCCAGCCGGCGGCGATCGCCGGCGCGATCAGCGGCAGCGTCACCGCGATGAACGCCCGCGCCGGGTTGCAGCCGAGGTCCATCGCCGCTTCCTCGAGGCTGCGGTCGAGCGAATTGAGCCGCGACTGCACCACCACGGCGACGAAGCACAAAGTGAGCGAGGTGTGGGCCGCGGTGACGGTCCAGAAGCCGCGCTCGGCGTCGAGCGCGACGAACAGCAGCAGCAGCGACAGCCCGGTGATCACTTCGGGCATCACCAGGGGCGCATAGAGCATGCCGGAGAACAGCGCGCGGCCCCTGAAACCCTCGCCGCGCGACAGCGCCACCGCGGCCAGCGTGCCGAACAGCGTCGCGATGCTGGCGGAGACCGCCGCCACGCGGAAACTCATCCAGGCGGCGTCCAGCATGGCGCGGTCGTGCAAGAACTCGGCGTACCAGCGCAGCGACCAGCCGCCCCACACCGTGACCAGCCGCGAAGCGTTGAACGAATAGACCACCAGGATCACGATCGGCAGATAGAGAAAGGCAAGCCCGAGCGCCAGCGAGGCGGCGTTGAAGGTCGACAGGCCGTTGCGCGCGCGCCGCATCAAGCGTTGCCTTCCAGTTCGCGGCGCTGCAGCCTGTCATACAACGACAGCGGCGCGACCAGCAGCACCAGCAGCACCACCGCGATGGCCGAGGCCACCGGCCAGTCCTTGTTGGTGAAGAACTCCAGCCACAGCGTCTGGCCGATCATCAGCGAGTCCGAGCCGGCCAGCAGATCCGGAATCACGAACTCGCCGACGATCGGGATGAAGCACAGCAACACGCCGGCGGCGATGCCCGGCAACGACAGCCGAAACGTCACCAGCCAGAACGCGCGCCGCGGCGAGGCGCCGAGATCGGTCGCGGCCTCCAGCAGCGCCGGATCCATCTTGGCGAGCGTCGCATAGAGCGGCAGGATCATGAACGGCAGATAGGAGTAGACGATGCCGAGATACATCGCGCCGTCGGTCGAAAGCCAGACCACCGGGGAGTTCACCAGATGCAGCGCCAGCAGGATTTTATTGAGCAGGCCGTCGTGCTGCAGGATGTTGATCCAGGCATAGATCCTGATCAGGAACGAGGTCCAGAACGGCACGATCACCAGCATCATGGCGATCGCCTGCCACTGCTTCGGCAGCCGCGCCATGCCGTAGGCGATGGGGTAGCCGATCGTGAGCAGGATCGCGGTCGAGACCAGGGCCACCACCAGACTGCGCAGATAGGACAGCAGGTAAAGATCGTCGGAGACCAGCAGGCGGAAATTATCCAGCGACAGCGCGGCGGCCGCGGCCTTGATCGCCGCCCAGCCCTGGCCGAAATCGAGCACCGGCAGATACGGCGGCTGCGCGATCGCGGTTTGCGACAGGCTGATCTTCAGCACGAAGCCGAACGGCACCAGGAAGAATGCCAGCATCCACAGAGCGGGCGCGATCGCGGCAAGACGCGCCGGGCGGGTGAAGATGCGGCGGGTGCTCATTGATCCAGCACCACGCAATCGTCGGGCGTGAACCACGCCACCACGCGCTGGCTGGCGCTGTAGGAATCGATATCGATCCGCGCGGTGTTGGCCATCGAGGAGCGCACGGTGGCGCCGCTATCGAGCTTGACCTTGTAGGTGGTGATGCCGCCGAGATAGCTGATGTCGGTCACGACACCCTCCAGCCGGTTGATCGACTGCGCGTTGAGCGCATCCGGCGCCGGGCCGCGGCGCGACAGCTTCAGCTTCTCGGGCCGGATCGCCACCGCGACAATGGTCTTGGTGAGCGGCTGTTGCGGCTCCGCGGCCACGATAGTTCCGGCGTCCCTGGTCGCGATGCGGAGCCGGCCGCAATCGTGCGAGGCGACCTGGCCGTCGAACATGTTGACCTCGCCGACGAACTCGGCGATCCAGCGCGAATTCGGCGCCTCGTAAAGCTCGCGCGGCGTCGCCACTTGTTCGAGCCGGCCGCCATCCATCACGCCGATGCGGTCGGCCACCGTCATCGCCTCTTGCTGGTCGTGGGTGACGATGATGAAGGTCATGCCGAGACGCCGCTGCAATTCCATCAGCTCGAGCTGGGTGCTTTCGCGAAGCTTCTTGTCGAGTGCGGCAAGCGGCTCGTCGAGCAGCAGCAGCCGCGGGCGGCGCGCCAGCGAGCGCGCCAGCGCCACGCGCTGCTTCTGGCCGCCGGAGAGTTGATCGGGCCGGCGCTGCTCCAGCCCCTCGAGCTTGACCAGCGCGACCATCTCGGCGACGCGGCTGGCGATCTCGGAAGCCGGCAGGCCCGCGCGCCTCAATCCGAACGCGATGTTGTCGCGCACGGCGAGGTGGGGAAACAGCGCGTAGTTCTGGAACATCATGTTGATCGGACGCCGGTGCGGCAGGACCTGCGCGATGTCCTTGCCGTCGAGCAGGATGCGGCCTTCATCCGGCGTCTCGAAGCCGGCCAGCATCCGCAGCAGGGTGGTCTTGCCGCAGCCGCTGGGGCCGAGCAGGGCGAAAAACTCCCCTGCCCTGATCTCGAGCGACAGCCGGTCCACCGCGCGCAATCCGCCGAACTTCTTCACCACGCCGTCGATGCGCAGCAGCGCCATGTCGGCCGCGGCTGCGTCCGCATCAGATCTCGCCAGTTGCTCGGCCATCTTGCTCGCCCGCCCAGTCGTGGCCGCACGCTAGCGGCGGAATGGCCTCGGCTCAACGCTATCGGCCCGCGCGAGCGCATTATTGTCGCTTGCGGCCGCGCCGGCCATGAACGCCGCCAACGCATCGCGATCCGCAGGCTGCATGGTCAGGCCGAGCTTCGAGCGCCGCCAGAGAATATCATCGGGAAACCGCGCCCATTCCTTGGTCATGAGATAGCGCACCTCCGCCGCCGTCAGCTCCGGCCCAAAGGCCTGACCGAGGTCGGCCTTGTCTTTGGCGCCGCCCAGGATGTCCTCGAGGCGCGAGCCATAGGCCGCCACCAGGCGCTGCGCCTGAGCCTCGCTGAGAAATCGCCAGCGCTCGCGCGCGGCGTCGAGTTGGGCATCGAATTCCTGCCAGGCGAAATCGCCGCCCGGCAGCGGCGCGGCGGCGGTCCAGGGCGGCGACATCGGATAGAACGGCGTCAACCGCGAGACGGCCCGCTCCGCGCGCAGCCGCGAAGTCGTGAGGTCGCCGCCGAAGGCGGTCAGCAGCGGGGCCTTGCCGCGCCGGTATTCGAACGTCATCGCGCCGTCCCGGGTGGCGCGCCGGCTGGCCGGGTTGATCACCATGTTGACGCCGGAAATCGTTCGGATCACATCCGACGGTTCGATTCGTTCGCGGAAGTAGCGGTTGGCCGCGTCGCAGAGATAAGCGAGATCGGCGGCCGGCATCGAGACGATGGCGGGGTCACCCTTGAACGCGTGGCCAACGCTGCCGATCAGCGTGAAATCCCGCTCGTAGGGGCTTGCGAAAATCAGCCGGCGGTCATTGTTCTGGAAAACATAGACGGTATCGGTGTCGAACAGGCGCCGGACCACGATTTGGCTGACCTGGGCCGTGCCGGCGCGCCGTGGCGCTACCCGCAACACGGTTTCCGCGACGGAGGCGCTCCACGCGCCGCTGGCGTTGGCCAGCGCCCGGCTGGTGATCACCTGACGATGGCCGCGGTCGACCACCGCCAGCCGCCAGATGTCGAGCCGGTCGGCGCGCACGCAGCGCGCGCCGGTGCGGATCACGGCGCCGCGCTCCGCGGCGTCGATGGCATGGGCGATCACCAGCCGCGAATCGTCCACCACGCAATCGGAATATTCGAACGCGGTGCCGAACGGGCGCTTCAGCGCATTGCCGACCGGATGGTGGGTGACATCGATGGTCGCGGACGGCGGCAGGGGGTTGCGCGGGCCCAGCCGGTCGTACAGCAACAGCCCGGCCCGCAGCAGCCAGGGCGGCCGCTCATCCGAATGGGCCGGGATCGCGAACCGGATCGGACGCACCAGATGCGGCGCAATCCGCAGCCAGATGTTGCGCTCGGCCAAGGACGCGCGGACGCGCCGGAAGCGCCTGCGCTCCAGCACGGCGAGGTCGCCATGGATCAGCCGCGAGGTGGCCGAGGATGCGGCGGCGGCGAGGTCGCCCTGCTCCAGCAGGATGACCCGCAAGCCCCGCCCGGCGGCATCGCGCGCAATGCTGGCGCCGTTCAAGCCGCCGCCGATGATCGCAAGATCGTAATCCGCCATGCGCCGAGATTTAGAGCATGATCCGAAAAAGTGGAAACGGGTTTTTCCTCGGGACATACGCAAAGCGTGCGCACCCGGCGATCAATGCTCAAACGACAGCAGACCTCGAGCCTGATGGCACCGGCTCGCGGCAGGCGCTAGCCGGTCTTGCGCGCGGGCTCCACGGCATTGCCGGCGCTGCGGCCAACCAGCGCAGCGTATTGCACGATCGGCAGCGGCTTGCCGATGAAATAGCCCTGCACCGCGTCGCAGCCCTCGCTCGCGAGGAATCCGAGCTGTTCCTGGGTTTCCACGCCCTCGGCGACGATCGACATCTCCAGGCCGTGGCAAAGGCCGATGACCGCCCGGACGATGGCCGCGGATTGCGGATTGCGCCCGAGATTCATGACAAAGGCGCGATCGATCTTGATCTTGTCGAATGGGAACGCCTGCAGATAGCTGAGCGAGGAATAGCCTGAGCCGAAATCGTCCATGGAAATGCGCACGCCGAGCGCCTTCAGCCGCCGCAACAGCGCCAGGCCGCGATCGAAGTCCTCGATCAGGACGCCCTCGGTGATCTCAAGCTCCAGCCTGCCAGGCGCAAGTCCGGTTTCGAGCAGGATCGAATGCACCAGGCTGACGACGTCGCCATGCATGAATTGCGCCGGCGACAGGTTGACCGCGATCTGCAGCGGCATCGGCCATGAGGCGGCCTCCCGGCAGGCTTCGCGCAGGATCCATTCGCCCATCGCGACGATCAGGCCGCTTTCTTCCGCGAGCGGGATGAAATCGCCCGGCGGAACGAAGCCGCGCACCGGATGCAGCCAGCGCGCCAGGGCCTCGAAGCCGATGATCTCGCTGTCGGCGACGGTGTGGCGCGACATCGCCTGCGGTTGATAGTGCAGCGAGAGTTCGCCGTTCTTGATCGCCAGCGACAGTTCCTGGTGCAGCACGCGGCGATCCCGGATCTGCTGGTCCATCTCGGGCTCGAAGATGCTGATCGAGCCGCGCGATTTCGCCTTGGCGCGGAACAATGCGGCGCCGGCATTGGCAAGCAGCGAAGCGGCGTCGGCGCCATTGTGCGGGAATACCGAGATGCCGGTGGTAACGCCGGTGCGAACGGACTTGCCGTCAATCTGAAATTCGTTCGACAGCGCGTCCGAAAGCTGTTCGGCGAGCAGCATAGCGGCAACGGGCTGCTTGCCATCGATGATCAAGCCGAACTCGTCGCCCGAGAGCCGGGCGACCACGCCGCCACGCGCCGCGGCCCGGATGCGGCGCGCCACTTCGATCAAAAGTTTGTCCCCGATCGCATGGCCGTACACGTCGTTGACTTCCTTCAGGCCGTCGAGGTCGAGCGAAAGCACCGCGAATTCCTCGTCGGTGCCGTCGCAGGCCTCGATCATCTGAGCCAGCGCCTGCAGGAACGCAGCGCGGTTCGGCAGATCGGTCAGGCCGTCATGGTAGGCCATATGGGCCATGCGCGATTCGGTCTGCCGGCGGTCGGTGACGTCCTCATGGGTCTTGATCAGATATTGCGGAGCGCCGGCTTCATCGAGCACCGTCATGCGGCGGGTCAGGAACAGCCGGAGCCCGTCTTTGGTGCTGATCGGGTGCTCTTCGGTGAGCAGGCCGCGCTTTTTGATCGCGGCCTCGTCCCGCGCGATGATCAGCTTGGCTTCTCGCGGATTGAAGATATCCGCGGCCGTCAATCCGGTGGCGTCTTCGCGGCGCCGGTTGAGGATGGCCTCGGCGCTGCGGTTGGCGAGAAGGTATTTTCCGTCGCTGACGCGCTCGACGATCAGAGACACCGGAATGTTGTCGACCACCAGTTCAAGAAACTTCTTGGTGTTTTCCAGCTCCTGCGAGAGCGATTTGCGTTCGGTGACGTCATCGAACAGCGCGATCAGGAATTCCGGTTGGTTCCTTTCATCGCGCGCGACCACGCGATGGCTGGAGAGAATACGCTTCTTCGTACCACGCTCGACGACAAATTCATTGCGGTAGTGGCCGTCGGGTGAATTGAGCGCCGCCTGATCCGCCGCTTCGATGCCCGCCGTGGTCTCGGGACGAAAAATCTCGTCGGCGCGTTTGCCGACGATGATGTCACGCGAAAACCGCGAGAAGCGCTCGAACGCGCGGTTGGCAAAGATGTAGCGACCGTCATTGATGTTCTTGGCGGCCACGCATACCGGCACGTTGTCGAGCATCGATTCCAGGAACTGCTTGGTCGATGCGAGTTGTCGCGAAAGCTGGCGCTGGTCGCTGCAATCCTGATGGGTTGCGACCGAACCGCCGTTCGGCAGCGCAGAATGTTTGACCAAAATCGATCGGCCGTCAGGCAGTTCGGTGATAAGTCCTTCCGGACGGCCGGCGTGCTTGTAGAAATCCTCGACGCTGACATCGAGCACGCCGCGCTTGCGCCGCAGCTCCAGAAGCTGCGTTCCGGTCATCTCTGCGGGAACATCCGGACGCACCAGCCCGTAGATTTCGAGATAGCGGTCGTTGCAGAAGACGACGCGGTTCTGCGCGTCGGTCATGACCACGCCCTGGTTCAGATTGTTCAGCGCCGAACTGACAAACGCATTTCGGCGGAGTTGCGAACGCTTGACCCTGCGCAGCGCGGAATGGGTCCACAACGCAACCGCGGCAAAAAAAGAACCGAGCACGATGGCGCCGATCACCAACTCCCAAACCATGTTGGGATCGGCGGACCCGACATAATCGGCGGCGCCGAAATTGTCGGCTTCGGCCGAGGCTGTCCCGAAAGGTACAACAGTTGCGACCGCGCAAACGAAAGCCTGCGCAGGAATCAGAATCTTGCCGCCTGCCTGCCAATTCTTGCCAGCCATCGTTCACCCGCGGAATTCAGCGCGGAGTGTCTGGCTTCACGGGTTTGGATCGAGTAAACGCGTACCCTTGCAACTCAAAAATGCGGCTCGAATTACGGCAATTGCCCTGACATGATTAATAGATCGGTAACAGAGCTCGATTGGGAAGATGATCCGAAGCGAATCCAGCGGGTTGCTCGAAAAAGCCACCGCGCCAAAACGATCGCCGAAGCGCCGCGGCCCGACGGATCGCGCAGCCCGCGATCGCGGACCTGAAGCCCCCGCGAATGGACAAGGTCGACTGCGTCATCATCGGAGCCGGGGTGATCGGTCTTGCCGTCGCCCGGCGGCTGGCCCGGTCCGGCCGCGAGGTGGTCATACTGGAGGCGGCCGAAAGCATCGGCACCGTCACCTCCTCGCGCAACAGCGAGGTGATCCACGCCGGCATCTATTATCCCGCGGGAAGCCTGATGGCGCGGATGTGCGTCAGCGGCAAGCACGCGCTCTATGCCTATTGCCGGGAGCACGGCGTTCCGCATCGCAATTGCGGCAAGCTCATCGTCGCAACGACGTCCCAGGAAAGCGAAAAGTTGCAATCGATCAGGGCGCGTGCCGAGGCCAACGGCGTGCTCGACATGCGAATCCTGTCTGGAGAGGCTGCGCGCGCGATGGAGCCGGCGCTGAACTGCGAGGCCGCCCTGCTTTCCCCCTCCACCGGCATCGTCGACAGTCACGCCTTCATGCTGGCGCTGCGTGGCGATGCCGAAGATGCCGGGGCGGCGTTGGCATTCCATACCCCGCTGCTGCACGCCAAAGCGACTGCGAGCGCAATCGAGCTCGACACCGGCGGCATCGAGCCGACCGCCCTTGAATGCCGCCTATTGGTCAATGCCGCGGGGCTGGGCGCCCCGGCGGTGGCCCGCAGCATCGACGGCATGCCGCTCGAGCTGATCCCGCCCTGCTATCTGGCGAAGGGCAACTATTTCAGTTGCAGCGTGCGGACGCCGTTCTCGCACCTGATCTATCCCGTGCCCGAACCGGGTGGCCTCGGCGTGCACCTCACCCTGGACATGGCGGGGCAGGCCCGGTTCGGTCCCGATATCGAATGGGTCGAGGCGATCGACTACGCGGTCGATCCGTTGCGGGCGGAAAGGTTTTATCCCGCGATCCGGCGATACTGGCCGACGTTGCCGGATGGCGCGCTGATGCCGAGCTATTCGGGAATTCGCCCCAAGATCGTGCCGCCGGCCGTGGCCGTACAGGATTTCGTGATCCAGGGACCACGGGATCACGGCGTTGGCGGCTTGATCAACCTGTTCGGGATAGAATCGCCGGGGTTGACGTCATCGCTGGCGATTGCGGATCATGTCGGTGAACTGGCGGATGCGTGAGCGCTTTTTGCCGGCGCAGCGGCGCTAGCGCGCCAGGGATGAGGGCTGTTGCTCCCATTTCCTGCATGGCCGGGACTTCAGAAAGCTTGCTCGCGGAAACCTTGGGTGCGGCGGAGGGGCTAATGCACCGTTTCGCCGGCGCTATGTCTCAGTCGTTCGATCTGGTCCTTGACCATCAATTTCCGGCGCTTTAGTTCAACAATTTGCAGGTCGTCTGTTGAAAGGTGCACGAGAGCTTCGTGCAATTCGTTTTCGAGCATCTTGTGTTTCCGTTCCAGTTCAACGAGATGCGCCTGAATTGCCATTCGAAACCTCCTCGGTTGGATGAGACTTCAGATTCGATCCGGACAGCCGAGTGTACACGAGCAGGTGAATCTGTCGATGGGTATCGAAAAGCCCGCGCTCATATTTCGGGGTCCTCCTGTAACGAATCGTGAGTATGGAACCGGCCCGGCCATTCCTCCAGCTTGCGGAGCGGACCTGCAGGGACGATATTCCTTGCAGCAGCTATAGACCTTTTCGCAACCTCATCGCGTTTTTCCGCTGACGTACACCATGACCGACGAAGATGAGCGCGAACTCGCATCCGAGCTCGCGAGGCTGCAGCAGGAACACCGCGATCTCGACGCGGCCATCGATGCGTTGCATCAATCGCCGGCGCCGGATTTGTTGCGCCTGCAGCGGCTGAAGAAGCGCAAGCTGCAGCTGCGCGACCGCATCGCCTTCATTGAAGACCAGATCACGCCAGACATCATCGCCTAGGCCTCGCCGGCCGTCAGTTCCCGCAGCACACCGGCGATTTGCATCGGGCTGTAGGGTTTCGCCAGGAACCGGCCGCCTTCGGGCAAATCGGTTTCCCTGACGTCGAGATGCCCGGAGGTTGCGATAATCTTGATCGGAGGCCAGCGGCCCCGAACGGCCCGGGCCAGCTTCAAACCGTCCATCGAGCCTGGCATCTGGATGTCGGTGAAAACCACGCTGATGTCCCGGCGGGATTCCAGAATGGCGATCGCTTCATCGGCACTGCTGGCCTCAATTACCTCGAACCCTGCGTTGGCGATCATGCTGATCGCATCCATTCGCAGCAGAAGCTCGTCCTCGACAATCAGCACCACGGGCCTTCGGGACTCAACAAGACCCATGTGTCACACTCCAGCGAATGCCGGACAAGCCTCGGATATTGTTTTCGTTCCCGGTTTACGTTCCCCGCAGTGTCATCATTCGTGGCCGCCGCCCGATCGGCGCCACTGTGGCAAGCGGTGAAGCAGCCTGTGGGAGCTGCTTGACACCGTGAGAACAAAATGTGAACATTGCTCGGTCGCCCTTCCAACCCAGCCCGGGAGTTTCCTCAATGTCACAAGCGTCCTCATTGCCAGAGATCGATCGGTACGAGCAGGCCTGCGACCAGGCGATAGCGATGTGCGACGGCAACCTGCGCAGCACGATCAAGGCGCTGATCATGGCGAACGAATATCTCGAAATCGAATTGCAGGACTTGCAAGACGCCGTTGGCGGCGGCCGCGCTGCCGCGGGATTGCGAGCGGCCAATAGCGAGGCCGCCTGATTGATGGAGTGAGAAGATGGCTGCTGTCACCTACTACGTCGCATTGCCATTCCTGCAGGACGAAACCGGGACCCCCGTCGCGGGGGCCGCGGAAGAATGCCAGAGTTCGTCAGGCGCGTTGCGGCGGGCGGAAGTTTTGGCGCGAGCCGCCGGCAGCATCGGCGCGGTCGCCTTCAGCCGTACCGGAGATCCCATGATCGGCGAATTCGGCGACGCTCAATTGCTTAGGAAGTTCGGCAGCGTGCCGGATGATCTGAGCGGTCTGTAAGCGTTGTCATGCAGCATCATCGCAATTCCCGAAAGAAGGCGCACACCTCATTGGCGAGTAACTCCGGCTGTTCCAGCGCCGCGAAATGTCCACCTCTGGGCATGACGGTCCAGCGGCGAATATCGGAGAAAACGCGCGCCGCGGCCGTGCGCGGCGGCCTGACGATTTCGCGCGGGAATTCCGCGTAGCCGGTGGGCACCGAAATCGTTCCACCGGCGGGAAGGATCGCCGAGCCGTGAAGGCGGGCATAATAGGGCCAGAACGACGAGCCGATCGCACCCGTAAACCAGTAGAGCGCGATGTCGGCAAGCATGCGGTCCCGACTGATCGCGCGCTCGACGACGCCTCCGCAATCGGACCAGGCGCGGAATTTCTCCACAATCCACGCGGCCAGCCCGGCGGGCGAATCCGTGAGAGCGAACGCAAGCGTCTGCGGGCGGGTACCCTGGATCGACTGATAGCCGGTCTCTTCGCGCATCCATTGCGCAAGTTCGCTCAGATAATGCCGCTCCTCCTCATTCGGATCGGGAAAGGCGGCGGGATCGCGGCCCGCGGCCATCATCAGATTGATGTGGATGCCGATCATCCGGTCGGCGTAGGCATAGCCGAGCCGGCTGGTGATTGCGGCTCCCCAGTCGCCGCCTTGCGCGCCGAAACGGGCATAGCCGAGGACGTCGTGCATGAGGGCGGCGACACAATCCGCCATTTCGGGAACGCCGAACCGTTTTTGACGGGGTTGGAACGACAGACCGTATCCCGGCAAGGACGGCGCCACCACGGTAAAGGCGTCGCGCGCGTCGCCGCCGAAGCGCGCCGGATCGGTGAGGCGCGGGATGATATCGAGGAACTCGAACACCGAGCCGGGCCAGCCGTGCAGCAAGAGCAACGGCTTCGGGTCGGGGCCGACCCCGGGCACATGCAAGTAGTGGAGATCGATGCCGTCGAGCGGAACGCGGAATTGCGGAAAGGCGTTGAGTGCGGCCTCCTCGGCCCTCCAGTCAAATTTGTCGCGCCAGTATTCCGTGAGTTGCTGAAGGTAGGCAACATCGGTGCCGTAGGCCCACGCGCTACCGGGTGCCTGATCGGGAAAACGCGTGCGGGCAAGGCGGTCGCGGAGATCGGCAATGTCGGAATCCGGGATGCGAAGCGTGAACGGGGTGGATTTGATGGTCATGATCCTGCTCGACTGGTTGGACGCACCACTTCGCTTCTGAAAACCCTCAGCGCCCGTCCGGTGGCGGCGTCAGGTGTCGGGAGAGTCGCTCAAATTTCACGTCGCCTTTGCGCCTTGCGCACATACATCGCACTGTCGGCTTCCTCGAGCGCGCGGCCTGCCTCCGCATGCGGGCCGAGAATGGCCACCCCGGCGGATGCGCCCGCGGTCACGGTGCGACCGCCGAATACGAAGCTCAGCTCGTCGACCGCCTGTTCGAGTGCAGCCGCCTTTGCCCTGGCATCGGTCTCGCTCAGATTCCACAATATCAGCGCAAACTCGTCGCCACCAAGCCGCCCGACCACGTCGGAGGAGCGGATCTGGCGCAGCAACACCGCCACGATCGCCTTGAGCACCTGATCGCCGGCGGCATGACCGAAGGCGTCGTTGATCGGTTTGAGGCGGTCGACGTCGAGTACGATCAGCGCGCCACTGGCGTGGTAGCGTTTGATGTAGGCGAGCGAGCGATTGAGTTCGTGTTCAAAGCCGCGCCGGTTCGGAATCTCGAGCAGGAAATCGGTATCGGCCGATGCCTGCAGTTCCTCGATTCGCGCCAGCGCCTGCGCCAATTGGCTCCGGAGCCGTCGGACCGCCGGCTTGGCATCCCCGGCCGGGGCCGGCTTCCGCGACGTCGCGGCTGGGGCTGCACGTTGTGTCACTTTGTTGCGCCCAGCGACCGCCCTTTTGCGGCGTTTCGCCCCCGCGCGCTTTGTTATGCTGGTTTTCTTCTTCATGGCGTCGTTTTAGAGGCTTGCCGGGATTTACCAAGACAGGATAGTCCATTCTGAACATCCTGCCACGCCTTGCCGAACCGTGGGCCGATCTTATAATTTGGCCTATGTTTTTGGATTCCCGAAAAGAATCGATCGTATGACAGCCCCCGTAGCCATCATCATGGGAAGCCAGTCGGACTGGGAAACCATGCGCCATGCCGCCGAAACGCTCGCCGCGCTCGGGGTTGCCTGCGAAAGACACATCGTCTCGGCGCATCGCACGCCGGACCGCTTGTTCGCCTTTGCCAAGGGCGCCAAGGCGGCCGGATTCAAGATCATCATCGCCGGCGCAGGTGGTGCCGCCCACTTGCCGGGCATGGCCGCGTCGCTGACCGAACTTCCGGTGTTCGGGGTACCGATCGAATCCAAGGCACTGTCCGGCGTCGATTCGCTGTATTCCATTGTCCAGATGCCGGCCGGCATCCCGGTCGGGACACTGGCCATCGGCAAGCCCGGAGCCATCAATGCCGCATTGCTCGCGGCAAGCGTGCTCGCGTTGAACGATCCGGCGCTGTCCGGGCGCATTGTCGGCTGGCGCAAGCAGCAGACCGAGGCTGTCGGCGAGCGCCCGGAGGAATCTGCGTGACGGCTTCAAATCAGGTGAAGCTGAAGCCCGGCGACACCATCGGCATTCTCGGCGGCGGACAATTGGGCCGGATGCTGGCTATGGCTGCGGCACGGCTCGGCTTGCGATGCCAGGTGTTTTCGCCCGACCCGGATTCCCCGGCGTTCGACGTGGTGCTGCATGCGACCTGCGCGGAATATGCCGATGTCGAGGCGCTGGAACTGTTCGCGGGCGACGTCGACGTCATCACTTACGAATTCGAGAACGTGCCGGCCGCCGCCGCGATGGTGCTCGGCGCGCGCCGTCCAGTGCTGCCCGACCGGAAGATCCTGGAAACCACGCAGGATCGGCTGGCCGAAAAGGAGTTCGTGAAGCGGCTCGGGATTGGCACCACCGACTACGCCGATGTTTCGTCGGCGGCCAGCCTGCGGGCCGCGATCGCGCGCATCGGCCTGCCCGCCGTGATCAAGACCAGACGCTTCGGCTATGACGGCAAGGGCCAGGCGATCATCCGCGACGGTGACGATGCGGATCGGATCTGGGAAGACCTCGGCACGAGATCCGCTATCCTCGAGGCCTTCATTCCCTTTGAACGTGAAGTCTCGGTAATCGCCGCCCGCTCATCCGACGGCCACGTCGAGTGCTTCGACGTCACCGAGAACGAGCATCGCGACCACATCCTGAAAATCTCGCGCGCGCCGGCGGAGATCCCGGAGGCGGTGGCGGCAGAGGCGCGCGCGGTGGCAGAGAAGATCGCAACCAGCCTGGATTATGTCGGCGTGCTCGCAGTCGAGATGTTCGTGGTGCAGGGCGAGGCCGGATCGAAAGTCCTGGTCAACGAGATCGCGCCGCGGGTGCACAATTCCGGACACTGGACGCTCGACGGCGCCTCGATCTCGCAGTTCGAGCAGCACATCCGCGCCATTGCAGGCTGGCCGCTCGGCAAACCGGTTCGCCATGGCCCGGTCACCATGACCAATCTGATCGGGAACGACATCAACGACTACGAGCAATGGTTGACGGTTCCGGGCGCGACCGTTCATCTCTATGGCAAGGGTCCTCCGCGGCCAGGCCGGAAGATGGGGCACGTGACGCAGGTCGGAGCGACCCCGCTCAAAAACGGCTGATCGACGCCAAAAGGACGGGTTTGGTCGTCCGAAGCCTACGTTATTGCCATTCCTTTGGTGGACATTCGCGGCTTTGTCTGATACATCCGCGCGTTCGAGGTCAAGGGCTTGGCCTTTTGTCAGCCCTTTGCTTTATCAGATTCCAATCCGATTAATGGAAAGAGGATGCCGCGTGCAGGTTCTCGTTCGCGATAATAACGTCGACCAAGCCCTCAAGGCGCTGAAGAAGAAAATGCAGCGCGAGGGCATCTTCCGCGAGATGAAGCTTCGCGGCCACTACGAAAAACCCTCCGAGAAGAAGGCCCGCGAAAAGGCCGAAGCCGTGCGCCGCGCGCGCAAGCTCGCCCGCAAGAAGCTGCAGCGCGAGGGGCTGCTGCCGATGAAGCCGAAGCCTGTATTTGGCGCCGGCCCGGGCGCAGAGCGCGGCGGGGCTGGTGGCCGCGGCGGTCCGGGCGGCGGATCGCGCGGTCCGCGCTGATCGAATCTCGCAGAATTCGAATCCAATGACGCGGGCCCCAGTGCCCGCGTCATTGTTTTGCGCTGAGTTTTGCGCTGAGCAATGTTGCGGCGGATGCTGTCCACTTCTGTGGAATACGCGCTGATGCATTTTGCGGCGCGGCGGGCTAGCAATGAAGGTATCCGCCGCGCGAGTGCTCCGCATCCATGACCATTCCGGCCACCTTCCTTGCTTCCGGAGCATCGCGGCTCAACTGGCGCGCCTGCCTGACCGTCCTACTGGTCGCGATCGCGCTCTGCGGCTGCTCGTTTGATTTGGGATCGCTGTCCTCTGCACCAGAGAAGGAGGACGCGCCGAAGGCCCCGCCCTCCGGCGATAGCGCGACCGAGGCGCAGGCCGCTACGATCAGCGCTCAGAGTTTGGCACGGTCCGGAAAGGTCGAAGAGGCGCTGGCCGAGTTCAATCGCGCGATCGAACTCGATCCCCACAATGCGCAAGCCTTGTACGGCCGCGGGATGCTCCATCAGGGCGAAAAGCAACATCAACTAGCGATCGAGGATTTCACCGCGGCAAATGGCCTGACACCACAGCGGGCCGAACCGCTGCTGAGCCGTGCGGTCAGTTATCTCGCGCTGGACAAGCTCGCGGAAGCCGTTGCCGATCTCGACGAAGCGGTGCAAGCCGATCCGCAGAACGGACAGATCTGGACCACCCGAGGATTTGCCTATGAGCGCCTCGGGGAGCGCACCAAGGCCGCCAATTCATATGGCCGCGCCATCGGCCTTCGTCCAAAAGACGACGCCGCGCGGAACGGCTTGGCTCGCGTTGGCGGCAAGCCCGGATAGCCGCAAAACCGCTTCTGCATTATTTCGGCAGGACCGCGTGAAACACCGATTTGGCGGCCGACAGCACGTCTTCGGCAACCGTCCTGTGTTCTCGCTTCGGGGCCTCGACCGTGGCATCCGCACGTAGATCGAGCGGACGCGAACTCTCGGGGATGTCGCGCGAAGGCTCGGGGATGTCGGCTGGCGGGGTCGGTCGAGCCGAGACCGGGACGTCGCTGTGGGTCGCGCCCGGGTAAGGCGGCCTCGATCCACTGGATGAATCGAATGTCTCGGCCTGAGGCGTCGAGACCATGATCGGCGGCGGCAACGGGCGAAGCTGCGGCGGCGAGGCGACACGGGGCGCCTCCTGAATACCCGCGGCCTCCTGAGTGCGCGGCGAGCCGTCGCTGGCGCTACGCAGCCGCTCGATCGCGGCTCGGGCCAGATCGTTGGCATCGCGGCGCTCTTCGGGAGCGACGGCGGTCTCGACCGGCGGGCCAGGAATTGGTGCCGCCGCAACAGGTGCGGCAATCACCGGCACAACGGTGGCAGGCGCAGGCGCCACCGGCGCCGCAATAGATTTGGCAACGGCCTTTTCGCGCGACCACGGCAGGCGACGCCGCGTCTCTACCGGAAGGCTCGCAGTCTCCGTCGGCTTGTTGGCGATTTTCTCCGCCGGCCTGTCGACCGCCGGCGGCTTGCCCGCGGCGCTCTTCTCCAGCACGGCCTTTTCCGAGATCCCCTTGGCCTTCACCCCGGGCTCAGGAACGCCGGCGAAGTCGGGGGGCTTTTCAGATGCCTTTTCGGCCGCCTTCTCCGACCCCCGGCGGTCAACCCCGGCAGCCTCTGGCGTGGCCTTCGCGTCCGCTTTCGGCTCAGCGGTCGAGACCGCGGCAGCGGCGTCAGTTGCGGGCTTGGCGGCGATGTAGTGATTGACGATGTAGGCCCCGATAATGGTCGCTGCCACCGACGGAAGTATGTCCATCGCAAATTTCGAAAGGTATTTCTTCAGCATACCGGCCACTCCGCGCCGGTTTGATGGGGGAACTTTGAGGCGCATTGAGGGATCAACTGCGACAGATCGGTGGCAATTCGGCCAACGGCGCCGTCAGGGTTTCAACTCGACTTCGAGGAACACGATCTCGGCCTTGGTTTCATTGAGCACGTCATGCTCCACCCCGGCTTTGCGGAAGTAGGATTTGCCGGCGCCGAGCTGCGCCTTGGAACGCTCCCCATTGGGCGCCACAATGGTCATTTCGCCCGCGGTCACCGGCACGATGACGTAGTCCATCGGATGGATGTGGTGACCGGTGGCGCTGCCCGGCGCCAGCCTCCACTCGGTGACGCGGACTTCCGGTGTATCGACCTGGACCTCTGATTTGGCGCTGATCATGTTTGGCTTTCCAAGGCGAAGCACAGAAACCGGTCAGGGATGAATTGCCGCGCCGTTTCGAATCGAGGCGTCGAAGTAGTCTCACATTGCCTTGACGATGTTCTCAGTCATCTTCTTGGCGTCGCCGAGCAGCATCATGGTGTTGTCGCGGTAGAACAACGGATTGTCGATGCCGGCATAGCCCGACGCCAGCGAGCGCTTGATGAACATCACGGTGCCGGCCTTCCAGACCTGCAGCACCGGCATGCCATAGATCGGCGATTTGGCATCCTCCTCGGCAGCGGGATTGGTGACGTCATTGGCGCCGATCACGAAGGCGACGTCGGCCTGTGCGAATTCCGAGTTGATGTCCTCGAGCTCGAACACCTCGTCATAGGGCACGTTGGCTTCGGCCAGCAGCACGTTCATGTGGCCGGGCATGCGGCCGGCAACCGGATGAATCGCGTATTTCACCTCGACGCCTTCCTTCTTGAGTTGGTCGGCCATTTCCCGCAGGGCGTGCTGCGCCTGCGCCACCGCCATGCCGTAGCCGGGCACGATGATAACCTTCTGCGCGTTCTTCATGATGAAGGCGGCGTCGTCCGCCGAGCCGAGTTTCACGGGGCGCGCTTCGCCACCCGGACCTGCGCCGGCAGCAGCCGTCTCGCCGCCGAAGCCGCCGAGAATGACCGATATGAAGGAGCGGTTCATCGCGTGACACATGATGTAGGACAGGATCGCACCGCTTGACCCCACCAACGCACCGGTGATGATCAGCGCCGAGTTGCCGAGCGTAAAGCCGATGCCGGCGGCGGCCCAGCCGGAATAGGAGTTCAGCATCGAGATCACGACCGGCATGTCGGCGCCGCCGATCGGAACGATCAGGAGCGCGCCAAGCGCCAGCGCGGTGATCGTGATCAGCCAGAAGTAAAGCGCGCCGCCCGTCGCGACCAGGCCGACAATGAACGCCAATAGCGCGAGCGCGAGAACGATGTTGATGACGTGCCGCGCCGGCAGGATAATCGGTGCGCCGCTCATGCGAGCTGAAAGCTTCAGGAACGCGATCACCGAACCGGTGAAGGTCAGCGCGCCAATGGCGACGCCGAGCGACATTTCGATCAGGCTTTGAGAATGAATATGGCCGGGCGTGCCGATGTCGAAGGCTTCCGGCGCATAGAACGCACCGGCAGCCACCAACACCGCGGCCATGCCGACCAGCGAGTGGAATGCGGCGACCAGCTCCGGCATCGATGTCATCGGCACCCGGCGCGCGATCACCGCGCCGATGGAGCCGCCGATGGCGACGCCAAGCACCACCAGCAGCCACGCCATGCCGTCCACCGGCGGATGGTTTGCGAGCGTGGTGCCGATCGCAATCGCCATGCCGCCCATGCCGAGGAAATTGCCGCGGCGGCTCGATGCCGGACTCGACAGCCCGCGCAGCGACAGGATGAACAGGACACCCGCGACGAGGTATAAAACCGCGGCAAGATTGGCGTTCATCTAGAGGCTCCCACTGTCTTCGTCACCACGAGATGCACGCCGTTCATTTGGTTTTCTTCTTGTACATCCCCAGCATGCGCTGGGTGACCAGGAAGCCGCCGAAGATGTTGACGCAGGCGAAGACCAGCGCGACGAAGCCGAAACCGCGCGCCCAGCCGCTGCCGCTCGAGACCAGTCCAACGCCGACCGCAAGCAGCGCGCCGACCACGATCACGGAAGAGATCGCATTGGTCACCGACATCAGCGGCGTATGCAGCGCGGGCGTCACCGACCACACCACGAAATAGCCGACGAACACGGCGAGCACGAAGATCGACAGCCGGAACACGAAGGGATCGACGGCCTGTGCGATATGATCCATGGCGGCTCTCCTTTAAGTCTTCGGCTGGAAGTTCGGATGTATGACAGCGCCATCCTTGGTCAGCGCGGTCGCCTTGACCAGTTCGTCGTCCCACTTCACCGCCAAGGCCTTGCTCGATTTGTCGATCAGCGTCTCGATGAAGGAAAACAGGTTGCGGGCGTAAAGGCTCGAGGCCGAGGTTGCGACGCGGCCGGCCAGATTCGGAATGCCGACGATCTTGACGCCATCGAGATCAACGGTTTCGCCGCTCCTGACGCCTTCGACATTGCCGCCGCGCTCGACCGCCAGATCGACCAGCACCGAACCCGGCTTCATCGATTTCACCATCTCTGATGTGACCAGGCGCGGCGCCGGCCGGCCCGGGATCAGCGCGGTGGTGATGATGATGTCCTGCTTCTTGATGTGCTCGGCGGTCAGCGCCGCCTGCTTGGCCTGATACTCTTTCGACATTTCCTTGGCGTAGCCGCCGGCGGTTTCGGCCTGCTTGAATTCCTCGTCCTCGACGGCGAGGAATTTGGCGCCGAGACTTTCGACTTGTTCCTTTACCGCCGGCCGCACATCGGTCGCGGTGACGACGGCGCCGAGCCGCCGCGCGGTCGCGATCGCCTGCAGGCCGGCGACGCCGACACCCATCACGAACACCTTCGCCGCCGGCACTGTGCCCGCCGCCGTCATCATCATCGGAAAGGCGCGGCCGAAGGCTTCCGCAGCCTCGATCACCGCGCGGTAGCCGGCGAGATTGGCCTGACTCGACAGCACATCCATCGCCTGAGCCCGGGTGATGCGCGGCATTAATTCCATCGCAAAGGCCGAAATGCCGGCATCCGCCATCGCCTTGAGCGCGGCGTCGTTGCCATAAGGGTCCATGATCGCAATGACCAGCGCGCCGCGCTGGTAGCGGGCAAGCTCGGAAGGCTCCGGCCGCTTCACCTTGATGATGATTTCGGCGTCCTTCAGCGCGTCGGCGCTGACGGTGGCGCCGGCGGCGGCAAATTCCGAATCCGGCAGTCCCGATTTGACGCCGGCCCCCGGTTCAATGGCGATGTCGACGCCCAAAGCTTTGTATTTTTTCACCGTGTCCGGCGAGGCGGCGACCCGCGGCTCGGACGGATCGATTTCCCTGGCAACGGCAATCTTCATAAGGCCTCCGGCGCTGCGGGGTGCACGCGCACGATCAAACTAGCGCTTATTCTGCAGAGATGGATAGCGGTCTTGCGGTCGCAACGCGTGTAGTTCTTCGAAATCTCGCGGCCGCAGCGCTGTGGGCGGCCATGCGTCAGGTCAGGAAAATCGCCATCATGGCGACGATGAAGATAACGGCGGCGGTGCCGTATTTCACCAGCATGATGAAACCCTCATAGGTCTGCTCATGGGCCGGATAATCATTACCGTCCGCGGTCGTGTAGACCACTTCGTTGTGCTCTGCCATCGGTGTCTCCGGTCAATACTCGTTGCCGGCGTGGAATTACCGCAAACCCGGTGTGAGAGCAACGGCGGCGCGCCGTTTCTGCAGCAGGTAGACCATCTGACTGCGGCCATTTGGACTCGGCCGGCCAATTATCCCTGATCCAGACGTTTACAGGGCTCCCGCTTCAGGACATTCCCTCCAGCTCGTCGATCATCCCCGATATCACCGACAGCCCGCCGTCCCAGAATCCGGGATCCCTGGCATCGAGCCCGAATGGTTTCAGCAGTTCGGAATAATGCTTGGTGCCGCCTGCTGAAAGCATTGCCAGATAACGCTCGGCGAAGCCGCTTTGCGTATTTTCGTAGACCGCATAGAGCGAGTTCACCAGGCAATCGCCGAACGCGTAGGCATAGACGTAGAACGGCGAGTGGATGAAATGCGGGATATACATCCAGAAATTCTCGTAGCCGGGGCGGATATCGATCGCAGGCCCCAGGCTCTCGCCCTGGACGGTGAGCCAGATTTCACCGATCCGCTCGGCGGTCAATTCGCCATTCTTCCGCTCGGTGTGAACGGCGCGCTCAAACGTGTAGAACGCGATCTGCCGCACCACGGTGTTGATCATGTCCTCGACTTTCCCGGCGAGTAGCGCCTGGCGCTGCTTGGCGCTGGTGGTCTGCGCCAATAGCCGCTTGAACGTCAGCATCTCGCCGAACACGCTGGCCGTTTCCGCCAACGTCAGCGGCGTCGGCGCCATCAGCGCGCCGTTCCTGGCAGCCAGCACCTGATGCACGCCGTGGCCGAGTTCATGGGCGAGCGTCATCACGTCGCGCGGCTTGCCCTGATAGTTCATCAGCACGTATGGGTGCGCCGACGGGGTGGTGGGGTGTGAAAATGCCCCCGGCGCCTTGCCGGGCCGCACCGGTGCATCGATCCAGCGATCGGTGAAAAAGCGCTCGGCGATGCGGGCCATCTCCGGCGAAAACCCGCGATAGGCGGTGAGAACCATGTTCCTGGCATCCGGCCAGGCGATGCTGCCGGTGGCGGCAAACGGCAGCGGCGCATTGCGGTCCCAATGCGCGAGCTTCTTCTTCTTGAACCAGCCAGCCTTGAGCCGATAATAGCGATGCGACAGTTTTGGATAGGCTGCGCGAACCGAGCCGACCAGCGCGTCGACCACCTCGGGCTCGATGCGATTATGAAGGTGCCGCGAATCCGCGACATCCTTGAAACCGCGCCAGCGGTCCGAGATCTCCTTGTCCTTGGCAAGCGTGTTGGTGATCAGCGCAAAGGTTCGCTCGTTGGCCTTGAAGGTTTTTGCCAGCGCCTGCCCTGCCGCCTTGCGCTTTTCGCCGGCGCGGTCCTGCAGCAGGCCCAGCGTCGGCTCGATCGCGAGCTCCTTGGTCGCCACCTTGAAGCGCAACCCCGAGATGGTCTGATCGAACAGCCGGTTCCAGGCGGCATAGCCGCTCTGCGATTTCTCATGAAACAGCTGCTCGACCCGATCCTCCAGCTGATACGGTTTATCCTTGCGCAAATCCTCGATCCAGGGACGATAATGCGCAAGCTCAGGGGTCTGCATCGCGCGTTCGATCAACGCATCGTCGATGCGGTTGAGCTCCAGCGCGAAGAACAACAGATGTACCGACGCATCGGTTAGCCGCTCGGAGACGTCGCCGTAGAATTTTGAAATCGCGGGATCGACGCTGTCGCCGGCATGAACCAAACCCGCATAGGAACCGAGCCGCCCGGCGAGATCATCGATCGCCTCGTAGCGCCTCACCGCTTCGGCGAGCCACAGGCCGCCGCCCTCGGCCGCCGTTCGCTCCGCAAGCTTGCCTTTGCAGTCGGTCTCAAACGCGACGCATTCGGCATCCATCTTGTCGAGATCGCGTGCGACTTCCGGCGCCGCGATGCCGGAATAAAGGTCGGCCAGGTTCCACTCCGGCAGCTTGCCGGTCTTGTTGGCAGACCTGTCGGCAGGCCTGGATTTGGTCGCGAATTTGGTCGGGGATTTCTTGCCATTCGGCTTGCGGAGAGCCGCGGGCCTGCGGAGAGCGGATGTGGAGCGCGAGGTCATCTTGTTCGAAACCTGTATTCAACCGGAACGGCTGCGGGTGGGAAGCGAGCGCGGGACGGCAACGTTTAAGCGGGTGTTAATCGGCATCGGCCAGAGTGCCCCGATTCGAGACAGATAGTCGTAACGCGCGGGGAACGCCATGGCTGCCACGGTTTTGATCGCCGACGACGACGCCGTTGCGCGCCGGCTGGTGCAGAACATGGTGCAGAAATGCGGCTATGAAACCGTCATCGTCGAGTCAGGCGACGCCGCCATATCGGCGTTGACCGCGCCCGCCGCCCAGGCCATCGATGCCGTGCTGCTCGACCTGGTGATGCCCGGGCTCGATGGCATGGGCGTGCTGGCCAAGATCCGCGAGGCCGGCCTCAACGTTCCGGTGATCGTGCAGACCTCGCATGGCGGCATCGACAATGTGGTGTCGGCGATGCGGGCCGGCGCCCACGATTTCGTCGTCAAGCCGGTCGGGGTCGAACGACTGCAGGTGTCGCTGCGAAATGCGCTCAACGCCAGCGCGCTGAAGGGCGAATTGCAGCGCATCCGTCACAGCCGCGAAGGCCGGTTGACGTTCGCCGATATCGTCACCCGCAGCGAAACCATGACGGACGTGCTGCGCACCGCGCAAAGGGCAGCCAGCTCCACAATCCCGGTATTGATCGAAGGCGAATCCGGCGTCGGCAAGGAATTGTTCGCGCGCGCGATCCATGGCAGCGGGGAGCGCAAGGCGAAGCCGTTCGTGGCGATCAATTGTGGCGCCATTCCCGACAATCTCGTGGAGTCGATCCTGTTCGGCCACGAGAAGGGCGCCTTTACCGGCGCCACCGAACGCCACATGGGCAAATTCGTCGAAGCCCACGGCGGCACGCTTTTCCTTGATGAAGTCTCGGAGTTGCCGCTGACGGCGCAAGTCAAGCTGCTGCGCGCGCTGCAGGAGGGAGCAGTCGAAGCGGTCGGCGGACGCAAACCGGTCAAAGTCGACGTCCGCATCATTTCCGCGACCAACCGCAAATTGCTCGACCGCGTCAAAGGCGGACATTTCCGCGAAGACCTGTTCTATCGGTTGCACGTGTTGCCGCTGACGATTCCGCCGCTGCGGACGCGGCGCGAAGACATCCCGCATCTGCTGCGGCACTTTCTGGCGCGGATCTGCGCCGAAGAAAATCGTCCCATCACCGGCATCACCGGCGAGGCGATGGCACAGCTTGCCCAGCTCGAATGGCCCGGCAATATTCGGCAGCTCGAGAACGCGGTTTATCGCGCCGCCGTCATGAGCGATGGCGACCGGCTCGGACTCGCCGATTTCCCGCTGGCAACGCAGGCAGCGGCACTATCGGATCTGCAGGACCGGCGCAGCGAACCCCTGATTGTCGGCCCGGCCTTTCATTCCACCGCGCCAGCCATGGTTTCAGGTAGCGAGATACCGATCGCGCCGCTTCCACCGTTGGGAACGCTGGCGATGCTGACCAGCGCCGGCGAAATGCGGCCTCTCGAGGAGATGGAGAGCGAGATCATTCGGTTTGCTATTTCGCATTATCGCGGACAGATGTCCGAGGTGGCGCGCCGATTGAAAATCGGCCGCTCGACGCTCTATCGCAAGCTCGATGAAGCTGCCAACGATGATCGGGAAGCCAGCGGCGGAAACGAAGCGAGCTAATGTCTGATTGTGGCATCGCAGTGTCGGAGACGATACGACGAAGGCGGCGAACCAGAACATTTGAACCGTTGCCGGGCGGTGACAGACAAGACGCGAGGTACGTGGCAAAAGCGCGCAATCCGTTGCCAAAGGGGGGTGCCTTGAAGTCAGTTTGTCGTGACCTGCCCGGTGTGCCGCTGGCTGCAAGAGAGGCACGCGTGTATCGTCTTCGTGATGAATCGTTGCGTGCAGGCGCAACAATTGACAGAAAGCGCAGCTAGACGCGAACCAATGACGTTGAATGCGCTCAACAAGCAATCGGGCCGGCGCTTTAGCGAAAGCTTGAGACGAACAATACCGAAAGCTGCCCCATTGGCGGGGCGGCTTCGCGCAAGGGGTATGACGATGCGTGACCGTTTGAACAACCGTGCAGGATTTGACCGCGTGCTGATGGTCGTCGCGGCGAGCTTCCTCACGGTGTTCGCTACCTCCGCTTTTGCGCAGGCCGATCCGGCCCGAAATAGCGCCGCCGAGCTCGCGATCGATGCCGCGATCCCGCGTCCTGAACCCGCCAACCTTCCGCCTCCGACCATCAACGATTTCAAGCTCGACGCCACCGCATCGTTGCCCGACGCGGCGAAGGACGCGGACGTCAAACCGGCGGATGTAGTCACCGCGCCGCCTGCCGATACCAACAAGGCAGAGACTCCCAAGGCCGACGCGCCCAACAACGATCCTCCCAAGAGCGATACCGCGACCGTCACGCCCGCAACCTCTCCGGCTGCGGCAACGCCGGCCGGCGAGCCCGCGAAAGAGCCGGCCAAGGCCGCAAGCAATGTCCCGCCGGCGGATCAGCCGGTCGCCGATAGACTGCGCGAGATGTTCGGCGAAAAATCGTTGCGCTATTTCGAGCGCAAGGCCGAAAGATCCGCGGTCGAGAAATTCTACACCGCGCGCGAATATGCGCCGCTATGGACCGAAGGCGGCGCGGTGACCGAGCGCGGCAAAGGCGTGATTGCGCGGCTGAGGGATGCCGCCTCCGAGGGCTTGAACGCGTCTGATTATCCGGTTCCCGACTTCGCTGCCGCAACCGGCCCGGATCAGCTCGCCGAAGCCGATATCAAGCTGACCGTCAGTGTGCTGGATTACGCCCGCCAGGCGCAGAGCGGCCGCATGCACTGGTCGCAAGTCAGCGCGGACATCGCCTATCCCGATCATCCGACCGACCCGACGGAAGTGCTGACCAACGTCACCACCGCAAACGATGCATCCGCGGCGCTCGATGGCTACAACCCGCCGCACAAGCTCTATCGCGAATTGAAGGCGAAGCTCGCCCAATTGCGCGGCCAAGGCGAGGGCCCGGTCGTTCAGATCGGCGAAGGACCGGCGCTCAGATACACCCCCGCGCGCGGCAAGAAGCAGCCCGCGATCGCGATGGAAGATGCCCGCGTGCCGCAGCTCCGCGCCAAGCTCGGGATTACGGAAAATGCGGGCGACACCCATTACGACGCCAAGGTTGCCGAGGCCGTGCGCAGATTTCAGGAGGGCGCCGAACTCAGGTCCAGCGGTATCCTCGACGATCGCACCGTCAGGGCGTTGAACAGCCCGAAGCGCGACAAGCAAATCGACACCGTGATCGTCAACATGGAGCGCTGGCGCTGGCTGCCGCGCCAGCTCGGC
The DNA here is from genome assembly GCA_963840155.1 of uncultured Alphaproteobacteria bacterium. Taxonomy (GTDB): domain Bacteria; phylum Pseudomonadota; class Alphaproteobacteria; order Rhizobiales; family Xanthobacteraceae; genus Bradyrhizobium. The sequence goes on from CAWIXP010000002.1 coordinate 588,472, forward strand.
GCCGCACCGGTCGGCGATGCCTATGTCATTCTCAATATTCCCGATTATACGCTCAAGGTGATGCAGAACGGCGCGCAGGTCTGGGCCACCAAGGTGGTGACCGGACAACCGGGCATTCACGCGACGCCGCTACTGACCGAGACGATGAAGTTCATCACGGTCAATCCGACCTGGAACGTGCCGCCATCGATCATCTACAACGAATATCTGCCGGCGCTACAGCAGGACCCCACCGTGCTGCAGCGCATGGGGCTAAAGCTCGAACGAGCCCGCGACGGCAGCATCCACATTTCGCAGCCACCCGGTGAAGCCAATGCGCTGGGCCGCATCCGCTTCAACTTCCCGAATAAATTCCTGGTGTATCAGCACGATACCCCGGACAAGCAACTGTTCGCGCGGGAAGAGCGCCCGTTCAGCCATGGCTGCATGCGGGTGCAGAATCCGGATCAATACGCCTCGATCCTGCTCAACATCACGGCGCCGAACGAGCATTACACGCCGGAAAAGATCCGCAGCATGTATGGCCATAGCGAGATCGACATCAAATTCCCGACGCCGATCCCGGTCAACATCACCTACCAGACCGCGTTCGTCGACGATGCCGGCAAGCTGCAATTCCGCAAGGACGTCTATGGCCGGGATGCCACCATGCTGGCGCTGCTGACGAACTCCCGTGGCAGGGACCTGGAAAACGTGATCGCGCACTCCCAGCCGAGCTACGCCCATCCGGCCGGCAATCTGCCGGCTGGCGTTAGCTTCGCCAGCGACAACAGCTTCTATTCCGGACCATCGTTCTTTGAGCGGCTGTTCGGACCGCCAACGCCCCCTGCGCCGGTCGGCCGCCGGTTGCTGCTGCCGCGGCGGGCGATCGGGCGCTGATCTCTGACCAACCGCAATTAGGCGGCGGGGCCGAATTTCAGAGCGGGATCAAATACTTCATCATCAGGCGACGTTTTTTGACGTCGGCCGTTGTCCACCTGGATACAACCAGCGGGCACTTTTTCGCCATACTCGGCGGGCTAGTTCGAGGGCTGACTTTGGGGGGTGGGGAGTTCAACGCCAATCAACCCACCCGATTAAGACTGCGTTAACCCTCTTCCGCCACACGGGGTAGCGGAAGAGTTCCTCGATCGGTCGTCCTCTGGGTGGGCTCATTCGTGCTGGCTGGTTTCGCACGCCAATTCAACTCACCGTCGCTGCCGAAAGCCGGGTATCGTCTCGGCTTGACATCGTTGTTGCTTCTGATGGGAGCCGGATCGGTCCACGATGCTGCCGCGCTGAACGAAACCCGCACCCTCTCCTTCCACCACACCCATTCCGATGAAGATCTCACCGTCACCTTTAAGCGTGACGGGCGCTACGACGAAGAGGCGCTCAGGCAACTCAATCACTTTCTCCGCGACTGGCGCAGCCAGGAGCAGACCACCATGGATCGTCATCTGTTCGACATCCTCTGGGAAGTCTACCGCGACGTCGACGGCAAGCAGCCGATCCAGATCATCTCCTCCTACCGTTCGCCCGCCACCAATGCCATGCTGCGCCGCCGCTCTTCAGGCGTCGCGCGCTTCAGCCAGCATATGCTCGGCCACGCCATGGACTTCTACATTCCCGACGTGCCGCTCGAGCAGATCCGTTACGCCGGGCTTCGCCTGCAGCGTGGTGGTGTCGGCTTCTATCCGACCTCGGGATCGCCTTTCGTGCATCTCGATACCGGCAGCATCCGGCATTGGCCGCGCATGACCCACGATCAACTGGCCCGCGTATTCCCCGATGGCCGCACCGTGCATGTTCCCTCGGACGGCACCCCGCTGAAGGGATATGAACTCGCCCGCGCCGACATCGAGAAACGCGGCAATGGCGACGATGCCTCGACCATCGGCAAGCCAAGCCTGTTCGCCGCTCTGTTCGGGAGCAAATCGCACGACGAGGAAGACGACGGCGCCGCTCCGGTTGCCGGTGAAAAGCCGGCAAGCGTGAACGCCGCCAGGTCGCCCGACGCCGTGCCGGTGCCGCGGGCAAAACCTGCAGCTGCGACCTTCCGGCTGGCCTCGGCCGCCATGCCGATCGCGCAGCCCGCAAACCCGGGACGGACCGCCTTGGCCGATAAACCACCAGCCGCATCGGCGCCGAACACCGAAGCGAAGCCGCAAACCCCGGCTGACATCATCAACGCCCGTGGCTTCTGGGACAACACCGCGGCAACGCCGAAGCAGGCAACACCGGCGCAAGTCGCCGCCATCGGCGCCCGCCGGGCGCTGGGCTCGGCCGACCCACAACCGACCGCCAGCGTTTCCGCCGCATTCCAGGCCTTGGCCTACGCGCCGGCGGCCTCTTCGCCGGTTGATCGCGCCGATGTCGTCGCCGCCAGCGCGCCGATCCCCCGTAGCATCCGCCCGGTTTCAGCGGCGCGCACCGCGATGGCCGCCGCCACGATCGACACGGTGGTCGCCAAGGATTCGCAGGGCCAGGACAGCGCGGTCGCAACCTCGACGCGGCTTGCAGCATCGCGGAGCAGCGATGTGTGGATGCGCGCGATGATCCTGGCGCCGAGTGCCAGCACATCGATGAATGCTACCGCGCTGGGCGATGCCGATTTGACCGTGATGCGCGCGCTTTTCGTCAAGCCGCAATCGGTGGTCGCCATGAGCTTCGCAGAGGATCCGCAGATGGGCATGGTATGTGACCGCTTCACCGGGTCGGCGACCGCGACGCTCGTTACAAAATCCTTTGTGATGCGCACTGCATGGCTGCGCTGACCGCTGATCGTCATCAGCGGGCGAAAGTAGGCGGCCATGTGAAGACTGCTCAATTTGTCTTCGACGGATACGCGGGATCAAGCCCGCTCAGGCACCCTCACCCGATCGAGCTCACAACATCCCGAGCGCCTGCAGATAGGTTTCCAGAATGGTTTCCGCTTCCGCGCGCTCGTTGGCGTCAAGCTTGCGCAGGCGCACGATCGTACGCAGCGCCTTGACGTCGAAGCCGTTGCCCTTGGCCTCCCCGTAAACGTCACGGATATCGTCGGAGATGGTCTTCTTTTCTTCTTCCAGCCGCTCGATACGCTCGATGATGGCCTTGAGTTGGTCCTTGGCAAATTTTGTCGCGGGCGCTTCCTTGACGGCGGCAGCAGGGGTGGCCATCGGGTACTCCTGAATGGAACTGAGGATCGAGGTGAAAGACGGAAGCGTCGCGCGCTTCGCCACGCTCCGCATTCCAGAATGACCCTCAAGAGTGGCGCGCTTTCCGTCAAGGCAACATCGCGCTCGTCCACAGCGCGCCCACAGGAGAAACAGTATTACGCTGCGTCATCATTGCGCGCCCGATGAGGGCGCCGCAACCGCGCGTCCACTTATCGCTCAATGGATTGCTGGCTTCGTCAGGAGGCCGCGCATTCGCACAACCGAGGCTCGCGCTGAATCAATGCCCGCTATGGGCCTTTTTCATCGCCGCCGACTGTTCGGGGCTGGTGGGGCCCTGATAGGTCGACTTCCACGTTTCATAGGGCATTCCGTAGACGGCCTCGCGGCTTTCGTCCTTGCTCATCGCGACGCCCTTGGCGTCAGCGGCGTCCTTGAGCCAGTTGGACAGACAGTTGCGGCAAAAACCCGCCAGATTCATCAGCTCGATATTCTGCACATCGGTTCGCGCGCGCAGATGCTCGAGGAGACGCCGAAACGTGGCGGCTTCGAGTTCCGTTCTGGTTTTGTCGTCGATGGCCATGGTGAAATCTCGCAGTTTTCGAGAGGCATCCCGGTACTAAATGGGCGTTGTCACAGATTTTACCATATCGCAGCGCAAACGGTCCACGAATGGGGCCGGATTCAGCTGTCCGTCGCCTTGAAACATCAGCTTTGGCCGTTGACAGTCGCCGCGGCTCACGCGAAATCGTCAATGATTTGATATAACTTGCCTGAATGATCTCAAAACCTTCCCATCACGCCGGTGCGTTCCCTGCTCGTCTGACCGCTGGTTTGCTACCGGCGTTCGCGCTTGCGGTGACGTGCCTGTGCAACAATTCGGCGGCGGCCGACTTCCGTCTCTGCAACAACACCTCGAGCCGGGTCGGCATAGCGCTCGGCTACAAGGATGCCGAGGGATGGACCACCGAGGGCTGGTGGAACGTCTCCTCGCGGAGTTGCGAGACGCTGCTGCGCGGCACCCTGGTCGCGCGGTATTATTACATCTACGCCCTCGATTACGACCATGGCGGCGAGTGGTCGGGACAAGCCTTCATGTGCTCGCGCGACAAGGAATTCACCATCAAGGGCACAGATAATTGCCTGGCACGCGGCTTCGACCGCACCGGCTTTTTCGAGGTCGACACCGGCGAGCAACGCGCCTGGACCGTGCAACTGACCGAATCCAACGAGCAGCCTCCGCAACGGGTCCCGGGCATCCCGGGAACGGTCGGGCCGGGCGGTCCCGGGAATATTCCGGGCATCCCGGCTCCGGGCGCGTCTGGTCTGCCGCCAGCCGCAGCGCCCGGAAGCAAGCCATGAGACGCCTGCGCCGTATCAAGATCCTTGCAACGCTTGGCCCTGCCTCTTCCGACAGCGCGATGATCCGCCGGCTGTTCGAGGCCGGGGCCGATGTCTTCCGCATCAATATGAGCCACACCTCGCACGACAAGATGCGCGAGCTGGTCAAGACCATCCGCAACGTCGAGTTCGAGCTATGGCCGCCCGATCGGCATTCTGGTCGATCTGCAGGGCCCCAAGCTTCGCCTCGGCGCCTTCGCCGAAGGCGCAATCCAGCTCAACAATGGCGAAAGTTTTGTACTCGATTCCGACAAGGCGCCCGGCGACAAGACTCGCGTCCAGCTGCCGCACCCGGAAATTCTCGCGGCGCTCAAGCCGGGTCATGCGCTGCTGCTCGACGATGGCAAGGTTCGCCTCATCGCCGAAGAAACCTCGCCGGAGCGTGCTGTCACCCGCGTCGTCACCGGCGGCAGGATGTCCGATCGAAAGGGCGTCAGCCTGCCCGATACCGATCTGCCGGTATCGGCGATGACGCCAAAGGATCGCGCCGACCTCGAAGCGGCGCTGGTGACGGGGATCGACTGGGTCGCGCTGTCGTTCGTGCAACGCGCCGAGGACGTCGTCGAAGCCAAGAAGATGATCCGCGGTCGCGCCGCCGTGATGGCCAAGATCGAAAAGCCGCAGGCGATTGATCGGCTGCCGGAAATCATCGAAGCCTCCGACGCGTTGATGGTGGCGCGCGGCGATCTCGGCGTCGAACTGCCGCTGGAGCGGGTTCCGAGCCTGCAAAAACAGATGACACGGCTGGCGCGGCGCGCCGGAAAGCCGGTCGTGATCGCGACGCAGATGCTGGAATCGATGATCCAGAGCCCGGTGCCGACCCGGGCCGAGGTCTCCGACGTCGCGACGGCGATCTATGAAGGCGCCGACGCCATCATGCTGTCGGCCGAATCCGCCGCCGGCAAATTTCCGGTCGAAGCCGTCTCGACCATGAATCGCATCGGCGAGGAAGTGGAGCGCGATCCAACCTATCGCGGCGTGCTCAGTGCCCAGCGAGCCGAACCGGAGTCGACCGTCGGCGATGCCATCGCCGACGCCGCGCGGCAGATTGCCGAGACGCTCGATCTTTCAGCGATCATCTGCTGGACCAGTTCCGGATCGACGGCGCTGCGCGTCGCCCGCGAGCGGCCGAAGCCCCCGGTGGTAGCGATCACGCCGAACCTGTCGACCGGGCGCAAGCTGTCCGCGGTCTGGGGCGTGCATTGTGTGGTCGCGGAAGACGCGAAAGACCAGGACGACATGGTCAGTCGCGCGGGCCGCATCGCGTTTCGCGACGGTTTTGCGAGAGCCGGGCAACGCGTGATCATCGTCGCTGGCATTCCGCTCCGCGCTCCCGGCACCACCAATATGCTGCGGATCGCCTCCGTCGGACCCGAGGCCGACGCAGAGATGTGAGAGCCGCTCGATCGTCATTCCGGGGCGTGCGTCAGCACGAACCCGCAATCTCGCCCAACAGCTTCTGGATTCCGGGTTCGCATCTTCAATGCGCCCCGGAATGACGAGCCCGCTCAGAGCAGCGTCGCGTCCAGCGTAATCTTGGTGTTGAACAGCTTCGAGACCGGGCATCCGGCCTTTGCCTTGCCGGCCAGCTCCTCGAATTTCGCCTTGTCGGCGCCCGGGACCTTGGCGTTCAGCGTGAGATGCACCGAGCTAATGGCAAAACCATCGCCCTGCTTTTCGAGCGTGACGTCGGCTTTTGTTTCCATTTGCTCGGCCGTGAGCTTGGCTTCGCCCAAGATCAAGGACAGCGCCATGGTGAAGCAGGCGGCGTGCGCCGCGCCGATCAGTTCTTCGGGGTTCGAGCCCGGCTTGCCCTCGAAACGGCTGGCGAAGCCGTAAGGGTAATCCTTCAGCGCGCCGCTCTTGGTCGAGATCGCGCCCTTGCCGTCCTTGATACCGCCCTGCCATTTGGCTGATCCGGAAGTTGTTGGCATATCCCACTCCTTACATCCTGTGTTGCGCCGCCGGTCGGGAGGCAACGCCTGACGCTGACCCATTGTTGCGTCAGATTGGTGTCGCAGGCGGCTTTTTACGCGCCCACCAGCGTCTTCGTCGGCAGCACCGCCTGCACCACGAGGCCGCGGGCGCGCGCGTCCGTCACGCCAACGGCGCGCAGCGCCAGCAGCGCCACGGTTTGGATTGCGTCGCGCATTTTCGGAGGATCGTCCATGTTGTCCGGCGCCAGCGGGCCGACCAGGGATTCATGAAGCGCACCGAGCAGCGCGGCCGCCGCCAACGCGGTGTCCTGCGCGGGAAGATGTCCGGCGCGGACCGCGGCGTCTATCCGAGCGGCGATCTCGCTTGCGATCTCGCGGCGGCTGGCGAGCCGCGAAGCGGTCACGTCGACATCGACGGGTTCGGCCAGAATGCCCCAGGCGAGCTTGCGCTGCGACAGCACGTGCACCGCGACCGTCGTCACGGCCGCCGCCAGCGCCGATGACGGTCCGGGCGCCGTATCCGCCGCGCGGCGAATCGCGGCCAATTCGTCGCGCGAGACCTCCGCGATCAATTCCGAGATCAGTTCCGCCTTGGACGGGAAATAGCGATAGACGGTGCCGGCGGCGACGCTGGCGCGGACCGCGACCGGGGCTATTTGCACCGCCGCCATGCCGCCATCGGCCGCGGCACCCCGCGCCGCCGCCAGAATGGCGCTGCGCCGCGCCGCGAGGCGTTTCACGACCTGATGGGTTCGCCGATAAACCATCGCGCGCTTCCATCCCGGCACGCGCTCCAGCGGCCTTCGTCCAGGCTCGAAAGCACGCGCCTTCTGCTTGCTGGCGATCCGGCACAGATCGCTCTGAAGAACTGAACAACTATTCAGGCATGATGACAAGACGTTTGTAGCGCTTTCAAGTCGATTTGCAGAGCGCGGTATCAATGCCAGCCAGGACGGCCTTATCCCAGAGTTCGTAGCCCGGGGCGTTGAGATGGATGCCGTCAAGTGTGTGGCGCTGCGGCATCACCGGCAGAGCAATGAACGCCGCCCCGGATGTGCCGGCGAGCCCCGGCAGGATCGCGTTATAGCTGTCGATCAAGGCGCCACTGACCTTGTTCGAACTCTTGCAGTCCGGCTTCGGGCGGCGGGATCGCCACCACTGCGAGACGCGGCGTGAGCATCGCCAGATCGGTCAACAGTGTACGATAATTGATCCCGTACTGCTCGACGCTGCTCGGTATCGCCGCATCGTTAGTGCCGAGCGAGACAGCGATCAGCGCGGCGCGCTTGCCACCAAGCGCCTCCTTAAGGATCGAACCGAGATGACTCGATGTCGAGGTGCCGCCGATGCCTGCGTTGACGATGGCATGGCCGCACAGCGAACGCGGCAACGTCGATGCTTCGACGATGCTGTCGCCGAGGATGATGATGGGATCGTCGACCCGAGCCAGCGTCGAGGCGATGATGAGCTGCCGCGTCGGTCCGTGGGTGTCGAGGAGTACCGGCTGTTTCGGCCAGATCGCCCACGCCAGCGCCGCGACAGATGTGATGAGCGCGACACGAGTCCAGTTCATTCGGCCGGCACCGCCCGAACAGGGGTCAACGACGCCGTTGGCCGCGATGGTCCGGACAGGCGCTTGCGCAATGCTCTCGACAACTCCAGGGCGCGGCGATCAATGCTGAGAAAAAACATGCTGCCGACGAAGGCAAGGCATACCCCGGCAACAATGGCGGCGACGCGGGCGAACTCAACCCCGACTATGCCATTCAGCAGCAGAAAGAGAGCGGCGGCCGGCCCGAACAGGATCGGCCAGTGCACCAGATAGAGCGGGAACGATAGTTTTGAACGCGCCACCAGCCAGGGTTTCGACAACAAGGCGCGTGCGGCTTCGAGATCGATAATTCCGATCAGCACCAGGATGGCGCCAAACGTCTTCTGCTGCATCGGGGCGAACTGACCGGGGAAGAACAAGTAGGTCGGATCGGCGCAGAAGTTCTTCAACCATTGCGGTTGCCAGACTTCCGCGAGCACGCAGAACAACACGCCGAAAACAATCATGAATACGGGCAGCAGTTTGCTCGCGGGAGCGGGCCGCTCCGCGCGATGCGACGTCGCCAGCAGATGCCCGACGAAAAAGCAGACATAGGCGCTGCGTACCGTGAAGATCGTACCCAGCAGCACCAGCGCCCACCACAGAGCGCGCGATCGTCCCGCGCACCAGCACAACGACAGAATGATCATCGAGCCATAGAACTCGATGCTCAAGGTCCACAGCGGCGCCACCAACGAGTGCTCGACCGGCTGCTGCCAAGGCGCGAGAAAGGCGACGCCGGGTAATCCGCGGTAGCCCAGAAACAGCGCGTTGGCGGCGCCGTCCCGGATCACCGCGAGGATCGAGACATCGGTATTCCACTGTCCGGCGAACCAGGCCGATCCGCTGAGGGCGCCGGCCGCAATGTTCGGCTTGCCGAACAGCAGCATCATGGCCGCGGCAGCCAGCGTTGCCGCGAGCGCGGGCAGACCGAGGCGGACGATTCTCGCCAGAACCTGCGAGGATGGCCGCGCCAAATGGCGCTCGAACGAGCGGGTCAATACGTAGCCGCTGAGCGCAAAGAAGATGTAGACGGCCGAATAGCCGTCATAAAGGAAATACAGCGGCGACAGGTGAATATAACCGGCGATAGCAGCGCCGGCCGGCAGCGTGAACACCAAATTGGGCGCGAACGCCGCAAGGAAATGCAGCAGCAGTACCTGCACCGCCGCAAGGCCGCGGATCGATTCGAGATAGCCGATGCGCGGCATCTTTTCCAAGGCCTCAGGCGCTTGCGGCAGATATCAGGGAAGGCGTTTGCTCGCGCCGCCGCCACGGTTCCGCGCGACGCACGATCAGGCCTGCCACGATCAGCGTGGCGCCGAGCCCGACGGGAGCCCCGAGGAAGATGAAACTCACAATCAATGCGACCGCGCCGGCCAATGCGGGGAGTTCATATTGGCGGAAGCCGCTGTTCAGCCCGATGCGCACCAAAAACGCCACCGGTACCGCCAGCACCATCATGTCATACATGAACAGATACGGTGTGATCAGCAGGGTGCCGGTAGCCAGCGCAGCCGCTTTCAACAGATAACTGATACGGCTGCGCCACATAAGCGTCAGCACCACCGCGACCGTAGCGGTCATGACCCACTGAAATGCCCATGCAAGTGGTTCGGTGCCGCCAAAATATCGCACCACGGCGAAGATGCTTTGCAACTTCCACCAGGTGGCCTTGCCCTCGGTAAGAAAGGCCTGCGAAAACATCGGCATCCAATGGAAAAACGCCTGCCAGCTTTCGGTGCCGAAGGCGAGCCAGGAAGCCGACGCCATCGCGACCGCCGTCGCCGCGGCGGTCCAGAACACGCTCCACCGCGAAGCTGCGATCAGCACCAGCGGAAACAACAATCCGTATTGCGGCTTGTAGCTCAACAGCCCGAGGCAGATGCCCGCGAGTATCGGCCGCACCGGCATCAGGTAAAGCGTGCCGCCGATCAAGGCCGCGGTGACAAAGCCGTTCTGCCCCACAAGCGTGTTGTTGAGTACCATCGGACACGCCACAGCCAGCAGGAAGCCAAACGAACGGCCGACGATCGCGCGCATCATCGCCAGATAGGGCACGAAGCTGACCGAAACCCAGCCAATGAAAGCCACCGAATAGGGAAACTGCGCCAGGAAAGTTGCAACGAACAGGAATGGCGGCGGGTAATGCCAGGCAAAATGCCCGATGAAGTCCTGACCGAGCAGCGCGACTTCAATCTGCTTCTGGATTTCCCAGTCGTAAGCTAGCGCCGGATGTCCATCGAGCACCAGACGGCCCGCCGCCCAGACGTTGACGAAATCGGTTGGAATCCCGAGGCCGTTCGGGTCGTAGATCCACCAGTGACCGAACAATGCGGATAAAAAAAACGACGTGTTGACGACAAACAGCACAAAACACGTGTTCTGCAGCGCGGCGGGTAGTGCGCTGCGCTCCGAAGCAATGTTCGGGACGGACGAGGGTGTGGCCATGCAAAGTCCTTTACGCGCGGCTTGCGCGTTGCCGCCGCGCGTCCTCACCACAATACGACGGACACCCCTTAATAAATCTTAAGGGTTTGGGCGCCGTGAGCGGGATTTCACGGGCGCCGTCGCGCGTTGTTCGTGCTGGTCATATCGGGAGTGCGAACCGCCCTGGGTGCGCCGGGAAGCCGACCGCGCCGGCCGCGTCTGAAAACAAATCCCGGCGTTGCCGCCGGGATTTGTTTTCAGCTCGTGGCGGCGCTCACGCCTGCGGCTGCGGCTCCAGCCCGGGATCAGGATCGGGACGCGGACGCGGCTTGCCGGCCGGTGGCACCGCCGAGGTGCGCGGCGTGGCCGGCTCGAGCACCGACTCGCGGTTCGGCTTCTTGCCTTTGAGAAGGTCGATGATCTCGTCGCCGGTCAGGGTCTCGTATTCGAGCAGGCCCTTGGCCAGCGCCTCGAGATCGGCGCGCTTCTCGGTCAGGATCTTGGTCGCCTGGTTATAGCCCTCCTCGACCAGACGCCGGATTTCGCTGTCGATCTTCTGGACGGTCGCCTCGGATGCATTCTGGGTGCGCGAAACCGACATGCCCAGGAATACCTCGTCCTGGTTCTCGCCGTAGGAAACGGTGCCGAGTTCCTCCGACAGCCCCCAGCGTGTCACCATCATCCGCGCCAGGCGTGTCGCCTGCTCGATGTCGGATGCCGCACCTGAAGTGACCTTGTCGCGGCCGAACACCAGCTCCTCGGCGACGCGTCCGCCCATCATGATCGCCAGCCGCGACGTCATCTGCTCGAGCGACATCGAAAGCTTGTCGCGCTCAGGCAGCTGCATCACCATGCCCAGCGCACGGCCACGCGGAATGATCGTCGCCTTGTGAATCGGATCGGTCGCAACCACGTTTAGCCCGACGATTGCGTGGCCGCCTTCATGATAGGCCGTCAGCATCTTCTCTTCTTCGGTCATGACCAGCGATTTGCGCTCGGCGCCCATCATGACCTTGTCCTTGGCCTCCTCGAACTCGGCTTGCGTCACCATGCGCTTGTTGCGCCGCGCCGCGGTCAGCGCCGCCTCGTTGACGAGGTTCATCAGGTCGGCGCCGGAAAACCCGGGCGTGCCGCGGGCGATGGTCTTGAGGTTGATGTCGGGAGCCAACGGCACCTTGCGGACGTGGACCTTGAGAATCTGCTCGCGGCCGACGACATCGGGATTTGGAACCACCACCTGCCGGTCAAAACGGCCCGGGCGCAGCAGTGCGGGGTCGAGCACGTCCGGCCGGTTGGTCGCCGCGATCAGGATCACGCCTTCATTGGCCTCAAAGCCGTCCATTTCCACCAGCAACTGATTCAGCGTCTGCTCGCGCTCGTCATTGCCGCCGCCGAGGCCGGCGCCGCGATGGCGGCCGACCGCATCGATTTCGTCGATGAAGATGATGCAGGGTGCATTCTTCTTGGCCTGCTCGAACATGTCACGGACACGGCTGGCGCCGACGCCGACGAACATTTCGACGAAATCCGAGCCCGAGATGGTGAAGAAGGGCACGTTGGCTTCGCCGGCCACGGCGCGGGCAATCAGCGTCTTGCCGGTGCCGGGAGGGCCGACCAAGAGGACACCGCGCGGAATCCGTCCGCCGAGCCGTTGGTATTTTCCGGGATCACGCAGGAATTCGACGATCTCCTGCAGATCCTGCTTGGCCTCGTCGACGCCGGCGACATCTTCGAACGTCACGCGGCCGTGGGCCTCGGTAAGCATCTTGGCCCGCGACTTGCCAAAACCCATTGCTTTGCCGGCGCCGCCCTGCATCTGCCGCGACAGGAAGATCCATACCCCGATCAGCGCGATGAACGGCAGCCATGACACCAGCAGCGACACGAACCACGGCACGTTGTCGCCAGGCGGCTTCGCGGTGATCTGAACCTTGCCGCTATACAGGCGCGAGACCAGCGTCGGGTCGTTCGGCGCATAGGTCTGGAAGCTCGATCCGTTGGTGAAGGTGCCGTGGATTTCCGGCCCCTGGATGACGACGTCGCGAACGTGGCCCTGATCGACCTCGGTCAGCAGTTGCGAGAATGAGATGTCCTGCGAGGAAGCGCGTTGGCCCGGATTCTGGAACAGGGTGAACAATGCCAATAACAGCAAGACAATAATTACCCAGAGGGCGAAATTGCGCAGATTGGCGTTCATTGATCTTCCCTCGCGGTCGCGCGGATCGCGGCCTTGTTTCCTGGGCTAGCGTCCTTGGGCAGGCTGGAGGGCATCCCTCGGCGACTGCATTACAATCTAGGTGCCGCCTCGGTCGATGCCAAGGGAACCACGCAGGACTATTTAGCGCATCTTAGCGCAATTCCCGTTCAAATGATGGCACTGAAACCACCTGTTTTCCGGGGTGGTTAAAACTCCTGTGCTCGATACGTCCGCCGCCGGGGCGGCGCCGGTTCGACGCGGAGCCGGTCGCCAACCAGGCTGACCAGCGCGCCGGCCAGGGTTTGCTTCAACCTCGTCCTGGCAAGATTTGCCGCGCGCGTTGCCGTCCTTTCGGCAAGCGCACGGTCGAGTGCCGCCAGCAAGGCTTCAACCTTGCCAAGCTGTGGCGGCCCCTCGTGACCGACCCGATTGATCGCGCGCAGCAGTAGCCGAAGCCGGATTTCGTCCGGCAGCGCCGCAAACGCGCCAGCATCGAAGATTGTGGTGCCGGAGGCGTTGGCATCGAAGCTGCCGGCCTCGACTCCCGGCTGCGAGGCTGCGCGATCTCTCAGTGCCAGATAGCGCGCGGCGCCATCGGCCAGAACTTCGACCGCAGCGTTTGCCCTGGCAAGCCGCGATGCCAGCCGTACCAGGTTGCGGCTATCGCCTCCTTCGGCGGCGAGCGCCGGCATCAACGCGCGCAGACGGGGACGCGTGAAATGGGGATCGCGGTTGGTGGGATCGTCGGCGAATTCGATCTTTGCCTTCCTGAGGGTTGCAACGAGCTGCGATTTCGAAACCTCCAGGAGCGGGCGCGCCAGCAGTAATCCCTCTCGCTCGACCTCTCGCGCCATTGCAGCAAGACCTGCGATGCCGCTGCCGCGCAACAGGCGCATCAACAGCGTCTCGGCCTGATCGTCGCGGGTGTGGGCGGTCAGGACATGAGTCGCGCCGCTTTGCCGCGCGGCCTGCGCCAGCAGGGCGTAGCGCGCCGCCCGTGCCGCGGCCGGCAATCCGGTTTTCGGCTTTATTCCACGCCAGCGCAGCGTGCGATGCGCCAGGTCGAGGCTCCGCGCCAGGCGCTTGACCTGACGGGCCTCGCGAGCGGCTTCGGTGCGCAAGCCGTGATCGATGGTGACCGCGATCAGGCGCGGGCCGCGGCCGAGCGCGCGGCGCCAGCGCGCCGCAAGCCACATCAGCGCGATTGAGTCGGGACCACCGGAAACCGCAAGGACGATCGCCGGAGCGCCCCTCCAGGGCGCGAACAGGCGTTTTGCCTCGCTTGCCGAGATCGGAGAATTGTCGTCGTCGGGCATGGCGTCATCGGCTGATATCGCAGCCTCTTTACGCCGAGCCGCAATCAAAGCACAGCGTCTTCGAAGCGCTGTATTCGCGGTTGCAAACGCAGCACTAGCACTTGACCCGCTTTTGCTCGCGGTCGACGGCCGCTTTGACGCCGCCCGAAGCACGTGGATATTTCCGCGTCACTTCGCCAAGCGCGGCGCAAGCGGCCTCCTTCTCCTTCAGGGCCGCCAGCGATTGGCCGAGCCGCAGCAAGGCGTCGGGGGCCTTGGCCGATTTGTCGAACTTGGTGGTGACGCCGAGGAAGGCCTCCGCGGCATCGCGATATTGCTGGCGCTGGAACAGACTTTCGCCGAGCCAATATTGCGAGTCGGCCAGCAGAGGGTCGCTCGGGTATTTCTGCGCGAAGTTGCGCATGGTTTCCTCGGCCAGCGCATAGTCCTTGCGCTGCATATAGCCGATGCCGAGATCGAATTCGTCCTTTGGCGTTGCCGAGGGCGGCAAAGTGGTGAGCGCGGCGCTGGCGCCTGGGCCGCGCGGCGGCGAGGCGGCCGGCGGGCTATGCGCAGCCCCGGTGTTCGCGAGATCGAGCGGCTCGCCCGCGCCGCGACCGCCGGGCGCACCGATCGCCGCCTCGGCAGGGATCGGGAGTTGTCCGCCGCCGAGAGCGTGCGGCACGCCGGGGGCGCTCGGATTCTGGCCGGGATCGAACGCGTCGCCGCGGCGCCGACCTTGCGCCGCCGCCGGCCCTGCCTGGGGCTCCTGGACGATCGGCGCGGGCGCGGCTATCTGCTGATCGTAGCCGGGTTGGACCTGCGGCTGCCGATACGGCGGACCGGCCAGCATCGGGGGTGCCGCAGCGACGCTGGGCTGGACCACCGCCGGCTGACCGGGGATCGGCTGGGCGCCGCCCTGCAGCGCCCTCAAGCGCTCTTCGAGCTGCCGGTTACGGTATTGCAGCTCCTCGTTCTGCCCGGTGAGCTGGCGCAGCTGGTTTTCGAGCTGCTGGACACGCATTTCCGGGTCGGCATCGTCGGATTGCGACAAGACCTGTGCAGACGAGGCTTGCGGGGACAGGACCGGCGGTCCCAGCGCCAGTAGCGCGGAGAATGCAGCGGCACCCGTAATTCCATGAAATCTGGATGACATTTTGGCCTGACGACGAGAATCGGCGCGAGATCGAAAGCGGAACACATTGAGAGACGGAGTATGCCGAAAATGTGACTGGCGCTCGAAATCAGGCGCCGATCGTCCCCAAAACGAGCAAGCGACCCGTGCAGCTGCGCATGCGCATCAACGCAGGTGCCGGCGCCCGAAGGCGCCGGCGACCGCAGCAAGAACCAGATGGATTACGAGTTGGCGTTCAACACCGTCACGGCACGGCGATTCTGCGACCAGCAGGAGATGTCGTTACAAACCGCGACCGGACGTTCCTTGCCGTAGGAGATGGTGCGCATCCGGGAGGGATCGATGCCGCGCGAGGCGAGGAAGGTACGGACCGACTGCGCGCGCCTTGCGCCCAGCGCGATGTTGTATTCGCGGGTGCCGCGCTCGTCAGCATGGCCTTCAATGGTGAAGGAGTAGCGGTTATAGCTCTGCAGCCAGCGCACCTGTTTCTCCAGGGTAGCAATTGCCTGCGGGGTCAAATCGGTCTGGTCGCTCTCGAAGAACACGCGGTCGCCGACGTTGACCACGAAATCCTGCTGGCTGCCCGGGGTCGCCGCGCTGGCCATCGCGCCATCGGCGCCGAGGTTCTTGTTGGCGCAGGCACCCATCGATAGCGCCACTGCAAGCACCGCGGCCAGCTTGAACCCCTGGAGGATGCGCATCTGATGTTTCATTCCGGAGCCTCCACGCTCACGTTTTTCGACTGCTATCCGGTCTACAGCGCGATGGTTAAGCGAACGTTCGGTCAACCTTGATGGGGCGTTGCCAAACCCGATCAAATGCCGGCAAACATCGAAAAGCAACCGCGATAGTTAATGGGTTCTAAATGTGGCGCGAGGGTGAAGGCAAGTGAAAGCGCGGCCGGATCAGCCGTTTTGAGCCAAACCGCGGCCGATGCGCAACATCCATCGGCAGCCCGCCTGCCTGAAACAGGCATCCTGAAGGGCGCCAACGCCTGATTCTTCAGGAATGTGGAACGATCGAGGCGGGCTCGAAGGGAGAGATCACCTCACCCGGGAACGGGCGACGATCACGCTCGAACAGCATCCGCCGCTCGAATGCACTCGATCGCATGATAGGAAAGCGGGTCAAGACCTGTTGCCGCAGGGTCCGGAAGCCGGACGCCATCAATGCCACTTTTTTCAATACGTTCGGAAACGAACGCGGTTCGGCGATGGTCTCGTGCAAAAAGACCCGGCGATAAAACGCCTGGTGCTCGGCGCGAACGAGCGCGAGCCCGGTATCGGCGTTGAAATACTCGCAGGCCAGATAGGCGAGGCGTAGCGTCAGGTAGGGAAGCTCCGGAAACCGCTGGGCTTTTTCGGGGTCCGCAACAAACCGGGCGGGGTCGATGAAAACTTCGCCTCGATCGAGCCGAGGGTGAAGGACATCGCCGAACAATTCGGTCGCGTAGGACATCCGCCATTCCGAATTCAGGAGATGGATGCGGATAGAACTACAGAGCTCTCCGTCAACATAGATTCCGAACGTCCAGGCGTTGGGCGCATCGTCATACCGATCGCTGACGCGCTGAGACTCTGACGGCAAGATCAGTCCGCCATGCAGATAGGCCCTGTAACGCATTAAATAGATACAATCTTTTTCCTCAGGAGTTTCGACGGGCCGGTAATCGACGCAATCAAACAGTCCCGATCCCCGCACAAAGAGTGCAGTGCGCGGCTGGGCCCCCGACTTCATCTGATAACCCCTTGACTTCCAAACAACTTGTGCGAGTGAAGCAAAGATTAACAGTCCCTAAACGAAATTGCAAAGCTATCGAGGCCTTAGGGTTAACCATTGCGGCGCCCGGCACCCGCTCGGAAACCCCAGAAATTGCGGAAATTGCTTCAGGCGATCGATCGCGACGAGACCACGACCAGCGGCTCGTCCTGCGAACGGCGGCCGTGCGAGGCGTTGAGCAACTGGCGCACCCGCACCGCCGGCACCGGCCGGCTGAACAGATAGCCCTGCGCCTCGGTAATCGTGCCGTCGGCACTGATCAATTCCAGTTGCTCATTGGTCTCGATCCCCTCGACCACGACGGACATGCCGAGATCGGCGGAAAGCCTCGCCACGCCGCGCAGCAGCGTGAGCGGGCGGTCGGTGTCGATGCCCTCCAGAAAGGAGCGATCGATCTTCACCTTCTGCAGCGGGAAATTATGCAGATAACTCAAGCTGGAGTAGCCGGTGCCGAAATCATCGAGCGAAATTCGCACTCCGATTGCGCGCAATTGCGACAACACGTCATGGGTCAGTTGCGTGTTGCGCAGCAGCGAGGATTCAGTGATTTCAATTTCGAGACGATGGGCGGGCAAACCGGAGACTTCGAGCGCGTAACGCACCTCGCTCAGCACGTCACGCTGATGGAACTGCTGCGGCGAAAAATTGACCGCGACGCTGACGGTATCAGGCCATTTCATGCATTCCATGCAGGCCTTGCGCAGGATCCACCGGCCGAGATCGACGATAAGCCCCATGTCCTCGGCCACCGGGATGATGTCGGTCGGCGACACCGTACCGCGCACCGGATGATTCCACCGCAACAACGCTTCGCAAGTCCCGATGCGTCCGGATTTGAGATTGACCAGCGGCTGATAGAACAGCTCGAATTCCTCGTTGGCCAGCGCCTTGCGCAGGTCGATCTCGAGAATCCGGCGCGCCTCGACGGTTTGCGCCATCTCGTCGCGGAAGAAGCAGAAGGTGCCGCGGCCGTCCGCCTTGGCGCGATAGAGCGCCATGTCTGCGTTCTTCAACAGCGTATCGGCGCTGACGCCAGGGGATGACGTCATCGCGATGCCGACGCTGGCGCCAATCTCGACCAGGTGATTGTCGATCTTGTAGCGCTCGCTCAGGTGATAGACGATTCGCCGGGCAAGACCGGCGGCTTCCTCATTCGATTTGATGTTCTGCTGAAACACCACGAATTCGTCCCCGCCGAACCGCGCCACGAAGTCTTCCGGGCGCAGCATCGCGCGCAATCGGTCGGCGACGGCACACAGCAACTGGTCACCGCAGGGATGCCCCAGGGTGTCGTTGACCTGCTTGAATTGATCGAGGTCGATGAACAGCAATGCCGACAATTGCTCGCTGTCGTGCGGCACCATCAACAAACGCTCGATCTCGTCGCGGAAGTTGACGCGGTTGGGAAGCGCCGTCAGTTCGTCATAACGGGCCAGACGACTGATCCGCGCCTCTGCATTGCGCCGCTCGGTGATGTCTTCCAGGAGCACGACGGCGCCGCCGCCGGCCATCGGTTGAAATGTCCACGACAGCGAACGGCCGCGCTGGGCGTCAGGATCGGCCGTGACGATGTCGCGCGCCTGCGAATTCGCGATTTCGGAAAGGATAACATTTCCGGTTGCAGTAGAAATCGATCCGGCGTGCACGCAGGCTTCGACTATTTCGGCGGCGAAGATTCCGCGCTCGACGATCCCCTCCGGCAGGCGCATCATCTCGCTGAAACGATGGTTCATCACCGCGAGCCGGCCGTCTGCGCGGAACATGCACAGACCATGCGGCATGTTGTTCAACGCGGTATCGAACTGGCCGGCCAGCGCTGCCTCGCGCTCGCGCGCCACCAGCGCCTGCATGAATATCCTGTGCAAATTGGCCGAGATCTGCATGAGGGCCAGCAGGAATACGGCGCTCACGACGGACATCGCGACGTAATAGGGCGTGCCGCGCAGCGCCAGCGCGATCACGGTCGGGCCGAACACAAGTGTAACCTGCAGCTGGAATATCCATTGCCTTCCGTAGGCCCTGCCCGCACCTCCCGCCGCGATGCCGGTAGTGACGGACAGGCAAATCATATGGACCACGGCGTCGTCGCTGCTCAACAAGGCGGTGAAGCACCATATGCCAATCGCAGCGGCCTGGATCATCGCCCCGATCTGATAGCGCTTATTCCATCGCGCGGCTTCATCGGCAGTCAGGGTTGATTTGCGCGTGTGGTAGCGGTGCAAGTCGAATGCCCGGACAGCGCCGGCCACGATGAGAAGCGCGACACACGCCCAGATCAGATCTTCTCCCGTCTTCAGCGCGGTCATAGCCGCCGCGACGGTCACGAAGACGATGCCCGCAAGCAGCGGAGCCGGAGTTTCGAACAGCGAATCGATCAACGCCGCGCGAATCGACGGCGCTATCTCCTGGTCAGGTACTTCCCGCTCATTGGCAAGCTGCATTTTCGGGCGCACGTCCTCGGGATCAGCCGTTGTACGCGGCGCAGATGAAGTCTTCCTGAGGGAATATCGTTAGCGCAACCTTTCGCTGGATTCGAGGACGCGCAAATCCTCCGCTAAATCAGCGGACTAGGCTGGCTCTGCCGACCGCGGCGGGACTGCCGTTGCGCGAAGTGCCGCTCTCAAGATAGCAGCGGTGACCATGCCGGATCGGAGGCGAAGCCGGGGGTCGGAACGCGCTGTTCATTGCGGCCGGAAATGTCCACGGTAAACAGCGACGGCCCGCTGTTGCCGCCGGGATCGCGGAAGAACATCAAGACACGGCCGTTCGGCGCGAAGGTCGGCCCTTCATTATGGAAACCGGACGTGAGGATACGCTCCCCTGAGCCGTCCGGCTTCATGATGCCGATCGAGAATTGTCCGCCGCCCTGCTTGGTGAAGGCGATATAGTCGCCGCGCGGCGACCACACCGGGGTTGAATAGCTGCCGTTGATATCGTCCTTGCCAAAGGAGATGCGTTGCGCGGGTCCGCCGGCCGCCGGCATCACATAGATCTGCGGCTTGCCGCCGCGGTCGGATTCGAAGCAAATGCGGGTGCCATCGGGCGAATAGGACGGCGAGGTATCAATCGCCGGGGTATCGGTGAGACGCGTTGTCGACTTCGAACGCAGATCCATCACGAACAGATTTGAATTGCCGCCCTGCTGCAGGCTCATGATCACGCGCTGGCCATCCGGGGAAAACCGGGGCGCAAACGACATCCCCGGAAAATTGCCGACGATCTCGGTCTGCCCAGTCTCGACGTTGCGGAGATAAACCCGCGGGTCGCCCTGGCCGAATTCCATATAAGTGATTTCCTGGGTCGAGGGCGAGAACCGCGGCGTCAGCACAAGATCGGTACCCCGCGTCAGGTAGCGGACGTTGGCGCCATCCTGATCCATCAGCGCCAGCCGCTTGATGCGCCGTTCCTTGGGGCCGGTCTCATCGACGAACACCACGCGACTGTCGAAGTAGCCTTTATCGCCGGTGAGCCGTTCGTAGATCTGATCGGAAATGATGTGCGCGATCCTGCGCCAGTATTCCGGAGAGGTGAAATATTGCTGACCGGTCAGTTGCTGACCGGCGGCGACGTCCCACAAGCGGAACTCGGCTTTTAGACGGCCGTCGCCCTGGCGGGTCATGCGGCCGGTGACCAGCGCCTGGGCATTGATGGTCTTCCAACTCTGGAATTGCGGCGCCCTGTCGATATCGGTTACGCGGTCGATGTAGGCCGCCGGATCGATCGGCGCGAACAGGCCGCTGCGCTTGAGATTGTTGGTGATGACCTGGGTGACGG
This sequence comes from uncultured Alphaproteobacteria bacterium, assembly GCA_963840155.1. GTDB lineage: Bacteria > Pseudomonadota > Alphaproteobacteria > Rhizobiales > Xanthobacteraceae > Bradyrhizobium. Next base: position 609,148 of record CAWIXP010000002.1, read on the forward strand.
CGACGGCGACTTCGCCGTCCGCCGGCGATCCCGCTACGAAATCCGGTATCGCGATCGGAAGCGGCGCGACATTGCCTTCCGGGATCACCAACTTGGTTTGAGCGCGCGCGCGCGCGGGCAACAGCAAGGCCGCGGCGATACCGGCGCCGCCGGTCAGCAGATCACGGCGCTTCAACGGTAGCGGTGGAAGCGAAAACGACCTCACGGGCATTGCTGGCTCATTTCTGGAAAACACATCAGCTGCGAAACATCTGCTTTGGATCAAAATCGATGTCCATGTATTTCCACTGCTCGTAGGTCTCGTCTCGCAGCATTGTGTAGGGCTGGCCTTGCAGCACGGCGCGGACGGCCGCCTCCGCCGCGGCCTGGTAGCGCGGCGAGCTACCGGTCGAGACCACCTGGGGAGGTGCGGCAAGGCGACGATCGGGGTTCAGCCGGATTCGGACCGTGACATAGAGCTCTTCCGGATGTTCGATACCAGGCTGGACATTCCAAAGGCTCGCCAGTCGCGCGCGCATGGCGTCAAGTTCGGACTGCGACAGCGTCGTCGCGGTGCCGTGGGCGGTGCCAAGCGAGGCCGATGAATTCAGCGCCGCACCTGTAATCGCCTGCCGCGTCGGATCGCGCTTGTCGAGCAGCGCTGCGATCTTCGACTGGTCGAAGGTTCGCTCCTGCTTCGGTTTTGGCGGCTGCGGCGGTGCCGCCTTGGCTTCCGGCTTCTGCACCGGCTTCTTGGTGTCTTCCTTTTTCAGCGCTTCCGCGATCGGATCGACCTTGGGCGGATCCGGCTTTTTCTCGATCGGTTTCGGCTCGTCCCGGGGCTTGTTTTCGGCGACCGGCTTCGGCGGTTCCGGTTTCTTTTCGACCGGCTTTTCCACGGCTGCGGCGGCGGCTGCGGCGCGGATGCCGTCACGATTTCCTTTTTCTCGGTGATCTTGCCGACGGCATCGTCGACCGGCTGCGCGTCGGCCACTTTCTCGACCATCGGCTTCGGCTTGTCCTTTTCGCCGGTCTTGATGCCTGCGGTGATCTTGGAAAGCTGATCGGCCGAGATGATGTCGACCGGCATCGATTCCGGCGGCGGCGCTTCCAGTGAACGCGCCGAAAACGAGACCAGTCCCCATCCGATCACGAGGACGTGGAGGACGACCGATGCAACAAGGGTCTTGTCGACTTTCACCTCGGTTATCCCTGATCCACTTCCGTCACCAGCGCCACGCGCCTGAAGCCGGCGGCCGACAGCCGCCCCATCACCTTCATCACGGTACCGTAGTCGACCTTCTTGTCGCCCCGAACAAAAATCCGCTCGTCGAGCCCCCCGCGGGCTTCGGTGATCGCCTTCAGCTTGGCAATCAGATCGTTCAGCGCGATTTCGTTGTCGTTAAGGAAGACCTGGCCTTTCAAATTGACCGAAAGGGTCAGCGGATTCTTGTCCTGATCGAGGCTCTTGGCTTGGGTCTGCGGCAGATCGAGCGGGACACCCACCGTGAGCAGCGGCGCCGAAACCATGAAGATGATCAGCAGCACCAGCATGACGTCGACCATCGGGGTGACGTTGATCTCGGCCATCACCGCCTTGCGCCGGCCGCGGCGTCCACCGCCGCCCGACGAACCTGCCGCGTTCATTGCCATGATCGGGTGCTCATGATCGGCTCACAATATAGCGCCCCTCATGCCCGCTCGTCGATCTGGCGCGACAGGATCGCTGAAAATTCGTCGGCAAACCCTTCCAGCCGCTGCGCCTGCCGGTTCACCTCGGTAGTGAACTTATTGTAGAAAATGGTCGCCGGAATGGCGGCGATGAGGCCGATTGCCGTGGCAAATAGCGCTTCCGCGATGCCGGGGGCCACCACCGCGAGCGAGGTGTTTTTGGAAGCGGCGATCGACTGGAAGCTCGACATGATGCCCCAGACCGTGCCGAACAGGCCGACAAAAGGCCCCGCGGAGCCGACCGTCGCCAATACCAGAAGCCTTCGTTCCAGCCGTTCGATTTCGCGGGCGATCGAGACGTTCATCACCTTTTCGATCCGCATCTGGAGGCCGGCAAAAGATCGCGCATGGCTTTCGAACGACCGTTTCCACTCGCGCATCGCCGCGACAAAACAGGCCGCCATCGATTGCGTCGGCTTGGCCGAGAGCGCGCGATAAAGTTCCTCGATCGACTGCCCGGACCAGAACGCCTGCTCGAAGCGATCCATCGCGCGCTTGGTGCGCGAATACAGGAACATCTTGTCGATCGCGATTGCCCAGACCCAGACCGAGCAGGCAAGCAGCCCGAGCATAACCGCTTTCACGATCCAGTGCGCCTGCAGGAACAGGGCGATCAGCGAGACATCGGCGGATGCGATCGGCAACGCTGACTGAGCCACGTCGGCCGGATTCATAGGCGGTATCCTCTCAACGCAAGCGTCCCAAATCTCCGGCAGCAAATGGCTGCCGGGTCCATAGCCGCGCGAAAGGCGCGGCGACAAGCGCCCGCGCTAAAGCCTTGATGTGTCACATGGGAGGCCCGTCCAAAGCCGAGGCCTGCTTCCCCTGCCAACATGTCAAAACGAGGGCTATCGGCGCGTCTTTACGCCTCCAACCAGACGCTAATCATGGTTAACGCTCGGTTACCATAGGAGGTTTGGCTGGCGGAAAATGCGGACGGGGCCCGATGAGGTCCACCTGAAATTTCCGGGTTCCATGAAAAGCAAAACCGCCCGTCTGCTGTTGCAAACGGGCGGCGGTGTCGCCATCAGGTTTCGCGGGGGCACTGCGGCCTTAGGGTGCCTATTCAGTCGTGAGATTCAGCCTTGAGCCGGAGCGTCGGAGGACGGTGGGTTCGGACGCTGGCGATGCTGGGCCATGAACTGGTCGAACTCTTCCTTGTCCTTGGCGTGGCGCAGGCGCTCGAGGAATTCCTTGAATTCGCTCTGCTCCTCCTCGAGGCGCCGCAACGTCTCGAAGCGGTATTCGTCGAAGGCGCGGTTGCCGCTCGAGGGCGGACCGAACGGAAAGCCGCGCCGCTCCATGCGATTGCGCATCCGCTCCATTTTGTACTGCATGCGCTCCATCTTGTTCGACCAGCCGTCGTGGTGACCCCAACAAGCCATTTTTCTGCTCCCGATTGTGAAAAAGAGGAGGGCAAGCCCGATCGGCCACCACAGGATGAAGCCGAGCACGGTGACGGCGATCCAGCCGGGGTGCCACGGCGAATCGAGCATATGCGGGCGGTAGGATTCTTCTACGGGGCCGCGCCATCGATTGACATCTGCGGTGTAGGCCATTTCCCTCTCCATGACGGCATCACGCCGTTGTGAATGTAAATAACATTTACATACCTAAACCATCCCGGATTTTTGTCAAGCCGGGTGCAAGTCGCGTCGTCCAGATTATTTCTGGAATTTTATTTCGGCTTGCCCCACGGGCCTGGAGGCTTTTCAGCCTCACCCCGGCGATCGGTCGGAAAGCCGAGGCCGCGCAGATAGATCAACACCTCGGCCTCCAGCAGGTCTTCCGCCGTCATCGGCAATTTGCGGCGCGCGCCATCGCCGCGCGCGAATAACGAGGCGATCCCGTGGGCCATCGACCAGATGTGCAACGCCATCATCAGCGCCGGTGGCCGCGGCGTGCCCGGCGGGGACAATGCGGCAAGGCGCTCGGCGGCGGCCCGAATGATGCCGAAGGCGCGCTCGCTTGCGGCCAGCAAAGCGGGGTTGACATCGACCGCAAGCCCGGATTCGAACATCGCCGAGTAGAATGCCGGCTCATTGCGAGCAAACGCCAGATAGGCCTTGCCGACCCGCTCGAACGCCGTGACGGTGTCCGGACGCCCATCATCCCAGGCTTGCGTGAGCACTACCTCGAACTGCTCGAAGCCGCGTTGCGCGATAGAGGAAAGCAACTCGTCGCGATCGCGGAAATGCCGATACGGCGCCGCCGGGCTGACGCCGGCCATTCGCGCGGCATCGGCGAAGGTGAAGCCGGCCGCGCCCTTTTCCGCGATCAGCCCGAGCGCCGCCTGCAGCAGCGCCTCTTTCAGATTGCCGTGGTGGTAGCCGCGCTCGGCGCGGCGCTGTTCCTTGCGCCAGCTCATGTGAAGAACTCTTACATGAGCCGGCGATAAAGGTCACTAGCGCCGAGGAAGCGGGTTCATCAAGATTAACGGTGTGCCGATCGGCGCAAGGCCGGAAAATCCCTCAACCGCCCGGGATAGGGAGGATCGGCATGATCTCGACGCGCTCGCCGGGAAAGATCGCAAAATGCGGGTGGTTGTCGAACAGTTTCGCGGCTGCCTCGTGCGAGCCGGCGCGCACCACCGTGAAGGCCCCGATCTCGTTTGAGACGTCGGTGATGCCGCTAGCATCCACCTTCTTCGTCTTGCCCAGTGGACCTCCCATGGCGACGATCGCCGCCTGATGCTGTTCGACCCAGGCCTTCCACGCCGCCATGCCCTGCTGCTCCCTGGCGTGACGCTCAGCCTCCGGCAGCGCATTCCAGGCCGCCCATTTCGCGCTGGTTTTGCTGCCGAGAAAGACAGCAAGGAACGTATCGTTGGTGCTCATGGCTTTTTCCTTTTGCGGTTGGAGGATTGATGATAAGGGCCCCACTCAACGACGGACGGATCCCTCGCACAGCTCCGCGAAGCCGGCAGCGGCCTGCTGCACGTCGGCCGGAAAATCACCCATTTCCTGGACCTGGCGGATTTCGATGATTTCATTGCTGGAGGCCGGGCATTTGGTCGCCCAGGCGATCGCCTCCTCGCGCGACTTGACGTCGATCATCCAGAAACCGCCGAGCACTTCCTTGGCCTCGGTAAAGGGACCATCGGTCACCAGAGGCTTGCCGCCGGCGAAGGAAACCCGTGCACCCATCGACGGCGGATGCAGCCCGTCGAGCGTGATCAGCACGCCGGCCTGCTTCAGTGCCTCGTTGTACTTCATCATCGCGGCGACCGCCTCCGCAGGCGGCATGGCGCCCGGGACCGCCGTCTCGTAGCCCTTCGGAATCATCAGCATCATGAATCGCATGGTCAGTCTCCGTTGTGTCGCCCGGCTCCGCCGATAGCCGGCCGAGCTGTCTGTCGCCAACAAGACGAACCGGGTTTTGCGGCGCCGACATGTCCGGCGCAATTATTTAATTGCCCTCGTTCCCTTTGCGGCCCTGCGATCATTCGCGCTGCAGGCGAAGAAAGCCCGCCAATTCGCCGTCTCACATCTCAGGTTGCTTGCGGGAACATGACAAAATACGGCTCGGCCTCCTCGAGCACACGCGCAAAGCAGGGGCGCGCCTTCAGACGCTCGAAATAAGCCTTCAGGTTCTTGTGGCCATCCCCGAATGGCGCCACCATGTTCGCGTAGAACAAGGCTGGCGCAGCGGCGCAATCGGCGATGCCGAAGGCTTCGCCCATCGCCCAGGTTTTTGTTGCTACTTCCCGTTCGATCATGCCGTAGCATGACTGTATCCGCGCCCTGGCTTCTTCGACGCCGTGCGGATCCTTCGCCCCTTGCGGCCGCAAGCGGTCGCCGACGACTTTCTGCATCGGCAGGTGGACATAGAGATCGTAAAAGCGGTCGCGCAGCCGGGTCTGGAGTGCCGCCTTGGCGTCTGCGGGTATAAACCGTGTGCGGCCCGGGTATTGGTTGTCGAGATATTCGATGATGATGCTGGATTCCGGGATGGTGCGGTCCTGCGCATCGTCGCGCAACACAGGAAACTTTCCGATCGGCCAAAGCGTCAGTAGCGCGGCGCGCTCGGCGGCGTCGCCGAGATTGACCACGTTCGGTGCGAACGGCGTGTCGTTCTCGTACAGCGCCATCAGCACCTTCCAGCAGAACGATGACAGCGGATGGAAATGCAGGGTTAGTGACATGGTCTCTCCTGAGGAGCGGCGAAGCAATCGATTAAGGGCCTGTGGGTCTCACGAGGCCTGCCACCGCAGCGTCGGCTCGGTAGCACCTTCGGGTGTGGCCTGGAACACTGGTGAAGCCAGCACCGCATGCAGGTGCAGCGTGACGGTGCCGGAATTACGAAAACCGTGTTTGCGACCAGCCGGCACGATCAGGGACTGGCCGGCCGTGACGATCACCCTCTCCTGGTCCAGCCACATTTCGGCCTCGCCTTCGCGCACGGTCAACACCTCTTCGACAGGATGCCAATGCGCTGGCGCGCCGGTCCCCGGCGCGATCCATTGTTCGAAGATGCATATTTGCGTCGCGCCATTGCTGGCCGAAGCCAGCATGCGGGTTTCCACACCGGGCCGCCATTGTTCGAGCGGCATGTCCAGGGGGTCATTGACCTTCATGAAATTTGCGCCCTTTGTTTCGCGGGGATCGTCCAGTTAGCAAAGCAGACGCTTCGTTGCCGCGCTAGGGACCAGGGACTTCCAATCGCTGGCGTCGCCATTCCCCGGCTGCGCGTGCGGCGGTGGCCTGTCATGCCGGAATGTACACCTTGCCGAGGCCGGCGTTTCCGGCGCGGACGAGTGACGGAACCTTGCCGCACGACCTGCCGTTGACTAATTCATCGGATCGTCACTTGCGAGGGAGCCGCTCATGCAAATGGCCGTCTTGAAAACGATCTTTCTCGCGGCGGTACTGGTGTCGTCGCCGGCCCATGCCGAGGTTCGCATCCTTGCCAGCCCGGGCGGTCAGGTCGGTCCTTTCCTCAATCTATTCGAGCGCGTGCGCGAGTTGGGCGAGCGCGTCGTGATCGATGGGCCGTGTCTGTCGGCCTGCACTCTGGTGCTGAGCATGGTGCCGGCCAATCGCATCTGCGTGACGCGCCGCGCGATCCTGGGATTCCACGCCGCGCGCTCGGTCGACCGGCAGGGGCGTCTATATGCCGAGCCGGAAGCATCTGAACTCGTGCTCGAGGCCTATCCCGCCGCGGTGCGCGGCTGGATCGTCCGCCGCGGCGGATTGACCTCGCGCCTGCTACTGTTGCGCGGGCGCGAGCTCGCCGCGATCTATCCTTCGTGCCGGTAATCACTCCTCGATCGGGCAGTTGACCATCCAGGGAATCCCGAACTGGTCGACACACATGCCAAAGCCCCTGGCCCAAAAAGTCTTGCTGTAGGGCATGTTCACCTTACCGCGCTCGGCGAGCGCGTTGAACTTGCGTTCGCCATCGGCAGGATCCTCCACGGTCAGCGAGACTGAAAAGCCCTGCGGCGGATGAAAGTGGCCCGGGGGCGCGTCGGAGGCCATCAGCACCTCGCCATCGATCGAGATTTTTGCATGCATGATTTTCTTCTTCCACTCCGGCGGCGTCTGCATCTCCGCCGGCGCATTCTCGTGCGTCAGCATCGCCTCGACTTTGGCGCCGAGCGTTTTCTCATAATACTTGAACGCGGCTTCGCAATTGCCGTTGTAGTACAGATAGGGATTGACCTGCATCGCTTGCTCCTCGGTAGTTGACGCTTCGATTGTCCGCCTTCATTGCTCGGTCAGCCTCTTCAGGTCGGCGAGACCGATTTCGAAATCCTTGCCGACCATGCTGTCCATATTGATGAACACAGATATGAGCTTCGCCATAACGGCGCCGGTCCGTGCATCGCCATGCCAGCTTGGTGGCATCGCGCTGCGGCAGCATTGTGAACCCGGTGGCCTTCAAAGGGCGCAAGGCACCATCGCAAGAACACGCGAAGCAGCGGCGATCCGACACCCGGTGACAAGATTTCCTGCATTTCGTGATGCGGTCACGGGCGGCGTCCGGCCGCCCGGAAAACCAGTTGTGTCCATTGCGTCCAAATTTCGGTCGCAAATTTGCCCCCGACTCAATTCACCGTGGCTGATGGGGCAAGTGGGGGCGCGTTCGGCCAGCTGAATTGGGGATTAGTCATGGGACCCGCATATCCGCCGGATAGCAAACAAAAATGCCACAACGAAGTACCACTTCATGGTGAGGAAGATTCCGACGAACCTTCCGACGGTGTCGTGTCGCTGCTTGAGGAAAATGCCCGGCTTCGAGGACTTGTGGTCAAGCTAACTGACCTAATCCTCAGAAACGTTGCCGAGAGACGGTAGCGCTGCATCGCTGACTGTCCAAAGCAACACAAATGCCTCGCAGCGCCGGTGGTTGTCGCGGTCTGGCAGGCGGTGAGGCTGCTCGCGGCGCGCTAGTCGGTAAACATCCCTTACTCATAAGGGGGGAGAGAACGCCGCTATTTTGCCGCCTTCGCGACGGGACCCTTGCTGTCGCGCATCAGCCGGTCGAGATGCATGCGGATGTGGGCGGCTTCGGCGGAAGTGTTGGCGAGCGCGATGGCGCGGTCGAACGAAACGCAGGCCTCGTCACTGCGGCCGAGTTGCATCAGGAAGGCGCCGCGCACGCCGAAGAAATGGAAATAATTGGAAAGCCGGGACGAAAGCGGCTCGATCATTTCCAGCGCGGCCTCAGGCCCACGCACCTTGGACACCGCGACCGCGCGATTGAACGTCACCACCGGCGAGGGCTGTATCACTTCGAGCGCGCCGTAGAGCAGATCGATCTGGTTCCAGTCGGTGTCTTCCGGTTTGGCGGCACGGGCATGCAGGGCCGCGATCACCGCCTGGATCTGATAGGGCCCGCTGCGGCGATGCCGCATCGCTTTGTCGATCAGCGCCAGTCCCTCCGCGATTATCTTCTGATTCCACAGCGCGCGGTCCTGATCGTCGAGCAGGATCACTGCGCCCTCATCGTCGAAGCGTGCCGCCGGGATTGGCGGCGCCGAGGTCGCGCGCGACATCGAGCGCCTCGTCGAGGTCATTGCAATCGATGACGTAGAAGCCGAGCAGCTGCTCCTTGGTCTCGGCATAGGGGCCGTCGAGCACGACCGAAGGATCATCCTTGCGCAGCGTGGTCGCCGCTGTCGTCGGCAGTAGCCGCGCCGCCGGCCCGAGCCGGCCCTGCCGGCTCAATAACAGAGGATGGCGTAGGGCATGAGCGTGGGTTCCTCTGCTCAAGGACGAATGAGCATGCCCGGACCCGACAGGAAACCGGAAATATTTTGCACGGGCAAGCCAGGTCGATATGGTCGCCCGTGGTCCTTTATGAGGCAACATCCGATGAAGAAAGGCGCGCTCGCCCTGCTGATTCACGGCGGGACCGAAAACTGGTCGCCGGAACGCTGGAAGCGGCGGTTTGACGAGGTCTGCAGCGACCGCCCCGTGCTGCTGTTGCCTCACGTGGCGTTCGATCCTGCCGAAGTCCACTACGCCGCGGTCTGGAAGCCCGCTTCGGGAGCGCTCGTGGCGTTCCCGAACCTACGCGCGATCTTCAACCTTGGGGCCGGCGTCGATGCGCTGATCGCGGATACGAGCCTGCCCAAGGTGCCGCTGGTCCGCGTCGCGGTCGGCGACCTCACCGGCCGGATGACCGAATATGTCGTGCTCCATGTGTTGATGCATCATCGGCAGGAACTTTATTTGCGGGCCAGCCAGCGCGAACGACGCTGGCAGCCGAGATTTCAATGGCCGGCAAGCGCGATCTCGGTCGGCATCATGGGGCTTGGCACGCTCGGGACGAACGCGGCCCGGGCGCTCCGGCATCTCGGCTTTGGTGTCGCGGGCTGGAGCACAAGCCGCAAGGAGATCGAGGGAGTCGAATGCTTTTGCGGCAAGGCCGAACTCGATGCATTTTTGCGCCGGACCGACATTCTGGTCTGCCTGCTGCCGCTCACGCCGGATACACGGCACATCCTGAATCGCGGATTGTTCGCAAAGCTCAATCGAAATGGCCCGATGGGGGCGCCTGTTCTGATCAACGCCGGGCGCGGCGGCCTGCAGAACCAGGCTGACCTCCTGGCATGCCTTGACGACGGCACGCTCGGTGCGGCGTCGCTGGATGTCTTTGCGGCGGAACCGTTGCCGGCGGACAGTCGTTTCTGGACGCATCCGAAGGTCGTGCTGACGCCACACAACGCCGCCGACACCGATCCGGACGAGATTTCAAAATATGTCGCGCGCCAGATCGAGCGCTTTGAAGCCGGCGGCGCGCTGCAAAACGTCGTCGACCCCGCGCGCGGATATTAGCGCTCGCCGGCAGTGGCAAGGTCCGGGAGGTCGGCTTTCAACACCGTGCGCAGCGTCTTCGGGATCGGCTGCGCCCGTCCCTCGCTGATGAAGGCGACGCGCACCTCGGCTTTCACCAGCACGCTATCGCCGCGCCGCACCTCCTGCGCCAGCGTGATCGAGGCGCCCTTCACCGCGACCGGCCAGGTCACCAGGTCGAGCACGTCATCCATGCGCGCCGGCTTCAGGTAGTCGATCCGCATCGACCGCACCACGAAGGCGAAGCCCGGGCTTTCCGCCTGCGCCTCCGCAAACAACGCGTGCTGCGCCGCGCCCATCAGCCGCAGATGATTGGTGCGTCCGCGCTCCATGAAACGCAGGTAATTGGCGTGATAGACGATGCCGCTAAAATCCGTATCCTCGTAGTAGACCCGGATCTGCATGTGATGACGGCCATCGCGGATCGCGCCGTCGAGATGGCCGGTCAACGGCGGCGCGGCCTCGGTCACGGCTCGTCCTCCGCGCCGCCGAACAATCCGAACTGCGCCGGGTCGCGCGCGGGCTCGGCGAGGCCGAGATGGCGGAAGGCGTGCGAGGTCAGAAGCCGGCCGCGCGGGGTACGCTGCAGGTAGCCGCACTGGATCAGGAACGGCTCGATGATGTCCTCGATGGCGTCGCGCGGCTCCGACAGCGCCGCCGCCATGGTCTCCACGCCGACCGGGCCGCCGCCGTAATTCACCGCGATGGTCGAGAGATAGCGCCGGTCCATGGCATCCAGACCGGCGGCATCGACCTCCAGCGCGCTCAGCGCGTTGTCGGCTATCCCGCGATCGATCGAGGCGGCGCCGGCGGCGGAGGCAAAATCCCGCAGCCGCCGCAGCAATCGTCCGGCGATGCGCGGCGTGCCGCGGGCGCGGCGCGCGATCTCGTTGGCGCCATCCGGTGTCATGCCGATCTTGAGCACGCGGGCGCCGCGGGTGACGATCTTCTCCAGTTCTTCCTCGGTGTAGAAATTCAGCCGGATCGGAATCCCGAAGCGGTCGCGCAGCGGATTGGTCAATAGCCCGGCGCGGGTGGTCGCGCCGACCAGCGTGAACTTCGCCAGCTCGATCTTGACCGAGCGCGCCGCGGGTCCCTCGCCGATCATGAGATCGAGCTGAAAATCCTCCATCGCCGGATACAGCACTTCCTCGACCGCCGGGCTGAGACGATGGATTTCGTCGATGAACAGCACGTCGCGCTCTTCGAGATTGGTCAAGAGCGCGGCTAGATCGCCGGCCTTGGCGATGACAGGGCCGGAAGTGGCGCGAAAGCCGACCCCCAACTCGCGCGCCACGATCTGCGCCAGCGTGGTCTTGCCGAGGCCCGGCGGACCGACGAACAGCACATGGTCCAGCGCCTCGCCCCGCTTGCGCGCGGCCTCGATGAAGATCGCGAGGTTGGCGCGGGCCTGCGCCTGGCCGACGAATTCGGACAATAGTTGCGGCCGCAGCAGCGTGTCGGGCGCGTCATCCAGGCGGCGCTCCGGCGTGACGATGCGGGAGGGCGGATTCATTTCGCCAGCTCCTTCAGTCCGAGCCGGATGAGCTGCGCGGTCCCGGCGTTCTCGCCGGCGCTGCGCGAGGCCGAGGCAATCGCGGCGGCGGCCTGCGGCTGCCCATAGCCGAGATTGACCAGCGCCGAGATCGCGTCGGTCACCGGGCGCGGCGCGCGGTCATGGTCGATCGCGCCGGACAGATGCACCAGCGCCGGATCGACATTGGCAAAGGCCGGCGCCTTGTCCTTCAATTCGGTGACGATCCGCTCGGCGACTTTCGGGCCGACACCCGGCGTGCGCGTCACCGCAGCCTTGTCGCGCAGCGCGATCGCGTTCGCCAACTCCGGCGGCGACAGGGTGCCGAGCACCGCCAGCGCGACTTTCGCGCCGACGCCCTGCACGGTCTGCAACAGCCGAAACCATTCGCGCTCGAGGTCGCCGCGGAAGCCGAACAGCTTGATCTGGTCCTCGCGCACGTAAGTCTCGATCGACAGCATCGCGGCCTCGCCGGGCGAGGGCAGCGCCTGCAGCGTGCGCCCAGAGCAATGCACCTGGTAGCCAACGCCGCCGACGTCGAGGATGACGAAATCCTCGCCGTAGCTGTCGATCAGGCCCTTGAGCTTGCCGATCATGCCTCGACCATCCTCAACCGCAGCGTCGCACTTTGACGATGATGCGCGTGCGTGATGGCAATCGCCAGCGCGTCGGCGGCGTCGGGAGATCGCGGTTCGGCCTTGGGCAGCAACAGCTTCAGCATCACCAGGATCTGGTTCTTGTCGGCATGACCGGCGCCGACCACGGTCTTCTTGACCTGGTTCGGTGCATATTCCGCCACCGAAATCCCGAACATCGCCGGCGCCAGCATGGCGACGCCGCGCGCCTGGCCGAGCTTCAGCGTGGCGACCCCGTCCTTGTTGACGAAGGTCTGTTCGACCGCGGCTTCCGCCGGCTTGAAATCGCCGAGCACGGCGGCCAGCCCTTCGTGGATCGCCAGCAACCGGCTCGCCAACGGCAGGCCCTCGGGCGGCTCCACCGACCCGCAGCCGACGAAAACCAGCCGATTGCCATCGATCTCGATCACGCCCCAGCCGGTGCGGCGCAGGCCGGGATCGATGCCGAGGATGCGGACGGGAGGGCGAATCGGCTGCGATGTCATGGGTTTTTATACCCTATGCCGGACTCCCAAGCCTAGCGGGGGCCTCGCCGCTTCGCGCCTCGCGCAGAGGTCGATCAAGCGCCCATCCTGGCCATCAGCGCGTCCGAAACCTCGAAATTGGCGTAGACGTTCTGCACGTCGTCATGCTCGTTGAGCAGGTCGATCAGCTTCAGCAATTTTTCCCCGGTTTCATCGTCCACCGCGACGGTGTTTTTCGGTTTCCAGGTCAGCGCCGCCTTGCGGGGTTCGCCGAACTTCGCCTCCAGCGCTCCAGCGACCTCACGGAATGTCTCCGGGGAAGCATAGATCTCGTGACCGTTCTCGCTCGAGGCCACATCTTCGGCGCCGGCCTCGATTGCGGCATCCAGCACCGCGTCATCGGAGGCAACCTTCGCGTCGTATTCGACAATGCCGGTGCGATCGAACATGAAGGCCACCGAATTGGTTTCGCCGAGATTGCCGCCGGCCTTGGTGAAGTAAGAGCGAACATCGGATGCCGCGCGGTTGCGGTTGTCGGTGAGCGCCTCGACGATGATGGCGACGCCGCCCGGGCCATAGCCCTCGTAGCGAATCTCGTCGTAATTCTCGCTCTCGCTGCCGCTCGCCTTCTTCACCGCGCGCTCGATCGAGTCCTTCGACATGTTCTCCTGGCGGGCGGAGATGATCGCGGCGCGCAGCCGCGCATTCATGCCGGGATCGGGCTGGCCCATCTTCGCTGCGACCGTGATTTCCCGCGCCAGTTTGGAGAACAATTTCGACTTCTGGGCATCCTGCCGGCCCTTGCGGTGCATGATGTTCTTGAACTGGGAATGGCCGGCCATGCACGCTCTCTTGACAATTCGTCCGGGATTGATGGGGCGGAAAGCGCGGCGTTATAGGCCGCGATCCCGGTAAAATCAAAGGTTTGGGGTATTTTCGGTACGGTGGTAGCGCCTGCCGCCAAAGGGATGAGGCAACCGTTAACCATGACTTCACGCCCAGATGCGAGGATGCCGGTCTCAATTCATGTTTCCCGAGAAGCCAATGGCGTTCGGTCCGCTTCGAAAACGTCCGCCGGAACCGGCTACCCCGCCGCTCCCTGAGCCTCGTGGCACGATTCGCGTCAATGACCGCCACCGGGGCGGCTTGCGCGCCGCGTTCGGGCTTCGAACGCTGTCCGCCCCCATCACTCGTTGAACCAACCCGGAGGAATGCAACAATGTCAGTTGCGCAGCTCGCAAAGCTGGACCTTGCTGCAGCCGTCGGTTCGGACAGCCAACGCCTGGTCGATCAGCTCGCCAACAAGATCGGCGGCCTCGGGGTTCAGCTCGCTGACGTCGCGGGAAATCTGCAGGAGGTCGCCGGCCGCGTATCCAGCCAATCCGAGCGGTTCGGCCAATTGCAAAAAACCGCCGAGACGATGGTGTCCGCCAATCATGACATCGCGAGCGCCTCCGGAGCGGTGCAGTCGGCCACGACTGCGGCGGTCGGCGAAATCACGCAATCGCGCGCCGCCGTGGAGACCGCGGTCCAGCACATCGCCGAATTGATCGAGGCTGTCGGCCGCATCGAACATCGCCTTGGCGCGGTCGGAACCGCACTTGCACAGGTGGCCAAGGTGTCCGGATCGATCGAAGCGATCGCCAAACAGACCAACCTGCTGGCATTGAACGCGACCATCGAGGCCGCCCGCGCCGGCGCCGCCGGAAGGGGCTTTGCGGTCGTCGCCAGCGAGGTGAAGAGCCTTGCCGAAGCGACGCGCCAGGCGACGCACCTGATCGGGGAAACCGTGCGCGACCTTGACGGTCAGGTCGGCAGCCTGATCGGCGAGAGCGGCGATGCCTCGGTGCGGGCCAAAAGTGCCGGCGAAGGCGCCCAGCAGATCCAGAGCATCATCGTGCGCGTGCAGGACGGCTTCACCTCGGTCGGCCGCGAGATCGATGGCGTCGCCAGGGCGGCCACCTCCAATCTCGCGCATTGCGACATGGTGATCGACGAACTCGCCAACCTCGCCAAGGGCGTCGACCTGTCGTCGACCGATCTCAAGCACGCCGACGAACGGGTCGCGCGACTGCTCGAGACTTCCGAGGGGCTGATCGAAATGATCGCCGACAGCGGCGTCGAGACCTCGGATGCGCCGTTGATCCGGATCGTGATCGACGCCGCCAAGCAGATCACCGCGGCCTTCGAGCGCGGCATCGAGCGCGGCGACATCCGCCCCGACCAATTGATGGACGAGAACTACCGCGAAATCCCCGGCACCGACCCGAAACAATACCTCACCGACTACGTCGCATTCACCGATCGCATCCTGCCGCCGATTCAGGATCCTATTCAAAAGCTCGATCCGCGCATCGTATTTTGCGTCGCCTGGGCCAAAGGCGGATATCTGCCGACCCACAATCCGAACTATCGCCTGCCGCAGGGTCCCGACCCCGTCTGGAACAATGCCAATTGCCGCAACAAGCGGCTGTTCAACGACCGGGCGGTGAAGAAGGTGGCGGCGAACACCAAGCCGTTTCTGTTGCAGACCTACCGGCGCGACATGGGCGGCGGCAACTTCGTGTTGATGAAGGACGTCTCCTCGCCGATCTACGTTCGCGGCCAGCATTGGGGCGCGTTCCGCATGGGCTTCCGACAGTCCTGAAGCACGCATTTTTCGTTCTGCCCTTCGGGCCGATCAGACTTGTTCGGGTCGCGCGATGGCAGGCCCGCAAAGCAGCACCGTCATTGCGAGGAGCAACGCGACGAAGCAATCCATGACGCGGCAAAGAAAGAGTGGATTGCTTCGCTTCGCTCGCAATGACGTGGAGAGACATCACTCCGCGATCTCGCGACGGGATTCCGCCCGAGTCCTGGCCTTGAACTCCGCGCCTCCAAGATAGAGGGCGCAGGGAATGCCGGGCGCTCGTTGCGCCCGCAGCCTCGCGTGCAAAATGATAAAAGCACACGAGCGTAATCACCACGGTCACACCGGATTCACCCGGCACTCCCCGCGCAATGGGTTACGGTTTACTTCGTGCTCTCCCCGGTGATCGGCTTGTTGACACCGTCATCGGCGGATTAAGGTTCTGTCGAACTCGGTCGAGCTCGCAAGAACCTCCTCCGATTTAACGCCAGCGCCGGGGCGTCAGGACCACACGACTTCGCCGTCCGCTGAGCAGCGCCGTCTCGTCGATACGCGCCGTTCGATGCTCACGAGGTTCATCTCGCCCTGCATCGTCATGCGCGCCAGACGCTGCCGCGTCCACCGCATCCCGCCCCGCGTCCGTGACGATCGCGAGCCGCCCCTCCATGGGACGAGACGGCGTGAGTTGTAGAAGTGATTTGGGTCAAACGGGAAGAAATATATTTTCGGAAAAACAGAATAAAAGACTCGACAGGCAAATTAGCGGCCGGCCATTTGATTTGCTGATTTGCCCGTCGGGTAGTTGGGGTACAGGTGGGGATTAAAGCGCCGGGATGGGTCAGGATCGGCCAGGGCCACCTACCCCGGCCAAAATCCCGGCAGCGTCGGCTCGAGCCTTCCCCCCACCCGCACCGGAGCGATCCGCAGCGCCAGTCCGGTGGCGTCATCGGTCTCGACCGCGACGCCGCTCAGCGTCGCCGCGCCGAGCGCCGGTTCGAAGCGGCCCGAGGGAATGCCGGTCGTGAAACGCCGCAGCGGCTCTTCCTTCTGCATGCCGATGATCGAATCGTAATCGCCGGTCATGCCGGCGTCGGTCATGTAGGCGGTGCCGCCGGAAAGAATCCGGTGATCGGCGGTCGGCGCATGGGTGTGGGTGCCGACCACGAGGCTGGCGCGGCCGTCGCAAAAAAATCCGACGCCCTGCTTTTCGCTTGAGGCCTCGCAATGGAAATCGACCACGACGGCATCCGCGGAAGTGCGCAGCGGGCAGGCATCGAGTTCGCGGTCGAGAACCGCGAACGGATCGTCGAACGCCGTCATGAAGACGCGGCCGATGGCGTTGATGACCAGCGCGCGCTTGCCGCTCCGGGTCTCGACCAGCGTCGATCCGCGCCCGGGCGTACCGTTTGGAAAATTCGCCGGGCGCACCAGCCGCGGCGCGCGATCGATGAACACCAGCGCCTCGCGCTGATCCCACGCATGGTTGCCGAGCGTGATGGCGTCGGCGCCGAGATCGATCAGTTCCTGATAAATCGCCTCGGTGATGCCGAACCCGCCGGCGGCATTTTCGCCGTTGACGATGACGAGATCGAGCGCCCAGTCGCGGATCATGCCGGGCAGATGTTCCGAGACAACGGTGCGGCCGGCCCTGCCGACCACGTCCCCGACAAAAAGAATGCGCAAATCATCAGCTCCGGAAATCCAGCGCCCCGGTTTCCGTTAGCACATAATCCAGCGCCACGTCGTGCGACAGCGCCGGAACCGCCGCAACTTCCTGCGCGGCAAAGGCAACCCCTATTGCCACAAAGCCGTTCGATTTGCGCAACTGCGCCAGCGTGCGGTCATAATGCCCGGCGCCATAGCCGATGCGATGGCCAAGGCGGTCGAACGCCGCCAGCGGCACCAGCACGATCCCCGGCGTGATGTCGGAGGCCGCGGGCGAGGGTTCGAGAATCCCGAGCGGCCCGGGCAGCAACCTGTCGTGCGGAGACCAGGCGCGAAACCTGAGCGACTGGCCGCGCGCCGTAATGGCCGGCAAGGCCAGCCGCGCGCCTTGCGCGGCGAGCTTTAGCAGCAACGGGGCCGGATCGATCTCGCTTCGGATCGGCGAATAACCGGCGATTACCGCGCCAGGTACGAACTCAACCGGCAGCCCGCGCCGCGCGATCGCCTGCGCCGCGGCGGCGCGCTGCTGGTCGCTCAATGCGTCGCGCGCGGCCAGCGCGACGGCGCGAAGATCGGCCTTCGATGGCGATGCAGGAACGAGGGACATGCGGCGGCGCTATGCTTTCGCTGCCACCACGGGGTTTGTCATGCCCCGCGCAGGCGGGTGATGCGGTATTGCAAGAGCACTCGCGATAGAACCGCGAAGCCGCGGCATACCGGATACCTGCCCCGAGCGGGCATGACAGGCGTGGTGGGGTATCAAGGCCTGAACAAACTCGGCAGCAAACCCAGGAAATAAAAGTGCGAAGCCGCGATGGCCGTTGGAGCGCTCGATCCCGGAGTTCCCTACGAAAGTAGGTGGGCACCATATGACCGGATCCACGGACCCGGCCAGGGACAGTTCCCTAAAGGATCGATAAGGCCCCGGGGATATATGGCTCCTGACGCGCGACACAGCTTCGCAGCGCCAATGTAACCATGACGGCGTCAAACCGCCAGCGCTAACGCGGATCAACGTCCTGGTTCATCGAATCAGGGTGAAGGACGGCGCCTTGTTCACCCTCCCACGGAGCGGGCATGAAGGGCCGAGCGTGCTTATGGCTCTGATTTCGTGGATGCGCTCCATGACCCCTTTCCGTGGGGGGATTTAGTTATCGATCACCTCGTCGGCTCGGGCGAGCAGCGTCGGCGGCACGGTGAGGCCGAGTGCCTTAACGGTCTTGAGATTGATGACCAGTTCGAATTTGGTAGGTGCCTGGACCGGCAGTTCGGCCGGATTCTCACCTTTGAGAATGCGATCAACATATTCCGCCGCGCGCCGAAACACGTCGGCATAATCCATGCCGTAGGACATCAAGCCGCCGCTGGTCAGAAAAAACCGATACGGATAGACGGCAGGCACCATGTGCCGAGCCGTGAGTTCGA
This sequence comes from uncultured Alphaproteobacteria bacterium, assembly GCA_963840155.1. GTDB lineage: Bacteria > Pseudomonadota > Alphaproteobacteria > Rhizobiales > Xanthobacteraceae > Bradyrhizobium. Next base: position 627,513 of record CAWIXP010000002.1, read on the forward strand.
GGATCAAATCACGATGCGCGAGAATAGTGGAATCGGGCGGCGAAATAAGACCTCCGCCGGGCTCCTGAGCGAATTTGTCGATGACCTGTTCGACGTCGGCTGAAGTTTGAACGGGTAGACGGATCGGCTTGACACCCAGCGCCACTGCTGACGCCTCTACCGGCTGCGCAAAATACAATCCGCCGCCCGCGGCCAATTGTGGATTGTACAAAATCCCTACGCGCGAAACACCGGGCGCAATCTCCTTGAGCAACTCGACCCATTTCGCCGCCAGCGAAGGCTCCAGGAAATTGGTGAAACCGGTTAGATTGCCGCCAGGACGCGAAAAACTCTGAACAAAGCCGCTGCCAACTGGATCGGACACGACCGTGAATACGACCGGCACCGTCTGCGTTTGTTGCCTCAGCGCGCCTGCAATGCTTGTGCCGTGCGCCACAATTACCTCTGGGGAATTGGCCAAGATGCTTGTCACAGCCGCTCGTATCTTCTCGGCGTCATTCATGCCGAAGCGAATGTCGAGCTGCAAATTCTGGCCGTCATTCAGGCCGCGCTCGCGCAACCCCTTTTGCAGAGCGCTCAGGTTGAGCCGCCCCTGCGGATCCGTCTCCTGCATTCCCGTGACGAGGCCAATGCGCCGCAGCCGCGCGGGTTGCTGCGCGCGCGCGGCGAGCGGCCACGCTGCTGATGAACCAGCAATCACACCGAGAAAATCGCGCCGCCGCATGGTGCCTCCGGCAGGATGGGCCAGCCAATGCATGCAGCCTAGCACCTTCTGGACGGCCGCCGGACATTAATCGGGCGGGATTGCGATCAGCCGATCGCCACCCCGCCGCCGATCGTGCGGTTGAGGACTTGCGCGGTCCGCTCGATCCGCTCGGCGGCGGCGTTCAGCGCATGAGCGACCGCGGTCTGCGTCGCCCTGGCGCGATCGGCCGCCGCGATGCGAACGCCGCGCAACTGCTCCAGTTCCTCCTCGAGTTCGCGGATGCGGAAGTTGGCGTCGAGCAGTTCGTCACACATCGTCAACGCCGCCATCACGGTGAGCCGCGCATCGCCGATCTCGCCGAACTTGCCGCGCAAGTTCTGGATGCGCGATTCGAGGCTCTCGGAAAGCTCGAGCAGCCGCGCCTCCTGGCCGTCCTCGCAGGCCAACCGATACTGCCGGCCATTGATGGTGACATTGACATGGTTCATCAGGACTCTCCGGCATCGAGCACGGCGCGGATGGTGCCGATCGCGGCGTCCAGCCGCTCGGCGATGTCGCGGTTGGCTCGCTCCAGCCGCCGCGATTTCACCAGCGATCCGTCGAGTTCGTCGGCGAGCCGCGAGCGGTCCGCGCCCAGCGCCTGAATCCGGGTCGCCAGCTCGTTCTCGTCGCGGTCGGCATCGCGCCGACGCTCGACCGCGCTTTCCAATGCATCCAGCGCCACCATCAGCCGCCGGGTCGCAGCGTCAATTTCGACCGAGCTTGGCTCGGCGTTACCGATAGCCGTGGCGAGACGATCGTTCATGCAGTCAGCGCGGACCTTGGTTGCGCCAGCCGCCGCGAAATCCGCGGTTCGGCAAGCGGTTAGGAGGGTAAATTTACGTGGCAAGCGAGGCCAGCGCAACGCCGCTTGCAAGCTATGCACCGCTAAGCAACTTTTTGCCCGGCTGGCGCGTTTCATTGCCTTGGAGTTCGGGAACCGAGGTGCTATCCAGCGCGGACTTCCCGTTGCCACAAAGGGCTTGCAACGCGGCCGCTCGCTTGCGAGCGAACCGCCACCAAGCGCCTCATTTCAGACGGATTTTCATCATGACGCGCGTCGATCATTCCCGTATGGCCAACGCGATCCGTGGGCTGGCGATGGATGCGGTCGAGAAGGCGAAATCCGGCCATCCCGGCCTGCCGATGGGGGCCGCCGACATCGCCACCGTGCTGTTCACGCAATTTCTGAAATTCGACGCCGCCGACCCCCGCTGGCCGGACCGCGACCGCTTCATTCTTTCGGCCGGGCACGGCTCGATGCTGCTGTATGCGCTGCTGTACCTGACCGGCAACCAGGACATGACGCTCGACCAGATCAAGAATTTCCGCCAGCTCGGTTCGAAAACTCCGGGGCATCCCGAAAATCACATCACCTCCGGCATCGAGACCACGACCGGCCCGCTCGGCCAGGGCGTCGCCTCCTCGGTTGGAACCGCGTTGGCCGAGCGGCTTTTGGCCGCGGAATTCGGCGAGGACATCGTCGATCACCATACCTTCGTGTTGTGTTCGGACGGCGACCTGATGGAAGGCGTCAGCCACGAGGCGCTGGCGCTGGCCGGACATCTCAAGCTGTCGAAGCTGATTTTCCTCTACGACGATAACGGCATCACCATCGACGGCCCGATCACGCTCACCGACAATGTCGACCAGGTGGCGCGCTTCAAGGCCCATGGCTGGAACGCGGTACAGGTCGATGGCCAGGACCAGAGAGCGATCGCCGAGGCGATCAAGAAAGCCCAGGCGTCCGACCGCCCCTCTTTGATCGCCTGCAAGACCACGATCGGTTTCGGCGCGCCGACCAAGGCGGGCACATCGAAGGCCCATGGCGAGCCGCTCGGCGCCGAGGAACTGGCCGGCGCCAAGAAAGCGCTGGGGTGGAATTATGGGCCGTTCGAGGTGCCCGACGACGTGCTGCAGGCGTGGCGCAATGTCGGCAAGCAAGGCGCCAGCGCCCACGCCGACTGGCGCCGACGCTTTGAGGCCAAGCCCGACGCGTTGCGCAGCGAGTTTCTGCGCCGCGTGATCGAACGAAGGCGCCCGCAGCGCCTTGGCGAGACGATCCGCAAGCTCAAGGACAGACTGGTCGCGGAGCCGCCGACCATCGCCACCCGCAAGGCCAGCGAGATGGTGCTGGAAGTGCTGGTGCCGGTGATGCCGGAATTGCTGCTCGGCTCGGCCGATCTCACGCCGTCCAACAACACCCGCACCAAGGGATTGAAGGAAGTGAAGCCCGGCGATTTCAGCGGCCGCTACATCCATTACGGCATCCGCGAGATGGGCATGGCGGCGGCCATGAACGGCATCTCGACGCATGGCGGATTCGCGCCGGCCGGCGGCACCTTCCTGTGCTTCACCGATTACGCGCGGCCCTCGATGCGGATCGCGGCGCTATCGCATACCCCGGTGGTCTACATCATGACCCACGATTCGATCGGGCTCGGCGAAGACGGTCCGACCCACCAGCCGGTCGAGCATCTCGCCGCGCTGCGCGCGATGCCGAACATGCGCGTGTTCCGTCCGGCGGATGCGGTGGAGACCGCCGAATGCTGGCAGCTCGCGCTCGAACGCACCACCGGCCCGACGGTGCTGGCGTTGTCGCGGCAAAACCTGACGCCGGTCCGCACGACGGCCAACGCGGACAATCTATGCAGCCATGGCGGCTATGAACTGGTGGCCACGAATGGCGAGGCCAAGGTGTCGCTGTATGCGTCGGGCTCGGAGGTCGAGATCGCCGTCGCCGCGCAGAAGGAGCTTGCCGGGCGCGGCATCGCGACGCGGGTGGTCTCGGTGCCCTCGCTCGAACTGCTGCTGGCGCAGCCGGCGGACCGGCGCGCGGCGATCGTCGGCAACGCTGCGGTCAAGATCGCGATCGAAGCCGCGGTCCGGTTCGGCTGGGATGCCGTGATCGGGCCGGACGGCATTTTCGTCGGCATGAGCAGCTTCGGCGCCAGCGCGCCGGCAAAGGCGCTTTACAAGCATTTCGGGATCACGGCGGAGGCGGTGGTCGAGGCTGCGTCAAAGCGCCTGAATGTGAAGTAGCGCCATCGGAACGTTCGGGATAATGATGCATTGCAACGATCGTCGGCTGGGGCCATGAAGGCGCCCCGGGGAACGGTCCGGCGCCGCAAGAACGTGGAATTCGCAAGGCTTGGGATTCGCAAAAGCCTGGAATTCGCAAAAATTGGCATGTTGCCATCTTTGAGGAGAAGTTGAATGGCAATCCGGATCGCGATCAACGGATTTGGCCGCATCGGCCGCAACATACTGCGCGCCATCGCCGAGTTCGGCCGCACGGATATCGAGGTGGTCGGCATCAACGATCTCGGCCCGGTCGAAACCAACGCCCATCTGTTGCGCTACGATTCGGTGCATGGCCGCTTCCCCGGCACCGTGACGGTGGAAGGCGATTCGATCAGCCTCGGCAATGGCAAGATCAAGGTCACCGCGCATCGCGATCCCAGCGCCCTGCCGTGGAAGGACCTCGGGGTCGACATCGCGCTGGAATGCACCGGCATCTTCACGGCACGAGAGCAAGCGTCCGCGCATCTGAGCGCCGGCGCCAAGCGCGTGCTGGTATCGGCGCCCGCCGAGAACGCCGACGCCACCATCGTCTACGGCGTAAATCACGACAAGCTGACCAAGGATCATCTGGTGGTGTCGAATGGCTCCTGCACGACCAATTGCCTGGCGCCGGTCGCAAAGGTCCTCAACGACACCGTCGGCATCGAGACCGGATTCATGACCACGATCCACGCCTATACCGGCGACCAGCCGACGCTGGACACGCTGCACAAGGATCTCTACCGCGGCCGGGCGGCGGCGATGTCGATGATTCCGACCTCGACCGGCGCCGCCAAGGCGATCGGACTGGTGCTGCCGGAATTGAACGGCAAGCTCGACGGCGTCGCGATCCGTGTGCCGGTGCCGAACGTCTCGGTGGTCGATCTCAAGATCGTGGCCTCGCGCAAGACCACCAGGGAAGAGATCAACGAGGCAATGAAGCGCGCTTCCGAGCAGCAGCTCAAGGGCATCCTGGCCTGTACCGCCGCGCCAAACGTCTCGATCGACTTCAACCACGACCCGCATTCGTCCACCCTGCACATGGACCAGACCAAGGTGCAGAACGGCACGCTGGTGCGGGTGATGTCGTGGTACGACAATGAATGGGGCTTTTCCAACCGCATGGCGGATACCGCCGTGGCGATGGGGAAATTGCTCTGAATTTCGCAACTTCATGGTCCGAGACGCGCCAGGAGCGCGCTCCTCACCATGAGGCAAGACCTCATCCTGAGCAGCCGAGCGTAGCAAGGCGTCTCCAGGGATGAGCTGCGCGAGACCGAAATGACCAAGGCTTTCCGCACCCTCGATGATGTCGACGTGAAGGGCAAACGCGTGCTGCTGCGCGTCGACCTCAACGTGCCGATGGAAAATCGCCGCGTCACCGACGCGACGCGGCTGGAGCGGATCGCGCCGACCATCACCGAAATATCCGGCAAGGGCGGCAAGGCGATCCTGCTGGCGCATCTCGGCCGGCCGAGGGGACGCGACCCCGGCGAGTCGCTGAAGCCGGTCGCCGCGGCGCTCGCAGGGGTGATCGGCAAGCAGGTTTCCTTCGCCGGCGATTGCGTCGGCGAGGTCGCGCAAAAAGCCGTCGCGGCGATGCAGGATGGCGACGTGCTCTGCCTGGAAAATACCCGCTTCCACAAGGAGGAAGAAAACAACGATCCCGGCTTCGCGGCCGAACTGGCCAAGCTCGGCGACATCTGGGTCAACGACGCCTTCTCGGCGGCGCACCGGGCCCACGCTTCCACCGAGGGCCTCGGCCACCAGCTGCCGGCCTATGCCGGACGCACCATGCAGGCCGAACTCGATGCGTTGGCCAAGGCGCTGGAATCCCCGGCCAGGCCGGTGGTCGCGATCATCGGCGGCGCCAAGGTCTCGACCAAGATCGACCTGCTCGAAAATCTCGTCAGCAAGGTCGATGCCCTGGTGATCGGCGGCGGCATGGCCAATACCTTCCTGCACGCCGGAGGCATCGGGATCGGCAAGTCGCTGGCGGAAAAGGATCTCGCGGCAACGGCGCTGCGGATCATGGAGAAGGCGGAAACCACGAACTGCGCGATCATCCTGCCGGTCGACGCCGTGGTCGCGTTTGATTTCGCGGCCAACTCGCCGTCCCACGCCTATGGCCTCGATGCGATCCCCGAGGACGGCATGATCCTGGATATCGGCCCGCAGTCGGCGGCGCGGATCCGTGCCGCGATCGACGACGCCGCGACGCTGGTCTGGAATGGGCCGCTCGGCGCCTTCGAGATGAAGCCGTTCGACCGCGGCACCATGGCGGCGGCGAAGCACGCGGCGGAGCGCACCAGGGCCAGCAAGCTGATTTCGGTTGCCGGCGGCGGCGACACCGTGGCGGCGCTGAACCAGGCCGGCGTAGCGCACGACTTTTCCTACGTCTCGACCGCGGGCGGCGCGTTCCTTGAATGGATGGAAGGCAAGCCATTGCCCGGCGTCGAGGTTTTGAAGATACGTTAAACAGGCGACATCGGGCATTGATGAGCCCTCACCCCGCGGAGAACAGGATAGATGGCTCGGATCACGTTGCGTCAATTGCTCGACCATGCGGCGGAACACGACTACGGCGTGCCTGCCTTCAACATCAACAACATGGAGCAGGCGCTGGCGATCATGGACGCCGCCTCCAGCCTCGATGCGCCGGTCATCATCCAGGCCTCGCGCGGCGCGCGCTCCTATGCCAACGACGTGATGCTGCGCCACATGATGGATGCCGTCACCGAGATCTATCCGGCGATACCGGTCTGCGTGCATCTCGATCACGGCAACGAGCCCGCCACCTGCATGACCGCGATCCAGGCCGGCTTCACCTCGGTGATGATGGACGGCTCGCTGAAGGCCGACGGCAAGACGCCGGGCGACTGGGACTACAATGTCGGCGTCACCAGCAAGGTCGCCGAGATGGCCCATCTCGGCGGCATCTCGGTGGAAGGCGAACTGGGGGTGCTGGGCTCGCTCGAGACCGGGATGGGCGACAAGGAAGACGGTCATGGCGCCGAGGGCAAACTGTCGCACGAACAATTGCTGACCAATCCCGACGAAGCCGTGAAATTCGTCAGACAGACCAAGGTCGACGCGCTGGCGATCGCGATGGGGACCTCGCACGGCGCCTATAAATTCACCCGCAAGCCGGACGGCGACATCCTGGCCATGAACGTGATCGAGGAAATTCACCGCAAGCTGCCGAACACCCATCTGGTGATGCACGGTTCGTCCTCGGTGCCGCAGGAGCTGCAGGAAATCATCAACGCCAATGGCGGCAGGATGAAGCCGACCTGGGGCGTTCCGGTTTCCGAGATCCAGCGCGGCATCAAGAACGGCGTCCGCAAGATCAACATCGACACCGACAACCGCATGGCGATGACCGGACAGATCCGAAAAGTGCTGCACGACAATCCGGAAGAATTCGATCCGCGCAAATATCTCAAGCCGGCGATGGAAGCGATGGCGAGGCTCTGCAAGCAGCGGCTGCAGGAATTCAACACCGCCGGCCAGGCCGGCAAGATCAAGAAGGTGCTGACGCCGGCCGAGATGGCGAAGCGCTACAGCAAAGGCGAACTCGATCCCAGGGTCGCATGACGGTGACGCGGGCGGGTTCGGTCCCCGCTCGTTTTTTGGCCGCAGTCCGGGGGCACCAAGCCGACATCATGGCCAGCAAACCTGTTCCAACGCGCCCGTTGCCGCGGCTCTATCTTGCCACCCCGGCCGTGGGCGATCCGTCGGCATTGCTGGCAAGCCTTCCCGGCTTGCTCGCCGGCGCCGATGTCGCGGCGGTGCTGGTGCGGCTCGAGCCGAGCGAGCCGCACACCATGATCTCACGCATCAAGGCGCTGGCGCCCGCGATCCAGGGCAGCGGCGCCGCGCTTCTGCTCGACGGCCAAATCCTTGACGGCAACTTCGAGCTGGTGGCGCGCACTGGCGCCGACGGCGCCCATCTGAACGGGATCGAAGCGCTGCGGCAAGCACTGCCGGCGTTGAAGCCCCTGCGCATCGCCGGCATCGGCGCCCTGGCAACGCGGCACGATTCGATGACGGCAGGCGAACTCGGTGCGGATTACGTGCTGTTCGGCGAGCCCGACGCAGCGGGCCGGCGACCCTCGGTGCAAGCGATCGCGGAGCGCCTGCAATGGTGGGCGGAGCTGTTCGAGCCGCCTTGCGTCGGTTTTGCGGCTTCGCGCCAAGAAGCTCATGAATTTGCCGCGGCCGGAGCCGATTTCGTTCTGGTCGGCGATTTCATCTGGAATGACTCGCGCGGCGCGGCGGCGGCGGTGCTGGACGCCGAGCGGGCCATCAGGCAAGCCTACGAGGCAAGCCACGGCAAATCCAAGGCCAAGCAGGAATAGCGCCGGAAATGACAATCCTGCGGGCCATATCGATCGTCGCCGGCGCCGTGTTGCTGGCGGCAAGCGCCAGCGCGCAAATTTCGCTGACGCCGCCCGTCGCAGGGACGCCGCCCGCGGCGAGCCCGCCCGCGCACAGGCCGAAGCCAAAACCGGCGGCGGTCAAGAAGCCGGCAGCCATTGTCGCGCCGAAACCCGAGATCGCGCCTGCGCCGGCAGCCCCCGTCGCCGCACCGCCGCCCGACGATCCCAATGTCGATCTGGTGTACGGCGCCTATCAGCGCGGCCAATATAAAACCGCGTTCGACCTGGCGAGCAAGCGCGCCCAGGAAAACGGCGACCCCAAGGCGATGACGATGCTCGGCGAGCTCTATGCCAACGCGATGGGGGTCAAGCGCGACTACGCCAAGGCAGCCGAATGGTACAAGCGCGCCGCCGATGGCGGCGATCGCGAGGGCATGTTCGCTCTCGCCATGCTGCGGCTCAGCGGCCGCGCCGGCCCGGTCAACCGCGAGGAAGCGGTAAAACTGCTGGCGTCCTCGGCCAAGCTCGGCAATCCGAAGGCGGCATATAATCTGGCGCTGCTCTATCTCGACGGACAGACGCTGCCGCAGGACCTCAAGCGCGCGGCCGAATTGCTGCGCGAGGGCGCCGACGCCGGTAATCCGGAGGCGCAATACGCGCTCGCGACCTTCTACAAGGAAGGCACCGGCGTCGAGAAGGACCCCGAGAAGGCGGCGCGGCTGCTGCAGGCGGCCGCGCTGGCGGACAATGTCGACGCCGAAGTCGAATACGCGATCGCGCTTTATAACGGCACCGGCACCCCGAAGAACGAGGCCGCCGCGGTGGCGTTGCTGCGCAAGGCCGCCAAGCAAAACAGCCCGATCGCCCAAAACCGCCTGGCGCGGGTGCTGGTGCAGGGACAGGGCGCCCCGATGGACAAGATCGAGGGCTTGAAGTGGCACCTGGTGGCGAAAACCGCGGGCAAAGGCGATCCCATGCTCGACGAGGCGCTCGCGGATTTAAGTCCGGAGGATCGCGCCAAGGCGGAAGCCGCCGCGCGCAAATGGCTCGGCACCAAATGATCCGCCTTGACGGCAGCGCAACGGCAGGGCACCCACAGCAGCGCGTTCAGGAAAGAGGTTTTTCGGTTTCGCTTTCGCACCGCGCTCAAATAAATACACCGACCGTCAAGCCCCTGTCCTGACCTGACGCTCAGGTCGTATCGAGCCGAGTTCATGCTGCATTCAGCCGTTATCAACGTCATGGTCAAAGCCGCGCGCCGCGCCGGCCGCAGCCTCAAGCGCGACCTCGGCGAGGTGGAAAACCTTCAGGTGTCGCTGAAGGGTCCGGCCAATTTCGTCACCCTGGCCGACAAGCGCGCCGAGGAGATGCTGCATTCCGACCTCACCCGGGCGCGGCCGGGCTATGGCTTCATCGGCGAGGAAGGGGGAGTGCGCGAAGGCGAGGACAAGAGCCATACCTGGATCGTCGATCCGCTCGACGGCACCACCAATTTCCTGCACGGCATCCCGCAATTTGCGATTTCGATCGGCCTGAAACGCGAGGCCACCGTGATCGCCGGCGTCATCTACAATCCGGCCAATGAGGAGCTATACACCGCCGAGCGCGGCAAGGGCGCCTTCCTCAACGATCAGCGGCTGCGCGTCGCCGGCCGGCGCAGGCTCAACGAATGCGTGATCGCCTGCGGGCTGCCGCATATCGGGCGCGGCGACCACGAGCTGTCGCGCGTCGAGATGACCGCAATCCAGGACAAGGTGGCGGGCCTGCGCCGGTTCGGCGCCGCCTGCCTCGATATGGCTTTCGTCGCCGCCGGCCGTCTCGACGGTTACTGGGAACGCAACCTGCAGCCGTGGGACATCGCCGCCGGACAGATCATCCTGCGCGAGGCCGGCGGCATCATCAGCGGCACCGAGGGCGACGACGACCCGCTCGAGACCGGCAACGTGATCTGCGGCAACGAATTCGTTCACGCCGAACTGGTGAAGATTTTCAAGCCGCTGGGGAAGTAGTGTGGCAGAGGGTCGTCAGCGGCGACCCACGGCCTGCGTTCTTTTTCAATAGCAAGTAGACGCGTTGTGTTGCCGTCGGCTCAACCGACCGCCGCACGAAAGACGCGCATGTAGTTGCCGCCGGCGATCTTGCCGGCTTCTTCCGGCGTAAATCCCCCCGTCAACATCGCGCCGACGAGATGCACCCATTTCGAGTAATCCTGCAAGATACCCGGTGCGACCTGCTGGTCGGTTCCGATGCAGACGTGATCCACTCCGACGACGTCGACCATTTCCTTGACCCCATCGACGTACTTCTCAATGCTGGGGAAGAAGTGCCAAATCCCGATCGCCCCGCCGGTTTCGGCAATCGCATGCGCATGGTCGCGACTTATTTGCCGGCCGGTGAGCGGCGTCGGACCCATCGCCGACGATCCGGAAAGCGCGGTATGCGACAGCAGCAGTGGCTTGGTCGCGACCTTGACGGCGGCCTTCACAGTGTCCTCGGTGGCGTGCGCCACGTCGCAGACGAATCCGAGCCGATGGCACGCCCGGATCACCTCCGCGCCAAATGAAGTAAGCCCGTGATGGGTAACCGTCCCGGTCTGGAAATCCCCGATGTCGTTGGGAGTGTAGTGCACAAGCTGGACGTGCCTGACACCGCGCTGGTGCGCCTCCTCAAGCCTTTCCAGTTTCCCCTCGAGAAAATCCAGTCCTTCGACGTCGCCCACGATCGCCGGATTGCCCGCTGCATGCGCGGCTTCCAGGTCCGCGGCTGAGAGCGCACGGCGCAGCCCGCGGTGAGCAACCATCTCATCTGCCCAATCAAGGCGGCCCAAATGGTATTGATAGAGCTGGCCAGGTTGTGGCGTGCCCGCGGTCAGCACCCCAGCCTCATTCCTCTTCAGGATTGGACCGTCGGAGACGTCTGCAAGGCAAGCAACGGCTAACGAGCCTGCCCTCATGCCTTTTGCCAGATCATCGTTCGGCGGCGCTTGCGAGGTGATCCCGGTCGTTCCACCGTGGGTGTGGACATCAACCGAGATGGATTTGCGCAGCACATCCAGGGCAGCGGATGCGGTTTCGGCGGTCTGGGCGGCCGCGGTCGAACCGCGCAATCCCACGGCGCCGCCCAGCATGGCGGCCACCGATGCGGTTGCGGTGCTCCAGATCCATTGCCGTCTTGTGAACAGGTGGTCATGGCTACAGCAGTGGATACTGCAACAATCCATGTCTTCCTCCCGAAAGGTAAGTTGAACCGCAGCTGCAGGAAAGGTTGATCCAGGGCGCGATAAAGTTCAAGTGGATTGGTGGGCGCGTGTCGGCATCTTTGCAAGCGAGCGGGCCAGATCGGGCAACGCCCGCTTTGAGGGTTAATCGGGAGAATCTGTGGCGCAGAGTGCACTTGTCCGTTGGAAAGTCTGCCCTCGAGCGAAAACCGGACACCAACCTTCGTGGCTTTTAAATCAGCTTTTCGACCAATCTCGGACGCGTACTAACTGGCACACTCTGAGGACCTCGGTATACTCGGTCCGTCCTGGCGGATTCGAAGGGGCGCATGCAATTCAGTCAATTGAAACGGCGCGAGTTCATTACGCTGCTCACCGGCGCCGCGGTAGCTTGGCCAATTGCTGCGAGCGGGCAGTCCAATATTCCCGTTATCGGCTTTATCAATGGATCATCCGCAACGGCCTACACCCCCTATGTGCAAGCATTCATTCGAGGACTTGCAGAAACCGGCCACACGGTCGGCGAAAATGTCGAGATCGAATACCGCTGGGCTGAGGGTGACTATGATCGCATCCCCGCTATGGTCGACGACCTTGTCAGTCGCCGGGTTGCCCTCCTCGCTCCGAACACGCAGGCAGCGCACGCTACAATGCGCGCCGCCGGTAAGATTCCAGTCGTCTTCTTTACTGGGGAAGATCCGGTCGCGAGCGGCCTTGTCGCAAGCTTGAACCGTCCCGGCGGCAGCGCCACCGGCGTGACCTCGCTGTTTGGAGGAATGGCAGCAAAGCAGATCGGGCTTATGCGCGAGCTGCTGCCGATGGCGACGCTGGTCGGTTATCTCGTCAATCCAGGCAATCCGATCACCGATCGGAATGTGCGGGATGCGCTCGATGCTGCGGAAAAGCTTCGCCAGAAAGTTGAGATCATCCCTGCGAGCAACGAAGCCGAGATTGATGCCGCGTTCGATAGGCTACGCAGCGTGCGAGCCAGCGCGCTGCTGGTGCAGCTTGACGCTTTTCTCATCAATGAGCGGATTGTGGGACTCGCAGCTCGGGATGCGTTGCCCGCCATTTATCAGACCCGTGAGCTGGTCGCTGCGGGTGGGTTGATGAGCTACGGATCGAGCCTTGTCGATATGTGGCGTCAGATGGGCGTTTATGCCGGAAAGGTTCTCAAGGGCGCCAACCCCGCGGAGTTGCCCGTGCTGCAGCCAACCAAATACGAGTTGCTCATCAATCTGAGGACCGCCAACACCTTGGGGCTGAAAGTCCCGGACAATCTCCTCTCTCTTGCCGACGAGGTGATCGAGTAAGGCACCCTCGTCGGGGAAATTGGCACAAACCGGGCCGGTCGAGCCGGTCTCGCGATGGTTGTTCGGGGTAGCCCGGAACTGAAGTTTCGGGGTCTTCAGGACCGGTTTTGAGCCCGAAGCGGGCATTGGGACCATCATCGGCTGTCGCGCCACGTGATCTTGTACAGTTGAGACCTTCGTAATTCAGCGGCGGTCCGCGATACGCCGATATCTTCGAGCAGCCGGTCATCAAGTTCGAGAAGTTGCCGGTACTGGTGCCGTCGATCCAGCCACAGCGCCAGTCCAGCCAGCCACGCCAGCGGAATCTTCCAGGATCCTCCGAGGGTCGGAAAACCGTATGAAGCTTCGCCGAGAGCCCTGGTTGAATTACAAGTCGTGCTGCCGCAAGACATGTTCCGCCTCCGTAATCGAATCAAAACAACGCTTGGCTGCGGGCAGCTCATCGGGCGGTCGTCAATGGCCCGAGTGGTTTTGTGTATCGGCTCTCAAGCCATGAAGTCGCCGTGCGGCTTGCCGCGCTTTATCATCTCGCGGCAGTAGGCATAGAGCGCGTCGTAGACGATCCACTCAGCCGCGTTGTGTTCGTGGTCGTCCTTGTAGCCGAGATGCCGAAAGCCCTCGGCGACGGCTTCAAGGCCCGGTCCCTCCGGTTGACGGTACAGAGTGTTGTCGGTGTCGGCACCGTTGACGATTCGACCCAGCAACATCAGAGCCGGGTCGCCGGTGAGTTTGTACTTCTTCAGGATTGCTTCGAACGAGCATTCCTTGCCGTGATGGCCAAGCTCGACGTCCTTGACGTCGTAGGGAATGGCATCGAGACGCTTCGCCTCCGCCGTCACCTTGTCGGCGGGCACAAATACGAACTCGGCGTCCTTGTCGACGAACTTCTTGATGAGCCATGGGCAGGCGACGCGATCTACCTTGACCTTTTCGCGGGTGATCCATTTCATGCTTGAGTCTCCTTTGCAGTGTTTGTGTTTATGTCCGCGCGGACATCAGGTGTCCGAAAGGACGAGAATTCCGCCATGCGCAGGTGAGATCACATAGAGCCGGTCCGGCGGCACCAGCACCGTGGTATGAGCGTCGGCGCCCGTTACGGTCTGCATGCCCTGACCGGTGCGGGGATCGATGGTTTCGACCAGCCCCGGGTCGCCGATCGCGACATGAACCAGACCGGTTGCCGGGTTGAAGAAGGTGACATCGGGCGGGCCCGCGATTGGCCACACGTTGGTGACATCGCCCGAGATGCTGCTCATCTCGACCAGGGCTAACTCATCGCAGGCAACGTAAAGCCGGCCTCTGGAATGATCGATGTCGAGGCCGTGGGCGCCCGGCGCGGGGACTTTCCAATGTGTCACCGCGCCGAGATCGGGCAAGCGCGCCACCAGCACCATCGAGGGCTCGCGGATGCAGACGAAGATCCGTTCGGCGGCTGCGTCGGTGACGCACCAGCGTGGCCGCCCCGGCAGGTCTATCGATACATGCCTGCGACTGCCCAACCCGAAGAGCTGCAGGGTCGGCGTTTCTCCGCCCTCGCCAATGCAGGCGGCAATCGCCAGCCCGGATCGGGCCACGATGACAGCCCCGTTCGGCCGCCCGCCGGTCTTGAACACGGCGCGGGTTTCGAGGGTGCCGGCGTCGAGGTGCGCGACGCTGGCGCTGCCACGATTGGTCACCAGGATCTGTCCATCGTCGGCCACCGCGCCGGCCACGCCGGGAAATCCCGGCAGCGTTGCGATATGCTTGCCGGCGTCATGGTCGATGACTTCAAGACAGTCGCGCGCGGTGTGCGCAATGAAGACGCGGCGGGTCTTGGCGTCGAATACGCCATGATCGAACGCGCTGCCCGCGGCATCCGGTATGGCAATGGTTCCAACCGTTTTCAACGGCATGACGGCCTCACGGCGCCATCGGTTGGGCCAAAAACGACAGGTGAATGGGATAAAAGAAAAACGGCCCTGACTTCGTCCACACGCAATCTCCTCGAGCGACCGAGAGTTGCGCAGAGCTTGGACGGGAAGGGCCGTCTGGTGGGGAGTCTGCATCTTCCCCGGCAGTCAAACTAGTCCGTCAAGAACGTTCCTGCAAGACCCCTCTCAGGGACCGCGAGCGATCAATGCTGTCGCGATCAGCGATAGGCCGGCGACCAGGAGCAGCAGCAATACCACTTTGCGGAATGTCTCGTCGTCGATTGCTCCATAGAGCTTGAAACCGCTCCACAGGCCGGCGAGCATGAATGGGAAGCCCAGTCCATAAAGCTTGAGGGTTTCCGGCGTGATGGCGCCGGCAACGCCCATCGAAATGGAAATGACCACAAAGGCCGCGAACAGGACGGGTTGGAACACCGCGCGTTGCACATCCTTGGTCCAACCGCGCCATTGGCAGGAGATGGTCGAGACGACGCCGCCGAGTCCGGTCAGTCCACCGACAAGCCCGTTGACGACACCGATGGCGATGTCGGGTCCGACTCCAATTTTCATCGGCTTGAGCGCCGGCCGCGCCAGACTGTAAATCGTGTAGAGCACCAGCAACACACCAACGCCAAATCGCAGATGGACCGGATTGATATAGTTCAGCAGGATCACCCCAATCGGAATTCCGATCGTCGTGCCAAGTGAAAGCGGCCAGATACCTTGCCAGTTCAGTGCCTGACGCAATTTCAGGATGCCATAGCCTTGTGTGAGCAGGCCGTAGCCTGCGACCAGGGTTGCGGTTTGGACCGGAGTGATGATGTGCAGCCATATGCCGGATACGACGAGGCCCATCGCGAACCCGGAAAAGCCGCTGACGAAACCGCCGGTAAATGCCGCAACAACAAACAGAGTGAGAATCAATCCATCCATAGGTCGCTCTCCCAAAGAGGGTGATGCGCGCTTGGATGGAAATTCCATCTGATGGGGAGGCCGCCGAACCCCAGGATTGTCAAACCAGTGATCTATTCAAGCCCCATTGCGCGTAACGCAATGGCAATGCCGTTTCTGACCTCCTGCTCGTTATCCAGCTATCGGTGCTTCCCGAACGCCGATCGGCCCGCCAGGATCATGCAGAGATGTCGTGGGATTTGCTTGGTCCATGCGCAATCTCCTCGACAGGTCGAGCGTTGCGCAGAGCTTGGACGGAGGCCGTCTAACGGGGAGTCTGCTTCGTCCCCGCAAGCGCAGGTTAGTTCGCAACCGCCGCTTCGGCAAGCCCGTTGCGATGCCGTCCGTTGATGGAGGAGAAGGCGGCCCTCGCCGTTCCGCTCAGGGCCGGTTTTAGCTCTATCAAGGCGCCCAATTAGCCGGATATGATGCTTCGCCTGCAGGCCCAGGGCCTGTGGAGCTGCGCCGGGCGGGGAACGCAAATGCGAGTTCATCGGAGTAATCGCGCGACTTTTGCGGAAGGGATCACGGCGCGACCGCCAGCGGCGTTGCTCGTCCGGATGTTGCTCGATCGCAAATCAGCATACGCAGCACGTTTTTTTGAGAGGTGAGTCGGGGTAATGCTCGACGACGGCATTTACAGCGTATCGTTCGAAACGCTTGCGGGCCAAGGAGATGGCATCGTGGTGGTGACGGGCGATTGTATCCGGGGAGGAGATGCTGCATTTGCCTATTTCGGATCGCAGCAACCGACCAGCAACGGCTTCAGCCTTCAAATCGAGACCAAGCGGCACTCCGAGGCCCGAGCGTCGGTTTTCAATATGGATTCTGTCCATATCAACCTGATCGGCAAGTCGGACGGTCTCAATGCTGTTTGCACGGGGACTGCGGTAGAAGTCCCCGGACTGATCTTCAAGGCAGTTTTGAAACTCATTCATAAATAGCGCCAGCCAGCCGATCGGGAAAATTGCCGGTGGGCTGCTGCACCATTCGGGCAACCGCCATCCCGGATCGAGAGCGACCGCGCGATGGCGCCCGCGCCTTCGAGAGGCCAACGATCATGCAACGCCCGTAGAGCGCCTCGGGCGTCAAGGATTTGTGAAATACGCGTTACATCAGGGCCGGCTTTCACGCCGAAGTTCCCTTTTCCGCCGCAAACGGAGCGCAACTAGCTTTTTTCTGAGGCTCGCTGTGCCATATTGGCGCCCGAAATCGGCTCCTCGCAACGGATGACATCGGCAATGGCTGCAAGCCCCGCTTCCCACTCCGCGATGGAAATCGAATTGACCAAACTGTCCTCGCCACGGATTTTTCTGGTCCGGATGCTGGTGTTCCTGGTGCTGTGCGCGCTGGTGATGATCGTGCTCTACAAGCAGATCGTCGTCGCGTTCTTTGCCAATCCCGGGCTCAATGCGCTGATCGGCGCGGTGCTCCTGATCGGCACCATCCTGTCGTTTCGCCAGGTGATCCGGCTGTATCCGGAAGTGGCCTGGGTCAACAATTTCCGCATCGCCGACCCCGGGCTCGCGATCGACCGCCGCCCGACGCTATTGGCGCCGATGGCGGCGATCCTCGGCGGCGAGCGCAGCGGCCGGATGACGATCTCGCAGCAGACCATGCGGCACCTGCTGGACTCCATCGCCACCCGGCTAGACGAGGCGCGCGACATTTCCCGCTACATGACCGGCTTGCTGGTGTTTCTCGGACTGCTCGGCACGTTCTGGGGCCTGATCGAAACCGTCGGCTCGGTCGGCAAGGTGATCGATGGCCTGAAAGTCGGCGGCGATGCCGGCGCCTTGTTCGACACGCTGAAGGAAGGCCTGGCCGCGCCGCTCGGCGGCATGGGCATTTCGTTTTCATCGTCGCTGTTCGGCCTTGCCGGCTCGCTGATCCTCGGATTTCTCGACCTGCAATCGAGCCAGGCGCAGAACCGATTCTATACCGACCTCGAAGACTGGCTCGCCTCCACGGTCACGGTGCGCGAATATTCCCGCGATGGCGCCACCGGCGCGGGCGGCGAACTGCAGGCCGCGGTCGAGCGGCTGCGGCTCACGCTGGAGGAAGGCGGCGCCAGCCGCGGCACCACGGCGGCGATGGCCAACCTCGCCGAGGCCATTCAGGGACTGGTCACGCATATGCGCACCGAGCAGCAGATGATCCGCGAATGGGCCGACGGCCAGGGCGAACAGAACCGCGAGATCAAGAAGCTGCTCGAGCGGATCTCGCGCCAGCCGGAGAAGAGCTAGACTACAGCGGAGAACTTCCACATGGCCCTCGCCCGCGCACGCCGCAACGAGACCGGACTGAACTACTGGCCCGGCTTTGTCGACGCGCTGTCGACGCTGGTGCTGTCGATCGTGTTCCTGCTCTCGGTATTCCTGGTGGTGCAGTTCTTCCTGTCGCAGGAGGTCACCGGCAAGGACAAGGCGCTGGAGCAGCTCAACGCCAAGATCGCGCAGTTGAACGATCTGTTGTCGCTGGACAAACTCGGCAAGCTCAATCTCGACGAACAGGTCTCGCAGCTGCGCGCGGGGCTCGCGGTGGCCGAAGCGGAGCGCGACCGCGTCAAGGGCCTCTACGAGGGCCTTGCGGGCGCCGGCAACGACGCCGCCGGACGCGCCAACGAACTCAACAAGGCGCTGGATTCCGAGAAGCAGGTTTCATCGCGCGCGCTGGCCCAGATCGAGGTGCTGACCCAGCAGATCGGCGCGCTGCGCCGCCAGCTTGCGGCGCTCGAAGAGGCGCTCGAGGCTTCCGAGAAGCGCGACAAGGAATTGCAAGGCAAGATCGCCGACCTCGGGCAGCGGCTGAACGTCGCGCTGGCGCAGCGGGTGAAGGAATTGTCGCGCTATCGCTCGGAGTTCTTCGGGCGGCTGCGCGCTATCCTCGGCAATCGCCCCGACATCAGGATCGTCGGCGACCGCTTTGTCTTCCAGTCCGAGGTCTTCTTCGACACCGGCCAGGCGCAGTTGCTTCCCGAGGGCCGCGCCGAGCTCGACAAGCTGGCGAGTGCCCTGATCGATCTCGACAAGCAGATCCCGAGCGAGATCGCCTGGGTGTTGCGGGTCGACGGCCATACCGACGTGCGGCCGATCAATAGCCCGCTGTTCAAATCGAACTGGGAATTGTCCTCGGCGCGCGCGATCTCGGTGGTGCAATATCTGATCTCGCTCGGGGTGCCGGCGCAGCGCCTGGTCGCGGCCGGCTTTGCCGAATACCAGCCGCTCGACACCGCGCAGACCGAAGATGCCTACAAGCGCAACCGCCGCATCGAATTGAAGCTGACGGAACGCTGAGGGGATGAGCCCGGGGATGACGGTTGTGCCCGGATGAGCGCCCCCTTTCACCTGCGCCTCTACCGCCCCGAGGACGAAGACGCGGCGATTGCGCTGTGGCTCGAAAGCTGGCAGCAGACCTATCCGCAAATCGATTTCGCGGCGCGGCTCGAGTGGTGGCGCGCGCGCTGGCGCGGCGAACTGGTGCCGAAGGCTGCGATCGTCGTCGCCGAACAGGCGGGCCGGCCGGCCGGCTTCGTCACCATCGATGCCTCGGGCTATCTCGATCAGCTCGTGGTCGCGCCCGCTCACTGGGGCTCGCCGCTTGCCGGCATGCTGCTCGATGAAGCAAAGCGCCGCTCGCTCGGCGGCGTGAGGCTGCTGGTCAACCAGGACAACGCCCGCGCCATCAGATTCTATCGGCGCAACGGCTTTGTTGAAGCCGGTGAGGACGTCAACCCGACATCGGGACGGCCGGTGCTGCGGATGGAATGGAAGGGGTGAGGCCGTCAGGCGTGCTTGCCCGGTCTGAGCTCACACCCCTTCGAACTGCAACCGCGCCAGCCGCGCATAGAGCCCGTTGGCGGCGACCAGCGAGGCGTGGGTGCCCTGCTCGACGATACGGCCGTGCTCCAGCACCAGGATGCGATCGCAGGACAGGACGGTGGCGAGGCGATGGGCGATCACCAGCGTGGTGCGGTGGCGCATCAATTCCTCCAGCGCGGTCTGCACCAGCGTTTCGCTCTCCGCGTCGAGTGATGAAGTGGCCTCATCGAGCAGCAGCAGCGGCGCATCGCGCAGGATCGCGCGCGCGATCGCGATGCGCTGGCGCTGGCCACCCGACAGCGTCACGCCGCGCTCGCCGAGCTCTGCCGCGAATCCGCCCGGCAGCCGCCGGATGAATTCGGTGGCATGGGCAAGCTCGGCCGCGCGCTCGACTTCGGCATCGCTGGCTTCGGGCCGCCCGAAGCGGATGTTTTCCCGCGCCGTTGCCGCAAACACCACGGCATCCTGCGGCACCAGCGCGATCCGAGCGCGCACCTCGCGCGGGTCGGCCGCCCTGATCGGAACACCGTCGAACGAGATCGTGCCGCCGGCCGGATCGTAGAACCGCAGCAGCAGATGGAACAGCGTGCTTTTTCCCGCGCCGGAGGGACCGACGATGGCGACCTTCTCGCCGGCACCGACCGACAGCGAAACGCCGTCGATCGCCAGCGCGTCCGGCCGCGTCGGATAGGCGAAGCTGACATTCTCGAAGCCGACATTGCCGCGCGCCGGCACCGGCATGTTTCGCGGCGATGCCGGAGCGGTGACCTGCGATTTGATCCGAAGGATCTCGAACAACCTTTCGGAGGCGCCTGAGGCGGCCGAGACTTCGCCCCAGACCTCGCTGAGCTGGCCGAGCCCCGCGGCCGCGAAGGCGGCATACAGCACGAACTGGCCGAGCCGGCCCGGGGTAATCGAGCCGGTCAGCACGTCGTGCGATCCGACCCAGAGGATCGCCACCACGCTGGTGAAGACAATGAAGATGATGATGGCGGTCAACACCGCGCGGGCGCGGGTCGAGGTGCGCGCCGCCTCATAGGCCTGCTCGACCTCGCCGCCGAAGCGCGCATTCGCCAGCGGCTCGCTGGTATAGGCCTGCACGGTCCTGATCGCGCCGACCAGCTCGGAGGCATAGGCCGTCGCATCGGCCAGGGTATCCTGGGCGTTGCGCGACAATCGCCGCACCCAGCGCCCGAATGCCACCAGCGGAATCACGATCAACGGAATCGCCAGCAGCACAAAGCCGGACAGCCGCGGGCTGGTGATCACCATCATCGCGCTGGCGCCGATGAACAGCATCAGGTTGCGCAACGCGATCGACACCGAGGCGCCGACCGCGGACTTGATCTGGGTGGTGTCGGCCGTCAGCCGCGAGATCAATTCGCCGCTGCGCGCGGAATCGAAGAACGCCGGCGACAGCGACATCAAATGCGCGAACACGTCGCGGCGTAAATCGGCGACGATGCGCTCGCCGATCGTCATTACCAGATAATACCGCGCCGCGCTGGCGAGGGCCAACACCGCGACCACCGCGATCATCACGCTGAAGTAGCTGTTGATCAAAGCGATGCCTTCGGGCGTGAACCCGAAGTCGATCATGCGGCGCACCGCGACCGGCACGATCAGGGTCGTGATCGCGGCGACCGTCAGCGCGACCAGCGCGAGCGAGGCGCGCCCGCGGTAACGCGCCACATAAGGCGCGAGCGCCAGCAGCGGACGCAACCGCGCGCCGCCGGAGCGCGGCTGCGTCAATTGCGCGTCGATCCCGGGTAACTCCGGCGACGCCAGGTCGCCGCGCGGCGCGGCTTCGCTCCGCGCCTCTTCCAGCCGTTCCACCGCGCTCATGAGATCTCGACCGCTCGCATTGCCAACCCCCCAATAGGCCCCGTCGCCAGCGCTGGCAAATCCGCAAAATTGCCAGTACGGCAACATGCTGCGCTTGCTGGTGGCTGTCGCTTGTTGTTGGCTTGTTTTGGCGGCTTCGCTGCGTTATAGAGCGGCCCAATTCGCATCCCCATGCAATCGAAAGACGGGCGCCGGCGCGCCAAAGGATACGCCATGAAAGCTGAAATTCACCCGGATTATCATATGATTACCGTGGTAATGACCGACGGTACCGAATACCAGACGCGCTCCACCTGGGGCAAAGCCGGCGACAAGTTGAACCTCGATATCGACTCCAAGTCGCACCCGGCCTGGATCGGCGGCTCCCAGCAGATTCTCGACCGCGGCGGCCGCGTGTCGCGGTTCCAGAAGAAATTTTCAGGCTTCCTGAAGAAGGAATGAAGTCTCTTCGGGGCTCCGATTCGGCGCGAAATCAAACCGCCTTGGCCGCCGCGCCGGGGCGGTTTTTTTCCTGCGTCGGTAGCGCGGCGTAGCCATAAATGGGGCGTCTCAGGATCGCCAGCCGACGCAGGCGGCGCCGGCCGCGATGATGCAGCATGCAACGATCCGCAATCTGGTCAGGCGCTCGTTAAGGAAGATGGCGCCGAGCAGG
Source organism: uncultured Alphaproteobacteria bacterium (assembly GCA_963840155.1). Classification (GTDB taxonomy): domain Bacteria; phylum Pseudomonadota; class Alphaproteobacteria; order Rhizobiales; family Xanthobacteraceae; genus Bradyrhizobium. The sequence continues at coordinate 649,412 of CAWIXP010000002.1, forward strand.
GCCGCGAACACCACGCTGGTTTCGCGCAACGCCGACACCGCGCCCATCGCATTCGCCTGCATCGCCCAGATGATGGCGCCATAGGCGGCGAGCGAGATCAGTCCGCCGCCGGCTGCCTTGCCCATTTCGCCGATTGGCGCGGCGAGGCTCGCGGCGCCGCGCCGCGCCACGAACCAGACCGGGATCGCGATTGAGAACGAGAACATCGCCCCGGTATAGCCGAGCCAGTTGCCGGAGGCTCGCACGCCCAATCCGTCGACAATGGTGTAGGCGGCGATGCTCACGCCGGTCGCCAGCGCAGGAGGCAAGTTCATCGCCGGCAAGCGACCCTTTGCAGCAGCGAGGGTGAAGATGCCGATGCAGACCAATGCGACGCCGAGCGCCGCGATCATGCTCAACCATTCCCCGGCAACGACGCTGGCGCTGAGCGCCACCAGCGCGGGCGAGGAACCACGCGCGATCGGGTAGGTTTCGCCGAGATCGCCGCTGCGATAAGTCCGCGTCAGCAATGCGACGTAAAGCCAATGCAATATGCCCGAGGCAACCACATAGATCGCGCTTGCCGGCGCCGGGAGCCCGACGATCGCCAACAGCAAAACGCCTCCGGCTCCGAGCGTCGCATTGATGATTGCCATGGATTGCGCGCGATCGGCGCCGCCGCGCAGCAACGCATTCCAGGCCGCGTGCATGAACGCGGCCGATAGCACCAGCAGGATGGAGAACGGGGTCAGCAAGGCGCGCTCATCTTGCCTCGACTATCGGCGCGTGCACCGGCGCAGGCGCGGCCGAGATCCGGCGCTAGCGCTCGAACGCTTCCTTGAGCCGGTTGAGCTGCGGCACCAGCGGATTGCCGATCGCGGCGCGCTCGGTTGCCGGGGCGTGCATGGTGAGATCGAGGCGGCGCACTTTCGACTGCAGCGCCATCGAGCGGGCGATCAGCTCCTGCAGCTGCAGCGGCAGCTTTTCGATCATGTCATCCGGGCCGGGATCGGCGGCCGAGAGCTTGACCTTGGTTTTTTCGCGATTGGCCTGGGTCAGCGTCATCTCGCCTTCCTTCACCGCGCGGTGCAGCAACAACCATGAAGCCAATTGCATCAGGCGAGTGGTCAGCCGCATGCTTTCGGTGGCGTAGGTCAGGCTGACGGAACGGTCGAGCGCCTTGGCCTCGGTGCGGCCGGCGCCGTCGAGATAGGCGGCGGTCTCTTCCACCAGATCCATGCCTTCGCGGAACAAGGTGCCGAACGCCGCCGAATTGGTCAGCCGCTCGCTGAGTTGAACAAGCGCGGTTTCGCCCTGCGCACGGTCCGACATCGTTAACGCCTCACGCCACTGCCTACCCACCGGCCTGGAAACGCCGGCTTATGATGAACAAATCATTGCGCGCCCGCGGGCCGAAGTCCAGCCGCAAGGCTTTTTATGGTTTCCAAGGCGGTGACGGAATCCTCGACGCCAAAAAAGAGCCGCCGTTTCCGGCGGCTTTGAAGTTGATAACAGGGAGGCGTCAAACAGAGTGGACAGGAGCCACTCGGTGTCCAAACGAGGACGATGCAGTCATAGGTGAGAAAGCTTAATCAATCGTAAACGAGCGATGTTGTTCAGGCTTCATTTGCCATGTCGGCCATTGGCCGAGTGGCGACCTTTGGTCGTCCCGGCGAAACCAGGGGACCGCCGAAATATCACGTCTTGAAAAAGCTGTTCGCCGCGTCCTTTGAGGCGCGCTTTTTGGTCATGGCGGCCTGCAGCCGCTCGATCTCGGAATTCAGCAGCGCGATGCGCTCGGTGAGTTCCTCGACCGACAACAGCGACAGGTCCTGCCCGATGTCATGGGTAACCTTCTTCCTCGGCTTGTCGTCGTCCTCGATGGCCATGCGGTTCTCCCCGTGCTGATCGATCGGTGAAACGGTTGCCAGCCGGAGCACGGCTGGCTAATCAGATGCCTGTTCGGATTTCCGCGTTTCGCCAGGGAAAAAATCATGGAAAAGCTGCCCGCGCAAATGACTGTTGTCGCTATCAGCAAGCCGGGTGGCCCTGAGGTGCTGGTGCCCGAGACCCGCGCGGTGCCCTCGCCCGGTCCGAACGAAATTCTAATCAAGGTAGCCGCCGCAGGGGTCAACCGTCCCGATGTCGCGCAGCGGTCGGGCTCCTATCCGCCGCCGCCCGGCGCCAGCGACCTGCCTGGCCTTGAAGTGGCCGGCGAGGTGGTGGCGCTCGGCAGCGGCGCCAGCAGGCACAAGCTCGGCGACAAGGTGATGTCGCTGGTGGCCGGCGGCGGCTATGCGCAATATTGCATCGCGCAGGACGCCCAGGCGATGAAGGTGCCGTCAGCCCTGTCGATGCTGGAGGCCGGCGCCGTTCCCGAAACCCTGATGACGGTGTGGCACAACGTGTTCGAGCGCGGCGCGCTGAAGCCCGGCGAGACGCTGCTGGTCCACGGCGGCTCATCGGGCATCGGCACCATGGCGATCCAGCTTGCCAAGGCCTTCGGCTCCAAAGTGATCGTCACCGTCGGTTCAAAGGACAAGGCCGACGCCTGCGTGAGGCTCGGCGCCGACACCGCGATCAATTACAAGGCCGAGGATTTCGTCGCTCACGTAAAGACCGCGACCGCCGGCGCCGGCGCCAATGTCATTCTCGACATGGTCGGCGGCGATTACACCGAGCGCAATTACGACGCGGCCGCGATCGACGGCCGCGTGGTCCAGATCGCGCTGCTCGGCGGACCCAAGGCAAACGTCAATTTGGCCAAGCTGATGATGAAACGGCTGCACCATACCGGCTCCACGCTGCGGCCCCGTAGCAATGCGGACAAGGCGGCGATGGTCGCCGCGATCGAGGCCAAGGTGATGCCGCTGTTGCGCGAGGCGCGGATAAAGCCGTTGATGGACAGCACATTCCCGCTGGAAAAGGCCGCCGACGCGCACCGGCGCATGGAGACCAGCGAACATATTGGCAAAATTGTGTTGGCCGTCTAATCCTCGCGAATGATGGCGAGCCGGAAAGCCTTTGATTTCTCTCGCTTTCATGTCATTTATCCCCCTTGCGCCGGGCGACTCGCTCCGCCTGGAAACGTCGTTGATCGCGGAGAATTGACATTGCGTCTGATCAGGTGCCTTGCGCCTCTCGCGCTGGGTCTCATGATTGTTGCCGGCGCACCACCGGCGCGCGCCATTGACGCCGTCAGCGTCCGCAGTGACGCGCCCGCGATCGATCTCACCGCGGTGCTCGATCATCAGCGCAGCGATTCCGACCGCATCCAGGTCTCCACCGCGCCGGGCACCGACGGCATCGTGCGGCGCATCGAAGTGCGCGCCCGCGAAGGCGGCCAGAACTGGGTGGTGTTCGCGCTGGCCAACAACACCGACGACCAGCTCGATCGCCTGATCGTCGCGCCGCATTACCGCATCGTGTCGTCGGGCCTGTTGTGGCCCGATCTCGGCTTGTCGCGCATCGCCACCATTACGCCATCGACCGGCGACCGTCCCGAACGCCAGGAGAGTGCGACCGCCGACATCTTCCGCGTCACGCTCGATCCCGGCGCCGTCATCACATTTGTCGCGGAATTGCGTACCGACAAGCTGCCGCAGCTCTATTTGTGGGAGCCCGAGGCCTACAAGGACAAGGTCAATTCGTTCACGCTCTATCAGGGCATCGTGATCGGCATTTCCGGCCTGCTGGCGCTGGTGCTGACCATCCTGTTCGTGGTCAAGGGCAGCATCATGTTCCCGGCCGCCGCGGCGCTGGCCTGGGCGGTGCTGGTCTATATCGGCGTCGATTTCGGCTTCTGGGGCAAGGTGCTCGACATGTCGAACAACGCCGAGCGGGTCTGGCGCGCGGCCGGCGAGGCGGTGCTGGCCGCAACGCTGTTGGTGTTTCTGTTCGCCTATCTCAATCTCAGCCGCTGGCATGTGCGCTATTCCCACATCACCGTGGGCTGGCTGACCTTCCTGGGTTCGCTGGTGGCGCTGGCGCTGTTCGATCCGGCGGTCGCCTCCGGCATTGCGCGGATGTCGCTGGTGCTGATCGCGTTCGCGGGCTTTGCGCTGATCGTCTATCTCTCGACCCATGGGTTCGATCGCGCGGTGCTGTTGATCCCGACCTGGTTCCTGCTGGTGGTCTGGGTGATCGCGGCCGGCATGACGGTGGCCGGCAGCGTCACCAACGACATCGTCGGCCCGGCGCTGCTCGGCGGCCTGGTGCTGATCGTGATGTTGATCGGCTTCACCGTGATGCAGCATGCGTTTGCCGGCGGCGGCGCCACCACCGGCGTGGTCTCCGACGTCGAGCGCCGCGCGCTGGCGCTGACCGGCTCGGGCGATCTGATTTGGGACTGGGACGTCTCGGCGGACAAGGTATTTACCAGCCCCGAGACCGAAAGCCTGCTCGGATTGAAGCGCGGCACGCTGGAAGGCCCTGCCGCGAAGTGGCTCGAGGTGCTGCATCCGCTCGATCAGGACCGTTTTCGCGCCGCGCTCGACAGCGTGCTGGACCAGCGCCGCGGCCGGCTGGTGCAAGTCTTCCGGTTGCGCACGCCGGACGGCCATTTCATGTGGTTCGCGCTGAAAGCGCGCCCGGTGGTCGGCTCCGACGGTGAAGTGGCGCGCGTCGTGGGAACGCTGACCGACGTCACCGAAAGCAAGAATGCCGAGGAGCGCATGCTGCACGACAGCGTGCATGACAACCTCACCGGCTTGCCGAACCGCAAATTGTTCATCGACCGCCTCGGCGCAGTGGCCAATTTCGCCAAGACCATACCGAACCTGCGGCCAACCTTGATGGTGATCGATCTCGATCGCTTCAAGCAGGTCAACGATTCCGTCGGCATCGCGGTCGGCAACTCGATCCTGCTGACGTTGGCGCGGCGGCTGACCCGCATCCTCAAGCCGCAGGATACGCTGGCGCGGCTTGCCGGCGACCAGTTCGGGCTGATCCTGATGTCGGAGCAGGATCCGGCACGCATCACCGCCTTTGCCGAAACCATCCGCAAGACCATCCGCGCCCCGATCGCGTTCAACGACCGCGAGATATTCCTGACCGCCTCGATCGGGCTGGCGCTGTCCGATCCGCAGACGCAACTCTCCGACGAGATCATCAAAGATGCCGAGTTGGCGATGTATCATTCGAAGCGGATCGGCGGCGACCGCATCGATGTCTACAAGCCGGCGATGCGCGCCCGAAAAACCGACCGGCTGACGCTGGAAAGCGAACTGCGCCGTGCCATCGAGCGCGAGGAAATCACCATCCTGTACCAGCCGATCGTGCGGCTGGAAGATCGCTCGATTGCCGGCTTCGAGGCGCTGGCGCGCTGGGACCATCCAAAACTCGGGCGGATGTCGCCGGTCGAATTCATCACCATCGCGGAAGAAATCGGGCTGATCGTCGATCTCGGCATGTTCGTGCTGGACCAGACCGCAAAACAGCTCTCGATCTGGCAGCGCGCCATGCGCTCGCGCGCGCCGATCTTCGCCAGTGTCAACGTCTCGTCCCGGCAATTGCTGCGGCACGATTTGATTCACGATATCCGCACCGTGCTGTCGCGCTCCTCGGTGGCGCGCGGCACGCTGAAGCTTGAACTGACGGAATCGCTGGTCATGCAGAATCCGGAGCACGCGGCGCAGATGCTGACGCGGATCCGCGAGCTCGGCACTGGACTATCGCTCGACGATTTCGGCACCGGCCATTCGTCGCTGGCCTATCTGCAGCGTTTTCCGTTCGACACCATCAAGATCGACCAGTCGTTCGTGCGCACCACCAGCCGCGGCACAAGGCCGGTGATCCTGAAATCGATCATCGCGCTGGCCCACGATCTCGGCATGGACGTGGTCGCCGAAGGCGCCGAGACCGATTCGGATGCGGTCGAGCTTTACCAGCTCGGCTGCGAATACGCGCAAGGCTTCGCTTTCGGCGAGCCGATGGACGCCGACGCGGCGATGCGCCTGCTGACCGAAGAGCGGCTCGAAGCGGCGAGTTAGCACGCCTGCTCTCACCGGACCCACGGCTCGTCGGTGCCGGGTTGGCCCGGCAATCCATCCGCCTTGCACCCAACCCCGCCTCACTTCACCTTCTTGAACCGCACGCGCTTGCCGTCCGCGAGCCGTGTCGCGATATAGCCGGCGGCCAGACAGGCCTCGCGCTGCGGCATCTTCTCCTGCGGGCTGCGCAAGGTCTCCCACCACGACGCCCGCTGCGCCGCACGCGGCAGGGCCGCGTCGATGATCTCCTCGATCTGCTCGAAGCTCAGCACGAATTCGGGGAGCGTCTGCCTTTTCAGATAATCGCGCAGCGCATCGTAGTCGTTCACAGCCATCCTCGGTGACGCCAATTGCCCGGGCCTTAAGCTCCCTCTTGCGAGGCATTGGCGCGGTTCCCGGCAACGGACCGTTAACTGATTAACGAAACGTTGTCGTCACTTAATCGTGCGGCAATGTTTCCGGCGCATCCAGAAGCTTCGGGAGTAATCGATGCGATTTGCCTGGCGCGGGAGCTTGGCCAAAAAGCCATGGCGGCTATCGGCGAAGTTGCTGATCGCATCTTCCGTGGTGACCGTGATCGGCTTCTCCGCGATCTGCGTCAGCATCATGCTCGACATGCGCCGTGGCGAGGAAGCGCTGGCGCGCCAGACGCTCGAGAACCTAGCCTCGAGCATCGACACCGAGATCAGCCGCAACATCGAACTCTACGACCTGTCGCTGCGCGCGGTGGTCAGCAATATGCTGATTCCGGAGATCAAGAGCGTCAGCAAGCCGATCCGGCAGCTGATCCTGTTCGATCATGCCGCGAGCGCCAAGCATTTCGGCGCGATCCACGTGCTCGACGCCAAGGGACGCCTGATCATCGACGCTTCGACGCTGGATCCGCTGCCCGAAAATCACGGCGACGAAGAGTACTTCACGGTTCATCGCGACCATCCCGATGCCGGCCTGTTCATCAGCCGGCCGATGCTGCATCGCGGCGCCTATGCCATCGTGCTCAGCCGGCGGATCAGCGGCGCGGACGGCAGCTTTCTCGGCGTAGTCGCGGGCTCGATCCGCTTCAGCTATTTCCACGACCTGTTCGGGCGGCTCGATCTAGGCGAGGGCGACATCATCACCGTCCTGCGCGATCGTACGATCATCATGCGCAGGCCGTTCGATCTCGACGTCATCGGCAAGAACTTGGCAGATCGGCCGGACTGGAACCCGGCGAACCTGATAGATCGCGGGTCGTATTCGGGGGCCGGACCGGTGGACTCGATACCGCGGCTTTTCGTCAGACGCAGTGGCACAAGCCCGCTCGCCATCGTGGTCGGAAAGCCGTTGGACAGCATCTTCAGCCTGTGGCGCACCGAGGCGACCCGGATCGGCGCGATCATGCTTGCGCTGGTCGTTTTCGTGCTCGCGGTGACGCTGTCGCTGGCCCGCGAAATCAGCCGTCGCGCGCAGGCCGAGGACAAGCTTGAGGAGTTGGCGACCACCGATGCACTGACCGGATTGAAGAACCGGCGCAAGTTCGATGCCGAGATCGATCTCGAATGGCGGCGCGCCACGCGACAGAAAACGGCGCTCGCGCTGCTGATGATCGACGCCGACCATTTCAAATCCTTCAACGACAGCTTCGGCCATCAGGCCGGCGATCAGATGCTGGTCGGCATCGCCATCTGCATTTCGGATGCGATACGGCGCGCCGGCGATTGCGTGGCGCGTTATGGCGGCGAGGAATTCGCGGTGCTGTTGCCCGGCGTCTCAGCCGTGGATGCGACGCGGCGGGCCGAAACGATCCGGCTGAAAGTTCAGCAATGGTCCGACGGGCCGACAATCACCACCGTGAGCATCGGGGTCGCGAGCCTGACGCCATCGGCAACAATGGATTGGTCCCTGCTGGTCAAAGCCGCCGACAACGCGCTTTACGCCGCCAAGGCCAACGGCCGTAACCAGTGCGTGCTGGCGAGCATCCCACAGCTTTCGCTGGTGGCGTGAAAAGCGGCAGGCGGACGCCTGCAAACGCTGGACCTGGACCTTGATCCTGGTGAGCAGCCACCGATGGCGAAAACGCCGCTCCTCAGGATGAGGCCCTACAGGTCTAGCGCGAGGACGCCAGCTTCGTGGTGCCGCGAACTCACCTCACTTCTGCAGATGCTTCTTCATCTCCGCGCGCAGCTCCTCGCGCAATTCGGCGCGCGCCATGGCGAAGGCGATGTTGGCGCGGAGAAAGCCGGCCTTGGAGCCGCAATCGTGCCGCTCGCCCTCGAATTCCACGCCGTAGAAGCTTTGGGTTTTGGCAAGCCCGATCATGGCATCGGTGAGCTGGATCTCGCCGCCGGCGCCGCGTTCCTGGCTTTCCAGTATCTTGAAGATTTCCGGCTGCAGGATGTAGCGTCCGGTGATCGACAGGTTTGATGGCGCCGTGCCCTTCGGCGGCTTTTCCACCATGCCGTCGACGGTGAACATGTTGCCGTGACGGTGGCGCTTGCCGACCCCGCAGATGCCATAGAGATGCGTCAAATGCGCCGGCACTTCCTCTACCGCGATCAGGTTGGACTTGCCGTCGAGCTTGCCGGCCGCCTCGATCATCTGGGCGAGGCAACCCGGCTTGTGCAAGACCAGTTCGTCCGGCAGCAGCACCGCGAACGGCTCGTTGCCGACGATGTCGCGCGCGCACCACACCGCATGACCGAGCCCGAGCGGCGCCTGCTGACGGGTAAAGCTCATCGCGCCGGCTGCCGGCTGGTCGCGCGCCAGAATCTCGATCTCGGCCTTTTTGCCGCGCGCTTCCAGGGTGGCGTCGAGCTCGAACATGCGGTCGAAATGGTCCTCGATCACAGCCTTGTTGCGGCCGGTGACGAAGACGAAATGCTCGATGCCGGCTTCTTTGGCCTCATCGACCACATACTGGATCAGCGGCTTGTCGACGATGGTCAGCATTTCCTTCGGCATCGCCTTGGTGGCGGGCAGAACGCGGGTGCCGAGGCCGGCGACCGGGAAGACGGCTTTGCGGATTTTCATCGGGGATCGGGTATTCCTGGAGGACGCGAAAGAACTTCGCATCTAGGTAGCCGGTTTGCCGCCGCCAACAAAGCCGGATCGCACCCCCGACCTCAAATTTTCACATTTGTTAGGCTGTTGGAAACCGTGCTCAGGTTTTCCTGAAGACCTGCAAATCAAGGACAGCGGCTTGGAGATGAAGCGAGCCATGGAACCATCGATCAAGGCGCTGAGCGCCGCGGCCGTGATCGGGGCGATCTTGCTGTGCGCCGGCGGGGCCAGCGCCCAGTCTTCCGGCGACGGCCTTTCCAAGCTGTTCGGCAACATCTTCTCCGGACAGAATTCCGGCGCAGCGGCGCAAGCGATGCCCGGCAGCAGCGCGCCGCTGCCCTGGAGCGGCGAGGACGGCGCCTCCGGTCATCCGCTGATGACGGCGAGCGCGATCCGCCAAGCGGCGGCGAATTTCGACAATTGCGTCGCCGCGATGTGGCCCGATGCGGCACGCCGCAATATTTCGCGCGAAAGCTTCGAACGTTTCACCGCAGGGCTCACACCGGATCTGCGCATCATGGACCTGATGGATTCGCAGCCGGAATTCACCAAATCGGTCTGGGACTATCTCGACATCCTGGTGAACGATGACCGCCTCGCCAAGGGCCGCGAAATTCTCGCCAAATACAAACCGCAGTTCGATGCCGTGGAAAAGGCCTATGGCGTCGATCGCTATGCGATCGCTGCCATCTGGGGCATCGAATCGAATTACTCCGCCCAGATCGGCGATCGCAGCGTGCTGCAATCCACCGCAACGCTGTCCTGCATCGGCCGCCGCCAGCAATATTTCAGGGACGAGTTCCTTTCGGCGCTGGAAATCCTGCACCGCGGCGATTTGCGCCCCGAGCAGCTACGCGGCTCGTGGGCCGGCGCGTTCGGGCCGACCCAATTCATGCCGACGGCGTTCAAGCGCTACGCGGTGGATGCCGACGGCGACGGCCGCCGCGACGTGGTCGACGATCCCGCCGACCTGATTGCCTCGACCGCCAACAATTTGAGGAAGGACGGCTGGCAGACCGGCCAGGGCTGGGGCTACGAGGTCGTGTTGCCCAGCGGCTTCAACTACATGCTGGCGGACCGCGCCAAAGCGATGACCCTGGCGCAGTGGGAGCAGCTCGGTCTCACCCGCGCCGACCACCGGGCCTTCCCGCACGCCGCCGAAAAGGCCTATCTGCTGGCGCCCGCCGGCGCCGAGGGGCCGAGCTTCCTGATGCTGCAGAATTTCCGGGTGATCATGAAGTACAACCCGGCGGAGGCCTACGCGCTGGCAATCGGGCACTTCGCCGACCGCCTGCGCGGCGGCGCGCCCTTCGTGCAGCCCTGGCCGCGGCAGGAACGGGAATTGTCGCGCGCCGAGCGGTTGGAATTGCAACAGCTGCTGGCGCAGCGCGGCTTCTACCGCGGCACGCCAGATGGCCAGTTCGGCGGCCAAACCAGGGAGGCGCTGCGCGGCTTTCAGGCCTCGATCGGGGCGCCGGCGGACGGATTTGCCTCCGCAAACGTGCTGGAACGGCTCCGCGGGCGGTAATTAGAGGCGCTTCCCGGGCTCGACGCCAACCTCGAACGCGGCATTTCCCCGGCAGCCTTGACGGCGGCGCGCGAGCCCCGATTTATGGTAGGGAATCCGCCCGCTTGCGGCCTGATTCCGCTAGTATGGCGATAACCGAACGTTTCCACTGCGAACGAGCGCATGGCGAAGCCGAAATCTTTTTTGCGCGTGTTCACCGAGACCGGCCCGCTGATGGCGGTCGCGGTCGCGCTGCTGGTCGGCATCGTCGGACCGGCGTCGGCGCAATTTTTCAATTTCAATTTCGGCGGACCACCGCGGCCGCAGTCGCACAGCGGCGGCTGGTTCGGCGGGGATCTGTTCGCACCGTTCCAGCAACAGGCGCCTCAACGGCCTCGCGAGGATTTTTCCAAGGCGCCGCCGCCTGCAAAGCGCGATACCGTGCCGGAGCGCAACGTGCTGGTGCTCGGCGATGCCATGGCGGACTGGCTCGCTTATGGTCTGGAGGATGCCTACGCCGAGCAGCCGGACATGGGCGTGATCCGCAGGCACAAGACCGTTTCCGGCCTGATCAAATATCAGCCCAAGGGCGAGCCGGCCGACTGGGCCGCGGCAGCAAAGGGCATCCTCGCCACCGAGAAGCCCGATGTGATCGTGGTGATGCTTGGCCTCAACGACCGCGTCGCGATGCGCGAGCCGGCCAGCGAAAAATCCGACGGCAGGTCATCCGACAAGAAGAACGACAAGAAGGACGCCAGGACCAAGGCGGACGGCAAGTCGGCGGAGGGCAAGCCCGGCGCGAAACCGGATGGCTCGCCCGATGCGGCCAAGCCGGACGATAAGGCCGATCCCGAATTGCCCCCGGATGACGCCGCCGAGAATGGCGAGGTGCCGCCGATCATCGCCCCGGAGAGGAGCACCCGTTCGCCGAACGGCCTCTACGAGTTTCGCGAGGAGCGCTGGGTCGAGCTCTACAGCAAGAAAATCGAAGAGATGATCGGGATCCTGAAATCCAAGGGCGTGCCGGTGCTCTGGGTCGGCCTGCCCGCGGTGCGTGGTCCGAAGGCGACGGCAGACATGCTGTTCCTGGATTCACTCTATCGCGACGCGGCCGGCAAGGCCGGCATCACCTATGTGGATGTGTGGGACGGCTTCGTCGACGAGGCCGGCCGCTTCCTGCAGCAGGGCCCGGACTTCGAAGGCCAGATCCGGCGGTTGCGCTCCTATGATGGCGTGTATTTTACCAAACCCGGTGCACGAAAACTCGCGCACTACGTCGAGCGCGAGATCACGCGCTTGCTGGCGGCGCGTTCCGGGCCGATTGCGTTGCCGACCGAACCGGCAACGCCCGATGCCAACGCGCTGCCCGGCCAACCGGCGCCGCGTCCGCTGGCGGGACCGATCGTGCCACTGGTGGCCTCCTCGGTCGGCACCGATCAATTACTCGGCGGCCCCGGCTCGCTCCCGGCGGCGGTCGACGCACTTGCGGCGCGAACCCTGGTCAAGGGCGAGCCGCTGGCGCCACCCGCCGGCCGCGCCGACGATTTTGCCTGGCCGCGCCGCGAGGTCGGACGCGAACAGGCCAAGGGCGAAACGCCGGTGGCCTCGGTTGGTGCGGATGGCGCGGGCGCGGCCGCCCCGAAGCCGAAGAAGCCGCCTCCGACCCAATCGGCGACGCCGCCGCCGCGCAACCTGTTGAGGTTTGGCAACGCGCCGCGGCAGCCGCCGCCCCGCGCGCCGAACATTCAGCGGCCGCCGGGTAGCGTCGGGCGATCGGCGTGGGCGCCCGGTTTCTTCGGACGATAGACTGACTAGTCGCTCGCGGCGGCCAGACCCAGACGATGAGGACACAGATGGTGAGGAGCGCATGCCGGCGCGCCTCGAACCATACAGCCACACAGCCGCCAGCCTTCGAGACGCGCGCCAGCGCGAGCGCGCTGCCTGGGGATGCGGGCTCGACGGACGCTGATCAGGTCAGCGCTAGTTCAGTAACGCCATCGCGGCGGCGGACGACGCGGCGAGCGCGTCATCATGAGCGCCAGCCCAAATCCGATGCCGCCGGCGACCAGAAGCGCGCCGAGCGGATTTTCCTGCACCTTCTTGGCGACCGCTTGGGAGCCGTCGCGGAAGGTATCGCCGCTGGCATCATAGGCGTCCTTGGCGTAGCTCGCGGCGGCGTCGGTGGCGTCGCGCGCGGCATCCTTGGCCTGGCCGTATAGGTTCTGCATCGTGCCTGCGGCTTCCCGGGCCCGGCCCGCGGCCTGGGTCTGAGCACTACCCGCCATGTCGCCGACGCTGCCTTCTGCCTTACCGGCATACTCTTTTGCCGAACCAACAATCCGATCCTTGTCCATCGCGCTGCCTCCTTGAAAGTGTCTTTCGGTGAGCTAACCGGCGAGATCACATCCGGTTCCGGGGCGATCAGAGAATGAGCCCACCATCGACCACCAGCGTCTGGCCAATGATGTAGGACGCAAGCGGCGAGGCCAGAAACAGCGCGGCGCCCGCCATGTCGGCCGGCGTTCCCAACCGCTTCAAGGGTATCCGCCCGAGCGCGCCTTCGAGCCGTCCCGGATTGGCCGTGGTCACCCTGGTCATCTTGGTATCGACCAGCCCCGGCGCGATGCCGTTGACGCGAATGCCGTCTTCGGCCCAGGCCTGGCCAAGCGTACGGGTGAGCCCGACCGCGCCGGTCTTCGAAGCATTGTAGGCCGGATTGCCCTTGGTCGAATGATAGGCCGCGGTCGAGCTGACGATGATCAGCGAACCCCTGCTCGCGCGCAGCAGACTGTGAAAGCCGGTGGCGCAAGCCATCAGGCTCACCAGATTGACTTCGAGCACCTTGCGAAATCCTGCCATTTCGAATTCGCCGCGCCGGTAGATCACCGCGCCCTGCGCCAGCACCAGCACGTCGAGGCGCTCGAACGATCGCGTGAAGCTCTCGATCGCCTTGGGATCGCCGACATCAAGTTGTGCGTAGTCGAGGCCCTCGAGGTGCGATCCCTCGGCGGCGGAATAATCGGCGGCCGAAGCGCGGGTGCCGCAGACACGGACCTGCGCGCCTTTGAGGCGGAAGCTTTGAGCAATGCCGTTGCCGATCCCACTGGAGCCGCCGACCACGAGCACCTGCTTGCCGCTGAAATCCAGCTCGTTCATGTGGCCTCCGGGTTGGCTGCGCGCGCAAAGCATAGCAGCAGATCGCCCAGCTCGCGACTTGGTCGGTGCCGCGAATTGCGCAGCAATCCATCCGGCTCGAAGATGCTTTTATGAAGATGGATGGATGCCCCGATCAAGTCAGCTCAGGTCCGGGCATGGGGAGGTGTATGCGCGGCATGCGCCTTGATCCGTTGACATCGCGCGATCGGGGAGTAGTTTTTCAACCAACGGAAGCGGGTAACCGCTCCCTTCGATCAGGAGAAAACACCATGGCGGTCGCGATCCGGCAGCTTCATCCGCATTTTTTCGGCGAGGTTTCCGGGGTCGATTTGCGCGAGCCGCTGAGCCCGCAGCAGGCCAGGGACATCGAAGCCGGCATGGACAAATACGCCGTGCTGCTGTTCCGCGATCAGGACATCACCGATGAGCAGCAGATGGCGTTCGCGCTTAATTTTGGCGCGCGCGAGAATCCGCGCGGAGGCAATATCGTCAAGCCGCAGGATTCGCGGCTCTCCACCGGCCTCAACGACGTCTCCAACCTCGACAGGGACGGCAAGCCGCTGCCGCGCGATCACCGCACCCACCTGTTCAATCTCGGCAACTGCCTGTGGCATTCCGACAGTTCGTTCCGCCCGATTCCGGCAAAATTTTCGCTGCTGTCGGCGCGCGTGGTCAACCCGAAGGGCGGCAACACCGAATTCGCCGACATGCGGGCGGCCTATGATGCGCTGGATGAGGCGACCAAGGCCGAGATCGAGGACCTGATTTGCGAACACTCGTTGATGTATTCGCGCGGTTCGCTCGGTTTTCTCGATTACACCGAGGAAGAACAGCAGATGTTCAAGCCGGTGCTGCAGCGCCTGGTGCGCACCCATCCGGTGCACGGCCGCAAGTCGCTGTATCTTTCCTCGCACGCCGGCGCGATCCTCGGCATGAGCGTGCCGGAGGCACGACTGTTGCTGCGCGACCTCACCGAACATGCAACGCGGCCGGAATTCGTCTACGTGCACAAATGGACGGTGCATGACCTCGTGATGTGGGACAACCGCCAGACCGTGCACCGCGTCCGCCGCTACGACCAGTCGCAACCGCGCGACATGCGGCGGGCGACCGTCGCCGGTACCGAGCCGACCGTCGCGCAGCAAGCGGCGGAATAGATTTGCACCTCGCTGCGGGTGCACCTCGTCGCTGAAAGGCGACGACGGCGGATTTGCAGCAGACGGCGAAGACTAGGCGTGCCCGGCTTCGTTCGAGAGCATGCCGGGATCGATGCCGATCTTGCTCAGGGCGCGCCGGTATTTGTCGTCGATGTCGCCGCCGAAGATCAGGTCCGGGTCGGCGTCGCAATGCAGCCAGCCATTTTCCTGGATTTCGGTCTCCAGTTGTCCCGCCGCCCAGCCGGCATATCCGAGCGCCAGGATGGCGTGCTTCGGGCCGGCGCCCCTGGCGATCGCCTTCAGGATATCGACGGTCGCGGTCAGGCAAATTCCGTCGTCGATCCGCAGCGTCGCATCCTTGATGAAGAAATCGCTGGAATGCAGCACGAAGCCGCGGCCGGTATCGACCGGTCCGCCCTTCAGCACCTTCATGGACTCGGCGTTTTCCGGCAGCTTGATCTGGTCGGACTGCTTGATGATGTCGAGCTGCACCAGCAATTCGGGAAAATCGATACTGCCCGCCGGGCGATTGACGATGATGCCCATGGCGCCTTCGGCCGAATGTGCGCAAAGGTAAATCACCGAACGCTCGAAGCGCGGATCGCCCATCACCGGCATGGCGATCAACAGCTGGCCATCGAGATAGCCGCGGTTGGACGAGTTGTCGCCGACGCCGACTTCCTTGCGGCGAGCAGTCCTCGATGTTTTGCCTTCAGGGTTCATCCGCCGGGGACTCTCGTGTTGCCGCGTATCCTGATATTGGGTGGCGCTTCTGTCAATCAAGCTTGCACCCTTTGGCATCACAAGCAATTCAATGGTTTGCGCCGCGGGTTGCCTGTAAAGACGTTTCATGATCGTCATGGTTCCCACGCACGCCGCGCTCGGCGTTGCCGCCACATTGTTGATATCGTCCCTGGCATTCGAGGCGCGAGCCGACGACGCCTCGCCATGGCAACGGGATCAGCACTCCGCAGTCCGGCTGCTGGCGGGTTCGCGCAGCGGCGCGGTTCTGCTCGGCGGCATCGCGTTTCAGCTCCAGCCGGGATGGAAAACCTACTGGCGCACGCCCGGCGATTCCGGCGTGCCGCCGCGTTTCGATTTCTCCAAATCGGAGAATGTCGAAGCGGTGACCGTGCTGTGGCCGGCCCCGACGAAATTCGACGACGGCGCCAGCGGCTACTCGCTGGGCTATCACGACCAGATCGTGCTGCCGCTGCGGATCGTGGCGAAAAATGCCGACAAGCCGGTGACGCTTCGCGCCGATATCAACTATGCGGTTTGCGAAAAGCTCTGCATTCCCGTCGAGGCCACCGCCGAGCTTCCTTTTACCGCCGTGGCGAGCACCGAGGACGGCGCGCTGTTCGCGGCGCTCGACACGGTACCGAAGCCGGCCAGCGTCGGCGATCCCAATCCGCTGACCATCCGTGACGTCAAGCGCGACGGCAAATCCACTGTGCTGGTCGACGTGGTCAGCCCCGACGCCGGCGCAGTCAGCCTGTTTGTCGAAGGCCCGACCCCTGACTGGGGCCTGCCGGTTCCGAAATTGCTCGATCGTGGTCCGCCGGGTGTCAAGCGGTTCGCCTTCGAGCTTGAGGGCGTGCCGCCGGGCGTCAATCCCGATGGCGCCGCGCTGAAACTGACGCTGGTCGGCGGCGACCGCGCTTACGAGTTCAACATCAATTTGGAGTAATGCCCGGTTCAAAATCGGCAGGACCACGACTGGCTACCCGGATCTCGCCACCCAACCAATTCTTAACGAATAGTTGATAGCCCGGTCATCGCCGCCGTTCCCGCGGTTGCCTTTTCCTGGGAAAATCGCCTTGGTCGTGATGGACGCACAATCGAAAGCAACTCCGTCCCTTGGCGCGATCGCACGGCTGCAGGCGATGCTCGGCAGCTTGCTCGGCGGGTCCAGCGACGCCTCGCTGACCAGACGCCTCGCCGGCACCATCTTCGCGATCCGCCTCATCAGCGCCGCGCTGGCCTATCTCTCGCAGATCCTGCTGGCACGCTGGATGGGCGGCTCGGATTACGGCGTCTACGTCTATGTCTGGACCTGGGTGCTGCTGCTCGGCAGCATGATGGATTTCGGCATTTCGGCCTCGGCGCAGAAGATCATTCCGGAATATCGCACCGGCGGCAAGCTCGCGCTGCTGCGGGGCTTTCTCACCGGCAGCCGCTGGCTGACGTTCGCCGTCGCCGGCGTGCTGTCGCTGCTGCTGGCGGGATTGGTGAAATTGCTGTCGCCGTCGATCGGCGCCGATTCGATCCTGCCGCTTTACATCGGCTGCCTCACACTGCCGGCGTTCGTGGTCGCCAACGCCCAGGACGGCATCGCGCGGGCGCATGACTGGATGCGGCTCGGCCTGATGCCGCAATTTATCGTCCGGCAGTCGCTGATCATCGGCTTCACCGCCGGCGCGTTCGCGCTCGGCTTTCGTCTCGGGGCGACCGCGGCGATGACAGCCAGCGCCGCCGCGGTGTGGATCGCGATGGCCGGACAAATGATCGTGCTGAACCGCCGTCTCGCCAGCCAGATCGAGCCAGGCGACAAGGCCTACGATTTCCGCGGCTGGCTCGCGATCTCGCTGCCGATCCTGCTGGTCGAAAGTTTTTATCTGCTATTGTCCTACACCGACGTGCTGGTGCTGCAGCAATTCCGCTCCTCCGAGGAAGTCGGCGTCTATTTCGCCGTGGTGAAGACACTGGCGCTGGTGTCGTTCATTCACTACGCGATGTCGGCGACGACCGCGCACCGCTTCGCCGAGTATCACGCGCTCGGCGACAAGGCGCGGCTGTCGGCCTATGTCGCGCACGCCATCAAATGGACGTTCTGGCCCTCGCTCGCCGCGACCATGGTGCTGCTGGCGTTGGGCAAGCCGCTATTATGGCTGTTCGGACCGCAGTTCGTGATCGGCTACGACATCATGTTCATCGCCGCCATTGGGCTCGTGGTGCGCTCCGCGATCGGGCCGGTCGAGCGGCTGTTGAACATGCTCGGCCATCAACACATCTGCGCGCTCGCCTATGCGTTGGCGTTTGCCATCAATGTCGTACTCTGCGTCGCGCTGGTGCCGCGGTTCGGCGGCCATGGCGCCGCTGCGGCAACCTCGATCTCGCTCGCATTCGAGACCGCGCTGCTGTTCTGGATCGTGCGGCGGCGGCTTGGCCTGCACGTGCTGGCGTTCGGGAAGTAGCGACACGTCTCTATTCGATAAGCCGGGCTGGATGCCCGCTTTCACGGACGCGCGACGAGCTACGCCGCGGTCCAGCCGCCGTCGATCGAGAGGTTGGCGCCGGTGATTTGGGCTGCGGCATCGCCGCACAGAAACAACGCCAGCGCCGCGACCTGCTCGGAAGTGACGAATTCCTTGGTCGGCTGCGCCGCCAGCAGCACGTCGTGGATCACCTGCTCTTTGGTCAGGTTGCGGGCTTTCATGGTGTCGGGAATCTGCTTCTCGACCAGCGGGGTCCAGACATAACCGGGGCTGATGCAGTTGCAAGTGATCTTGAAGGTCGCGAGCTCCAGCGCCACGGTCTTGGTGAGCCCGGCGATGCCGTGCTTGGCCGAGACATAGGCCGACTTGAAGGGTGAGGCCACCAGCGAATGCGCCGAGGCGGTATTGATGATGCGGCCCCAGCCGCGCTTCTTCATGCCGGGGACGACGGCGCGGATGCCGTGAAACGCCGATGACAGGTTGATCGCGATGATGGCGTCCCATTTGTCGATCGGAAATTCCTCGACCGGCGAGACGAACTGGATGCCGGCATTGTTGACCAGAACGTCCACCGCACCGAAGGTCTTTTCGCCGAACGCGATCATCTCCGCGATCTCGGCGGGCTTGGTCATGTCCGCGGGCGAATGAACCGCCTTGACCTTGAAGTCGGTCTCGATGGCGGAGCGCTCCTTTTCGATATCGGCCGGCGCACCCATGCCGTTGAGCACGATGTTGGCGCCGGCGCCCGCGAAGGCGCGCGCATAGGCCAGCCCGATGCCGCTGGTCGATCCCGTCACTGCGGCGGTCTTGCCTGTCAACGTGCCCATTTCATTGGCTCCTGTTCAACGTCGAGGTTTCGCTGCCGTCCCCCGTGAGATCGTACGTCACCATGGTTTCGCCGGATTGCGGCCGCTCCAGCCATTGCTTGTGACGCATCGAGAGATGAACGTCGTGCTCGCCGGCGGCCCAGTGCTCGACCATGGCGAGGTGCGAAAAATCATAATCCTTGGAAGAGGTCTCGTAGTTCTTGCTGCGGTAGATCAAGTGCACCACCGTGACGGTATTTTCCGTCGCAGCCTGGCACAGGGTTTCAACCGAGGGATCGTTCTTGAGATCATCGGGCAATTTGCCGATCAAATCGCGCAGCGCCTTGCGCGTGTTGTGAACCTGCTTGTTCTTGTCTGTGGCCATGCGGGTGCGGCTGGAATAGCGGATGTCCTTCTCGCGCTCGGCGGCTTCAATCAGCGTTTCCGGCAACGGGCCGCGCGCGCTGAACAGATCGATCTGGAAAATCAGGAGGTCGTTGGCGACTTCTGCGTCGAGCACGTAATCGAGCGGGGTGTTGGAGGCGAGGCCGCCATCCCAGAAGTGCTCGCCGTCGATGACGATGGACGGGAAGCCGGGCGGCAACGCGCCGGAAGCCATGATGTGCTCCGGCCCGATCTTCTTGCCGAGTTTCCTGAATTCGAAATTATCGAAATATTTCAGGTTGCCGGTGGTCACGCTGACCGCGCCGAGGCTGAGCCTGGTGTTCAGATCGTTGATGCGGTCGAAGTCGACCAGACGCTCCAGCGTCGCGCGGAGCGGTGCCGTATCGTAGTAACTCTGCGCCTGCGGACTGCCTTTCGGCCACAGCGGCGCCGGGGGCAAACGCGGCGTGAAAAAACCGGGCACGCCGAAGGTTGCGATCCAGGCGGCGCTGGTCTCGTTGACGAACGCACGCCCGCCGTCGCCGGCGGCGAGGGGATTCCATGGCACCGGAGCGGAAACCGTTTCCCAGAATTCCTTGAGCCGCTCCACCCGCTTTTCGCGCGGATTGCCGGCGATGATGGCCGCGTTGATGGCCCCGATCGAGATGCCGGCAATCCATTCCGGCTCGAAATCGAAATGGCACAGCGCCTGATAGGCGCCCGCCTGATACGAGCCAAGCGCGCCGCCGCCTTGCAGCACCAGCACGCGCTGGGCTTTTGCCGGTGTACTTGCAGGCGCTGAATTGGAACTATCCATCGAGAGATCAGGTCAATACCAAAATGCGGGCGCACCGTGGCGTCAGTTCGCGGCGGCGTCAATCTGCGAGAGGGCGCATCGGATCACGCCGGGTTTATCGCGGGTCGGAGGCCGCAAGAATAAGTGTCCAGAACACCTTGTATTTGGTATTCGGAGCATAGCTCGCGGCGATGCCCAATTTTGTGACACCATTTTTCAGCATATTCGCCCGGTGCGGGGGCGAGTCGCGCCAGCCCGAAAACGCTTCCGCCAAGGTATGATAGCCCGCCGATACGTTTTCGACCGCCAGCGTCGCGGGATAGCCGGACGCATTCAGGCGCTTGGCCAACGGCGCCTTGACGTCGTGATCGAGCTTGTTCTGGCTGGCCATCGCCTGCGACTGCTGTTCGGCGAGCTTCATCAGCTCGGGATCGACCACGACGGCACCTAGGCCGTTATTCTGCCGGTATAGCGAGATCATCGAGTTCGCCGCCTGCGCATCGAGCCTGGCCGCGGCATTGGCCATGCTGACATACATGGATGGCTGCTCGATGGTGGCAACATCCGCCGCGCAGCCGGCCAGCGCCAACAAGCCAATAGTGGCAACAATCGCCCGCATGAACCGAGATTCCCCAGGATTGACCTGGGGTTGTTGCATACCAACCGTGGCTGAATGGTGAACGGCGTGGCTCTTTTGGGCGGCAACCAACCATTGCCGTCGCCCGGGAAACGACGATCCTGCTTCAGGCGCTTTCCGATGGCCCGGCGCATGATGCGCCAGGACGTTCACTGGCTGGCGTTCTCCGAATGGCGCGACATCATGCGACGGTGCAGCGCCGTCAGGCGCCCATCGCCGGTCGGCTGATAGAACACCGAGTAACGCTTGACCGTGTTGGCAAACGCCTCGGCATCGCCGGGCTTTTTCACGTCGAACGAATCGAAGCCAGCGCGCTGCATGAACAGGAACTGGTCGCGCAGCACCTGCCCGGTGGCGCGAAGCTCGCCGCGATAGCCATAGCGTTCGCGCAACAGCCGCGCCTGGCTGTAGGCGCGGCCATCGCGAAACGTCGGGAACACCAGCGCGATCGCCGCGAGCCGGTCGAGATACGGCTCGAGATCGTCAAGCTCGCGATTGTTCGGCCAGATCACGCCGGTCTTGCCGAGGCGACGCGAAAGCGTTTCGGGATCGTCGAGAAAGCGCTTGGCGGAAATCAGCACCGCCCCATCGGCCGGAAGCTCGGCGTCATCGGCGAGATAGACAAAGGCGTCGGGCGATATCTCACCGCTTTTAACGAGTGGCATAGACGCGCTCCCTGAACGGTTGGACGCCAAGCCGCTTCACCGTGTCGACGAAAAGCTCATCGGGGCGGGCGCGCAGCGCGAGATAGGCCTCCACGATATCCTCGACGACGTCGGCGACGTCGCCATAGGGCACGGCTGGACCAATCAAGTTGCCAAGTTCGGCGTTCTCGTCTGCGCGGCCGCCGATCGTGATCTGGTAGAATTCCTCGCCGTTCTTTTCGACGCCGAGAATGCCGATATGGCCGACGTGATGATGGCCGCAAGCGTTGATACAGCCGGAAATATTGATGTGCAGCCGCCCGATCATGTTGGCGGTGTCGTGGTTGGCAAAACGACGCGTCAATTCCTGCGCGATCGGGATCGAGCGCGCATTGGCCAGCGAGCAGTAATCCAGCCCCGGGCAGGCGATAATATCGGAAACCAGATTGACGTTCGGCGTCGCCAGGCCAACCTTGTCGAGCGCCTTCCAAAGCGCCGGCAGGTCGCGCCGCGCGACATGGGGCAGCGCAAGGTTCTGCTCGTGACCGACGCGGATTTCGCCGAAGGAATATTTGTCGGCGAGATCGGCCAGCGCCTCCATCTGCTCGGCGGTGGCATCGCCGGGCGCGCCGCCCACCGGCTTCAGCGACAGCGTCACGATCGCATAACCCGGCGCCTTGTGCAGCGCGACCGAGTTCCTGCGCCAGGCCTCGAACCGCGGGTCTTGCGCCGCCTTCTTCAATTCCTCCGGCATGTGCGGGAGTTTCTCGTAAGCCGGATAGCTGAAGCGCGAACGGATGTCCTCGATCACGGCATCATCCAGCGTCAGCGCGCCCTCGCCCATCTGCCGCCACTCGTCCTCGACTTCCCCGGCGAATTTGTCGATGCCGAGCTCATGCACCAGGATCTTGATGCGCGCCTTGTAGATGTTGTCGCGGCGGCCGTACCGATTGTACACTCTCAAGATCGCCTCGACATAGCTGAGCAGATCGCGGCCGTGCACAAAGGGCTTGATCGTCTTCGCAATGAACGGCGTGCGGCCGAGCCCGCCGCCGACCAGCACCTCGAAGCCGGTTTCGCCCTGCGCGCTCTTGTGCAGCCGCAATCCGATGTCGTGGATCTTGATCGCCGTGCGATCGCGCGGCGAGGCGGTGATCGCGAACTTGAACTTGCGCGGCAGGAACGAGAACTCCGGATGCAGCGTGGTGTATTGCCGCAACAGCTCGGACCAGATGCGGGGGTCCTCGATCTCGTCGGGCGCCACGCCGGCCCACTGGTCCGAGGTGACATTGCGGGTGTTATTGCCCGAGGTCTGCATGGCGTGAATGCCGACTTCGGCGAGATCGGCCAGCGCATCGGGCAATTCGGCGAGCTTGATCCAGTTGAACTGGATGTTTTGCCGGGTAGTGAAATGGCCATAGCCGCGGTCATAGCGTCGCGCCACATGCGCCAGCCGCCGCAACTGGTTCGATGACAGTGTGCCGTAGGGAATCGCAATCCGGAACATATAGGCGTGCAGCTGCAGGTAGACGCCGTTCTGCAGCCGCAGCATCTTGAATTCGTCCTCGGTGAGTTCGCCGGACAGCCGGCGCTTCACCTGATCGCGAAATTCCTCGACGCGTTCGTTGATCAGGGTGCGATCGAGTTCGTCATATGCGTACATCGCAACATGCCTTACGCCGGAACCGGAAGATCGATCGTGACGCCCCGCTGCCGGATCTGTTCGCGCAGATTGCCCGGCTTGATCTTTCCGGCGTCCTTTATCTGAACCGGGGCGATATAGGCGCCGACCGCGCCGACATCGTCGGCAACCAATTCGGCAAGCAGCGCGCGGGCCGCCTCCGAGGTATGCACGATCGCGGCATCCGCCAAGGCGGCCGACCAGCCTTGGCTGGCGGTGCGATAGATCACGACGCCGTCCCAGGTGCGGTTGGCTGTCACCACCGATGGGCCGGCGATCCTGATTTTTTTCTGTTCGAGCGGAGAGGTCATTCGGCAGCTACCTGAAAATTCGAGACAAGTTGATGCAGGCGTGAATTTCGCCACGGCGCGGAATGCGCGACCACCTCGCCGATGACGAGAATAGCCGGGCCGCTATCGATCTTTTCGACCAGCTCCGGCAATGCTTCGAGCGTTCCGACCACCGCCTGCGCATCCGGCCGCGTCACCCGCGCGAACACCCCGACCGGGGTTTGCGGCGAGCGGCCTGCGGCCAAGAGACCGGCGCGGACCGATGGCGCCGCGGTCATTCCCATATAGACGACTACCGTCATCTTCTCGTCGGTCAGAGCGGACCAGTCGACGGCTTCGGCGTCCTTTGCCTTATGCGCGGTGAGAAAGGTAATGCGCAGCGCCTGGTGGCGGAAGGTCAGCGGCACTTCGAATTGTGCGGCGGCGCCGAGGCCTGCGGTGATGCCGGGAATTACCGAACAGGCGACGCCGGCCTGGCGCAACGCCTCGATTTCCTCGCCACCGCGACCGAACACAAAGGGGTCGCCGCCCTTGAGGCGCACGGCGCGTTGACCGGACCTGGCGGCCTCGATCATGAGCTTGTTGATCGCGTCCTGACCGATGCCGGGCTTGCCGACGCGGCGTCCGACGGCAATGCGCGATGCATCGCGGCGGGCGCGGTCGAGAATTTCCGGCGAGACCAGTTCGTCGTAGAAAACAACATCGGCGTCCTGCAGCGCGCGCAGCGCCTTGACGGTGAGCAAATCCGGATCGCCCGGACCCGCGCCGACCAGCGTCACCTCGCCTTGCGCCCGGCCGGAAGGCTGCGCGCCGGCAAACGCGGATGGGTCGGGAATATCCTTCAGCGCAGCCTCCGCCTGCTCGCCGCGGCCGGCGAGCACCAGCGCGCCGATCGGACCATCGACCACGCGCTCCCAGAAGCGGCGGCGCAGCGCAAATTCGGGAATCCGGCCATGGATTGTCTTGCGCCAGCGGCCGATGAAGGCGGCGAGGTCGCCGATGCGCGCCGGCAGAACGGCTTCGATGCGCTCGCGCACCCGGCGCGCCACCACGGGCGACGCTCCGCCGGTGCCGACCGCCACAACGACATCTCCGCGATCGACGATGGCCGGAAAGATGAAAGTCGAATGCGCGAGGTCATCCATCACATTGACGGGAATGCCGAGCGCTTTTGCCCGCGCCGATATCGCAGGGCCGACGTCGCCGGCACCCGCACACAGGATCGCAATCACCCCCGTCAAATCGGCCGCGAGCGGATCGGCCTCGGCATGCTCGATCCGCGCCACGTCGGCGGCGGTGAGCCCACCCACATCGTGATTGCCGTCGGTCGCGTACCAGCGAATGCGCGCGCCTGCAGCCGCGAGCAGACGCAGCTTCGCCCGTGCGAGTTCGCCGCTTCCCACAAGAAGCACCGGACCGATCTGCAGATCTAGAAACACCGGCAGGAATCGCATTCGACGCTCGCTGTCCCAACATGCGGGGTTGGTTGGAATTATTTTCTATATATATCTCGTTTGGCAGCCGCAAAGAGAAGATTATCTCTTCTCCATTGCGCTGCGACCATAGTATTTCCGCCTCCGAATACCAAGGGCCGGAGATGCATCTTCCGATCACGTCAAGCCAAGCTCGCCTGCTTCTGGCGCGGCTGAGAAAGCCGGCACTGCCGCGGTGGTTCGGCGGCCGGGCGCGCCCCGCCCGTGCAAGACCGAAGGATCAAAATTCGCGCTCGCCAAACGTTGAGGTAGGCAACGATTATCAAGGGAGCGAATTGACCATCGACATCTCGATCGAGGCCTTCTCATGGCCTCAGCTTTGGGGCTAAAAGACCCGCGAACAAGGCCCTTTTGCGGGGCCGTCCTGCTCTTTGTCCGCTTCAAGTTCCGCGCCTCGCGGCGCTTGCTCCTGAGAAAAATCCCATCATGAATTGCATCGATGCCCACGGATTGAAAATTGCTCCGGTCTTGCTCGATTTCATCGCCAAGGAAGCTGCCCCCGGGAGCGGAATTTCCGCCGACGCCTTTTGGGCAGGGCTGGCCGCCATCGTTCGCGATCTTTCCCCCAAAGTCCGCGAGCTGCTCGCCGTGCGCGACAACTTGCAGACTCAGATCGACCGCTGGCACCGCGCCAACAAGGGCAAGGCCTTCGACGTGAATGCCTACACGGCATTCCTCAAGGAGATCGGCTATCTCTTGCCGGAGCCGCCGACGCGGAGGGTGGAGACATCGGATGTCGACGAGGAGATCGGCAAAATTTGCGGACCGCAGCTGGTGGTGCCGCTTACCAACGCCCGCTACGCCCTCAATGCCGCCAATGCGCGCTGGGGCAGCCTGTACGATGCATTCTATGGCACCGATGCCATCCCGCTCGAAGCGGGCGAGAGCAACGGCTACAGCAAGGCGAGAGGCGACAAGGTCATAGCCAAGGCCAAGACGTTTCTGGATTCCGCAGTACCCCTGGCGACCGGCAGCCACACCGATGTGACTTCTTACCGGGTGGTCGCCGGCCAGCTCGCCGTTAAACTCAAAAGCGGCAATGCCACCGCGCTGAAATCGAGCGCGCAGTTCGCGGGATACCAAGGCGATCCGGCATCTCCATCGGCGATTCTTTTGGTCAATAACGGCATGCATATCGAGATCAAGATCGATCGCGGCCACATGATCGGCAAGGACGACCCGGCCGGCGTTGCCGACATGATCCTCGAAGCGGCGGTTTCCACGATCCTCGACATGGAAGACAGCGTCGCGGCGGTCGACGCCGAGGACAAGGTGCTGATCTACCGCAACACCCTCGGCCTGATGAACGGCACCCTGTCGGCCGACTTCGAGAAGGGCGGCAAG
This sequence comes from uncultured Alphaproteobacteria bacterium, assembly GCA_963840155.1. Lineage (GTDB taxonomy): Bacteria > Pseudomonadota > Alphaproteobacteria > Rhizobiales > Xanthobacteraceae > Bradyrhizobium. Next base: position 675,533 of record CAWIXP010000002.1, read on the forward strand.
ACACTGGCGCGCGCGCTCAACCCCGACCGCATCTACAAGACGCCGGAGGGAACAGAACTCAGGCTGCATGGCCGCAGCCTGTTGCTGATGCGCAATGTCGGCCACCACATGTTTACCGATGCAGTGCTGGATTCCGCCGGCGCCGAAATTCCGGAAGGCATTCTGGATGCCGCCGTCACCGGCCTGCTTGCGATCCACGATCTCAACGGCAATTCGATGCTGCGCAACAGCCGCACCGGCTCGGTCTACATCGTCAAGCCGAAGATGCACGGTCCCGACGAGGTGGCGCTGACCTGCGAGCTGTTCAGTCGTGTCGAGCAACTGCTGTCGCTGCCCGAAAACACCATGAAAGTCGGCATCATGGACGAGGAGCGCCGCACCACCGTCAACCTCAAGGCCTGTATCCAGAATGCGTTGAAGCGCGTCATGTTCATCAATACCGGCTTTCTCGATCGTACCGGGGACGAGATCCACACCTCGATGGAAGCGGGCCCGATGATCCGCAAGAACGACATGAAGGAGCAGCCCTGGATCAAGGCCTATGAAGACTGGAATGTCGATATCGGCCTGGTCGATGGGCTGCCCGGCCATGCCCAGATCGGCAAGGGCATGTGGGCCGCGCCGGACAAGATGGCGGATATGCTGGCGCAGAAGATCGGCCACCCGCAGGCCGGCGCCACTACCGCATGGGTGCCCTCGCCGACCGCCGCCACGCTGCACGCGCTGCATTATCACTGGGTCAGTGTGCCGGCGCGCCAGCGCGAGTTGGCCAAGGCCGGCCGGCGCGCCAAACTATCGGACATTCTCACCATCCCGGTGTCCAAATCGAACTGGGCGCCGGAGGACGTCAGGCAGGAGATCGACAACAATTGCCAGGGCATCCTCGGCTACGTGGTGCGCTGGATCGATCAGGGCGTCGGCTGCTCCAAGGTGCCTGACATCCACGATGTCGGGCTGATGGAGGACCGCGCCACGCTGCGCATCTCCAGTCAGCATCTGGCGAACTGGCTGCATCATGGCGTCATCACCGCGGAACAGGCGATGGAGTCGTTGAAGCGGATGGCCGTGGTGGTCGACGGACAGAACCGCGGCGATCCGCTGTACCGGCCGATGGCGCCCGGTTTCGACGGCGTCGCCTTCAAGGCGGCCTGCGACCTGATCTTCAGCGGGCGCGAGCAGCCGAACGGCTACACCGAGTTCATCCTGACCGCGCGGCGCAGGCAGGCCAAGGCGGCCGCCTGACCGCTTCGTCACTGACAGTTCCGCGGAACGTTCGAATTGGCCGGCCGTTGAAAGCCATCTCAACCGACAGGAGATGACGATGGATTGGAACCGGGTCGAAGGCAACTGGAAGCAACTCAAGGGCAAAGCCAAGGAAAAATGGGGCAAGCTCACCGATGACGATCTCGACGTCATCGAAGGCCGCCGCGATCAGCTCGAGGGCAAGCTGCAGCAGCGTTATGGCTTCGCCAAGGATCAGGTCCACAAGGACGTGGACGATTGGTTCAAGACGCTGAAATAGACTTGCAACCACCCACGAAGAGGCCCCGGCATTCGCCGGGGCTTTTTTGTTCGAGATGCAAACAGCGGAAACGACGGCTATTTCCAAGCGGATGGTCAGAACACCGCGATGTATTTCAGCAGGGAAATCACTCCGAGGATGATCACGACGACGCGCGCGATTTGCTTGGCGCGGCCGTCGAGCGGCAACAGATTGATCAGATAGAGCACCAGGATAATGACGAGAAATGTAATGAGTACACTGATGAGCATGCGCAACTCCCCTTAGCACCGTGATTGATTTTCGTTATCGCCCGAGGGCGCCACAGTTCGCCGATCAGGAATTATTGTATCGGAGGCTTTGGTTTGCCGGCAAGGCCGCGACCAAGGCCGGGACGACGTGATGAAGACACTTCGCCTGCTCCCGCGCGCGGGACGCCGAGCCGCAAGTGAGGCGCCTGCCCTATTCCGCCGCCACCAGCGGCACATGCCGATACCGCGCGCGCAACCGTTCGGGGGCCGGCGAGAAATTCAATGCGGCGCCGTGTCTGTCGGCGCCGCGGCTCGCGACCATCAGGCCGTCGAGGCCTGCGACGATGTCACCCTTGCGAAGCGTCGGGTCGTTTTCGATTTTGACGGGCGCCAGTCCGACCTGGTCCTTGCCGTTGCAGGTGCACCCCGCGACCAGCTCGTTGCGATAGCGAAAGGCGTTCGGCAACTCCGAATACGGCGTTCCGCTTTCGGTCGCGGCATCCTCGATGTTGCTGCCGTACACCACCTTGGTTGCGGTCGCCGGGCAAAAGCTGTTGCACGTTGCGGCGCGGCTTTGATTGCTTGACGCCGATACCGGGAAATAGCGCCCGTCGCAGCTACGCACGCAATAGGCCTGCCCGCCCGCGGAATAGCGATGCGTGTCGGCTTGCGAGGTGGCTGGATTGCCGTCATTGGCAAACGGCAGTGCGACGTAGGGTCCAGCCGGCCGGCCGCCTCCGAGCATGCCGAACAGTGTGGAGAAAAAATCCTGCGCGTGCGCGGCAGGCACCAGCGCTGAAGCGCTTAGCGCCGCGGTCACGGCCAATGCCAGCACCTTGCAAGATCTCGTGATCATGCCTGATCCTCGAACAAGACGTCGCTCCTCAATTCAACGCCGTCGACAGATTCAAGGCCTGGCGGCCAGTCGGCAGCCTGGTCACAACCGGGCGCGGCGCAATGGCCTGGCGGAAGCCGCCCACTGCATCGGATGGCATCGCGCGGGCTTCGAGATGGCGCCCGCTCTTGGGCAGCACCACCACCCTGGTGCCGACATCGACGCGGCTGAACAGATCCGCGACGTCATCATTGGTCAGGCGGATGCATCCCGAAGAGACGAACTTGCCGATCGTCGAGGGATCGTTGGTGCCGTGAATGCGATACTGGCTGGAACCGAGATACATCGCGCGGGCTCCCAAGGGGTTGCCGGGCCCGCCCGCCACGAAACGCGGAAGGTAAGGCTGGCGCGCGATCATTTCAGCCGGCGGATACCAATCCGGCCATTCCGCCTTGCGGCTGATGGTTTGCACGCCAGACCAGGTGAAACCGTCGCGGCCGACCCCGACGCCGTAGCGAATCGCCCGGCCCTGGCCGAGGACGTAATAGAGTGCGGTGTTGCCGGTATCGATGATGACGGTGCCGGCCGCCTCGCGGCTATCGAGGGCGACAATGGCGCGCCGCAGCCGCTCGGGGACCGCGCCAGGGCCGTCGTTTCTCAGCGCCTCGTCTGGCGACGCCAATGTGACATTATCCGACGGGAATAACGTTGAGGGCGCAGCCGCATAACTGAGGATCTGCGCACTCGCCGCGCCGGACAGCGCCGGCGCGAACAGCAAGGCTCCCGCGAGAATTAGCGCACGGCTAACGCTCGGCGTTGCCCGCCGAATTTCACAATATGCCTGTGTCATGATCTGCCCCATCGAGTGCGCATCGCGGTGATGCTTCACATCAACAAACGCGGCCGGGGCCAAGCGGTTCCGCGGCGGCTAAAAACAACCGCCTCGGCTGTCCGCCTGCGGGGGTTTCACATGGTCGCGAGGGAACTTCCCCCCTCGGCACGGATTGTCGCACAGAGCTCGGTGCGCAGGGCCAGTTCGTGACGCCGGTCGAGATGCCAGATTCGCGCTTGTTCGCGCTTGCGCGGGAGAGAACCGGTGGTGCGTGTCCTTCCCGATGAACGTGCGCCTGCCAAGGAGTTCGTCGGCACGCCGCTGCCCGAAAGCAAGGGCGAGCTGCCACCGGTCATTCGCCGCGCCGAGATCGTCGCATTCGCATTGGTCGGCCTGCTGGTCATTTCGGTCGTTGCGGTTCTATACGCGGCGAAGGTGTTCTTCCTGCCTGTCGTAACCGCCTTCGTGGTCGGAACCATGTTGTCGCCGGCCGCACGATACCTCGAACGGCACCGGATTCCGCGCGCGGTGTCGGCGATCTTGATCGTGATTGCGGTTGGCGCCGGCCTCGCATTCATGATCGGGCTGATCTCCTCTCCGCTGATGGATTGGAGCACGCATTTGCCCGAGCTGGCCGCGCGGCTAAAGGACAAGCTGCACGTCTTCGACCGGCCGCTGGCGCTCTGGCACGAACTGCAGAGCATGCTCGGCGGATCGGATGCGCTCTCGACGCTCCAGGTCCCGAAATTCGACTGGGTCCAGCCGGCCGTCGAATTCCTGTCGCCGACTTTCACCGAATTTCTGCTGTTTTTTGCAACGCTGGTGCTGTTCATCGCGAGCTGGCGCGACCTGCGCCGCGCGCTGATCATGACCTTCGGCAATCATGAGGCGCGGCTGCGGACGTTGCGCATCCTGAACGAGATCGAGGAACATCTCGGCGGTTATCTGCTCACCGTGACCCTGATCAATCTCGGCGTCGGCGCCGCCACCGGGATTATCTGCGCGATCGCCGGGATGCCGAATCCGGCCGGACTTGGCGCGCTGGCCGCGACGCTGAATTTCTTTCCGATCATCGGCCCGATCGCGACGTTCGCGACGCTGGTCGTGGTCGGCGTGATCGCGTTTTCGAGCCTAAGCGCGGGATTAATCGCGCCGCTGGCCTTTGCCGGCCTGACGTTCCTCGAGGGCCATTTCATCACGCCGACCATCATCGGCCGCAGACTGGAGCTGAACGCGCTCGCCGTATTCATCGCGCTGGCGTTCTGGACCTGGCTGTGGGGTCCGATGGGCGGCTTTCTGTCGTCGCCGCTTCTGATCGTGGCGCTGATCCTGAAAGAACATCTGCTGCCGGCCACTTCGCCTCAGTTGCCGCCGGATTGATCGGGAACTTCGGAGCAGGTGGGGCGTTGTGCGGTACCTACTTTCAGTTGTTTCCGGGAGCTTTTGATGTCGGGTGCAGATAGCGGGATCGGAACGAGAATTCCGATGGATAGAGCCACCCAAGAACGCCTCGAAAAGGATGTAGCAGCCGTGAAGAACGATATCGCAGCCCTGACGGACCAGATTACCGATGCGCTCAACAGTTTCGCCGGCACGGCCAGGAAGCAGGCGCGCCGCGGCTATCAGCAGGCCCGCGAAAGTGTCGATTCCACGGTCGACGACATGTCGGAGCGTGGCAGCGCCATGATGGATGCCGCGCAGGACGCGGCCTACTCTCTCGAAGAATCGCTCGAAGACGTTATTTCGCAGCGTCCGCTTGCGACCGTGGGGCTGGCGCTTGGCGTCGGCTTCCTGATCGGGGTGGCGTGGCGTCGGTGACGAGGGCCGGGATCCGCGAAGGCGCTGTCAGTTCATCTGCAAATTGATTTGAGTGGCGCCGGCGTGAGCAGACTGCCGGATTTTTTGAACCGAGGCTTTTGAGATGTTTCAGCGCTTGATCGACGATTTGAAGGACTCGACCGGCACCGCGTTGCGGCTGACATCTCTGGCCGCAGCCGCGGCGCTGGCCTTGTTCATCACCACATCGTTTCTTTGCGCTGCCGCTTTCGTCCTCGTGCTGCAAAAGTATGGATTGGTGGAGGCCTGTCTGACGGGCGCCGCGATTTTCTTCATCGTCACGGCCATCGCGGCCGGTTGCTATATGGCGCGCAGAAACCAGGTTGAGGCGCGCCCTGCCGAGACGGCGAAATCGGCCGCACACACGGCGCTGGTCGATCCGATGGTGGTCGCAGCCGGCCTCCAACTCGTCCGCGCGGTCGGCGTCAAGAAGCTGCTCCCGATTCTCGCCTTGGGTGGGCTGGCGCTGGGGCTGATGGCGAGCCGCAGCAGCGTGGCGGGCGATCAAACCCCCGCGGAGTGACGGCCAGAGATTGGCCAGAAACCCTTTCAGGTGACGCAACGTCCCGGCTGAAGCTGCTTGGCGATCTCGGTCAAGACGCTAACCACCGGCTCGCATGCCACGGTCATCCTCCGGGCGCCTGATTTCGGAGCGGCGGCGGGATGTTTGCGGGTGGCTTCCGACACCGGCATCCGGATCAGGACCGACGTGTCGGAAAGCCCGTCCAGCCGCAGCGAAATCGTCTGGGTCTGCACGACAGGACCTGTCGCGCGAGCAGCGCGATCGGCTTTGGCCGCGCGGTTGATGGCGGTTTCGGTGGGGGCGCCGACGCGAGTCAGGACGATGCCCGAAAGGTCGCCGCCGGAGGCAAATTGAGCGGCGCCAAATGTCAGCGAAGCGGCGGCCGCAGCCAAAATTCCCTTGGTGAGCTGTGACATGTTCGGCTGGTCCCTCGCCCCATGGCGATCGGGGACACAACGCGAACGGAACCGCGCGGTTCTGCCAGTGTGCTATCACTTAACCGTGTCCGCAATTTTCTCGGTGAGAAGCGAAAATTTTTTGCCGAGGACGGGAACGACTCCGGGGGCTGTGCGTCATTCCGGCAGCCGGTTATCCCCCCTGCCCCATTGACCGGCGATGTGGGGCGCGGCTGTGGTGATGCCAGCCGCGCCCTACTTTTCTGTTTATCTCAGGAAGATCAGTCGGGCGATGGATGGTGGGCTCGACGGCGGAGCGCCTCGGCTTCCTCGCGAATTTCCCCCACTACGAGACAGCCGGCCGATCAGGCAGCAAAAATCCGGCGCGGGGGCCGGATTCTTGTTCAAATAAAGCGGGCCTGCCGAGTCAGGAAGCGGCTGCCCGCGGCGCGCGGTTGCGCGAATTGCGCTGGAAGAACAGCGCCTGGCTGGCGACTGCGGAAACCATCGCGGGCTGGAACGGCTTTGAGATCAGGAATGCCGGCTCGGGGCGCTCGCCTGTCAGGAAGCGTTCGGGATAGGCGGTGATGAATACCACCGGCACCTCGAACACCCGCAATAGTTCGTTGACGGCGTCGAGGCCGGAGCTGCCATCGGCCAACTGGATGTCCGCCAGGATCAGTCCCGGTTTTTTGTTCTTCGCCAGTGCGACGGCGTCGGAATGGGTGCGGGCGACGCCTATTACGTTGTGACCGAGATTTCTCACCAGGCTCTCGAGGTCCATCGCGATGAAGGTTTCGTCCTCGATGATCAGCACATCGGTGGCGATCTCCGCCGCCATTTCGCGGCCTGCGGTATCCGCGAGCTTACGGGTCTCCGCAACGGAGGTACTGAGGATGAACGCTACTTCTTCCTCGGAGAAGCCCTCCAGCGACAGCAGCAGGAAGGCTTGGCGCGGCAAGGGGGTGATGTTTGAAAGCCGCCGCTCCGGCGGCATCGGCAGGGTCGCGACGTCGGCATTGTCGTTGACCGCGACCGAATTCCAGATCTGGGTAAAGAGCCGAAAGAGCCCGGCGCGGGGTCCCTGCTGCTCATCCAGCAGCGAGGAATCCTGCAGCAGGGCCTCGAGCATGGCTCCGACATAAGCGTCACCGGACGCCTGGTTCCCCGTCAACGCGCGGGCATAGCGCCGGAGCAACGGTAAGTGTTCGGCAACGAGCTGTGATCGGGACATCCCCATTCCACCTTTTCTGGGGGTCAGCATTAGCCATATGGGGCGACCCGGTTCCCCCTGACGTGCCTAATTACGCTCGAGGTCCATAAAAGTTCCTCGATTTCGGAACCTTTCGACGTAGTTCGAATTAGCCCCGTTGCAGATGCCGCGTGGCAAAGGCTTGATCGTCGAGAATAACTCTTGAAGTTGCAATGACTTAACTCTCGGGGAAGCGTGGAACGGGTCATGAAAGATATAAAGTCGCAAGTCAGCAAAAATGCGGCACCGGGCAAACAAGGCGGCCTGAACGCCGAGATTCAATCCAGAATCGGCCACCAGCTCCGCGCCATGTACGACGATGTGGTGCGGCAAGGGGTACCGGACCGCTTCGCGGACCTGATCCGAAAACTTGATGTTCCGAAACCCGATCCCCAATTGGGAGAGTTGGGCGATCGGGCAATCAAAAACGAGGGGAGGGACTAATGCCTCTCACTGACTCGCTCCGCGACGACATCCTGGCGTCGGTCCCCAGCCTGCGTGCGTTCGCGATCTCACTCAGCGGCAACGGCGATCGCGCCGACGATCTGGTGCAGGAAACCCTGCTTCGGGCGCTCGCCAATATCGACTCGTTCCAGCCTGGCTCTAACCTTGCCGCGTGGCTGTTCACGATCCTGCGCAACCTGTTTCGCTCCGACTACCGCAAGCGGCGCCGGGAGGTGGAGGATGCCGAAGGCAGCTATGCCAAAACCCTGAAGACCCAACCGGCGCAAAGCGCGCATCTCGAGTTCGAGGAATTCCGCGCCGCGCTCGACAAACTGCCGCAGGACCAGCGCGAAGCCCTCATCCTGGTCGGCGCTTCGGGCTTCTCCTATGAGGATGCCGCCGCGATCTGCGGCTGTGCGGTCGGCACCATCAAAAGCCGGGTCAACCGGGCGCGTTCGAAACTCTCAGCTCTGCTTTATGTCGACGGCGCGGAAGATTTCGGCCCCGACGAGACCGTGCGCGCCGTGATCGGCGGCAGCGGCTAGTTCGCGCGTCGCGCGGGCTACGAAGCGCCGTGGTTTCGGCGGCTTTTTTCAGACGCTCGGATTTGGTGCAGGCCGCCGCAGGCGGCGATCAGCACAAGAATCGGAAGCGGGATATCGATCAGCCACAGCACAGACAACGTCCTGTCAACGCGCCGTTCGCGACCGCGTCACAGGGCGTGGGCGCTGTTCCGGCTTGATTTCGGAGGCGCCGAAAATTGTTCGGTGCGGTCCCGCTCCGTCATGTCGATCACGGTCTCCATCGGCGCGGTGAGTTCGTAGACGTAACTGACGTCGGTGAAGTACCGCTTCGATATGCCCCCGAGCGCTTCGGGTGCGACGCGGTCGAGCAGGATGAGGCCGAAATCGCTGTCGGCGCGGCGAGTCGCCTCGCTGGTGTTGAATTCCTCCCAGCGAAAATGAAACGTGGCATCGGGACCCTGTCCCGACACTTCCCAGTGCGCGACGATGTGCGGGTGCTTGCCGACCAGCGAGAGCCCCTCGTCGGAATGCGACGCCAGCTCGAAAAACAACAGCGAGAGGCTTTGGGCGGCTCGCGCGCTCACCGCAATATCTGGCCCGCTCACCGCGATGCGCTCGGCATGCGGTATCGCGCGCGCCTCGAACAATCCCTTCAGCTTGACGCCCTGCCACTGACTTTCGCTCAGCAGCGAGACTACGTTCGACATGGCGTGGATGCGGCCGATCAGGAGCTCGCGGGCGACATCGATATCGGCGCCGTGACGCAGGGTGCGCGTCACGATCGACTGGATCACCGCGAGGATGTTCTTTACCCGGTGATTGAGTTCATCGATGACGGCGGTCAGGCGGCGTTCGAAACCGATCCGTACCTGGATTTCACGGCTGAGCCGCAGGTTGTTGTAGGCCACATAACCGAAAAGCCCGCAGATGATACCGGTTAACGCCAGGCCGATCGCGGCCACCACCGCAGCCGTCTGCTCCGCGCGCTTCACCGCATTGGTTTTGGCATAATAGCCGAGCGACCAGTCGCGGCCTCCGAACGTCACGGTTCTGCTCATCGAAGGCGGTGGGCCCTCTTGCGCCGCCGTTCTCTCGGTAACGATACCGCGATCGTTGGCGATCAGCTCGCCGCCGGAGCTGCGCGGATCCTTCAGCACGACCGAGAACAGCGAGAGATCGTCGTTCGCCAGCATCAGCGGCGCCAATTCGTAGGAAAAAGTCACGAAGCCCGCCGCCGATGCGCCATCCTGCAGTACCGGCGCCGCAAGCACGAGGCCAATGGGACCGTTCGAACGCGCCAACGGGATGGGATCGGACGCCACGGGCTTTCCCTCCTGCATTGCCCGCGACAGCATCGGCCCCAGAATCGGCTGCTGATCAAAAGAACGACCGGGGAAAGCCGTCGTCTCGGCGCTGCGGGGTTCGACGTCCATCAGCACGTCGATCGGCTGATCGAGAGCGCGGGTATCCAGAGGCTTGTCATCGAAGCTGCGAATCGTCGGGTTCGGAAATCCTGCCTTTGCGAGTTCGGCACGTGCGGCATCCAGTTCGCTCGGCTTGAGCCGGGCGACCCAGCCCGCGACCACGAAATCGGTCTTGAATGCATAGATCGAAGACCGTAGCGGCTGCAGCATGTCGGCCTTTATCACCGACGGCGCACGGAATAATCCAGATGCGATGCGGGCGAGCAGTTCACGTTCGGTCAGCCGGTCTTGAACCAGACTGGCATGGACGTCGATCGCCCGCGCCATCGCGATCCCATCGACCGTGAGCTCCTGATCGTGGACCCGATAAGCCGCAAGACCAGAGAGCAGAAAGCCGACGAGCGCGATAAAACCGATGATGAAACCCAGCCGAACCACCCGCGTACTCAGGAAATGAGGAGTTGGCGAACAAACAAACAAAACATGCGAATTCTGCCAGAGCAGTCACAAACCGGAGCAGAATGAAAACCAACCGTTCGATATAATGGAGGAGCGATCATCTCTACGCAACTGCGGTTGGCGGCAGGAATAAATGGGAACGCCAGCAGCGGCGCTCTGGCGACGACCGGAAGAAGTTAACGACAAGACATCGACTTTGTTCCAGTGGAAGAAAACGTTTTTGCCCCAACCCAAAACTCGCCCGCCAGAGTGTTAACGACGGGCTGACCAAAAAGCGTTAACCACGTGTTCAACTTGCCGGCGTGCGCTACGCATCTCGACGCTGATCAAAGAGGCGGGGTGCTCGGAGGCCGCGGCCAATCATCGGAGGGAATCGAAATCCTCATTAGAGCCAATCTAATCTTGCGCGGCTGGCGCAAGACCCCCCTTGGCCTCGATAAACCGAACGATACATTCAAGACCTTCGCTCTTCCTGAGATTGGTCATCACAAACGGCCGGTCGCCTCGCATCTTTCTTGCATCGGTGTCCATCTTCTCCAGCGATGCGCCGACATGCGGCGCGAGATCAATCTTGTTGATGACGAGCAGGTCCGATCGCGTGATGCCCGGGCCGCCCTTGGAAGGGATCTTGTCGCCGGCCGCGACATCGATCACGTAAATCGTCAAGTCCGCCAGCTCCGGCGAGAAAGTGGCGGCAAGGTTGTCGCCACCGGATTCGATCAGCACCAGATCGAGCCCGGGAAACTTCGCGCGCATGTCGGCGACCGCGGCGAGATTCATCGAGGCATCCTCGCGTATCGCGGTATGCGGGCAACCGCCGGTCTCGACGCCGGCAATGCGATCCGGCGTCAGCGACCCCGAGCGCACCAGGAATTCGGCGTCCCATTTGGTGTAGATGTCGTTGGTGATCGCGGCAATGTCGTAGCGCTCCCGCATCGTCTTGCAGAGCAGGTCCATCAAGGCGGTTTTTCCCGAGCCGACGGGACCGCCGATGCCGATGCGAAGCGGGCCGTTCGAATGACTGCTCATGCCAGGTATGTTCCCCATTTCCTATTTTTCTGCCGATTTGCGCCGCTTCCGCTTGCTTGGCGATCAGGGCGTCCAGGTCCAGCGAAAATTGCGTTCTTGAAAGCTCTTGGCCTGCTTCGGATCGGCCTTATCGAGACCGCCCTGCAGCCTTCCCAGCGAATCGAGATAAACCCGATCAGCCTCGATGACCAGCAAACGGTTGCCGATGTTGCACCGGTAAGGCGCGGCCCGAGCACCTCCAAGATAGGTCCAATGGTTACCATGGCGCGCGGCAATACAGGTCACTTTCTGTGGCACCAGCTTGTGGCTGCTCATCTCTGCCCGAATTTCCGCCACCAGCTTCGGCGCCCTGTCGACGGAGGCCAGCACCTCATCGAGGCCGAGCGTTCCGTCAGCCCGTGCCGACACCGGCGCAAGCACAATCAACCCCGCCAATGCCCCGGCCATCCGTGCAATCCGACGCCCGCCAGCAGGTCTCACGATCTGAACAATCTCGTGTACTGGGCCTCATGACGCATGCCAGCCAGATCGGCGCGAAAGCTCGCGGCGCCGAGATCGTCGAGGGATGCTGCCAGCGCCCGTTTCGCGGTGGACATGACGGCCGGCTCCAGCGAGGCCAGCACCCGCTGGGCATCGGTTTGACCTAGCGGAATCAGCCGCGCGCCGGCGGAAATCCAGTTCGACGACAGCGCGTGAAGCAAGGCATGGAGCGCAAGCGCAAGCCGAATCGAGTGCGCGGCTGAGACCAGCCCGACCGCGACCGGATAGACGATCATGCCGTCGCAAGACGCAATCATTCGCTCGAGACCGTCGCAACTCCAAGCCGCGCGCGCGATTTCGATAAATGCGCGGCCTTGCGCCGAGGTCTCGAGCTGGCGTTCGCGCGAGGGCACCAGGGCCGCCGCAAGCTCGGCGATCTCGCGCAGCCTCGCATCGTCGAGCGATGCGGCGGCCCGATGCGTCTGCGCCAGAAACACGCCATCGCAAAATCCGGAACCGTCAGTAAGCATCGACGAAAGCCAGTCGCGCAGCGAGGCGGCATCGTGGATGTCCCCGGCCTCGACCGCCCATTCGATGCCGCTGGAATAGGAGAACGCACCGACCGGAAACGACGGCGACAACCAGGTCATCAGCCGGTACAGCGCCGCGGCATCGGTTTCTTCCAGCTCGTTGCGGTCGCCGAACGGCGGCGGCGCGGCCGACGGCCTATTTGCGGTCATGAGCATGGGAATGACCGTGTTGATGATCATGATCGCAATGCTCGTCATGGTGATGACGGGCGTCATGGTGATGACGGGAATCACTGTGGTCGTGCGATGCATGGGCGTGCGGCGTAGCCTGGTGCGGATCGGAGTGGGCATGGGCATTGCCGCCATCGGCATAGGCGCCGCCTTCCGGATCGAACGGCGCCTCGATCTCGATCACGCGCGCGCCTAGCCCTTTCACCATCGCCTCGATGACATGATCGCGCCGAATTCGCAGGCCCTTGGGCATGATCTGCGTCGGCAGATGACGGTTACCGAGGTGCCAGGAGACCCGAACCAGATGATGCGGATCGGTGCCCCTGATCTCGGTCAGCGGCTCCGGTGCTGAGACGACCTCTATCAGCCTGCCATCCTCGAGCACCAGCGCATCGCCGCCACGCAGCGCGACCGCATTTTCCAGGTCGAGCAGGAACGCCAGTCCCCGCGTGCCGGTCATCGCCATCCGCCGGCGGTGGCGCTCGTCGAACTCGAGCACGACGGTGTCGGCCGGCGGCTCGCTCCAGCGATGCTGCGGACGAATTTTCGTAGCGCGGATCATGCTTAAAACTTCTCGACCTTGCCGTCGCTGATGATCTCGATCACGGTCGGCGACACCTTGAGCGGCGCGGAATATTCGCGCCAGATCTTCATGTGCGGCGCTCGGCCGTGCGCATTGAGGTCTTCGCGGCTTTCCCAGCGCTCGACCACCACGAAAAGGTTGGGATCGTTGATGCTGGCGTGACTGTCGTAGGCGATACAGCCTTTTTCCTCGCGAGTGGCCGCGATGCATTCCTTGGCGCCCTTGATGAAGGCATCCCGCATTTCCGGCTTCACTCGAGACGTGGCGACGACATAGATCATGGACCGGTCTCCGGTTGTTTTTTTGCTAGCGAACGTCGACCTTTTCAGGCGTGATGATCTCGATCTTGGGGGGCGCGGCGAAGCACTTCACGGCGATGCGGCCGAACGTCTTCATGTGCTCGGCACCGCGGTGCGGCACCAGCGCCTCGGCATTTTCCCACTGCTCGACGAACACCATCTTGGTTGGATCGGTGACGCTCTCATGCAGGTCATAGGCGATATTGCCAGCTTCTTTGCGGGTCTCCTTGATGCAGGCAGTGGCGGCGGCGATGAATTCGGCGCGCGTTTCAGGCTTCACGGTCAGCGTGGCAACGACGTAAATCACGGAAATCCTCCCGGGCTTTGTTGTTGTGGCTCGAAGGTGCCCGGCGGCAGCTTAGAACATGAAATAGCGCTGCGCCATGGGCAGCACCTCGGCGGGCGCGCAAGTCAGCAGTTCGCCGTCGGCGCGCACCTCATAGGTTTCCGGATCGACCTCGATCCTGGGCGTGGCGGCGTTGTGGATCATGCTTTTCTTGGAGATGCCGTCGCGGGTGTTCTCGACCGCATAAAGCTTTTTGTCGAGGCCGAGCTTCCTGGCGAGCCCCGAAGCCACCGCCGCTTTGGAAGAAAACACCACCGAGGAGGCCGTCAGCGACTTGCCGAATGCCGCGAACATCGCCTGGTAGTGCACCGGCTGCGGCGTCGGTATCGAGGCATTGGGATCGCCCATTGGTGCTGCGACGATCGAGCCGCCCTTGATGATGCATTCCGGCTTGACGCCGAAGAACGCCGGCGACCACAGCACGAGATCGGCAAGCTTGCCTTTTTCCACCGAGCCGATCAGCTTTGAGACGCCATGGGTGATCGCGGGATTGATGGTGTATTTGGCGATGTAGCGCTTGACGCGGAAATTGTCATTGCCGCCCTTGTCCTGCGGCAGCGAACCGCGTTGCTTCTTCATCTTGTCGGCGGTCTGCCAGGTCCGGATGATGACTTCGCCGAGCCGGCCCATGGCCTGGGAATCCGACGACATCATCGAAAGCGCACCGAGATCGTGCAGGATGTCTTCCGCCGCGATCGTCTCCTTGCGGATGCGACTTTCGGCAAAGGCGAGATCCTCGGCGATCGAAGGATCGAGGTGGTGGCACACCATCAGCATGTCCAGGTGCTCGTCGATGGTGTTGCGGGTGAAGGGCCGTGTCGGGTTGGTCGAGGACGGCAGCACATTTTTCAGGCCGGCGACCTTGATGATATCAGGCGCGTGGCCGCCGCCGGCGCCTTCGGTATGGAAGGCGTGGATAGTGCGACCCTTGAAGGCCTTGATCGTGTCCTCGACGAATCCCGACTCGTTCAGCGTGTCGGAATGAATCATCACCTGGACGTCGTGATCGTCTGCGACCGACAGGCAATTGTCGATCGCGGCCGGTGTGGTACCCCAGTCCTCGTGCAGCTTCAACGCACAGGCGCCGGCGTTGATCATCTCCACCAACGGGCCCGGGCGCGAGGCGTTGCCCTTGCCGGAAATGCCGAGATTGACCGGAAACGCATCGAACGACTGGATCATCCGCGCCATGTGCCAGGGGCCCGGCGTGCAGGTCGTGGCATACGTGCCGTGCGACGGCCCGGTGCCGCCGCCGAGCATCGAGGTGACGCCGGACATCAACGCGTGCTCGATCTGCTGCGGACATATGAAATGAATGTGGCTGTCGAATCCGCCCGCGGTCAGGATCTTGCCTTCGCCCGCGATGACATCGGTGCCGGGACCGATGATGATGGTCACGCCGGGCTGGATATCGGGATTGCCGGCCTTGCCGATGGCGCTGACATAACCTCCCTTGATGGCAACGTCGGCCTTGACGATCCCCCAATGGTCCACGATCAGCGCATTGGTGATGACAGTGTCTGCCGCGCCCTGTTTGTTGGTGACTTGGGACTGACCCATGCCATCGCGGATGACCTTGCCACCGCCGAATTTAACCTCCTCGCCATAGACCGTTAAATCCTTCTCGACCTCGATGATGAGATCGGTGTCGGCGAGCCGCACCCGATCGCCGGTGGTGGGCCCGAACATATCGGCATAGACGGAACGCTTTATCTTGACGGACATCACCAGGCTCCCGCGACTTCGAACATGCTCACAGCTTCCCCATCACGTCGCCGCGAAAGCCATAGACCACGCGTTTTCCCGCGAGCGCCACCAGCCGCACGTCGCGGGTTTGCCCCGGCTCGAACCGCACCGCGGTGCCGGCCGCGATATCGAGCCGCATGCCGCGGGCTTTCTTGCGGTCGAACTTCAGCGCCGGGTTGGTCTCGAAGAAATGATAGTGCGAGCCGACCTGGATCGGACGGTCGCCGGAGTTGGCGACGGTCAGCATCACCGTCTTGCGGCCGGCATTGAGCTCGATCTCGCCGTCCTTGATGAAGAGTTCGCCGGGGATCATTTTGCCGTTCCTGTCATCTGATCGGCTCGTGCACGGTGACGAGCTTGGTGCCGTCCGGAAACGTCGCTTCGACCTGAATGTCGTGGATCATCTCTGCAATGCCCGGCATCACCTGGGCGCGGGTCAACACCAGCGCGCCGGCCTGCATCAGATCGGCCACCGTGCGGCCGTCGCGCGCACCCTCGACGATGAAATCGGAAATGATGGCGATGGCCTCGGGATGATTGAGCTTAACGCCTCGCTCCAGCCGGCGGCGCGCGACCATCGCCGCCATCGAAATCAAAAGCTTGTCCTTTTCGCGGGGAGACAAATTCATGCGGGCACTCTGCTGGGTTCGACCTGTTCTAGCTGAGCCACATTCTAGTTGAGCCACAGCCGCGGCAGCGCTGAGCCGGAGGCCCGGCCAAGCACCGCCATCACGTCGGCGCGCAGCCTGGCCGCATCTTGGGCACAGAAGCGGGCCATTGCAAACCCATTCCAGCAGGAGATGCCGACCTCGCCGCCGAACGATTCGGATAGCTCGCGAAGCCGCTCGACCAGCGCCTGATCGCCCGGCACGATCAGCGCGGTGGCGATGGCCGCGGCGCCCTTTGCAATCGCGGGCCTTGTCAGCTTGTCGCCGATATCGCCGTCGAGCCTTACCGTTTCCGCAAACACCAGCCTGCCGTCGCGCCGCATCCGCCAGCGGTCGACGAGCTCGCCATGCCGCATTCGCTCCCCCATCGCAGCGCGGCCGAACACCACGATTTCGCAAAGCAGCAGCGAGGCATCCTGCGCCAGATCGATATCGATCCGGCGCGACACAAGCGCGCGATCGAATAAAATCGTCTCCTGCGGCAGCCAGGCAAGATGCGAGCCCGCGGCCGCCTGCAAGCTGATATTGAGCTGTGCAACCGCGCCGTCGCTCCGATAGATCTTTTCCGCGGCCGCCGTGGTCACCGCGAGGCGCGAGCCCTCGCCGGCCGCGACATCTACGTCGAAACGATCGCCGCCGGCGAGCCCGCCGGCGGTGTTGACCAACACCGCCGATAGGCCCTCGGCCTCGGGCGAAGGAAAGCGGACCCGCAGCGAACCGGATTCATGGAGATTGCGGCGGCGGGTAACGCCCTCGACCTGCTGCACGTCGAACCTCACGGCGCCGCGCGCGCGGTTGGCCGCGAAAATCGCAGACGTCGCGCTGGTGCCGTCGGTCCGCATTCGTCCCCCATGCCGAATTAAGCGCGCCAGATTTTGCTTTACAGGGCCATCTGACGGCTGATTTCGCCGGGGTCGAGATGGCTCCGATCGCAGGCATATTTCACGGCGCCCCGGTCCATGACCGCGAAATTGTCGCCGAGTTCGCAGGCAAAGTCGAGATACTGCTCGACCAGCACGATGGCGATGTTGCCGAGGCTGCGCAGATATGAGATCGCGCGCCCGATGTCCTTGATGATCGACGGCTGGATGCCCTCGGTCGGCTCATCAAGCAGCAGCAGTTTTGGCCGCATCACCAAGGCTCGCCCGATTGCGAGCTGCTGCTGCTGGCCGCCGGAGAGGTCGCCGCCGCGCCGGCCGAGCATCGATTGCAGCACCGGAAACAGCGAGAATACGTCGTCGGGAATATGGCGCTCCTCGCGCTTCAAGGGCCCAAAGCCGGTTCTGAGATTTTCCTCCACCGTCAGCAGCGGGAAAATCTCGCGGCCCTGCGGCACCAAGCCGATGCCCTTTCGCGCGCGCTCATAGGGCTTAAGGCCCGTGATATCGACACCGTCGAAGGCGATCGCGCCTGAGGCGATCGGATATTGGCCGACCATCGCGCGCAACAGGCTGGTCTTGCCGACGCCATTGCGTCCCAGCACACACGTCACCTTGCCGGGTTCGGCCGAGATCGACACGCCGCGCAGCGCCTGGGCCGCACCGTAGTACAGGTTGATGTTATCGACTTTCAGCATCGCACTATCTTCCGAGATACACTTCGATCACCCGCTCGTTCGATGAAACCTGATCGATGGTGCCTTCCGCCAGCACCGAGCCCTCGTGCAGACAGGTGACCTTGACGCCGAGCTCGCGGACGAAGGTCATGTCGTGTTCGACCACCATCACGGTCTTGTCCTTGTTGATCTGCTTCAGCAGTTCGGCGGTCTGATGGGTCTCCACGTCGGTCATGCCGGCGACCGGCTCGTCGACCAGCAGCAGTTTCGGATCCTGCGCCAGCAGCATGCCGATCTCGAGCCACTGCTTCTGGCCGTGCGACAGGCTCCCCGCCAGCCGGTCACGCGCCTCGGTCAGCCGAATGGTCTCCAGCACGCGCTCGATGCGCTCGGATTCGGCGTTGCTTCCGCGCCAGAACAGCGTCCCCCTCACGCTGTGATCGACATTAAGCGCCAGCAGCAGATTGTCCTCGATGCTCTGGCTTTCGAACACCGTCGGCTTCTGGAATTTCCGCCCGATCCCGAGTTCGGCGATCCGCGTCTCGTCGAGCCGGGTCAGGTCGGTGACGCCATCGAATAGTATCTCGCCCTGATCCGGCTTGGTCTTGCCGGTGATAAGATCCATCATCGTGGTCTTGCCGGCGCCGTTCGGACCAATGACCGCGCGCATCTCGCCGGGCGCAAGCGTCAGCGACAGGTTGTTGATGGCATGAAAGCCGTCGAACGAGACGTGTACGCCGTCGAGATAGAGCAGCGCGGATGTGGCACGGATGTCCATGACGTTCATGCGCTCACTCCGCCGGATTCGGTTCGCTGATGCCGTCTTCGCGCGCGGCGCCCTTGGCGATTGCCGGAATGCGCGGCGCCTTCCACGGCTCCCACGCATTGAGGGTTCCGACGATCCCCCTCGGCAGCAGCAGCGTCACCAGGATGAACAGCGCGCCCAACATAAACAACCAGTACGGCGCCAGCGCGCCCGACGTAAAGAACGTCTTGGCATAGTTGACAACGACCGCGCCGAGCGCGGCGCCGACCAGCGTGCCGCGGCCGCCGACCGCGACCCAGATCACCGCCTCGATCGAGTTGCCCGGCGCGAATTCGCTCGGGTTGATGATGCCGACCTGCGGCACGTAGAGCGCGCCGGCGACGCCGGCCATGCAGGCCGACAGCGTGAACACAAACAGCTTGTAGGATTCGACGCGGTAGCCGAGAAAGCGGGTGCGGGATTCGGCGTCGCGGATCGCGATCAGCACCTTGCCGAGCTTCGATGTTACCACCGCGCGGCAGATCATGAATCCTAAGATCAGCGCCAGGCAGCTCAACGCGAACAGCGCGGCGCGGGTGCCATCGGCCTGGACGTTGAACCCAAGAATGTCCTTGAAGTCGGTGAGGCCGTTGTTGCCGCCGAAGCCGAAATCGTTGCGGAAGAAACCCAGCAACAGCGCATAGGTCATCGCTTGCGTGATGATCGAGAGATAGACGCCGGTGACACGGGAGCGAAACGCCAGCCAGCCGAAACAGAACGCCAGCAGGCCCGGCACCAGAACGACCATCAGCGCCGCAAACCAGAACATATCGAAGCCGTTCCAATACCAGGGCAGCTGGGGATAGTTCAGGAACACCATGAAATCGGGCAAGATCGGATTGCCATAGACGCCGCGGCTGCCGATCTGGCGCATCAGATACATGCCCATCGCGTAACCGCCGAGCGCGAAAAACGCGCCATGGCCGAGCGAGAGAATGCCGCAATAGCCCCAGATCAGGTCGATCGCGAGCGCCAGGACGGCATAGCAGACATATTTGCCGAACAGCGCCACCAGATAGGTCGGCACCTGCAGGAACGAGCCCGCCGGCAGCAGCAGATTCGAGAGCGGAATCAGCACGCCGAGGGCCGCGACCACGGCCAGGAATGTAGTCGCGCCGCGATCCAGCGAACGCGTGAGAGCATGCGGCATCATGCTTCCACCGCCCGCCCCTTGAGCGCGAACAGGCCGCGCGGGCGTTTCTGGATGAACAGGATGATGAGCACCAGAATGGCGATCTTGC
Organism: uncultured Alphaproteobacteria bacterium; assembly: GCA_963840155.1. GTDB lineage: Bacteria > Pseudomonadota > Alphaproteobacteria > Rhizobiales > Xanthobacteraceae > Bradyrhizobium. The sequence continues at coordinate 695,322 of CAWIXP010000002.1, forward strand.
CGAGCACCGCGCCTGCCACCGGCTCCAGGAATTTGTTGGCGATGCCGAGCGTGAAGGCTCCCACCAACGTGCCCCACAGATTGCCGACGCCGCCAAACACCACCACCATGAAGGAGTCGATGATGTAACTCTGGCCGAGGTTGGGGCTGACATTGTCGATCTGCGACAGCGCCACGCCGGCGATCCCGGCAATGCCGGAGCCGAGCCCAAACGTCAGCGCATCGACGCGCGAGGTGGCGATGCCCATCGAGGCCGCCATCCGGCGGTTCTGAGTCACCGCACGCATCTCGAGCCCCAGCGCGGTATAGCGCAGCATCGCCAGCAGGATGGCGAACACGGCGAGCGTGAAGCAGAGAATCCAGAGCCGGTTATAGGTGATGGTGATCTGGCCGATTTCGAATGCACCGCTCATCCAGGCGGGATTGCCGACCTCGCGATTGGTCGGACCGAACATGGTGCGCACCGCCTGCTGCAGCACCAGCGACAGGCCCCAGGTCGCCAGCAAGGTCTCCAGCGGGCGGCCGTATAGAAAACGGATGATGGTCCGCTCGATCAGGACGCCGATGGCGCCGGCGACGATGAAGGCCAGCGGCACAGCCATCAGCAGCGAGTAGTCGAATAGTCCGGGATAGCCGGTGCGGATGGTCTCCTGCACCACGAAGGTGACATAGGCCCCGATCATGACCATCTCGCCATGGGCCATGTTGATGACGCCCATCACCCCGAACGTGATGGCAAGGCCGATGGCTGCGAGCAGCAGCACCGAGCCGAGCGACAGGCCGTACCAGGCGTTCTGCACCATCGACCACATCGCGAGGTTGCTCTGGATCGCCGAGGTGGCGTTGGCGGCGGCGCGCGCGATCGTCGGCGGTTGGTCTGCGGCCAACCCGGTCAACAGCGCCAGCGCTTCCTGATCGCCGCGAGCCTTGATGGCGGCGATCGCCTCCAGCTTTTCAGCATCGGTGGCGTCTTCCTTGAACAGCAGAATCGCCGCGCGTGCCTCGGTGAAAGCCAGCTTCGCGGCCTTGTTGGTCTCCTTCTGCAGCGCGCTGTCGATGGCCGGCAGCATGGCCTCGTCGTGGGTCTTGAAGACCGATTGCGCGGCCTGGATCCGTTTGGCGGGATCGGGTGACTGCAGCGTCAAGCTGCCGAGCGCCGCCTCGACGTGGCGGCGCAATTTGTTGTTGAGACGGACCGAAGCGGCGGTATCGGGAATGCTGGCGATCGAATCGCCGGTCAAAGCGTCGATGATCTTGCCGTCAGGCAAATTGACATAGACCTGTTTGCTATCCGGATCGGCCATCAGCCGATCGTCCTGAAGTGCGCTGACGATGGTGTAGGCGAGCGGATTGGCGCTGGTCGCCAGCATGTCGACGGCTTCTTCCGTGTCGGAATACTCGTCGTTCGCAAATTTGCCGACCGCGTCTTCGAACGGCCCCGCCAGCGCCGGCAGCGCTGCCGCGACGATCAGCAAGAGCGCGAACGAGAGCGCACGGACGGTTCGAAAGTATCTGGTGAGCACTGGACGTTCCCCGGCAGGAGAAGGAAGGCGGCAGATATCGCCGCCTTCCCCAGTATTGGCGGGCTCAGAGGCGACTCAGGAGCCCTGACCGCCGCACTTGTTGGTCTTGGTGTTGTAGTTGCCGCACTTCTTGCCAACCCAATCGCCGATCAGGTCTTTGGAGTCCGGCAGTTCCTTCGACCATGCATCGCCGGCAACCAGGCCAGGGGTCTTCCACACCACGTCGAACTGGCCATTGGCTTTGATTTCGCCAATGAACACCGGCTTGGTGATGTGATGGTTGGGAAGCATCTTGGAGACGCCGCCGGTCAGGTTCGGCGCCTCGATCCCGGGCAGCGCATCGATCACCTTGTCCGCGTCGGTCGACTTCACCTTTTCGACCGCCTTGATCCACATGTTAAATCCGATGACGTGGGCTTCCATCGGATCGTTGGTGGTCCGCTTCGGGTTCTTGGTGTAGGCCTGCCAGTCCTTGATGAATTTCTGGTTGGCGGGCGTCTTGATCGATTCGAAGTAGTTCCAGGCAGCGAGATGGCCGAGCAGCGGCTTGGTGTCGATGCCGGCGAGTTCTTCTTCACCCACCGAGAACGCGACAACCGGAATATCGGTCGCCTTGACGCCCTGGTTGCCGAGCTCCTTGTAGAAGGGAACGTTGGCGTCGCCGTTGATGGTCGAGACCACCGCGGTCTTCTTGCCGGCCGAGCCGAACTTCTTGATGTCGGCTACGATCGTCTGCCAGTCGGAGTGACCGAACGGCGTATAGTTGATCATGATGTCTTCCTGCTTGACGCCTTTCGACTTCAAGTAGGCTTCGAGGATCTTGTTGGTGGTGCGCGGATAGACGTAGTCGGTGCCGGCCAGCACCCAGCGCTTCACCTTTTCCTCTTTCATCAGGTAGTCGACGGCGGGGATCGCCTGTTGGTTCGGCGCCGCACCGGTGTAGAACACGTTGCGCTCGCTCTCTTCACCCTCGTACTGCACCGGGTAGAACAGGATGTTGTTCAGTTCCTTGAACACCGGGAGCACGGATTTGCGCGACACCGAGGTCCAGCATCCGAACACCACGGCCACCTTGTCCTTGGTGATCAATTCACGGGCCTTTTCCGCAAACAGCGGCCAGTTCGAAGCGGGATCGACCACCACGGCCTCGAGCTTCTTGCCAAGAACGCCGCCCTTCTTGTTCTGCTCATCGATCAGAAAGAGGATGGTATCCTTCAGCGTGGTTTCGCTGATCGCCATGGTGCCAGAGAGCGAATGAAGCACGCCCACCTTGATGGTGTCCTCGGCGGCTTTGGCCGAGGTAAATGCCGCCAGGCCCAAAACCAGCCCGGCGGTCGCCGCCAGCCAGCGACGGCGGGTCGGAGCCGTTGCTCTATTGTGAGTCGATTGCTTAAGCATGAGATGTCATCTCCCTGACGCAGACGTGAAAACGCTGCGAACGGCCCCACGGCCGCCTGCGTTAACGGAATCGCAAGAACCGTGCCACGCTGAGTAATCGCCGTAAGCCATTTGTTCAGCTCAGGAATCGGCGACTTGGCGGCAGGACCGGGCGGCCTCTGCCCGCTTTTTAGGCTCTGGAAATGTATGCGCAGTCGGCAATCTGATTACTAGATGGGCACCTGATGGGCAGTGTCTAAAAATCTGGCAGCGGGCTTTCTGCGCCGTAAGGTTGCAGAAAGCCAAGCCGATTCAACCGCAAGCAGTGGCTTTCCAGCCGCTTTCTTAACCCCGTCCGCGCTTCATTACGCGATTGACCTTGAAAGTGCCGTGTTCGTGTTCCATATCAACGGCACGACCCTGGGAATCACCGGGTCATTGCGAGCCGCGTGTTCTGATCCCGTCCAACGGTTTCTGGCTTGCCCTTTTCAGCTAACCAAAACCGACGCCCCAAACACGCGGGTGTCTCAGACACACTCGCGCGCTCCTGGCGGACACCGCCGGGTGCCTGCTTTTTATAATGGAAAGAACCCCTCTTTTGACCTCCTTTCAGGATTTCGGCCTTGCCGATCCCATCTCGCGTGCGCTTAAGGAAGAAAACTATCTGACGCCCACGCCCATCCAGGCTCAAACCATTCCTCTTGCACTTACCGGCCGCGACGTCGTCGGCATCGCCCAGACCGGCACCGGCAAGACCGCAGCCTTTGCGCTTCCCATCCTGCACCGCATCCTTGAGCATCGCACCCGGCCGCAGCCCAAATCCTGCCGCGTGCTCGTGCTTAGTCCGACCCGCGAATTGTCAGGACAGATTCTCGAAAGTTTCAACGCCTACGGCCGGCATATCCGCCTCACATCGGCTTTGGTCATCGGCGGCGTGCCGATGGGACGTCAGGTCCGCTCCATCATGCAAGGCGTCGAAGTCATGGTGGCCACGCCAGGCCGCCTGCTCGATCTCGTGCAAAGCAACGGCTTGAAGCTCGGACAGGTCGAGTTCCTCGTACTCGACGAAGCCGACCGCATGCTGGACATGGGTTTCATCAACGACATCCGGAAGATCGTCGCGAAATTGCCGATCAAACGGCAGACACTGTTCTTTTCGGCGACGATGCCGAAGGATATCGCCGAGCTGGCCGAGCAGATGCTGCGCGATCCGGCGCGTGTCGCCGTGACGCCCGCCGCATCGACCGTCGAGCGTATCGTCCAGCGCATCATCCAGGTCGACCATTCGGCCAAGCCGGCGCTTCTGGCGCAGCTGCTGAAGCAGGAGGCGGTCGATCGGGCCCTGATCTTTACCCGCACCAAACACGGCGCGGACAAGGTGGTGAAGGGGCTGGCGCGGTCCGGCATCAGGGCCGACGCCATCCACGGCAACAAGTCGCAGAACCATCGCGAGCGGGTGCTGGCGGCGTTCCGCTCCGGCGAGATCCGCACCCTGGTCGCCACCGACATCGCCGCCCGCGGCATCGATGTCGACGGCATCAGTCATGTGGTGAATTTCGATCTTCCCAATGTGCCCGAGACCTATGTCCATCGCATCGGCCGCACCGCGCGCGCCGGCGCCGAGGGCGTCGCGATCTCGTTGGTGGCTGGCGGTGAGGAAATGGCCTATCTGCGCGACATCGAGAAGCTGATTCGTATCGCGTTGCCGCGAGAAGACCGCCGCACACCGGGTCATCGCGAGATCGCCCCGGCGCCATCGCAGCATCGCGGCGGCCGTTCCACCCCGCACGTACATGCGGCCCGGGCCAATGAAGGTGCGTCGGCGTCAAAAGGCCCTCGCCGTCGACGGCGTCCCGGTGGTAACAATGGCGCGCCACAGGCGAACCGGCACGAGGCGAACCGGCACGAGCCCTCACGTCCCTCCCACGGCGGCGGCAAGGCCGAAGGGATGCAAGGGGTGGCCTTTTTGCATCGCGAAAGCCGCCCGAACACCAAACCCAACCGCAGCCAGCGACCACGCTAGCCGTCGATCGATCTGGAGAGAACCATGGCCAAAGAAGAGCTGATCCAGTTCGAAGGACTGGTGACTGAAATCCTCCCCGATGCGCGTTACCGCGTGCAGCTCGATGCCGGACATGAAATCGTGGCCTACACCGCGGGCAAGATGAAGAAAAACCGGATCAAGACCTTAGCGGGCGACCGCGTGACCATCGAGATGTCGCCCTATGACCTGGAAAAAGGGCGTCTGATCTTCCGCCACAAGGACGAGCGTCCCAGTGGCGGCGGCGCCCCGCGTGGCGCACCGCCACGCGGCCAGTTCCGCCGCAGGTAGGCACGGCTCAGGAGCCGCCACGTAACCGCGTATCCCGAAATCATGTCGGTGCGCGAACATAGCCTTCGGCTGCATTCGTCGGCACGGTCAAAAAATCGCGCATCTCAGGATTGTTTTGGGGGCTACTTTAGAATAATATGACTTATATCGATTTTCGGCCGGACGACATTAGCTATCCACCGGTACAGCCGGTTTAGACGCTGACGACCCTTCCAAAAATTCGATCTCACCGGCCCATCGAAAGTGGGCTTCGACTATATCTATCCTGAGAAGGGACTATCCCGTGAGCATGGGAACCGTGAAGTGGTTTAACGCGACCAAGGGCTTCGGCTTCATTCAACCGGACGACGGTGGCAACGACGTGTTCGTTCACATCAGCGCGGTAGAGCGCGCCGGACTTGGAACGCTGCGTGAAGGCCAGAAGATCAGCTACGAAATCGTAGCGGATCGCCGTTCTGGCAAGTCTTCGGCCGATAATCTGCGCGCCGCCGGCTAGGTTCTCCCGGTTGGGCCGGGTGATCTCGCCTGAAACAAAAGCTAAAAGGCCGCGTCAGCCACGCGGCCTTTTTTATTTGCGGGTTTTATCCCAGCGTTGCGTCGTTGCTTTGCGTCGGCGCAATGAATGCGCCACCGCCATCACAAGGTAGGACAGGGGGGTACCGGGCCCGTCGGCGTCGGATATGTCACGCAGGTCGACTGCCGCGGTCGCGTATAGGACGCATCGCTCAGATTGACGCCAGCCTTCGCCATCACATAGCCGATGGTCGGCGTATAGAGATAGCTGACCTCGCTCATGATCACATATGTACCTGGCACCGCGAGTTCGGCCGGGATCGCAACGACGCTCGCTGGCGTGCGCGCCACGGTGCCGCTGCTCTGGCTCCACTGCACCCTTGCGGCCAGCGTGGCGGGGTCGACATACAATTCGGTGATCGTCGCTTTGGTTGGTGTCGAAGAATACGGCGTCAGAATTGCGATGCTTGCCGCAAAGAAATTGGTCAGGTCGGCATCGGAGACCGATAGCGACTGCGAGGTCAAATCAGACAGCGTCCGCGCCACCAGAGTGACTTTGCGGTCTACCGCGACGCCCGAAGAAAACTCGACCGTTCCGAAGAACATCACCAGCATGATCGGAACGATCACGGCAAATTCGGTCGCCGCGATGGCGCGGCGATCCTCAACCAAATCCCGGACGGAACGCCGGACCCGAAGCCATATCGATGACATCTTTTGCATCACTCAGCAGGCCGAGGTAGGGGCAAAGAAGGGTTCGTTGCGAAACGCGGCGGTGGCGCTCAACAGCCGTTTACTTCCGGTCAGGTTGGCGATGTTGTAGCCGAGCCCGGTGACGAACAGCGGCCATTGGTAGAACAGCCGCACCACCACGATGTCACCGGCGTTGCCGGGACAATATTTCATGCTGTTGATGAAATTCTTGCCGGCATCGATCGGGTCGGCGATCGCGACGCTCGTGAAAGCCGGATAGCTCTGCACGTCGATATAGATGCCGTTCACGCAATCGAACAACACGCTGATGCGGTTGCAAACGCTGGTCTTGAACTGGGCCTGGGTCATGGCCGCGGTCTGCGCCTGACCCGTCATGATCGTGCGCGAGGAATCCTGTGTTACGGTCTCCAGCACCTGCCCCGCAAAGAACACCAACGCGGTCTCGACGATCGCGAACAGCAAGGCAAAGAACAGCGGCGCGACCAGGGCGAACTCGACGGCGGCCGAACCGCGACGGTTGCGGTGAAACCGGCGCAATGCTTTCTTGACGGAGGCTGTCGAGGCGGCGGTCGAGGCCATCGGGGAATCCTGAAATGCGGGCGATGTCTAGGTGCGACAGTTAGCTGAAAGTGATTGTTGAAGTGTTTCGTCGAATCCAAGCAAGGCGGCCCGTGCTGTTAACCGCGTGTTAACCATTCTGTGGAGCGGCTGGGGCCGGCGCCGATTCGGATCGAACCCGCGGCCGCCGGGTCGGCGCGACGACTAGTTCGCCGGCTTGGCCGCGGCCGCCGCACTGCCGCTAGCTTGGCCACTGAGCGAACCGGCCTGGTCGATCGCAGACTTGAAGTAGTTGTCGCCGTCGCCAAGGGTGACCCGCCGCTGGCAGATCGGCCGGCAGGTATAGGATTCGCGGTCGACACCGCGGTAGACCGTGACAAGCTGGTCGGTCGGGCCTTCGACCTGAATCACGCGATCGACCAGGATCTCGCCGGCGCGGTCCATCGCAATGAAATTGGTGGCGCCGTAGCCCTTGCCAGTGACAACGATGATGCCGCCGGTCTGCAAGGTTACGTCCGCAATAAGCGGGTTTCCGACAACGATGGTGGCCGCACGGGTCGGGAGTTTGACGAGCTTGGCCTGGTCGACATTGACCGCGATGGCGTCAAACGACTGTGCGGCCGGCGCCGCCAGCGGCCACAACACCATTGCAATCGCTAGCGAACAGAAGGACGCACGGGCGCCAATACGCAGGAAACTGAATGCCATACTCTACCCCGGGACGTTGACGAGCCGGCTAAAGCGATACGCGGCGGAGCCGGCGCCCGACCAGCCAAATCTGACGGTAATGTGTGAAAGAACCGCAAACGAAAGCTCGATAAATTGCAACGCCCTCTAGTGCCGAAACGGATAGGCCAGTTGCCCGCCGAACTCGCGCGGAAACGTCTCTTGGTCGTCGACGCCATAGTGGTCGGGCAGTTGGTCTTGCGGCATCCGGAAGGTGCCGAAAAGGACATCCCAGATCGGAAAAGTTCCGGCGAAGTTGGTATTGCCGCCTGCTTCGAGCGCGGTGTGATGCCAGCGATGGAACACCGGGCTCGCCAACACGTATTTGAACGGGCCAAGCGCCCAGTTCAGGTTGGCGTGAACGAAGGCTGAATGGAATGTGTTGAAAGGCCCGACCCAGAGCATGACGTTCGGCGAGATGCCCGCCAGCAGCAGTATGACGTCCACGATGATCGTTCCCAGGAACAGATTGATCGGATGGAAGCGTGCCGCTGAAATCCAGTCGAGATCTTCGGACGAATGATGGATGGCGTGATATTTCCAGAACCCGCTGCCGTGAAACATCCGGTGTAGCCAATACAGCATGAAGTCCGACAGCACCAGGAACAGCACCGCCTGCAGCCATAGCGGCAGCGCAGATAGCGGGCCGTGACCGTTGTCATAAAATGCGATCAGTTCATCGGCGTCATGGATCCTGAAGATAATGCCGGCGCCGAGCACGAGCAGCCCGATCCGCAGGACCCGGCCGAACAGCGGCACGAAGAACCAGTAACAGATGTCGGTAACGAGCTCGCGTTTGCGCCACCAGGGCGTACCCGGATTGCAGGCCCAGAAATGAGCCAGCACCGAGAACACCAGAGCCAGCACGATTGTGATGGGCACTACTTTTGCGATCGTCTGGCCGAGCATCTCAACGATTTCGAGCGGCAGATTGGACATGGGCGCCTCGGCTGATCGGATGATCAACGGGTATCGCTTGCGGCTTAAGGAGCCGTGAATGCAACGCCCGCGTCGGCCATTCGCGGTCGCTCGCAAGAGTGGCAACGGGAAACCCGTATCGCATTGTAACGAAGGCCTTAATGCCAAATTTACTGTGCTCAAATACAGCCGGGTTAGGCTGTGTTTACGCAATCGTATTAACTGCGCCGAAATCGTCCGACCTTAGGGTGCGCCATGGTCACGGTGCTGAGAACGCCGGCGAGACCAAACCTTAGTTCGACCAGCCACGTGTACACATGGAGTTATCTTATGAAGAACCTGATTGCGCGTTTCGTGAAGGATGAGACCGGCGCCACCGCCATCGAATACGGGCTCATTGCAGCCGGCATTTCGCTGGCGATCATCGCGGCGGTCAACGGCCTCGGTACCAACCTGAACGCCAAGTTCACCTCGATCAACAACTCGCTGAAATAAGCGAGCTGTTACCGAAAGCATCAAAGGCCCTGGGGTATCCGGGGCCTTTGTTGTTTCCGCTCACCTCGATAGCGTAGCCATGCGTAAACCTGACGCCGCCTCTGTCGCGACAAAACCGCGATCCCCGCCGACCGACGCTTGGAACGGACCCTCCGTGCAAACGGTTTGTCTCGCACTGCTGGTGGCGACCGTGGTTCTCACCGCCCGGATTGCCAGCATCTGGTGACCTGCGGGAGGTGTTTCCCGATTGTTCACTTCTGACCGCTAGACTCCGACGATGCCCCCGCCCCCATACTGCAAGTCCCCATGATCCTCGATCTCGCGCGCCTGTTGCTGTTTCCGGCCCTGATGGCGTTCGCGGCCGCGAGCGACCTTTTCACCATGACGATTTCGAACCGGGTGTCGCTGGCGATGGCAGCGGGCTTCCTGGCTCTCGCCGTCCTGAGCGGGATGGGCCTGTACGACCTGCTGTCCCATGTCGGCGCGGGCGCTACCGTCCTTGCAGTGGCTTTTGCCTGCTTTGCGATGGGCTGGGTTGGCGGCGGCGACGCCAAGGTGGCGGCCGCGGCCGCACTTTGGTTCGGCTTTGGGCATCTGTTGAACTACCTGGTTTATGCCTCGCTGTTCGGTGGCGCCTTGACGCTGTTGCTGCTCCAATTCCGGCAATGGCCGCTGCCCTACCCGTTTGCCGGCCATGCCTGGCTGATCAGGTTGCACGCCAAGGAAAGCGGAATCCCCTACGGCATCGCGCTCGCGATCGGCGCATTGATGGTCTACCCGGAGACCGATTGGATCAAGGCGGTCGACCTAAGCCACTTCGTAAGTCTCTGACCCCCGGATAAACCAGACGTTAACGCGATTTAGATACGCCTCATTAACCATGCTTTGACGAATAGCTGGTCAACTCCCAACACGGCGGCGGAAGCGTCGCGGCGTAATGTGGAAAGTGAAGCGTATGAATACCGCACGCATCGTCGTTCTGACCATCGCGCTCGGCGCCGGCGGCATTGCCGCATACCTTGCCAGCGGATCCGACAACAAGCCGGCCCCGGCTCCGGTTGCGCAATTGCAGACCGTGGATGTGCTCGTGGCCAAGTCCGACATCGGCCTTGGCCAGACGGTCAAGCCCGAAGATATGCAATGGCAGACTTGGCCGGCAGCGACCGCAAGCAACACCTTCATTCGCCGCAACGAGCACCCCGATGCGACAACCCAGATCGCCGGCTCGATTGCGCGGGCGCCCTTTATCGCAGGCGAGCCGATCCGCGAGCCGAAGCTGGTGAAGGGCAACGGATCGGGCTTCATGGCGGCGATCCTGCCGACCGGCATGCGCGCGATCTCGACCGAAATCTCGCCGGAGACCGGCGCCGGCGGCTTCATCCTGCCCAATGACCGCGTCGACGTCATTCTTTCCAAGCGCGAGAAGAACCCGGACCGCTCAGGCCAGGCCGACATCGTCAACTCGGAAATCATCCTGTCCAACGTTCGGGTGCTGGCGATCGATCAGGCGCCGAAGGAAAAGGACGGCCAGAACGCGGTGGTCGGCAAGACCGTGACGCTCGAGCTGAAGCCGGAGCAAGCCGAGACGCTCGCCCGTGCGCGCCAGAGCGGCACCTTGGCGCTGGCGCTGCGCAGCATCACCGATGTCAACGTGGTCGAGAACAGAACCGACGATGCTCCCAAGCGCGGCGACAACATCAACGTCGTTCGCTACGGCATTTCGACCCAGACGATGACACAGAAGTGACCGAAAGGACGCCCGTTATGAAGCGCAGGGTAAATCAGCCGGCGATACGGACTTTTCTGGTCCGCGCCCTGTCGTTTTCGGCCGCCGCCGCGCTGACGCTCAATCCGGCCCTAACCCCGGTAGTGGCGAGCGATTATCGCGTCGCGGCGCCGCTTGCCGCGCCCGCCGGCCAGATGGATGCACGCTTCCTTTCGCTCGGCATCGGCAAATCCATCGTCATCGACCTGCCGCGTGACATCAAGGACGTGCTGGTCGCCGATCCCAAGATTGCAAACGCCGTGATCCGTTCGGCGCAACGCGCCTACATCATCGGCGCCGCGGTCGGGCAGACCAACATCGTGTTCTTCGATTCCGCCGGCCAGCAAATCGCCGCCTATGATATCGCCGTCAAGCGCGATCTCAATGGCGTGCGGGCCGCGCTGCGGCAGACGCTGCCCAATGCCGACATTCAAATCGACGGCGTCGGCGACAGCGTCATGCTGTCAGGCACCGTGGCGAGCCCGATCGAGGCACAGCAGGCGAGCGATCTGGCCGCACGGCTGGCGGGCGGGGCCGACAAGGTCGTCAACTCGATCGTGGTCCGCGGCCGCGATCAGGTGATGCTGAAGGTCACCGTGGCCGAAGTCCAGCGCAGCATCATCAAGCAGCTGGGCATCGATCTCAACGCCACGCTGAATTACGGCACCACCGCTGTGACCTTCGGCAACAGCAATCCCTTTACCGCCCTTGGCCGTTCACTTTCCGGCAACTCGGCGTCGGTGGCCTTCGGCTCTCCCGTGCCATCGGTGCAGGCCACCATACGTGCGATGGAAAGCGCCGGCGTAATACGGACGCTGGCCGAACCGAATCTGACCGCGATTTCGGGTGAATCGGCGACATTCATTGCCGGCGGCGAGTTTCCGGTGCCGGCCGGCTACTCCTGCGATCCGGTAACCCACGTCTGTACCACCCAGATCAGCTTCAAGAAGTTCGGCATTTCGCTCAACTTCACCCCGATCGTGATGACGGAGGGCCGAATCAGTCTGCGCGTGATGACCGAGGTATCGGAACTGTCGAACGAGAATTCCTTCACCCTGGTCCAATCAGCCGGCAACGCGCTGACGGTACCTTCGATCAGGACCCGACGTGCCGAAACCACGCTGGAAATTCCCTCGGGCGGCGCAATGGCGATGGCAGGCCTGATCCAGGAACAGACCAAGCAGGCCATCAACGGCTTGCCCGGCCTGGCGCAATTGCCGGTGCTGGGCGCGCTGTTCCGGAGCCGGGACTTCGTCAATAACCAGACCGAGTTGATGGTGCTGGTGACACCCATCATCGTTCGGGCGGTTGCGCAAAAAGATCTGTCGCGCCCCGACGACGGGTTCGCGAATGCATCGGATCCGCAATCCGATCTCTTGGGCAACATCAATCGCATCTATGGCGTTCCGGGCCGCGTCGAGCCGGCCCGGAATTATCGCGGCACCTACGGCTTTATCACCGACTGAGACGGGACGAGGACGAAAACGATGACAGCCAGAATACCCGTCGATCGCCGGCGCGCCTTCCGCCTCGCGGGAGCGCTCGTGGGTCTTGCAGCGGCGCTGGGAGCCTGCACACACACCGAGCAAGCGGTGACGGCGAGCATCCCGGACGATTATCGCCTGCGTCACCCGATCGCCGTCCAGGAAGCCGAACAGTCAATAGTAGTCTTCGTCGGTCACGCGCGCGGCGGCCTTTCCGGCTCGCAGCGCGCCGACGTGATGGGGTTGGCGCAGACCTGGTTGCGTGAGGCAACCGGCGCGATCACGGTCGATGTGCCAGTCGACACGCCGAACGCACGGGCAGCCGCGGATTCGTTCCGTGAAATTCAGGCCCTGCTCGCCTCGGCCGGGGTGCCGCCGCGCGGCATCGTCGTCCACCACTATCACCCCCAGGATCCGCGCCAGATGGCGGCGATCCGGCTGAACTATCCGAGAATCTCGGCCGTCGCCGGCCCCTGCGGGCTATGGCCGGAGGATCTCGGGTCTTCGATCAAGAACAAGAGCTATTTCGAGAACAAGTCGTATTACAATTTCGGCTGCGCCTATCAGCGCAACATGGCGGCGATGGTCGACAACCCGTCGGACCTCGTGCAGCCGCGACCGGAAACTCCGCCCTATACGCAGCGGCGCAGCGAGGGCTTCGAGAAGTATCGCAAGGGTAACCCGACCACGACCACCTATCCCGAAGCCGAGAAGGCCAAACTCAGCGATACAGGCAAATGATCAGTTACGCCCGCCAGAATCCCGAAGCGCAGCCGGACGTCGCTCCGCCGCTCGCAGACGATCACATTGCACCGGCGCCGCGAGTGTCGGTGCAAGCCTTTTGCGAGACGGTGGAAACCGCAGCCGCCCTGCAGTCGGCGGCCGAAGACCGCCGCCTCGGCAAGGCCCATCTCAAGATCCAAATGGGCGGCATGGCAGCCGCCAGCGAAGCCTATCGCACGGCACCAACTCCGAACGTGATCGTGCTGGAAACCGAGGGCCGCACCGATATTCTCGCCGGCCTCGATCAACTCGCGACCGTGTGCGATGCGGGGACCCGCGTCATTGTGATCGGCAAGATCAACGATGTTACGCTCTATCGCGAGCTGGTACGCCGTGGCGTCAGCGACTACGTGATCGCGCCCGTCAGTACCCTTGACGTGGTGCGCTCGATTTGCGGGTTGTTCTCGGCGCCCGAGGCAAAGGCGGTCGGCCGCATCATCGCCGTCGTCGGGGCAAAAGGCGGCGTTGGCGCCTCTACCATCGCCCACAACGTCGCCTGGGCGATTGCGCGCGATCTCGCACTCGATTCGGTGGTCGCCGATCTCGATCTCGCATTCGGCACCGCCGGGCTCGATTACAATCAGGATCCGCCGCAAGGAATTGCGGACGCGGTGTTCTCGCCGGATCGCGTCGACACCGCGTTCGTGGATCGCCTGCTGTCGAAATGCACCGACCATCTCAGCCTGCTGGCGGCACCCGCAACGCTGGAGCGGGTCTACGACTTCGGGGCCGACGCCTTCGATTCGATCTTCGACACGCTTCGCACCACCATGCCATGCATCGTGCTGGATATCCCTCATCAATGGTCGGGCTGGACCAAGCGCGCCTTGATCAGTGCCGACGATATCCTGATCGTCGCGGCGCCGGATCTCGCCAATCTGCGCAATACCAAGAACATCTTCGACCTCTTGAAGGCATCGCGGCCCAATGACCGGACGGCGTTGTATTGCCTCAATCAGGTCGGCATACCGAAACGGCCGGAAATCAACGCCAGCGAGTTCGCCAAGGCCATCGAGGGCCAGCCGATCGCGACGATACCGTTCGACCCGCAGATGTTCGGATCGGCCGCCAACAACGGCCAGATGATCGCCGAGATCAACGCCAATCATCGCACGACCGAGATGTTCTTGCAGATCGCGCAGCGGCTGACAGGCCGCGGCGAAACCAAAAAGCCGCGGGGTTCGTTCCTGTCACCCCTGATCGCGAAGTTGCGGGCTAAATAGCCGCCCGCATGGAGTGCTATCGTGTTTGGTAAGCGTAGCGGACCTGAAGGTGAGACGCGGCCGACAAAGCCGGCGGCGCTGGAGCCGGTTTCCAGTGCGCCGCCTGCCGTGCCGCGCCCGGCAGCTGCGCCGACCGTTGTTTCCCCGCCGCTTTCGCCAGCCAAGCCGCCGCCGGCGCCCGTCATGGAGGCGCGCCGCTCCGATACGTATTATCAGGTCAAGGCGACGATCTTCGGCGCCCTGATCGAGGCCATCGACCTCGCCCAGCTCGCCAAGCTCGACAGTGAGTTGGCGCGCGAGGAAATTCGCGATATCGTCAACGAGATCATCGCGATCAAGAACATCGTGATGTCGATCGCCGAGCAGGAGGAACTGCTCGACGATATCTGCAACGACGTTCTCGGATACGGCCCGCTCGAGCCGCTGCTGTCGCGCGACGACATCTCCGACATCATGGTCAACGGCGCCGGAACGGTATTCATCGAGGTCGCGGGCCGCATTCAGCGCACCGGGATCCGCTTCCGCGACAACCAGCAGCTTTTGAACATCTGCCAGCGCATCGTCAGCCAGGTCGGCCGGCGCGTCGACGAATCCTCGCCGATCTGCGACGCTCGCCTCGCCGACGGTTCACGCGTCAACGCCATCGTTCCGCCGCTGGCGATCGACGGTCCTGCGCTCACGATCCGCAAATTCAAGAAGGACAAGCTGACGCTGGACCAACTGGTCAAGTTCGGCGCCATCTCGCCGGAAGGCGCACAAATTCTGCAGATCATCGGGCGCTGCCGCGCCAACGTGCTGATCTCCGGCGGTACCGGCTCCGGCAAGACGACGCTGTTGAATTGCCTGACGCAATATATCGAGGACGACGAACGCATCATTACCTGCGAAGACGCCGCCGAGCTTCAACTGCAGCAGCCCCATGTGGTCCGGCTGGAGACCCGTCCGCCCAATATCGAAGGCGAGGGACAGGTCACCATGCGCGAACTGGTCCGCAACTGCCTGCGCATGCGGCCGGAACGCATCATCGTCGGCGAAGTCCGCGGACCCGAAGCGTTCGACCTCCTGCAGGCCATGAATACCGGCCACGACGGATCGATGGGAACGCTGCACGCCAACAATCCCCGCGAAGCGCTGTCGCGCTGCGAATCCATGATCACCATGGGTGGCTTTTCGCTGCCGTCGCGAACCATTCGCGAGATGATCTGCGCCTCGATCGACGTCATCATCCAGGCCGCGCGCCTGCGCGACGGCTCCCGCCGTATCACCCACATCACCGAGGTGATGGGAATGGAAGGCGACACTATCATTACCCAGGATCTGTTCCTCTACGACATGGTCGGCGAGGACGCCAACGGACACATCATCGGCCGGCATCGCTCGACCGGCATCGGACGGCCCCGGTTCTGGGACCGCGCCCGATATTACAACGAGGAGAAGCGGCTTGCGGCGGCGCTTGACGCTGCCGAAGTCGCCACGGAGGTGTGAGGAGCAGGCCATGAAGATACAAGCGCTCGCACTTGCCTTTCTCGCCGCCACCGCCATTGGCGGCGCGGCATGGGTCTTCATCTACCCTCTGCTCTCGGGAGAGAAGAAGGCCGAGAACCGTCGCGCCTCGATTGCGAAGCCGGAGCCGGCCGCGCGGCAGGCCGAAAAAAGCCAGCGCTCGCGCCGCGAGCAGGTCGAGGGGACGCTGAAGGAACTCGAGGCGCGCGGCAAGAAGCAAAACAGGATTCCGCTCAGCGCCAGGCTGGCGCAGGCCGGCTTCAACTGGTCCGTTCAGAAATTCATGATCGTCTCGGGCATTCTGGGCGCCGCCGCCTTTGGGCTAGCAATGGCGTTGGGCGGTGGACTGCTCGGAGCAGGCGGGCTCGGCTTCGCTGCCGGCTTCGGTCTGCCGCGCTGGGCCTTGAGCTTTCTCAAGACACGCCGCGAAAAAAGCTTTCTCAAGGCGCTGCCGGATGCCGTCGACGTGATCGTGCGCGGCATCAAGGCGGGCTTGCCGCTGTTTGAGTCGATCAAGGTCGTCGCTGCCGACGCGCCGGAGCCGCTCAGGAGCGAGTTCCTGGCCATCATCGAAACCCAGGCCATCGGCATGCCGCTGGGCGAGGCCTGCGGGCGCCTGTTCGAGAGGATGCCGGTGCCCGAGGCGAACTTCTTCGGGATCGTGATCGCGATCCAGCAGAAGTCCGGCGGCAACCTGTCGGAAGCGCTCGGCAACCTGTCCAAGGTGTTGCGCGATCGCAAAAAGATGGCCGAGAAGATTCAGGCAATGTCGATGGAAGCCAAGGCCTCCGCCGCCATCATCGGCTCGCTGCCGCCGATCGTGATGCTGCTGGTTTACCTCTCGACCCCCGAATACATCTCGCTGCTGTGGACCCATCCGACCGGCCAATTAATGCTCGTTGGCTGCGTGATCTGGATGTCCATCGGCATCTTCGTGATGAAGAGAATGATCAACTTCGACTTCTGACGGTGCAGCAATGATAAGTTTTCTGGTCGACAAGCTCCACGACGCGCATTTCATGACGATGCTGCTCGCCGCCATCGCGGTGAGCGCCACCGCGTACACGCTGATCATGCCGTTGTTTGCCGGCGAGAGCCTGGCAAAGCGGATGAAGGCGGTCGCAAGCGAACGCGAGCGGATCCGCCAGCGCGAGCGCGAGCGGCTCTCCAAGAGCGAAAAAGTATCGCTGCGTCAGACCCCGAAGCAACTCGTCTCCAGGATAGTGGAAGACTTCAACCTCGGAAAATGGCTGGCCCAGGAAGCCGCGCGGGAAAAGCTTATCATGGCCGGCTATCGCGGCCATGCGCCTTACGTGACGTTCCTGTTCTTCCGCCTGGTGACCCCGGTCGTGCTGTTCGTTGGAGCGGTGCTGTATGTGTTCGTGATCTCGCACATGGAGAAATCGATGCCGATGAAGGTCGGTATGTGCGTGATCGCAGCCTATCTCGGCCTGCAGGCGCCGATGCTGTTTCTGAAAAACGCGATCACCAAGCGCCAGCTCTCGATCAAGCGGGCATTCCCCGACGCGCTCGATCTGTTGCTGATCTGCATCGAATCCGGCATGTCGATCGAAACCGCCTTCCGCAAGGTGAGCACGGAGATCGTGACCCAGTCGATCGCGCTTTCCGAGGAGTTCACGCTGACTACGGCCGAGCTGTCATATTTGCAGGACCGCAAGGTGGCCTACGAAAATCTGGCCAAGCGCACCGGTCTGGAGGGCGTCAAATCGGTCTGTCTGGCGCTGATGCAGTCGGAACGCTACGGCACGCCGCTCGGGCAGAGCCTGCGCGTGATGGCGCAGGAGAACCGCGACATGCGCATGAACGAGGCGGAGAAGAAAGCCGCATCGCTGCCGCCGAAATTGACGGTGCCGATGATTCTGTTCTTCCTGCCGGTGCTGTTCATCGTCATCCTCGGGCCGACCGGCATCAAGGTCGCGGCGATGCAATAAATCGCCGCCGCCCGGCTCCGCCTGGCGATCGGCATTCGCGGATCGATCAGTCCGGACGATTGAGCGTCGCGACCGGGATCGCGGTAGCTGCCCGCGGATTGTCCTTGCGATTGAGCATCTGCTTCAGATAGGCGACATTGGCGGTCGCCTCGTCTTCCGGCAGGTCGGCCCTGACGATTGCTTCCGCCTCGGCGAAGCGACCCTGCAAGCCGATCACGAGCCCCAGATTTTGCCGCACCCGCGCGTCCGCCCGGCCGCTGGCGTAAGCCCGCCGCAGCGTCTCCTCCGCCTTTGGCAATTCCTTGGTCAGCACGTAGGAGAGGCCGAGATTGGAGAGTACCGAGGGCTCGTCAGGCACGATCTTCAGGGCGCTGGCGTAATAGCGGCGGGCATCCTCATGACGGCCGAGCTGATCGAGCGCGGCGCCCTGCACCGAAAGGATCCGCCAGTCGGGATTTTCCGGTGAGTGGGCGCGGCCGAGCACGTCGAAGGCCTGCTGGAAATTGCCATTGTCGGCGAGCGCCCGGCCGTAGCCGGCGAGCAGCGCCTGGTTGCCGGGATGGCCGATGGTCGCCTGTTCGAGCACGGCGACGGCCTGGGCGCGCTGCCCCGTGGCCCGCAGCGCCTGTCCATAGGCCAGCGCCGCCTCGACATCCTTGGGATTGGCGCGATAGCGCTCGCCGTAGACTTCCACGGAGGCGCGCGGATCGGCATCCGCCTTCGGAGCCGGCTCGGTCTTTGAGGTTATCGATCCGGTGATGTCGGACATGGTCTGGCAGCCGCCAAGGCCGGCGGCCAAGATCGCCGTCACGGCCGCGGACTCAAGGAGCCGGGCAAGCCTGCATTGCTGACGCATGGCACTTTAGCTCGCGAATATCGGGCGAATTGGTCGGACCGAACGCGCCAGCAATAGACCGTTAACCCTAACGGCTGGTTAATTGGCGCCGCTCATGGGGTCGCGGCGCTGCCGGAAGCCCTGCGGTGGCCGTCCGGTTTCAGCTTCGGCAGACACCCAACGGCGGGGGGAAACCGACACGATTTGAATGGCAGCGCCCCGGCCGGTTTGACACACTGGGCCAGCAAAATTGGTCCTATCCGGCCCTCGCGCCCCCTACAATGGAACCCCCGAGCCAAGCATGCATCCCGTGTTCGAGACCGCGCCGGCGACCTCCGCCGTTCCGATTACCTTTACGACCAAGGCGACATGGGACGCGATCCGCGCCGAGCTTGCCGCGGAGGCCCGGCAGTTCGCGTCGGCCAATGGATTTAGCGCCAAACCGGGGGCATGCCTGACGCTGCCCGCGGCGGACGGAAACATCGCGCAAGTTCTGTTCGGCCTCGAGGACGAGAGGAGCAAACACCGCGATCTGTTCCGGCCCGGCCTGCTGCCGGGCCTGTTGCCGCCGGGCGTCTATCGCTTCGCCAATCCGCCGCATGATCCGCATCTCGCCACGCTTGCCTTTGCGCTGGGCAGCTACCGCTTCAACCGCTACCGCAATTCCGATGCCGCCGACATCAAGCTGGTGCCGCCGGATGGCGTCGACATGGCCGCGATCGTCCGCAGCGCCGAAGCGGCGACGCTTGCCCGCGACCTCATCAATACGCCGTCCAACGACATGGGGCCGGAGCAGCTGGCGCTGGCTGCGCAACGGCTGGCAGAGCGCTTCGGCGCCGATTTCAACTGCATCGTCGGCGACGATCTGGCCCGACGGAATTTTCCACTGATCCATGCGGTCGGGATGGCGTCGTCCCGCGCCCCCCGGCTGATCGATCTGCGCTGGGGCGATCCCGGCCACCCCAAGGTGACGCTGGTCGGCAAAGGCGTCTGCTTCGATACCGGCGGGCTCGACCTGAAGCCCTCCAGCGGCATGCTGATCATGAAGAAGGACATGGCCGGCGCCGCCAATGTGCTGGCGCTGGCGCAGATGGTGATGGACGCCCGGCTCAAGGTTCGGCTGCGCGTCCTGATCCCCGCGGTCGACAACGCGGTGGCCGGCAACGCCTTCCGGCCGCTGGATATCTTCACTTCGCGCAAAGGCCTTACCGTGGAGATCGGCAACACCGATGCCGAAGGCCGGCTGGTGCTGGCCGATGCGCTGGCGCTGGCCTGCGAGGAAGAGCCCGAGCTGCTGATTGATCTGGGCACGCTCACCGGCGCTGCGCGGGTGGCGCTGGGGCCGGATTTACCGCCCTTTTACACCGGTGATGAGACGCTGGCGCTGGACGTGGCGCGCTGCGCGAACGAGGAGAACGACCCATTGTGGCGATTGCCCTTGTGGCCACCTTACGACGCATGGCTCGATTCGAAGGTCGCCGACATCAACAACGCGCCGTCAGGCACTTTCGCCGGCTCGATCACCTGCGCGCTGTTCCTGCAGCGCTTCGTCGCGAACGCCAGAAGCTGGCTGCATGTCGATATCTACGGCTGGACGCCACAGGCCAAACCGGCGCGCCCCGAGGGCGGTGAATGCCAGGCCGCGCGCGCGATCTACAAATTGCTCGAGCAGCGCCATGGATGATCCGCGCCTGACCCCGGCGCGGCCCGACATCGCCGCGAAATACCTCGAAGGCAAGGTCGAGGCGGCGCGTTTCGTCACCGGCGAGGAGTTTGAAATTATCGATGCGCTGGCGCCGATGCGCGAGGGCCCGTCCGCCGAGGCGACGCTGCTCACGCAGGCGCTGAAGGGCGAGCGCGTCACCATCTACGACCGCGATGGCGAGGGATGGGCCTGGGGCCAGTTGAACAGCGACGGCTATGTCGGCTGGCTCCCCGAGCGTGCGCTCGCCAAACCCGGCGCGGCGCCGACCCACAAGATCACAGCCCTGCGGACGTTCGCCTTTCCCGGCCCGTCGATCAAATTGCCGCCGGTCGAAACGCTGGTGATGGGCAGCACGATCGCGGCGGTGCGTGAAGACGGCGCTTTCGCCGTAAGCCGCGAAGGCTGGTATCTGCCGCGGCAGCATCTCGGCAGCATCGATCGATATGCCGATGATTTCGTCGCGGTCGCGGAGCGCTTCGTTGGCACGCCCTATCTGTGGGGTGGCAAGAGCAGTTTTGGGATCGACTGTTCGGGCCTGCTTCAGATCTCGCTGAATGCCGCGGGCACCGGCTGCCCGCGTGACAGCGACATGCAGCAGGAAAGTCTCGGCCGGGATTTGGAAGCGGCGGAATCCAGGCGCTTGCGGCGCGGCGACCTGATGTTCTGGAAAGGCCATGTCGCCATCACACGCGACGCCGACACCATCGTGCACGCCAACGCCCATCAAATGGCGACCGTGATCGAAAATACCCGCGACGCCATTGCGCGCATCGCGGCAGCCGGCACCGCGATCGCGGCGATCAAGCGGATCGAGTAGATCGATTGCAAAGCGATCCATCGCGCGACGCGCGTCTCGCCAAGACGACGCTCCGTGTGGCGTGTACGCGCTCGACGAATTACCGGTTGAATTTTCAAACAGCCAAGACATGAAGGTCTTGCGTTCGTCATTGCGAGCGTAAGCGAAGCAATCCATGGCCGCCACGTAAAGAAAGAATGGATTGCTTCGTCGCAAAGGCTCCTCGCAATGACGCTGAAAGATACGCGTCCGCATTCCCGCGGCGCTGAAATGCCCGAGTTCTGCATGTTAGCTTCGCCCAAACGAGGGCGTGGGGAATGCCGGGCGCCCAATGCACCCGCAGCCTCGCGTGCGAAATGAAACAAAGCACACGAGCGTCGTCACCACAGGTCCACCAGATTCATCCCGGCATCCCCGCACGCGAATGGTTTTAACGGTCTACTTCGTGCTCTCCCCGGTGATCGGCTTGTTGTCACCGTCATCGGCGGATTAAGGTGCTCTGTCAGGTCCGGTTGGAACCGCCAAAACCTCCGCCGATTTGACGCCAGCGCCGGGGCGTCAGGACCACACGACTTCGCCGTCCGCGAGCAGCATCTCTCGTCTTGCATGCTGCGATCGCTCACGAGGTTCATCTCGCCCTGCGACCGCCTTGCACGCCAGACACTGCCGCGTCCACCGCCTCCTGCCCCAACGTCCGTGACGATCGCGAAACGCCCCTTGTGCGGGACAGGATGACGGCGATCTAGGGCTGATTTGGCCCGGACGGGAAGCACTATATTTTCGGAAAAACCGAATATACTGCTGGACAGGCAAATCCGCTCGGCGTATGCGCTGATTTGCCCGTCGGGTGGCCCGCCGGTCACCAACATCCGTAACACCTCTTCGCCACACTGGCGGATGTGGCTGAAGCCCGAAAACCGATGTCTGGTCCCGCGAACAGCGTTGCGGAGCACGCCGGTTGATCCAACCAGGATTTGCTCACCAAGGATGATCTTCCCGAATTATTTACACGCTACAGTGCCGACCGAAAATTTGCGGCTTCACTGCCGTGCAGCGTGGTCTAAAGGCGAACGAATTGGTTTGGCCTTTGATTGAGCCGTGTCAATTAGTCGGCGAATTGATTTTACCGCCTTCACGCTTGGGAAGAGCGGCCGTGTCCCGAAGTCCCGAACTTGAAGCTCGAGAGCGCGGCCTCCGTTCGCGACCTGAGGTTTAGCTTTTCCAGAATGTGAGAAACGTGGATTTTTATCGTGTTGGGAGACCGCGAGAGAAGAGCCGCTATTTCCTTGTTTGTCATTCCTTGACCTAACAGGCTCAGAACTTCCCGTTCCTTTTTAGTAAGGGCGGGTTGCTCGATCCCACTCGGGATCTTCCCGATTTGGGCCAAGTGGTCAGTCAGTACTCGCGACGTATTCCATTCCACCGCGCTCGACATGTCACCGTTAGAACAGCGCCCAACCATAGCGCTGATGTTTAGGTGGAGCAGGGCAAAGGCCGGTTTTGTCACTTGAGCCAGCGGAGCACCTATCAACACGAAAGTTCGTGTTCTCCGGGGTGAGTCGCAGCGATAAGGGAAGCTCACTAGGTCAACGTCTCCGACTAGCAGCGCCCTGATCTGCTTACCCGACTGCGTCACCTCACGGTCTCTGGATTTGCAGTATTCAAGGTAATTCGTGCCCAACCCGAAGCGGGGCGTTCGAAGGCCGTTTTGCTGGCCAAATCGCTTCCAGCCTTCGTTGACAGAGACAATCTCACCCGATGCTTGGATTAGTGCCAAATTGACCGGGAGAGACGAATTGCTGGCTTGCATGACGAGAACCCCACACCTCCCAAGATCATCCCGGCTACTCCCGCAAGCTCAAACCTGAAAAGTCAGCGGAAGTCTGTGTCCGATCTAGCCCACTCGGGCTATTGGAGAACTTTGTTTCTCTACTCTAGACTAAATTTATGAGACCAACATGTGTAATGTGGGAATAGTGGGCGTGGCACTATTTCGCGTAGTCGTGAAGTTTGGATCAGGCGAAAGTCTTTGCCCGGTATTTGTAAGCGCGGCGAGCCGAAGTGCTGCAATCGATTTGGCGCGCTCTCATGGACTCATTATGAACGGCGAGAAGGCGAGCGCTATACAAATTAAGCGCAATTCCATCTCTCTGGAATTGGGATCGATTGCCATCGGCTGATCTTCCGATCACGCGAGCAAAGCCCGCGCAAATCTCATTCCGCGACGGCGCCATCCGGGGCGGTCTCGAGCCGGAACGCCGCGGCGAACAGCGCGCGGGTGTAGTCGGTCTTCGGTGACTTGAACAACGCCGAAGCCGGGCCCTCCTCCACCACCTTGCCGTCACGCATCACGATCAAATGGCTCGCCAGTGAGGCGACCACGCGCAGGTCATGGGAAATGAACATGTAGGTCAAATCGCGCTTGCGCTGCAGTTCGCGCAGCAGATCGACCATCTGCGCCTGGAACAGCATATCCAGCGCGCTGGTCGGCTCGTCCAGCACCACGAAATTCGGCTCCAGCACCGCCGCGCGGGCAATGCTGATGCGCTGGCGCTGGCCGCCGGAGAATTCATGCGGATAACGAAACCGCGTTGCCGGATCGAGCCCGACGTCGTTCAGCGCCTTGACGACGCGGCTTTCGCGTTCCTCGCGCGACAGCGCCGATTGATGCACGCTGAGGCCTTCGGCGACGATATCGCCGACCGACATGCGCGGGCTCAACGAGCCGAACGGATCCTGGAACACGATCTGCATGTCGCGGCGGAACGGCAGCATCGCCTTGAAACGCAGGCCCTGGATGTTGTCGCCCAAAAACACGATCGGGCCGTCGGACGAAATCAACCGCAGCAGCGCCAGTCCGAGCGTGGTTTTACCGGATCCGGACTCGCCGACGACGCCGAGCGTTTCGCCCTTGCGCACCGACAGCGAGACGCCGTCCACCGCCTTGATGTGCCCGACCGTCCGGCGCAACAGCCCGCGCTTGACCGGAAACCAGACCTTCAAATCGTCGGTCGAGATCACCACCGGAGAACTGGGTCGCGGCGGCGCAGGATCCGGCTTGGGCTCGGCCGCGAGCAACGCCTTGGTATAGGGATGTTTCGGTGCGGTAAAAACCTGCTCGACCGGCCCTTGCTCGACGATCTTGCCGCCGTTCATGACGCAGACCGCGTCGGCGATGCGGCGCACAATGCCGAGATCATGGGTGATGAACAACATGCTCATGCCGAGCCGCGCCCGAATCTCGGCCAGCAACGTCAGGATTTGCGCCTGCACGGTGACGTCGAGCGCGGTGGTCGGCTCGTCGGCGATCAACAGGTCGGGTTCGTTGGCGAGCGCCATCGCGATCATGACGCGCTGGCGCTGGCCGCCGGACAATTGATGCGGATAGCTCGCGAGCCGCGTCGCCGGCTCGGGAATGCCGACCTGGGTGAGCAGTTCGAGCGTTCGCGCCCGCGCCGCCGCACTGCCGATTCCGCTGTGCAGCTGCAAGATCTCGCCGACCTGCGCCTCGATAGTATGCAGCGGATTGAGCGAGGTCATCGGCTCCTGGAAGATGATCGAGATGTCGTTGCCGCGAATGCCGCGCATCTCACGCTCCGGCAGCTCAAGCAACTCGCGGCCCTTGAAGCGAATGCTGCCCGAGGGGTGCGAGGCGGTCGGATACGGCAACAGCTTCAGGATCGACAGCGCGCTGACGGATTTCCCGGAGCCGGATTCACCGACCAGCGCCACGCACTCGCCGCGCTTGATTTCGAACGAAATGCGATCGACCGCGAGCGAAACGCCGCTCGGCTGATGAAACGCCACCGACAGATCGCGGATATCGAGCAGGGGCTGGTTGATCGAGTCCATGCGGTCTACCTGAACGTCTTGCGCGGATCGAAGGCGTCGCGGACGGCTTCGCCGATGAAAATCAACAGCGACAGCATGATCGCGACGGCGAAAAACCCGGTGAAGCCGAGCCAGGGCGCCTGCACGTTGGCCTTGCCCTGCGACAGCAATTCGCCGAGCGAGGGCGAACCCGGCGGCAATCCGAAGCCGAGGAAGTCGAGCGCGGTCAGCGTCATCACCGAGGAGGACACGATGAAGGGCAGGAAGGTCATGGTCGCCACCATGGCGTTCGGCAAGAGGTGCCGGAACATGATCACGGTGTTGGACACGCCAAGCGCGCGGGCCGCCATGATGTATTCGAAATTGCGGCCGCGCAGGAATTCCGCGCGCACCAGCCCGACCAGCGACACCCATGAGAACAGCAACAGGATGCCAAGCAGGACGAAGAAGCCGGGCACCAGGACCGAGGACAGGATCAGCAGCAGATAGAGCGAGGGAATGGCGGTCCAGACTTCGATGAAGCGCTGGAATCCCAGATCGATCCAGCCGCCGAAAAAACCCTGCACGCCGCCGGCGGCGACACCGATGATCGAGGAGATCAGGGTCAGGCTGAGGCCGAACAGCACCGAAATACGGAAGCCGTAGATCAGGCGCGCCACCACGTCGCGGCCCTGATCGTCGGTGCCGAGCCAGTTATATTCGAGATCGCGGCAGCTCTTGAGGCCCTTGCGCTGCACCACGTCCTTGCATTCGGCCTCGCTCAGCAACCAGGTCGGTTTTGACGGCGCCGGCGTCGGCAGATCGAGGTTATGGGTGTCGTAGGAATAGCGGATCAGCGGCCAGACGATGGTGCCGCCCTTGTCCGCAATCAGCTTTTGCAGGTACGGATCGCGATAGTCGGCGGCGGTCTCGAAATCCCCGCCGAACGTGGTCTCGGAATAGCTGACGAAGGCGGGAAAATACAAATGCCCGTCGAACTTGATGAGGAACGGGCGATCGTTGGCGATCAGTTCGGCGAACAGCGAGACGAAGAACAGGATCAGGAAGATCCAGAACGACCAGTAGCCCCTGCGGTTGGATTTGAAGTTCTGCCAGCGCCGCCGGTTGAGCGGGGATGGCGCGAAGGCATGCTGCGTGGCCGGCACGGCTTCGCCGAGCGGCGATGGCGTCCTGGTTTCGATCGGCGGCGGCGCGATGATCGTCATCAGACCTCCCGCGCTTCGAAATCAATCCGCGGATCGATCCACATATAGGCGAGGTCGGAGATCAAATTGACCACAAGGCCGACCAGCGAGAAGATGAACAGCGTTCCGAATACCACGGGGTAATCGCGGTTCAGCACGCTCTCGAAGCCGAGCAGCCCCAGGCCGTCGAGCGAGAAGATGGTCTCGATCAGGAGCGAGCCCGAGAAGAAGGCGTGAATGAACGCGCCGGGGAAGCCTGCGATGACGATCAGCATGGCGTTGCGGAAGATATGGTTATAGAGCACCTGGCGCTCGCTGCAGCCCTTGGCGCGCGCGGTCATCACATACTGCTTGCGGATCTCGTCGAGGAACGAGTTCTTGGTCAACAGCGTCATGGTGGCGAAAGCCCCCAGCGCCATCGAGATCAACGGCAGGGTGATGTGCCAGAAATAATCGAGGATCTTCCAGTACCAGGGAAATTGCGACCAGCCGTCCGAGGTCAACCCTCGCAGCGGAAAGATGTTGAAGAACGAGCCGCCGGCAAACAGGATGATCAAGAGGATCGCGAACAGAAAGCCTGGGATGGCAAACCCGACGATGACGACGGCCGACGTCCAGGTATCGAACTTCGACCCGTCCTTGACAGCCTTGCGGATGCCGAGCGGGATCGAGATCAAATAGGTCAGAAGCGTCATCCATATCCCGAGCGACATCGAGACCGGCAATTTCTCCTTGATCAGCTGCAGCACGCTGACGTCGCGGAAATAACTCTTGCCGAAATCGAAGCGGGCGAAATTCCACAGCATCAGCGCGAAGCGCTCCGGCGCCGGCTTGTCGAAGCCGAACTGCTTCTCGAGGCTCTTGACGAAATCAGGATCGAGCCCCTGGGCGCCGCGGTACTTGGAGTTGGTGATGTCGCCCGATGCGCCGGGCTGGTTTCGCGCGCCGAAATCGCCGCCAGAGGAGCCGGAGATCCGGGAAGTGCCGCCGGTGTCCGCGCCGCTCAGTTGCGCGATCACCCGCTCGACCGGGCCGCCCGGCGCAAACTGCACCACCACGAAGGATACGAACAGGATGCCCAACAGCGTCGGGAGCATCAGGAAAATGCGGCGGGCGATATAGGCGCTCATGAATTACTTCGCTTGCTCGGCCTTGGCCGCTTTGCCGGCGTCGAACCACCAGTTTTCCGGCGCGCCGACGCCTTGCGCGTATTGCGGCGGCTTTGGCGGATGGGCGAACTGGTCCCAATAGGCGATCGGGTGGGTGGTACGATACCATTGCGGCACCCAGTAGCGCCCGGCGCGGAACACCCGGTCGAACGCGCGGCACGCGATCGTCAGCTCGGCACGCGTGTTGGCGCCGATGATCTTTTCGATCAATGCATCGATGGCGGGGCTCGCTATGCCGGCCAGATTGTACGAGCCCTTGGTGGCCGCCGCCTGCGAGGAAAAGAACGGACGCATGCCGTCGCCCGGGGTCGCCGACATGCTGAAGCGCTCGATCGTCATGTCGAAATCGAAATTTTCCACCCGGGCGCGGTATTGCACCGCGTCGACAATCCGCAGACTGGCCTCGATGCCGAGCGTGCCGAGGTTCTTGATGTAGGGCGCATGATGCGGCTGCAGGCTGGGCTCGTCGGCCAGGAATTCGATCTTGAACACCTCGCCGTCCGGCAACAGCCGCCTGCCGTCCTTGATGACAAGTCCGGCCTCCTGCAACAGTTGCGAGGCCTTGCGCAGCAGCGTCCGGTCCTGTCCCGAGCCATCCGATACCGGCGGCACGAACGGCTGACCGAACACTTCATCAGGCACCTGGCCGCGGAACGGCTCGAGCAGGGCGAGCTCTTCCGGCGATGGCGGTCCGCTCACCATCATGTCCGAATTCTGGAACGGGGAATGGGTGCGCGCATAGGCGCCGTACATGATGGTCTTGTTGGTCCATTCGAAATCGAATGCGTAGATCAGCGCCTCGCGCACCCGCGGATCGTTGAACTTCTGGCGGCGGGTATTGATGAACCAGCCCTGGGCGCCCGAGGGCGTTTCGTCGGGCAGGGTTTCGAGCTTGACCCGGCCCTCCTTTACGGCGGGGAAATCGTAGCGCGTCGCCCAAACCCGGGCGGTGAATTCCTCACGGAACAGATAGCTCTTCGCGGTAAAGCCCTCAAAGGCGACGTCGCGATCCCTGTAAAACTCGTAACGCACGACATCGAAATTGTAGCTGCCGCGCGTGACCGGCAGATCGGCGCCCCACCAATCCTTGACCCGTTCGAATTCGATGTAGCGATTGACCTCGAACTTTCCGACCTTGTACGGCCCCGATCCCAGGGGGATATCGAGCGTCGATTCCTCGAACGGCTGCCTGGCGTAGTAGGCCCTCGAAAAGATCGGCAGACCCGCGACATAGAGCGGCACGTCGCGGGCGCGCTTCGCGGCGAAGGTGACGATCAACGTCGCATCGTCGATCGCTTCCGCCTTCACCATGTCGCGCAACTGCACCACGAGCAGAGGATGGCCTTTTGTCTTCAGCGTCGTCAGCGAGAACGCCGCATCATGCGCGGTCAGTCTTGTGCCGTCGTGAAACTTCGCGTCCGGCCGCAGCGTGAAACGATAGGTCAGCTTGTCCGGTGAAATCCGCACCGACTGCGCGACGATCCCATACATCGCGTCGGGCTCGTCATTGGCGCGCCCCATCAGCGATGCAAAGACCATGTCCATGCCCTGCGCGCCGTCGCCTTTCAGGATGTAGGCGTTCAGCGAGTTGAAGGTCTGGTAGGACTGGTTGTAGGCGCGAACCGACGGAATCAGCGAAAACGTCCCGCCCTTCGGCGCCGCCGGATTGACGTAGTCGAAATGATGGAAGTCGGGCGGATATTTCAGGTCGCCGAACACCGACAGGCCATGGACCCCTCCGGCCTCGGCGCCGGCTTCCCCTGCCATGGCCGGCCGCAGCCGCGGCGCGATCAGCACGCCAATGCCAAGACCGAGCATGCGTCGGCGGGAGAAAAGCGCCATGCCGGGAAAATTCCTCAAGCTCGCTTGCCGATCCTGGCGGCCTTCTCGGCATCGAACCACCACAGCGAGGGCAGACCGGAACGGCCGTATTTCGGCAGCGGCTCGGCATGGCTGAAGCGGTCCCAGCGCGCGTAGCGCGAAAAGCCGTAGGTGAATTGCGGCACCACGTAGAAATTCCACAGCAGCACGCGGTCCAGTGCCTTGGTCGCAGCCACCAGGTTGGCGCGGTCGGTTGCGAAGATGACCTTGTCGATCAGCGCATCGACCGCGGGGTTCTTGATGCCGATGGTGTTTTTCGAGCCGGGAACATCGGCGCTCTGCGATCCCCAGAACTCGCGCTGCTCGTTGCCCGGCGACAGCGATTGTGGCCACAGGTCGATGATGATGTCGAAATCGAAACTGCGCAGCCGGTTCTGATACTGCGCATCGTCGACCACACGGATCGAGGTGGTGATACCGATACGTTCGAGCGACGGCTTGTAGAACAGCGCGATCCGCTCAGCGGACGGATCCTGAACCAGGATCTCGACGGCGAAGGGCTTGCCCGCCGGATCCACCAGCTTGCGATCGCGCACCTCGAAGCCGGCCTCCTTGAGCAGCCGGGCGCTCTCGCGCAAATTGGCGCGCACGGCTTCCGGATTGCCGCCGACCGGATTTTGATAGGGAGTGGTGAAGAGTTCGGGCGGGACCTTGTCGCGCACGCCCTGGAGGATCGTCAGCTCCTGCCCCTGCGGCAGCCCCGAGGATGCAAGCTCGGTCCCCTCGAAATAGCTGTTGATGCGCTTGTACTGATTATAGAACAGCTGCTTGTTCATCTCCTCGAAATCGTAGGCGTAGTTGAAGGCCCGGCGCAGCCGCGCGTCCTTGAAATGGTCGCGGCGCAGATTGAGAACGAAACCCTGCATGCGGCCGGAATCGTTGATCGGAAACTCCTCCTTGACCACGCGCTTTTCGGCGACCGCCGGAAAATCGTAAGCCGTCGCCCATTGCTTGGCCGAATTCTCGGTAATCCAGTCGGCCTGGTCGGCCTTGAACGCCTCCAGCGCCACCAGGTTGTCGCGGAAAAACTCGAAGCGCAGTTCATCGAAATTGTTCTGGCCGATTTGTGTCGGCAGCCGCATCCCCCAATAATCCTTCACGCGCTCCAGCCTGACCGATCGCGCGGCGACAAAGTCCTTGATGCGATAGGGGCCGGAGCCCAGCGGCGGCTCCAGTGTCGTCGCCGAAATGTCGCGCTGGCGGCCCTGCCCGTCAGCGCCTTCCCAATAGTGTTTCGGCAGCACCGGCAATTCGCCAACGATGGTCGGCAGTTCGCGGTTGCCGGGAGAATCGAAGGTGAACTTGACGTCGCGCTCGCCAACCTTTTCCGATTTCACCACATGACGATAATAGGAGCCGTACATCGGGCTGTGCTTCTTCAGGACCTCGATCGAGAAGATCACGTCCTCCGGCGTCACCGGCTTGCCGTCATGCCAGTGCGCCTGCTGGCGAAGCCGATAAATCACCCAGCCGAAATCGTCGGGATGTGAGGCTGATTCCGCGAGCAGGCCATACTCCGTCGCGACTTCGTCTTGCGACCGCATCATCAGCGTTTCGTAGATCAGGGCGGCGGCCGGCGCGATCGAGCCTTTGACGCCGGCCACGGCGATGTTGAAATTGTCGAAGGTGCCGATCGAGATCATGCGGGCGACACCGCCCTTCGGCGCATCCGGATTGACGTAGTCGAAACGCTCGAAGCCGGCGGGGTATTTGATATCTCCGAACAGCGACAGCGCGTGCCGCCAGGCCGGCTCGGCCGCGGACTGCGCACAGGCCGGTCCAGCCGCGGCAACACCCGCCGCCATCCCAAGCGCCGGGGCAATCGCGGCGGCCGCGCCGCTTTGCAGAAGATGTCGACGGCTAATTGCCAAATGAAACATTCCTCTCGCCGACGGGGGCGCCGATCAGGACCGGACTATTAGGCAACATATAAGGCAACGGTTCGACCGATTGTGTTGCTCTTCCTCATGATAACAGCCCGCCGGCGAGCTCGCTGCGGCGTCCCGGTAACAAGGCCGCGAGCTACCAACGACCCGCTTCAAACCCAACGGCCAGACAAAAAAGCCCGGCTGTCGATCGCTGGAAATCCCGCCTTGGATGTGGGCCGTTACTTACTTTGACGCCGTCGGCAGGGGAACCGGATGATCCGACAGCGTATGCAGATATGCGATCACGTCGGCGCGCTCGCCGCCCTTGGAGATGCCTGCGAAGCCCATCTTGGTGCCGGGAATGAAGCTCTTCGGATTTTCAATGAACTTGCTGAGATCGTCATCGGTCCAGGTGCCGCCCTTGGACTTCATCGCGGCCGAAAAATCGAAACCACCGCGGTCCTCGCCCCTTTTGTCACCGACGATGCCGTAAAGATTGGGACCGACGCGATTCGGGCCGCCCTTTTCGAAGGTGTGACAGGCCTGGCATTTCTTGGCCGCGGCAGCGCCCTTCTCGGCCGATGCGGTCTGCAACAGCTTTTCGATCGGCTCGGACGCCGGCGCTGCCGCCTGCTTGCCGGCCGGCGCTTCCTCCTTCACCGCGATTTCGAAGCCCGGCTTTTCCGGCAGCCGAGGCGTGAAAAGCGCAGCGGCCGTGAAGTTCGTCACCAACAGGACAAGGCAGGTGCCGAGGATGGCACCGAGGATTTTATTGAGCTCGAAGGAGTCCATCTTGGATCAGGCTCCAGGCCGGAAGGTCGACTTTCAGGCCGGAGAGAAACGGCCGCGGATGGCTCAGGAATCAGGCTTTCGCACCGCACCCCCCGAGCCCGGTTGAGATATCGGTTTGCCCCGCCTCTGGCAACCCGTATAAATGCGCCGGCTTTCTCCCAATCCCCATCATTTCCGGCCTGTTATCAACCGGGTCCACGCCTCATCCCGATGTCAGATGCCCGCACCTTGGTGCTGATTCCCGCCCGCATGGCCTCTAGCCGATTGCCCGGCAAGCCGCTGTTGGACATCGCTGGCCTGCCGATGATCGTGCACGTGCTGCGCCGGGCGGTATCGGCGCAGATCGGCCGCGTCGCGGTCGCCACCGACACGCCCGAGATCGCCGCCGCCGTGAGATCCGATGGCGGCGAAGCAGTCTTGACGCGCGCCGATCATGCTTCCGGCTCGGACCGGATCTACGAGGCGCTTTGCAAGCTCGATCCGGGCGCGAAAATCGAGACCGTCGTCAACCTGCAGGGCGACTTTCCGACCATCCGCCCTGACAATATCCGCGAGGTGCTGGCGCCGCTTGCCGATCCCGCGGTCGACATCGCGACGCTGGCGGCCGAAATCCACAGCGAGGAAGAAAACACCAATCCGAACGTAGTCAAGGCGGTCGGCTCGCCGGTGGGCGAGCGGCGGCTGCGCGCACTATATTTTACCCGGGCGACGGCGCCCTGGGGCGAGGGGCCGCGCTACCATCACATCGGGCTTTATGCTTACCGGCGCGCGGCGCTGGAGCGCTTTGTTGCGCTCACGCCATCTGCGCTGGAGCGGCAGGAGAAACTCGAGCAATTGCGGGCGCTCGAGGCCGGCATGCGCATCGACGTCACCATCGTGGACAGCGTGCCGCGCGGCGTCGATACCCCGGCGGACCTCGCAACCGCCCGCCAGCTACTAGCCAAACCTTGAGCGGCTGATACAAGGCGCCATGGCAAGCACAACGACAAAAAAGCTGAGAGTCGCATTCCAGGGCGAGCCGGGCGCGAATTCGCATCTCGCCATCGTCGCGGCCTATCCGGACGCGGAACCCGCGCCCTGCCCGACCTTCGAAGACGCGTTGGCCGCCATCGCTTCGGGCGAGGCCGACCTCGGCATGATCCCGATCGAGAACTCGGTTGCCGGCCGGGTCGCCGACATCCACCATCTGCTGCCGCAGTCCGGCCTGTTCATCGTCGGCGAGTGGTTCGAACCGATCCATCATCAGCTAATGGCGCCGCGCGGCGCCAAGCTTGCCGGTATCAAGACCGTGGAAAGCCATGTTCATGCGCTCGGCCAATGCCGCCGCATCATCCGCAAGCTCGGCATCAAGCCGGTGGTGTCGGGCGACACCGCGGGCTCGGCGCGCATCGTCGCCGAACGCGGCGACAAATCCTGCGCCGCGATTGCATCGAGGCTGGCGGCCGATATCTACGCCCTCGATATCCTCGCCGAGGATGTCGAGGACGAGACCCACAACACCACGCGCTTCGTCGTGCTGGCGCGCGAGGCGAGCTGGGCCGCGCAGGGCTCGGGGCCGCTGGTCACCACGTTCGTGTTCCGGGTGCGCAACCTGCCGGCCGCGCTCTACAAGGCGATGGGCGGCTTTGCCACCAATGGCGTCAACATGACCAAGCTCGAAAGCTACATGGTCGACGGCAATTTCTTCGCCACGCAGTTTTACGCCGATGTTGACGGCCATCCCGAGGATCGCAACCTCGCCTTCGCGCTGGAGGAGCTGAAATTTTTCTCGCGCGAGTTTCGCATCGTCGGGGTCTATCCCGGCCATCCGTTCCGCGCGACGTTCAGCGAAAAGGCGGAGTAACGGACAAACACGTTCGGCCGGGCCGTCAATGCTCAGGCCGCCGCCTGCTTGCCGAGTCCGAACGCATCCGCCAGGAGCTGATAGGATTTCCTGCGGGCGTCGTGATCATACACCGCAGTGATGATCATCAGTTCGTCGGCCTGGCTCGCCGCGATCATCGGCTGCAGTTTGGCCAGCACCGTCGCCGCGCTGCCGACGAACAGCCGCGAGCGGTTGCGCGCGATCGAGGCGCGCTCCGCGTCGGTATAGGGATAGGCTTGCGCCTCCTCGACGCTCGGCAGCGGCAGATATTGGCCGCGGTCGCGGCGTAGCCGATTGAGATCCATCGACGAGGCGAGCTTTTCCGCCTCGGCCTCGGTCTCCGCCGCGATCGCGGCCACCGCCAAAATGCCGTGCGGGGTCGAACGCCAGCCCGATGGCCTGAAGTTGTGGCGGTAACGGGTCAACGCCTCGACCGCGTCATAGCTCGCGAAATGATGCGCAAAGGCAAATCCCATTCCGGCCTGAGCCGCAAGCTCGGAGCTGTAGTCGCTGGAGCCGAGCAGCCAGATCGGCGGCAGCGGGGTGTCATCCGGCATCGCCACCACCTTGTTGAAGGGATGGTTCGGCGGAAAATCGCGGCTCTCCCACAAGGTCAGTTCGTGCAGCCGCTCGAGAAAATCGTCGCCCTCGCGGCGGTCGAGCCGGCTGCGCAGCGCATAGGCGGTGGCACCATCGGTGCCCGGCGCGCGGCCGAGGCCGAGATCGATGCGGCCTGGAAACAGCGCCTCCAGCATCTTGAAGCGCTCCGCCACCATCAACGGCGCATGGTTGGGCAGCATCACCCCGCCGGAGCCGACCCGGATCCGGCTCGTCACCGCGGCGATCTGGCCGATCATGATGTCGGGCGCCGGGCTCGCCACCGAGGCCAGGTTGTGGTGCTCGGCGAGCCAATAGCGGACATAGCCCAGCGCGTCCGCATGGCGCGCCAGGTCGATGCTGTTGCGCAGCGCCGCGGCCGGCTTTGTCCCCGTGGTGACCACGGAGAGATCGAGGATCGAAAGCGGAATCATGGCGGCTAAGCTAATCCGCCGGATCGGGGCCACAAAGGGCGGCGCCGCGCAGGTCAGCCGCGCGCCGACGAATTGGACCGTTGGCTGAGCGCGAAAAACAGAGTGGGACGAAATTTAACTACTTCCCGTGGATGATATTCTGCCCATAGCCGGCCAAATGCCTAGAATTGCAGTGAATGGTGCAGTTTTCGCGGTTTTGTTGGCAGGCAGCTTCTGACGAGGGTCTCGTAGATTCAGCCCACTTTAGTGATTTTCGAGAGTATATCCCATATTTCTTGCATAAAGTGGGCAATTTCCCATTACCAATGGGCTGTTTAGCGCGTTCCGTTCGGCCTATTTTAGGCCTTCGCAGCTAGGCCTGACGACCCGTCACCGAGCAAGTGGAGTTTGTGGTGTCATGACCGAGGTTACGCCTCCCGCGCCCGATGGCCAGCGCGCGCTCAAAACCCCGGCGATCTCCTTCGAGTTCTTCCCGCCCAAGACCGAGGAGATGGAGCGCACGCTGTGGGAGACCATCAAACGTCTTGCGCCGCTCACGCCCAACTTCGTCTCGGTGACCTATGGCGCTGGCGGCTCGACCCGCGAGCGCACCCACGCCACCATCGCCCGCATCCTGGCCGAGACCGAGCTTCTGCCGGCCGCGCATCTGACCTGCGTCGGCGCGGCGCGGGCCGAGATCGACGACATCGTCGGCCGCTATCACGAGATCGGCGTCCGCCATATCGTGGCGCTTCGCGGCGATCCGCCCGGCGGCATCGGCACCGCCTACACCACCCATCCGGACGGCTACCGGCATTCGGCGGATCTGGTTGCCGGCATCAAGCGGCAGCATCCGGATCTCGAAATCTCGGTCTCCGCCTACCCCGAGAAGCATCCGGAAAGCCGCGATTTCGATGCCGACATCGATGTGCTGAAGGCCAAGGTCGACGCCGGCGCGACCCGCGCCATCACCCAGGTGTTCTTCGACAACGATCTGTATTTCCGCTATCTCGATCGCGTTCGGGCGCGCGGCATCGCCATTCCGGTCGTGCCCGGCATCATGCCGATGCACAACTTCAGGCAGGCCCGCAACTTTGTCACGCGCGCCGGCACCACGGTGCCGGACTGGCTTGCCGCCAAATTCGAGGGCCTCGACGACGATCCGGAAACCCGCAAGCTGGTGGCGGCCGCGGTTGCCGCTGGCCAGGTGCAAAAACTCGCCAAACACGGCGTCGATACCTTTCACTTCTACACCATGAACCGCGCCGACCTCGTGTTTGCGATCAGCCATTTGCTGGGCATTCGCCCCAATGGCGCACAGAAGGCTGCGTGATCCGATGACGGTGCCGGTCTCTCCCAAGCGAACCGCTCTGCTCGCGGCCGCCCGCGAACGCATCCTGGTCCTCGACGGCGCCATGGGCACGATGATCCAGGCCCTGGAATATGACGAGGCGGCATTTCGCGGCGAACGCTTCGCGGATTTTCACCGCGATCTGCGCGGCAACAACGATCTGCTGATCCTGACCCAGCCGAAGGCGATCGAGGACATCCACGCCGAATATCTGCGCGCCGGCGCCGACATCGTCGCCACCAATACGTTCTCCTCGACCTCGATCGCGCAGGCCGATTACGAGCTTTCGAATTTTGCCTATGAGCTCAATCTCGAAGGCGCAAGACTCGCGCGCGCCGCCGCCGCCCGGGTCAGCGCCGAGGACGGCAAGCCGCGCTTTGTCGCCGGCGCCATCGGCCCGACCAACCGCACCGCGTCGATCTCGCCTGACGTTTCCAACCCCGGTTTTCGCGCGGTGACCTTCGACGATCTGCGGGCCGCTTACGGCGAGCAGATCAACGGCTTGCTCGACGGCGGGGTTGATCTACTGCTGCTGGAGACCATTTTCGATACGCTCAACGCCAAGTCCGCGCTCTACGCCATCGCCGAAATCACCGAGGCGCGCGGCATCGACGTGCCCGTGATAATCTCGGGCACCATCACCGACAAATCCGGCCGGCTGCTGTCGGGCCAGCTGCCCGCGGCGTTCTGGAATTCGGTGCGCCACGCCCGGCCGGTCGCCGCCGGCTTCAACTGCGCGCTCGGCGCGGAAGATCTGCGCGCCCATATCGCCGATATCGGCCGCGTCGCCGATACCCTGGTTTGTGCCTACCCGAACGCCGGTTTGCCCAACGAATTCGGCCAGTATGACGAGAGCCCGGAATACATGGCGCGGCTGATCGGCGAGTTCGCTTCGAGCGGCCTCGTCAATATCGTCGGCGGCTGCTGCGGCACCACGCCCGATCATGTCGCCGCGATTGCGGCCGCGGTGGCGCCGCACAGGCCGCGCGTGGTGCGCGCGATCGAGCCGCGGCTGCGGCTCTCGGGCCTCGAGCCATTCGAGCTGACGCCCGCGATTCCCTTCGTCAACGTCGGCGAGCGCACCAATGTCACCGGCTCGGCGCGCTTCCGCAAGCTGATCACCGCCGGCGATTACACCGCGGCCCTCCAGGTGGCGCGCGACCAGGTCGAGAACGGCGCCCAGATCATCGACGTCAACATGGACGAGGGATTGCTGGATTCCGAAAAGGCGATGGTGACCTTCCTCAATCTCCTCGCCGCCGAACCCGATATCGCCCGCGTCCCAATCATGGTGGACTCCTCGAAATTCGCGGTGATCGAAGCCGGGTTGAAATGCGTCCAGGGCAAGCCGGTGGTGAATTCGATCTCGATGAAGGAAGGCGAGGCAAAGTTCATCCACGAGGCCAAAATCGCGCGACGTCATGGCGCGGCCGTGGTGGTCATGGCGTTCGACGAAGCCGGGCAAGCCGACACCTTCGCGCGCAAGACCGAGATCTGCAAGCGCGCCTACGACATTCTCGTCGATCGGCTGGACTTCCCGCCGGAGGACCTCATCTTCGATCCCAATATCTTTGCGATCGCGACGGGACTCGAAGAGCACAACAATTACGGCGTCGATTTCATCGAGGCGACGCGCTGGATCCGCCAGAACCTGCCGCATGCGCATGTCTCGGGCGGGGTCTCCAACCTGTCGTTCTCGTTCCGCGGCAACGAGCCGGTGCGCGAGGCCATGCATTCGGTGTTCCTGTATCATGCCATCAAGGCCGGCATGGACATGGGCATCGTCAACGCCGGACAGATGATCGTCTATGACGA
The DNA here is from genome assembly GCA_963840155.1 of uncultured Alphaproteobacteria bacterium. Classification (GTDB taxonomy): domain Bacteria; phylum Pseudomonadota; class Alphaproteobacteria; order Rhizobiales; family Xanthobacteraceae; genus Bradyrhizobium. The sequence continues at coordinate 733,288 of CAWIXP010000002.1, forward strand.
TATCGATCCCGAGCTGCGGCGCACCTGCGAGGACGTCATCCTCAATCGCGACCCCGGCGCCTCCGAACGGCTGCTGGCGCTCGCGGAAAAATTCCGCGGCACGGAGAAACAGACAAAAGAGCAGGATCTCGCCTGGCGGGAATGGCCGGTCGACAAGCGGCTGAGCCATGCGCTGGTGCACGGCATCACCGAATTCATCGAGGTGGATACCGAGGACGCGCGGAAACTCGCGACGCGGCCGCTCGAGGTGATCGAGGGTCCGCTGATGGCCGGCATGAACATCGTCGGCGACCTGTTCGGCGACGGCAAGATGTTTTTGCCGCAAGTGGTGAAGTCGGCCCGCGTGATGAAGCAGGCGGTGGCTTATTTGATGCCGTTCATGGAGGAGGAAAAGGCGCGCAATCTCGCCAACGGCATTGTGGGCGCCGGCCGCAGCTCGGCCGGCAAGATCGTGCTCGCCACCGTGAAAGGCGACGTCCACGACATCGGCAAGAACATTGTCGGCATCGTCCTGCAGTGTAACAACTTCGAGGTGATCGACCTCGGGGTGATGGTGCCCGCCACCAGGATCATCGAGACCGCCAGAAGCGAGGGCGCCGACATCATCGGCCTTTCGGGGTTGATCACGCCCTCGCTCGACGAGATGAGTCATCTCGCCGGCGAATTGGAACGCCAGCACATGACGGTGCCGCTATTGATCGGCGGCGCCACCACCAGCCGGGTGCATACCGCCGTGAAGATCGATCCGAATTATCGCGGCGGGCCGGTGGTGCATGTCAACGACGCCAGCCGCGCCGTCGGCGTCGTCTCCTCGCTGCTGGCACCGGAGCGGCGCGAGGCCTATGCCACCGAGGTGCGGGCCGATTACGCCAGGATTTCCGCGGCGCATTTCCGCGCTCAGGCCGACAAGAAGCGGTTGAAGCTCGCCGACGCCCGCGCCAACGCGGTTGTGATCGACTTTGCCAGGACGCCGCCGAAACGGCCGGCGTTTCTCGGCGTCAAATCGTTTCGGGATTACGACCTCGCCGAGCTCGCCGGCCACATCGACTGGACGCCGTTCTTCCAGACCTGGGAGCTGACCGGGCGTTATCCCGCCATTCTCGACGACCCCAAAGTCGGCGAAGTCGCGCGCTCGCTCCATGACGATGCGCGCAGGATGCTCGAGCTTATCGTCAGGGAAAACTGGTTCAAGGCGCAGGCCACCATCGGCTTCTGGCCGGCCAACGCGGTCGGCGACGATATCGCGGTTTACGCCGACGACAGCCGCAAGCAGACGATCGCGACCTTGCACACGTTGCGCCAGCAACTCGAAAAGCGCGAAGGCCGCTTCAACGCGGCGCTGTCGGATTTCATCGCACCGGTGGCCTCGGGCGTGCCGGACTATATCGGGGCTTTCGTGGTCACCGCCGGAATCGGCGAGGACGTGGTCGCCGACCGCTTCAAGAACGCCAACGACGATTACTCCTCGATCCTGTGCAAGGCACTGGCCGATCGCCTCGCGGAGGCGTTTGCCGAGCGCTTGCATGCCCGCGTGCGCCGGGAATTCTGGGGCTACGCGCCCGACGAGACGCTGCCGCCCGAAGACCTCATCCTGGAAAAATATCAGGGCATCCGCCCCGCCCCCGGCTATCCCGCGCAGCCCGACCACACCGAGAAGGCGACGCTGTTTGCGCTGCTCGATGCCGAAAACAATGCCGGCGTGAAGCTCACCGAGAATTTTGCGATGTGGCCGGGCTCCTCGGTGTCCGGGCTCTACTTCAGCCACCCCGAGAGTTTCTATTTCGGCGTCGGCAAGATCGAGCGCGACCAGGTCGAGGACTACGCCGCCCGCAAGGGCTGGAGCGTGGCGGAGGCCGAGCGCTGGCTGGCGCCGGTGTTGAACTACATCCCCACCGAGGACCGCCAGGAAAGGAATCGCCGGGTCAGAGAAGCGATGCCGCCGCTAACGTCCGCTTCCACGGTGCCGGCCAACGATGTCGCCTCCGTCGAACTGGCCGCCCATCCGCCCGGCTGCACCTGCGCGGTGCATCTGGCCTATCGAAGGAAAGCGGCACGGGCGTAGCGAATGCCTCTTCCTCCGCTCCCTGTGTGGAAGAGGATTCGCGGGCACCACTCGATTAGCGATCGAAAGCCCGCTGGACCGGCCAGCGACCCTATTCGCGGGACCTTCTTCGAAGGAAGATGACGACCAGCGCGACGAACGGAATTGCCAGTAGCGTGCCGATGCGAATCTGTTCGCGGGAAAACCCTCCATAGACATGGATGCCATGGCGCAGAGCGGCGGCCGCGATCAGCGCTCCGATCAGGAACACGAGGACGTATTTAAAGCGCAGATTAAGTTGGTCCAGCATGGCGTCCCGCTGCGAAACGTCCCGAGTAATTCTTGCCGGCTTTGCCCAACGATCAATTGTTTTCGTGTTTGCGGTACCCCAGTTCTCGTCGCACGCCAGCGCACAATTCGGACAAGACGCGATCATCGCGATGCTACCAAATCCGATTTTCGCATAAACGATTTCGAACCGACTGTGACAGTGTGGGCAAAAATCGGACTGTTGTTCACTGACATTCATTGGAAACCCTGCCGGCAGTTATCGATCCTGTATTTTTTCCCCCGTCCGATGTGATGCTACATACTGTCCGATCTTGAACCGCCGATGAATGCGCATCTGTCCGCTTGCGGACATTTTTTGAGCCGCCACGACCCGCTGCGACGACCAGTGATCGCGACAATCAGCGGCATGCGTCGCTGTTCCCGCTCTCCCGTAAAAATCGTCCATCGGCTGAGATGCCATCTCGTTGAACGATCGGACGGTAGCCGTCGTGCTTGACTTCATGAATCCAGTCCGCACCGAGCGAAACGGATTCAAGAGCCAAACGCGAATCGTTCCGGCCTGTTTAAGGGAACTCAATGCTGTCACGGGCGTTTTTCCCGGCATGAGGAGAACCGGATGGCGAGAGCAAAGAAACAGAGCAGCAGGGGTCGGAAGCAGGATCGCGCACGCGTAGCAGGCGGCCAGGGTTACGAGGTTCGCTATGAGGCCAAGAAGTCCGGCAAGTCGCGGGCGGCGGTCAAGAAGGCCGTCAAGAAGGTCGGGAGCAGCCGCAAGCGCGTGGAGCGGCGATTGGCCCGGTAATGAAGATGCGGCGTTACGCCGTTTGGTCTGAAAAGGATTGCGAGCGACTTAAGTTACTCGTTGAGTCCGGTGCATCCGCCATGCGCGTGTCCGTTGTGTTAAAACGGTCGCTCGCAAGCACCAAGGGCAAGGCGCGCGACCTCGGATGTCCATTTCCGGGTGTGCGCGACCAAAGGAAACAGATTCGCCGAATCCTGGAAAACAACTTCTAACAAACGTCGCATCCGGTTCGGGCCTTACCTCCTGGAGAGCGAATCGGGGTGTTGATCTGCGGCGCCAACACCACTTCGGTACGCTTCGACGTCTAAATCCTACTCCCCCTCATCGCTCGCCAACAGTCCCTTCACCGCCCTCGCCCAGCCCTTGAGCTTGCGCTCGCGCGTGGCCGCGCTCATGGCCGGCTTGAAGCGGCGCTCCAGCCGCCAGTTGTCGGCGAATTTTGCCGGCTCGGGATAGACGCTTGCCGAAAGCCCCGCGAGATAGGCGGCGCCGAGCGCGGTGGTTTCCTGGATCGTCGGCCGATCGACCGGCGCGTCCAGGAGATCGGCGAGGCGCTGCATGGTCCAGTCGGAAGCGGTCATGCCGCCGTCGACGCGCAGCACGTTGGCGGCCTTTTCGCCCGGCCAGTCGGCCCGCATCGCCTCGCGCAGGTCATAGGTCTGGTAGCAAACGCTTTCGAGCGCGGCATGCGCGAGCTCGGCCGGGCCGGTGTTACGGGTCAGCCCGAACAGCGCGCCGCGCACGCGCGGATTCCAGTAGGGCGCGCCGAGGCCGACGAAGGCCGGCACCAGGTAGACGCTTTGGGTGGAATCGGATTTGTCGGCGAGCGGACCGGTCTCGCTGGCGTGCTTGATGACGCCGAGGCCGTCGCGCAGCCATTGCACCGCGGAGCCGGCGACGAAGATCGAGCCTTCGAGCGCGTAGGTGCGCTGGCCCTTGAGCTGATAGGCGATGGTGGTCAAGAGCTTGTTTTTGGAAGCGACCGGCGTCGTGCCGGTGTTGAGCAGGGCAAAGCAGCCGGTGCCATAGGTCGACTTGATCATGCCCGGCGAGAAACAGGCCTGGCCGATGGTGGCGGCCTGCTGGTCGCCGGCGATGCCCGAGATCGCGATCGCGCCGCCGAACAATTCGGGCTGGCTTTCGCCGAAATGATGCGAACAATCCTTCACCTCGGGCAGCATCGCGCGCGGCACCCGCAGGATCTTCAGGAGCTCGTCGTCCCACTCGCCGCTGTGGATGTTGAACAGCAGCGTGCGCGAGGCGTTGGTGGCATCTGTCGCGTGCACCTTGCCGCCGGTGAGCCGCCACAGCAGATAGCAATCGACGGTGCCGAACATCAGCTCGCCCCGGTCAGCGCGGGCGCGGGCGCCGGGCACGTGATCGAGCATCCAGGCTACCTTTGTGCCCGAAAAATAAGGATCGATGATCAACCCGGTTTTGGCTGACATGGCGGGCTCGTGGCCTTCGGCCTTCAACCGCGCGCAGATGTCGGCGGTGCGGCGATCCTGCCAGACGATGGCGCGATGCACGGCCTTGCCGGTGACGCGATCCCACACCACCGTGGTCTCGCGCTGGTTGGTGATCCCGATCGCGGCGATGTCCCTGGCGGTGAGGTCCGCTTTCTCCAGGGCCTCGCGGCAGGTGGCGATGGTCGAGCTCCAGATGTCCTCCGGCTCATGCTCGACCCAGCCCGACGCCGGAAAATGCTGCGGGAATTCGGCTTGCGCGGATGCCGCGATCGAGATGTCGGCGCGAAACACGATGGCGCGCGAGGAGGTGGTGCCCTGATCGATGGCCAGCACATGGGACATGATATTTTCCTGGCGCTGCTTCCCTGATTTCGTCGCGGCGAGGCAAGCGGATTGGGCGGCGAAGGTCAATATCGCGACGTTCTACTCCCCTCCCCCCGCGTTTGCGGCGGGAGGGGAGTAGAAGTCTATGCCGAGGCCGTGGTGACGCCGCCGTCGACCACGATGGTCTGCCCGGTCATGAAGCTCGAGGCGTCCGAGCCGAGATAGGCGACCGCGCCGGCGATTTCGTCGGGCTCGCCGATGCGCCGAAGCGGCGTGGTGGCGCAGCGCTTCTTGAGGCGCTCTTCGTCTTCCCACAACGCGCGCGCGAAATCGGTTTTGACGAGGCCCGGCGCAACGCAGTTGACGCGCACGCCCTTCGGGCCCCATTCACCGGCCAGGCTGCGGCATAGCGCGAAATCCGCGGCCTTGGAGATTCCGTAGGCGCCGATCACGGTCGAGCCGCGCAACCCCCCGATCGAGGAGATGATCACCACCGAGCCGTTGCCGCGCGCGGCCATCGGCGGGATCGCCAGCGCGCACAGCCAGATGTTGCTCTTGACGTTGGAGCCCATGATCTTGTCGAACGCCTCGTCCTTGATGTCGAGCAGCGGCCCGTAATACGGATTGACCGCGGCGTTGCAGACCAGGATGTCGATCTTGCCGTAATGCTTGGTCGCGCCCGCGATCAGCGCCTCGACTTCCTCGCGGCGCGAGATGTTGCAGGCGATGACGTGGGCGTCGCCACCGGCTTTCCTGATAGCCTCGGCAACCACTTCGCAGGCATCCGCCTTGCGGCTGGAGATCACCACCTTGGCGCCGAGTTTTGCCAAAAGTTCGGCCGAGGCGCGGCCGATGCCGCGGCTGGAGCCGGTGATGACGGCTACTCGGCCTGTGAGATCGAACGGGGTGGATTTCATGGTTGGCTGCCTCCCTTGTTTTTTTGCCGTCATTGCCTGCGACAAACGCAGAGCGTTTGCGCTAGGGAGCGTAAGCGACGAAGCAATCCAGATTGCTTCGCTTTGCGCTCGCAATGACGGTCCGTGGCCCTACACCAATCCGCCGCTATCGGTGACGCGGCGCAAATGGTAGTCGGTGTCGCCAAAGCTGTTCTCGATCATGGTGAGGCGCTTGAAGTAGTGGCCGATTTTGGCCTCCTGGGTCATGCCGATGCCGCCATGGAGCTGGATCGATTGCTGGCCGATGAATTTGCCGGACTTGCCGATCTGCACCTTTGCCGCCGCGACCGCGGTGGCGCGCTCGCCGGCATCGTCGAAATCGCTCGCCATGGTCGCAAACATCGACATGCTGCGGGCCTGCTCCAGCGCCACGAACATGTCGGCGGCACGGTGCTGAAGGGTCTGGAAGCTGCCGATCGGCACGCCGAACTGGGTGCGGGTCTTGAGGTATTCCACCGTGGTTTTAAGCGATTCATCCATGATGCCAACGGCCTCGGCGCAGATCGCAATGCGGGCATCGTCGACGACGCGCTCGATCAGCGCCAGCGCGTTCTCGCCATCGCCGATCGCGGCTTCCGCGCCGACCTCGACGCCGGTGAAGGAGATGTCGGCGGCATGCAGGCCGTCCTGGGTCGGATAGCCCTTCTTGACGACGCCCTTGGCGTTGCCCGGCACCAGGAACACGCCGATGCCGCCGGCGTCGCGCTGGCCGCCCTTGGTGCGCGCGGTCACCACCAGCATGTCGGCGTTCTCGCCGTTGAGCACGACGAATTTCTCGCCGTCGATCAGGTAACCCCCGCCCTTCTTCTTGGCCGAGGTGGCGACATCGTTGAGGTCGTAGCGCGAATTCTTTTCGAGCTGTGCGAAGGCGAAGGTCTTGCTGCCGTCGATGATCGAGGGGATGTGTTGGGCTTTCTGCGCGGCGGAGCCGCCACGGCGCAACAGGCCGCCTGATATCACGACGGTCGGCAGATAAGGCTCCAGCACCAGCGCCTTGCCCATCGCTTCCATCACGATCATGGTTTCGACCGCGCCGGCGCCGAAGCCGCCATCATCCTCGGAGAACGGCAGGCCGAGCAGCCCCTGTTCGGCGAGCTTGTTCCAGACGGTTTTGCTCCAGCCGCCGCTTTCCGTCCTGTACTTCTTGCGCGCGTCGAAATCGTAGGACGAGCCGAGCAGGCCGTCGACGCTTTCCTTGAGAAGCCGCTGCTCCTCGGACAGATCAAAATCCATGTTCTTCCGTTTCCTTTGACTATTCGTCACGTAATTTGCTGCTGCGTCGCACCGCCTTCTTAACCTCTCCCCGTCCTTTACGGGGAGAGGTCGGCGCGTCGCGCCGGGTGAGGGGCAAGGCACAGAGTCCAACACAGACACAGTGTTTGCCGGATCAAGAGCCCCTCACCCCAATCCTCTCCCTGCGAAGAGCGGGGCGAGGGAGAAGAGATCACAACCCCAGAACCGCCTTGGTGATGATGTTGCGCTGGATCTCGTTGGAGCCGCCATAGATCGAGACCTTGCGGTTGTTGAAATAGCTCGGCGCGATCTGCGCGGTCCAGTCCATCGCCTCGTTGGAACCGTCATCGCCGTGCTCGTCGTAGGGCGCGGCGAACGGGCCGATCACTTCCATCAGCAGCTCGGTGGTGGCCTGCTGGATTTCCGAGCCCTTGATCTTGAGCACCGAGGACGCCGGATTGGGCTTGCCCTTGCCGTGCTTGCCCTCATCGGCGACGACGCGAAGCTGGGTCAGCTCCAGCGCCTTCAGCTCGATCTCGACCTCGGCGAGTTTTTCGCGGAATTTCTGATCCTGGATCACCGGCTTGCCGCCGGATTCGACCTTGCCCGCCAGCTCCCTGATGCGGCGAATCCGCTCCTTGGAGACGCCGACGCGGGCGATTCCGGTGCGCTCGTTGCCGAGCAGGAACTTGGCGTAATCCCAGCCCTTGTTCTCCTCGCCGACAAGGTTTTCGACGGGCACCTTGACGTCATCGAAGAACACTTCGTTGACCTCGTAGCCACCGTCGATGGTCTGGATCGGGCGCACCGTGATGCCCTTGGTCTTCATGTCGATCAGGATAAAGGAGATGCCGGACTGCTTCTTGGCCGCCGGATCGGTGCGGCACAGACAGAAAATCCAGTCGGCGTATTGGGCCAGCGTCGTCCAAGTCTTCTGGCCATTGACGATGTAGGAATTGCCCTTGCGCTCGGCCTTGGTCTTGAGCGAGGCCAGATCGGAGCCGGAGCCGGGCTCGGAAAAGCCCTGGCACCACCAGTCGTCGACGTTGGCGATGCGCGGCAGAAAATGCTTCTTCTGCGCCTCGCTGCCGAAGGTGTAGATCACCGGGCCGACCATGCTGACGCCGAAGGCCAGCGGCGACGGCGCCGGCGCCATCTGCAGCTCCTCGTTGAAGATGTAGTGCTGGACCGAACTCCAGCCGGTGCCGCCATATTCCTTCGGCCAGTGCGAGACGCCCCAGCCCTTGTTGTTCAGGATGCGCCACCAATCGATCATCTCCTGCTTGGAGAGATGACGGCCCTCCTGCAGTTTCTGCCGGGTCGAGGCCGGCACATGATCGGCAAAGAAGGCCCGCACCTCGTCACGAAACGCCATCTCTTCCTTGCTGAAGCTGAGATCCATCGGATCCTCCTGTGAGCGAATGAATTACGCCGGTAATTACCGTGGTCTTTCCTTACATCCTCATCCCGGCGATGGAGTCGCATCCATCACGATCGGCCTCCCGACGCGAGTTGTTGCTTCGGCGCGGCCTGCGGCTGCCGGTTGCGCAATTCATGGCGCGAAAGCTTGCCCACCGAGGTCCGCGGCAGTTCGTCGACGAAATCCAGCGCCGCGGGGATTTCGTGCCTGCCGAGCTTGCCGGCGAGGAATGCCTTGAGTTCCTCCAGCGTGAACGGGCTGGCGGCGGCGCGCAGTTTCACGAACGCCTTCGCCGCCTCGCCGCGGTAATCGTCGACAATCCCGATCACGATCACCTCGTGCACGGCGGGGTGGGTATAGATCGCCTGCTCGATCATCTGCGGATAGACGTTGAAGCCGCCTGAAATGATCATGTCCTTCTTGCGGTCGACCAGGTAGAAATAGCCGTCGTCGTCCATGTAACCGATATCGCCGGTGAGAAAACGGTCGCCGACAAAGGCCTCGGCGGTTTCCTGTGGCCGGTTCCAGTAGCCTTTGGTCACATTGGGACCGCGGATGCGGATTTCGCCGACTTCGCCGGTCGGCAGGATTTTTTTGGGATCGTCGAGCGCGACCACGTCGATCTCGATGCCCGGCAGCATCAGCCCGATCGAGCCGGGCTTTTCCGGTCCCTCCTTGGGATGCCCGGTGCCGGGCGAGCAGGTCTCGGTCATGCCCCAGCCGCTGTTCAGCTTCATGCCGACCTTGCGCTCGAAGATCCTGGCGACCTCGACCGGCAGCGGCGCGCCGCCCGAAGCGCAAAACGCCAGCGACGAAAGGTCGCGCTTGTCGAGGTCGGGCAGGCTGGCGATCGCGATCCACATCGTGGGCACGCCGGGAAAAGCGGTCGCGCGCTTGACCTCGATGTCGCGCATCACGGCCTCGACGTCGAAGCGCTGGTGCAGCGAAATCAAATTGCCGCGCCGGAGCGAGGACAATAGCACCACCGTCAGCGCGAAGATATGAAACAGCGGCAGCACGCAGATCACGCGCTCGATGGCATCGCGCTCGGCGCGCGCCGGCTTGCCCCAGACGTCGTAGATCGACACCGCCGAAGTCAGGTTGCCGTGACTGAGCATGGCGCCCTTGGGCAGGCCGGTCGTGCCGCCGGTGTATTGCAATAGCGCGACGTCATCGACCGAGATATCGGGCCACCGCGTCGGCTTTTTCGCGCCGTCGACGAACTGACGGAAGGTGATGATGGCGGGATTGTGTGGCAGCGGCGTCTGCGGCGTGCCGGCCTTGCCCCAGTCGTCGTCCTCGCACACGATCAGCCGGTCGAGCAGGCCCTTGTCGAGAAATTTCAGCGCCGTCGGCAACAGCGTCTGGAGATTGCTGGTGACGAGCACGCGCGCGCCGCTGTCGCTCAGCTTGTGCGATAGCGCGATCTCGCCGTCGAGCGGGGACAGATGCACGAGGCGGGCGCCGGCCTTCAACGCGCCGAAGAAGTTGACGGGGTGATCGGGCGTGTTGCCGAGGAACAGCGCCACCGAGCTGTTCTTGCCGTAGCCGGCGCCGAGGTACGCGCTGGCGGCGACCTCGACCTTGTCTTCCAGTCCGGCATAGCCGATCGGACGGTCGCGGAATTCGATCGCCGGCCGCGCGCCGTATTCTGCCGCCGCCTTCGACAACAGATCGGGCAGCGTGCCGCGCCCGATCGAATCGTTCCAATGGACGCCTGGCGGATAGAATTGCTCGCCGGGATGGGTCATGTACGCGACGCCCGTTTTCGCTGTGAGGCGAGCGCAGCATCTCCGTTCCCTCCCCCCTTGCGGGGGAGGGTCGGGGAGGGGGGTAGCGGCATCGGCACCGCCCGTGTGGACCCCCACCCCCAACCCCTCCCCGCAAGGGGGAGGGGAGCTGAAGCTCTGCCGCTATTTTCCATCAGGCCGCTTTCGCCGTCTGCACCAGCGAGGCAAAGCTCTTGCCTTCGGCGGCCAGCCGCTTGAGCAGCGGCGCCGGTTCGAGCGAGGGATCGTTGGTTTCCCTCGCGTAAAACGCCAGCCGATCGGCGATGTGCTTCAGCCCGACCTGATCGGCGTAGAACATCGGACCGCCGCGATAGACCGGCCAGCCGTAACCGTAGATCCAGATCACGTCGATGTCGCTCGGGCGCGCCGCGATGCCTTCCTCAAGGATCCGCGCGCCCTCGTTGATCATCGGATACATCATGCGCTCGAGGATTTCATCGTCGCCGACCACGCGGCGTTTGCGCCCGAGCCGCTGCAGCGTCTCATCGATCAGTTTCTCGACTTCCGGGTCGGGCAGCGGCGCGCGCGAGCCGCCTTCATACTTGTAGTAGCCCTTGCCCGTCTTCTGGCCGAAGCGGCCGGCTTCGCACAACGCGTCCGCAATTTCCGACTTGATGCCCCTATCCTTGCGCGAGCGCCAGCCGATATCGAGGCCGGCGAGATCGCCCATCGCGAACGGGCCCATCGGCATGCCGAACTTGGTCACGACGGCATCGACCTGCTGCGGCAACGCGCCCTCGAACAAAAGCTTCTCGGCCTGCTTGCCGCGCTGTGCCAGCATGCGATTGCCGACAAAGCCGTCGCAGACCCCGACTACCGCCGGCACTTTGGCGATTTTGCGCGCCACCGCCACCGCGGTCACCAGCGCATCCGGCGCGGTCCTGGCCGCGCGCACGATCTCGCACAGCTTCATGACGTTCGCCGGCGAGAAGAAGTGCATGCCCAGCACGTCCTGCGGACGTTTCGTCTCCTTGGCGATCTCGTCGATGTTGAGATAGGAGGTGTTGGAAGCCAGCACCGCACCCGGTTTTGCAAACTTGTCGAGCTGAGCGAACACTTCCTTCTTGATCGCCATGGTCTCGAACACCGCTTCGATGACCAAATCGGCATTCCTGACGTTTTCAATTCCGACCACGCCCTCGATCAGGCCCATGCGCTTGGCCGGCGCGTCGGGCGGAATGCCGCCGCGCGCCGCGCTGGCCTCGTAGTTCTTCTGCATCACGCCCATGCCGCGCTTGAGCTGCTCGGCGCCGGTCTCGATCAGGGTGACGGGAATTCCGGCATTGGCGAATGACATCGCGATGCCGCCGCCCATGGTGCCGGCGCCGATGATGGCGACGCGCTCGACATTGCGCGGTTTGGTCCCTTCGGGCACGCCGGCGATCTTGGCCGCCTCGCGCTCGGCGAAGAATGCGTAACGCTGCGCCTTCGACTGCTCGCTCGACACCAGCTTGAGGAAGCCCTCGCGCTCCTTCTTCAACCCTTCATCGAACGGCAGGTCGATCGAGGCGCCGACCGCATCTGCCGCGGCAAACGGCGCCTCCAGCCCGCGCGCCTTCTTGGTGAGGGCGGCGACTGCGTTGGTGAAGATCGAACGGTCGGCCTTGGCGGCCGCCAGTTTGGAATCGTCGTCGCGCAGTTTGCGCAACGGACGCTTCTCCGCCAGCACCTTGCGGGCAAAGGCCTCGCCCCCGGACGCAGGGCCTTCGACGATTTCCTCGATCAGGCCGTTCTTCAGCGCCTCCGCGGCGCCGATCGGGTCGCCGCCGACGATCATCTTGACCGCGAGTTCGGGACCGACCGCGCGCGGCAGGCGCTGCGTGCCGCCGGCACCCGGCAAAAGGCCGAGCTTCACTTCCGGCAAGCCGAGCTTCGCCTCCCTGGTCGCGACCCGGAAATGGCAGGCGAGCGCAACCTCGAGACCGCCACCGAGTGCGGTGCCGTGGATCGCGGCGACGATTGGCTTCGGCGAGTTCTCCATCAGGCTCAGCACTTCATGCAGACCGGGGGGTTTTGGCGGCTTGCCGAATTCGGTGATGTCGGCGCCGGCGATAAAGGTGCGCCCGGCGCAGGTCAGTACGATCGCCTTCACTTCGGGCTCGGCGATCGCGCTCTTGATGCAGTCAAGAATGCCGCCGCGGACCGCGGCGCTGAGCGCATTCACGGGAGGATTGTTGACCGTGACGATCCCGACCACGTCGCGACGCTCGAGCTTGACCACTTCGTTCACGCTAGCCTCCTTGAACACCCTGTTTTCGATCGATTTCGCATTGCGGAATTTAATTCCACATCTTGACATGGAGGGTTATTTTGAAGCACCTCCCTTGTCAACGAGGCCGGCACAGCGGCAGGCAATGAAACGTCAAGGCAAGAAGGTGGCGACCGATCGCAACTTCGTCGTCGCGCTTTCCCGCGGCCTTGATGTGTTGCGCGCATTCCATCCCAACGACGGGCTTCTTGGCAATCAAGAGATCGCGGCCCGTACCAACCTGCCAAAGCCAACCGTTTCCCGGCTGACCTACACCTTGACCAAGCTCGGTTACCTTACTCCGGTTCCAAGGTTCGAGAAATATCAACTCGCGCCTGCAGCCATGGCGCTCGGCTATGCCGCGCTGGCCAACCTCGGCGTTCGGCATCTGTCGGAACCGTTTCGCGAGGAAGTCATGCGCGAGACCGGCGGCGCGGTCGCCGTCGGCGGCCGCGACCGCACCAGCATGATCTACTTCGGGCAGAGCCGCGGCCTCACGCTGGGCGTCCAGCTCGACGTAGGCTCGCGCATACCGATTGCGACCACCGCAATGGGCCGGGCCTATCTTTGGGCGCTGCCGGACGAGGAGCGTGCCGCGTTGTCGCGCCAGCTGCGCGAGCACCATGGCAGCCGCTGGCCGGGAATGCGCGACGGCATCGAACGCGCCGGCGAAACAGTGGCGAAACACGGCTTTGCAATCTCGGCGGGCGACTGGCACGACGACATACATGCGGTCGGCGTAGCACTAAAGCTTAATGACGGAACTGGTCCGTATGCGTTTAATTGTGGTGCGCCCGCATTCCGTTTCACGGAAGATAGGTTGCGCAACGATATTGGACCTCGTCTCCTGGCGATGGTAAGGAACATCGAGGCGGCGCTCGGCGGCGCCGCCTCGCAATCAAAAAAAGAAGAAGGCAAAAAGTTGAAAGCAGGAGGGAAGTTTGCACGTGTGGTCGAGGGGATCAGGTAGCGTTCATCGTGACCGGCGCACAGCTTCGCCTGGTCATTCCGTGCCGGCGAACTGTACGGGCGGAGCGAAATGACGCAAGTCCAACTCGCGCAGGGAGCGTATCCCCTGCTGGCGGTTCGCGACGTCAGCGTCGTGTTCGGCGGCATCATTGCATTGAACGGCGTGTCCTTCGACATGCATCAGGGCCAGATCCTCGGCCTGATCGGACCGAACGGGGCCGGCAAGACCACCCTCTTCAACTGCCTGAGCCGGCTGTACCAGCCCAGCGCCGGCGACATCCTTATGGAGGGTCAAAGCATCCTGTCGCGTCCGCCGCACCGGATCGCCGAAATCGGCATCGGCCGCACTTTTCAGAACGTCGCGCTGTTTCCCAATCTTTCGGTGCTCGACAACGTTCGGGTCGGCACCCACGCCCGCACCAACAGCGATATCATCAGCAATTCCTTGAAACTGGCCTGGGTCCGCCGCAGCGAGGCCGAACTCAACAAGCGCGTCCACGAAATCGTCAGCTATCTCCAGCTCGATGACGTTGCCCACACGGTGGTGTCCGGTCTGCCGTTTGGCACCCAGAAACGGGTGGAACTGGCGCGCGCGCTGGCTTCGGATCCGAAGATCCTGCTGCTCGACGAGCCCGCCGGCGGCCTCAATCACGAGGAGGTCCACGTGCTCGGCGATCTGATCCGCCGGATTCGCGAGGAGCGCAAACTCACCATCCTGCTGGTCGAACATCACATGGGTCTTGTGATGTCGATCGCCGATCATGTGGTGGCATTGAATTTCGGCCGCAAGCTCGCCGAGGGCACCCCGGCCGCGGTGCAGTCCGACCCGGATGTCATCAAAGCCTATCTCGGGAGCAAGGATCAATGACCGCAATGCTCAACGTAAGGGATCTGCGCGCCTATTACGGCCAGGTCCAGGCGCTGCACGGTCTCGAGTTCGGTCTCAGCGAAGGCAGCATGACTACGCTGCTTGGCGCCAACGGCGCCGGCAAGACCACGACCTTGCGCGCGATCTGCAACATGGTGCGCTCCACCGGCGCGATCGAATTCGACGGCGCCCCGCTTACCGGCCGCTCGACCGAGAACATCGTCCGGCTCGGTATTGCCCACGTACCGCAGGGCCGCGGCACCTTCACGACCATGACGGTGGAAGAGAACCTGCAGCTCGGCGCGATCACGCGGAAGGACAACGCCGGCGTGGTGTCCGACATCGAGCGCATGTACGATCATTTTCCGGTGCTCAAGCAGCGCCATACCCAGCAGGCCGGCACGCTGTCGGGCGGCGAACAGCAGATGCTGGCGGTTGCGCGCGCGCTGATGCTACGCCCGCGGCTGATGCTGCTAGATGAGCCGTCGTTCGGACTGGCGCCGCTGATCGTGCGCGACCTGTTCAAGATCCTCGGCAAGATCAATCGCGAGGACAAGGTCACCATTCTGGTGGTGGAGCAGAACGCGCAACTGGCGCTGGAGCTCGCCGACACCGCCTATGTGATCGAAACCGGACGTATCGTGATGTCCGGAAGCGCCAGCGAGATCGCCAACAACGAAGACGTCCGTAAATCCTATCTAGGATATTGAGGGAGAGCGGCCATGGAACTTTTTGTCAATCAAATCCTGGCCGGTATTTCCACCGGCGCAATCTACGCCTGCATGGCGCTAGCGGTGGTCATGATCTACCAGGCGATCGATCATCTCAATTTCGCGCAAGGCGAAATGGCGATGTTCTCGACCTTCATTTCCTGGCAGATGATGCAGTGGGGCGTGCCCTATTGGGGGGCCTTCCTTCTCACCGTCATATTCTCATTCTGCGGCGGAATCCTTATCGAGCGGATCCTGTTCAAGCCGCTGGCCAAGGCGCCGATCCTCACCAACGTCGCCGGCTTCATCGCGCTGTACTCGATCATCAACAGCGTCGCCGGTCTGATCTGGGATTTCACCATCAAGCAATACCCGACCCCGTTCGGATCCTCGCCGTTTCTCGGCAGCCAGTTGATCTCTACCCATCAGGCCGGCATGATCGGCGTCACCCTGGCTTTGCTTCTTCTGCTGTTCTTTTTCTTTCGTTTCACGCGAATGGGCCTTGCGATGCGCGCGGCCGCATCGCTGCCGGAATCGGCGCGGCTGGTCGGCATCAACACCTCATGGATGATCGCGCTCGGCTGGGGCATGGCGGCCGCGATCGGCTCCGTTGCCGGCATGATGATCGCGCCGGTGGTGTTCCTGGAGCCGAACATGATGTTGGGCGTGCTGATCTACGGCTTCGCGGCCGCGGTGCTCGGCGGCCTGACCAGCCCGTTCGGCGCGGTGGTCGGCGGCTTCCTGGTCGGCATCTTCGAAAATCTCGTCGGCACCTATGTCCCCGGCGTCGGCAATGAACTGAAGCTGCCGATCGCGCTCGCGCTGATCGTCACCGTACTGGTCGTCAAGCCCGCCGGCCTGTTCGGCCGGCCAATCGTGAAGCGAGTTTGATCATGAGCGCGATTCAGGAAGTCGTCACCGAAGGGTCGTCTGTCGAGGCCGTCCCCAAACGCGCCATGACCCTCAGCTACGGCACGTCATTGATCATGCTGGCCGTGCTGATCGCCGCGCCCTTGTTCGTGAAGAACTTCATCATCTTCCAGCTCACGATGCTGTTGATCTACGGGCTCGCGGTTCTGGCGCTGAACATCCTGACCGGCGGCAGCGGACAATTCTCGCTGGGCCAGAGCGCATTCTATGCGGTCGGCGCCTACACCTCGGCGATCCTGATGGAGCACGCCGGTGTGAACTACGCGCTGACGCTGCCCGTCGCCGGGATCATCTGCTTCGGATTTGGTTTTCTGTTCGGCCAGCCGGCGCTGCGGCTGAGCGGCGTCTACCTGGCGTTGGCAACCTTCGCTTTGGCGACCGCGATGCCGCAACTGCTGAAGCTCGGCTATTTCGAGTACTGGACCGGTGGCGTGCAGGGCCTGGTCGTGACCAAGCCCGATGCGCCGTTCGGGCTGCCGATCTCCCAGGACATGTGGCTGTATTATTTCACGCTCGCGATCACGATCGCGATCTACATTTTCTCCGTCAACCTTTTGAAGTCGCGCTCGGGTCGCGCCTTCATGGCGATCCGCGACAATGAGATCGCGGCTTCCGCGATGGGCATTGACGTCGCGCTGTACAAGACGCTGGCGTTCGGGGTCAGCGCCGGCATCACCGGCGTTGCCGGCGGCCTGGGCGCGATCGCCGTACAGTTTGTCGCACCGGACGGCTACACCATCAACCTGGCGATCTCGCTGTTCCTCGGCATGGTGGTCGGCGGCGTCGGGTGGCTGCCCGGGTCGATCGTCGGCTCGGCCTTCATCATCTTCGTGCCAAACATCGCCGAGGGCATTTCGAAGGGTCTGTCCGGCGCCGTGTTCGGGGTATTGCTGTTCCTCGTCATCTTCCTGGTGCCGCACGGCGCCAGGCAGGTCGCGATGATCGCCCAGCACCTGTTGGGCAAACTGAAGCGGTAGCCATCACAACCACAATTGAAGCGGCGCGATGGGTTTCGCAAGGGCTCGAGCTATTCCGCTGACTAAAAACCAGAAGCCAAAACTGAGGAGAGACAATGCTTTCTAAACAAAAAACACGTATCGCCGCATTTTCGACGGCGGTCATCGCTTTCGCCGCCATGAGCGGCAGTGCACTCGCCCAAAAGAAATACGACACCGGGGCGACCGACACTGAAATCAAGATCGGCAACATCATGCCCTATAGCGGCCCGGCGTCGGCCTATGGCGTGATCGGCAAGACCGAACAGGCCTACTTCAACAAGATCAATGCCGAGGGCGGCATCAACGGACGCAAGGTCAATTTCATCAGCTACGACGACGGCTATAGCCCGCCCAAGGCCGTCGAGCAGGTCCGCAAGCTCGTAGAGAGCGACGAGGTCTTGCTGGTGTTCAATTCACTGGGCACGCCGTCGAACTCGGCTATCCAGAAATACCTGAACTCGAAGAAGGTGCCGCAGCTTTTCGTCGCCACCGGCGCCACCAAATGGAACGACCCGAAGAACTTTCCATGGACCATGGGCTGGCAGCCCAGCTACCAGAGCGAGGCGCGGATTTACGCCAAGTATCTGATCAAGGAGAAGCCGGACGGCAAGATCGCGGTGCTCTTTCAGAACGATGATTTCGGCAAGGACTATCTGAAGGGCCTGAAGGATGGGCTCGGCGCCAAAGCCTCGATGGTAGTGGCGGAAGAGAGCTACGAGACCACGGAGCCGACGATCGATAACCACATCGTCAAGCTGAAGGCCACCGGCGCCGACGTCTTCATCAGCATTACCACCCCGAAATTCGCGGCGCAGGCGATCAAGAAGCTGGCCGAGATCCAGTGGAAGCCGCTGCATATACTGTCCAACGTCTCGGCCTCGGTCGGCGCCGTGATCAAGCCCGCCGGTTTCGAGAATGCGCAAGGCATTCTCTCGGCCGCCTACGCCAAGGACGGTGCCGACCCGCAGTGGGACAACGACCCCGGCATGAAGAAATTCTACGCGTTCCTGGAGAAGTATTATGCCGAAGGCAACAAGCTCGACGGCTCGGTGGTGTATGGTTATGGCGTGGCGCAAACCATGGTGAAGGTGCTGGAGATGTGCGGCGACAATCTCACCCGCGAAAACGTCATGAAACAGGCGGCGAGCCTGAAGGACTTTGCCCCGGACACCCTGCTGCCCGGCATCAAGATCAGCACCTCGGCAAGCGATTTCGCCCCGATCGAACAGCTTCAGATGATGCGGTTCAAGGGCGAAAAATGGGAGTTGTTCGGCGATATCATCGGTGGCGAGCTGTCAAATTAGGGCTCTTCACGGGTCTGTGACCGCCGTCGTTCGACTAAATAACACCCCCTGCGACCGCCTCGCAGGGGGCTTTTTCTTGATGGGCGAGGACAGAGGGTATTCAATGTTCCCGAGGAGCCAGAACAGGCGCCTCCAACCAAGAAAAGACGCACTCAACCAGATCAGGGAGTTCCAAAATGCCTGCTATCCATCTGCGATTGGGGGCCTTTTCGGCTGCCCTCGCGATACTCGCTGCGACCAGCAGCAGCGCACTCGCCCAGAAGAAATACGATACCGGCGCGACCGACACCGAAATCAAGATCGGTAACATCATGCCCTACAGCGGCCCCGCCTCCGCCTATGGCGTGATCGGCAAGACCGAACAGGCCTACTTCAACAAGATCAATGCCGAGGGCGGCATCAACGGCCGCAAGATCAATTTCATCAGCTATGACGACGGCTACAGCCCGCCGAAGACGGTCGAGCAGGCCCGCAAGCTGGTCGAGAGCGATGAGGTACTGTTCATCTTCAATTCGCTGGGTACGCCGCCGAATTCGGCCATCCAGAAATACATGAACGCCAAGAAAGTACCGCAGCTATTCGTGGCTACCGGCGCCACCAAATGGAATGACCCCAAGGATTTCCCCTGGACCATGGGCTGGCAGCCGAACTACCAGAGCGAGTCGCGAATCTATGCCAAATATATTCTCAAGAATATTCCGAACGGCAAGATCGCGATCCTTTTTCAGAACGACGACTACGGCAAGGACTACGTCAAGGGCCTGAAGGACGGCCTCGGCGCCAAGGCCGCCTCGATGATCGTGGCCGAGGAAAGCTACGAAACTACCGAGCCGACCATCGACTCCCATATCGTCAAGCTGAAATCGACCGGCGCCGACGTGTTCTTCAACGTCACCACGCCAAAATTCGCGGCGCAGGCGATCAAGAAAAACGCCGAGATCGGGTGGAAGCCGCTTCACTTCCTTAACAACGTCTCGGCGTCGGTCGGCGCCGTGATCAAGCCCGCCGGTTTTGAAAACGCGCAGGGCCTCATCTCGTCCAATTACCTCGAGGACCCGACCGATCCGCAATGGAAGGACGATGCCGGAATGAAGGCCTGGAACGCATTCCTGGACAAATACTATCCAGAGGCCAATCGTGCGGATGCGTCGGTGATGTACGCCTACATTGTCGCACAAGGGCTCGAGCATGTCCTGAAGGCCTGCGGTAACAATCTCACCCGTGAGAACATCATGAAGCAGGCGGCCAGCATCAAGAATCTGGAACTCGGAGGCCTGCTGCCGGGCGTCAAGGTCAACACCAGCCCGACCGACTTTGCGCCACTTTCCCAGCTTCAGTTGGAGAAATTCAACGGCGAGAAGTGGGATCTGTTCGGCGACATCATCTCTGGCGACGTCGGCGGCTAGGACGGAGCCTGGCCTGCTCTGCTGCCTACTAAAGACGCAGCCCCTGCGGGTTCCTCGCAGGGGCTTCTTCTTGATGGCCGCCGCCAAATGGTATTAATTGCCCCCGCGCCACAGGAATTTCATGACGAAGCAACAGGGCGCGCGAATAATACCCAAAAGGGAGATCCGAATGCCTGTCGTTACCAGTAGACTAGCCATTGCCTCGGCGGCACTTATCGTGCTCGCAGCGTCGAGCAGCGGCGCGCTCGCCCAAAAAAAATACGACACCGGCGCCACCGACACCGAGATCAAGATCGGTAACATCATGCCTTACAGCGGCCCCGCCTCCGCCTATGGCGTGATCGGCAAGACAGAGGCCGCCTATTTCAAGAAGATCAACGACGCCGGCGGCATCAACGGCCGCAAGATCAATTTCATCAGCTATGACGACGGCTACAGCCCGCCGAAGACGGTCGAGCAGGCCCGCAAGCTGGTCGAGAGCGACGAGGTGCTGTTTATCTTCAGTTCGCTGGGCACGCCGCCGAACTCGGCGATCCACAAATACATGAATTCGAAGAAGGTGCCGCAACTGTTCGTGGCCACCGGCGCCACCAAGTGGAATGATCCCAGGGAATTCCCGTGGACCATGGGCTGGCAGCCGAACTATCAGAGCGAGTCGCGAATCTACGCGAAGTATCTGCTGAAGGAGAAGCCCAACGCCAAGATCGCCGTGCTCTATCAGAACGACGACTACGGCAAGGACTATCTCAAGGGCTTGAAAGACGGGCTGGGCGCCAAGGCCGCCTCGATGATCGTGGCCGAGGAAAGCTACGAGACCACCGAGCCCACCGTCGACAATCACATCGTCAAGCTGAAATCGACCGGCGCCGATGTGTTCATCAACATCACCACGCCGAAATTTGCCGCGCAGGCGATCAAGAAGAACGCCGAGATCGGGTGGAAGCCGCTGCACATTCTCAACAACGTGTCGGCCTCGGTCGGCGCCGTGATCAAGCCAGCCGGCTTTGAGAATTCGCAGGGCATTATTTCCGCCGCGTATCTGAAGGATGCTTCCGATCCGCAGTGGGACAAC
Source organism: uncultured Alphaproteobacteria bacterium (assembly GCA_963840155.1). Lineage (GTDB taxonomy): Bacteria > Pseudomonadota > Alphaproteobacteria > Rhizobiales > Xanthobacteraceae > Bradyrhizobium. The sequence goes on from CAWIXP010000002.1 coordinate 754,119, forward strand.
GACCCCGGCATGAAGCAGTTTTATGAGTTTCTCGCCAAGGAGTTCCCGGAAGGCAACAAGCTCGACGGCTCGGTCGTGGTCGGCTACGGCATCTCCCAGACCTTGGTCGAAGTGCTCAAGAAGTGCGGCGACAATCTGACCCGGGAAAACATCATCAAGCAGGCCGCAAGCCTGAGGGATTTCCGGACCGAAGTCCTGCTGCCCGGCATCAAGATCAACACCTCACCGACCGATTTCGCCCCGATCAGCCAGCTCCAGCTGATGAAGTTCAACGGCTCGAAATGGGACCTGTTCGGCGATGTCGTCTCGGGTGACGTCGGCGGCTGATGCCGCTTTCCTGCTCCGGTTGATGGTAAAACCCCCGCGGCCTGCCGCGGGGGTTTTCTTTTGCGCGGATCGGATGGATAACGAGGCCGCAATCGTTGGTCGCAAATCCAGTGAAGCCAAGGCCCAGCCAACAATGACCGGCACACGCCCTCTGCTGCGCGCGATTTTCGATGCCGCCGTCGCCGCCGCCCACCCTGACGTCGTGCTCGCCGCGCATCTGGGTCCGTTGCCGAAAGGCCGGGTGATCTGCCTTGCCGCCGGCAAGGCCGCCGCCGCAATGGCCGCGGCAGCGGAGCGGCATTATTTGGATGCGCTCGAACTGGATCCGGAACGTCTCATCGGGGTCGCGACCACCCGGCACGGCCATGGCGTACCGACGCGGCGGATCAAGGTGATCGAAGCCGGCCACCCCATGCCCGACGCGGCCGGCCTCAAGGGCGCGGAGGAAAGCCTGGCGCTGGCTGCGAGCGCCGGCGCCGACGATCTGCTGCTGGTGCTGCTGTCGGGCGGCGGCTCCGCGAACTGGATCGCGCCCGCCGCAGGCGTCTCGCTGGCGCAAAAGCAAGCGCTGACCCGGGCATTGTTGCGCTCGGGGGCGCCGATCGGCGAGGTCAATACGGTTCGCAAGCACCTGTCGCGAATCAAGGGCGGGCGGCTGGCGCGCGTCGGGCGCCGCGCCGAAATCGTGACGCTGGCGATCTCGGACGTGCCCCACGACGACGCTTCCGCGATCGCCTCGGGTCCGACGGTGCCGGATCCGACCACGCTTGCCGACGCGCGCGCCATCGTCGCGAGGTATGCCCTGCAGCTCGACGACGCGATCCGCCGCGCGCTCGACGACGCCAGTAACGAGAGCTGCAAGCCGGACGACCCCGCCTTTGCACGGGCGCGGTTCGAACTGATCGCCCGGCCGAGGGCTTCGCTCGAAGCCGCCATCAAGCTCGCGCGCGACGCCGGCTACGACATCATCGATCTCGGCGCCGATCTCGAGGGCGAGGCGCGCAGCATCGCCGCCGATCACGCGCAGCTCGCACTGCGGGCGCGCGGCGATGGCCAGCGCGTGGCGATCCTGTCGGGCGGTGAACTCACCGTGACCGTGCGCGGCAACGGCCGCGGCGGACCCAACCAGGAATACGCGCTGGCGCTGGCCGCGCTTCTAAAGGACACCTCCGGCATTTCGGCGCTGGCCGCCGACACCGATGGCGCCGACGGCGGCGCCGGCAGCGCGGCCGATCCGGCCGGCGCGGTGATCGATCAAGCCACCTTTGCCAGGATGAAATCGCTTGGCCTCGACCCCGGCGCCTATCTCGCTGACAACGACGCCACGAGCTTCTTTGCCGCGACCGGCGACCTGCTGGAAACCGGGCCGACGCTCACCAACGTCAATGATGTCAGGGTGATCCTGGTGGAGTAGGCCCTCATGGTGAGGAGCGCATCTTCGCGCATCTCGAACCATGAGGCGTTCTGCTCATCCTTCGAGATGCGGCCAAGCGGCCGCTCCTCAGGATGAGGACCGCCGCCCCGGAATGACCGAGTTTCAAAATTCCCGTGCGATCGTCGCCAGCATGCCGAGCAGCGCGGCGCGGTTGGCGGGGCCGAGCAGTTCGTTGAGCCGCGCCTCGTGCTTGGCGGCGACCAGCTTCTTGGCGCGCGCCAGCACCGCCCGGCCCTTGTCGGTCAGCACCAGGATGTGGGAGCGGCGATCGTTGGTCGAGCGCACCCGCGCGCACAGGTCGCGACTCTCCAAACCATCGAGCATCGCCACGAAGTTCGGCCTGAGGATGCCGAGCGTATTGGCGATTTCGGTCTGGTTGCGTCCGGGATTCTTGTCGAGCAACAGCAGCACCGAGAACTGCGCCGGCGTCAGTTGCAATGGCCCGACGCAGCGCAGAAAATCCTCAAAGACCTTCAGTTGCGCACGCTTGAGGCAATAGCCCAAAAGATCGGACAATTCGCCGAGCTGCAGCGCGCTCTCCGCTGGACCCTCGGCAGTCTCCCTGCGGGCCGGGCGGGTTGCTTTGGCGGTATCGACCGCGGCGGTTTTGGAAATAGTCATCGATCGAGGCTCGTAATCTCCATTGGGTTGCAATGGGCCCGCTGGAAGCCGTGTTGATTATAATCAATAATTGTTATACCGCATATCAAATACCGCAGCGCTTTTCAACTGCTGTTTATACACGGCCGGATCGGCCACTGTAGGGTCGCGTCGGCTCGACGTCCGAGGAGGGGAGCGCCCGGTCTTGAACACGACGATCATGCTGTTTCTCGTACAGGACGGCATCACCAACGGCGCCATCTATGCCTTGCTTGGCCTGGCGCTGGTGCTGGTGTTCGCCGTGACGCGGGTGATCCTGATTCCACAGGGCGAGTTCGTCACCTATGGCGCGCTGACCTATGCCTCGCTATCGTCGGGCCAGATGCCCGGCACCGCGCGGCTCGCGGTGGCCATGGGCATCGTGGCCTTCGGCTTCGAGCTGTTCGCCGGCCGCAGATCGCTGCAAGTTCGGCGTGTTCTCCGCGCCTTCGCACTCAATATCGTGCTGCCTGCGCTCATTTTCGTGGCGACGTCCCAGCTTGCCGGCCGCCATCCGCCGATCGCCATCAACATCGCGCTATCGTTGCTGATTGTCGCGGCGATCGGACTGTTCCTCTATCGCATCGTATTCCAGCCGCTGGCGCATACCTCGGTGCTGGTGCTCCTGATCGCCTCGGTCGGCTGCCATCTCGCGCTGCAGGGCTTTGGGCTGGTTTTTTTCGGCGCCGAAGGCCAGCGCGGGCCGGCGATTGCCGATGCGGCGCTCAACGTCGGCGCCTTGCGCTTCACCGGCCAGAGTTTGGCGGTCTACGCCATCACCATCGCCTTCATCGCAGGCCTCTGGCTGTTCTTCGGTTTCACCCTTTACGGCAAGGCGCTGCGCGCCACCGCCGTCAACCGCCTCGGCGCGCGGCTGGTCGGTATCCGGACCACGTTGTCAGGACAGATCGCATTCCTTTTGGCTGCCGTTATCGGCGCGATTTCGGGAATCCTGATCGTGCCGATCACCACGCTCTATTACGACACAGGATTCCTGATCGGACTGAAAGGTTTCATCGCCGCCATCATCGGCGGCCTCGTCAGCTATCCGCTGACCGCGGTCGCAGCGCTCGTGGTCGGCACGGTTGAGGCCTTCTCCTCGTTCTATGCCAGTAACTTCAAGGAGGTCATCGTCTTCACGCTGATCATTCCGGTTCTGCTGCTGCGATCGGTGGCGGCGCCGGCGGTCGAGGAAGAGAAGGATTGAGGCGATGACGCAGCGGCTGCCCGTCCTCATGTTCGCGCTGCTGATGGCGGCGATCCCGTTCCTCCCCGGTGTGCCGCCGTTCTGGATCGTGCTGCTGGATAATATCGGTCTCGCCGCGCTGGTCGCGATGGGGCTGGTGCTGCTGACCGGCGTCGGCGGTCTCACCTCGTTTGGCCAGGCGGCGTTTTGCGGCTTCGGCGCCTACACCACGGCGGTGCTGACCACGGCCTACGGCCTGTCGCCGTGGCTGACGCTGCCGCTTTCTCTGTTGGTGAGCGGCATCGCCGCGGTTCTGCTGGGTCTCGTCACGGTGAGGCTGTCCGGCCACTATCTACCGCTCGGCACCATCGCCTGGGGCCTCGGCCTGTTTTATCTGTTCAGCAAGCTGGAATTCCTGGGGCGCAATGACGGCATCTCCGGCATTCCGCCGCTGGCGATCGGCTCGCTCCGGATGATCGACCCCGGCACCATCTACTTTGCGATCTGGATCGCGGTGTTGCTGTCGGCGCTGCTCACCATGAACCTGCTGGACTCGCGCACCGGCCGCGCAATCCGGGCGCTGCGGCGCGGCCACATCGCCGCCGAAGCATTCGGTGTGCAGACGCCGCGCGCGAAGCTTCTGGTTTTCATCTATGCCGCGGTGCTGGCCGGCCTCTCCGGCTGGCTCTACGCGCATTTCCAGCGCGCCGCCAATCCGACCCCGTTCGGCGCCCAGGCCGGCATCGAATATCTCTTCATCGCGGTGGTCGGCGGGGCCGGCTACGTCTGGGGCGGCGTGCTGGGCGCCGCCATCGTGGTCGTCCTGAAAGAGGTACTGCAGAGCTATTTGCCCTATCTGTTTCATGGCGAAGGCCAGCTCGAGACCATCGTGTTCGGCATCCTGCTGGTGGTGCTGCTGCAACTGGCCCCGACCGGGGTCTGGCCATGGTTGATGGCGCGGCTGCCGCTCAAGCCGGCTCGCAGAACGCCCGATACATCCCTGAGGTTGCCTCCGCGCAGCCGCGACAAGGCCGCCGCTGGCGTCCTCTTGCGGATCGATGGTGCGCGCAAGCAATTCGGCGGCGTGATCGCCGTCAACGGCGTTTCGTTTGACGTCAAGGCCCGCGAGATCGTCGCGCTGATCGGCCCCAATGGCGCCGGCAAGAGCACGACGTTCAACCTGATCACCGGCGTGTTGAGCATTTCGGGCGGCAGCATTTCCGTTCTCGGCAACAAGATCGATAACGCGCCGCCGCAACAGGTGGCCAAACTCGGCATCTCCAGAACCTTCCAGCATGTCAAGCTGGTGCCCGACATGAGCGTGCTGGAGAACGTGGCGATCGGCGCGCATCTGCGCGGACGCGCCGGCGCCATCTCCAGCATGTTTCGCCTCGACCGATCGGAGGAGGCGAAGTTACTGGCCGAGGCCGCGCGCCAGATCGCGCGGGTCGGTCTTGCCGACCAGATCGATGCGCTGGCGGGCAGCCTGCCGCTCGGGCAGCAGCGCATCGTCGAGATCGCGCGCGCGCTGTGTGTCGACCCGTTGCTGCTGTTGCTCGACGAACCGGCGGCGGGACTGCGGCATATGGAGAAGCAACGCCTGGCGACGCTGCTTCGCACCCTGCGCGACGGCGGCATGTCGGTGCTGCTGGTGGAGCACGACATGGGATTTGTGATGGATCTCGCCGACCGCGTCGTGGTGCTAGACTTCGGCACCAAGATCGCCGAAGGCACGCCGCAGGCGATCAAGACCAATCCCGAGGTGATCAAAGCCTACCTCGGAGCGGCCGCATGAACACACTGCTGCAGCTTACCGATGCGCATGTCGCCTACGGCAAGGTCGAGGCGGTGCGCGCGGTGTCGCTCGACGTCGGCGACAACGAGATCGTCACCATCATCGGCGCCAATGGCGCCGGCAAGACCACGCTCTTGAACGCCATCATGGGAATCCTGCCGCTAAAGGGCCGCGTGAACTTTGCCGGTGCCGACGTGGCGCCGCTCGAAATCGAGGATCGGGTGGCCGCGGGCTTGAGCCTGGTGCCGGAGCACCGCGAATTGTTCGCCACCATGAACGTCGAGGACAATCTGCAACTCGGCGCGTTCCGGGTCGCCAAGACTGCCGCCGCGCAATCCTTCGAGCGGGTCTACACGCTATTTCCGCGCCTGAAAGAGCGGCGCAAGCAACTCGCCGGGACGCTGTCGGGCGGCGAGCAGCAGATGCTGGCGATGGGCCGCGCCTTGATGGGCGCGCCAAGACTGTTGATGCTGGACGAACCCAGCCTCGGCCTGGCGCCGATCATCGTTGCCGATATCTTCCGCACCATCGGCGAATTGCGCGCCGCCGGCGTCTCGGTGCTGTTGGTCGAGCAGAACGCGCAAGCCGCGTTGCAGATCGCCGACCGCGCCTATGTGATGGAGCTCGGCGAGTTCATCCTCGACGGGCCGGCGACGGAAGTCGCGGCCAATGCGCGCGTCGCCGCCAGTTATCTCGGCTTTCAGCACGAGGGTGAAAGCGCGATTTAGGCACACTTCCAACCACGTAGTTTTGCGCAACAGCCGCTATCGCCACATTGCCCTCGGCGGTGAGGTGCAGTCCCCAGAAACTGACGTGCAGTCGATTGCGCATGGCGCGGCTCTCCATTGAAAGAGATCGAGAGAGCCTTGTCGTTGACGGGGTCATCGATGTGCACACCCGCTCGCCGACGCGCCAACCGATTTGATCGGGCGCGGTCCCTTGGTGGAGGACTTTCCTTCGAGTGGTGACACGGGGTTACTGGGGCGCTGTGTCGGCTCTGTGCCAGCAAGATCACGAGCTTGTGTCCGGACGGGACCTTACCTCCCTGCCACTCTCCCGTCTCGACCGACGAGGCAGAGGTAGTTAGAAGCGTGGTAGCCAAGGGCGTCTTGCGATAAATTTACTTCCGCCCCTAGGCGTAGCGGACCCGACTTACCTTGGTTCTACCCTGTCGCAAATGACCCGAAGGTGACATCGGCCGAGGGCATCGGGCCCTTTTCACTCGCAAGTGCAAGCCTCGAAGTCATGCTTCGATGCTGGCGTTCGCTGAGACATTCCCGCGCGCGGCAATGCGCCATCGGCATGACTGATTCGCAATAACAGGAGTGAGCCATGAAGAGAACTCCATCCGCGGCAATTATGGGCATTGCGGTATCGTTCGCTGTCTTGGGCAGCGCGGCTCTTGCGGTGCAGAACAGGTCCACGCTGAAAGTGCCGAACGGACTCGCGTTTTCCGAGTTCAAAGGCTACGAGAACTGGGAGTATGTTGCGGTCAGTCAGACCGAAACGAGCGTGAAAATCATTGCGGCGAATCCCGTGATGATAAAAGCCTTTCGCCAAGGCGTGCCGGGCAATCACCAGCCCTTTCCCGAGGGCTCCAAGATCGTGAAGATTGAGTGGCTCTTAAAAAAGAACACGGAGTCCCCCTATTTCGTGAATGTGCCGGACACGCTGAAAACGCTGGCCTTCATCGAAAAAGATAGCAAGCGATTTCCGGACACCCATGGCTGGGCCTACGCCATTTTTATCAATGATCCCGCCACTGACACGCTGACGCCGGATGGCCGACCCCCGCAAAATGGGACCGGCGCCACATGCGGCTACATGTGCCATACGACGGTGGCGGCACAAGATTACATTTTCACGGCGTATCCCAAGAGGTAAGTGCGGGACGATCCGCTTCGTCAAAAATGACTGAAGGCACCCGTCTGTCCCCATGTGCAGAACGGATGCTGTGATATCCGAATAGGAGTCGTCTATGAACCAAGTACAAGTCGAGCAGAAAAGCTATCAGATGCCGCCGCAGGATGGGTTTACCGTCGCACACTTTCTCACCGTTGCCGACACCGAGCGATCGCTTCGATTTTACGAAACAGTCTTCGGGGGTCGCATTCTGAGCAGAGGCGATAGCAGCGGCGCGCCGGGGTACATCCAGATCGCGAACACGTGGCTCCTTGTTAACCCAGGGGGCGGTCCGACACCCGACAAACCATCGGTAACGCTCAGCGTCCCTGCCAATCCCGATTCAGTCAGCAGCTTTATGAATATCCGCGTTGCAGATATTCAAGCGTGTTATGAACTTTGGCGAAGTCGAGGAGCAGAGTTCATCACCGAGCCGAAGCCCAAGTACGGTGAGACGCGCTGCTATATTCGCGATCCCGACGGCTATATTATAGAAGTTGGGCAAAGCAACCCGGGCGTTGCTTATGGCTGAGCAGCATGACGCGTGAGAGCATCTGTGGTGGCCGCGTACGGCGGTCCTGAAGGATGAAGTATCAGGATGTGCCGGATACCTAGCCAGGCGTGAGCGACTGTCTTGGTCAGGTAGCTGGCATTGTCGAAGCGTAAACGTCTTGCGAACATTGCCAGCCAGCCGTTATCCAGCGCGGAGTCTTGCTAACGTCGCGGCTTCGCCTCAGCACTTTTCGGACTTGCCGCTGCAGCCTGACGAATGTCATCTGGTGAGGGTAGAACGGAGGATCGCGCGAGTTGGGGTACTTTCCGAGCCCCCAAACCGCTTGAATTTGACCGCGAGCGACTGCAATGAGCAATCCAATCCTCATTTTTTATGGCTCATATCGTTCCGATCGGATGGGCATCCGCCTCGCCGAATTCGTGGTTGAGCGGTTGAGGCGGCGAGGCGAAGCCGTCGAACTAATCGACGCCAAGGCGATCAACCTTCCGATGCTCGACAGAATGTACAAGGAATATCCTGCGGGAGAGGCCCCCGAGCGGCTTGATTGGTTGGCCAGGAAGATTCGAGATGCGGATGGTTTCGTATTCGTCACCGGCGAATATAATTGGGGTGTCCAGCCCGGGCTGAAGAACCTGACGGATCATTTTCTGGAGGAATGGTTCTGGCGCCCCGCTGCGATCGTGAGCTATTCGGCAGGACGTTTGTCCGGCGCGCGGGCCGCAACCGCTTGGCATGGCACGCTCTCCGAGATGGGGATGGTGGTGGTTTCAAGCACAATTGCCGTTGGCCCCATTGGACAGACCCTCGCGGCCGATGGTGCGCCGATAGGCGAAGGCGGCAAGGCCCTCGAACGAACGTTTACGCGCTTTGCCGACGATCTGATGTGGTGGGTAGAAGCGGCAAAGATGCAGCGTCAACGCAAGCAGCCACCTTTTTGATCGCCAAGGGTGATCCGATAAAGGAGTGTATCCCAGGAACTGGTAGCGAGGATTGCCACGGTCAATTTGGATACCGCCAATATGGCAGCTATTGGCACAAAACGGACATGGCGCGATGTCGATGCTGAGTTTGTTATGTGGGTGGAAGCGGACATCCATCGGAGAGACTGCGGCGTGTAGCCGAGCAGCAGCGCGGGGCTTTACTCGGCTAATTGAAATCGCGTTTCATCGAACGCCAGAAAAGTAGGACCCGCCAGAAGGGAGCCTCATTTTTCACACGTGCCCCCACGCGTACCCCACAAGCCCCCTCATGCCTCCCACGTCACACGAGAAAGCGCGACCCCTACCGTCTAACAAAGAACACAAGCGCAGCCAGTTCGTGGTCACACGAGCACCCAAAAGTCCCCATCGGGTCCGCTGGCATCGGGTCCGGCAGGCAATCATTAGGTGGCCCGTGGATGCGCAGGGGAACACGTGGGCAAGAGGCAGGTGGGCTTGACGAGCGCCAGCGGGATTACAGGCGTTCGGCTGTTCCCTGCATGTCGGTTATGGAGGGATAAGCAGAATGACCGAAGCGGGGTCAAACGACGCGATTGACCCACAACGGACATCGTTATCTATGTCTCTTCGGAAGAAAATGGCCGCTGAGGCGTGCTGACATAATATGGTAAAGTCGAGGCCCGGTAATTGCCTTGTGGAGAGGCAGCCGGTTCGCTCATCAGCGGGGTTGGCAGATGCGGATTGCAGTCTATGGGACGGGTGGCGCTGGAGGCTACTTTGGTGCGCAACTCGCGCTTGCCGGAGAAGATGTTGTCTTCATCGCCCGGGGTGATCACCTCCGCGCCATAAGGGCTAACGGCCTCCGCCTCGAGACGCCGTCAGGTGAAAGCGTCATTCGCGCAGAAGCAACTGATGAACCGGCCGAGATAGGTCAAGTGGAGGCCGTGCTTGTTGGCGTAAAGGCTTGGCAAGTTACCGAGGCCGCCCGCGCCATCCGTCCACTGGCCGGTCCCAACACTGTTGTTGTGCCCCTGCAGAACGGTGTTGAGGCTGCCAGCGAACTGGCTGCCGCGTTGGGGGCCGCTACGCTCGGCGGCATGTGCGGCACGTTGAGCTTTGTGGCAGGCCCAGGTCATATCAGGAGCGTCGGGGGACAGAACTTCATCAAGTTTGGCGAGCTGGACAACAAGCCCACAGAACGGGTCGAACGCCTGCGGGAATGCTTTTCGCATGCGAAAGTTTCAGTGGAGGTACCCGCCAACATCGTCAAGGCGTTGTGGGACAAGTTCCTGATGGTGACCTCATTCGGTGGTGTGGGTTCGATCACGAGAGCGCCGATTGGTGTGACGCGTGTCATTCCCGAGACCCGCAGGTTGCTGGAGCAGTGCCTGCAGGAAGCGCTGGCGGTGGCCAAAGCCCGCGGCGTACCGATGGCGGATACAGCGGTCTCCGACACGATGAAATTCTATGATGGTCTGCCCACGAACGGCACCACGTCGTTACAGCGCGACATTGCAGACGGAAAGATGAGCGAACTGGAATACTGGAATGGAGCCGTCGTGCGTCTCGGGCGCGAGGTCGCCGTGCCGACGCCAACCAATCAATTTATCTATGACTGCCTTCTGCCGCATGAACTGCGGGCACGCGGGAAGATCACTTTCACCATCTGATGTTGGTCCGCTTTTGGCACTTGGCGGACATGCCGACCGTGCTGCCCGATGTCCGCTTTCGGGGGTAAAGCGGACGTGGTGAAAGCCGACGCCGATGTCTGCTTTTGACCCAAAAGAGACATTCAAATTCGGTCACGAGACTATTACCGGTGCTATAGTGTTCCTTGAAAAGCCGGGCCGCGTCGGGGTCGCTGATGAGTCAGAAAAACAAGCTGGAAATTGCGCCCACACCCCTAGAGATCGAAGCGGCGCTTCGCGAAAGCGAGCAACGATTGCGCTGGCTGGCCTCTATCGTCGAGTCCAGTGACGACGCGATAGTAAGCAAAACTCTCGATGGCATCATTACAAGCTGGAATGGCGCCGCCGAGCGCGTCTTCGGCTACTCTGCCAGCGAGGCAATTGGTCAGCCCATTACGCTTGTGATCCCGCAGGATCGGCAAAGCGAAGAACGTGAGATTTTAACGCGCATCCGACGAGGTGAGCGCATCGACCATTTTGAGACTGTTCGGCAACGCAAGCACGGCAGTTTGATCGTCGTTTCACTGACCATTTCTCCTGTCAAGGATGCCAACGGCAAAATCGTCGGCGCTTCAAAGATTGCGAGAGATATTACCGAGCAAAAGAAAAATCAGGAGCTGATCGTGACCTTGGCACGGGAGGCCGAGCACCGCAGCAAGAACTTACTTGCGAACGCGTTGGCAACGGTCAATCTTTCCCAGTCAAGCTCGCCAGAAGGTCTCAAACAGACAATCGCTGGACGCATTCAGGCACTCGCAAATGTTTGTTCGCTTTTCGCAGAAACGCGTTGGATCGGTGCCGAGCTATCGGCGATTGCGACACAGGAACTAGCTCCCTATTCCGAGACGAATGGGAAGCGAACTTTCATAGATGGACCGCAAATCATGTTGGAGCCAGACGCCGCTCAGGCAGTTGCGATAACCCTGCACGAGCTTGCGACCAACGCCGCAAAGTATGGTGCTTTGTCCACATTCAACGGCCAAGTCCGCTTGGAGTGGTCACACGAGGCTGACGGTCGATTGCATCTGCGCTGGACGGAGACGGGTGGTCCTGTCGCGAAGGAACCTACGCGAAAGGGACTTGGTGGCCGTATCATCGAAGATATGATCGTCCAGCAAAAGGGGAAAGTCGCTTTTGACTGGCGCAATGACGGGCTTGTTTGCGAAATTACACTTCCGGTGTGAGGGTGTCTGCTGCTGGGCACTTTTCGGACATGGCGCGATGTCCGAGTTGAGTCCGTTATGCGCTCAAGAGCGGACATCCACTAACTCGCATATTACTACCTAGACAGACGGCCTGCACTACCCGAACCACCAATTCTGTCGAAGCCGGTCAAGTCGGCGTGGGTCCAGCGAGCCGGGCGGGGTGAGCCGCGAAAATGGTCTCAAAGTCGACCCGTCGCGCGGCCGCCAAAACCGCATTACTGGAGCGCTGTCGCATTTCCACGGGATCGTCGAACGTTGATCCAAATCAAGAACGCGCGAAGCCGCAACCATAGCTTACCCGGGCGCCCAGTCGCTGGGGGCTTCCTGATCCGGGAGACAAGGTCATGTTGCGCAAAACGATGATAGCGCTAGTCGCGGCTGCTTCCGCCATTATGCTCACCTCGGGCGCCGCGTCGGCTCGAGGCGGCGGCTTTGGCGGCGGCGGCGGTTTCCACGGCGGTGGCGGGGGAGGATTCCATGGCGGCTTTGGTGGCGCCGGTTTCCATGGCGGCTTTGGCGGAGCCGGTTTCCGTGGCGCGGCCATTGGCGGCGCCGGTTTCCGCGGGGCTGCGATCGGCGGCAGCGGATTTCGCAATGCCGGTTTCGTGGCCAACGGCTTCCATGGCGGCCATTTCCACCACGGATTCCATGGACGCCGATTTTTGGTGGGTGCCGGGTTGGGCTTCGGACTCTATGCGCCCTACGGCTATTATGACGACTACTATGACTATCCGGCCTACGCTTACGACGCTTCCTACTATGAGGATGGCGGCTGCTACATGATGCTGCGGCGCATTCATACCGCGTATGGCTGGCGCGTCCGGCACGTCCAGGTGTGCGGCTGATTCCGCGGCGGTTGCAAGATTTAATCCGGTCCGATGAATTGAAGCAAAGGACCGGCAGTACTCGGACGCTTTACGCAGTCGGTGCGCATGCGGCGCCAAGAAAGAGCCGGCCCCTTGATGGAGGCCGGCTCTTTGTTCGCATGGCAGTCTACGCGCTCACTTCGCCAGTACGTACTTTCCATCCTTGACCGTCAGCAGAATGCGCGAGCGGTCGTCGAGGCCGTAGCGGTCTTTATCGGTGAAGTTATAGACGCCCTGGCTGGCGGCGATGTCGTGTTCGCTCAACAGCGCCCGGCGAAGCGCCTCGCGGAATTCCGGCGTGCCGGGCTTTGCCGTCTTCAATGCAACCGGGACAATGCGTTCGAGCACCAGGAACGCATCGTAGGAATGGCCGGCGAACTGGCTGCGGCTGTTGGCGCCGTATTTTGCCTCGTAGGCGTTGTCCAGGGCGAGCCCGGGTTTCTTGGTCAGCGCGTCGTCGGGCTGATCCTCAGGATCCATCACCGGACCTGACGCCATCAGCACGCCCTCCGCCGCCGGACCGGCGATGCGGATGAAATCCATGCTGGCCGCGCCATGAGTTTGGTAGATCAGGCCCTTGTAGCCGCGCGCCCGCAGCTCGGCCTGCGGCAGCGCCGCGGCGGTGCCCGAGGCGCCGACCAGAACCGCGTCGGGATTGGCGGCGACCAGCTTCAGCACCTGCCCGGTCACCGAGGTGTCCGGCCGCGCAAAGCGCTCTTCGTCGATCAGAGTCATGCCCAGCGGCATGCCCTGCGCCTTGAAGTCGTTGAACCAGAGATCGCCGTAGGAGTCCGAATAACCGATGTAACCGACGGTCTTGACGTTATGCGCCTTCATGTGCGCGTAAACCAGCTTGCCCATGATCGGAATCGGCTGCGGCATCGATACCGACCATTTGGCGCGCTCCGCTGTGATCGGAAAAGGCGCCAGACCGATATGGGGAATTCCCGCCTCGTTGGCGACGTTGGATACCGCAACCGTCGGCGGCGTGGTCGACGAGCCCATGATGATGTCGGCCTTGGATTCAGTGACGAACCGCCGCGCATTGGTGGTGGCGTTGGTCGGATCGCCGCCGTCGTCGAGCACGATGACCTTGAGCGGCACCCCGCCGATCTCCTTGGCCACGAAGTCGAGCGCGTTGCGCTCGGGGATGCCAAGCGCCGCCGCCGGTCCGGTGGTGGTGATGGTGATGCCGATGGTTATTTCATTGGTCTGCGCCATCGCGGGCAACCCCGGCAGCGCCAGCGACGCCGCAAATACGGCGCCGGACAGATAAAAGCTCTTCATTCGTTCCTCCCTTGCGTGTTATGTTGCGATGCAGATCAAAATCCGATCGGCAATTTCAGTCCCTTGTTAAACGATGCGTCTGTTTAGGCCATGGGTTTCTTTAGGCCATTGCGCTTTCCGAGTCAGCCCCGCATGAATTTCGCAACGATCTCCTGCGGCACCGGGGCGGACTTCAGCCGCGCCGGATCGTCGGGATGGCGTCCAACCAATACGCGGGTCTCGAACGCCTCGATCGCAAGCCGCTCGCCCTTGAATACCTTGTGCGTCACCTCGAAACTCGAGCGATTGAAGCTTTCGATCCGGCTTTCGATCGTGATCCAGTCGCCGTGGGTCGAGGCGATATGAAATTTCGCCCGCGTGTCGACCATGGGAATGCCGACCAGGCCATATTTCCTGATGATGTCCTGCTTCGAGAAACCCGCGGCTTCGAACATGATCGAGGTCGAATTGTCGAACATCTCGAAGTACCGCGGGTAATAGACGATATTGGCGGGGTCGCAGTCGCCCCACTGTATCTGCACGTCGCGCCGATGGACGAACATTCGGCTTTCCTTCAGCGCGGCGCCATGCGCAGCGCGGCATCGAGCCGCACCACTTCGCCGTTGAGATAAGTGTTGTCGATCATATGCAGCGCCAGCGAGGCGAACTCGTCGGCCTGTCCGAGCCGGCGCGGAAACGGGATCGAGGCGGCAAGGCTATCCTGTGCTTCCTGCGGAAGGTTGGCGAGCAGCGGCGTCAGGAATAGCCCCGGCGCGATGGTCAGCACCCGGATGCCGAACTGCGCCAGTTCGCGCGCGATCGGCAGCGTCATCGCGACAATGCCGCCCTTGGAGGCCGAATAAGCCGACTGTCCGATCTGACCCTCATAGGCCGCGACCGAGGCCGTGGAGATCACGACGCCACGCTCGCCGGTCGCCAGCGGCTCCAGCTTTGTCATCTCCGCGGTCGCAAGGCGGAGCATGTTGAACGAGCCTATCAGGTTGACCTTGATCACCTTGTCGAAATCGGCAAGCGGCATCGGGCCATCGCGGCCGATCACCCGCTTGGCAACGCCGATCCCCGCGCAATTGATCAATATCCGGGCCGGCCCATGGGCCCTGGAAGCGGCGGCCAGCGCAGCCGTCGCGGAGGTGACATCGGAGACATCGCAGACCACCGCCACGCCGTTGATTTCGGCGGCGACGCTTTCGGCGAGCTTTTGGTTGAGATCGCACACCGCGACTTTCGCACCGCCGGCCGCAAGGCGCCGCGCGGTGGCGGCACCCAGTCCCGATGCGCCGCCGGTGACGATGGCGGCCTGATCCTTCAACTGCATAATGTCCTCCCCAGCGATGTGTCGTTCAAATGAACTAAAGGATTATCGCGTGCGCGGGCGGCGCTGGCGAATAAAGCCCCTCGATCAACGCAGCACGGCCGTCCAGCATCGCACGCTGATTGATCGATCCCTTGTCGGTAACTTCGCCGCGGTCGATCGACAGCGGTGTATCGAGCAGGATCGCGCGGGTGATCCGCGTCGACGACCCGGTCGATGTCACAAGCAGCCTGCCAAGGCGCTCGCGAAATGCGGCGCGGATCAGCGGATCGGACGCGGTCGCCGCGAGATCGTCGAGCGGCAGCGCCGGATTAATCAGGCGGCAGCCGTCCGGATCGAGGATCACCAGCGCCGACACCTCATCGCGGTTGATGCCCGCTATCACCACATCGCGCACCAGCGGCGCGCAAGCCGCGATAAATCGCGCACGCAGCGGACCGACGCTGACCCAGGTGCCGCTCGCGAGTTTGAAGTCCTCGGCAATGCGGCCGTCGAAGTCGAATCCGGCGCTCAGGTTGTCCGGATCGACCGGTTTGATCGCGTCGCCGAATTTATAAAAACCTTCCTCATCGAACGCCGCGGCGGTCAGTTCCGGCTGGCGCCAATAGCCCGGCGTGACGTTCGGTCCCCTGCCGCGAACCTCCAGCTTGCCGTTGTTGGGAACGAGCTTGGCATCGTTGCCGGATACCGGAAGCCCGACATGGCCGGAGCGGCTGGTCGCCGGCTTGACCGACATGAAGAACGGCGCGGTCTCGGTGGCGCCAAGCCCAGTCAGCATTGGCACGCGGAAGCCGGTCTCCCGAACCGCGAGTTCGTCAAGGCTGTTCCAGACGAATGGCGATAACGCCGCGCCGGAGAAAAACATCGCGTGCAGCCGCTGGAAGAAGTTTGCGCGCAGCGCCTTGTCCTCGCGCAGATAAGGCAGCAGCGATTCATAGCCCTTCGGCACGTTGAAATAGACCGTCGGCGAAACCTCGCGAAGATTGCGTACGGTCTCCTCGATGCCGCCCGGCAGCGGCTTGCCGGCATCGAGATACATTGAGCCGCCGTTATAAAGCGTCAGTCCGATATTGTGATTGCCGCCAAAGGTGTGGTTCCACGGCAGCCAATCGACAATGACCGGCGGCCCGTCCTTCAGGAAAGCCAGGGTTTCCCTGATCATCACCTGGTTGGCGCAGATCATGCGCTGGGTGTTGATCACGGCCTTGGGATTGCCGGTCGAGCCTGAGGTCAGCAGGAATTTTGCGATGCTGTCAGGACCGATTGCGTCATGCACGGCATCGAGATCGGGATGCAGCGGCGCCGCCATCAAGTCGGCGAGCATGGTCAGATCGCGGCGCTGCAACCCGCCACGGGATGCGGCGATTTCGGTTCCGGCCGGGACATTGGCTTCGAGCGCCGCGGCGAATTTGTCCGCATCGTCTGCGAATACCAGGCCCGGCGTCAGCAGCTTCATCAGATAGGAAAGCTTGCCATAGTCTTTCGATATCAGGGAATAGGCCGGCGATACCGGGCAAAATGGAATACCCGCGTACAGCGCGCCGAATGCGATCAGGGCGTGGTCGATCGAATTTCCGGAAAGGATCACGACCGGATTTTCCGCCGAGAGTCCACGCGCCAGCAGGCCGGAGCCGATATGACGGCTCGTGGTCAGCAATTCCCCATAAGTGATTTGCCGCCACCCGCTATCCCCAACGCGCTCCGCCATGAAGATGCGGTGCGGATCCGTGCTTGCCCAATAGTGCAGCCGATCGGTGAGCCGCACGGGGTATTCACCGAGCGTAACTTTCGGGCGCAGATAGATCGTGCCGTCGCCGCGGCGATCGATCGTGACCTCCGGGTCACTGAACGAGATCGGCCGCAGCGGCGTGTCGCTGCGCCCGGCCGGAATCGAAATGTCGGGTTTCGAGCTCATGTCAGGCAGGTTTTACCTTGGCGGTCTTGCGATCGAGGAAGGCGCGGATCCGGCGTTTTGCTTCCTTGTCGCTCTGCGCCACCGTTGCCATCAGCGATTCCATCAAGAGCCCGGTTTGCGGGTTGGCCTCCGCGATCATCGGCAGCGCCTGCAGCACGGCGAAATTGGTCAGCGGCGCATTGCTTGCGACCTGCGCGGCAAGCGCCATCGCCCTGGTATAGGCGTTGCCTTGCTCGGTCAGGTATTGCGCAAAGCCATAAGAGGCGCCTTCGGTTGCGGAATAAACCCTTCCGGTCAACATCATGTCCGTCATGCGCGCAACCCCGATCAGCCGCGGCAGCCGCACCGATCCGCCGCCGCCGACGAAAATTCCGCGCTGGCCCTCGGGCAACGCGAAATAGGCCGACGGCTCGGCGACGCGGATATGCGCCGCACAGGCAAGCTCCAGCCCGCCGCCGATCACCGCACCCTGAAGTGCCGCGACCACGGGCACCCGGCAATATTGCACGCGGTCGAACACCCGGTGCCACATCTGGGAATGGCGCAGGCCCTCGGTGGCGTCGTGTTCGGTCAGTTCCGATAGATCGAGACCGGACGAAAAATGGCCGCCGACGCCATGGATTACAATGGCGCCGATGCCGTCGGGAATGTCTGTGAAGCAATCCTGGATCGCGAGCATGATGCCGTCGTTCAGCGCGTTGCGCTTGGCCGGGCGGTTGAGGCCGACAGACAATACCGGGCCGACGGTTTCGACCTCAAGCAGTGCGGGCTGGTGCGCGGTCGCGGCCGATGCGGCGTTTCCCATGGGGCTTATTACTTCCTGTCCAGAATAGTTATATTATATAACTATATGTGAAAGAGTCAATGAGGCGTTCTGCCAAAGCCGTCATTGCCTGCGACAAATGCGAAGCGTTTTGCGCAAGCGAGCGCAGCGACGAAGCAATCCGTACTTCCTTTACCCGGCAACGCATGGCGTCGCGGGAGCCTGTCATCGCGCGCGCAGTCGCGCGACCCGTGGGCTCGCGATGACGGGAAGTTGCCCTTACAGCACCTGATGCACATCGATCTCGACGCGGTCGGGGTGCCTGGCGCCGACGCCGATAAACAAGTTCTCCATCAGCCAGCGATATTTTTCGGCACCGGTTTCGAATTTCGGCACGCTACGGAAATAGATCAGCGCGGGATCGACGGTTTCTCCCTTGGCGATCCGGTCGAGCAGTTCCTTGGGGCCGAAGCGGATGCCGATGTTTTCGATGTAGACGATGGCGCCGTCGTCCAGTTCGAAAGCGTATTTTGCCTCCAGTTCAGTAAGCCCGTTCGGACGAATGATCTGGAAATCCGCGCCGACCGGGAAGATCTTCCCGTTGATGCCCTCGCCGCGCACTTCGCCGCCGAGGATCGGGATGATCCGCCTGATGCCATGGCCGATTTCGCCGGCGACGATCGGCGCGCCGAGCTTGATGAACAGGGTGAAGACATATCTTGTCTGAAGTGCGCTCGCCATCTGCCTAGTGCGCCATCATGCGTTGCGGCAGCCAGGTCGCCAGCAGCGGAAACGCAATCAGGATAACCAACCGGATCAGGTCCGTCGCGACGAAGGGAATCACGCCCTTGAAGATCGTCGCGAACGACACGTCCTTGACCACGCTCTTGATGACGAACACGTTCATGCCGACCGGCGGATGGATCAGCCCGAGTTCGACCGTCATCACAATGATTACGCCGAACCAGATCGGATCGAAGCCGAGATGGGAGATCACGGGAAAGATGATCGGAACCGTCAGGATGATCATCGCCATCGCGTCCATCAGGCAGCCGAGCACCAGATACATCACCATGATGAGCGCGAGCACGCCGTAGGGGCCGATGCCAAGGCCGGTGAGGAATTCCGTGACCTTTTGCGGGGTCTGCGTCACCGTCAGGAAATAGCCGAAGATCAAGGCGCCGATCAGCACCGTGAACACCGCGGCCGCCGTGCGGGTCGCCTGCAGCAGCGCGGCGAGGATCTTGTCCTTGTCGAGCCGGCCGGTAAGCACGCCGATCAGGAACGCTCCGGTGGCGCCGACCCCACCGGCTTCGGTCGGGGTGAAACGCGGCAGGAACGGCAGCCCATAAAGCCCGCCGATCACAAACACGAAAAGCAGCACGGGCGCCCAGATATCCTTCAATCCGGCGAACCGCTCGCGCCAGGTGGTGTAGGTACCCTTGGGCAGGAAGCCCGGCCGGAAATAGCCGATCAGCGCGATGGTGATCATGTACATGGTCATCGCGAGCAGGCCGGGGATGATTCCGGCGATGAACAATTTGCCGATGTCCTGCTCAGTGATGATGCCGTAGACCGCAAGCACTGTCGAGGGCGGCAGCATGGCCCCTAGCGTGCCGCCGGCCGCGATCACGCCGGTGGCAAAAGACTGCGGATAGCCGAAGCGGCGCATTTCCGGATAGGCCACCGCCGAGAAGGTAGCTGCCGTCGCTACCGACGAGCCGCAAATCGCGGCAAAGCCGCCGCAGGCGGCGACGGTGGCAATGCCGAGCCCGCCGCGCAGATGTCCGACAAAGCCATTGGCGGCGCGGAACAGTTCGCGGCTCATGCCGGAATTGCTGACGAAGGTCCCCATCAGCAGGAACATCGGAATCACGCCGAAGGTATAATCGGTCACGGTGCGCATCGAGGTCTGGCCGACCAGTTTCAGCGCCGGCGTGCCACCGACGAGATAAGTGAATCCGGAGACCCCGACCAGCCCCATCGCCATGCCGACCGGCACGCGCAGCAGCATCAGCGCGAACAGCGCGACGAACCCCAGCACGGCGACGGCGTCGGTGCTCATCCTTCCGCTACTCCACCGTCTTGATGTTGGAATCGTGCATCTGCTCGGGATGAAAAATCAGCCGGTAGGTGCGGATCGCGATCAACAGCACGGCGGAAACGTCCCCGGCCCATGCCACCGCAAAGAACGGCCAGGTCGGCATATGCATGTCGAAGGTGGTGACATGGTCGTTATAGGTGCCGCGCACCTTGTCGAACAGTGTCCAGGTCTGCACCGTCACCACGAACAACAGCACCAGCGTCGCGAACACGTCGATGATGCGCTGATATTTCGGACCGACATTGGCCCAGACCAGATCGACGGTGATATGTCCGCCACGATAGCTGGTGGCGGCGATGCCCCAGAAGATCAGGATGCCGAGAAACAGCCGTCCGATGTCGAACGAGTCCGGGATCGAATAGTTGAACAGGTTGCGCAGCAGCACCGATACGAAAATATTGGCGGCGACAAGGCCGACAAATCCGGCGGCGATCCATTCGATGGTGTCGATGAAACGATCCATGGAGGCGCGCGTCATGTCCGCTCCAGACGGATTGCGAGGGAAGAAGACCGCGGTGGAAATTTCCCGCCGCGGTGCACCGACAGCCTGGAATTTACTGCGCCAGGGCGTTGTATTTGGTCAGCGCTGCCCGAAGCTCGTTCATCGCCGCGTCCGGATCGGTGCCGGTTTTCCTGACGCCGTCGGCCCAGTTCTTGATCAGCGGCTCGGACGCCTTCTTCCATTGCGCCGTCTGCTCCGCCGTCAGCTTGTAGACTTCGTGACCTTGCTCGGCCTTTACCTTGTCGATGCCGGCATCCTCGAACTTGCCCCATGGCTCGCCAACGCGGCCGGCCGCCTCGGTGTTGCAGTTGTCGTCGATCGCCTTTTTCTGCCGATCGGACATCTGGTTGTATTTGTCCTTGTTCATCACGAAGGCAAAGGTCGTGACGTAAAGCGGCGCGTCCATGTGGTACTTCGTGACCTTGTCGATACCGAACAGCACCAGCGATCCCCACGGGAAGGTGACGGCGTCGGCCACGCCGCGTTCGATGATGTCCCTGACTTCCGGAGCCGAGGATTGCACGTTGGTGCCGCCGAGTTGCGTGACGAAGCTCGCCATCGTGGCGTGCGCGGGGCGGATCTTCATGCCCTTGATATCCTCAGGCACTACGATCTTCTTGGTGCGCGAATGAAATGATGATGGCGAGTGGATGAAGGCCAGGCAGAACTTAACGTCCTTCATCTCCGTCCCGGCATACTTGCGATACCAGGCGTCGAGCGCCATCGAGCCGCCCTTGGCGTCCGACATCAGGAAGGGAAGTTCGCCGGCGCCGATGATCGGGAAGCGGCCGGGCTGATAGCCGGGGTTGACGTAGGTGACATCGGCGATGCCGTCGCGCGCCATGTCGTAATGGTCGAACGCCTTGCCGAGCTGCTGCGCGGGATAGACCTTGTACGTGATGGTGCCGCCGGACTCCTTTTCGACCGCGGCGCCCCAGTCTTCCAGTGCCTTTTGCAACGGATGCGACGCCGGCACCCAGTGCGACAACTTCAGCTCGAAGGTTTTTTCCTGCGCGAACCCAGGCGTCACGCCGGCGGCCAGCAGCAACGCCAACACCGTTTTCCTCATCGACATTCTCTCCCTCGTGATATCAGGGCTTCAACGCCCTTTGCGGATATTGTTATATGATATAATCATCATGGCAAGGCGGTGCGCCCCCTATCGCACCGACAATGTTCAAGCCTATCGCACCCGGGGAGGCAAGTATTGCGGACAAAAGTAGCAATCATTGGCGCAGGGCCGGCGGGATTGCTGCTGGGGCAGCTGCTGCACAGCTACGGCATCGATAACGTCATTCTGGAGCGCCAGACGCCGGACTATGTGCTCGGCCGCATCCGCGCCGGTCTGTTGGAAGAAGGCACGGTGGCGCTGCTCGATGAACTCGGCGCCGGTGGCCGGGCGCATCGCGAGGGCCTCGTCCATCACGGCATCGAGCTCGCCTTCGATGGTGCGCGCCATCGCATCGACATGAAAGCCGCAACCGGCAAGACCGTGATGATCTACGGCCAGACCGAAGTGACGCTCGACCTGATGAACGCCCGCAAGGCGGTCGGCCTGATCTCGGTTTATGAGGCCGCTGACGTCAAGCCGCATGATTTCGACACCGATCGTCCCCGCGTCAGCTACGTCAAGGACGGCACGACGCACGAGATCGCCTGCGACTTCATCGCCGGCTGCGACGGCTCCCACGGCATCAGCCACGCCAGCGTAAATCCCGCGGCGATCCGGACCTTCGAGCGGATCTACCCGTTCGGCTGGCTCGGCATCCTGTCGGAGACGCCGCCGGTCAGCCACGAATTGATCTATACCAATCACGAAAGGGGATTTGCGCTGTGCACGATGCGCTCGATGCACCGCAGCCGCTATTACCTGCAATGTCCGCTCGACGATCATATCGACCAATGGCCGGACCAGCGGTTCTGGGACGAATTGAAGCGGCGGCTGGATCAAATGGCGGTCGCCAATCTCGTCACCGGTCCTTCGATCGAAAAGAGCATCGCGCCGCTGCGCAGTTTCGTCGCCGAGCCGATGCGGTTCGGGCGGATGTTTTTGGCCGGCGACGCCGCGCACATCGTGCCACCGACCGGCGCCAAGGGGCTCAACCTCGCCGCCAGCGACGTGCACTATCTCTCGCACGCCCTGCGGGAATATTACGATGAAAAATCCTCCGCCGGAATCGACGGCTATTCGGCCAAGGCGCTGTCGCGGGTCTGGAAGGCGGTGCGCTTTTCCTGGTGGATGACTTCGATGCTGCACAAATTCCCCGACCAGGGAGAGTTCGGCGCGAGGATCCAACTGGCTGAACTGGACTATCTCGTCAGTTCGACCGCTGCGAGGACGTCGCTGTCGGAGAATTATGTGGGATTGCCGTATTAGCACGACACGCTTGCCCCGCGACCATCATGGACAAGCGCCACTCCGGCCGCGCCGTCACGATGTCGAACGGATGGCTCTGGTGCGATGCGATCCACGGTACTATTTCAGGTCCTGCACTGATGCAGCGTCAATTCGGCAGATTGTCCGGGTTTCGAAAATATCCATCTTGGCTGGCGAAAGCGGGTGCATCGCCGTCCCGCGACCCGGAGGTTTCGGATGTTAGAGACTAGCGGCCATGCCAGCGACGTGGCATTCACTCCGGCGGTGAAAGCCGTTCAAGCCCGCAAGGGATCGCGCGATAAATACGCTGCTGTCGAGGCGCGTGGCTGGCGCACCGAGATCGACGAAGATCTCGCGGCGTTTCTCACCGCCCAGGACAGCCTGTTCCTGGCCACCGCCAGCGCCGTTGGCCAGCCCTACGTCCAGCATCGCGGCGGCCCAAAAGGCTTTATCAAGATCCTGGACAAGAGCACTCTGGCGTTCGCCGACTACAGCGGCAACCGGCAATACATCACCCAGGGCAATCTTTCCGAAAACCCGAAGGCGAACATCTTTGTGATGGATTATGCCCACCGGCGCCGGGTCAAGATCTGGGGCGAGGCGCGCGTGGTCGATGACGATCCGGCGCTGCTGCAATCGCTGATGCCGAAGGGCTACAAGGCGCGCCCCGAACAAGCAATCCTGTTCAAGGTTTCCGCTTGGGACACC
Organism: uncultured Alphaproteobacteria bacterium; assembly: GCA_963840155.1. Lineage (GTDB taxonomy): Bacteria > Pseudomonadota > Alphaproteobacteria > Rhizobiales > Xanthobacteraceae > Bradyrhizobium. Next base: position 777,582 of record CAWIXP010000002.1, read on the forward strand.
AATTGCCCACAGCACATCCCGCAAAAATTCGACGCCGCCGAGGTGGCGGCGGCGCTGGCGTTGCGCGATGCGCGGATCGCGGAACTGGAGGCGGAGCTGGCGGCGTCGAGGAGCTCGCCCGCCCGGGCGCGATAAGGCTCACGCATGGCAGCAAGCGATTCAGCCGTCAATGCCGAGAGCCCGTGCCAGGCTTGCGGGGCTTGCTGCGCCTATTCGCGGAACTGGCCGCGCTTCACCATCGAGGACGACGCGGCGCTCGAGCTGATTCCGCCGGGATTCGTCGACGAGAACTTGTCGGGCATGCGTTGCAACGGCGATCGCTGTTCGGCGCTGTCGGGCAACATCGGGATTGCGACCTCGTGCGCAATCTATGCCGTGCGTCCCGAAGTGTGCCGGACCTGCATGCCCGGCGATACCGAATGCAATATGGCGCGGCGCAGACATGGATTGCCGGAGCTGGTTTGATAAATAGCCTGCTTTCGCAGGAGCGGCATCTCTGGCTGATCTATGCCGTTGCGGCTTGCGCAAGATCTTCGTCGAATTCGTCCTCGATCGGCGAGAATGTCGAGAGCGGTTTGGTGGAGAGCGTGATCGGCTTGCGGTTGCCGTAGGACGATGCCGCGATGGTGCGTGCGGCCGGTTCGCGGGACAACGCGTACAGCGTGGACCCGACGCGTCCGCCCAATTGGATCAACTCGCGTTCGCTGCAGCTTGCTGCAATCGATAGCGCCAGCGCGTACAGATGGCTTCTGCGGTAACAGAACAGCGCCAGCATCGCCCGGACATCGGAAGAGACACTCTCTACCAGTTGCGGCAGGCCGTTTGCGTTGGCGCGATACATTTCGCCGAGCAACTCATCCCGGACCGGGCAAAAATCGTTGTCGAAGGCTTCGCGGCTTGAAAACATTGCAGTTCCCCCTGGCCGCAGGATGCAATGCAACTCTCTAACGGAAGGTTAACCACGGACGCCGGTAACCGCACCGCGGGCGGAACGAATTAACCCGAATCGGACAGGCGCCCCGATTCGCGTCGCCCCCTGATTCGCGTCGCCTCAGGGCAGGTTGGCCCCGATCATCCAGTCGGCCACCGCCCGGCCGACCGCCGGGCCGGAATCCTCTTGGATGAAATGCGAGCCGGGGACCGTGACTTCGCTCTGGTTTTTCCAGCTGCGGCAAAAATCACGTGACGCGCCGATCAGGATCGCGCCGGGATCGGCGTTGACGAACAACTTCGGGACCTCGTTCTCGGCCATCCAATGCGCGTAATCGGCCGATATTGCCACCACGTCGGCGGGCTCGCCGGCAATCGGAATCTGCCGCGGCCAGGTCAGCGTCGGCCAGCGGTCCTCGCGCCGCACGAAGGGCCGGCGATATTCCGCCATTTCCGAATCGCTCAATCCGCGCAGCACCGAGCCCGGCAGCACCCGCTCGACGAACATGTTGCGATCGAGGATCATCGCTTCGCCCTTGTCGGAGCGGAAACCCTGGAAGATCGGCGTGGCAGACGGGCTCCATTGATCCCAGGAAGCGATCGGGCGCACGATCGCTTCCATGTAGGCGATACCGCTAACACGGTGGCGATGCCGATTGGCCCAGTCGAACCCGAGCGCCGAGCCCCAATCGTGCACCACGAACACGATGGGCTCCGCGCGCCCGATCACCGCCTCGATGAACGCCGCGAGATAGTTGCGGTGCGTGGTGAAGCGATAGGTGTCCGGGCCTGGATCGGGCAGTTTGCCGGAATCCCCCATCCCGATCAGGTCCGGCGCGATCAGCCGGCCGCGGCCCTCGAGTTCGGGGATGACGTTGCGCCAAAGATAGGACGAGGTCGGATTGCCGTGCAGCAGCAAGATCGGTCGTCCCGCGCCGCGCTCATGATAGGCGATGTGGCTATCGAGGACATCGACGGCCTTCTTCGTCAGCGGTTGCTCCGTCATTGCTCAGCCATTCGCGGCCATGAAGATCGACAGGGCAAAATCGGTGAGATGGTGCAGCGCCTGGTCGACCCCGATCAGCGTCCAGAACCACGGGTGCTTGTTCTCCTGCGTCACGCCGAAAGTCGCGGCGCAAAATCCTTTGGCGCGGTCGACCGTGATGTGAATCAGGAAATCGACGAAGGCGATGAACCAGAATTTTGGCGCGATGATCAGGATCAGCGTCAGTGCAACCGCAAGGTGTACCAGGCAGTGCGCCAGCAGCGGCAGCGCCCATCCGGTCTTCTGATCCTTGCCGATCGCCATCCAGGAAGTTTGCAGAACGAAATCCGCGACGATGTGCTTCACCGTAAGCAGCAGCATCCATCCGACCAGCGCAGCCACCGGAACTGAGGACGACATCGGGGGAAACGACAAGGCGGGCGTCCTCGCGGTTGACGATACGGGCGGAAGTAGAAGCTCTATCGCAAAGTTTCTTCTCTACCCGGACAATCGGCCGGTATTGGCCATTTATGACACCTCCGCGACCAGAATGCACCTGCGCGGAACCTGAAAAACCGGTGGTGTGACTTAACTGCGATAAGTCCGCCGGCATCGATGCAGAGGCTGCCGCTAAGGTTACTCGGCGCGCCCCATTTGCAATCCGCCCGAGGCCGGATATCATCGAGGCCGGAAAATTGTCGTTGGTTTTTAGACATTTACGATCTCTTCGGGCGATCTTCGGGGACCGTTGTGGCGACCAAGCGTCCCGGGTTGCGGGTAATGAGCCATGAGCGCTGAAGTCCCTACGCCAGCACCGCCTACCCGTTCGCGGGTTGTGCGGAGCAATCGGCTGCAGATGCTGTTGTTTGCCGTCCTGACCTTGATCCTCACTGCGGCTACGGTGTGGGGCACTCGGACCTGGCTGACCGATTCCGAAACATTGGTGTTCGCGGTCGGCGACGCCGACAGTCTCGAGGCCCGATTTGCCGCCAAGCTGGCAGCCGTCCTCAAGAACAACTCGTCGAAGTTGCGCCTCAAAATCGTGACCAACGCCGACAGCGCCAAGGCGCTCGCACAGTTTGATCGCAGAGAGGCCGACCTTGCTGTCCTGCGCACCGACGCCAAGGTACCGGCCCGCGCCCGCGCGGTCGCGATACTGGAGCACGACATCCTGCTGCTCATCAGCCCGGGCAGCAAGAAGATAAAATCCCTGGCCGAGCTGAAGAAAAAGAAGATCGCGGTTCTGGCCGACGGCGACAATGCTGTAACCTTCGTCCGCAATGTCCTCGACATCTCCGAGAGTTCCGATGCGACCTCGCGAGTCCAGATGGCGCCGCCGGGCTCGACCCTGGACAAGCTGTTCGCGTCGGGCGGCTACGGCGCGGTGATCGCGATTGCGCACGCCTCGACGATCATGAAGGACAAGCGCTTCGAACAATATGGCAAGGCCAGCAACTTCACCGTGAATGCGATCGACGAGTCGAAAGCGCTGGCGCGACGAAATCCCGGGATTTCGGAGGAAACCCTGGCGACAGGCGTGCTGTCCTCGTCCCCTGCGATACCCGATGACGATCTCGATACCGTGGGACTGCAATGGCTCCTGGTCGCGCAGTCCAGGATGGCGACGACCACCGCAGGGGATCTCGCGCGCACGATCTACGAAAACAAGGCGGCGCTTGCGCTGGACGATGGCTTCGCCTCCAGGATCGAACCGGCCGACACCGACAAGGATGCCTTTGTCGTCGCGCATCAGGGGGCCGCCGAGTACATCAACGACGACACCAAGTCGTTCATGGACCGCTACAGCGATCTGCTGTATCTGGGCGCCGGCGCGCTCAGCGTGATCGGCTCGATCTTTGCCGGGCTCTACACCAAGGTCACCCGGATCGCTCCGGAAAAGGCCGGCGAACTCGCAACCGCCATTCTCGATATCGGCGAGCGCATCGAATACGCCAATTCGCCGGACGCGCTCGAAGCCTTGCAGGATGAACTCGAAGGCATCCTTCGCGGGGCGGTGATCGGACTGCGCGACGGCACCATCTCGAGCGACGGGCTGGACACCTTCAAGCTCGGCTATGAATTGGTGCGCGACGAGATCGGCATGCGCCGCGATCATCTCAAGCGCCATGCCGGGCACGAGGACAACGTCGTGATCGTGAAGACGGCGCACAGCGCGTAGCTCACCCCGCCGCCGCATGCGCGCTCGCACTGAGCGCCCGCGCCCTGATCTCCGCGATCGATCGCTTCAGCGTAACCTGCCGCGGATCGGGCATCGCGGCGGCGCGGGCTTCGGCAATGGCGCCGGCGAGATCGGTCAACCGCAACGCGCCGTCGAAGGTCGGCTTGGCGAGCCCATCGATGATGGCGTGCCAGTCGGCCAGACCCTGGCGATAGACGTCGCCATAACCCTGGATCATATCGGCGGTTTGCACGATCTCCGAGGCGGCCTCCGGTTGCTTGACCAGGCTGCGGCCGATCATGTGCAGCCAGCGCTCGACCCAGGCCCGCTCCTTGGCGTAGCGCACCGAGAACAGCCGCCATCGCCGCAAGCCCGCCTCGATCCTCAAGCGGCGGATACCCCACCGCGTCCTGGTGCTGAAACGCATCGAAACCGGCTTGCGGGTCCAGCCGAGCTTTTCCAGAATGTCGAGCACGGGTGTGGCGACCGCCGCGGGAAGCGCACCGACCAGTTCGTCAAAGCGGAATTTCCTGACATCGTCGATGAATTCAGAATGCGGCTCGCCGGCAGCGGCCTCGAATTCCGCGAGCTTCAATTGCGCTATCCGGATCGGGTCCTCATAGCTCATGCGCACCGCCATCAACCCAGCGATTTCGCCGAGCATCGCGTCATCGACGTCCGGGCGGGCGACGAACCTCTGCACGCGATCCACATAGAGCTGCGCATAGCCGGAGCCCTGATAGTCCATCAGCAGATGAATGCCGTCGCTGACAACGGGAACGACGCTGTCCGGCAAGCCGTCAGGCAGGAATGGCGCCGCCTCGTCGTCCTCGCCGATAAAGTCGGCAAGCAGATAACGAAGCGATGAAAGCATGCTTGTCACGCTGAGGCTCCCGGCCGCTCAAGCAGAGCTCGGCAGCGCGGAGAGCAGCGCCGCCTGCTGCGCCAGGCGTTGCTCCAGCGTCGCGATGTTCTGAAACAGCCGGGCACTGGAGAGACGGAGAAAGTAGAAGCCGAACGCCGGGTTCTGCACGTAAAGCTCCTCGACCTTGATGTAGCTGACGCTGAGGATCAGGCCGGCTTCGAGGCACTCGAGCGATTGGGTGCGCACCTTCGACGGCGACAGCATGCCGAGCTCGCCGACAATGGCGCCGACCGGCAGTTCGATGCCCGATTCCACCAGCTTGAAGCGGCCGCTGACGATGTAGAGCAGGTCCTCGGCCTTCTCGTCCTTGTAGAACAGCATCTCGCCGGCCGAGTACTTGCGCTCGGTCATGAACGGCTTGAGCCATTCCATCGACAGATCGCTGTTGACGGATTTCTTCACGTCGCGAATCAGTTGCAGCATCTGGTGCAGCCGGTAGGAGTTCAGCACCAGCACCCCGCTCTGCACCATAATGACCAGATAGTTGTGGGCAGGGACCGCAGTCCCGATCAGGATCAGATTGGTGAGAATGGCGAAAACCCGCAAAGGAATCATGGTCCGCATCGAAAGCGTCGCGACCACGAAAACGGATGCGAACAGGGTGCCGGCGGTACCGGCGTGTTCGGCGAGGTGTGAAGTATCCATCGGGGGCCAACCAATTCAGGGGAGTGGATAGATTTGCGGGGTCCTGCTTCAGCGCGCAATGCTCATCATACTATCCGCGAGCTTGATATATGGCTAAAAAGCAGCGGTTTCTCCGGGATTCTATCCAATTCCCGCGAAAAAAGTCCCGGCTCGCCCGTGGGCCAAACGAAGAATGCGGGCCTGGCGGGGGGCACGGCGGCCGGTCTATAGGCCACGGCTGCGCCTTCCCGCGGCGCTGAAACACCCCGAGGCGTCATTGCGAGGAGCCTAGCGACGAAGCAATCCATGGCGCGGCGAAGGAAGTGTGGATTGCTTCGCTCCGCTCGCAATGACGGCGCTAAGTTCGTCATTACGAGCGGAGCGAAGCAATCCATGACGTGGCTCCGCGATCCCGCGGCGCTGAAACGCCCGGGTTGTGCATGTTGGTTTCGCCCTCGGACATCAGAGGGCGTGGGGAATGCCGGGCGCCCAATGCACCCGCAGCCTCGCGTGCAAAATGTTAGTAAGCACACGAGCAAGTCACCACAGGTCCACCAGAATTCATCCCGGCATCCCCGCACGCGAATGGTTTTAACGGTCTACTTCGTGCTCTCCCCGGTGATCGGCTTGTTGTCACCGTCGCCTGCGGAGTAAAGGTGCTTTGTCAAACCCGGTTGAGCCTGACCAAACCTCCGCAACACTTGACGCCAGCGCCGGGGCGTCAGGACCACACGACTTCGCCGTCCGCGAGCAGCATCGTTCGTCGATATACGCACTGTTGGTCGCTCACGAGGTTCATCTCGCCCTGCGATCATCTGCGCGCCCGACGCTGCCGCGTCCATCGCATCCCTGTCCCAACGTCCGTGACGATCGCGAAACGCCCCTTGTGCGGGACAGGATGACGGCGATCTAGAACTGATTTGGCTTGGGCGGGAAGCACTATATTTTCGGAAAAACCGAATATAGTGCTGGACAGGCAAACCCGCGCCGCGTATGCGCTGATTTGCCCGTCGGGTAGTCACATTGCGGAGCTGACGCCGCAATCGCCGAATGACCTTCGATGAACTACACCTTCACTTGCGTGCCCACCTCGACCACCCTTCCGGTCGGGATCTGGAAGTAATCGGTCGCGTCATTGGCGGTGCGCCCCAGCGCGATGTATAGGCGATCTTGCCAGCGCGGCATATGTGAAGTCTCGGCCGGCCGCAGCGTGCGGCGCGACAGGAAGAATGTCGTCGACATGATGTCGAAATGCCATCCGAGCTTGCGTGCGATCGCAAGCGCTTGCGGCACATTGGGCGTTTCCATGAATCCGAAGCGCAGCAGGATGCGGGAAAATGTGCCTGAAACGGCCTCGAGGCGGACACGATCGGCGGGATCTACCCGCGGCAGCGGGTCGGATTCGATGGTCAGGATGGCGTTGCGCTCGTGCAGCACCTTGTAATGCTTGAGGCTGTGCAGCAGTGCCGTCGGCGCACTCATGGGATCGCTGGTGAGAAAGATAGCCGTTCCGGGCACGCGGGCCGGCGGCTTTTTTTCCAGCATTTTTATCAAGTCGGCCAATGGCAATTCCAGCCGCCGGGTCTTTTCGGTGAGGATGCGGGTGCCACGGCGCCACGTGTACATCACCAGCATGACCATCGAACCGAGCGCCAGCGGCATCCAGCCGCCTTCGACGATCTTGAGCATGTTGGCGCTGAGGAAGGTGAGATCGATCAGCAGGAACGGACCGATCACGCAGGCAGCGGCAATCGCCGACCAACGCCACACCTTCCAGATCGCGACGAAGGCCAGCATGCTGGTCACCACCATGGTGCCGGTGACCGCTATTCCGTAGGCCGATGCGAGCGCGCTGGAAGAGCGGAACATCAACACCAGCAGCAGCACGCCCAACAGCAGCAATGTGTTCACGCGCGGCATGTAGATCTGACCGAACAAGGCCGCCGAGGTGTGACGGATTTCAAAGCGCGGCAACAGGCCGAGCGAGATGGCTTGCCGGGTAAGCGAGTAGGCGCCGGTGATCACGGCCTGGCTTGCAATGACGGTGGCGGCGGTTGCGAGAGCGACCATCGGCAGCAGCGCCCAGTCAGGGTACAGCAGGAAAAACGGGTTCTCGATGTTTTTGGGATCGGCAAGGACCAGTGCCCCCTGTCCCAGATAATTGAGCGTAAGCGCGGGCAGCGCGACGAACAGCCACGCCGCCTGGATCGGACGACGGCCGAAATGCCCGAGATCGGCGTAGAGCGCTTCGGCTCCCGTGACCACCAGGAACACGGCGCCAAGGGTCAGAAACCCGACGAGGCGATGCGCGATCAGGAAGCTAATTCCCTGGAGCGGATTGAACGCCGCCAGGACGATCGGATTTTGCGCGACGTGCCAGATCCCCGCCGCCGCCAGCGTGATGAACCACACCAGCGTGATCGGGCCGAAAAAGGCCGCGATCCTGGCTGTGCCGCGCGACTGAACGACAAACAATCCAATCAGGATCAACACCGTGATCGGCACCACGTAGGAGTTGAAGGCGGGCGTCACGATTTTCAAGCCCTCGATCGCCGAGAGTACCGACAGCGCCGGGGTGATGACCGCATCGCCGTAAAACAAGGCGCCACTGATGATGCCCAATAGAATAACCGCCGATCCGCGGCGGCCCAGCCCGCGCTGCGCCAGCGCCATCAACGCAAGCGTGCCGCCTTCGCCGTTGTTGTCGGCGTGCAGCAGCAGCAAGACGTACTTCGCCGTCACCACGACGAGGAGCGCCCAGATTACCAGCGACAGAATGCCGAGAACCACGGCCTCGCCGGCCGGATTGCCGGCGCCGACCGCGGCGAGCACCGATTCGCGCAACGCATAAAGCGGGCTGGTACCAATGTCGCCATACACGACCCCGATGCTTCCAAGCGTCAGCGCCCAGAAACCGGGGCTCGGAGCGCTATGGGCTGCCGCGTCGGTGCTGGGAATCGTGCTGGAGATGCCGTGGCTCATCTTGATCCTCTCGCGGATTAATTCGAAGCGGCGCGGTTGCCCCCTTCGCCGGTTCATGCGGCCTGGCGAGCTGGTCGTAACAAGCCAGGCGCGCGGAATTATCGATGATGAGAAAGCAGCGCGGGAGTTCGTCGTTTGAATAATTGTTGAGCCCCAGAGCCCACACGGCGCACGCTAGAATGCCGATCCCGATCAGGCCGAGGAGCGGCGGAAACAAATTCGCGGATACCGGGAGATCCCCCGCCCTGTTGCCGTTGTCGTGCCCTTCGTCAGGCAAGGTCACAGCGCTCATCCTCTAACCCACTGGCGACTCGTGCCATCACAGGTATCGAGGCCGGCCTAAGCTCTCAATGTGGGAATGCGGGCTGCGGTATAAGGGAGTCGTAAAGAGGCACGAACAACGCGCGCGCTCGGGATGAGGCCGAAGGTGGATTCGCAAGGACGAAATCCAGTTGCAAAATGGGTCTAATCCCCGGCGGCTTCGGCAACCCGGTAGCCTATACCGGGCTCCGTGATGATGACGCGCGGCTCGCTGGGGTCGACTTCGATCTTCTGGCGGAGCTGGCCGATGTAGACCCGAAGATACTGGGTGTCCGCGGCATGCGCCGCGCCCCAGACCGCGCTCAGAATCTGCTTGTGGGTGACGACCCGTCCGGCGTGCCGCGACAGAAACGAAAGCAGGTCGAATTCCTTCGGCGTCAGCTTGAGTTCGATGCCGCCCCGCATCACGCGATGTCGAAGGTTGTCGATTTCAAGGTTGGCCGTCCGCAGCACCGGCGTCTCGGCGACACGCTCCATGCGATGCCGCAGCGCCGTCCGCATCCGGGCCAGCAACTCGCCGACCCCGAACGGCTTGTTGACGAAGTCGTCGCCGCCGAGGTCGAGAGCTTCGATCTTCTCGGCCTCCCGGTCGCGCGCCGACAGCACGATGATGGGTACGTCCGACCATTTCCGCACTTGCCGGATGACGTCCTTGCCATCGCCATCGGGAAGCCCGAGATCGAGGACCACGATATCGGGCGTTTCAGCAGCGATCCGCTTGACGGACTCCGCCACGGTGCCAGCCGTCATCAGCGTATAGTTGTTGGCTTCCAGCGCCGGCTGCAGAAATCGCAGGATGGCCGGCTCGTCATCGACCACCAGAACGCGGATCTTGGCCATCACGGCTCCCCGCGCGGAAACGTCAGGGTGATGCGGGTGCCGCCGCCATCGGCGACCGGGCTCTCGGCTCTGACCGAGCCGCCATGCGCAGCGACGATGCCCTTTGTGATCGCAAGCCCGAGGCCGGTCCCCTCGCCCTTGTCGCCGCCGACCGCCTTGCTCGCGCCGGCACGGGCAAATTTGTCAAATACGCGATGCAGCGCCTCGACGGGAATGCCGGGGCCATTGTCCGTGACGCGCAGCGAAATCGACTGCGGCGCGACAATCGCGTCGATCGTAACGCGGGTTCCGGCCGGTGTATGCGATACCGCGTTGTTCACCACGTTGGCCACGGCCTGCTCAATCAGGATCGCATCGGCCGCCATCATCGGCAGTTCCGGCGGCAGATCCACCACAAAGCACAGACTGGCTCCGCGCCGCTTCGCGTTACCGACGACGCGCGCAACGATCTCACGCACGTCGATCCAGTCGCGCCGCAATTCAAGCGCGCCAGCGTCGATTCGGGCGATCGCCAGAAGATTGCGTACCATCTCGTCGAGTCCCTCGGCTTCCGCCTTTATATCGGCCAGCAGCCCGCGCTGGAGCTTGTCATCGAGCCGGTCCCGATATTCGAGCAGGCTCGTCGCCGATCCCAGGATAGATGCCAACGGCGTTCGAAAGTCATGGGAAACCGATGCAAGCAGGATGTTTCGGACACGTTCGGTCTCCGCCGTTTCGCGCGCGATGGTCATTTCCCGGGTCAGCAACGCGCGTTCGAGCGCAGCCGCGGTCTGCTCGGCGAGCGTTGCAAGCAGCGCGCGCGCCTCGATATCCGGCGCGGAGCCATGCGCGTCACGGGCGATTCCGACCACGCCGAGCGACCGGCTCGGGGTACGGAGCGGAACGAAATACCACTGGGCATTGGAGAACGCCTCGGAGCCGCATCCAACCGGTTCGTTCCGCGCGAATGAAGCTCGTGCGGCGTCCATGGTCAACGGGTCCAGGCTGTCTTCGGGCGGCCAGGCGGCGGCGAGGGACAATTCGCCGTCCCTATCAAGCAGAATGATCGCGGGGCGACGCAGGCTGGTGTGGATTTCGCCGGCCGCGCCATCGGCGGTGGCATCCGCCCCTGCGAGCCCCGACAGCTTCCAGGTAAATTCATAGAGGCGGCGCATGGTGCGGGCGCGCTCGTTCGCCGCGCGGGCCTGATCACGGACGCGCCCGGCCAAGGCAGATGTCACGATGGCGACGATCAGAAAGATAATGAGCGCGAGCAGCTCATGCGGCTGCGCGATCTCGAAGGTATAGAGCGGCTCGATAAAGAAGAAGTTGTAGCAAAGGAACGATAGTACGGACGCATAGATCGCGGGCCGCATGCCAAAGCTCACGGCCGAAAACAGCACGGCCATCGAGAACACCAGCGACATGTTGGGCAGCGGCGCGAGCGCCGAAAACAGCCGGCCAGAGACGATCGCGGCCGCAACGGCGGCGGTCGACCACAGATAAGACATCCATCGCGCTGAAATCTGAATTGCAGTCATCCGCAGCTGTGCCCCCGTTCCCGGGGCGACCTTGCGCTGTGCCGATCCTAGAGCTTGAGTGAAACTGCATCCAGCATTTTCCGTCCGATGAGGGCGGCGCCCGACAGATCCGGCCTTTAGTGACGACGTTTCGCGGCCGTGGCGGTTGGCTTTTCAATCGGCGGAACGGGATCTTCAGCCGGCGGGCAGTAGTTCAATAAACGGAAGAGAGCCTTGGCTTCGCAGCTTTGCCGGTTGTCGGTGCTTGCAGCGAGTTCGTCGATGATCGATTGAAGCATGGCTTCGGCATTTTTATTCACCGGAAGGGGCTCCCCACCGCGTCCACACCGCCGAACTGATCGATCACCGCACGACGACCCGCGCTCAGTAACCCACCGTAGCTATGCTCGCCGGTGCCGGCGCATTCAAGAATGCGAGAGGCAATGAAGCTGCGGGCAGAGGTCGAATCCGCCGGGATGTGGCTGCAAACCTCTTCAAGAACAGTTCGCATCGCCTCGATCGTTTCGCGGTCGAACGTTTTCATGGCTGCCTCCTGCCGGAGCCTTGAGCGTAGCCGCCCGGGCAGGTGCGTTCCGCCCGATGGACGACTCTAGGAGAGGATTTCTTGACCGGCGGGCTGCAACGCGGTCGCAGAAGCCAGCGCCGCTCCGCGGGTAGCCAACCGCGTCAGCCGGCTACGGCTTCCACGACGCGAAGATCGCCGGGGCGCGCCCCAGCGGCTTCGATCGGCTCACGCGGCGCGAGCGGCGTTGCGCTCCGCCTCGATCCGCCGCGCCAGCGCCCAACGGAAATAGGTGAGCGCGGCATCCGCTCCGATGGCGAGGAGCTGGTAATTCGGGTCGACGTCGAACACCTTCTGTTGCGCCTCGATGATCGCCTTGTCCTCCATGAACGCCTCTTCGAGACTGTTGCGCAACGAAAGGGCGACGTTCGGATTGTCGAGATCGAAGTCGTGCAGGTAATTCCAGAAGAAATGCGTCGAGCTCCGGGTCTCCGGCGTCATGAACTGCGCGTTGCGATACTGCCGCGTCCCCTCCACCGCGACGCCCTGCTCGGCGCCCTTTCCGGCCGGCGCGAACATGGTGTCGAGCAGGAAAATGCCCGGGATCAGCATGCGGCCGATGTTGCGGCGGTCGATCTTGTCGGTCCGGTTCGAAATCACCTTTTGGTGGTAGGGCGGCGGATCGGCATTCATGTGCCAACGCACGACGCGGAAGCCATCCTCAAGTTTTTCGATCGCGACCGGCTTGGTCTTGTAGGCGTACTCCTCCGAGCCCCCGAGGGTGTGAGTATGCACGAAGGCAAGATGGGCGAAGTCGCTCAGATTGTCGACGATCAAGAGCCAGTTGGCCCGATAGTGCATATAGCCGGGAAGCCCGCGCCATTTCGGGTCGCTGAGCGGGGGATAATCGACGATCAGATCCGGATCGGCCTTGTCGGCATCGCCGGGCCAGATCCAGATCAGGTTGTACCGTTCGACGACCGGATAGCTTCGCACGCCGAGCTTCGGCGGGATGATATCCTGGCCGGGGATCTGGATGCATTTCCCGCCGGGCTCGAACTTCATGCCGTGATACATGCACCTGATATCGTCGCCTTCGATCCGGCCCATCGACAGCGGAGCCGCGCGATGGCAACAGCGGTCGTCGAGGGCGACGACTTTTCCGCTGGCGCCGCGATAGAGCACGATGGGGCGCTCCAGAATCGTGCGCGCCAGCTTGGTGCCGTCGATCAATTCGTGATTCCAGGCAGCGACGTACCAGGAATTGCGGAGAAAGATTTCGTCGTCCGACATGAGGGCCCTCGCTGTTTGAGGAATGCTTTTGTTCCACGTCATCTTCTATGTCATCGCGGCCTCCCGGAGAACCGGAATTCTCTGGACACGCTGGAAGCCCAAGCACGGGCCGGGGTGGCCGTGGCGGCCGATCCATAGCCGTTCCGGGCCGGATTTCCACCAAATCGGCCGCCCTGCCGTTGAATTTTACGGTAAAAGCGGTCTTCCGGGAACCTCTCGTCCGGCCCCGCATCCAAGGTCCAGAAGCCAGGAAGCGCTAACCAACAAGTGCTAACACGCGATCACGGGAGCTGCCCATGAAGGTCACCATGCGCCAGGCACAAGCACCGGGATTTGGGTCCGCCGGGTCCGCGGATGCCGAACTGGTTCAGCGCGCCCGGGCGCGCGATGAGGCCGCCGTCCGGACCATCATGCAGGCGAACAATCGCAGGCTGTACCGGCTCGCCCGCGGCATCCTGCGCAATGACAGCGAGGCCGAGGACGTGGTGCAGGAAACCTATGTCCGGGCCTTCACCCATCTCAACGATTTCCGCGGCGATTCCAGCCTCGCGACCTGGCTTTCACGGATCGCGATGAATGAGGCGCTCGGCCGCTTGCGCCGCCAGAAGCCCGGCGTCGAATGGACCTCGTTGCCGCCGGGAACGCTGGAGGCCCAGATCATCCAGTTTCCCCTCTCGTCGTCCTCCTCCGAGGATCCGGAAAAAACCATGGCACAACGTGAAATCCAGCGTGTGGTCGAACACGCCATCGACGATCTGCCCGACGCGTTTCGCATCGTCTTCATCACCCGCGTGATCGAGGGCATGAACGTCGAGGAAACCGCCGAAATTCTCGGCCTCAAGCCGGAGACGGTAAAAACCAGGCTGCATCGCGCCCGCACCATGCTGCGCGAGAATGTCGAGCGGAAGATCGGCCCGGTGGTGATGGAGGCATTTCCCTTCGCCGGCAAGCGTTGCGAACGGCTGACCGAGGCGGTGCTGAAGCGGCTCGGTTTCACCGCATAATTTTTTTCGGGAACCTCCGGCTTCGCGATCCATCCAACTCCGGTGCAACCAACCACGCCCGCCGGCGCAAGGCCCGGGCCCACAGGAGTGTCAAATCATGTTCGTTCGACTGAGCGCGGCGATTGCCGCGGTGAGCCTGCTTGGCAGTGCAGCGCTTGCACAGGGCGCCAAGCCGACCGACCCGCAGATCGCCCACATCGCCTACACCGCCGGGGTGATCGATATCAAGGCCGCCAAACAGGCGCTCGACAAGACCAGCAACAAGGAGGTCAAGGCGTTCGCGCAGGACATGGTGCGCGATCACGAGGCCGTCAACAAGCAGGCGCTGGCGCTGGTGACGAAGCTCAAGGTCACGCCGGAGGACAACGACACCAGCAAGACCCTGTCGAAAAATGCCGCTGACAAGCTGGCCGAGCTCGCCAAGCTGAAGGGCGCTGCGTTCGACAAGGCCTATGTCGACAACGAAGTCGCCTACCACAAGGCGGTCGACGGCGCGCTCGAGACCACGCTGATCCCCAATTCCAGCAATGCGGAGCTGAAGAGCCTGCTGCAGACCGGCCTGAAGATTTTCCAGGGCCACGAGCAGCACGCCGAACACGTCGCGGCCAGTCTCAAGTAAGTCCAGGGAGCTTCGCATGACGCCGAGATGGATTGTTGCCCTGACGGGTGCGCTGGTGCTTGGCGCACAGCCCATCTCGGCGCATGCTGCGACCATTCAAATCACGATGGAAAATCTGGTTATCTCGCCGGCGGAAACTTCGGCGAAGGTCGGCGATACGATCGAGTGGATCAACAAGGACGTTCTTGCGCATACCGCGACCGCGCAGGACCACGAATGGGAGGTCATGCTGCCGTCAAAGAAGAGCGGTAGCCTGGTTCTGAAGAAGGCCGGCACGATCGACTATTATTGCCGCTTCCACCCCAACATGAAGGCGAAGCTCACCGTGGCGCCGTGATGGCCGCCGCGCTCGTTCCGGGCGCAGTTGTTTGATGCAGGACATTTTGGAGCGGGCGAAGGGAATCGAACCCTCGTATGCAGCTTGGGAAGCTGCCGTTCTGCCATTGAACTACGCCCGCCTAGTTATCCCTTGAAATAAAGCACTTCTTGCACTTTTTACCTCGGTTTTTCGTTTGGTATATGTTGCAAATCGTGTTGCACCGCTCCGAGCCCCCGGGGTCACCTCTTATAGCTCGCTCCAGCACCGCGTTCAAATCGGGTCTTCGGTCGATTTTGGCACAAAACGGACATGGCAGTCGCGTCGGTCAATGTCCGCTATTAGGTGAAAAGCGGACATGCGCCAGACATTGCCAGATGTCCGCTTATGACCCGAAGCGGACTTAATTGCATGGAATTATGATGCCATCACGCGCATGCACTTTGTAATCGGTTTTGCGAATAAGCGTGTCTTGCAGGCAACTGTTGGGGGCATGAAATGACGCAGGAAGGACAGTGGCAGGTCGCGGGCAGCGCACCTGAGATATACGAACGTGAGCTAGTACCGGCCGTGTTTGGGGTGTGGGCTCCAATACTTGTTGAACTTGCCCAACCCCGCTCAGGCGAGCACGTTGTCGATGTCGCGTGCGGTACTGGTATTGTGGCGCGAACCGCCGCAACAAGTGTCGGTCCAGCTGGTTCAGTGGTTGGAATTGACCTCAATCCCGGAATGCTGAGCGTTGCTCGATCGTTATCGTCGAGCGGATCGCTACAGTGGCAAGAAGCTAGTGCGGACAAGCTTCCATTCCCCGACGGGTCTTTCAGCGTCGTGTATTGCCAATTGGGCCTACAATTCTTCCCTGATCGGCCTGCAGCTCTGCGCGAAATGCGTAGAGTTAGCAGTGCCGAAGGCAGGCTGGCGCTGATGGTTTGGCGCGGCATCCACGAAAGTCCGGGTTTTGCCGTGCTGGCGGAAGCATTGGAGCAACACATTGGTCCGGCGGCGGCAGCCATCATGCGCGCGCCATTCGGGTTGTCTAATGCCGACGAATTAGAAACTCTCGTTCGCGCCGCCGGTTTTCAGGACGTGGTAGTTTTACAACGAAACGGGATGGTCCGTTTCCCTTCGGTCGAGCGATTTGTTTTGAGTTACGTAGGAGGGTCGCCCCTAGCCGGTGCGGTATCTAAGGCAGACGATGCGGCGCGTGAAGCCCTAATCACTGATGTCAAAAGTGCTCTGAGAAAATACTCAAGCGATACCGAATTGGCATTTCCGATCGCTGCCCATTTGCTAAGTGCCAGAGTATAGCGCATCGCGTTTGGTCGTAAGATTTGTGACTTCCGCTTTTGGCTCTTAGCGGACATGCCGACCGTGCTGCCCGATGTCCGCTTTCGGGGGTAAAGCGGACGTGGTGAAAGCCGACGCCGATGTCTGCTTTTGACCCAACCCGGAAATCGTGAGCACGGAACCTTTTAGAAGATCGATCCCATAGGGCAGGCGTACAGCCAGTGCCCCTTGCGGTGTTCGCGGCGTTGTCGTTAGTCCGCAACATCATAGATCGCCTCATTCCCGAAAGAGTATCGCCCGGGCGTCAACAATTCGGTTGAGGTCACTCACAACGGCGTCGTGGGTATCCAGCACGCGAAGCCATCCAGCTATGACGGCGGACCTCCGCCTGTTCCGCCTCCACTGACGCCTCCACGTCCGCAAAAGCTTGAAGTGCTTCGCCTTTTGACCCATAGCGCGTCTTGCGCAACACGCGGCATTTGCGACGCAGTATTTGCACCCGCAGTGAGTGCGGCCACAATCGAGACGTGATACTCTGCGACCCGTCGTTCTCAAGCTGCGAGAGGATCGAATGAAGCGGCGGGAGTTCATTGCGGGCACTACGGCGGTGCTCGTCTGCCCACGGCCTTCGCGAGCGCAAGGGACGCCTCGACGGGTCGGTTACCTTGGCGGCTCCCGCGATGGCGCAATCTTCAAAGTGTGGCAAGAGAGCCTGCGGGATCACGGTTGGATCGACGGCAAGAACGTGATCATTGACTACCGATATTGGGAGGGCCATGCCGAGCGCATCCCGGCTCTCGCGGCCGAACTTGTCGCCCTCAGGCCCGATCTGGTCGTTAGCTCCGGCCCGCAGGCAGCCGTAGCTCTGAAATCGGCAACTGCCACCATCCCGATTGTATTCGTTTCTGTGGCCGACCCCGTTGGCCTTAGCCTCGTTCAAAGCCTCTCGCGCCCGGGCGGCAACATCACCGGTCTTGCGACCATGGTGCCTGACGATTTTCTCGCGAAACGCATACAAATCCTTCAGGACCTCGCTGGCGCCTCGAAAATTGCGCTGCTGGTCAATCCGGGAAACCAAATGCACAGGCTGTTAGGGGTTGAGCAATCGGCCCGTATAGCCCGCAACTTGGGCGTGGCTCTGCCGATAGTTGAGGCGACCACGCCCGAGGAAATTGATGCCGCCTTTGCCTCGGCCGCCGCCCAGCACGCCGATGCCATAGTTGATGTTGGCGATACTCTGACCATTCTACAGGCCCCGCGAGTTATCGCGCTCGCAGCGAAGTATCATCTGCCGGCAAACTATCTGTACCGGTTATACGCCAATCAGGGCGGATTGACCGTCTACGGTCCGGATTTAGCCGATCTGTACCGCCGTACAGCCGGCTACGTCGATAAGATCCTCAAAGGCACCAAGCCTTCCGATCTGCCGGTTGAGCAGCCGACCAAATTTGAGCTGGTTATCAATCTCAAGACGGCCAAAGCACTCGGCCTTACTGTGCCGCCTGCGTTGCTCGCCCGCGCCGACGAGGTGATCGAATAGGAAGCTTTTTGCTGCAATGCATGAGTCTCTTGTTGGCACTTTCCGGACATGCCGACCGTGCTGCCCGATGTCCGCTTTCGGGGGTAAAGCGGACATGCGCCAGACATTGCCAGATGTCCACTTATGACCCAAAACGGACTCCGGTTAGCGTCGATAGGCTAGCGAACTGCTGTGATCGCGAATGCTCGGATCCGACCTTCGATTTCGCCACTTCCAAAGCGATTAGCCAAGGCTTCGGCCGCCCGTTTCGTCGCGTCTTCTAGTCCGGATGCACTTCGAGCCTCAATTTCGCTCCTTAGCGGGGTTCCCTGGCAGTAAGCAATCGCAGGATCAAGTGGCGACGAGGCCCTACTCATGCCCTTCACGGTATCGACTGAAATATCGGCAAATCCCGCTGTATGCAGATCTGCACGGATGCATTCCATATCGTAGTAGCCATGCGGGGTGCGTGCCAGAAAGCGAGGAGGGTCATGCGGAAAGAGAGCCGCCAGCGCTTCCGTCACGGTGTCGGCAAACTCGTTCTCTGACATTCGGTCCCAAACATTCAAAACGAATCGACCGCCGGGCTTCAGGACCCGATGCGCTTCCTTATAACCCTGAACTTTGTCGGGAAAGAACATCGCGCCGAATTGACATGCCACAACATCAAAGCCTTGATCCGCAAACGGCAGCGACAAAGCATCGGCTTGTTTCCACTCAATTCGACGATCGCGATATTGCCGCGCCTTCGCGCGCTCAAGCATTTGCTGATTTAGATCGGTTGCTATGATGCGCGCGTGCGCGGGAAGCCGCGACGCGAGAGCTTGGGTTAGAACTCCGGTTCCTGCGGCCGTCTCCAACACGTTCTGTGGGTTGGTTAGTGCCACTCGCCGGGCGAGGTCGAGCGCATACGACTCGAAGATAAGAGGAACCAAGTACCGATCGTATATCTCTGGAATGGATCCTGAGAAGATTTTGTCGGTTGCCAACATCTGGCTGCTCCATAAATCGGATAGGTTGCTGAAAGGTCGGCGCAGCGCCCATCATCCCTCCGGCTTTTCCTTCTTGTCCACGGCACAATCGGGTTTGTTTTGGTACGCAATTCGAGTCGCGCCGACCTCGCAAACGAGGATTTCGACATTGGTGATCGCTATGCTTCTCTCGTCAATAAAAACGACGTTTGTCACTCCGGGGTTGAGCGGTTCAAAAATGACCGAGCGATCGCCATGAGTAACAATATCGACGACGTTTGGATCCCCAATCAGTACGGTTTTGAAAGGCCTCTCAAGCAATAGCGCCGATCGGGTGCCGAGCGTAAGAGTAATCGTCTGGTCCGTAGCCCAGCTTGCGGTAATCGTGGTCAAGAGCACGCTCAACGCAAAGGCGAAACCGCGCGCACGAAGCCTTATGGTCATCGTAGTTCGCCCGATCTGTTCGACTACCCCTTGCCAGACTGGGCGTATCGCATGGCGGCGGCTATGCAGTTATCGCCATGCTATACAAACCTCGCCGCAAACGTCGGAATGGGGTACGGTGTGGAATGGCTCGAAGCCAATGAGCGGATGGATTCGGAAAATTTGACACATAATCCGATTTCAAAAATTCACCGCGACCCGACATCCGCCCCGGGTGTTGCGTCGGCGTTGCCGATAGACCTGGTAAGGGCTCTGGGCTGGCTTCGTGGCCATCTGTCCGAACCTATCCAGCTTGAACAGCTTGCGCGGATCGGCGGCGTTCGTCCGCGTACGCTGGAGACACACTTCAAGATGTTTCTGGGCACGACGCCACTCGGCTGGGTACGCCGGATGCGGCTCGCGCGTGCCCGCCAGAAAATTCTCTACGCCGCGCCGGAGGATACAGTCACAGGCGTTGCGCTTAGCAATGGTTTTAACCAGTTGGGTCGGTTCGCTGCCGATTATCGAAAAGCCTTCGGGGAGCGTCCATCAACGACCATGCAACGAGCCAGGAGCTCACTGGAAAACGGCACCGACATGGACCTTGACGAAGCCATTCGACTGACGCTGGGCGCGCTGCAATTTGCTTTCGCTGTAGCACCGAAACAATGCAGCATCGCTCTGGAGGAATTAGGCCGCCCTCAGGAGCTGGCCCCCACTTACGGGTTGCCAAAGGCGATCACCGCCTGGTGCTGGGGGCAGCGCGCGGCCCACCGTTTCAGCGCGACGCCAGAACTTGATCGAGAGCGCTCCTGTCACTTCGCCAAGGAGGCTTATGATCTCGCGCCAAACGATGCGCTTACGCTTACTTTGAGCAGTGGGGCTCTCGTGCTGGCGCACCGCCTCGAGGAAGCCGACCTTCAACTCGAACGAGCGTTGGCACTTGATCCATGGCTGGCATACGCTTGGGTTCGTCGCGGGTGGATGTCGGCCTATTTCGGGGACAGTGACGCCGCAATCCGTGAACTCAGCATCGCACTACACTTGATGCCATTCGAACCACTACGACATATCAGCTTCATTGGAATGGGGTGTGCTCATTTTGCCGCGGGCCGATACGATCGGGCGGCGCTATGGGTGCAGAGCGGTGTAAGGGCTTCTCCGGGTTCCTTCTGGGCGCAAAGAATTGCGGTAGCCGCAGCCGCGTTGACCGGAGAGCGGGGAGAAGCTCGTCGCTTGGGCCGCCAGTTAATGCGAAAGGATCCTGATCTCACTATCGTGGAAGCTAGAAAGGCATGGCCCTTCTCGCCAGCCTTCATGTCCCGTCTCGGCGACGGTCTCGAAATCGCTGGTCTGCCCCGAGCATGAGTACTCGTAGAAATCGAGCTGTTTCTCCATTCGAAGTCTAAACCCTCGCACGTCTGCCGCATCGCAACGACTTCCGGAATTGGCTCTTAGCGGACATGCCGACCGTGCTGCCCGATGTCCGCTTTCGGGGGTAAAGCGGACGTGGTGAAAGCCGACGCCGATGTCTGCTTTTGACCCAAACCGGAAGTGGACCAGGAACAACGGCATTTCCCAATCCCCCTGTCTGAACTATCTTTTCCTGAGAGGAAGTCACCATAGCCTTGGGGAGAACAAATGCTCTTTCGCGCAACCTTGATCAGCGTAGTTCTGGCGCTGTTTAGCGAGCCGTGTGCGGCAAGAGCACAGGGCAATCGCGGCATCCTGGCGAATTTCAGCGCGGCAATGGCGAAAGGCGAATGGCCGGCTTATGGCGGTACCGATGCCGCGGCGCACTATTCGCCGCTCGCTCAGATAGACCGCACCAGCGCCAAGAATTTACATATCGCCTGGCGATGGAGATCTCCCGACCAGGCCATCCATGAAGTCAATCCAGCGGTGGGTCCCAGCTTCGTCAATGAGTTGACGCCGCTCATGGTTTCCGGGATGCTCTATACGTCAACATCGCTGTCTCAGGTTGCCGCGATCGACGCCGCCACAGGTGAAACCAGATGGGTGTTTGATCCGAAGATTTATGAAAACGGCCTTGGTATGCCCGCTAATCTGGGATGGACGCACCGGGGCCTTGCCTACTGGGGCAACGGCGATGACGAGCGCCTCGTGATCCTCACCGCGTTCGCACAGATGATCGCGCTCGACGCTAAAACCGGAAAACCCGTGCCGACATTCGGATTGGACGGTCGGCTCGATCTCGCCCAAGGCCTGCGGCGGTCTGTGGAGCGAGAGTATTACACCATGACCTCACCGCCCGTCATTGTGCGCGGGGTCATCGTGGTCGGCTCGTCTATCTTTGACTGGTGGGGAAAGCGCCCCCTGCCACCCGGCGATGTGCGCGGCTTCGATGTGATCACCGGACGACTGCTCTGGACCTTCCACACCGTGGCGCAACAGGGAGAGGCCGGGGTGGAGACATGGGAAAACGACTCATGGAAGGAAACGGGCAACGCAAATGTTTGGGCGCCGATGAGCGCGGACGAGGAACTCGGCTATGTCTATCTGCCGGTGAGCACACCGACAAATGACTATTATGGTGGGCACCGTCCCGGCAATGGCCTCTATGGAGACAGTCTGGTCTGTTTGGACGCACAGACCGGGAGGAAGGTCTGGCACTATCAGCTGATTCATCACGGATTATGGGACTACGATCCGCCCGCCGCACCGAACCTGATCGACATCACAGTCAGCGGCAAACCGATCAAAGCCGTCGCGCAGGTTACCAAGCAGGCGTTCGTCTACGTATTCGATCGCCTAACCGGCGAGCCTGTTTGGCCGATCGAGGAGCAGCCAGTACCTGCTTCCACGGTGCCCGGTGAGAAAGCATCCAAGACCCAACCCGTTCCGACCAGACCGGCGCCATTCGATCTGCAAAGCGCACGTGATGAGGATCTGATTGACCTGACGCCAGAAATTCACAAAGAAGCGCTCGACTTAGTTGCGGGCTATGATCGCGGTGGCCTGTTCACGCCACCCTCGCAGAGGGGTACCGTCCAAGTGCCCGGTAAAGCCGGCGGGGCCAATTGGGCGGGAGCGGCGGTCGATCCCGAAACCGGCATGCTCTATGTCGGAACATACCGGCAGCCCTCGCTAGCGGTCGTGGTCAAGCCGGAGGCGTGGGAATCCTCATACGACTTCATCGGAAAGCCGAAATATCTTTACGGACCGCGCGGGTTGCCGCTACTCAAGCCGCCATTCGGAAGCATCGTCGCTATCGATATGAACAAGGGCGAGCATCGCTGGCGTATTCCGGTCGGCCACAGTGAGGCGATCGGTGCGATCCGCAAACTCGGTATCCACGAACAATTTGGATTGCCATTTCGCAGCTGGGTGCTGGTGACCAAGACGGTTATGATCGTTGTACAGATGGGGTACTATGATGCGCCGCACTCGGTGCCGGGACTCAATATGCCGGTCTTAGAACTCCACAACTTTGATCCGCATCTTTGGGTCTATGATAAGTCGACCGGCAAAATGCTCGCGGAGATCGCGCTGCCTGCTAACGCTACCGGCGCGCCGATCACTTATCTGGCAGGCGGCAAGCAGTACATTGCATTCCCCGTGGGCGGCGGCCCTATCGCTGAAGAGCTGATTGCGCTCTCGCTGTGATAAGCCCAATCTAGGTTCACACCATGAAATTCTGCCGGCGAGACCTTCTCTTGTTCTGTGGCGCGATGGCTGCGCCAGGCTTTCGGACCTACGCGAAACAACCCGGGGCTCTTCGGACGGTTGGTATGCTCGCTCAGGAGCTCCAGCCGGGTCTGCTGGACGCGTTCAGGGATGAGCTTCAAAAGATCGGTTATGTAGAAGGAACCGACATAAAGATCGATGTACGAGATGCGTCTGGCCAGAACGATCGGCTTCCGGTCCTCGCACAGGAACTGTTGAGCTCGAAAGTCGAAGTCATCGTTGCAGTCAACACGCCTGCCGCGAAGGCAGCCAAGAAAATCACCCAAAGCGTACCCGTGATCATCATGCGTGTGGCCGATCCAGTGAAGTCGGGACTCGTAACCAGCCTTGCCAGACCGGACGGGAACGTCACTGGGCTAAGCTTCATGCCGGATGCCCTTGGGCCGAAAGGGGTGGAACTGCTCCACCATATACTTCCCAACATCACGAGAATGGCTGCGCTGTATCGGGCAGATAATCCGGGAGCGGTTGTGATCGTGGATGAGGTGATCCGGAAGGCCGAACCACTCGGCTTGAAGTTCGTGCGTGCGCCAGTACAAAGCGGTGCACACGATATCGCAAGAGCGTTCGAGGTCGCCGACCGTGACAAGTCGGAGGCGCTCTTCGTCATGGATGACGGAGCGATCACTGCAAACCGGCAGGAAATCCTTAGTCTCGCCGCTGCGCGGCGAATTCCTGTCGTGTCAATCTACAGGGACTTCGCAAAAGCCGGTGGGCTCATTGCTTACGGACCAAAGCTGGACATCGTCTATCGGCGCGCAGCGCACTTTGTTGACAAGGTTCTCAAGGGCGAGCGCGTCGGCGACTTGCCTATCGAACAACCGGCGATCTTCGATGTCGTGGTCAACCTGAGGACCGCCAAAACGCTCGGCATTGTCATTCCAGAAATGGTACTCGTCGGCGCCGACGAGGTGATCGAATAGGAAGCTTTTTGCTGCAATGCATGAGTCTCTTGTTGGCACTTTCCGGACATGGCGAGCCGCGGGAAACGGCGGGCCAAGCTGAGCCCTTGCGTCAATCCGGGACCGTTCGTCGGAACAGAAACTCGATCAGCGCAAGTGTCAGGGCGATGGCCAGCGCGACAACCGCCAACAAAACCAGTTGCGGCGTGATCGCCGGCCTGGCTTCGACGACCTCCGGCGGCCTGGCCTGGGCGATCTCGACGGCGCGCGACGGCGGAGCCGGCTGCGGGCGGCCGATATCGACCCAGCGATCGAGCCATGGGGACTGCACGGCCGTTTGCGCTGATTTCGCATCAGGCAATATCTCGGACATCGCGTCACGCCAATTGCGACGATCCGCGTTTTCGCGCGCTTTGGGCTTGTGATCGTTTTGCCGTGGCGCCGTTGCGTCCCAGCACCGATGTCCGGCCATGCCGGTAGATGTGAACCGAGCCGAAATGCTGGCGTGCTGCGGTCTTGCTCATGCACGACGCCGAGGCCCTGGACGGCATCGCCAGCGCCAACATCACCAACATCGATACAGCAATCGCCACGACCGGCATCGCGTCACTCCGTATCCTGGATACAGACGTCGCCTCCGCCGAGGTTCGCCTTGGCCTAACGCCTACAAGTTGAGGATTTGCAAATCGCCACCGCTGCCAAGCGACAACAGGCCTGTCCAAATAAACTTGCCGGCATCAACACCTGCGGCCGAAAGCCGGCGCGCAGGTGGCGATTTCCTGTGTGCAGCTCCCGGCAGCGCCGCGGGGTAACGGCTGATTAACCCTGACCCTGGGCTCCCAATGGACCCGCTAGCGCGTATGCGTCCGGACTTGCCGGGAATTCGCAGAGATCGGTGCCGCGCATCCGCTGATGGGCTACGGCGACTGGTCCGCGCCGGATGTTAGCTCTCGGTTAGGGAAACTTCCATAGAGTTTCCGGTTGCTCGTTTTTGATTCCAGAACTCGATAGACCGATTGCTTTTTTCTCGACTGGTTTGAAATGATTGTTCATTTCGTCACCGACGAACCGACCAAGATACCGGCCATCCGCGCGATGCTGGAGCCGCGGTATCACGTCGTTCCCCAACTGCTGGGAGGCGGCGACACGCTAATGGATTCAACCGGCGTGCTCATGGTCGACGCCGATCTGCGTCAGATGGTTCGCGTCGAGCAGGTCAGGGTCGTCCTGCAGCAACTGGCCTGTATTACTGAAAAGCTGTTCGTCATTCACAATCAGGTTCGCTCCATCGTCGCGCAGGCCTACGCGCTCGGAGCAACCGCCGTGGTCTCGCGTCCGCGAGAGATCATCGGCAAGCTGGTGCAGATCGAATTCGCCAAGCAGGCCGCGGAGTCGGACCCGGATGCCGACTCCTCCGACATCAAGGACAGGGCGGCGGCGGCTTTTGCATCGATGTTCGCGGCCGTGCGCGGCGGCAAACCGATAACCCTGCTGGATGCCGAGAACGTCACCTCGGAAATTATCGACAGCATTGCGCAAAACGGGCTCACGGCGTGGCTCGACGACGTCCGGCGCTATCATGAAGGCACCTTCCAGCATTGCCTGCTGGTGACGGGAGTGGCGGTCGGCTTTGCGTTGCAGATCGGCCTCGCCAGCCAGGACGTAAAGCGGCTCGGAACGGCGGCAACGCTGCATGACATCGGCAAAGCCCACATTCCGCTATCGGTGCTTGACAAACCCGGAAACCTGGATCCGGATGAAGAACTGATTATGAGACGCCATCCGGTGATCGGATATGAATTGTTGAAAGGGCTGCCGGGGATCAGCACGGAGATCCTCGACGGCGTGAGACACCACCACGAATATCTCGACGGCTCGGGCTATCCTGACGGCCTGACGGCGAGCGATATCCCCGATCTGGTGAGATTGCTGACGATCTCCGATATTTTTGCCGCTCTGATCGAGTTGAGGCCATATCGTCCGACGAGGTCCCGCCAGGAAGCCTATCAAATACTGTGCGGGATGCACGGAAAGCTGGAACGACCGCTGGTGAAGACGTTCCGGAAAGTGGCGTTGGCGTGAAGCAGGATTTCGAACGATGAACGGTTTCCGACATTCGGCTATGTACGCAAACCAGCAGGAATTCCGCTGATGGATAACCGGACCGATGCGCGTCACAAGGTTCTCAAGGCCGGAACGATCTTGTTCGAAGGTCGCAAAATCGACTGCGCCGTCCACGATCTCTCGCTGGCCGGCGCCAACCTCGAGGTCGACAGTCTCACCGGAATCCCCGACAGCTTCGACCTTCTGACCGCCGATGCCGGCAAGCAACGCTGTCACGTTATTTGGCGCAAAGAATCGCGGATCGGGGTCGCGTTCTCCTAGCTGAAGTGCTCTGGCGTGAACCGCTCGAATTTGGCTGGCGCGATTTGCTTGCTGGGCGGTTTGAGGAAGACCGCGCGGCTTCCGTTCGCAAGATCGGCTGGACCCACAGACTAGCCTCGTTGACTTCGCGATTTGGCCAACAGACAGTCAGGAGGGCGGACAGGCGCCACGCAGGTTCCAACCGGTTGCTCGGGTTATCGCAATGAAACGGCGCGAATTCATAAGGCTTTTTGGCGGCGCCGCCGCGGGCTGGCCCGTGGTCGTGCGCGCGCAACAGAACCGCGGATCACTCAAGGTCGGCATCCTGTTTCCCGGTGTGCTGGGCGCAGACCGGGAACGGTTGATCGCCGAAGGGTTGCTCGGCGAACTCGGCAGTGAAAAAGCCGATCTTGTCGTACGATCTGCCGGAGGCGACGGTCAGTTGCTTGGCAAGTACGCCGCCGAACTCGTCACCAGCGTGGACGTCATCCTTGCTATCGCATCGGATAGTCTCGTGGCTGCGCGGCAGGCGTCGCGAACCATTCCAATCGTCGCGCTCGATCTCGAATCCGATCCTGTTGCATCCGGAGTTGTGCAAAGCCTCAATCGGCCTGGCGGCAACGTAACCGGCATCTTCTTCGACGCACCGGAGATCGCGGGCAAATGGATTCAGATTATCAAGGAGGTGCTGCCTCGGGCCGCCAAGGTTGCGCTGCTGTACGATCTACATCTGGATCAAACGCAGCTCAAATCAGGCGAAAGCACCGCCCAAAAGGCCGGAATTGAAACGATCCGGCTCGGTATCGATCAGCCCGGTGATTTTCGCGGGGCATTCCAGCGCGCGGTCGACGCTAAAATGGATGCAATGCTCGTTCATTCGTCGCCGATATTCGTCGACAAGGCCGCAATGATTGCCGAACTCGGGCGCGAATTCCGGCTGCCATCGATTGGATTATTCCCGATCTACGCCAAGGTTGGCGGCTTCATTTCCTACGGCCCGAATAATTTCGAGTTGCTCAAGCAGGCTGGCGGCATCGTCGGCAAAATCCTCCACGGCGCGAAGCCGGCGGAATTTCCCATCCAGAGACCTATCTATCTGTCATTCCTGATCAATATGCGCACCGCCGAACTGCTGAAGCTCACCATTCCTGCGTCGCTGTCGGCATTGGCGGACGAGGTGATCGAATGAGCCAAAGGCGCCTCGCCTTGCCCGAAGTCTACTTCACCCGGGGAATCAGCCGCGCCGCATTCTCATGGCTGATGGCATCGAGGTCTCCTGCCGACAATCCGAGCTTCCGCAGACCGGCGATCTGGTCAAAGCCGAAATAGGGGTAGTCGGTCCCGTAGGTGATCTGAGAGATCGGCACGAGTTTCATCAGCGCGGCCATCGACGGCGCGAAGGTCGCGTTGGCGGTGTCGTAGTGCAGCCGTCGAAGTTCGCCCTCGATCCCATCAGGCGCGAACTCCTTCAGGTTGGGCCGCGCGCCGTAAAACGCGTTGATCCGCCCAGCCATCATCGGAATCGTGCCGCCGGCGTGCGAGAACAGCCATCTTATGTCGCGAAAGCGGGCAAATGAGCCGCTCAGCAGCAGGCTCGTCACCGTTCGCGTGGTGTCGTGCGGGACTTCGATCACTGCCGGAAAGGTGCCTACGCTGAGCGCGCTGCAGCAGCTCGCGACCAGCGGATGCACGTAGATGACGGCCTTGCGCCGGTTGAGCTCCTCGAGCACCGGCTTGTAAGCCGGATTGCCGAGCCATTTGTCGCCGTAATTGCTCTGCAAGCCGATGCCGTCGGCTTTCAGGGTGTCGAAGGCATATTCGATCTCCTTGAGCGTGGCATCGACATCCAGCATCGACAGGGTGGCGAACAGGCCGAAGCGATCCGGATGGTCGCGCATCATTTCGGCGGCGTATTCATTGCAGGCGCGGGCGAGCCGGCCTGCTTCCGCTGGCCCGGAGTCGAACCACAGGCCGGGGGTAGAGGCGAGCGACAGGATGCCGGCGCGCACGCCATTTTGATCCATGTCCTCGATCACCTTGCTGCGGGTCCAGGCAACCTGACCGGGGAAGTGCGGCTGCTTGCGGGCGTCTTCGTAGTCAAGCCATCGTTTCTGATATTCGGGCGGATAAAAATGCAGGTGGGTATCGATCAGCGCGGGCTTGGCCTGTCCATGCGCCGCGAGGGTCGGGACAACCGATGCCGCGCCAACCGCGCCGAGCCCGACCAGAAAGCCGCGTCGCGACGTGCCACAGCTGCGGCAGGAGTGATGCCCTCGCAATCCCAGATCTCTGGTATCCACCTTGCGCTCCTCCCGTGGGTTTTAGCCAAATTAAGGGCTGTGGTGCGCGGGTAGTCAACAGATTTGCGCTGCCCAAATGGTGTTCGGCCTCCCTGCGGGAGGCGAATTGCGCAACCCACCGGCCCTCGAATTTGGCCACCGAAATCGCGGATAATACGCTAGATTTTCTGAACTCGGCCGGCAGTGAGGTTCAGAAATGAGTATCCGAGCAAAGCTTATGGAATTGTGCGACGCGTTCAACGCGCATGATCTGGACCGGATCATGCTGCTGTTCGCCGACGATTGCGTCCTGGAGATGCCGAGGGGCAATAAGCCCTACGGCACTCGCTACGAAGGAAAGCTCAACGTGAGGGCCGGATTAGCGGCGCGCTTCGAGGGGTTGCCAGACGTCCATTATGGCGATGCGCAACACTTCATAGATGCCGAAGCCGGGACCGGCATTTCGAAATGGCAACTTACCGGAACCAGCCGCGAGGGAAACATGCTGCAAGTCCACGGTTGCGATTTCTATACCTTCCGGGACGGGATGGTGATCAGGAAGGACTCCTATTGGAAGATCGTGGAATAATCGCGCATACGGCTGCCGGGACCGACCAAAGCCGGATATGCTCAAGATGCAAAACCGTATGCACCGGTTCATTCTGGCCGGAAAATTGGGGGCCCAATGAAGATCGCAGCTTTTGCTTTTGTTGCCGCAGTCGTTCTGAACGCCGGCATTGCCTTGGCCTACGACGCGCAAGGTTCGGGGAAAATTTCCAATGGAAACTGCAATTGCAAAAACCCAATGTGACGAGTTCGCCAAATCCGGGCAGCTCTCGGGGCCGAAACTGGCCCAGTGCAAATCCGAGTGCCAGCAGAAATATGCGGGCTGCAACAAGGGTTCGCAGCGCTAACGTCGTGGCGTGATGACAATCGCGCGGTCAACCGCGTTGCGGCTGCGAACAATCCTGATCTGATTGCATTTGCGCCGCCGATGTCCGTTTCGCCGGGGCGCAGTGGACCTCGTGTGCCGCACGCTCCCTTAAGCTTGGCCTTTGGCCCTGGCATTCGCGGTCGCGAGCCGTTGGCGTGGGTTGTGGTTCGGCAGTCCGGGTTCTTTTTTCCGGGAACCTGTTCGCATCGAAACCATCTAGGTGGATAGCACGGAGAGCGCCGAGGAGACCGGCACGGAGACGCGAGCATGCGGGGCGCACCCGTTGGCACGTCGGACGATTGCCGAACTCGTGCAGCGCGCTGCGCTGGGGGCGGAAATGCCTTCGAACCATAACCAAGGGGAGATAACCAATGGCACAGCCTCATTCGAATTCCATCACAAGACGCATCGTAGTCGCGGGACTGGCGCTGGCCGCCGCCCCGATGACTTTGGCGGGAGCGGATAACGCCTCCGCGCAGGCCATGCCTGAGAAAAGCCTGTACGATCGGCTGGGCGGCGTCTTCGCCATCGCAGCGGTAGTGGATCATTTCAGCGACGCCGTCGTGAAGAACCCGATCGTCGGCCAGAAGTCCAAGAACCCGCAGCTCCGCGAATGGCACACCAAGAACCTGGGAAGGCTGCCCGGCCTTAAGTTCATGCGGACTTTGTGGGTTTGCAACATTTCAGGCGGGCCCTTCCAGTACACCGCCACGAGGCCCGGCTCAACGTCGCTCGGCCTCGAGGAGGCGCATCGGAATCTGCGGATTTCTCCCGCCGAATTCGACGAGGTTGCTGCCGAACTCGGACGGACCCTGGACTTCTTCAAGGTGCCGAAGCCCGAGAAAGGCCAAGTGCTGACGGCCTTCGCCGCCCACAAAGACGAGGTCACCGCCGGCTATACCGCGGCCGCCAAGCGCGGCTGAGCCGGTCCAGACGACTCCCGGAGGGCCGCGGAGCAATCCGCGGCTCTTTATGTTCAAGGCTCCCATGGGTGGCCCGAGCCAATGGTCAGTCTCAAATATAAGTTGTATCGGCGGGAACTCTTCCTCGCGGCGACTGTTGTGAAGTGAGTCCCCGAGCGCGGCGGGATGGCTAACGGCCCCAGTCAGCAGCCTCACATGATCAAATCTCTTACGGCCCTGGCAATCTTCGGCCTGCTGGGCGCGGCGGTTATTGCCTTGCCCGGCTTTGCTCCTCAGGTGAAAGCCGGCGAGACGGTCGCCCTGGCCAAGGCAGACCGGCTCGAGATCCGGCCGGTTGCCCGAAATTGCTCGCAACAGCTTTGGCCGAACTTCGACGCGCATTGCCTGCACGGCGGCAAATCCGCCTTGACGATTGGCGAAGTTCGTTTGGTTACTGCGCGCCGCTAGGCAAGCAGGTTTCGAGGGAGGGGATGGCGATGCAACGGATAATCGTTCTTGGCTCTATTCTGGCCACTTGCCTGATCGCGCCCGCCTTCGCGCAGACGCCTTATGACGGGTTATGGAATGTGACCGTCATGACAAAGTCCGGAAGTTGCGAGCCGTCGGTTCGATATCCGCTCACGGTTACCGACGGCAAGGTTTCGGGCGCGGCAGATGTTTCGGGCAGCATTGGACGTGAAGGTATCGTACGGGTCTCCATCCGCGGCGCTTACGCCAACGGCCAACTCAACGGCAACGCGGGTTGGGGCAAATGGAACGGCGCATCCGCGGGAATTCCCTGCAGCGGCCGGTGGGAAGCATCGCGGCAGTAACGACAAAGGCGAACAAGGCGCCTCCGCCGCCTCGCAGAACGGCGGGCACCGGCGGCGGCTACACAGAGCGGAGAACTCCCATGACCAGTCGAGCAACCTGCAACGAGTTTCAGATCGACGCCGTTTCCAGCGCGGCGATTCGCGAGGAAATAGGCGATCAGCTGCGCATCACGCTGGCGCGCGAGACCAACCGATCTCCAGTGCATATGACGATGCTGGTCGAACAGATAGCATCGGATCAATCCGTGACGCGAACAGACGAGGTAGCAAAATGAATATATCGAGCGAAAGCCTGTTGGTCATATTGTTCGTGGGTCTGGTTGCAGGCTGGTTGGCGGGTCAAATCGTGCGAGGCACCGGTCTCGGAATCATTGGTGATCTCGTGGTCGGCATCCTGGGCGCCTTTATCGGAAGCTGGTTGTTGCCCCAGCTCGGCATCCATCTTGGCGCCGGCGTGATCAGCGCCATCGTCAACGCTACGATCGGCGCGATACTGCTGCTCCTGGTGGTGCGATTGCTTCACGGCGGCGGCGGATGGGGAAGCAGGTGGCGCGGCGGCTGGAGTCGGCGTTGGTGACATTTCTGTCGCCGGTATTCGAAAGCTGCCCATCATGATGATCCTGCATCATTCTGCCGCTCCCGCAGTCGTCCTCGTCGTCGAGGACGAAATGCTGCTGCGCATGCGCGCGGTCGATATGGTGGAGGGCGCTGGCTTCACATCGGTCGAGGCCGTCGATGCCGACGAAGCGTACGCAATCCTGGAATCCAGATCGGACATCGCGCTGCTGCTCACCGACATCCAGATGCCGGGTAGCATGGATGGCCTGAAGCTCGCGCACGCGGTGCATAAGCGCTGGCCACCGATCAAGATTATCGTGGTGTCCGGGCAGCTGAAGCAGGCCGACCTCGACATTCCCACCAACAGCCGCTTTTTTGGTAAGCCACTCGAGGCCGAGGTCATGATTGCCCAGATGCGGCGCATGATCTGTGACGCCTGACGGCCTTTATCAGGCGAAAACCGCGGGTGATCACCCCATAGTCACCTAAAGTCCTGCGTAATCAGGTCTAAATTGATCTGACCGGAACCCGACTTATGGTGATACAGTCAGCGATGTCTGAAAACGATCAACTTCAGGACCAGCGCCCTTTGAGTCACGAAACTCCGCCTCCGCAAGAATTTCTGGCGGCGGAGAACGTCAGCCTTCGGCTGCTGTTGGCGCAGGCCGAAATCGATGCCCGCAGCCTGCTTACTCAAGCCGGTATCGATGCGAAAGAGCGTGAGGCAGCCGACAAGCTTCAGAAGCTGATCCTCGAAGAACTGCACCACCGTATCAAGAATACCCTGGCCACGGTTAGCGCCATTGCCTCTCAGAGCCTGCGTAACGTTGCGGGCGCCGAACATGCGCAGCATGCGATCGAAGGACGGCTATTGGCACTGGGGCGGGCTCACGACCTGCTTTTGCAGGCAAGATGGAGCAGCGCGGATCTCGGGCAGATCATTCGCGGCGCCACCGAAGCGTTCGACAATCCCGATGCACCGAAATTCACGATCTCCGGTCCCGACGTCCGGATGGCGTCGGGAGCCGTGATTGCGATTGCGATGACCCTGAACGAACTGTGCACCAACACCACGAAGTTCGGCGCGTTGTCGGTGCCTGCCGGGCGCGTCGACATTGCCTGGACGGTCAACCCCAGGACGCAATGGCTGCAGCTGAAATGGAGCGAAAAAAACGGCCCGCCTGTTCGGCCGCCGGATAAGCGCAGTTTCGGGACGCGGCTGATCGAGACGCTCGGCAAGCAACTCAAGGGCGAGGTGCGGTTGACGTACGAGCCTAGTGGCTTCGTTTACGTGTTTGACGTGCCATTGTCATCCTTGACGGCAATTGCGAATGAATAGCCGCAATGCCTTGGCCCGCCACGCAGCATGATTTTGGCTTGGCGGCGCGTGCGTCGCAACCCCAATTTTTCAGGTGCGCCGGATCAAGACCGTGCTATGATCGCGCCGGGGTTGGGTGGCGTGATGGCGGGGCGTGGGTACTCCATGTTCGATACGGGGATCGGCCGATGCGGTATCGCATGGGGCGAGCTCGGCATTCTCGGCGTGCAGTTACCCGAAGCGCGCGAGATCGAGACCCGCCGGCGGCTATTTCGCCTCTATCCCGAAGCGCGCGAGTTGCGTCCGCCGCTGAACGTCGAACTTGCGATCGAAGGCATCGTCGCGCTGCTGCGGGGCGAACCTTCCGATCTCTCCGACGTCACGCTCGATATGACCGGCATTCACGTCTTCAGCCAGCGGGTCTACGCTTTCACGCGGACCATCCCGCGCGGCGAAACCCGCACCTATAATGAAATCGCCGCGACCCTCAGGCTCTCGAGCGCGGTCCATTCGGTGACGCAGGCGATCACGCGTAACCCCTTTATGATCATCGTGCCCTGCCATCGCGTTCTTGAAACCGGCGGCTACACCGACAGGATTTCTCCGAACGGCGGCGCGATTTCCAAGCGGCGGCTGCTCTCGATCGAAGGCGCGCGGGGCCATACCAACAGCAAGACCCTGTTCGACGTACTGCTCCCGGTTGCCCCGCCCCGCCCGCAGGGCTAAAATTTCGGTCAAGGGCTGAATGACGGCATCTACAGCGCCGTCGAATCCGGCGTGCATGGCGCAACCGTGCGGTCTGCGCCGACCGGCGCGGAATGCGCGCTAATCACCCGCCGGCGACAGCGCGGGACGGATTTCGCGAATTGGCCGGCGCTTCGGGTCCCATCGGGTCAGCACAACGCTTGTGGACGAGAGCACGCCGAGCACCACCATCGAGGCTGCCGCGAGCGCAAAGAAATTCGCAGCCGTGGCGCCATGGCGCGAGAGCCACCAGCCGCCGAGCGCGATAAACAACAGCCGGACGCTTTGCGCCAGCACGGGGCCGAGAACTTTCGCAGCGCCTTGCGATGAAAAATACATCGACATCGCCAAGCCGATGAAGCCGTACATCGGCGCCGCGGTCGACAGGTATTGCCGGCTGGCGGCGCGCACGCCGGGATCGCCGGTAAAAAGGTCGACCCACAGGTCGGGGAAGCTCGCGATCAAGCTGCCGATCAAGCCGACCGAGACGAACGAGAGGCACCCCGCGGTCCAGGCGATGCGCCGCGCCCGCGCAACCCGTTGCGCGCCGATCGCCATCCCGATCATCGGCACCGAGGCGATGCCGACGGCGAACGCCACCGAGGTCAGCATGAATTCGAGCCGCGCGCCGATGCCGTAGCCGGCCAGGATCTCGGTGCCGAAACCCGCCAGCATATGGGTGAAGATGCTGATGGACAGCACCGATTGCAGCGGCGAGAAGCAGGAGACCGCCCCGACCCTGAGAATGTCGACGAACATCGCCCGGCGAATCCGAAGCCCCCTGATCTTGGGAACGACGCGCGCCCGCCCGGAAAACAGATACCAGCTCATGATCGATATGCTGATCGTGTAGGCGATCAGCGAACCCGCGGCGACGCCGCGCATCCCGAATTGCGGGATCGGACCGAGGCCGAGGCCGAGGGCGCCGCCGAGAATGACCTGACAGATCGCGGAAGACAGGATCATCAGCGACGGCAACTTCATGTTGCCGGTGCCGCGCAGGACGCTCGCCATCGAATTCAGCAGCCACGGCAGCACCGCGCCGCCAAAGAAGATCTGCGCGTATGCAGTCGCATTGGCCAGCACCTTGCCGCGGCCGCCCAGCAGTTCCAGCAGCGACGGGCCAAAGATCAGCATCCCCAGCATGAACGTCAGCCCAAAGCAGATGCCGATCAGCAGAGCGTGCGAGGCAAGCGTCGAGGCGCGGTCGATATCGCCGGCGCCGAGCGCGCGCGCTATGGCCGAGGCGACACCGCCGCCCATGGCGCCCCCCGACATCGTCATGGTCAGGATCACGCAGGGAAACACCAGCGCCATCGCCGCCAGCGCTTCGACGCCGAGCCGTCCGATATAGGAGGTCTCGGCAATGACGACGCAGGTGCCGGCCGAGAGCGCGATCACGTTGGGCCAGGCGAGCCACAGCAGCGTGCGCAGGATCGGACCATCGAGCAGCGCATTTTTTGCATCCGGCGCGGGCGCGGGAAGCGGACGCTCCTGTTCGTCTACGGGAATCTCGGCGACGGCGATCTCGGGCAACTTTTTCTCCTTCGGCCCGATCCGATTGCCGTGCCGAAGCACTTCCTAGCATGGCAGAATCCGATTCCACGTGCGTCGGGCGCATGGGCCGCCTGCGCAATTAAATCGCCACCCGGCCGCCGGGAACGGAAAACTCGGTCAGCCGATCGACCAGACAAAGGGCGGAGCGCCATCGGCCTGCGGTCTCAATCGGACGCCGATGTGGCGACCGCAGCCGGCCACGAGCCCCTCGAACAAGCCTTCAAGAACTTTGGCGCAGGCGGGATGGTAATCTTCAATGTCGGACATCAACTTCCAGGTCATCTGCCTGAGCTCGAAAACACCGTTTTCCTTGCCGATCTCCGCAACGTCATCCTGGGCTTCAAACAGCGCGAGCAGGAATTCAGCGAAGTGTTTTGCGGTTCCGCGCGCCAAGCCAAAGCCGCGCGCGATCTCGTCAAAATACTGCATGCCGATCAATTTGCCGGTGAGGTGCAGGAGGTGGCCGGCGTCCTCGGGGCCGAACAATTGCACCATCACCGGTGCGGCGGTGCGCACATATTCCATCGCATAGTTGCGATAGGCTTTTTCGAGCCGCGGTTTCGGCCAGCTCGCCACCGGCAACGCCGGCGCATTTTTGGGATCGAACAGCGGCGCTTCGAGGTGGCGCGCGAACACCAGCCGGGCGTCGGGCTCCAGCGCATGATCGTATTCGCAATAGTAGCCTTCGAGCCCGTCCTGGCCGTCGACGCTCTGCTTGGTGCAGACGAAGCCGAGATTTGGATTGCCGAGCACAACGCCGTTGTTGGCGTGCCAGCCCCGCAGCATCGCGCGCGACACTTCGCCGGGCACGCCGCAGATCGCGGTGCCGCGCCAGATCCAGCGCGGCGGCGGATAGCGGATCCAGGCCTTGCGATCGGTCTCGTAGATGTATTCGACCGCAACGCCGCCGATCCAGTTGGAGAGATAATGATACTGCGCCGCCGCTACCGCCGGCGGCAGGTGGGCAAGGCCAAGTTTTTCAAGTCCCGCCAGAAAGCGCTGCTGCTGCTGGCGGCGAAATACCCGGAACACGAATTCAGCGGCCGCACCAGCGCCGCGCCGCGTCACCACGGTGAGAATGAGGCCGGTGAAATAGGCATGGTAGAGATCGGCGACGGCCCGCCACCGCAACCATCTTGCTTCGTCGGCGCCGGATTGCGCTGCGCTCATGTCCTCCTCCCGCTGTTGTCGCTGCGGCGCATGACGCCCGCGGCGAGGTCGGCGACGCGGCGACCGTCATCCTCATGGCGAGGAGCGCGTCTTCGCACGTCCCGAACCATGACCGGATGCGCAGTCACTGACCCCGAAAATGCTTGCTCAGCTTCAGGCCTTGCGCCTGATAGTTCGAGCCGATGCGCTGGCCGTACACCGCGTCCGGCCGCGCCAGCATTTTTTCATACACCAGGCGGCCGACGATCTGGCCGTGCTCGAGGATGAACGGCACCTCGCGCGAGCGCACCTCCAGCACCGCGCGCGAGCCCTGCCCGCCGGCGCCGGCGTAACCGAATCCGGGATCGAAGAATCCCGCATAATGCACCCGGAATTCGCCGACCAGCGGATCGAACGGCACCATCTCGGCGGCGTAATCCGGCGGCACCTGCACCGCTTCCTTCGAAGCGAGAATGTAGAACTCGCCGGGATCGAGAATCAGGCTGCCGTCGGCCCGCGCCGCGATCCGCTCCCAGAATTCATCGATGGCGTAGCCGCCGCGGCGATCGATATCGACCACGCCGGTGTGGCGTTTGGCGCGATAGCCGACGAAGCCGTTGGCATTTTTGCCGGACAGGTCGACGCTCAGCGCCACGCCGTTGAGGAGGTCGGCGTTATCGGCATCGACCAACCGCTCCAGAACATGCAGCGCATCGAGCTCGTCGGGCTTGAGGATGGCATCGCCGGCGCGGAAGCGCACCTGCGAGAGCCGCGATCCCTCGCGCAGCAGCACCGGAAACGTCTTTGGACTGATCTCGGCATAGAGCGGGCCGTGATAGCCGGCGCCGACCATGTCGAAGCGCCGCGTACCGTCCGCGATCACGCGGGTGAACACGTCGAGCCGCCCGGTCGAACTCTTCGGATTGGCGGCGGCGATGATTTGCGCCGGCAGCGCGAGACTTTCGAGCAGCGGCACGATGTAGACGCAATTGGTCTCCAGCACGGCGCCATCGGCCAGATCGATTTCGTGCAATTTCAATTCGTCGATGCGCTCGGCCACCGTCGCGCCCGGCCCGGGCAGGAAGCTCGCGCGCACCCGGTAGGCGACGTCGCCAAGCCGCAGATCGAGGCTCGCCGGCTGGATTTGGCTTTCGACGAAAGGATAGGCCGGCAGGATCAGGCCGGCATCGGCCATCGCCGCGATCATGCGGTCGGGCAGGATGCCTTTGGCGTCGGGTTGAAGGGCAAACGTCACGATATAGTCCCCGAGGTGGTTGGGCTTACCCCATCCAGACGCTGGAAACACGGACTTTTACCGGTTATCCGATGGTCGCCTTGACGGAAAGGGCGCGAGGGAATATCAGCACGACTTATCCCGTGGTGATTTGAGCCGGCCGGCTTGCAGCCACGTTAAACAAGTCGCTAAACAGGCCGGGGACAATGTGATCCCGGCCTGTGGAATTTTTCCAGGCCGGTTTTTTTGTGCCCGCTCCCGAGCGGTCACGATGGAGGTCACATGTCTAAGGCACCCGCGTCATCAACCGCCCGCTACCGTCCGGAAACCCGGCTGGTGCATTCCGGCACGCTACGCTCGCAATATGGCGAAACCTCCGAGGCGATGTTCCTGACGCAGGGCTTCGTCTACGACAGCGCGGAGCAATGCGAGGCGCGCTTCAAGGGCGACGATCCCGGGTTCCTGTATTCGCGGTTTTCCAATCCCACGGTGTCGATGTTCGAGCGCCGCATGATCGAGCTGGAAGGCGCCGAGGCCGGCCGCGCCACCGCCACCGGCATGGCTGCGGTGACCACGGCCGTGCTGGCGCCGCTGAAGGCCGGCGATCATGTGGTAGCGGCAAAGGCGATGTTCGGCTCGTGCCGCTATGTGGTGGAAGATCTGCTGCCGCGCTACGGCATCTCGTCCACGCTGGTCGATGGCCTCGATCTCGACCAATGGAGAGGCGCGATGCGGCCGAACACCAGGAGCTGTTTCCTGGAGAGCCCGACCAATCCGACGCTCGAGGTGCTCGACATCGGAGCCATCGCCGAGATCGCCCACCAGGCCGGCGCCCGGCTGATCGTCGACAACGTGTTTGCGACCCCGATGTGGCAGAGCCCGCTGACGCTCGGCGCCGACGTCGTGGTGTATTCCGCCACCAAGCATATCGACGGCCAGGGCCGCTGCCTCGGCGGAATGATCCTGTCGTCGGAGGCCTTCATTGCCCAACACATTCACACCTTCATGCGCCAGACCGGTCCGTCGATGTCGCCGTTCAATGCCTGGGTGCTGCTGAAGGGCCTGGAGACGCTGGCGGTCCGGGTGCGCGCGCAGACCGAAACCGCCGCTGAGATCGCCGAGGCGCTGGCGCGCCATCCAAAGATCTCGCGGCTGATCTATCCCGGCCGTGCCGACCATCCGCAGGCGGCGGTAGTGAAGAAGCAGATGCGCGCCGGGTCGACGCTGGTCGGCTTCGAGGTCAAGGGCGGCAAGGCGGCGGCGTTCCGCTGCCTCAACGGCCTCAAGCTGGCGCGGATCTCGAATAATCTCGGCGACGCCAAGAGCCTCGTCACCCACCCCGCCACCACCACGCATCAGCGGTTGACGCCGGAGGCGCGCGCCGAACTCGGGATCAGCGAAGGTTTCATCCGCTTCTCCGCCGGCCTCGAACACCGCGACGATCTGATCGAGGATTTGCACGCCGCGCTGGAGCAGGCGTGAGGCTACTGTCGTCGTCCCTGCGAAAGCAGGGAACGCGACGCCGGAGCGGCTTAGCGCCCCTCACATCGGCCGATAGGTTCGCACATTCGCCGGGACGTTGACGCCAAGCTTGATCTGGCCGACCGACATGATGATGTCGTCCCCGAGCAACTGGGCGAAGCAGGCGTAACCCCAGTCGCTCATATGAAGGCCATCGGAGATCACGAAATTGTCGATCGGAATCGACTGGGTCTCATGCCATTCGCGCATCACCTCGAAGCGCGGAAAAATCCCGATATGGCGCAGCTTGGCGACCCTGCCGAGCAGCCTGACCATCCTGCTTGCGCCTTCTGCGTGCTCGTTCACCCTCGGGGAATACTGCGGATCGACCAGCACGACATCGGCGCCCACGGCCTGAATCCGCCCGACGCCTTCCTCCACCAGCCCTGCGGTCTCGACCGGATCGAGATTGCGCAGCACGGCGTTGGTACCGACCTGCCAGATCACCAGATCCGGCCTGATGTCGATCACCTCGCTCTGTAGCCGCTTCATCATTTCCGGGGCGTCCTCGCCGCCTTTGCCGCGAATGAGGACGGTGATTTCGGCGCTCGGATATTGCCGCCGCAGCTGCGCCGCCAGCCGATTGGGATATGCAAATTCCGGCGAAGTCGCGCCATAGCTGGTTGTCGACGACGATCCGAAGGCCACGATCACCACCGGATCGCCCGCCGCCAGCTTGCCCGCGACATGCGGCAGTGACCCCATCGGTTGCACGCCGCCCTTCGGCGGCAGGCAGGGAACACGGCTGAAGATGTCGCTGGCGGATTTCGCGACTTCCTTCACCTTGTCGATGGTCTTGGCGGCGAAGCTCCTTTGCGGTGGTGGATTTGTCTGGTCAACCGAGGCGACGTTGCCGGCACCGATGGTCTGCAACGGCGGCGGCCTGGCACTTTCAGAGTTTGCATAGTCTGACTTTGACTTTGAAGTGTCTGACTTTGAATTGTCGGATCTTGAAATGTCAGATTTCGTCCCGTCAGCTCGCGTAGCGCCGGACAGCGCAGGCTGCCCGGCCGCCTGCGCGCCCGCGGGCACGATCGAAACCGGCAGCAGCACAAGCGCCGCCACCGCAAATCCGGCCAGCGATGTACACTTGCAAAAAGGGTAGCGAAAACTCATTAACCCCAAGTCCTCAATTCTGCTGCGCCGGGCTCAGATGCGCCGCGTCGAGAACGAATTTCGACAACGCGCGGCCAAGGCAATCGTGCACGCGCTTTGCAAGTTCGACCCCTCGCGATGCGCTGAACAGGTCGAAGTCGCCTGCGTCGTTCCACTGACGCATGATCGCGAAGCGATCGAACAGCGGAACGTCGTGCTGCTGCGCGACCACCCGCAAATTATCCAGATAGGGCGGCGCGGAGATCATCGTTTCGGTACGCGGGCTATATTGCAAATTCATTAAAACCACATCGGCGCCGCCATTTTGCACCGCAGCAACTCCTTTATCGACCGCGCTGTGAAAATCATCGGGATCGACGGATCGGATAGCATCGACGGTGCCGGTCTGCCACACAACCAAAGTAGGTTTCTTGACCTCCATCAACCTGTTGAGGATGCCGGCCACCTCTTCGGCGGTTTTCGCGACCTGCAGTTCCACCGATAAGTTGATCGCGGAGGCCGGCAGTTTTTCGCGAAGCATCGCCAGCAGCCGGCCTGGATAGGCGCTGCCGTCCGACGTATTGATCGTCGATGAACGGCTGCCCACCACCAGAATATCCAGCGAATGGCCGCTTTTCACGGCGTTCGTAACCTTGGGAAGCGCGCTCTCGGTCGTGAGCAGGTAATCCGGGACTTCGCAGCCTGCAGGCTTATCCTCGGTGCGCGCGGGCGCCGCCGTCAGAATACCGGCCAAAATCGTCAACCCCAGGATCGCCCCCGAGTTGGGCTTCATGCGCCTCCTCCGGCCATATCGGCGTTGCCGGTGCTTTTTGCTCGCGGTGCACTCTTGTCGGCGGAATGCTTGTACCACGAAATCACCCACGCTACCGCGCACATAATGACGATTCCGGACACACTGACGATGAAATGCAGCACGGGTCCGCCGGAGATCTCGGCCAGCAGGAAATGCCCCGCGAACGCCAGGAACACGCCGAGGCAGAAAATCTCCAGCGAATGCTGGCCGCACAGGATCAGCGGGCGCAGCCAAGGCGATTTCAATCCAGGCCAGTCCTTCGGCAGGAAGCGTACGGTGATGACCGCCAGCGCCAGAAAGTGCACGAAGCGCAGCACGTCGAGATTGGTCTTGTCGATCGGATACATCCACTGTTCAAGCTGACGCGGCATCAGATGGCCCAATTGCGGGACATACCAGGTCAACGTCACGCAGAACGCCGCCGCTAGATAAGCGACCGCGATCCACAGCGTGATCGGCGACCTCAGAATCCGCGACATCCGCTTGGCGCCGCCCAATGCGCACCAGGCGCCGAATACGAACAGCAATTGCCAGGCAAACGGATTGAAGGCCCAATAGCCATTTGGATATGCCGACAGATAAAGGTCGTATTCCCAGGTCACGGCGTAAAGCACAACCGAAAGCGCCAGCGTGACGTCGGCCCTCCATTTCATCAGCCAAAGCACCAGCGGAAGAAACAACATCAGCACGATGTAGAGCGGCAGCACGTCCATGTTGACGGGACGAAATCTCAGCAGCAGCGCCTGGACGATGGTGACGTCCGGCTGCTTGAGGAAATCCATGATGCCCATTTCCTCGGAATACAGCGGATTCTCGAAACTGGTGGCGACGTAGGAAATCTCAGCGAGAAAGATCGTGAACAGAAACACGTGGGCGACGTAAATCTGCCAGACCCTTCGCAGCACGCGCGCGGTCGCCAATAGGAAGCCGGATTCCAGCATGGCCCGGCCGTAAACGAAAGCCGCCGTGTAGCCGGAGATGAAGATGAAAATTTCGGTGGCGTCGCTGAAGCCGTAATTGCGGATCGTGAACCAGGTGAAGAGATTGGGCGGCAGATGATCGACAAAGATCAGCCACAGCGCCAGGCCGCGAAACAGGTCGAGCCGCAATTCGCGCTCGGTTCCGATCGGCAGCGAAACCGCGGCAACCGACGCGGCCGGTGCAGTCGCGTCGTGCAGCGCGACGGCATCCGCTGCGCCCGCAAGCCGTGGTCCGGCAATTCGATCGGTAATGGAGGTCATCTGGCACCGGGTCTCGGGGCGGGATTGACCCGCTAGCACACCATGAAAGATAGTAACGGTCCAAAAATTGCGCGCAAGGCATGCGGCGAACGTAGATCGGGTCCGGCGGACGCCTTTAAGTCATAATCGTGCTGAAGCCGCCATGGCAATTGCAACCGGAGGGATGACGGCCATGCCGGGCCGGCAATTGGTTCCCGATGAAATTTTCGATATGATGCCGCGCGATCTCGAAAGAACTCTCGTATGTACCGCGCCGTTACTCGCCAGATCGAAGTCACCGTGGAGCCGAACTTCCTGCCGGAACGCTCGTCGGTGGAGAAGCGGGAGTATTTCTGGTCCTACACCATCGTCATCACCAACAGCGGTGCCGAGACGGTGCAACTGCGGACCCGGCACTGGATCATCACCGACGCTTCCGGCCGCCGGCAGGAAGTGCGCGGCGAGGGCGTGGTCGGCGAGCAGCCGGTGCTGGCGCCCGGCGAACGCTTCGAATACACCAGCGGCGTCCCGCTGCCGACCGCATCGGGTTTCATGACCGGGCGCTATCAAATGCAAAGCGCGAGCGGCGAGCGTTTCGAAATCGACGTGCCGACATTCTCGCTCGACAGCCCCGAAGCCAAGCGGACCTTGAACTAGGATTAAGCGCATTTGGTCTGGCTGCTCCACAAAAAGCCGCCGAGCACGGACAAACCACGGCCGCTATGATTTGCTCGGCAGCATCAACGGGAGGATCGAATGTTGAAAATGTTTGTCGCTGATGAGCGTCGCAGTGTTGCTGTTGGTATTGAATTCCGGAGATGCGGCGTTCGCGCAGATGGGGCGAGCGCAGCAGATGCAGGGTGGTTCCTCCGGTCATTGTCCCGCCGGCTCTTGCGGCAAAAACGGCAACAAATGCGCACAAGACGTCAAATATTGTAGCCCTTCCAATTGCAAGAAACAAAAATAAGGCCGCCTGATGCGGCGGGTTTGCAGTCAAGCGGCGAACCACGCCTGACGCGAAAGCGTTCGATCGGCGCAAGAGATTAGGAATTCGCCGGATCATCGGAGCTGTGGCACTGCGGGAA
This sequence comes from uncultured Alphaproteobacteria bacterium, assembly GCA_963840155.1. Classification (GTDB taxonomy): domain Bacteria; phylum Pseudomonadota; class Alphaproteobacteria; order Rhizobiales; family Xanthobacteraceae; genus Bradyrhizobium. The sequence continues at coordinate 821,039 of CAWIXP010000002.1, forward strand.
CAGTGCTCACCGACCGGTGCCGACTGCTACTCCACGCCCGCCTCATCCGGCGTGAAACGATAGACCGACGAGCAGAACTCGCAGGTGACGACCACCTTGCCATCCTTTACCATCTCGACGCGATCCTTGGGCGCGAAGCTTTTCAGCATCGCCGACACTGCGTCGCGCGAGCATGAACATTTTGCGCGCAGCGGCAGCGGATGAAACACGCGGACGCCGCGCTCGTGAAACAACCGATAGAGCAGCCGCTCGCCCGAAAGATCCGGATCGATCAGCTCGATATCCTCGACGGTCGCGATCAATGACTGGCCCTCGACCCAGGCGTCATCTTCGACCACGGTATCGGCGACGCTGCCCGCCGGCGCATCGCCCGGATGCAGATCGGCCTGCCGCGCCCGCTCCGGCGCCTTCGGCAGAAACTGCAGCAGCATGCCGCCGGCGCGCCAGCGATGCTTCGAGCCCGCGCCGCCGCGCCATTCCTCGCCGACCGCAAGTCGAACCCTCGTCGGAATCTGCTCCGAGCGCATAAAATATTCATGCGCGGCGTCCTCGAGGTCGCCGCCCTCGAGCGCCACTAGCCCCTGATAGCGGCTCATTTCGGGGCCCTGATCGATGGTCATGGCGAGATGGCCTTTTCCCAATAGCGCGCCGGAATCCTGACCCGGCTGCAGCCGCTTCGCATCGAAGCGGGCGTAGGCGCGCAAGCGGTCCGGGGCCTGGAAGTCGACGATCAGAAACGACACCGGGCCGTCGGTCTGGGTCTGCAGAATGAAGCGGCCGTCGAACTTCAAGGACGAGCCGAGCAAGGTCGTCAGCACGATGGCCTCGCCGAGCAGCTTGCCCACCGGCTGTGGATAATCGTGCCTGGTCAGAACCTCGTCGAGCGCGGGGCCGAGCCGCGTCAGGCGGCCGCGCAGGTCGAGCGCATCGACCTCGAACGGCAGCACCGCATCGTCGACGGGAACCGACGACGGCGCGCGGATCGGGGTTTCAGGTGCGGCTTTCATGTCGGGGAATTGTCGGGTCATGGCCCTTATCTGGGGTCCGAACGCAGGGGCCGAAAGGGGTTGCAGTTGCTCAGAGCCAATTCCACGGGTTGTCCTGCGACCTGTGGAGGTGCGCTACCCCACCGCCTCGAAGCACCAGGCCAAAATGCCCTTTTGCGCGTGCAGCCGGTTTTCGGCCTCATCAAACACCACCGATTGCGGACCGTCGATCACCTCGTCGGTGACTTCGTCGCCGCGATGGGCGGGCAGGCAATGCATGAACAGTGCATCGGGCTTGGCCAGCGACATCAGCTTGGCGTTGACCTGATAGGGTTTCAGCAAATTGTGGCGATACTCGCCGTCCTTGTCGCCCATCGAAAACCAGGTGTCGGTGACGACGCAATCGGCGCCGCGGACCGCCGCTTCCGGATCGTCGCCGAGCACGATCGGGGCCTGGGTCGCCTTGATCCAGTCCTTCATCGCCTTGTTCGGCGCAAGCTGTGGCGGGGTCGCGACGCGGAGCTGGAAACGGAAACGCTCCGCGGCATGCGCCCATGACGCCAGCACGTTGTTGTCGTCGCCGGTCCAGGCGATGGTGCGGCCCTCGATCGGCCCGCGGTGTTCCTCGAACGTCATCAGGTCCGCCATCACCTGGCAGGGATGCGACCGCCGCGTCAGCCCGTTGATGACGGGCACGGTGGCGTGCGCGGCGAGTTCCAGCAGGGCATCGTGATTGAGAATGCGGATCATGATGGCATCGACATAACGTGACAGCACCCGCGCGGTATCGGCAATGGTCTCGCCGCGGCCGAGCTGCATCTCCGCGCCGGTCAGCATGATCGAATCCCCGCCAAGCTGGCGCATGCCGACGTCGAACGACACCCGGGTGCGGGTCGAAGGCTTTTCGAAGATCATCGCCAGCGTCTTGCCTTCGAGCGGTTTGGCCGGCCTCACGTCTGCCTGGTTTGGCGCTTTCAGCTTTGCCTTCATGGCGACGCTGGCCGCGAGCATGTTGCGCAACTCTCTGGTCGGCAGCTCGCGCAGATCGAGAAAATGGCGCAGCGCCTTGCTCATTGCCCGGCTGCCCGCTTCAACTGAGCATTTGATATCGCCACGCAAGCCCGATCGAGCCGCTGTACCGATTCCTCGATCTCCGCCTCGGTCACGATCAACGGCGGCAGGAAGCGCACCACATTTTCGCCGGCGCCGACCGTGAGCAGCCTCTGCTCGCGTAATGCCGTCACCAGATCGCCCGAGGGCACCACGGCCTTGACGCCGATCAGCAGCCCCTCGCCGCGCACCCCTTCGAGCACGGCCGGATGGCGATCGACCACCGAGGCCAGCTTCTGCTTGAGCAGCAACGACATCTTCTGCACGTGCTCGAAGAAGCCGGGCTCGAGCATGACGTCGAGCACCGCATTGGCGGCCGCGACCGCCAGCGGATTGCCGCCGAAAGTCGAGCCGTGCGAACCCGGCGTCATGCCTTCCGCGGCTTCGGCGGTAGCGAGGCAGGCGCCGATCGGAAAGCCGCCGCCGAGCGCCTTGGCGAGCGGCATCACGTCCGGCGTAACCCCGAGGCGCCTGTAGGCGAACAGCTCGCCGGTGCGGCCCATGCCGGTCTGCACCTCGTCGAAGATCAACAGCAGCCCTTTATCGTCGCACAGCTGGCGCAACGCCCTGAAGAAGGCATGCGGCGCGGCGCGGACCCCGCCCTCGCCCTGCAACGGTTCGATCAGGATGCCTGCGGTGTGCGGACCGATCGCCTTCTTGACGGCTTCGAGATCGCCGAGCGGCACCTGATCGAAGCCATCCATCGGCGGCCCGAAGCCTTCGAGATATTTCGGCGAGCCGGTGGCGGCGAGCGTCGCCAGCGTTCGGCCGTGAAACGCGCCGTCGAAGGTGACGATGCGGTAGCGCTCCGGCTGGCCCTTGGCGGCGTGATACTTGCGCACGATCTTGATCGCGCATTCCATCGCCTCGGCGCCGGAATTGGCAAAGAACACGAGATCGGCAAAGCTCTGCTCGCACAGCCGCGCCGCCAGCCGCTCGCCGTCCGGGCTCTTGAACAGGTTCGACATGTGCCACAGCCGGGTCGCCTGCTGCTGCAATGCCGCGACCAGACGCGGATGGCAGTGCCCCAGCGCATTCACCGCGACGCCGGAGGTGAAGTCGAGGTAGCGCTCACCATTGGTCGCGGTCAGCCAGGCGCCCTCGCCCCGTTCGAAACCGAGATCGACCCTGGCGAAGACCGGAAGCAGATGCGACGTCGCGCTGTTGGTCATTGCGATCACTGAAGGTTACGGGCCGCCGCGATGCGCGCATTGGCGCGAGGTTCGCATCGGCGGGAAGCCCCGGAAAACAAAACGTGCCGCCTTTTCGGGGCGGCACGTGGCAAGCATTGTAGGCGCGCGGCGACAAGTGTCAACTGTCGGGAGGCCAGCCCTGCGCCCGGAAACCCAAGTGTCGCCGAAAAAGCGCATTTGCAATGTTTAAGTAACGGAACATGTGGACGCACGCATGCGAACTCTTGCGCCGGAGTCACGCCATATTGTAGCCTTTGTGTTGTCGGGTACGACATCTCGTGCGGCAGTTCTGATCCTCCAAGTCGTGAGTGTTCGGCGTAAACGTTCGGCGCGCTTTCCGCGTCCGGCGAGGGCTAAGGGATTCTGTCCGCAGGGATTTTAGAGATTTGGCAGCGCAGCGCCGCCCCACACTCGGCCGGCGCGAGGCGAGGGAAAGAGTGCGATGACGGCATTGACTTGGTCTGACGATCGCGTCGAACAACTGAAAAAACTCTGGGAGAGCGGGCTTTCCGCCAGCCAGATTGCCGCGGAGCTGGGAAATGTGACGCGCAATGCGGTGATCGGCAAGGTCCATCGGCTGGGCCTTTCCGGCCGCGCCAAAACCCCTTCCTCGGCGGCGCCGCGCCCGCGCAAGGCGCGTGCGGCCCAGCAGATGATGCGGGTGTCGCGACCGCTCTCGCGCGGCAACACCGCGCTGGCCCACGCTTTCGACCTCGAGCTGGAGCCGGATCCGATCGCCTACGACAATGTGGTCCCGATGAGCCAGCGTCTTTCGCTGCTGCAATTGAACGAAGCCACCTGCCACTGGCCGGTCGGCGATCCCTCGAGCCCGGATTTCTTCTTCTGCGGCGGCAAGGCGCTGGCCAGCCTGCCCTATTGCGCGCATCACTCGCGGATCGCCTATCAGCCCGCCTCCGATCGCCGGCGGCAGCCGCCGAAGCAAACGAGGTAGAGCAACCGGCGAAGCATTCTGATTTTGCTTCGCTGCCGCTCCATGGATTGCTTCGCGGAGTCTGTCATCGGGCGCGCATTCGCGCGACCCGTTGGCTCGCAATGACGGTTTCGAAACCATCCCGTCGAATTGAAAGCTGTGGCAGCGTCATTGCGAAGGAGCGCAAGCGACGAAGCAATCCATTCGCGGCTGGGACCACGAGGGGAGCGGCGACTTACTCAGCCGCCTTCGCGAACCGGTCGTCCAGCGCGTAGCCGGCGCCGCGCACGGTGCGGATCGGGTCCTGCTCGCGGCCGGGGTTGAGCAGCTTGCGCAAGCGGCCGATGTGGACGTCCACGGTGCGCTCGTCGATATAGATGTCGCGGCCCCAGACGCTGTCGAGCAGCTGCTCGCGGCTGAACACCCGCCCCGGATGCTCCAGGAAGAATTCCAACAGGCGGTACTCGGTCGGGCCGAGATCGATCGGCCGTCCCGAGCGGGCAACCCGGCGCTTCTCGCGGTTGAGCTCGATGTCGCCATAGGCCAGCACGGTGGCCAGCCGCTCCGGGCTGGCCCGGCGCAACAGGCCTTTTACCCGCGCGAGCAACTCGGGCACCGAGAACGGCTTGACGATGTAGTCGTCGGCGCCGGTGGCAAGCCCGCGGACCCGCTCGCTCTCCTCGCCGCGCGCGGTCAGCATGATGATCGGCAGCGACCTGGTCTCCGGCCGCGCCCGCAAGCGGCGGCACAATTCGATGCCGGACAGGCCTGGCAGCATCCAGTCGAGCACGATCAGGTCGGGAATGCGCTCCTTGAGCCTGGTATCGGCATCGTCGCCGCGCCCGACCGTTTCGACGTCGTAGCCTTCGGCATCGAGGTTGTAACGCAATAGCGTGGTCAGCGCCTCCTCGTCTTCCACCACCAGAATGCGTGCGCTCATGTGCGAGCCTTCTCCTTCGCTTGGACGCCTTGCCTTAGTTTCCGGGAAGGGCTGTGGCAAAGCTCGTCATGTCGCCTTTCGGACGCTTGTCGAGGATCTGCTGCCCTTCGATCATGTAGAACACGGTTTCCGCGATATTGGTGGCGTGATCGCCGATCCGCTCGATGTTCTTGGCGCAGAACATCAGATGGATGCAGAACGAGATATTGCGCGGATCTTCCATCATGTAGGTCAGAAGCTCGCGGAACAGCGAAGTGCAGATGGCATCGACTTCCTCGTCGCCCTTCCACACCGCCATCGCCGCCGGCAGATCGTGCGCGGCATAGGCATCGAGCACCGACTTGACCTGCGATTGCACCAGGTCGGTCATGTGCTCGAGGCCGCGGATCAGTTTCAGCGGCTGGAAATCGCTCTCTAGCGCCGCGACCCGCTTGCCCATGTTCTTGGCCAGATCGCCGATCCGCTCGAGATCGGTGGCGACCCGCATCGCGCCGACGATCTCGCGCAGATCCACCGCCATCGGCTGACGCCGCGCGATGGTCAGTACCGCGCGTTCCTCGATCACGCGCTGCAGATTGTCGATATCGGTGTCCGCCGCCGCCACGCGCTGGCCCAGCGCGACATCGCGGCGGATCAGCGCATCGACGGAGTCCGCGATCATGCGTTCGGCGAGACCGCCCATTTCGGCGACCAGCCGGGTCAGCTCCTGCAAATCGCTGTCGAACGCCTTGGCGGTATGTTCGATAGTCATGTTCATTCTCCCGCGACCAAACCGCGTCAGCCGAACCGGCCGGTGATATAGTCCTGAGTTCGTCGATCGCTCGGCGAGGTGAATATCCTGTCGGTCTCGCCGAATTCGATCAGTTGACCGAGATACATGAAAGCGGTGCGGTCGGATACGCGGGCCGCCTGCTGCATGTTATGGGTGACAATCACGATCGTATAGTCCGCCTTCAACTCGTCGATAAGTTCCTCGATCTTGGCGGTCGAAATCGGATCCAGTGCCGAACAGGGCTCGTCCAACAGGATCACCTCGGGCCGCACCGCCACCGTGCGGGCGATGCAGAGCCGCTGCTGCTGGCCGCCCGACAGGCTGAGGCCGTTGGCGTTGAGCTTATCCTTGACCTCGCTCCACAAGGCTCCCCGGGTAAGCGCTTGCTCCACACGGCCGTCCAGTTCGCTTTTCGGCAGCCTCTCGTAGAGGCGAATTCCGAACGCGATGTTTTCGTAGATCGTCATCGGGAACGGCGTCGGCTTCTGGAACACCATGCCGACCCGGGCGCGCAGCAGGTTCAAGTCCAGCCCAGGCTCGAGAATGTTCATGCCGTCAAAGATCACCTGACCTTCGGCGCGCTGGCCCGGATACAGGTCGTACATCCGGTTCAGCACGCGGAGCAGTGTCGATTTGCCGCAGCCGGACGGGCCGATGAAGGCCGTTGCTTCATTGGCGTAGAGCGGCAGGTTGATGTTCTCGAGCGCCTTCGATTGCCCGTAGTAGAAGTTCAAGTTGCGGATCGCGATCTGGTCTCTGGGGGTCGATGCTTCGACCGTGAGCGGCCTCATATCGGAAGCTGCGGCTTTCATGTTGATTTCCTCGTTGCGGTCAGCGCACGGGCGACGATGCTCATGGCAAGCACGGCGAGCGTGATGATGAGCGCACCGGTCCATGCCAGGTCCTGCCAGTCCTTGTAAGGGCTAAGTGCGAACTGGAAGATGACAGACGGCAAACTCGCCATCGGTGCGTTGAGGTTCGTGCTGAAGAACTGATTGTTGAGCGCGGTGAACAGCAGCGGCGCGGTTTCACCGCTGATCCGGGCGATGGCGAGCAGAAGGCCGGTAATGATGCCGGCCTTCGCGGCGCGATAGGCGACGCGCTGGATCATCAGCGATCGTGGCAAGCCGATCGAGGCCGCCGCCTCGCGCAACGTATCCGGCACCAGCCTCAGCATGTCCTCCGTCGTGCGCACCATGACCGGGATCACCAGGACGCCGAGCACGACGGCGCCCGCCGTCCCCGAGAAGTGCCCCATCGGACGAACCATCACCTCATAGATGAAAAGGCCGACCACGATCGAGGGTGCACTGAGCAGGATGTCGTTGATGAAGCGAACCACGCTGGTGAGCCTGCCGTGCCGGCCGTATTCCGCCATATAGGTTCCAGCGAGAATGCCGATCGGGGCGCCGATCACCAGCGCCAACGCGGTCATGATCAGGCTGCCGATGATGGCGTTGAGCAACCCGCCGACCGCTCCCGGCGGCGGCGTCATCTCGGTGAAGACACGGAGCGACAGCCCGCTAAATCCTTGCCAGAACAATACGCCGAGGATCAGCGCCAGCCAGGACAGGCCGACGAAGGTAGCGCTGTAAGAAGCCACCGCGGCGATCACGTTGCGGCGGCGGCGCGAAGCATAGCGCGAGGCGTCCATCAGCCGAGCCTCCGTTCCATGCGAAGCAGCAGAAATCGCGCGATGGCCAGAACGATGAACGTTATGAAGAAGAGAATGAGACCGAGCGCGATCAGGGAGGAGGTATAGAGATCGCCGACAGCCTCGGTAAATTCGTTGGCGATCGTCGCCGATATCGTGGTACCGGGAGCCAGCACGGACGCGGAAATTCTGTGCGCGTTTCCGATCACGAAAGTGACAGCCATGGTTTCGCCGAGCGCGCGGCCCAAACCAAGCATCACCCCGCCAATCACGCCGATGCGGGTATACGGCAGCACCACGTAACGCCAAACTTCCCATTGGGTCCATCCGAGCCCGTAGGCGGCCTCTTTCAGAACCGGCGGAACCGCGTCGAACACGTCGCGTGAGATCGACGTGATGAAGGGCAACACCATGATCGCCAGGATCAGGCTTGCCGTTAAAATGCCAATGCCGAAAGGAGGACCCGCGAACAATGTCGAGAGCACCGGTATGTTTTCGAAGGCCGCAATCACGGGCGGCTGTATATATTGCTGCACGAAGGGCGCGAACACGAACAGCCCCCAAATACCGTAGATGATGCTGGGAATGCCGGCCAACAGTTCGATGGCGATCCCGATCGGGCGACGCAACCCCATCGGGCAAAGCTCGGTCAGGAACATGGCGATCATCAATCCCACCGGCACCGCTATCAACATGGCGATGAGGGACGTGACAATCGTGCCGTAGATCGGAGCGAGCGCGCCAAATTGGATCGGTGACGGGCCCATCTGGGTGATGACGAAGTGCAAGCCGAATTCCTGAAACGCCGGCATCGCGCCGATGATCAGCGACACGATCACCCCGCCAAGCACGAACAGCACCATCAGCGCCGCGAATTTCGTAGTCCAGAAGAAGGCACGTCGCCGATCCTGATTTTAGGACATTAGTGCACGGGCGCGATCGTGTTCGGCGGCTTCCATCACGTTGCTCTGAACGGCCATTTCTGCACGCCAATCCCCTGTCCAATTAAATGACACGAAGTCGTTGAGTTTTAGCGCGATGGCCTGGAACTTTCCCATCATTGCCGGCGGGAAGGTCGAAAATCACCGTCCCGAGGCGGCCGCCGGAATCCATGCTCAGATGACGATTGTGATTCGAGGCTCAGTGGCTTCACCCGGCATCGGAATGGCCGGCTCGCGAGTTCGTCACTCCAGATCAGCTCTTTATTTCGATCGACCACATCTTCTTGATGCTGGCGGCGACCTTTTCCGGCATCGGGACATAGTCGAGCCCTTCCGCCATTTTGTCGCCCTTGGCGGAAAACGCCCAAGCGAAGAACTTCAGCGCCTCATCGGTTGCCGGGACGTCGGTCGGCTGCGTCGGAATGAGAACGAACGTCGATCCCGCGATCGGCCACGACTTCGCACCCGGCTGGTTGGTGAGGATGACAAGGTAATGATCAGCCTTTTCGGCCACTCGGCATTGGCGGCAGCGGCCTGGAACGCGCTGGCGCTGGGTTGGACGGTCTTGCCGTCCTGGTTGATCATCGCCACCGAGCTCATCTTGTTCTGCTTGGCGTAAGCGTACTCGACATAGCCGATCGATCCCTTGGCGTTGGTAACGTTGTTGGCGACGCCTTCATTTCCCTTCGCACCGATGCCTGTCGGCCATTCGACGGCTGTGCTTGCGCCGACCTTGGATTTCCAGTCCGCGCTCACCTTGGACAGATAGTCGGTCCAGATGAACGTCGTGCCCGATCCGTCCGAGCGGTGCACAACGACAATCGCCTGCTTAGGCAGTTTCGCTGAGGGATTGAGTTTCGTGATCGCAGCGTCGTCCCAGGACTTGATGTCGCCCAAAAAGATCTTGGCAAGGGTGTCGCCGTCCAGTTTCAGTTCATTCGGCTTGATGCCATCAATATTGACGACCGGAACGTCGCCGCCGTTGACTACCGGAAACTGCACCAGACCGTCCTTGGCGAGTTGCTCGGGCTTGAGCGGCATATCGCTCGCGCCAAACGTGACAGTCCGGCTTTGGATCTGCTTGATGCCGCCCCCGGAACCGATGGACTGGTAGTTCACGCCAATGCCGGTTTCCTTCTTATAGGCGTCGGCCCATTTGGCGAGGATCGGGTAAACGAAAGTCGAGCCGGCGCCGGAAATGTCCAACGCGCGAACGGGTACTGTCGATGCGGCGACCAGGCCGGCAGCGACGATGGCTTTCACGAACTTCATGTTGTGTTCCTCTGATGAGCGAAGCGCCGTATGCACCCGATTGCGCTCACGCGGGACCGTTTAGGTCCGCTCGATGCTGCTTTTACGAAGCTTTGATGACTGCTGGATGACAGCACCAAGCGATTGAAATCACTTGGCTTTAAGCCGCGGGCACGGCCTTGGGTTGGGGGAAACAGGCGGTAAAACTGGCGCCGTTCTCGGGCACGCTTTCGATCAAAAGCCGGCCGCGGTGACGGTTAAGAATATGTTTCACCAGCGATAATCCGAGCCCGGTTCCACCCTGCGCGCGGCTGTCGCCGACATCGACCCGGTAGAACCGCTCGGTCAGTCGCGGCAGATGCTCCGGCGCGATGCCCGGGCCGAAATCGCGCACCAGGACCCGGACTTCGGGGGCGCCCTCTGCTGAGTTCGCGGAGATCAGCGAGACGATGACCTTGCCGCCGGAGGCGCCGTATTTCAGCGCGTTCTCGATCAGGTTCTCGAACAGCCGCAACAACTCCTCGCGGTCGCCCGCGATCTGAACCGCCGTATCCGGCAGATCGATATCGACCACGACCTGGCGTTCACGCGCCAGCAGCTCCAGCCCGTCGGCCACCTCGCGGATGATCGGCACGATATCGACCAGCGTGTCGGGGCGGACATGGGCCGAAAGTTCGACCCGCGATAGTGACAGCAAATCGTCGATCAGCCGTGCCATCCGCGTCGCCTGGACATGCATGATGCCGAGAAAGCGCTCGCGCGCCCGGGCATCGTCCCTGGCGGGCCCCTGCAGGGTGTCGATGAATCCCGACAACGCCGCCAATGGCGTGCGCAACTCATGGCTGGCGTTGGCAACGAAGTCGGCGCGCATTTCCTCGACCCGGCGCAGCGGCGTCTGATCGTGGAACGTCATCAGCATGCATTTGTCGGTGCCGCCGAACGGCGTCGGCACCGGTACCGGCGTGATAACCAGTTCCATCCAGCGGTCGACCGGGACGTGATCGAAATAGGTCGTGCGCCGGCTTTCCGCGGTCGCGATGGCCTCGCGGAGCGCGGTGATGATCTCGGGCGAGCGCAATGCGAATTGCGCGAGTTCGCTTCTGCGCAGCGCCGGCGCAAGCTGCGCCGCGGCGGCATTGAGGTGAATGACCCGGCCGGCGCGATCGAGCAACACCGCGGGATCCGGCATGCCGGCGACGATGGCGCCGACCGCGGCGCTTTCGACCGGATTGACGCCCTGGACGTCTTCCCGTGAGGCGGCCGCGTTATGCAAGCGCCATGGCACCAGCGCTGCGGCGGCGATGCACAGGAACACCGCGGCGGCGCGCACCGGCGACAATTCGCCGAACGCGACCAGAACCGCAAGCGCCATACCGGCCGCAAGCAGGATAATCGCCGAATGCCGCAGCCGATCCGGCCACAGCGCGTAGAACGAAGAAAGAGCATCTATTGCCATCGGGCCGACTCTCTTCTCATCGGGCTCGCAATGCTCAGGCGCCGGTGTCTCCACGCTCCCGCACGTAAGCGGCTTCGCGCGTCGGCTGGGGCTTTAGCCCCGCTGTGGCTCGATCCAGGCGCTTTACCCGTGCGCTCAGAATGACTTCCCGAAACGTCAGTAAAATTACAGATGTGAAGAATGGCGCAAGATAATAGAGGACGCGGAACAGCAGCATCCCCGCAAGCAGGTCTTCGCGGTCCATCTGCCACAGGCCGACCAGCATCGCGGCATCGAACACGCCAAGGCCGCCCGGCGAATGACTGGCGAAACCCAGTAGCGTGGCCGAGACGAAAATAATCGCGACCACGACGAAGCCGAGATTGGGTTCGTCCGGCACAAGCACATACATCGCCAGCGCGCAAAAACTAAGGTCGACCATCCCGATCACGATCTGCAGCAGCGTCAGCGGTCCGCCCGGCAGCACTACGGTCCACGGCCCGCGGCCAACCCGTCGCGGCTGGGTCGAGACCCACACCACATACGCCACCAGCCCCGTGATGATCATGAAAGCGGCCACCCGGTTCAGCCAAGGCGGCAGCTGGTCGATGGCGCTGGCCGCCTCCGGATGACAAGCGATGCCCAATCCGAGCACCGCGGCATTGCCGAGCCAGAATGTCAGTCCGGCCAGAAAACAGATCTTGGCGACGTCGATCGCGTTCAGTCCCCAGCCGGAATAGATCCGGTAGCGCACCGCGCCCCCGGTGAAGACGCTGGCGCCGACATTGTGTCCGATCGAATAGCTGGTGAAGGCGGCGAGCGCGTTGATGCGGTAGGGAACATCCTTGCGGCCGATCGCGCGGACCGCGAACAGGTCGTAAAATGTCAGGGTGAAGTAGCCCGCAGCAACGAACACGGCTGCCAGCGCGATCTGGCGGGGCTCGGTTCCCTTGATGGCTTCGATCACCTCATCGACGTCGATGCCACGCAGCAGATGGAACAGCACGTAGCAAGCGATCCCGATCACCGTAAGGCTGACGATAACCCCTAACTTATGCAGGATTTGCTTCTGGCGCAGTAACGAGGCCGCCCTGCGTATTGCTTCCAGCATCTAGACCTCGAATGACGATCCCACGACGAGGGCACCCCCGGGCGAACCTTGCCGCCGCCAGCACCACGCTTGCTCCCTGCATAATGTGGTAGCGTGTTTTGGGCGGAAGTGGAATTCGATTGGCATGAATAAAACGCGATCTCTCAACATATTAGAGGGTATCGACGCCCGGCGGTATGCGCACTTTTGCTAGCTTCGCACCGCTGCGGCGATGCCGCCCGGGCGCAATCCTGCGCAGAACTGAGTGAAATTCCCTGATCCGGGCCGCCGGTTGTGCCGGACAAGCGCTGGAAAATCAACAGATCGGGTTCCGGCGCTCGGCCGACGTACCCGATCTGCAAAACCGTCCACAATGGCTGCGGGGACACCGAAACCGCCAGCTCGTACTTTGCTTTCCGTCGTTAGCTCGCAGCGCTGCGCGACAGCGCCCAGCTGCGCAGCCACGATCCGACCGCGCAGCCGGCGAGGTAGGGCGCAAACATGATCAGGCCAAGATCGAGCCAGTAGCCGGGGCGGCCCGGAACCAGGCGAGCCAGCGCCGCGCCAATGAGCGCCGCCACCAACACCGCCAGCCAGCGCGACATCCGCTTCGACACGGATCGAGCGCGATGGACCACCGCGATCCAGCCCATCGCCAGCCCCAGCAACAGCGATGCCGTCAGCCACCCCCAATGAAACATCGCGAGATAGGCCATTCCGCTACCTCACCAGGAATTCGATGCGGCGGTTCTGCGCCTTGCCCTCGTCGGTATCGTTGCTGGCGACCGGCTGGGTGCTGCCATAGCCCATCGCGGTAAACCGGCTGGCGGGCAAGCCCGCCTTGACAAGATAATCGATCACGGCCTGCGCCCGCTTCTCCGACAGCGCCTGGTTGAAGCCATCCTCGCCGTCGGCATCGGTATGCCCGGCGATTTCGATGGTGGCCGTCGGACAGCGCAGCGCCGTCTCGACCAGCCGGTCGAGCAGCCCGGCGGAGTCCCGATCGATGGTCGCGCGCCCGGATTCGAAGCGGATTTTGGCCTTGGCCAGCAGATCCGAAAACAGTTGCTGGCAGACCGTGGCATCGACCGGGGCGGCCGCCGGCTTGACCGAGATATCGCCCTTGACCTGCCAGCCCGGCGGAAAGTCCTTCTCGAGTGAACTGCGGATCTGAGCCGCCGCGGCGTCGTAGAACGCGTCGCCCGAGAGCTTCACCTCCCGATCGCTGACCACCAACGTGCCGGTCGACAGCCGCGACAACAGGCCGAGCGCCGGCACCACCGCGCCGACGAAACCGTTCGGCGCGCCGACGCTGGCCTTGAGGTTGTCGACGACCTTTTCGTTGAAGAACTTGCGTCCAGCCGCCGCTGCGATCGCGGCGTGGACATTGTTGTCGGGGACATAGCCGGTCAGTGTCAGCGTCACCGCGACCGGGTCCTTGTAAGCCTGAAAGATGTAAGGCGGCGCCTTGATGTCATTCGCCGTCACCGAAAAACCCTCGGGCAGATTTTTCAGCGCCGCCGCGATCGCTTCCCGGCCGCCGAGATCGCGCGCCATGCCGGCCAGGCTGACCGTCGTGTCCGAGAGCTCGACCTTGCCGTCCTTCAATTTTCCGATCTGATCGATTAACAGCAGCGCGGCGTTGTCGAAACGCGGCGGCGCGCCGCGCGACAGTTTCATCTGGTCGACGACCTCGACGCCGCCGAGAGCACCGCGCGCCGCCTCGAGCAGCTTGCCCTTGCTGGCCGGCAACGGCGCGTTGCCGCCCAAGGTGACCCTGACGACATCCCGCTCGGCCGACCAGACGAACGGCTGGGCCTCGGGAACAAGCCGGGTTTCGTCATTGACCAGCCGTACGCCCGGAACGGCTTGCACCGAGGCAACCGCGCTTCGACGACCGTCTTCGGAGAATGCGTCCGCGGCGAAGGTGATGTCGCGCCCGGAGACCGCGATCCTGCTCTGGTCAAGCACGCTATCCTTGAGCGAGGCGCTAGAACGAGCAGCCAAATCGGATTCCAGCGCCGCGGTATTTATCCAGGCCGCGATGGCCCACAAGCCGACCAGTGGAATGACGCCCGGCCACCATTTGCTGCTCCACCTGAAAAGTCCGGGCATTCGTTGTCCTGCGGTCCGATAACAGAGAAAACAAACCCTTGCCGGGCTGTCAAACCCGAAATGACAGGGAAAAGCGGCCTCCAGGTCGGCCTTCCGACTAACTGTTTGTTCAGCGATTTCCGGCTAGTTTCGCGCTCGCATCCGAACCGGCCGGCCTTTTCCGATGAAGCAGTTTCGCAACCACATCATCCGCGCCGGACTGGGAGCGCTTTACTTCAGCGGGGCACATCATCTGCTGCGGCCGATCTTCTCGGGCGTCGGCGCCATTTTCATGCTGCATCATGTCCGCCCGCGCCGTGATGCCGAGTTCCAGCCCAATCGCCATCTCGAGGTCGCGCCGGAATTCCTGCGTGCGATGCTGGCGCATCTGCGCGCGCGCAAGGTCGACATCATCACCATGGACGAGGCGCATCGGCGACTGGTCGAACGCGACTTTTCGCGGCCCTTTGCCTGCTTCACACTGGACGACGGTTATCGGGACAACAGGGATTTTGCGTTGCCGGCGCTGCGGGAGTTTGACGCTCCCTTCACAGTCTATGTCACGAGCGATTTCGCCCAAGGCACCGGCCGGCTGTGGTGGGTCGGGCTGGAAATGGCGGTCGCCAACGCCCGCTCGATCGATGCCGAAATCGGCGGCGTAGCCGTCCGCCTCGACGCCTCCACGCCGGCCGCCAAGCAGGCTGCATTCAATCGTCTGCATGATTGGCTGCGGTCGTTGTCGGACGAGCACGACCAGCAGCGCGAAATCGCCGCGCTGTGCGCCCGTCATGGCGCCGATGAAGCCGCCATCTGCCGCGAGCTGTGCCTGTCGTGGGACGAATTGAAGGCGTTCGCCGACGATCCCCTGGTCACCATCGGCGCCCATACCGTCACGCATTGCAATCTCGCGAGGCAGACCGAAGCCGCCGCCGGCCAGGAGATGGCGAACAGCCGCGCGCGCATCGAGGCGGCCCTGCAGCGTCCGGTCGTCCACCTGGCCTATCCCTATGGCGACAAGGCCGCCGCGGGGGCCCGCGAGTTCGCGCTGGCGCGCGCGGCCGGCTTCAAGACCGCGGTGACCACGCGGCCCGGCATGATCTATTCCGAAAGCGCGGATCATTTGACCGCGCTGCCGCGGGTCTCGCTCAATGGCAATTATCAGGACACCCGGATTTTCCCGGTGCTGACTTCCGGTGCCGCGACTGCGATGTGGAATGGATTTCGCCGCATCGACGCGGCATAGTTTTTCTTCGTATTCCCCTCAACATTCCCTGACCTCATCCTGAGGAGCGCTCGGCGGCGACATTGCCGCAGCGAAGCTGAGCTTTCTCGTCCCGCTCTTCGTGGCGAGAGCGATCGGGTGGGCACCGCTTCGCGCGGCGCGTGCTGACGAGAGACCAGAGAAGCTTCAGGTCTCGATCTTCACATATTCGAAATCACCCGGCTTGTTGTCGATGCCGACCTTGGGCGGCGCGATCCACGGCGCGAAGACGCCGGTCCCGGTGACCGGCGTCATCAGTGAGCCGATGAAATCGCCGTCCTCGGTGGAGGGCAGCCATTCGCCCCTGCGCGCCTTCCAGGCGGCATCGTCGATCAAGACGCCGTCAGGGGTGGCATGAACCTCCCTGAACTCGCCGATCTGGCGATGGAAGGCGACGTTCGGCAGCGTCAGCTTGAAATCGTAGCCTGATGTCGAGATGATCTTGTTCCAGCGCAACAGGCCCTTGGCGCAGTCCTGGGTGTAATCGTCGCGCAGCCGCATATTGAGCGCGGTCAGCGCCGGCTCGTCGACGCGCTTGATCTCGCCGGCCACCAGCTTGAGCACCGGATAGGTGTCGCGCTCGAGCCGATGGTCGTCCTCGATCTGGGTCTCGCGGTAACGGCCCTTGACGCCGGCATTGAAGGCGTTCGCCGCGTTGGTGGAAACCTCCGAGCCGAACAAATCCAGCGACAGCGAGTAGTGCAGGTTGAGTTTCTTCTGGATGGTCGGCAGATCGACGACGCCCAGTGCGCGCACCTTTGCGATATCGGAAGGATCCGAGATTCCGGCGTCCCGCATCGCTTCGCAGGTCCGCTGTACCACCCGGCTGATGCCGGTTTCGCCGACGAACATGTGATGCGCCTCTTCGGTGAGCATGAAGCGGCAGGTGCGCGACAGCGGATCGAAGCCGGATTGCGCCAGGCTGTGCAGTTGCATCTTGCCGTCGCGGTCGGTGAAATAGGTGAACATGAAAAAAGACAGCCAGTCCGGCGTCGCCTCATTGAAGGCGCCCAGCATGCGCGGTGAATCGGCGTCGCCGGAGCGGCGGCGCAGCAATTCGTCGGCCTCCTCGCGGCCGTCGCGACCGAAATATTTCTGCAACAGGTAAACCATCGCCCAGAGATGGCGGCCTTCCTCGACATTGACCTGGAACAAATTGCGCAAATCGTAAAGCGAGGGCGCGGTCTTGCCGAGATGGCGCTGCTGCTCGACCGATGCGGGCTCGGTATCGCCCTGGATCACGATCAGCCGGCGCAGCATGGCGCGATGCTCGCCCGGCACCTCCTGCCATGCCGGCTTGCCGTAATTCTCGCCGAACGGGATGACGCGATTTTCTTCCTGCGGCGCTAGCAGGATGCCCCAGCGGTAATCGGGCATCTTGACATAATCGAACTTGGCCCAGCCGCGCGGGTCGACCGAGTAGGCGGTGCGCAGATACACCAGCGACTGCTGAAAACCTTCCGGCCCCATGTCGCCCCACCAGTCCATGTAGCCGGGATGCCAGCCCTCCAGCGCCTTCAGCACCTGGCGATCGGCGCCGAGATTCACGTTGTTGGGAATCTTGGTCGAGTAATCGACGTTCATGATATTCATGGCTTGCTCCTTGCTCGCTCAGGTGTCCGAGTCCCTGTTCCGGCAGCGCGCGCCACAACCGTGCCGCGCAGCGCCGGGAACACCGAACTCACACCCGCGTCATGTCGAACTGCGCCTTCTGGCCACTGCCGTAACGCCTGAGCGCGCCGGTCTCCCCGACCGCGTTGGGCCGCTGGAAGATCCAGTTCTGCCAGGCGGTCAGGCGCGAGAAGATTTTCGATTCCATGGTCTCGGGCCCGACGAAGCGCAAATTCGCTTCCATGCCGGTCAGACCGTCGGGCGAGAAGCTGGTGCGTTCCTCGAAGAACACCCTGATCTCGCCGTCCCAATCGATATCGTCGAGCGCGAAGGTGACGAGGCCGAGCGCCTCGGCGGCCTCGGCGTCGAGCGCCTCGCCGATCTTGGCCCGGGCGCGTTCGATATCCGCGGGATCGGCCTGAAAGCGCGATTGCAGCCGGGTCAAGCCGTGGCTCATCGGGTACGGCCCAAAGTTCATCGCCGACAGTTCGATGGTCGGCGGGCCGCGGTTATCGCCCTGCTTCTGACCGATCAGCATGTACGAGCGGTCGGCGGCGAACAGCAGTTCGGCCAGCGTGCCGACAAAGCAGGAGCCGGGCTCGACCAGCGTCACCAGCGTGCGCGAGGTGACGTCGATGCGCTTGAGCACCCGCTTCCAGTACTGCCTGATCTCGTTCACCAGCCAGTGCGTCTTGTTGGCTTCCAGCAGAGCGTCGCAGGCCAGCACATTGGCGCGCTCGCCATGCGACTTGAACACCAGCATCGCGATCTCGAGCTCGTTGATGCGCAGGTGAAGGATGGCGTCGTCGAGTTCGCGCGCCGCCTGCAGCGGCCAGAATTTTGCTCCGAGCGCAATCATGCCGTCGATATCGGCGGGTGGGCTGGTCTCCGGCGCCTGAACCGAAATAGTGGCGATGCGGGCCGAGCGGTCGATATCGACGCTGACGAAGCCGTAGCGGATGCTGTTGCGATCGAAGCTGCGCGTCAACGGCGTCAGCGCAATGCCTTTGCCATTACCGTTGCGCTTCGAGGCGGCGGCGAATTCCAGCGCGCGCTCGGCGACCCTGGCCTCAAGCTTGCTGTTCGGCACGATCTCGTCGACCAGCCGCCATGCGACAGCGCGCTTGCCCTTGATGCCCTCCTCGATGGTGCAGAAATAATCGGCATGGTCGCGGCGCACCTTGCGCTTGTCGACCACCCGCGTGAGGCCGCCGGTGCCCGGCAGCACCGCGAGCAGCGGCACTTCCGGCAGCGCCACCGCCGCAGCGCCGTCGTCGGCGAGGATGATGTGATCGGTCGCCAGCGCGAGCTCGTAGCCGCCGCCGGCCGCGGTGCCGTTGACCACGGTGAGGAAGCGCTGCCCGGAATTTTCGCTGGAATCCTCCAGCCCGTTGCGGGTTTCGTTGGTGAATTTGCAGAAATTGACCTTGTGGGCGTGGGTGGCGCCCGCCAGCATGCGAATGTTGGCGCCGGCGCAGAACACCCGATTTTTGGCCGAGCGCAGCACCACGACCTTGACGCCGGGATGCTCGAAGCGCAGCCGTTGCACGGCATCCGCCAGTTCGATGTCGACGCCGAGATCGTAGGAATTGAGCTTGAGCTGATAGCCCTCGAACAGCCCGCCGTTTTCGTCGACATCCATCGAGAGCGTCGCGACTTCGCCGTCGACCGCGAGCTTCCAATGCCGATAACGCGACGGCTCGGTCTGAAAATCGATGTATCTCGCGCCGCCGGCGAGGACGCGATCCTCGCCAGGCTTTTCGCCCGCCATTGACCACCCTCTTCAGTTCTGGGCTATCCGATTATGCACAATAATGCATATTTCGGTCGCGGTCTAGGGGCCGGGAGGCAATAAATCTGCATTTTTTTGCATGTCCGTCTCGACCGCGTGGATATCGACTGGGGCGGACGCACGGCGATCGGCGTGGCTACGCCGCCCGCCCTTGCGAGCCTCCGTGGGATTGCAGGACGGCGCGCGCGAATTCAGCGAGCACCTCGAGCGTCGCTTGCGGCTCTTCACGATGCGGCGAATGTCCGGCGTTGGGGATTTCAGTCACATCGACCGGGCAATAACACTCCTCCCGTGCAATTTCGATCTGGCGGATCGTGCCATACCGGTCGGCCGCGCCCTGCACGATCGCAACGGGGACGCGGATGTAGGCGAGATATTCCGAGATGTCCCAGTCTCGGAATTTCGGGTCGAGCCAGGCGCCGTTCCAGCCATAGAATGCGTTGTCGACATCGCGATGCCAGCGCGCCAGTTTTGCCTTCAGGCCGGTGGTCTCATAGGCGCGCCTGATCTCGGCGATCGAGCTCACCGAAATATCCTCAACCACGAAATGCGGGGCGATCATCGCGACGCCGCGGACGCGGTGATCGGCAACCCCGCCGGCATAGATCGCCGCGATCGAGGCGCCGTCGGAATGCCCGAGCAGGAGCCCGCGGCAAAAGCCGATTGCCGCCAGCAATTTCGGCAGCACGTCGAGGGCTTCGAGATGCATGTAGTCGAGCGGGCGCGGCAGCGTCACCGGCGAGGAGGCGCCATAGCCCGCGCGCGAATAGACCAACACGCCGGCGCCGGTGGCGGCCTGAAGTTTTTCAGGGAAGTCGCCCCACAGCGCGACCGATCCCAGCCCCTCGTGCAGCATGACGATGGTCGGCGCGGCATCCGGCGCCGGACCGATCATGCGGTATTCGAGATCCGAAGCGCCGATGGCGAGAAAGCCCGAGGGTGACAGCGTGGTCATGTGCCTTCGCTATTCCGTTCCGGAGGGTGCGCGAAGCGAGCCAATCCGGAATCCAGGAAATTGCACTATGCGCGCCCCGGAATGACGGACATCATTTGTCATCCCGCAATTTGAAACGCTGGATCTTTCCGGTCGCGGTTTTCGGCAGGCTGTCGACGACATCGATCCAGCGCGGATATTTCCAGACTCCGATTTTTTGCTTGACGTATTCCTTCAGCGCCTCGTGCAGGCCGCCGGTATTGGCGTCCGATCGCAACACCACGAACGCCCTTGGCTTCAAAAGTCCTTCCGGGTCGGCTTGCGGCACCACGGCGGCTTCCAGCACCGCGGGATGGGTGATCAAGGCGCTCTCGACTTCGAACGGCGACACCCAGATGCCGGACACCTTGAACATGTCGTCGCTGCGGCCGCAGAACACATAACGCCCGTCGGCGTCGCGAATGTATTTGTCGCCAGTGCGGGTCCAGCAGCCTTCGAACGTCTGCCGGCTCTTGCTGCGCTGATTCCAGTAGCCATCGCCAGCCGAGGGCGCATCGACCAAGAGTTCGCCGACCTCGCCATCGGGCACCTCGGTGCCTGCCTCATTGACCAGCCGCACGCGATACCCCGGCACCGGGCGTCCCGAGCTGCCGTATTTGATGTCGCCGGGCGCGTTGGAGAGAAAGATGTGCAATAGCTCGGTGGTGCCGACGCCGTCGAGGATATCGACGCCGAAACGGGTCCTCCAGGCATTGCCGACCGACTCCGGCAGTGCCTCGCCGGCGGAGGTACAGATTCGCAAGCGCGTGCCGGCGCGCTGGTGCTTTCAGCGACTCGTCGTTGAGCATGGCGGAGAACAGCGTCGGCACCCCGAAAAAGATGGTCGGGTTGTACTTGTTCATCAGCGCGAACATGGCAGCCGGCGTCGGGCGCTCGGGATTGAGAACGGTGGAGGCGCCGACCGACATCGGGAACGTCAGCGCGTTGCCGAGGCCGTAGGCGAAAAACAACTTGGCGGCCGATAACACCACGTCGTCCTCGCGAATCCCGAGCACTTGCCTGGCGTAAGTATCCGCGGTCGCCGCGAGACTGGAATGCAAATGCCGCACGCCCTTGGGCATGCCGGTCGAACCCGACGAATACAGCCAGAACGCCGGCTCGTCGGCCTGGGTCGCCGCGGTCGCAGAGCTATCGCTCTCGGTTGCGAGTTCATCGGACAGTTTCTTGTGGCCGTGGGCATCATTGCCCGAAACCACGACGTGATCGAGGCCAGTCATCCGCCCGAGCATGTCCTTCACGACCGGCAGCAGCGCTTCGGAAATGAACAACACCCGCGCCCGGCAATCCGCCAGCACGTAGGCGTATTGATCCGAGGTCAAAAGCGTGTTGAGCGGCACCGGCACCACGCCGGCGCGGATCGCGCCGAGAAACACCATCGGAAAATCGACCGTGTCGAGCATGATCATGGCGACCCGCTCTTCGCGGCGGACACCGAGCCGGCGCAGCATGTTCGCGACCCGGCACGTCTGCTTCCGCAACCCGCCATAGGTCAGCTCGGAGACGGTGTCGTTGAAGGCGAGCTTGTCGGCGCGGCCTTCCGCGACATTACGGTCGAGCAGCCAGCTCACCGCATTGTAGGGCTCGGCGCTCATGCCGCGCTTCCCTTGGCCAAGCGTGTCACGACGTCTCCTTCTCCCAAGCGGTTTAAGAATTATAATGCAGAGAAAGGCACCACACGTGCTTGCTGTCAATCCTGCCCGGCACTATGTTTCCGAGCGCGCTGCAATGGCCGGCAAGAACCGAAACTGGGATATGACCGAAGCTTCCGATCCCGAAACGGCTTTTCTCAAGCAGCTCGGCCAGCGTGTCCGCACCATGCGTGCGCTGCGCGGCATGTCGCGCAAGGTGCTCGCAAAAGTTTCCGGCATTTCCGAACGCTACATCGCTCAACTCGAGAGCGGCAAGGGCAATGTCTCGATCGTGCTGCTGCGCCGGGTCTCCAACGCCATGGCCGCCCATCTGGAAGATCTGATTCCTGCGAGCGAACCCGCGCCGGATTGGCCGGTCATTCGCGAGCTGCTGCGCAAGGCTACGCCAAACCGGATCGCGCAGGCCAAGGACGTGCTCGCGGGGCAAGACGCTGCGGCGCAGCGGCGCAGGTCGTTTGCCGGCATCGCTCTCATTGGCTTGCGCGGCGCCGGCAAATCCACGCTGGGCAAGATGCTGGCAAAGAGGATCGGCTGGATTTTCGTCGAACTGAACAAGGAGATCGAGGCGCAGAACGGCCTGTCGGTCGCCGAGATCATCGCGCTGTACGGCCAGGAAGGTTTTCGCCGCATGGAGCAGGCCGCGCTCGGCCAGTTGCTGGCGCGAAAGGAGCTGATGGTGCTGGCAACCGGCGGCGGCATCGTCTCCGAGCCGCTGACCTTCGATCTGATCCTGTCGTCGTTCTACACGATCTGGCTGAAGGCCGAACCGGAAGAACACATGGCGCGGGTACGCGGCCAGGGCGATCTGCGTCCGATGGCGGACGACCGCTCGGCGATGGCCGAATTGCGCACGATATTATTGAGCCGCGAACCGCTTTACGCCCGCGCCTCGGCGGTGGTCGATACCGCGGGCCTTGCGGTGGATGCCGCGGCTGCGCGCTTGATCGAGGCGGTCGCGCCGGTGCTGCAGAGCGACGCGGATGCATTTGGAGTTCGCAGCATCGCGTCGTGAGGAATTCCGGGTCTTTGCGGCCTCAGGCCTTCGCTCGCGGGAACGCAGTGGCGTCGAACATGGTCTCATACTGCCTGATCTTGCGTCCTTCGACCCGGAAAAACGAAGCGATCTTGATTGTCCCGATCGGAGAAGGCAGCTCGCAATCATAATACATCGCGGCCCAATCTCCCTCGACCAGCAGCCTGGTCAGCTCCGCGCGCTTTGTCATGGCGGCAAAGGCATTGAGCGCGGGGCGAAATTGTTCGGCGCTGGTGTAGCTGGCGGTCGGGCCCCAAAAGGCGAGATCGCGGGCGAGGAATGCATAGGCCTCGTCGGGCCGTTTTGCGGTCCATGCGTTGAAATAGCCCAGGACGGTTTGCCGGGTTTCATCAGCCGCAGACATCACCGACCTCCCCTCTATTTCCGGATTACGACTTCCATGCCCTTCTCACCGATGGGCATTTGGACGAACCTTCTTCATCTGCACCACGCGGGAGACAACGCCACGGGGATTCGACACATGATTCTTGCGGCACTCCTCCGTGTAGCCGTTGGCTTTGTAAAAGCCCTCCGCATTGAGCGACGCCTCGCAGACGAGAAACGGCGCCGCTTCGAAAGCAAGCTTTTCCAGCGCGGCAAGCAGCACCCGCCCGACCTTTCCTATCGAGTTGGGTTTCACATAAAGCGCCCGTAGTTCATTTTTGGACAGATCAGCCATCGCAAAGCCGATGATTTCACCATCCGCTTCGGCCACAAGAACCAGGTAGTTCGGGTCGGAAATTTGCTTCCCGATGCGCGCGGCGCGATCCGGATCGTCCATCGCGCCAGCCCATTCGTTCACGATGATCTGGTCGTAGTGGGAGGCGGCCTTTGCGAGAATGGCTTCCCGACGCACCCACATGATCTCAGTTGCATCGCCGCGGAGGGCGATGCGGATTTTCAGCGGGCTGGACTTCGAATTCATCCCGACGCCTGATTCCGTTCACCTCAAACATGCATTCCAGCGCTATCACAAAGTAACACGCGTCAGCGAACAGCGCGAACATTTCGAGGTGTTTCGGTGGATCGTTCCGATCACACGCCCAAATACCGATGCTGCAGCTCCGGCTCGGCGATCAGTTGCTCGGAGGTGCCGCTCCACACCGCCCGCCCCCGCTCGATGATGTAGTGGCGGTCGGCGATCCGGGTCAGGTGCTCGATATTCTTGTCGATCACCAGCACCGATTGCCCACGCGCTTTCAGCAGCGACAGGCAATGCCAGATTTCATCGCGGATCAAGGGCGCCAGACCTTCGGTGGCCTCGTCCAGGATCAAGAGGCGTGGATTGGTCATCAGCGCACGGGCCACAGCCAGCATCTGCTGCTCGCCGCCGGAAAGTGTGCCGCCCATGTTGTTGCCGCGCTCGGCAAGCCGCGGAAACAGCGCGTGGATCTTTTCGATGGTCCATGGATCGGAGTTTTCCAACCGATTGCCGGACGCCGCCACCAGGTTCTCGCGCACGGTCAGATTCGGAAAAATCTGACGGCCCTCCGGCACCAGCCCGATTCCGAGTTGCGCGATCCGGAACGAGGGCAGCTTGCGCACCTCCCGGCCTGCAAAGCGGATCGCGCCCGCGCGCGCCGGGGTAAGCCCCATGATCGAGCGAATGGTGGTGGTTTTGCCCATGCCGTTGCGGCCCATCATGGCCACCATCTCGCCGGATCGAACCGACAGCGACAGGCCGAACAGCACCTGGCTCAGGCCATAGCAGGTCTCGATGGCCTCGACTTCGAGCAGGGGCGTTGTATCGGCCAATTCTTCATCAGACATGGCGGGTCACCGCCTGCTGCTCGCCGAGATAAGCGCGCTTGACCTCTTCATTGCTGCGGATCGCGGCCGGCGCATCGGATGCGATGACGCGGCCATAGACCAGCACGCTGATGCGGTCGGCGAGCGCGAACACCGCGTCCATGTCGTGCTCGACCAGCACGATCGTAACTTCCCGCCGCAGCTCCTGCAGCAGCTTCACCATCCGCGCCAATTCGGTGATGCCCAGTCCCGCCATCGGCTCGTCCAGCAGCAACACTTGTGGCTTGGTGGCAAGCGCCACCGCGAGTTCGAGTTCGCGCTGCTCGCCATGGCTCAAGTGCGAAACAAGGGTGTCGGCGCGCCGCCCCAGCCCGACCCGTTCCAGTGCGACCCGCGCCGGTTCGCGCAAGCCGCTTTCCCTGCGGGCGTCGCTCCAGAAATAGAATGAATGCCCGGCATGGGCTTGCGCTGCCAGCGCCACGTTGTCGAGCGCGGTAAAGTCCGACAGCAGCGAGGTGATCTGAAACGAGCGCGCCAGCCCAAGCGCGCTGCGCCGGTGGGCCGGCACGTCCGTGATGTCGGTACCGGCCAGCCGAATGGTGCCGGCATGCGGCGTCAATTGCCCGGTCAGCTGGCTGATCAGCGTGGTTTTGCCGGCGCCGTTCGGCCCGATGATCGCGTGCAATTCGCCTTTGGCGACCTCGAGCGAGACGTGGTCGGTCGCGACAATGCCGCCAAACCGCCGGACCAGGTTCTCGACGCGGAGCAGCGCATCAGCCACGGCCAACCCTCCCCAGCACGGCGACGATGCCGCCGCGCCCGAACAACACGATCAGGAGCAGCAGCGGGCCCATGATCAGCGCCCAGTATTCCGTCGCCTGCGACAGCAATTCCTCCAGCACCAGATAGACGATGGCCCCGATCACCGGACCGAACAGCGAGCCCATGCCGCCGAGGATCACCATCACCATCAAATCGCCGGAGCGGGTCCAGTACATCACGGCGGGACTGATGAAATCGGTGTTGTTGGCGAGCAGCGCGCCGGCCAGCCCGCACAGGGTGCCGGCGATCACGAAACAGGCCAGCCGGTAGCGCGTCGCGGGAAAACCGATCGCCTGCATGCGCTGCTCGTTGGAGCGCAGGCCCTGAATCACCAGGCCGAAGCGCGAATTGACGATGCGCCAGATCAGGTAGATGGCGCCGATCAGGCAGCCGAGGCAGAGATAATAGAACTCGACCCGGTTCGAGAGATCGACGAGGGCGCCGAAATTGCTGCGCTTGTAGATGGTCAGGCCGTCGTCGCCGCCGTAGCGCGACAGCCCGGAAGCGACGTAGTAGGCCATCTGCGCGAAGGCGAGCGTGATCATGATGAAATAGACGCCGCGGGTGCGCAGGCTCAGCGCGCCGACGACGAGCGCGAACAGCGCGGAGGCTGCAAGCGCCACCGGCCACTGGATGAAGCCGGAACCGATGCCCTCGGCGGCGAGAATGCCGACCGCATAGCCGCCGATCCCGAGATAGGCGGCGTGCCCGAAACTCATCATCCCGCCATAACCCATGATGAGATTGAGGCTCACTGCCGCCAGCGCGAAAATGATGATACGGGTGAACAGCGTCAGCAGGAAAAGATTGCCGCTGAGCGAAGTGTAGAGCGGCAGCAGGAGCAGGCCGGCGAACACGAGCGCCACGATGACGTTGTGGACGTTGAGCCAACCCTTCATCGCCGGTTGGCCGGAAACAGCCCCTCCGGCCGCACCACCAGCACGAGCGCCATCAACAGATAGATCAGCATGGAAGAGAGCGCCGGGGCTGCGGTCGATGCGGCACTGGAGCTCAGCACCTGGCGCAACAGATCGGGCAGGAACGCACGGCCGAGCGTATCGATCAGACCGACGAAGATCGCGGCCAGGAAAGCGCCGCGAATCGAGCCGATGCCGCCGATCACGATGATGACAAAGGCGAGAATCAGAATGTTCTCGCCCATTCCGATCTGCACGGTAAGAATAGGCGCCTGCATCAGCCCGGCGAGACCGGCTAGCGCGGCGCCGAGCCCGAACACCAGGGTGTAGAGCAGCTTGATGTTGATGCCGAGCGCGCCAATCATTTCCCGGTTCGACGCACCGGCCCGGATCAACATGCCGAGCCGCGTGCGCATCACCAGCACATAGAGAAAGGCCGCGACCACGAGCGAGACCGCGATGATCGCCAGCCGGTAGCTCGGATAATAAACGCCGGGCATGATCTGGATCGGCACCGTCAGCCAGGCGGGCAGCGGCAGCGCCAGTCCGGCCGGACCCCAGATCAGCCGCACCGCGTCGTTGAAGAACAGAATCAGCCCGAATGTCGCCAGCACATGGTCGAGATGATCGCGGCCGTAGAAGTGCCGAAGCGCGACGAATTCCAGCACGATGCCGAGCAGCAGCGTCGCGCCGAGCGCCAGCAGCACGCCGAGAACAAAATTGCCGGTCCACGTGACAAAGGTCGCCGCGAAGTAAGCGCCCATCATGTAAAGCGAGCCGTGCGCCAGATTGACGAAATCCATGATGCCGAACACCAGCGTCAGCCCCGCCGCCAGCAGAAACAGCAGCAGGCCGAATTGCAGCCCGTTCAGGAATTGTTCGACCACCAGCAGCATGGAGGCTCTAGGTCGTTTTTGGGTCGGATCGAAGCATATTCAGTCATCCAATGCCCGATGGTTCGAGACGCGCGGCGGTGCCGCGCTCCTCACCATGAGGGTATCGTGGACCTCATCCTGAGGAGCATCGCGAAGCGATGCGTCTCGAAGGATGAAGCCAACGGACTTAAGAGCCTATCTGGCTGCAAAACATGTGCCGAAAGCAAACAACAGCGGCCGCGCATGCAGCGCCGCCGCCATCGTGCTTCGAAGAGGCCCCGTGATCACTATTTCATCGGGCATTTGTCGTGGAAGCGGTCCTGGCTGTCCTTGACGATGGTGGCGACGGTTTTCAGCGAGAGCTGGCCCCCGGCGTCCTTCACCACGTCCTGCAGGTAGAAGTTCTGGATCGGAATGTGGTTGTTGCCGTATTTGAAGGCGCCGCGCACCGACTTGAAATTCGCCTTCTCCATCGCAGCTTTCATCGCGTCCTTATTGCTGGTGTCGCCCTTCACCGCCACCACCGCACTGTTGATCAATTGCGCGGCGTCGTAGGATTGCGCGCCGTAAAAGGACGGACGGGCGCCGGGATATTTCTTGAGATAGTCGGCGACGAATTTCTTGTTCTGCTCGTTCGGCAGGTCGTTGACCCACTCCTGCGCGCCGGGAACGCCAAGCGCATTGTCCTTCTGCAGCGGCAGCGTTGTTTCGTCGATGGTGAAGGCGGTGTAGAGCGGCACCTGCTGCTTGAGCCCGGCCTGCGCGTATTGATTGAGGAACTGAACGCCGGCGGCGCCGGGATAGAACACGAAGATCGATGCCGCACCCGACGCGCGCGCTTTGGTCAGTTCGGCAGAGAAGTCGAGCTGGCTCGGCCACACCGTATATTCCTCGCCCTTGATCTCGCCCTTGAACGTGCTCTTGACCCCCGCCAGCATGTCCTTGCCGGCGGCATAGTTCGGGCCGATCAGGAACACCGACTTGACTCCCTTCTGGTTCATGTATTCGCCCATTGCTTGCGGCGTCTGGTCGTTCTGCCATGAGGTCGAAAACACGTAAGGCGAGCAAAGCTCGCCGGCGAGTTGCGACGGACCCGCGTTCGCGACGACCAGCATCGTCTTCGCATCCACGATCGGCTTCAGCGAGGCCAGCAGCACATTCGACCAGATATAGCCGGCAATGAAGTCCACCTTGTCGGACAGGATCAGTTTCTCGGTCTTCTGCTTGCCGACGTCCGGCTTGAACGTGTCATCCTCGTAGATCACCTCGACCGGCTTGCCGCCCATCTTGCGGCCCAAATGATCGAGCGCAAGCTCGAAAGAATTGCGCATGTCGTTGCCGATCGCCGCGGTCGGGCCGCTGAAGGTCGAGACAAACCCGATCTTGATGGAATCCCCTGCCAGGGCCGGGGTTGCCAGCGCCAGAACCGTGGCGCCCGCGAGCCAAAATGCCGTTTTCATAGTGTTCCCTCCTCGTTGTCTGCTTACGCCGGCCGACAAACGACCGGCCCCATCGAACGAGCTTTCTCCGCGCTCCGTTCTCGGGCCTTGCTTCCTTGGATGACGTGTTTTGTGCGCGAAATCGCAGTCCGGCAGCAAGCACGAACCGTTAGCCCCGGCTTAGAACCTTCGGCTCAAAAGCAAGCCATATGCACCATAGTTCGCATCAACCGCCATTGGCAAGAATTATAGTGCTGGTTGACGAGCGGACCGCGCGCGCTGGCGATCGGCCCGGTCCGCGGGATGGTAGAGCGACGTCGCAAAGTCTGCGCGCAAGTAGCCGAGCGCATCGCCAAGGCAGCGATGGATGCATGAAGGTGCGTTAGGCCTGCTTGCAATCTTTCGGTTTCAGACAGTGCCGGCCGGATCAATCGTATTTCCACCGCCCTGCCCGATCGCAACACTTCCCCGCC
Organism: uncultured Alphaproteobacteria bacterium; assembly: GCA_963840155.1. GTDB lineage: Bacteria > Pseudomonadota > Alphaproteobacteria > Rhizobiales > Xanthobacteraceae > Bradyrhizobium. Next base: position 850,051 of record CAWIXP010000002.1, read on the forward strand.
GGGCTTGCGGGGGTGCAGTCTTGGACCGATGCCGCTGAGAGCCTACATAGTCAATGCACGGAGAAATCCGAACCGGGGCGGCTTTCACATGGCCACAGAACAGGCGCGATCGACAAAACCCCATCGGGTGGTCATTGTCGGCGCCGGCTTCGGCGGATTGCAAACGACCTATCGGCTGGCCGGCGCGCCGGTGTCGATCACGCTGGTCGACCGCCGCAACCACCATCTGTTCCAGCCGCTATTGTATCAGGTCGCTACCGCGTCACTGGCGACGTCCGAGATCGCCTGGCCGATCCGCTATCTGCTGCGCGAAAGATCCGATGTCACGACCCTGTTCGCCACTGTGAGCGGCGTCGACGCGCAAGCAAAGCGCGTGCTGCTCGAAGACGGCGACGCGCTGCCTTATGACACCCTGGTTCTCGCCACCGGCGCCCGGCACGCTTATTTCGGCCATGACGAATGGGAGCCGTTCGCGCCGGGCCTGAAAACGCTGGAGGACGCCACCACGCTGCGGCGGCGAATTCTCGTGGCCTTCGAGCGCGCCGAGCGCGAGCCAGATCCGCAGCGGCGCGCGGCGCTGTTGACCTTTGTCATCATCGGCGCCGGCCCAACCGGCGTCGAGCTAGCGGGCACCATTGCCGAATTGGCGCAGGACACGCTGCCGCCGGATTTTCGCAACATCGATACCCACAAGGCGCGCGTCGTCCTGATCGAAGCCGGGCCGCGGGTGCTGGCGGGCTTTCCCGACGATCTCTCCGCCTACGCGCAGCGTTCGCTGAAAAGTCTCGGTGTCGACGTCATGCTGGGACAGGCGGTCACCGCCTGTGATGCCGACGGCGTCGTCTACGACGACGGCAAGCGCCTGCAAGCCAAGACGCTGATCTGGGCCGCCGGCGTGCGGGCATCGCCGGCCGCCGAATGGCTGGGCGCCGCGGCCGACCGCGCCGGACGCCTGCAGGTGCTTGCCGACCTCACCGTTTCCGGCCATCCCGATATTTTCGCGATCGGCGATACCGTGGCCCTCGCAGCTCCGGATGGTAAGCCGGTCCCCGGCATCGCGCCGGCGGCCAAGCAGCAAGGGCGCTATGTCGCGGACTCGATAAAGGCGCGGCTGCGCGGCGAAAACCCGGCGCCGTTCCGTTACAGGCATTCCGGCAGCCTGGCGCAGATCGGCAAGCGCAAGGCGGTGATCGACTTCGGCCGCATCAAGCTAAGCGGCGCCCTGGCGTGGTGGATCTGGGGCATCGCCCACATTTATTTCCTGATCGGCCTGCGCAACCGGCTCAGCGTCGCGCTGAGCTGGCTGTGGATCTACGTCCGCGATCAGCGCGCCGCCCGCCTGATCACCCAAGGCAGCAGCAAGGTGGCGCGCTGACGGGAGTAAGCCGCGTGACGGCCGCTGCACTCAGCGCGGCGTGAATTGAGCAAGATCGGCGATGCCGATGGATTGTTCGAGGCCGGCGGTGGCCTCGGCCTGCCTATCGTCGATAATCCGGTCACCCGGCGGCTCGGCGGCCCTGGGATGCCGGATTCGAGGCCGCGACAAGGCACCACATTTCGCATTATCATGCCCGAAGGCCGCCAGGACGCGGCTCCGCAACCGCGGACCCTGCAAGCGACGGGACCCGTCAATGGCCGAACAGGACGATGTCCTCCACCTGATCGAGGATTCCGGAACAGCGCCGGAAACATCCACCGCGCGCCGGTGGAAGGTCGCCGTGATCGACGACGATCGGGCCGTGCACGAGGGCACCCGGTTTGCGCTCAGCGACTACAACCTGCATGGCCAGACCCTGGAAATCCTGTCGGCCTATTCGGCGGCCGAGGGCCGCACCCTGATGCGCGCCCATCCCGATATCGCAGCCGTGCTGCTCGACGTCATCATGGAAACCGATGCGGCCGGCCTCGATCTCGTCGAATACATCCGCAATGAAATCGGCAACGAGGCGGTCCGCATCATCCTGCGCACCGGGCAGCCCGGCCAGGCCCCGGAGCGCCGCGTCATCGTCCAGTACGACATCAACGATTACAAGGCCAAAACCGAGCTGACCGCGGACAAGCTTTTTACCTCCCTGACCGCGGCGTTGCGCAGCTATCAACAGCTCGAACGCATGGTGCAGACCCGGCGCGGGCTGGAAATCATCATCGACGCCGCCTCGACGCTATACGATTTCAAGTCGATGCAACGCCTCGCCGAAGGCGTGCTGACGCAACTTGCGTCGCTTCTCAACGTCGATTGCGCCGGCATCCTGGTGCTGCGCGACGACGGCAGCAGTTCCGGTTCGGACTATTCGGTGCTGGCGGGCTCCGGCTGCTACAGCCAATTCATCGGGACGAGGGGCTCGAAGTCGCTCGATCCGGAGTTGCGCCAGATGGTCGAAGCGGCCTTCCTTCGCCGCAAGAATGAATTCGTCGATCACCGCAGCGTGCTTTATCTGCGCACCGGCAGCGGACGCGAGGTCGTCGTGCTGTTGCAGGCCGAACGTCAGCTGTCCGAAACCGATCGGGCGCTGGTCGAGATTTTCGGTAGCCGGCTTTCGATCGCGTTCGACAATGTCATTCTTTATCAGCAGCTGCACCAGGCCAACACCCAGCTCGAGGACCGCGTCGCCCAGCGCACCCGCGCGCTGATGCAGGCCAACCACCGGCTGTCGGCGCAGTGGCTGCGGCTGCAGCGCGCCAACGGCTTCAAGAACGAAATTCTCGGCACCGTCGCCCACGACTTGAAGAATCCGTTAGGGGTGATCCTCGGACGCACCGAAATGCTGACCGAGTTGATCGGCGCCGGCTCGTCCAGGGAGAGCGTCACCGCCCAGGTCGAACACATCCGCGACGCCGCCCGGCGGTTAACCTCGATGGTCGACCACCTGATCTCGGATGCGATGGCGGACGCCTTCGACATCACGATCCGTCGCGAGCCGGTCGATCTTGCCGCGTTGGTCGGCGAAGTCGTCGATGCCAATCAGCCGCTCGCCGCCAACAAGCAGCAGACCATCGCGATCTCGGCGCCGCCGAATTTCGTCAGCATGTGCGATGCCGACCGGATGCGGGAAGCGATCGACAATCTTGTCAGCAATGCCATCAAATACTCTCCGATCGGCGGCCAGATCACGGTCGTGGTCGCCCGTCAGCAGAACAGCACCGTGATCCGCATCGCCGACCAGGGCGCAGGCCTTTCTCCGGAAGACCTCGGACGGTTGTTCGGCCGTTTCCAGCGGCTGTCGGCAAAACCCACCGCCGGGGAAAGCTCGACCGGGCTCGGGCTGTCGATCGTCAAGCGCATTATCGATATGCATGGCGGTCAGGTGACCGCCGACAGCGAGGGGCCGGGGCGCGGGTCGACCTTTACCGTGATGTTACCCGCAACAGAGATGTCATGACCCAAAGCCAACACATCATCATCGTCGATGACGAAGCACCGGCCCGCGAAATGGTCGGCGACTATCTCAAGATGCACGGCTTTTCCGTCACGCTGTGCGACGGCGGCAAGAGCCTGCGGGGCGCGATCGAAACCACGGTGCCCGATCTCGTGGTGCTCGACCTCAACATGCCGGAAGAAGACGGGCTTTCGATCATCCGCGATCTGAAAAGCCGCACCAATGTCCCGGTCATCATGCTGACGGCGACCGCCAGCCCGATCGACCGCGTCGTCGGTCTCGAGCTCGGCGCCGACGATTACGTCGCAAAGCCCTGCGAGTTGCGCGAATTGATGGCGCGGATCCGTTCGGTGCTGCGGCGCAGCGGCCCGGTCAAGGCGCAAGCCGCGGCGGCCGAGGCCGCCAGCGCCAGATCGGCGAAAGACCGTCTGGTGCGCTTCGGGACCAAATGGCTTGATTTGGAAGCCCAGGCCCTGCGTGACGAGGAGGGCAATGAGCATCCGCTGACCGCTTCCGAATTCGGCTTGCTCAAGGTGTTCGCGGCCAATCCGAAGCGCGTGCTGTCGCGCGAGCGCCTGCTGGAGCTGGCCAATGCACGCGACGCCGAGGCTTTCGATCGCGCCGTCGACCTGCGCATCATGCGCATCCGGCGCAAGATCGAGATCGATCCGACCAAGCCCGCGGTGATCCGCACCATCCGGGGCGGCGGCTACCTGTTCTCGCCGGCCGGCGAGAAGGCCTGAGTTGCCCTCACCACCACATCATCATGCCGGGCTCGTCCCGGGATCCGCGTCCCTGCCGGCATCAAAGAAGATTTGGATGGACGGGGCCAAGCCCGGCCATGGCGGATAGACAATATCTCCCTTTGCAATTCCGCGCTCACTGAATTTGCTCACAATTTACCCCCGAATGTTTCGTCGCTGGCGCGGCGACGAAACAATTCTCCCGGACACGAAACCATTTTCCGACCCTCGTGCAGACGTCCCGAAACCTTCGCTGCCTATGAATCTCCCCAACCAAGGCGCGGCAAGAGCGCAATCAGCGGGAGTTCGTCATGCACAACGTCATCGCCCTCAACGCCGCAGCCCGCCAAGGCATAATCGCAGCGCAAGCGACCACGGACGAGATGCTGCTGGAAGACATCGCCGATGGCAGCCGGAGCGCGATGCACATCCTTTACTGCCGACATCATGTCCGGGTTTATCGCTTCATCCTTCGCATCGTCCGCGATGCCACGATGGCGGAAGACATGGTCAGCCAGGTTTTCCTCGACGTGTGGCGCACCGCGAGCCGGTTCGAAGGCCGTTCGCTGGTGTCCACCTGGCTGCTGTCGATCGCCCAATTCAAGGCGCTGAGCGCGCTGCGGCAGCGGCGCCACGAAGATATCGACCAGGAGGACGTGCTCGAGATCGCCGACGAGGCGGACACGCCCGAAGCTTCGCTCGGCCGCAGCGACACCAGTGCGATCCTGCGCGCCTGCGTGGCGAAACTGTCGCCGGCGCATCGCGAGATCATCAATCTCGTCTATTACCATGAGAAGTCGGTGGAAGAAGTCGGCCACATCATCGGCGTTCCGCAGAGCACGGTGAAAACCCGGATGTTCTATGCCCGCAAGCAACTGGCCGGCCTGCTCAGGGGTGCCGGCGTCGATAGCCTCGCTGCGTAAGACAATTTGCTGCCAATTCCGAGTACCTCCAACGACCCGGACGGGATGCCCCCCTCCGGGTCGCTCTGCGTTGGCCGACGCTGCGGCCGGGCTTGCGGCTGTGGTTACCTCGAGCTCCCTTCAGAGCAGAGCCGCCGCAAGGTAGAAGCATTGCAGCGAGATGCGCGGATTGCTTGCCATCGCGCCATCCCTGAGATTTGATGGCCTGAGCGAGTTGCGGCTTACCGGCAGCGGCAAACGAGGAGAACCCTTGAATGACGAAGTTTCGAAGCCTGATCTGGATGGTGATTGCCGCCGCTGGACTGATGCTTGCGGCCGCGCAGAGCTATGCGCAGCAGCCCGATGTCGGCGACCAGCCCGGACTTCTCCCCGACGATACCGTGGAGCTCGATCCTGAATTCAGGAAAACGGCAGTGCTTTATCGCAGCTCCGAGGCGCCCGGCACGATCATTATCTCGACCGCGGAGCGCCACCTCTATTTGATTCAGGGCAATGGCCGCGCGCTGCGCTATGGCATCGGGGTTGGCCGCGAGGGTTTCCAGTGGCAGGGACTATTGAGCATCTCGAAGAAGGCCGAATGGCCGGACTGGACACCGCCCCCGGAGATGATCGCGCGACAGCCTTATCTACCGCGCTTCATGGCCGGCGGTCCCGGCAATCCGCTCGGCGCCCGCGCGATGTATCTCGGCGCCACCGTCTATCGCATCCACGGCACCAACCGGCCGGATACGATCGGCACCGCAGTGTCGTCCGGCTGCTTCCGGCTGGTCAATGCCGACGTCGCCGATCTCTATGACCGCGTCCCGGTCGGCACCAAGGTGATCGTGCGGCAAAAGCCGGAATTGTAATCGCGGCGCGTTTCCCTCGACTGCTCCCTTTCACGATTAACGGCGAGACAAACATCATGCGTACATTCCGAGGCGGCCTCCTGATAGGGCTGGCGGTCGCAGTCGTCTTCACGGCTATCGCCATCAGCTATCAACGATACGACACCCGCACCCTGAAGCGGACGATGCGGCGCGGCGAAGTGCTGTGCGGCGTCAACAAGGGCCTGCCCGGCTTCTCGATACCCGACGACAAGGGCAACTGGAGCGGTTTCGACGTTGATTTCTGCCGCGCCATTGCAGCCGCAATCTTCGACGATCCAAAAAAGGCGAAGTTCGTCCCGCTCGACGCCAACGATCGCTTCAAGGAGTTGCAGAACAGGAAAGTCGATATTCTCTCGCGCAACTCGACCTGGAGCATGGCGCGCGAGACCTCCTACGACCTGTACTTTCCGGCTGTGGCTTACTACGACGGCGAAGGGTTCATGCTGCCGAGGTCGCGTAACATCAATTCCGCGCTGGAGCTCAACGACAGCAAGGTGTGCGTGCAGTCGGAAACCACGACCCAGCTCAACCTCGCCGACTATTTCCGCGCCAACAACATGAAATACCAGGAGATGAAATTCGGCAAGCTGCAGGATGTCATCGCGGCCTATGATTCCGGGCAATGCGACACCTTCACCGCCGACATCTCCCAGCTCTATGCGCTGCGGCAGAACCTGGCAAAGCCCGGCGATCACGTCATCCTGCCCGATGTCATCTCCAAGGAGCCGCTCGCGCCGGTGGTGCGGCAGCGCGACGACGACTGGATGATGATCGTGAAGTGGACCCTGTATGCGATGATCAATGCCGAGGAGCTCGGCATCACCTCGAAAAACATCGACCAAGCACTCCAGTCGAAGAAGCCCGACGTGATGCGGCTGGTCGGAACCGAAGGCAATTACGGCGAGGAACTCGGGCTGAGCAAGGATTGGGCGGTGCGCATCATCCGCCACATCGGCAATTACGGCGAAGTGTACGAGCGCAATGTCGGCTCCGGATCGAAGCTCGGCATTCCGCGCGGCCTCAACCAGTTGTGGAGCGCCGGCGGCATCCAGTATGCGCCACCGATCAGGTGAGGGCCGTTGGGACTACGAAAAACAAGAGGAAATCGAAAATGCGGCTCAAGTTGCTTTCGCCAGGTGAAATGAACGAGGACCAGAAGCAAACCTACGATGAATCGATTGCCGGCAAGCGCGGCGCGCCCCCGGCGCCGATGATGGCCTGGCTCAACAGCCCGGAGATGGCCCGGCACGCAACCCGGCTCGGCGGCGTACTGCGGTTCGATACGATCTTTCCGGCCAAGCTGTCGGAGATCGCCATTCTCGTCACCGCGCGGCACTGGAGCGCGCATTACGAATGGTACGCGCACAAGCGGCTCGCGCTCAAAGGTGGCATGAACCCGGAGATCATCGAGGATATCCGCGATCGCCGCACGCCGAAGTTCGACGACCCGAAGGGCCGGATGATTTACGACGTCGCCAAGTCGCTGCACGAAGGCCACGGGCTTGCCAAGGCGCTCTATGACGAGGCCGTCGAAGTGCTCACGTTGCGCGGCCTGGTGGAGGTCATTGGGCTGTGCGGCTACTACACCCTGGTGTCGATGACGCTGAACACGTTCGAGTTCGAGCTGCCGGAGGGGATGGTGTCGGAACTGGCGTGAGCAGGAAATAGCCTTCGAACGGAGCAATGCAGATGCCCGATAACCACCCAATCGCCGCAGGCGCGCGAATCGGGCACGTCCATCTCAAGGTGGCCGATCTTGATCGCGCGCTCGGGTTTTATTGCGGGGTGCTCGGCTTCGAGCTGACGCAACGCTTGAGCTCCGGCGCGGCGTTCATTTCGGCCGGCGGCTATCACCACCATATCGGGCTCAATACCTGGGAAAGCAAAGGCGGTCATCCGCCGCCGCCGGGAACCACCGGGCTGTTTCACACTGCGATCCTCTATCCGTCCCGCGCTGCGCTGGCGGACGCCTTGCATCGCCTGGTCGTCGCGAAAATTCCGCTCGACGGGGCCAGCGATCACGGCGTCAGCGAAGCGCTTTATCTGCGCGATCCCGACGAGAACGGCGTCGAGTTGTATTGGGACCGGCCCAAGGAGCAGTGGCCGCGCAAGCCGGACGGATCGCTCGCGATGTTCACGAACCGGCTCGACCTCGAGGATTTGTTGCGCCAGCGGGAAGTGTAATCTTTGCGGACTAGATGCCGAGATCGGTAAATCCGGACACCGGCTGCAGCCGCGAGCGCCGCCGTCTGGCGAATGACGTGAAGCCCAAGACAATCAATCCCAGCAGCACCGGCGGATACACCACGAGGTTGACCACGGACCAGCCGTAATTCGCCAGCAACTGGCCGGACGAGAACGATCCGATCGCCATCATCCCGAACACCAGAAAATCGTTGAATGCCTGGACCTTGTTGCGCTCCTGCGGCCGGTGGGTTTCGAGCACCAGCGCGGACGCGCCGACGAAGCCGAGGTTCCAGCCCAACCCCAGCACGATCAGCGTGGCCCAGAAATGCAGGGCGGTGACGCCGGACAGCCCGATGGTCGCTGCGAGCGCTTCCAGCACCAGCCCGGCCGCGACCACCTTTGGTGCGCCGAAGCGCGCGATCAGCGAACCGGTGAAAAAGCTAGGTCCGAACATTGCCACGATATGCCACTGGATGGCGAAATTCGAATCGCCGACGCCAAGCCCGCACATCTTCATCGCCAGCGGCGCCGAGGTCATGACCAGATTCATCATCGGATAAGCGATGATGCCGCACATCGCCGCCGCGACGAACCGCGGTTGCCGCACGATCTGAAACAGCGGACGGCCCAAATGGAGCTCGGATGCCGCGGGTTTTGGCGCATCGACGCCGGCCAGCACGGCCATTGCGATCAGCGCGACCATGGCCTGCACGACAAAACTGAAGGCAAACAGATAGGGCTGCCAGATATCCATGGTCCACTGCACGAGTTGCGGGCCGAGCACGCCGGCGAACACGCCGCCGGCCATCACCAGCGAAACGGCCTTCGGGCGATACGCCATGCTCGCGCCATCGGCGGCGGCGAAGCGATAGGATTGCGACACCGCGCCGTACAGCCCGCCGAGGAAGGTCGCGCAGCAAAACAGCGGAAACGAACCGCGCAGGATGGCGAATGAACCGAGCAGGCCCGTCAGCACGCCGCAGCCGGTGCCGATGATGAAGGCTACGCGGCGGCCGAAGGCGCGCGATATGGCACCGGTCGGCAGCGTGCCCGCGGCCAACCCGACCACGTACATCGAAAGCGGCACGGTCGCGAGCGAGATATCCGGCGCCAGCGCGGCGCCGACAATCGAGCCGGTGGCGAAGATCACCGCCGAATTGGCGCCGGTCAGCGCCTGCGCCGCCGCAAGCCGCAGCACGTTGGATCGCGCGCGGGCGTCGTCGGAAATCTGGTCGGCTGCGGTTAGATCGATCATCGGATATTGACGCGCGGACAAGGCCGCTGCGAGCCAAGCCTCATTGATTCGCTGCACTATGAAGCCGGCATTCCGCACGATCAACCGGCGTAAATGGGCGCGCGCTATGCATCGGCTTCAGGCAGCCTTCGACTGTTTGAACACCAGGGTGAGATTGTTGGCGGGCATTTCGTTGATCTCCATCAGCTTGAGGCCGGCATCGGCGGCTAGCGCCTCCAGCGCCTCGATATCGCGCACGCCCCACTCGGGATCTTTCTCGCGCAGACTTGAATCAAACACCGCGTTGCTCACCGCGGTGTGCTTGCCGCCGCGCTTGAACGGCCCGTACAAAAACAGCCAGCCGTCCGCGCGCAGGTATCGGCCGGCGCCGGCGAACAGCCCCTCGGCAACGCGCCAGGGCGCAATATGGATCACATTGGCGCAACACACCGCCAGCAATCTTGCAGGGCCGCTGCCGTCGTGCATCTCGGGACACCAGGATGGATCGGAGAGGTCGATCCGCAGCGGCGGGCGAATATTCGGCAATCCGGCATGCGCGCGCCATGCGGCGATGCTTCGCAAATGTCGCTCGTTGAGATCGCTCGGCCACCAGATGATTTCAGGGATGTGACGCGCGAACTCGACCACATGCTGGCCGGTGCCGCTGCCGGCCTCGACCACGTCGCCGGATGCGCCGGCAAGGATACGCTGCAGCACCGTCGAGATCGCCTGATGGTTGCGGTGAAACGCCGGCGCGTCGAGCCGGCCGTCGGGCTCGACCGGGCTGCCGTCCTTGCCGAATTCCACGACGTATTCAGCCATCTGCGCTCCACGCCGGATCTCAATTACCTGGGACCGATGTCTAGCAGCTCGAACCGGGATTGTTCCAGATTCCTCAGGCGTTGCCGCTGATATCGCCCGCGCAGATCGCCGGTTGGGATATCGACGCCCGTGGCGAGGATGGTGCGGGGCTACCCGCTGGCGAGGGCACAGTGCCGCGGGGCAGCGCGGCGTACGCAGAGCAATGCGCGGCCTGTCATAGAACTTTCGGCGAAGGCGAAGGCCGCTTTCCGAAGCTGGTGGGTGGCGCTGGAACGTTGAGGGATGACCGGCGGAACTGACGGTCGGCAGCTATTGGCCGTTTGCACCGACATTATGGGACTGCATTAACCGCGCCATACCAATGCCCGCGCCGCACACATTGTCAGCCGATGACGTTTATGCTTTGACCGCCTATATTCTGAACCTGAACGGCGCGGTTACCGATGATTTCGTCGCCGACCGGGACAGTTTGCCGAAGGTCGAAATGCCCAATCGCGACGGTTTCATCTGGACCGATCCACGACCCGATACCATGCATGAGCGCCTGCGCCAGGCCCGGCGAGATCAGGATCATGTCCACCGCGGAGGGCCGGGATCTGACACGGCGCACGACCGGGCCGCTCGACACGATGCAAACGAAATAGAAAGAACGGGAAACCTTTGAAGTACTCTTGTTCGACCAAGCCCGTGCTGTTTCAGGCGCTTGCGTTGGCGCTGCTGGTTGCAGCGCCTGCGGGTTCCGCCTCCGCGCAGTCCGCGACAGCCGAGGGTCAAAAGATCGCTTTTGATCGCAGCAAGGGCAACTGCCTGAGCTGCCATGAGATCAAAGGCGGCGACCTTCCGGGCACGATCGGGCCTGCCTTGAAGGATATCAGAAGCAAATATCCGGACCGCAACGATCTGATCGCCATCGTTAGCGACGAAACCAGGCGCAATCCGCAAACCGTAATGCCCCCGTTTGGCCGAAACCGCATTTTGACCGACCAGGAGATCGACGCGGTGGTGGATTTCCTGCAGACACTTTGACGGAGCCATTCAGGAGAGGTGACCAGATGACCACCACGCACGACGGACTTTCTCCGACGCGTCGCCTGATCCTGCAAGGCGCGGCCTTGGTCGGGTTTGTGGGCCTTGGCAATATTCCCTTCGGCCTCATTCCGTCATTTGCTGCGGCCAACGACAAATATCCGGAAGATGCCTTCAAGGCCAAGAGCGATGCGGACGCGATCAAATCGCTGTACGGCAAGGCGGCCGAGCCGTCGGACAAGGTCAAGCTCGACGTGCCGGAGATCGCCGAGAACGGCGCGGTGGTCCCGGTCTCGGTCACCTCCACGCTTGCCGACGTCACTTCGATTTCCATCCTGGTCTCCGAAAATCCTAACGCGCTGGCGGCGTCCTATCGGATTCCGGCGGGCACCCTGCCAAGCGTCGCCAATCGCATCAAGATGGCGAAGACCACCAACGTGATCGCGATCGTGGAGGCCGGCGGCAAGCTCTACAGCACAACCAGGGAAGTCAAAGTCACCGTCGGCGGCTGCGGCGGCTGAAGTAACTCAAGGAGCAGGACCAATGGCATCGACCATTCGCGTGCGCGCGATCTCCAGCGGGCAGACCACCGAAGTGCAGGCGCTGATTCAGCACCCGATGGATTCCGGATTCGTCAAGGACGCCAAGGGCGAAACCATCCCGCCGCACTTCATCAGGGAATTGACCTTCGAACATGAGGGCAAAAGCGTGCTTGTCGCCGACTGGGGGCCCGCGGTGTCCAAGGACCCCTATGTCAAGTTCAGCTTCAAGGGCGGCAAGAAGGGCGACGACCTCAAGATCAGCTGGGTCGACAACAAGGGCCAGGGCGATACGACCACGGCGAAGATTCAGTAACGAGTTTGGGGGATTACGTGCGATCAGCAATCCATCTTGCCACGGCCGGCCTTATTTCGGCAGCTCTTGCCTTTGCGGCGCTGGCACTCACCGCAGCGCCGTCCGCCGTTGCCGCCGATGCTCCCGATCCCGCCGCCGACGCCAAAGCGTTCCAGAAATACTTCACTGCGAAATTTCCCAAGGTGAGGCTGGAGGATTTCGTCAACGGCCCCTACTCGATGAACGAGGACATGCACCGGCAATGGGAAGAGAAAGAGCAATTCCCGCCTTACGAATTCTCGCTCGATCTCGGCAAGGAGATGTTCTCAAAGCCGTTCAAGAACGGCAAGAGCTATGCGGATTGCTTCCCGAACGGCGGCATCGGCATCCGCCAGAACTATCCCTACTTCGACGAGAAGGAAAGCAAGGTCGTCACGCTCGAGCTGGCGCTGAACCGCTGCCGCGAGGCCAATGGGGAGCCGCCGTTCTCCTATGTGAAGGACGAGATGGCGGCGCTGACCGCCTACATGGCGTTCACCTCGCGCGGCAAACCCTTCGATATCAAGATCCCCGGCGATCCTCGCGCACTCGAGGCCTACCAGAACGGCAAGCGATATTTCTATACGCGGCGCGGGCAGCTCAACTTCTCCTGCGCCACCTGCCACGTACAGATCCCCGGCGAGCGAATCCGCGCCGAGGTGCTGGCACCCGCGCTCGGGATTTTGAATGCGATGCCGATCTACCGTTCGGAGTGGAGCGGCATGGGAACGATCAGCCGGCGCTTCACCAGCTGCAACAGCCAGATCCGCGCCGTCCCGCTCAATCCGCAGGACGACGAATATCGCGATCTCGAATATTACTTGTCCTATGTCAGCAACGGACTGCCGATCTCCGGCCCCGGGGCGCGGCCATGAGCAACCTCATGCGAGCATTTGTCATTCCGCTCTCGGCGTTGTTGGTGGCCAGTGCCACCCCGGTCCGGGCCGCGGGTTCAGAGGCCGATTTCAAGGCGGCCTACGCCGCGGCGGAAACCGCCAACCAGCAAGCCGGCGCCGTGCACAATCAATGGACCACGACGGCAGCGGTTCTGGCAGCGGCCAAGAAGGCCGCCGATAGCGGCGATTTCGATCGGGCGGTAGCGCAGTCCAGGGAAGCCGAGGCGCTGGCCAAGGCATCGATCTTCCAGGCTACCAGCGAAAAGGAAGCCTGGAAGAAGCTCGAGATCCGCTGAGCCCGTTTCAACGCGCTTTGCAGGCGCGGAGACATCGCATGAGCATCCGCCGCCGGGATTTCATTAAACTCTCAGGCGCCGCCGCGCTCGCTGGTGGCTTGCCGCCGGCGGCGCGTTCCGCCGACAACGCGGGTGTCTACGATTTCGAGCGGTTCGGCAATGCGCGCATCCTGCACATCACCGACACCCATGCACAGCTGTTGCCGGTGTATTTTCGCGAACCGAGCGTAAACCTCGGGATTGGCGCGATGCAGGGCCGGCCGCCGCACCTGGTGGGGCACGGCTTTCTCGACCGCTTCGGCATCAAGTCCGACAGCGCCGACGCCTATGCCTTCACCTGTCTCGATTTCGAGAAATCCGCCGCGCGTTTCGGCAAGCTCGGCGGCTTCGCGCATCTGAAGACGCTGATCGATCGCCTGCGCAGCGATGCCGGGTCCGGACACGCGCTGCTGCTCGACGGCGGCGATCTGTGGCAGGGCACCGGGCTCGCCAATACCATGCAGGGCGCCGACATGGTCGAGGCGGCGAACTTGCTGGGCATCGAGGCGATGACCGGCCATTGGGAATTCACCTATGGTGAAAAGGCGCTGCGCGGCAACCTCGAGCGCTTCAAGGGCGAATTTCTCGCACAGAACGTCTTTCTCTCGGAGGAAGCCGCCTTCAACGGCGCCGACGCCTTCGATCCCGCCTCGGGCCGGGTGTTCAAACCGGCCACGATCAAGGAACTCGGCGGCTACCGCATCGCCGTGATCGGCCAGGCCTTTCCCTACGTTCCGATCGCCCATCCGAAGCGCTTTACGCCGGACTGGAGCTTTGGGATCCGCGAGGGCGAGTTGCAGAAACTGATCTATGGGCTGCGTGAGAACGACAGGGTCGATGCCGTGGTGCTGCTGTCGCATAACGGCATGGATGTCGATCTCAAGCTGGCGAGCCGCGTCAGCGGCATCGACGTCATCCTCGGCGGCCATACCCACGACGCCGTTCCGCAGCCGATTCCGGTCAGCAATGCCGGCGGCAGCACGCTCGTTACCAATGCCGGCTCGAGCGGAAAATTCCTGGGCGTTCTCGATCTCGAACTCGGCAAGGGCCGGGTCGGCGGTATCCGCTACCGGCTGCTTCCGGTTTTCTCGGAATTGCTGAAGCCGGATGCCGCGGTGGCGGCACTGATCGACAAGCTGCGCGCGCCCTACGCGGCGGCCTATGCCGAGAAGATCGCTACCACGGACCGCCTGCTCTATCGGCGCGGCAATTTCGGCGGCACCATCGACCAAGTGATCTGCGAGGCCTTGCGCGGCCAATTCGATGCCGAGATCGCGCTGTCGCCGGGCTTTCGCTGGGGCAACAGCGTATTGCCGGGTCAGCCGGTGACGATGGAAGACGTGCTGTCCGAGACCGCCATCACCTATCCCGAAACCTATCTGCTCAGCATGACCGGCCGCCAGATCAAGGATATCCTTGAGGACGTCTGCGACAATCTGTTCAACGCCGACCCCTATCGCCAGCAAGGCGGCGATATGGTCCGCGTCGGCGGCTTCGCCTATACATGTACGCCTGCGGAAAGGGTCGGCCGGCGGATTTCCGACATCAAGCTGGATAACGGCCGCCGGCTTGAGGCCGGTAAAAGCTACAAGGTGGCGGGCTGGGCTTCGGTCAACGAGCAGCAGGGAACGCCGGCGTGGGACGTGTTTGCAAAGCATCTCGCGTCCGGAAAGAAGCCGGATCGGGCCGGCACCGGCGTCACGCTGCGGGGGGTCGACGACAACCCGGGCATTTTGGGACGCGGATGAACGGGTCAATGAAAAGGAGTTTTATCATGCGTAGCATCGTTCGTTGCTTGACCGCCCTGGCCGTGATGTCGGTGGCGTTGGCGCCAGTCGCATTCGCCGAAGGAAAAACCCATCGCGTTGCCATCCAGGTCGACCAGAACGATCCGCAGGTCATGAATCTCGCGCTCAACAACGCCGGCAACGTGATCGATTATTACCGCGGCAGGAACGAAGACGTGAACGTCGATATCGTGACCTATGGTCCCGGTCTGCATATGCTGCGTGCCGATACCTCACCCGTGCAGGATCGCATCAAGCGGCTCAAGGAAATGGTGTTTCCCGGCAAGATCCAGTTTTCCGCATGCAACAACACCAAGCAGGGCATGGAGAAGACCGAAGGCCACGCGATCGCGATCCTGCCCGACGCCACGCTGGTGCCGTCCGGCGTGGTCCACCTGATGGAACTGCAGGAGCAGGGCTGGAGCTACGTCCGGCCGTGAAGCGCGGTGAGGAAGAGAAGGATGCAGCGCCTGATAAATCGAGACGCGCGTAAGCCGCAATGAGATTCAAACGATCCTGAGAGCCGCGCTCTTGCCCGGCGTCCTCGAAAGGATGAAGCCATGAGACATATTGTAACGACGGGATCAATTCGCAGGCGCCGGCCATGATCTTTCGCCAACTGTTCGACAGCGTATCGGGAACCTACAGCTATGTGCTGGCGAGCCGCGCCGGCGGCGAGGCGCTGATCCTCGATCCGGTGCTGGAGAAGGTCGATCGCTATTGCCAATTGTTGCGCGAGCTCGATCTCAGGCTGGTCAAGGCGCTCGATACCCACCTGCACGCCGATCACGTCACCGGCCTCGGCGAACTGCGCGACCGCACCCATTGCGTCACCATCATGGGCGAGCAGAGCAAGGCCGATGTGGTGGCGATGCGGGTCGGTGAGGGCGACAAGGTGACGATCGAAGGCCTTAGCCTCGACGTCATGTACACGCCCGGCCATACCGATGATTCCTACAGCTATCTAATGGGCGACCGGGTCTTTACCGGCGATACGCTTTTGATCCGCGGCACCGGCCGCACCGATTTCCAGAACGGCAGCGCGCGGGCGCAGTACGACTCCATATTCAATCGTCTGCTCAAGCTGCCCGATGATGTCCTGGTATTCCCCGCCCACGACTACAAGGGCGACACCGTTTCCACGATCGGCGAGGAAAAGCGCTTCAATCCGCGGCTGCAGGTGCGCTCGGTCGATGAGTATGTCGAGCTGATGGCCAATCTCAAATTGCCCAATCCGAAGATGATGGACGTCGCGGTGCCGGCAAACATTCATGTCGGCCTGCACCAGGACGATCTCGCCAAACAGGGCCTGTCGCTGAGTGCACGGGAAGGCATCGAGAGCCTCGGCCGGCCCGATATCCTGCTGGTTGATCTTCGCGAAAACAGCGAACGCGCCAAGCACGGCACGCTGCCGGGCGCGCTTCACTCGCCCTATCCGACGATCGGCGAAAACCTGCAATCCGGCGGCATGTTGCGCGAGGTCGCAGCGGCGAGCGGGCGGCGCATCGTGTTCTTTTGTGCGTTCGGCGAACGCTCCGCCATGGCGGTGGCGGCCGCCAAAGAGGCGGGATTGGCGAATACGGCGCATATCGCCGGCGGCATCGATGCCTGGAAGAAAGCCGGCGGCCCGGTGCTGACGGGGTGAGAGGTTTCTCCGCTTATCGCGCCACCCGCTTCAGCTCCCCGACCAGTACGTCCAGCGCGTCCGCCAGCATGACGCCGCCACACACGGTCAACCGTTCCGGAATGACAATGCGCTTTTCCGGCGGATAGAACCGTTCGAGCGCCGGGTGCAACACAAAGGCGCGGCCGTCATCCTCCGCGCGGTCGCCGGCTTCCGACACCAGGATGAAATCAGGCCTCAGGCTCACGATGGCTTCGAGCGAGACGTAGGCGCCGATGCCGACCGCAAGATTGGCGGCGGCGTTGAAAAGGCCGGTCTCGGCCAGTAATGAGTTGACCAGACTGTCGCCGCCGGACACCCAGCCGCGCCGCGACAGCGGCAGCACCCGATAGTGCGCGCCGGCGACGGCCTGGCGGGCGCGTGCCACCGCCGCATCGATGCGGGCGATTTCGGCCGCCGCGCGATCCGCGTGCTGAACGATTTCGCCCATCTCGCGGATCTGAGCCTTCACCTCATCGAGGTTGCGCGGCACGGCGAATTCGGCGAGATGCAGCCCGTGCTGCTTCAAGAACTCACGGGTGGATCGCCTGTCGAACAGACCGGCGACGACGATGTCGGGCTTCAGCAGCAAAATATCCTCGGCGCCGCCGGACAGGATCCGATAGCGGAGCGCATCGTCAGCCGCGAAGGATTGCCGGGGATCGCGCGAGAACTGGCTGAGCCCAACGATTTGCTGCGGATCGGCCAGCCGTATCAGGAGCTGGTCGGTGCAAAGGTTGATCGAGGCGATGCGCGGGCCGGCGGCGAACGCCGGCGCCTGCCAGCCGCAGCCAAGCACCGCCAGCGCTGTAACGACCAGCGACCGGGGTAAAGGTCGGATGCGCCTGCCCATGCCGCGGCTCAAATTTCCGCCCATGGCACGATCACGGCCTCACTCCGAAACTCCGCGCGATAGGCGGTGATTCGAAACACGTCCGCCATGACCTGATCCGACAGGGCCTGCGGCGGCGCACCCTGCGAGATCAGGCGCCCCTCCGACAGCACCAGCAGGGTATCGGCGAACCGCGCGGCAAGCCCGAGATCGTGCGTCACCATGATCACCAGCGCGCCGTCGTCGGCGGCGGCGCGCAGCGTATTCATGACATCGATCTGGTGCCGCGGATCGAGCGAGGAAGTCGGCTCATCCGCCAAAATCGCCGGCGCCTCCACCGCGAAGACACGCGCCAGCGCGACGCGGCTGCGCTCGCCGCCGGACAATTCCGTCACCCGCCGTTCGCTGAATTGCAAGGCGTCGGTCGCCTGCATCGCCCGCAGCACGGCCTCGGCATCCCGCTGCGTCAATCGCGCGGGATCGGTGGCGCCGTGCGGATAGCGGCCGAGCGCCACGATGTCGCGCGCCGGCAGCGGCCAGTGCACGAGATGGCCTTGCGGCAAATAAGCAAAACGCCGGGCGCGGTCGCGCAACGAGAGCGACGACAAGGCCTCGCCGCCGACATGGATGGTGCCGCTGGACCGCACCAATCCCGCCAGCGCGCGCAGCAGCGTGGTCTTGCCGGCGCCATTCGGTCCGACCACCGCGACAAGTTGCGCCGGGGACAGCGACAGCGAGACGTCGCTCAGCACGATGCGGCCGGATAATTCCACGCTGACGCCCTGCGCGGCGAGAAGAGCGGGGCCGCTCATGCCACGCCTCCGCTGAGGGCGCGCCGTTCGCGCATGATCAGATAGAGGAAAAACGGCACGCCGATGATCGAGGTCAGGACGCCGACTTTGACATCGCTGGTTGAGGGAATGAGGCGCACGGCGATATCGGCCGCCAGCAACAGCGCCGCGCCTGCGAGCGCGCTCGGGATCAATAACCGGGTCGGGTCGTGGCCGATCAGCGGCCGCATTAGATGCGGCGCGATCAGGCCGATGAAGCCGATGGTGCCGGTGACGGCGACGGCACCGCCGACGCCGAGCGCGACGCCGATGATCACCGCAAGCCGCAACCGGTCGACATCGACGCCGAGGCTTTGCGCGGTCTCCTCTCCGAGGCTGAGGGCGCGGAAGGCATTGCGTTGGCTCAAAAGAATGATCGCGCCGGCCGTGATGAACGGCAACGCCAGCATGACATGGCGAAAACTGCGATCCTCCAGCGAGCCGAGCAGCCAAAAGGCGATTTCGAGCACCACGAACGGATTACTGGAGAGATTCATCACCAGCGCGGTCGCAGCCCCCGCAAGGCTCGAGATCGCAAGGCCCGCCAGGATCAGAATCAACAGCCCGGCGTTACGGCCCGCCACGGTGAGCAGGACGAACACGGAAGCGAATGCCATGGCGATGGCGGCGACCGGCAACGCGTAGGAGCGCACATCGGCAAGCCCAAACGCGATCACCAGCACGGCGCCGAAGGCGGCCGATTGCGGCGCGCCGAACAGCGAGGGCGACGCCAGGGGATTGCGCAGTAAGCCCTGCAACGCCGCGCCGGACAGCCCGAGAATGGCGCCGATCGCAAACCCCAGAATCATCCGCGGCAGGCGAATCTCCCGCACGATCACCTGCGCCACGTCGCTGCCGCCGCCGAACAGGGCATCGATCACGGCAAACGGCGATAACGGCACCGCGCCGACCCCGAGCGAGACCAGCATCAGCAGCACGACCAGCCCGATGAGCGCGGCCATCACCCCGGCACGCCGGCGCGCCGCAATGTCGGCCATCGCCATGACGTTCTGAATGCTCATCAATCTTCCTTCGGCAAAACGCCGCGCGGTCAGCCAATGCTCATACAAGGATTGCGATCGGGCACAAGCCGGCGCGCGAACAAAAGTCGTACCGGGGTCCGGCGAACGTCGGCGCCGGAATGACGGCATTGACTCCTCGCCCGGCACACTTTTAGATCATCGCGACGGTTCCCCAGGCTTGGGGATCAAAAGGGAATGCGGTGCGGGGAAATCTCCCCAATGCCGCGGCTGCCCCCGCAACTGTAAGCGGTGAATCTTTCGTCAGATGCCACTGGGAATCTCGGTCCTGGGAAGGCGACGAAAGGTAACGACCCGCGAGCCAGGAGACCTGCCGTCAGCCGTGGTCACACGCGAAGATGTCGGTCGGGGAGTACAGACATTAGCTTCACCTGAGGTGCGAGATCACCATGGTGAGACTTCGTTCGCTGTGACGTGCCACTGACGTCATACCGAGGTCCAACCATGTCTTGCTTCATCAAGGCCGCAGCGCGGCGCCGCAGTCGTCTGCCGGCGTCAAGTTTCCTCGTGCCGTTCGTTTCCTTCGGCATATCAGGGGCATCTGCCCAGCAATCCGCCTCGCCAAACCTGCTGCCCAGCATTGAGGTCCAGGCGCCCGCTGACCAGGGCAGGTCCCGCTCCGAACCCGAGCCCGATCAATCCGCCGGGTCCCGGCGCATCAGCCGCACGAAGCAACAAGCGCCCACCGATGCGCAACAATCAGCTACCCCCGGGCCGGCGCAGCCGGTCGTGGTCAGCCCGACCGCCACCGAGACCCCGATCGATCAGATCGCAAGCTCGGTCACGGTGATCACCGGGAAGGAAATGGAGCGCGATCAGCGCCGCACCGTGCCCGACGCGTTGGCCACCGTGCCGGGACTCAACGTGGTTCAGAGCGGAGGTCCCGGCGGCCTGACTTCTGTCTTCATGCGGGGCACCAACTCAAATCACACCAAGTTCCTGATCGACGGCATCGACGTCAGCGATCCCAGCAATCCGAACCGCTCGTTCGATCTCGGCCAGCTATTGACCTCGGATATCCAGCAGATCGAGGTGCTGCGCGGGCCGCAAAGCGGACTTTACGGTGCCGACGCGCTCGGCGGGGTGATTTCTGTCATCACCAAAAAGGGCGAAGGCCCGGCGCGCGCGACGGGAATGATCGAGGGTGGCTCGTTTGGCACAACCAACCAGACGGCCGGCCTGAGCGGTTCGCAAGACCGGATCAACTATGCTTTCAACGTCGCGCATTTCCACGCCACCGACGTACCGGTGACGCCGCAGGAGCTGCTGCCGCCCGGGCAAAAAGCGATCGGCAATAACTACGACAATATGACCTATTCGACCAAGCTCGGCGCCGAGGTGAACGAAAACCTGACCTTGAACGCGGTCGCGCGGTACACCGATGCGACGTTGCGCTTCACCGGCGATAGTTCCGATCCCGTGACGTTTGCAACTTTTCCGGCCGCGGCGCAGAGCACGCAAATCGTGCATCAGTTGTTCACCCGCGGTGAAGCCGTCTGGTCGGCGTTCGACGACCGAGTCAAAAACTATTTCGGCATCAACTACACCAATCACTGGAATTACAACATCTCGCCCGGCGACGTCGCGCCGACGATCACGACCGGCGATCGGGTGAAATTCGATTGGCATACCGCTGCCCAGATCGCGCCAAACCACACCGTTGTCGTCGGCGCCGAGCATGAGACCGAGACGTTGCAGACGTCCACCGTGTCGGCTCAAAACGTCAACAAGGCAGGCTATATCGAACTGCAATCGCAATTCGCCAATCGCCTGTTCCTGGTCGAGAATGTCAGGCAGGACGACAACGATCGGTTTGGCGAGCATCCGACCTATCGCCTCGCACCGGCGCTGATCGTTCCATTTACCGAGACCAAGCTCAAGGCGAGCTACGGCACCGGCTTCAAGGCACCGACGCTCAACCAGCTTTTCGTCAGCTTGCCTGCGTTCTTCTTTTTCGCCAATCCGAACTTGAAGCCCGAAGAGAGCGTCGGCTATGACGCGGGTTTCGAGCAGCCATTGTTCAACGATCGGATCCGCTTCGGATCGACCTATTTCCACAACGACATCACAAATCTGATTCAGTTTGTGGTTGATCCTGCGACCTTCAGCAGCACCAACGCAAACATCGGACAGGCGATCACGGAAGGTACCGAAAATTTCGTGGCCGCCACTATCACCGACCGCGTCCGGGTCCGCGCAGATTACACCTTTACCCGCACCGTCGACGCGGCCACCGGTCTCGAGTTGCTGCGGCGGCCGAAGGAAAAATGGAGCGCCAATGTCATCTGGAATCCGACCGATCCGCTAACATTGTCGGCGACGGTACTGCATACCGGCAGCTTCATCGATGCCAGCCGCGATTTCAGTATCCCGCGGCTGCTGGCGCCGGGCTACACCGTGGTCAATGTGGCGGCCGATTACGCCGTCACCGACCAGGTCAAGGTTTTTGGCCGCGTCGATAATCTGTTCAACGCCCATTACCAGAATCCGACGGGATTCCTGCAGCCGGGTCTCGGAGTTTATGGCGGGATTCGCGTCGCAAATTACGGCGTGAACTGACGCAAGGCTCACGCCAGATTCCGGAACGCACCGGCCGGCCCTTTCCACTCGAACAAGTCGGGGTGGAGCAGATGGCCCAGAAGCTCCGTTCCCTCGACGACCCGGGGTCCCGGACGCGCGAAGTAGGAATTGGCATCTACAGCATAAACCCGCCGGTCGCGCACCGCCGGCAGATCGGCCCAACCGGGATAGCTGGACAGCTGCCGAGCCTCGTCCGCGGCTTTTTGCAAATGAAGGCCGCACGGCATCACGATCAGCACCTCGGGTTTCCACTGCAAAACGTCCTTCCACAGTATGCGAACGGAATCGGTCCCCTCGCGCCCAAGCTCGTCGATTCCTCCAGCGATGCGAACCATTTCCGGAACCCAATGGCCGCAGCAATAGACCGGATCTATCCATTCCATGCAGAACACCCTGGGCCGCGATGACGCAGTGCGCGTCGCAGCCTGGATTTTTTCGAGCCGGGCCCGACCGTCCGCGATCAACGTTTCCGCGGTTTGGCGGCGGCCCGTGGCATCGCCAAGGTCGCGCAAATTGTCAAAGATCTGTTCGATGGATTTCGGGGTAAGCCATAAAATTTGCGGCTTGACGGGAAGCGCCTTCAACAGCTGCGAGACTTCGTTTCCGGATGGCGCGCAGACCTGGCAGAGGTCTTGCGTGAGAATCAGATCGGGCGCGATTTCCTGCATCAGGTTTTCGTCCACCCGATAGAGACTGAGACCATCGCGCAGTCTTTGGCTGACCGCCGAGTCGATCTCCGACTGAGTCATGCATTCAATTGGAAGAGCGTTGCGCACGACGACCGGCTTGCCCATGATCTCGGGCGGGTAATCGCATTCATGTGTGACGCCCGACAGCCGGTCGCCTAGACCAAGCGCACATACCATCTCGGTGGCCGAGGGCAAAAACGAAACGATCCGACGTGCGTCAATCATTCTCATGCGACTCATTCAAGAGAAATTGCGTGCTTGAAGCCCGACGCATGAAGATCTTGCGAGCGAAGCCGAGCACACACCAAACGGGATCGCCGCATAATTTGGTCGCGCGGACGATCCCTCGCACCGAGAGAACTCTACATGAATATCCAGGATTGCCCATCGAAAACAAGCGCGTGAAATTCACCGCCGTCGACGCATCGATCGGCATCCAGCGGACGCTCGGACTCCTGGCCACCCTTCGGGCGATGAGGGTCCGATCGCGCGGCCCGGCCCATTTGACCGCTCCGCCGCCGTTCACCACGATGGCTGATTAAGCATGAAAATGGCGGCTTTTCCGCCATATTTGGCCAGATGACGCCCCATCACTGGTCTATTATATGATAGGAACAAGTCTGCAGCCGCCGCACGATGATGCGTGCCGCGAATTTTGAGGCATATGATGGATGACGAACCGAAAAGCGCCGCCGAGTTGAAGGAGATCAGGCTCAACAAAAAGCTTGCTCAGGATGCCGAAGGCGTCAAGGCAATGGCGGAAATCGCAGCCGCGGACGTTGCGATACGAAAGCGAACCGTGGCCCTGCGCGCGATGCGCCTTGCAAAGGAAGCCGCCGATCGCGACAAGCCGGCGGAATTGAAGACCAAGGTAAGATCGAAGAAGAAGAAGGCGATCTAGATGAAACAGGAAGACCGCAATCGCGCCGGCATGCGCTTCAACAAAGCAGACCCCGGCAAGATCGACCGTGACGCCGCCGCAAAGGCCGTTCTCGACAACATGGCGAAGCTGAAAGCATTGCGGCTGGCGCGCCAAGCCGCCGAACCGCCGCGCCCGGCCGCCCCGCCCAAGAAGGCCAGATCGTCGAAGAAGTCGGAGCAAAAGACTCCGGCGCTATCGGATTGGCTATCCGGTCAGCAAACCGGCGGCCGACGGACTTAGGTCGAAATTACGCCGGCGCCGGCCAATCGATCATCGAACGGGTCTTGGTGGAAGCGTCGTAGACCTGCACCTGAAGCATCTGGAATTGATTCTTCAACGCCATCCCCGCCTCCTCGGCAGCCTCGACGGTGTCGTGGTGCGACTTGAAGTGACCATCCACCACCAGCGAATAGCCCGTGGTCGGCGCCTTGTCGGCGCGAACGACTTTGCGCGGCTGCTGTTCTTCTGACTCGATCTTCGGTTTTTTCATGCGCGCTCCCGGACCATGATCCGGACAGGCCGGACCACGCCCTTATCTTTCGATTTTCAGCATGATCTTTCCCGGCAACCCGTGCCGCTTTTCCGGATCATGCCGCTGGTTGAGCCTCGCTTTACACCGAACGGCGGAAAAAGACAGGAAAGATTGCCCGGCGCCGCTAACATATTCGTCAGATGACGTTGAGATCGAGGCCGCGCGCCGCCAGCTATGCGGCAGGCCTGTCTGGTCGATCACGGGGGATATCGTGGGCGGAACGCGCAAAAAGCAAGAGCTTCCGAAGCAGGATGACAGGAAGCCGACAAAACCCGCGCCGGCACGGCCGGAGGAAGAGGATTACGAAGACGGCGACATTGCCACGCCAAAGCGCGATCGTCACGGCGACGACGATCAGCCATTATGAATGCATGTTCCAGCATGAGGTGATCGCGAACCGGCCTTTTCCGAAGTCCTTGGCGAGAGCTGCCATGCAGCGGCATTCATGGACAAATAACCGGCAGCCGGTATTTTCGGCCGGCCTTGCCGGGCCGTCGCACTGAACGGGGTCTGCTTTTCGATATG
This sequence comes from uncultured Alphaproteobacteria bacterium, assembly GCA_963840155.1. GTDB lineage: Bacteria > Pseudomonadota > Alphaproteobacteria > Rhizobiales > Xanthobacteraceae > Bradyrhizobium. The sequence goes on from CAWIXP010000002.1 coordinate 874,736, forward strand.
GTCGATGTTTTAGCCGCACCGCAACGATTGAAGACGGATGCATCGCTGCGGACGCTTGTGCTGATTTCGACCGCGCACTGGGTCAGTCATTTCCATTTGCTGGTGCTGCCGATGCTATTCCCGTTTCTGAAGGAACAGCTTGGCGTCGGCTATATCGAACTTGGCTTTGCCCTGACCGTGTTTGCCGTGGTCTCCGGCCTGACCCAGGCTCCGATCGGCTACCTGGCCGATCACATCGGGGCCCGCAAGATCCTCCTGATGGGCCTGACGCTCGGCGGCGTCGCGCTGATCATGCTCGGCCTGCATCTCAGCTATTCCTGGCTGATCGCCAGCGCCGTGCTGCTGGGGCTCGCCAACAGCGTCTATCACCCCGCCAACTACGCGATCCTCTCGGCCCATATGGACGAGGCGCGGATGGGCCGCGCCTTTTCGATCCACACTTTTGCGGGTTTTCTCGGCGGCGCGGTCGCGCCTGCCGCGGTGGCTGCGCTGCTGACGATGGTCGGAGGCCTTGGCGCCCTGATCGTATCGGGCGCGGTCGGACCGTTGGTGGCGCTGCTGTTGAGCGCCGCCGGCATTCCCGATGCCAGCGCCGCCGACCGCCGGGTGGCCGGCGTGCATGCACCGCGGCAGAACGTCATCACGCCGACGCTGATAGTACTGACGATCTTCTTCATGCTGCTCAGCCTTTCCAATGCCGGCATCGGCAATTTCGGCGTGGTCGCATTGATGAGCGGCTATGGATCCTCCTTCTCGTCGGCCAATATCGCGCTCACGGCGTTTCTAGGCTCCAGCGCGGTCGGCGTGCTGGCCGGCGGCATTCTCGCCGACCGCACCGGGCGCCACGGACAGGTCGCCGCCGCCTGCTTTGCGATCAACGCTGTGATCGTGTTCGTCATTGCCACCGTCAACTTGCCGTCGCTGCTGCTGACGGCGGCGATGGCAGTGGCGGGATTCCTTGGCGGTGTGATCGCTCCCTCGCGCGACATGCTGGTGCGCAACGCGGCGCCCGCGGGCGCGGCCGGCCGGGCTTTCGGGATCGTCTCCACCGGATTCAACCTCGGCGGCATTGTCAGCCCGCTGCTGTTCGGCTGGATCATGGATCAGAATGCGCCGCAATGGGTATTCGGCGCATCCGCGGTGTTCATGGTCCTGACCGTGTTGCTGGCGCTGGTCACCGACAGCGGTCCGCAAGGCAATTCCGGCGAATCCGACGCGAGGCTCATGCAGCCCTGAAGCTCGTTGGCAGCAGTTGACAGCAACCCGCGACATCCCATGATGTCGAGGACGACGGAAAACAACTCGGGATGTAATGCCATGGCCAATGATCCAGATCTCGTCATCCGCGGCGGCACCATTGCCGACGGCCTCGGAGGCGAGATGTTCGAGGCTGATATCGCGATAATGGACGGCCGCATTGCGGAAGTCGGCCGCGTCGCGGGCAAAGGCAAGCAAGAGATCGACGCCAAGGGCAAACTGGTGGCGCCGGGCTTCGTCGACCTGCACACCCATTATGATGGCCAGGTCGCCTGGAGCCAGGACATCACGCCCTCCTCGCAGAATGGCGTCACGTCAGCCATCATGGGCAATTGTGGCGTTGGCTTCGCGCCCTGCCGCCCGTCCGATCACCAGCGGCTGATTCAATTGATGGAAGGAGTCGAGGATATTCCCGAGCCGGTGCTGAGCGCGGGATTGCCCTGGGCCTGGGAAAGTTTCCCCGAGTACATGGACTGGCTGTCGCAGCGCCATTTCGACATGGACATCGGCGCGCAACTGCCGCACGCCGCACTGCGCGTCTATGTGATGGGCGAGCGCGGCGCGCGGCGCGATCCCGCAACCGCGGAGGACAATACCGCGATGGCGGCGCTGGCCGGCGATGCGGTGCGGGCGGGCGCGCTCGGATTCTCGACCTCGCGCACCCTCAATCACCGCACCTCCACCGGCGACTTCACCCCGACCTTGAAGGCCGGCGAGGATGAATTGACGGCCATCGCCGGCGCCATGCACAGCGTCGGCCGCAGCGTGCTCCAGTTTGTGCTCGACCAGGGCAGCATCCATGAAGACCTGCCGATGATGCTGCGGGTGGCGGAGAAGACGCGCTGCCCGATTTCGTTTTCGGTCACTCAGGCCGATAAGGCGCCGCGGCGCTGGCGCCAGACGCTCGACAGCATCAATGAGGCTTCGGCGCGGGGGCTCGCGATCACCGCGCAGATCGCCGCCCGCCCGGTGGGATTGTTGCTGGGACTGGAACTATCGCGCAATCCGTTCCAGACCCATCCGAGCTACAGGGCGATCGCCAGATTGCCGCTTGCCGCGCGGCTGGAGCGGCTTCGTCAGCCCGACGTGCGCGCCGCGATCCTGGGCGAGACAGCGACATCGACCGACGATCCGCTGTTCTTCCGGCCGAACTACGACAAGATGTATCTGCTCGGCGATCCCCCCGACTACGAACAGCCACTGGAAAACGCGCTGGGCGCGCAAGCGCGCCGAATCGGATGCCGGCCGGAAGCGCTTGCTTATGACGCGATGCTCGCCGATGACGGCCGCGGCATGCTTTACGTTCCGTTCCTGAACTATGCCGACGGCAATCTCGATGCCGTGCATGAGATGCTGCGCGATCCGCATTCGGTTCCGGGATTGAGCGACGGCGGCGCGCATTGCGGCATCATCTGCGATGCGAGCTTTCCGACCTATCTGCTGACGCACTGGACCCGAGACCGCAAGCGCGGCGAGAAGCTGTCGATCCCTTTCGTGGTGGCGGCGCAGTCACGCAAGACGGCATTGTCGGTCGGCCTTTCCGATCGCGGCGTCATCGCGCCCGGCTACAAAGCCGACGTCAACGTCATCGACTATGACCGTCTGCATCTGCATCCGCCGAAAGTGCACTATGACCTTCCGGTCGGCGGTCGCCGCCTGCTGCAACGGGTCGATGGCTACGACGCCACTATCGTCTCCGGCACGGTGACGCAACGCGAGGGTCGCGCCACCGGCGCGCGACCCGGCCGGCTCGTGCGTGGCGCGCGGGATACTTTGCAGTAGCTGTTGGCTGCAGCAGACACGCCATTCCGCTACCGCCGCTTACGCAAACTTCGGTTGCGGCACGTCGCCGATCAGGCGCGCGCGCTCGGTATTGGGCCAGAGCAACAGCAGCCCGAGCAGGCCCGACGTCACCATAATGACGGCGTTGATGGTGAAGCCGGTCACATAGCCGTCAAGCGGCACCGCCGCGCGCTGGATCACGCTGCCCATGACCGTGGGCGCGATGATGCCGGCGGAATTGTAGATCGCGCCATAGATCGAGATCACGGCGCCACGTTGCGACACCGGCGTGAATTCACCGAGCATCGGCGGACAGACCACATAGATCGATCCGCAAAGCCCTGATCCGACCACGAGCAGCGCAATCTGTAGCCCCGCGCCATCGGCGTGCGGGAGGAAGGCCAGGATCGATCCGCCGACGATCAATGGGGCAGCGCCAAGCACGCCGCGAGCGCCGCGAGTCGAAAAGCCGCGCGCCATCAGCAGCTGCGAAATCCAGCCGGTGAGCAGCACAATTGCCGCGCCGAACACCCATGGCAGGATCGAAATCCACCCGGCATCCTTTTGCGCGAACCCGAGACCCTTGACTACGAACGGCGTGAACCAAGTGAGACCGAGCGACAGCGCCCAATACGCGCCAAATGTCGCGGCACAGCAGCCGATAAAAGTACGCGAGGTCAGAAGCTGGGCGTAGGGAACGCGGGGATCGGCCGCTGCCATCGCGGCGGTCTGGACCAGCGGACCTTCCTTGCCGAGGATCAGCCAGGCCACCACCCACATCAGACCCACGACGCCGAGCGCACCGAACGCATAGTGCCAGTTATAATTGACGATCAGCCAGTTCAGCGCCGGCACCGCGAGAATGACGCCGAACGCCGATCCCTGCGCCAGGATCGCGGTAGGGAGTGTCCGCCTCTCGTCGGGAAACCACTTGTAGGCCGAGTGGACCGCCACCGAAAACGCCGGACCTTCACCGGCGCCGAGGATCACCCGGCAGGTAAGAAGCATGGTGAAGCTGACGGCCCCGACCATGGGAAACTGCGCCAATGCCCATATCGCCGCCAGGACCAGCAGGACCCAGCGCGTGGCGACGCGGTTGATGATGAAGCCGACGACGATGGCCGAGATCGAGAACAGCAAGAAGAAAGAGGAGCCGAGCAGGCCGAACTGCTCCGGCTCGAGCTTCAGCTCGGTCATGATCGGCACGCCGGCCAGGCCAACCACGATCTTGTCCGCGAAATTCACCAGCATGAAGAGAAACAGCAGAAACGTGATCTTCCAGGCGCCTTTGGGCGTCGATCGCGCCGTCATACTCTCTCCCCGACTGTCGTTGCGTTCTCGGCCACACCCAATGCTACCTGCAAGGCCCGGCAATGCAACGGGCATTTTGGTCGCGAACCGCGTGCGCTGCAATGCTATCCCTGGCGATGCCCCCGGCCGTCGCCAAAGCGCCGTGCGACCGGATCACGATTGCGTCGTGGATGCGATTGAGACCGTGATCTCTCGGACCCGGCTTGATATGTTGCGCGCCAAACAGAGGGCGTAATGATGAGATCGTTTTATCGGCTGAGCATCTTCGGCGCATTTGCTCTACTTTCGACCGTTGGCGGATGGAGCGTGGTTTCGGCGACGGCGCAGGACGCCAAAGCGCCGGATTACGAATCGATTGTCGCTTCGCCGGACCGCAGCGAGGCCGACCGGCAGACCGATCAGCGGCGCCAGCCCGCCAAAATGCTCGCCTTCACCGGCGCAAAGCCCGGGATGAAGGTGCTCGATATGGGAGCTGGCGCGGGCTACAGCACCGAACTGCTCGCGCGCGCCGCCGGCGCCAGCGGTAGCGTGTACGCGCAGGAATTGGCGGCGGTGATGGAGCGGGTGAAGGACAAGTTCGACATCCGCTCCCGGAATCCGGCCATGAAAAATGTGGTGCATCTCATCCGCAACTACGACGACCCGATCCCGCCAGAGGTCAGCGGGCTCGATCTGATCACGTTCTTTTTTGCCTATCACGATGTCACCTACATGCCGGCCGATCGCGCCGCGATGAACAACAAGATGTTCGCGGCCCTAAAGCCCGGCGGCTTTCTGGTGATCGCGGACCATTCCGCGCGTCCGGGGGACGGCACCAACGTTTCGAAAACCTTCCATCGGATCGAGGAGAGCACGCTGCGCCGGGAGATCGAGGCGGCCGGCTTCAGGCTCGCAGCCGAGGCCGATTTCCTGCGCCATCCCGAAGACCCGCGGGATGCGGCGGTGTTTCGTCCGCAGGTGCCGGTTGACGAGTTCGTCCTGAAGTATCAGAAGCCATTGTGAGGCTGCGTTTGCGCATCGCATGGCAGCCGGCAAACCTATCGTGTTGAGCGTTCGCGATCTGACCAAGGCCTATCGCTCCGCCGGAGAAGAGATCGTGGTGCTGCGCGGCGTCAACTTGAATGTCGCGGCAGGCGAGCGGGTGGCGCTATCAGGCGAATCCGGCAGCGGCAAGAGCACGCTGTTGCATTTGATCGCGGGGCTTGATCGTCCCGACGGCGGCGAGATCAGGCTCGCCGACAGCCCGATGTCCGACTTGCCGGATGCCGGCCGGGCGGGGCTGCGGCGCGACCGGCTGGGCCTGGTGTTCCAGCAATTCAACCTCGTTCCGAGCCTGAACGTCGAAGATAATCTCAAGTTTCAGTCGCGCATCGCCGACCGTCACGATGCCGCCTGGCATGAGGAGCTGGTGGAGCGGCTTGGACTTGGCGGATTGTTGAAACGCTATCCCGAGCAATTGTCAGGCGGCCAGCAGCAGCGGGTCGCGATCGGCCGCGCGCTGGCGATAAAGCCGCTGCTGCTGCTGGCCGACGAACCAACCGGCAACCTCGATGAAGCGACTGCGGATCAGGTACTCGCGCTCGCGCGCGACCTGGTCGCGCGAACCGGCTGCGGCTTCCTGCTGGTGACGCATAGCGCCCGGCTCGCCGGGACGCTCGACCGCCAGGTCAATCTCCACGCCGGGCTGATCGCATGAGCCGCATCCTCTGGATTCTTGCCGTGCTGTCGAGCCATTGGCGCCGTCATCCGATGCAGCTCGCGACATTGCTGATCGGATTGATTTGTGCGACGGCGCTGTGGAGCGGCGTCCAGGCGCTGAATCAACAGGCTCGTTTGAGTTACGAGCGCGCCGCGGCCATTTTTGGCGGAACGCGAACGGCCCTGCTGGTCGGCCGCAACGACGCGACGTTCCCGCAAAACCTCTTTGTCGAATTGCGCCGGGCCGGTTGGCCGGTCTCTCCCGTTCTCGAAGGCCGCCTTCAGATCGGCGGAAAGTCGTTCCGGCTGCTCGGTATTGAGCCGGTCACGATTCCCGCGCAAGTCGGCAACGCGCCGTCGATCGGCCGGGCCGGCTTGCAATCGTTCATGACCCCGCCGGGCGAAATGCTGGCGGCGCCCGAAACCCTGTCCGACCTCGAGGTGAGCGAAGGCGCAAGACCGCCTTCGAGCGACGGCGCCTTGCTGCCGCCAGTGCATGTGCAGGAGCAATTGGTGCCGGATGTCCTGGTGGTCGACATCGGCATTGCCCAGCAATTGCTCAAAATGCCGGACCGACTCTCCCGGCTGCTGATTGGAAAGCTCAGCACCAGGCGCACCCCGCTCCAAGATGTCACCGGCGACAAACTCCGCCTGATCGAGCCCGATGCGGAGACCGATCTCGAACGGCTCACCGACAGCTTTCACCTGAACCTGACCGCGTTCGGGCTGTTGTCGTTCGTGGTCGGATTGTTCATCGTCAATTCGGCAATCGGACTGGCATTCGAACAGCGCCTGCCGATGCTGCGGACCTTGCGCGCTTGTGGTGTATCGGCGCGGCTGCTCAACAGCGTATTGGTGACCGAGCTGGTATTGCTGGCGCTGGTCGCGGGCCTGGTGGGGCTGGTCTGCGGCTACCTGATCGCGGCCTCGCTGCTGCCCGATGTCGCGGCGTCGTTGCGCGGGCTCTACGGCGCACAAATTCCCGGCCAGTTGACGCTCGGGGGCGAGTGGTGGATCGCCGGCATCGTCATCAGCATCGTCGGCGCGCTGGCGGCCGCCACCACGAGCCTGATGAAAGCGATCCGCTTGCCGGTGCTGGCCGCGGCACAGCCCTATGCGTGGCAACAGGCACAGCATCGCTGGCTGATTTTCCAGGGCGCGCTGGCGCTGGCCGTGCTTGCTTCCGCCGCGTTGTTTCTCTGGTACGGCGATTCGCTGGTTTCAGGGTTCGCCGTACTCGCCGCGGTGCTGCTCGGCGCGGCGCTGGGACTGCCGACGATCCTTGAAGGCGTACTGTCGCTCGGCCAGCGCAGCGCCCGTCGTCCGCTTGTGGCGTGGTTCTGGGCCGATAGCCGCCAGCAGCTTTCGGGATTGTCGCTGGCATTGATGGCGCTACTGCTCGCGCTGGCGGTCAATGTCGGCGTCGGCACCATGGTTGAAAGCTTCAGCCGCACTTTCATCCGCTGGCTGGATGGCCGCCTTGCGGCCGACGTCTACCTGATCGCGCCCGACGATGCCAAGGCCGCCGAGATCAAGGCATGGCTGCGGCAGCGGCCCGAGGTCGAGGCGATCCTGCCGACCGGCCGGGCCGCGACGCAAATCAATCAAGAGCCCATCGAGATCCTCGGCTACCCCGATCACCCGACCTATCGCGAGCACTGGCCGCTGCTTCAATCGACCGCCGACGCCTGGAGTCGCCTCGGTTCCGGCGGCGCCGCCTTCATCAGCGAACAATTGGCCCGTCGCCTGAGGCTTGCAATCGGCGGCCGCATCGAGATCCCCACCCCGGCCGGAAGCTGGGCGCTCGAGGTGGTTGGCGTCTATGCCGATTACGGCAATCCCAAGGGACAGATTGCGGTCAACGTCGCGGCGCTGACCCGGCATTTTCCCAAGATGCCGCTCACGCGAATGGCCCTGCGCGTCGCTCCCGGCGAGATCCCGTCGCTGATGTCATCGCTGCAGGAGAAATTCGGTCTCGACAGCCGCAGCCTGCTGGACCAGGCGTCGGTGAAGATCGAATTGATGCGGATTTTCAATCGGACTTTTGCGGTGACAGCGGCCTTGAACGCCTTCACGCTGGGAGTGGCGGGCGTTGCACTGCTGACCAGCCTGTTGACCCTGAGCAATTCCCGCCTGCCTCAACTTGCACCTTTGTGGGCAATCGGAATCACGCGGGGGAGATTGGCAGCGCTCGAGCTTCTGAAAACCATGGCGGTGGCGCTGATCACGACATTGCTGGCGCTGCCGCTGGGTCTGTTGGTGGCATGGTGCCTGATCGCCGTGGTCAACGTGAAGGCGTTCGGCTGGCGCCTGCCGTTCGATGTCTTCCCGCTGCAATTGCTGGAGCTGTTGGGGTTGGCGATGGCGGCTTCGCTGCTGGCGGCACTGCTTCCCGTTCTCAAGCTGGCGCGCATGCAGCCGGCGCGCCTGGTCAAGATCTTTGCCGATGAGCGATGAACCTCGGATGATGACGCGTCGCGCCTTCACCGGCGGCGCGCTTGCTCTCGGGCTCACCGGCGAGCGCGCGCTGGCGCAAGGTTTTGCCGGGCTTGGCGCCGACGGTGGCGGGTTCGCGTCCGTCGTTCCCGGCAAGAGATTTGCGTTTCCCGAAGACCACGGTCCGCACCCCGATTATCGCGTCGAATGGTGGTATGTGACAGCCAACCTCGCCGACAGGACCGGTGCGGCCTGCGGCCTGCAATGGACCCTGTTTCGCCAGGCGATGCGGCCCGGCGTCCAGGACGAAGGGTGGGCCAATCAGCAGATCTGGATGGGCCATGCCGCGATCACGCGCGCCGACACTCACCGCTTTAGCGAGACCTTTGCCCGTGGCGGGGTCGGACAAGCCGGCGTCGAGGCCAAGCCGTTTCAAGCCTGGATCGATTCATGGCAGATGCGCGGGCTCGACCGCATGGATGCCAAGACCATCGCGCCGCTCGAGCTCAGCGCATCCGCTACTGATTTCGCCTACACGCTGCGATGTGACGCCGACCGCCCGCTGGTGCTGCAGGGTAACGCCGGCTACAGCCGCAAATCCGAACGCGGGCAGGCTTCGTATTATTACAGCCAGCCGTTTTTCAAGGCCGCCGGCAGCATCACCATCGAGGACAGGCCGATCGAGGTCACCGGCCAAGCCTGGATGGACCGGGAGTGGAGCAGCCAGCCGCTTGCGTCCGATCAAACCGGATGGGACTGGTTCGCGCTGCATTTGAATTCCGGCGAGAAGCTGATGCTGTATCGGCTGCGCCAGAAAGATGGCCACGACAATTTGTTCGGCAACTGGATCGAACCGGACGGCGGCTCCGTCGAGATCGCATCGGCCGACAACAGCCTGACGCCGACTACTCTAACCGGCATCGAAGGCCGCAAAGTGCCGACGGAATGGCGCATCGTCATCCCCACGCATGGGTTGAGGATCGAAACCGTCCCGCTGAACCGCAAGAGCTGGATGGGCACGAGCTTTCCGTATTGGGAAGGCCCGATCAGCTTTTCGGGCAGCCACAGCGGGGTAGGATATCTGGAGATGACAGGCTATTGAGGCCGCTGCCGGGCGTTCCGGCCCGCGCGAGGCGGATTGCTTCGCGGAACCTGTCATCGGGCGCGCATTCGCGCGACCCGTTGGCTCGCAATGACGAATGATGACATCAAGGGGAGACCGAACAACATGGCCCGCCTGCCCTATCTCGAGGCCGACCAGGTCGCGCCCGAATATCGCGACATGCTCAAGCGCAACACCAACCTGCACAAGCTGCTGGTCAACTCTCCGGACATGGCGCGCGCCTTCAACGGTGTCGGCGGCTACATCCGCTTCAACAGCAAGCTCGATCCGCGCCTGCGCGAGCTCGCGATCCTCCAGGTCGGCTGGATGGAGAAGTCGGAATATGAATTCACCCATCATGTGAAGATCGGCAAACAGTTCGGCGTCACCGACGCCGATATTCAGGCTATGATGGCGGAGACCGAGGGCGAGGCCTCAGCGCTCGAGCCCTTGGCGCGCGTGATCCTGAAGGGCGCTCGCGAAATGGTGCGCGAGCTCGCGATGTCGGAGGCGACGTTTGCGGAGATCAAAAAGCAGCTCTCGGACGAGCAGATGACCGATCTGGTGCTGACCATCGCCTTCTACTGCGCGGTGGTCCGCGTGCTCGCCACCATGAAGATCGACAACGAGCCCTATTACAAAGAGGTACTGCAACAGTATCCCATCCCCGGAGTGAACTGAGATGCGCCTGAAGGATCGTGTCGCCATCGTGGTCGGCGCCGGCCAGAGTCCCGGCGAGGGCATCGGCAATGGCCGCGCCACCGCGCTGACCTTCGCGCGCGAAGGCGCCACGGTGATGTGCGTCGATCACAATCTCGAATCCGCGCAACAGACCGTCGACATGATCGGCGCCAATGGCGGCGCGTCGATCGCGTTCAAGGCCGACGTAACCCAAAATGCCGAGCTCGAGGCCATGGTTGCCGACGCGCAGGCCCGCTGGGGTCGCATCGATATCCTGCACAACAATGTCGGGGTCAGCCTTGCGGGCGGCGACGCCGAATTACTCGAGTTTACCGAGGAGGCGCTCGAGCGTTGCGTGGCGATCAACCTCAAGAGCTGCATTTTCGCGGCCAAGCACGTGATCCCGATCATGCGCCGGCAACAAAACGGCGTCATCATCAACATCTCCTCGATGGCGGCGATCACAACCTATCCCTATGTCGCCTACAAGGCGACCAAGTCGGCCATGATCGCCTTCACCGAGCAGCTTGCCTACCAGAACGCCAAATACGGCGTGCGCGCCAACGTCATCCTGCCGGGCCTGATGAACACGCCGATGGCGGTCGACACCCGCGCCCGCGAATTCAACAAGACCCGCGCCGAGGTCGAGGCCGAGCGCGACGCCAAGGTGCCGCTGCGCAAGAAGATGGGCACCGGCTGGGACGTCGCCAACGCCGCCCTGTTCCTCGCCTCCGACGAGGCCAGCTTCATCACCGGCGTGACGCTGCCGGTCGACGGCGGCGCCAGCGTGCGAAGGGGGTAGGTCCTAAAACAATCGCCGCGCTGTCTCGGCAAGACAACGCGCCGCTGGAGATCCTTCCGTCATTGCGAGGAGCCAGTGGCCATAATCGCCGTCATTCCGGGATGGTCCGCAGGACCAGACCCGGAATCTCGAGATTCCGGGCTCGATGCTTCGCATCGCCCCGGAATGACGGCTTGGCTTGTTCTCACTTCGTCAGCGGGCAGCCGCTCTCCTTGGCGGTGAAGAAAGCCTTGTCGCCAGGCACCACGGCGAGCTGCTTGTAGTAATCCCAGGGCTTCTTCGATTCCGAGGGCTTCTTGACCTCGAACAGGTAGAGGTCGTGCACCATGCGGCCGTTGGGCAGGACCTTGCCGCCCTGCGCGAAGATGTCGTTCACCGGAAGCTCCTTTAGCTTGGCGGCGACGGCTTCGGTGTCCTTGGTGTTGGCCGCCTTGACGGCCTTGAGATATTGCAGCGTCGCCGAATAGGTCCCGGCCTGGATCATGTTCGGCATACGCCCGGTGCGCTTGAAGAAGCGGTTGGCGAACTCGCGGCTTTTGTCGTCGCGATCCCAGTAGTAGCCCTCGGTGAGCACCAACCCTTGCGCGGCTTCAAGACCGAGGCCGTGAACCTCTGCCAGCGTCAGCAGCAATCCGGCGAGCTTCTGGCCGCCCTTGACGATGCCGAACTCCGCCGCCTGCTTGATGGAGTTCGTGGTGTCGAGCCCGGCGTTGGCCAGCCCGATGATCTTGGCCTTCGAGCTTTGCGCCTGCAGCAGGAACGAGGAGAAGTCCGACGAGTTCAGCGGAATGCGCACCGAGCCCAGCACCTTGCCGCCCTTTGCCTTGACCAGATCGCCGGTGTCTTTTTCCAGCGCATAGCCGAACGCGTAATCGGCGGTCATGAAGAACCAGGTATCGCCGCCCGCCTCCACCAGCGCGCCGCCGGTGCCGACCGCGAGCGCATGGGTATCGTAGGCCCAGTGGAAGCCGTAGGGCTGGCAGGCGTCGCCGGTCAGCCGCGAGGTCGCAGCGCCCACCACGATATCGATCTTCTTCATCTGCTTCGACAGCTCGTGGATCGCCAGCGCGACCGAGGACGTCGTCAGCTCCGTGATCATGTCGACGCCTTCGACCTCGTACCAGCGCCGCGCGATGGAGGTGGCGAGATCGGGCTTGTTCTGGTGATCGGCGGAGACGACTTCGATCTTCTGCCCGAGCACGCTGCCGCCGAAATCCTCGACCGCCATCTTGGCCGCCTCGAACGACCACTTGCCGCCGTAGTCGGCGTAGACCCCGGACTGGTCGTTCAGGATGCCGATCTTGACACCCTGCGCCGACACTGGCGCCGCAAACAACACGCCGCAGGTCACGACGGCAGCCAACAACGATCCCGATTTCATGTTCTTCTCCCCAACGTTTCTGTTCTCAGATTTCGCTTCGCGGCATGATATTTTAAAACCCTGCCTTTGCCCATATATTTCAAGTAGCCGAGGCTCGCAGAAGCCCGGAATTCCCGCGACGGCGACCCGCTAGCCGGCCGTTTCAGGCGCTTTGCGGCGCGATCTATCAGCCAGATTGCGGACGATCATGTAAAAAATCGGGGTGAACATCAGCCCGAATAGTGTCACGCCCAGCATGCCGAAGAACACGGCGACGCCGACCGCCTGACGCATTTCCGATCCCGATCCGGTCGAGACAACCAGCGGCAGCACACCGAGAATAAACGCAAACGATGTCATCAAAATCGGCCGCAGCCTCAGGCGGCAGGCCTCGATCACGGCTTCCAGGCGAGGCCGGCCCTGAAGCTCGATGTCGCGGGCAAATTCCACGATCAGGATGGCGTTCTTGGCGGCCAGCCCGACCAGGACTACAAAACCGATCTGGGTCAGGATGTTGACGTCCTGCCCCATGATCCGCACGCCGATGGTCGCGGCCAACAGGCACATCGGCACGATCAGGATGACGGCAAACGGCAGGCTCCAGCTGCCATATTGCGCTGATAGCACCAGGAACACGAACAGCACGCAGATCGGAAATACATAGAGGCCCGTATTGCCGCCGGTGACCTGCTGATAGGACAGGTCCGTCCACTCATAGGAAAATCCGCTCGGCAGAGTCTGGTCCGCCAGCCGCTTCATGGTGCCGATCGCCGTCGCCGAACTCGTTCCGGGAAGGGTGTCGCCCTGCAGTTCGGACGACGGATACAGATTATAGCGAGCGACGCGATCCGGTCCCGAAATATCGCGGAAACTCACGACGCTGCCGAGTAACACCATATCGCCGGCGGCGTTGCGGGTGCGCAGGCGCGCGAGATCGGCGGTCTCCTTGCGGAAGGGGAGATCGGCTTGCGCGGTGACGTGATAGGTGCGGCCGAGAATATTGAAGTCGTTGACATAGGCCGAACCGAAATAGGTCTCGATTGCTTCGGTCACGTTCTGGATCGGCACACCGAGCTTCTCCGCCTTGAAGCGATCGATATCGACGAACACCTGCGGCGTGTTCGCGGTGTAAGGCGAAAACACCGCCGTCAGCCCCGGCGCCTTCCGGGCTGCCGCTACCAGTTCGTCGGTCGCCGCCGCCAGTAGCTCGCTGCCGCGGCCCTGGCGATCCTGGATCCGCATGGTGAAACCGCCGCCGGTACCGATCCCGGGGACCGCCGGCGGCGGAATGACGATGATGAACGCGTCCTCAAGGCTCGCCAACCGCTTGCGCAGTTCAGCGGTAATGGACGCCGCGGTAAGGCCCTTTTTCAGCCGGATCTCGGGTTCCTCGAAAACCGGAAACAGCGCCGCGGAATTGCCGGCCTGGGTTCGCGTGGCGCCGGACAGTCCGGCCAGTGCCGGCACGCGAACCACGCCCGGCGTGTCCAGCGCGATGTTCTCGATCTTGCGGACAATCTCGGTGGTGCGCGCGAGTGAAGCGGCGCCGGGCAATTGCACGGCGACGATGACGTAGCCACGATCCTGCGCCGGAATGAACCCTTGCGGGGTGGTGAACAGCAACCACCCGGCGCTGCCGATCAGCACGACGTAAACCAGCAGCATCGCCACCGAATGCTCGATCACAAATCCGGCAGCCCTGCCATAACCGTGCGACAGCCGGTCGAAGATGCGATTGAACAGGCCGGTGAATTTGTCCCAGGCCCGCGCGATGAAATTCCAGTTGGCCGGCGGTCGCCTATCGGCATGCGGCTGCAGGATTTGGGAGGCCAGCGCGGGAGAAAGCGTCAGCGAGCAAAAACAGGAAATCGCGGTCGCCACCGCGATGGTGACGGCGAATTGCTGAAAGAACTGACCGGAAATGCCACCAAGAAATGCTGTGGGCACGAATACCGCGCACAGCACCAGCGCGATCGAAACCAGCGCGCCGCCGACTTCCTCCATGGTCTTGAGTGCCGCGTCGCGCCGGCTCACGCCGTCGCGAAGATGCCGCTCGACGTTTTCGACCACCACGATTGCGTCATCGACCACGATGCCGACCGCCAGCACGAGGCCGAACAAGGTCAGATTGTTGATCGAAAATCCGAGCGCTGCCATGACAGCGAAGGTGCCGATCAGCGACACCGGAATTGCGACGATCGGAATAATCGCCGGCCGCCATCCCTGCAAAAATACCAGCACGACGATGACGACCAGGACCATCGCCTCGTAGATCGTCTTGATCAGCTCACTGACCGACTGCGCGATGAACTCGGTCGGATTGTAGCCGATATTGTAGTCGAGCCCCTTCGGAAAATCGGCCTTGAGCTTGACCATGGTGTCGGAAATACGCTTGGCGGTAGCGAGCGCGTTTGAACCGGGGCGCTGAAACACCAGCAGGGCGACCGCGGACTTCCGGAGCAGGGAGGTGTTGGTGGAATAATCCAGCGCACCCAGCTCGACTCGGGCGACATCACGCAGCCGCACCGTGCGGCCGTCGGCGCCGGCCTTGATGACGATGTCTTCGAATTGCTCCGGATTCCTTAGGCGGCCGGTAAAGGTCAGATTAGGCTGAAATGCCCGATCGGCGATCGGCGGCGATGCGAGCTGGCCGCCGGTGACTTGCAGGTTCTGAGCGCGGATCGCCGCCAGCACATCGCCCGCGGTCATGCCAAGGGTGGCAATCTTGTCCGGATCGAGCCACAGCCGCATCGAATAATCGCGCGCGCCAAAAATCTGGATGTCGCCGATGCCGTCAAGCCGGAGCAGCTGATCGCGGACCTGCAGCAGCGCATAGTTGCTGATATAGAGCTGGTCGAAAGTGTCGTCCGGCGACAACATGAATACGACCATCATCAGGTCGGGACTGTTCTTGCGGGTGACGACGCCGTTGCGCTGCACCTCCTCGGGCAAGCGCGGCTGCGCGATGGCGACGCGGTTCTGAACCAGCACCTGGGCCTTATCGAGATCGGTGCCAAGCTTGAACGTGACGGTGATGTTCAACTGTCCGTTCGAGGTCGCCTGACTGTAGAGATAAAGCATATCGTCGACGCCGTTGATCTCCTGCTCGATCGGCGCCGCGACGGTGTCCGAGACGGTCTGGGCCGACGCGCCCGGATATTGCGTGGTCACCACGACAGTCGGCGGGACCACCTGCGGATATTCCGCCACCGGCAGCGTCGTGTAGGCAATGGCGCCGACGATCAGGACCACGATGGACAGCACCATCGCGAGGATCGGCCGATTGATGGAAAGCCGGCCGAGGTTCATGTTTTGCCACCGGCCGCGGCCGCGTGCGGGCTCACCTTGGCGCCGACGCGCGCGCGCTGAATGCCGTCGACAATCACGCGATCTTCGGGCGTCAAGCCTTCGCGGATCACGCGCAGGCCGTCGTCGAGAGGCCCGAGGATGACCGGCCGCGCCTCCACGGTATCGTCGTTCCTGACCACGAAAACGATCTTGCGCGACTGGTCGGTTGCGATCGCCGTATCCGGCAGCAGCAGCGCTTCGTAGGGCGCGCTGCCGATCAGCCGCACTCGCCCGAACTGTCCCGGCAAAATCGAAAAATCCTTGTTCGGAATCACCGCTCTCCCGCGCAGCGTTCCGGTCGAGACGTCGAGCCGGTTGTCGAGGAAGTCCACCTTGCCGCCATGCGACGGCTTGTTTTCGCCAGTCAGCGTCACCTGCACCGGATTGGGATTTTCGCGCGAACTCGGACGCTTGCCCTCGAAATAAAGCCGGTTGTACTTGAGATAGGTCGCCTCATCCATGTCGAAGTAAATGTAGATCGGATCGAGCGAGACGATCGAGGTGAGCAGCGTGCCACCGCCGCTGTCGCTGCCCTGCACCAGATTGCCGACGCTGACGAGATGGCGGCTAGCTCTGCCGCCGAGCGGCGCCGCGACGTGGGTAAACTCGATATTGAGCTGGGCAGCCTTCAACGCGCCTTCGGCCTGCATCTCCGCGGCCTTCGCGGCCTGCAGGGCCTGGCGGCGCTGATCGACAATGGAGTCGGCGACTGCCTGGGTTTGATTCAATGCAAGCGCGCGGTCGAGTTCGCGCTTGGCGAGCTCCGCCTTGGCGCGCGCATCCGAGAGCTGGCCGTCGGCCTGCTCGGCGACAGCCTCGAACGGGCGGGAATCGATGACGTACAAGAGGTCGCCGGTATTGACGAAGCCGCCGTCGCGAAATTCGACACTGGTGACGAATCCGCCGACCCGGGCGCGAACCTGCACCTCTTCCACCGCCTCGAACCGTCCGGTGAACTCGTCCCAGTCGGTGACGGTGCGTTTGGCCGGCGGTGCGACCGTGACCGGAGGTGCTGCGGCCGCCGCCGGCTGCGGCGGTTTGTCCCCGCAGCCGGACAAGGCCACGGCGAACACAACGAGCAGCGGGCCGAGACCAAGCCAGGCGTGGAAATTGAAATTTGCCGTTTGAGCCGAACGCTCCGATTTCTCAGTCGCGCTCAATTCCACCTCCTGTTGGCTTGCTCCGCGAAGCCGAGGCGGCGACCCCGACCATCCGCAACAGGATCAGATGAGATCGATGCTCAGTCTGTTCAAGCACCGGCCGGATCCGGCCTAGTCGTTATGTATTACCGTCGCTGGCAATCCAGCCCTACCGAACCGGCCTTTGGTGTTGGAATAACCTGCTGGAAACGATATCAGGGTCAGCGGGTTGCAGCCGTTTGGCGTACGACCCGGAACGAAGGTCAGACATGCAGGCGCCGCCCTCGCACAAATCGTTCGACAAGGCCCCGGCGGGGGACATCAGGCGCGGGCCCGCTCACATCGCACCGGATTGTGCGGGGCAGAACTTTTACGCAGAGGATCGCGGTCTGCGCGATCTCCTGCAGGCGTATCTGGAGCCGAGCGATTTTCGGCGGCTGGAACCCCAGTTCGATCAACTCGGCGCTGTGGCGGGCGGCCGGCTGGATGAACTGGCGCGGGCCGCCGACAAGCATCCGCCGGTCTTGAACGCGCGCGATCGTTTCGGCCGCGACGAGGACTGGATCGACTACCATTCGTCCTATCGCGACATGGAGAAGATCGCATTCGGCGACTTCCAGTTCCATGCCATGAGCCACCGCGCCGGCACGCTGGGGATGGATCGACCGTTGCCCGCGGTCGCCAAATACGCGCTGCAATACCTGTTCGTGCAGGCCGAGTTCGGACTGATGTGCCCGATCAGCGTCACCGACACTTCGATCCACCTGATACGCAAATTCGCCAGCGATGAACTCAAAGAGTATCTGCTGCCGAAAATGCTGTCCGGCGACCTCGCCACGATGTGGAAGGGCACGCAATTCATGACCGAGCGCGCCGGCGGCTCCGACGTCGGCGCGATCGAGACCGTCGCGCGCCGCGAAGATGGCGTGTGGCGGCTCTATGGCGACAAGTGGTTTTGCTCGCATGCCGACGCCGATGTCGCGCTGCTGCTGGCGCGCCCGGAAGGCGCGCCGCCGGGCACCAAAGGGCTCGCCCTGTTCGCGTTGCCGCGCCGGCTCAGGGACGGACAGCGCAACGCCTATCGCATCGTCCGCCTCAAGGACAAGCTGGGCACCCGCTCGATGGCGAGCGGCGAGATTCTGCTGGAAGGCGCCGAAGCCTATCTGGTTGGTGAAGCCGATCGCGGCTTCAAGCAGATGATGGAGCAGGTCAACCTGTCGCGGCTGTCACACGGCGTTCGCGCCAGCGCGATGATGCGCCGCTGCGTCAACGAGGCGATGGTTTGCGCGCGCAGCCGGGTGGCGTTCGGCAAGGCGATCATTGAATATCCCCTGCTCCGCCGTCAGCTGTTGAAGATCGCGGTGCCGGCAGAGCAATCGCTCTCGATGTTCTTGTTTGCCGCAAGCGCGATGGACCGCGCCAATGCCGGCTCCAAGCAGGCCGAAAACGCGCTGCGAATTCTGACGCCGCTGCTCAAATTCCGCGCCTGCCGCGACAATATTGCCGTGGCAACCGGCGCCATGGAGATTCGCGGCGGCAATGGCTACATCGAGGAATGGGTGCATGCGCGATTGATCCGCGACGCCCATGTCGGTGTGCTCTGGGAAGGCACCAGCAACATCAACGCGCTCGATATCATCACCCGCGCGGTCGCCAAGAGCCGCGCGCACCGAACCCTCGAGGCGACGCTCAAGAGATTGCTCGACAATGCCTCGCAGGTGCCGGCGGCGTTCCGCGAACGGCTGCGGCTTGCGCTCGAACGCGCGCTTGTGTTCGCCGAACGGGCCGCCGCCGAGGCCGCGCTGGAGCAGAACGCGCGGCAGGCGGCCAGCGCGCTCTATCACATCGCGAGCGCGATCCTGATGACCTGGGAAGCAGCCCAGCCGGGGCGAGATGCGCGCCGGGCGCTGTATGCAAGATTCGTCCTGGAACACCGGCTGAGCGCGCAAGACCCCCTCGATCCGAACGATGGCGCGTGGGAGCGCGAAGCCGTGGAATTGGTATTTGCCGAGCGGCAGGTGGCGTTGAGCGAGATCGCCGGACTGCTGAGCTAGCCGCTGTCGCGCAACACCAATTCAAAACCGAGATCGACATGGCGCGGCCCCGCGCGCGTCAGCATCAGCTTGGCGGCGGTGCGGCCGATGGCGTCGCCGTGAACGCGGATGGTGCTGAGCGCAGGAGCGATCAAGCGGCCCATTTCCAGATCGCCCAGGCCGACAATTGCGACCGGCTGCTCTATGGCGGGGCCATTTCGCAGCAATCCGGCGGATCGCAACCCCGACATGAAGCCGATCGCATTTGCATCGTTAGCGGCAAACACCGCATCGACGCCCGGCAAGCTCGCCAGCGCGATAACGCTGCCCGAGGCGTTGCGCTCGAGGACCAGCCGGCGCGGCGCTTTTGCGCCCGCGGCCAGCGCCGTGTCATTGAATCCGCTCCAGCGGCGGGTAGCCCGGGGATCGTCGCCGCCGATGAACGCCAGGCTTTGGCGGCCCTGCGCGATGAAATGCCGCGCCACCGCGACCCCGGCCGCGTAATTGTCAAAGCCGGCAACGCCGTCGATCGGCGCCGCCGGAAGCTCCCAGGTCTCCACGATCGGAATGCCGGCGCGGCGCAGCAACCGCGCGCCGTCTTCGGTCGCGGGCGAACCCACCATCACCAGCGCCTCGGGACGCCGCGACAATAATGCGGCGAGCATATGATCCTCCCGCGCCGCGTCGTAACGGGACTGCGCGAGGATGACGGCGTAGCCGAGTGGCTCCAGCTCGTCGGACAGGCCCTGCACCGTGTCGGCGAAGATCGAGTTTGCAATCGTCGGCACCAGCACGCCGACCGCAGAAGTGCGGCTGCTTGCCAGCGACCCCGCCACCTGGTTCGGCACGTAGCCGAGCTCGCGCATCGCGGCCTCGACCCTGTCGCGGGTTTCCGGTGCGACCAGATTGGGCAGACGCACCACCCGGCTGACGGTGATTGCCGATACGCCCGCGAGCTTGGCCACCGCTGAAAGAGTCGGGGTGGACTGCGATTGAGGGGGCCCGGCGGTGTTCATTTGCTGGAGGTTTAGCCAATGCGCGGCGGAAATGCACGATTGTGGTTGTATGGCCCGAATGATAGCGCTATCATCAAACATAATCCAGGGAGCTTCCTAAATGATTTCCAAGCGGGACGTGCAGGCCTATCGGCGCGACGGCGTGATCATGCTGCCTGACGTGCTCGGCGCGGCCACGCTGGCACAACTTCGCTCCGTGATCGTCGAACTCGTCGCAGACTCGGCCGGGACGCTCGAGCATACCGACGTCTACGACCTCGAGCCGGGCCACACCCGCGAAAACCCGCGCGTCCGCCGCATCAAGGCCCCGCAAAAGCTCCACCCGCTGTTCGACGAGATCGTGCGCAGCGCCCCCGTGCTCGACATTCTGCAGCAGCTGATCGGCCCCGGCTTGCGGCTGCATGGCTCGAAGCTCAACATGAAGTCGGCGCATTATGGATCGCCGGTGGAATGGCATCAGGACTGGGCGTTCTATCCGCACAGCAATGACGACGTGCTCGCGATCGGCGTGCTGCTGGACGATTGCGATCTGTCGAACGGACCGATGCTGGTGACGCCGGGCACGCATACCGGCGAGATCTGGAATCATCACGGCGAGGACGGCTGCTTCGCTGGCCTGATCGATCCGGACACCATCGGAACCGAGATCGCACGCGCGGTACCGTGCATGGGTCGAGCCGGCAGCATGTCCTTCCATCACGTCCGCGCCTTGCACGGATCGGCACTGAATACTTCGGATCGCTCGCGCAACCTGTTGCTTTATGAAGTGGCGGCGAGCGATGCGTGGCCGCTGATGGGCGTGAAGGATTTCGACGAATTCAACAGCCGCCTGCTGTCAGGCGACCCCGTTATCGCGCCGCGGATGACCAACGTTCCCGTACGGATGCCGCTGCCCGCTGCCAAGCGGCAGGGATCGATCTACGAAACCCAATCGGCGGCCAAGAAATCGTACTTCACCCGCGCAGCGTGAGCTTCGCGAACGCGCGGGCGCAGCGTGCCCCGAAGCATTGGGTTACGCCCATTTTCCAGTTTCCCGCCGCGCTGGCTGCGCTAAGCTGTTCTGACGGTCACGACAAGAGCAAAGCTTAACCGGGAGGATGATCGCGGTGCACAGTGGGCATGTCGTTTTCGGCGCCATGGACGAGGTGGTGTTCGGCCGCCCCGCCGCCGAGGCCGTCGCCGGGCAAATGGACCGGCTGCACGCGGCACGCGCGTTCCTGATGGTCAGCGGCACGCTGAACCGCAACACTGACGAGATCGACAAAATTCGAAAATGCCTTGGCTCGCGTTGCGTGGCTACTTTCGACGCTATGCCGCCGCATACGCCCCGCGAAGCCGTCATTGCCGCGGCCGCGCAGGCGCGCGCTGCCGATGCCGATCTCATTGTGAGCGTCGGCGGTGGTTCGATTACCGACGGCGCCAAGGCGGTGCAGCTCTGCCTTGCCAACGATATCCGCAGCGTCGAGGACATCGACGGAATAAGGGTCAGCAAGGGTATTGCGCCGCCGATGCACGCGCCGACGGTGCGCCAGATCAGCGTGCCGACGACCATTGCCGGCGGCGAGTTCAGCGCCATCGCCGGGGTCACCAACGCGCGCACGAAGGTCAAGGAAATGCTGCGCCATCCGCTGGTGATGCCGCGCGCCGCGATCCTCGATCCCGCCATTGCCGTGCATACACCGGAATGGTTGTGGCTTTCGACCGGCATTCGCGCCGTCGACCATTGCGTGGAGGGGCTGTGCTCGCGCGAGGCGCATCCTTACGCCGACGCGCAAGCGGTCGGCGGCCTGTCGATGCTGGCCGCGGCGCTGCCGCGCGTGAAGGAAAATCCCCGCGATCTCGAGGCGAGGATGGATTGCCAGATCGGCACCTGGCTCTCGATGGGGCCGCTATCCTCGGGCGTACCGATGGGCGCAAGCCACGGCATCGGCTATGTGCTCGGCGCGGTCCACGGCGTGCCGCATGGCTATACCTCCTGCGTGATGCTGCCGTCGGTGCTGCGCTGGAACAAGCCCGACAATGCCGAGCGGCAGGCGCTGGTATCGGCGGCGATGGGGCAGCCCGGCAAGGACGCGAGCGAGGTGCTGGATGATTTCATCCGCGGCCTCGGCATGCCGCGCCGGCTGCAGGATGTGCGGATCGGCCCAGAAGATTTCAACCGCATTGCCGAGCAGGCGATGGCGACGCCATGGATTCCGCGCAACCCGCGCAAGATCGACAGCCCGGCGCAGGTGCGGGAAATCCTTGATCTGGCCGCATAGCAACACGGGAGACACCATGTACACCGGCAAGCATGCTCATCTGCGTCCGCTGCAGCCCGCCTTCATCATGGCCGGTTCCGGCGAAACCGTGACCTATGCCGAGCTGGAGGCGCGCTGCAATCGGCTGGCTCACCTGCTGCGAAACGCCGGCCTGAAGCGGCTCGATCATTATGCGATCTTCATGGAGAACAACGCCCGCTACCTGGAGGCCTGCGGCGCGGGCGAGCGCACGGGATTATATTACACCTGCATCAATTCGTACCTGACACCCGGCGAGCTCGCCTACATCATCAATAACAGCTGCTCCCGCGTGCTGATCACCTCTGTGGCAAAGCTCGATGTCGCCCGCGAGGCGCTGAAGGAATGCCCAAAAGTCGAACTCTGCGTCGTCGCCGACGGTGCCGGAGAGAGCGCGCGCATCGTCGGCCTGCAAGCGGTCACCGCCGGGCTGCCCAAAACCCCGGTGGCGGACGAGTTCATCGGCACCGCGATGCTTTATTCCTCGGGCACCACCGGCCGACCGAAGGGTATCCTGCGGCCGCTTCCGCTGCAGCCGCCAACCCAGCCGCTGCCGATCTTCGACTTCCTGTGCAAGCTTTGGCGCTATCGCGAAGGCATGATCTATCTGTCGCCGGCGCCGCTGTATCACGCGGCGCCGGCGACCGCCGTCAATCTCACCATCGGCGTCGGCGGCACTGCCGTTATCATGGAGCACTTCGACCCCGAGCATTATCTGCGGCTGATCGAGCAATGGGGCGTCACCCACAGCCAGCTGGTGCCGACGATGTTCTCGCGCCTGCTCAAGCTGCCGGAACAAACCCGCGCGCGCTACGACCTGTCGTCGCTGGAGATCGCGATCCACGCCGCCGCGCCCTGCCCGGCGCTGGTGAAGGAAGAGATGATCAAATGGTGGGGGCCGATCATCGACGAATATTACGGCGCCACCGAGGGCCTCGGCTTCACCGCATGCAACAGCGAGGAATGGCTCGCGCACCGCGGCACTGTTGGCAAGGTTTTGCTCGGCGAGCTCCACATCCTCGACGAGGACATGCGTCCCTGCCCGATCGGCACCCCGGGCACGGTCTGGTTCAAGACCGCCACGCCGTTCGAATATTTCAACGATCCGAACAGGACCAAAGAGGCCCGCTCGCCGGACGGCAGCATGAGCACGGTGGGCGACGTCGGCTATGTCGATCAGGACGGCTATCTCTACCTGACCGATCGCGCGACCTTCATGATCATCTCGGGGGGCGTCAACATCTATCCGCAGGAATGCGAGAACCTGCTGGTCACCCACCCCAAGATCGCGGACGCCGCGGTATTCGGCGTGCCCAATGCCGATCTCGGCGAGGAAGTCAAAGCCGTGGTGCAACCGATGCCAGGGATCGAGCCCTGCCAGGCGCTTGCCGAAGAGCTGATCTCGTTCTGCAGCCAGTCGCTATCGCGCCAGAAGGTGCCGCGCTCGATCGATTTCGAAGATCAATTGCCGCGGCTGCCGACCGGCAAGCTCTACAAGCGGCTGCTGCGCGACCGCTATTGGGGCAGCAAGACGTCGCGGATCGTGTGACGTTTCGCGCCAATCGGTCGGTCTATAGTCCCGAGCTGGTAATTCCGTCAGCCGGGAGCCTCGAAGCGGCGTTATTTTCGTTGCCCCGGCAAAAATTCCGTGCGCCCGACGGGCTTTACGAGGCATAATCGGGACTTCAAAGGGAGATCAAAAAAATGCGTGAAGCCGTCATTGTTTCTTATGCCCGTACCGGGCTGGCGAAATCCGGCCGCGGCGGGTTCAACATCACCCCACCGATGTCGATGGCGGCCCATGCCATCAAGCACGCGGTGGCGCGGGCCGGCGTCGACAAGGATTACGTCGAGGATTGCTACCTCGGCAATTGCGCGCACGGCGCATCCAACATCGGCCGCCAGGCCGCGCTGCTCGCCGGGATGCCGAAATCGACGGCCGGCGTTTCGGTCAACCGTTTCTGTTCGTCGGGATTGCAGACCATCGCGATGGCGGCGAACTCGATCCGCTCGGATGGCGCCGACTGCATCGTCGCCGGCGGCGTCGAGAGCATTTCGGTGCCCGGCGGCGGCGTGCCGAAGGAAGCGGTCGATCCCGATTTGCTCAAGGCCGCGCCCGACATCTTCATGGCGATGATCGATACCGCCGACATCGTCGCCGAGCGTTACAAGGTCAGCCGTGAGTATCAGGACGAGTATTCGCTGGAGTCGCAGCGCCGCATGGCCGCGGCCCAGCAGGCCAACAAGTTCAAGGACGAAATCGTCCCGATGAAGACCAAGATGAAGGTGGTCGACAAGGCCACCAAGACGGAAAGCATCGCCGATTACGTGGTCGATCGCGACGAGTGCAACCGGCCCGACACCACGATGGAGGGCCTTGCCAAGCTCGAGCCGGTAAAAGGCCCCGGCAAATACATCACCGCGGGCAATGCCAGCCAATTGTCCGATGGCGCGGCGGCGGTGGTGCTGATGGAGGCAAAGGACGCGGAGAAGCGCGGACTGCAGCCGCTCGGCCGCTTCGTCGCCTGGGCGGCGGCGGGCTGCGAACCCGACGAGATGGGGATCGGCCCGGTCTACGCGGTGCCGAAACTGTTGAAGCGCCATGGTCTCAAGATCGACGATATCGATCTGTGGGAGCTCAACGAGGCGTTTGCCAGCCAGTGCCTGTATTCCCGGGACCAGCTCGGCATCGATCCCGACAAGTACAATGTCAACGGCGGCTCGATCGCCATCGGTCACCCCTTCGGAATGACCGGCGCGCGGCTGACCGGCCACATCCTGCAGGAAGGCCGCCGCCGCAAGGCAAAGTGGGGCGTGGTGACGATGTGCATCGGCGGCGGCCAGGGCGGCGCCGGCCTGTTTGAAATCTACGGCTGACACGGCTGTTCGGCCGGGCTGCGGCGGCGCAGAAATCTGCCGCTGCAAGCCAAAATGGCGGCGCGGCAGGCGCAATCCGCCGCGCTGTTTCGCTTGGCTTTTCGGTCATTGCCGCAGCGGCTTCCGGCCGCCCACCTGATTTGTGGCGACATTTCGCCTAAGGAAACCGGAACGCCCGGCGGGCGCCAGGTTTCGCCGCCTCCCGGAAGGCTGGGAAAACTCTCCCCTGAATTTCCGCCCGCGAAGGAAACATTCTTTTTTCCGCCGCGCTATTGCCGTGCTCGGAGGGATGATCCTACCTGATTCCACCTGAACGGCCTGAACGGCTGCGCGGTGGCGGAACACGAAGGAACTTTGCGATGGCCAACGGGCCGAGGCGCGGTCGATGCCCCTGATAGATCCGCTTTATGTGGCTTCCGGTTTCGGTGTCGGCCTGCTGGTCGGCATGACCGGGGTCGGCGGCGGCTCGTTGATGACGCCGCTCTTGATCCTGCTGTTCGGCATCCATCCCTCGACCGCGGTCGGCACCGATCTGCTCTATGCGTCCGCCACCAAGGTTGGCGGCAGCCTCGTGCATGGCTGGGCGCGCAGCATCCATTGGCCAGCGGTGATCCGGCTCGGCTGCGGCAGCATTCCGGCAAGCATCGTGACGCTGCTCGTTCTGTGGCAGCTTGACCTCAATGCCGATGTCGCGCGCAGTCTGGTCAACATCGTGCTGTGTTTTGCGCTGCTGCTTACCGCGGCATCGCTGATCTTCCGAAGGACGATCCTGGAGACGCTCCGTTCGCGCACGGACAAATTCGACGCCCGCACCACTGCGCGCGCAACCGTGCTGGTTGGCGCGCTGCTCGGCGCTCTGGTTTCCGTTTCATCGGTCGGCGCCGGCGCGGTCGGCGTGACGGCGCTGCTGCTGCTCTATCCGAAATTGCCGATGTCGCGCATCGTCGGCTCCGACATCGCCCACGCCGTGCCGCTGACGCTGGTCGCAGGCATCGGCCACTGGGCGGTCGGCGCGATCGATTGGCACCTGATGGGCGCGCTGCTGATGGGCTCCCTGCCCGGCATTGTCATCGGCAGCTATTTCGCGACCCGCGTGCCTGAAACCGCGCTGCGGCTGTTGTTGGCGGTAACGCTGATCGCGGTTGCCGGCAGGCTCGCAACCACCGAGTGGATGAATGCGGCCTCGATGGTCGGCGCGGTGGCGCAGAGTTCTACGCGTTGAAAGCGCTGGCGCTGCGGCGCTTGCATTAGTCCGAAGGACCAATACCGGGCGCCGGCCTTGCCGGTTGCGCCGAGGTCCCGCCATGGCTATCGTTTGCGTCAATCAGCCCGATATGAGGCCGAAACTCGATGGAGGGAAGCATGCGGAGCGTGCTGGCGCTGGCCGCCGCGTTGTTGTCGTTGCTGGCATTTTCGAATGTTGCGGCCGCGGCGGAGAAGCAGGGCGGCATCTTCCGAATCTATCATCGCGACAGCCCGGGCAGCGCTTCCATTCATGAGGAGGCGACCTACTCGACCAACATTCCCTTCATGCCGGTTTTCAATAACCTCGTCATCTACAAACAGGACGTCGCGCAAAACAGCATGGACTCGATCGTCCCGGATCTGGCGGAGAGCTGGGCCTGGAGCGAGGACCGCAAAACGCTCGATTTCAAGCTGAGGCAAGGCGTCAAGTGGCATGACGGCAAGCCGTTTACCTCGAACGACGTCAAGTGCACCTTCGACATGCTGATGGGCAAGTCGCCGCAGAAATTCCGCAAGAACCCGCGCAAGTCCTGGTATAACGAAGTCGTCGACGTCACCACCAAGGGCGACTTCGAGGTCGCGTTCAACCTGAAGCGGCCGCAGCCGGCGCTGCTTGCGCTGCTCGCCTCCGGGTATACGCCGATCTATCCCTGCCATGTTTCGCCCGCGGAAATGCGCACCCACCCGATCGGCACCGGTCCGTTCAAGTTCGTCGAGTTCAAGGCCAACGAATCCATCAAGCTCACCCGCAATCCGGACTATTGGAAGAAGGGTCTGCCGCATCTCGACGGCATCGAGTTCACCATCATCCCGAACCGTTCGACCGCCATTCTGGCATTTGTCGCCGGCAAATTCGACATGACGTTCCCGACCGAGGTATCGATCCCGCTGCTCAAGGACGTCAAGACCCAGGCGCCCAACGCGATCTGTGTGGTAGAGCCGATCAACGTCAGCACCAACATCATCGTCAACTCGTCCGCGCCGCCGTTTGACAATCTGGACATTCGTCGCGCCATGGCGATGGCGCTCGACCGCAAGGCATTTATCTCGATCCTGAACGAAGGCCAGGCCGATATCGGCGGCACCATGCTGCCTGCGCCGGCGGGATTGTGGGCGATGCCCAAGGAAATGCTGGAATCCATTCCGGGCTACGGCCCCGACGTGCATGCCAACCGCGAAGAAGCGCGCAAGCTGATGCAGAAGGCTGGCTATGGCCCGGACAAACACCTCGCGGTCAAGGTCTCGACCCGCAACATTCCGGTTTACCGCGACCCCGCCGTGATCCTGATCGACCAGCTCAAGAGCATCTATATCGATGGCGAGCTCGACGTGGTCGAGACCGCCAACTGGTTCCCGAAGGTCGCGCGCAAGGACTACACGCTCGGCCTCAACCTCACCGGCAACGCGGTCGACGATCCGGATCAGTCGTTCTACGAGAACTACTCCTGCAATTCGGAGCGCAACTACACCAACTACTGCAACAAGGACATCGAGAAGCTGTTCGACCAGCAATCCCAGGAGACCGATGTCGCCAAGCGCAAGAAGCTGGTGTGGGAGATCGACAAGAAGCTGCAGGAAGACGTCGCCCGCCCGATCATCTTCCACGGCCGCCAGGGCACCTGCTGGCAGCCTTATGTAAAGGGCGTCACCATCATGGTGAACAGTTCCTACAATGGCTATCGCTACGAGGACGTGTGGCTGGATAAGTAACCTCAAGCCGGGTTAGAACCCGCGCCGGGAAATTCGACGACCTCAGCGTATCGCGGTCGCAAGGCCCTTTTCATTTTTGTGGAATACGCGGCAACGGAGCAGCCAGGGTGTTTGCCTATATCGTGCGACGCCTCGTCCTCATGCTGGTGACCCTGTTCGGGATCTCGGTCATCATCTTTGTGCTACTGCGCATCGTGCCGGGCAACATCGTCGACATCCTGTTTGCCGCCGCCGGATATGTCGACCCGGCCGACAAGGCCAATCTGGAGCGTGAACTCGGGCTCGATCAGTCGATCTTCGTGCAATACCTGCAGTGGATCGGCGGGCTCTTGCACGGCGACCTCGGCTATTCCTATGTCTCGGAGAAGCCCGCGCTCGACGAAATCCTGCCGCGAATTCCGATCACCGCGCGGCTGGCCGGGCTGGCACTGATGTTTTCGGCCTCGATCGGCATTCCGCTCGGCGTCATCAGCGCGGTCAACCAGGGCAGCCGGCTCGACTACGCCTTGCGCGTGGTCAGCCTGAGCGGGTTGTCGCTGCCCTCGTTCTGGCTCGGTCTGTTGATCCTGATGGCGTCTGTTTGGCTGTTCGGGACCATGCCGATCTTCAATCCCAATCCGAGCACCTGGGGCGAGGCTTTCGCGATCTACTGCATTCCGGCGATGGCGGTCGGATTTCGCAGCGCCGCGCTGACGATGCGGATCACGCGCTCCTCGATGCTGGAAATATTGCGCCAGGACTACATTCGTACCGCCCGCGCCAAGGGCGCTTCGGAGGCTACCGTCAACTATCGTCACGCGCTGAAGAACGCGATCCTGCCGGTAATCACCGTGATCGGCATCGAGGCGGCGTTCCTGATCGGCGGCCTGATCGTCACCGAAACCGTTTTCAACATTCCCGGCGTTGCCCGTTTCCTCGTCGAGGCGATCCGGTGGCGCGACTATCCGATCGTGCAGAACCTGGTGATGCTGATCGCGGTCGTGGTCGTATTCGCCAATTTCACGGTCGACATGCTTTATGCGGTTGTCGATCCGCGCATCCGCTATACCGATTAGGGAGCCCATGGACGCGATCAACTACGACAGCGAACTGCGGCGCGCCGGCGCCCATTCCACCTATGGCTGGCGCAAGCTCGCGTTCCTCGCGCAGCGCCACGTCCTCGGCGCGGCCGGCCTCGTTATCATGGTGATGTTCGTGCTGACCGCGCTGTTTGCCGATGTCGTGTGCCGTTTCAGCCCTTTGGCGGTTGATTCCGCGCACGCCCTCACCGCCCCCAACGCCGTGCACTGGCTGGGCACGGATTCGTTCGGCCGCGACGTCTGGAGCCGCATCATCCACGGCGCGCGCATATCGCTCGCGGTCGGCATCGGCTCGACTGCGCTCGGCTCGATCTTCGGGGTGACCATCGGGCTGGCGTCGGGATACCTGTCCGGCTGGGTCGACCTGGTTTTCCAGCGCATCACCGACATCTTGCAGGCCTTGCCGCTGTTGGTGCTCGCCCTGGTGATGACGGCGGCCCTGGGGCCATCGCTTCCCAACGTGATCATCGCGATCGCGATTCCCCTGATTCCCACCGTCGCCCGCGTCATCCGCGCCAATACACTGGCGTTGCGCGAGCTTCCGTTCATCGAAGCCGCCAAGTCGATCGGCATGAGCGAGACGCGAATTGCGCTGCGGCACGTTCTGCCGAATACGCTCGCGCCGCTGATCGTGCTGGCCACCGCCCAGCTCGGCTCCACCATTCTCACCGAGGCATCGCTGTCGTTTCTCGGCCTCGGCATTCCCGAGCCGTACCCGTCGTGGGGACGCATGCTGTCGGAGTCGGCGGCCGAGTACGTCCGCACCGCGCCATGGCTGGTGATTTTTCCCGGCATCGCCATCAGCCTTGCGGTATTCGGCACCAACCTGTTCGGCGACGCGCTGCGCGACGTGCTCGACCCGAGGCAGCGCGGCTGATGAACGGGCATCGGATTGCCGAAATGGTGCTCGACGTGAAGGGCCTGCAGACGGTTTTCTTCACGACCTCCGGTCTGTTCCGGGCTGTCGACGAGGTCTCCTTCAGCGTTCGCCGCGGCGAGACGCTCGCCATCGTTGGCGAATCCGGCTGCGGCAAGAGCGTGACCGCGCTTTCGATCATGCGACTGGTGCCTGACCCGCCCGGCAGGATCGTCGGCGGCTCCGTCATGCTCGAAGGCACCGATCTTCTCGGCCTCGACGACGACGAGATGCGTCAGATCAGGGGAAATCGGATTTCCATGATCTTTCAGGAGCCGATGACGTCGCTCAATCCGGTGATGCGGATCGGCGACCAGATCACCGAGGCGGTGCGTCTGCATCGGCCGATGAACCAGAAAGAGGCATGGGATCAGGCGGTCGAGATGTTGCGCCTGGTCAGGATTCCGGTGCCGGAGCGGCGCGCGCAGGAATATCCGCACCAGCTATCGGGGGGAATGCGCCAGCGCGCGATGATCGCCATGGCGCTGGCGTGCCGTCCGGCGCTCCTGATCGCCGACGAGCCGACCACCGCGCTCGATGTCACGATCCAGGCCCAGATCCTGGCGCTGGTGCTCGACCTGCAAAAGCAGCTTGGCATGGGCTTGATCCTGATCACCCATGATCTCGGCGTGGTCGCGCAGACCGCGCAGCGCGTCATCGTGATGTATGCCGGCAGGAAGGTCGAGGAAGCCGATGTCGAGACCTTGTTCGAAAGCCCGCGGCACCCCTACACCCGCGGCTTGATGGCCTCGATCCCGGCGGTGCCCTCGCTCGGCCCAAAGGCCGATGCGCGCCTGATCGAGATTCCCGGCATGGTGCCTTCGCTAGCGCGGCTGCCAACCGGCTGCGCGTTCGCGCCGCGCTGCGGGCTTGCGATAGCGCGCTGCCGCGAGGAGTATCCGCCATTGCAGGACTGGGGCTCCAATCATCTGGCAGCCTGCTGGCGCGCGGCAGAGCTTGCGGAGTCAACATGACCGAGGCGCGCCCGCTGCTCGAAATATCCGGCCTGAAAAAGCACTATCCGGTGCGAAGCGGCATCCTGCGCCGCGCCATCGGCACCGTTCATGCGGTGGACGGCGTGAGCTTTTCGGTTGGGGTCGGAGAGACCCTCGGGCTGGTTGGCGAGTCCGGCTGCGGCAAATCGACAGTTGCGCGCAGCGTGCTGCGCCTGGTCGAGCCGACCAGCGGCAGTATTCGCCTTAACGGACTGGATATCACCCATCTCGGCAAGGCGGAGTTGCGCCCGCACCGGCGCTCGATGCAGATCGTGTTCCAGGACCCGTTTGCTTCGCTTAATCCGCGCATGACCGCGGGCGACATCGTCGGCGAGCCGCTGAGCGTGCATGGCATCGCCAGCGGCGAGAAGAAGCGTGAGCGGGTCGCCGAGCTGTTCGAGCAGGTCGGCTTGAGGCCCGATCAGATGCACAACTACCCGCATCAGTTCTCCGGCGGCCAGCGCCAGCGTATCTGCATCGCGCGCGCGCTGTCGCTGGGGCCGAGCCTGATCGTATGCGACGAGCCGGTGTCAGCACTCGACGTCTCGATCCAGGCCCAGGTGATCAATCTTCTGATCGACCTGCAGCGCAAGCATGATTTTTCCTATCTGTTCATCGCGCACGATCTCGCGGTGGTGGCCCATATCAGCCACCGCGTCGCCGTGATGTATCTCGGGCGCATCGTCGAGATCGCCGAGAAGACGGAGCTGTTCGCAAACCCGCGCCATCCCTATACGCAGGCGCTGCTGGCCTCCGTTCCGGTCGCCGATCCCAGAGCTAAGCGTCTTGCGCCGCTGATCGAAGGCGACGTGCCGAGCCCGATCAATCCGCCGTCCGGCTGCGCCTTCCATACCCGCTGCCGCTACGCGATGGAGCGCTGCAAGATGGAAACCCCTGTTCTGGCCGACGTCGGCGCGCGGCATCAAGTGGCATGCTTTCTCGATCAAGGCACGGGGCGCGAAGCCTAACCGACGCCGTACCAGAAGTTCGTGCGCCAAAAAGCCGCCGCTGCGCCCGGCGCCGCTGCGTCGTAAGCTGCTGCAGCGCTCAAGCAGCGACAGCTCCTTGAAACCAAATGCGGCATTGTTCATTGACTGGTCGGACGTTACCGCCCCGCGATACCCCTTGCCGCGCCGCGCACGATCAATATCTGAGCGGATGGCCGCTGGCACGAAGTCCAGCCAGGACCCGAGCACCCGTCATGGATTCCCAAATGCATTATCTGCCGCTGCCGCCGGGACTGTTTTCGATCCTGGTTTTGCTGGTCGGCGGGCTGATCATCCTGATTCAGCTTCGCGTTCTCAGATATGCCTATATGCGCCTGGGGGTCGGGCCGGGTGTCGCGCTGCTGTTGCTGTTCGGCTCGCTGATCGGCAGCTATTTCAATATTCCGGTCACGGTCTTGCCCGGCCAACCCGTCAGGTCGGGGCAGATCGTCGACTTCTTCGGCATGCGTTATGTCGTGCCGGTCGTGGTCTCATGGCCCGGCACGGTGCTTGCCATCAACGTCGGTGGCGCCGTGATTCCGACTGTCATGTCGAGCTATCTCGTCGTTCGATATCAACTGTGGCTCAAGGCCGCGCTCGGGACGGCGATCATTGCTTTCATCATCCATTCGACGGCGACGCCGGTGCATGGAATCGGCATTGCCGTGCCGGTGTTTGTGCCCGTGGTGGCCACGGCGATCATGGCCTTCATCCTTTCGCGCGAATACGCGCCGCCGCTTGCCTATATCTGCGGCTCGATGGGAACGCTGATCGGCGCCGATCTGCTTAATCTCGACAAGATCGCCGGGCTTGGCGCGCCTGTCGCATCGATCGGCGGCGCCGGGACATTTGATGGCATCTTCCTGACCGGCATTCTCGCGGTGCTGCTCGCCGGCCTTGCCTCGCCATCGCGCCCGCGGCCGGCCTGGTAGGCAACACCGATCGGACGGCATGGCCATCATCCGGCTTCGCGAGTTGCCACCCTTCCCGACTATCAATAATAAGAAATCAAAAGCCTGCGCTGGCGGCGATCGCCCGTCGAATGGCGCTTCCGAAAATAAAAGGGTGAGGACTACGCGTTATGGAAGCTCAGGTAACAACCGCACCCCGATCGGCCGGCAAATGGTCGCCCTTGCCGGATGCGCCCGATATCGTCAAACGCATCCATGCGATGCTGCACCCGCGCAACGTCGTGCTGGTCGGTGCGACGGACAAGCCGGGCAACTATGCCGAGCGGATCTGGAACAACCTGATCAGATACAATTACGCGGGCGGGCTCTACCCGGTCAACGCCAAACGCGAAACGGTCTGGGGCGTGCGCTGCTACAAGGATTTTGCCGGCCTGCCGGACAAGCCGGACCATGTGCTGGTGCTGGTGCCGGCGCGCTTCGCGATCCAGGTGATCCGCGATGCTGCCTCGGCCGGCGCCCGCTCGGCGACCATCGTCACCTCGGGCTTCAGCGAATTGCAGGACGATGACAGCCAACGGCTCGCCGCCGAGCTGCAACAAGCCGTTCGCGACACCGGGCTTGCGGTCACAGGCCCGAATTGCCTCGGCAATCTCAGCGCCGGCGAAAACCTGTTCACCAATATCGACGACCGCATCGTCACCATGGAAGCCGGGCCGGTGGCGATCGCGGGCCAATCCGGCGCGATCGTGATGGCGATCCGACAGGCGCTGGAGGATCGCGGCGTCGGCGTCGGCTACATGGTCACGACCGGAAACGAAGCGGGGCTCGAGACCCCCGACCTGATGAGCTATTTCGCCGCCGATCCTTCGATCCGCGTGATCGTCGTCTATCTCGAAGGGGTGCGCAACACCAAGGGTTTTCGCGATGCCTGTAAGGCCGCGCGCGCGGCAGGCAAGCCGGTGATCGCATTGAAGCTCGGGGCGTCGGAGGGCGGGCGTGCCGCCGCCATGGCTCACACCGGCGCGCTTGCCGGCTCGATCGAGACCTTCGACGCCATCTCGACCCGCGAAGGCGTGATCCGGGTGCGCGGCCTCGACGAATTGATCGAGACCACCGAATGTTTCGTCCACGCCGAGCCGCCGAAGGGCAATCGTCTCGCCGCGGTCACGTTGTCGGGCGGCAAGCGCGGCCTGCTGATCGATGCCTTCTTTTCCGCCGGCCTGAATTTCGCGGCGCTCAGCAAGGATGCCAGCGACAGGCTAGCAAAAATGCTCGGCCCGGGATCGATCATCGGCAATCCCCTGGACGCGGGATTCGCCGCGGTGGTCGACCCCTCGGTCTACATGCAGTCGATCAAGCTCATGATCGACGACCCCGATACCGACATCGTGATCATCGATTCCGAGCTGCCGAAGGCGCCGCACGAATTGCGCGAACGGAATTTGCGTATCGTCAACGACATGGCGGCCGCCGCTTCCAAGCCGGTGGTCTACATCAGCACGATGTCGATCGGCTTCACCGAATTCACCAAAACTCTGCGCAAGTCGCTGCCGCATATCGCCGTCATGCAGGGCCTTGATCGCGCCGTGGGCGCGATCAAGGCGCTGATCGAATACGCTTCGCTGCGCAAGGAAGTGCCCGAGATCGTCTCGAGCTCCAGCGCTTCGGCGCGTGCGACGCTCGAAAAAGCCCTGAAGGGGGCCAGTGGTGCGGCGCTCGACGAAGTCGCGTCGAAAAAGCTGCTGCGCGCCTATGGCATTCCGGTCTCGAAGGAAGAGATTGCGCAGTCGGCGGCCGACGCCGTGAAGATTGCCAGAAAGATCGGCTTCCCCGTCGTCGCCAAGGTCGTCAGCGCCGAGATCCTGCACAAATCCGACATTGGCGGCGTGGTGCTCGACATCAACAGCCCGGCCGAGGTCAAGCAGGCGTTCAACGCCATCACCGCCCGGGTGAGTAAATTGAAGGGCAAGCCGAAGCTCGAGGGCATCCTGATCGCGCAGCAGGTCGAGGCCGAGCTGGAGCTTGTGGTCGGCGCCGCGCTCGACGCCGAGATGGGTCCGGTAGTGCTGTTCGGCACCGGCGGCGTCGACATCGAGTTGATGAAGGATGTCGCGCTCGCCGGCGCACCGCTCGATGCGACCGAAGCCAGGCAGTTGATCAGCCGAACCAAGGCTGGGGTCAAACTGAAAGGCTATCGCGGCAAGCCCGCGCTGCATGAGGCCTCGGCTGTGAAAGCGCTGGTCGGGCTCTCCAACCTGATGGCCGATGCCGGCGGCCGCATCGCCTCGATCGACGTCAATCCATTTATGATCAATGCCAAAACCGGCGTTGCCGTCGATGCCCTGATCGTTCTCAACAACGCCGCCGCCAGAAGTGCGGCCGGGCATTGAAG
This sequence comes from uncultured Alphaproteobacteria bacterium, assembly GCA_963840155.1. Lineage (GTDB taxonomy): Bacteria > Pseudomonadota > Alphaproteobacteria > Rhizobiales > Xanthobacteraceae > Bradyrhizobium. The sequence goes on from CAWIXP010000002.1 coordinate 910,091, forward strand.
CCAACCGCGCTCGCCCTGCTCTCTTACGCCTGCGCTGTCCAGGTCATCGCGAGGAAGGAAGCGACGAAGCAATCCACACTTCGCCGCGAAATGGATTGCCTGCGCGGCGCTTGACCGCGCCGGCATTGGCCCGCTGGCACATATATGGGCACACTGCCTAGGCCGAAGGTTGCAGGATTTTCGGGGCTTGATCCTTGGCAAAGCCGAACCAGACGGGTTACGCTCGGGTTAACGGCATCGAAGAATGCCCGTCAGGACGTCACCTTTTCTGGGAGGACAGCAATGGCTATCTCGCAACGATCATGGCCGGTCGATCGGCGGACGCTTCTAAAGTCGAGCGCCGCGATTGCTGCGGTGCAATTCTCTTCGCCCTTCATCATCAAGGCGCGCGGCGAAACACCGGTGCGGATCGGCATGGTCGATCCGCTGACCGGGGTTTATGCCGCGATCGCGCAGAACGAGGTGGTCGGAGCCAAATTCGCCGCCGAGGAAATCAACAAGAAGGGCGGCATTCTCGGCCGGCCGGTCGAACTGCTGGTCGAAGACTCGGCCAATGACGTCGGCACCGGCGTGCAGAAGACGCGCAAGCTGATCGAACGCGATCAGGTGAGCTTCATCATCGGCGATGTCAATTCGGGCATTGCGATCGCGATGGCACAGGTCACCAGCGAAAAGAAGGTGCTCCATATCGTCTCGGGCGGGCACACCGATCCCATCACCGGCGCGAACTGCTCGTGGAACGTATTCAGGGTTTGCAACTCCACCACCATGGACGCCAACGCCATCGCCAGCACGCTAATCGAGAAGTTCGGCAAGAAATGGTACTTCCTCACTCCGGACTACGCCTATGGCCATTCGGTGCAGGCAGGCTTCGAAAAGGTTTTGAAGGCCGCGGGCGGCACATCCTCCGGTTCGCTGGTCCCGTTGGGCACGCCGGATTATTCATCCTACCTGATCCAGGCCAAAGCCTATGGCCCACAGGTGCTGATCAACGTCATGGGCGGCGGCGACCAGGTCTCCAGCCTGAAGCAGTTCGTTCAGTTCGGTCTCGACAAGCAGATGGCCGTCGGCGGCGCCCTGTTCGAGCTTGAGAGCATCCGCGCGGTGCCTGATGGCGCCCGCGTCGGCTGGTGGACCATGGAATGGTGGTGGGACCAGCCGGGCGTGCCGCATGTGGCGGAATTCAACGCCGCAATGAAGAAGCTCACTGGTGGTGCCGCCACCGCTCGCAACTGGTTCGGCTATGCTTCGGTGCAGACACTTGCCTTGATCGCCAACCAGGAGAAGACGCTCGAGGCGCCAAAGCTGGCGCACGCGCTTTCCGGATTCAAGCTTCCGCCGGAGGTCGCCCTGCAACCGGGCGCGCCGGAGTACCGCGCCGGCGATCACGAATTGATGAGCACGGTGTTCGTCGGCGAGGCGCATCCGCCGAAGGGCGATCCGGACAACATGTTCACGGTGAAAAATCCCGTACCGGGCGAAAAAGCCGCCGGTCCGGCCGAGGCCACCGGCTGCAAGGTCCAGTGGCCGGCGTAATAATGCAAAACATTGTCACCTGATGCCTCAACGCAAAAGGCGACAGAAAACGTGGGACGTCATTGTGAGCGCAGCGAAGCAATCCAAAACGTGGGTACCGTAGTCCTGGTTACTCGCAAATGACGGACGCGACAGAAGAAACCCCGAAAACACGTTAGGGAGACCGCATGACATCGCCGATTTTCACCACGAAATTCGATCGCCGCGCACTCGTGAAAGGCGCCGCCGCGCTCGGCGCCTTTCAGGTGGCGTCCCCCTTCATTATCGCGGCGCGCGGCGAGACACCGATCCGGATCGGCATGGTCGATCCCCTCACCGGCGTCTACGCGGCGCCGGCCGGCAACGAGGTGATGGGCGCCAAGCTCGCCATCGAACAGATGAATGCCAAGGGCGGCATTCTCGGACGCCAGGTCGAATTGCTGGTGGAGGATTCCGCCAATGACGTCGGCACCGGCGTGCAAAAGGCGCGCAAGCTGATCGAGCGCGATCAGGTCAACTTCATGATCGGCGACGTCAATTCCGGCATCGCGGCCGCGATCGCCCAGGTCACCGCGGAAAAGAAGATCCTGCACATCGTGTCCGGTGGCCACACCGATTCGATCACCGGCAAGGATTGCAAGTGGAACGTGTTCCGGGTCTGCAACACCACGCGGATGGAGGCCAATTCGGTATCCAACGTGCTGTTCACAAAGTACGGCAAGAAATGGCATTTCATCACGCCCGATTACGCCTTCGGCCATACGCTGTATGACGCCTGCACGGACGATCTGAAGAAGCTCGGCGGCACCGTCACCGGCAACGAACTGACCCCGCTCGGTACCACCGATTTCTCCGCCTACCTGATCAAGGCGCGCGCCGCCAGTCCAGACGTGTTGATCCTGCTGGTGCAGGGCTCCGACATGATCAACTGCCTCAAGCAGGTGGTGCAGTTCGGACTCAACAAGCAGATCCATGTTGCGGGAACGCAGCAGGAGCTGGAATCGCTGGCCGGGCTGCCGCCGGAAGCGCGGATCGGCGTCTGGATGTTCGAATGGTACTGGAAGCAACCGGGCGTTCCCGGCGTCGAAAAGTTCGTCGCCGATATCCGCAAGGTCAACAACGGCAACGTGCCGACCGCGCGGCACTGGTTTGGCTATGTCTCGGCCATGAGCTTTGCGCTGGTCGCCAACAAGGAGAAGACCGTCGACGCGGTCAAGCTTGCCGCCGCATTGGAAAATTTCGAGCTGCCGGACGACGTCAAGCTGCAGCCGAACAAGGTGTATTACCGCAAGGGCGACCATCAATTGATGACCTCGGCCTTCGTCGGCGAGGCGCAGCCGAAGGGCAAGGACGATCCGGAAGACCTCTACCGCGTCGATGAAGTCGTGCCCGGCGACAAGACCGCGCCCGCAGTCGGCGAAACCGGCTGCACCATCAAGTGGCCGTCATAACCTTCAAGGTCCGGCCCGTTACCTCGGATCCGGGAGCCGACAGCCCCGGATCCGCTCGCATGTTAGCTTTCACCCGGTGAGTTATGACCCAACTGCTGCTGTTTAATGTCACCAACGGGCTGATCATCGGGGCCTTCTACGTGCTGATGGCGCTCGGTCTGTCGCTGATCCTCAATTTGAGCAACGTCATCAATTTCGCCCATGGCGGTTTTCTCGTCATCGGCGGCTATATCGCCTATACTATCACGCCCTATATCGGCTTCTGGGGCGCGCTGCTGCTGGCCCCGCCGCTCACCGCCATCATCGGGCTCGCGGTCGAGCGGGTATTGATCCGCCCGCTCTATGGTCGCGATCCGCTCTACAGCCTGCTGCTCACCTTCGGTCTGGCCTTCATGGTCGAGGATGGCACCCGTTTCATCTGGGGCCCGCAGGGCAAGCCGGTCACCATTCCGGCCTTTCTGGCGCAGCCACTCAGCAGCGACCTGTTTTTCATCACTGGCTACCGTCTGTTCATGGTGGCCGTGGTGATGATTGCGGTGGCGCTGTTGTTCGTGCTGTTGCGCTACACCCGCCTCGGCATCCGCATCCGCGCCGGCACGCTCGACCTCGAAACGGTCGCCGCGCTCGGCATCAACGTGCAGATGCTGCGCTCGCTCAATTTCGCCGTCGGCATTTTTCTCGCCGGGCTCAGCGGCGTGCTCGCCGCCGGCCAGCTCGGCCTCGAGCCGACCATGGGCACCGGGCTGTTGATGCCGAGCTTCATCGCCATCATCGTCGGCGGCATCGGCAGCCTGCCGGGAACGCTGGTGGGCGGCCTGCTGATCGGGGTGGCGTCGGGATTGACCGCGGTGTTTCTGCCGGCCGCCAGCGAGGCGGTGATCTATGTCCTGATGGCGGTGGTGCTGCTGCTGCGTCCGCGCGGATTGTTCGGCGAAGAAGGAATGATGAGTTGAGCGTCGAGCAAACCCGCAAGCTGACCGTTCTCGCGGCGATTTGGGCCGCCCTGCTGCTCGCTCCTTATTGGATGGCGCCGCTCGGTGGTTACACCGCGCTGGCGACCCGTGTGCTGGTGCTGGGGCTGGCGGCAATGTCGTTGAATTTCCTTTTGGGATTTACCGGCGTGCTGTCGTTCGGCCATGCCGCCTATTTCGGTCTCGGCGCCTACGGCGCCGGGCTGACGCTGAAATTCCTGGCGCCGAGCACGCCGCTGGCGCTGATCGCCGGCATGCTGCTCGGCGGCCTCTGCGGTGCCATTCTCGGCACCCTGATCGTGCGGCGGCGCGGGGTCTATTTCGCGATGGTCACGATCGCGTTCGGGCAGGTGTTCTACTACATCGCCTTTCAGTGGAGCTCGCTGACCGGCGGCGACGACGGCTTGCGCGGCTTCTCACGCCAGCCGATCGACTTCGGCCTGTTCAAGCTCGATATCCTCTCCGACGCCAACAATTTCTATTTTTTCGTGTTGTTCTGTTTCGCGCTGGTTGTCGGCGCCATGGCCTATATCCTGCGCTCGCCCTTCGGCCGCACCATGATCGCGATCCGCGAGAACGAGCGCCGGGCCCGCTTCCTCGGCATCCCCGTCGAACGCCACATCTGGATCGCGTTCACGCTGTCCTGCTTCTTCATGGGATTTGCCGGCGCGCTCTATGCGCTGGTCAACAACTTCGCCGACCCGAGGGGCCTGCATTACAGCCAGTCCGGCGATTTCGTCATGATGGCGGTGATGGGCGGGATGCGCAGCTTTTGGGGCCCGCTGCTCGGCGCCGCCGTGTTCGTGGTGCTGCAGGATTATCTCTCCAGCATCACGGTGAACTGGATGTCGTTTGTCGGGCTGCTGTTTGTCCTGGTGGTGTTGTTTTTTCCGCGCGGACTGCTGGGCTTCATTCAACGGAGCAAGGCATGAACGTTCTCGACGTCAACAACGTCACCAAGCGGTTCGGCAACCTTGTGGCGGTGCGCGACGTCTCGCTGTCGGTGGCGAAGGGCGAGTTATGCGCGATTATCGGGCCGAACGGCGCCGGCAAGACCACCTTCTTCAACCTGATCTCGGGATTTTTTCCGCCGACCTCGGGCGCCATCATATTCGACGGCCGCGACATCACGCGGCTTTCGACGCATGAGCGCGTCACGCTCGGCATGGCCCGGACCTTCCAGATCACCGAGATTTTTCCCGAACTCACGGTGTTCGAGAACGTCCGCATTGCCGCCGAAGTCGCCGGCGGATATCGCTTGAGGCCCTGGATCAACCGTTCGGAACAGGCCGAAATCTATCGGCGCGTCGAGGACACCCTGAAGCTGGTTTCGCTGGACAGCAAAACCGGCAGGCTGGTCGGCGAGCTGGCGCATGGCGACCAGCGCGCTGCCGAGATCGCAATGGCGCTGGCGCTAAGGCCGCATCTGTTGCTGCTCGACGAGCCCACCGCCGGCATGGGCGACCAGGAAACCTACCAGATCACGCAATTGATCCGAAGGCTGCACCGTGACAGCAACTACACCATCGTGCTGATCGAGCACGACATGCGGGTGGTGTTTCATCTCGCCGACCGCATCTGCGTGCTCGATCAGGGCAGAATGCTGGCGCAGGGCACGCCAAAGCAGATCGCCGACAACGAGACCGTTCAGGCCGCCTATCTGGGCACCGCCGCATGAGCGCAGCACTGTCAGCCGAAGGCCTGCACACCTATTACGGCAAGAGCCACATCCTGCATGGCGTCAGCCTCGAGGTTGCCGAAGGCAAGATCACCGCGTTGCTCGGGCGCAACGGCGCCGGCAAGACCACGACGCTGCGCAGCCTGATGGGCCTGACGCCGGCGCGCGAGGGCAAGATCACGGTGTTCGGTGAGGACGTCACGCGCTGGCCGACCTTCCGGATCGCCGCGGCGGGGGTTGGCTATGTGCCCGAAGGCCGGCGCATCTTCGCCAATCTCAGCGTCGAGGAAAATCTCAGGGTTCCGCTCGAACGCGACGGGCCGTGGAGCGTCGAGCGCATCTATAAGCTGTTCCCGCGGCTCGAGGAACGCAAGCTCAACCGCGGCCGGCAGCTTTCCGGCGGCGAGCAGGAAATGTTGTCGATCGGCCGCGCGTTGCTGCTCAATCCGCGGCTGTTGATTCTCGACGAGCCTTCGCAGGGCTTGGCGCCGCTGATCGTGCGCGAAGTGTTTCGCATCGTGCATCAGATGAAGGCCGAGGGCATCTCCGTGTTGCTGGTCGAGCAGAACGCACGCATGAGCCTGGAGATTGCCGACAACGCCTATGTGCTGGATGACGGCATCGTCGTCTATTCAGGCTCGGCCAGCGAACTCGCCGCCGACGACGCCCGTGTCCGCGCGCTCGCCGGCGCCAGCGCCGAGGAGTGGACGCTGACCTGAGGCGTTTGATCGTCGCTGACCTCAAGCCCGATACGCGGACCGGCCGGTGCCGCGATAGAGCACCCGCACTTGCTCGTCCGAGACTTCCTTGTGGAAGGCCAATGCCGCGGGCTCGAGGTCGCGCTTCGGCACGTATTCCGGCTGAAAATGACCGAAGTCGTCCTTGCCGCGCACCAGCGTCGCCCAATCGCGTTGGCCCACGGCCTGCTTCAGATGGGTCGGGATGTAGCGGATCGCCAGCCCGATGCGGCGGTCGTCGGAGCGGTTCGGCTCCGAGCCGTGGAATAGCAGCACGTGATGCAGCGAGGCCTGGCCGGGCTGCAACTCGACCAGCACCGCCTTGTTCTCGTCGACCTCGACGGCGATCTCCTGCCCGCGCGTCAACAAATTGTTCTGGTCGAAGGTGTCCGCATGCGCGACCTGGCTTTTGTGGGTGCCGGCAATGAACTTCATGCAGCCGGAAACTTTGTTGGCCGGCGACATCGCAATCCAGGCGGTCGCCACATCGGACGAGCTGAGGCCCCAATAGGTGGCGTCCTGATGCCATGACACGAAACCCGGGTCATGGGCTTCCTTGATGAAGAAGCTGGTGTTCCAGCACAGCAGATTGGGGCCCAGCAGGTCCTCGATCGCGTCGAGGATTTTCGGATGCCGGATCATCTCGTTGATCCAGGTGAACAGCACATGGCTGCGATGGCGCATCTCGCCCTTGATCGGGCCGCCGCTTCTCGCTTCATAGTCTTCGAGCTTGCGGCGAAAATCCGCCACTTCGCCGGCGCTGAGCGCGTCGACCGGGAAGTGATAGCCGCGCTCGCGATAATCAGTGACTTGATTTTCGCTCAGCCGTTTCGGCATGGGCTTCCTCCAATACTCTGGCTTTTCGTTGCAACACGCGCGGCACACATGGTCGATCGAGGGTTATCCCGGCCTCCAGCCCTGTCAAGCAGCGCCCGCAGGCTTTCGCCCGCCTGGCTTTGCCGGTACAATCAGAAGGCGGCGATGGACGTCAACCCTCGCAAATCAGCACATCGCCGCCGGATTTTGCCATGAGAGCGCGGGCGAGCAATCTGATGATCGGATCGACGACGCTTGCGCTGATCGCAGCCGCATTTGTCGGCCTGCTCGGCTACCGCAAGATCCATGGCACCCGGCAGCAAGGCCCGCTTCGCATCGTGTTCGAGGGTTCCGCCAGCGGCCTGCGCAAGGGCGGCAACGTGAATTTCGACGGCGTTCAGGTCGGCCAGATCATGTCGCTGAAGCTCGACAATCCGCGCAAGGTCGTCGCCTTTGTCATGGTGGATAACAGCGCCCCGATCCGCAACGACACCGTTGTCGGGCTGGAGTTTCAAGGCCTCACCGGCGTGGCGGCGATTTCGCTCGTCGGCGGCGCGGCTGCCGCCGCGCCGGTGGCGCTGGACGAGGATGGCGTTCCGGTCCTGACCGCCGACCTCAGCGAGACGGAATCGATCCGAGATTCCCTGCACAGCGTCGATCGGATCCTGGTCGGCAATCAGGCGATGCTGAAGGGTGCGCTTTTGAATTTCGAAACCTATACGGCTTCGCTTGCCGGCAAGGGCGATGCAATCGACAGCATCCTGCGCCGGGCCGACGGCGCCTTCGAGAACTTCGACGGTGCGCTGACCAGGATCGATAACGTCGTACCCAGCCTGGCAGACGGAAAAGCGGACCAGTTGTTGGAAAAAGTAAGGACGATTCGCGAATTGGCCGAGAGCTTCAACAAGAAGTCCGGCACCGTCATGGAAGAAGGCCGCCGCTCGCTTCTCGACATCAGCCATGCCGCCATCAAGGTAACCCGCAAATTCGATCCCCAGGCCGCAGCCGAGACCGCGCCGGTTCCGCCGAAACGGCCGAGCCAGAAGCGCCCCTAAAGGCTCTGGGAACCTGACCGGCCCTAGGGCGCCTTAAAACCGTCCCGATGAACCCTGCGAATCCCCCCGATATGCTGTCTTTCAAAAAAGTTTTATCTGCGTGGAACAAAAATTCCCCGACGGAATTGTTCCACTTCGTTCCGCGCCACGGAACCTAAACGTTTGTAACTTCTGGCTTATTTCCGCTTGCTTTGGGAGCGGCCGCAAGATTTGATGCTGCAAAAAATTGCCAGTCACCTGTCCGATTCCAATGCGCATTTGTAGGTTGAGGGAATGCCATGACCGATCTCGGCCCTGCCGCTACGTCTGCCCGCCGTCGTTCCAAAGTCAAAGCGTATAGCAACGGGAAGCCCGATCCTTCGCAGGAACTGCTGCAGGCGCTGCAGGCCATGCGCAGCGGCGATTTTTCGGTACGAATGACCGGCGACCATCTCGGCATCGAGGGCAAGATCGCCGATACCTTCAATGAGATCGTGGCCGCCAATCAGCGCATGGCGCAGCAGCTGGAGCGCGTCGGTCAGGTCGTCGGCCGCGAAGGAAAAACCCGGCAGCGGGTCAAGTTCGGTCTGGCCAGCGGCTCCTGGGCCGACATGGAAGGCTCGGTCAATACGCTGATCGACGATCTACTGTGGCCGACACGCGAAGTGACCCGAGCGGTTGCCGCCGTCGCGCAGGGCGATCTGCTGCAAACCGTGCAGCTCGACGTCGATGGCCGCCCGCTGGGCGGCGAATTTTTGCAGTCGGCCAATATCGTCAACACCATGATCAAGCAGCTGAGCGTGTTCACTTCCGAAGTGACGCGCGTGGCGCGCGAGGTCGGCACCGAAGGCAAACTGGGTGGCCAGGCCCAGGTGCCGGAGGTGACCGGCGTGTGGAAGGACTTGACCGAGAGCGTCAACTCGATGGCCAACAATCTCACCGGCCAGGTCCGCAACATCGCCGAGGTCACGATCGCCGTCGCCAATGGCGACCTCTCCAAGAAAATCACCGTCGACGTCCGCGGCGAGATTTTGCAGCTAAAGGAAGCCATCAACACGATGGTGGACCAGCTGCGTTCGTTCGCCTCCGAAGTCACCCGCGTCGCCCGCGAAGTCGGCACCGACGGCAAACTTGGCGGTCAGGCGATCGTCCCGGGCGTGGCCGGCACCTGGAAGGACCTGACCGATTCCGTGAACGCGATGTGCGGCAACCTGACCGCGCAGGTGCGCAACATCGCCAACGTCACCACCGCGGTCGCCCGCGGCGATCTCTCGCGCAAGATCACGGTCGACGTACGCGGCGAAATCCTGGAGCTGAAAGACACCATCAACACCATGGTCGACCAGCTCAACTCGTTTGCCTCGGAAGTGACCCGCGTGGCCCGCGAAGTCGGCACCGAAGGCAAGCTCGGCGGCCAGGCCCAGGTGCCAGGCGTGGCCGGCACCTGGAAGGACCTCACCGACAACGTCAATTTCATGGCGAGCAACCTGACCGCACAGGTCAGGAACATCGCCGACGTCGCCACCGCTATCGCCGGCGGCGATCTCTCGAAGAAAATCACCGTGAACGTGTCGGGCGAAATCCTTCAGCTGAAGGAAACGCTGAACACCATGGTCGACCAGCTCAACGCTTTCGCCGGCGAAGTGACGCGCGTGGCGCGCGAGGTCGGCACCGATGGCCGATTGGGCGGCCAGGCCAACGTGCTCGGCGTCGCCGGCACCTGGAAGGACCTGACCGAGAGCGTCAACTCGATGGCGAGCAACCTCACCGCGCAGGTTCGAAACATCGCGGAGGTGACGACCGCGGTCGCCAATGGCGACCTGTCGAAAAAGATCACGGTGGACGTGCGCGGTGAAATTCTGGAGCTGAAAGACACCATCAACACCATGGTCGATCAGCTCAACGCCTTTGCCGGCGAGGTGACGCGCGTGGCGCGCGAGGTCGGCACCGAAGGCAAATTGGGCGGCCAGGCGCTGGTGCGCGGCGTGGCCGGCACCTGGAAGGACCTGACCGACAGCGTCAACTCGATGGCGAGCAACCTCACCGGCCAGGTCCGCAACATCGCCGAAGTCGCGACCGCGGTGGCCAAGGGCGACCTGTCGAAAAAGATCACGGTGAACGTCTCAGGCGAAATCCTTCAGTTGAAGGAAACGCTCAACACCATGGTCGACCAGCTCAACGCCTTTGCCGGCGAAGTGACGCGCGTGGCGCGCGAGGTCGGCACCGACGGCAAGCTCGGCGGCCAGGCCGAGGTGCCCGGCGTCGCCGGCACCTGGAAGGACCTGACCGACAGCGTGAACTCGATGGCCGGCAACCTGACGGCGCAGGTCCGCAATATCGCCGAAGTCGCGACCGCCATTGCCGGCGGCGACCTCTCCCGCAAGATCACCGTGGACGTGCGCGGCGAAATCCTGCAACTCAAGGAAACGCTGAACACCATGGTCGATCAGCTCAACCGGTTCGCCGGAGAGGTGACGCGCGTGGCGCGCGAGGTCGGCACCGAAGGCCGGCTCGGCGGACAGGCCAACGTGCCCGGCGTCGCCGGCACCTGGAAGGACCTGACCGACAGCGTCAATTCGATGGCCGGCAATCTGACCGCACAGGTCCGCAACATCGCCGAAGTGACGACCGCGGTCGCGCGCGGCGATCTGTCGCGCAAGATCACCGTCGACGTGAAGGGCGAAATCCTCGAGCTGAAAAATACCATCAACACCATGGTCGACCAGCTCAACGCGTTTGCATCCGAAGTGACGCGCGTGGCGCGCGAAGTCGGCACCGAAGGCAAGCTCGGCGGCCAGGCCGAAGTGCCCGAGGTCGCCGGCACCTGGAAGGACCTGACCGACAACGTCAACTTCATGGCGTCGAACCTGACCGCGCAGGTCCGCAACATCGCGGAAGTCGCGACCGCGATCGCCGGCGGCGACCTGTCGAAGAAGATCACGGTGGACGTGCGCGGTGAAATCCTGCTGCTCAAGGACACCTTGAACACCATGGTCGAGCAGCTTCGCTCGTTTGCGGCCGAGGTGACGCGCGTCGCGCGCGAGGTCGGCACCGAGGGGCGGCTCGGCGGCCAGGCCGTGGTGCCCGGCGTCGGCGGCACCTGGAAGGACCTGACCGATAACGTCAATCTGCTCGCCGCCAATCTCACCACGCAGGTCCGCAACATCGCCGAGGTCACCACCGCGGTGGCCCGCGGCGACCTGTCGCGCAAGATCACCGTCGACGTGAAGGGCGAAATCCTCGAGCTGAAGAATACCATCAACACCATGGTCGACCAGCTCAACGCCTTTGCCGGCGAGGTGACGCGCGTGGCGCGCGAGGTCGGTACCGAGGGCAAGCTGGGCGGCCAGGCGCAGGTTCCGGGCGTTGCCGGCACCTGGAAGGACCTCACTGACACCGTGAACTTCATGGCCGCCAATCTCACCGAGCAGGTGCGCGGCATCGTCAAGGTGGTGACCGCGGTCGCAAACGGCGACCTCAAGCAGAATCTGACGGTGAAATCGAAGGGCGAAGTCGCGGCGCTCGCCGAGACCATCAACAACATGACCGATACGCTTGCGACCTTCGCCGATCAGGTTACCAGCGTCGCGCGCGAAGTCGGCGTCGAAGGCCGGCTTGGCGGCCAGGCCAACGTGCCCGGCGCTGCCGGCACCTGGAAGGACCTCACCGGCAACGTCAACCTGCTGGCCGCGAACCTGACCTCGCAGGTACGCGCGATTGCCGAGGTGGCGACCGCCGTCACCAAGGGCGACCTCACCCGCTCGATTCAGGTCGACGCGCGCGGCGAAGTCGCCGAGCTCAAAGACAACATCAATACCATGATCGGCAATTTGAGGCTCACCACCGACGTCAACACCGAGCAGGACTGGCTGAAGACCAACCTCGCCAAGTTCACCAACATGCTGCAGGGACAGCGCGATCTGACCACGGTCGGTCGTCTGTTGCTCAGCGAGCTGACGCCGCTGGTCAACGCCCACATGGGCGTGATTTATCAGGTCGAAAGCGAGGAAAATCAGCGCTTGCGGTTGCTTTCTGCCTATGCCGGCGACGGCGCCGCTCCGCACCAGGAAATCGTGCAGTTTGGCGACGGCTTGGTCGGTCAGTGTGCGATGGACAAGCGCCAGCGGCTGGTGTCCGAAATTCCGCCCGATGCGACTCCGATCAACTCCGCCCTTTTGCGTATTGTCCCGAAGAACCTCGTCGTGCTCCCCGTGCTGTTTGAAACCCAGGTCAAGGCTGTCATCGAACTCGGTTCACTGACCTCATTCACCACCTCTCAAATGACCTTCCTCGAGCAGCTGACGGACAGTATCGGTATCGTGCTCAACAGTATCGAAGCGACCATGCAGACCGAGGGTTTGCTGAAGCAATCGCAACAACTCGCCGGCGAATTGCAGACCCAGCAGAAAGAGCTGCAACAGACCAACGAGCAGCTTGAGCAGAAGGCCCAGCAGCTTGCCGAGCGCAACGTCGAAGTGGAACGCAAGAACCAGGAAATCGAGCAGGCGCGTCGTGCGCTCGAAGAGAAGGCGACCGAGCTTTCGCTGACCTCGAAGTACAAGTCTGAATTCCTGGCCAACATGTCGCATGAGCTGCGCACCCCGCTGAACAGCATCTTGATCCTGGGCCAGCAGCTCACCGAAAATCCGGACGGCAATCTGTCCGTCAAGCAGGTGGAGTTCGCCCGAACCATCCACGGCGCCGGCACCGACCTCCTGAACCTGATCAGCGACATTCTCGACCTGTCCAAGATCGAATCCGGAACGGTGACCGTGGACGCGGAGGAGATCCTCACCGCCAATATGCTCGATGCGGTGGGACGCCCGTTCCGGCACGAAGCGGAAAACCGTCAGCTGTCGTTCAATATCGATGTCGATCCCAACCTCGGCCGCAGCATCGTCACCGACTCCAAGCGCTTGCAGCAGGTGCTCAAGAATTTGCTGTCGAATGCCTTCAAGTTCACCGCCGAAGGCGGGGTCCGCCTCAACGTCTCCGCCGCGGTCGGCGGTTGGAGCGCCGACCACCCGGTTCTCAACCATTCGCCCGCCGTGATTGCCTTCGAGGTGTCCGATACCGGCATCGGCATTCCCTTGGAAAAACAGAAGCTGATCTTCGAGGCGTTCCAGCAGGCGGATGCCGGCACCAGCCGGAAATACGGCGGCACCGGCCTTGGACTTGCAATCAGCCGCGAGCTTGCAAACTTGCTGGGCGGCGAAATCCACCTTCGGAGCACGCCCGGCAAGGGCTCCACCTTCGTGCTGTATTTGCCGCTGAAATACTCCGGGCCCACGGTGGCGCCTCGCGCCAGCGCCGCGTCACAATACAATGCTGCGCCGGCGCTGCAGGTTGCGACCCAGGAGCGGGTCATCGAGCAACTCCCGGATGACCGGATGAGCCTCGAGCCGGGAGACACCATCCTTCTGATCGTCGAGGATGACCCGCATTATGCGCGTGTGCTGGTAGACCTTGCGCGCGACAAGGGGTTCAAGGTGCTGGTCGCGGCCAGGGGGTCGGAGGCGCTGGATCTGGCCAAGCAATTCCAACCGACCGCGGTATCACTCGACGTCTTCCTGCCCGACATGCTCGGCTGGACCGTGCTCAGCCAGCTGAAGCACAACCCGCTGACCCGGCACATTCCGGTCCAGATCATCACGCTCGACGAGGACCGCCAGCACGCGCTGGCGCGAGGCGCATTCTCCTTCGTCAACAAGCCGACCACCACCGAGGGGGTCAGCGCGGCGCTGTCCCTGATCAAGGAATACGCGAAGCCGCGCCGCAAGCGCCTGCTGATCGTGGAAGACAATGCCGCCGAACAGATGAGCATCAAGGAACTGCTCGGCCACAACGACATCGAGATCGTCACCACGGCGACCGGCGCGGGGGCGCTCTCCACGCTGCGCGAAAATCCCTGTGACTGCGTGGTGCTCGACCTGCGACTGCCCGACATGAGCGGGTTCGAGGTGCTGGACAGCATCCGTAACGACGATGCCTTGTCCAACGTTCCGGTCGTCGTATTCACCGGCCGCGAGCTTTCGGTCGAGGAAGACGCGGAACTGCACACGATGGCGCGAAGCATCGTGGTCAAGGGCGTCGAATTGCCGGAGCGGTTGTTGGACGAGACCTCGCTGTTCCTGCATCGCGTGATCACGGAATTGCCGGTCGAAAAGCAGCGCATGCTGGAAAAACTGAATAGTTCCGACGAAGACCTTGTCGGGCAGACCGCGCTGCTGGTAGACGATGACGCCCGCAACATCTTCGCGCTCTCCAGCGTGCTGGAGCGGCGCGGCATGCAGGTGCTCACGGCCACGACCGGCAGCGAGGCGGTCGCGCTGGTTGAATCGAACCCGGATATCGCGATCGTGCTGATGGACATCATGATGCCGCAGATGGACGGCTATCAGACCATCGGGGTTATCCGGGAGAACCCCGCATTCCGCCGGCTCCCGATCATCGCGCTTACCGCCAAAGCCATGAAAGGCGACCGCGAGAAATGCCTCGAAGCCGGTGCTTCCGACTACCTGGCCAAACCAGTCAATACCGAGCAGTTGCTCCTCGCCATCCGTATGTGGCTACACCGCTGATCGGCGCACCAGATGATGGATCATGAAAAGGTGAATATCCTTCTGGTCGATGACCAGCCGGCAAAGCTGCTGGCCTATGAAGTCATCCTGAAGGAGCTCGGTGAAAATCTCGTGGTCGCTTCTTCGGGCCGCGAAGCGCTCGAATATCTGCTCAAGAGCGAGGTCGCGGTCATCCTGGTCGACGTCTGCATGCCGGAGCTGGATGGATTCGAGCTTGCCGCGATGATTCGCGAGCATCCTCGTTTCCAGAAGATTGCGATGATCTTCATCTCGGCCATTCAGGTCAGCGATATCGACCGGCTTCGCGGTTACGAAATGGGCGCGGTGGACTACGTCCCGGTACCCGTAATTCCGGAAGTGTTGCGCGCAAAAATCCGGGTGTTCGCCGAGCTGTACCGCAAGACCCGCCAGCTGGAGCGGTTCAACGCCGAGCTTGAAGATCGCGTTAGTGCCCGTACCGCGGAGCTGGAGCAATCGCACGCAAGGCTGCTCGAAAGCGAGCAGCGCCGCAGTCTCGCCATTTCGGCCGGCCGGATGGGCTCGTGGGATTGGGATTGGCTCAACGGCGACTGCATGTGGGATGAAGGTCAATACCGCATTTTTGGCGTCGACCCGCAAAGCTTTGTGGTGACGCCGGCCAGCGTACAGGCCCTGGTGCATCCTGACGACATCGACGAGCTACGCAAGGCGATGGCGCTGTTGAACAAGGGCGCAGATTCGCACGAGGCGGAGTTTCGGGTTGTTCGACCCGACGGCGAGACCCGCTGGTGCGCCGGCACCGCAGCCGCAACATTCGACCAGGGTGGCCGCGTCATACGCGTCAGCGGCGTCACGATTGACATTACCGAGCGCAAGCGCGCGGAAGAGCGCCAAAGCCTGCTGGCCCGGGAAGTCGATCACCGCGCCAAGAATGCCCTGGCGCTTGCGCAATCCATCGTTCGGCTGACGCAAGGCGAAAACGTCAAGGCTTACGTCAAGGCAGTGGAAGGACGGATCAGTGCGCTGGCGCGGGTGCATACCATTCTCTCGCTGTCGAACTGGGAGGGCGCGGAAGTCGGAAGGCTGGTCGATGAGGAAATCGCGCCTTATTCGACCAACGACCAGATCGCATTCGGCGGCTCGGAAATTCAACTGCAGCCGGCTACCGCGCAAACCCTGGCTCTGGCCCTGCACGAGCTGGTGACCAATTCGGCAAAGTACGGCGCGCTGTCGACGCTGTCCGGCCGCCTTTCCATCAAATGGGAAACCGACGCGGATTTCCTGCGAATCGTGTGGGAAGAGAAGGACGGACCGCGCGTCGAAAAACCGGCATCGCGCGGATTCGGGACCAGGAGCGTGATCGCCAGCATCGAGTCGCAGCTTGGCGGTCAGGCCGAGTTCGACTGGCGCAGCGAAGGCCTGATCTGCCGGCTATCGGTCCCGCTGATGCACAACACAGCGACGCGACATCTCAACGGCCGTAAAAATCTCGCGGCTCACGGCCATGCGGCTGACTGGCTTGGAGAGCCGCCGAGGCCTGATGCGGCAATCAGCGGCTGATCATTCGGGGGCGTGCCGCCGGAAGATCGAGGCTATTTCTAGAATGCGACCCCGAGACGCCGCCCGGCGTTCCAGACCACCCGGCAATGCTTCTTGGTGCCGCCAAATATCAGGTCAAATCGATTGGGCAGCTTGGTCTGCCCCGAGATTTCGAGGCATGCCCCGCCGGGGGAATAGTCTACAACCCTGCAATCGACCGCCGGGTCTTTCGGACCAACGATCAATTTGCCGGCGTCGGAAATTCTGCCTGTAGGCCGCACACGTGTAAACCGTCGCGGATACATCGCTGCCTCCTATCCTGGCCAGCGGACAGATTCACAGAACATTTTCAAGGCTTCGTTTAGTTTTATGGTTATCGAGCTGCAGACAATGCCGATTGTCTCGCAGGACGGGGATGGAACCGAGACCCGCACCGCAACATGCGCCCTGGGGCCGACGATCACCTGACAGCATCAATGCGGCAACGTCGGCTTCAGCGGCCGGCGCCCTCAGCCATACACGAACGCCGCGTCGTCCAGATCGATCGCAGGAAACTGGTCTTTTTCCGCCCAATAATCCTGGCTGTGCTGCCATTCCGGCTTGTCGCCGCGCTTGGGCAGCAGATGCATGTCGCGCATCAGGTAGCCGGGATTGAAATTCTCCGGATCGATCCAGGACAGCAGCGGCATGTCGCGGTCCTGCGGCCGTAACGCCGGCACGACCTTGCTCGCGCCCTTCTTGCTCATATGCGCCAGCAGACGGCAGACGAAATCGGCCACCAGGTCGGTGCGCAGCGTCCAGCTGGCGCGGAAATATCCGAACACCCAGACCATGTTCGGCACGCCGGTGAACATCATGCCGCGATAGGTAACGGTCTGCGCGAAGTCGAGCGGTGTGCCGTCGATGGTAAAGGCGATGTCGCCGAGCACGTTGAGATTGAAGCCGGTCGCGGTGACGATGATGTCGGCCTCGAGCGTCTTGCCGGATTTCAGCAGGATTCCCTGTGGCGCAAAGCGCTCGATCTCGTCGGTCACCACCGAGGCCTTGCCGCTCTTGATGCCGTGGAACAGGTCGGCATCGGGCACGAAGGCGATGCGCTGCCGCCATGGCCGGTATTTCGGCGTGAAATGCTGCTCGATCTCGGCATCGAAGACCGGACCAAGCGCCGCGCGGATGCCGCCGAGCAACTCCTGCTTGACGACCTCGGGTTCCGTGAACGAACGGCGGGTGAATGTATCCTGATCGAACAGAATCTTGCGGCGCACGATCTCGTGGATCCATTCCTCGCTGACCTGCAGCTGCCGCAAAGTCTCCGCCAGTTCGATGGCATTGCGGCCGGTGCGAAAGTAGGTCGGCGAGCGCTGCAGCATGGTGACGTGGCCGCATTCCTCGGCGATCGCCGGGATCAGGGTCGCGGCGGTGGCGCCCGAGCCGACCACCACCACCCTTTTGCCTGCGGTGTCGAGATCATCCGGCCAGCGCTGCGGATGAACGATCCGGCCCTTGAAGCTTTCCATTCCCGCCCATTGCGGGGTGTAACCTTCCGAGTGACGGTAATAGCCCTGGCACATCCACAGGAAGTTCGCCGTGAACGTCGCGGCTTCGCCGCTGTCGGTCCTGACGGCTTCGATGGTCCACAGATTGGTCTTGCTCGACCAGATCGCCGACGAAATTGTGTGCCGGTAGCGGATATGTCTCTCAAGTCCGTTTTCGGCGATGACCTCGCCCATGTAGGAGCGGATTTCCGCCGCGGTGGCGATCGGCGCCGAGGTCCACGGCTTGAAGCGGTAGCCGAAGGTGTGAAGATCGCTGTCGGAGCGGATGCCCGGATAGCGGTGGGTCAGCCAGGTGCCGCCAAAGCTGTCCTGGGTTTCAAGAATGACGAAGCTCGTACCCGGCAGCTGCGTCGTCAAATGATAGGCACTGCCGATACCGGAGATGCCGGCGCCCACGATCAGGACGTCGAAATGCCCGGCCGATTGCGCGGCGGAAGCGGTGCGGGTCGTTGCGAGGACGTTCATGCGCACGGTTCTTCTTGGATTGGCAGCGCCTGCGATCTGTGAGGCTCAATCATGGGCGGCAAAATGCATCAGATCAACCCTCACAGCCGCAAGCCCCACCGGCGTGCGGTCTGTAAAATCCAGTCGCGATAGAGCGTAGTCGGCGTCACGCCGGTCAACCCGCCACAGCCGGCGCTGCCGTTCGGCCCCGTCGACCAGCTGATGACGCCGACAATGGCAGGGCCGTCCCGTCCGTCCTCGAACACCGGTCCGCCGGAATCGCCGGTGCAGGCGCCGAGCCCATCGCGCGCGCCTTTTTCGACTGGATCGACCAGGCGGATTTGCAGCGTGCCGGGCTCGCCGGTTGCAACCAGGCCCGCGGCGCGAACGGTGCCGCCGCTGGAGCCTTCGCCGGGGATGGTGACGCCGATGCCGGCGATGGTGAAGCGGCTGCCCGCAAGGATCGGAATCTGCGGCACGCCGAGAACAGCCGGCTCTTTGCCTTGCGGCGGGACTTCCAGTTGCAGCAGCGCCACGTCGGCGGTGGCGCGATGCGCGGTCATCGCCTGCACGTTGAACGCGGGATGCGCCGCAATGTTTTTCACGTCCTGCAGCTGCGGCTGCCTGCCTGCACGGTATTCGACGATCTTGTAGAGCGCGCCGGGCCGCACGCAATGCGCCGCGGTCAACACCAGTTTCGCCGCGATCAGCGCGCCGGTGCAGAAATTGCCGCGCGATCCGACAATGGTGACGACGGACCGGCCGACGCCGTCCGTCGACGGCGTCCCGCCGCCGACGATGGCATGGGCCGGCGCGGCCAGCAGCAGCGCCGCAGCCGCAATCATTGAGGCTGGAATTTTCATGGGCGCAGGAATAGCCCGCAACCCGCCCATCGCCAAGCCGCGCCCGGGACTGGTCCGGGATGGCCCGCCGTGTTAGCCGTCTGCAACTCGTTTGGCATCGACCGGGGAATGGATGATCGAGGCAGTGATCTGGGATTTCGGCGGGGTGCTCACGACCTCCCCGTTCGAGGCTTTTGCACGGTTTGAGGCCGAACGCGGGCTGCCGGCCGACATCATCCGGCGCACCAACGCCGCCAATCACCTGGAAAATGCCTGGGCGAAATTCGAGCGGGCCGAAGTCGACATTGAAGTCTTCGATCGATTGTTCGCGGCGGAATCGCTGGCGCTCGGTGCCGCGGTGCGAGGCAGGGAGATCTTGCCGCTGCTGTCGGGCGATCTGCGCCCCGAGATGGTCGAGGCGCTCCGGCTGGTCAAGGGCAAGATGAAAACCGGCTGCATCACCAACAACCTTCCCGCCGACGCGATCACAAGCGCTAGCGGGCGTTCGATCTATGTCGCGGAAGTGATGGCGCTGTTCGATCACATCATCGAGTCGGCAAAAATCGGGCTGCGGAAGCCCGACCCGCGCATCTACCGGATGATGGTGGAAGCGCTCGGCGTCGATCCGAGCCGGTGCGTGTATCTCGACGATCTCGGCATCAACCTGAAACCGGCGCGCGAATTGGGCATGACCACCATCAAGGTTATCAGCGCGCCGCAGGCCATCGCCGAGCTGGAGGCGGCGACCGGGCTCGTGCTGCATTAATTGCTCCCGCGGCTCGAGCTTGACGACCGAGACATCGTGATTGCTGCCGGCCCAGAATGTGGGGGCCACACTTCACAGCGGACTGACACCAGCGGCGCCTCAACCCAACTGCTGAATCGTCATGTTGGCGTAGCGAAGCCGCACGCTCAATTCGCGCCCGAGCGCCGACAAAAGCTTGATCGCAACATCCGGCTGCTCCCGGCACAGGCCGGTAAACGACGCCTCGCTGAGGCTGAACCCCGTGAGGTCTTCATCGACCGTGATGGTTGCCGAGCGCGGACCGCGGTCGAGCAACGCAAGCTCGCCGAATACCGCGCCGGCCGCAAACGTCATCAGCCTGATATCCCCGTCATCGTGCCAGAGGTGAACGCTGGCGCGGCCGCCGGTGACGATATAGAGCGCCGAGCCGGGATCGCCGTGGCGAAAAATGACATGTCCGGCCGGCGATGCCATCGGCTCCAGCGAGCCGCGCAGGCGTTGGATCTGCTCGGCGGTGAAATCGCGCAGCAGCGGAAGGCGATCGAGCGGCAATTCCAGCGCCGGCCCGGTAGCGGCCTTTTTGAGCAGGTTGTCCTCGGCCCACTCGATCGCCCGATCGATGTCAGGAAAGAACCGGTCGCGCCGGAAAATATCGGCAAGCCGCGCCGCTGCCTCGGTACGGCTGGACAAAACCAACGCAAGCTTGACGCCGCGTGCGGCAAGGGCCGCGTCGATATCGCCGAGGATGCGCGCGCCGGTCGAATCGATCTCGGTAACGCGTCGCAACTCGAGCAGCACGGCGGTCGTCCCCTGGGCGGTTTCGCGGTCGATGGCCTGCGCGAGCCGATCGGCTGTGCCGAAGAACAGCGCGCCCTGCAACTCGATGACCAGCACGGAGGCGCCCTCCACGTGGAGCACCGCCAACTCGGCCGCGTCGCGGGAACGGCGCGAGCGCACGGTATCGCAGCGATAAAGCCTGCGAATATTGGAGCGGCTCATGCGAAACACGAACAGCAGTACCGCCAGTGCGATGCCGACGAACACCGCCAGCACGATGTTGATGGCGATCGACAGCCCCGAGACGAACAGGGAAACGCCGAGGTCGAGCGCGATCGCTCCGCGCTGCGGCGTGTCCGGCCGGATCAGGCGGGCGGCCAACTGCGTCGTCCAGCGATCGACGTGCTGGACGGCAATGACCATGATCGCCGCTGACAGCACCGCGCGCGGCACATGGGCGAGAAGTGGAAACAGCAGCGTTGCGGCCGCCAGCACCGCTACGGCGTTGACGACCACCGAAAGCGGGCTGTGCCCGCCATAAGCGCGGTTGACAAGGCTCGGCCCGATGTTGATTCCACTGGTTATGCCGCCGAAGCCCGCAGCAACCACGTTCGCAAGGCCGAGACGGATCAGCAGACCGTCATCGCCGGCGCGAAGCTCGCCCGGCCGGCTCGTCAGTTTCGCGCACAACAGCGCATCGATCGAAGCGATGACGGCAAGCGCCAGGGCGCTCGACAGGATCATGGATGCCGAACTTTCCAGCGGAGCGGCCAATGGCAGTCCGGAAAAGTCGACCAGCACGGTGCGCATTGCCGCACTCGCGGTCAGGGGGCCGATGACCGGTCCCAGCATGGCGCCGAAGCCCGAGACAACGATGGCGTAGTAGGCAACGATCCCGCAACCGAGGCCTATCAGAATCGGGGGTACTTTGGTCGCGATCCGGTGGGCGTTCCACATTGCCACAGCGGTCAAGACGGCCACCAGCGCGCTCAGCGGCCGCGCCTCTCCGAGTGAACCGAAGACGCGGGTAAAGCGAACGTTATGCTCGAACCCCAGCACGTTGCCGAGTTGCACCAGGAACAGCAGCACCGCAGCCATGTTCTGGAACCCGGCCATCACCGGGTGCGGCGCGAATTTTATCAATGAGCCCAGCCGCAGCACTCCGAACAACGCCTGAAACAGGCCTCCGAGCAGGATGATGGCGAAAAATACCAGCAGTGTCGCCGCGACGTCGGGTTCGGCGTCCAGCGTGGGCGCGCGATGCAGCAATGAATTGAGCAACAGCCCGAGAAAGAATGTCGTGGTGATGCGCGGCGCGTAGAGCAGCGTCGAGCGGTCGCCAAGCAGCACGCAGACAAAACCCGCGCTCAGCGCCGAGATCAGGCCGGCCAGCGCGCCATAGGCGAAATATTCGTCGCCCAAGGTGACGAAGGCAAACATGCCGAACGCCATCGCCAGCGGGACGGCAACAGCGGAGGAAACCAGGCCGGCGACGACGTCACTCCGCGCCGCCGCCACGCCCGGGATCGGCGGGTGAGACGAAGCCGGCGCTGGATCCGGGCGATCCATCAGCGCAGCGCCGCGGCGATGTTGCCGCCGTCTACGGTGGTCACGCCGGCGGTGGTCTTGAGCGCCAGCGCCTGGGCCAGAAACGCCTGCGCGACGTCCTCGGCCGCCACTTCCCGGCCGAGCAGGTTGCCGCGCATATAGGCCTGTTCGCTGAGGCCGCGAAGCTTCGAGCGCGATGCGATCATCTGTTCGCTCAACAGGCCGGAGCGGATGCGGTCGGCATTGACGGCGTTGGCGCGAATGCCTTCGCTGCCGTATTCCAGCGCGTATTGCCGCACCAGAAACAGCGTCGCCGCCTTTGGCAGGCCGTAGGGTCCGAAGTCCGGTCCAGGATTGACGGCCTGCTTGGAGACGTTGAACAGCAGGCAGCCACCGGTGCCCTGCGAGCGCATGATCTTCACGGCGGCCTGCGCGACGCGCTGGTGGCCGTAGAAGTTCAGTTCAAAGCTCTGGCGCAGCACCGTTTCGTCGACCTCGCCGATCCGCCCCTGCCAGGCGGCGCCGGCATTCGATACCGCGATATCGACCCCGCCGAACGCCGCCGCGACTGCCGCGAACGCATCCCGCACCGAGCCGGCGTCGGTGACGTCGCATCGAAGCCCAAGCGCCGCGCCGCCGATCATTCCGGCCTTCGCCTGCGCGGCAGCTTCGTCGAGATCCAGCAGCGCCACTTCCGCGCCGGCCGCGGCGAATGCTTTCGCGGTGGCGAAGCCGATGGCACCGGCGGCGCCGGTGATGGCGGCAATCTGTCCTGCCAGCGGCAATTCGCCGGCACCGCCGAGTTTTGCCTGCTCCAGCGACCAGTATTCGACATCGAACAGATCGGCTTCCGGCAGCGGCTCGAAGCGGCCGACGGCTTCGGCATCGGTGATCGTTGCGATCGCGGCTTCGGCGAGATCACCGGCGACCTTGGCGTCCTTCTTGCTGCGGCCAAGCCCGAACAGGCCGACCCCGGGCACCAGCACCACGCGCGGTGCGGAATCGAGCATGGTCTTGATGCCGCCGGCACGCGCATTGTTGCGGATGAAATAATCCCGGTAACGCTCGCCGTATGCCGCGACCGCCGCACGCACGGAATCCTTGAAGGCCTCGAGTGCCCCCTGCTCCGGAGCGGCAACCACGAGCGGGCGATTCTTGATGCGAATGTTGTGGTCCGGTGTCACCACTCCAGCCTGCCCGTAGCGTTCAACCTCGGCGCCGTTGACGAAATTCAATACGGCCTCGGTGCCGCGGAAGTCCAGCACAAAGCGCTTCCAGGCGCCCTCGGTTTTGCCGTGGGGCAGGCTGCAGGCGCCACGGAGGATCGGCGCAACTTCCGCTAGCCCCGCGGCGCGCGCCGGCAGTTTTGCCCTGACAAAGGCCGATTTACGATTTTTCGCCAGCCGTTGCTCGGCCGACGTCACCAGCGCTATCATCCGCTCGTAAGCCTGTTTTGCGTCGACGCCAAAACTGAAGATGCCGTGCTTGACCAGGATCAGGCCTTCGACCGATGCGTCTGCCTCGAATACTTTTGCCGCGGCTTGGGCGAGGGAAAAGCCAGGCATCACGTATGGAACGTAACCGACGCGCGCGCCAAATACCTCGCGGCACAAGGCTTCGCCATCGGGCTGATCGGTCAACGCGAGCACCGCGGTCGAATGGGTATGATCGATGAATTTGTGCGGAATGAAGGCATGCAGCAGCGCCTCGACCGACGGGTTTGGCGCCGCCGGGTCGATCAGGTTGGCACGCTGCAGCCGCACCATCTCCTCGTCCGAAAGCGTCTTGCGGGAGCGAAGTTTCAATAGCGGCGCGAGCCGCACCGCCGGCAGGCCCGCCGGTTCGATCGATGCCATATCCCAGCCGGAGCCCTTGACGCAGAGAACGTCGACGTCCTCGCCGTTAAGATCGGCAATACGCGTTTTCACCGAGGTGTTGCCGCCGCCGTGCAGCACCAGGCGCGGATCCCCGCCGAGCAGGCGCGTGGTGTAGACTCGCAACGCCACGTCGCGGCCAAAGCCTGCATAGCGCGCCGCCGCGGCCTCTGCGTCGCGATCGTTCCAGGCGCTCTGCATCAGTTCTCCCTTCGCTATTCGGCCGCCGCGAGCATCCGTTCGGGAAAGGCCGCTGCAAGCGCGGTGCGATCGGCCCTGAGCACGCCGCGCTCGGTGATCAATCCCGTTACCAGCCGCGCCGGCGTGACATCGAAACCATAGTTCGCGACCGGCGACCCCTCCGGCACGATCCGCACGGTCTCGATCCGACCGTCGGCAGTGCGCCCCGTCACTGTACTCACTTCGCTGCCAGCCGCGCTGCTCGATCGGAATCTCCCCGACGCCGTCATGCACGCTGAAATCGATGGTTGGCGAGGGCAGCGCCACGTAGAACGGCACGCCATTGTCGTGCGCGGCGAGCGCCTTCAGATACGTGCCGATCTTGTTGCAGACGTCGCCGTTCGCAGTCACCCGATCGGTGCCGACGATCACCAGATCGACCATCCCGTGCTGCATCAGATGGCCGCCGGTATTGTCGGGAATGACCGTATGCGGGACGCCGTGGTGGCCGAGTTCCCATGCGGTGAGCGAGGCGCCCTGATTGCGCGGCCGGGTCTCGTCCACCCAAACATGAATGGGAAGGCCACGGTCGTGCGCCAGATAGACCGGCGCCGTGGCGGTGCCCCAATCCACCGTTGCCAGCCAGCCGGCGTTGCAATGCGTCAGCACGTTGACGCGCTCGCCTGGGTTGCTTGTGCGCCGCGACCGCCTCGATCAGCGCCAGCCCGTGCGCGCCGATACGCTGGTTGATCGCAATGTCTTGTTCGGCAATTTCGCCCGCGCGGGAATAAGCCGCAGCGGCCCGATCAGCCGATGACAGCGACCGCAGCTTCGTGCGCATCTCCTCGAGCGCCCATTTCAGGTTGATCGCGGTCGGCCGGGTCGCGATCAGGGTCTTGTAGGCCCGATCGAGCGCGGCATCGGAGCCATCGGCCCGCATCGCCAGCGCCATGCCATAGGCCGCGGTGGCGCCGATCAGCGGCGCGCCGCGCACCAGCATCGAGCGGATTGCATCGGCGGCGGCGTCGCAAGTCGAGAGCCGCGCCACAACAAAATCATGCGGCAGCCGACGCTGATCAATCGCGCTGACCGTCGCGCCGTCGGGCTCAAGCCAGATGCTGCGGATATGCCTGCCGTCGACCTTCATTTGTTGCCCATCGATATCAGCAGTTTATCCAAAATTGCCTCGCATGTAATGACCCTCCGTTAACAACCAGGAATCATATCCTCACGTCCGCTGCGCGCCGAATCCGCATATGTAGACGATTGGTCAAGTATTTCGATCTATCCGTTGGGACCGCATGGTATCCATGTTCGGCCCGGAGATGAAATGTCACGTCGAGACCGCACCGTTTGCATGGCGCTGATGCTGCCGCTGCTGATGAGCAACACCGCCCTTGCGGATCCAACGCCGCCTACGAACGACCCTTTCGCGACGACCGCGAGTTTTTCGGTTGATTCCACTGCCTTCTCGTTATCCAGCGTTGTCGCAACCATCGAACCACGATTGAACGCTCCGGGTTACTCCTGGGTGCGAATTCATTTCTATTCTTTTTCGCCGGCGGCAGATGATATGGCCGGTATCGAGAACGGCAATCTGTCGTCCATGGAAAAGAAACGCAACAAGCTCGCGGACCGGCACGACAATTCCTATAACGTGTCACACGCCGTGTTGCAGCTATCTGTCGACAAGGATTTCAAGGTCTGGCAGGCGGACATGTCGGTTCCTGGTCACAGCTGCACCATTGCGCCTTTCGAGAAGGATGTCCGATCATTTTTGCAAAGCTATCATTTCGACGGCAGGATCCTGACGCTCAAAAGCAAGGCATCATATACCTGTGACATGAAATTCATGAACATTCCCGATCAGACCTTTACGTGGGATGTCGATGTGAATATCCCGACTTATGTCAAGAAATGATCCGTAACGCCGCCTGAACTCACGCGCGCAGGATTCGCCCCGCCACCGCATCGAGCTTTTTCAGAAGCTCCGGGTCGCGCGCTTCCGGGGCCGTGATGATAGCCGTGTCGAGCGCCCGATCCGATCCAACGGGACATGGTTCATGCTCCCGCGGAAAATCCCTGGCGAGGCGCGCGACCAGGCTCTTGGCCTTGTCGGCATTCGTGGTCAGCACCCGGATGATGTCCTGCACCGTCACCGCATCGTGGTCGGGATGCCAGCAGTCGAAATCGGTCACCATGGCAACGGTCGCGTAGCAGATCTCGGCCTCGCGGGCGAGCTTGGCCTCCGGCATGTTGGTCATGCCGATCACGGAATAACCCGACGCCTTGTAAGTCATGCTTTCGGCGTAGCTCGAGAATTGCGGACCTTCCATGCACACATAGGTGCCGCCGCGCGCGACCGCGATGCCCTCGGCTTCGGCCGCGGCGGCGAGATGAATGCGCAACCGCGGCGACACCGGATGGGCCATCGAGACGTGCGCCACGCAGCCCTTGCCGAAGAACGAGCTTTCGCGCCGGTGGGTGCGATCGATGAACTGGTCGACCAGAACGAAGGTGCCCGGCGTCAGTTCTTCCTTGAACGAGCCGCAGGCCGAGAGCGAGATCAAGTCGGTGACTCCGGCGCGCTTCAGCACGTCGATATTGGCGCGGTAATTGATGTCGGAGGGCGACAGCCGATGACCGCGGTCGTGGCGAGGCAGAAACACGATCGGCAGCCCGGCGATGCTGCCATGGCGCACCGGCGCCGAGGGCTCGCCCCACGGGCTTTCGATCGCCTCCTCGCGCGCATGCTCCAGCCCCGCCAGGTCATAGATACCGGAGCCGCCGATGATTCCAAGCACCGCCTTCGCCATGCGCTCTCCGCTTGCGAGTTGACGCTGCCGCTCAGCCTGGCGAGGCAGCGCGACAACCGCATTTGCCGGGTTATCCTAGTTGGGGAGCCAATGCCGGACAAGAACGCTTCGCGCCGTCCTCGCGGTCGCAATGACGAATTGACACCGTCATTAAGACCGTCATTGCGAGGAGCTCTTGCGACGAAGCAATCCATCTCGCAGCACCGTAAGTCTTGACCCAGGTGGATTGCTTCGCTGCGCTCGCAATGACGTGAATCCGCGATCCCGCGGCGCTGATGCGCCCGGGTTGTGCATGTTAGTTTCGCCCTCGGATATAGAGGGCGTGGGGAATGCCGGGCGCCCAATGCACCCGCAGCCTCGCGTGCAAAATGATAGTAAGCACACGAGCAAGTCACCACAGGTCCACCAGATTCATCCCGGCATCCCCGCACGCGAATGGTTTTAACGGTTTACTTCGTGCTCTCCCCGGTGATCGGCTTGTTGTCACCGTCGCCAGCGGATTAAGGTGCTCTGCCAGGCCCGGTTGAGCCCGACAAAACCTCCGCAAGACTTGACGCCAGCGCCGGGGCGTCAGGACCACACGACTTCGCCGTCCGCAAGCAGCATCTCTCGTCTTCGCGCGCCGTTCGATGCTCACGAGGTTCATCTCGCCCTGCATCGTCCTTGCGCGCCAGACGCTGCCGCGTCCATCGCCTCCTGTCCCAACGTCCGTGACGATCGCGAAACGCCCCTTGTGCGGGACAGGATGACGGCGATCTAGAACTGATTTGGCTTGGGCGGGAAGCACTATATTTTCGGAAAAACCGAATATACTGCTGGACAGCCAAATCTGCGCCGCGTATGCGCTGATTTGCCCGTCGGGTGCCGGGCCAACGGCAGGCGTGGCGCTTGCCGCAACGGCAAGAGGTCAGGCTGCCGCCGCGGCCTGCAACTGACCGGCAACCATCAATTCCAGCGTCCTGACCGACTGGAAATTTTCCGGCGTGATCTCGGCTTGCGGAATCGTGAAATCGAATTCGGCCTCGACCGAGAGCATCAGGTTGACCATGTCCATCGAGGTCAACCCGACATCGACCAGCCGCGACTCCGGCTGAATGTCGACCGTCATCGCGTTCTGCTGGAGGATCGACTTGACCAGCGCGAGCACCCTGGTCTGAACGTCGGCGTCAACGGTTCGCATCTTCAATTTCTCACTTGTGCTTGCGACGTCATCGCGGAAAACGAGAGCGCCGAAATCGATCGTTACGATCCGCAGTTATAGTCGCGGCAGTTTTGAAAGACAGTGACTCGCGTTTGATCGAAGCCTGCATTCTGTTTTTAACGCTAACGGCCATCGTGGAATTTCCGCGATTCAAAACACCGCCAGTTAACCGTCAATATTGAAACGCGGCCGTTTACTTTGAAATTCATCGACGCATTTGAATTAAATCCTTAGCCTCTCGATCAGACACGATCGATGCGGACAGCGCGGTGCTCGCGCAGCCACACTCCCGGAGACAAATCGGCCATGAACGTCCAGGAAGCCAGCTATCGCCAGCCCGGCGATGACAGCGCAAGCGAACTATTCCTTCTCAACCGCGGCTCCCTGGTCCAGCGCACCGCAACTGTCGCAGCCGCCGCGGCGGCGCAAGCCGAACAGGTCGACCGCGACGCGCGCTTCCCGCAAGCGGCGATCGACGCGGCGCGTGCCGAGAGGCTGCTCGGCATCCAGATTCCGCACCAATTCGGCGGCGATGGCGCGACGATCTTCGATGTCGCCGATATCTGCTACACGCTCGGCCGCGCCTGCTCTTCGACGGCGATGATCTTCGCGATGCATCAGACCAAGGTCGCTTGCCTGGTCCGCCACGGTAGCGGCAGCGGCTACCATGAGAAGCTGATGCGCCGCGTCGCCTCCGAACAAATGCTGCTGGCGTCGTCGACGACGGAAGGCCAGAACGGCGGCAACATCCGCTTCAGCACCGCGGCCGTCGAGCACGCCGGCACCGGGATTTCGCTGGTGCGCAACGCCACGGTGATTTCCTACGGCGCGCAGGCCGACGGCATCGTCACCATCGCCCGCCGCGCCAACGACGCCGCCGGCTCCGACCAGGTGCTGCTCGCCATCACCAAGGACGATTACTCGCTCGAGCCCAGCCTCGGATGGGAGACGCTCGGCATGCGCGGCACCTGCAGTGCCGGCTTCGAACTGAAGTTCAACGGCACGTCCGATCAGATCTTTCCCGAGGCCTATGACAAGATCCACGCGCAGACCATGACCCCGGTTGCGCATCTGTGCTGGTCTTCGGTGTGGGCCGGGATCGCGGCGGCGGCGGTCGAGCGCGCGCAAGGGTTCATTCGCAAGGCCGCTCGCGGAGCCGGCGGCCAGACGCCTCCCGCCGCCGCGCATTATACCGCGGCGAAGATGGCGCTGACCAAACTGCGCGCCGTGATCACCGCAAGTCTCGACAGCTATGCCACCCACGAGCACGACGAGCGCGCGCTCTCCTCGCTCGATTTCCAGTCGCAGATCAACCTGCTCAAGGTCGAGGCCTCCGAGCTTGCGGTCGCAGCCGTGATGAGCGCGATGCGCGCCTGCGGGCTTTCCGGCTATCGCAACGACGGCGACTTCAGCATCGGCCGTCACCTGCGCGACGTGCTTTCGGCGCCGATCATGATCAACAACGACCGCATCCTTGCCAATATCGCAACCGCGAGCCTGATGAGCGGCGTCCCCGCCTCGTTGCGCGATTGAGCCGGAACAGCCTTTCGACAAACCCAGGAAGTGCGAACATGAACATAGCCGTCCGAACGACCTCGCCGGAGGCTGCGCCGCAGCCCGCCGATCCGCTGGATCATCTGGCCGGCGTCCTGTTTCATCAAATGGGCACCGAGGGGGTCTACGCCCGAACCGCGCTCTATGAGGACATGGTCGAGCGGCTCGCCGCCTTGATCACGCGGC
This sequence comes from uncultured Alphaproteobacteria bacterium, assembly GCA_963840155.1. Taxonomy (GTDB): domain Bacteria; phylum Pseudomonadota; class Alphaproteobacteria; order Rhizobiales; family Xanthobacteraceae; genus Bradyrhizobium. Next base: position 940,115 of record CAWIXP010000002.1, read on the forward strand.
ATCGCGAGCCCGATACCGAGGTGATGCGCTTCCCGCCGGTGATGAACCGCGGACAGCTGGAGAAATCCGGATACCTCAAAAGCTTTCCCAACCTGCTCGGTTGCGTCTGCGGCCTGCACGGCACCGAACGTGAAATCCATTCCGCCGTCAGCCGCTTCGACGCCGGCGGCGACTGGACCACCTCGCTCTCGCCGGCCGACCTCGTGCTGTCGCCGGCGGCCTGCTATCCGGTTTATCCGATCGCGGCGGCGCGCGGGCCGCTGCCACAAGGCGGCCTGCGCTTCGACGTCGCCGCCGACTGCTTCCGCCACGAGCCGTCGCGCCATCTCGACCGGCTGCAATCGTTCCGGATGCGCGAATATGTCTGCATCGGCAGCCCTGACGACGTATCCGATTTTCGCGACCGCTGGATGGTGCGCGCCCAAGGTATCGCGCGCGATCTCGGCCTGAGCTTCAAGGTCGATTATGCCAGCGATCCGTTCTTCGGCCGCGTCGGTCAAATGAAGGCGGTCAGCCAGAAACAGCAATCGCTGAAGTTCGAGCTGCTGGTTCCGCTGCGCTCCGAGGAGCAGCCGACCGCCTGCATGAGCTTCAACTATCACCGCGACCATTTTGGCACCACCTGGGACATCAGGGACGCCCAGGGCGAGCCGGCCCACACCGGCTGCGTGGCGTTCGGCATGGATCGCCTGGCGGTGGCGCTGTTCCATACCCACGGCACCGAGCCGGCCAAATGGCCGGCCGAGGTGCGCAAGGTGCTGGTGCTCGGATAGCGGGCCGACGATCCCCGGCGGCGCTCGCCTGGCGCCGCAGCCTACGAAAGCCATGATGCACAAGCCCAGCCCTCATCGCACCGCCGCTGCCGCGCTGGTCGAGCAGCTCGCGATCAACGGCGTCGAGCACGTGTTCTGCGTCCCCGGCGAGAGCTACCTGCCGGTCCTGGATGCGCTGCGCGACAGCGGCATTACCGTCACCGTGTGCCGTCACGAGGGCGGCGCGGCGATGATGGCGGAAGCCGTCGGCAAGGTCACGGGACGGCCGGGCATCTGCTTTGTCACCCGCGGCCCCGGCGCGACCAACGCTTCCGCCGGCATCCATATCGCCCAGCAAGACTCGACGCCGATGATCATGTTCGTTGGCCAGGTCGAGACTTCGGTCAGGGAGCGCGAGGCGTTTCAGGAACTCGACTACCGCGCGGTGTTCGGCAGCATGACCAAGTGGACGGTCGAGGTCGACGATCCGAACCGCATCACCGAATTCGTCTCGCGCGCGTTTTACACCGCAAGCAGCGGCAGGCCCGGACCGGTGGTGATGGCGCTGCCGAAGGATGTGCTGAGCGAGCGCGTCACCGCCGCCACGGCGCCGCGCTTCGAGCCGGTCGAGACCTCGCCGGGCGAAGAGGAGATGGCCAGGCTGGGCGAACTCCTCGCCGAATCGAAAAATCCATTGTTCGTGCTCGGCGGCAGCCGCTGGAGCGAGAGCCGCGCGGGCACAAATTCACGCATTCGCCGAACGAGCGGGAATGCCGATCGCGACCAGCTACCGCCGCTCGACCTTGTTCGATCCGCTGCATCCGCTGTACGCCGGCGATCTCGGCCTTGGGCCCAATCCGAAGCTGGTGGCGCGCGCCAAGGCGGCCGACCTGCTGGTGCTGGTCGGCGGACGGCTCGGGGAAATCCCCTCGCAGGGCTATTCGCTGCTGTCGAGTCCGTCGCCGCAAACCAGACTGGTCCATATCCATCCCGGCGCCGAAGAGCTCGGCCGGGTCTATCGGCCGCATCTTGCGATCCACGCCTCGCCGAACCGCTTTGTCGCGGCGCTGCAGGGTTTGCCGGTTACGCCGAACCCGGCGTGGCGCGACAGCGCTGATCTGGCCCATGACGATTTCCTGGGCTGGACCGCGCAGGCGACGCCGCAGCCCGGCGATGTCAATCTCGGCGAGATCATGATCTGGCTTCGCGAGAACATCCCGACCGACACCATCCTGTGCAACGGCGCCGGCAATTACGCCTCGTGGATTCATCGCTTCTACCGCTTCCGCCAGTTCATGACCCACGTGGCGCCGACCTCCGCCTCGATGGGCTATGGCATGCCGGCGGCGATCGCGATGCAGCGGCTGCATCCGCGGCGGCTGGTTCTCTCAGTCAACGGCGACGGCGATTTCCTGATGAGCGGCCAGGAGTTTGCGATCGCGGTCCAGTATCGGCTGCCGATCATCGTCGTGGTCTGCGACAACGGCATGTACGGCACCATCCGCATGCATCAGGAGCGCGAATTTCCGGCCCGCGTCAGCGCCACCGAGTTGCACAATCCGGACTTCGACGCCTATGCCCGCGCCTTCGGCGGCTTCGGCGCGGTGGTGAACAAGACATGCGAATTTCCGGCGGCGTTCCAGGCGGCGCGGCAATCCGGGCTGCCCTCGATCATTCATCTCAAGATCGATCCCGACGCCATCCTGCCGGCGGCCACGCTGTCAGGTATTCGCGCTCGCGCGCTGCAGGAAGCATAATCCGCAGCCGCGGTCAGATGGTTCGAGACGCGCGGCGGTGCCGCGCTCCTCACCATGAGGCTTGAAACCTCGAAGTCTGCAAGCGGGTTAGGTCGGGATCAGGCGGAGTGCGCGAATTCCCAGTACAGTTTGCGCGCCCGGCTGTAGAACGGGCCGGGCTGCAGGCTGCGATCGTCGATCCGGACGACCGGGGCCACCTTGGCGAAATTGCCGCTGGAGAAAATCTCGTCGGCGCCGGCAAAATCGGCATATTTCAGCGTCGCCTCGACCACGGTGACGCCGTCGCCGCGCAACAGATCGATCACCCGCTGCCGGGTGATGCCGGCAAGAAAAGTCCCGTTCGGCGCCGGCGTATGCACGACACCATCCTTCGCCATGAACACGTTGGAATTGCCGAATTCCGCGACATTGCCCAGCATGTCGAGCATCAACGCGTTGTTGAAGCCGCGCGACTGCGCCTCGTGCAGCGCGCGCGAATTGTTCGGGTAGAGACAGGCTGCCTTGCAATCGACCGGCGCGGTTTCCATGGTCGGCCGGCGGAACGGCGATAGCGTGATGGCGCTGCCGGCCGGCGCCGGCATCGGCGCCAGATAGATCGACAGGCACCAATTGGTGGTTTCCGGATCGAACAGCACCCCGCCGCCGCTGCCGGTCTGCGGCCAATACATCGGCCGGATATAAAGCTCCGCATTGGCGTCGAAGCGGGCGATCCCCTCGCGCGCCAGCCCCAGCCATGTCCCGGTGTCGACCACCGGCTTCAGCTTGAAATTGATCGCGGACTGGTTGACCCGGGCGCAATGGCGGTCGAGATCGGGCGCGACGCCCTCGAAAGCGCGCGCGCCGTCGAATACGGTGGAGCCGAGCCAGGCCGCGTGCGTGCGCGGGCCCATGATCGGCACGTTGCCTTCGTGCCAGGCGCCCTCAAAGAACGTCCAGGTCTGCGAAAAGCTGACTGGCTTTGCGATTTCGGCCATCATGGTCATCCAGATCCCTGGTCATCCCGTCCGTGCGGCCGCGGCGGTGCCCGCAACGAAGCTTCACTATTGTCCGAATTCCCTAAGGATTTCCTTGCCGCCGCTTTCGCGGACCAACATCTCCGCCACAGCGGCATGATCGAAAATTTCGACGCGCCCGGCGCCGTGCTGCCGCGGCGACGCGTATTACTGCATCGGATCGGCCGGCAGGTCCGGCGCGTACACGGCAATTGATTCAAACTTTAATCAATTAATGCAGCTTCGTTAGGGTTATTCCCTCAATGTTTGCGCGAATTGTTGCTCGCCTGACGGCTCACCTCTAACAAAGCGAGAGCACAAAAAGACGCACGGCAAGTGCGAACGTTGAGGTGGATCAATGCGTAACGAGACGATTGCCATTCACGCCGGATACGATCCCGATCCGACCACCAAATCCGTCGCCGTTCCGATCTACCAGACCGTGGCATATGCCTTCGACAGCGCCGATCACGGCGCCGCGTTGTTCAATCTCGAAGCCGAAGGCTATCGCTACTCGAGGATCGCCAACCCGACCACCGCGGTTCTTGAACAGCGCATCAGCGATCTCGAAGGCGGCGTCGGGGCGCTCGCGGTAGCCACCGGCCAGGCCGCGCTGCATTTCGCGCTGGTCAATCTCGCCGATACCGGCGGCAACATCGTCTCGGTCCCGCAGCTTTACGGCACCACGCATACGTTACTTTCCCACGTGCTGCCGCGTCAGGGCATCACCGCCCGCTTTGCCGACAGCGACAGGGCGGACGCGATCGAGAAGCTGATCGACGAAAATACCAAGGCGGTGTTCTCCGAGACGATCGGCAACCCCGCCGGCAATGTTTGCGACATCGAAGCGCTGGCCAGGGTCGCGCATCGTCACGGCGTGCCGCTGGTGGTCGACAACACCGTCGCAACCCCGATTCTGCTCAAGCCGTTCGACTACGGCGCCGATATCGCGGTGCATTCGCTGACCAAGTTTCTCGGCGGCCACGGCACCACGCTCGGCGGCGCGATCGTGGACAGCGGACGCTTCCCCTGGGGCGAGCAGGCGCGCCGCTTTCCGACCTTTAACGAACCCGATGATTCCTATCACGGCCTGGTCTACACCAAACAATTCGGCGCCAGCGCCTATATTCAGCGCGCGCGCAGCGTCTATCAGCGCACCATGGGGTCGGTGCTGTCGCCGTTCAATGCGTTCCTGTTGTTGCAGGGCATCGAGACGGTGGCGCTGCGGATCGAACGTCACGTCGAGAACGCGCGCAAGGTCGCGGAATTCCTGCGCAACGACCCGCGCGTCGCTTGGGTCAACTACGCCGGCTTCCCGGACAGTCCCTACTACGCGCTGGTCCGCAAATATCTCGATGGCCGTGCGTCGTCACTGTTCACCTTCGGCATCAAGGGCGGGCTGGAAGCCGGCAAGACCTTCTACGACTCGCTGAAGCTGATCACCCGCCTCGTCAATATCGGCGACGCCAAGTCGCTGGCCTGCCATCCCGCCTCGACCACGCATCGCCAGATGTCGAGCGAGCAGCAGCGCATGGCCGGTGTGTTGCCGGAGACCATCCGGCTGTCGATCGGCATCGAGCACTACGCCGACATCATCGAGGATATCGACCAGGCGCTGGCGACGGCCTGCGCGCGGCATCAGCGGCTCGAGGCCGCGGAATAATCGGTCGGGCCGGATGACACTCCTGTTCGACAAGCACCGGCTGATCGGCAGCCCGGGCCTCGCGCCAACCGAGCTGCGCGAGCGCGATTTCGAAAGCCCTGACAGCGCCGACGCGGCGCTGACGATCGGGCTGATCAACAATATGCCGGACTCCGCGCTGGAGGCCACCGAGCGCCAGTTCGCCGGCCTACTGACTGCCGCCGCGGGTCGGACCCGCATCCATTTTCATTGCTTTTCACTGCCCTCGATCAAGCGTTCGCATCTGGCGAAGTCGCGCATCGAGCGGCATTACACCGACATCGCCGATCTCGGCCGCCTGAAATTCGACGGCTTGATCGTCACCGGCGCCGAGCCGAACGCGGCGCGGCTGCCCGAAGAGCCGTTCTGGCGGGACCTCACCGGCCTGATCGACTGGGCCACCACCAACACGCGCTCGACGATCTGGTCGTGCCTTGCCGCCCATGCCGCGGTGCTGCATCTCGACGGCATCGAGCGGCAGCGGCTCTCGGCAAAATGTTCGGGGGTCTATGACTGCGCAAAAGTCTCCGACGATTGGCTGACCAGGGACATCAAATCGCCGCTCAAGATTGCGCATTCGCGGCTCAACGAGTTGCGCGCGGACGACCTCGCCGCGCGCGGCTATCGGCTGCTGACCCATTCAGCGCAAGCCGGCGTCGATATCTTCGCCAAGGCGTTCGACAGCCATTTCATCTTCTTCCAGGGCCATCCGGAATACGAAGCGTTGTCGCTGCAACGGGAATATCTGCGCGACATCACCCGGTTTCTGGCCGGCGAGCGCGCCAGCTATCCGGCGTTTCCGGCCGGCTATTTCGACGCCGTGACCGAAAGGCGACTGACGGCTTTCCAGAAGCTGGCGCGCATCGAGCGCAAGCTGCCGCTAAGCGCCGGGCTGCCTACCCTCACGCTTCGGCCGGATCTCGCGCCGGGCGCCGCAGCCGCCGTCATCTTCAAAAATTGGCTCGGCTACCTCGGGGGCGGCGCGCAGGCCGGGCGGCCGAACGTCGCCGCGTCGTCTCCGGCCTAAAGCCGGGCGTGAGCGCAACCGCGCGCTGCGCGGCGCCATCCGCGGCCTCCCGGCATGCCTGATCACGGGTGTTTCATACCAGTCGCCCCATCGCCCGCCGCAGCAGCTCAGCCAGAGAGGCGGCCGAGAACGGCTTGTGAAGAAGGCCGAGACACCCGGAGTGAAGCGCAGCCTCGTGAACCGCACAGCCATCATTGCCGGTCATGTAGATAACCGGCAAGGAAGCGTTCGCTGCCTTGAGGTGGTGCCTGACATCGATGCCCGACCTGCCGCCTAACTCGATGTCGAGAAGGACGCAAACCGCTCCATCGAAGTCGCCGTGATCTGCAAAGGCTTCCCCCGAGGGAAACAACAGGCTGGCGTACCCGAGATGCCGCAGCAGTCGCGCTACGCTCTGCAGGATCGAGGGGTCGTCATCAACGACAAAAACAAGATTTCGATCCGGCAAGCGAAAAGCTCGTCAAGTCATTTATGCCGGGCATCATTATAGAATGAATTGTCGGTTTTGTCGGTCAGTTCGCCGACATAGAATCATCCAGAATGCCGCCGCGCTCCGCGAGCGAGACTAGTTCCGCCACGGATCGCGCTTGCATTTTCTCCATCACTCGATGGCGATGAGCCTTGATCGTGCGTTCCGTGCAGCCCAACGATCCGGCAGCATGCTTGTTGGTCTCGCCACGAACGATCAGCTCGAAGACCTCCCTCTCGCGCGGCGTCAAGCTGGCGAGATGAACACGAACGGTATCCATCGTGGCTTTCCGTTCACGGCTTGCGTCATGATGGGCTAGGGCACGCTCAATTGCCCGGAGAAGCGCATCCGACGACACGGGCTTGGTCAGAAAGTCCACCGCGCCCGCCTTGATGGTTCGCACTGTGAGCGGGACATCGACATGACCGGTGAGAAAAATGATCGGCAATGTTGATCCGTGCTCGGTCAGGAGAGCTTGAAGTTCCGGTCCGCTCAGTCCCGGTATCCGCACATCGAGAAGGATGCAGCCCGTTTCGCTTTCGCCGGACAAGCCATCCAGCAAATGCCGGGCGGACGAATACGTCGCGACGTCGTAGCCGGCGTTCTTCAGACGACGTTCGATTGCAGTTCGGAACGCAGCATCGTCGTCGACTACATGCACAAGGCCCGACAGAAGCCCTCTCCTGGAAATGACGGGAAACCTACAGCTTTGTTATGACGTCTAACATGCCATCAGAGTTTAGTTTCATCTGCCACAATTTGGCCTGCGACGGATCGTCGCAAGTTGCCGGAGCCAGGGCGAGGTAGCAACCACTCGAAACAAGGACCTCCCATGAGGCCAGCGCAAAGCCCGCTGAATCGGGACTTCGAGGGGATCTCGCCGCGCTTTCGCAAGGCCAGCGCGCCCGAGTCCGGAAAGCTCAGCCGGATTGGGCTTGGTGGCGGCGAACCACAGGTGGCTCGGCGTTGGTCGCGGGAGTGAATTTCCGACTGCACCGATGTGTTTGACGATGGGCAAGAGGTTTCTCAGCACCGACCGATAAGCCGGGGCTTTTGCTACTGGCCGAATGAGGCCAGTGCCATTTCAGGTCACGCCGCTCTCTTGGGCTTGGCAATCTGGAGCGGGGCAGTCTCGGACTTGGGGTCGGGTCCGGACTGGACCATGCCATCGGCTCTGACAAAAAGTTCGGAGTGTGGATCGACGGCGAGTCAATCGAACAGGGCTTGCAATTCCGGCCGGAGACCGTCGCCGCAGAGGGCAGCGATGGAATGAAACTTTCGCATGTCGAACTCCCATGTGTTTGGGACACGATAGGAGGCTGGGGGCTGTAAACCACCCGATTACCAACTCGGCGGGCGATCCGCCATTGTCGACGCCCCGGGAATCACGGAGTTTGACCTTCAAGCCTGATTCTTCACCCCCGGAGGTCGTCATTTCCGTGCCAGCGGCAGCCGCCTACCTTGAAGGCCTCAATCCGGACCAGCGCCGCGCCGTCGAGCATGGCGCGGCGGGGCCGGGCCCGTTCGCGCCGCTGCTGGTGATCGCCGGCGCCGGATCGGGCAAGACCAACACGCTGGCGCACCGCGTGGCGCACCTGATGGTCGGCGGCGCCGACCCGCGGCGCATTCTCCTGATGACGTTCTCGCGCCGGGCGGCCTCCGAAATGACGGCGCGGGTCGGCGCGGATCGCGCGCAAGGTGCTGGGCGACCATGCCGCCGCGATGAGCGGCGCGCTCACCTGGGCCGGCACCTTCCACGGCATCGGCGCGCGGCTGTTGCGCGACTACGCCGAGCAGATCGGAGTGGATCCCGCATTCACGATTCACGATCGCGAGGATTCCGCCGACCTCATCAACCTGATCCGGCACGAGAAGGGATTTTCGAAAACCAGGGAGCGCTTTCCCACCAAGGGAACCTGCCTTGCGATCTACTCGCGCTGCGTCAACGCGGAAACCGCGATCGAGCAGGTGCTCGGCTCGTCGTTTCCCTGGTGCGCCGGATGGGCCGCCGAATTGAAGGAATTGTTCGCCGCCTATGTGGAGGCCAAGCAGCGGCACAACGTGCTCGATTACGACGACCTGCTGCTGTATTGGGCGCAGACCATGAGCGATCCAGCGCTGGCCCATGACATCGGCGGCCGTTTCGACCATGTGCTGGTCGACGAATACCAGGACACCAACCGGTTGCAGTCCTCGATCCTGCTGGCGCTGAAGCCCGGCGGTCACGGCCTCACCGTGGTCGGCGACGACGCGCAATCGATCTACTCCTTCCGCGCCGCCACAGTGCGCAACATCCTGGATTTTCCCGGGCAATTCTCGCCGCCGGCAACCATCGTCACGCTGGATCGCAACTACCGCTCGACCCAGGCGATCCTCGCCGCCGCCAATGGCGTGATCGGGCTGGCGCGCGAGCGCTTCACCAAGAACCTGTGGACCGACCGGACCCCGGGCGCCAAGCCGCAGCTCGTCACGGTGCGCGACGAGGCCGAGCAGGCCCGCTGCATCGTCGAACGCGTGCTGGAGAACCGGGAAGCGGGGGCGCTGTTGAAGCAGCAAGCGGTGCTGTTCCGCAGCTCGAGCCACAGCGGTCCGCTCGAAATCGAACTGACCCGCCGCAACATTCCCTTTGTGAAGTTCGGCGGCCTCAAATTCCTCGACGCCGCGCACATCAAGGACATGCTGGCGCTCTTGCGTTTCGTCGAGAATCCGCGCGACCGCGTCGCGGGCTTCCGGCTGATGCACCTGATCCCCGGCGTCGGGCCGGCTTCGGCGCAGCGCGTGCTGGATCACATGGCGGAGTGCCCAGACCCGATCGCGGCACTGGCGACCGCGCCCTGCCCGCCGCGCGCCGGCGAGGACTGGCAAGGATTCATCGCCGCGCTCGCCGATCTCGGCCGCTCGAACTGGCCGGCCGACCTGGAACGCGCCCGGCTTTGGTACGAGCCGCACCTCGAGCGCATCCACGAGGACGCCGAGACCAGGCGCGCCGACCTGATCCAGCTCGAGCAGATCGCGAGCGGCTATCCGTGCCGCGAACGCTTCCTCACCGAACTGACGCTCGATCCGCCGGACGCCACCAGCGACCAGGCCGGCGTGCCGCTGCTCGACGAGGACTATCTGATCCTCTCGACCATCCATTCCGCCAAGGGCCAGGAATGGAAGTCGGTATTCGTGCTCAACGTGGTCGACGGCTGCATGCCCTCCGATCTCGGCACCGGCACCTCGCCCGAGATCGAGGAGGAGCGCCGGCTGCTGTACGTCGCCATGACCCGCGCCAGGGACGAGCTGCATCTGATGGTGCCGCAGCGTTTCTTCACCCATGGCCAGCCCGCGCGCGGCGACCGCCACGTCTATGCCTCGCGCACCCGCTTCATTCCCGACCGCCTGCTCGGGCTGTTCGAAAAGACCGCCTGGCCGCTTGCAATGCCGGGGGCGGCGGCGCGCGCCGCCAGCGAGGGGCCGCGCATCGATGTCGGCGCCCGCATGCGCGGGATGTGGCGCTGAGCCCTATCCACCAAACCACTGGCGCCACCCCCGCTATCCTGTAAGCTTATCCCCGGCCGGCTGCTCTGCCCGACCGCCGGACTGCAATAAAAAAGCCCCCCTGGAGGAAGTCCATGTCAGCTCCCACGAGCCGCATCACGTTGAACCGCCGCATGCTGCTGCGTGCCGGCGCCGGCATGGCCGGCATTCTCGCCACCGGCCGCGCGCCGGCGTTGGCGCAGACCCAGCCGAAAAAGCTGGTATTCGCCCACATCAACGCGGTCCCGGAATCGGCGGCGGTGGCGTTCGACTGGATGGCGAAGGAAGCCACCTCGCGCTCGAAAGGCGCGCTCGACGTACAGTTCTTCGGCAAGACCCTGATCCCGCAGGAGCTCGAGGTCATCAACGCGGTCAAGTCCGGCAGCGTCGCGATGGGCAGCCCGGCCGGCGCCGCCGCCACCGTGTTTCCGGAAATGGGCGCGCTGCTGGTGCCCTATCTGGTGAAGGACTACGCCTCGGCCTATGCCATGCTCAACGGGAAGATCGGCGACACCATCAGCAAGCAGATCGAGGACAGCTACAAGCTCAAGGTGCTGTGCTACTTCGACTACGGCTTCCGCCATTTCTGGACCTCGAAGAAGCCGATCGTGGAGCCCAGGGATCTGCGCGGCCTGAAAATCCGGGTGCAGCAGGCCAAGATATTCGGCGACACCATCAGCGGGCTCGGCGGCAACGCGGTGCCGATGGCGTTTGGCGAGGTCATCACCGCCGCCAAGCAGGGCGTGATCGATGGCGGCGACCTGCCGATCGTCAACATGAAAGCGCTGAAGATCTACGACGTGTCGAAATACGCCTCGATGACCTACCATAATTACGGCCCGACCAACGCCGTGATGAACCTCGAGATCTGGAACAGCCTGGCGCCCGACCAGCAGAAACTGATGCTGGAGCTGTCGCGCGCCGCGCAGGAGAAGATCCGCGAGGCGACCGAATCGGTCGATAATTTCGCCAAGGCCAAATCGGAGCTGGAGCCGTTCGGCATGACCGTGGTGGAAGCCAAGGTCGAGGAATTCCGCAAGGTGGCGCAGCAGAAGATATGGCCGGCCTACAAGGCCCAGTACGGCGCCTTGTGGGACCAGATCGAAAGCTTCAAGGCCTGAATCAGCAGCGGGGCCGAAGCCCGCTCGTGCAAACGGCGCTTCGGCCCCTCGTCCGCCTCCCACCACCGCCGGAATTTCGACCGCGCATGCTGCGTATCCTCCCAGCCGTCCCGAAACTTGCGGTCACGGCGTTGATCATCCTTGCGATCGTCAACCTCCTGGTCGGGGTGATCCTGCGCTATTTCGTCGGCGCCATCACCGACTGGCTCGACGTCGACCCGGTGCCGTTCACCTGGGTCGAGGAGGTCGGCGAGCTGTCGCTGGCCTGGCTGACGCTGGTCGGCGCCGCCATCGGCATCCAGGCGCGCTCGCACTTCACGCTGGCGGTGTTCGTGCATCGCCTGCCGCAGGCCGCGCAGCTCTGGATCCATCGCTTCAATCATGCGCTGATTACCGGCGTCGGCCTGCTGGTGGCCTGGTACGGCTTCCAGCTCTGCCTGCTCAACCGCACGCTGACCACGCCCGGGCTCCAGATCAATCTGGCCTGGCTCTACGCCTCCGCGGTGGTCGGCGGCCTCCTGATCGCCGTCTATGGCTTCGTGGCGATGCTCTCGCCGCTGCCGCGCGGCGAGCCTCTGCACGGAGGCTGAGCGTTCATGCTGCTTGCGACCGTCGCCATCGTGTTCGCGGTCCTGGTCCTGCTCTCGATGCCGATCGTGTTCGCATTGGGGGTGGCCGGCATCGCCGGGCTGTGGATCGGCGGCTATCCGATGCAACAGCTTTCCTCGGCGCTGGTGTCGGGTTCGCAGAGCTGGGTGCTGCTCGCGATCCCAGCCTTCGTGTTCGCCGGCAACCTGATGGAGCGCTGCGGCATGAGCCATGCGCTGGTCGAGCTGGCGCGCGCGCTGATCGGCTGGGTCAAGGGCGGTCTCGGCATGTCGGTGATCGTGGTGGCGTATTTCTTCTCCGACATCTGCGGATCGAAAATGGCCGAGGTCTCGGCACTCGGCTCGGCGCTGATGCCGCCGCTGACCAAGGCCGGCTATGACCGGCGCGATTCAGCCTCGCTGATCGCCGCCGGCACCGCGATGGGCATGCTGGTGCCGCCGGCGATCTTCATGATCGTGATCGCGCAGGTCACCAACACCTCGGCGGTGGCGCTGTTCGTCGCCGGCTTCGTTCCGGCGATGGTGATCATGCTGTGCCTGATGGCGGTGGTCTACATCCGCGCCCGCCAGAACGACTGGCCGGTCGATACCAGGCCGAGCCTGAAGCGGCTTGGCCACGCCGCGCTGCACGCCGCGGTGCCGATGGTGGTGCCGTTCGTGATCCTGGCCGGCTTCATCCTCGGCATCATCACCGCGACGGAGGCCGGCGCCGTGGTTGCGGGCTACGCCGTCCTCGCCGCCAAACTCTACTACCGCAACGTGTCGTGGCGCGAGATGGCGGCGATCGCCTATGACAGCGCGATCCTCACCGCGGCCGTGGTGTTCCTGCTCGCGGTCGCCTCGGTCTATCAGTACCTGATGGGCGTCAGCGGCGTGCCGCAACTGCTCGGCCAGTTGCTGGAGCCGCTGAAAATGCATCCGTGGCTGTTTCTGATCGGCACCGCCGCCATGAGCTGCCTGTTCGGCATGCTGCTGGAGGGCCTGCCGGCCGCGGTGGTGCTGATTCCGGTGGTGTTTCCGATCGCCGAGAACATGGGAATCGACCCGATTCACTTCAACATCGTCACCACGGCGGCGGTCGGCATCGGCCTGTTCCTGCCGCCGATGGGGGTGGGACTGTTGATGGCGCTGCGCTTTGCCGATGTCAGCGTGGCAAACCACTTCCGAACCTACGTGCCGTATATGCTGGCGCTGTTCGCCGGGCTGTTGCTGATCATCTGCGTCCCGGAGATCAGCCTGACGCTGCCGAGACTGGCAGGGCTGATCAGGTAGCGCGGGGTTCGGCAGTTTCGGCCGGGCCGGCGGGAGCAAGGATGCTCAGCGCCACCTCGCCTACCGGCAGATCGCCGATCCGCTGGCCCGCGCGCAGGGTAAGATCCATATTGTAGGCCCCGAGCTCGCACATCACCTGCGAAGCGATATCTCCGAGCGGGACAAATTGTCTGGCCAGATATTCGAACTGGTCGCGAGCCTGACGCAGCGCCAGCTTCGGCACCACCGCGTCGGCCTCGCCAATGGCTGAGGTCCGCTCGCTGCGTTGCGCCGCGACCGGCTTTGATGGCTTTGCCTCCAGCGAAGCGATCCTGGCCCTGAGCGCGCCCTGCTCGCGCCCGGCAACAGCGCGAAACGCCGCGAATTCGTCGTCGACCACCTTCAACTGGACCCGCAGGCCGGCGTGCTCGCGTTCAAACGCGAGCCGAAGCCCGGAGGATTCTGCGTCCCGCGCCGCCAGATTTGCCGCGCCGTCCTGCCGCTCGCGCTCCACGGCGCGGCGAAGCTGCTCGCATTCTTCACCGCGCGCCTCGATCGCCGCCTCGAGTCCGGCAATCGCTACTTCGCTCGCCTTCAATTTGGCCGCGAAGGCCTCGCGAAGCCGGGAAAGCTCGGCCTCGCGCGCCTGCAACGCGACCCCTGCGGCATCGCGCTCGCGGATCACCGAGGCGGTGATCTCGAGATGGCCGTCGATGTCGTGCCGGAGCGCGTCGCATTCACTCTCCAGCGCCTCGGCATGCCCGCGCAGGGCTTCGTGCCTGGATCGCCACAATTCACCGTCACCCGAGGCCGCGACCTCGCGCGCGGTCAGGGTTTCCAGCAGGTCGCCAGCACGCTGCAAATAGGCCGCGTTGGAGCCATTCGACATCAGCTCGGCGAACCGGCGCAGAAAGCTGACGATTTCGGCGACATCGGGCTCGGGCGGCCGGGCTTGCGGCGCCATGGAAGAGTCGGTCATGAAGCCTGCTTTCTCAAACCGGTCCCAAACAGCGCCACGCCTGCTGGAAAAGCCATCGCGTCGCCTCACGGCTGTACCTGCCGGAGCGGATCGATCTGACATCGAACAACTCGATCGGCCGGCCAACCCCGCGCTGCTTTTGTCGATCCGCGGCGGCAAAAATAGGGCGGTAAAAAAAGGGGCGATATTGCGCGGAGCCAGCCGCGCCTGCAGCCAGCGATGCTGCCCGCCGAGTGAGCGGCGGCGAAACGCCGCGGCGAGCCAACGGCCCATCCGTTGCATCCGAACGTGCAGCCAGGTTGCCTGCGACGGACGCTGGCGCCGCCGGCCGCAACGAAAATCGGTGCCAGGCTACGGCGAAGGCTTGGGCTCGTCACTCCGGACCGGCGGCGCAGCCGACGCAAGCGGCGAGTTCGCCTCCTGCTTGGTCTCGCCGGGCGGATCGGATTTCGCCACCACCGGCGCGTCCATGTCGAAACGAACCCGATAGACCTGCAAATTCTCCATCACGCGCTGCACATAGTTGCGGGTTTCGGAAAGTGGAATACGCTCGACCCAATCGACCGCATCGACGTTCGGATCGCGCGGGTCGCCGTACTGCCTGATCCATTGCCGGACCCGGCCCCGGCCGGCGTTGTAGCCGGCGAAGGTCATGATGTGGCAGCCCCTGTATTCCCTGAGCAGCGCGCTGAGCTCGGCGGCGCCCATCTGCGTGTTGTAGACGGGGTCGGACACCATCTTATCCCAATCGTAGCTGACGCCGACCCTTTTGGCGGTGTCGCGCCCGGCTTCCGGCGTGACCTGCATCAGGCCGACCGCGTGCGCCGGCGACTTGTCGCGCTGGTCGAAGGCGCTTTCGGTGCGCGCGACCGAATAGATGATGCTGCGGTCGATCGCAGGACCGAGCGGATTGTGCTGCGGTATCCCGATGGTCGGAAACGCGTAAAGCTCCAGCGGGAGGCCGCGGCCGAGCGCCGCCTTCCCGATCTGCAGCATGGCGACCGCATCGTTCCGGCGCAGGGTCAACTCGCCGAGCGCGGCCAGCGTTGCGGCGTCGGCACCGGCGCACTGCTCCGCGAGATCCGTGACGAAATACAGCACCACATCGCGCTCGCCCATCGCATACAGCATCTCGGCGGCGCGCACGACTTCATTCGAACCCCCCGGCGGCTCGGCCGCATCGGGCTGCGGCGGGGCTCGTAACTCGATCTTCTCGAGCCCGAGACTGGCGCGCGCGAGCTGTCCATAATAGGCGGTGTTGTTGCGGGCGGCGGCTTCATATTCGGCGCGCATCTTGTCGGTGTGGCCGGCGGCCTCCTCAGCGCGGCCGCGCCAGTAATGCGCCCTCGCCATCACGATCGGATTGAGCGTGCCATCGTCAATATGGGCGAAATGGGCTCGTGCCGTCACCGGATCGTGGAGATAGCGCAGCGCGATCCAGCCGGTCATGAAATGGAAATCCGCCCGGTAATACTCGTTGGCCGGCAGCGCCGCATTGCGCGCCACCTCATAAGCATTCTGGAAATCACCGGCGTCGAGCAGCTTGCGGGCGAGCGCGCGCCGCTCGCGCCACCATTCATCGGTTTCCTGGAGCGGCATGGTCTCGGCCGCAGCCGCCAGCACCAGACGGGTTGCCTCGGCAACCCGCTCATGACCCATCAGCCAGTGAATGCGGCACAATGTGTAGCCCAGATCGGCGCGCGCCTCGGTCGCGACCGCGTCGAGCCGGTCGAGCGCCTTGGCCGCGCCCTCCCTGACGGCGGCGCAGGCCTTGACGATCGAGACCTCGTCGCTGCCGAGGCGATGCGCGGCGCGCATCGCGCCCGAAAGATCCTTGGCGCCGATGCGCTTGTCCATGCGGGCGCGGTGGTCGTCGCGCGAGAGAATGTCGTGGAAGGTCTCGAACGCCTCGGCTTCAAGGTGTTCGGTCAGCTCTTCCGACCGCCAGGCCTCGCGAACCTGTCGCGCGGCGCCATCGCGGTCGCCTTCGGCGAGCAGCACCCGCGCCAGAGCGAAGCGGCCCCTGGCGCTCGAGGGCTGATCGCCGGTAAAGCCGTGGATCGTCGCCGCGTCGCTGCGCTCCTGCCACAGGCGCGCTTCGGCCCGCCGGCGCAGCTGGCCCATGCTCGGCCAGTTCGGATTGGCGGCAATGAATGCAGCGTAGCGGCTGAAGTCCGCCCCGCCCTCCGGGTGTCGCAGGATGAACCATTCGACGAGTTTCCGCGTGACCGGATCGCCGATGGTCGTTTCCGCGGCGGTTGCTTCGCCGGTCCTGCCCTTGCGCACCAGATCGAGCGCCTGTTTCGCTGCCGCAAGATCGCCGGACAACTCGACGGCGGGCGCCGCGTGCGAGGGTTCGTCGGCAGACCGTGCCGGCTTATTATGCCGCGCAGTTTTCGCCTCATGCCGGCTGTTGTGCGCGGCGTGGTGCCGGTGCCCGGATGCGGCCTTGCCGGCATGGCTGTGCTTGTGGTGGGCGCGCGCTGCGGCATCGCCCGACGGCGCGGCGAACATGGTCAAGGTGAGAAAACAACCGAGCGGCCAGAAGCGCTGGTTCATTCCGTGATCCCCCGCGAACCCACCGCCACCAACCGTGAAATCCCACGACCCCGGCGGTTAGCACGATACGCAGGGTATCACACCGAGCATTCCCAACTGTCACGTTTCAGCAACATCGCCGGGAAAACGGGGAGCATGAAGGGATTGGACGATTGCTAGGGCCGGCTCCGAAATTTGCGACTTGCCGAGGCGAGGCGCGCCATCCTTCCGGTGTCGCGCCCCGCCGTCATTTCTGGTCCCCTCCGTCAACGGCTTGATGAAATCCCGCGACGGCACGGGCAGAACCGCAGCCGCATTTGATCGGTTTGATCAGGCAGGAGTGGCAAGCGGCTTACCTTTCTCCACGATATAGTTGATCAATAATCTGGTCTTCACATCACCGGGCTTGCCCCCTGCGTGGGGCGTCTGGGGTGGAATTTGGAATGCCTCTCCGGCTTTGAGCATTCGCATCGGCTGCCCCTCGATCGGAAGCTCGCCGCCACCACCTTCCATGACATAGCTCGACTCGATACCGGGATGAGTGTGGCGGGCGACTGCTACCCCTGCCTCTACTGTCACGTCCATGACGATCGTCGTATACCCGGGGATCGGACCGTCGATCTGCGACAAGATCTTGCGCGTCACCCCGCCGGCGGAAGTGGCGGGTTGGGCACCCTGGGCGGAAGCATCGGTAGCGATGAAGCCCGCAATTCCGCAAATCGCACACGACGCTACACTTGTAAAACCTCGACGTGTTAGCATGACGTTCCTCCACTCGCGTCCAGGTCACCAATGCCCGGATCGGTATATGCAGTGTAGGCCGTGCCCGTTGCGTGGCAAGCGCGAACCGTGGATCGCAACTGGACACGACAGTCGGGCCCGGTTGACCCAGGACAAGGAATGAGGGTCCTTGAACGGTTCTGCCGGCGATAGATTAGGCTCATCCGAGGTCGTGGTCGATCATGCAAGGGGCAGCCAAGATTCCAGTCCATCCAGGAGACGAAGATCGCCGGGATCTGCGGTTGGATGCGTGCCGAGGACTGGCGCTGTGGTTCATCCTGATCGATCATATCCCCGATAGCGCTCTGGGCTGGCTAACGCTTCGCAATTATGGCTTCAGCGACGCAAGCGAGGTGTTCGTATTCGTGTCAGGCTACACCTGCATGCTGGCCTATGGAGGGGCGCTGCGCGATCAGGGCTGGCCGACGATCGTGGCGCGCGCGTTGCGGCGCGGCTTTGAGATCTACGCCGCGTTTCTGCTGCTGCTGATAGCCTATGTCGCGATCATTTGGCTTGCCGGGGGCGGCAGCAGCTATCTCGACGAGACCAACACGCGGTTGTTTTTCGAACATCCCGGCGCGGCCATTGTCCACGCGATGGTTCTGCAATATGCGCCGGTCAATACCGACATATTGCCGAGCTTCGTCCTGCTGCATCTGGCTTTCCCGGGACTGCTCTGGCTGATGATCCGCAGCCCTTCGCTTTCGCTCACTGCGTCGTTTCTGCTCTACATCATGGTGCAAATGTTCGGTTGGCATCTGCCGGCCTGGCCGAGTGGCGAGTTATACTTCAATCCGTTGGCCTGGCAGGTTCTGTTCGTGTTCGGGGCATGGTATGCCGATCAAGGCGCCCGACGCCTCAAGTATCTCATGCAGTCGCGCGCCGTGCTGGTGTTGGCGCTGTGTTACCTCGTTTTCGGTCTGGCGATTGCCCTGAGTTGGCAGATCAAAGCGCTCGAAGGATTGATCCCCGAGGCAGTCTCAAGACTGATTTACCCGATCGACAAGAGCCATCTTGCGCCGCTGCGGCTATTGCATTTTCTGGCTTTGGCGACCGTTGTGTCGCGGCTGTCACGCCCGGACTGGCACGTCTTGATGAAGCCCTGGATCACGGCGATGATCCGTTGCGGCGAAAACTCGTTGGCGATGTATTGCTTAAGCGTGCTGCTGTCGTTTGTCGGCTTCGTTGTTCTGGCCCGGATTTCCGGCGGCCTCGCCATGCAGGCGGCGGTGAGCCTCGCCGGGATCGGGCTGATGATCGCGGCCGCGACCTTGATGACCTGGGAAGCAAAACAGGACCGTCGCGGGCCGAAGCTGTTTTGAAGGCCGTGCGGTCAGCCAACAGCGACCCGATATTGCCCATCCTTGGCGGGGCCAGACCAAGGGCATGGGGTCGTAGCCTATCAGGGCCCCTCGAAATCGAGGCCACTCCCCCGTCCGAGCTCCGTCAAGCAACGCCGGGGGCCCTGCGCGCGCAATGGATCAGGGGAATTTCTGTCGCTTTGCGCCAGATCAAAGCCGTCGACCCCCGTGCCCGGATATTCTCCGCCCATGAACAGAGCCAGGCGAACTGGTCACGCACTAAGAGTGATTGCTTCTTGCGTTCAGCATCAGTACAGGTCCGCGAGCGAGCAAAGGGGGAATTAGCATGTGGCCTATATTGCGGCAGCGATTGCATGATTGGTATATCCTCATCATTGCGCTCTGCTTGATTGTCACAGGCTCGGTGTTTGCTTCCTACCAAGATACAAAATCACCGGCACCCACCACAGAAAACACCCAAAACAGCAAGAACGAAACTGCGCCGAACAAATCTGTGGGGCAAAGCTCGCCAAAACCTGCGGCCTCGCAGGAGAAACCGGCAGTCTCCCCAACCAAGGCCGCGAGGGCCTCTTCTTCCAGCAACAGCTCCCCACAGCCCGGCTCAGCCGTTCCAGCAAGCGCCGAGCATCCGGCAGCATCTCACGAAGACTCACGAGATGCAGACGGCGCAGGCCCAGCCTGGTCAAACCAGCGGACCAGCCGCTAATTCATCGGCTGCGGCCGCCGGCGATTCCGCGGCGGGCCGGCAGGTGTTCAGAAAGTGCCAGGCCTGCCATTCGATGGAGCCCGGCAAGAACATTCTCGGTCCGTCCCTCGGCGGCTTAATGGGCCGCAAAGCCGGTGCGGTGGAAGGCTATACTTATTCGCCCGCGATGAAGCAGGCGAACATTACCTGGGACCCGAAAACGCTCGATGCTTATTTGGCTGATCCGGGAAAGACCGTCCCGGGCAACAAGATGCCTTTTCCTGGCCTAAAAACCGAGAATGATCGCGCAGACGTCATCGCTTTCTTGGCCTCGACAAATGCACCCCAACAAGCGGCTGCGAGCGGTCCGCCGCGCAATGCCGCCGCCGCGCCGCAGACGTCCTCGCCGCCGCCTGCGCAAGCGCCACAAACCAGTTCAACGTCAGCCTACGTCCCCGACGCGCGCTATACGCTCCGCTCCGGGATAGCCGAAGGACGCATGGTTTACCTCGGCGTTGGTGGATCGATTGAGGGGAAGGTGAACCCGGTGCTCACGGCAGCTGAGGGTCAGGTAGTGCAGCTTACGCTGATCAACGGCGAAGGCGCCGAGCACGACATCGTGTTTGCCGACCAGAACGCGCGCTCCCCCCGCGTAACGGGTAAAGGGGCAAGTACAACTATCGCGTTCCGGGCCGGCAAGTCCGGTGATTTTACATATTTCTGCAGCGTGCCAGGGCACCGCCAAGCAGGTATGGAAGGCCAGTTCCTGGTCACGCCAACGCCACCTGCACAGACATTGGTCGAGGCGGATATCTCACGAGAGCCAACGGACTTGCCCGCCGCAGTCGGCAAGCGCGAGCCCCAGACGGTGCGCGTCGATCTGTTGAGCGTCGAAGTTGAAGGCCGCCTGGCGGAGGCTACGACCTTTGGATACTGGACGTTCAACGGGAAGGTCCCGGGTCCATTCATTCGGGTGCGGGTGGGTGACACCGTCGACATTCACCTCAAGAATTCCGCCGATAGCACCATGATCCATTCAGTGGATTTCCATGCCGCGACCGGTCCAGGCGGCGGCGCGGCTTCGCTTCAAGTTGATCCCGGCCAGGAGAAGTCGATGACCTGGAAAGCGCTGGTGCCGGGCCTTTACGTCTATCACTGCGCCACGCCGATGGTCGCTGAACACATCGCCAACGGCATGTACGGTCTCATTCTTGTCGAGCCGGAGGAGGGACTGCCACACGTCGATCACGAGTTTTACGTCATGCAGGGAGAAATCTATACAGACTCGCCGTTTGGTCAGCATGGAAGCCAGGAGTTCAGCGTCGAAAAGCTGCTGAGCGAGCATCCTGAATATTTCGTGTTCAATGGTTCGGTGGGCGCCTTGTCGCGCCTGCATCCACTGCACGCCAAAGTCGGTGAAACCGTTCGCATTTTCTTTGGCGTCGGCGGACCGAATTTCACTTCCTCGTTCCACGTCATCGGAGAGATTTTCGACAAGGTTTACCTGCTGGGCGGTTTGCAAGCGCCGCCATTGCAGGGAATCCAGACAACAAGCGTGGCACCTGGAGGGGCGGTTATCGTGGACTTCAAACTTGAGGTTCCAGGAAATTATACCCTGGTGGATCATGCGCTGGCGAGAGCCGAACGGGGACTGCTTGGGATATTGTCTGTTGAGGGACCACCGAACCCTGACATTTACAACGGCCACGTCATGCCGGGCATGGGGCACTAGCCTCAGCAAGGGATCTCGCGTCACCACCGACGCGGAGCTCCGCATGACGAGCGGCTTGAGCCGAATGGCGCAGGTTCGACGGCGAGGTCAAGGGCTGACCTCTCCGGTTACTTCTCGAGATTTTTCGCAGCCGGATAGTCCCGCGAATAGACCGGATTGGCGAGGAATTGCTTCGGATCGTAGGTCCAGAACTGGCTGACATCCGGATAGGTCTTGATCACCGAATTGACCAGGCGCCCTTCCTTGCGCACGACCTTGCGGATGTAGACGTTGCCGACGACGTTGCCGAACTCATCGAACCTGACGGGCCCGCGCACGGTGTCGACGTGGGTGGCGCGTAACGCCGCCATGAACGCATCCTTGTCTTCGACCTTGCCGCTGACGGTCTTCAGGGCCGCTTCCAGCACCGCCGCCTCGACATAGGTGCTGGCGGCATAGAAGCCGGGATCGTATTTGAATTCCTGGCGGAACGCCGGCGCAAACTGCCTGTTGAGCGGATTGTCGAGCTCGGCGGAATACCAGCACGCCGTCACGATTCCAAGCGCCTCATCGCCCATGTTGCGCAGCACGGCCTCATCGAGAGCCGTCATGCCCCCGACCGGCTGGAGTTTGTCTTTCATCCCATACTCGACAAATTGCCGAAGGAAACGAAAGCCGTTTGAGCCGGCAAGTCCCAGGAAGATGCCGTCCGCATCTGGCTTGAGATCGGTCACGACGGCCCCGTAGTCGGGCGCGTTGAGCGGCGGAAACAGTTTCTGGATGATCTTGCCGCCATTCTCCTCGAACACCCGCTGGAAGCCGGCACACATCTCCTGGCCATAGGCGATGTCGTCGGCCAGCGTGATCATGCGCTTCATCTTGAGCTCCTTGGCGCAATACTCGGCCATCGGATGGGCGCATTGCGACGAGGTGGAGGTGCCGCGGACGAACCAGGGATTGGGATGACGCTGCGTCATGTCCTCGGCCGCCGCAACGGAAAGCGTCGGGGTCTTGGTCTGGCGGATATAGTCGTCGATCGCCAACGCCTCAAACGCGGCGAGCGGGCCGATCAGGCAATGCACATTGTTGCGCTCGACGAGCTCTTGCGTCTTGGTGCGCGCGGTCGCGGGGACACCGGCGGTATCGGCGACGATCAGCTCGACCTTGCGGCCGGCAAGCTCATTGTTGCGCTGCTTGAGATACATCACCAGCGCGCGCTCCATGTCGATACCGCCTGAGGCCAGCGGCCCCGTCTTCACGGTCAGAAGCCCGACGCGGATCGCGCCGCCGGCTTGCGCGCTGGCCGTTTCGCCGGCCAGGCCGGCCAGCGCCGTGACACCGGCAGCCTGCATCAAGTCGCGTCTGGTGATCCTCATGAAGTCCTCCCGATTTTCGTTTCCGGCGCATGCTGGCGCACTTTTGCTGTTCTGTCACTACCTCCGGGGATAATGGGAAGAAGCAGATAATTCGCCTCGGGCACGTCGATATGCACCGTCGTGCGCCCCCCGAACACGGAGCGCGGCCGGTCGCGCGGATCGTCGTGCAGGAACGGGCCGCAACCCGTCAGCTCGTTCTTAAAATTCGACAGGTGCAATCCCGTCGTCTCCTGCCATTGGTAGTCGCGCCCGCGCACTGACAGCGCGATCCGGCTGCCGGCCGGAACGACGATGGATGTTGGCCAGATTTCAATTTGCAGATCGACTGGTTCGCCCGGGATCAGGAACTGCTTCTCATCATGGGTGTGGTAGGGGCGCCAGGGTTTTGAAAGATTGCCGTCGAGTTTACGATGCGACGCCCGCAACCAGCCCTGGGCGACCGGCGTATGAGGATCAATCGCCCCGACGAATACCACTTCACGCAGGTCGGCCGTGAAGACCCGAAAGACCAGAAAGATATCGGCATCGGATGTCGATGACGAAATGCGCAATCGGGCGGCGAGAGGTCCGGTGATTTCGGTCTGTTCCGAAAGCGGCTCCGACAGGAAGGTGAGCCCGTCGCCGCCCGCATCGAACGACAGGCTGCCGGATTTCGCCGGCGGCACAGCGGACAGCGACTGACGATCGGGGTCGAGATGGAATTTGGTCCAGCGCGTATGCGCCAGCGGCCACTCGCCTTCGTTTCGCTCCTCAAATCGATCGACATGGCGCACCTGCAGCAGCACGCGAGATCGCTCGCGCCAGCCGTTGTTCTCGCCCTTTAGAAAGCAATCGAAGAAGGCTTTCTGCAGCAAACGTCCATAGTCCGTGTAGAAATGCGTCCAATGCTCGAGCCCGTGGGCTTCCAACCACTTTTCCTTCGAGGCGGCACGCACGAATCCTTCAAAATTGCCGCGGGGATGCAGGCCCTGACCGCCCCAATTGGCGGCCGAGAGGAAGGGAACCGTCACCTTGCTCCATTCCGGCGAACGAGCCCGGTGGTAGTCGTCGTCGATAGGATGACTGAATATGTCGTCGCCGAAGCCGCAGCGGTTAGCCGCAAGTTCTGCGTCGGACAGCGTCTCGTCGCCGCAGACCCAAAGACCGGAGACCGCGTTGCGCGGGCCGCGTTGGCCAAGACCGTATTGCACGGTCTTCACCTGCATGTCGTACCAGTTCGCCCAGAAGGTCGATAGGATCCCGCCGTGGTGGGTCATATCGCGGTACCAGTCGGCCGCGCCTTCCCAGATGCACATGGCCTTCAGATGCGGCGGCTGCAACGAGGCGACATGCCACTGGTTGATGCCATAATAAGAGACTCCGGAAAGACCGACATTGCCGCTAGACCACGGCTGCCGCGCGGCCCACTCGATGCATTCGTAGAGGTCACGCGTCTCGCGCGGCGAGAAATGATCGATAAATCCGGGTGAACGGCCGGTGCCACGCGAATCGACGCGGACGCAGGCGTAGCCGTGCGGAACCCATTTCTCGGGATCGACGACTTCCCAATTCTGATATTTGTTGGTCGAACCGCAGGCCACGTCCGGATGGCCGGCGACCATCTTCTGCCATGCGCTCGGGTAGCCTTGCCGGAACGGGAGGCCCTTGGCATAGGGGCCATAGCTCAGCAAGACGGGAACTCGGTTCACCGGAGATCGGCCGAAACACATCGGCCTTGAGCACGGCACCGTCGTCGACGGGAATGTCGACATCCCAGTCGATCGTCATCCCGTCTTGAACCGTCGTGGTGCTCATTCGCTCGCTTCCGCTGCCGTCCGAATCCTTTGCCGAACCCGGACTCGTGAAGGCGACCATTCTTCGATGACCCGGCAGCGCCGATATTATTCAGATTTCGGGCTTTGCGCCACTTGCCACGATCGCGGGCATCGGCACTCGAAAGCCATCTTCGATTCGGAATCGGCGATCGACCGCCTGGGCAACGGCGGTGCTGATGCTCGACAGCGCCGCATCTTCCTGCGCCAGCAGTAGCGCCTTTGCTCTCACTGTCCCCTTCAAGATCGCATCCATGAACCCTGTTACGCTATCGAGGCTCAAGATCATGGGAACCGCTATCGCATCGATGTCAACGAATTGGATTTCTGCGAGTGCGCTCTTCAGGCTTTCCGGATCACCGAACTGGAAGAAGTCAGGTCCGTGCGGCAGCGGCACATCGAGCCGGCCATGTGCTTTTATGGCGCCCATCACCAGGCCAAAGCCGTTGATAGGCGAAGGCCGCTCCCACACGCTGATCGCCACACGCCCTCCGGGGCGAAGCACGCGGCGCATTTCCGCCAAGGCGCGGTCGGGTTCGGGTAAATGAATGATGCCGTAGCCACAAACGACGGCATCGAACGCATCGTCCGCATAGGGCAAGTCCTGCGCGTCGCCCTGCCGACACTCGGCCGCCGGCACGTTGCGGCGAGCCGCTGCAACCATGGCCTCCGCGAAGTCGAGCGCATGCACTTTCGCTCCTCGCCGAATCGCGGCACTGGCCAAGACGCCGTGTCCCGTGCAGACGTCGAGGACCTTGCACCCGGGGGCGACCGCGGCAGCATCCAGCGTTGCCTCGCTCGACTGGCCGGTCAGTGGACCAATGGCATTCTCATAGGCTTCCGACGACGCATTCCAGCCGCTGTGTTCAAAAGCTCGAAAGGCGCCCGGATCGTTTGAAACCTGAATGGACATGTCCGCCTTATTGTCGCGTTGAAGCTTGCGTCGCCGGCATGGCGCGAAGTGCCCAATCAAAATCGGCAGTCGCAGCGAGGCTCTTGGAACCGCGAGCCAAAATCGATCTCTTACAGAATGGAGCAGCCATATGCGAAAGCTACTAACTATTGCAGGCCTGACTTTGCTGATGACGGACTCCGCGCTAGCTCAATCCGGTCCGGATCCGGCACAATGTGAACAGATAAAGCAGGCCTTAGCTCAGTACGGCTAAAGGGAGGCCAGACGGCACGCCATGGCTAACTACGGTCCGCAAGCCGTGGAAGCCGGTGATAAATGTCTCACCAAGCGCGACGAGTTGCGGAATAGGTCCGTTACGACCAAGCCGCGCCGGGTGAGCTGAGCCCATATTTCATCCGGTGATGGGTAGAGTCTCCAGTTGATGTGCATTCCGACATTCTGCCCGGAAGCGGCACTTCGCTCGATCGGTGTCGTCACGATCACTCCTTCCCGGCTCCAAGCCTTGGCCAAAGCAGCCCGGCCGTCTTGCGATAGTTGATATATTCGGCGGCGAACGGCGACCTCTCATAGGCACGTTCCTCGCGGTTCGCCGCCATCAGGTTGACGGCACTGAACGTGGCAAGAAAGACCACGCCAAGGGGATGCAGGGTGGCAACAGTGCATGCGAGCCAGAACAGGATGTAGGACGCATAAAACGGATGTCGGATGTACCGATAAGGTCCGGCTCGTGTGACAAAGTCCGGCGGCTCGGGGTCGAAGGCGAGCCTCAAGCGCTTCGATCGGGTCGTCCTCACCGCCCAGAGGAAGAGCGCAAGACTGGCTACGAAGATCGTGAGCGCCGCCACCAGCGGGACCAAGGCGTGCCGGTCCCGCAACATCAGGTAAACGAACGCCATGATGCCCAGGTAGGATACGACGATCGCGAAACGCACCTCGCGCGGCATCGTTGCCGACAAGAAGTGAGTCCTCACGACCGCACCCATGGTCACATAGCAAAGCAGACCGACAATCAATGTCACATCATTCATGGCATTATTGGGTCACGTGAAAATCGAGAGCATTGTCCGCCATCCGATTCAAGTCGATGACGCGCGCGCCATAGCAGAAACAATCTCCACGCGCGCGCCGGCCAAGAATGCCCCGGATTGATGGGAGCAAGCCCCGCCAGCAAAGCATACTGGCAGCGGCTGGGCTAGGGTCGACTTCAAAAGCGGGCTTCAGCGCGACAAGCGTAACCCGCGTGTCCGCTGCCAGATGTCAGCCATGTGCCGGGCCGCTCAAGCGTCTTCAGTTCTACAGCCCGATGCTTCCATCCAGGTATTGCCGAGGTGGGTGTGTAGCGTATGATCACACTGGAACTGGACGCATTCTCCGAATTTATCGAGGTTTACATGTCGTTGCAGGAATTCGCAGAACTCGGCGCGGCTATGAGCGGCATCGGCGTTATCGCGAGTATCATCTATGTCTCGATCCAGATTCGGCATAACACCCGCGCCGTGCGCGCTTCGGCTTTCCAGCAGGTTGTCAATTCTTTCGCAGCAATCTCCTTCGACATAGCGAAGAACAGGGATCTCGTCGATGTTTACCTGCGCGCCGGGCGAGATTTCGCGTCGCTTGGAGAAGTGGATCGCGCGCAATACAGCTTAATGCTGCTGAGTTTTCTTCGCCGCGCCGAGAGCGTGTATTTTCAGACCGAGTTTCACATGCTCCAGACCCAGCATTGGTCCGGTATCCGCAACAGCATCAGGGCAATCATTATCGCTCCTGGCGCGCAAACCTGCTGGAGCGAAATCAAGAACCGGTTAAATCCCGAATTCCGCGAGTTTATTGACGGGCTTATTACCGAGCAATCCTAGGGTCTTTGCGGTCGTGCCGAGGCGGGTCGACAGCAACCTGTCGGCGATGTGCGCCGCTGCGGACTTGGCGGACAGTGACGCAGCGAGATGCCAACTCAAGGGTAGTTCGATCCCTATTGACAAGCGGGGAGCAATTTCGTCGATTCCTGGGATTGGCAACCGAGCTATGGATTGTGTGAAGGGACATATGATGCGAACGACGGCAAAACGCGCGATGCACTTGCTCTTATCTGCGGTCGTTGCCGGCTGCGGCATCTATGCCGTAATGCCGGGAGCCGCAAGTCAGGAAGCTGGCTGGATCACACTGTTCGACGGAAAGGATCTCGACGGCTGGGATCAGCTCGGTGGATCGAATTGGCATGTAGCAGATGGCGCCATTGTAGCTGACATGATGGCTGACAAAAAAGAGGCGGGGTATCTGGTCACGAACAAGTCGTACAAAAACTTTGCCGTTCGGGTCGAGTTTATGTCGAGCGATGACGCCAACAGCGGGATTTATTTCCGGTGCCTCGATCCCAAGAAAATCACGGACCGTACCTGCTACGAAGCCAATATTTTCGACCAACGCCCCGATCCAAGTTACGGCACCGGTGCAATTACCCGATACGTGGAAGTTAATCCGATGCCAAAGGCCGG
Organism: uncultured Alphaproteobacteria bacterium; assembly: GCA_963840155.1. Taxonomy (GTDB): domain Bacteria; phylum Pseudomonadota; class Alphaproteobacteria; order Rhizobiales; family Xanthobacteraceae; genus Bradyrhizobium. The sequence goes on from CAWIXP010000002.1 coordinate 967,902, forward strand.
CGGCAAATGGAATACATACGAAGTCACCGCGAAAGGGCGCGACATTACTGTCGTTCTCAATGGCCAGACGACGGCGAAGATGAACAACGGCATGTTCGACGAGGGACCGATCGCATTGCAGCACGGCGCGGGCGCCATCAAATTCCGCAAGGTTGAAGTAAAGCTGCTTTGACGGTGGATGTCAGTTCAGCGCCGTAGAAGCCATTTGTCTGTTCTATCCACCGGGCAGCGCGGCTCTTAAGGCATCTGGATGACGAGAGGTTCGGGATAGATGAAGGCGGCGCTCCTCGCGTCTCGCGCCATGCCGGCCTAGCACGGGCGGCCGGGTCACTTTCGGACTTTGGAAAAACACGGAAGCGTCAGGCGAGCTGGATACCATCGACGATGCGGCGCAGCGCGCCTACCGATCGTCGCGTGGTAGCTGTGGGTTCCGAGGCGGCATGCGTTTCGATTGTCAACATCAGGGGCGCCTCGCGGGTGGGCAGCGTCGCGGCCAACAGGCTCGCGATCGGGATATCTCCCTCGCCGACGGCGACGAAGCGATGCGCCGCATTGGCGTAGTCCTTGACATGCAGGATATCGGTGAAGGGCAGCAGGCGAGCGAGATCGGCTGCCGACGGCGGCTGAGAGCTTCGATATGCATTGGCAATGTCAGGCAGTGCCCTGAGGCGGGGATGCCGATACGTCGTCACCACCGCCTCCAGTTCGGCAAAGCCCGCGACATTGCACACGCCCTCGTTCTCGACATGCACCATCATGTCGCGCTTTTCCGCGAGGACCAGCAGATCTTCAATGGGCTCTCGCAGGTCATCCAGGCAGTAGCCGTCGTAGGCCAGATAACTAAAGACGCGCAGGTCGCGAGCACCAAGGATTTCCGCAGCCGCGAAAGCCTGGGCGTAGACATCGCGCGGCGTTCGATCGCCGAGTTCGAAGGCGAACTGATCACCTTTGCTTCGCGCTGTCTTGCCGGGCGGGCTCCATTTCAGCAGTGGCGTGCAGATGCAGGAGACCGATAGTCCAGCAGAGCGTATTCGCCGCGCGGCGTCGGCCAGCTCGCCGCGTGACAAGGCCAGAACGTTGCGGCCATCGATGACGCGTAGATCGATTGTGCCGATATGCTCCTCGCAAGCGAAGGCGAGCCCCTCATCGAGCGAAGGCGATACTTCGTCAGTAATCAGGCAAATCGTCAGATCCGAGCGGCGCATGGGCGTTTCCGGCTTTAAGTGGCCAAGACAAATTCAAACCTCTGGACACTCACTAACGGACATGACGCGTTGCTTCGATAGCCTCAGGCGACGGCGGCGGTACATCGCCCGGCCGCCGCGGCGCACATCCGCTCGCGTACTGCCTTTGAAGATAGTCAATCCGTCGATCGAGCGCTTCATGCACGCACGCCATGGTGTGCCGCTCGACCATTTGCGCCGGCGGCTCGCCATCCCAGCCGGGCAACGTCACACGGTGGCCGCTCGAAGGCGGCAGGGGCTCGCTGCCGCTCTCGGTAACCTTGGTCGCCACAAACGCCGGAACCATGGCCGATACTCCAAATGTCAAGGGCACCCCCAAGACCGAGATCGCGGTCACGCCGTTGACGGTGCGGACGCGATTATCCTGCGAAGCATTCAGCGGCTCGCCCTCCACGACATAGGACTCGATATAGCCTTGGGCCGGAAGCTGATCCTTGCCCCCGACCGAATTGCGATGAACGCCTGCAGCGTTGAAGGTCGAGGCGTTGCATTTCCATCGGCGCGGCGGCGCGGACGGTGAGGCCGGCCCGCATGCTTCCACGGCGGCCGCAGCCGCCAGCCCGCCGCCCAAGGAATGCCCGATGAATTCAACGCCGTGCTCCTGCACATCGGGCGACTGCTTGAGCAATCTGGCGAGCGCCACGGCCTTTGAATAATATTCCGTCCGGTCGCCGAAAGCCTGCGGGACATCGGCTTTGCCCATATCGTCCGTGGATTGTGTGCCACGGAACACAACGAAAAGCTTCTTTGTAGCCTTGTCCCGGTAGATCGCGACACGATAGTCCGATTGGGTCGGATCGATCAGCTGATGAATCGTGGCGTCACCCGCGCCCGGAAACAGTTTGCGCATTTCCTCCATGCCGGTGCTCTCATTGCTATTGCTAATGAGCGCGAACTGATTTGGCACATCGGCCTTGTGTGGCTTGCATGATCGATGGGAGGGAGGGGCCGCCGCAGCAGTCGGTGGAGCAGCATAGATGTCATACACACGGTCCGCCATCTCGGCCTTGATCCCGGCATCCCGCAGTTCGGCGATCTGGCCGCTCAGAGCCTGGCAGGCCGCCGTCGAGGGCCTTTGCGCCGGCAGCGCGCCGGCACCGATCAAGTTGAGACTCAAGGATACGGACTGGCGATTGTCCTGGAGCGCGTTCGTCCGCACCACCCAGCCGAGCGAACGATAACCTTCCGGCGGATTCGCCAGAGTCCCGCCGGCAGAGGCACGCAAATCGACCACCGATGCGCTGCTTGGAATCGAGGGGACGACGCCCCCGTGTGCCGACGCGCCGCCGCCTGGGGTACCGCGCGCATCGACGACGCCGGTCGACGGCCACAGGAACGGCTCAAGGTTCAGATTGACGCCGCCCTCGACGATCATCTGATAATAAAGCTTCTGGTCGCGATTATATAAATAGGTGTAGGCGAGACCCGGCACCTTGGCCGGTCCACGCCACTTCACCGCTCCGTCTTTCGGAAGCTGCAACGAAGGCGTCTTGCCATGCAGCCAGGCGGCGGCGGCCGCAAGCTTGGCGATTTCGCGCAGTTCATGCAGCGTCGGATATTCCTGCGCGAAGCTGCCGTAGAGCGACGTGAGCAAGTCTTCGTAGCCATTCGGCTGTTGGTTGGGCAGATCGATGCCATCCTTGCCAAGTTTGCGAATGTTGAAGCGCATCTGAACGTCGCGCAGTTCGAGCGTGTCGCCGCTTGACGATTGAGCGACGTCCAGTTTGGCAACCGATATCCATGTCCGAAACGCGCCGTCTTCCTTGTTAAGCCCGTGCGTGCGCCTGTATTCGAACTCGGTCTGGTAGCTCGGGAACTGAAGCTTGAGTTCCGGCCTGTTGGTCAGACGCTTGGTCATGTAGTCGCCGTCGAACATCGCCCGCGCAAGCAGGCTGTCGGCCGGGACGCCGCGGTACTCAGGCGTCATTTCCACGCGAACGTTCCAGAGCCTGTCGACCACTTCCGGGGGGATCTGAAAACCCTCGGGCTGGTTCAGAGGTCGTTCAAGCAACTCGCGCGCTTTCGGTACGAGGGCGGCGTCCATTTGAGCGAGGGCCGGATGAATCGCGCCCGCCGCGTCGCGCGTTCGGGCGAAATTTGCATTGTATGAGGCGAGTACCGGATTTCCCGGAAAGGCGAAAACCTCATCAAGTGTTCGCGAAAGAGCCTGGCCGCGCCCCTCCGGGGACGATTGCGAAGCCAAATTCAACACGGCGGAGAATTTGCCCAGGGTACGGCCAAGCGCCGGATTACCCATCGGCGTGTCCTTCACCAAGCCAAAGGCTTCGATGACAGCGGCGGCGCGCTCATTTCCGGCGGCACGGTAGAGTGCGGCAAGCGCGTCATAGCGGGTGAACCCAAGCCAGCGGTCGCTGCTATCGGCCGTCAGCGTTATTGCTTTTCGGTAGGCCTGCACGCCGCGCTGGAAAGTCACATTCAATGTCGTTCCCGCGCCGGCAGAGCGCACGCGGTGCGCCAAATCCTGCGGGTGATAGACGGGCCGGTCGGTTGGGTTGACGATTGGCCCGTCCTCGAAAAAGGTGATCCAGTCGCCGGCGATGATGCCCGCCTTGGCGGCGGGAGAATTCGGGGCAACACGGGTTACCGCCGTCAGGCCGTCCTTGGTCAATTGTGTGTCGACACCGAGGTAGCCTGGCGCCTTGTTGCCTTTCACAGGGTAGATGCCAAACGACGGCAACATCAGGCGGCCATTCGCCGTCACGTTGCCCTGCGGGTCGAGGACGTCATAAAGTTTCTTGTTGAAATCGTCGGCCTGTTGCCGCGTCGGTGACCAATTGAAGAACGCGGCGGCGCGTCGATAAGACTCGGGCGTCAAGTTCAGCGTGAATTTCGGGGCCGGATTTTGCAGCAGGATCGCCAGATGCTGCAGATAAGGGATCTGTGGTCCTTTGAGGTGTTCGTCGCGATGGCCCACCAGTGAAACCTGTTGAGCGCCGGCATCGTAAAATACGCTGTCGAGCACGTTGAAGTCATAGGCGCGATCAAGACTATAGATGCCGCGCGGCTCAGCGTTCGGCGGCATCTCCAGCAGCTTTGCCGCTTCGGCGGGTGTCGTGCCGGCCGCGAGCGGCGCTTGGACGGGTATTGCGCTATGGGTTGATGGCGCGTTGCCGCTTGGCGTCGATGGTGTCGCTGCCGATGTGGATGCAGTGCCGGATGCAGGTGGCGCCGATAATCGAACCATGGTGCCGCGCGTGCCCACCATCTGATTTCCATCAGCCGAAAGGTTCATATCAACGCCAAACACGCAGCAACTGAGCTTGAACACGTTGCCGCTACAGGTCCAACGCAAATTCTTGTCGCAAAGTGCACAAAGAACGTCGGCGGTGCCGTCCGGCTTGATATCGATTTTCGTACTGAATGCATTCCAGGACCAAAGCCCAACGAACTTTGGACAGCTATTCGATGCTTGAGCCAAGCTTGCGGTGATTGTGAATAATGTGCCTGCGGCGAGTGCCGCCGCTATCAGAGCGCAACGAATTGTCTGTCGCATGCAAATCCCGTTCGGCTGATCGCGCCCAAATCTGAACAACCATAGCGGAAGTTGTACGGCCTGTCTGTCCGTTCGCGCCAACAATTCGACCGCATCACCGCTCTCAAAGCTTCAGTGCGCATTCCTGCCCACCATAAAGATATACATGCCCCAAAACGTCTCCGGATGATCGGCTTCGAAGCGGCCCCACTGATCCAAGTTAGCCTCATCGGCCGCGCCCGGAAACTGTTTATGAAATTGTTCGATCACCTTCGGATCGTCAAACGGTTCGAAGCCCAGGAAGGACAGACCGTTATCGTTCAGAAATGCAGCGATCTCAGGGATCGTGAAGCGATGTTCCATGACATTGAACAGCAGGTCGCGGCAGCCGCTCATGGTATAGAAATCTTTCACGCCGATCAGCATTTTCCAATGTCTGGGCTCGCGGATGATGTCCTGGCGACACCTTTTTATGTCGCCGGCGGTGGCGAGATAGCCGCGCGCCGCGATGTAGTCGCGGGCCTGCGCGATCACCCGGCGCGCCAAATTGCTGTACAGCCCAATGCGCATTGTGCCACCCGGTCGCAGCAGCGAGACCAGCACGCGCCAACCCGCCGTCGGCTCCGCAAGATGATGGAGCACTCCGACCAACTCGATGCTGTCGAACGTGCGACCGATCGTGCCCAGTTCCAGAATATCCGCTTGCGCATACTCGATATTGCGCAAGCCCAGTTCTCGCGTCTTGCGGCGCGCGTAAGCGAGACTGGTCCGGCTCATGTCGACCGCGAGCAAACGGGCGTTCGGATAGACTTGCGCGATCTGAACCGCGTGCAGGCCGGTGCCGCAACCGGCGATCAGGATATCCAGCTTGGCTTGCCGTTCCGCTGTAGGGATGGTCCTGCCCCGCGCCTGATCGGCCGCGAACGCGTTCAGAGGGTTGATGGTCCAGCGCGGATAAGGATTTTCCTCGTATTGGCGCATCACCTGCAACGACACGCTGTCCTTGACTGGGGCGAGTATCGTAATGGCGTTGCGGTCGGCCGCCTCCTCGAGCGGCTCGCGGAGCTGCACCCGTAGCAGGCCGGCCACCGTCGCAGGCCAATCCCGGCGCAGCAGCGCTTCCGCCATCGGCAGCGCATGAAGCGGGAAATAGGCCGCGACTACCGCCAGCGTGAGTGGGGTTATGGCGGCCCCCGATGCCAGGTCCTGCAGCAATCGATCGCGCATTACGCTCGCAAGCCCACCTTCCGCTTCGGCCTGTCCATAGACATATTCGTTGATGAAGCACTGCCGGGCGAGTGCGCAGGCAAAGGGGACTATATGGTCGTCGGTTTCGCCATTATCTTCGCCCTGCTCGCTTGCAAGCCGCAGCAGCTCGGCGCGCGCTGATCCCAGCAGCGTTTCAAGTTTCACGCTTGCCAGCGTCATCGCTTCCATCGCGCAGCGGAGGAAGAGGTCGTTTGCCAGCGGGATGAGGCCTTCGGTGCCGAACAATTCGACGTTCGTGATCGGTAGCGGCCACTTGCCGGCAATGCGCGCAACATAGGTGGCGATGACCGGACTCTGCAGGATGAAGGTGACGGCCTTCTCCTCGATGCCGATCGCCATCGCTTTGCAGAAATGCGCGATCGCTTTGGCGCGATTACCCATCACCTGGTACGAATTGCCGGCATTGTAATGGCAGGCGGCGTTCATCTCGTCCGAAGCAACCGCTTTCGCGAACATCTTCACTGCGAGCCGGTGATCGCCGGAGGCCTGCGCCATCAGGCCGAGAAGATTGAGGCTCTGCACATGCGCCGGCTCGCGCGCGAGAATTTGACGGCAAATCGCTTGCGCTTGGTTGATGCGGCCTGCCCGGTGCGAACGGCTTGCCTCGGCGGCGAGCTCGGCAAGGCTGGCACCCGCCGGGCCTGACGCAAGCGCGGTTGGCCGCCTTGCGGACTCGTCAAATCGCTTATTGGCCGCACGCCGCTCTTTTCGGTTCATGTCCCGTCAACTGGTCGAATGTGCATCACGCCTACTCGATGACCTCGTCGGCGGTGGCAAGCAACGACTGCGGAATGGTCATGCCCAGCGCTTTTGCAGTCTTGAGATTGACGATCAACTCGTACTTGGTGGGCGCCTGCACCGGCATGTCGGCCGGCTTCTCGCCCTTGAGGATGCGATCGACATACCCCGCGGCCCGCCGGACCGGATCAAGCGTGTTGGGTCCGTACGTGATCAGCCCACCATCTATCGCGTAGTATCGATAGGGATAAACCGCCGGCAATTTATGTCGGGCGGCAAGACGGATCAAGAGTTCGCGATGAACCGCTGTGCCGCCAGCCGTTACGATCATGCCGCCATTGCCGGAACGTGCGAACGCCGCGATGTTGCGCTCGAGGTCGGGGTCGCGCACATTTAACGGCGTCAGCTCGATACCAAGGGACTGTGCCACCGATCGAACCGCCCCGAATTGCCCGATTCCAGCTGCTGATGCCGGATCGCGAATCACCAAAGCTCTGGTCACATTGGGCACGATTTGCTTCAGCAACTCGGCCCACTTGCCGCTCATGTTGTACTCGAAATTCGAAAAGCCGGTGATATTGCCGCCCGGCCGGGCCATGCTCTGGACAAAGCCGGCACCGACCGGATCGGGAACGTTGATGAACACGATCGGGATCGTACGAGTGGCCTGTTGCAATGGTGCAACCGCTGTACTGCCTATGCTAACGATCACGTCCGGGGCAAGTGCGACCAGTTCTTCCGCGTAGCGGCGAAGCTGGTCGCTGTCTTTCCCGACTTGACGGGTTTCGATCTTCAGATCGCGGCCGGCCGTCCACCCAAACTGCTGAAGGGTTTGCTCGAACACTGCTATCCGTGCCTGCATCTCCAGATCGTCGGATCCGAGCACGGTGAGAATGCCGAGCACGCGCTTGGGCTCTTGCGCGCGTACCGCAAGCGGCCACGCCGTCGCCGCCACGCCGCCGAAAAGTATGATGAAGTTGCGCCGCTGCATTTCCGCCCCCAAAGGCTCGGACGGCGGCATTCTACCGGCTCGAACGAGCGCGTGATAGGGGCCGCAACCGTTCTCGCGATCGGCATGAAAGGCGAACTGATTTCCGCTTTGGGTCCAAAAACAGCCATTCCGCCGCTCTTGCCACGCGTGTATCGCCGGGTAAAAAGGGGCCGCGCTTTAACACCCAATCCAGGGAAGAAACAATGAATCGAACACTGACCCTACTCGCTGCCGGAGCCAGCCTATTCGTCGCTCTCGCGGTGCCCGCGCAAGCGGCGCCGGACGTCTCGCTCGCGCGCTTCGATTGCGGCACACCGCAGGCACCTATCGCGGTCAATCAGCGCTTCTCGGATACCTATGCTTACGGCGACCTGAAGGTTCAGTTCGTCTTCAGCTGCTATCTCATCAAGCATGGCGACGACTATTTGCTGTGGGACACTGGACATGCCATGACCGCGCCCAATGTCGCACCAAAGGTGAGCCTGGTCGATCTCTTGGCAAAGATCGACGTCAAACCCGACCAGATCAAATATGTCGGCATCAGCCATTATCACGCCGATCACACCGGCCAGATTGCCTCGTTTCCGAAAGCAACTCTGCTGATCGGCAGCAAGGAATGGGACGCGATCTCGAGCCCCAATCCGGCTCAAGGCGTGAACTTCAAGCCGTTCGAGAGCTGGATCAAAGGCGACAGCAAGGTCGAGCCGCAACCCCTCGACAAGGACGTATTCGGTGACGGCACGGTGATCATGCTACGCACGCCGGGGCACACTGCGGGCCATTCCAGCCTGCTCGTCAAGCTGCCGCAAATGGGCGCCGTCATCCTTACCGGCGATGCGGCTCATTTCCACGAGAACTACGATTCGGACGGCGTGCCTTCGTTCAACTACGATCGCGCCCAGACCGTGGCTTCGATCGAGCGCATCAAGAAAATCGCGGCGAATCTCAAGGCGACGGTCATTATCCAGCACGACGCGCGCGATATCGAAAAATTGCCGGTATTCCCCGCGTTCGCTAAGTAACCGCTCGTTCAAATGTAAAACGCCGAAAGCAACTCTTATAGCGCTGCCCCGATTTTTGGGGCGGCGCTTTTATTCGATCACCGCATCGGCACGGGCCAGCAGCGTGGCCGGCACGCTTAGTCCAAGCGCCTTGGCGGTCTTGAGGTTGATGGCGATTTCATACTTTGTGGGTTGCTGCACGGGAAGTTCGGAAGGTTTGACGCCTTTGAGGATTTTGTCGACGTAGCCCGCAAGCACATAGCCCCGCTCCGAGAAACTGGCGGTGTAAGACATCAGGAGCCCTGCTTGCACTGCGGATTTTTGCGTGGAGAGAGAAGGGAGCCGGTATTTCATCGACAAATCTACCGCCTGCTTGACCGGAAGGCTGCCCTGAATGACAACGGCGTCGGCTCGCTCACGAGCAATCGTTCTGAACGCCATATCCAGTTCGTCGCCGGAACGGACAGCAATCTGGCGAACTTCCAGACGCACTGCCTTCGCGCCCTGCACTATCTGCTCGAGAAATGGTCGCATGAACGGATCATTGGCGTTACCAAGGACGCCGACCCGCCGTGCCGCCGGTACGATTTCCGGAATGAGTTCGAGGCTCTTGGCCGTCAATTCCGCAGCGGTGGCGGAAAGCCCGGTAATATTTCCGCCCGGCCGTGCCAGATTGCTGATTAGCCCGGTCGCGACCGGGTCGCCCGCCATCATTACGATGGGAATGTCGCGTGTTGCATTTTTTGCCGCTTGCGCGGCCGGCGTCTGCACCGCGACAATAACGTCGACCGGCTTTCGAACCAGTTCCGCGGCCAGACCGGCCAGCTTTCCAATCTGGCCTTGTGCGGACACGATTTCCACTTGGACATTTCTTCCCTCAACGTAACCGAGTTCGCTGAGCGCTTGATGAAACGGTCCCATGGGCTCGGGATCGTCGACAAGCAGGATGCCGATGCGGGGTGTTCGAGACTGCTGCGACAGCGCGGCCAGCGGCCAAATTGCCGCCGAGCCGAGGATTACTTTGGCGAAATCGCGCCGTCTCATCTGGCTCCCCGTGAAATGTACAAACTAAGCCTGGTAGACCAAAGCGCCTGATATCCAGCGCGGATTTGACGGGAGGCCATGCGACGATGCCGCCCCGGTTTTCAACCCGGGTTCATTCCCTTGGCCTTTATGGCCGCGGCCGCTGCAGGTGTCTTCAGGTATGTGATGAAGTCCTTGGCGGCCGCCGCCTCTTGGGTGCTGGCCGAAGGGCCCGCTGTGAAAACTATTTCCTGCTGTAGTTCGGCGGGGAACGGGCCGACTACATCGAGACCAGGTGCGGTCAGAACATTGACAAGGAACACTCCAAGCTCGACATCGCCCGTCGCAACGGCTTGAACGACTTGCGCCGGTGCCGTTTGCGCCTTCATCTTCGCCTTCATTGCTTCGCCGATGCCAAGACGTTCAAACGTCCGCAAGACCTGATAGCCGGCGGCGCTTTCCGGTATCGACGCAATGGATTGCGCCTTGAGGAGCGCCTGCTTTAGCGCGTCGGAGGTGCTGATGTCCGGCTTCGGAGCCCCCGTCCTGACGGCGATGCCAAGGCCCACACGGGCAATGTCGGTTGTCGGTCCCGGCGCAAAGCGGGCTTGAGCGACCGCGTCTTTCAGCACTTCCCTAGGGACGATACCGAGGTCGAACGGGCCGCCAGTGGTCGCGAGTTTGATCAGCTCGGGAGTGGTGCCGAAGCGAAAGACAAGCTTGTGGCCGGAGGCAGTCTCAAATTGAGAGCCAAGTTCCTTCAGCGGGCCGGTCATGGCCCCACCTGCCAGGACTTGCAGTTCAGCGGCCTCCGCCGCTGTCAGAACTAGGCATAAGCCCAGCATCGAAATAATTGCGACAAACAAGGTTTTTTTCATAACGCCCCCAGTGCTTCATCATTTCACGAATATTCTTGTTTCCGGCCTGCTTCCGACAAACCGACATTCTCGAAGTCCATCGGACTGTCTCAAGGGCGCCAAAGGCGGAGATTGCGGAGCGCTATTTCTTTTCGACGCCGGCGCGGTCCACGATTTCCTTCCACATCGGGATTTCACGGACCATGCGCGAATGCAGGTCGTCAGGACCTTCATATTTCACCATGAAGCCGGCCTTGAGCATCTTGGCCTTGATATCAGGCTTTTGCAGGATCGCCTGGGTTTCCTCGGCTAGACGCCTGATGATCGGCGCCGGGGTGCCGGCCGGCGCCAGAAACATCTGCGAGGTTTCGACCACCGCATTCGGAATCCCCGCCTCGCCCATGGTCGGCACATCAGGCAGATCGAACCAGCGCTCGCTGCCGGTTTGCGCCAGGGCTTTCAATTCGCCGGAGCGGATAAAGCCGATCAGGCCGGCAATGGCGACCGAGGCGATATCGGTGGTGCCGGCAAGCGCTGCCTGCAACGCCGGGGCCGCGCCGTTGAATGGAATATGCGTGATGTCGATATTGGCGCGCAATTTCAGCAGCTCGACGGCGAGCTGCGAAACGCTGCCGAGGCCGGGCGAGGCGTAATTGAGCTTGCCGGGATCTGCCTTTGCCCTGGAGATGACATCGGCGATGCTGGCAAGCCCGGAGGCTGGCCGCGTGATGATGACGTTGGGGGCAGCGCCCAGATAGGCAATCGGGGCGAAATCCCGGAGCGGATCATAGGCGACCTTGGACACGCTCGGATTGATCAGCACCACATTGGTGACAACCACCAGCGTATAGCCATCCGGCGCGGCGCGGGCGCCGGTGGAAATTCCTATATTGCCGACGGCGCCGATGTGATTTTCGACAATGACGCTCTGCCCCAATCTCGGCGCCAGCTCTGCCGCGAGTAGCCGGCCGAGCAGGTCATTGGGCCCGCCGGCGGGAAACGGAACGATGATCGTGATCGCGCGGTCGGGCCATGCGGCGCGCGCCTCGCCGCACAGGCCGGCGAGCAATAAAGCCATCAAGAAAGCCCGGCCCACCGGCTGCAAGATTTGCGCAAGTCTGTTCATCTGAACTTCCTTCGTACCGGCACGGCTGGTCTGGCGATAGCGTCATCCCCCAGCGCCAGTGCTTTTATGGCAGTTTTAGCCCCTCATCAACGAAGCTGTTTGAGCCGCTGAGATGGCGACAAGGGCATGACGAGGTGGTGCGCGAGCTGTTGTTGCGCGGCGCCCGGCAAATCTCATCTGCTGATGATCTTCCCAGGACCACAACAACTCTGACCGCGAATCGAGCGAGCAGCAGCTCAGACCGTTTCAGGTCGCGGGATACATCCCAACTCGGCGCGTTGGCGTGCTCGGGCGGCGAAGGCGGGAGGCTGCGGTTTGCCGTTCTGAACGCCGCGTTTCTTAAAACCGCTGCTCGACTGCGCGACCGGATTTTAGCTTCCATCTCCCCCGATCGGGGGACGCGACGATGGATCTGATGCTGTACGCACAGTGGATACAGTTGGGCGGGCTGGGAGGCGGGGAATGCGCTATCTGTCAATTGCATTGGTTGTCGGTTCGACGCTTGCAATTGCCCGGACGGGATCAGCGGCCGATCTGCCGATGAAGGCACCGCCCGCGCCGGCGATCACGACTCCCATTTGGACCGGGTTCTATGTCGGCGGTCATATCGGCGACGGCTGGGGCGATAAGTCCTGGACACAAGGATCGGAGGGGACAATCAGCTTTGTTCTTCCGCCCTTGACCGGGGGGCCGCCTGACTTGATTGGCATTCCCGGGCAGGCCCTGGGGAAGGCCTCCATGAACGGTTTGCTCGGCGGCTTGCAGGCCGGTTACAACTATCAGGCAGGTCAGTGGGTCTTCGGTGTCGAAGCCACCTGGAGCCGGATTGATATGGGAGGAAGTTTCCTGCTTGCTGATCCTCGAGGTCGGAGTATCGGGGGTATTGCACAATCGAATATCGACTGGATCGGCACGGCGGCGGGCCGGATTGGATTCACCATCGATCGCGCCCTGCTGTATGCCGGCGCCGGTGCGGCATGGACCAAGGAGAACGATGACATCACAGGGCTCGCCCTTGGCGACTTGCCCTTCAGCATAGACGCCAGCAATACCAGATTTGGCTGGACGTTCCTGACCGGCGTGGAATATGCGTTTGATCCGCACTGGTCGGCCCGCGTTCAATACAACTTCTATGATTTTGGTAGCCAAAATCCGACACTATCCGGCATGGCCCACTTTGACGTGGGAGGCCTGATCGCTGTGGAACCGTTTTTATTCCCCGTCTCAACCGAACTGCGCATCCAAACCATCACGGCTGGCGTGAACTACCGGTTCTGATCACCACTCGGTCAGAACGCGGTCAAAATGCCCGGCTTTTCATGGCGCGCTACTCACCCCTCCGGTGGAATCGCGCTCCGGACCTTGCAGTGTGACCCCGCCGTCGACCACCAGCACCTGGCCGGTGATATAGCGGGCGTAGTCGCTGAGCAGGAATTTCACGGCGTGGCCGACGTCCCAGCCGGTGCCCTCCGTCTTCAGCACCGAGGCGCTGGCGCGTTGGGCGCGCGCAGCCTCACTCATGCCGTTGCCGCGGGCGTAGACCATCGGCGTGTACATCGGACCCGGACAGATGCAATTGACCCGGATGTTGTCACGGCCGTGATCGACCGCCATCGCCTGGGTCAGTCCGATCACCGCGGCCTTCGAGGTCGTGTAGGTGGTGAGCCCGCGCGGCCGCAGCGCCGAGATCGACGAAATGTTGACAATCGCGCCGCCCTTGGCGGTCTTGATCATGGCGGGAATGGCATGTTTGGACAGCAGGAACATGGTCTCGACGTTGACCCGCATCACGCGCCGATATTCCTCGGGCTTCTCGTCGACGACGCTGCCGCGGCTGCCGATGCCGACATTGTTGTCGAGGAAGTCGAGCCGGCCCCAGCGCTCGACTGCGGTCTCGACCAGCCGTTTGCATTCGGCTTCGCTGGTGACGTCGCAGGCGATCGCCGCAGCGCTGCCGCCCTCGGCCTCGATCATTTCGACCGTGCGCCCGGCAAGCCGAGGATCGAGATCGGCCACCATCACCCTGGCACCGGCGCGCGCCAGCAGGATCGCCGCAGCCCGGCCGTTGCCGATACCGTCCCCCGCGGCGCCGCCACCGCTGACGATCGCGACCTTTCCAGCCAAGCCGGCGTCGTCCTCGCGATCTTTCATTAGCGCTTCTGCCAGTCGCCGCTCGCCTGCCAAAAAATACCCCTGCAACCGGGACCTCAGCTCAATTCATCAAAGCACGGTGGGGTGATGTTGGGCTAGGGCCAAAATCCGGGAGCGATCAATCCCGCCGGGTTGACCGTCGGGCAGCCGCTTGCGATCAACTCCAATCGACGGACTTCAACCAACCGGCCCGGCTTGTCCGGTCTAGTGGCAATTGAGCTACCTTCAACCTATCCTGCCAACAGGCGGCGGCAAGTTTCGACAAAGACCTGCGCGCCCCTGACGATGTCGGCATCGCCGGTGTTTTCGTCCCAATGATGGCTGATGCCTCCGATCGAAGGCACAAACAGCATGCCCGCCGGCATAATCGTGGCGAGAACCTGGGCATCGTGGCCGGCGCCGCTGGGCATGCGGATGGACCTGCCATCGGCCACGACTGCGCTCACCGCTTCGATTGCATCCTGAAATTTCGGATCCATCCCGGCTGGGATACCCTTGCGAATACGCTCCACCGTGACGCTACAGGGACCTTCGGCGGTGGTTTCCTCCGCCATCGCACGCAGCAACGTTTCCAGCCGATCGACGACGGCAGGATTGTCATCGCGGATCTGAAACAGCATCTCCGCCCGGCCTGGGATGATGCTCGGCGCCCCGGGATCGAGGGCGATACGCCCGGTGGTCCATACCGTCCGCGGACCGCTCAAGGCCGGGAAGCGATGGTCTATCGCCACACAAAATCTGGCCAGAGCCAGACCTGCATCCTTGCGCGCGGCCATGCGGGTCGTGCCTGCATGATTTTGTTCGCCTGCGAAGCGGATACGGTATTGCCAGATGCCGACGATGGACGTGACGATACCGATTGCAAGGCCGCCGGTCTCAAGCGTGTCGCCCTGCTCGATATGGGCTTCCAGATATCCGACATGCCGCCCCGGCTCAGCGGTGACGCGCGCGCGGCCGGCAAGACCCACATCGCGCAAGGCCTCACGCATGGCTCTACCACCGGTGCGGTCGCGCGCGGCGTCAATATCCGCTTCTGACACCAGGCCCACGTACGACCTGCTGCCAAGGAAATGACCGAAATGTGCTTCTTCGTCGCACCAGGCGGCAACTTCGACGGCGCCCCTCGCGGAAGCATCGGGGTTGATCACGCGGGCTGCTTCCAGCGCATAGACGACCCCGAGCGGCCCATCGAGCCATCCGGCAAAATTCTGACTTTCAAGATGCGAACCAGCGAGCAACTTCGGCCCGGGCTTTGGGCTGGTGCCGAGCACATTTCCGATGCCGTCGATCGACCCCGCGAGCCCGGCTTCCGGAAACCGCTCCATCAGCCATGCCAGCGATCGCATGTGTGGTTCGGAGAATGTCGGTCTGTGGACTCCCGTCTTGTAGGCTCCGATGGCACGGAGCGCACCGAGATCGGCAAGAACTCGCTCGCCATCGGCTACAACGGATTTGTCAGGCATGGGCGGGCGGTCCCTGGCGGATTCGGTGCGTAACGCTGTTGGCGCGTCGAGCAGCGCTACGGATCGATCAGCACTCCCGGGTTGAGCATGCCTTGCGGATCGAGTTCTCTTTTGGCTGCCCTAAGCGCGGCCGCGAAAAGCCCCGGACGCTGACGATCGTACCAAGGCCGGTGATCACGGCCAACGGCGTGATGATGCGTGATCGTGCCGCCCGCCTCAATAAGCGCATCGCTGGCCGCATTCTTGATCGTCTGCCATTGCTCCAGAAGCGCGCCATGGCGGCCGAGTGCGTGGAAAGAAAAATAGGGCGCGGGTCCGTCCGGATAGACATGGGTGAAGCGGCACGTGACCTCGCCTTTTACGCCGGTCGCCTCGAGGATTCCCCGCTCCGTCGCCGCCTTCACCTTGTCGTGGAAACTTTCGAACCGATCCCAGGTGATAGCGGTCTCGAAGGTGTCGTTGATCAGGCCGGCCGGCACCAGAAACTCGCGCGCATAGGGCATGCGAATAAATGCGTTGCGCCAGATTCCTGCCGCGCCTTCGAGATGTGCATCGCCGGGCTTCGCGGCCTCGGGCGTCCCGCCATGGTCGGCGCAGCATTCCAGCGCGCGGGCCATCCAGGGGTCCAGCGGGTGGTCGCCGGATTCAAAGGCGAGCACCATGATCGCGACGCTGCCGTCGGCCGCACCGGTGTTGAATGCCTCTTGGGCGTCAAGGATGCGGCAGTTCGATGGATAGAGGCCGGCCTGCGCGACGGCGCGCACCGCGCGCGCCGCACCGAAGAACGAATCGAAACGGATCGATGCGCCGGCGCGAAATTTCGGACGCGGCTGCAATCGCATCCAGGCGCGCGAAATCACGCCGAGCGTTCCTTCGGAGCCTATGACCATGCGGTCGGGACTGGGTCCAGCACCCGATCCCGGCAATCGGCGCGTTTCCAGTATGCCGCGCGGGGTTACGAGGCGCAGGCTTTCGACGAAATCGTCGATATGCGTGTATAGGCTGGCGAAATGGCCGCCCGACCGTGTTGCGATCCAGCCGCCAAGCGTCGAATATTCGAAACTCTGCGGAAAATGCCGCAACGTGACAGCATACGGCTTGAGCTGGTTCTCCAGCGATGGACCAAAGGCACCACCTTCGATCAGTGCGGCGCGCGATGTTTGATCCACCTCGACGACCTTGCCGAGATTGCGCAGGTCAAGCGTGACAGCCGCCTTATGGCGAACCCCATCGGCTCGCGGCTCGACACCGCCGCAGACGCTCGACCCGCCTCCGAACGGCGTCAGCGAAGCGCTGACGGCGCCGGCCCAATCCATCACGGCGGAGATCTCGGCTTCGCTGCGGGGATAGGCGACCACGTCGGGCGCGCTATCATAGTCGCCGAGCATGGCCCGCACGTAGTCTGGATAGGATTTGCCGTAGGCGTGCGCGATGCGGTCGTAGCGTTCGCTCGTGCAGAAGGCGGCAAGCGAGTCGGGCGGCGCCACGTGCGGCGCGCGCAACGCTACGTCCTCGAGACGCGGGACGGATTTCGTCTCAAATCCATCGCGCCCAAATTTTGCGCGGTATCGGCCGAGCACAAAATCCCGCTCCTCCGCCGTCATGCCTTCGCCTTCGCGACCCCAACCGTAATGTTTTAGCCTTGCACCGCCCATGGCTTCCTCCCTGCTTTTTTTGCTGCCGGCGATCTCCGAGACGGCAGGATCGCGAGCTTTCTTGAGAGACACGTCTGCGTTGGTTTAGACGATGCATTTGCACGTTGTGAGCGCCATCGCCTGCAGCATGTCCGCTCGAAGCGCCCGTCAGCGGCGACCGCCTACAAGGTCAAACTGCGAAGCGTTGGACAGCGAGGGCGATTTGGTATCGCTGTCGATGCGTCCCGACTGCTGTGTATAGCCGAAGCCGAGCGACAGGCTGAGATTCGACGTCGGCTTGAATTCGACGCCCGCATGCGCGCCATAGCCGGGCGCCGTGCCGGACGTGGAGTCGAAGGGCAAAAAAGCGCTCCCAATGGCGGAGTTGTATTTCAACGTGTCGAAGCCGGCATAGACCGCGACGGGAGCGTTCTTGAAGTTATAGCCGAATTGCACGCCTTCGGAATAGAGCGAACCGAACGCGTCGGCCTGGTTGATGCCGCGCATGTTCAAGCCCATGCCCATGCCGCGTTCATTGCCGGCAAACCAGCCGTTTGGAAAATTGTAGCGCATTGAGGAAAAGCCGCCGGCGTCACTGTCGCCAAAGCCTGGAAAGTTGCCGTCAGTGTTCGCACCCGGCCTGGCATTCAGCTCGCCGCCGAAGCCGAGCCAGCCAGGTGTCCAATATGTCACCGGGGCGGATTGGGCGTGCGCCGGTCGCCCGCCAAGGCTGAGCGCCGCCACGACGCATGCGATGCTTAATCTGATTGTGAAAATGGACGTCATGCTACCACCAGGCTGTCCTGAAATTATACGGTCGATGGACCGAGAACGCCAGTGCGGCGCTCAACGACGGTTCCCTTCCGTGCCGGCGCAAGGCGGGCAGACCGTAAATCTCCAGCATTTCGGAAATTATCTGCTCGCGACCGAAGCGGCTTGCCACAAAGGCCGGGCCCTCTGCTTCGGCACGGGCCCTCCATGATGGGTCGCCCAGCACATCGAGCACCGCTGCGGCCAGCCGCTCCGGCGACCGACCGCGCACGAGCCGGCCCGTTCTGCCCTCGATCATCGTCTCGCTGATGCCGCCAACATCGGCCGCCACCACCGGCCGCCCGGCCGCTTGGGCCTCGATCAGCACGTTGGGCAGGCCCTCGGTCAACGAGGTAAGGAGGACGACATCGAGTGCAGCGTAGATCTTTTCAGGCTCGGTCACTGCTCCCGGCAAAAACACCCGATCGCGCAGACCGAGCACGTCGATACGATGCATCATCCGGTCCAGCAGCTTACCGTACCCGGCAACGAGAAAATGCACTTCAGGTCTCACCTTGATGATCTCGGCTGCGACGGCCAGCCACAGATCGGGATCTTTGTCTTCAACGAACCGCATGACCGTACCGACGACCGGCACACCCTCCGGCAATCCGAATCGCGTGCGAACGCTTGCCGTATTTTCGGATGCGGGTTTAACTGACGGCGCACGCGCCAGGGCATTGCGAATCACCCCGATCGTTCCCGGTCGCAGCTGCAGCCAGCGCTCGTAATCGGATGCTCCGGCCGCGCTGTTGTTCAGGACCTTGACCGTCGGATTGTTCACCACACTTCGATAGCCCTCCCACAGGAAATCCACCACCTGAGATCCGTAGCGCCGCATGCACCACTGCATGCTGCATTGCTGCAGAACGACGCGAGGGGTGCCAAGGCTGCAAGCGGCAAACGCGGTGACGGCTATAGGAATGTCCATCCAGGCGTGGACGACGCTCGGCTGGTATTCTCGGATCGCCGCGCGGACTGGCGCGACTTTGTTGGTGAACCAGGGGGGCAAGCCGGAAATTTCTTGCGCTGGCAGGCCATGAGGGGTCCGAAATCCTCCCGCTTGCGTCGGCAGGAAATCAGAACAGACATGGGGCGTCATGCCGAGCTTTTTGACTTCGTCTTCAATATTCGGTGTGCCGGGCTCCGTCGGGTAAAGTGCCATGATCCGCACATCGTAGCCGCGCTGCTGCAGGCCTGAAGCGGCGATCAGCATCTGCCGTTCGCTGCCGCCAAGCTTGTAGGTCGAGGTGATCATCAGCACGCGCCCGGATTGGCTGCGGTAACCTGGAGCGCGGCGGTGCGCCATCTGGCGAAATGCCGAACGCGCCGAGGAGGTTTGCTGAAGCCTTGACGCGACTTCCCGAAGCCAACCGATCCGGGACTGAAAGTTCCTGGCCAATTGCGCGGCCAGCGAGATTTTTCTGGGACCAAACGGCGTGGGGAGGTGGACGAAGATGTAGCCTGCTTTCAAAAGATCCAAACACCAGAAAATTCCAGCCACATTTTCCGGATCGGTGCATACAAAGTGGCCGCCGAGCTGGAATGGCAGATTGATACGCGGCCGACCATTTGACAGTACGAGACTTGTGACGGCGCGGCCCGTGGCAAGGACGTGAGGCTGGCCGATCGAGCGATCGATGCGATATTCTCCGGCCTGCGCTCCATCGATCGAAAAACGAGTTAGGCCGACGTGCGCCGCATAGGCTGTGGCGGCATCGAGACTCGTGTCGATAGCTTCGGTCACGGTCGAGCCGAACGCGGCATTGGGTCCGAGGAGAAACCGGCATAGCGTCTGATAGTCGGCGGTGATCGTCGCCTCATCCGCCTGTCGCGCATTCAAACCTCTGCAAAGCGCGACTTTCGAAATCCAGGCAACCTGGTCGTGGCGGGTATTTTGGAAGCGGCAGAGGGAACGATGGAAAGCCTCGAAGTCCCTAGCGTGACCGAGTTCGATCCCCAACCGGTAGTACATCTGAAAGCATTCGCGCGCCGACATCTCCTGGCCCGGATCATCAGGTTCGCATTCACCTTGGTCGGGCGGCAGACCGGACAGGAATGGGGCGATTTCCGAGAACTCGTACTGGATTGCCGACGTTCCTTGCACATCCGTGATCTGTTCGAGAAACAGTCCCTGGGCGAGCCCGACCTGCGCGGCCAGTGCTGAGGGGTGCCGGCTCGCTTCCAATTGGGCGAAGTGCCAGCGAATTCCTTCCGGAGTTTGGCGATAGCGATAGCGGCATCCTTCGATCAGATATTTGCGATAGGTATAGGGTAGCGAATAGTCTGGGCAATGTTCGCCGTATGTGGCCCATTGATCCGGACCGGACGTGCTCTGGCGCCCGATGTAGACGGTCTTCCATCCAGCCCGAGCGATCTCGGCGACGAAGTCAGTGTCAGGCGAAATTGAATCCGGATACATTCCGGTCTCGAGGCACTCGGTCCGGAACAGTTTGATGCCAACCACCTGGCCGATGAGTGGATCGCGGAGGTGCCCGACAACAATGCCGACGTCGCGCTGCATGCCCTCGCGAAGCTCTGCGACGCAGTGAGTATCCAGTATCATGTCGGCGTCGAGCTGCACGAAGAAGGGGGTTTTGACCTGCGCAACCCCGGTATTAAACGCTTTAGAAAACGGAGCGACGTCGCGTACCGTGATGATATCGGCAACCAGTGCGGTCTGCCGCTCGAGGCTTTCGATCGCTGCTTGGGTTGTCCCTTCTCCCGTCGTCAGCGCGATGACGCTGACTTCATCGCCGTGACCAGTCGATCGAAGCACTTGGGGCGCAAGCCGCCTGCGCCCTTGCGCGACCCGTTCGGCGGCCACATCCGGCATCTTCGCCGGATGATGCCGCAGCCAAGATTCCAGCGTGGCGGCTGTCCATAGTCGGGAGAATGAAACCGGCTCGGTGGGAGAGTCCGTCGCGATGAAATTCTTGATCGCCTGGGGTCCGAATGCCGACACGAGTCGCCCGTCATCGGCATTTAGCATCGGCAGAGCGAGTTCAAGCACACTCTTGCGCAGCCACGACATGGGGAGCCCGAAGCCTCGTTTCGGAAGGTTCACAAGATTCTCAGGCAGATAGCGACGAGCAACCTCTCGTAGGATCATTTTGGTCTGCTTGCCGTGAACGAGCGCCCAATCGGGCAGCCGTTCCGCAAAACGCGCGACCTCGATGCTGAGATAGGGCGTTCGGACTTCCAGCGAGTGGCGCATGCTCATGCGATCCATCTTCCCAAGCACCGCCCCGGGAAGGTAGTTGTTGACATCGGCGCGCCGGATCGCGCCTAGAAGGCTACCCCGAGCTTGGTCAAGCTCGGCGCGCAACCGAGCGATATGATCGCCGAAGGCTGACGGCACAAAGCCGAACAACGCGGCCAAATGCCGTTCCTCTGCCGCCAGAAGCCGGAGGCCGTAATAACTCGCGCCGGCCGTCCGGCCATGTTGGCGGCTCCGACGATATCGAGAGAAATCCTCGATCGTGTCAATGTAGCGATCGTACCCGCCGAACATCTCATCGCCGCCGTCGCCGCCGATCGCCACGGTGACGTGCTGACGGGCAAGGCCGCTGAGAAAAAAAGTCGGCAGGCATGAGCTGTCGGCGTTGGGTTCATCGAGCAGACGCCCGATATTCTCGAGAAAGTCGACGGCGTGTGGCGCGATATTCATCTCATGGTGATCAGTCTCGAGATGCTGGGCGAAAGCCCGGGCGATCTCCTGTTCATCTTCCGGTTCATCCTTGAAACCGATCGAGTAGGTGCTGATTGGAATACCGAGCTTGCGCCGCATCAGGGCGCAGACAGTCGAGGAGTCGACGCCTCCCGAAAGAAAGGCGCCAACCGGTACATCGGCGATCATGCGGCGCCGGATGCTGCGGACCAGAATATCCTCGAGCTCGTCGGCCAAGTCGGGAAGCGGACGGTCGAAGACGTCTTCCGATGGTTCGAAAGCAAAGAAACGGCCGCTGATGCGTTCGCCGGCCGCCGTCACGCGGAGCCATTCTCCGGGGCCGAGCTTTTTGACGTTTCGATAGATCGAGCGCGGCGCTCCAATATATTGAAAGCAAAGCAGTTCACCCATGGCGTCGAGATCGACAGTCGGGTCGAAGCCAGGCACACATTCAAGTGCCTGCAATTCGGAAGCAAACGCCACACCGCCGTCGGTCAAATCCATCAAGTAGATTGGTTTCTCGCCGAATGCGTCGCGCGCCAAGAGCAGCTCGCCGGTGTGCGTGTCGTATGCAGCAAAGGCGAACATGCCATCGAACTTCTCGAGCGCGCGAACGCCCCACAGGGCTAAGGACTGAAGCAGGATCTCGGTGTCGGTGCGGCCCCGCACCCTGCCACCCGCGCGCTCGATAATCGGCTTTAGCTCCTGAAAATTATAAATCTCGCCGTTGAAAACGATGATCCAACGGCCGTCCTCGGATCTGAACGGCTGCCGACCCGCATCGGACGTCTCGATGATACTCAGTCGCCGGTGACCGAGGATGCAGCGACCGTTCGCTTCCCACCACAGTCCATCCGCATCGGGGCCGCGATGCACGAGCGTGCCGATCATTTGCCGGAGGAGCCGCTGTCCTTCAGGAATTTGCAGCGGTAGGCGCGGCCGAAACAAACCTGCAATGCCGCACATCAATCCCTCGACCATCCGCCTGCACATCGGCTCGCTGATACGACCCAGCGATGATACGTGGGACAGTACTTCTGTTTGCTACGTCTCAAATCGCCAACAGCCGGCTTCACAGAGCGACAGATTTCTTCTGATAGGCATCAAGCACCTCATCAACTGGCCCAACCTCGAGTATCCGCCCCGCCTGCAT
This sequence comes from uncultured Alphaproteobacteria bacterium, assembly GCA_963840155.1. Classification (GTDB taxonomy): domain Bacteria; phylum Pseudomonadota; class Alphaproteobacteria; order Rhizobiales; family Xanthobacteraceae; genus Bradyrhizobium. Next base: position 990,525 of record CAWIXP010000002.1, read on the forward strand.
CCTCGCCGCCTTGTTGCAGACAGATCTGATGAGGTGCTCGGAATGGCTGGCTAGGACGAGAATGCGGCTTCTGTCCATGAATTCCTTCATGCGCCGGGTTGCCCGCTCGGCAAAACGCGCGTCACCCGTGCCGATCCCCTCATCCAAGAGCAAAATTTCCGGTTCACCGGCCGTGGCAACGGCGAAACCGAGGCGCGTCCTCATTCCCGCTGAATATGTTCTTGCCGGGAGCGACAGATACTCGCCGAGTCCTGAAAATTCTTCAATTTCAGGAATCTTGCTCTCGATCTCTGTGCGCGTCAAGCCGCGCAGCAGTCCGGCGGTGATGATATTCTCGTAGCCGGTGTCCTCGGCATCGAAGCCGGGTACCGCATCGAGCAGCGGTGTAATTCTTCCACTGACCCTTACTGTTCCGGAAACCGGTTCGTAGACGCCAGCAATCACTTTGAGCAGCGTGGACTTACCCGCGCCATTCTGCCCGACCAGCGCCAGGCGATCCCCTTCAGAAAGTTCAAGGGATACATCCTCGAGGGCCCTCACTGTGACCCGATCGTGGTTATAACGGTCGCGCTGCACGAATCCGCCGACGGTGCGTTCGAACAATTCTCGGCGCAGCGTTCGATGCGGTCCATATATGGGAAAATCGACATGGACATTGTTGATAACAACTGCCGCCATCGATGCATTATGCCCAATACGCTATGCGACGGCGGAATCGTCGAAATACAAGATAAGCCGCAAGCCAAGCCACGATCACCACGCCAAGGACCGTGACGTAGCTGATAACAGTCGGAACATTGCCCAATAACGGACGACGCATCAGGTCAATGACCTGATAAAGGGGATTGAACTCGACAAAGACGAGCCGGGATGTGCCTTCCAGGCTGCTGGGCGGCCAAAAGATAGGCGTGATGAGCAGAACGATCTGCATGATATTGGTTATCAGCTGCGTCACATCGCGAAATCGCAAACACAACATTCCGCAAAGTAACGCAATCGGCACGCCGCCAAGCAGCAGGAGTAAAATTCCGGGAATGACCAGAATAAGGTTTATAGTCATGAGCTGCGGCGCCAATGACAGAACGACAACAAGGTATACGATTAGATTATGCAGGAACGTAATGAAACCGCGCCATACCAGTGCATAAGCGAGAAGTGAGTAATTAAAACTGAATTTTCCGAACAGATCGCTGCCATGAATAAATAGTCCACAGGACTCCGTCACGATGGTGGAAATAAACATCCATGTTAGCATGCCTGAAACGAGAAAGGGCAAATACTCGTGGATGTTCTGTTTCCACAAACCCGAACCAAGGATGCCAACGGCGACGACGTATATTGCGAGGCTGATCGAACTCCAGAATGGGCCGATCACGGTGCGACGATAGCGACGCTTAACCTCCAGCCAACCGAGTCTGCCCCAAAGCGGCCATTGCAAAAAGCCGCGGATGATATCCTGGCTCGCGGTCGGAACAGGAGGCGCGAGGACCTGACCAGAGACGGCTGCGATCGCCACGGCTTGCACTCCAAATTGTAGAGGACAGGGTTGTTCGGGGGACGCGGTTGACGCGCATGATTACCCTCTGGACCTTATCACTTGTGCTCCCAAATGTCTCGCCTTGCATGATTGGCAAGTTCTTCCTCTGCTTGGCGAGGATTGGCTCAGTCCCAGGCTGATCGACTGTCTGGCAGATGCGTCGCGGCGCCATGGCGCTACCAGGGCTACGGTGCTCGACTTCCATGCTCGCCTAGGGCGTATTCTCAAGCGTCGCAAATTGCGCAACAATGGTGGCCGCTCGGGTTGAGTTTGTTAGCCAAGGGGCCATAGTCGGGCGAGCCTCGGGGATTGCGGATAATGTATCGGCGAGCGGGAGATCATTCTGCATTTGCAACATATGGGCTCGCCCGACGCGAAGTCTTCGGCCATTTCGCTATCGCCTTGCCAAAGGCATATCCCGATTCACAGCTGCTGCTCGAGAACCGCGGCATGCCAAGCCAGCTCGTCGCGGCCGGACGCCTTGCCCAGATTAACCTCTACACGACGGATTTTTATGGATTGCCGGACGAACTGTTCTGGCATCCAGAAATTAATTGGCATCATCAGCAACTCGGCTTGAAAGGACTGATCGCGACTGCCGGCCTGTGGATCAAAAACAACACTGCGACGATCACAACAATTCAATCAGATCTCTGCCAACAATTGTACCGGGGTGCGGCTCTTAGGAACACGTGCAAGACTCAAGTCGAGACACATTTCAAGTATTGGTACGCGATACTGTTCAACGCCGTCCTCGATTACTGCGCAGCGACGGAGCTTTCGATATTGTATTCACCAACCGGGGAGCAAATCGTAAAAAATACGACTAAGCCCGTCACGCCGGATCTGTTCCTGCGGATCTACAATTACCCAGAGAAACGGTATGGGTGCCACAGAGTGAGAACTCGGCCCCGCGGAATATTGGGAGATACCGGTCGATGCAAACCTGTCGCGCGTAGTCCGGCTGCGACGGTCGGAGCTGCCAACAGGGCCGGATAAGGGAAACCGGCCGCAAATCTGCATATTCCATGATATCGAAGAAAACGTCAGTACCGATATCTCGGCCGCGGTATGTGCCGACAATTTAGCGCGAATGCTGACGATCGAAAAGAGACTGGGCGTTGATGCCACCTATGATGTGCTCGGCTCCCTGCTCAAGCGAAAGCGAAGCGAAATCTGGGCGTACAATCCGAGACACTCGATCTCCTTTCACTCCTTCAATCATCGCATCGAGGATCTAACTCAGTTGCAGCGATGCCGCGATGTCGATCTCCGCGTCCGAGGATACCGGCCGCCTCGTTCAAGAATTACGGCGGAGCTCGAAGACTACAATCTCACCTATTTCAATTTTGAATGGCTTGCCTCTTCTGCCTTCAGTTTCGGTTTCCATAGTTGCAGGCTCGAGAATGGGTTGATTAAAATTCCGATCGACCTCGATGATTACCCGCTGTTCACCGGCGCAGTCGGTTACGAAGACTGGGAGAAAAACTTGCTCGAACGTGCGCGCGAGAGTCGGTTTTTCGCTTTCGGCCTGCACGATTGCTATGCCAAATGTTGGCTGATCAGGTACCCGGAGTTGTTGGAGAAGCTCAAAGAAATCGGAGATTTAGTGAGCGCGGATGTGCTGTGCGATCGAATTTTTCTTGAGGAGAACAGCGGACCCCTCACGCGCAAGGAGCCGTTCCAATTGGCATCCGAATCCGAGCTCGAGACAATTTGTAGGTATGCCGCCCGTGCTGGGCTCAAGCAGTTCGTTCTGCACGGATCACCGCCGGCCGAATATGTCGCAGAGCAGTCCTTGGCATCTACGGGCTACAGCGAGAGTGGGCGGCCAGTCTCGGTGGCAACCAGTTCTAAGGGTCGTCCCCGAGTCAAAGCGCCGTTTGCGCCTTTCGGTAACGTCATTTGCACTCAGCCAGCCAGCGCAGGCAGCATTGCTTGGTGTCTGGATTTGTTGAAAATGGGCTACGGCTTTCTGCATTTTCCCACGCCGTTTGGGCCACAACGGATATCCCTGATTGAACAATTGGCCAGAAACTGTTTTGCGCGCGCCGGCTGGAGCAAAACGCCTCAGAAGTCGGTTCAGGCCGCGGTAGAGGAATTAGCCAGGGCCCGGCATCCGAGCTACGCACCCCAGGCCAACCGGATTTTGATGATCACATCCACTTTCAGCCGCGGCGGAAACGAGCGGCAGATGATTGCCACGGCTTCAGCCCTCGTTGCCCGCGGCTATGACGTGCGTATTCTTGCGCTTGGATTGAGCGCCGTGGGTAGTCCGACGATCGAGCATGAGATCGTTCGACTTGGCATCAAACCTGAGTTCCACATCGATTTTCTCTCGACAGAAAGGCCATTTCGGCCGCGTTTTGACGCTGACCCTTTATTGAAAATTTATCAGCTACCCACTTGGTTTTCCGCCAGAGCCGGGCCGGTTGCCACGGCGATACGACATCATCGGCCGTCTGTTGTGCATTGCTGGCTGGAGATGCCCAGCATTGTTGCGGCACTTACGGCATGCGCGTTGGGCGCTCCGCGGGTGGTTCTGGGTCAGCGGAACGCGCTTGAGCATATGGAAACATCTGGCTACACCGATGAAATCAAGACTTTCCTCGCAAGTGCCTATCCGGCCCTGGCGGGAAATCCAAACGCGGTCATACTCAACAATAGCCGAGTCGAAGCTCGGAAGTATGAGTGTGCATTCGGGCTCCCGCCAGAGACCATCCGGCTACTTTACAATGGTTTTTCCCTCGATACGCTGCGCAAGCCTGCTGCGAATGAAGTCTTGGAATTCCGCAAACGCTTGGGAGTTGACGCTCATGCCCCTATTGTCGGTGCGTTGATGCGCTTTGTCAGGCAAAAGGATCCCGAACTCTGGATCGACGTTGCCGCTGAAGTCGCCGCCGCAAAGCCGGACACCAGATTTCTTTTGGGTGGCTATGGCGAAATGGAAAACATCATCACTGCGCGCATTAAGGCACTTGGTCTGGCCGACCGGATCATCCTACTGGGGCCAATTGAAGATATCTCTCTCTTCTATTCTACAGTCGACGTGGTTGTTCTCACCTCTTTCGTCGAAGGTACGCCAAATGTCTTGATCGAAGCACAAGCCGCGGGGCGACCCGTCGTAGCGCCCGATGTGGGTGGCGTTGCCGAGGCGATGGTCAGCGGGGTGACGGGACAGCTTGTTGCCACGCGCTCGGCAAAGCATTTCGCCAAAGCCATAGTTAGGGTTCTGGATGACGACGACTGGCGGAAAAACGCCGCCCTTGAGGGGCCCGTTTTCGTCAGCAAGCGCTTCAGTGTCGATCGCATGGTGCACGAAACCCTGGGTGCATATGGCGTGGAGAGTAGTGAGGAAAGAATGGCGTCATAGCGAATCGAGACGTTGGAATACTCACTGGTGATAAGGTTGGAAGCTGCATCTGAAAGCAACGTGTGATGTCTCAAGACACAGGAACCGCCGGCGTGATCGATATCCCGATTACGATCATTCTGCCCGTCAAGCACTACGTGCCTGGCCACTTGAAACTGGCCGCCCAGTCGGTTCTGAATCAGAGTTCGGGGGACTGGCGCTTGCTAATGCTGGCCGACGAAAGTGTCGCGGCTGAACTCAAGTCTCTCCTGCAGAGTGAGCTCTCCGATTTCAGGGTCAGCTTCGTCGGCGTTGCTACCCGGAACCTGGCGGCAACGATCAATGCCGGTATGAGACTGGCCTCGACTGAATTTGTTACGCTGCTGTTCGGCGATGATCTGTTTGCGGTGAACGCGATTGAAGTACTCCAACGGGCGATCCGCGCGCGACCTAACGTCGATTTTTTCCACTCCTCTAGACGGATTATTGATGGCAAGGGCAAATCCATCAGTTCAGTCCATGCAAGTCGCATCCAATTTGAGTGGAAGGATTTCCTAAATGGCTCGCCGGTCAAACATTTGCTTTGCTGGCGGCGAGAAATGGCACTTGCTATTGGCGGCGTGGACGAGGCGTTCTCGACACAGGGCCCTGACGACTACGATTTTCCGTGGAGCATGTTCGAGTACGGCGCCAGGTTTCAGGCCTTGCCGGAGTGCCTTTATATTTACCGTAATCATTGCGACGGCTTCCGACTTACCACTCACGATCCGAGAACGGTCCAACTACTAACCGCCCGAAAAATGCTTCGGAAACACGGAGTTGGTTTCTGGCGTAGCTGGATGATGGTTTATTCCAAATGGCGGGGTGGACTGGCGGGCCAATCGATTTACAGCAGCCGCTTGACCAGCCGATTCTATCGCTTTGTCGGGTCCGACGCCGAAAAAAAATGGCGACAGTCGACCTATCGTTGACGAGCGCCTATTGTTATCTCACTGATACGCAAGACCCGACAGCCGATAGGCATCTGCGAATGCTTGCTCGAGTGCGCTCGCCGTGTGCTCGCGCGTCACCCATGAATACGCGTTCTCAATGAGCCGCGACCGCAGGTCGTGGTCCTGCCATAAGCGCACGCAGTGATGGGCTATTTGTTCCGGCGTGCGCGCGAGCAGAAGTTCATGACCGTCGGTCACGCCAAGACCCTCGGCGCCAATTGGCGTGGAGACGACAGGCACGCGATGTGCGGCCGCCTCCAAAATCTTGATGCGGGTGCCTCCGCCGGCGCGTAGTGGCACGACGGCAACCGTGGCCTGCCTGTAATACGGGGTAACGTTGTCCACGGCACCAGTGATGGTGACGCTGCTCCGGGTCCCGAGCGCGAGCACGCTATCCGGAGGACGGCTCCCGACAATCAATGCCCGCGCGCTACCGTGGTGGGAGCGGTGAATGCAAGGCAAGACAGCATCTGCAAGCTGCAGCGCGGCATCTTCGTTCGGGTGGTAGTCCAGCGAGCCTACAAACAAAATCGTCAATGTTTCGTGCCTGCTCGAGCGAACAACCGGCGGAATCGTGACCGTATTGGGAAGCACAAACGCAGGACATTGATACATTTTCCGCAACAACGCTGCATCATCATCGCTGCAAACGAACACGCCGTCAAAGCTTCGCAAGCAGAGCTCTTCGCGGAGGCGGTGGACGTCTGCGTATCGGCGGCTGCGTCGCGCTGAGCCCATCCGATTGTTTAAACGATAGAGTTCCGCCAGCCGATCGCTCGTGATGGATTCGATATCATCGACGTCCAGAAACCGCTTCACGGTTGCCCCTTCGAAGGCGCGTGCGAAAGGAGCAAGCGGCAAACGATAGATGTGCAACGCGTCGAACTGAATATGTCTCCACGGGCGAAGTGTCTCTTCCACGAATGCGTTTACCGCCGCATCGCCAGCGTCAGCCGCGACACGCCACCAGCGGAACTGGGGCGCAAGTACACCAGAGCTGTCGTGAGCAACCAGAAAGCGCGATCGCAATTCGGCGAATTGGTCGGGCAGAGCGCGGGGGCCGGCGCGAAGACCCAAAGGGACCAGCAGAACATAAACCTCGAAATGCTGCGTCAGCGTCTCGAGCACCATACCCGCTCGCATCGACGATCCGCCCGTGGATAGACCAGGAACCGTCGGCGTAATGAACAACAGCTTTCGGGACATTTTTGCCAAAATCACACCAATGGCCGCACGAATGGCGCTGCGATATTCACACCAAGCGCGAAATCACGTCAGTGGGAAGATAGCGAATGTGATAGCGATAGTTCATGTCCTGAGTACCTTCGCGCTGAGGGTTCTTACGGCTGTAGCGCAGCGCTTCAGAGACTGAGAAAGCACCCCGCCGATACTCTCGGACAGCGAATTGGAGCGACCGGATGACAGGGTCGCCTGTCTCCATCTTTAGGAGACTATCGGTGAACGATCGGTCCTCGAACTGGAAATAAAACGTTGGATGCTGGAGATGGTAGATTTTGCGGGCGTTAAAGTACACGGGGAAGCGCGTCAGCTTCGCAAGGATCGGCCCAAGCTCGCAAACACCGGGTTGCTGGCAGAAATGGATGTCCTCCAAATATAGGTGGTGGCCCTTTAAAAACCAGTTATGGCTTTCTGCGAAGGGACGGCTCATCAGGTAAACGTCTTCCTGCGCATATTCCGGAAACTGATGGAAGCCCTGTGACGTCGGGGCGAAGGCACCATCGGCCTTGGAATCCCTTCCAACGCTCCAGTGCGGGCTCGTCGCCGCGCCAACATACGCGAGCGCCCGCTGAAAATCCTGAGGTGAACTGCACTGCAGAAGAAAGCCGGCCTGATCAACCGTCAGCGATGTTCTTCGAAGATTTCCGAACAGAATGTCAAATGAATGCTCGCTCAACAGGTTGCTTACTTCGGCAATGTAGTCGGAATCTAGAAATTCTTCCATGTGCAACGACATGAGATAGTCGCCGATCCGGCCCTCATCGAGCATGGCGGCATGAAACGCATATAGGTCCCACAGAGGGTGCTCGCCGAAGAAGTCTGAAGCAGGGAGCGTCCAGTAGGAATGCGCGAATCGCGGCACGCATTGGAGTTGTCGTCTGAAATGCGATTCCGAAAGAAGAGTTTGATTGAAAAATATTACGTCAAAATTCTGAGATGTTTGCAGGTTGAGAGAGTGGATTAGGATGTCTAGGAGCCTCAGCGGTTTGACCGTATCAATCGTCACGAGCAGCGTTAGACGCATATTAGTCTCCAGTGGCCGGCAAAACATCACATCAGCGGCCGATCTCGGCGACGGCACAAAGCGCCAACTCCTGTTTGCCTCGACGCGTCGTCCAGCATAACTCGTTTTTGCGCTTTCTGCAGCGCTCGGGGTGCAATAGTGACGAGCTTTTCTGGCCCGAGCCGCCTGATCGGTTTGATTGACATGGGGTGGACTAATGTGAGCGCGCATTGAGAACACTTCCGTGCACCCAAGCAGAGTGCTAGCGTTCACGCTAATCCGCGGCTCGGTCCTAATGAGGAGGGATTGGCTGACAGTGTGGAGCGCAGGGGGGTCGGGCGGCCGCAGCGAACGTGGGAACCGCCATTGGTGCGGCTGACAAGAAGATATGAAGATCATCAACGTTGTCGGCGCGAGGCCAAATCTGATCAAGATGGCGCCTATCGTCGCCGAGCTCTCCAAATATCCGGATTTGTTCACACAGGCCCTTATCCATACTGGCCAGCATTACGACGAGCACATGAGCCGCTTGTTGTTCCAGCAGCTCGGCTTACCTCAACCTGACATCGATCTCGCGGTTGGCTCTGGCAGTCACGGTGCGCAGACCGGGCGAATAATGGCCATGTTCGAAGAGGTCTGTCAGAGAGAGAACCCGGATCTTGTCATAGTTGTCGGCGACGTTAACTCGACCATGGCGTGCGCCATAACAGCTAAGAAGCTTGGTGTCCAAGTGGCGCACGTCGAAGCGGGCCTACGTTCGCGCGATATGAGTATGCCGGAAGAGATCAACCGGCTTTGCACTGATGTTTTGTGCGAATACTTGTTCACCACGGATCGCTTTGCGAATGAAAACTTGCGCCAAGAAGGAATCGCCGAAGAGCGGATACATTTTGTTGGCAATGTAATGATCGATTCGCTCGTGAGGCACCGCGTAACGGCGCAAAACCTCGATTTGATGCAGCGCCTTGGACTGGAGACGGGCCGCTTCGCCACACTGACATTGCACAGGCCGTCTAACGTCGACGAACCGGACGTACTGCTCGGAATTCTGGAGGCGCTTCAGGAGATTTCGATCGAACTTCCGATCGTTTTCCCTATCCATCCGCGCACGCGCAAGATGATCGAGCAATTTGGCTACTCCTCCTTCTTCGCGACGGGAGCGAAGAATCGTATCCTGGTGGCGGAGCCGTTCGGCTACCTCGAGTTTCTCCATCTGAACATGCATGCGCGTATGGTGTTGACGGATAGCGGCGGCCTTCAGGAAGAGACGACCGTTCTAGGAGTGCCGTGCATTACGCTGCGATCGAATACGGAGCGTCCCATCACCTGCGAGGAAGGGACGAATCAGCTTGTTGGGAATGACAAAGAGCGGATCCTCAAGGCCGCGCGACGCGTGCTTGATGGTTCATTCGCGGGCGGCCGAATTCCGGAGAAGTGGGATGGCAAAGCCGCCGAGCGAATAGTCCAGGTATTGCGACGTCGCGCGGCCTCTGTCGTGTAACTTGGTATGAGGTCATGTTTTCGACGTGCGGGCGCCGACGGCGCCAGATAGCAAACTCATTTGAACGGCTTGCATCCGTCCTTAAAGCCGAGCCACAAATGATACGCACATGTGCTCTTGAAACGCTGTTCTGCGAACGGTGAAAACGTCGACAAGCGCTGAGCAAGTGTTGGCGCGGGCGGCATCACGACCTCGCCGCGCTGGTGCATCTGATGTGCGCGGCCGCGGCCGGTGCGATATGCCCGTCTGGCCCAGGTTTTCAATTTCAGCTGTTTTGCTTCGATAATGTGGTGGACAAGAGGCTGCTTGGCGAACCAGCATTTGGCTCCCGATTGTGCAACTCTCACGCAGAGTTCGGTTTCGCCACCCATCGGATAGTCGGAATCGAGCGCGTTCGGTCCGATACTCTCGTCAAAGCGAAATCCCTTGTCGAAAATCCTCTTGCTAATGGCCATGTTGCCGCCGTAGATCGCGCCGGCATCAGTAGGACCTTCCGGCAAGTCACGCTCAGCAAACATCATCGAAAAGTTAAACTTGCTCGCAACCAGCCATTTAGGTGGCTTTCGGTGGAAGAGTGGGACGATCGACCCTCCGAACAGCGCAAAATTGCTGTCAAAATCCAAGTAGTTGGTCCAAGCGGTCAGAAACGAAGTACTCGGAATGGCGTCATCATCAGTCATGACCACCAAGCGGCCTTCGGTGGCGGGCAGAGCTCTGTTCAATGCGCGGTTCTTACCCGCAACCGGCTCTGAAATAAATTGCAGCGGCAAAATTCTCTGGAATGATTCAAGCATCGCCGGCGTGGCATCTGTGCTTCCGTTGTCGACGATCACCAATTTCCAGCGCACCGGAGGTGCGGTCGCGCGCCGATAGCCTTCAAGAACTCTCGCTAGTAGATGTTGCCTGTTTCGGGTCGCAAGTACAATCGTCAACTGCACATCGCTCATGCATCGTGCCCGGCCAGGTCGGCTGCGCGCGGAGCTCCGTGTCTAAAGCGAGCGCCGAGTCGCTGATAAATCTGCTGGAACGCGCCGACGCTGCGTTCGATTGGAAATTCGGCTTGGACGCGCGCGCGGCCTGCGCGACCCATAGCCTCACGTCGCTCCCGATCGAGTGTCAATGCAAGAAGCGCCTCGGATAGAGCTCTGGGATTTTGCGCCGGGGCCAGTATACCAGTCTCACCATCAACAACTTGTTCTGGAACGCCGCCAACGCGGGTCGCAACCGTTGGTAGACCAGCGCACATAGCTTCCAAGATATTGTTGGGAAAGCTCTCGTACCATGAGGCGCTCACATGGATATCTGCGGCCGACAATAGCGCCGGGATGTCACGACGTTCTCCAAGCAGGCGAACATGCGATGACAAGCCGAATGCGTCCGCCATCTGCCGCAGTGTGGCAAGACGACCATCGATGTCGCGACCAGCCGCAAGCAGTTGCCAGTTCACCGGAAGTTGGTCTTTCAAGAATTGTAGCGCCTTTAAGAGGTCCGCGTGGCCTTTGCGCTCGTAAAGATTGCCCACGCAACTGAACACAAGGGCATCGGACGAAATAGCGAGTCGCTCCCGCGCCATTTTGCAATCGAGCATCTCACCAGCAAACGTTGTAAGGTCAATGCCGTTGTGGACGAGCATCAATTTTTGATCGGGAATTCCCTCGGCGCGAAGCTCATTCAACACCGCTTGCGAGTTTGCGATCGCAACATCGAGGCGAGAATGACAACAACGCTCGATCACACCAAAAATTGGGAATTGTTTCTGATACCAGCTTTGAGACACCCGGCTCATTGCCAGGGGTCGTCGTTTAGTCATCATATTGGCCATGACGGCAACCAAGTAGGCGCTCGGTAGGATAGCGTGCACGACGTCGACATGCACTTCGTCCATATAGCGAGCTATGTGACGTGCGACGCCAATATATTTTTCCGCGGAAGCAACAAGGCGGCTGAAGAGAGAAGTGGGAAGCACGGGAAGCAAAAGGCGGCATGACCGCTGGACGAGGGCAAATAGCCGATCGGAAACACCTCGACCGGGCAACACATCCCCGGTCATTGGAGTGACTTTGACGCCCGCCTCGCTCAACGCGGCCGAAAGTGTGGCTTGGCCAAGCATCGTACACACTCTTGGTGTGAAGCGGCCCGGATCGAGGATCGGCAGATTTCGCACCAAGTCAAACTCGGCGCCGCCAATCTCGAGCGTTGGAATCACAACCAGAACGCTGATGGGCCGGTCATCACGGACTGAAGGTCGATTATCAGATTGCGATGCAGGCACACCGAATTCTCTATCAGAGCCCTCTCGAATGGGCCTTCGAGGCTTTAGCTTAAAGCCGACAGAAAGAAATGTAGCTTAGCCTTGTCAGAAATGCACGTGAGATTCCGCCAACTTGAGCTGGTGAAGCCAGCCCCGAAACGAGCAGTTGCCCCGCCCCACCTGCCGAAGTGAGTTTCGCAGCCGCGAGCATCTGACCGAGATCGAAGTTGAGAAACGGATCGAGGCAGCGAAGATTAATCGGTACGGTCACCGGAATGGGACAATGCTCATGCTTGCCTACCGGCATGGCCTTCGCGCATCATAAATCTGCGACCTTCGATGGGAACAGGTCGACTTTGCGTCAGCCGCGATGCACGTGCAGCACGCCCGTCCTATTGCCATCTTGCCGAGGCTCACTTCAGCTGCGTGAGAAGGGGCATATAGGCGGGACCAGACTATAGATGGGCTCTGGCAATTCGGTCCGGTGAATGCCATACTTGATCGAGCAGCACACCGATCCGTCAACGTCAACATCCGCGGCACAATCAGCAAATTCAGGAATTATGTTTGTGCGAAATACGTCAAAGATCTACGGAAATGTTTGGGGTTTCTGAAAGCCCTTTCAAGGCTTTTGAGTTCGTATGACTACGCTTGTTACCGGAGGCGCTGGGTATATCGGAAGCCATTTCGTTCATAAGTTAGTGGACGATGGCAGGCCCGTTGTCGTTTTAGATAATTTGTCTACAGGGCACGCGAGCTCCATTCCGACCCAGGCGGCGTTTGTCGCCGGAGATGTTGGCGATTTTTCCCTGGTCGCGGATATTCTGGCCAACTACAACGTCCAGTCGATTGTACATTTCGCGGCGTCAATTGGCGTATCGCAATCTGTTGCGAATCCCCTGGCTTATTACCGCAACAACACCGTCAACTCTCGCGCGCTGATTGAGGCTGCTGTTTTAGGAAACGTGCGAAATTTCATTTTTTCGTCGACGGCTGCGGTTTATGGCAATCCTGAAACAATCCCGGTGGCTGAGACTGCGGCTGTACTTCCCGTTTCACCGTACGGAACGTCGAAGTTTATGACAGAACTGATGCTCAGGGATACGGCCAGGGCGCACGACTTGAAGTACGTGACCTTGAGATATTTCAACGTTGCTGGCGCCGATCCCAAAATGCGGACAGGTCAATCAACCAGAAATGCGACACATTTGATAAAAGTAGCTGCTGAGGCGGCGATTGGCCTTCGCGATGGATTAGACGTTCACGGAAATGACTATCCCACTCCGGACGGCACCTGTATTCGCGATTATATCCATGTAACTGACGTTGCGGATGCGCATGCAGCAGCGCTCGATTATTTGAGCAATGGGGGCGCTTCCGTTACGCTAAATTGCGGCTACGGCCGCGGATATTCTGTGCTTGAGGTGATAGAGGCGGTTAAGCAGGCGTCGGGGTCGGTCTTTCCTGTCCGGATCAAAGGACGGCGGCTCGGCGATCCTGCCCGAATTGTGGCAGAGGCAGCAAAGATTCGGGATGTGCTTGGTTGGAGACCAACCCTCGCCGATCTCAACCAAATCATTGCCGATGCGTTGAGGTGGGAGCAAAGATCCTTAAGCTAGCGAATGCAACCGGCGCTGGACCGGCGCAGCCGTCGCCGACCATCGGTGACGCGCTCAACGCCGGGTTCGGCGATCTCGAAGTCCGGTGCCTCGGCTGCGACACCCACCAAACCGTCGCGCTCGACATCGTCCGCCGACCGAAACACACGCCGGTCCACGAACTGGAGCGCTACATGCGCTGCCGCCAGTGCTCGCAGGTTCGGCGCTATCCCCACAAGCGAAGCCATCTGGTCGCGCTGCGCGTCAGCAAAATCTCGGCGAGTGATCCGCCCTCGACGTGGTGGCCGGGGGAACGATGATTGGCAGCGCTGAGCGGGTTCTCCGAGCGCGTATTCTGACGACGCCAACATCCGCAGATGGCTAGTTGGCCTTGCATTCCTCGGTCAGGCGCGCAAACGCTTTCGCGTTTCCCTTGGCATTAAAGATAGTGGTGTCTGCGAAGAGGTCGTGGTGACGACCCAGCGTCGCCGCCCCTCCGACTTCATCGAACCATGCCAGCTGTCGAGGGTGGCCCGGCCACCGACCGGCCCGCTGTGGGGCCACTAAAATCAAGCACGACGGCTATCGGCTGATGGTGCTGCGGTGATGCTAATCGGGTTTTTACCGCCGCGCAGAACTGTTCCGTGACCGCCGTCGTTTCCTCGGTGACGTTCCAGCCGTTCGTCTCGGCGTTTTCCTCGGCCAACTTATACTCGGTCTGGAGCATCTTTTTGGTGAGCGCGTACGGCTTCCAGTCAGCCTTGGACAGCTTCGCGGAGGTGTTCGCTCCACAGACGTTGTAGGCAATCGCTTTCTCGACACTAGTGCTGACGTGGCTCATGTGGTCTTCGACCACGGCGGTGAGGCGCGCCTTGGCGTATTGGCTGTTGGCTGCGATGAAGTCCTTGCAGAAGGCTGCTCGTTGACCTCCGTCGCGGGCCTTGATGTAGGCCGTCAACATTTCGTAACGGAGGCGAAAGGCGAGTTTGTCAGCGTTCGGGTCGGATTTCACCGCTCCGAGTATGGCCCGGTAGTCATCCGAGACGGCATCATTGATCCTGAAGTCACATACTTTGGCCAGGGAGACGACCGGAACGTAGGTCCGAACCTTGGTTTCCAAGGCATCGTTGGCGTGCGCAACTGGTGCGAACTGACTGGCGGCGATTGCGAAAGCAGCGAGATAGCGTTTCATTGGTGCCATGCTCCCGATCACCGAACAGCAAGCGGCGGCAGACACTGACGATTACAAGCAATCGCCAGCGCGGCCTTTCCGATGATGGAAAGCCGTCGGTCTATCCGCGAGTTTCTTCGGAACTCGACCGACGGCGTTGATCTGGGTCAAGAAGTTCCGCACCTTGGACCCGGTCGCCCGCCGCCGCTGACATCACCTCGCAACCCGCCAGCGAGCATTGGTGGGCGCAACGGATCGTCGCGTCACTTTGCCTGCGCATCAAGCTGTGTGTCGATGCAAACTTCCCTTGAAGAAGGGATCGAGCTTCACAGGCTCGCCGGTATCTTTCCAGCACAGTCTTTTACCGAGCTGGCCGCCGTCGCGAGGCGGTGGTGGCCGCCGACCAGCGTATGGTCATCCGTTGCTATCGCGATGATCTCGCCAGCTTCGTCCACGATGCTTCTCATGCGCCATTTATTGCTGCCGTCCAGCGGCACCGTTGATCTGGATCATGTGCGGAAAATGGGGCAATTACCGGTAGCAGTACCGGCACGATTTCAATCCCGACATACCGCCCCCGAGGCCACCCACCCCATGAATGTCGTCGCCACGTTGGGCCTGTCTTTTAATAATAATAAAAAACAGCTCCTATCGGATTTTGCTGGCGGAGAGAGTGGGATTCGAACCCACGGTACAGTTTCCCGCACACACGCTTTCCAAGCGTGCGCCTTAAGCCACTCGGCCATCTCTCCGGATGACCCTCTCTTGGCGGGCCATGACCGGTTTTGCAAGTGAGCGCCGCCATAATCGCGTAAATTTCCGCATCCGGTATGGTCATGCCGCCGGACCGTCTCGTCGGCCCCGGCCAACGCGCGGTACCGTCGGGCAATCGAGCGCGCCGGGCGAGGCGCGCCGCCCGGCTCCCGATGGCGTCGCCCGGGCTGCTACTGCCGGATCCTATTGATAGCGCGCGCCGCCGCCGTTGACCGAGCGGAGCGGCCATGGCGTGGGCGGCTCGGGAAGCCGCGGCGGCTCGCTCGGGCGCCACCCGGGGCGGGTTTCCTGCAGCGCCTCGACGAAATCGGCGAACCACTGCTGGATCGTGCCGGCGCCGAGTTTGGCCATCATCGCTTCCCAGCGCATCCGCCGCTCGGCCAGGGGCATATAGAGCGCGGTGGCGATGGTCCGCGCCATGCCGTCGATGTCGTGCGGGTTGACCAGAAGCGCGGTATCCAGCTCATTGGCGGCACCGGCGAATTTCGACAGCACCAGCACGCCGGGGTCGGCAGGGTTTTGCGCCGCGACGTATTCCTTGGCGACCAGATTCATGCCGTCATGCAACGGCGTCACGACGCCGACCTGCGCGGTCCGGTAAAGCCCGGCCAGCACGGCCTGGCTGTAGCCCTTGTTGAGATAACGGATCGGGGTCCAGTCCACCTCGCCATGACGGCCGTTGACGTCGCTGACCAGTTTTGCGAGCTCGTTCTGCAAATTCTCATAGGCTTCGATGCCGCCGCGCGAAGGCGTCGCGATCTGCAGCAGCGATACCGTGCGCGCCAGCGAGGGGTGCAAGGTCCACATGCGGTCGAAGGCCTTGATACGATTGACCAATCCCTTCGAATAGTCGAGCCGGTCGACGCCGATCGCCAGCTTCTCGCCATTCAGGCTTCGCCGCAGCCGCGAGACGTCGGGGTGCGAGACCGATTTGGCGGCTTGCGCGGCGAACTTCTGGACATCGATGCCGATCGGAAACACCGCAAGCCGCGTTCGGCCATAGCGCGAGGTCGCCACGCCGTTCTCGAGCTGGACAGCAGGATCGGACGAAAGATAGCCGATGAAATTGTCGCAATCGTCCTGGGTCTGGAATCCGATCAGATCGTAGGCCAGCATCGCCTCGATCAACTCGCGATGATGCGGCACGCCCTCGACGACAGTGCGCGCGGGCCAGGGCGTGTGCAGAAAGAACCCGACCGGCTCGGTGACGCCGCGATCGCGCAATTCGGCGCCGAGCGCCAGGAAATGATAGTCCTGAACCCAGAACACGCTGTCGGGCTTCCTGAAGCGCAGCAGCGCGCGCGCCATGAAGGCGTTCACCTCGCGATAGCTGAGATAATCCTCGCTGGAGGCGCGGATCAGGTCGGTCCGGGAATGCAACGCCGGCCACAGCCCCGAATTGGCGAAACCTTCGTAATATCCGCCGTAATGCGCGGCCGGCAGATCCAGCATCGCCAGCGCACCGGAACCGAGAGCTTCAATTTCGGCGAATGGTTCCTTCTGGGCGCCGTCGCGCACCCGGCCGCTCGAACCCACCCAAATCGCGCCGGAGTTCTCCACCACCGGCAGCAAAGCGGCCGCCAGTCCCCCCGTGATGGGTTCATTGGCCTTTCCGCGCGCCACCCGGTTCGAAACCACGACGAGGTTCACAGGTAAGCCCCTCCTGATTTACACTCGCGAATTAACAACTATTCATCAATATGGTTCCCGGTCATCGTTCCAACGGAATGAAACCAAATTCGGGCGGTTCGCGGACGGAACCTTGTTGGTGCGCGCTTAAAGAAATTTTCCTTCGAATCATGGAGCTCCCACAAAATTTCCTTGATCGTCTGCTGGCGCGATAGGCACCCTCCCTGCCAATGCAATATTGGTGCCGTTCGCTCGCGATGCAGACATGCGGGGCAGGCGCAACTCCAATGAAAACGCTCAGGAGAAATTCGACCAGGACTCCATCGCGGCCTTCTCGTCGTCGAGCAGGTGCGCGAGCCAGGCACGGACATCGCCGGGATCATCGAAATGGCCCGCCACGCCCTTGGCGCGCCGGCCCACCGAAAAGGCGAGCCCGCCAATATCGGGCATGATGCCGAAAACGATTTCATCGGTGACGTCGTCGCCGATGAAGATCGGCCGCCGGCCGCTGAATGGTTGATGGGTCATCAGTTCGCGAACCGCCGAGGCCTTGTTGAAGCCGGAATGCTTGATCTCGCACACGCATTTTCCCGGCATCACTTCGATCGGCGCATTCGGCAGGTCGGCCCTGATCAGCGATACCGCCTCGTAGATCGCCTTTTCCGCGTGCGGCGCGAGCCGGTAGTGCAGCGCCAGCGAATAGCCCTTGTCTTCGAGCAGAATGCCGGGGCTGAGCTTGGCGATGGCCGCCAGCCGCCGCTTCAATTCCTTGTCCATCGGCGGGGCCCGGCTGGCAACCGCCTCGCCCTCCTGCGACAGACGCATTTCGGCGCCGTGGCCGCCGACCGCCGGGTATTGCTCGGGCGCAAAGATCAGGTCGATGTCGTTGAGCGAACGTCCGCTGACCAGGGCCAATGCGCCCGAGGTGCGTATCAGCAGCCGGTTGAGGGTTTTTGCCAGACCCGGCGGCACCCAGACTTCGCGCGGCGTCGGCACCAGATCGAGCAGCGTCCCGTCGATGTCGAGCAGCAGCGCGGACTGATTCAGATGCGGCACCAGCGAGGCGGGTACCGGAACGGCATCCGGCGAATCGGTGTCTTCCGACGACATATCTTCTCGCGATGGCGGCTCGGCCAGGTCCTCATTCATCTCATCTTACTCCACAAAAGCAAGCGGCCGGGCCACCAATTCCAGCGGCCGGCGCTCGGCTGCGATGGCGTAGCGCCAGGCAACGAGCGCCGCCGCGACCATCAGTGCCGCGCCCAGCAGATAGCCCGCGAAAACGCTGCCGCGCGAGCCGGTATCGATCAACGCGCCGAACAAAGCAGGGCCGACCACGCCGCCGATCCCGGTCCCGATCGCGTAGAACAGCGCAATCGCCAGCGCGCGGACCTCCAGCGGAAAGGTCTCGCTGACCGTAAGATAGGCAGCGCTGGCGGCGGGGGAAGCGAAGAAAAAGATTACCATCCATGCAACGGTCTGGCCTTGCGCGCTCAATGCCCCGATCATGAACAGATAGCCGGAAAGCGCCAGCAGGATGCCCGAGACGCCATAGGTGAGCGTGATCATGGCGCGGCGCCCCAGCGTATCGAACAGCCGGCCCAGCAGCAGCGGCCCGAGGAAATTGCCGGCCGCGAACGGCAAGATGTACCATCCGATCCGGTCCGCCGGGATGCCATAGAAGTCGGTGAGAACCAGGGCAAAGGTGAAGAAGATCGCGTTGTAGAAAAACGCCTGTGCGATCATCAACGCCAGGCCGACCAGCGAGCGCTGCCGGTAGGCGAACAACAGCGTGCGAGCCACCTCGCCGAGCGGGGTATGATCGCGCATCCGCAATTTTATCTTCGCGAACGCATGTTGATCGGCGTCCTGCAGGTGTCCGAGCACGGAGTTTTCGATGTCCTCGACGATGGCGTGAGCCTGTTCGGGACGGCCGTGAATCATCAGCCAGCGCGGGCTTTCCGGGATCCACATCCGCATCACGAACACCACAAGGCCGAGGCAGGCGCCGGTGAAATACGCCAGCCGCCACCCGAGATCGGGACCGATCAGGCCGGGATCGAGCAGCACGATGGCACTGCCGGCCCCGATCGCCGCGCCGACCCAGAAGCTGCCGTTGATGATGAGGTCGGTCCAACCCCGATAACGCGCCGGCACCAACTCCTGGATCGTCGAATTGATGGCGGTGTACTCGCCGCCAATGCCGGCGCCGGTCAGGAATCGAAACAGCGCGTAGCTTGCAAGACCCCACGACAGCGCGGTGGCGGCAGTTGCGGTCAGGTACAGCGCCAGCGTGATGAAGAACAGCTTCTTGCGCCCGATGCGGTCGGTGAGCCAGCCGAATCCCAGCGCACCGAGCACCGCGCCCGCGAGATAGGCGCTGTTGGAAAATCCGACGTCGAAATTGCTGAAATGGAGCGTCGGGCTCTGTTTTAGCGCACCCGACAATGCACCCGCGAGCGTAACCTCCAGCCCATCCAAGATCCAGGTGATGCCGAGCGCAAGCACGACACGGGTGTGGAAGCCGCTCCAGCGCAGATTGTCGAGACGCGAGGGAATGCTGGTTTCGATGACCCGGCCATCACATCGTTCCGCGACAGCGCTCGCTGCAGCCGCAGCAACCATGCTGGCATCGCTCAGGCCGGCCATGCGGCGGTGCTCCCGGGATTGCCTTGCGCCCGTCTGGTGGAAGCGGAAGCATCGCGGTTCAATGCCGGCCTGCCCTGCACTCGCTGCAACTCCATAGCATTGAACCGTCAGGAAACGCCGGAAATTTGATGTTTCAGGGCTCTCGGGCGTGACGAGGGCGACCAAAGCGCCAGTCAAATCCACCAACGCCCCTGAAACATCAGGGTTCCCCTTTCCGGAATCGGAACCGAAGCGGTGTTCTGCCGTTTTCCGCTTGAATCGCATGGAGTTGATGGTGGCCAGACATCTCAAGGCAACGGGTTCGCGCAACACCCGCGCGCGCAAGAACGCCGGCAAGTCGACAGCCCGCAAGGCGAGCCGGGGTCGCAGCAAATCTTCGCGCGCCAAAGCCTCGCCGCGGCAGTGGTCGCAGCGCGTCAGTCGCGAAAGCGACGCGCTCGATCTCAAGGGCGGCGTCTTCAAGCAAACCGATCCGAAAAAAATCGCGGCATCGCTGAAGCGCTCGGCCGAGCACAGCTCGCGGCGCAAGGCCGGTGCCTACCGGTCGGCACTCTCGATGTTGACGTTTTACATCAACCGCGCCGGCAGGACCTTGCCGAAGACGCAGCGCGCGCGCCTGGAACGTGCCAAGGACGAATTGAAACGGCAATTCGGCAGGGAATAATCGAGCACCGCGAGTTTCATTGCCGCGGACAGCGTCCAAAACTAAGCCGCGCGGATGTTCGCCATGAAGCGGTCGAGTTCCTCGCGCAACCGCGTGCTCTCGCTCGAAAGCGTCCTGGCCGAATTCAGGACCTCCTCCGACGCAGACCCGGTTTCAGTGGCGCCGCGGTTGACTTGCATGATGTTGGCGGCCGCTTGATGGGTGCCCTGCGCGACGTTCTGGACACTGCGCGCGATCTCCTGGGTGGCCGAACTCTGTTGTTGCACGGCGCTCGCAATCGAAGACGCGATATTCGAAATCTGGGTGATGGTGCCGCCGATCTCCTTGATGGCGGCAACCAACTCCTGCGTCGCGCCCTGCATGCCCAGGATGTGCGACGATATCTCGTCGGTCGCCTTCGCGGTCTGGTTGGCCAGCGACTTGACCTCGGCGGCGACCACGGCAAAGCCGCGACCGGCCTCGCCGGCGCGGGCGGCCTCGATGGTCGCATTGAGCGCCAGCAGATTGGTCTGTTCGGCGATCGCCGTGATCAGCTTGACGACGTCGCCGATCTCCTGCGCGGCGCGCGACAATTTGCCGATGCGCCCGTCGGTCTGCTGGGCCTGGACGACGGCGGCCTCCGCGATCTTGTTGGATTCGCGCACCTGCCTGCCGATCTCATCGACCGACGCCGATAGCTCCTCGGTTGCGGTGGCGACCGATTGCATGTTGCTGGAGGCCTGTTCCGACGCGCCGGCGACCTGATTGGACAGGCTTTGGGTGGTTTCCGCGGTCCGCGTCAGCGTTCCCGCCGCCTGTTCGAGCTGGACGGCGGATGCCGAAACGTTCGACACGATGCCACCCACGGCCGTCTCGAAATCGTCGGCAAAGCGGATCAGTTCGGCCCGCCGCGCCGCGCTGCCGGCTTTGTTCTGGGCATCGTGGGCCGCGGCGTCCCGCTCGGCCTTGGCGATCGCCTGCATCTTGAATTCTTCCACCGCGCCCGCCATCTCGCCAAGCTCGTCCCGGCGCCCGAGGCCCGGCAGCACGACGTCGAAATTGCCGCCGGCGAGCTCGCGCATCGCCCCGCACATCGCGGTCATTGGTCGCGAAATTCCCCTGGCGAGCAACAGCGCCAAAATTGCACCGAGCAGGAAGCCGCCGGCCGCGAGCATCACCACCAGGCGTTGGGTCTCGCCGACGATCTCGTCGGATTCGGATTCGAGCCTTTGCTGATCGGAAAGCAGGTCCGCCTTCATCGCGCTCGAGCCCTGCACGATCGCCGTCGCCAATTCGGTCATCTCGGTCACGAGTTCGTCGATCTCCTTCGAATTCGCGATCAGCCTGGTCAGCGCCTGCTGGTATTCATCGAGCATCGTGCCGGCCTCCTTGAGGCCTTGCAGGATCTTTTCGTCCTTCGACGCTATCGCACGCAGTGAATTTTCGACGAACTTGAGCCGCGCCAGCGCACTGGCCGCGACCGTCTGGTCGGAATTGATGACGAAGGTGTTGGCGAGCGCCGTCACCGCCTGAAATTGCTCGGCCATTTTCTTGGCGCCGAACTGGATGGCCTGCAGCTCCGAATCGTCGGCATTGCTGGGCAGGTCGTCGAGCTTGTAACGCAGCAGGTTGGCGCTGCGTCCGAGCTGATTTTGCGTGATCAGGGCGCTATCGCGCTTGACCTTGAGGATATCGGCGAAGATCTTGGTGAAGATCCGGAATTCGCGGGCCAGGCGGGTGATCTGCTCGAGCTGGGCCGGATTGCTGGTGCCCCGCATCGACAAATCGATGGCTTGCTTCAGTCGGGCTTCGGCCGCCAGCACAGCCGCGGCGTCATCTTCCTTGCCGGTCACCACGTAGTATCGGGCCAGCCCCCGGTACGAAATCAGCTCGCGGTCGATATTGCGGGCCAAGTCGGCTTCCGAGACGCTGGTGCGGTAACTGGCAACTCCCGAGGAGACATGCTCGAATCCGAGATAGGCAATGCCCATGCTGATCGCCGATACCGTGAGCACGACACCAAAACCCAGCATGATCTTGCCGCGGAATCGCAAGGTGGGAAGCTTTGGAAATGGGGATTGGGGCCAGACACGCTCGAATAATCCCACCTGGAAAGCCCCCTCTTTGCAAAAGCCAGCACGATCCGGAAGCGCGCGCTCCCGGAGCAGCTGCCAAAAGCTAGGGCAGAATGGATAAAAGCCGGTAAATTTGCGCCGGCTGGTAGCCCGAACGAGCGAGATGCCGCGAAGGCCCCCGGCCCCGTGGACAGCCGGCTGGCAACCAAAAACGCCGACCGAAATGCCGGCCATCTGCCGCTCGTCGCGGCGACCATGACGTTGTCATGGCTTGCGCGACGAAATTCCTAGTTGCAAAGTCCGGCCCGCCTGCTTCTAATTGGAACAATTATAAAAGCAAATCGGGAGGTATCGGGCGTGTCTACAGTCAAATTGACGGTGAACGGCAAAGCGGTTTCCGCCGAGGCCGAGGACCGCACTCTGCTGGTCCACCTGCTGCGCGATCATCTCAACCTGACCGGCACCCATATCGGCTGCGATACCAGCCAATGCGGCGCCTGTGTCGTGCATATCGATGGCCGGGCGGTGAAATCCTGCACGGTGCTGGTAGGGCAGGCCAACGGCGCCAAGGTCACCACGATCGAGGGCATCTCGAAGGGCGACGAACTGCACCCGATGCAGGCGGCGTTCCGCGACAATCACGGGCTACAGTGCGGCTACTGCACGCCGGGCATGATCATGTCGGCAATCGATATCGTCAACCGCCACGGCGGCAAGCTCGACGAGAACACCGTCCGGCACGAGCTCGAGGGCAATATCTGCCGCTGTACCGGCTACCATAACATCGTCAAGTCGGTGCTCGATGCCGCCGGCCGCATGAAGGTGGCGCAGGCGGCGGAATAATCCGCCACCGGCAGGCTATTTGTCTTTCGAAATCAAGAATCCGGCTGCGATCTGCGCGCTCCACGATATTGCGCAGGTGCTGCGGTCCGACAGGGAGGGAATGCTATGGGTGTTGAAGGCATTGGCGCCAGTGTGGTGCGCAAGGAAGACCGGCGTTTCATCACCGGCAAGGGCCGCTACGTCGATGACATCAAACTGCAAGGCATGACCTATGCCTGCTTCGTCCGCAGCCCGCACGCCCACGCCAAGGTGAGAAGCATCAATTCCGCGGCGGCGATGAAAATGCCCGGCGTGGTCGGCGTCCTCACCGGAAAACAGATCGTCGATGACAAAGTCGGCAATTTGATCTGCGGTTGGGCCATTACCTCCACGGACGGCACGCCGATGAAGATGGGCGCCTGGCCGGCAATGGCGCCGGAGACGGTGCGCTTCGTCGGCCAGGCGGTCGCGGTCGTGATCGCCGAAACCAGGAACCAGGCGCGCGATGCGGCGGAAGCCGTAGTGGTCGATTACGAAGAACTCCCCGCAGCGGCCGATATTCGCGCCGCGATCAAGCCGGGCGCGCCGCAACTGCATCCGGAAGCGCCGGGCAACGTGATCTATAACTGGGCGATCGGCGATGAAGCGGCGGTGAAGGACGCCTTCAGCAAGGCCGCCAACGTGGTGTCGCTCGAAATCACCAATAATCGCCTGGTGCCGAATGCGATGGAGCCGCGCGCGGCCATCGCCGAATACAACGAGGCCGAAGAGCACTTCACGCTGTACACGACCTCGCAGAACCCCCATGTCGCGCGCCTGGTACTATCGGCGTTCTACAACATCGCACAGGAGCACAAGCTGCGGGTCATCGCGCCCGACGTCGGCGGCGGTTTCGGTTCGAAAATCTACATCTATCCGGAAGAGATGGTGGCGCTGTGGGCCTCCAAGAAAGTGGGACGCCCGGTGAAGTGGACCGGCGACCGCACCGAGGCCTTCCTGACCGACGCCCACGGCCGCGATCATCTCACCAAGGCCGAGATGGCTTTCGACGCCAACAACAAGATCACCGGGCTGCGGGTGAAAACCCACGCCAATCTCGGTGCCTATATGTCGCTGTTCTCCTCGGCGGTGCCGACCTATCTCTATGCCACGCTGCTGTCGGGCCAGTACAATATCCCGGCGATCCATGCCGAGGTGACGACCGTCTACACCAACACCGTTCCGGTCGACGCCTACCGCGGCGCGGGCCGGCCCGAAGCAAGTTTCGTGGTGGAACGCCTGATGGAAACCGCGGCGCGGCAGCTCAAGGTCGATCCCGGCGAATTGCGCCGCAAGAATTTTATCACCACGTTCCCGCACCAGACTCCCGTGATCATGGCCTACGACGTCGGCGATTTCGGCGCCTCGCTCGACGCCGCAATGAAGGCGATCGACTACGCCGGCTTCCCGGCGCGCAAGGCGAAAGCCAAATCCGAAGGCAAGCTGCGCGGCATCGGCCTCTCCTGTTACATCGAGGCCTGCGGCATCGCGCCTTCGAAGGCGGTCGGCAGTCTCGGCGCCGGCGTCGGCTTGTGGGAATCCGCCGAAGTGCGCGTCAATCCGGTCGGCACCATCGAAGTCCTCACCGGATCGCACAGCCACGGCCAGGGCCACGAGACCGCTTTCGCGCAGCTGATCTCCGAACGCCTCGGCGTTCCCATCAGCCAGGTGCAGATCGTCCATGGCGATACCGATAAGGTGCAGTTCGGCATGGGCACCTACGGCTCGCGCTCGATCGCTGTCGGCGGCACCGCCATCGTCAAGGCGATGGAGAAGGTCGAAGCCAAGGGCAAGAAGATCGCGGCGCACCTGCTCGAAGCTTCCGAGGGCGACATCGTCATCGAAAACGGCGAGTTCAAGGTTACCGGCACCGACAAGTCGATCGCGCTGCCGATGGTCGCGCTTGCCGCCTATACCGCGCACAACCTGCCTGAGGGCATGGAGCCGGGATTGAAGGAGACGGCGTTCTACGACCCGACCAACTTCACCTTCCCGGCCGGCGCCTACATCTGCGAGCTCGAGGTCGATGCCGGCACCGGCAAGACC
The DNA here is from genome assembly GCA_963840155.1 of uncultured Alphaproteobacteria bacterium. Taxonomy (GTDB): domain Bacteria; phylum Pseudomonadota; class Alphaproteobacteria; order Rhizobiales; family Xanthobacteraceae; genus Bradyrhizobium. Next base: position 1,015,846 of record CAWIXP010000002.1, read on the forward strand.
AGCTTCATCAATTTCGTCGCGGCCGACGATTTCGGCCGGCTGATCAACCCGATGATCGTCGAAGGCCAGGTCCACGGCGGCCTGGCGCAAGGCATCGGCCAGGCGCTGCTGGAAGGCGCGGTTTACGACAGCTCCGGCCAACTAGTGACCGCCTCGTTCATGGACTACACCATGCCGCGGGCCGACGATTTGCCTTCGTTCAAGCTCAACCACACTCCGACGCTTTGTCCGGGCAACCCGCTCGGCGTCAAGGGTTGCGGCGAGGCCGGCGCGATCGGCGCCTCCGCGGCCGTTATCAACGCGATTACGGATGCGATCGGCAACAACAAGCTCGAGATGCCGGCGACACCCGACCGGGTGTGGCACGCCATCCACGGCAACGCCTAAGAGGGAGATGAACCATGTACGAGACAACCTATCATCGCCCCTCCTCGGTCGAGGAAGCCGCCGCGCTATTCGCCAAAGGCGCGGAGTCAAAATATCTCGCCGGCGGCCACACGCTGATTCCGGTGATGAAGCAGCGGCTGGCCTCGCCCTCCGACGTGATCGATCTCGGCAGGATCAAGGATCTGGTCGGGATCGAGGTTTCCGCCGACGCGGTGACGGTCAAGGCCGCGACAACACACTACGACGTCGCCGCAAGCGGGCCGGTGCAGAAGGCGATCCCGGCGCTCGCGCATCTCGCCTCGACGATCGGCGATCCGGCGGTGCGCTATCGCGGCACTATCGGCGGCTCGCTCGCCAACAATGATCCGGCGGCGGACTATCCGGCGGCGGTGCTTGCGCTCGGCGCGACGATCAAGACCAACAAGCGCAGCATCGCGGCGGACGATTTCTTCAAGGGCCTGTTCGCAACCGCGCTGACCGACGGCGAGATCATCATCGCCGTATCCTTCCCGATTCCGGCCAAGGCGGGATATTCGAAATTTCCCCACCCGGCCTCGCGCTTCGCGCTGACCGGCGTATTCGTCGTCAAGGCCAGGTCCGGCGAGGTCCGGGCCGCCGCCACCGGCGCATCGCAAAGCGGCGTGATGCGTTTGCCCTCGATCGAAGCGGCGCTGAAGGCAAACTGGACGCCATCAGCGCTCGATAGCGTCAAGATTTCCGCCAACGGGCTGCTGACGGACCTCTACGGATCGTCCGACTATCGCGCCAACCTGATCAAGGTGATGGCGCAACGAGCGGTCGCCGCGGCCGGCTGATCGCGCAACCAACTGAGGCATCCGGGGACTTCCCCGGACGCCGCGCGGCACCACCAGCGCGTTCACGCGCGTCTTCGACGCGCGATGCCTCGCCGTATTGGCCAAGATGTGCGAAAAGTTGCTTGCCTCGCTCGGCGCCAGGCGGGACAATTTGGCCCGAGACGTTCAATGGAAAACAACCACGTGCTCGACAAGGCCGCCCCGCAACCGTCGACCCGCGCCTCCGGCCCGCTCGCCGGTTTTCGCATTGTCGAGTTTGCCGGCATCGGCCCCGGCCCGTTCGCCTGCATGCTGCTGGCGGACATGGGCGCCGAGGTGGTGACGCTTGAGCGCGTCGGCGCCAGGAAGAACATGAATTCGGTGGCGGGGCGCGGACGAAGAGTGGTCGGGCTCGATCTCAAGGACAAGGCCGCGGTCGCGCAGGTGCTCGAGCTGCTGGCCAATGCCGACGCACTGATCGAGGGTTTCAGGCCGGGCGTGATGGAGCGGCTCGGGCTCGGGCCCGACGTGGTGCAGGCGCGCAACCCGCGCCTGGTCTATGGCCGCATGACCGGATGGGGCCAGCAAGGGCCGCTGGCACAGGCCGCGGGCCACGACATCAATTACATCTCGGTGACCGGCGCGCTGGCCGCGATCGGCACCGCGGAAGCACCGGTGCCGCCGCTCAATCTGGTCGGCGATTTCGGCGGCGGCGCACTCTACCTCGTGGTCGGCGTGCTCGCCGCCATTCTGGAAGCGTCAAGGTCGGGAAAGGGACAGGTGGTCGATGCCGCGATGTGCGATGGCGCGGCATCGCTGATGTCGATGTTCTTCGACATGGCGGCCGCGGGCCGCTGGACCGGGCAGCGCGAGAGCAATTTTCTCGACGGCGGCGCGCACTTCTACGGCGTCTATCAATGCGCCTGCGGCAACTTCATCTCGATCGGTTCGATCGAGCCGCAATTCTACGCGCTGTTGCGCCAGCACGCCGGCCTTTCCGGCGCCGAGTTCGACGCCCAGATGGACCGTTCCGCATGGCCCGCGCTCAGAAAGAAGCTGGCTGAAGTGTTCAAGACCAGGACGCGCGAGCAATGGTGCGAGATCATGGAAGGTACCGACATCTGTTTTGCACCGGTCCTGACCATGACGGAAGCCCCTGATCATCCGCACATGGCGGCCCGCGAGGTCTTTGTCAGCCGGCACGGCGTTACCCAACCCGCGCCCGCGCCGCGCTTCTCGCGCACGCCCTCGGCGATCCGTGAGCCGGTTAGCGCTGACATCGCGAGCCTGACGCGGGAATGGGCGAGCGGAAAATGATTTCATCTACGATGATCCGCCCGCTTTGACAGGACGCCCGGCCATGGCGCTGCAACTTCGGCCTAACTGCGAATATTGCGACAAGGACCTGCCGCCAAGCGCGATGGAAGCGCGGATCTGCTCTTACGAATGCACGTTTTGCGCGGACTGCGTCGACAAGAGGCTCGGCAATGTCTGCCCGAACTGCGGCGGCGGTTTTGTGCCACGGCCGATCCGTCCCGCGCGGCAATGGCGGCCCGGCGTATCGGTTGAAAAGCAGCCGCCATCGGACCAGCGGGTGCATCTCAAATACAGTCTCGAGGACGTTGCCGCGCATTCGGCGCGGATCAGGAATATCGCGCCGGAACAACGCTGAAACGCTTCGAAGCGTCATTCCCGGAAGCATCGAACCCGGAATGACCGCACTCAAGCCGCCGGCACGATCGTTCCCTCGACTTCGCCGAAGCCGACGCGGTAGCCGTCGCCCTGGCACCAGCCGCGCATCACCAGCCAATCGCCGTCTTCCAGGAATGTCCGCTTGGCGCCGCCTGGCAGTTCAACCGGCTCGGTGCCGTTCCAGCTGATTTCCAGCAGGCTGCCGCGCTGATTTTTCCCGGGGCCGCTGATGGTGCCGCTGCCCAGGAGATCGCCGACGCTCATGGCGCAACCCGAAGAAGCGTGATGCACCAGCTGCTGCACCGACGACCAGTACATGTATTTGAAGTTGGTGCGGCAGATCGTGGCGGCCTGGTTCGTCGGCGCCGCGCGCAGGCCGACCTCGAGCTCGAGATCGTAGTTGTTCGGCTGGCTTTGCTGCAAGTACGGCAGCGGCACCGGGTCCTGCGCCGGTCCGTGAAGGCGGAACGGCTCCAGCGCCTCGCGGGTAACGACCCACGGGCTGATCGAGGTAGCAAACGCCTTGGCCTGGAACGGCCCGAGCGGGACGTATTCCCACTGCTGGATATCGCGGGCGCTCCAGTCGTTGAGCAGCACGAAGCCGAAGATCATCTGCTCCGCCTGCCGCTCGCCGATCATCTCGCCCATGGCCGAGGGCTGCCCGACCACCACGCCGATTTCGAGTTCAAAATCCAGCCGCTTGCAGCGTGCAAAGTTCGGCACTTCTGCATCGGGCGGCTTCAACTGCCCACGCGGCCGGCGCACTTTCGTGCCGGAAACCACGACGGTCGACGCGCGGCCGTTGTAGGCGATCGGCATATGCAGCCAGTTCGGCTGCAACGCATTGTCCTTGCCGCGGAACATGATGCCGACATTGCTGGCGTGCTCCTTCGACGAATAGAAATCGGTGTAGCCGGCGACCGCGATCGGCAGATGCAGTTTTGCCCGCGCCCTCGGCACCAGCGCGCGCTCGCGCAAAGTTGCATCGTCGCGCAGTTGCGGATTGTCGTGGCGCAGCAATTCACTGATCCGCGCCCGGCTGCGCGACCACGCGCTCGGGCCAAGCGACATGAAGGCGTTGAGCGAGCCTTGCGCGAACACGTCGGATGCGGGCGCGAGGTCGAGCAGACCTTCGGCTTGCAGCGCCGCGAGATCGAGCACGAATTCTCCGATCGCGACGCCGACCCGCGGCGTCGCCGAGGCCTGCGTCGAGAACACGCCGTAGGGCAGGTTCTGGATCGGAAAATCCGAGGTGGGCTCGACCGGGATGAACGAGCGCAGCGCGGGATCGTTGGGATGAGGCAAGGTTCCGGTCCTGTTCATTGCTCACCGTCATTCCGGGGCGATGCGAAGCATCGAACTACGATGTGCAATTGCACATCGGAGAATCTCGAGATTCCGGGTCTGGTCCTTCGGACCATCCTGGAATGACGACGAGAGAATTGCGTGCACTCTCACGGCCGGTTCGGGTCGAACCGTTTTTCCAGGCCTTTCCAGCACTCGGCATAGTCGTCCTGCAGCGTCGGCGAGTTCGCCGCATGCGCGGTGACGCGCTGCGGAAAGCGCGTCTCGAACATGAAGGCCATGGTGCCGGTGAGCTTGACCGGCTTCAATTCCGAATTGCTGGCGTGATCGAAGGCTTCGCGGTCCGGGCCGTGCGGCAGCATCATGTTGTGCAGGCTGATGCCGCCAGGCGTGAACCCCTGCGGCTTGGCGTCGTAGACGCCGTAGATCAGCCCCATGAATTCCGACATGATGTTCATGTGGTACCATGGCGGGCGGAAGGTGTTCTCCGCCACCGCCCAGCGTTCCGGGAAGATCACAAAATCGATGTTGGCGGTGCCCGCGGTTTCCGAAGGCGAAGTCAGCACCGTGAAAATCGATGGGTCGGGATGATCGAAGCCGATGGCGCCGACCGGCGAAAATGCCCGCAGGTCGTATTTGTACGGCGCGTAGTTGCCGTGCCACGCCACCACGTCGATCGGCGAATGCGCCAGCGCGGTCTTGAACAGCGAGCCGCCCCACTTGACGTAGAGCTCAGTCGGCGTGTCCTTGTCTTCGTAGGCCGCAACCGGGGTGAGAAAATCGCGCGCATTGGCGAGGCAATTGGCGCCGATCGGTCCACGTTCCGGTAGCGTGAAGCCGCCGCCGTAGTTCTCGCAGAGATAGCCGCGCGCCGGGCCGGAGGGAATCTCCACACGGAATTTCACGCCGCGCGGGATCACCACGATCTCGCCGGGCTCGGCCTCGATGCGGCCGAACTCGGTGACGAAACGCAAATTGCCCTGTTGCGGCACGAACAGCATCTCGCCATCGGCATTGTAGAAATGCTGATCGACCATCGATCTGGTGATCAGGAAGACGTGCGCCGCCATGCCGGCCTGCGTCGCGGCATCTCCCGCCGTGGTCATGGTCTGCACGCCCTGCAGGAACGTCATCCCGGTTTTCGGGATCGGCGCCGGATCCCAGCGCAATTGCGCGATCGGCAGATCCTGCTCGTGGCATGGCGCGGTGCGCCACAGACCGGCATCGATTTTGGCGAAGCGGCCGGAGTGCCGCACCGAGGGCCTGATGCGATAGAGCCATGAGCGCTCATTGCTGCCGCGCGGGGCCGTGAACGGCGATCCGGAGAGCTGTTCGGCGTAAAGCCCGTAGGCGCAGCGCTGCGGCGAATTGCGCCCGATCGGCAGCGCCCCGGCAAGCGCCTCGGTCTCAAAGCTGTTGCCGAAGCCGGACATGTAACCGGGAGTGATATTGACCGAGCTGCGGCTGACTGCGTCGGGCGAAGTATTGACGTTCATGATCATCCTCCTTGCAAGGCAGCCCACATTTGAAGGTCGCGCTCGGCGGTCCAGATCACGGGATCGTCGATCCCCGACGCCTCATCGAACGCACGCGAGACGTTGAACGGCAGGCAGTGTTCGTAGATCGCGAAGTTCTGGAATTTAGGATCCATCGCCTCGCGAGCGGCCGCCATGGTGTCCTTGAGATTGCGACCCCTCGCAACCGACGCCTCCGCGGCACCATAGAGCGTCGCGACGAAGTCGCGCGTCATGGCGATCGCCTCGCGTCCCGTCGCGACGCCTTTCAGGGCATCGCCACGCCCGGGCGCGATCGCCTTGGGATTGAAGCTGCGAATTTCGTTCAGTGTCGCCGGCCATTCGCGCAAATACGCATCGCCGCAATAGCAGGCGGAGTGGTATTCGATCAGGTCGCCGGAGAACATCACTTCCGCATCGGGGACCCACGCCACGATATCGCCCGAGGTATGCCCGGGCCCGAGTTGCAGCAGGCGCACCTCGCGCTTGCCGAGATAAATCGACATTTCGCCTTCGAAGGTCAGCGTCGGCCAGGTCAGGCCGGGAATGCTCTGGGCGTCCTGGAACAGTCGCGGAAAGCGGCCGTACTCGGAATCCCAATCCTGCTGGCCGCGTTCGCCCACCAGACGGTGGGTTTCGGCCGAGGCGACGATGGCTTGCGCCTTGTAGGCGGAGGCGCCGAGCACCCGCACCGCGTGATAATGCGACAGCACCACATAGTTGATCGGCTTGTCGGTGACGCTGCGCACCCGCTCGATCACTTTATCGGCCATCGCCGGCGTCGCCTGGGCGTCGAACACGATGCAGCCGTCATCGCCGACGATCACAGCCGAATTGGGATCGCCCTCGGCGGTGAAGGCATAGAGATCGGTGCCGATCTCGGAGAAGGTGATTTTCTTCTCCGCCAGGTCGGTGGTCGATGCGAAACCCTTGGCCATCGGTCAATCCCTCTAGGCTTATTGTTGTTGCTGCTGCTGTTGCTCGGCGGTCGTCATCCGCCGCTGCGCCAATGCGATAGCCTCGCGCAGCACGCCGAGGTCGCCGATGTGATTGGCGAGGATCAGAACCAGCGCCGCATCGAGATCGGCGCTCTGCTGCTCGCTCAAGCCGCGATGCGCCTCGACGATGGCGCGAAAGGCATCATCGGGCTTGGCAAAATTCGAACTGGTCGACAGCGCCATTGCAAAAACCTCAGTTGTGACCCGTCGCGCGCGCCAATGCGGCCTCGAGCGCCGATCGCGTCGGGCGGCGGAAACGCGCGGCGACATAGCCATCGGGCCGCAACAGATAGGCCGTGCCCGGCTCGGCATCGTAGCGGGCGGCGGCCAGCCCGGCGCTATCAGAGAAGCCATCATCGCCGCCGATGCGGATCGCGCCCACTCCGTCGGGGCGGTCCGTCGCGCCGCCATTGCCGAATTCGAGCAATGTGAACCGCCTTCCCGCCTCGACGAAGGCGTCCGTCAGGAAGGTAGGCGCGCCCGGGGCTGCCGCAATGGGCGCATCCGGCATCGAATCGCCCGGCCGCGGGCCGCCGCGCCAGGCATCGCGATCGTCGCTCGACAGCGGCGAGTCATAGGTGGTGGGAACCGACAGCCGTCCGGCGTTGACCATGCGCTTGCCGAACTCGGTTTCCCTGGCCAGCGACAGCACCGCCTTGCGCAGCCGCGCCTCCTGCGGCGAGTTCGGCGCCATGAAATCCGTCGAGCGGGTCGACTCCCGGATATTCTCGTCGGCCGCCGCGCTGCGCTCGACATCATAGCTCTCGAGCAGCGCTTCCGGCGAAGTCCGCCGCAGCACCCCGTCGAGCTTCCATGCCAGATTCTCGGCGTCCTCCAGCCCGGAATTGGCGCCGCGCGCGCCAAACGGCGAGACTTGATGCGCGGCATCGCCGGCAAAGATCACGCGGCCGTGGATGAATTTATCCATCCGGCGACACTGGAATTTGTAGAGCGAGATCCATTCGAAATCGAATTCTTCGTGGCCGAGCATCCGGGCGATGCGCGGCCGCACATTTTCAGGCCGCTTTTCCACGGCGGGGTCGGCATCGCGATGGAGCTGCAGATCGATCCGCCAGATCTCGTCGGGCTGCTTGTGCAACAGCGCCGAGCGGCCGGCGTGGAACGGCGGGTCGAACCAGAACCAGCGCTCGGTCGGAAATTCGGCCGTCATCCGGACGTCGGCGATCAGGAACTGGTCCTCGAAGACCTGGCCTGCGAATTCCGCACCGACCATTTGCCGCAACGACGATCGCGCGCCGTCGCAGGCGACGAGATAGTCCGCGCGCAGCCGGTACGCTCCATCGGGCGTCTCGATCGTCAGCAGGACATGATCGTTGCGTTGCGCCAGCCCGATCACCTTGTTGCGCCAGCGCAGGTCGATCGAAGCAAGCTCCCGCACCCGATCCACCAGATAGGCTTCGGCGTGGAATTGCTGGAGATTGATGAAGGCCGGCCGCTTGTGCCCCTGCTCCGGCAGCAGATTGAACTGGTAAAGCAGCGATGCACCGTGAAAAATCTTGCCGACGCTCCAGACCACGCCCTTGTCCACCATGCGCTGGCCTGTGCCGAGCCGATCCCAGTATTCCAGCGAGCGCTTGGAAAAGCAGATCGCGCGCGACCCTTCGCCGATCCGGTCGGCATCGTCGAGCAGCACCACGCGCTGGCCGCGCTGCGCCAGGTCGATTGCCAGCGACAGCCCGACCGGCCCCGCCCCGACTACCACGACCGGATGGGCAGCCGCATCGCTGCCGGTGCGATCCTGGTCGGGGTGGCGGCGATAACCGAACTGGGCTTTGGACTGCGCCATCCGCTGAGCTTGCTCTGGCAAAAAGGCTTGATTCCGGCTAAATTAGTCTCAGGTGCAACTATCGGGGCTGCCGGTGCCCGCCGTCAACTCAAATTGGAGCGATTTTTTGCGAAAAGCGTTTTCAGGCGGAGGCCGCGCCGGTCGGCGTGAAGCAAGGACTTCCGCAAAACGAGCCGGCCTCGACCTGTTCAGATTTGTTCCGTTCCGGCTGAACCGTTTGGCGGCCGAGGTTTCGGCGGCGCTGTCCAGCGAATATCGGACGCGCTACGGGCTGGATATTCCGGAATGGCGGGTGCTGGCCACGCTCGGCTTCCGCGATGATGCCTGCAGCGCGCAATACATTGCGCATTGCACCCGAACCCACAAATCCACCATCAGCCGCGCGGTGACGGCGCTGCTGAGCCGGCAACTCGTGGAGCGCATCGAGAATGAAGAGGACCGCCGCGAGTATCGGCTGCGCATGACGCGCCAGGGCAGGACGCTCTACCGGCAACTGATCCCGCGCCTGAAGCGCAGGGAAAAGCAGATCATGTCGTGTCTGTCCGCGCGGGAGGCGCGAGGATTTCGCGCGCCTGCTCGGCAAGATCGAGAGCAGCCTCGATCTGGTGCAGACCAGCCGGGAGGCCGAGGAGAGCGGAATGTACTAGCGTTGAACCCTCATATGACGAGCCGCCCTTCACGGGCCTACCGCGCTCACGCTCGCGCGCCTCATTTCGCCGCGGTCACCACGATTTCCACGATGTGCGGCGGTTCGAGATCGACGCCGAGGCAGGCCCGCATCGGCGGATTGTTGCGGTCGACCCATTCGTCCCAGGCGCGGTTCATCTCGCCCTTCCGCCCCATGTCGCCGATATAGACCATGGCCGAAAGGATCCGGCTTCTGTCCGAGCCGCACAGCGCAAGGCTCTCATCGATCCGCCGCAGCGCCTTTACGGTCTGCTCGTACATCGAGGAGGTGACCGGATCGGACGCGACCGCCACGGTGAACACGAGGCCGTCGTGAACGACCGCGCGGCTGCGGGTTGGCGTAAGGCCGGGAAAACGGTTGATCATGGCTTGCTGCCAAACGAGCGCGATGGCGCCAGATGCAACGCGTAGGCGTCGACCTTATCGCTGGCGCGCGGATAGATTTCGGCGACGATCGGATCGTGACCGGGGATGATGCGGTCGGGATCGCCGGCGAGACGGGCGACGATGTCCCAGCCCTCGAACACGTCGCCGAGATTGTAGAGAATCGGAAACGGGCTGCGCCGATGCATGTTGGCGTAGTAGTGCGACGCGTCGGACGCCAGCACCACCTGTCCGCGCGCGGTCTCGACCCGTACGACCTGCAGACCGTCGGAATGACCGCCGACCCGATGCAGCGTGACGCCCGGCGCCACCTCGCCGTCGCCGGAATGAAACCTCACCCGTTCGCCGAAGACGTGGCGCACCATCAGCGTGACATGCTCCACCGAGAAGGAATGACGCAGCATGCCGTGGCACATGCAGCGGCCGGTGGCGAAGCTCATCTCGCGATCCTGCAGATGAAACCGCGCGTTGGGAAACAGATCGAGGTTGCCGGCGTGATCGTAGTGCAGATGGGTGACGATGATGTCCTTGATTGCGTCGGCCTTGACGCCGAAACGCGCCAGCGCATCGACCGGATTGAGCGTGAGCTTGCGATTGCGCAGTTGCGCCTCCGCCGCGTTGAAGCCGGTGTCGACCAGGATATCGCGGCCGCCGCCACGGATCAGCCACACGAAGTAATCGAGGTCTTGCGCCGCGCTCTCGTGAGGGTCCGGCGACAGAAAATTCAAATGAGGCGTGCGTGGCGACATCGTCGCATAGCGAATGGCGTAGATTTCGTAGCCGTTTCCCATCTGATTTACCCCTTCTGGGCAGAGCGTTTGGCGGACTGTTCCAGCAAGCCATCATCGTGCGAAAAGGTCAAACGCGACGGGCCACCGCAATTGCATATCTGAGGCCCCCGGTTGCGGCTCCGGAGATGGCGCCAGCGGGGATTTTCGGCAGGCCATTATGTCCGCGCATTGGGGCGAAGCATTCGCAGCAGCGCATATCGCCATCGCGGTAAATTGCCGCTGATGGCAACGACTTTGCAACAGTTGACAGGCGTGCCGAGCCCGGTTTGATAATGCGATTTGCGTAGAGTAAGGTCGCCGAGGCGCAAGTGGGGTTTCGGCGCCCTGTGGGCTGGACCGCCGTCATATGAGACTTCGACTCGCACTGCTTGTGGCCATGCTGTTATCGGTCGCGCCGGTTGTTCCGTGTTTTGCCGCGGACCGGTTTGCGCTGGTGATCGGCAACGCCAAATACCCCGACGCCGATGCGCCGTTGAAGCAGCCGGTCAACGACGCCCACGAGGTCGCCGACGAACTGAAGCGCCATGGATTCAACGTCGAGGTCGGAGAAAATCTGACCGCTGACGCCATGGACCGCGCCTTCGACCGGCTCTATGGACGCATCAAGCCCGGCTCGGTCGTGTTGATTTTTTTCAGCGGGTTTGGCATCCAGTCCAGCCGCCAGAGCTATATGATCCCGGTCGATGCCCAGATCTGGACCGAACCGGATGTCCGCCGCGACGGCATCAGCCTGGAGACGGTGCTCGGCGAAATCAACAACCGCGGCGCCGGGGTCAAGATCGCCCTGGTCGACGCCAGCAGGCGCAATCCATTCGAGCGCCGATTCCGCAGCTTCTCTGCCGGGCTTGCGCCGGTGATCGCCCCGAACGGTACGCTGGTGATGTATTCGGCGGCGCTGAGTTCGGTGATTTCGGACGATGGCGGCGACCACAGCCTGTTCGTACAAGAGCTGCTCAAGGAAATTCGCGTTCCCGACCTGATGGCCGACGAAACCTTGAATCGAACCCGCGTCGGCGTCACCCACGCCTCCCGCAGCGAGCAGGTGCCGTGGATCTCCTCCTCGCTGGCCGAGGACTTTTCGTTTATCCCGGGTGCGGGCGGCCCGCGACCACCGCCGCCCTCGCCGCCTCCTGCACCGCCAGGTCCGGTAGCAAACAACCCGCAACCGGCGCCGACCGCCATGCCGGCAGCGCCGCCCCCGGCACAGGCTGCAATTCCTTCGGAGATCGAGAAGCCGGCTAACAAGGATGACGCGGGCGTGCTCGCCGACGATCCGACCATCAAGACCCTGACCGCCAGGCTCGTCGCCAACCCCGACGATCAGAGCGCGCTGTACCGGCGCGGACAGGTCTACGCCAGCAAGGGCGCATATAGCCTGGCGATCCGCGACTTCGACGATTCGATCCGGCTCAATCCGAAGGATGTAGAAGCCTACAACAACCGCTGCTGGGCCCGTACCGTGATCGGCGACCTGCCGGCGGCGTTAAAGGATTGCAACGAGGCGCTCCGGCTGCGCCCGAATTTCGTCGACGCCCTGGACAGCCGCGGCCTCGTCAACCTGAAGGGCGGCCAAACCAAGAATGCGATTGCCGATTTTGACGCTGCCCTGAAGATCAATCCGAGACTGACGTCATCGCTGTACGGCCGCGGCCTGGCCAAGCGACGCAACGGCGCGATTGCGGAGGGTGAATTGGACGTATCCAATGCCAAGGCCATGGATCCGAATATCGTCAAGGAATTCGCCGGTTATGGGATAAATTGACGACAATTTGCCGTGGCGCACCGGCGCTCGCTTAAACGCCGGAAATGAGGCCGGAAACCGAAACCCGGAAAGACTGAGTCCGCGACCGAGATGTCCGGCGGTTTGCAGATTGACTGGAACGGCGCGTTTTGGAATCCCGCGATGATGCTCTCCCCCTATACCCGGCCCGCGTTGACGGTGGCCTTGTTCGCCGCGCTGGCGGGCGGATGGTATTGGTTCGAGCATCGTCCCGAACCCGACGAGAAGCAAGCGCCGGGCAACGCGCTTGTCATTGTGGCCAAATCCACCAACGCCTGTTTCTCCGACCTGGTGCGCGGCACCGGATTCATCGTGCCGCGCAAGGAAGCGGTGGTCGGGGTCGATCAGGAGGGCTCCAGGGTCACCGACGTTCTGGTCCGCGAAGGCGACAGCGTGACTGAAAATCAGGAACTGGCCCGACTGACGGCGCCGCTTGGAGCGAGCGCAAGGCCGCCGGTAGCCGTCTCGCTGCGCGCGCCTGCGGCCGGGCTCGTCACCGAAGTCAGGACCGTCGCCGGAGCTCCGGCTTCGCCGCAGGCCGGACCGATGTTCCGGATTTCCATCAACAACGAAATCGAGCTCGATGCGCAGGTGCCGAGCGTGCATTTGTTGAAGCTCAATCCGGGGGCGACCGCGCGCATCAGCCGCGATAATGCGCCCGATCTGGTCGGGCGCGTCAGGCTGATTTCGCCGCAAATCGATCGCTTGACCCAGCTCGGCCACGTCAGGATATCGCTGACCAACAACCCCTCGCTCAAGGTCGGCACCTTTGCCCGCGCCAACATCGACGCCAAGCGCAGCTGCGGCGTTGCCATTCCCCGCACCGCCATTGACCATCTGACCGTCCAGGTGGTGAAAGATAATGCGGTGGAGACGAGGAAGGTTCGGGTGGGGCTGGTGTCCGACACCTCTACGGAAATCCTCGAGGGCCTCGATGTCGGCGAAACCGTGGTGGCCGATGCCGGCTCTTCGCTGCATGACGGCGACAAGATCAAGACCATGTTCGCCGACGAACTCGATCGCGCGCGGGTACGCTGATGGCCCTGAATATCTCGGCTTGGTCGATCCGAAATCCGCTTCCGTCGATCCTGTTCTCGATCATCCTGTTGGTGCTCGGCTGGGTCAGCTTCACCAAACTGGCGGTGACGCGGCTGCCCTCGGCCGATATCCCGGTGATCTCGGTTGCGGTTTCCCAATTCGGCGCGGCTCCGGCCGAGCTTGAATCGCAGGTCACCAAGACCATCGAGGATGGCGTATCCGGCGTCGAAGGCGTGCGGCACATTTCTTCCTCGATCACCGACGGGCTGTCGCTGACCACGATCCAGTTCGCGCTCGAGACCAATACCGATCGCGCGCTGAACGACGTCAAGGACGCCGTCACGCGGGTGCGCGCCAACCTGCCGCAAAACGTCAACGAACCGCTGATCCAGCGCGTCGACGTGATCGGGCTGCCGATCGTGACCTATGCCGCGATCTCGCCCGGCAAGACGCCCGAGCAACTGTCATACTTCGTCGACGACGTGGTCAAACGCGCGCTGCAGGGCGTGCGCAACGTCGCCCAGGTCGAGCGTATCGGCGGCGTCGAGCGCGAAATCCTGGTCTCGCTCGATCCAGACCGGCTGCAGGCCGCGGGGCTCACTGCCGTCAATGTCAGCCAGAGCCTGCGCGGTACCAACGTCGACCTCGCCGGCGGCCGCGCCGAGATCGGCAAGAACGACCAGGCGATCCGCACTTTGGCGGGCGCCAAGACGCTCAATGACCTCGCCGGCACCATGATCCCGCTGTTCGGCGGCGGTGAAGTGCGGCTCGACGATTTAGGCACGGTCACCGACACCATTGCCGACCGCCGCACCTTTGCTCGCTTCAACGGCGAGCCGGTGGTGGCGCTCGGCATCAAGCGCTCCAAGGGCGCCAGCGACGTGGTGGTCGCCGCCGCCGTGCAGAAGCGCATCGATGCGCTGAAAGTCGCCTATCCCGACGTCGATCTGAAACTGATCGATACTTCGGTGAATTTCACCAAGGGCAATTACGAAGCCGCGATCTCGACCTTGTTCGAAGGCGCCATCCTCGCCGTCATCATCGTGCTTCTGTTCCTGCGCGACATCCGCGCCACCATCATCGCCGCGATCTCGCTGCCGCTGTCGATCTTTCCGGCGTTCTGGGCGATGGACCTGCTGGGATTTTCGCTGAACCTGGTCTCCTTCCTCGCCATCACGCTGTCGACCGGTATTCTGGTCGACGACGCCATCGTGGAAATCGAGAACATCGTTCGCCACATGCGGATGGGCAAGTCGCCCTACCGCGCCGCGCTCGAAGCCGCCGACGAGATCGGTCTTGCCGTGATCGCGATTTCCTTGACCATCATCGCGATCTTCGCGCCGGCAAGCTTCATGTCGGGAATCGCCGGGCAATTCTTCAAGCAGTTCGGCATCACGGTCTCGGTGCAGGTATTTTTCTCGCTGCTCGCCGCCCGCTTCGTCACCCCGGTACTGGCCGCCTACTTTCTCAAGGACCATCCGCATGACGATCCGCCGCCGGGGCGGGTGCTGCAGGCCTATACCGGGCTCGTGACCTGGTCGGTGCAGCACTACTTCATCACCGTATTGATCGGCTTCGGCATCTTCGCCGCCTCGATCTGGAGCATCACGCTGTTGCCGCAGGGCTTCCTGCCGGCGCAGGACAGCGCCCGCTCACTGCTTGCCATGGAATTGCCGCCCGGCACGCAGCTCGACTTCACCGAAAAGACCACCGAGGAAATCGTCGCGCGGCTGCGTAAGCGGCCCGAAGTCAAGAGCGTGTTCGTCGATGGCGGCCGCGTGCCGCCCGGCACCTTCGAGGTGCGCCGCGCGGCGCTGATCATCAACTACACCCCGAAAACCCAACGCAACATCACGCAACGCCGGATCGAGCTGGAGATCGGCCGCGAACTCGAACGCGTTCCGGACATACGATACTGGTTCCTCGACGAAAACGGCCTGCGCGCCATATCGCTGGTGGTCACCGGCGCCGACAGCAATATCGTCAACAACGTCGCCAGCGAGCTGGCGACGCAGATGAAACGGATTCCGAGCATCTCGGACGTGATTTCGGAAACCGCGCTCGACCGGCCCGAGCTGCGGATCCAGCCGAAGGCGGATCTGGCGGCACGGCTCGGGGTTTCCACCGAAAGCCTGTCCCAGACCATCCGCGTCGCCACCATCGGCGATGTCGGCCCGGCGCTGGCAAAATTCGACGCCGGCGACCGGCTGGTGCCGATCCGGGTGCAGCTCGAAGACGCCGCGCGCGGCGACCTGTCGCTGCTCGAACAGTTGCGCGTGCCGCTCGGCGAGCATGGCGAAAAGGGCGGCGTGCCGCTGTCGGTTGTCGCCGACATCAAGCTCGACCAGGGCCCAACCAGCATCAATCGCTACGACCGCGAACGCGAGGCCACTGTGGCGGCCGACCTCGTCGGCTCCGCGGCGCTCGGCGACGCGACCAGGAAAATCTACGATCTGCCGGTCATGAAAAGCTTGCCGAAGGGCGTCAAGGTGAGCCCTTCGGGCGATGCCGAAAGTCTCAAGGAATTGTCGGAAGGCTTTGCCACCGCCATCACCGCAGGGCTGATGATGGTCTATGCCGTGCTGGTGCTGTTGTTCGGCACCTTCCTGCAACCGATCACCATCCTGTTCTCGCTGCCGCTTTCGATCGGCGGCGCGATCGCGGCGCTATTGGTCACCGGCAAGCAGCTGACGACGCCGGTGTGGATCGGCATCCTGATGCTGATGGGCATCGTCACCAAGAATGCGATCATGCTGGTTGAATTCGCGGTCGAATCGATGCGCGCAGGCAAGCCGCGCGAGGAGGCGATCATCGACGCCGGCATGAAGCGCGCCCGCCCCATCGTGATGACCACGGTCGCGATGGCGGCCGGCATGATGCCGTCTGCGCTGGCGTTCGGCGCCGGCGGCGAATTCCGCTCGCCGATGGCGCTCGCTGTGATCGGCGGCCTGGTGTTCTCGACCATCCTGTCGCTGGTGTTCGTGCCGGCGATGTTCATGATGATGGACGACATCGGCGCCTTGATCTGGCGCTTCGGCAAAAGGCTGGTGATCTCGCATGCGGAGAGTGACGCGCCGACGGCCGGGCACGAGGCCGACAAGAAACCGCCCGGGCCAAGGGCGATCATGCGCCCACCCGCAGCGCAGTAGTGCGTGCTTTCGTCAGGTCCGCTGCCGCTCGTACGCTTTCAGATGCGTGTAGGCGGTCCGCAGCCGCGGCACCGGCACCTTGCCGGCATCGGCGCGCTCGATCATGTCGCCAACGATGTGATCGGCCTCGACGCGTGCGCCGGCCTTGATGTCGCGGTACATCGATGCGGTCGCCGGCGAGCCCTCGGTCGTCAGCATTCCGGTGAGGCGCGTCAGCAAGGCCTCGCGTGGCGCATGGCCAGCCGCCTTGGCAACGGCGCTGCACTCGTCGCGGAGCCCGAGCATGAATTCGCGCCCGCCGGGCACCGCCAGGATATCGCCCACCGGCGCGCGCATCAGCGACGTCGAACTCGCGAGCGTGGTCAGCATCACCCATTTCTCCCACATTTCCTGGATGATGTTTTCGCTGGCCTGCGAACCGATATTGCCGGCCGCGAAGCTCTCGGCGATGGCACGCACGCGGCTTGAAATGGGACCGTCGCGCTCGCCGAACGTCAGCGACTGAAATACCGGCGTGAGCTGCACGACGTGACGGTGCTCGTTGAGGGTCGCGGCGATGCCGCACTGGCCGCCAAGGACACGATCCCTGCCAAACCGGGCATCGAGCACGTCGATATGACGCATGCCGTTGAGCAGCGGAATGACCGCCGTGTTCGGACCGACCGCCGGCGCGAACGAATTGATCGCATCGTCGAGGTCGTAGGCCTTGCAGCTCAACAACACGACGTCGAATTTCGCCTCAAATCCGCCCGCCAGCAGCGCCGGCGGATTTTTCAGTGTGACGTCGCCATTGGGGCTTTCGATCACAAGGCCGTCGCGGGCCAGTTCCGCCGCTCGTTTCGGGCGTACCAGAAACGTCACATCGCGGCCGGCCTGCAGCAATCTGCCGCCGAAATATCCGCCGATCGCGCCGGCGCCGACCACAAGAATGCGCATTTTGGAAGCTCCTATTGTCGTTGCGCCGTCCCGGCGAGCGCGCCCTTGCGCGGGCCTGGAAGGATTCGCGCGCATTGTGGCCTCATGGTTCGAGACGGCGCAAGCGCCTCCTCACGATCGGCGAGCCATCGAAGCTACCACTTCTCTCCGAACGGGCGGATTTCCATCTCGAACGTCCAGGCGCTGCGCGGCTGCTGGTGGAGCTGCCAATAGGAGGCTGCGACAGAGGCCGGCGGCATCAGCAAGTCCGGGTTGTCGAGCGCTTCCTTGCCCAGGCTCTTCTCGCGGCGCTCGCGCACCCAGGCGGTGTCGACGCCGGCATCGATGACCAGATGCGCAACGTGGATGTTTTTCGGCCCCAGCTCGCGCGCCATCGCCTGCGCTACCGCGCGCAGACCGAATTTGGCGCTGGCGAACGCCGCGTAACCGCTGCCGCCGCGCAAGGACGCGGTCGCGCCGGTGAAGAAGATGCTGCCTTGGCCGCGCGGCAGCATCAGCCGTGCCGCCTCGCGCCCGCTGACGAAACCCGCCCAGCAGGCCATTTCCCACACCTTTCGGAACACGCGGTCGGTGGTTTCCAGAATCGGAAAATTGACATTGGCGCCGACGTTGAAGATGCACACTTGCAGCGGCGCGTGCTTGTCCGCGTCATTGAGAAAGGCGGTGACCTCATCCTCTTTCCGGGCATCGAGCGTGCGCGCCACGATCGAGCCGCCGGATGCCTCGATATCCCTGACCAGCGGCTCGAGCTTGGCGCCGTTGCGCCGGCCTGCGAACACGGTGAACCCTTCGGCAGCGAATTTTTTGGCGATTTCGGCGCCGATGTAATCGCCGGCGCCAATCAGCGCGCAGCTAGCGTGGCGTTTTTGCATTCTGGGATCTCCAATAAAATCGGACCGGCCGATCCTGGGCGCGGCCGCTCCCCTCATCGCGAGCAGCAAAGCGGCGAAGCAATCCGTTTCACGTGGTTTGCTTCGCTGCGCTCGCCATGAGGGCACTAGTTACCCGAAACCAGCTCCTCCACATCGCGCAACTGTTCCTTGCCGAAAAACATTTGTTGGCCGACGAAAAAAGTCGGCGAGCCGAAGGCGCCGCGCTCGACCGCCGATTGCGTGTTCTCGATCAGCTTTGCCTTGACCTCGGCTTCCTGGGCGCGGGTGAACAGTTTTGCCGCATCGAGGCCCGAGGTCGCCAGCGCCTTGGCCGCCACTTCCGGATCGTCCATTTTCTTCGGCTCGACCCACATGTGATGAAACGCGGCGTCGACGTATTTTTCGAACACCCCTTCCAGCTGCGCGGCGATCGCGGCGCGCATCAGGTTGAGGGTGTTGACCGGGAAGAACGGATTCCAGGTGTAGGGTTCGACCTTGAAACGCTTGATGAAGCGCGCGGTCTCGAGCGCGTGGAATTCGCGCTTGTTCTTGACGCCGGCCAGAGTCTCGGCGGGAGACTTGTTGTTGGTGGCCTTGAAGATGCCGCCGAGCAAAATCGGCACATATTCGAATTTAACCTTGGTCCGTTGTTCGATCGCCGGGATCGCCTCGTGGCTGAGGAAGGCATTGGGGCTGCCGAAATCGAACATGAATTGCGGGGCGGTCGAGCTCACGGCGGTCTCCCTGATCGGTTCTTATATGATATCTATCATTCCATTGAGCCTAGCGGTTCAAATCTCCGGGATCAACCGGCCAGACTTTCGCCCGCCGTCTCGCGCTCGAACGCCGCGGCTGCAAGGCGACGGGCATGGTCGCGCAGGTCGACCGGCCACGATGCCGTGCAGGCCTGGAATCCCCGGGCATCGCCGGCAAACAGCGCGCGCGCCGCGCTTTCGTAATGCGGCTTGTTGCCCGCCATCGCGGTCATGAACCGATAGGCAGCTTCCCGCGCCTGGCTGATCCGGTCCTTGTCGCTGTTGGCGCGCCTTGCCTCATCGACCAGTCGGCGCAGCGCGACCGAGGCGCCGCCCGATTGCTGCGCGAGCCAATCCCAATGCCGCGGCAGCAGCGTGATCTCGCGAGCGACCACGCCGAGTTTCGGCCGGCCCGGTCCTCGCCGCGCGGGCTGCGCGCCCTCCCCGCCGGCCGCCGCCTGATTGATCTCGGGCAATCGCGCCAGCACTTCGGTAATACTGCCGCGAAAATCAATCTCGATCGGGAAACTGGTCGTGGCATCGAAAACCAGCACCGACACATCTTTGCTCCGGTCGAGTGTGTCCTTTGCCGCGCGGGCGACGCTGCGCAGATCGCCAGCGGCGATGCGGCGGTCGCCCTCGAAGGCGATGCAGGCGGGATCGGACGCCCGATTCATGGAAAGCTCCTGGGTATCAGTTCATATCAGCCCTCTATATTACCCGGGTAAATTAAGTTCGTCAATAACGCCCGGGCAATTTCTCTCCTCCGCGGCCATCTCGACTTTCGCCCGCCCGGCTGGCACCACAAGCGCCAAACAGAGGCAGCGGCCTCGCCCAAGGGGGAAGCGCCATGCTCACCGTCCATCATCTCAACAATTCCCGCTCGCAGCGGGTGCTGTGGCTGCTGGAGGAACTTGGGGTGCCCTACGGGATCGTGCGCTATCAGCGTCAGCCTGATATGCGGGCGCCGGCAGAATTGCGCGCGGTGCATCCGCTCGGAAAATCACCCGTCATCACCGATGGCGGCAACACCATCGCGGAGTCCGGCGCGATCGCCGAATACATTATCGACACCTATGGCGAGGGACGGCTGATCCCAGCTGCCAAAACGCCGGAGCGGCTGCGCTACACCTATTGGCTGCACTACGCCGAAGGCTCGGCGATGCCGCCGCTGTTGCTGAAGCTGCTGTTCACGCTGATGCCGAAGCGCGCGCCGGCATTGCTTCGCCCGCTGGTGCGCAAGGTTTCCAATCAGGCGCTGACCACGCTGGTCAACCCGCAGCTCAAGCAGCATATGGCGTTCTGGGAAAGCGAGCTCGGCAAAAACCAATGGTTTGCCGGAGGAGATTTCACCGCCGCCGACATCCAGATGAGCTTTCCCTTGGAAGCCGCCGCCGCGCGCGGCGGCCTCGAGCAGGGCCACCCCAAGGCGATGGCGTTCCTCGAACGCATCCACGCCCGCCCCGCTTATGCACGGGCGCTGGAGAAGGGCGGACCGTACGCGGTGGGGAGATGACGACGATCATTCCGGGATGGTGCGTTAGCACCTGACCCGGTCACCCCTGAACCGCCGCGATCACCTCCTTGACCAGCCGGCCGAGACCCCGGATGTCGCCGGTGGGATCGACGCTATCGCCGAGCCGGACGATGACCAGATGCTGCGTCGGCAGGATCACGATGCGCTGGCCGAGATCGCCGGAGGCGAAGAACGCGTCGCGGGGAATCCCGAGCCTGACGCGGCCCTTGGCATGTTGGTGCTCGCTGCGATTGGTCCAGAAGCCCGCACCGTAGTCGGTGTCGAGCGTCGCGGTGGCTGAAAAATCCACCCACTCGTCTTGCAGGATGCGGCGGCCGCCGATCACCCCGTCGTCGAGATAGAGCAGACCAAATCGTGCCCAGTCCCTGGCGCTGGCCAGCATGTAGGTCGATCCCAGGATAGTGCCGGCCGCGTCGAATTCGAGCGTCACGTGGCGCATCCCGAGCGGGTTGAACAATTCGCGCCAGGCGAACGCCAGCGTCTGCTCGGGACCGCCGACCGCGTCGCGGACGATCCGCGCCAAAAGCTGCGTGGTGGGGCTGGAGTAAGCCCATCGCGTGCCCGGCGGGGCGATCATGGCGGCCTTCACCGCGAATGCCGCGGTATCGTCGTGCAGGTAGACCATCTGGCTGGAGGGATCGAAGCCGGAATTGGTCTCGTCGAGCGCGAGCCCCGAGGTCATGCGCATGAGATGCTCGACCTCGATTTCGCGGCGTGGGTCGCTCGAGCCGTGCCATTCCGGAATCGGCGCGGGATACGAAGGCGTCACCAGGCCTTGCTGCGTCATGATGCCGATCAGCGCGTTGACCACGGATTTGGTCATGGAGAAACCGAGCAGCTCGGTCTCGATGCCGACACCCTCCGCATACCGCTCGGCAATCACCCGGCCGTCATGCACCACGACCACCGCCTTGGTGCGCCGGAACGGCGGATCGGCCGGCTCCTCGAACGCATGATCGAGTGCGGCGTGCAGTCCGGGATCGGACGGTTCGACGATCGCCGGCCCGGCAATCTCCGGCAGCAGCGGCGGAGTTTTCGGCGTCTTCAACGCCTCGATGTCGCTCCTTGGCAAATAAGGCTGCTTCGATCCACGCAGCAGCACACAGCCGAAGCCTTCGTGAAACGCGGCCCGGCTGCCAAACAGCCCTGCCAGCGAAGCCTCGAGCGTCTGGCGGCTGCGATCGAGATCGAAGTTCAAGCCCCACCGCAACAAGCGGATACCGGCGCGATCGGTGGTCTCTGCGAATGCCGTTTGCGGATCGAGCCGCGAGACGAACGTCTTTGAGCAGACATTGTGGGCGACAAGCCCGGTGGCGACGCGAACCGCGCGATCGGGGCGGTAGATCGCGGCCAGCAGCGCCAACGCGGTGACAACGACGGCGGCTGCCAGCAATTTCCGCAAAACCACACCGCTCTCCTGCACCACAGCCTCGTGGTTCCAGACGCGCGGCGTCTCGAAGCATCATCCGGCCGCCATCGAGACTGTTCTAGCCCGAGTTGCGGGCCTCGCCAACGGTAGCCAGCGCCTTCACGGTCACTCCGGGCGGCGGCACCTCGCTGTCGGGAACGAAGAAGTCGGACATCAACGGCACGCCGGGGTCGACGCGATAACGCTCGAAGTCGCGCACCCCGCTGTCATAAAGCAGCCTATCGTCGATGCAGAACCGTCCGGTGAACTCGCGGGATGGTTTGCTGAAAATAACATGGGCCGCATCGCCCATGATCTCCGGCGTGCGGCTGGCGCGCATCATGGCCTCGCCGCCGAGCAGATTGCCGACCGCCGCGGTGGCGATGGTGGTGCGCGGCCACAGCGCATTGACCGCGACGCCGGCGGTCTTCAGTTCGGCCGCGAGCCCCAGCACGCACATGCTCATGCCGAATTTCGCCATGGTGTAGGCGGTGGAGTGCTCGAACCATTTTGGCTGCATGTCGAGCGGCGGCGACAGCATCAGGATGTGCGGATTTGCCGCCTTCTTCAGATGCGGGATGCAGTATTTCGACACCATGAAGGTGCCGCGGGTGTTGATCCCCATCATCAGGTCGAAGCGTTTCATGTCGGTCATTTGCGAATTGGTCAGGCTGATGGCACTGGCATTGTTGACGCAGATATCGATGCCGCCGAACTCGGTGACGGTCCGGTCGACCGCCGCGATCACCTGAGCCTCGTCGCGGATGTCGCAAAGGATCGGCAATGCATTGCCTCCGGCGGCGCGGACCTCGTCGGCCGCGGTATAAATGGTGCCCTTGAGCTTCGGGTGCGGCTCCGCCGTCTTGGCCGCGAGCGCCACATTGGCGCCGTCGCGCGCGGCGCGCAGCGCGATCGCAAGCCCGATGCCACGGCTGCCGCCCGATACGAGCAAGGTCTTGCCTTTGAGGGAGGTCATCGCAAGGCTCCGGTTGGTTCGGCCGTCGGGGACCGTCTATTGCCCGGCTGCTTCCGCACCACGGGTACGCGGATCGGGCGCGCCAAGCAATCCATTGGCGGTGACGGCGATCGAATTGGCCGAGGAGTAGCCGAGCGGCTCGATCAGGACATGACCCCTGGCCTTCAGTCCCGCGACGGCGTCATCGGCAAATCCCCGCTCGATGCGCACTTCATCCGGCAGCCATTGGTGGTGCAGCCGCGGAGCCGCCACCGCCGATGCAATGTCCATGTCGTAATCCAGCACATCGACGATCACCTGCAGCACCGTCGAGATGATGCGGCTGCCGCCCGGTGAACCCGTCACCAGCACCGGCCTGCCGTCTTTCAGCACGATGGTCGGCGACATCGAAGACAACGGCCGCTTGCCGGGGCCGGGCAGGTTGGCTTCGAATCCGACGAGACCGAAGGCATTGGACGCACCCGGCGCCGCCGTGAAATCGTCGAGCTCGTTGTTGAGCAGCACGCCGGTGCCCTCAGCGACCAGGCCGACGCCGTAGCTGAAATTCAGCGTATAGGTGTTGCTGACCGCGTTGCCGGAACCATCGACCACGGAAAAATGCGTGGTGTTGCTGCCTTCACGCGGCGGCATCGCCGATACCGCGTCGGTCCAGGGCGTGGCCCGGTCGAGATCGATGCCGGCGCGCTGCTTTGCCGCATACTCCCTGGAGATCAGGGTCGCGACCGGCGCGCTGATGAAGGCGGGATCGCCGAGATAGCGCGCCCGGTCGGCATAGCCGCGCTTCATCGCCTCGATCATGACATGCAGCGAGGCCGCGGAGCCCTGCTTCATCTGGCGCATCGGAAAACCTTCGAGGATGTTCAGCATCTCGATCAGCACAATGCCGCCGGACGAGGGCTGGGGCATCGAGACGATGTCATACCCGCGATAGCTGCCGCGAACCGGCGCGCGGATGACGGCCCGATACGATCCGAGATCATCCGCCGTCATGATGCCGCCGGCGTCTCGAATTGCGGCCGCCAGTTTCTCAGCGACCGGACCCTGGTAAAACCCGCGCGCGCCCTGTTCGGCAATCGTCGACAGCGTCGCTGCGAGGTCGGTCTGGACCAGCCTGTCGCCTTCACGCAGCGAAGTGCCGTCGGCGCGGCAGAATATCTTCGCCGATGACGGCCAGCGCACCAGCCGCCGGTGCCAGTCCGGCAGCGTGTCGGCGCTGTCGTCGGCAATGACGATGCCGTCGCGCGCCAGCTCGATCGCCGGCTTCAGCAGCTCCGCCAGCGTGAACCTGCCCGAGCCGTATTCCCGCAGCGCCAGCGTCAATCCCGCGACCGTGCCGGGCACCCCGATGCCGAGCGCGGAATCGCGCGACTTTGCGCTATCGGGCTTGCCGTCGGAGCCAAGAAAGATCCCGGACGTGGTCGCGGCCGGCGCGGTTTCGCGGTAATCGATCGCGACGTCCTCGCTGCGATCAGCCGAATGAATCGTCATGAAGCCGCCGCCGCCGATGTTGCCGGCGCGCGGATAGCTCACGGCCATCGCAAAACCTGTCGCCACCGCGGCGTCGACCGCATTGCCGCCGCGCCTGAGCACGTCGGCGCCGATCCGCGCCGCGGTCTTCTCCTGCGCGACCACCATGCCGTGTTCGGCCGCTACGGCATGAATAGCCTGTGGCGCTGCCGGCGTGTAAAAGCCGCGGCCCTGCTCTTGCGCGGCTGCCGGCATGCAAAGCGCGGCAACCAGCATGATTGCCGCAAACATCGAGCACCGTTCGGTTCGAAAGAAGATCATCAAAATCCGCGCCTTGGCGATGACGGCCCGGTTCAATGCCGGAAATGCCGCACGCCGGTGAACACCATGGCGATGCCGGCGGCGTCGGCGGCTTTTATCACCTCGTCGTCGCGGATCGATCCGCCGGGCTGGATCACCGCGGTGGCGCCGGCCTCGATTGCGACCAATAGCCCATCGGCAAACGGAAAGAAGGCGTCCGATGCCACCACCGATCCCCTGGTCATCGGCTCGGCAAGCTTGGCCTCAGTGGCGGCGTCCTGCGCCTTGCGCGCGGCGATGCGCGCGGAATCCACCCGGCTCATCTGGCCGGCGCCAATGCCGACGGTGGCGAGATCCTTGGCGTAGACGATGGTGTTGGACTTGACGTGCTTGGCGACACGGAATGCGAATTTCAGATCGCGCAACTCGGTCTCGCTGGGGGCGCGCCTGGTGACCGTCTTGAGCGTGATGTCATCGGCCACGGCGTTGTCGCGGCTCTGCACCAGGAGGCCGCCGGCGACGGTCTTTGCGGTTATTCCCGCCGCGCGCGGATCGGGCAGGCTGCCGGCGAGCAGCAGGCGCAAATTCTTCCGCTTGGCAATGATCGCAATCGCCTCCTCGGTCGCGTCGGGAGCAATGATCACTTCGGTCAGGATTTCGGTGATGACGCGGGCGGCCTCTGCGTCGAGCGTGCGATTGACGGCAATGATGCCGCCGTACGGCGATTGGGTGTCGCAGGCAAAGGCCTTGCGATAGGCGGTGACGAGATCGGCGGCTTCGGCGACGCCGCAAGGATTGGCGTGCTTGACGATGACGCAGGCCGCCGTGCGCGCGGGGTCGAACTCGGCGATGCATTCATAGGCAGCATCGGTGTCGTTGATATTGTTGTACGACAATTCCTTGCCCTGCAGTTGCCGCGCGGTGGCAACGCCGGGACGTTTGTCGGGGGTGCGATAGAACGCCGCGGTCTGGTGCGGGTTTTCGCCGTAACGCAGCGCCTGGATCAGCCGTCCGCCGAAGGCGCGATAATCCGGCGCCTCGGTCTTCTGTTGAAGCGCGAACCAGTTCGAGATCGCCGCATCGTAGGCCGCGGTGCGGGCATAGGCCTTTGCCGCGAGACGGCGGCGCAACGTCAGCGTGGTCGCGCCCGCATTGGCGGCGAGCTCGTCGAGCACCGCCTGATAATCCTGCGCTTCGACCACGACCGCGACGTCATCATGATTCTTCGCCGCGGCACGAATCATCGCAGGACCGCCGATATCGATATTCTCGATGCATTGCTCGAAGCCGGCGCCATGGTCGACGGTTTCCTCGAACGGATAGAGATTGACCACCAGAAGATCGATCGGCGCGATGCCGTGCACCTGCATCGCCTGCGCGTGTTCGGCGTTGTCGCGGATCGCCAGCAGCCCGCCATGCACCTTGGGATGCAGCGTCTTGACCCGGCCGTCCATCATTTCCGGAAAACCGGTCAGTTCCGAAACATCCCTGACCTTCATGCCTGCGCCCGCGATCGCTTTCGCGGTGCCGCCGGTGGAGACGAGCTCGATGCCGTGACCGGCCAGCGTCCGCGCGAATTCGATCAGCCCGGATTTATCGGAAACGGACAACAGGGCGCGGGTTACGCGGCGCGGATGGTCGGTCATGGGCAAGTTCCTCTGTTAAAGGGTGCTATTGCCCAGGCGCGCGGCAGACATTCCCGCGCTTCCCGATGGTGCTCCATCCAAAGTCGCCAGTCGCGCGAGCGACGGGGAGTTAGCATCTCCCGACGGCGTTCACAACGGTCAGACATGGTTGATCCAGCATCTTGCGCGACTTTTTCTACAGCGGCAGTTCCGGCTCGTGGCGGGCGTTGCGCTTGGCGGTCGTGGCCGAGGCCGAGGCGGTCGAGCGCACGAAGCTCCAGCGGATCGCGGAGGCGTGGCGGGAATCCTGCCGGATCACGATCTGGACGGTGCGGCGCGGACCGTCATTGCCGGAAAGAAACACGCTGTCTTCCAGCTCGACCTTGTCGTCGAGCGCCTCGAAAGTCCATACCTCGCGGTTCGGCAGCACCAGCATCACGCCACGCGCGTCGCCGAGGCGGCTCGCCTTCACCGCGGGGTGCAGGTGAAAGCGCACCGCGTAATCGGTCTCATTGCCCCTGATGCGGGCGCCCCGGGCCAGCGCGACGGTGTCCTCGCCGTCGAGCCGGGAGCCATCATGGGCAAGCATCAGCACGCGCCGGTGCACCACGCCGAACCGTGCCAGATAGCCGTCATGGGATGTGGTCAGCAGCATGCCGTTGCCGACCATCTCGCGATGGCTTTCCACCTTTGACGGGCCGCTGACCACGGGCGAGCCCTGCAGCAACCGTTTCATCGCCGACAGTTCGACGAACTGGCAGGACGACGTATCGTGATAGGTCAGCGTCGAATGCGCCGCCGTGCCGCGGGCAAAGCTGCGCCAACTGTCACGGCTGGTGGCCGGCATGCCGCAATTGATCACGATCCGGCTCGCCCCCGCCGACAATTCGAACGACAGGCAGCTGGCATGGGCGTCCTGGCTGAGGCTGGCCGGGGGCGGTGGACCGGTGTCCATGATCACCGTCATCGCGCCGGCATCGAGCCGCTGAAAGCCGGTATGCGGCATGTTCGCCATCGGCGCGCCGTGGGTATCGTCATAGGCGAGCAGCGTCGCCAGCAGATCCGACGGCGCGCTGCTCATGCCGTTGAACAATGCAAAACTGCCGTCGCCATGCCGGAAGAAGCGCAGCATCGGCATCATGCGATCGATCGCGTTCAACAACGCCGGGGGCGGCGCGATGTTGCGGGCGGCAAAAGTCTGGCGCAGCGGCAACAGATCGATCAACAACTCGATCAGCGCGCCGGGATTGCGCGAGATGTGGCCGCCATCGGGCAGGATTTGCCGCTGCAGTTCGTCGGAAAGTTTTCGCGTGGCGGCGCGGATGTGGTGCGCCTGGTTGGCGAGGCACAGCGAGGCGTAGCACAACGCGATCAGCACCTGCAGCCGCGGCGCGCCGTCCGGAATATCGAACATGGTGTAGCGCAGATAGCGGATCTCGCGCGTCAGCCCGCGCAAGTAGCGCCGATAGAATTTGCCGTCGGTGTCGCCGAGCACCAGCGGCGCCTGTGACAACAGCGAGATCACCCGGCGCGCCAGCACGTCGGCGCGGCGGCCGACCGGGCGTTTTCGCCCCGGGTTGGAAATCCAATCGTCGACCAGCGAGCGGGCATTGGCGCGGGTCAGCGCGGTGTCGGCGGCGCGCAAGTGCCGCAGCCATCCGAAGCCGAGCAGCGCTACCTCCCAATCTTCCGATGGCGGCTCGAGATCGAAGATCGAGCGGCCATGACAGGTCACGATCTTGCCGGCGAACACGAAGCGGCCGGCATAGATCTCGGCCGCTCGCGTGGCATCGGCGGTGCGCAGGTCATGCGGGGCGATGATCAGGCGATCGGTACGGCCGGGCCACAGCCGTGACAGCGCCATCGAGGCGCCGCTCGCGCGCGCCATCATATTCCGCACGAAGCGGCCAATGATCAGCGTCGAGATGCGTCTGCGTCGAGCGGCCGACACGCCTTGCCTTGATTGGGAGGATTCGATGCGAATCTCTTTTAATCCGGAAACGCGGCCAACACACCATCTTGAAGTCGATGCGGCAGCGGGGGTTCGGCGAAATCCGGTGCAAAATCAGGATTTAACCAGCCGCGCGGCGTAAAAACCGTCGAACCCGCCGAGCCGGGGGTCTTGGTGCGGCAGATGGCAGGGCAGGGTGCGCAAATCGCCTTCCCTGGTGAGTATTTCGCCGAGCCCGGCAACCTCGCTGGCCGCGATCGGGGCCCGGCGCATGGCCGGTTCGGCGGCGAGAAGCGCCGAAATGGCTTGCTCGCCCTCTTCCGGTTCCAGCGAGCAGGTACAATAGACCAGCATCCCGCCCGGCCTTAACAGCGAGACCGCGTTTTGCAGCAGCCGCTTCTGCAGCGCCGCCAAAGGAGCAATGTCGACTTCCTGACGTAGCCAGGCGACGTCGGGATGACGGCGGATGGTGCCGGTCGAGCTGCAGGGAGCGTCGATCAGGACGCCGTCGAAGCCGCGGCTATCGCCGCCCTGCCACTCGGTGGCATCGGCCACGATCGCCTCCGCCTCAAGCGACAGCCGGGCGAGATTATCGCGCAGCCGCATCATGCGGCCCGGCGAACGGTCGAGCGCGATGACGCGCGCGCCGGCCAGCGCGAGCTGCGCGGTCTTGCCGCCGGGCGCGGCGCAGAGATCGACGACCGACTTGCCGGCGAGGTCGCCGAACAGCCGCGCCGGCAAGGCTGCGGCGGCGTCCTGCACCCACCATTGGCCTTCGGCAAAACCCGGCAGCATGGTCACCGAGCCCTGCAGCAGCGTGCGCACGCTGCCGGTCGGCAGCGTTGCGCCGTGCAGGCGGTTCGCCCACTGCGCGGCGTCGGACTTCACGGTGATATCGAGCGACGGCTCGTGGCTGATCGCGGCCGCAATGTCGCGCGCCAGCGTCTCGCCGTAGTGGCTGATCCAGCGCGCCAATAGCCAGGGCGGAACATCGAGGTTCTGCGATTTCACCTCGTCGATCAGCGGCTGTCCCTCGCGCGCGCAGCGGCGCAGCACCGCGTTGACGAGGCCGGCGTATTTCGCGGCCCGCCGGTCCGACTGCACCAGCCGCACCGACAGATCTACCGCGGCATGATCGGGCACGTCCATCCAGAGAATCTGGGCGGCGCCGATCAAGAGCGCGCTCTGCGCGCGCGGCGCGTCGGTTGGAATGCCACGGTCGAGCAGCCGCGACAGCAAATGGCCGAGCGTGCCGAGCCGCCGCAAGATCGTCGCCACCAGTCGCCGCATCAGGGCGCGGTCGCGATCGGCAAGTGTCTTCAATCCGGGATGCGCCGCAGCGCCGTCGAGCTGGTCGTCAAGCGTACGGTGCTTGTGCAATACGCCGTCAAGAATATCCGC
Source organism: uncultured Alphaproteobacteria bacterium (assembly GCA_963840155.1). Lineage (GTDB taxonomy): Bacteria > Pseudomonadota > Alphaproteobacteria > Rhizobiales > Xanthobacteraceae > Bradyrhizobium. The sequence goes on from CAWIXP010000002.1 coordinate 1,045,400, forward strand.
CGCGATCCGCCGCGTCGCGAGACCGGGCACCTCGGATGGCATGGCGAATCGTTGAGCAGGCATGGGGCGGCAACATCTCGGAAAATTGGACAGCGATTCGCATCATGCGCTCATGCCATCGGAACGGAAAATCCTTTTGGCAGGGGAATATGCCAAATATAAGAATCGCCCCTTCCGATTTCATGCAGCGACCATCATCTTTATGCTGAGCTCTGAACTGCCGGTGGCTCGGCTGGAACCGCCATGACCAAGGATTCTTCATTGCCTGCAGCGACCGCCGCGGAGCGCAAGGAACTCACGCCGGCGGCAAAGCGCGCGCTAGCCGAGGCTGAGGCGCGACGGAAAGCCGCCGAGGCCAACGCCAAACCGCCGCCGAAGGAATTTCAAGGTCCGAGCGGACCGGAACCGACGCGTTATGGCGATTGGGAAAACAAAGGCATCGCCTCGGATTTTTGAGGTCTCTTCCTTGCGATCGAACCGATCAGGAATCCAGCGCGGTGGCGCAGCGAGGGATTTAGCGGCGCATGCGCGCGACCAACCGCTCGCCGATGACGAAAGCCCTGTCGTCAGCGCGTCACCACCACGGTGGTGCCGACGGACACGCGCTGGTAAAGATCGGTGATATCCCCGTTCAGCATGCGGATGCAGCCGTAGGAGACAAAGCCGCCGACCGATCCCGGCATGTTGGTGCCGTGGATGGCATATTCGCCGCCCGCCAAGGTCAACGCGGCGACGCCCATCGGATTGCGCGGCGAGCCGCCGGGGATGAGGTCCGGTATCGAGGGCTTGTCGCGTTTGACGACGCTGGGCGGCGACCAGGCCGGATTGCGGTACTTGCCGTCGATCTGGGTGGTGCCGGCCCATTGCTTGCCGGACTTGCCGACGCCGACGGGATAACGCACGGCATGGCCGGGACCGGTGACGAAATAAAGCCGGCGCTCACTGGTTTTCACCACGATGGTTCCCGCCGAGTAATCGCCGCGGAAACCGACCACATCCGGCCGCGCCTGGGCCTTCGAGGTCAATAACACCCCCGCCCCGATCGTGGCCGCCAGCACCAGCGCAATCTTCACCGACATCAAATCTCTCCGCTTTGGTCCGGTCACCCCGCCGGGACACCGAATCCTGCAATACCGCGCCTTCACCGACGCATTCTTAACCGCCTCCCTTAACCAGAAAGTTTCCGTAAGGCCCGCGCCGGCCACCCGGTATGGCCATAGAAAGAAAATGTTGGCGACAAAGTAAATGACCGGAAAACAACACTCGTCAGAAAACGTGCCGGCCGGCTTACCGATTACGTGATGGTAAGGCAGGGAACTGTTCCGCGCCAACAGGCGCTCGCTCGCGCCGCGCTTGACAGGCGCAGGGTTTTGCAGTGACGCCATCTCGGCAAGCTTGCGGAGAATGAGCGCGCGGTGCGCCCCTCACGCCGGCGCTTCGCGAAGGCCTCTCAGCCCGCGAGGTGCGGCGCAAGGTATTGGAACGCATCAAGCCGACGCGCCCTTCTTGTTCTGCCGGTGCGCGACGAGATCGTCGACCACGGCGGGATCGGCCAGCGTCGAGGTATCGCCGAGGCTGCCCGGTTCGTCTTCGGCGATCTTGCGCAGGATGCGGCGCATGATCTTGCCGGAGCGGGTTTTCGGCAGACCTGGCGCGAACTGGATCTGGTCGGGGGAGGCGATCGGGCCGATGTCCTTGCGCACCCAGGCCACCAGCTCTTTCCGCAACTCCTCGCTCGGCTCGGTGCCGGTCATCAAGGTCACATAGGCGTAGATGCCCTGGCCCTTGATGTCGTGGGGATAGCCGACGACGGCGGCCTCGGAGACTTTGGCGTGCGCGACCAGCGAGCTTTCGACTTCCGCGGTGCCCATGCGATGACCGGAGACGTTGATCACGTCGTCGACGCGTCCGGTGATCCAGTAATAGCCGTCGGCGTCGCGGCGGCAGCCGTCCCCGGTGAAGTATTTTCCCTTGTAGGTGGAAAAATAGGTCTGTTCGAACCGCGCGTGGTCGCCATAGACGGTCCGCATCTGCCCCGGCCATGATCTCGCGATGCACAGATTGCCCTGGGCTTGGCCCTCCAGCACCTTGCCGTCGCCATCGACGATCTCGGGCACCACGCCGAAGAACGGCTGCGTCGCCGATCCGGGCTTCAGTTTGGTGGCGCCGGGCAGCGGCGTGATCAGAATGCCGCCGGTCTCGGTCTGCCACCAGGTGTCGACGATCGGGCAGCGCCCGTCGCCGACCACGCGGTGATACCATTCCCAGGCTTCCGGATTGATCGGCTCGCCGACGCTGCCGAGTAACCGCAGACTCTTCCGCGAGGTCTTCTTGACCGGATCGTCGCCGGCCTGCATCAGCGCGCGGATCGCGGTCGGCGCGGTGTAGAAGATGTTGACCTTGTGCTTGTCGACAACGTTCCAGAATCGCGAATTATCGGGATAATTCGGCACGCCTTCGAACATCAGCGTGGTCGCGCCGTTGGCCAGCGGCCCATAGAGAATGTAGCTGTGGCCGGTGACCCAGCCGACGTCGGCGGTGCACCAGTAGATGTCGCCGTCGTGATAGTCGAACACGTATTGATGCGTCATCGCGGCGAACACCAGATAGCCGCCCGAGGTGTGCAGCACGCCCTTGGGCTGGCCGGTCGACCCCGACGTATAGAGGATGAACAGTGGATCCTCGGCGTGCATGTGTTCGCACGGACATTCCGCGGTCACCATCCTGGCGGCGTCGTGGTACCAGAGATCGCGCGAGGGATTCATCTCGACGGCGCCGCCGGTGCGCTTGACCACGATCACCCAATCGACGCCGCCGGCCTTGGCGATCGCGGCATCGACGTTGGTCTTGAGCGGCACTTTCTTGCCGCCGCGCAGTCCCTCGTCGGCGGTGATGACGATCTTGGACTGGCAGTCGGTGATGCGCTGGGCGAGGCTGTCAGGCGAGAAGCCGGCGAACACCACCGAATGGATCGCGCCGATCCGCGCGCAGGCCAGCATGGCGTAGGCGGCTTCCGGAATCATCGGAAGATAGATCGTGACGCGATCGCCCTTCTTGACGTTGCGGGTGCGCAGGATGTTGGCGAATTTGCAGACCTCGTCATGCAGTTGCCGGTAGGTGATGTGTTTCGATTCCGAGGGGTTGTCGCCCTCCCAGATGATCGCGGTCTGGTCGCCGCGCTTGTCGAGATGCCGGTCGATGCAGTTCCAGGCGACGTTGAGAACGCCGTCTTCGAACCATTTGATCGAGATGTTGCCGGGCGCGAAGGAGGTGTTCTCGACCTTGGTGAAGGGCTTCATCCAGCCGATCCGCCTGGCCTGCTCCGCCCAAAATCCCTTGGGATCCCTGATCGAGCGGGCATACATCTCCTGGTATTTGGCCTGGTCGATAAACGCCCGCTTGGCCCATTCGGCCGGCACGTCATAAAGCTTCTCGGACATCGCCATCCTCCACCCATGCCGCCAGCGCGCGCCCGGCGCTGGCGGCTTTTGTTTTGCCGATTATGCGTCGGGCCCGACGGCGCCGACAAGCGGCACGACTAGAACCTTTGGCGGGCTGTTCGGTGCTGCGCGCAATCGAATTTGCGGTCGCAACCGCGACCGCAGCCGGCCATCACGATCGCGTTTGCGCTGGCGTCAAACGGCCGCCCGCCGGCTTGGACCGCCTATCCAGCGGTAACAGGAAACCGTAATCCCCGGAGCATGGGCTGGCGCTCGGAGCAAATACCCCCTAAATGGCCAGCCCGGGCCCGGGCGGCCCTGCCGGAACCAAAGAACGCTAATCGGCATTAGCAGGGTGCATCTGGAGCAAGGCGTCTAACACAATGACGGATCAGCAGAATTTCGAGGCCGCGGAGCCCGCTTCCGCCGATCCCGCCGTTGCGTTGGCGCAAGCCCTCGGTCAACTCCCCAAGGCCGCACCGCCAAAGCCGGCCCTGGCCGGCAAGATCTCGGTGGAATCGCTGGCTCGCGAAATCGGCCTGAAGCTCGGCGATCAGAACGAATTGACCATCCGCCGCATCAAGCGCGGCAAGGACTACTCGTTCATTGGCGCCGATGGCAGGCGAATACGCCATGCCGGCACCATCCGGCGGCTGAAATCGATGGCGGTGCCGCCGGCCTACCAGCAAGTGCGTTACGCGCCCGACCCGAATTCGCATTTGCAGGCGGTTGGTCGCGATGCCGCGGGCCGCTTGCAATACCGCTATCATTCCGATTGGGAAAAAGTCCGCGAGCACCGCAAGGCGCACCGGCTGGCCCGGCTGGTCGCCGCGCTGCCGAAAATCCGCCGCAACGTCTCGATGCATTTGTCGGGCGAGACGCCGACCCGTGAATTCGCGCTCTCGGCCGTGATCGAGCTGATCGCGCGCACCGCGATCCGTCCCGGCAGCGAATCCTACGCCCGTCTCAACGGCACCCGCGGTGCCACCACGCTGTTGAAATCCAACGTCGCGCTGGAAGACGATTCCCTCGTGCTCAGCTTCAAGGCCAAGGGCGGCAAGGCGGTGCGCAAGGAATGCGACGCCGCCAAGCTCGTGCGCGCCATCGGCATCCTGCTTGGCGTGCCCGGCAAGCGCATGTTCCAGTACCGCGACAATTCTGGCGTCGTCCGCGCCGTCTCCACCACCCAGGTCAACGCGTTCCTGCGCGAGATCGCCGGCATCAAGATTTCGCTAAAGGATTTCCGCACCCTGATGGCCTCCGCCGTGGTGCTGGAATCGCTGTCGCGGATTTCGCCCGCGGCCAGCGCCCGCGGCCGTCGCAGGCAAGTGCTGGAAGCGGTGCGCGCCGCGGCGGACGAATTGTCCAACACGCCGGCGATCTGCCGCAAGAGCTACGTCCACGACACCATCGTCACCGCCTTCGAGGACGGCATCCTCGAGCGCTTCGCCGCGACCATGAAGGGCTATCGCTCGCAATCGAAACGCGAGGCGCTGCTGGCGCAAGTGGTGATGGCGGCGGCGGCGTAGCGATCCTCATGGTGAGGAGCCGCGAAGCGGCGTCTCGAACCATGAGGCCCAGATGCCGCTCATCCTTCGAGACGGCGCTCACGCGCCTCCTCAGGATGAGGATCGCAGATTACAATCCGCCCAGCTTGCAGACGATCTTCCATTCCTCAGGGGTCACCGGCTGCACCGACAGCCGCGAATATTTCACCAGCGCCATGTCCGAGAGCCGCTTGTCGGCCTTGATCGCGGCCATCGTCACCGGGCTCTTCAGCGGCTTGTCGGCCTTGATGTCGACGCAGACGAACTTGCCGGTCTTGTCCGAGGGGTCGGGATAGGCCTCCTTGATCACCTCGGCGATCCCGACAATGTCCTTGCCCTCGTTGGAATGATAGAAGAAGGCGCGGTCGCCCTTCTTCATCTTCACCAGATTCTGCCGCGCGGTGAAATTGCGCACGCCGGTCCAGGCCTCGCCCTTGGCGCCCTTTGCCACCTGCTGGTCCCACGACCAGCTCGAAGGTTCCGACTTCACCAGCCAATACGCCATGGTCATCCCTCCGCCTTGAACGGCCGCGTCAGCAGCGCCTCGATCGCGGCATCGACGGTCACAGCCCCGCTCAAGATCGCCGCGACCGTCTTTGATACCGGCATATCGACATGTTGCGAAGCCGCCAGTTCGATCAGCACCGGCGCGGTGAACTCGCCTTCGGCAAGCCGGTCGCGCGGCGGCGCCGCGCCGCGCCCGAGCGCAATGCCGAGCGCCAGATTGCGCGACTGCGGGCTGGAGCAGGTCAGGATCAGATCGCCCAGACCCGAAAGCCCGGCCAGCGTCTCGCTGCGCGCGCCGCAGGCGCGCCCCAGCCGCATCAGCTCGGCGAAGCCGCGCGTGGTCAGGGCGGCCTGGGCCGAGGCGCCGAATTTCCGCCCGACCGCGATGCCGGCCGCGATCGCCAGCACGTTTTTTGCGGCACCCCCGATCTCGACGCCGCGAACATCTGAGGTGTGATAGGGCCGGAATGTCGCCGATCCCAGCGCGCTTGCCAACGCGCCGGCCAGTTGTTCATCGCTCGCCGCCAGCGTCACCGCGGTGGGCAAGCCGCGCGCCACGTCTTCGGCAAAGCTCGGCCCCGACAGGATCGCGGGGATGGCGTTGGCGGCGGTTTCCGCGATCACCTCGGTCATGAACTTGTGGGTGCCGCGCTCGATGCCCTTGGCGGTGGCGATCACCGGCGTGGCCTTGGCCAGATGCGGCGCCAGCGCGGCGACGGCGGCGCGCAAATGCTGCGCGGGGGTTGCGATCAGGATGATGTCGGCGCTCGCGGCGAGCGCAACATCGCCGGTGACGTCGATGCTTGCGCTTAATCGCACCTCGGGCAGTTTGGGATTTTTTCGCGTGGCGGCGATCTCGGCCGCGGCCGCGGCGTCGCGCGCATAGAGTACGACCGCACGTCCGGCCCGCGCCGCGACGCCGGCCAGCGCGGTGCCCCATGCGCCCGCGCCGATCACCGCGACAGACTTGAAGGAGGGCATGGTTGGCTCCGCCTAAAACCCCGCGCGGGTGTTGGAAAATTCCGCCGGCGCGGCGGCGGTGGCGTCAAGCAGCCAGCGCGCGCGCGGCGCCGCGTCCAGGGTATCGGTTAGTCCGAGCGCCAGCCGTTCCGCGCCGGCCCAGGCGATCATGGCGCCGTTGTCGGTGCACAGCGCCGGCGGCGGGATGATCAGCGTGGTCTGGGCGCGCGCCGCGACATGCTGCAAGGCGCCGCGGATCGCCCGGTTGGCGGCAACGCCGCCGGCCGCGACCAGCGCGCGCGGCGGACCGAACCGCTCGTGAAACAATCTCAGGCCGACGCTCAGCCGGTCCGCGGTGGATTCCAGCACCGCGGCCTGGAAACCGGCGCAGAGGTCGCGGATATCCTGCGGCTGCATCGGATCGATCCTGGCGGCCTCGTTGCGCACCGCGGTCTTCAATCCCGACAGCGAGAAATTGGCGTCCGCGCGCCCGAGCATCGGCCGCGGAAAGGCAAAGCGTCTGGCATCGCCGCCGCGGGCTGCGCGTTCGACCCGCGGGCCGCCGGGATAGGGCAGGCCCAGCATTTTTGCCACCTTGTCGAAAGCCTCGCCCATGGCGTCGTCGACGGTGGTGCCGAGCCGCGCATAATCGCCGACACCAAGCACCGCTACGATCTGGGTGTGGCCGCCCGAGGCGAGGAACAGGCAATAGGGAAACGCCAGCGCGCAGCTCAGCCGCGGCGTCAGCGCGTGGGCCTCGAGATGGTTCACCGCGATCAGCGGCGTGTCGTGCACCATCGCGATTGCCTTCGCGGTGGTCAGCCCGACGATCACCCCGCCGATCAGGCCGGGCCCGGCCGCCGCGGCGACCGCCGAAAGCTGCTTAAAGCCGATGCCGGCCTGCTTCATGGCGCGATCCACGATGCCGTCGAGCAGGTCGACATGGGCGCGTGCCGCGATCTCCGGTACCACGCCGCCATAGGCCGCATGCTCCTCGGTCTGCGAGCGCACGATGTTGGACAGGATTTCCCCGGTGCCATCGCTCTGGCGCGCGACCACCGCCGCTGCGGTTTCATCGCAGGTGGTCTCGATGCCGAGAACCAGAGTTGAGGCCTCGTTACCCAATTTGAGCCCTTGCGCTGGCGGTGAAAGCGGGGTTTCGGTATGGCCTGTCCCGGTTAGCATTGCGAGGTCGCAAAGTGCAATCGTATGTTGCTGCGGAGCTCCCCGGGATCCTGCCGGAAAGGATCGCCGCCTCGTCATGGCCGGGCCTGGAAATCTGACGCATGGCCGTTCTCGTCACCCGTCCGCATCCCGACGATGAGACCACGGCGGCTGCGCTGCGCGCCAGAGGCTTCGAGGTGCTGCGGGCGCCGATGCTGCGGTTCGAGCCGGTCGCGTTTCGCGATGACGACGACGCCCATTACGGCGCCGTCATCGTCACCAGCGCCAATGCGCTGCGCGGGATCGCGCCCCAGCTCAAGGACACCGGGCTGTTCAAGCTGCCGCTGTTCGCGGCGGGCCAGCATACCGCGGCTGCCGCCCGTCAGGCCGGCTTCGAAAACGTCATTGCCGCAACCGGCGATGCCGCGGGCTTGCGCGATCTCGTGCTCGCCGGCGCCAAGGCCAGGCGGTTGAAGAAGACCAGTCCGCTGCTTTATCTGGCCGGCGCCGATCTCGCGCGCGATCTCGCCGGCGAGCTCGGCGAGCGCGGCTTTACGGTCGTGACCCACACCACCTATCGGATGTCGCCGGTGACGAGCCTGCCGCGCGAGGTATGCGAGGCATTTGCCGCCCACCGGATCGAGGCGGTGCTGCATTACTCACGCCGCAGCGCGCGCGCGTTTCTGGATGCGGCGCGCGCCGGCGGCGTCGAGATATCGGCGTTGGCGATCCCGCAATGCTGCATCTCCGCGGCGGTGGCTGCCGTGCTTCGCGACGCCGGTGCCAGCCAGGTCGCGGTGGCGGACGCACCGGATGAAAATGCGTTATTCGCGGCGTTGGACCGTGCGTTGCGCGGCTGATCGCGCTACAAGGCGTCTTCAGCGAGCAAGGAACCACGATGGTGGATGACAGTCCCGACGATCCCATGCCGCAGCCGGATTCGGGTCGCGCCAGGCGAGCGCCGCCGACCATCGATCTCGAAGCCTCGGAAGTGTCCGGCGAAACCCGCAATGTCAACGGCGGCGCGCAACCGGAACCGGTTGCCGAGGCGAACTCGGGCGCGATTTCGCCATGGGTGATCGCGGCGGTCTCCGGCCTGGTCGCCGCTTCGCTGGTGATTTGCGTGGCCTGGATGCTGGGATGGCCCACGCCGGCGCCCTCAGGCGCGGCTCCCGTCAGCGCCGCTGCCTTCGACCAACTCGCCGCGCGTCTCGCCAGCGTCGAAGCCAAAACGGGCAAGCCATCCGCGCTTGATGCGGCGGCGGCCGCGCGGCTCGAGGCGCTGGAGAAATCCGTTGCCGCGCTTCACGGCGAACTCGCGGGCCTGCGTGCGCAGTCGGAAAAACTTGCGGCTGGCATCAATGAGGCCAAATCCGCGCCGCGCGAATCCACCGCCGCGGTGGACCTCACCAGCGTCAACGAACGCGTCGCCCAACTCGAACGCGCCACGCACGCGCAAAGCGCCGAGATCGCGCAGGAGGGCACTGGGAACGCCGACGCCAGGCCGGCCGATGACGCGCCGCTTCGCCGCATCGTGGCGGCGACGTTGCTCGACGTCGCGGTGCGGACCGGCGATTCCTATCAAGCCGCGCTGACCGCCGCGAAATCGCTGGCCGATGAGCCCGATACGCTGAAGCCGCTCGAGGGCTTTGCCACCTCGGGGGTGCCGAGCCCGGCCGCGCTCAGCCGCGAGCTGCTGACGCTGCTGCCGAAATTGTCGCCGCCGGCGCCGGAGCATTCCACCGGCGGCACCGGGCTGGTCGAACGCCTGCAGGCCGGCGCGGCCAAGCTGGTGCGGATCGAGCGCACCGACGCCGTCGGCGACGACCGCGGCGCCGTGGTGACGCGGATGACGGCGGCGGCGCTGCGCAACGACCTCAACGAGGCGCGGCGCCAACTGAAGATGCTGGCGCCGGCCGATCGCGCCGCGGCGCAAGGCTGGCTCGAAAAAGCCGATGCGCGCGATGCCGCGCTCGCCGCCTCCCGTCAATTCGCCGCCGGCGCGATGGCAGCGCTCGCCAGACCCTCGCCATAGGATTTCGATGTACCGGATCGTGCTGTTTCTGGTGTTGATTGCGCTTGCCGCGGCGGGTGCGGCATGGGTTGCGGATCAAACCGGCGCCGTCGCGCTGTCCTGGGAGGGCTGGCGGGTCGAGACCTCGCTGCCGGTGTTTGCGCTGGCCGTGGGCATCGTCGTCGTCATCGCGATGCTGGCCTGGACGCTGCTGCGCGGGCTGTGGCGGATGCCCGAAAAAATCCGGCGCCGCCGCCGCGAACGCCGTCACGCCCGCGGCCGCCACGCCATCACCCACGGCCTGCTCGCGATCGGCCACGGCGATTCGGCCGCCGCGCGCGCCCATGCCGCGGCCGCCCGCCGCCATGCCGCGCACGATCCCCTGGCGCTGCTGCTGCACGCGCAATCGGCCCAGCTCGATGGCGACCGCGACGGCGCGCGCGCGGCGTTCCGCGCCATGGCCGAGCGCGAGGACACCCGGCTGCTCGGCCTGCGCGGCTTGTTCATCGAAGCCCAGCGCGCCGATGATTTGGTTTCCGCGGTGATGATCGCGGAAGAGGCGCTGAAGCTGGCGCCGGCCTCGACCTGGGCCTCGCAGGCGGTGCTCGGGTTTCGCTGCGCCAGCGGCGACTGGAGCGGCGCGCTGACCATCCTCGACAACGATCTCGCCTCCGGGCTGATCGACAAGGCGGCGTATCGGCGCCAGCGCGGCGTGCTGCTGACGGCGCGCGCGCTCGAACTCGAGAACCTCGACCGCGACCTGTCGCGCGAGAGCGCGATCGAGGCGGTCAAGCTGGCGCCGACCCTGGTGCCGGCGGCGGTGCTCGCCGCCAGATACGAGAGCGAGGCGCATCAGGTGCGCCGTGCGATGCGGATCATCGAAGCCGCCTGGCTGGCGCAGCCGCATCCCGATCTCGCCGACGCCTACGCGCACGTCAAGCTCGGCGATGCCGCGCGGCAGCGTCTGGTGCGGACCGAGACGCTGGCTTCGAAAGCGCCGGGACATCTGGAAAGCGCGCTGGCGCTGGCGCGCGCCGCGATCGATGCGTCGGAGTTTGCCCGCGCGCGCGAGGCGCTGGCGCCCTTCACCGCGGCGCCGACGCAGCGGGTGGCGATGCTGATGGCGGAAATCGAGCGCACCGAGCACGGCGACAGCGGCCGGGCGCGGGCCTGGACCTTGCGCGCGGTGCGCGCGCGCCACGATCCGGTGTGGACCGCGGACGGCTATGTCAGCGACAAATGGCGGCCGGTGTCGCCGGTGTCGGGCCGGCTCGACGCGTTTCAGTGGCAGACCCCGGTTGCGGCATTGCCCTCGGACAACAGCGCCACGCTCGAGCCCGCCGGGTTCAAGGAGGCGATGTCGGCGCCGCGCCGTGTCGAGCCGCCGCGATCATCCGCCGACGAGCTTGCGGCTCGGTGTCGCCGCAGGACAATTCTCCGCCGGCGAATTTTGAGCCGGCGGACGCAGCAGCGGCGGCCTCAGCCGCAACCAACCCCGCGCCGCCGCCGCAAGGCGAGACGGGCGCGACCGCGGCGCCGCTGTTCCGCCAGCGCCAGGATATCCCGAAGGCAACACCCTCGAGCATTCCCGCGGTGATTCCGATCATCCGCGCGCCCGACGATCCCGGCATCGAAGAGGATCCGGTCGCCGACGAATTCGCGGAACAGGCCGGGCCGCCGCAACGCCAGGCCGGCGGCTGGCGCGGGTTTTTGGCGCGCTGGGGCGGCTAGGCAACGCCTTTCGAGCGGGCCTTCTGCGCGGTTCGATCCGGCGCCGCCCATTGGTTCGCGTCGGCAAAACGCGTCGGAAACAAGGCGCTTGCCGGCTTACGACAAGCGTTTTTCTTGCCAAACCAGGCCGTGCCCGATATCAGGTGCGGGCGTTTTCGGCGATGTCAGCCGAACGCAGCGCTTGGTCCGCCGCAATAGCTCAGCTGGTAGAGCACGTCATTCGTAATGACGGGGTCACAGGTTCGAATCCTGTTTGCGGCACCAGTTTCCGCCTCCAGCATCTGTTGTAGTCCATTGTACTTTGGGATTTCAGCCAACCATTGCGTTTGGGCTCTACACGAACCCGCGGCTGGCGCACCTGCTCACGCCGCTGTAACCCTATCGTCCAGTCGCTGCATGAATGCGCATTGGAGACGAGATCATGCTGAAACTCTACGGCAATCTGCGATCCAGAGCCACGCGATGCATTTGGATGTTGGAGGAAATGGGCGAGCCTTACGAACTGATGGAGACAAGCGTCCGATCCGACGACCTGCAAAACCCCGCCTACCTTCGCCTTAATCCGAATGCGCGGATCCCAACGTTAGTCGACGGCGACACGGTCCTCTGGGAGTCGATGGCGATCAACCTCTACCTCGCGCAGAAGCCGGGGCCAATGCGTGCGGCCAGCGCCGCGGTGGCCGGACTTGCAGCGCAGTGGAGTTTCTGGGCCATTCTAGAGACAGAGGCGCTTCTGCTGGACCTCCTGTCGCACCGCGTCCTCCTTGTGGAACATGTGCGCGATCCGTCTCACGTCGAACGGAACACGTTGCTGCTACAAAAGCCGCTCGGCATTCTCAATCAAACTTTGAGCGGACGCGAGCACCTCGCCGGTGACAGCTTTACTGTCGCCGACCTCAACGTGGCGTCGATTCTGGCCTGGGGGAAACTCTCGCGGCTGGATTTCTCCCCGCACCCGAGCGTCGCGCGCTGGCTGGAGCGAGCGCTAGAAAGACCAGCGTACAAACGCATGCGGGATTTGCAGAAAAAAGTGTCTGGTGGGATGTGACTGCGCTCGCTCCGCGGTGATTTCTACCTAGAAATGCCTGGTTCGCGCATTCAGCAGGCGCCTTGGTGTGCTACCTTATGATATAGATCCCTATAGGCGGGGCTCGTCATGGCAGGTGATGCGGCAGATTACATCGGCAACATACCGCAGCACTACGATCGAAATTTGGGTCCGCTGCTTTTCGCGGACTATGCCGCAGACATCTCTCGTCGTGTCGCCGCTTGCAGTCCCCGACAAGTATTGGAGATAGCCGCCGGCACCGGCATCGTTACGCGTCAGCTCCGCAATTTATTGCCTGCCGGCACACGGTTGACCGCGACGGATCTCAATCCACCAATGCTCGAAATCGCACGGACAAAGTTTCTGCCCGACGAGTTGGTCGAATTCCAGCAAGCCGACGCCACGGCGCTGCCGTTCGCCGACGGAAGCTTCGACGCGATCGTCTGCCAATTCGGCGTGATGTTCTTTCCTGACAAGGACAAATCCTACCGGGAGGTGCTTCGCGCCCTTATTCCCGGCGGCCACTACCTGTTCAGCGTCTGGGACTCGCATCGCCATAACCCGATCGGCAGAATCGCGCATGAAGTCATAGGAAGTTTTTTTCCTGCTGATCCGCCTCAATTCCAGAGCGTACCCTTCGCCTATCGATTCGAGTCGATCAAGGAATCGCTGATCGATGCGGGCTTCACCGATATCAGTGCGGTCGTGGTGCAATTGCAAAAGGAGGTCCGCGACCTGGCGAGCCTCGCTCGCGGCCTGGTCTATGGCAGCCCGATCATCGATCAGGTCCGGCAGCGCGGCGGCGTCGAGGCGGAGCAAATTGTCGACGCAATCGTGCGGAAATACCGCGACGAGTTTGGGCGCGAACCGGCGAATGTCCCGCTTCAGGCGATCGTGTTTTCCGTCCGGAAGCCTTTGTAAGGCCGAGCGATAAGGTTCGTTTCGAACGTGCTTTTCGGGCAAGAGCGGCACCTGTTACCGCGCTGACCGCCCTCCCCATGGCTGCCGCTCTCCCACTGCTGTATAGTTTGAAATTCCCGATCAAATCCGACCGTGGGGCCGTGATGAAGCGCCGGCAATTTATCGAAGGGATAGGCGCCTTGGCGGCCGGATGGCCGCTGCGCGCGCAGGCGCAAGGCGGCATCCGCAATATCGGTCTGTGGTGGTCGCCTGCACAGGTAGAACAGACCTTGCCGCGCTACAAACGGCGGCTCGCCGAACTCGGTTGGCTGGAAGACCGTAACGTGCGCTTCCAGGTCCGTACCTGGAGCGGCGATACGCTGGCGATGCGTCAGCAGGCCGATGAATTGCTGGCGACCCGCCCCGATTTGATCGTGGTGGCCAGCAACCCGGCGGTCGGCATCTTGAAACAGCTTGGCGGCCGGATTCCGGTGGTGTTCGTTTTCGTGGCCGATCCCGTCGGCAGCGGCTTCGTCGAGAGCATGGCCCGGCCCGGGGGAAACATCACAGGCTTTACCAATTTCGAGCCGGCCATGGGCGGCAAGTGGCTCGAGGTTTTGCGCGAAGCCGCACCGGCAACAACCCGCGTTCTGGGCCTGATGCACCCCGAGACCTCCGCGCACAAACAGTTCTGGCAGACGATCGAACAGGTAGCCGGTCCGCTCCACATCGAAGCGATCGCTGCCGGCGTTCACGACGCAGCCGAGATCGAGCGCGCCCTGGCCGAGTTCGGCAGCGATAGCCACGGCGGCGTCATCGCGCTGCCGCATCCGGTGACCGAGGTTCATCGGGATCTCATCATCCAGCAGGCCACCTCGCAGCACTTGCCGACGGTGTTTGCTTTCGCGGCCCACGCCGCCGCCGGCGCGCTCGTCACCTACGGCATCGACCTTGGCGAGGCCATGCTGCAGACCACGGAATATGTCGACCGCATTCTCCACGGCGCCAAGCCGGTAGACCTGCCGGTCCAGGCGCCTAAAAGTTTCGAGCTGGCCGTGAACCTGAAGACGGCGAAAGCCCTTGGCCTGACCATTCCGCCCACGCTGCTCACCCGCGCCGACAAGGTGATCGAGTGATGCCGGCCGGATGCACGTGAGCGGCGCGCCGTCGCGGAAGTGCGACACATGACTACCCGACGGGCAAATCACTTCGGCAATTACGGTTTGCCCTGTTCGTGTGTCGAGTCTTATTTTCTGTTTTTCCGAAAATATATTTCTTCCCGCCCGGCCCAAATCACTTCTACAACCCATCCCGTCTCGTCCCATGAAGGGGCGGCTCGCGATCGTCACGAACGCGGGGCGGGATGCGGTGGACGCAGGCAGCGTCTGGCGCGCATGACGATGCAGGGCAAGATGAACCTCGTGAGCATCGAACGGCGCGTGAGACGAACGATGCTTGTCGCGGACGGCGAAGTCGTGTGGTCCTGACGCCCCGGCGCTGGCGTCAAGTCTTGCGGAGGTTTTGTCGGGCTCAACCGGGCCCGGCAGAGCACCTTAATCCGCTGATGACGGTGACAACAAGCCGATCACCGGGGAGAGCACGAAGTAAACCGTTAAAACCATTGCGCGGGGAGTGCCGGGTGAATCCGGTGTGACCGTGGTGATTACGCTCGTGTGCTTTTTTATTTTGCACGCGAGGCTGCGGGCGCAGCGAGCGCCCGGCATTCCCTGCGCCCTCGTTTTTTCGAGGCGCGGAGTTCAAGGGCAAAACTCGGGCGGAATCCCGCCGCGAGATCGCGGACTCATATCTCGCCAAGTCTACTTCTCTACGTCATTGCGAGCGAAGCGAAGCAATCCATACTTCCTTGCCGCGAGATGGATTGCTTCGTCGCAAGAGCTCCTCGCAACGACGCCGTAAGGGCTGTTTGACATCTGAATCCGACGCGAATGCATCAAGGGCGAACGCACGTCTCTATCGTCGTCCCTGCCTAGTGCGCAATTGCGCACGGGCGCAGGGACCCATAACCACAGTGTTCAACGGTGGCGCGAAAACGATCGAACAGCGTCTCTCAATTAAAACGGCACGGCGTATGGGTCCCGGCTCAAGGCCGGGACGGCGGAAGCCCGTGCTTGCGTTTCAGCTCCCGCCGAAGCCCGCGAGACTACTCGGCGACCGTCTGCACCACGCTGCCGAGCGGACGCGTGCTGGCGATCGGCACCTTGATCTCGCTGAGCAGGGCGAGGTCGTATTCCGGCAGCGTCTGCAAGGCCGCTTTGGCTTTCATCTGCACGACCTTATAGCCGCCGGCCTTCAGCCGGTTCAGCAGCGTCGGCATGGCCTCGGCGGTGTGTCTTTGGAAATCGTGCATCAGGATGATGCCCTTGCCCTGCTTCTCGAGCTTGGTCATGACGGTGTTGATGATCTGCGTGGCGTCCTTGGCCCGGAAGTCGAAGGAATCGAGGTCGCAGGAGAAGACCGCGACATTGCGCGCGCCGAGATAGGCCATCGCGCCGGGACCGTGCTGCAGTTCCGGGAAACGGAAGAACGGCGAGGGCTCAGCGCCCAGCGCCAGCTTGACCGCGCTAAAACCCTTCTCGATCTCGTCCTTGGCCGATTGCTCGGTGACGTTCTTGGCGTTCAGGTTGGCGTGCGACCAGGTGTGGGCGCCGATGGTGTGACCGGCCGCGGCCACCTGCCGCAAAATTTCCGGATGGTAGGTGGCGTGCTTGCCGATCGGAAAGAACACCGCCTTGGTGCATTGGTCGGCGAGCGCCTTCAGCACGGCGGGGGTGTTCACCGGCCACGGGCCGTCGTCGAAAGTCAGCACCACTTCCTTGTCGGCGAGGAAATCGAGCTGCTTGAAATGCTCGAAGCCGAAACCGGGTCCGCCTTCGGTGTCGATCACGACGGTGCGGGCAACGCCCAGCGCGTTGGGATTGGTGCAGCTGCTCTTCGGCGGCGCCGCGGGCACGGGTTTTTCGGCAAGGGCGGCGGTGAGTTCGGCGTCGTCGCGCGGCGCCATCGGCTGGGCGGCAGCGGTGCCGGCGGCAAG
Organism: uncultured Alphaproteobacteria bacterium; assembly: GCA_963840155.1. Lineage (GTDB taxonomy): Bacteria > Pseudomonadota > Alphaproteobacteria > Rhizobiales > Xanthobacteraceae > Bradyrhizobium. The sequence goes on from CAWIXP010000002.1 coordinate 1,061,763, forward strand.
CCGGTTGGCGGGCGCGGCGGGCATGGTGGCCGCGGTTGCCACTTCCATTCTCGCCGGAGCGATGAAGAGCCATCCGCCGGCAATCACCACAGCGGCCACGACGCTCGCCAACATCAAACCCAACGCATGACGCATGGTTACTATTCCCTGAAGAACTCACGGTGCTTTTTCGCTCCACCATTTATGAGAAATAGTTGTTAACACCGTCCCAACGCGACGCCGTGATGAACGTCACAGCAGGGGTCGCAGAGATGAAAGTGACAGGCCCAAACCGGGGCCGCCGGGCAGCGATGGACGGCCACAACGTGCCGTCGCGCGCGCTAGGTGCTGCCGCCCGCGGCTGTCGCCACCGGCAGCACCTCGCTGGCGGCGCGGTCGGGAGTGTCTTCCTTCCAGCGCACCGATCCGAACGGGCGCTCCAGCATGCGGCGGACGCGCACCGGATCGGGACCGAGGTGAAAATCCATCGCGCGCTGGTGCAGCGCGCGTTCGGACTGCGTCGAGCGGTTGCGCTGGCGCAGATAATCGAGCCAGGTCGGGCAATGATAACGCTCGGTCCACAACTCGGGGTCGGCGATGTCGCGGGCGATCGACCAGCCATAGGCGCCGTTGCGCTGGCGGCTGAGCTGCACCTCCTGCATCACATTGTGGAAGGCGCGGGCGTTGTCCTGATCGACGCGGTACTCGATCTCAACCACCAGCGGCCCGCTGCGCCCGGTCAGCGACAGCCGCACCTCGGGATCGGCGAGGATCTCGGCATCTTCGTTGCGGGCGCCGACCCGCGGCATCCGCAGCCACAATCCCAGCAACGGCGAGGCGGCCATCAGTGCGGCCGAAACCAGCAGCGCGGTCTCGACGCCGGCGGCATCGGTCAGGCGGCCCCAGCCCCAGCTTCCGATCGCGATACCGCCGGCAATCGAGGCCTGGAAGGCCGCCAGCGAGCGGCCTGCGACCCAGCGCGGCGCGGAGAGCTGCACGCCGATGTTGAACAGCGCGACCGAGGCCATCCAGACCGCACCGGCGACCACCAGCGCCGCCGCGGTCAGCACCGGCTCCCGGCTCAGCGCCACCGCGGCGATCGCCCCCGCCATCGACAGCGTGCAGGCGCGGATCGCGGCCTCTCCCGACAGCCGCCGGCGCAGCTCCGCGATATTGAGCGCGCCGATCACCGCGCCCATGCCGAAGGCGCCGAGCATGATGCCGTAGGTCTGCGCGCCGCCATGCAACAGGTCGCGCGCGACCAGCGGCATCAGCGCCATCACCGAACCGCCGATCACGCCGGTCACCAAAGTGCGCGCCAGCACGATGCGGATCGAGGGCGAGTTGGCGATGTAGCGCACGCCCGAGACCATGGCGCGGTTGAGGCGCTCGCGCGGAAGCCGCGATGGCTCGCTGGTGCGGCGCCACAGAAACAGCACGACCAGCAGCGGAAGGTAGAGGATCGCGTTGGCGGCGAATGCCGCGACGGCGCCGGCGGTAGCTACGATGACGCCGCCGATGGCCGGCCCGAAGCTTCGCGCGATGTTGTAGCTGATGCCGTTCAGCGCGACCGCGGACGGCAGCGTCTCCGCCGGCACCTGTTCGCTGACCGAGGACTGCCAGGCCGGCCCGAACAGCGCATTGCCGCTGCCGACGACGAAACAGAACGCCAGCAGGACTTGCGGAGTGACGAGGCCGAGCCAGGCCATCACCGTCAGGGCGCTGGCACCGGCAAGCGCGATCGACAGCGACAGCAGCGCGACGATGCGCCGGTCATACATGTCGGCGATGGCGCCGGCCGGCATCGAGATCAGCATGATCGGCAGCATCAAGGCGGTCTGCACCAGCGCCACCTTGTCGGCCGACGAGGCCATCTGGGTCATCGCCCAGGCGGCGCCGACCCCCTGGATCAGGAGGCCGAGATTGGACAACAGGCTGGCGAGCCAGATGCGCCGGAACACCGCATGGCGCAGCGGGGCTGCGACGCTGTCGGCGGCGATCGGCGCGCGTTTTGGCGATTCGGTCATTTAGCTGTTCCGTGGCGCCGGTCGCGGCCGGCCTTTGCGATTTCCCGCGATTTTGAAGTGATGCCCGCGAAAGTCCTTCTCTGTCCAGTGCTTGGGCCGCTATAAGCGCAGCCGCAGCCCGGCCATGCTGCCGAAAAATTCAAAACGGGAGGACACTTCATGCGGATATCGCGGCGGACGGTCTTGCAGGGTGCCGGAGTGCTGCCTTTGGCAGCCGGCAATTTCGGCTTCGCGGCGTTTGCCCAGACCTCTCCCGCCAGCCCCGGCGCAGCGCAAGTCCCACCCATCCTGTTCGTGCATGGCAACGGCGACCATGCGGCGCTGTGGATCGCCACGATTTGGCGCATGGAATCGAACGGCGTGGCGCGCGAGCGCATGTTCGCGATCAATTTCACCGATCCATTGGCGCGCGCCGACGATAGCAAGCCGGAGCCGAACAGATCGTCCACCGAAGACCAGCGCCGCGAGCTTGGCGAGGCCATCGCCGAATTGAAGCGCCGCACAGGAGCGCCGCGGGTGGCCCTGGTCGGCAATTCGCGCGGCGGCAATCCGATCCGCAGCTACATCAAGAACGGCGGGGCGCCAGATGTCAGCCATGCCGTATTGTGCGGCGTTCCCAACCACGGCGTGTTCGATTGGGACGAGGGTCTCGGCAACGAATTCAACGGCCGCGGTCCATTCCTGCGCTCCCTCAACGAGGGCGAGAGCGAAGTGACGCCGGGCACCGCGTTCCTGACCTTGCGCAGCGATGGCATGGACAAATATGCGCAAGGAGATGGCCGCTTTGTCGGCAAGCCTGGCAAGCCGACCGGGATCACCGCGGAAGGGCCGGCGCTGAAGGGCGCAGCCAATCTCGTGCTCGGCGCCATCGATCATCGCGAGACCGCGTTTTCTCCGCGCGCGTTCCGCGAGATCTACAAGTTCATCGCCGGGCGAGAACCGGACCTGATCGGCATCATGCCGGAAGCGCAGGTCAAGCTCAGCGGACTGGTGACGGGGACGCCCGGCGGTGTGCCGACCAATCGTCCGGTCGGCGGCGCCTCGGTCGAAATCTATCGTGTATCCGCCGATACCGGCGAGCGCATGGCCGGGCCAATTCACGCCTCGACCAGCGGTGCCGACGGTCGCTGGGGCCCAGCCGCCGTCGATCCCACCTGGTATCTCGAGATGGTGCTCACATCGGCGGGGTCGACCACCACGCATTTCTATCGTTCGCCGTTCCCGCGCTCCTCCGATATCGTGCATCTGCGCGCCGCGCGGCCGTTGGGACCTGCCGATGCCGGCGCAGGCAGCGTCATCTTGATGTCGCGGCCGCGAGGATATTTCGGCTTGCCCCGCGATGTGGTGCTGCTCGACGGCAAGGAGCCAACCGACGTGAAGCCGGGCGTACCGGCCGATTCGGTCACTACGCTGCGGCTTCCGGCCGCGGACGCCGGCCGTCCGGTGGCCGCGTTGTTCAACCAGGAGCGCATCGTTGCGCGCGCCTGGCCGGCCGCGGAAAACCGGATTGCGCTCGCCGAGCTGACTTACTAGCTACTGTCGATGCGCGATCCGGATCCGGACCGAACGCGCTACGGCGGCTGACGGCAACGCGCGAGGTCCAGGATGAGCATAGCCGAAGCCTCGGGCGTGGAAGCCTCGAATATGGAAGCCCTGGACCTGGCGGTCACAGGTCGGCCGCTGGTACCGCCGAGCCCGCCGCGCGCGCCTGCCAACATGACCGTCTTCGGGCGGCTGGCGGCGATGCGGGAGAGCCCAATCAACAGCTGGGGGCAGCGTGCCTATGAGGACGAGATCGTCCGCGGTCGTTTTTTCGGTCACTCCAGCTTCATCCTCAACACGCCGGACACCATCCGGCATGTGCTGGTCGATAATTACGAGAACTACACGCGAACGCCGGCCGGCATCCGGGTGTTGCGCCCGATGCTCGGCGAAGGCCTCCTGATTGCCGAAGGCCGCGCCTGGAAACACCAGCGCAGAACCCTGGCGCCCGCCTTTACGCCCCGCGCGGTTAACTCGCTGGTTCCGCACATGGTCGCGGTAGTGGATGAGACAATCGCAAAGTTGCAGGGGTTGAGCAGCGAGCCGATCGATCTGCGCGAGGCGATGCAGCGGATGACCCTCGAGATCGCCGGCCGCACCATGTTCTCGTTCGGCATGGAGCGCCACGGCGCGGCGTTGCGCGATTTCGTGATGGAATACGGCGCGCGGCTGGCGCGGCCGCATTTTCTCGACCTGCTACTGCCGCTGGGCTGGCCTAGTCCGCAGGATTTCGCCCGCGCCCGCTTCCGCAAGCGGTGGACGCGATTCATCGGCATGCTGATCGCGGAGCGTCGCGCCGCCGGCAAGAACGAAAGCGCCCCGCCGCGCGATTTGTTCGATCTGATGGTTGCGGCGCGCGATCCAGAAACCGGCGGCGCTTTCAGCGACGAACAGCTCGGCGACCAGGTAGCGACCATGATTCTCGCCGGTCATGAGACCACCGCCACCGCGCTGTTCTGGTCGCTCTATCTGCTGGCGCTCGATCCCACGACGCAGGACCAAGTGGCGGCCGAGGTTCAGGGCATCGCCGCAGACGGCGCGCTCGACCTGGAGCGGCTGAAATTCACCCGCGCGGTAGTGGATGAGACCATGCGGCTCTACCCGCCGGCGTTCTTGATCGCGCGTGCCGCCGCCGGCCCGGACAGCATCGCCGGAATTGCGGTCAAGCCCAGGGATGTGATCCTGATCGCGCCATGGCTGCTGCACCGGCACGAGAAACTCTGGCGCGATCCGAGCGCGTTCATCCCGGCTCGCTTCATGCCGCCCTCGCCGGCGCCCGACCGCTTTGCCTACCTGCCGTTCGGCGTCGGTGCGCGGATCTGCATCGGCGCGCATTTTGCGCTGGTCGAGGCAACCCTGGCGCTGGCGAAGCTGATCGGCGCATTCCACGTCTCGCTTGTCGACCAGCAGCCGGTGATGCCGATCGGGGTGGTGACCACTCAGCCCGATCGATCGCCGGCATTCCGCATTACGCGCCGGTGACGAAGGCATTGCTTGGAGCGCCGGGCAATCTGCTTTAGGTTCAGGAAATGAGCGATATCCAGGCCGAATTTTCCTTGCTGAAACAGACTGCCGACCCGGCGGTGGCCGATGCGATCCGCGAGCTGATTGAAAAAGGCGAGGACCACGAACTCAACCGCGTCAACGTGCTGGATTTCGCGGCGCGGACCGGGCTCGATGAAGAGCGCGTGATTTCCGGCTTCCTGCATGCGTCGCGACTGGGGCTGTTCGACCTCACCTGGAACGTGCTGTGTCCCGGCTGCGGCGGCGTGCTGGATGCCCATTCCACCCTGAAATCGCTGCGCCATGACGACTATCATTGCGGGCTTTGCGCCTGCGGCTATGAGGCCTCAGTCGACGAACAGGTCGAGGTCGCCTTTACCGTCAGTCCGCGGGTCAGGCGCATCGCGGCACATGAGCCGAACTCGCTGCCGGTGTGGGAATATTTCAAGCAGGTATTCTGGAGTTCGGGCGTCGACCTCAACAAGGATTCCTTCGCGTCGCTCACCGACGAGGTGACGCTCGACACGCTGGAACTGCCGGCGGGCGAAAAAGCGACGATGTCGCTGCAGTTGCCCGCGGAATTCATCATCGTGTTCGAGCCGGTGACGCACGCCGCCCAATTCATCGATGTTCAGGGGGAGCCGACCAAGGAGCGCCAGCAAGTGTCGCTGGTCTACAACAAGACGCCGTCGCCGGCCGGCGGCACCATCACCTTGCGTCCCGGCCCGTTGCGGCTGGCGCTCGACAATCAGTCCGGCGCGCGGGTGTTGCCGTCGGTCTTCATCGCCGCCGATGCGCTGCATCACCTGATCGGCAAGCGCAAGCCGTTCGTCACCGCCAAGCGGATGCTGACCAACCAGACGTTTCGCGACGTCTTCAAGGCGGATAATCTCAACATCGATCAACGCCTCAAGATCACGTCGCTGACGTTCCTGTTCACCGATCTCAAGGGCTCGACCGCGCTGTATGAGCGGGTGGGGGATCTAGCCGCCTTCGATCTGGTGCGTGCGCATTTTCATGCGCTGCTGGACATCATCTCCTCGGAGAAGGGCGCGGTGGTGAAGACGATCGGCGATGCCGTGATGGCGACCTTCATCAGGCCGGAACATGCGATTGTCGCGGGTCTGCGGATGCGCGCCGCGATGGATGCGCTCAACGCCAAGCGCGGCAGAAACGATCTCGTGGTCAAGATCGGCATCCACGAGGGTCCGTGCCTTGCGGTCATGCTCAACGAGCGGCAGGATTATTTCGGCCAGACCGTCAATATCGCAGCCCGGGTCCAGGGCCTGTCCACCTCGCAAGCAATCCACATTACCGGGCCGGTGATCGATGCGCCCGCGGTGGCAGCCATCCTCGACCAGCAAGCGATTGTGCCTATTCAGAAACAGGCGGCTTTGCGCGGCATCGCCGACAAGATCGTGGTCTACGAAATACCCTGAGATTGCCGAATGGTAATGCTGCGGCGGAAACGCGACGGATTGCGGCTGTGGATTTTTCGACCCATATATTCGCCTTGACCGCTTGAGGCGGGCCGCCGCGGCCTGCGCACGATTTTCGGTAGGAAATGATGCTCGACGGATTACGCCAATTCATTGCCGAGGTTGTTTCTCCCACGGAGCGGGAGGATCGCTCATTTGATGACACCGACTATCGACTGGCGGCGACGGCCCTGTTGATTCACGTCATCTCGCTCGACGGCGAGCCCAGTGAAATCGAAAAGCGCAAACTCCACAGCCTGCTCGAAAGCTATTTCCGGCTCGATCGCGGCAGGGCCGACCAGTTAATCGCGTCTGCGACGCTGGTCGAGGGCGAGGCGGTCGATCTCTACCACTTCACCAGCGTCATCATGCGCTCGGTGAACGAGGCAGGCAGGCTCCGCATCGTCGAGATGATGTGGGAGCTGGTATATGCCGACGGCCAGGTCAGCGAGTTCGAGGATAATGTGGTCTGGCGCGCGGCCGACCTGTTGGGCGTGTCTTCCCGCGACCGGATCGATCTGAAGCACCTCGTTGCCGGCAAGCGGTCGGCGCCGGCCGCGGACCGGTGAATCCGCGGCGGCGGCGATGGGCCGCATCGCCGCGATTTCGGATATTGCGTCCGTACCTCGAGACGCTGGCTTGACAGCCCCAGCCGCCGCCGAAGCTGCATTCAGCGTTTTCAGGAAGCCGACATGACAAAATTTTAATGTGCCGCCAGCCGGCCTCCGGCTCGATGGAGCTCCATATTGCTGTTCTGCTCGACAGCACTGTGCGTTTGCGCACGCCGCTATGCTTGCAGACGGCTTGCCTGCCGCCTAAAGCGTATGCTCTCGTTGAAGGCATATCGTGCAAATGATTTAAGAGCATCGAATCGTGACTGAACGTGTGACGTTGATTACAGGTGCCTCGTCGGGAATAGGCGCCGAACTGGCGCGCGTTTTCGCCTCGAACGGACATCGCCTGGCGTTGGTGGCGCGACGAGCGGATCGGCTCGCCAGCCTGGCCGCCGAAATCGGCGCCGGTGGCGGTGCTGCACCGATCGTCTTTCCCTGCGATCTCGAACAGGCCGATGCAACCGATAAAATTGCCGCGGCTCTGGCCGCCCAAGGGGTCGAGCTTGATTACCTCGTCAACAATGCCGGCTTCGGCCTGTTCGGCAACGCGGTCGAACTCAACCGCGCCGAACAGTTGGGCATGATCGCCGTCAACATTCGCGCGCTGACCGATCTGTCCCTGCGATTTGCCGATCAGCTGATACGAAACCGCGGCGGCATTCTCAATGTGGCCTCGGTCGCCGGCTTTCTGCCGGGACCTGGAATGGCGGTTTATTACGCGTCCAAGGCGTATGTGCTGTCGTTCAGCGAAGGCTTGCGTGCCGAGCTCGCTGGGTCCGGCGTGCGGGTCACCGCGCTGTGTCCCGGCCCGGTACCGACGGAATTTCAGGCACGGGCCGGCTTCAAGCCCGGATTCGATTCCGCGGTCCTCAACATCAGCGCATCGGACGTCGCAAAGGCCGGGTATCGCGGCTTGATGGCCAACAAACGGGCCGTGCTGCCGGGTTTAGGCATCAAGATCGTGCCGCCCATGCTCCGGCTGGTTCCGCGTGGTTTCATCCTGGCGGCGGTCGCAGGCTTTCAAATGCGAAAGCGTTGATCCGACGCGCCGGAGGGGCTTTTCAAGCTCGTAGACGTGATAGAGTCGGCCCTGCAAGCTTGCGATCACGAAGCAAGGAAGGCGGCATGACCGGCGAGCAATTCGCGGATCTGTTGGATCAATTCGCGCTGTCAGCGCAATCCGGCGACGGCGCACGGTTCGCCAGCCATTTCACCGCCGATGCGATCTATTACGACTATATCTACGGTGCGCATCAGGGACGCGCCGATATCGCGCATATGATGCAGAACCTGTTCCATCGCGACGCCGCGGAGTATCGCTGGGAGATGTTCGATCCCGTCTTCGATGGCGCAATGGGCTATGCGTGGTCGCTGTCGAGCTTCACCTCGAAAGTTCCGCAATTCGAAGGAAAGCGCGTCGTAATCGACGGCATTAGCCGCTTCATCGTCCGCGATGGGCTAATCGCCGAGTATCGCGAGTCCGTCAATGGCGGGGTGGCGATGGCACAGCTCGGCGTCGAGCCCGAGCGCATGATCAAAGTGTTCAAGCGCTGGACCGGGTGGCTCAAGGAGAGGCCGGAGACATCGGATTATCTGGCGCGGCGAACGGGTTTACGCGCCAACAAGCGCGTTTGACAGTCGAGAAGGCGGATCGCGGACGGCGGCGAGAGGAGATCGAGCGATGAGCTACCAGCACATTCTCTACGAAGTCAGCGAAAAGATCGCGACCATCACGCTCAACCGGCCCGACCGGATGAACGCGTGGACGCCGATCATGGAAGGCGACGTGCGCCGTGCCATGGAGGCTGCCGCGGCGGATGAGAACGTGCGCGTGATCGTGCTCACCGGTTCGGGCCGCGCATTCTGCGCCGGCGCGGACATGGACGCGCTGAAGGGACTCGATCCCGACGACATCCGGCGGGCCCAGAGCCTGCCGCCATACGACATGAACCGCAGGCCGGACTGGCAGGCCCGCTACGCCTATTATCCCTCGATCCCCAAGCCGGTGATCGGGATGCTCAATGGCGCCGCCGCCGGCATCGGTCTGGTGCACGCGCTGTATTGCGACGTCAGGTTCGCCGCTGACAATACCGTCTTCACCACCGCGTTCTCGCGCCGCGGGCTGATCGCAGAGCACGGTATCAGCTGGATGCTGCCGCGCATCGTCGGTCATGCCAATGCGCTGGATCTGCTGATGTCCGCGCGCCGGGTTTCGAGCGAGGAGGCACTAAAGATCGGTCTGGTCAATCGGCTGTACCCGCCCGACCGGTTGCGCGAACACACATATGCGTATGCGCGCGATCTCGCCGACTTCGTATCGCCGAGCGCCATCGCCGTCATCAAGCGGCAGATCTATGATGTGCCGTTCCAGACGCTGGCGGAAGCCACCACCGAGGCCAACCGCGAGATGATGGCGGCGCTGCGCGGCAGCGATTTCCGCGAAGGGGTCGCCAGCTTCATGGAAAAGCGACCGCCGCGATTTACGGGGAAGTGAGGGATATCAGCCTGCGAAGGCTGGTGGAGCCAGGCGGGATCGAACCGCCGACCTCGTCATTGCGAACGACGCGCTCTCCCAGCTGAGCTATGGCCCCATCGGCCGCATCGATATGGTGGCGGCCAGCGATCGGCGCCATTTACAATCCGTGCCAATGCCGAGTCAAGAACGGCGAAATCGCTGTTTCCGCATCACTTTGCCTTGTTTGCGGGGGAGGGAACCGGTATTTAGCAGGAAGTCCCTTCCGCGACCGAACCTCCGAGTAAGCCAGCCATGCGAGCCGTTCTCGATATCGTTCTCATCGTCCTCGATCTGTATGTCTGGCTGCTGATTGCCTCCGCAATCCTGTCCTGGTTGATCGCCTTCAACGTCGTGAACACCCGCAACCAGTTCGTGGCCGCGGTGGCGGAGTTCCTGTACCGGATCACCGAGCCGCTACTGGCGCCGATCCGTTCGTTCATGCCCAATCTCGGCGGCCTCGACATCTCGCCGATCATCCTGATCCTGATCATCATGTTCATCCAGCGGGTAATCACCTACTACATCTATCCCAGCGTATTCTGATCGCTCGCATGGTCGCTTGATGGACCCTTGGCGCTACTCCACCCAGGGCATCAGCGTCGCGCTGCGGGTAACGCCGCGCGGCGGCCGGGACGACATCGAGGGGGTCGAGACGCTCGCCGATGGCCGCGCCGTGCTGAAGATCCGGGTCCGCGCCATCGCCGATGGCGGCGTGGCCAATCGCGTCGTCATGGAACTGATGGCGAAGGTGCTTGGCGTTCCCAAGGCAAAGATACGGATTCTCTCCGGCGCGACGTCGCGCCTCAAACGGATTGCCGTGGAGGGCGATCCCGCAAAACTCGGCGAGGCATTGCGAGAGCTGACTGCCAACAAGGAATAAAATGACGGCCCGTATCATCGACGGAAGACTAATCGCATCGCAGCTTCGCGCCCGCGTCGCCGGCGAGGTCACGCGATTAAAGCGCGACAACGGGTTGACGCCCGGACTCGCGGTGGTGCTGGTCGGCAGCGACCCGGCGAGCCAGGTCTACGTCCGCGGCAAGCACAAGCAGACGCAGGAAGCCGGCATGGCATCGTTCGAGCACGTCTTGCCCGCTGATGTCGCGCAGCCCGAATTGCTGGCGCTGATCGGAAAGCTCAACCACGATTCCCGCGTGCACGGCATCCTGGTGCAACTGCCGCTGCCGAAATCGCTGCATACCGAGACCATCATCAGCGCCATCGATCCCGCCAAGGACGTCGACGGACTGCACCCCAACAATGCCGGACGGCTCGCCAGCGGCTTTGCCGCGCTGTCGCCCTGCACGCCGCTCGGCTGCATCATGCTGGCCAAGAGCGTGCACGCCTCGCTGCAGGGCATGAACGCCATGGTCATCGGCCGTTCCAACCTGGTCGGCCGCCCGCTGCTGCAACTGCTGCTCAACGAAAATGCCACGGTGACGATCGCGCATTCGCGCTCGCGCGACTTGCCGCGACTATGCGCCGGCGCCGATCTGGTGTTCGCCGCCGTCGGCAAGCCCGAGATGGTGCGCGGCGACTGGATCAAGCCGGGCGCGACCGTGATCGACGTCGGCATCAACCGCCTGCCGGCGGCTGACGGCAAGACCCGTCTGGTCGGCGATGTCGCCTTTGCCGAGGTGTCGGGCGTCGCCGGCGCGATCACGCCGGTGCCCGGCGGCGTCGGTCAGATGACGGTGGCCTGCTTGCTGGTCAATACCCTCCGCGCGGCCTGCGCGATTCACGGGCTACCCAAGCCGGGGGTGTGAGGGCAGCCGTCATTCCGCCTTGGCCCGCGCGATTGCCTCGGCGATCAGTTGGTGGGCATCCTCGGCACCGCCCCAGCGCAACACCTTGACCCATTTTCCGGGTTCGAGATCCTTGTAATGCTCGAAGAAGTGCTGGATCTGCGCCAGTGTGATCTCCGGCAGGTCACTGTAGGTCTTCACCTTCTCGTAGCGCTGGGTCAATTTCGAAGACGGCACCGCGATGATCTTTTCATCGCCGCCGGCCTCGTCCTCCATCAGCAGCACGCCGACGGGACGCACGCTCATCACCGCGCCCGGCACGATCGCGCGGGTGTTCGCCACCAGCACATCGCAGGGATCGCCGTCGTTCGACAGGGTATGCGGAATGAAGCCGTAGTTGCCGGGATAGCGCATCGCGGTATAGAGAAACCGGTCGACCACAAGCGTGCCGGCCTCCTTGTCCATCTCGTACTTGATCGGCTCGCCGCCGACCGGCACTTCGATGATGACATTGACCTCGCGCGGCGGATCGATCCCGATCGAGATGGCGTCGATGCGCATGCGCGGGCTCCGGGTCGCTCTGACGTCAGGCGCTGGATCGGCCTCCGATCGCGCGGGCCGTGCCGGTTCGGCCCAGCGCTAGAGCCGGCGAGTTCAACGAACTCAATTGGTCCAGGCGAAGGCGACCTTGTCGAGCGACTTGGGCCCGAATTTCTCCGAGCTGCGGGCGACCATGCGGCCGCCCAGCGCGCGATAAAACTCGGTCGCGGGATCGTTATCGGACAACGCCCAGATCACCATGCTCTTCAGCCCGCTTTGCAGCAGGTCGCGCCGCGCGGCGGTAAACAACCTGCGGCCGAAGCCGAGACCCTGAAACTCGGGACGCAGGTAAAGTTCGTAAATCTCGCCTTCGAAGTGCAGGCTGCGGGCGCGGTTGCGGCCGTAATTGGCGTAGCCCGCCACCTTGTCGCCGAACACCAGCACGCTGACGCGGCTGCCCTTGCGGATCGCGCTATCCCACCATTGCGGACCGCGGCGGTTGATCAGCTTCTCCAGTTCGGCGCCGGGAATGATGCCCTGATAGGCCGAGCGCCAGGCTTCATCATGGGTGGACGCTACCGCGGCTGCGTCCGCAGCTTTGGCCGGCCGAACCTCGATCAGGGTTGTGCTCATGGTCCCGATCAAAGCAAGTCAGCGCGTCGGCTTCAAGGTCTATCGTTAATTATCACTTAACCTGTGGATTTTATGCATCAGTTTTTCCGCCCCATTGTGCCGAAAGAGGACAAGGAGGCGTCTCCGGCGGCGCTCGGGTGATGGTTGGCAGTGGACAACCGGCCGGCCGGCCCGCCCGATGCGGTCAAGTTCACGGAAAAATGCACCGGATTTGATTCACCGTGGGTATTCTGTTTGCGAATCGCAAGGCCCGCCCCATCCGACGCATCAGGCGAATTCATGCTGCCCTCCAAGGCGTTTTTCGTTCTCCTTGTGGCTGCTGCGGTCGGTAGCCGGGCCGCGATCGCGCAGACCCGCGCCGGCCCGCTGGGCGCGGGGGCCGAACCTAATCGCGAGCAGTGGCCGGCGCCCTCGCCGGTGACATGGCTGGTGGCGGCCGCGGCGAAGCGGCGATGACCCTGTATTTCCTGACCAAATATCTGCACGTGCTCGGCGCCATTGTGATTCTCGGCACCGGCACCGGCATCGCCTTCTTCATGTTGATGGCGCATCGCAGCCGCGATGCGGCGTTTATCGCGCGCACGGCCGCCATCGTCGTGCTCGCGGATATGCTGTTCACGGCCTCGGCGGTGGTGCTGCAACCGGTCACCGGCGCGTTGCTGATGCTGCAATCGGCAACCGGACTGACCGAACGCTGGCTTGCGGTCTCGCTCGGGCTTTATTTTGTCGCCGGGCTATTCTGGATTCCGGTGGTCATGATGCAGATCGAGATGCGCGAGCTGGCGCAACTCGCGGCGGCGACACAACAGCCGCTGCCGCCGCGCTATTTTTCGCTGTTTCGCCGCTGGCTGCTGTTCGGCTTTCCCGGTTTCGGTTCGGTGATGATCATTCTCTGGCTCATGATCGCGAAGCCGGACTTTTAGGAGCAGGCATGAGCGAAACGCCGACCCGCAACATCCTGGTGCTCGGTGCATCCGGCCTGATCGGGCGATTCGTCACCGACGAACTGCGCGCGCGTGGTTTTCCCACGATCGGGACCGCGCGTCATTTTTCGTCTTCGCAAAAGGCGAGCCCGCTCGATCTGGAGCTGCCTGTGTTGTCGGTGGATGCGGCGGCGCTGGCGCGGCTGCTCGGCGATCACGAGATCGATCTCGCGGTCAATTGTCTCGGCGTGCTGCAGGACGGCCCCGGCAGCGACACCAGCGCGGTGCATCGCGATTTCGTCGAGCGCTTGCTGGGTGCGATCCGTGCCAGTGGCCGCGCGATCCGCCTTGTGCAGATCTCGATTCCCGGCACAGCCGACGAGGACCGCACCGCGTTCAGCCGCAGCAAGCGCGAAGCCGAGCGCTTGATCGCGGCATCCGGGATTGCGCACGCGATCTTGCGGCCGGGTTTCGTGGTTGCGCCGTCGGCCTATGGCGGCAGCGCCATGGTGCGCGCGCTGGCGGCGTTTCCCCTCGACCTGCCCGCGAAAGAATCCGCGACACCGTTCCAGCCGGTGGCGGTCGAGGACATCGCCGCGACGATTGCCTGGCTCGCCGCCCGCGATATCGGTGGCGCCGCAAACGCCGTGACGTGGGATTTGATGCAGCCGCAGCCGGTCACGCTCGGCGGCGTCATCGAACAATTTCGCCGCGCGTTCGGCACTGCCGCGACGCCGCGCGTCGCGCTGCCCGCTTTCATGCTCGACCTCGGCGCCAAGCTGGGCGACCTTGCCGGTTGGCTGGGCTGGACGCCGCCGCTGCGCAGCATCGCGATCACGGAGTTGCGGCGCGGCGTCGCGGGCGATCCGCAAGCCTGGATGGCCGCCACCGGCATCGTGCCAAAACCGCTTTCGCAAGCCGTGGGACAGCGCACCGCCACCATCCAGGACAAATGGTTTGCCAGGCTGTTTTTGATCAAGCCCCTGGTGATCGCGAGCCTCGTGTTGTTCTGGACCCTGTCGGGTTTCATCGCGTTGGTGATTTCCTACGACGCCGCCGCGGCGATCCTGGCGTCGCACGGGTTTGCGCCGCGGCTGATTGCGCCGCTCACGATTCTCACCGGCCTGATGGACATCGTGATCGGCGTCCTGATCGCGTTCCGCCGCAGCTGCGCGTTCGGCTTGATCGCGGCAATACTGGCCTCGCTCGGCTACATGATCGGCGCGGCGATCCTGGCGCCGGACCTGTGGATCGAGCCGCTGGGTGCGCTGGTCAAGACCGGACCCGCGATCGTGTTGATGCTGGTGGCGCTGCTGACCCTGGATAGTCGATAGCGTTTTCGAGCGGAGCGGGTACCGGTTCGCTCCGGAAGTTCAATCTTTCGCAGCCACCACCTCCCGAGCGGCTCTTTCGCCGCTGTCCCGCGCGCCATGCGCGGTGGAGAAAAAATTCGGCGAGGTGGCTTCGCCGGCAAAGAACAACCGGTTGTCGACGGGCGCCGCCAGCACGGCGCGGGCGCCGGCGTGGCCGGGAAGGGCATGCGAATAGGAGCCGCGTGCGAACGGGTCGTGCGCCCAGCGGGATGCCAACAGCGGCTTCAATTTGCGCCGGAAGTCCGAGCCGAGCAGCGCCACGATCTCGTCGATGGCCTGCGCCGCCAGCGCGCCGCGGCCCGCGTCTTCCAGCTCGCGCGCGAAGCGTCCGCCAAAAAAGCCTTCGATGCAGGGTTGCCCGAAGGGGCGCAGATGATACGAACCCATCGCCGTGCGCATGGTGGCGCCGCGCAGATTGCCGTCCTTGGGCAGCGCGTCAGGTTCATCCAGTGCCAGCATCACCTTGTCGGCCAGGCCGAGCGGCAGGCCGCGCGCCGCGTCCACTTTAGCGGGCAGTGCCGGGTGAAAACGAATTGATTCCTCGGCGATCAGGTTGGTCGGCACGGTGACGATCACCTTGTCCGCCGTCAATCTGCCCTGCGATGTCTCGATCCGCATGCGCTTGCCTGCATGATCGATCATGGTGACCTTGGTATTGACCGAGCGAGAGCAGGGTGCACCATAGAACAACATCAGCATGCCGAATCCGCGCCGCACCCGCCAGTTGATCCCGGTATCCTCATACGCGTCCATGTCGAGGATCGATACCTGATCCAGCTCGCAACCATTGACGTAGGTCGAGATCGCATCGATCATCGGATTCCAGCGATTGCCCGCTTCGAGATACGCGCTCGCCGCGCTATCGCGGCCGCTTTTCGCGGCTACCTCGGCGCGGTCGTAGAAATCATCCAGCGCTTCGATGAAGTCGGCGCGCTCCTTCGGCGGAAAGACCGCATCAAAACCCTGCTCGCGCCATGGCGGCCGGGTCTTGTCGATTTCGAAGTTCAATTGTTCGGCGATTCCGACGAACGAATTTCGATCCGCCGAATGCAGCCAGCCGCAACCGAGGTCGAAGGTGATGTTGGGTTCCGTGGACCCGCTGTCTCCGGCCATGACGGTGTAGCCGCGCCCGCCGATGCGGTGGCGCGCTTCGAGCACGATTGTGGACAGGCCAGAGTTTTCCAGCGCTCGCGCCGCGCCGAGGCCGGCGGCGCCGGCGCCGATGATGGCGACATCGATTTCGGAGGGGAGGGTCATTGTCAGCGAATAGCGAGTGACGAACCGCGAACAGGGTATGACAAACCGGACCTCGCCGAAACGTTTTCCATTCGCTGCTCACGCTTCGACGGTTGCTTAAGCCACCGCTTGCTTGGCCTTTTCGGCGCGCTTGCGGTCGTTGGCGTCGAGGAACCTCTTGCGCAGGCGGATCGACTTCGGGGTCACCTCGACCAGTTCGTCGTCCTCGATATAGGCCAGCGCCTTTTCCAGCGGCATCTGAATCGGCGGCGTCAGCCGCACCGCTTCGTCCTTCGAGGTGGTGCGGATATTGGTGAGCTGCTTGCCCTTGAGGACGTTGATCTCGAGGTCGTTGTCGCGGGTGTGCTCACCGACGATCATGCCCTTGTAAACCTTGCAACCTGGCTCGATCATCATCGGGCCGCGATCCTCCAGCTTGAACATCGCATAGGCTACCGCCTCGCCCTGATCGTTGGAGATCAGCACGCCGTTGCGGCGCCCCTGGATATCGCCCTTGTAAGGCGCATAGTTGTGAAACAGGCGGTTCATGACGGCGGTGCCGCGGGTGTCCGTCAGCAATTCGCTCTGATAGCCGATCAGGCCGCGGGTCGGCGCGTAGAACACCAGCCGTTGCCGGTGACCGCCGGAAGGACGCATCTCGATCAACTCGGCCTTGCGTTCGCTCATCTTCTGCACAACGACCCCGGAATGCTCCTCGTCGACGTCGATCACGACCTCCTCAATCGGTTCCTGCCAATCGCCAGAGCCTTCGTCTTTCTTCAGCACGACGCGCGGACGCGACACGCTGAGCTCGAAACCTTCGCGGCGCATGGTCTCGATCAGGATGCCGAGTTGCAACTCGCCGCGTCCAGCGACTTCCATGGCGTCGTTGTCCTCCGATTCGCGAACCCCCAGCGCCACATTGCCTTCGGCCTCACGCAGCAATCGGTCGCGGATCATGCGGCCAGTGACCTTGGTGCCTTCGGTGCCGGCCAGCGGGGAATCGTTGACGCGAAACGTCATCGCCAGGGTTGGCGGATCGATCGGCTGCGCCTGGATCGGCAATTCCACAGCGGGATCGCAGATGGTGTGAGCGACGGTGGCGTTCGGCAAGCCGGCGAGAGCGACGATGTCCCCGGCTTCGGCCACTTCCACGGCGGTGCGTTCAATGCCGCGGAAAGCCAGCACCTTGGTAATGCGGCCGGTCTCGATCAGCTTTCCATCGTGATCGAGCACCTTGACGTTCTGGTTCGGGCTGACCGACCCCGAAGAAATGCGTCCGGTGATGATGCGGCCGAGATAGGGATTGGCTTCCAGAATTGTGCCGAGCAGGCGGAACGGGCCTTCCTCCACTACCGGAGGCTTGACGTGGCTGAGGATCAGATCGAACAGCGGTTGCATGCCGTCGTCGTGCGAACCCTCAAGCGTCGTCGCCATCCAGCCCTGCTTGGCCGAGCCGTAGAGGATCGGGAAATCGAGTTGTTCGTCGCTGGCGTCGAGCGCCGCGAAGAGGTCAAACACCTCGTTGATCACTTCGGTCGGGCGCGCGTCGGAGCGGTCGACCTTGTTGATGACGACGATGGGCTTGAGGCCCATCCGCAGCGCCTTCGACACCACGAACTTTGTCTGCGGCAGTGGACCCTCGGCGGCGTCGACCAGCACCAGCGCGCCGTCGACCATGTTGAGAATGCGCTCGACCTCGCCGCCGAAATCGGCATGGCCCGGGGTGTCGACGATGTTGATGCGGGTGTCCTTCCACTGCACCGACGCCGCCTTGGCCAGAATGGTGATGCCGCGCTCGCGCTCCAGATCGTTGGAATCCATTGCGCGCTCAACCTGGCGCTGGTTATCGCGGTAGACGCCGGATTGCTGCAGCAGGCGATCGACCAGCGTGGTCTTGCCGTGGTCGACGTGGGCGATAATGGCGACGTTGCGAAGTTTCATTGCTCTTCTTCTGGTTCGGACAATGGCTGGAGGGCGATCTCGCCGGAAAACCGGGACCCACTTTTCCGGATCGCACTCAAAACCTGGAATTCCGGTGCCTCGTTTCTCCGACTGACGCGAACCGTTGCGGGTCCACTTGCGCGAACTTCGGAAACCGGCGGCACTGGCAGACGCTTGGCGCCAAAAGGAAGCCCGGCCAAAACGACCGGGCACGCCTTACTCGTTGCAACGCAATATAATCAGAAATCGCCGAAAAACAATGCGTTGTTTCCGGTTTGGTTAGCTGATTCTGGGCGCAAATCCGGCCCGCTTCAGCGGCTCTTCGGTCGGATACACCCCGCGCAGCACTTCCTCGAAGTGTTTCTTGACCTGTTCGTTGCAAAGACATGAACGTAGCCGCAAGGCCTCGCGGTTTCGCACCAGGATCGAACCGCGGCGCGTATCCAGAACCCCCTCCGCCTTGAAGGTTTGAATGACCCGGCTGGTATAGCTGCGGCCGACCCCGAGCAGGGTCGCAAGCTGCTCATGCGTGAGCGGCACCCTGTCGTTGCCGTCGGTGCGTTCCATCGCCGAGATGATCCATTTGGCGGTACGTTGCTCAATCGAATGGATCGCATTGCAGGCGGTCGCCTGGAAGATCTGGGCGAGCATGCAATCGGCATAACGCGCGAACACATTGCGCATCGTGGCCGACTTCGCCTTCGCGATCTCCAGTTTTCGGATGTGCAGGCGCGCGAACGGGCCGCCGAACTTGACGATGATGCTGGTATAGGCCGGCAAATAGCCCTGGCTGACGATGCCGCCGACGGCGCCTTCGCGGCCGACCAGAATGGTCTCGACGTCGCGGCCGTCTTCGTTTGGAACCAGAAAAGTCGCCAGGCTTGGTCCGCACGGGAAATGGACCACCTCGATGTCGTCACCCGGATTGTAGAGCAGTTCGCCCGCTGCCCCGTCTTCGTGGACGAGATGCGGCGAAATCAGCGCGAAATCGGCCGCGCTCAGCCGCCGCAGCAGGTTGTTGTAGGGCCGCCCTTCCGGATCGTCGCCACGTATTGCCATCCCGGATCGTCCCTTGCCCCGCAAATTCGACAGTATCCGACTGCCTCGCAGATTTATGTGCACAAGTGCACAGACAAACGTCCTTGCCCCGTGGTGGGTTCCAACGAAAACCGCCCGGCCCCGCAATAGCTCTCTCGTTTCCGAGATCGGCTCGGATTTTGGGACAATCGTCAGCGAAGGTTCATGGAACACGCTTCCTACGACGGCATGCCGGGTGACGTGTTGATTGTCGAGGATGACCCGATCATCGCGCTCGACTTCGAGGACACTATTCTCGGTTTCGGGGTGAAAACGGTACGGACCGTGGCAAGCGTTTCAAAAGCGCTCGAAATGATCGCCGAGCGCGCGCCGGATTTTGCATTGCTTGACATAGGCCTGGTCCGCGAGAACAGCTTTGCGGTGGCCGAGCGGCTGGATGCACTGAAGATCCCGTTTGTATTTGTCACCGGTTATGGCGCGCTCACCACGTTTCCGGCAGGGCTCGCCCACAAGCCGACGCTTGAGAAACCCTACTCGAGTGCCGCGCTGCAGGCCTTGTTGACGGGCCGATCCGGTGCAGACCTCGAACGCTGACGATTTGAGCTATGGCGCTCGGGATTGCTCGGCCGACCGGACGGCACCGGCCGCTTTGCTCAGGTCCCGGCTGCCCGGAACTGCGCTCCGGCCCGTTGCGGGTTTGGCGTCATGCTCGTCAGCAACGCCTTGCGGTCGGCCACCGCGTTGTGGAATTGATCGAGCGCAATGCCGAAAGCGGTCAACGCGCCCTCCTCGATCGCGCCGGCATCGAAGAAGCGCAGCGTATCGCGCAGGATATCGTCCGCTTCGGCCTGCATGTGGTCGAGTTGCTCGGCGGAATCGCTGCGCCGCGCCTCAGCAAGCATCTCCAGCAGGCGCTCGCGGTGCGACGAGTTGTTGTTTCGCTCGTCCTTCTTCAGATGGCCTGCGAACCACGCGCCGGCCGAACCCATGGCGGAAAGCGCCATCAGCCCCCACCAGATGTAATCGCTGTAGTGATCGAGAAAGGTTTTTTCCTCGCCATCGACAAAGGCCGCGGCGCCCGGATGCGCGGGAATCGCGGCGTCCTTGTCCGTATCCGGGGTCTCAATCCTCGCGGCCAGCGGGAATTCCGAAATCAGTTGCTGCCGGATCGCAAACAGCTGCCGGGTGAAGGCGGCCACCGTGGCATCCGAGACAGCTTTGCGCGCGACGATGTGGTAGGCGAAGCTGATCGTCTTGACCTCCGCCTTGGGCATGTAGGGCGAACCGCCGAAGGCGCCGGCGGGAATTTCGGCGGCCTCGTACATCGGATGATTTTGCACAATCGCCTCGGCCGAATCGATCGCGAGAAAGCTCGGGGTGCCGCCATCGCGAGTCGCGGCCGCGATCGCATCCGCGATGATCTTGCTATTGACTGGGCCGGCCGCCAGATAGGCCTCCGCTTTCTGGTTACGGATAGCCTCGACGGCCTCACTGGCCGGAAACTGGACGATTTCGACCTTGCCCGGATCCATGCCGTATTGCTGCAGGATCACCTTGAGCAAATTGACATTAGCTTCAGTGCGGCCGACCACACCGACGCGATGTCCGACGAGTTGCGGGATCTTGGCGATCTTCGCGGCCGCTTTCCTGGCCCGGCCCTTCGCCGGCGGCACCCACAGCACCGCGAGGTTCTTGCGCAGCGTCGCCACGGCTTGCGCATTTTTGGGCACATCGAGATCGCCCCTGATGATGGCGAGATCGGCCTTGCCCACGGCAAGCGCCTGCGCGCTGGCGCCGGCACCATCGGTCTGCAGCGGGCGCAAACGGATTTGGCCGCGCGACTGCACGAAGGCCTGTGTCAGCGCCTGGACCACCCTGACGTCGTCGCTGTTCGCCGGCCCGACCGCGAACCGCAGCGTCTCCGGCCGGGTCGCGAAGTAATAGATTCCGGCCGTCGTCCCGGCGACGGCAAGGATCGTCGCCAGCATAATGAACATCATCCGCCGCTGCGCCGGGCGTGGCGACGGCCGCGCCTGCGGCTCGACCAGACCGACGGCCCCGCTCATCGACCTGGCAAACATTCGTTCGAGGTTCAATTTCATCCGATCAATGCGGTTAGCGCGTCTTTTTACCAAATTTCCCGCCGGTGCGGCGTCACATCTCGGTCATGGTTACGGCCGGCTTTGCCGCCCAATTGTGCATGGACCCGAGGGGCGCCCGTCGGTGTTAAGGTGGGGTCCGGATCAAACGGGAGGCGATCATGGCGGAGCGGCTATCGGCAGAGGCGCGAAAATCGGCCCTGAAGGGCCTGCCCGGGTGGAGCGAGACACCGGGCCGCGAGGCGATTGCGCGAACCTTCACGTTCAAGGATTTCAACGAGGCGTTCGGGTTCATGTCGCGGGCGGCGCTGGTTGCCGAAAAGCGCGACCATCACCCGGAATGGCGCAACGTTTACAAAACGGTTGAGGTGGTGCTGGCGACCCACGACGCCGGCGGCGTCACCGCACTCGACATCGAGCTCGGCAAAGCGATGAACGCGATTGCAAGCCAGCTCGGCGTCGCCTGACTGCCTCGCCCGCAATCTTGCAGCGAGGCTGCGCCGTCCCTAACTCCTGAGGCGTCGGCCCGCGGCATCCGCCGCGTTGGCCGCAGAGAGCCCGAGCGATGGCATCAGAACACAGCGTTGGTTTTGAGCCGGCCGACGAGCTGGCGAAAGACCGCGAAACCGTGCGCCGGCGCTTCTGGACCAAGCTGAAGAAGGTGATTGCAAGGATTCCCTTCGCCGAGGATCTGCTGGCGGCCTATTATTGCGCGTTCGACCGGCAGACGCCGCGCCACGTGCAGGCGGCGCTATTGGGGGCGATCGCCTATTTCATCCTGCCGTTCGACTTCATTCCCGACATGCTGCCGGTGCTCGGCTTCACCGACGATGCCGCAGTGCTCGCGACTGCAATCCGGATGGTGGCAGGCCACATTACGCCCGAGCATCGCGACGCTGCGCGCGCCGCGTTGACGCGGATCGAGGGCGCCGGCGACGATCGCCGACGCCACCCGCGCTAGCGCTGCTGCTTTTGCGAACTGCGGACCTGGGCCCGCGCATTCTGCTCGGCCTCCCATGCCTGGAACTGCTTGAACAGCGCTTCCTTGTCGGCATCCGCAGTCATTCTACCGGAGGCAGGATTCTGCTTGAGGAACTCGTCGAACTGGCCGCGCGCGACCGGCTCGACCTTGTGCTGCTCCAGCCATTGCGTGGCGGCAGGGAACCGCTGCCAATCCGGCAACTGGGCTGAGAGCGAAACCTCTTTCCATTTCGGATGGAAGGGCGGCTTCTGGAAGCTCGGGAACTTGGTGAAGAAATTGTCCACGAACAGGGCGAGCTTGCGATAGCGATCGGTTTTGGGCGCCCAGTTATAGGCGGCCAGCACCGCCGGCACCGCGATGGTGTCGACCTGCTCCTGATCGGAAATCAAGTTCGGATAGTCCTTGGCCGACAGCGTCGCCGGCAGGTAATCGCCCTGCAGCGGCTTCTCGTAGTCGACCTTGACCAAGTGGAACCGATCGTCCTTGAAGCTGCTCACCGACTTATACGGCTTGCCGCCACAAACGATCACGGCGTCGATCTCGCCGGCCTTCAGTTTCTCCATGGCGATGCGTTGCTCGATGTAAACGACTTTGGGCTTCATTCCGAGCCGCTCGAACACCGTCAGCGCGGTGATGAAGGTGCCGCCATTCGGAAGGTCGACGCTGATGGTCTTGCCATCGAGATCCCGGAGATTGCGGATCGATTTCGAGGCGATGACATGCATCTCTTCATTGTAGAGCTTGGTCACGTAAGTGAATTGCTTCTTGATGTCCTTCGCGAAGCCCTTCCTCTCGAGATAGTCGAGCGTGTCAGACCGCACGATGCCGAGATCGACGCCCTGAAGGAACAGGATGTCGGCGACGCTTTGCACCGAACCGCGCCCGACAATGGGAAGCACGCGCAGCTTGTTGCCATCATCGAGGACGGAAGCAAGGTCGGCGCCGAATTGAACATAGGTGCCGCCGATGGTGCCGGAGATCAGCGTCACCGTGTTGGAGTTCAAGGCCTTCTTGGTTTCCACCGATCCGAACTGGAAGATCGCTTTGAGGCTCTCGCTGACCGCAGCCGGGTCAAATTCGGTTTGCTCGGCGCGCACCGCGAGGCCGCATACCATCGTCACGGCCAGTATCGCCGCACCAAGTAATCGTCGCATTGGGAGTCCCCTGCTTTAAAAAACTAGTTCTGCATTTGCGCAAGTCGCTGCTGCGCAACCGGCGAGCCGAATTGCGCCGCCTTCTGGTACCACTCGCGCGCAATCGCCGGATTGGGAGCGATGCTTCGCTCATCCCGGCTCCCGAGCACGGCGGGATCGTAGGTCTCCGCCAGCAGCAGAGCGGCGCTCGCGTCGCGGGCATCCGCCGCGCGCTCGAGCAACAATCGCGCGGGCGCGATATCGCCGATCGCGATCAAGCCCTTTGCTCGCTTCAGCAATACAGCGACTTCCTCCGGATCGAGTTGGCGCACCGGAGTGGCCGTGGCCGGGGGCTGGCGGGCTTCGGGCTGGCGGGCTTCCGGTTGGCGGATTTCCGGCTGGCCTTGATGCGCGGTCCTAAGCGCCGCCGCAATCTCCTCCCGCGTCGGCGCCGCCATCGCGGTCGTCGCGGCTGCGGCCGGAGCTGCAACCGGAACTGGGACCGTGCTGACTATTCGAACCGGCGCTGCCGGTGGTGCACTGGGTTGGTCAGCCGAGCTCGCCGGCAGCGACGCTTTGGCATTCGCGAATACCGCGAGCGGATTTTCGACCGAGAAAATGCCGAAAACGATTGCCGCCGCCGTTGCGATCAGGATGCCGGTTTTGAGAATGCGCGACGAGGTAGCCGCCTTGTTCCAGTTGTTGTCGGGTTCCGGCACGCGCGGTGGCTGGGGCCGGCCAGAAAGAAACATCGGCATCGGGTCCTGCGCAGCAAAGGATTGCCTTGCCATCATTGCTTGGGTGGGGCGAGGGGAGATGAATCGGGACTCGTCCAAGTCGACCGGCCCAAGGTCTGGTTCCTGATAGTCGTATGAATCGAGATTTGGTTCGTCGTAGCCGGATGAGCCGAGATTCGGTTCGTCGTAATCGTATGAGTTAACTCTGGTTTCTCGCACCATGTGATGCCCTCCCACGCAACAACGCTACAAAGGGGCATGCCGTGTTGGCTTTTATTGTTATTCTTACCAAACGCCCCGCGAACATGCCTAACTCGCATTTTGAATCAGTCCAAAAAGCGACAATCGCTGGCACGATTTAGGAGATATCTTGATTTCATTGCGGCGCGACCTAGGCTGCCCACAGGCTTTCGATGGCCACCGGGAGTGTTTGTCCGGAGATATCTGCCCAAATTCGTACTGATCGCCGGCCTGGCATTTTAACCATAAGCCACGGCCCAGACACCTTGGGCCGGGTTCCACGTTGATTTGGCGACAGCGTCGATTGCTAGATCGCGGCGAGAACTGTTCCGGCCGGCAGCGCGCAGCTGCGCCTCGCGGGGCCGACGGTCTGAAGCTGATCTGGAAACTGCCGAACAAACTGCGCGACCGCCGCAGCCTCGCCTCACGGGTGCAGGATCACCTTGCCCATTGCCTTGCGGCCGGCGAGGACTTTCAGCGCCTCGGCGGTTTGCGCCAGAGGAAAGGTGCGGTCGACATGCGACGAGATCCTGCCTTCGGCGGTCCACTTCACGAGCTTTTCAAGATTGGCCCGGTTCTTCTGCGGATTGAGCCGCGCCCATGCGCCCCAGAATACGCCGCGGATGTCGCAGCCCTTCAATAGCGCCAGATTGAGCGGCATCTTCGGAATCTCGCCGGCGGCAAATCCGATCACGAGAAACCGGCCTTCCCAAGCGATCGAGCGCAGCGCCGCCTCGGCATAGCTGCCGCCGACCGGGTCGAAGATGATGTCGGCGCCCTTGCCGCCGGTAAGCCGCCGCAAGCCGTCCTTGAGATCTTCCTTGGCGTAGTTCAAGCCCAGCTCGGCGCCATGTCGTTTGGCGAATTCGAGCTTTTCGTCCGACGAGGCGCAGGCGATCACCTTCAGGCCCATCAACTTGCCGAGCTCGCAGGCCGCCAGACCGGTGCCGCCGGCGGCGCCCAGCACCGCCATGGTCTCGGCCGGCTTGAGGCTGGCGCGATCTTCCAATGCATGCAGCGCGGTGCCGTAGATGATGATGATGCCGGCGGCGCGATCGAAATCCAGATTATCCGGAATCTTGACGATGGCATCTGCCGGCAGCGCGATCTTCTCGCGCGCGCCGTTGTGGCCGCACGATGCCACCACGCGATCGCCGGCTTTTAGGCCGGTGACGCCTACCCCGACGCTCTCGACCACGCCTGCGACTTCGGCCGCCGGCGAGAATGGAAATGGCGGCTTGATCTGGTATTTGCCCTGGATCATCAGGAGATCGAAAAAATTCAGCGCCGCGGATTTGATCGCAATAACGGCCTGCCCGGGCTCCGCCACGGGATCAGCCACCTCGGCCAGCACGAGATCGTCGGGGCCGCAATATTGCGAGCAGAGAATGGCTTTCATGGACACACCTGACTTTCGGACGCACAGTTGAGGCTCGCACGCTTCATGCCGGATTTGGAGCCTGGCTACAATACAGCGCGAGGGAATGAAACGATGTTTGAAAAAGGCTTGCTGGCGAAAAAGCGCATCCTGGTTACCGGCGGCGGCTCCGGGCTCGGCGCGGCGATGGCACGCCGCTTTGTCGAACTCGGCGCAGAGCTCACCATCTGCGGTCGCCGACTCGAATTGCTGGAGGGGGCGGCGGCGCAGATGCGCAGCGATCTCGGTGGCAAGGTCGCGGCCATCCGATGCGATATTCGCGACGGCGCCAGTGTCGAGGCCATGTTGGATGCGATCTGGCGCGAGGCGCCGCTGGATGTTCTTGTCAACAATGCCGCCGCGACCTTCATCGCGCAGACCGAGCATTTGTCGTTTCGCGCCGCCGACGCGATCCTGGCGCCGACCCTGCACGGCGCAATGTACTGCACCATCGCCGCCGGCCGGCGTTGGATCGAAAGCCGGCACGAGGGCGTGGTGTTGAGCATCCTGTCGACCTCGACCCTCACCGGCCGCGCCTTCACGGTGCCCTCCGCGATGGCGAAGTCGGCGCTGCTGGCCATGACCAGAAGCCTCGCGGTCGAGTGGGGCCCCAAGGGCATCCGCACCGTCGCGATTGCGCCCGGCGCGTTTCCGACCGCCGGTGCCTCGGGCCAGCTCCGTCCCGAGGGCCGCGACGAGGGATGGGCAGCGCGCAATCCGCTCGGCCGCGCCGGCGAGCACAGCGAGCTTGCAAACCTGGCGAGCTTCCTGATTTCCGATGCCGCCGGCTACATCAACGGCGAGATGGTGGTGCAGGACGGCGGTGCGCATCTGCGCAGCTCCGGCGCGGAGGATCTTCTGCAATGGAGCGACGCACAATGGGAAAAGCAGCGCGCGACGCGCTCGCAAGCCTGATCGGATGACGCGCGCAAAGCGCGCCCGGCGACAACCTCGCGAGTGTGGTTATGGGCGCCGCGACCGCCTTCCCAAGAAGGCATTTCCCCGCTATCCCTCCGCCGCGTGACGGGATGATGGCGAGCCATCTTCCAGTCACAATGATGAGGGAACCAGATTTGGTCATGTCCGTGCGGCTATTTCCGACATCCCTGATGGCAAGTGTGCTGATGTGCGGGGTCTGCAGCTTTGCGCAGGCGCAGAGCCCGGCGCCGGCGCCCAGCGCGATGCCGAAAGCGCAAAAAAGCACCGCCAAGCCCGCGCCCCCCGCACCTGTCAGACCCGAGACCAAGCCCGCCGCCGTCGCCGGTAGCGCGGAGCCGACGCTGATCGGCCAGTTCGGTAACTGGGGCGCCTATACCGCGATCCCGAACGGCAAGAAGGTGTGCTTCGCGCTGGCCAAGCCGTCGTCTTCGAAGACCAATCCGCCGAACCGCCCGCGCGATCCAGCCTACGCCTTCGTCTCGACGCGACCGGCGGAAAAAGTCACCAACGAGGTCTCGGTGATGATTGGCTACACGCTCAAACCGGGCTCGGAATCGAGCCTGGAGGTCGGCGGCGCCTCTTATGCGATGTACACCCAGGGCGACGGGCTGTGGATCAAGAATGCCGCCGAGGAAGAGCGGATGGTGGACGCGATGCGCAAAGCCGCGGACGTGACCGTCAAGGGCATTTCCGCCAAGGGCACCGAAACCACCGATACGTTCTCGCTGAAGGGGCTTTCCCAGGCGCTCGATCGGCTGGCGCAGGATTGCAGGCGGTAGCGGTCGCAATCGCGGTGTTGGCTTGCTATATATGGGACGGCATCGGGCTCCATGGCCGTCCCATGCCCGCACAGGCACAATGCAGACCACCGTCGAAATAACCGGCGCTAGCGCGCCGTTGGAAAAGGTCGCGATTGAGACCTACGTGCCGCCGGCGACGCCGTCGCTGGTCGGTCTGTCGCGCGCCGAAATCGCCGAACGGCTTGGGGCGATCGGGGTCGCGCCGGCGCAGCGCAGGATGCGCGTGCAGCAGCTGTGGCACTGGATCTATGTCCGCGGCGCCAAAACGTTCGACGAGATGACCAGCATCTCCAAGGAAATGCGCGCGCAGCTCGAACGGCATTTCACGGTGGCGCGCCCCGAAGTCGCCGCCGAGCAAATTTCCAGCGACGGCACCCGAAAATGGCTGTTGCGATTGCCTGGCGGCGACAATTTCGAAAAGGCCCATGAAGTCGAGTGCGTCTATATCCCGGAGACCGACCGCGGCACGCTGTGCGTCTCCTCGCAGGTCGGTTGCACGCTGAATTGCTCGTTCTGCCACACCGGCACGCAACGGCTGGTGCGCAACCTAACCGCCGGGGAAATCGTCGGCCAGATCATGGTGGCGCGCGATCGCCTCAATGACTGGGCCGACCGCGACACC
Organism: uncultured Alphaproteobacteria bacterium; assembly: GCA_963840155.1. Taxonomy (GTDB): domain Bacteria; phylum Pseudomonadota; class Alphaproteobacteria; order Rhizobiales; family Xanthobacteraceae; genus Bradyrhizobium. Next base: position 1,089,822 of record CAWIXP010000002.1, read on the forward strand.
CCGAGCGGCGGTCGCCTGGTCACCAACGTGGTGATGATGGGCATGGGCGAGCCGCTGTATAATTTCGACGCGGTGCGCGATGCGTTGTTGATCGTTGCCGACAATGAGGGGATCGGCATTTCCCGTCGCCGCATCACGCTGTCGACTTCGGGCGTGGTGCCGAACATCATCCGCACCGGCGAGGAAATCGGTGTCATGCTGGCGGTCTCGCTGCATGCGGTGCGCGACGAATTGCGCAACGAATTGGTGCCGCTGAACCGCAAATACCCGATCGACGAACTGCTGCAGGCCTGCCGCGATTATCCCGGCTCCTCCAATGCGCGCCGCATCACCTTCGAATATGTGATGCTGAAAGACGTCAACGATTCGCTCGACGACGCGAAGCTTCTGGTGAAGCTGCTGAAGGGCATTCCGGCCAAGATCAACCTGATCCCGTTCAATCCATGGCCGGGCACGCGCTACCAATGCTCGGACTGGGACCGGATCGAAAAATTCTCCGAATATATCTTTAACGCCGGCTACTCCTCGCCGGTGCGCACGCCGCGCGGCCGCGATATCCTCGCCGCCTGCGGCCAATTGAAATCGGAGACCGAGAAACTGTCGGCCCGCGAGCGCCAGGCGCTGCGCGCCATGGCGATGACGGATTGAGGCTCGAAGATGGTGCTCATCGCGCGCATCTTCGTCGTCATCTTCGCATTTCTGGTCGCCTGCATGGCGGCGGCCACCGTGGTGATGTTTGCGTTCCTGACGCTCGGTCAGACCGATTTCGCCCGTCTCGCGACCGATCCTGCCGCGATCCTGGTGGTGATCGGGTTGTCCTCCGTCACCTTGTCCGGGTACGCGCTGCTGCCCTCCATGCTGATCGTCGCGCTTGCCGAGGGCTTTCAGCTGCGCTCGGCGTCTTTTTACGCGCTTGCTGGAGGGGCCGTGGCGTTCGTCCTGACCTTCGGCTCGGTTTTCGGAATAAACATCACCCCGATCTTCGTGCGCGATCGCGCGATCATGGTTGGCGCAGGCATCCTCGCCGGCTTCATTTATTGGGCGATCGCCGGACGCAATGCGGGCGCTTGGCGCACCCGCCCCCCAATTCGCGCGTGAGAACATGAGCTGCAGCGCGAACGCACCCATCAGGCCGCAGCGGATGCCTCATCCTTCGAGACGCGGCCGGTGGCCGCTCCTCAGGATGAGGATCGGGAAAGCTTCGCTCTTGGAGTCAAACCTCCGCACGTGAGAAGAATCTTATGGCACTGATCGGCCGCTTGTTCGTCGTCCTGTTCGCTTTCCTGGCCGCCTGCCTGGTGGCAGGGATGATCGTGGTCTGCGCGGTGCTGTTTCCCGAATTCAGCGATCTCGGCACCGGCCCGATCGATCCCGGAGCCCTCAACATCATGCTCGGTTTCGGCTTCATCTTCGTCAGCGGTTTCGCCTTGGTGCCGGCCATGATCGTGGTCGCGATCACGGAGGCATTCTATGTCAGGGGCGCTCTGACCTATGCGGTCGGCGGCGGCCTGGTCGGTCTTGCCTGCTATCTCGGCCTGGTGCCCTTTGACCCCGACACGTTGCGCTTCGAGGGCATCGTCCGCCGCCATCTCGAAATCATGACCGGCGCCGGAATCGTGGCGGGCCTCGTCTACTGGATGATCGCAGGCCGTAACGCCGGCGCCTGGCGCGAGCCGCCGCGCCCGCTTCGTCCACCGCCCCCGCTGCCGTCGCATTCACCGGTGTCTTCATCGTCGCCACGCTCGCCGACCTCATAACTGCATTCGCCGTCATTCCGGGGGGTCCAGGAGACCAGAACCGGAATCTTGAAATTCCTGGGTTCGATGCGTTCGCATCGCCCTGGAATGACGGGGGTTTCCATCCCCCATTTGCCGGGCTAAACCGCCGCCATGGACCGCACCGGACTTTTTATCGCGCTCGGCTTGGCATCCGTGGTCGGCTTGCTGTTTGGGATCTATCCCGAACTCGATCTGAAGCTCGCCGCCTTGTTTTACGATGCGGCATCCAAATCCTTTCCGCTGAAATTCAATACGCCGGCCGCGGTCGCGCGCGACGGTGCGATGTGGGTTGCCTGGGGTCTGGCGCTGCCGGCGATCGTTGCGCTGATCGTAAAACTGTTTCGGCCGGACCGGCCACTGCTGGTGCCGGGGCGCGCGATCATATTTCTGCTGGTCACGTTAACGCTTTCCGCGGGCGTGCTCACCAACCTTGCCTTCAAGAGCTATTGGGGTCGCCCGCGCCCGGTGGTGGTCGCGCAGTTCAACGGACCGGATCAATTCATGCCGTGGTGGGATCCGCGCGGGGCTTGCGAGCGCAACTGTTCATTCTTCTCCGGCGAAGGCGCCACCGCATTCTGGACCTATGCGCCCGCGGCGCTGACGCCGCCGGCATGGCGGCCGCTGGCCTATGCCGCCGCAACGCTGTTCGGCGCCGTGACCAGCGTGCTGAGGATGGCCTTCGGCGGGCATTTCTTCAGCGACGTCGCCGCCGCCGGGCTGGTGACATTCCTGGTGATCTGGCTGGCGCATGGCACCATCTATCGCTGGCGCCGGACCCGTTTGTCCGACGCCAGCATCGATGCCGCGCTGACGCGGCTCGCCCGGCCGGTACATCGGATTTTACAGAAACGGGGCCGCCGCGATCTCGCGCCCGAATCTCGCGCCGACACCCCCGCCTAGACCAGGCGCTGCACGCTTGCGTAAGAGACCGTTCTGCCTATAGTCCCGGCCAATTTCGAATCCAAATTCAATGGGATTTTCATGAGCAAGGACGTGAAGAAGGTGGTGCTCGCCTATTCGGGCGGGCTGGACACTTCGATCATCTTGAAGTGGTTGCAGACCACCTACGGCTGCGAGGTGGTGACCTTCACCGCCGATCTCGGTCAGGGCGAGGAGCTCGAGCCGGCGCGGGCGAAGGCGCTGTTGCTCGGCATCAAGCCGGAGAACATCTTCATCGAGGACCTGCGCGAGGAGTTCGTCCGCGACTACGTGTTTCCGATGTTTCGCGCCAACGCGCTATACGAGGGCCAGTATCTGTTGGGCACCTCGATCGCCCGACCGCTGATCGCCAAGAAGCAGATCGAGATCGCCGAAAAAGTCGGCGCCGACGCCGTTTCCCACGGCGCTACCGGCAAGGGCAACGATCAGGTTCGCTTTGAGCTCGGCTACCATGCGCTGAAGCCCGACATCACCATCATCGCGCCGTGGCGCGAATGGGACTTCCGTTCGCGCGAGCAACTGATCGCGTTTGCGGAAGCCCACCAGATTCCGATCGCCAAGGACAAGCGCAACGAGGCGCCGTTCTCGGTCGATGCCAATCTGCTGCACACCTCCAGCGAAGGCAAGGTGCTGGAGGATCCCGCGCAGGAAGTGCCCGATTACGTCTATTCGCGCACCATCGATCCCGAAAAGGCCCCGGACAAGGCGAGCTATATCACCGTCGATTTCGAGAAGGGCGATGCCACCGCGATCGACGGCAAGAAATTGTCGCCCGCGACCCTGCTTGGAAAGCTCAACGAGCTCGGCCGCGGCAACGGCATCGGCCGGCTCGATCTGGTCGAAAACCGTTTCGTCGGCATGAAGTCGCGCGGCATGTACGAGACGCCGGGCGGCACCATTCTGCTGGCCGCCCATCGCGGCATCGAGCAGATCACGCTCGATCGCGGCGCGGCGCATCTCAAGGATGAGTTGATGCCGAAATATGCCGAGCTGGTCTACAACGGCTTGTGGTTCTCGCCGGAGCGCGAGATGCTGCAGGCGGCGATCGATCACAGCCAGCAATACGTCTCCGGCCGCGTGCGCCTCAAACTCTACAAGGGCAACGTCGTCGTGGTTGGACGGGACAGCATGTATTCGCTGTACGATCAGGACCTCGTCACCTTCGAGGAAGGCGCCGTTGCCTACGACCACCGCGATGCCGCCGGCTTCATCAAGCTCAACGCGCTGCGGTTGCGCACGCTCGGCCAGCGCAAGAAGAAGCTGGGGTTGTAGGGACGGTCCAGAAGCCGCACGGCGTCATTGCGAGCGCAAGCGAAGCAACCATGGGCCGCAAAATAAAGTAGGCTGGATTGCTTCGTCGCTGCGCTTCCCGCAATGACGGGCGCGTAACGAAAAAATGGCCGGGATGGCTCCCGGCCATTTTCGTTGAGCGAATGCGACCCCCTACCGTGGCGGCGCGATGCCGGGCGGCGGCGGCGGCAACGATGCCGTGCCGCCGTTCAGCAGTGGCGTGATGCGGCGGATGGTGACGCGCCGGTTGATGCGGCTGGGTCCGCTGGTCTGCTCTTTCAGATATTGCGCGCCGTAGCCCTGCGAGGTCAGGTTTTCCGGGGGTACCTGGAATTGCTGAGTCAGCAGCTCGGCGGCCGACTGGGCGCGGCGGTCCGATAGCGACAGGTTGTCGACATCGTTGCCGACCGCGTCGGTGTGGCCTTCGATCAGGAATACCTCGCGCGGGTTGCGTTGGATCGCCCGATTGAGACCATCCGCTATCGCTTGCAGCTTCGATGCCTGATCGGGCGGAATCTCCCACGATCCGGTTTCGAAGTTGATCGAGTTGAGATCGATGCTCGGCATCAGCTGTCGCACCGACGGGCTGTAGCGGATCTCGTCGAGCGAATAGCGCCGCTCGATCCGGTCCACTGGCGGCGCTTCCATGGTTTCGTAAATCAGTTCCGGCGGCGCATCGTCGGCTTCGACGATGTAGCGGTTGTAAGGAATCCGGATCACCGGCGGCGGCAGGTCGACGTAGAAGCCGCCGACCGCGCGGGGATCGCGGTAGCTATTGTCGATGATGATGATCTCGCGTCCCTGCTGGTCCCGCCTGATCCGGCGCAGTAGCTGACCGTCGCGCCCGACCACGGTGATGATCTGGCTGCCATCGGGGCGGATCACGATGGTGCGGGTTTCGCCGCCGACCACCTGGGTCTGGATGTCGCGCGCGCCGAAGCGGAATCGCTCCTCTTCGTTGTGGCGAATGAACGAGTGACCGCTGGGATCGACAATGATGACCCGGCCGGGTTCGGTGAAGACCTTGCGACCACCTTGATCGCTTTCCTGGCGGGCGCCACGGAAATCTTCCAGGCGGTGCGGCCCCTGTGAGGCCGCGCCCGATGGAAGCGGGGTAAGCGCCTGGGCGGGAGCCGGCACGGGCGGAAGCGGCGCTGTGACCGCGGGAGGTGGTCGATGCGCCAGCGGGGCGGCGCCGGGCGGCAGCGCGGTCTGCCCACCACCCGGTGCGGGCGCGGCGTTTGGGGTGGCCGTGTTCGGGGGGGCGGTGCGCGGCGGCGGGGCGCCAGCGCCGGCCGGAGATTGTCCGGGACGTCCCGGCGGCGGCGTACCCGCAGCGCCACCCGCCGGCGGCGCTGAAGGCGTCGGCGCTGCTTTGGGCCCTGTCGGCGGCGGTGGTGGCGGCGGTACGTTCTTCTGCAGAGGCTGTGCGCTCGGCGCCGGTCCGGGTGAGGGCGTCACGGTTGGCGCTTTCGGCGCAGCGGGCGGAGGCGGCGCATGCGGGGGTGTGCCGCTGGGCAGGCGGCGCAGGATGCGCCGCAGGAGGCGGCGGTGCTGGCCGGGGCGGCGGCGCTGCGGCCGGGGGCCGCGGTGGGGGAGCCGCTGCGGGCGGCGGTGGCGCGGGTCGGGGTGGCGGTGGCGCGGGGTGCGGCGGGGCCGCGGCTGGCGGCGCTGCCTTCGGTGGCTGCTTGGGCTTTCCGTCCGGACCAACATCCTTGGCCTGCGCCATTACCAGCGGCGCGGTTTGCGCGTGCGACGCAGCGCTTGTGAATTGCATGGCCGTAAGCGCTGTGGTGGCAAGCAGCACAAGCCGAAGGTTTGTCATGATGGTTCGGTCCCCAGGGAAGGCTTCGAAACAGTCTTGCGATCAACGAATAAGCGTTAGGCCGGATTGTGGCGGCCTGCAAAGACGGAGAGCTATTTATTTCCAGCCGCAGAATGCCTTAACGCGTCCCGTTCATTGCGCATTCAGGCGGTCTTTTCAAACCGAACCTTCAAACTGTCCCCTACGGCATATCCGGTTTGCGGGATAAAGCCGGGGCCGGGCTTGGTCAATCCTGATTGGGTGCGCCGGCCGAAGGCGACGGCGGGGATGGCGCTGGCGGATTTTGCACCGGCAGTTCCTCTGGAACGTGGCCGGGTAATTCATCCGGCGGCGGTGCTTCGCCGGGCTCGCGCATCGGCGGGGGCACGTCGGGACCGGGATTTCCCGGCGGGCTCTCCGGCGGCGGCTCCGAGGGCTGACCAGGCTTGATCGGCGGATCCTCTTGCGGATCGATCGGCATCTAGGTCGCTACCTTCCAATTACCTTCGCTGACGTTTGGGTGGGCGCCGGTGGCGGCCTTGATCTTCGGCACGCGGCGTCTGCTCCGCTTGCCATCCGCGACAACGGCGGCGGTACGGCGATGTTCCGCCACTCCGGGGAATCGATCATTCCGGCGATGCCGCATGCCGCGCGCGCCATCAAGCGATCGAGCTATTGCCGCGCCAATAGCGTGTTGCTGCGAGTGGCGGCGGTCTCGGCGTAACCGCGCGCGCGCATGTCGGCAATGCAGTCGTCCCGCCATTCGTTTCGCGACAGATGCTCGATCACCACCGCGCGCGGCCACAACGAGCGTGGCGCTTGCTTGAAGAATCCGGTCAAAACCCGATCCTCAAAACCCTCGACATCGATCTTCAGCGCATCGACATGCGAGACCTCGGCGTCGTCCAAAATGCGCAGCAACCGCAGCGACGGCACCGCGATGGCGTTGCCCGAACCCCTGCCGCTGACGATGCGGCTGGCGCCGAGATTGTCGCCGTCGGTCTCGATCGTCAATTCACCGTCGGATGGACCGGCGGCCGCGGCCACCAGAACCACTTGCGGGTAGCCGGAGGCGGCGCGGTTGAACGCAAGCCGCGCATGCGTCGCCGGGTGCGGCTCGATGGCGATGACCTTGCCGCCCGTGCCAACCCGAGGCGCCAGCGCCAACGCGTAGGTGCCGACATTGGCGCCGACGTCGACGAACACGCCACCGACCGGCGTATGCGCGCGCAGAAAATCCAATTCCTCGAGGTTGTAGTCGGGATTGAACAGCGCGCCGCGCTCGGTGGCGCTGCTCTGATGATAGAAGCGAAACCATGCGCCCTGATATCGGACATCGACCGGACCGGCGCGCAATAGGTTGAGCAGCCGCGACAGCATGGGGCGGAATGCGCCGCGCTTCAGCCGCGTGCGTTGCGCGAGCGAAATGATCGCAGCCTGCGCAGACGTCGGCGCGAAGGCGCCGAACGGCGGCTGTGAGGGTTCATTGGCCGGAGCGATGGCGGGCGGCGATGTCGGCGTGATCAAAAAATCCTCGTCGAAGGCTTGCAGAGGCGGCGCATGCATAGCCGACTTTGTCGTTGGCTCCAACGCCACACTCGCGGCCGGCACGACGTTGAATCGCTATGCCGCACCGCGCCTTGCGTTTCGCCCGCGGCCGGCCTTGTGCAGGACGCGCGAGAGCTGCTCGATCGAATACGGTTTTTGCAGCAGCTCGAAGCCATCGCTGCCGTGTTGCGACAGCATGTGGCTGTATCCGCTGGTCAGCACCACCGGCAAATCGAAATGGCGGTGGCGGATTTCCTTCGCCAGGTCGAGGCCGGTCATACCGGGCATCACCACGTCGGAAAACACCACGTCAAACCGTTCGGCATTCCTTGTCAGCTCCGCGAGCGCTTCCATGGCATTTCCGACCAGCGTGATGGCGTAGCCAAGCTCGCGCAACGCGGCGGCGGTAAACGCGCCAACCTCGGGATTGTCCTCGACCAGCAGAATCGACATGGCATGGCGGTCGATCGGCGGTGCCACATCGGCCGACGGCTGCTTTGGACCTTCGCTGCGCAGCGCCTGGGGCAGGTAGAGCGTAAAAGTACTACCCTGGCCGACCTCGCTCTCCACCATGACCTCGCCGCCGGATTGCTTCGCGAAGCCGAACACTTGCGACAGCCCAAGCCCGGTGCCGCGGCCGACTTCCTTGGTGGTAAAGAATGGCTCGAAGATGCGCTCGAACTGGTGCTTCGGGATTCCGACGCCAGTGTCCTCGACCGATACCGCAACGTAACCATGCGTGCTCTGCGGGTGCTGCGCAGCGCCGGGAAGCGCCGCCACCGTGCGAACGGCAATGGTGAGCCGACCATCGCCGCCCATCGCGTCGCGCGCATTGACGGCCATGTTGATCAGTGCGGTCTCGAACTGGCCTGCATCGGCATCGATGAAACAGGATGTCTCCGGAACGCGTGTGACGATCTTGATCGGAGATCCCGTCAGAGCCCCGATCATCTCGCTAAGCGTCGTTACTGACTCGCCGACGTCGAACACTTCGGGTTTGAGGGTTTGCCGCCGCGCGAAGGCCAGCAGTTGTGCTGTCAATTTCGCGGCGCGGTTGACGGTATCGGAAATCGCCTCGATGTAGCGCTGCCGCCGCTCCTCGGCCAGATGTGGCGGCCGCAACAGATCGACCGAGGCGCGGATCACGGTCAGAAGATTGTTGAAATCATGCGCCACCCCGCCGGTGAGTTGGCCCAGCGCCTCCAGCCGCTGGCCGTGCTTCAGGGCCTCCTCGGCTTCCCGCCGCCGGTCGGCTTCCGCATACAGGCGGCGTGTTCGCCGCAACGCCAGCGCAAGAATGAGAAACAGCAGCGCGGTCGCAGGCAGGCCGAAAATCAGGTGCTGGCTCATGGTGGTGAGCCAGCGCGCGCGGATCGCCGATGTCTCCAGCCCGGCGCTGACATAGATCGGATACTCGGCCAGCCTCTGGTATCCGAGCCGGCGCTCGATGCCATCGGCCGGCGACGTCACGGTGACGAGCCCGCCGTTCGGACTTGCGGCCAGCTTTTGCCCGACCGGGCCGTCGCGATCGAGATGCATCTCATGGTCGAGGACCGGAAAGCGGGCCAGCACCGTGCCGTCGGCCAGGCCGAGCGCGAAGAAACTACCGGGATCGTGGCCGATCCTGGCATAGAAATTCTCGAAATATTCGGGCAGCACCGAAGCCTGGAGCACGCCGGCGAAGCTACCGTCCGCGGTTTGCCGCCTACGGCTGACGCCGAAGAAGGCCGCGCCTTGATAAGGCGGGCGAGGGGTCAAGTCGCCGCCGATGAAAATGCCGATGTCCTTGTCGATGTGGGCCTTGAAATAGTCGCGATCCGAAAAGTCGATCGATGGGGCCGGCAGCACCAGGCTGTTGACGAGAGCGCGGCCCTTCGCGTCGAAGATCCATGCCGATTTCATCTGCGGCAGCGAAATAACGAGCTGCTTCAACCGCAGATGCAGCGCCTCCTGGCGCGACTTGATGCCGTCGTCGGGAATGCCGCGGACCATCTCGTTGATTTCCGAGAGGCTGCGGTCGATGGTCTCGAACACCTTCAGAGCGTGTTCATGGGCGACGTCGACGTTACGCCGGATCTCCCGGTCGGCTGTGTCGTGGGTCGAGATCCAGGAAATCGAGGAAGCAAATACGAACAACGCGACCGGAAGGGCCACCGAGGCGGCCATCATCCATTGCAGCAGTCGTAGCGAATTGCGTCGTTCGGTCTGCACGGTTGCCCCGGCTTCTGCCGAAGAGCTTACCGCAATCTATCGCGGCGAACAAAATTTTGGCGGGGTGGAACCTTGATCGGCGCCATTTGAAGGCGACTCTCTACATCTGCCGTTCGACCAGCTTGAGCTTGAGTTCGGCGATCGCCTCCGACGGATTGAGGCTCTTCGGGCAGGCCTTGGCGCAGTTCAGGATGGTGTGGCAGCGATAGAGCCGGAACGGATCCTCGAGATCGTCGAGCCGCTCGCCGGTGGCTTCGTCGCGGCTGTCCTTGATCCAGCGTGTCGCCTGCAGCAGCGCCGCCGGCCCGAGAAAACGTTCGCTGTTCCACCAATAGCTCGGACAGGAGGTCGAGCAGCAGGCGCACAGGATGCATTCGTAGAGACCGTCGAGCTTTTCGCGGTCCTCGTGGCTTTGCCGCCATTCCTTCTGCGGCGTCGTCGTCGTGGTCTTCAGCCACGGCTCGATCGAGGCGTATTGGGCGTAGAAATTGGTCAGGTCCGGGACCAGGTCTTTGACCACCGGCTGATGCGGCAGCGGATTGACCTTGACCGCGCCCTCTTTCACGTCGTGCATCGACCTGGTGCAGGCCAGCGTATTCTGGCCGTCGATGTTCATGGCACAGGAGCCGCAGACGCCCTCGCGGCAGGAGCGGCGGAAGGTCAGCGTCGGATCGACGTGGTTCTTGATCCAGATCAGCGCGTCGAGAACCATCGGCCCGGATTCATTGGCATCGACGTAATAGGTATCGACGCTGGGGTTCTTGCCGTCGTCCGGGTTCCAGCGATAGATCCTGAATTCGCGGATTTCGGTCGCACCGGCCGGCTTCGGCCAGGTCTTGCCGCCGGTGATCCTTGAATTTTTCGGAAGCGTGAATTCAGCCATTCGTCCTGCCTTGGTTCACCTCAATCAGCGGGCATCGTAGTCTGTTTTCGCAAATTACGTAATTTGCCTGCGTTCGGCAGTCCGTGTTGCGAAGAATAGATGGATGTGCGGTCAGTTCGGCGCATGAAGGGTATGGCTCAATACACCCGCGGTTTCGGCGGGATGTATTGAACGTCATTGGTCATGGTGTAGTCGTGCACCGGGCGGTAGTCGATCGAGGTATTTCCGGCATCGTCGATCCACGCCAACGTGTGCTTCATCCAGTTCTTGTCGTCGCGGTCGGGGAAATCCTCGCGCGCATGGGCGCCGCGGCTCTCGGTGCGGTTCACCGCCGAGTCCATCGTCACCACCGCCTGCACGATCAGATTGTCGAACTCCAGCGTCTCGACCAGATCGGAATTCCAGATCAGCGAACGGTCGGTCACCCTGATGTCGCTGACCCCGCCATGCACCTTGTGAATCAGACTGTGTCCCTCGTCGAGCACCTCGCCGGTGCGGAACACGGCGCAATTGTTCTGCATCACAAGCTGCATGTTGTCGCGCAGCTTCGCCGTCGGGGTGCCCCCCGAAGCATAGCGGTAGCGATCGAGCCGCCCGAGCGCCTTTTCGGCGGAATCCCCCGGCAAGTCCGGCTGCTTGCCGTTCGGCGTCAGCTTTTCCGCGCAGCGCAGGGCGGCAGCGCGGCCGAACACCACGAGGTCGATCAGCGAGTTGGAGCCGAGCCGGTTGGCGCCGTGCACCGAAACGCAGGCGGCCTCGCCCACCGCCATCAGGCCCGGCACCACGAAATTGTCGTCGCCGTTTTTCTTGGTCAGCGCTTCGCCGTGCAGATTGGTTGGAATTCCACCCATGTTGTAATGCGCGGTCGGCACGATCGGGATCGGCTCGCGCGTCACATCGACATTGGCGAAAATCCGCACCGATTCCGAAATGCCGGGCAGCCGTTCGTGCAGCACCTTGGGATCGAGATGGTCGAGGTGCAGGAAGATGTGATCCTTCTTCTTGCCGACGCCGCGGCCTTCACGTATCTCGATGGTCATGGCCCGGGACACGACGTCGCGCGAGGCCAGGTCCTTGGCGGATGGCGCGTAACGCTCCATGAAGCGCTCGCCTTCCGAATTGACCAGATAGCCGCCCTCGCCGCGCGCACCCTCGGTGACCAGGCAGCCTGCGCCGTAGATGCCGGTGGGGTGGAACTGGACGAATTCCATGTCCTGCAGCGGCAAGCCTGCGCGCAGCGCCATCGCGCTGCCGTCACCGGTTTGGGTGTGGGCGCCGGTGCAGGTATGATAGATGCGGCCAAAGCCGCCGGTGGCAAGGATGGTGGTTTGCGCGCGGAATCGATGCAGCGTGCCATCTTCGAGCTTGAGCGCGATGACGCCGCGGCAGGTGCCCTGATCGTCCATGATCAGGTCGATGGCGAAGAACTCGATGTAGAATTCGGCGGCGTGGCGCAGCGCCTGGCCATACATGGTGTGCAGCATGGCATGCCCGGTGCGATCGGCCGCGGCGCAGGTGCGCTGCGCCTGCCCCTTGCCGTAATCCACCGTCATGCCGCCGAACGGCCGCTGATAGATCCTGCCGTCATCGGTGCGCGAGAACGGCACGCCCCAGTGCTCGAGTTCGTAGACCGCCTCCGGCGCCTGGCGCACCATGTATTCGATCGAATCCTGGTCGCCGAGCCAGTCCGAGCCCTTGACGGTGTCGTACATATGCCAGCGCCAGTTGTCCTCGTGCATATTGCCGAGCGCCGCCGAGATACCGCCTTGCGCCGCCACCGTATGCGAACGGGTCGGGAATACCTTGGTGATGCAGGCAGTGCGCAAGCCGGCTTCGCTGCAGCCGACCACCGCTCGCAGGCCCGCACCGCCGGCGCCGACCACGACGACGTCATAGGTGTGGTCCTCGAGCGCATAGGCTTGTCCGTTGGCTGCGGGAGCGCCGTTTCCCTTGCCATTTCCGGCTCCGGCCATCGGCTACACTCCAGACGACAATTTGAGAATCGCGTAGATCGAGACCAGCGCCACCACCGCCGAGAAGAAGTTGTTCGCCATGATGGCGGCAAGCTTCAGCGTCTCGCCATGCACGTAATCCTCGATCACCACCTGCATGCCGATTCTCATGTGCCAGACGCTGGCGATGATGAACAGCAGCATGATGATCGCGACCATGGGGGAACCGAGGATTTGCGCGACACCTGCCTGGTTGCGGCCGAGCAGCATCATCACCACCACGATCGCAGGCAGTATCAACAGCACCATCGCCACCGCGGTGAGGCGCTGCCGCCAGAACTCGGTGGTGCCGGAATGCGAGGAGCCGAGGCTGCGGACGCGGCCGAGCGGCGTGCGCATCGATTTGGCGGGAATTGGCGCGCTCATCGTCCGCCCCCGATCACGTAGGCCGCAATCCACAGCAGCACGGTGAGGGAAATGCCGCCGATCAGCGCGCTCCAGGTCAGCGTCTCACGCTCGTTCGGCTTGAAGCCATAGCCGAGATCCCAGACGAAATGCCTGATGCCGCTGAGCAGGTGATGCAGCAGCGCCCAGGTGTAACCGAACACGATGAGCCGGCCGACGAAGCTCGAGGTAAAGGCCTGCACGTAGCTATAGGCGGCAGGTCCGGAAGCCGCAGCCATCAGCCACCACGCCAAGAGCAGCGTGCCGAAATACAGCGCAACACCGGTGATGCGATGAACGATGGACATCGCCATCGTCAGGGTGACGCGGTAGGTCTGCAGATGTGGCGAAAGCGGTCGTTCGATCCTGGCAGTCATGGGCAACTTTGAGGGTTTACGGGCCCGCGCAGGCCATTCGGGCATCGCGGTTGACGAATCCTATTTACGAACTGAAAACAGTCAGCGCAACGGCGAAATCCGTCGTTGCGAACGATTGTTCATAGCTTCAGATGAGGCTTGCATCGGCGGCCATTGACAACGCTGGCCGGCGCTGCTGGCAATGCCGATGACGCTCGATTCAGGCGTGGGGTTGCGCGTGAGCATTCGAACTCGAGGCGCAACCGAAAAAGCGGGGCAGAACGATGATCGCCGGATTGAACGGCGCCGAACTCGTTCAACTGGCGCTGCTGCTGGTGGCGGTCGGCGTGTTGTCGGGATTTCTCGCCGGCATATTCGGCATCGGCGGCGGCGCGGTCCTGGTCCCGGTATTTTATGAATGCTTTCGGCTCGCCGGCGTGCCGCTGGAGGTGCGGATGCCGCTTTGCATCGGCACTTCGCTTGCCATCATCATTCCGACCTCGGTCCGCTCCTGGCGCGCCCATCATGCCCACGGGGCGGTGGACGTGGCAGTCGTCAGGGCCTGGTGGCTGCCAATCCTAGTCGGCGTGATCGCCGGCAGCGTGATTGCGCGCTATGCGCCGGAACGGCTGTTCAAGATCGTGTTCGTCGGGGTAGCGTGGTCGGCCGCGGCGCGGCTGCTATTGGCGCGCGAAACCTGGAAGTTCGGCGACGATCTTCCGGGGGGACCGCTGATGAAGGTCTATGGCTTCTTCGTCGGGCTTCTTTCGACGCTGATGGGCATCGGCGGCGGATTGTTCTCCAACCTGCTGATGACTTTCTACGGTCGGCCGATCCATCAGGCGGTCGCGACCTCCTCGGCGCTCGCCGTGCTGATTTCGATTCCCGGCGCGCTCGGCTATGTCTATGCCGGTTGGCCGGCGGCGGCTCGTTTTCCCGACGTTGCCGCGCTGCAATTGCCGTTTTCAATCGGTTACGTCTCGCTGATCGGCGCCGTGCTGGTGATGCCGGCCAGCCTGTTGACGGCACCGCTTGGGGTCAGAGCCGCGCACGCGATGTCCAAGCGCGGCCTGGAGATCGCATATGGCACCTACCTGTTCGCCGTCGGCACCCGATTTGTGATCAGCCTGCTGTAGCCGGGGGGCGCGGGTTCCACAACGGTGTTGCCGTTGCTTGCTCGGGCGCCGGCTAAATCGCTTCGCTGCGCGCCAGTTCCTCGACTTCGCTGGCGCTGTAGCCCAGCAGACCGGTCAAAATCTCGCGCGTATGCTCGCCGAGCCTGGGCGGGGCAGTGTAGGTATCGAGTGGGGTTGCGCTGAGATGCATCGGATTCTTGATGTTCTTGACGATCCCGACGCCGGTGCCGGCATGCGGCATCTCGGCGATCATGTCCCGCGACTTCAGGAGGTCGCTCTCGCAGACTTCGCCGACGGTTCGGACCCCGCCGCTCGGAATGCCGGCGGCATCCATTAGCGGCAGCCACTCGTCGCGCTTGCGCTGCTTGATAATGTCCTTGACGATCGGGACCAGGATGTCGCGGTTGCGGACGCGGTCGGCGGCTTTCGCAAAACGCGGATCGCCGGTCAGTTCGCTTCGCTCGACCAATTTGCAGAAGCGCTTCCACAATTCGTCATTCGCGACCCCGAGGCTGATCCAGCCGTCGCTCGCCTCGAAGGTCTCGTATGGCACGATGGTGGCGTGCGCATTGCCGCGGCGTTTTGGGGATTCGCCGGTGGCGAAATAGATGCTGGCATTGAAGCTGAGCAGCGCGGCCACGGATTCGTACATCGAAATCGAAACATGCTGGCCGCGCCCGGTCACCTTGGAGGCGTAAAGCGCGGCGAGAATGCCCTGCGATCCGTTCAACCCGGATACCAGATCCGCGATCGAGGTGCCGACCTTGTAGGGTGCGCCGTCGGCCGGTCCGGTGATATCCTGGATACCGGCTTCGCCTTGCACGATGACGTCGTAGCCGGGACGGTCTTTCATCAAGCCGGTATTGCCGAATCCGGAAATCGAGCAATACACCATGCCGGGGCGGCGCGCGCTGACCGCGGCGTAACCGAAGCCAAGACGGTCCATCGCGCCCGGCCGAAAATTCTCAACCAGTACATCCGCGGTATCGATCAACCGCCACAGCACCTCGCGGCCGCGTTCGCTTTTCATGTCGAGCGTAATGCTTTTCTTGTTGCGGTTAACCGAGAGAAAATAGGCCGCTTCGTCGCCTTGGTAGGGCGGCGCGAACGCTCTCGTGTCGTCGCCCTCGACCGGCCGCTCGACCTTGATCACCTCGGCGCCGAGATCGCCGAGTTGCATGGTGCAGAACGGCCCCGACAGCACCCGGGTGAGATCGACAACGCGTATTCCTTCAAGCGGGCGCATGCGCTTCTTGCCTCATTTTGCTTTGGAAGAAAGTTCGGGATAACTGCTCGGCGTTCAGGCTGGGTTTTCTAGATGTTCTTCTTGGTAGCGTTCATGCATCATTCCCGGGCGGCGGCGTTCAGGCGTTCAATAGCAAAACCGCCCCTCACAAAGCAACGGAGACAGTTGGCATGTCAAATAACGGGAAGCGCGTGGCCTGGGTGACCGGCGGCGGCAGCGGCATCGGCGAGGCCGGCGCGGAAGCGCTGGCGGCGGATGGCTGGACGGTGGTGGTGTCGGGACGCCGCAGGGATGCGCTGGACGCGGTGGTGGCGAAGATCGCAAAGAACGGCGGCAAAGCCGAGGCGGTCGCGCTCGACGTCAGCAACAAGGCCGACGTCAACAAGGCGGCGGAGCAGATTGTCGGCAACCATGGCCGCATCGATCTTCTGGTCAACAGCGCCGGTATCAATGTGCCGAAACGCAGCTGGGCCGACATGGAGCTCGAAGGCTGGGACAAGCTGGTCGAGATCAATCTCAACGGCGTGTTGTATTGCATGCGCGCGGTGCTGCCGGCGATGCGAAAGCAACAGGACGGCTGCATCATCAACGTCGCATCCTGGGCCGGCCGCCACGTCTCGAAAATGCCGGGGCCGGCCTACACAACGACAAAACATGCCGTGCTGGCGCTGACCCACTCGTTCAACATGGACGAATGCGTCAACGGCCTGCGCGCCTGCTGCCTGTCGCCCGGCGAGGTCGCAACCCCGATCCTGAAGCTGCGGCCGGTGGTGCCCTCTGAAGCCGAGCAGGCCAGGATGCTGCAGTCCGAAGATCTCGGCCGCACCATCGCCTTCGTAGCCTCCATGCCGCCGCGGGTCTGCGTCAACGAGATCCTGATCAGCCCGACCTGGAACCGAGGATTTATTCAGACGCCGCATAGTCGCGATTAACGAACTCGGCGCGAACCTGCACACGATCTGCCCCGAAGATAGTTTCAAACATCACGATAAATTATCTCCTGAAACCGCCCATCAAGGCTCCCGTAGCTCGGGCCAACGACGACGCGGCCTAGCCCAAGGAAGCCCGCGCCGTTGTTGCCCCTCATCGCCGGCAGGCGTTCGCCGGTCACTCAATCCATCGGGAGACGATCCATGTCGAAGCGTATTGCATTGTTGTCCGCCGCCATAAGCGCACTGGCCCTGACCGCCATCGTCGTTGCGCCGGTCGGCGCGCAAGACAAGATGATGAAAAGCGCAATGTCCGGCGAGAAGACCGTGATGGTCGGCGGCGCCGCGATGTTCCCCTCGAAGAACATCATCCAGAACGCCGTGAATTCGAAGGACCACACCACGCTGGTGACCGCCGTGAAGGCGGCCGGACTGGTCGAGACGCTGCAAGGCAAGGGCCCGTTCACGGTATTCGCGCCAACCAATGCCGCCTTCGGCAAGCTGCCGGCCGGCACGGTCGACACCCTGGTGAAACCCGAGAACAAGGCCGCCTTGACCAAAATCCTGACCTACCACGTGGTTCCCGGCCGGCTCGAGGCCTCCAGCCTGACCGACGGCAGGAAGCTGAAGACCGTGGAAGGCGAAGAACTGACCGTGAAGAAGGCGGATGGCAAAGTGTGGATCGTCGATGCCAAGGGCGGCTCCTCGACCGTCACGATCCCGAACGTCAACCAGTCGAATGGCGTGATCCACGTGGTCGACACCGTCCTGATGCCGGCGTCTTGATGCCGCGCCCATCCTGACCGGGTCCCCAACAAGACGTGAAAGCGCGAGCCGGGCCAACCCGGCTCGCGCTTTCGTGAGCGTCATGTCCTGTGCGCATCAATTCAACAAATCGGCATTTGCAGTAACGAAGCCCGGGTTCCCGGCGTATAATCCGGCAATCAACTCGCCAGAAGTGGAATAGCCATGTCCAGCCTTGCAGCCAGCGACCAGCGCACAGCCGCGACGCGCGAAATCGTTCAGCCGGCGTGGGTCCGGACCGTGCACTGGATCAATGCCGTGGCGATGATCGTGATGATCATGTCGGGATGGCAGATCTACGACGCCTCGCCGCTGTTCGGTTTCAGATTTCCCAGCTCGATCACCCTTGGCGGCTGGCTGGCCGGCGCGCTGCTGTGGCATTTCGCGGCGATGTGGTTGTTGATGGTCAACGGCCTCGTCTATCTTGTGCTGGGCTTTGCCACCGGCCGTTTCCGCAAGAAGCTGCTGCCGATCAGCGCCGGCGGCGTGATATCGGATGCCAAGGCAGCGTTCGCCGGCAAGCTCTCGCATGACGATCTCACCAGGTATAATTACGTGCAGAAGCTGCTCTACGCCGGGATCATCGTGGTCGGCATCCTTATCGTGCTGTCGGGGCTGTCGATCTGGAAGCCGGTGCAGTTGCAATGGCTGACCGCGTTGTTCGGCGGTTACGATGTGGCGCGCTATGTGCATTTCGTCTGCATGTCGGCGATCTGCGCGTTTCTGATCGTTCACATTGCACTCGCGCTGCTGGTGCCCCGGAGCCTGCGCGCGATCATTATTGGCCGCTAGGTGTGAGCACGATCCGGAAAGATGGGAACCGGTTTTCCGTAACAGCCGTGATCGACTGACAATTCAGGAGGACGCCATGGGCCGACTACGCAAGCTTCTGATTCCCGGCGTCGACCAGCAACTTCTGGTGCGCGACGCTGTGAAGCTGATGCCGGATCTGGCGCGGCGGCGTTTCATTGCCGGCGGCGCCAGCCTCGGTGCGCTGACGCTGCTGACCGGCTGCGATGCAACGGACAGCTTTTCGGCCGAGGAAATGCTGAAGAGGGTTTCAAAGTTCAACGACGCCGTGCAGGCGGCGATCTTCAATCCCGACGCGCTGGCGCCGAGCTTTCCGGAAAGCGCCATCACCAAACCGTTCCCGTTCAACGCCTATTACGATGTCGACGATGCGCCTGATATTGACGGCAAGCAATGGAAGCTCGAGGTTCGCGGTCTGGTCGAGAACAAGAAATCATGGACGCTGGAGGAGCTCTACAAGCTGCCGCAGGTCAAGCAGGTCACCCGTCATATCTGCGTCGAGGGCTGGAGCGCGATCGGAAGCTGGACCGGCACGCCGCTGCGCGACTTCCTCAAACTGGTCGGCGCCGACACCCGCGCGAAATATTGCTGGTTCCAGTGCGCCGATTCCGAGGGCTACAACTCACCGCTCGACATGCGCAGCGCGCTGCACCCGCAGACCCAGATGAGCTTCAAATTTGCCGACGAGATTTTGCCGCGGGCCTATGGCTACCCGATGAAGATCCGGGTGCCGACGAAACTCGGGTTCAAGAACCCGAAATACGTGATCTCGATGGAAGTCACCAACGACTACAAGGGCGGCTACTGGGAAGACCAGGGCTACAACTCCTTCAGCGGCAGTTGATCGCCCGCTTGCGTCGGGTGGGCAAAGCAAGCCCGGCCCACCTTCTCCAATTCAACGGGGCCAGCAAAAGCCACCCTGCAATCTACGCATGGGCTACCAGCCTCTTCTGGAACGCCGATGCCAGCGCGCCCAGCGCCAGCATCGCAGCCGAGATGTTGAGCGCGTAGGACAGGCTGCCGAGCGCGTCGGTGATGGCGCCGACTGCGATCGGCCCGAGCGTCTGGCCGACCCCGAAGGCAATCGTCATTGCCGCAATGCCCTTCGGCCATTCGGCCGGGGGATAATTGAAGCGCACGAAGGCGGTGGTCGATGCCACCACGGCGAAGAATGCGACCCCGAACACCAGCGCCGATACCGCAAGCAGGGGAATCGAATACCCGAACAGCGGTAGCGTCGCGCCCAAGGCATTGACGGCAAGAACGATCGCGGTGGAAATACCTCCGCGGTTGAGCGCCAGCACGCCGCGCCATACCCACGGCGTTACGAACGCGCTCAAACCGATCAAGCACCAGAACGCGCTTTGGGCGACCGCGCCACCGCCGGAATCGCGGACATAGGCGATCATGAACGTCATGTAGGCGATGTAGCCGGAGCCGAACAGAAAATAGCCGGCGAGATAGATCGCGACCGGCCCGATGGCGAACTTGGCTGCCGCGACATCGGCGATCTGAGCGCGGCTATCGAGCGGCGTCAGCATCAGCGGGATGATCATGACCAGCGTGAGCAACGTCATCGCCCACCACACGATCCACCACGAACCGGCGCCGAACGCCTGCAACACAAAGGGCGCGATCAGGCCCGACGTCAGGATGCCGAGCCCGGGTGCGGCGTAAAACAAGCTCAACAGGAAGTTCGCCCGTTCGGGGCGCGACTGCGCGATGGTTGCCGCCAGCGCGCCGCCGGCGACGAACCCGACTGCCGCGCCGAGGCCGGCCAGCAGGCGCGCGAAGCTCAAAACGGCAAAATTGCCGGACAGCGCACAGAGCGCCAGCGAGACGACGCAGGCGAGCGTCCCCCAGCGCACCGCGGCAGAGAGTCCAAACCGTTTCACCAGCCCGGAGGCCATCAGCGCGCCGACGAGATAACCGGCAGCATTGATGGTGTTCATGAAACCGGCCGCCGAATACGACCAGTGCAGCGCGTCGCGCATGTCCGGCAGCACCAGCGAATAGGCGAAGCGGCCGATGCCAAGCCCGATCGTCGGTGTGAGCGATAAAATCAGGATCAGCCGCGCGGGATGCGCGTAAGGCTGGGGACGTTCGAGGACGTGCAAGGGGGTACTCCGGCTCGGCCGGATACTGGCAGGCCGGACCAGGGTTGCAAGGCCGCGGGCGGCAATGGTGTCTTGCCATCAGCGCAAGGGCGCTTTAGCACTCCGCGACTTCAGTCATTCCGGGGCGCGCGCCAGCGTGAACCCGGAATCCATCCCACCTCTGGATTCCGGATCGCCTCGCTATGCTCGGCGTCCGGAATGACGAGTAGAGAATAGGAGCGAGGACCCTCTCATGGCGACCCATAAACTGCTGCTGCTGCCCGGCGACGGCATCGGCCCCGAAGTGATGGCCGAGGTGAAACGCCTGATCGGCTGGCTCGACGCGCAAGGCATCGCGCATTTCGAAACCGAGCAGGGGCTGGTCGGCGGCGCGGCCTACGATGCGAGCAGACAGAGCATCACCGACGCTACCATGGCCAAGGCGAGCGCGGCCGACGCGGTGATCTTCGGTTCGGTCGGCGGCCCGAAGTGGGACGGCGTGCCGTATGAGGCTCGGCCCGAAGCGGGCTTGCTGCGGCTGCGCAAGGAGCTCGGCCTGTTCGCGAATTTACGCCCGGCGGTGTGCTATCCGGCGCTGGCGGACGCCTCGAGCCTGAAGCGCGAGGTGGTCGAGGGTCTCGACATCATGATCGTGCGCGAGCTCACCGGCGGGGTCTATTTCGGCGAGCCAAAGATCATCACCGATCTCGGCAACGGCCAGAAGCGCGCGATCGATACGCAGGTTTACGACACCTACGAAATCGAGCGCATCGCGCGGGTCGCATTCGACCTCGCGCGCAAGCGCCGCAACAAATTGACTTCGATGGAAAAGCGCAACGTCATGAAATCCGGCGTGCTCTGGAACGAGGTGGTCAGCCAGCTCCATGCGCGCGAATACAGCGATGTCGAGCTCGAGCATCAGCTGGCCGATTCCGGCGGCATGAACCTGGTGAAAGCGCCCAAACAATTCGACGTCATCGTGACCGACAATCTGTTCGGCGATATGCTCTCGGATATCGCGGCGATGCTGACCGGCTCGCTTGGCATGCTGCCATCGGCGTCGCTCGGCGAGGTCGACGTCAAGACCAGAAAACGCCGGTCGCTGTTCGAGCCGGTGCACGGTTCGGCGCCCGACATCGCCGGCAAAGGTCTCGCCAATCCGATCGCGATGATCGCCTCGTTCGGAATGGCGTTGCGCTATTCATTCGATATGGGCGCGCTGGCAGACAAGCTCGACGCCGCGATCGCGGCGGTGCTGGCCGGCGGCCTGCGCACCGCCGATATCAAGTCAGAAGGCACCAAGGCAGTAAGCACGACGCAGATGGGCGAGGCGATCTTGAAGGAATTGCAGGCGCTGCACAGCTAAATCCGGACAACTGGTCCCGTTTGGACTCTAGGTTCCGGCTCAAGGCCGGAAACTCGCGCGATTGGTGCAGTCGCGTGCCAGGCCGGTAAATCAATACAGCGGGAAATACTGCGGATAATATCCACCGAGATCATAGGGCGGATTGAGCGGCTGCCGGTCGAGCGGGCGGTTCTTGTTTTCGATTCCGAAAGAGCGCGCCGGCGGATAGGCGTAATCGGTGAATTTGCGATCGCCCGGCAGCACTTCGGTACCGGCGTCAAGCCAGGAGCGCTTTGTCACATAAATCCGGGTGCGCGGCCCTTGCTGATAGGAGACGTTGGGACCGTTGGAGCCGTAATAAGGCCGACCGCGGTTGTCGAACTGCTGCCTGGATTGCGCGCTCGCGGGGGTAATATCGAAGCTAAAGCCAACAGCAAGGACGCTGGCGGCGACCAGCAACACCGCAACTTCGTTCGCAGCAGGGAATTTCCAGGTCATCATGTCCTCACCGGCGGCCCGGCCACCATTTGTCGATCGGCCGACACTCTAGCGGCCGCGGGTATGCGGTCACAAGGTCAATCGGGCCACACTGGACCACAATAATGCAGCGGCGGAAGAAAAAGTTGCATGAAAACCAGCACCTTGGCTGGCCGCGGTTACGGCGGGCCGTGCAAACGGGGGTTTCCGCCGGGGGCCGCCCGATCCGGCAAGGTGACTGGTGAAGCGGGGCAGCTGCCGCTACCGGTTCGGCGCGGGCGAACATAGGTTCAGCCACTCTGGGTCCATTTCCGGCTGTCGGCAGCATTACCCGACTCAACCGGCCCCCACACGATCATGGCAACCGGGCCAAACGCCGGCTAACGTTGTCTTAACGGTGTTTCTCGCATAGAAGCGCTGCTCCTTCCATTTCCGGGTTCAGGCATTTTGTTCGGAGAGTGAACGATGGGCTACAAAGTCGCGCTGGTCGGAGCGACCGGCAATGTCGGGCGGGAAATGCTCAACATTCTCGACGAGCGTAAATTCCCGGCTGACGAGGTCGTGGCGCTGGCGTCGCGACGCAGCATGGGCGTCGAAGTGTCTTACGGCGACCGCACCCTGAAGGTCAAAGCGCTCGAGCATTACGATTTTTCCGACGTCGATATCTGCCTGATGTCGGCGGGCGGCGCGGTGTCGAAGGAATGGTCGCCGAAGATCGGCGCCGCCGGCGCGGTCGTGATCGACAACTCGTCGGCGTGGCGGATGGACCCGGACGTCCCGCTTGTGGTGCCCGAGGTCAACGCCGACGCGGTCGCGGGCTTCGTCAAGAAGAACATCATCGCCAATCCGAATTGCTCGACGGCGCAGCTCGTGGTCGCGCTGAAGCCGCTGCACGATAGGGCGACCATCAGGCGCGTGGTGGTCTCGACCTATCAATCGGTCTCGGGCGCCGGCAAGGACGCCATGGACGAATT
The DNA here is from genome assembly GCA_963840155.1 of uncultured Alphaproteobacteria bacterium. GTDB lineage: Bacteria > Pseudomonadota > Alphaproteobacteria > Rhizobiales > Xanthobacteraceae > Bradyrhizobium. The sequence goes on from CAWIXP010000002.1 coordinate 1,112,844, forward strand.
GTTCTCGCAGACCAAGGCAGTCTACACCAACGACGAACTCGTCAACAAGAAGTTCGCCAAGCGCATCGCTTTCAACGTGATCCCCGAGATCGACGTCTTCATGGAGGATGGTTACACCAGGGAAGAGTGGAAGATGATGATGGAGACCAAAAAGATCCTTGACCCTAAAATCAAGCTGACCGCGACCTGCGTGCGGGTGCCGGTATTCGTCGGCCATTCCGAAGCTGTCACCATTGAATTCGAGAATCCGATCTCGCCCGACGAAGCGCGCGATATCCTGCGCAATGCGCCGGGCTGCCTCGTGATCGACAAGCACGAACCCGGAGGCTACGTCACGCCCTACGAGGCGGCGGGCGAGGACGCGACCTACATCAGCCGCATCCGCGCCGATCCCACGGTCGACAACGGCCTGGTACTGTGGTGCGTGTCGGACAATCTGCGCAAGGGTGCCGCGCTGAACGCGATCCAGATCGCCGAATGCCTGATCAACCGCAAGCTGATCAGTGCCAAGAAACGGGCGGCTTGACCCTAGTCAGCTATTCCTGTTCGCCTGCCGGCTCGCGCACGCTGCGAAATTCCTTTGCAGCCTGATCGAGCACAAACAGCGAGCCTTCGGCGACGCCGAAATAGGCGCCGTGCAAATGCAGATCGCCGCGCTCGGCGCGCGACCGCACGAAGGGAAACGTCATGAGATTTTCCAGGCTCCGGAACACCGCGGCCTTTTCGATCCGGACGGTGAAGTCGGCCATGCTTTCGTGATCGCGCTGTTCGACCTTCTCGCCCGGTTTGACGAACATCGACATCCATCTGCCGATGAAGTCGCCCGGCGATAGCGGCTCGATCTTGTCGATGAAGGCGCGGATACCGCCGCATTGCGCATGGCCGAGCACCACGATGTGCTTTACCTTGAGAACCGACACCCCGTATTCCAGCGCCGCCGATACGCCGTGCGCGTTACTGTCCGGCTGGTAGACCGGCACCAGATTGGCGATGTTGCGCACCACAAACAACTCGCCGGGGCCGGCATCGAAGATCACTTCCGGCGAGACCCGGGAATCGCAGCAGCCGATCACCATCACCCCGGGCGACTGGCCGCGCTCGGACAGTTCGCGATAGCGGGACTGTTCGGTGGGCAGACGCTGCGACGTAAAAGTCCGGTAGCCTTCGAGCAGATGTTGCGGAAACGGTCCCATGCGGGTTGCTAACCATATGGCGCTGGCCGGAACAAGCCTTTCGGACGGCAGGCTGAAATGATATCGCGATAAGCTCAAAAAAAGGGAAGCCAGCCCATGATCCGCCCCCGCCGCAGCCTGCTATTCATGCCCGGGTCGAATGCACGGGCGCTGGAAAAAGCGCGCAATCTTCCGGCCGATGGCATCATCCTCGACCTCGAGGATTCGGTGGCCCCGGAAGCCAAGGCGATGGCGCGCGACCAGATCGCGCAGGCGATCGCGGCAAAAGGGTTCGGCAGGCGCGAGGTCCTGATCCGGATCAACGGCCTCGATACCCCATGGTGGATCGACGACGTCAATATGGCCGGCAGGGCTCGGCCGGACGGCATTCTGGTTCCAAAGATTTCCAGCGTGGAGCACCTCGCCGCGATCGCCGACCGCCTCCGCGAGATCAACGCGGACGCGGCGATCAGGGTGTGGGCGATGACCGAGACGGCGCGCGCGGTGCTGCACGCCGAGGAACTCGCCGCCGCCTCGCGCGATTCCGGGACGCGGCTCGCCGGCTTCGTGTTCGGACCGAACGACATTTCGCGGGAGACTCGAATCCGAATGCAGCCCGGCCGGGCGGCAATGATTCCGATGATCACCCATTGCGTTCTCGCCGTCCGTGCCCACGGCCTCGAAATCCTCGACGGTCCCTACAGTGACATCGGCAATGTCGACGGCTTTGCACAAGAGTGCGCGCAAGGCCGCGATCTCGGTTTCGATGGCAAGACGCTGATCCATCCGGGTCAGATCGAGGCCTGCAACGCGATCTTCACGCCGCCGGCGGAGGAAATTGCACAAGCGCGCAGGATCATCGCCGCCTTCGAACAGCCGGAGAATGCCGCGCGTGGCGCGATCCGGCTCGACGGCCAGATGGTGGAAAGACTGCACGCCGAAATGGCAAGGCGCACCATCGCGATCGCCGACGCGATCGCCGCGATGGGGAGCTAATTCAAAATCGCCCCGGCTTCGAGTTGCGCGGGATGGGTTGAGCCCCCGCGAAACCCATCCTATCAAATGGCCGTGGCTCTCAAGCCCTCAACGAAATCAGGCAAAGCGCGCCGCGGCCCAGGCATGGAGGCTACCGGCGACCGGGGGCCGTTTGGTGCGGCCCTTACCGGAAATGTGCAGCCCGATGACGTCGGCATCGCCAATCAGCGCGGAAAAATCCGAACGCTCGAAGAACAGCTTTGGCTCGGAGTGCACCGCATAGAACGATTTCTTCGGCAGCGCATAGCGTACCTCGCCGGTCCGGCGGGCGAGCGCGGTCAGCGCCGCCGGACCGTAGATCGCGATGCGAATGTCGGAAAAGCGGCACGATCCGTCCCGCAGACGATGCAGCGCGAATGTCAGGCGATGCAGTGGTGTCATCCAATCGGGCGTCAACTCGTCCTGCTGCAGCAAATCTTCGAATGCTGCGACGATCGGATCGTCCGGCGGCAGGTAAAGCACGGCATTGCCGAGCCGACGCCGCCGCTCCCAGGCGAAAAAGGGTTTTGTCTCGTCGATCTCGACGGGTTTTAGCAGCAGCACGTCACCGTCAAGCCACAGGCCGGCTTGACGCGCCATCAGCCGCATCCTGAAAAAATCGCTGAACTGCAAAACAGTCCAGTCGCGCCAGCTGCCGTCCGGTTGCGGCGGGCGCAATTTTTCGGAGAACGAATGCGGCAGGATCGCTTCGGCCTCCGCGTTGCCGACGCCATCGGGCAGGCCGGCAAGCGGCTCAAAACTGTAGACGGTGACCTTATGGCCGGCAGCCACCTGCGACCTCAGGCAGGTTCGCCGGAACTCATCGAGGGGACCGTGCCAGAAGGTGACGACATCGGGCAGCATACGTTACCTTTAAAACCGGCGGCGAAGATCACCTCAGGCCCAGGCACGCTCGGTCTTGGCTTTGGCTTCGTAAGTGTCGATCGAGGCCTTCTTTTCCATGGTCAGCCCGATGTCGTCGAGACCGTTCATCAGGCAGTGCTTGCGGAACGGGTCGATCTCGAACTTCACCGTGCCGCCGTCGGGCCCACGGATTTCCTGATTGGCAAGATCGATGGTCAGCGTGGCGTTGGCGCCGCGTTCGGCGTCGTCGAACAGTTTGTCGAGGTCGTCCTGGTTGACGCGGATCGGCAGGATGCCGTTCTTGAAGCAGTTGTTGTAGAAGATATCGCCGAACGAGGTCGAGATCACGCAGCGGATGCCAAAATCCAGCAACGCCCATGGCGCATGCTCGCGGCTCGAACCGCAGCCGAAATTGTCGCCCGCCACCAGAATCCTGGCGTTGCGGTAGGCCGGCTTGTTGAGGACGAAGTCCGGATTCTCGCTGCCGTCATCCCGGTAGCGCTGTTCCGAGAACAACCCCTTGCCGAGCCCGGTGCGCTTGATCGTCTTCAGGTACTGCTTGGGGATGACCATGTCGGTGTCGACATTGATGAACTTCAAGGGCGCCGCAACCCCTTCCAGCGTCGTGAACTTGTCCATGGCTTGATCTTCATCCGTGCGAGTGAACCCATTGCCAGCTTGCCATCGGGAAGTTGCAAACTTGCAAATCGATGGCGGTTCTTATCCCGACGGCGGCCTCGATCAAAGGCCAATTATGCATCGCTAGTCCTCGGTTTGCGCCTCGATGGCCGCCATATCGGCATCGGACAGCCCGAAATGGTGGCCGATCTCGTGAATCAGCACATGGCGGAGGATCGAACCCAGCGCCTCGTCATGTTCGGCCCAGTAGTCCAGGATCGGACGGCGGTAGAGCCAGACCATGTTGGGCAACCGCGCGATGTCCTGGGTGCTGCGGAAGGGCAGCCCGACGCCCTGGAATAGTCCAAGCAGATCGAATTCGCTTTTCGCGCCCAGTTCCTCGAGGACTTCATCGGCCGGAAAGTCGTCGACGCGGATGATTACGCCTTCGCTCAGATCGCGAAAGGTCTTCGGCAGCTGTTGGAAAATGTCGTGCGCCATAACCTCCATTTCGGCAAGCGACGGCGCTTTCGCTGAACTCCACATTGCCTGTTTTACCGCGTGTTCCCAGCGTCTGCATGCGGATTTACGCATCCTCCTCGCCGGTGGTTGACCTCGGCGCGGCAATCGGAGACGGTGCGGGCGCAACAGGGCTCAGGTGGGCGAAATGGTGCGGGTCGGGACGGCGGCGATATTGGTAGCTTTGGCAGGCCTCTTGTCGTTGCCGGCTCAGGATGCGGGCGCGCAGACCACATCGCCGAGCCTGCGAACGGCCCCAATGTGGCAGTCGGCTGCCACAGATATCTCGGCGCAGCGCCGTATCCGCCGGCCGGCGACGCGGTTACGGGTTTATCCGTGGTACGAATGGGAACCCGACGTCTATCCGCGCTATAATCCCGGACCCAATGCCGTGCGCGAATGCAACGCTACCTACGTGCAGGAATACCGGCCCAGCGGCCCTGTCATCGTTCCCCGCATGAACTGCTATTGGCGCCGCGGGTGACGCAGGCCCTCGGTGTCTGGCCGGTTCCATTCAGGCTCGATCAATGCTCTAGGCTGAGCACATGAAAAAATCGATTGCTGCAATCGCGCTGGCGACCGCGCTGCTATTCGCAGGTTCACGCGCGATTAATTCCGCGACCGCGGGGGCGCAAAAACCGGCAGCGCTAAACTCGCAAGCGCGCCAAGCGATCGAACCGAGCGCGCCTCACCGCACCCGGCATCGCGCGCGCTACGCCGATCGGCGAGATGACCCTCCACGCTACTATGATCGGCCTTACTATTATGCACCGGCGCCCTTTATTCCCTTCAACTATGGCTATCCCTTGTTGCCCCCGCCGTGGTGGTAACCGTTTTCCACCGATGCCCGGCGTAAATCCGTTTCGTCAGCCGGCCGCTGAACTTTCTGAACGATCCCATCTGCAGCGCGCGCTTGTTTGAGAGCAAGGCGCGATCGTTCATCATTGTGGCCCGCGCATTCACGGCGCGTTCACATCACTTGCTCTAATTGCAACTTGGGAGCGATCGCAAATGAATGCGCCGATGGCACGGGCCATGTCATGGCCCGCCTTCGCATTGAGGGGAGATGTCGAAATGATCAAGATACCAGATCCCGGGCGCGGCTATATCCGTCGCCTGGGGCTCGCGGCCGCCGCGATATTGCTGCTGTCGGCCGCCCTTAGCCCGCGCGCGCAGGCGCTCTCGCTGGTCAATCCGGCGGCTGCGCCCGCGGCGAAACAAGTCGTCGACGGAATGGTGATTGAGGTCCGCGGCGGCCACGGTGGCGGCGGCGGCGGCGGAGGAGGCGGCCCCCATGGCGGCGCCGGCTTACATGGCGGCGGTGCGGCCTTTCACAGCGGAAGTTTCCGCAGCGGCGGCGCCGTGTTCCATGGCGGCGGGTTTCGGACCGCTCGTGTTTTCCACGGAAGCGGTTTTCGCCAGGGCGGGTTTGCGTTCCGCCATCACCGGCACTTCTTTCACCATCGGCACTTCTTCTATGGGCCGGCCTATTACGACTACCCCTATTATCATCGCTGCCGGGTGATCTGGACCTATTACGGCCCGCGCCGCGTCTGTCATTATCACCATTGGCGTCACCACTACTGGCGTCATCACCATCGGCATCACCGTTTCTATTGGTGAGCCAGGAAGGCTGAGACGAATCAGGCGCCTCGAAAGGCGCCTGATTTGTATCTGCCGCAATCGAGGATGGCCCGCCTTCAATCCCAGTTCTTGAATTTCCAATATTTGAGCTTCCACGGCGTGAGCGTCTCCATCCGCCACTGGGTCCAGCGGTCCGGCGGCCAGTGACTTAGACGCGAGATTTCCTTGACCTTGGGCGCGACGGCGCGTGGCATGACCCTGCGCCAGCTCTGGCGCGTCGCCTCGCTGATCATATCGACGAATTCAGGCTTGTCGGCCACGGTGCGCTCCTCGCAAATGCCATGCCCACGTCGATCTAATCTGCGCCCAACTGCTTAACGAATTGGCAGGAGGATCGCCGCAAGGCTAACGATAACCCGGTTCACGGCCACTGCCTGATATCGACGAAATGCCCGGCGATCGCGGCTGCGGCGGCCATCGCCGGCGAAACCAGATGGGTACGGCCCTTAAAGCCCTGGCGGCCCTCGAAATTGCGGTTCGAGGTCGAGGCGCAGCGCTCCTCCGGCTTGAGCTTGTCGGGATTCATCGCAAGACACATCGAGCAGCCCGGCTCGCGCCATTCGAAGCCGGCCTTGATGAAGATCTTGTCCAGCCCCTCGGCTTCCGCCTGTTCCTTGACGATGCCGGAGCCCGGCACGACCATGGCGTTGACCTGGCCGTTGACTGTCTTGCCCTCGGCGACTTTCGCCGCCGCGCGAAGATCTTCGATCCGGCCGTTGGTGCAGGAGCCGATGAAGACCCGGTCGAGCTTGATGTCGGTGATTCTGGTGCCGGGGATCAGGCCCATATATTTCAGCGCGCGGTGTTTCGAGAGCCGCTTTGCCTCGTCGGCAATCCGGTCGGGATCCGGCACCATGCCGGTGACCGAGACGACGTCCTCGGGCGAGGTGCCCCAGGTCACGATCGGCGGCAGTTTCGCCGCGTCGAGCCTGATCTCATGGTCGAAATGCGCAGCCTCGTCCGAACGCAGGGTCTCCCAATAGCGCATCGCGGCGTCCCAGCCCTCGCCCTTCGGAGATTTCGGACGGCCCTTCAGGAATTCAAACGCCTTTTCGTCCGGCGCGACCAGGCCGGCGCGGGCGCCGCCCTCGATCGACATGTTGCAGACGGTCATGCGGCCTTCCATCGACAGCGCACGGATGGCATCGCCGGCATATTCCAGCACATAACCGGTGCCGCCGGCAGTGCCGATCTCGCCGATGATCGCGAGGATGATGTCCTTGCCGCTGACGCCGTCGGGCAATTTGCCCTCGACTACCGCGCGCATGTTTTTTGCCTTCTTCTGGATCAGGGTTTGCGTCGCCAGCACGTGTTCCACTTCCGACGTGCCGATGCCATGCGCCAGCGCGCCGAAAGCGCCATGCGTCGAGGTGTGGCTGTCGCCGCAGACGATGGTGGTGCCCGGCAAGGTAAAACCCTGCTCGGGGCCGATGACGTGCACGATGCCTTGCCGCTTGTCGAACTCGTTGTAGTATTCGATGCCAAATTCGCGGGCGTTCTCCGCCATGACCCGCATCTGCTCAATGCTTTCGGGATCGGGATTGGGTTTCGAGCGATCGGTGGTCGGGATGTTGTGATCGACCACGGCAAGCGTTTTCTCCGGCGCGCGGACCTTTCGCCCGGTGGCGCGCAAGCCCTCGAAGGCCTGCGGCGAGGTCACCTCGTGGACCAGATGGCGGTCGATATAGATGAGGCAGGTGCCGTCCGCGGCCTCGTGGACCAGGTGGTCGTTCCAGATCTTGTCGTACAGCGTGGTGGGTTTTTTGACGGGCATGATGTCAGGCCTTTGAATCCAAATTGAAATCGGAAAATCCAAACCGCGCGGCGAGGCGGGCGCGCTAACAGCGTCAGGCCGCGAGAGCGGCCGTCGTCAGCCGGCCGAAGAAGCGCCAGGGCAGACGCCTGCGGTCGTCGAGAACGACGCGAGACGCGATGGTTTGGCGATCACCGAACATGCCACCCATATAGCACGTGGCCGATCGAAGCGCGATATGCGTCCACCGTCATTCCCGGCGATGCGAAGCCTCGAACTACGATGTGCGATTGCACATCGGAGAATCTCGAGATTCCCCGATGCGCGATCGCGCATCTGAGGTCTGGTCCTTCCGGCCATCCCGGAATGACGGCTGATGCAATAAAAAAGCGCGGGAATCGAGCCCCGCGCTTTCGTCGAATCCAGGTGGAGCGCCTTACTCGCCGACGGCGGCGGCGCGCTCGGTCTTCTCGACGATGCGGGCCGACTTGCCGCGCAGGTTGCGCAGGTAGTACAGTTTTGCACGGCGCACCTTGCCGCGGCGCACCACCTTGATCGAATCGATCATCGGCGACATCACCGGGAAGACGCGTTCGACGCCTTCGCCGTAGGAAATCTTGCGCACCGTGAAGCTCTCATTGAGCCCGCCGCCGGAGCGGCCGATGCAGACGCCTTCATAGGCCTGCACGCGGGAGCGGTCGCCTTCCACTACCTTGACGTTGACGATTACGGTGTCGCCCGGTCCGAATTCCGGGATCTGCTTGCCGGCAGATAACTTGTCGAACTGCTCTTTTTCGAGCTCTTGAATAAGGTTCATCGCAAAATCTCCATCGGCGTCACGGCCCAGCCGCCAAAGCGCGGGGATTGCGCGACTGCTCGTCTATCCTGCGCGGATTTGGCGCCCGTATACGGCAAAGGCCGCGGCTTGTCACCCTTTCCCGGGTCTTTTTGGACGTTCTTGGCCCTTCGTCCTGGCCGCCCAGAGGTCGGGCCGCCGTGTCCTGGTCAGGGCTTCGGCCTCGGCCTGGCGCCAGGCTGCGATCCTGGCGTGGTCACCGGACAGCAGGATTTCCGGGATCGCCCGCCCCTCGAACTCCTGCGGGCGGGTATATTGCGGGTATTCCAGCAGCCCATCGCCAAAGCTCTCGTCGGCGCCGGAGGCCGCCTTTCCCATCACACCGGGCAACAGGCGGACACAGGCATCGATCAACGCCATCGCGGCGATTTCTCCCCCGGAGAGCACAAAATCCCCTATCGACACTTCCTCGAGCCACCGCGCCTCGATCACCCGCTGGTCGACGCCCTCGAACCGGCCGCAGACGATCAGGGGACCTGGGCCGCCCGCGAGTTCAACCACCATCGACTGGGTTAATGGCCGGCCGCGCGGGCTCATCAGCAGTTTTGGCCGATCCTTTGCACGTTCCGCGGCGATATCCGCCGCATCGATGGCGGCTGCCAGCACGTCGGCGCGCAGCACCATGCCGGGACCGCCGCCGGCCGGCGTGTCGTCTACGCTGCGGTGGCGGTCCGTGGCGGAATCGCGGATGTCCCGCGCCTCCAAGGTCCAAAGCCCCGAGGCGAGTGCCTTGCCGGCCAGGCTGACGCCGAGCGGCCCCGGGAACATCTCCGGAAAAAGGGTCAATATGGTCGCGCGCCAGGTCATTCAAAAAGCCGTTCAATATTCCGGACGTCATACGCGGGCTTGACCCGTGTATCCATCGATCTTCGCAAGAACGTCCCACCAAGCGAAGATGGATTCGGCGATGACGGGCGGAGCTAGAGTTTGTCGCCCTCGATCTCGGCCGGCAATTCGATCACCATGCGACCGCCTGGAATATCGACCGATGGCACCACCGCGTTGGTGAACGGCAGCAGCAGAGTTGTCTCGCCGGGCCGAGCGATTTCGATGATATCGCCGGCGCCGAAATTATAAATCGCGAGGACACGGCCGAGCGGTTCATTCGACGTTGTCACTGCGGCAAGCCCGATCAGGTCGGCGTGGTAATATTCATCTTCGTCGGTATCAGGCAATTTTTCGCGCGCCACATAGAGCTCGACGCCATTGAGCCGCTCGGCGTCCTCGCGCGTCACGATCCCCTTCAGCGTCGCGACCAGATGGCCATTGGCCTCGCGGGCGGTCGCGATTTCAAACGAACGCGCGCCGTCTTGTGTCGCCAGAGGTCCGTAACTTTTCACGGCAAGCGGGTCTTCCGTAAAGGTCCACAGCTTCACCGCGCCGCGCACGCCATGCGCGGCACCGATCCGGGCGATGCAGATTCGGACCGACATCGCCGCGCCGTCGCGCCTACTTCTTGTCGGCGGCCGCGGCCGCGGTTTTGGCTGCCGCCGCGGTAGCCGTTGCAGCCGTGGCGGCGGCTTCGGCGTTGGCCTTGCGCTCCTTGCGCGGCACGGCCTTTTCCGGATTGTTGCGCGTGGCGCGCTTGGCGACGCCGGCGGTATCGAGGAAGCGCGACACCCGGTCCGAAGGCTGCGCGCCTTTGGCGAGCCAGGCCTTGACCTTGTCCATGTCGAGCTTCAGCCGCGCCTCATTGTCCTTCGGCAGCAGCGGATTGAAATGGCCGAGACGTTCGATGAAACGGCCGTCGCGCGGAAAGCGCGAGTCGGCGACGACGACGTGATAGACCGGACGCTTCTTGGTGCCTGCGCGAGCAAGGCGGATAACGACTGGCATTTAGCTCTCCTGTTGATTGGCTGTGATTGGGTGCTTGTTTGATTGGGTCATGTCATTCCGGGATGGGTCCGAGGGACCAGTCCTCAGATGCGCAATTGCGCATCGGGGAATCTCGAGATTCCGGGTTCGCGCTTCGCGCGCCCCGGAACGACGTATCGAGAGGACGACGAAATCGCTCATTTCTTTTTTCCCAATCCTGGAAAGCCGCCGAGACCTGGCTTGCCAAGCCCGGGCAGATTCGGTTTGCCGCTCAGCCCCGTGAGCCCCGGCAAATTCGGCAATCCCTGGCGCAAGCCGGCAGGCAAATCCTTTGGCAGCCCCGGCATCCCAGCCGCGCCAGCGCCGCCCGGCATCTTCTCGGCCATCGCCTTCATCTGTTCGGCCGAAGCCATGCCGCCGCCAAATCCCATGGCCTGCGCGAGGCCGGCCATCGGGCCGCGTTTGCCCGAACCCATGGCCTTCATCATGTCGGCCATGTTCCGGTGCATCTTCAGCAGCTTGTTGACTTCCTCGACCTTGACGCCGGCTCCCGCCGCGATCCGCTTTTTACGGCTGGCCTTGAGGATGTCCGGATTCTTGCGCTCGGCCCTCGTCATCGAATCGATCACCGCGACCTGACGCTTGATGATCTTGTCGTCGAGACCGGCGTTGGCGATCTGATTTTTCATTTTCGCGATGCCGGGCATCATGCCCATCAACCCGCTGATGCCGCCCATATTCGCCATCTGCAGGAGTTGCTCGCGCATATCGGAAAGATCGAACTGACCCTTGCGCATCCTCTCGGCGGTGCGCGCGGCTTTTTCCGCGTCGATATTGGCGGCGGCTTTTTCGACCAGCGAGACCACGTCGCCCATGCCGAGGATGCGGCCCGCGATCCGGCTCGGATGAAAATCTTCCAGGGCGTCGGTCTTCTCGCCGGTGCCGATCAGCTTGATCGGTTTTCCCGTGACCGCGCGCATCGACAGCGCGGCGCCGCCGCGGCCGTCGCCATCGACTCGCGTCAGCACGATGCCGGTCAGCCCGACGCGCTGGTCGAACGCGCGCGCCAGATTGACGGCATCCTGGCCGGTCAGCGAATCCGCCACCAGCAGCACTTCATGCGGATTGGCGGCGGTTTTGATCTCGGCCGCTTCCGTCATCATCTGTTCGTCGAGCGTGGTGCGGCCGGCGGTGTCGAGCAACACCACGTCGTAGCCGCCGAGCTTGCCGGCTTCCAGCGCCCGCCTGGCGATTTGCGCCGGCTTCTGGCCGCTCACGATCGGCAAGGTCTGGATCTCGAGATCGCGGCCGAGCACCGCGAGCTGCTCCATCGCCGCCGGACGGTAGATATCGAGCGAGGCCATCAGCACCTTGCGCTTGTCGCGCTGGGTCAGGCGTCGCGCGAGCTTTGCAGTGGTGGTGGTTTTGCCGGAGCCCTGCAGGCCGACCATCATGATCGCGACCGGCGGCACCGTGTTCAGGTCGATGCTCTGGCCATCGGCGCCGAGCGTAGCGATCAATTCGTCATGGACGATCTTCACCACCATCTGGCCGGGCGTCACCGACCTGACCACGGTGGCGCCGATCGCCTGCTCTCGGACTTTTTCGGTGAAGCCGCGGACCACCTCGAGCGAAACGTCGGCTTCCAGCAGGGCCCGGCGCACCTCGCGCATCGCCGCATCGACGTCGGCTTCGGTCAGTGCGCCGCGTCGCGTCAGCCGATCGAGAATGCCACCAAGTTTTTCCGACAGATTGTCGAACACTTTTTTCTTCCTGCTGCATCACCCTGAGGAGCAGGCGTAGCCTGCGTCTCGAAGGGTGGAGATTCTGCCCTAGACCCATCCTTCGAGACGCCGCTTCGCGGCTCCTCAGGATGAGGGTATCCCCAAACACGTTTGCGCCCGAGGGCGCATCGCGCTGTCGGGCGTTGGCCTCCGGCCTCGCGGGCCGGGCGGCGGGGTCGAAAAGATGAGCCTTTTCGATTGATTGCGGGCGTTTAACTCCCGCGAAGCCTCAAAGTCAAGGAAACTCGCCCCGCATTGGCGTTTTCGTGAACTGCGATGGCCGCCGAACCCCCTTGCCGCAGCACGCGTTTTGAGGCCAATCGGGCGATGGTCTCTCGCAAGAAAAACTATTCCGGTCCTCCTTCCGATCATTTCGACGGCAGGCAGTTCTTCGACCCCGATGGCGTGCCGCCGAAATCGCTGCGGGAAGTGCTGCGCTGGCAATTCGGCCGCGACCGGCAGCGGCTGGCGTGGCCTCGATGGGTGCCGAGCCCGCACGCAGATAACCCGCCGACGCGGGTTGACGGTGAAAAAGCGCGGCTGTCGTTCGTTGGCCACGCCAGTTGGCTGATCCAGGCTTCGGGGCTGAACATCCTGGTCGATCCGGTGTGGTCGGCGCGCGCCTCGCCGTTGCGCTGGGCTGGACCGATGCGCTGCAATGATCCCGGCATCGGCTTCGACGCGCTGCCCGCGATCGAGATCGTTCTGGTGTCGCACGGCCACTACGATCATCTCGATATTGCGACGCTCTCAAGGCTCGCTGCAAGGTTTTCGCCGCGCGTGATCACGCCGCTCGGCAACGACCTGACCATGCGCCGCGCAGATGCGGCGATTCGCGCCGAGGCGTTCGACTGGCACGACCGCGTCGAACTCGGTAACGGCGTGGCGGTAACGCTGGTGCCGACCCGGCATTGGACAGCGCGCGGACTGTTCGACCGTAACAGGGCGCTGTGGGCAAGTTTCGTGCTGGAGACGGCCGCCGGCAAGATCTACATCGTCTGCGATTCCGGTTACGGCGAGGGCCGGCATTTTCGCCGCGTCGCGCAAAAGCATGCCCCGTTGCGGCTCGCCATTCTCCCGATCGGCGCCTATGAGCCGCGCTGGTTCATGAAGCAACAGCACATGAATCCCTCGGATGCGGTCAAGGCGCTCGCAGATTGCGCCGCCGAGCAGGCATTGGCGCATCATCACGGCACGTTTCAACTCACGGACGAAGCGATCGACGCGCCGGTGCTCGCACTGCATGCCGCGCTCGATGAAGCCGAGATTCCGCGCGACAGATTTGTCGCGCTCAAGCCCGGGCAGGTCTGGGAGATTTGATTCCCTCATCCCGGCTCGCGCTTGCCTGGCCGGGATGACGACGACTACTGACCCGCCTGCTTGATCGCCCAGGATACGCTGACGGTCACCTGAAGGGTTTCTTCGCCTTGCGCCAGCGGGACGGCGGAGGCGGCCATCGGCGCTGCCATCCTGCGATAGGCTATCGGTCCCGGGCCGCCGCCTTCCGTGATGCTGAGGGGGGAGCCGAGTGTGACGCCGGCCGCCTTGGCATAGATCTCGGCCTTGCGGCGCGCATCCGCGATCGCCCGCTCGCGGGCTTCGTCGAGCAGTTTCGAGGCCTGCGACACCGAAAACCCGATGCCGTCGAGATCGTTGGCGCCCGCGGCGACCAGCGTGTCGATCACACTCGCGACCTTGGCGATGTCGTGCAGGCGGATCGTAATTCGATTGCTGGCGCGATAGCCGATAATGGGGGACGACACCGGGCGGTTCGGCGCGCTTTGCGGCTGCAGCGACAGCCGCGAGGTCTGATAATCCTTCTCCTCGATTCCGGCGCCCTTCAGCGCCAGCAGCACCTTGCCCATTGCCGCATTGTTGGCATCCGACGCTTCTCGCGCGGTCTTTGCCTCCGAAGCGACGCCGGCCTCGATTTGCACCAGGTCCGGCGCCGCCGAGACGGTCGCTTCGCCGGTCACGGAAATCATCGCCGGCGGCGCGCTCTCCGCCAGGACTGGCGCGGTGACCATGACGCCCGCGGTGATCGCCGCAGCGAGAGCGGCATGATGTTTCATCCGCGTCATTTCAGCGGCACATAGACGTTGATGATCAGCTTGTCTTCCGCCGTTTTAAGCGGGTCGGTGGTGTATTCCTCGACAAATGTGTCCTTGGCCTCGAGCTTCTTGTCGTCGAGGTGGTTGGTGATGGCCTCATAAGTGTTGTCCATGTTGTCGTAAGAACCGCGATGGACGAACTTTAACGCCTTACCATCCGGCGATTTCCCCATGCTGACGTCCTTGGGCAGATTTTTCGCATCCTGTTCGACCGGAATTTCCGCGAGATAGGTAAACCCGGTATCGTCGGTGGAGGTGTAGACGATCATCGGATTGCCCGCCGACTTGATGCCCTGCTTATCGAGCAGGGCCGAAAGCGACTTGAACGAATTCGATCAGGGTATCGAACGCCGAATCCCAGTTGGCGTTGCCTCTCATGATGACGACCGTCTTCGCATCCAGCGTGATCTGCTCGCCGAACGGATCCGCGGTTTGCAGCGGCGCCGCGGGCGCAGGCGGTGTTGCCGGGGCCTCGCCGGCTGAAGGAGTATCGGCCGGCGATTTGGTTTCGGCCGGTGGCGGCGCAGGAGTTGCGCTGCCGGCCGGTGACGGGGCAGGTGCCGGTGCCGCCGGCGTGCTTGCGGCGGGCGGCGGGGGCGATTGCGCCAGCGCGAGCCCAAGCCCGAGCGAAATCGCGGCTGCCGGGAGCAGCGCGACCAAAGCAAAGCGGAAGGAGCTGCGGCGATTCATTCGGACGGTCTCCAAGGTGTTTTCAGCCCGGTTTTAAGCAAATGCGTGGCGCGGCGTTTCCCGCATCCGCCGGCAGCCGGGCCACGTTAACACGCAAGCCGGTTTTCGTCCCATGGCAGATGCGCCATGAGCCTTCTCGTCCCGCGCAACCAGCCGACACAGATTTGCCGTACTGGCCAATCCGCGGTCATTGGCCATATAAGCAGGGACAAGTCGAGGAATTCCATGAGCGCGCTGGCCGACCAACCATTTGCCAAGATGAACGGCATCGGCAACGAGATCGTGGTGGTCGATCTGCGCGGCCGCCCGGCCACGGTCACTGCGGAGGAAGCGCGCGCGGTAGCTTCGGGCGTTCACTACGACCAGCTGATGGTGCTGCAGCCGCCGCGTCTTCAGGGCAGCGAGGCCTTCATCCGGATCTACAACAATGACGGCTCGGAAATCGCGGCCTGCGGCAACGGCATGCGCTGTGTGGTGCGCCGCCTGTTCGAGGCTACCGGCCAGACCGCCGCCACCTTCGAGACCAGGGCCGGCCTGTTGAATTGCTGGCAAGGCCCCTCCGCCGATCTTTACACCGTCGACATGGGCCCGCCGAAATTCGGCTGGAGGGATATCCCGCTCGCCGAGGAGTTTCGCGACACCCGTTATATCGAATTGCAGGTCGGGCCGATCGATGCGCCGGTGCTGCATTCGCCGTCGGTCGTCAGCATCGGCAATCCGCACGCGATCTTCTGGGTCGACGACGTCAATGCCTACGATCTGGCACGCTTCGGGCCGCTACTGGAAAACCACCCGATCTTTCCGGAGCGCGCCAATATCACGCTGGCGCATATCGCCGATCGCGATCACATCGGCATCCGCACCTGGGAACGCGGCGCCGGCCTGACAAAGGCCTGCGGCTCGGCCGCCTGCGCCACGGCGGTAGCGGCGGCGCGGCTGAAGCGCGCCAATCGCATCGTCACCGTCGCGCCGCCCGGCGGCGAACTTTTCATCGAATGGCGCGAGGGCGACGACCACGTATTGATGACGGGCACTGCGACTTTCGAGTATGAGGGCCGTTTCGATCCGGCGCTGTTTGCTTCGGTCGCCTGACAGATGAGCGTCGAGATCGTCACATTCGGCTGCCGGCTCAACGCCTTCGAATCCGAAGTGATGTTGCGCGAGGCGGAACGCGCGGGGCTGAGCGACACCATTGTCATCAACAGCTGCGCGGTGACCAATGAAGCGGTGGCGCAGGCACGGCAAACGATCCGACGACTGAAGCGCGACAGGCCGGAACTGCGGATCATCGTGACCGGCTGCGCCGCGCAGACGCAAGCAGAGATGTTTGCCGGCATGGCCGAGGTCGATCGCGTCCTCGGCAACGACGACAAGATGCGCGCCGAGGCCTGGCGCGCCTCGCGCGCAGCGTTCGATGCGGCGCCGGCATTCGGCGTTGCCGACCAGGAAAAGGTCGCGGTGACCGACATCATGGCGGTGCGGGAGATGGCGCCGCATCTGTTGGACGGATTTCAAAGCCGCCTGCCGCGGGTGTTCGTCCAGGTGCAGAACGGCTGCGACCACCGCTGCACCTTCTGCATCATCCCCTACGGGCGCGGCAATTCACGCTCGGTGCCGATGGGGGCTGTGGTCGATCAAGTCCGCAGGGCGGTCGAGCGCGGTCACGCCGAGATCGTGCTGACCGGGGTCGACCTCACCAGCTACGGCGCAGATCTGCCGGGCACGCCAAAGCTCGGCCGGTTGATAAAACATATCCTGCGCAATGTCCCGGAATTGCAGCGATTGCGGATTTCATCGATCGATCAGGTCGAGGCCGACCGCGACTTGCTCGATGCGATCGCGGATGATGAGCGCCTGATGCCGCACCTGCATTTGTCGCTGCAATCAGGCGATGATTTGATATTGAAGCGAATGAAGCGGCGGCATTCGCGCAAGCAAGCGATCGATTTTTGCGCGCAGGTAACGCGGCTGCGGCCCGGCATCGCGCTCGGCGCCGACATCATCGCCGGCTTTCCGACCGAAACGAACGAGATGTTTGCGCGTTCGCAGGATCTGGTGGCGGAATGCGGGCTCAATTTCCTGCACGTGTTTCCCTATTCACCACGCCCGGGCACCCCGGCTGCAAGAATGCCGCAGGTCAGGGGCAGCGTGATCCGGCAGCGCGCCAGGCGCTTGCGCGCCACCGGCGACGCCGCGCTGCGAAGCCGGCTGGCTTTGGAGATGGGACACACGCGGCAAGTTCTGATCGAAAGCGCCACGCAGGGCCGCACCGAGCATTTTATTGCGGTTGCGATCAGCGGGGAGGCGCCCGGCACGGTGCGCGCGCTGACGATTGCCGGGCGCGATGGCCTGCGATTGACGGTGTGAGGGACGGTAGTGCTTCCCCTATCAGTCGCCATCGTGAGCACCACTTGCGACGAATCTACTCCCCCTGCCACCCGCACGCCTTGAGCCGCTCCTGCATATGCGGCGGCGCCGGCGCCGCCACGCGCACCGGCTCCTTGTTCTTCGAGATCGGGATCACGATCTCGCGGGAATGCAGATGCAGACGCGGTTCGCCGAAACGGGGACCGCTGCCGTAAATATTGTCGCCGACGATCGGCCAGCCCGTTTCGGCGCAGTGAACCCGCAATTGATGGGTCCGTCCTGTGACCGGTTCGAGCGCGAGCCAGCTGAGGCCGTCGCCGCGCCCCAGCACCTTCCAGTTGCTGACCGCCGTTTGCCCTTGCGGATCGGGCTTCTGCCACCAGCCGCGCTCGGCATTGAGGCGGCCGAGCGGCATGTCGATGAAGCCCTCGGCCTCGGCCGGGCCGCCTTCGACCACGGCCCAGTAGGTTTTTGAAATCCTGCCATGCTTGAACAACAGACCGAGCGAGGCCGTCGCCTTGCGATGGCGTCCCAGTACCAGGCAGCCGGAAGTATCGCGGTCGAGCCGATGGGCGAGGACCGGCGGACGCGGCAGCCCGAACCGCAGCGCGTCGAAACAGGATTCCAGATTGGCGCCGCCTTTGGGGCCGCGATGCACCGGCAGCCCCGCCGGCTTGTCGATCACCAGCATCAGCCCGTCGCGATGGAGCACGCGGGCCTGGATCTGGTCCGCGCTCAACTCGGGAACTGCGATCGAACGTTCCAGACTTTCACTCATGGCACAAAACCGCTAACACAGGGCTGGTGCGGTAGATTTGACGGCTCAGTGGTTGCCGCAGCACCGCAGGCGAATGTCCAGTCTGAACCCGCACCAGAGTCAACATTTGCCGGTGTCCGTTCGGCTCCAACATTCGCAACAGAGCTAGCTGCAACGGGATGCGAATGCTAGAGCCGGGACACCAGCCATGAACGATACCACCGACGAAAAGACGAAATTGAGCTGGTGGCAACGGCTGACCGGCGGGCTGAAGCGTACCTCGAGTTCGCTGGGCTCGGCGGTGGCCGACCTCGTCACCAAGCGCAAGCTCGACCGCGCGATGCTCGAGGAGATCGAGGACGTGCTGCTGCGCGCCGATCTCGGCATCGCGGTGGCCGCGCGCATCTCGGCAGCGGTTGGTGACGGCCGTTACGACAAATCGATCTCGGCGGATGATGTCAACTCGGTGGTCGCCACCGAAGTCGAGAAGGTGCTTGCGCCGGTGGCGAAACCGCTCGAGATCGATGCATCGAAAAAGCCCTTCGTCATTCTGGTGGTCGGGGTCAACGGCTCCGGCAAGACCACCACCATCGGCAAGCTCGCGGCCAAACTCGCCGCGGAGGGTCGAAAGGTGATGCTGGCGGCCGGCGACACCTTTCGCGCTGCCGCGATCGAACAGTTGAAGATCTGGGGCGAACGCACCAAATCGCCGGTGATTGCGGGTGCGCAGGGTTCGGATTCCGCAAGCCTGGCGTTCAATGCGCTGACTTCGGCACGTGACGGCAAGCTCGACGTGCTGCTGGTTGACACCGCCGGCCGGCTGCAAAACAAGGCGGGGCTGATGAATGAACTTGAAAAGGTCGTTCGGGTCATCAAGAAGGTCGATGCATCGGCGCCGCATGCGGTGCTGCTGGTGCTCGATGCCACGGTGGGGCAAAATGCGCTGTCGCAGGTCGAGGCTTTTCATCGTAGCGCCGGCGTGACCGGCCTCGTGATGACAAAGCTCGACGGTACCGCGCGCGGCGGCATCCTGGTGGCGTTGGCCGAACAGCACAAGCTGCCGGTGCACTTCATCGGCGTCGGCGAAGGCGTCGACGATCTCGCAGCCTTTACCGCGCGGGATTTTGCGCGGGCGATTGCAGGAATTGAATAAGCCCATTCCTCGGGGCGTGCGGGACGCACCCCTCGGCATGAGCGAGAAGCCAAACCGGCGTCCTTATCCCGAGGAGCTTGCGAAGCAAGCATCTCGAAGGATCGATGCGACGAATGTATGGATCGAACAATGGACAAAACCACGCCGCACCCGCTGTTCAAGCTTGCGACCGAGCTCGGGCCGCTGATCGTATTTTTCGTCGCCAACGCAAAGTTCCACCTGTTCGTCGCCACCGGCGCGTTCATGGTGGCGGTCGTGGCCGCGATGATCGCGTCTTACGTGGTGACGCGTCATGTGCCGATCATGGCGCTGGTCACCGGGTTGATCGTCATCGTGTTCGGCACCCTGACCCTGGCGTTGCACGATGAGACCTTCATCAAGGTCAAGCCCACCATCATCTATGGCCTGTTCGCCGCAATCCTCGGCGGCGGGCTGTTGTTCGGCCGCTCCTTCATCGCCATCATGTTCGATCAGATGTTCAACCTGACGCCGCAGGGCTGGCGCATCCTGACGATGCGCTGGGCGCTGTTTTTCTTCGCGATGGCGATCCTGAACGAAATCATCTGGCGCACAGAGAGCACCGACTTCTGGGTCGCGTTCAAGGCGTTTGGCGTAATCCCGCTGACGATGGGGTTTGCCATCGCCCAGATGCCGTTGACAAAACGCTATCACGCCGAGCCCGCGTCGCTGGAAGCCAGCGAAGCGGAAGCCGGCGATGTGAGCAAGGGGTGAGTCCAGTGCGCGGGCTTGCGCCGTCGGCGCTGCTCAGGAGCCAGCCTTCAACGCCTTGTCGATCTCGACTTTGAGCACGCTATCTATGTTATCGGACGTGATCGGGCCGACCATCTTGTAGACGATGGTGCCTTCGCGCCCTACGACAAAGGTCTCGGGCACGCCGTAGACGCCCCATTCGATCGCGGCGCGGCCGTTGCCATCGACGCCGACGATGCCGTAGGGATTGCCGTAGCGGCCGAGAAAGCGCCGCGCATTGTCGGCCGTGTCCTTGTAGTTGATGCCGATAACTTGCAGCCGCTTGTCGCGGCCGAGTTGCGTCAGCAGCGGCGCCTCGTCGTGGCATGGCACGCACCAGGAAGCCCAGACGTTGACGACGCTGACCTTGCCCCTGAATACCGCAGGATCAAGTCCCGGCACCGGCTTGCCCGCGTCGGCGAGGCCGGGAAGCGGCGGCAGCGCGGTTTGCGGCGCCGGGTGGCCGATCAGGGCGGAGGGTATGCGCGAGGGATCGCCATCGCCGAGCCGAAACCAGAAGATCGCGGCAAGTGCTGCAAATGCGAACAGCGGCAGCGCCATCGGCCAGCGGCGTGGCAGGGACGCCTCGGAAGTTGATACTGAAGGCTCGCTCATTTGACATCCGCTGCGTTGCGTCCGGATCGCCTGAGAACGCCGGAGGCGTCGAGTTCGCGCAGACGCACTTGCTGTCGGCGATAATCGATCGCAACCCACGCAATCAGCATCAGCACCACCGCGCTTACGAGCAGGTAAGACGTGATGATAAAGGGCGCGTAGGGACCGAGCGACATCGCGTTCACGCCGAGGCCTGGCTGGCTTGCATCATCTGCAAGGCGCGAACCCGTCGGCGCAGGATTTCGTTGCGCATGGCGGCCAGCTGCAGCGTGAGGAACAACAGCGAAAATGCCAACGCCATCACCAGAAGCGGAATCAGAAAGGCGCGATCGAGCGTCGGTCCGCCGATTCGCAACACCGACGCCGGCTGATGCAGCGTATTCCACCAGTCGACTGAAAATTTGATGATCGGCAGGTTGATGGCGCCGACCAGCGTCAGCACGGCCGCGGCGCGCGCGGCGCGCGAGGGATCTTCCACCGCTCGCCACAGCGCGATCAGGCCGAGATACATCAGAAACAGAATCAGGACCGAGGTCAGCCGCGCATCCCACTCCCAATAGGTGCCCCACATCGGCCGTCCCCACAGTGAGCCCGTCACCAGCGCCAGAAACGTAAAGGCCGCGCCGATCGGGGCGGCGACCTTGGCGGCGACATCCGCCAACGGATGCCGCCACACCAGTGTGCCCAATGCAGCGAGGCTCATCACGCCCCAGACCAACATCGATAGCCACGCATTCGGCACGTGGATGAACATGATCTTGACGGTGGCGCCCTGCTGGTAATCGTCGGGCGCCATGGCCGATTGATAGAGGCCGATCGTCAGCAGGATCGCGGTTGCGCCAGCCAGCCACGGCAGCAGCCGCGCGGTCAAGGTCAGGAACCGGGTCGGGTTGGCGAGATCGATCAGGGTCATGGCATCCTGTTAAGGGTCACAGCCGTTGCACGCAAATCAGCACGACGGTGCTCCGCTAGAGTTGATCCGCGTGAAGCCGGGCATGATCTCATCCGAAAACCCGACTCCACTTCGCACCAGCGCTGCCGACGGGTCTGGATCATGCTCAATCCAACCCGTGCCGCAAACTTGCGGCGGCGGCGAACGGTCCAATGACAAAGCTGACGAGCGACAGCGCACAAAGGATCGAGAACGGGGTACCGAACGATAGCGGTCCGGATATGGCGGCCTCCGAAGCGGCGACGCCGAAGATCAGCACCGGGATGGAGAGCGGCAGCACCAGCACGGCGAGCAATAGTCCGCCGCGATGCAGCGTTACCGCCAGCGCCGCGCCGATCATGCCGGTGAAGGTCAATGCCGGCGTGCCCGCCAGCAGCGTCACCGCTACCGCCGACGTCGCCGCTGCATCGAGATTCAGCAGTAACCCCAACACCGGCGTGGCGATGATCAGCGGCAGCCCGGCCGCGAGCCAATGCGCCAGCGCTTTGGCGGCGCATGCCAGTTCCAGCGGGATGCGACCCATCACGACCAGATCGAGCGAACCGTCCTCGTGATCGGCGGTAAACAGCCGGTCGAGCGTTAGCAGGCTCGCGAGCAGCGCGCCGAGCCAGAGGATCGCCGGTCCGAGCCGCGTCAGCAGCGCGAGATCGGGCCCGACTGCGAACGGCATCAGCACCACCACGGTGAGAAAGAACAGCACCCCGATCAGCGCCCCACCGCCGGCCCGCAGCGCGATCTTGACGTCCCTTTGAACCAGCGCGCCAAGGGCGGTCATGCGCCGCGCCTCCACATTTGACCGCGGGGGAGGCGATGAACCAGCCGAGTGCCCGACCCGCCGCCTTCCCTTTTGTCAGGCAGCACGCAGTTTTGCGTTCTCATGATGCGCCGCCGATCCGCAACTCGCGCGTTGCCGGTCCGAGCGGCATATGCGTTGCCGCGATGATCAGCCCGCCGCGCGCCAGATGATCGCTCATCAAATCGGCAAACATGCCTTGCCCGGAGGCGTCCAGCGCATTGGTCGGCTCATCCAATAGCCAGATCTGGCGCCGCACCGCGAGCAACCGTGCGATCGAGAGCCGCCGCCGCTGCCCGGCCGACAGATATGCCGCCGGCAGACGCGCCGCGTGCGCCAGCCCGACCGCGGCGAGGCTTTCGCCGGTCTCGAACGTCTCGCCGCCGAGAAAGTCCCGCCAGAACATCAGGTTTTCAGCAACACTCAGCGCGGGCTTCAGCGCGTCCCGGTGACCGAGATAATGGGCTTGTTCGGGCAGCGTCAGTTCGGGCTTGCCGCCCTCGAGAGCGATCGATCCGCCCGCCAAGGTCAGCAAACCCGCGATCAGCCGCAGCAGCGAGGTTTTGCCCGCGCCATTGGCGCCGGTGACCGCCAGCGCCTCGCCGGAAGCGGCATCGAAGTCGATCCCGGCGAACACCTCACGGCCACCTCGCACACACCTGACACCGTGTCCCGAGAGCTGCATGTTGCCCTTTCACAGCCCTTTGGAATCTCTCGGTGCCGCTTGAGAACTCTGGGTGCCCGCGATGCTGCGGGCTGGGTTGGCAAGTGTGGCGGTGTTCCTGGAAAGATTCTATAAACCGGAACTTGATGCAGCACAGAATCCGCGGCTGCAAGTCGTCAGGCCACCTCGCTGGCGGTGTTTCGATACCTTTGCGCGAGGGATGGCTGATAATTGGGAATTCCACACATGACCTCTCTCGACAGCTTCAAATGCCAGAAGACCCTCAAGGTCGGCGGCAAGACCTACGTCTATTACAGCCTGCCCACCGCCGAGAAGAACGGTTTGAAGGGAATTTCCAAACTGCCTTATTCGATGAAGGTGCTGCTGGAAAACCTGCTGCGCAATGAAGACGGCCGAACCGTCAAGAAGGACGATCTTGTGGCGGTCGCAAAATGGCTGAAGAAGCGCGGGCTCGAACATGAAATCGCATTTCGCCCGGCGCGGGTGCTGATGCAGGATTTCACCGGCGTGCCGGCGGTGGTCGATCTCGCGGCGATGCGCAACGCGATGCAGGCGCTCGGCGGCGATGCCGAGAAGATCAATCCGCTGGTGCCGGTCGATCTCGTCATCGATCATAGCGTGATCGTGAACTTCTTCGGCGACAACAAGGCTTTCGCCAAGAACGTGGTCGAGGAATACAAGCAGAACCAGGAGCGTTACGAATTCCTCAAATGGGGCCAGAAGGCGTTCTCGAATTTCTCGGTGGTGCCGCCCGGCACCGGCATCTGCCACCAGGTCAACCTCGAATATCTTGCGCAGACGGTTTGGACCCGCAAGGAGAAGATGACCGTCGGCAAGAAAAAGGGCACCTTCGAACTTGCCTATCCGGATTCGCTGGTCGGTACCGATTCCCACACCACCATGGTCAATGGCCTTGCTGTACTCGGCTGGGGCGTCGGCGGCATCGAGGCGGAAGCGGCGATGCTCGGCCAGCCTTTGTCGATGCTGTTGCCGCAAGTGGTCGGCTTCAAGCTCAAAGGCCAGTTGAAGGAAGGCGTCACCGCCACCGACCTCGTGCTGACGGTCACCCAGATGTTGCGCAAGCAAGGGGTGGTCGGAAAATTCGTCGAATTCTTCGGCCCTGGGCTGGATTATCTCTCGGTTGCCGACAAGGCGACCATCGGCAACATGGCGCCGGAATACGGCGCCACCTGCGGCTTTTTCCCGGTCGATGCCGAGACCATCGATTATCTCAAGACCTCCGGCCGAAAATCTGAGCGCGTCGCGCTGGTGATCGCCTACGCCAAGGCGCAAGGCCTGTTCCGGACCTCAAAGTCGCCGGATCCGGTATTCACTGAAACCCTGACGCTCGATCTCGGAGATGTCGTGCCTTCGATGGCCGGGCCGAAGCGTCCCGAGGGCCGCGTCGCGCTTCCTGCAGTGGCGGACGGTTTTGCCGCGGCGATGGCCAGCGAATACAAGAAGGCGGCTGACGCCTCGAAGCGCTATCCGGTGGAGAATCGCAATTTCGATCTCGGCCACGGCGATGTAGTGATCGCGGCCATCACCTCCTGCACCAACACCTCCAATCCCAGCGTGTTGATCGGCGCCGGCCTTCTGGCGCGCAACGCCGCAGCCAGGGGCTTGACCGCAAAACCCTGGGTCAAGACTTCGCTGGCACCGGGCAGCCAGGTGGTCGCGGAGTATCTTTCCAATTCCGGACTGCAACTCGACCTCGACAAGGTCGGCTTCAACCTGATCGGCTTCGGCTGCACTACCTGCATCGGCAACTCGGGTCCGCTGCCGGAGGAGATTTCGAAGTCGATCAACGACAACGGCATCATCGCCGCCGCGGTGCTGTCGGGCAACCGCAACTTCGAGGGCCGCGTCAGCCCGGATGTGCAGGCCAATTATCTGGCCTCGCCGCCGCTGGTGGTGGCCTATGCGCTGGCGGGAACGGTGGGCAAGAACCTCGCGGTCGAGCCGATCGGCACCGGCAAGGACGGCAAAGCGGTTTATCTGAAGGACATCTGGCCGACCACCAAGGAGATCAACGGCTTCATGAAGAAATACGTGACATCGGCGATCTTCAAGAAGCGCTACGCCGATGTATTCAAAGGCGACAACAACTGGCGCAAGATCAAGACCGTGGAGAGCGAAACCTATCGCTGGAACATGAGCTCCACCTACGTGCAGAACCCGCCCTACTTCGAAGGTATGAAAAAACAGCCGGAGCCGATCGTGGACGTCGTCGACGCGCGAATTCTGGCCATGTTCGGCGACAAGATCACGACCGATCACATCTCGCCGGCCGGCGCGATCAAGCTGACATCGCCTGCCGGCAAATATCTGTCCGAGCATCAGGTGCGCCCGGCCGACTTCAACCAATACGGCACCAGGCGCGGCAATCATGAAGTCATGATGCGCGGCACCTTCGCCAATATTCGCATCAAGAATTTCATGCTGCGGGGCGCCGATGGAAATATTCCGGAGGGCGGTCTCACCAAACATTGGCCGGACGGCGAGCAGATGTCGATCTACGACGCGGCGATGAAGTATCAGGCCGAGAAGGTGCCGCTCGTGGTGTTTGCCGGCGCCGAATACGGCAACGGCTCGTCGCGGGACTGGGCCGCCAAGGGCACGAGGCTGCTCGGCGTCCGCGCCGTTATCTGCCAGAGCTTTGAGCGTATCCATCGCTCCAACCTGGTCGGCATGGGCGTGCTGCCGCTAACGTTCGAGGACGGCGCGTCGTGGCAATCGATCGGGCTGAAGGGCGACGAGACCGTCACTATCCGCGGATTGCAGGGCGAACTGAAGCCGCGCCAGAAGCTGACGGCGGAAATCGTGTCCGGCAACGGATCGCTGCAACGGGTTTCGCTGCTGTGCCGGATCGATACGCTGGACGAGCTGGAATATTATCGCAATGGCGGCATCCTGCATTACGTGTTGCGCAAGCTGGCCGCGTGATTGTGATCGATGCCTCACCGCGAAGTGAGTGGCAGTGCAAACGGAGGCGGCCTATGAAAGGTCGCCTTCGTGCGCTCAGGGGGCCGTCAAGTGTTGGCGGCGAACATGCGGAGATTGCCCGGGTCTATGACAGCGATGACGGCCTATAACTGTGTTTCCCGGTGGTCGGGTGCGCTCGGCATCTGCGGGATCATTGCCATCATCGGTCCGGCCCGTGCCGACCCGCGGGCGGTGGTGGAGCTGTTCACTTCGCAGGGATGCTCATCATGCCCCCCCGCCGACAAGCTCATCGGTGAGCTTGCCAGGGACCCCGCGATCATCGCGTTGAGCATGCCGATCGACTACTGGGATTATCTCGGCTGGAAGGATACGCTGGCCGATGCGCGTTTCAGCGCCCGCCAAAAAGCCTATTCTCAGATGCGCGGCGATCGCGACGTCTATACGCCGCAAGCCATCGTCAACGGATCGGCACATGTGATCGGCAGCGATCGCGCCGGCATCGAGAGCGCCATCGGCACCACCAAGAAGGTCGACAGCGTGATGTCGGTGCCGGTGACGATGACGATGACGGGCAAGCAGATCAATGTGTCGGTGGCGGCCTCCACGGGGTCCGCCAGCCATGGTGAAGTTTGGATCTGCTCGGTCTCGCGCGCGGTGCCGATTTCAATCAGCCGCGGTGAGAACCGCGGCCGTGAACTGACCTACTACAATGTGGTGCGCAATCTGCTCAAGGTGGGCGATTGGAACGGCACTTCCGACAGCTGGACCGTGCCGCTGGAAAACGTCTCCCGCGCGGGGGTCGACGCCGCGGTGGTCTATGTCCAGGACGGCAGCCGCGACAGGCCGGGCGCCATGCTGGGGGCGGCATATACCCTGCTGCACTAGCGGTCTTTCGCCGTCGCTCCCATCTCGTTTCCTGATCCTCGCGGACCGCCATCGGTCGGCTACTGCCGGCGAGCCGGCAATCCATCCTCGCGATCGAGGTTATGGATGCGGATCGCTTCGCGCCCCGAACGACAATCCAAAATACCCAAAAAGAAAAGGACCAACTCTCGTTGGCCCAGTGCGGGTAAAAAATCATTTCCTGCGAACAGGCCCGATCCCGACGACCCCGGGGGGCTGGGGGCTGAGGAATCCGGAACCGAAAGGACCGGGCCAACGCAAGATTTCTTCTCGCAATCCAGCGGGGCGGTCGATGGGCAGAAGTTGGGCGGCATTATGATTCCGCTAACGATCCCGTGACGGCTGAACGGTGCACCCTATATCCGCTTGGCCGCCGGGGCAGCGGTCCCGGACCGCTTGCCGCGGCAATTCGGCCGCGCCGCCCCTTGCAGGCGCGCGCCGTTGGCGCGATCATGCCGCTTCGGCATGATCCGGAACTAAGTGGCGGCCCGGAATATGCCTGAAATGACAATGAGGCGGAGGCGCTCCATGAGTTTGATTTCGGAGGAAGCCGATCCAAGCGAGGCTCCCGCAGCGGCGCGAATGGCCGCTGCGGTTCCCACACCAAGCCGGGTAACGTTCAACCGTTTCGAACTCAATCGCATCCTGAATTTGTACGGTCGCATGGTCGCCGAAGGCGAGTGGCGTGACTACGCCATCGACTTCCTGCGAGATCGCGCGGTGTTTTCGGTGTTCCGCCGCGCTTCCGAAGTGCCGATCTATCGCATCGAAAAAGATCCGCGGCTCGCACGCAAGCAAGGCATCTACAGTGTGATCTCGGCCAGCGGCCTGATCCTGCGCCGCGGCCATGAGCTCGATCGCGTGCTGCTGGCGATCGACCGCAAGCTGGCGGTCGTTTAGCGCCGACATTGGCCGATCTAGGGTGCCGGAAGCGTAGTCGCGCCTTCGCCGAGCGCGCGCTGCATCATCACGGTATCGAGCCAGCGGCCGAACTTGAAGCCGACATCCGGGTGGGTCCCGATCATCTGAAATCCGCATTTGGCGTGCACGCCGATCGATCCGGCGTTGGCGGAGTCGCCGATTACCGCAATCATCTGCCGGTAGCCACGCGCCTCCGACTCCCCGATCAGCCGTTGCAGCAGTTGCATGCCGATGCCGCGCCGATGCGCCGCAGGTTGAAGATAGACCGAATTCTCCACGGCGAAACGATAGGCGGGCCGCGGCCGATACGGCCCGGCGTAGGCATAACCGATCACGCGGCCTCCCAGCGCCGCCACCAGATAGGGAAATCCGCCCGCCGTCAGCGTATCAAAGCGGCGCGTCATCTCGGCAAGGTCGGGCGCTATCAGCTCGAAGGTCGCGGTGCCGTAAAGCACCGCATGCTGGTAGATCTCGGTGACGAACGGCAAGTCGGCGGCGGCCGCGGGCCGGATTTCGGGTGAGGACATGAACGGAGATTATTTTTGCCGAGCACAAAAGAAAAGCCCCGGCCACGAGGCCGGGGCTTGAATTCGTCGGCTTGGGCCGTTCTGCGTTCAGTCGCGCTGACCCAGCAACTGCAGCAGCAGCGTGAACAGGTTGATGAAGTTCAAATAGAGCGACAGCGCGCCGGAGATCGCCGCACGCTCCGCTATGTCGCCGCCCTGCGAAGCATAGCCGTAGATGTAGTCGTTCTTCAGCCGCTGGGTGTCCCAGGCGGTGAGACCTGCGAACACCAGCACGCCCACCACCGAGACCACAAACTGCAACGCCGAACTGGCGAGGAACAGGTTAACGAGGCTTGCGATGATGATGCCGATCAGACCCATGAACAGGAACGATCCCATTCCGCTCATGTCACGGCGGGTGGTGTAACCGTACAGGCTGAGCGCGCCGAAGGTGGCCGCGGTGATGAAGAATACCCGCACGATCGAGGTGTGGGTATACACCAGGAAGATCGAGGACAGCGAAACGCCCATCAGCGCGGAGAACACCCAGAACAGCATCTGGGCAGTCGCCGGCCGCAGCCGGTCGATTCCGGCCGAGATCACGAACACCATGGCGAGGGGCGCCAGGATGAACAGCCATTTCAGCGGGCTTACGAACATTGCGTAACCGAATGGCGTCAGGAAGGCATTCCCGATCTTGGCGGCGGCGCCGGACGGGTCGGTCGTCACCGCCGCCATATAGACGCCGAGCGCGGCAAGCCCGGTGATGGCCAGCCCGATCGACATGTAGTTGTAGATGCGCAGCATGTAGGCGCGCAGACCGGCGTCGATGGTCGCGGCGTCAGTGCGTCCGGCGGCCCGGCCGAAAGGAGAAGCATAGTTGCGGTCTAGGTCCGACATGGTCGAATTCCCGTTAGTTGGTCCGGCGGAGCGCAGCGGGTTGCGGCGCCAGCTCAGAAATCTATCCCAGATACCGTTATTGGCTGACATTAATTTTGCGTCATCAAAACGGCGTCTGGCCCGATTGGTATGTGGGAAACTAGCACATTCGGCGCAAGCTCTTATGCGCGGCTGAATGTCGCTCCGCAGGCAGCTTGGAGGCGACGTCGGATGCGGCCGGCGGGACAAAACCCTCATTGGCAGGCCCGGGACCGGCTGGCCGAGGCGTCCCGCATGTGCAGTCCTCCCGACATAAGCCGGCCGCTTCGATTGTCATAAATTCCGCAGCACCGTGGCCGGCTTCTGGTTGAGCGCCAGCAGGGTGCCGGCTAGTCCGAGCCCCACGGTGACGATCAGCGCTGCCGCGACCACTCCGATGGCGCTACCAGCCTGCCAGATGAAGCTCAGCGTCATTAACCTGGTCACGATCAACCAGGCTGCAATGGAGCCCGCGATCACGCCGAACACGGCTGTTGCAAGGCCGATCATCAGGTATTCCAGCGCATAGGCGCCGAGCAGGCGGGGGCGGGTGGCGCCCAGGGTTTTCAGAATGACGGCATCGTAGACCCGATGGCGATGGCCGGCGGCGAGCGCGCCGCCGAGCACCAGGACCGCCGAGATCAGCGTCACCGCGCTGGCGCCGCGGATCGCCAGTACCAGATTGGTAACGACCGCGCCGATGGTTTCCAGCGCCTCCCGGACCCGTACGCTCGTCACCATCGGAAACGCATCGGCCACCGATTTGACGATTCGCGCGTCGCCGCCGGGATCCGGATGGGTTTCGCTCAGCGTGGCAACATGGCTATGCGGGGCCCCCCTGAAGGCGTTTGGGGAAAACACCAGCACGAAGTTGATACCGAGGCTTTGCCAGTCGATGTTGCGCATGTTGCCGATGGTGGCGGTGATGTCGCGGCCAAGCACATTGACGACCACCGGATCGCCAATTCTCAGTCCGAGCCCGTCGGCGATCTTCTTTTCGATCGAGACCAGCGGCGGGCCGTCGTAGTTGGTGCCCCACCATTTGCCCTCGACGATTTTGGAGCCCTTGGGGATTTCGCCGGTGTAAGTCAGGCCACGGTCGCTCTGCAGCACCCATTCCGAATCGCTCGACGCCTTGAGGTCTTCCGCCCGGACGCCGCGGGCGGCGACGATCCGCCCGCGCAGCATCGGCACATCCTCCACCGTCGATTGCGGCGCGGTGGCTTTGAGGAATGCGCCGAAGCGGCCGGCGTCATCGGTTGGAATGTCGATGAAGTAGAACGACGGCGCGCGGTCCGGCAGCGCCGCCAGGAACTGCCGGCGCAGATTGCCGTCGATTTGCGTGATCGTGACCAGTACCGCCAATCCGAGGCCGAGCGACAGCACCACCGAGGGCGTCAGCGCTCCGGGCCGGTGGATATTGGCGATGGCAAGCCGCAGCATGGTAATGCGCGTGCGCGGCAGCCGCCGTGCCAGCGCCATGAGCGCCGCGGCGATGCCGCGCAGCAGCGCGAAAACCACGACCGAGGATGCGACGAATACGGCCGCCACGCGCTTGTCGTAAGCGAGCCCGACCACGACCGCGACCAACAGCACGATCACCAGCGCCATCAGCGCGAGATAGCGCCAGCGCGGACGATGCCATTCGCTCACCACCGCTTCGCGAAACAGCGCCGCCACCGGAACGTCATGCGCACGGCCGAGCGGCCACAGCCCGAAGGCGAGCGCGGTCAACAGGCCATAGAGAAGGGATAGCGCGAGTTCGTCCGGATGCAACGCGGGTACCACCGGGAGCGGCAGCAGCTTGCCGAATACGCCGGTGATGACGAAAGGCAGCGCCGCGCCGGCGGCAAGTCCGATCGCCGAGCCGACGCCGGCAAGCACGATCACTTGCGCCAGATAGATCGAGAAGACGTCGCGGCCGGTGGCTCCCAGCGCCTTGAGAGTGGCGATCACGTCGCGGCGACGGTCGATATGGCTCTTGACTGCATTGGCGACGCCGACGCCGCCGACCAGGAGCGCGGCGAGACCGACCAAGGTGAGAAACTGGGTGAAACGGCTGATGGTGCGCTCAAGCTGCGGGGAGGCATTGTCGCGGCTGCGAATTTCCCACCCCGCCTCAGGTAACGCTTTTCGCGCATCGTCGATCAGCGCGTTCGCGTCGCGGTCGCCGGCAGCGTTATCGGGCAGTTTCACCCGATAGATCCAGCGCACCAGGCTGCCGGGCCGCAGCAACTCGGTGGCGCGCAAGCCGGCTTCGCTGACGAGAAATCGCGGACCGAACCCCAAGCCGCCGGCGAGCTTGTCCGGCTCGGCGCCGACCACGCTGCGAATCTGAAACGCCGCGCTGCCAATGGTAAGCCGGTCGCCGATTTTGAGATCGAGCCGCGCCAGCAGGGTTGGATCGGCCGCCGCGCCGAATGCGCCGTCATGCTCGGCCAAGAGGTCGCCGAGCGGCAGCTTCGGCTCGAGTGTCAATTCACCGAGCATCGGGTAATTGCGGTCCACCGCCTTGAGTTCGACCAGAGCCAGCCGGCCATCGCCGGCGCGCGCCATCGCGCGCAGCGTCGCTACGCTCGATATCTCGCCGCGCGCGCGGAGAAACGCCAGTTCATCCGGCTTGGCTTCGCGCTGAATCAACGAGAAGGCGACATCGCCGCCGAGCAGCGTGCGGCCCTCCCGCGCCAGTCCGCCGCTTAGACTTGCCGCAACCGAGCCTACTCCGGCAATCGCCATCACGCCGAGCGCGATGCAGGCGATGAAAACGTAGAAGCCGCGCAAGCCGCCGCGCAATTCGCGCAGGGCAAATCGCAGCGCAGGCGACCGCGTGTGACGGCCGTGAATGGCTTTGGGTGCGATTTTCATAAAGCGGCTTTGCGGTCCACGCTTTGCGGATCGATCCGGCCCGAGCGCAACCGCACCACGCGGTCGCAGCGCTGCGCAAGCGCGCTGTCATGGGTGACAAGCACCAGCGTCATGCCGCGCTCGGCGTGTTTGGTGAACAGGAGGTCGACAATCTGCTTGCCGGTAGTCTCGTCGAGATTTCCGGTAGGCTCGTCCGCCACCAGGATAGCGGGATCGGGCGCCAGCGCGCGGGCCAGCGCGACGCGCTGCTGCTCGCCGCCGGACAATTGCGTGGGATAATGATGCAGGCGGTCGCCGAGACCGACCGAGTTGAGTTCCCGGGCGGCGCGCTGCGACGCCTTGGGATCGCCGGCGAGCTCCAGCGGCACCGCGACGTTTTCCAGCGCGGTCATGGTCGGGATCAGATGAAAGGACTGGAACACGATGCCGACCTGACGGCCGCGGAAGCGCGCCAGCGCGTCCTCGTCAAGGGCATTGAAAGGCGTGCCGTTGACCACCACCTCACCGCTGTCAGGACGCTCGAGTCCCGCCATCACCATCAGAAGAGTGGATTTCCCCGAGCCGGACGGCCCGATCAGGCCAAGCGCTTCGCCCGAAGCCACGCGAAGGCTGATATCTTTGAGGATGTGAACGCGCGCAGCGCCGGTGCCGAGCGACAGATTGACGTTTTGGATGGAAATGGTGTCCGGCCCAAGGCCGGTCAGCGACGAGGGTTCGATGAGACTGTCCATGGCTCGGTCATATGGCACTTCGGCGGGCGGGGTCGAGTGGCCTCTGGCGATGTTCCTGCACATACTCGTGTGGGGCGTAATTTTGATGACCGGACCGGTGTTTGCTCAAACCGAGGCCGCAGCGCCGACAAGGCCGATCAAGATGGTTGTGCTGGGTGACTCGCTCAGTGCCGGACTTGGCCTCTCCGCCTCCGCGGCGTTTCCGGTGCGATTACAAAATGCCTTGAAGACCAAGGGTATAGCTGTCGAGATGATCAATGCCGGAGTTTCCGGCGACACCAGCTCGGGAGGCCGCGACCGGCTCGACTGGTCGGTGCCAGAGGGAACCGATGCCGTCATCCTCGAGCTCGGCGCCAATGATGCCCTGCGTGGGATCGATCCCACGGTCACCCGTGCCGCGCTCACCGACATCCTGAAGCGGTTGAAACTCCGCAAGATTGCCGTGTTGCTGTGTGGAATGTACGCACCGCCGAATTACGGCATCGAATACTCGGCGCGGTTCAACGTGATTTATCCGGAACTGGCAAAATCATTCGGGGTGCCGCTGTATCCGTTTTTCCTGGAGGGCGTCGCCACCGATGCGCGGTTCAACCAGGCCGACGGGCTGCACCCCACCGCCGCGGGCGTCGATGTGATCGTCAAGAATATCCTGCCGACGGTGGAGGCGTTTCTTGGCGCGCTATCGGGGCAACGCAGTTGAAGATCTGACAACGATAACCTTAACTTGAACCAATTGTTATCCTACCCTTGGGCGCCGGATACTTCGCAGAGCGATATAACTACGGTAGAAAATAACCACCGGTGATTCGTCACCGGGTCTAGTTTCAGGGCATGATCCTTCCCGCCGGATTCCATCCCGGATCACGTCGGGACCCGCCTTGTCCGGAATCATGTCCCAGCATCGGGAGCCGTGCGATGCCGCGTTTGTTCACGGGACTGGAAATTCCGGCCGAGATTGGCCAGACACTTTCCAGCTTGCGTGGCGGCCTGCCGGGCGCACGCTGGATTGATCCCGAAAATTACCACGTCACCTTGCGCTTCATCGGCGATATCGACGGCGCCTCCGCCAACGAAATCGCCTCGATGCTGTTCCGGATCAATCGCAAGCCATTTGAAGTGGCGTTGCAGGGCCTCGCAAGTTTTGGCGGCAAAAAGCCGCGCGCCGTCGTGGCTCAGGTGGTGCCGAGCCGGCCCCTGATCGAGCTGCAGGCCGAACTGGAGCGGCTGATGCAGCGCATCGGGCTCGATCCCGAAGGGCGCAAATTCACTCCCCATGTGACGCTGGCGCGATTGCGTGACGCCTCCAACCAGGACGTCGCCGACTACCTTTCGGTGCGCGGCTATTTCCCAACGCGCGTGTTCACGGCGTCCCGCTTCGTGCTGTTCTCCTCGCGCGCCTCCACCGGCGGCGGCCCCTATGTAGTCGAGGATTCCTACGTGCTAAGCGGGTGAGGAATTTGCCGCCGTCCTCATCCGGCTCGACCGGACGACCCCTTCGAATACCCCTGCACCAATTCACGACTTGCATTTTCCGTCATGTTGGGTCGTAAGGAGGGCCATGCTGTCTCTCCCATCCGCCTCCTTCCGCGCCCACTATCAGGCTCACGTTTCCTCCGGCGCGATCGAGCCGGACGCCGCGCAGGCGCAGGCCGCCGAGGCGTTCGCCGACCTCGAGCGGCGGCTTGCGAGCTACAAGCCCGTTCGCCGGCAGGGCCTGCTCGGCCGGCTGTTTCCCGACAGGAACGGCGGGCCGCCGCGCGGGCTTTACCTTCATGGCGAAGTCGGGCGCGGCAAGACCATGCTGATGGATATGTTTTTTCAGCACAGCTCGATCGTGCACAAGCGCCGCGCGCATTTCCACGAATTCATGGCCGACGTGCATGAGCGGATCTACGGCTATCGGCAGAATATCGCGCTTGGCGAGATCGACAACGGCGACGTCATCGCGCTCACCGCCGCCTCGATTTTCGACGAGGCCTGGCTTTTGTGCTTCGACGAATTCCACGTCACCGACATCGCCGATGCGATGATCCTGGGCCGGCTGTTCGCAAAACTGTTCGAGCTCGGCACTGTGGTGGTGGCGACCTCCAATGTCGCGCCCGGCGATCTCTACAAGGGCGGACTGAACCGGGCGTTGTTTCTACCGTTCATCGCGCTGATATCCGACCACATGGACGTGCTGCAGCTCGACGCCCGCACCGATTTCCGGCTGGAAAAACTCGCCGGTGTGAAGATGTGGCTGGTGCCGGCGGATCGCGCCGCCGATGCCGCGCTCGACCAGGCCTGGGTCAAGATGACCGGCAACGCGCCGTGCCAGCCGCGCGACATTGCGATCAAGGGCCGCGTCCTGCAGGTGCCGTGTTCGGCGCAGGGCGTAGCGCGATTTTCGTTCGCTGACTTGTGCGAAAAGCCGCTCGCGGCTTCCGACTACCTGCGGCTCGCGCACGATTATCACACCATCATGATCGACCGCATTCCCGTGATGGATTACCCCGAGCGCAACGCCGCCAAGCGCTTTATCGCGCTGATCGACACGCTTTACGACAACGCGGTGAAGGTGATGGCGTCCGCCGACGCCGATCCGATGTCGCTGTACGTTGCGACCGAGGGTTTTGAGGCGAATGAATTCAAGCGAACCGCGTCGCGGCTGATCGAGATGAGTTCGCAATCCTATCTGGCGCTGGCGCACGGCCGCAAGGACTCCGAGGCCAGCGGATCGAGCAGCGGACTGGTGGAAACCTAGCGGCGCCGGCGGATTTCCGCCAACATGCGCGCCGTGACACGAGCGGCCGAGAATCGGGCTGCGGCGACTTGAACGTAACAGGCGAAAGGGATAACCAGCCTGTCGGCTTCCTTGCTTCCACCTCCCGCTTGCTGCTTGGCTTTCAAAGGACAGTTTCCCCATGGCGCGCGACAAGATTGCTTTGATTGGCTCCGGTCAGATCGGCGGAACGCTGGCCCACCTCATCGGCCTGAAGGAGCTCGGCGATGTCGTGATGTTCGACATCGCCGAGGGCGTGCCGCAGGGCAAATCGCTCGACATCGCGCAATCCTCTCCGGTCGATGGCTTCGACGCGCAGTTCACCGGCGCCAATTCCTATGAGGCGCTGGACAATGCCAAGGTCTGCATCGTCACCGCCGGCGTGCCGCGCAAGCCGGGCATGAGCCGCGACGATCTCCTGAGCATCAATCTCAAGGTGATGGAGCAGGTCGGCGCCGGCATCAAGAAATACGCCCCCGACGCCTTCGTCATCTGCATCACCAACCCGCTCGACGCGATGGTGTGGGCGCTGCAGAAGGCTTCGGGCATGCCGCATAAGAAGGTGGTGGGCATGGCGGGCGTGCTGGATTCCTCACGCTTCCGCTACTTCCTCGCCGACGAGTTCAATGTCTCGGTCGAAGACGTCACCGCCTTCGTGCTCGGCGGTCATGGCGATACCATGGTGCCGCTGGTGCGCTATTCCACGGTGGCCGGCATTCCCTTGCCCGATCTCGTCAAGATGGGCTGGACCTCACAGGCGCGGATCGACGAGATCGTCGACCGCACCCGCAACGGCGGCGCCGAGATCGTCAATTTATTGAAGACCGGCTCGGCGTTCTACGCGCCGGCCGCTTCCGCGGTGGCGATGGCGGAGAGCTATCTCAAGGACAAGAAACGCGTGCTGCCCTGCGCCGCCTATCTGAATGGCGAATACAGCGTGAAGGACATGTATGTCGGCGTGCCCGTGGTCATCGGCTCGAAGGGTGTCGAACGCATTGTCGAGATCGAACTGACCGGCAAGGACCGCGAAGCCTTCGACAAATCGGTCGGCGCCGTTCAGGGCCTGGTCGATGCCTGCAAGAAGATCGCGCCCGATCTGCTCGGCCGCTGATCGCGCCTAGCCGTCAGCGGGTTCGCAGACAGTTTCGAAGGCCATGAAACGTTATGGCGGGACAGAGCGGCACATATCCATGAAATTCCGCCGTGGCTTTGAACTTGCGGTTTTCGTGGTATATGGTATGCCACGAGAAAAGCCGATATCGGCGGCAAAATTCGCCCCAGAAGGGTTTCGGGGAGTGTCCAGATGAACATCCATGAATACCAGGCCAAGGCACTCCTGCACCAATTCGGTGTGCCGATCTCGAAGGGCGTGCCGGTGCTGCGGGCCGCAGATTCGGATGTCGCTGCAAAGACGCTTCCCGGCCCGGTCTGGGTGGTGAAGAGCCAGATCCACGCCGGCGGGCGCGGCAAGGGCAAGTTCAAGGAAGCTTCCGCCGGCGACAAGGGCGGGGTGCGGATCGCCAAGTCGGTTGCCGAGGTCAATGAGTTCGCCAGGCAGATGCTGGGCGCAACGCTCGTCACGGTGCAGACCGGGCCGCAGGGCAAGCAGGTCAACCGGCTCTACATCGAAGAAGGCTCCGAGATCGACAAGGAGTTTTACCTTTCGATCCTCGTCAATCGCGAAAACTCGGAAGTGTCGTTCGTAATTTCCACCGAGGGCGGCGTCAACATCGAGGACGTCGCACACGATACGCCGGAAAAGATCGTGACCTTCCCGGTCGATCCAGCAACCGGTGTCATGGGCCATCACGGCCGCACCGCCGCCAAGGCTTTGGGCCTCAAGGGCGATCTCGGCAAGCAGGCCGAGAAGCTGGTGGCGCAGCTATACACGGCGTTCGTCGCCAAGGACATGGCGATGCTGGAAATCAACCCGCTCGTCGTTACCAAACAGGGCGATCTGCGGGTGCTCGATGCCAAGGTGTCGTTCGACGCCAATGCGCTTTATCGTCACCCCGACGTGCTGGCACTGCGCGACGAGACCGAGGAAGACGCCAAGGAAATCGAGGCGTCGAAATACGATCTCAACTACGTCACCCTCGACGGCAACATCGGCTGCATGGTCAACGGCGCCGGGCTCGCGATGGCGACCATGGACATCATCAAGCTCTACGGCATGTCGCCGGCCAATTTTCTCGACGTCGGCGGCGGCGCCGACAAGGCCAAGGTATCCGCGGCGTTCAAGATCATCACCGCCGATCCGAATGTGAAGGGCATCCTGATCAACATTTTCGGCGGCATCATGAAATGCGACATCATCGCCGAGGGCGTTGTCGCCGCGGTGAAGGAAGTCGGCCTCAAAGTGCCGCTGGTGGTGCGCCTGGAGGGCACCAATGTCGACGCTGGCAAGAAGATCATCCGGGAAAGCGGTCTCAACGTCCTGCCGGCCGACGATCTCGACGATGCCGCGCAGAAGATCGTCAAGGCTGTAAAGGCGGGGTGAGTACATGGCCCAGGACCATCTCGCCGCACCGACGCCGCTTGCGGAACACCGCAAGCTCGCGGCGTTCGCGGGCGAGTGGGACGGGCAAGAGATGGTGTTTCCGTCGCGCTGGAACGCCGGCGGCTCCGCCACCTCGCAAGTCACGGCGCGAATCGACCTCAACGGTTTCTATCTCATCCAGGACGCCCGGCAGACCCGCGACGGCAAGGAAAGCTTCGCCACCCACGGCGTGTTCACCTATGACCGCGAAGACCGGCTGTACAAATTGTTCTGGCACGATTCGCTCGGTTACTACCCGCCCTCGCCGGCCTCCGGCGGCTGGACCGGCAAGATTTTGACACTGGTGCGCGGCTCGCTGCGCGGCAATGCGCGCCATGTCTACGAAGTCATCGACGACAACAATTATTCGATGAAAATCCAGTTTTCGCCCGACGCCGAAGGATGGGCCGACGTGCTCACCGGCGTCTACCGGCGGATCAGCTAGCCCCTTTGACCTCTGCGTTTGGCGAAAGCAATCCCAGTCATGTCCATCCTGATCGACAAAAATACAAAAGTCATTTGCCAGGGTTTTACCGGCAAGAACGGCACCTTTCATTCCGAAGCGGCGATCGCCTACGGCACAAAAATGGTCGGCGGCACCTCGCCGGGCAAAGGCGGCTCGACGCATCTCGGTCTGCCAGTGTTCGACACCGTCCAGGAGGCGCGTGACAAGACCGGCGCCGATGCATCCGTGATCTACGTGCCGCCGCCGGGCGCGGCCGATGCCATCTGCGAAGCCATCGATGCCGAAATTCCACTGATCGTCTGCATCACCGAGGGCATCCCGGTGCTGGACATGGTGCGGGTGAAGCGTTCGCTGTCGGGATCGAAATCGCGGTTGATCGGGCCCAATTGCCCGGGCGTCATGACCGCGGGCGAATGCAAGATCGGCATCATGCCTGCGAACATCTTCAAGCCGGGCAACGTCGGAATCGTTTCGCGCTCGGGCACCCTCACCTATGAAGCGGTGTTCCAGACCACCCGGGAAGGCCTCGGCCAAACCACCGCGGTGGGTATCGGCGGCGACCCGGTCAAGGGCACCGAATTCA
This sequence comes from uncultured Alphaproteobacteria bacterium, assembly GCA_963840155.1. GTDB lineage: Bacteria > Pseudomonadota > Alphaproteobacteria > Rhizobiales > Xanthobacteraceae > Bradyrhizobium. Next base: position 1,151,895 of record CAWIXP010000002.1, read on the forward strand.
TCGACATGCTGGAGATGCTGCTGGCCGACCCCAAAACCACCTCGATCGTCATGATCGGTGAGATCGGCGGTTCCGCCGAGGAAGACGCCGCCCAGTTCCTGAAGGACGAGGCCAAGCGCGGGCGCAGCAAGCCGATGGTCGGTTTTATCGCCGGCGTCACCGCCCCTCCGGGCCGCCGCATGGGCCATGCCGGGGCGATCATCTCCGGCGGAAAGGGCGATGCCGCCTCCAAGACCGCCGCAATGGAAGCGGCCGGAATTACCGTGTCGCCGTCGCCGGCGCGGCTTGGCAAGACGCTGGTTGAGAAATTGAAGTCTTAATTCAGTCCTTCGTTCTTTTCGGCGCGAACATTCGCCCTATATGGGGTAAAACGCCCTCGTCACGCCGATTCCGTTGCCCGGATCGGCTGCTGCGCCGTTTTCCATGCGCGAAGCTAAAATCACCAGGACTCCCTCATGTCTCGCCAAGACGCGAACGCCGCATTTGCTCTCTCCTCGTTTTTGCAAGGCACAAACGCCCCTTACATCGACGATATTTACGCCCGGTACGAGAAGGATCCTGCTTCTGTCGACGCCGAGTGGGGAGAGTTCTTCAAGAGCCTGAAGGACCAGCCGGCCGACGTCCGCAAGAACGCCGAGGGACCCTCCTGGGCCCGCAATAACTGGCCGCTGACGCCGCGGGACGAATTGACCTCCGCGCTCGATGGAAACTGGGCGCAACTCGAAAAGTCGATCGGCGCCAAGCTCGCAGCCAAGCCGCCGGCCCGGGGTGGCGAACTGACGGCGGCCGACGTCCACCAGGCGACGCGCGATTCGGTGCGTGCCCTGATGCTGATCAGGGCCTACCGCATGCGCGGCCATTTTCACGCCAGGCTCGATCCGCTCGGGATCGAGCCGGCGCGTGACCGAGATGAACTCGACCCGCGCTCCTACGGCTTCGTCGAAAGCGATTTTGACCGCAAGATCTTCCTCGATCACGTGCTCGGCATGGAATATGCGAGCTTGCGGGAAATCGTCGCGATCTGCGAGCGCACCTACTGCCAGACGCTCGGCGTCGAATTCATGCACATCACCAATGCCGCGCAGAAGGCCTGGATCCAGGAGCGCATCGAGGGACCGGACAAGGAGATCAGCTTCACGCGCGAGGGCCGCCGCGCCATCCTGATGAAGCTGGTGGAGGCCGAAGGTTTTGAGAAATTCTGCGATCTCAAATTCACCGGCACCAAGCGGTTTGGGCTCGACGGCGCTGAATCGCTGATCCCGGCGCTGGAGCAGATCATCAAGCGGGGCGGCAATCTCGGCGTCAAGGAGATCGTGGTCGGCATGCCGCATCGCGGGCGCCTCAACGTGCTGACGCAGGTGATGGGCAAACCGCATCGTGCGCTGTTTCACGAATTCAAGGGCGGCTCGGCCAATCCCGACGCGGTCGAGGGCTCCGGCGATGTCAAGTACCATCTGGGGGCGTCGTCCGACCGCGAGTTCGACAACAACCGGATCCACCTGTCGCTAACCGCCAATCCCTCGCATCTGGAGATCGTCGATCCCGTGGTGCTGGGAAAAGTGCGCGCCAAGCAGGACCAGCATGGTGATCCGCCGGACCAGCGCATTTCCGTGCTGCCGCTGCTGATGCACGGCGACGCCGCGTTCGCCGGCCAAGGCGTGGTGGCGGAATGTTTCGGGTTGTCCGACCTCAAGGGCTACCGCACCGGCGGTTCGCTGCACTTTATCGTCAACAACCAGATCGGCTTCACGACCTACCCGCGCTATTCGCGTTCCTCACCCTATCCCTCGGATGTGGCGAAGATGATCGACGCGCCGATCTTTCACGTGAACGGCGACGATCCCGAAGCGGTGGTGTTCGCGGCCAAGGTCGCGATCGAGTTCCGGCAGAAATTCCACAAGCCCGTCGTCATCGATATGTTCTGCTATCGCCGGCACGGCCATAACGAAGGTGACGAGCCGGCGTTCACCCAGCCGGTGATGTACAAGAAGATCGCCTCGCATCCCTCGACGCTGGAGGTCTATTCCAGGCGGCTGATCGCCGAGGGCGTGATGACCGTAGGCGAGGTCGAGAAGGCCAAGGCCGACTGGCGCGCGCGGCTCGATGCCGAACTCGAGGCCGGTTCGGGCTACAAGCCCAACAAGGCCGATTGGCTCGACGGCAAATGGGCGGGCTTCAAATCGGCCGATCAGGAAGAAGACGCCCGCCGCGGCGTTACCGGCGTCGAGGTCACGGTCCTGAAGGATATCGGCCGCAAGATCACCAAAGTGCCTGATGGTTTCCGGATTCACCGCACCGTGCAGCGCTTCCTGGAAAACCGGGCGAAAGCAATCGAAAGCGGCATCGGTATCGACTGGGCGACCGGCGAGGCGCTGGCATTCTGCTCGCTGTTGCAGGAGGGCCATCATGTGCGGCTGTCCGGCCAGGACAGCGAGCGCGGTACGTTCTCGCAGCGCCATTCGGTGCTGATCGACCAGGAAGACGAGAGCCGCTACACGCCGTTCAATCACCTCGGCGGCGAGCAGGGCCATTACGAAGTCATCAACTCGCTATTGTCGGAAGAAGCCGTGCTCGGCTTCGAGTATGGTTATTCTCTGGCCGAGCCGAAGGCGCTGGCAATCTGGGAAGCGCAGTTCGGCGATTTCGCCAACGGCGCGCAGGTGCTGTTCGATCAGTTCATCTCGTCCGGCGAACGCAAGTGGCTGCGCATGTCCGGTCTCGTCTGCATGCTGCCTCACGGCTATGAGGGGCAGGGGCCGGAGCATTCCTCGGCGCGGCTCGAGCGCTTCCTGCAGATGTGCGCCGAGGACAATATGCAGGTGGTCTACGCCACCACGCCCGCCAACTTCTTCCACGTGCTGCGGCGTCAATTGCATCGCGAGATTCGCAAGCCGTTGATCCTGATGACGCCGAAGTCGCTGCTGCGCCACAAGCGTGCGGTCTCGCGGCTCGACGAAATGGGCGCCGGTACCACCTTCCACCGCATTCTCTACGATGACGCGGCGATGCTGCCGGACGAAAGCATCAAGCTGGTCCCCGACGACCAGATCCGCCGCGTCGTGCTGTGCTCAGGCAAGGTTTATTTCGACCTCTACGAGGAGCGCGAAAAGCGCGGCGTCGAGGATGTCTATCTCATGCGGGTCGAGCAACTCTATCCAGTGCCGCTGAAAGCGCTGGTGCAGGAACTCGGACGCTTCAGGAATGCAGAACTGGTCTGGTGCCAGGAAGAGCCGCGCAACATGGGCGCCTGGCACTTCATCGAGCCCTATCTCGAATGGGTGCTGAACCAGATCAACGCGCCGAACAAGCGTCCGCGTTACGCCGGGCGCGCCGCGGCGGCGGCAACGGCAACTGGTCTGATGTCGAAGCACCTGGCGCAGCTCAAGGCGCTGCTGGATGAGGCCTTAAGTTAGATCGATCTTCGTCATGCCCCGCGAAAGCGGGGCATCCAGTAAGCCGCGCCGCTGCTTTCAGATCATGCCCGCCACCGATTACTGGATCGTCCGCTTTCGCCGACGATGACCGCACAGGAAATTTGGGGAAACCGACCAATGACTGAAATTCGCGTTCCGACACTCGGCGAATCCGTGACCGAGGCCACCATCGGCCGCTGGTTCAAAAAAGCCGGCGATGCCGTGGCCGTGGACGAACCTTTGGTCGAACTGGAGACTGACAAGGTCACCATCGAAGTGCCGGCGCCGTCGGCGGGGGTATTGGGAGAAATCACCGCCAAGGACGGTGAAACCGTCGCGGTCGGCGCGTTGCTCGGGCAGATCAATGATGGCGCAACCGGTGCCGCCAAGCCGGGTCCAGCGCCCGGCAAGCCTGCGGCGCCCGCGCCGGCACCGCAACCGTCTGCCGCGGCGGCCGCGCCAGCCGCCGCTGCGAAGGCTCAACCGGCGGATGCGCCGCTGGCGCCGTCGGTGCGCAAGATTTCAGCCGAAAGCGGCATCGACGCCGCGACCGTGCCCGGTTCGGGCAAGGATGGCCGCGTCACCAAGGGCGACATGCTGGCGGCCATCGAGAAGGCTGCCTCGGCGCCGACGCCGGTCAACCAGCCCGCCGCCGCGGTGCAGGTGCGCGCGCCCTCGCCCGCCGATGACGCCGCGCGTGAAGAACGCGTGAAGATGACGCGGCTGCGCCAGACCATCGCGCGCCGTCTCAAGGATGTGCAAAACACCGCCGCGATGCTGACGACCTTCAACGAGGTCGACATGAGCCACATCATGACGCTGCGGGCCCAGTACAAGGACGTGTTCGAGAAGAAGCACGGCAGCAAATTGGGATTCATGGGCTTCTTCGCCAAGGCTTGCGTGCAGGCGCTGAAGGATATTCCGGCGGCCAATGCCGAAATCGACGGCACCGATCTGATCTACAAGAATTACTACCATATCGGCGTTGCGGTCGGCACCGACAAGGGCCTGGTGGTGCCGGTAGTGCGCGACTGCGACCGCAAATCGATCGCCGAGATCGAAAAAAGCATCGCCGATTTCGGCCGGCGGGCGCGCGACGGCCAGCTCAAGATCGACGAGATGCAGGGCGGCACCTTCACCGTCACCAATGGCGGCATCTACGGTTCGCTGATGTCGACGCCGATCCTGAACGCGCCGCAGTCCGGCATTCTCGGCATGCACAAGATCCAGGACCGCCCGGTCGCGATCGGCGGCAAGGTCGAGATCCGCCCGATGATGTACCTGGCCTTGTCCTACGACCACCGCGTCATCGACGGCAAGGAGGCCGTGACGTTCCTGGTGCGCGTCAAGGAAAGTCTGGAGGATCCGGCGCGGCTGGTGCTGGATTTATGATGGTTCCGGATTTGAATACGCCCTGCCGCGCCATGCTGTGGATTGGATGATCGGGAGTAAATCGTGACCGACAACGTTGTGATTATCACCGGCGGCAGCCGTGGCATCGGCCGCGCCACCGCGATTGCTGCCGCCGCGCGCGGCTTCCGCGTGTGTGTCGGCTATGCCAGCAACGAGGCCGCCGCGCGCCAGGTGGTCTCCAGCATCGGCGCCAGCAATGGCAAGGCGATCGCGGTGAAATGCGACGTCGGCAGCGAGAGCGATATCCTGGCTCTGTTCAAGGCCGCCGATGAATTCGGGACGCTGGGCGCGCTGGTCAACAACGCCGGCATCGTCGGGACCACCTCGCGGGTGGACGAGATGTCGGCCGAGCGGATCCAGCGCATGATGGCCGTCAACGTCACCGGCAGCATTTTATGCGCGCGCGAGGCGGTGAAACGGATGTCGACCCGCCACGGCGGCAAGGGCGGTGTCATCGTCAACCTGTCCTCGGTTGCGGCCAAACTCGGCTCACCCAACACCTACGTCGACTACGCGGCCTCCAAAGGCGCGATCGATTCCTTCACGATCGGCCTCGGGTACGAAGTCGCCGCCGAGGGCATTCGGGTCGCAGCGATCCGGCCCGGGCTGATCGATACCGAAATCCACGCCAGCGGCGGCGAGCCCGACCGCGCTCACCGGCTCAGCCACATGGTGCCAATGAAACGCGTCGGCACCGCAGACGAAATCGCCAGCGCCATCGTCTGGCTGATGTCGGATGAGGCTTCCTACGTGACCAGCGCCATCCTCGACGTATCGGGCGGACGCTAGCAGCGCTCGCGATCTTCAGCTACGGGACTTCCCTCATGGCCACTTACGACCTCGTTATCATCGGCACCGGTCCGGGCGGCTACGTCTGCGCGGTGCGCGCGGCGCAGCTCGGCATGAAGGTGGCGGTGGTCGAGAAGAACGCCACGCTCGGCGGCACCTGCCTCAATGTCGGCTGCATGCCGTCGAAAGCGCTGCTGCATGCGTCCGAGATGTTCGAGGAGGCGGGTCATTCATTTGCGAGGATGGGCGTTAGCGTCCCGGCGCCGAAACTCGATCTGCCCGCGATGATGAATTTCAAGCAGCAGGGTATCGACGGCAACGTCAAGGGCGTCGAATTCCTGATGAAGAAGAACAAGATCGACGTCATCGGCGGCAAGGGAAAAATCCTCGGCGGCGGCAAGATCGAGGTGTCCAGCGCCGACGGCAAGACCCGGACGCTGGAGACCAGGAATATCGTCATCGCGACCGGCTCCGACATCGCGCGGCTGAAAGGCATCGAGATCGACGAGAAGCGCATCGTGTCGTCGACCGGCGCGCTGTCGCTCGACAAGGTGCCCGGTAAATTGTTGATCGTCGGCGCCGGCGTGATCGGGCTCGAACTCGGCTCGGTGTGGCATCGGCTCGGCGCGCAGGTCGTGGTAGTGGAATTTCTCGACCGGATTTTGCCGGGCATGGATGGCGAAGTCGCAAAGCAATTCCAGCGCATCCTCGAGAAGCAGGGCTTTGCGTTCAAGCTCGGCGCCAAGCTCACTGGCGTCGACACCTCGGGCAAGACGCTCACCGCCCAGATCGAGCCGGCCGCCGGAGGCAAGGCGGAGACCCTGGAAGCCGACGTGGTGCTGGTCTGCATCGGCCGTGTGCCCTACACCGAGGGCCTCGGCCTGAAGGAAGCCGGCGTCGCGCTCGACCCTCGCGGTGGGGTGCGGATCGATCCGCATTTTGCGACCAGCGTGAAGGGTGTCTACGCGATCGGCGATGTCGTCGCCGGGCCGATGCTGGCCCACAAGGCCGAGGATGAAGGCGTCGCGGTGGCCGAAATCCTCGCCGGCCAGGCCGGACATGTGAACTACGACGTTATCCCAGGTGTTGTGTATACCACGCCGGAAATATCGGCGGTCGGCAAGACCGAGGAAGAACTGAAGCAGGCCGGCATCGCTTATACATCGGGGAAATTTCCCTTTACCGCCAATGGCCGCTCCAAGGTCAACCAGACCACGGAAGGCTTTGTGAAGGTTCTCGCAGATGTGAAAACCGATCGGGTGCTTGGCGTGCATATTATCGGCCGCGAGGCCGGCGAAATGATTCATGAAGCCGCCGTCCTGATGGAGTTTGGCGGCTCGGCGGAGGATTTGGCGCGTACCTGCCACGCTCACCCGACCCGGTCGGAAGCCATCAAGGAAGCCGCGCTTGCGGTCGGCAAGCGCGCGATACATATGTGAGCGACGCCCGGCGACGACAGGGGCAGGGACGATCTTGACGATGCGCCGCCTTCTTCAGCCGCTCTGGGTTTTGCTCGCGATCATATTCCTGATCGAGGCATGGCTGTGGGATCACCTCGAGCCGATCGTCGCATGGTTCGTGGCGCTGATTCCGCTACGCGCCTTCAAGCAATGGCTGGCCGAGCGGGTCGATGCGCTGTCGCCGGCCATGACGCTGATCGTCTTCATCGTACCTGTGATCCCGTTGTTTCCGCTGAAGCTGGTCGGGCTCTGGCTGCTTGCGCATGAATATTGGATCAGCGCCCTCCTCACCATCATCTTCGCAAAATTCCTCGGCGTCGGCGTCGCGGCTTTCATCTTCGATGTGACCCGGGATAAATTGCTGGAGATGGACTGGTTCGAAACGCTGTATGAATTTGTCATCGAACTCAGGGCCAAGGCCACGGCGCTGGTCGATCCGATCAAACTGCGGATCAAGGAAATCCTGGGCGGCGGCGGTGATGGCTGGTCATCGCGGGTGCTGCGGCTGATCCAGCGTTTCCGCAAGAGCGTGCATGAAGCGCGCTAGCTGCTCAATGCAGATGCAGCAAATGCGGCGAGAGCATGCCAAGCGCGGTGACGAGGATACCCGCCAGCGCCAGCACGCCTGAGACCCAGGCCAGCGCGATGATGCCAGTGATGATGGTCGCGGACGCCAGCACGATACCGATCTGGAACGCCGCCGAGGCGAGCTCGAAATGATGGTACTTCGCGGTCGCGAGTTCGCGCTCCTCTTCGGCATGCTTGGCGCGTTCCGCCAGCTGCTCGGTGCCTTCGCCGGTTGCCGGCTCGGAGCGATAGCGCGCCGCGGTCTTCTGCCAATCGTCGATCTGCTTTTGCAGCGCCGCCTTGGCCGCATCGTCACTGAGGCTGCCGAGGCTCAGCTTCGATTGATCCGCCGCGGTCTGGACCAAGGTGCGGCGGATGCTTTTGGCCTGGAAGAACGCCCACAGGTTCGAAGCCTCGACATTCTTGCTGATGGATTCGGTCTGGGCGCCCTTGCCGAGCGTCTCCGACAGCGCCAGAAACAGCGCCATCACCGCAATCAGCAGCGCGATCTTCTTGTTCTCGCCGGAGGCGTGCTCGGCGTGTTCGGCTTGCTCCATGCTTTCGTGTGCGCTCATGACGCCCTCCCTCATCGAGAAGCCAACGATTGACCGAACCGGACCGCTTGCGCAAGGGGCAAGCGGATGTGGGGGCATGTCAGAGGTGAAAGATCTCAGGCGCGGGGATGTGCCGCCTTGTAGACTTCCAGCAGCCGCTCGCTGTCGACGCCGGTGTAGATTTGCGTGGTCGAGAGCGAGGCGTGGCCAAGCAATTCCTGGATCGCGCGCAGGTCGCCGCCACGGCTCAAAAGGTGGGTGGCAAACGAATGCCGCAGCGCATGCGGCGTGGCGCTATCGGGCAGGCCAAGCGCGCCGCGCAACCGTTCCATGGTGAGCTGGATGATCCGCGCCCGGAGCGGTCCGCCCCTCGCGCCGACAAAGATCGGGCCCTCGGGCGGAAGCTGATGCGGACAGATTGCGATATAATCCTGCACCAGCATCAGCACGTTCTGCAGCACCGGCACCATTCGGGTCTTGTTGCCCTTGCCGGTCACGATGAGCACGTCGCCGGCGCCAGGCAGCGGCACGTCGCGGCGTCTGAGCGCCAGCGCCTCGGAGATGCGCAGGCCCGAGCCGTAGAGCAGCGCCATGACGGCGGCGTCCCGAGCCCAGATCCAGGGGTCGCGGGTTTCTCCAGCGCGCTCGTCGGCATCCGCGAAGCGTTTCGCCGCCGCGATTTGAATCGGCTTCGGCAGGTTCTTTGCAAGCTTCGGCGCGCGAATGGCCGAGAGCGCGCCGACCTTGCCCTTGCCTTCCCGTTCGAGAAAGCGGCCGAACGAGCGCAAGCCCGCCAGCGCCCGCATCAGCGAACGCCCGCCGATATCGTTGCCGCGGCGCATCGCCATGAACGCCCTGACCTCGCTGGCTTCGAGTGCGGCAAAGCGCGAAAGCGTCACCTGCGCGCCCCAATGCTGACAGAGGAAGCCAAGGCACTGGCGGACGTCGCGGGCATAGGCCTCCAGCGTCTTCGGCGACAGCCTTCGCTCGGCGCGCAAATGCGAGAGCCAGCGCGTCATCTGAAGCGCGATGCCGTCGTCGGCGCAGTCGAGTTCGATGGGTTGCGCGGTCGGTTTGGCCATGGATCGCCGTTTGGGGCTGTGGGTCGAATGAATCCCGCCGATATATATATCGCACCTGTTTCGTTTACCGTTCGCTAACTTGCCAGCGCAACGGTGGGCTGGCACTGGCCCCGCGCGGCACACGGTCCTAAGTTAGGCCGCGGCTTCGCCCTCAAACCTGATTCTGCCATGGACCTCATCACCCGCGCCGGCACGGCATCGGCATCGGCCACACGCGTGGTCGACGTGCTGGTGCCGGTGGCGCTCGACCAGAACTACTCCTACCGGGTTCCGCGCGGCATGGAGCTGAAGCCGGGCGATCTGGTCTGCGTGCCGCTGGGACCCCGCGAGGTGGTCGCGGTGGTGTGGGCCGAGAACGGCAATCCCGATCCGCGCCTGCACAACCGGCTCAAGGATGTCGGCGAAAAACTCGATGTGCCGCCGCTGAAACAGGAACTGCGTTCGCTGGTCGACTGGGTTGCCAACTACACGCTGTCGGCGCGCGGCATGGTGCTGCGGATGACCCTGCGGATGGGCGAGCATCTCGGGCCCGAGCGGGTGCGAGTGGGGGTGCGCCTGGTCGGAGAAACGCCGAAACGACTGACGCCGGCGCGGCGGCGGCTGATCGCGCTGTTATCGGACGGCCTGTTGCACGGCAAATCCGAAGCGGCAAAGGAAGCCGGCGTCAGTGCCGGCGTGGTCGATGGCCTGATCGACGAGGGCACGCTGATCACCGAGGCCATGCCGCGCGCGCCGGTGCCGCCAAAGCCCGATCCGTCGTTTGCGGCGCCTGACTTTTCCCGCCAGCAGCGCACCGCCGTGGATGCGATGCGCGCGCTGGCCGCGAACGGCAGTTTTCACGTCGCGCTGCTCGATGGCGTCACCGGTTCGGGCAAGACCGAGGTCTACTTCGAGGCGATCGCGGAAGTCGTGCGCCGCGGCAAGCAGTCGCTGATCCTGATGCCGGAGATTGCGCTGACCGGACAGTTCCTCGACCGCTTTGCGCAGCGTTTTGGGACGCGGCCGATGGAATGGCATTCGGAATTGACCCCCCGCACACGGCAACGCAACTGGGCCGCGATCGCCGCCGGCGACGCGCCCGTCGTGGTCGGCGCCCGCTCGGCGCTGTTTCTGCCTTACGCCGATTTGGGTCTGATCGTAGTCGATGAGGAGCATGACCAGGCCTACAAACAGGACGAAGGCGCGCATTATCATGCCCGCGACATGGCGGTGGTGCGCGCCCACATCGCGAAAATTCCGATCGTGCTGGCCTCCGCGACGCCCTCGATCGAGAGCGAAGTCAACGCCCGCAAGGGGCGCTACCAGCGCGTGGTGCTGCCATCGCGGTTCGGCGGTCAGCACCTGCCGCAGATCGAGGCGATCGACCTGCGCCGCGAAGCGCCGGCGCGCGGCCGCTTCATCTCGCCACGGCTCGCCGAGCAGATTCAATTCGCGATCGAGCGGCGCGAGCAGGCGCTGCTGTTCCTCAATCGCCGCGGCTATGCGCCCTTGACCCTGTGCCGAGCCTGCGGGCATCGCTTTGCCTGCACCATCTGCGATGCCTGGCTGGTCGATCATCGCTTCCGCCAGCGCCTGGTCTGCCATCACTGCGGCTTCTCGATGCCGCGCCCGCATGTCTGTCCGCATTGCGCGGCGGAGGACAAGCTGGCGGCGGTCGGTCCCGGTGTCGAACGCTTGCAGGAGGAGGCAGCGGATCTGTTTCCGGATACCCGCATCATGGTGCTGTCGAGCGACCTGATCACCTCGATCGAGGCCATGCGCGGCGAGTTGAACGAGATCGCGGAGGGCCGCGTCGATATCATCATCGGCACGCAGCTGGTGGCAAAAGGCCATAATTTTCCGCGGCTCAATCTGGTCGGCGTGGTCGATGCCGATTTGGGTCTGGGTAACGGCGATCCGCGCGCCGCCGAGCGGACGTTTCAATTGCTCAATCAAGTGATCGGGCGCGCCGGCCGCGATCAGGGCCGCGGCGTCGGCTATTTGCAGACCCATCAGCCCGAGCATCCGGTGATCAAGGCCCTGGTGGCGTGCGATCGCGAAGCATTTTACGCCAGCGAAATCCAAGCCCGCGAGCGCGCGCTGTATCCGCCGTTCGGCCGGCTGGCGAGCCTGATCGTTTCGGCCGGCGATCGGCCGGGCGCGGAGGGCTTTGCGCGCAAGCTCGCCGCGATCGCGCCGATCGATCCGCGCATCCAGGTGTTGGGACCGGCCGAAGCGCCGCTGGCGGTGATCAAGGGGCGCTATCGTTTCCGGCTTTTGATAAAATCGGCGCGCTCTGTCGACCTCTCGGAATATTTGCGCGAATGGCTGGCCGCGGCGCCAAAAACCAAAGGCAATCTCAAGCTCGAAGTGGATGTCGATCCGCAGAGCTTTTTGTGATCGCAAACGGCAACGCCTTCGCCGTCGTTGGAGGTGCGGAGCGACGCAGCGGCGCGGCGGCTCGCCGCTGCAACAAAAAAGCCTGCCGTGATGACGGCAGGCTTTTCTTCACATGCACAGATTTACGCCGCTACTCGACCCAACGCTTATTGAATCCAGTGAATGAGCGAGGCGTTCAACGCCTCATGCGGGGTTACAAGACCTGCGCGACAACACGGCCGACGCCGGCGCTGGTGAGGCCGATCGCCCGGGCAGCACCGGTCGAGAGGTCGAGGACCCGGCCGCGCACGAACGGGCCGCGGTCGTTGACGGTGACGACGACGCTGCGGTCGCCATGGGTCACGCGGAGCTTGGTGCCGAACGGGAGGCTGCGATGAGCCGCGGTCATGGCGCTCTGGTTGAAGCGCTGGCCCGAGGCGGTCTTGCTGCCGGATTCGTTGCCGTAGAAGGACGCCATGCCCGAAAAACTTCGGCCGGAGCCGGAGGACGGAGAAAACGCGGCATGAGCCTCGCGCCAGAAGCCGCCGGCTGCAACCCGGGCGGCGCCGTTCGAATGGCTGGCGTGGTGGACGTGATGGTGGTGGCGGTGGTGGTGCCTGGATTTAGCGGAAGCCTCAGTGATGCTGCCCCCGACCAGAAGAGTTGCGGCGATGATGGTCAGCGCCGTGCGCGACTGGGTATTGCCCAGCGTGGGCTTTTTGGCTTTCAGCATATTAGTCCCTCGAAGATAGTATTGCCACATATGTGGCAAGTGGAACCCCCGTCCCGCTTGCGACGGGTGCCGTTTGGTGGACTAATAAGGCGTAAGCTTGGCAGTAGATCAGTTTGTATCGCGCTGAAATAACTTTTTACCGCGGATATATCATTAACAAAAGTTCCGTGACGATCCATATTAACAAATTTCTACTTAGCTAATACATGGAAGTACTGGCACACGAAGTCATTCGCGGCCATCGCGAGATTTGAGCAAGTAATGCGAGCGAATGGCGGTCCTGCCGATAAGTTCCAACCCCCTTCGCATGCAAGCCATACGCGGGGCGAAGGAACAAACGCCGGTTCGGCGAACCGCGGCGTAGCCGGTCAGCCCTGCCGTCCTCACCGCGGTTGATCCGAGCGAAAACAGCAGCGCAGATCAGTCCAGCAGCCGACAGCCGCCGCTCGACAGCCGACGCCGTCATGTTGCACCTGCGGTCTCGCTATGTTAGCAAAGCCGCGATTTTTATTGATCCCGATGCCGCGCGCATCCGTCGAAAATCGAAGTCCCGCTTGAATTCCAAGGGCTTGGATCGCTGGTCGCCGGGTCGTGGCGACGGTTTTTCCCTTGCGAGTTTGACAGCTAAAAAGAGCACGTCTGTGGCTGCTGAAGATCCGTCCGTTTCGGGAGTTTCCGGCCGTTATGCAACGGCCTTGTTCGAACTGGCGCGCGACGAAAAATCGATAGACGCGATCAGGGCCGATCTCGACCGGTTTGACGCCATGCTGGCGGAAAGCGCTGACCTTAAGCGCCTGGTCCGCAGTCCGGTTTTTTCCGCCGACGCACAGTCCAAGGCGCTGACCGCGGTGCTCGACAAGGCCGGAATTTCCGGCATTGCCGCGAATTTCCTCAAGGTGCTCACCACTAATCGGCGGCTGTTCGCCGTGAGCGACGTGACCCGCGCTTTTCGCGCCCTGGTCGCCAGGTTCAGGGGCGAGGCGACCGCGGAGGTCACCGTCGCCGAAAGTCTCAGCGACAGAAATCTCGATGCCCTCAAGACCGCGCTGAAGTCGGTGACGGGCAAGGACGTCGCGCTCAATGTGAACGTCGATCCATCGATTATCGGCGGCCTCGTGGTCAAGCTCGGCAGCCGAATGGTGGATAGTTCGCTTCGCACCAAGCTCAATTCGATCAAGCACGCGATGAAAGAGGCAGGCTGATGGATATCCGCGCCGCGGAAATTTCCGCGATTCTCAAGGACCAGATCAAGAATTTTGGCCAGGAGGCCGAGGTTTCCGAAGTCGGACAGGTATTGTCGGTCGGCGACGGCATCGCCCGCGTCTACGGGCTGGACAACGTCCAGGCTGGCGAGATGGTCGAGTTCGAGAATGGCACGCGCGGCATGGCGCTCAACCTCGAGACCGACAACGTCGGCATCGTGATCTTCGGCGCCGACCGCGAGATCAAGGAAGGCCAGACCGTCAAGCGCACCCGCGCCATCGTCGATACCCCGGTCGGCAAGGGCCTGCTCGGCCGCGTGGTCGACGCGCTCGGCAATCCGATCGACGGCAAGGGCCCGATCCAGACCTCGGAGCGCAAGCGCGTCGACGTCAAGGCGCCCGGCATCATTCCGCGCAAATCGGTCAACGAGCCGATGGCGACCGGCCTCAAGGCCATCGACGCGCTGATCCCGATCGGCCGCGGTCAGCGCGAGCTGATCATCGGCGACCGCCAAACCGGCAAGACCGCGATCGCGCTCGATGCCATTCTCAACCAGAAGCCGCTCAATGCCACCGGCGATGAGAAGATCAAGCTGTATTGCGTCTATGTCGCGATCGGCCAGAAGCGCTCCACGGTCGCGCAATTCGTCAAGGTTCTGGAAGAGCAGGGCGCGCTCGAATACTCGATCATTGTTGCCGCGACCGCATCGGATCCGGCGCCGATGCAATACATCGCGCCGTTCACCGGCTGCACCATGGGCGAGTACTTCCGCGACAAGGGTATGCACGCGGTCATCATCTATGACGATCTTTCCAAGCAGGCGGTCGCCTATCGCCAGATGTCGCTGTTGCTGCGCCGGCCGCCGGGCCGCGAAGCCTATCCCGGAGACGTGTTCTATCTGCATTCGCGCCTGCTCGAGCGCGCTGCCAAGCTGAACGACGATCACGGCTCCGGCTCACTGACCGCGCTGCCCGTCATCGAAACCCAGGCCAACGACGTTTCGGCCTATATCCCGACCAACGTTATTTCTATTACTGACGGCCAGATTTACCTCGAGAGCGACTTGTTCTTCCAGGGCATCCGCCCTGCGGTGAACGTCGGCCTGTCGGTGTCGCGCGTCGGATCCTCGGCGCAGACCAAGGCGATGAAGAAGGTGGCCGGCAGGATCAAGGGCGAGCTTGCGCAGTACCGCGAAATGGCGGCGTTCGCTCAGTTCGGCTCAGATCTCGACGCCTCGACCCAGCGCATGCTCAACCGCGGCGCGCGGCTGACTGAGCTGTTGAAGCAGCCGCAGTTTTCGCCGCTGAAGATGGAGGAGCAGGTCGTGGTGATCTGGGCAGGCACCAACGGCTACCTCGATCCGATTCCGGTTTCCAAGGTGCGCAGTTTCGAGGACGGCCTGCTGTCGCTGTTGCGCGGCAAGAACGTCGATATCCTCAATGCGATCCGCGACAGCCGCGACCTTTCGGACGACACCGCGGCCAAGCTGAAGACGGTAGTCGAGGGTTACGCCAAGACGTTTACGTGATTTTGCCGTCATGGGTTCGGCGTCAGCGCCGGACCCGATGAAACAATGGCTTGCGGTCGGATCGAGGATCGGATCGCCAGGGTGAACTGAGAGAATGGCTTCACTGAAGGACATGCGGGTCCGCATCGCCTCCACCAAGGCGACGCAGAAGATCACCAAGGCGATGCAGATGGTCGCGGTTTCCAAGCTGCGTCGCGCGCAGACTGCAGCCGAAGCGGCGCGGCCCTATGCGGAGAAAATGGGCGCGGTGATTTCCAACATCGCCGCCGCGGCCGCCGGCTCGCCCGGCGCGCCGGTGCTGCTGGCTGGCACCGGCCGGGATCAGGTACATCTGCTGTTGGTCTGCACCGGCGAGCGCGGGCTGTGCGGCGCTTTCAATTCGTCGATCGTGCGGCTCGCCCGCGAGCGCGCGCTGGCGCTGGTGAACCAGGGCAAGGAAGTCAAGTTCTTCTGCGTCGGCCGCAAGGGCTACGAGCAGCTGCGCCGGACGTTCGAAAAACAGATCGTCGAACATGTCGATCTGCGCTCGGTTCGTCAGCTCGGCTTCGTGAACGCCGAGGAAATTGCCAAGAAGGTGATCGGACGCTTCGAGTCCGGCGAGTTCGACGTCTGCACGCTGTTCTTTTCGCGCTTCAAGTCGGTGATCGCGCAGATTCCGACCGCGCAGCAGATCATCCCGCTGGTGGTAGAAACGCCTGCCGCCAACCCCGCTGCGGCTACGTCGTACGAATACGAGCCGGAAGAGGACGAAATCCTGACCGGACTGTTGCCGCGCAATCTGGCGGTGCAGATCTTCCGCGCGCTTCTGGAGAACAACGCATCGTTCTACGGCGCGCAGATGAGCGCGATGGATAACGCCACCCGCAACGCCGGCGACATGATCCGCAAGCAGACCCTGATCTACAATCGAACCCGTCAGGCGATGATCACCAAGGAGTTGATCGAGATCATCTCCGGCGCCGAGGCGCTGTAATCGCCGCGTGGTTTGCCAAAGAATTCGAAGGAGAGCATTTCCATGGCTACACCCGCCAACCAGACCGGACGCATCACCCAAGTCATCGGTGCCGTCGTCGACGTCCAGTTCGAAGGACATCTGCCGGCCATTCTCAACGCGCTCGAGACGCAGAACGGCGGCAACCGCCTGGTGCTCGAAGTAGCCCAGCATCTCGGCGAATCCACGGTGCGCACCATCGCGATGGATACGGCGGAAGGTCTGGTCCGCGGTCAGGAGGTCGGCGATACCGGCAACCCGATCATGGTGCCGGTGGGCGCAGGCACGCTCGGCCGCATCATGAACGTGATCGGCGAGCCGGTCGATGAGGCCGGGCCGATCAAATCAGAGGGCAATCGCGCCATTCATCAACCGGCGCCGGCCTACACCGACCAGTCCACCGAATCGGAAATTCTCGTCACCGGGATCAAGGTCGTTGATTTGCTCGCGCCGTACGCCAAGGGCGGCAAGATCGGCCTGTTCGGCGGCGCCGGCGTCGGCAAGACCGTGCTGATTCAGGAACTGATCAACAACGTCGCCAAGGCGCACGGCGGTTACTCGGTGTTCGCCGGGGTGGGCGAACGGACCCGCGAAGGCAACGACCTCTATCACGAGTTCATCGAATCCGGCGTCAACAAGAAGGGCGGCGGCGAAGGCTCCAAATGCGCGCTGGTGTACGGCCAGATGAACGAGCCGCCAGGCGCCCGCGCCCGCGTCGGCCTCACTGGGCTAACGGTGGCCGAGCATTTCCGCGATCAGGGTCAGGACGTGCTGTTCTTTGTCGACAATATCTTCCGCTTCACCCAGGCCGGCTCGGAAGTCTCGGCCTTGTTGGGCCGTATTCCGAGCGCGGTCGGCTACCAGCCGACGCTCGGCACCGATATGGGCGCCTTGCAGGAGCGTATCACCACGACCACCAAGGGCTCGATCACCTCGATCCAGGCGATTTACGTTCCCGCGGACGACTACACCGATCCGGCGCCCGCAACCACGTTTGCCCATCTCGATGCAACGACCAACCTCGATCGCGCGATCTCGGAGAAGGGAATTTATCCGGCGGTCAACCCGCTGGATTCGACATCGCGGATGCTGTCGCCGCTGATCGTCGGTGACGATCATTACCAGACCGCGCGCATGGTTCAGCAGATACTGCAGAAATACAAATCGCTGCAGGACATCATCGCCATTCTCGGCATGGATGAATTGAGCGAAGAGGACAAGGTCACTGTGGCCCGCGCGCGCAAGATCGAGCGCTTCCTGTCGCAGCCGTTCTTCGTCGCCGAAGTGTTCACCGGTTCGCCCGGCAAGTTCGTCGACATCGCCGACACCATCAAGGGTTTCCGCGGACTTTGCGAAGGCAAGTACGATCATCTGCCCGAGCAGGCCTTTTACATGGTCGGCACCATTGAGGAGGCCGTCGAGAAGGGCAAGAAGCTCGCCGCCGAGGCGGCTTAGGGGGATAACGAACAGGGAGCGGCGAACAGATGAGCGCTGTTCGTTTGCTTTTCGTAACCACTTGCTACTTTCGCTACTCGCTATTCGCAAGGTTCAACATGGCCACCTTCCACTTCGATCTGGTCTCTCCGGAAAAACTCGCCTTCTCCGGCGATGTCGATCAGGTCGATATCCCCGGCGCCGAGGGTGATTTCGGCGTGCTCGCCGGGCACGCGCCGGTAGTGGCCGTGATCCGACCGGGAATCCTCACGGTGACGTCGGGCGGTGCAAAGCAGAAGATCATCGTGCTCGGCGGTCTCGCCGAAGTGTCCGACAACCGTCTTACCGTGCTGGCGGATGTCGCCACCTCGTTGGAGGAACTGGATCGGGCCCGCTTCGCCGACCAAATTTCTGAGATGGAAGCCAAGCTCAAAGAGAAGGAGGGCTCCGGGCTCGACCGCGCCGTGGAGCGGCTGGATCACTTCAAGGACATCCAGCAGCAGCTCAATACGACGGCGCTGCATTAGGCTCGCCACCCAAATTAGCCCGCGAATTGCGTAAAGCGCTCCGCTACGCTGCGATAAACTTCGCGCCGGAACGGCACCACGAGAGCGGCGACGCGGCCGAGCTGCTCCCATCGCCACTGGTCGAATTCCGCCGGCTGGCCGTTGCGCCGCGCCAGCGGATCGATGTCATGATCGGAGCCCGTGAAGCGCAGCGCGAACCACTTTTGGCGCTGGCCGCGAAATTTTGCCAGCCGGTGCGATGACGGCCCGGCGTAGGGCGGAAAGTCGTAAGCGAGCCAGTCGGTTTCGCCGAGATACTCGGCGCCGACCGCGCCGGTCTCTTCCCAGAGTTCCCGCATCGCTGCATCGCGCGGATTTTCATCCGGGTCGATGCCGCCCTGGGGCATCTGCCATTCCAGCCCGGGAAGAATGATTTCCGGCCCGTCATCACGAAAACGCCGCCCGATCAGAACCCGGCCGGAGGGGTTGAACAGCGCGATGCCGACATTGGGACGATAGGGTTTTGTCACATCGTCAGTCATTTCCTGTCATTCCGGGCGAAGCATGAACGGGAATCCTTGGATTCCTGGTCTGCGCTCCGCGCATCCGGGAATGACGGCTCAGCCGCCCGCGAGTTTTGAGAATTCCTTCACCACGCGTTCATAGACCGGGCGCTTGAACGGGACGATCAGGTTGGGGAGGTTCTTCATCGGCTCCCAGCGCCAGCTGACGAACTCGGCCTTGTGGCCCCCGCCGGGGGTGGCGACATTGATCTCATCATCCTGGCCGGTGAAACGAACCGCATACCATTTCTGTCGCTGACCGCGGTAGCGGCCTTTCCAGGTCCGTCCGGCCACCGTGCGTGGAATGTCGTAGATCAGCCAGTCCGCCACCTCGCCAAGCTTCTGGACCGAACGGACGCTGGTTTCCTCGTAGAGTTCGCGCCGTGCGGCTTCCCAGGTGTCCTCGCCGGGATCGACGCCGCCTTGCGGCATCTGCCAGACATGGGATTCGTCGACATGTTCGATGCCGCCGGCGCGGCGACCGACGAAAACCAACCCGTCCTTGTTGATCAGCATCATCCCGACGCAGGTTCGATAGGGCAGGTCTTCGTAGCGCGCCATTCTGTCAGAGCCTCTTTGCATAGCACGACGATCTTCGGGTGAGATCCGGCAGGTCCGTGTCGCGCCACTTGGTATCAGCCGGATTTTGGTTTCAGCATGGCCGTTGTCAATGGCACAAGCAGAATGCCGCGGCTTTCGAGACCCTTGATCCAGGCGCCGATCCGCTCGATCGAAATCGGCAGCGCCGAGGCAATTCCAACGGCTGTTCCGCGTTCCTTGGCGAGGCTTTCGAGTTTTGCCAGCGCCCGGTCGATTTCGAGCGCGGTCGGCACCGCATCGATCGAGAGATCGGCCTTGGCGAACGGCATCGCCTGGCCGGCTGCTAGTGACGGGGCGACGCTGCGCGGCGCCGAGCCGTCATCGAGATAGCCGAGCCCGCGTTTGGCGGCCTCGCGCACGATGGGCTGCATCACCGCGTCGGTGACGACGAAGCGCCCGCCCATGAAATTGGCGATCCCGGCATAGCCCTGGAACCGGCTCATATGCCAGTACAGCCGGTCCAGATTCTGCTCGGGCCCGAGCGTCGTCAGCAGGGTCTGGGGGCCAGGGTCGTTGTCGGGATAGTCGAACGGCTCCATCGGAATCTGCAGCAGAATCTCATGGCGTTGTGCGCGGGCGCGTTCCGCCAGCTTGGCCGGATCCGAGCCATAGGGCGTGAACGCCAGCGTCACGGCGGCGGGCAGCCTGACGATGGCATCGGTGGTTTTGGCGGCGCCGACGCCAAGGCCCGCGACAACGATGGCGACCACCGGCATCTTCGCCGCCTTGGCGCGGTCGGCTTCGGCGGCGTAGACCGTGAAAGGCTTTAGCCCATCCGACACCACCGGGATCATCCCGTAGCGGGACTTTTCGAGCAGGCGCTGGTCGATGCCAGCCATCATCGCGGCCGCGACATCGGGCCCGCCCTTCTCGCCAGCCTCGCCGCCGATCACCACATCGTGGCGAGCGCCGCTCGAGCCGTCGATGATGGTGACGGTCTTTGGCTCGCCGGGTGCGGCCTCATTGCGCGCCGATTTGGATGCGTGTTCGGCAGCATTCGGCTGCGCCGGGACAGATTTTTCCGCTCCCGGGGCGTTTTGGCCAATCGCCATCCGTGCCACCGGCTCGCCACCGAAGGGGCTATCGTTGAAGATGGCAAAACACGCGAAGGTAACCAGAAACAGGCCGAGCAGCACGGCCAGCAGCTGAATTCCGGTAAACGGCAGCCGGTAGCGGCGCTTGCGAAGCACCGTCTTTTGTCCGAGCGGCGTGCTCAGATCGTCGGCCGCATCTGCCATGGAGCTTCCCGAATCAAACCGGGCCGACGATACCACGGCGGGCCAACGCTGCGGCAACCCCGGTTGGCCGCAGCCGCTTCCAGCAAATATTCGGAGCCGGTGATGAACCCTCCCCGAGCCAACCAAAAAGGGCGGCCCGAGGGCCGCCCTTTCGCTTTCAGGGCTGGATCAGCCTAAATCAATTCGCCGCCTTGTTGGCCGCCTTGTCGGTCGACGCCTTCTCGGCGGTGGTCGGCGCTGAAACGTTGACCTTGACGCCGTGCAACAGGTCGTCGGCCATCTTCAGCGCCTTGTCGTCCTTGGCATCCGGCGGCACATAGGATTGTGAACCGGTTTTCTCGTCGCCCTCGGACTTCAGATGGCCGCGCAACGAAGCTTCGCCCTTGGTGTCGGTGCGCGACTTCAACTCGTCGGGCACGTCCTGCAGCACTTCGATGTCGGGCACGATGCCCTTGGCCTGGATCGACTTGCCCGATGGCGTGAAGTAGCGCGCGGTGGTCAAGCGCAGCGCGCCGTTGCCGCTGCCGAGCGGAATGATGGTCTGTACCGAGCCCTTGCCGAACGAGCGGGTGCCGACCAAAGTTGCGCGCTTGTGGTCCTGCAGTGCGCCGGCCACGATTTCGGAAGCCGAAGCCGAGCCGCCGTTGATCAGAACGATCAGCGGCTTGCCCTTGGTGAGGTCGCCCGGATGGGCGGCGCGGCGCTGGGTTTCCTCGGCGTTGCGGCCGCGGGTCGAGACGATCTCGCCGCGCTCCAGGAAAGTATCGGAAACCGTCACCGCTTCTTCCAGCAAGCCGCCGGGATTATTGCGCAGGTCGATGACGTAGCCCTTCAGCTTGTCGCCGATCTGGTTCGACAGATTGCCGATTTCCCGCTTCAAGCCTTCGGTGGTCTGCTCGTTGAAGGTGGTGATGCGAATATAACCGATATCGTCGCCTTCGACACGCGCACGCACCGAGCGGACGCGGATATTGTCCCGCACCAGCGTGACGTCGATCGGGTTGTCCTGGCCCTTGCGGATGATCTTGAGCCGGATCTTGGTATTGACCGGGCCGCGCATTTTCTCGACCGCCTGGTTGAGGGTGAGGCCCTGCACGGCTTCGTCGTCGAGATTGGTGATGATGTCGTTGGCCATGATGCCGGCCTTCGATGCCGGCGTATCATCGATCGGCGAGACCACCTTGATCAGGCCGTCTTCCATCGTGACCTCGATGCCGAGGCCGCCGAATTCACCGCGGGTCTGCACCTGCATGTCGCGGAAGCTCTTGGCGTCCATGTAGCTGGAATGCGGATCGAGACCGGTCAGCATGCCGCTGATGGCGGATTCGACGAGCTTGCTGTCGTCGGGCTTCTCGACGTAGTCGCTGCGGACCCGTTCGAACACGTCACCGAACAAATTGAGCTGCCGATAGGTGTCCGAGGTTGCGGCGCGCGCACTCGATCCCATCAGCACGGCGCGTGGCTGGGTCACGAAGAGAGTCAATGCCGCGCCGGTCGCAGCGCTGAGGAGAATTACAGTTGTTTTGCGCATCATCCGCGAACCTTTTCGCCTTCGTTTGCGGCCCACCATGGACCTGGATCGATTGGAGTGCCGTCCTTACGGAACTCGACATAGAGCACGGGCTGACTCGCATTGGTCGCGAGAATGGAGGCGACCCGGGACTTCGTCCCCATGGTCGCGACCGGCTCCCCCGTAAGTACAAATTGGCCGATGTTTACCGAAATGCGCTCCATCCCGGCGATCAGGACATGATACCCGCCACCGGCATTGAGGATCAAGAGTTGTCCGTAGCTGCGAAACGGCCCGGCGTAAACAACCCAGCCGTCACACGGTGTTGTGACCTGTGCGCCGGGCCGGGTTGCCAAAGAAATGCCTTTTTCCATGCCACCCGAGCCATCGGAACCGCCAAAATTGCAAATCTTGACGCCGTTAACCGGCAACGCGAATAAACCCTTGGCGGATGCAAATGCGATAGCCGGGCTGAGTCGGGTAGGGTCCCTGAGGGCCCCCAGATTGGGTTTGCCGTTGACGATGGCAGGCGCCCCCTGCAGGCTGGCCGTCGCGGCCGCTTTCGCAGCGCTCTCCAGATCCCGCTCCATTTTCGCGATCAGGCCCTGCAGGTTGTCGACCTGCCTGGACAGCGCAATGGCGCGCGCGCCTTCCGCCTCCATGTCCTTTTCGATCGAACCCTGCTGGCGCTGCCGCTCGTCGACCAGCGCGGCGAGCCGGGTCTGGTCGTCCCGGAGCTTGTCACGGTCCGCCGCAAGCCGATCGCGCTCGGTCGCGATATTCCTGCGCAACCCGACCAGTTCGGCGAGGTCGCCGGTCAGTCTTCCCGCCCGAGCCCGCAATTCGGGCACCACGGAGCCGAGCAGCATGGCGGTGCGGAGCGATTGCAGCGCGTCTTCCGGGCGCACCAGCAATGCCGGCGGCGTGCGCCGGCCGGCGCGTTGCAGCGCCGCCAATACCTCGACGATTTCGGAGCGGCGCGAATCCAGCGAGCCGCGAATTTGCTGTTCGCGCGAATCCAGCGGCCGCAGTCGCGCCTCGGCGTCGCCGATACTGGTTTCGACGCCGCGGACCTGGGCCGCGATGTCGATCAACTGTTGATTGAGCTTGCTGCGGTCCTGACCAATCGCGGCGATTTCGGCCCTGAGTTTGTCCTGCGCTTCCGCCGCGCTCTTCTGCTGCGCGCGAGCGGCTTCGAGTTCCTGCTCGCGCTGCTGGATGATTTCAGGCGGGGGGGCGCTGGTCTGCGGCGTCGGGGCGGCGACCTGGGCCGACGCCGGTAACAGGCTGATTCCAAGAAAGCCCGCCGACAACAAGGCGATCGACAGCGGAATGCCGACCGAACTCAGGTGACCGCGGCCGATGGTGTCGGGGTACGATTGATTGTTCCGCGGCGTCTGCATCGATTCTTTCCGGCGCTTCCACAACTTACGCGCGGTGATAGGGATGACCGGCCAAAATGGTGGCGGCCCGATAAATTTGTTCCAGAAGCATGATGCGGACCATTTGGTGCGGCCAGGTCGCCGAGCCGAAGGCAATGTCGAGCTTCGCCTTGCGCCGCAAATCGGGCGAAAGTCCGTCCGCGCCGCCGACGACGAAAATAGTATTGGCAACGCCTTGATCCCGCCAGCGGCCAAGATGCCGGGCAAAAGCAGTGCTGTCGATGTTCTCACCGCGCTCATCCAGCGCTACCAGAACGGATTTTGCCGGCATTGCGGCTGAAATCGCCGCCGCTTCCTCGGCCACCCGGGTCGCGGGGTCGCGGGCGCGGCTTTCCGGAATTTCATCGATTTCGAGGCTGCGAAAGCCGAGCTTGCGGCCGATGTCGTCGAATCGGTCGCGATAGCGCTCAGCCAATTCGCGCTCTGGGCCCTGCTTTAGCCGGCCGATTGAAATGACGACGAGGCGCATCAGAGCATTTTCCGGCAAAGTGGAAACCGGTTTGCCGCAGAAAATGCGTCAAATCGAAAACCGCGCGTATTCTACTGCGTATCCGCAAAGCCTACCATGCGCGAAAGCCGATCGGCTCGACAGACTAGATCGCGTTGGCCGCGGCCGAGCTCTGCGTCCACAACCTTTCCAGATTGTAGAATTCGCGGACCTCGGGTCTGAAGACGTGCACGATCACGTCGCCGGAATCGATCAGCACCCAATCGCAGTTGGGCAAGCCCTCGATGTGGATGGTTTTGATTCCGGTTTCCTTGAGACCTTTGGCGACGTTTTCCGCGATCGCGCCGACGTGCCGGTTGGCCCGGCCCGAGGTGACGATCATGTAGTCGGAAAATACGGATTTGCCGCGAAGGTCGATGGTGACCGTTGCTTCCGCCTTCATATCGTCGAGGCGGGAGAGGATCATGTTCAGCGTCCTGTCGGCGTCGGGTTTCGCCTTCGAGGCAGCCTGTGTCGATGTTTTACGCGCGACTTTGGGTAAAACAGACTTGGACAATACAGGTGTGGCCAGGGACCATTCCTTTCACTGTATCGCGGGCGGCGAATCTCGGAAGCCCGCTGGTTATAATAGGCATGTGGGGTTAACGGTTTCAATATTCCAGTGCGCTCGCAGTGTCACTTCGTTCTCCAGCTGCCGTCCCGGTTCCGAAGCCCGGTCGAGGACAGGCTCAACTTTATTCCGGTGAGGAAGACCCACGCCGGGGGCGGTTGTTGCGCCAGCTTGCCCGCCTGATTTTCAGGCAAGCGATAGCGCGCCAGTGCCTGCGCGGCGGGCGCCGCCAAGGCGCGAAAACTTTGTGGCGGACGGTCGATCACGGCGATCGGCACCTCGGATGCGATGCGTTGCCAATTCTGCCAGCGGTGAAATTGCGCAAGATTGTCGGCGCCCATGATCCAGACAAAGCGCAGGCCGGAAGCGCGGCGGCGCAGATAGCCGATGGTGTCGACAGTGTAGCGTGTTCCGATGACGGATTCGAGACAGCTGACGTCGATGCGCGGATCCTCGGCCATCTGGCGCGCGGCCTCGGCGCGTTCCTCGAGCTCGTGCAACCCGCCGAGCTCCTTCAGCGGATTGCCGGGCGTTATCAGCCACCAAACGCGGTCGAGCTTCAACCGCTTGATCGCGAACAGGCTGATCGCCCGGTGCGCGTAATGCGGCGGATTGAACGAGCCGCCCAGCAGGCCGATGCGCATGCCGCTCGTGTAGAGCGGGATCGCTTGAGAAACCAGTTGCGGGGCGACCGGAGCTTTATTCAACTGGGCCACCGCGGGCGCAAACGAGCGTTCACGGCCTGATCTGCCCGCTGCCGTGAACACGATATTTGAAGCTGGTGAGTTGCTCGGCGCCGACCGGTCCGCGCGCATGAAATTTCCCTGTGGCGATGCCGATCTCGGCACCGAAGCCGAATTCACCGCCGTCGGCGAATTGCGTCGATGCGTTATGCAGCACGATCGCCGAATCGACCTCGTTGAGGAATTTGCGCGCGGCGGCCTCGTCCTCGGTCACAATCGCATCGGTATGGTGCGAACCGTGATTGTGAATATGCGCGATCGCCTCGTCGAGGCCGTCGACCACCCGGACGGCGATGATCGCATCCTCATATTCGGTATCCCAGTCTTCATCGGTCGCCGGCTTCACCCGGCCATCGGTTCGCTGCACGGCATTGTCGCCGCGCACCTCGCAGCCGGCCTCGATCAGCATCGTAAGCAGCGGCTTCAGCGCCGTGGCCGCGCCCTTGCGATCGACCAGCAAGGTCTCGGCGGCGCCGCACACGCCGGGGCGCCGCATCTTGGCATTCAGCACGATCGACTTCGCCATTTCGAGGTCGGCGGCGTGATCGACATAGACGTGGTTGACGCCTTCGAGATGCGCGAACACCGGCACGCGCGCTTCCGCTTCGACGCGGGCGACCAGGCTCTTGCCGCCGCGCGGCACGATGACGTCGACGCCGCCGTTCAATCCGCTGAGCAACAGGCCGACCGCGGTGCGGTCGCGAGTCGGCACCAGCGTGATAGAGGCTTCGGGAAGCCCTGCTTCGCGCAATCCCTGCGCCAGGCAGTCTTGGATCGCGCGGCAGGAGCGAAAACTGTCGGAGCCGCCGCGCAGGATCACGGCGTTGCCGGATTTCAGACACAGCACGCCGGCGTCGGCGGTCACATTGGGCCGGCTTTCGAAGATGACCGCGACCACGCCGAGCGGCACGCGCACCCGCTCGATGGTCATGCCATTGGGCCGCCGCCAGCTCTCGGTCACGACCCCGATGGGATCGGGAATCCCGCGCACCGTGGCGATGCCATCGGCCATCGCATCGACGCGCGCTTGGGTCAGGGCCAGCCGGTCGATGAAGGCGCGGCTGGCGCCGGCGGCGCTGATATCGGCGACATCCTCGGCGTTGGCCGCGAGGATCGCCGTCGCGTTGGCACGGATGGCGCGCTCCATCGCCTCCAACGCGTGATTTTTCTGCTCGGAGGAAGCAAGCGCCAGCACCCGCGCCGCGGTCCGCGCGCGCGCGGCAAGCTCGGTCATCAGGGCCGGCAGGTCGACGTTTCCTTCGACGGCTTTCAGCGGCGCGCTCATCTCGGTTCCGGTTTTCCGTTAAGGGCATGTCGTAGCACGGAAATCGGCGTTTTGCGAAGTGCCGAAGGGGTATGGCTGGCGGGCGTCGCCGCACAGCGGGTGACCGCATGGCTAGGCCAATGGCCTAGCTCTGGGACAACGCGCCGCCGGGCCCGACCACGAGGTCGTCGCGGTGGATCATCTCGGCGCGGCCGCTGCTGCCGAGGATCGCCATCACGTCCGGCGACGAGCGGCCCCTGATCTTCTCGGCGTCGTCGGCATCATAGGCGACCAGACCGCGCCCGACTTCGTGGGTATCGGGACCGCGCACCACCACGGCGTCGCCGCGGGCGAACTGTCCGTCGATCCGGATTACGCCGGCTGGCAGCAGGCTCTTGCCGGCGCGCAGCGCGCTCACCGCGCCGGCGTCGATGGTCAGCGTACCCTTGGGCTCCAGCGATCCCGCGATCCAGCGCTTGCGTGCGGTTACCGGATTGGCGGGGGTCAGAAACCAGGTGCAACGCCCGCCATCCGCGATCGCCTGCAGCGGATGCTCGATCTTGCCCGAGGCGATCAGCATGTGCGTGCCCGACGTGGTCGCGATCTTCGCCGCCTCGATCTTGGTGCGCATCCCGCCGCGCGACAATTCGGTGCCCGCGGCTCCCGCCATCGCCTCGATCTCGGATGTAACCGACTCCACGATCGGAATCAGCTTTGCCGCTGGATTGCCGGCCGGCGGCGCATCGTAGAGGCCGTCGATGTCCGATAGCAAAATCAACAAGTCCGCGCTGGTCATGGTGGCGACGCGGGCGGCGAGGCGATCATTGTCGCCGTAGCGGATCTCGTTGGTCGCGACCGTGTCGTTTTCGTTGATCACCGGCACCGCGCGCCACTCCAGCAGCTTGGCGATGGTCGAGCGCGCATTGAGGTAGCGGCGGCGCTCCTCGGTATCCTGCAGCGTCACCAAAATCTGTCCGGCGCCGATGCCATGATGCCCGAGCACTTCCGACCAGATTCGCGCCAGCGCGATCTGCCCCACCGCGGCCGCGGCCTGGCTCTCCTCGAGCTTCAGGGTGCCGCCCGGCAGCTTTAGCCGGCTGCGGCCGAGCGCGATCGAGCCGGACGAGACGATCAGCAGTTCGCGGCCCTCGCCGTGCAGCTTGGCCAGATCGGCGGCGAGCGCCGTGAGCCACGCCGCCCGCACTTCGCCGGCCCTGGAATCGATCAACAGCGATGAGCCGACCTTGACGACGATGCGCCGGAATTTTTTTAAGCTGGGGCGGGCCATGGAATGCGGTCGGTTGTGGCGTTTGGCGAAACGATACGCGCCACCTCCAGGATTTGGAAGTGGCGCGGGGGAGCGACTTTCTCGGCCTGCGTCAGCCCATCACAAAGGCGTTGAGCTTGTTGCCCTCGGGGTCCCTGAAGTAGGCGGCGTAGAACGTCTCGCTGCGTTGCCCGGGAGGGCCCTCGCAGGAGCCGCCGAGCGACAGAGCGAGTTTGTGGACTCGATCGACCTGGGCCTTGTCCTTTGCCCGGAACGCCGCCATGACGCCATTGCCGACCGTCATCGGCTTGCCGTCATAAGGCAGCGCTACACCGAAACCGGCACCGCCCGCAGCGCCCCACGCGATGATCCGGTCGTTGGCCATGAAGCGTCCCATGCCGAGTTCACCGCAGATCTTGTCGTAAAATTCGCCGGCCTTGTTCAGGTCCTTGCTGCCGACGGTGACGTAGCCGATCATGATTTCCTCCCTCGGATGTTGCGGAACGGCCCTGTTTTGCAGCAGGACGCCATCGGGCGCAAGCCGGCCATGCTCCGGCCTGCGCAGTTCTTTCAATGGCGGCCACGGTCTGCTGTAATGGGTCAATTCTTGCGGGGGAAACCGAATGGATCGCCGGGAATTCATGGCGGGATGCGCCGCGTTGTCGTTGGCCGCCGGTGCCGGCGATGCGTTCGGCCAATCCGGCCCATTGACGAAGATCATCTTCCCGTTCGCGGCGGGCGGCAGTGGCGACACGCTGTGTCGTCTACTCGCTCAGCATATCAGCCAGCCGCTCGAGCGGACCATCATCGTGGAGGATCGCAACGGCGGCGACGGGTTGATCGGGATCAATTCGGTCAAAAGCGCGAACCCGGACGGGGCCACGATACTTGTGACCACCGGGCCCACCATGTTCCTGCTGCCGATGGTAGAGACGAAACCAAGTTTCGATCGCGACAAGGATTTCATGCCGGTCTCGCTGTTGACGCGATTTGAATTCTGCGTCGCCATCGGCCCCGCTGTCGATGCAAAGGATTTTGCCGGCCTGGTCGCGTGGCTCCGCGCAAATCCAGCCAAGGCATCGTTCGGAGTGCCGAGCAATGGGACCATTCCGCATTTTGCCGGGTCCAGGCTCGAGGAAATATTGAAAATTCCGCTTACGCGTGTCGCCTATCGCGGAACTGCGCCGATCATAAACGACTTGCTGGGCGGGCATTTGCCGTTCGCCGTTGTCACCGCGGCCGATGCGATTCCGCAGCATCGTGCCGGCGGCATCAAGATTCTGGCCGTGAGCAGCGAGGCAAGATCGCCGTTCCTGCCGGAGGTGCCGACTCTGAAAGAGAGCGGCATCGATCTCGTCGCCGCTGCCTGGTACGGGATGTGGCTGCCGGCCGGAAGCCCGAAGGAGTTTGCCGGCAAATTGAGTGCTGCGGTGATTGCGGCGCTCGCTCAACCGGAAGTGCGCGAGAAGCTGCTGACGATGGGGCTGATTCCGGTCGGCAGCACACCGCAGGGCCTCACCGAGGAACTAGCCGCCGAAACGGCGTTCTGGCAGCCGATCGTCAAGGCGACCGGTTACAAGATCACGAACTAGAGCGGGCCTGCCGCAGGCCAACCGCCCGAAAAGTCCGGGGTTTTGGGAGCCAAGTGCGAGGCGCGGCGATCGACCATCTGGCATTCCACTAAATCCAACCGATATGGCAGTGGCCATAGCCGCAACGCCGAGCGAGAACCGAAGTGAGCCAATTGATACGCAAACAAGGTTCCTTGCCCACCCCGGTAGCGCCGCGGCGGCCGCATTCGTTCACGGTCCACGGCGCCACGATGGTCGACAACTACGCCTGGTTGAAGGATCCCAACTGGCGGGAGGTGCTGCGCGATCCAGCGATCCTGAAACCGGATATTCGAGCCTATCTCGAAGCGGAAAACGATTACGCCGACAACCTGCTCTGCCATACCGTTTCGCTTCAGGAGACGCTGGTTGCCGAAATGCGCGGCCGGATCAAGGAAGATGATTGCAGCGTGCCGGCGCCGGATGGGCCCTACGCTTACTTGCGCAAGTTCCGCGAGGGCGGTCAGCACGAAATGTTCGGCCGCATGCCGCGCAACGGCGGCGAGATCCAGATTGTCCTGGATGGCGACCGGCTGGCGGCAAGTCACAGCTATTTCAGGTTCGGTGGCGCCTGGCATTCGCCGGATCACCGGCTCGAGGCCTGGAGCGCCGACGTCAGCGGCTCGGAATATTTTTCGATCCGGGTACGCGACTGGGCCAGCGGCGCCGACCGCGGCGATCCGGTCGAGGAAACCGATGGCGGCGTGGTGTGGAGCACCGACTGCAAAAGCTTCTTCTACGTCAAGCTCGATCACCACCACCGCCCGATGCAGGTCTGGCGCCATCGCCTGGACACGGCCCAAGCCGATGATGTGCTGGTTTACGAAGAGCACGATTCCGGCTGGTTCACGCATCTGCACGAAAGCTCAAGCGGCCGCTTCTGCGTGATCGCGGGCGGCGACCATGAGACGTCCGAGCAGCGGCTGATCGATCTCGCCGATCCCGTTGCGTCGCCGCGGCTGGTCGCAGCGCGCCAGGCCGGCGTGCAATATTCGGTGGCCGACCGCGGCGATCAGCTTTTCATTCTCACCAACGCCGATGGCGCGATCGACTTCAAGATCGTCAATGCGCCGCTGGCGGCGCCCGAACGCGCCAACTGGCGCGACCTGATCGCTCACCGCGACGGCATCTACATCATCGATATCGAACTCTATGCCAATCATCTGGTGCGGCTGGAGCGCGCCCATGCATTGCCGGCGATCGTGATCCGCGATCTCAAAAGCGGGGAGGAGCACGCCATCGCGTTCGACGAGACGGCTTATTCGCTCGATACCATGGACGGCTATGAATTCGACACCACCAATCTGCGGTTTTCGTATTCGTCGATGACGACGCCATCCGAGGTTTACGACTACGACATGGCTGATCGCACCCGCACCTTGCGCAAGCGCCAGGAGATTCCATCCGGTCATGACCCTGCCGATTACGTCACCACCCGCATCATGGCGAGCTCGCATGACGGCGCGCAGGTGCCGGTGTCTATCCTGCACCGCAAGGATTTCAAGCGCGACGGCCGCGCGCCGCTGCTGCTATACGGTTACGGCTCCTACGGCATGGCGATGCCGGCGGCGTTTTCCTCCAACCGGCTGTCGCTGGTCGACCGCGGTTTTGTCTATGCGATCGCCCACATCAGGGGCGGCACCGACAAGGGCTGGGGCTGGTACCTCGATGGCAAGCGTGAGAAGAAGACCAACAGCTTTGAGGATTTCGCCGGCGCCGCCCGCGCCCTGATATCGGCCGGCTATAGCGGCCCAAAGCGCATTGTCGGCCACGGCGGCAGTGCCGGCGGCATGCTGATGGGCGCGGTCGCCAATCGCGCCGGTGAATTGTTTGCCGGCATCGTCGCCGAGGTGCCGTTCGTCGACGTGCTCAACACCATGCTGGACGGCTCGTTGCCGTTGACGCCCCCCGAATGGCCGGAATGGGGCAATCCGATCGCCAGCGCCGCCGACTTCAAGACCATTTTGTCTTACTCGCCTTACGACAACGTCGCGGCCAAGGAATATCCGGCGATACTGGCGCTGGCCGGCCTGACCGACCCACGCGTCACCTATTGGGAGCCGGCGAAATGGATCGCACGGCTGCGCGCCACCATGAGCTCAGGCGGCCCGGTATTGTTGCGCACCAACATGGGCGCCGGCCATGGCGGCGCGTCCGGCCGCTTCGACCGCCTTGATGAAGTCGCGATCGCATATGCATTCGCATTGTGGACGGTGGGATTGGCGGAACGGGATGGCGTGAGCACTCGCTCGTCCGCTTGATCGCCCGTTCACGAACCGCGCAACGCGGCCGTCACTATGCGGATGAGATCGGCGGCATTGCCGGCGCGATCGACATAAGGTTTTGCTTAACGAAATCTTGCTGCACGAGGTTAATTTTCTGTTCAACCGGAAACCCCGGATTCGAGATTGCCTCGAAACGAATCCTCGCCGGCAATGGCGAACAGGCATCCCCGATGAAGGCCAAGGCAGGATGGGCGCAATTTCACCGCTCTCCGGATTTGCTTCTTAATCGGCCACGAACTGTTTTCATGGTTCGATGGCGACGCGGCTGCGCGCGGCGCGGGCGTCCGGATCAAGATTGTCGAGCACGATTTCGCAATGCCCGATCGGATCGAACAGTATCTGAAGACGCTGACGCCGCTGGCGCGCGGCAACCTTTTGGCCGAGCTCGAGCGACTGGAACTCTGCGGCCGTGAGCTGCCCGGCTCGGCGGAGCTACTGGGCAAACTGCGCGCCGAGTTCCGCAAAGATGTGGCGACGCAAACTCGCAGCGGCAATCCGGCGCGGTATTTCTTCGCGCCCTTGGAAGCGCTGCTCGTCGACGGCGCGCCCGAGCACGACAATTCCGGCCGCATCCTGCGCGGCTCGCTGGCTCCGATCTGGGAGTGGATCAGCCGGGACCTGCTGCCGACCATGGCCCGCGATTACATCGAGGCGGTCACCGAACTGGCTGCCGCCGACAAGCAGCGCGAAGCCCGGCAGGTTGCCGCCGCATTCCAGACCAAGGTCGTCAAGTTTCTCGAAAATACGCTCGGCTCGCCGGAGGGCGCCGAGCAGACCCGCGTCAAGCTCGCGACCTACACCGCTTCACGCGCCGCCCATGGCGATCTCGCCAAGATGCTGTGTGTGTTGCGCGGCCGCGACGCGCTGGCGAAGTTCAACGAGGCGCTGCCGGCCGAGATCAGAAAGTTCGACGATGCGCGGGTTGCCAAGACAGCCGGGCTATTGGATGGACTTCAGAAAAAACACGCCGAGATCATCCCCTACGCGCTGACCCTGGTCGCCAACCGGCTCAGGACGCCGTGGCAATTGATCCGCCTCGCCACCAAGGCAGCGGCCAGCAAGAGCGCCGCCGAGGTCGCCGCCACGCCGTACGCGATCGTGGTTTCGATGGTGCTGGACCGGCTGGACGACAAACGGCTGGCGTTGCGGGTCGCGCTCAGGAACAATCGCGTGCTTGTCTCCAAGGAAATCCTGACGGATATCTACGATACCGAATACGCCCTGCGGGTCCGCATCGAGCTTGATGAATCCGGCTGGGGAGCACGGCTGCAAAGCGTGATGGACGCGATCGCGGCTCTGGTCGAGGCCGAGGTGAGCCGGTTTCCGGACAATGTCGGCCATGTTCTGGGCTCGCGCCGCCTGCGCAGCCATCAATCGCTGGCCGGGCGTTTGACCTATCTGGTGTGGAAAGGACGCGACGCCGTCAGCGACGGAGCGGCCTATTGCCGGCGGCTGGTCGGCCAGTCCTAGAGGATCTGCAGTCGAAGACAGACCTCGGGGGTCGCGGATTCGTCAGGATCCTCCGGCCGGAGGCGCAGGTTCGTCGCCCAATGCCTTCGCTACAAAAGCGTCGTACCGCAAGTTCAGAAACTTTTGCAGGAATCGTCCGGAGACGACGAACCTGAACCACCAATATGCCATTCGTCGCGTTGTCATGGTCCCGTCCTCGATGCTGGGAAGCCAACGGCCTGTGCCATGGATAGCGCCGAACCCAGCGATCGGGTGTGACATGCTTCACATTTGCCGGGACACACCGGAGTGATAGCGCGGCCGCGCCCGGCGTCAGCGGGGCGGCCGAGACCGCCGGCGAACAGGCCTATTCACGGTCCATTTTTTCCGGTTCCTCAGCCGCCGTTCGGGAACCCGGACCCGAGCTCCAAGTTTGCTAAATCACGATTCACCTTGGCCTTGGAGCGCCGCGGCCGTGAAGAGGGATCATTCATGACCATGTCCAATGTCGAACCCAGTCCTCTCACCGCTTCGGAACATCAGGTTCAGCTCCGCCGCGCCGTCATCGCCTCCACCATCGGCACTGCGATCGAGTGGTACGACTTCTTCCTCTACAGCACGGTCACCGGGCTTGTGTTCGCCAAGCTGTTCTTCCCGCATTCGGACCCTTGGGTCGGAACGCTCGAGGCGTTTGCAATCTACGCCGTCGGCTTTATCGCGCGGCCGATCGGAGCCGCGATTTTCGGCCATTACGGCGACCGCATCGGGCGCAAATCGACGCTGATCGCAACATTGCTGCTGATGGGACTGGCGACCTTTGCGGTAGCGCTGGTCCCGACCTACGCCAGCATCGGCATCTGGGGCGCGGTGATCCTCACCGTGTTGCGTTTCATCCAGGGCGTCGGCGTCGGCGGCGAATGGGGCGGCTCGGTGCTGATGTCGATGGAATGGGCGCGCTCGGATCGCTCGCGCGGGCTGGTCGCCTCGTGGCCGCAGTTCGGCGTGCCCTGCGGACTTTTCCTCGCCAATCTCGCGGTGCTGGCTTTCAGCCAGATGGCCGGCGAGCAATTCCTCGCCTGGGGCTGGCGCATCCCCTTCGCGCTAAGCCTGGTGCTGGTCGGCGTCGGCCTCTACATCCGGCTCGGCATTCTGGAAACGCCGGTGTTCGCCAAACTACTCGCCGAGCGCAAGGTCGACCGCACCCCGATGCTGACGGTGATCAAGGAATATCCGAGGGAGATCCTGCTCTCGGCACTGGCGCGAATGGCTGAGCAGGCGCCATTCTATATCTTCACCGCCTTCATCTTCTCCTACGGCACCGGCACACTGCACGTCTCCCGCGACTTCCTGCTGACGGCCGTGCTCGCGGCATCGGTACTGTCGTTTGTCTCGATCCCGGTATTCGGACATCTGTCCGACCGCATCGGGCGCAAGAACATGTACATGATCGGCGCGGCCGTAACCGGCGTGTTCGGCTTCGTCTATTTCGCCATGGTCAACACCGGATCGGAGCCGATCATCTTCCTCGCGGTGATCCTGTCGCTGGTGCCGCATGACATGATGTACGGTCCACAGGCCGCGCTGATCGCCGAGAGCTTTACCGGGCGGCTGCGCTACAGCGGCTCTTCGCTCGGTTACCAGCTCGCATCCATCATCGCCGGCGGTCCCGCGCCGCTGATTGCGACCTGGCTGTTCGCTACCTATCATTCTCCCTATGCGATTGCGGTCTATATCGCGCTTTGCGCCGTCATCACGCTGGTCGCGACCGCGCTGATGACCGACTACACCGGCCGGGACATCTCGGGCGAATATCAGACGCGGTGATTTCTGCCTTATTTACAGGTGAAAGCAGGCTATGGTCGCCGCCTGCTAGTCGTCCTTGCAAATAAGCAGGCTCAACAGGGGAGATCGCGATGGCTCGAACGAAGACATTACTGATGGGCATGGTCGCGCTGATCGGCTTGCTGGCGTTGAATTCCGTCGCCGCAGCGCAGACTGCCACGGCGCCGGCGCAAAACGCGGCGCCGACGGCCGACAACGCGGTGCTGCTCACGGTATTCCTGAAGCACGACCAGTCGCGCCCCTTGAGCGAGCTCAACGCGCAACTGGAGAAGCAAGGTTATTATAAAGCCTTCCCGCCGCCCGGGATCGAAGTCGTGAGCTGGTATGTGATGATGGGGATCGGACAAGTGGTTACGCTGCGGCTGCCGGCCTCCCGGCTTCGCGAAGTCAACCGCATTTTCGAGAACAATGCCTGGGGCGCCTATCGCACGGAATTCTATCCGACTTACGATTACAAGGCGGTCGGCATGGCGTCGCACGACAAGGCGCAATAGCGGCCTCCGCCGAGGCCATCATTGCGAGCGTAGGCTGGTTGGGCAGGCAGATCAGCCGAGCCGACTGATCTGCTCCTCGGTCACCACGCGCTCGATATTTTCGGTCTTGCTCTTGATGCGGTAGCGCGGGCGTCCGTCCGCCTCGATCGGCAGACAGGTAACGATGGTGTAGATGCTGGGCTGCCTGGGAACAGCGCGGCCCTGCGGCCCCTGCAACTGGTGATGGACATCGTCGTTGATCGAGAAATTGTGGGCCATCGCCGCTCTTTCCGTTGAAGAGAGGGCTTGTAGTCGCAATGGCCCGAAGACGCAACAAATCTCGTCGCTTCGCCGCGGATCAAGCGGTGCCGCGAACCCGCCGCAGTAGCATTCGATGTCAGCTCGCCCCGCGGATGCGCCTACGGCTGGACATTGGGCGACGGCTGACCGCCGGAACCCGGCCCGGCCGCGGCGCGTTAGCGCAAGCTCGGGAACCAGGTCCCGAACGACCAACGAGCCTTTGGGAGGAAGCCATGAACCGAGTTGTCCTGCTGGCGATTTTCACGCTGGCTTTCGGATGCAGCAACGCAGTGGCGCAGACGCCCCAGGAGCACAGTGCGTGTTCGCGCGATGCGTCGCGGCTTTGCCGAAAGCAATTGGCCGAGGGCGACAGCGCGGTCCAGCAGTGCCTCCAGCAACACCGCGGCCGGCTCAGCCGGCTATGCCGGAAGGTGTTCGAAGAGCACGGCATGTAAGCCCGAGCCGTGTGTGCGGTTGCGGCGGCTACGGCGCGGCGCGCGCCGCCACCGCGCGAGGAGATGATCCGCCCGACCGCGTTGCCGACGGCCTGCGTTTGATCGACATCGGCAGACCGTTGGCGGGCCGCAAGGTGACCCTCAACAGCGGCCAAACCCGATGCGCCGGCTTGAGTTCAAAGGTGAAGCGCCTTGCGATCATCGCCAGCACGATGGTGGCTTCCTGCAGCGCAAAGGCCGATCCGATACAGGTGCGCGGTCCGGTGCCGAACGGCAGATAGGCGAAGCGATCGATGCGGCTCCGCGCCGCGCCGAGGAAGCGCCGCGGCTCGAACGCGTCCGGTTGGTCCCACAACAGCCGATGGCGGTGCAGCACGTAGGGCGAGATCACGATCAGGGATCCCGGCCTGACCGGCTCTCCATCCAGATCGTCGGGCCCGACCGCGACGCGGCTGATCGCTGCAATCGGCGGGTACAGACGAATGGCCTCTTCGATCACCGCCCGGGTCTGCTTGAGCCGCTCGGCAATCCCGTGGATCGGCCCATCGAGTTCGCGATCCGCTTCCGCGGCGACGCGCTCACGCCATTGCCGCGACCGCGAAAGCAGAAACAGGGCCCAGCTCAGCGAGTTTGCCGTGGTCTCGTGACCAGCCGCGATAAAGGTGAGGATGTTGGACCGCACCTCGGGTTCGGTCAGGCGGGTGTGGCTCTCCGGATCGAGCGCGCTCAACAGATGCGTCAGGAGATCGCAGGGAGCGCGATCCGGATGCTCGGCCAACAACCGGCGGCGGTTGGCGACGATGTCATCGATCGCAGCTTCGAAAACCCGCAATGTGGCGCGCACGCGAACCCGCGCCAGCCGCGGGATGAAATCGGGCGCTCCGATCAGATCGAGCGGGCTGATTTTCCCGATGGTGTTGAAGTAGGTGGCCATCGCTACGCGGATGTCCTCGGCCTGGCGCCCGAAGCCATCTGAAAAGATGCTGCGTTCAAGCACCTCCAGCGTGAGGCGCGTCATCTCGGCCACGACTTCGACGCTGCCACCGTCCCGGCCGATCCATCGCTCGGTCAGTTCTTCGGCGGCCTGCATCATCGCCGGTGCAAAATCCATCACCGTCCGGCGCGCAAACATCGGGGCTACCACGCGCCGTTGCAATCGCCAGCGCTCGCCTTCGACGCTGAGCAAGCCGTCATTCAATCCGGCCGACAATACGCGGCGTTGCAGCCGATCCTTGCGATAGTTGTCGGCATTGTCGAACAACACGCGGCGAATCGCGCGCGGATCATGGACCAGAAGGACGTGCCCGAACGGCAGACCGCCGGCCACGACCGGCCGCTCGAAGTGCGGCAGCGCAAAACATTCGAGCGGGTTTCGCTTCAAGGCGCGCAGTAGGCCAATCAGCCCGAGCGGCCGGATTTGCGGCGCGGGCGCCGGCGGGCAATAAGTTTCCCAATCGCCTGGCGCGGCATCGCCTGCAGAGGCGGAAGTACACTCAATAATTTCGGACATAACGAAAGTCCCGCCTGCCCACGCAAACTCTTTTCAAAACCTCATTACAAAAACGTCCTGTTCGTTAAAAAACGTTTGCGGGAAGGCCGGGTTCCCGATCCTTTTGACGCCGCGGCGGCCCCGAGTGTCGGAAGGCGGACAGAGCGACGGAGCCGGCAACCCGAATTTCAAAGGCGATCCTGAAACGCCGGGCAGCCGATCGGCCAGTGAATGCACACCCCCGGACTAGCTTGACGACGCCGATTCCTATGGCGAGTTTGGACGGAGGCTTTGCCGGGAGGCCAGTGTCACGGTGCCTTCCACCAGCGCTTCATTGCCTGCCGGTGTCGCGCGAAATCGCCCGGCGGGAGCTAGCCGGAACTTTGCCTCCGGCAAAGACTTTGAACCGCCCCGCGAGCAGCTGAAAACGCACCAACCAGCGTTGAGAATGTTGAAAACCGATTGCCAGTGTTGGAAGCTGCGGCAGCCATCAATTCGACCGGCGAGATGAGCTTGCCCAATCGCCGTTGACCCCGTTTCCAGGAGACCCCGATGAACCTCACCGATCTCAACAAGGTTGCTCGCGCCATGGTCGTGCCCGGCAAGGGAATCCTTGCTGCCGACGAATCTTCTGGCACCATCGCCAAGAGGTTCGATGTCATCGGCGTTGCCTCCAATCCGGATTCGCGGCGCGATTATCGTGAGATGCTGTTCCGTTCGAAAGAGGCGATGTCGAAATACATTTCCGGCGTGATCCTGTACGACGAGACCATATGGCAGGACGCCAAGGACGGCACGCCGCTGGTCCGGCTGATCGAACAGGCGGGAGCAATCCCCGGCATCAAGGTCGACGAAGGCACCCAGCCGCTGCCCCACTGCCCCGGCGAACTCATCACCGTCGGCCTCGACAAGCTCGCCGAGCGGCTGAAGAAATACCACGAGCGCGGCGCGCGCTTTGCGAAATGGCGCGCGGTGATCGATATCGGGCCGGGCATTCCGAGCTACACCGCCGTTCACACCAACGCCCATGCGCTGGCGCGCTACGCCGCGCTTTGTCAGGCGGCGGATATCGTTCCGATCGTCGAGCCTGAAGTGTTGATGGATGGCGATCACGATATCGACCGCTGTTTTGAAGTGACCCAATTCGTGCTCAAGGAAACTTTCCAGGAGCTGTACTATCAGAAGGTCGCGCTTGAGGGCATGCTGCTGAAGCCGAACATGGCGGTGGCGGGCAAGCAGTCCGCCAGGCAGGCCGGCATCGATGAAGTTGCCGAGAAGACGCTGCGGCTGCTGAAGAACTGCGTGCCGCCTGCCGTGCCGGGGATTGCCTTCCTCTCGGGCGGGCAGTCCGACGAAGATGCCACCGCGCATCTCGACGCCATGAACCGGATCGGCGGCTTGCCCTGGAAGCTGACCTTCTCCTACGGCCGCGCACTGCAATCCGCGCCACAGAAGGCGTGGTCTGGCCGAGGCGAGAATGTCGCCGCCGGCCAGCAGGCGTTCACCCACCGCGCCCGGATGAATTCGCTCGCCACCAGAGGCGAGTGGCGGTCCGATCTGGAAAGGAAACAGGCCGCCTGACTAGCCGCGCGGCCGAACGATCGCCGATCACGATTGCGATTAAGGTTCAGTGCGCGGTCCCGGTGGTCGCCCCTCCGGATGGGCCCGCCGCCGGCGGTGGCGTCTGATGGGCTTCGGTCGACCCTGGGGTGCCGCTCGGCCCCGGATTACTTTCGACGTGCGAACCGTTCCATGGTCCCCACACCACGATG
Source organism: uncultured Alphaproteobacteria bacterium (assembly GCA_963840155.1). Lineage (GTDB taxonomy): Bacteria > Pseudomonadota > Alphaproteobacteria > Rhizobiales > Xanthobacteraceae > Bradyrhizobium. The sequence continues at coordinate 1,191,286 of CAWIXP010000002.1, forward strand.
GCGAGTAGCAGAAAGACGCCGGCAACGATCAGCGCGAACCTTTGGCTGCTGTTGCGGCCTTGACGATCCCGGGCATCCGGCATGTGCATTCTCCGTCTCTGCTTGCGGAGAACGCCTTCTGGTTGCGATGGTTCCGAAAACGGCTAGGCCGGACGGCTGGGAGTCGTGTTGGGCGCGGGCGGCCGCTCGGCAGCGCCTTGGTCCGGCAGTTTTTCGCCGTGCACGGCAAGCGGCGGCCCGATCCAGAGCGGGTTTTCCAGGTGATCCCTGCGCGCATTGGCGGTGTTCGGATGAACCAGAACGCTCAGCCGGCCGTGATTGAGCATCAGCCATGGCACCAGCGCGGGGAACACATCGGCGGCAAAGGCGACCTGGAACATCGCCCGATCGTGCGGACCTACCTTGACATCGTGCCAGCGCCCCAACGTGACGGAAAAGCGCTCGCCGATCCACGCGCGAAGCTGCTCGGCCTCCGCACGCGTCGTCGCCGGATCATAATAGACGTGAGCGTGGAAGCTCGCGATCTCGCTGACGGATCTCGGTGTCGACATCTCTGCGAATGCCCAACGGGGCGCCTTGTTGTCTTTGTTCAAATAGCCGATGCGGCGGGGCTTTCCAAATACTCTTCCAATCGCCGGATGCAAGTTTGGAAAGCGAATTCACCGCCTGCGATGTGGCCGCTGCCTCAATCCGCCATGAGGGGGGCTGTCTCCGCGTCGGCGGTAACGGCGACAGCCCGGTAAAAAAACCGCCGGGATATCGACCGGATCGCGAACTCGCGTTTTTATGCGGCCCGCACCGTGTTGAGAAACCGGGCGACCTCCAGCTTGAGGCGATTGCTTTCCCCGGACAGCGACTGAGCCGAGGAAAGAACCTTCGCCGAAGCAGAACCAGTCTCGCGAGCGCCTTTGTTGACGTCGACGATATTGATCGCGACCTCGGAGGTGCCTTGCGTCGCCTGCTCGACGTTGCGGGCAATTTCCTGCGTTGCTCCGCCTTGCTGCTCGACGGAGGTGGCGATGGTGGCCGCAATTTCCGAGATCCGACTGATTGTGCTTCCAATTTGCTTGATCGCCACCACCAATTCCTGGGTAGCAAGCTGCATCCCGGCAATCTGGCTGCTGATTTCGTTGGTTGCGCTGGCCGTCTGGGCCGCGAGCGCTTTGACTTCCTGCGCCACGACGGCAAAGCCCCGTCCGGAATCGCCGGCGCGTGCTGCCTCGATCGTGGCGTTGAGAGCCAACAAATTGGTCTGCTCCGCGATCGTCGTGATCAGATTGACCACATCGCCAATCCGCAACGCGGCCTTCGACAATTCGTTGATCCGCGCGTCGGTGGCTTCCGCCTGGCTTACCGCTTCGCCGGCGATCCGGTTCAACTCCTGGACCTGTCGGCTGATCTCGGCAATCGAGGCCGTCATCTCGTCCGTCGCGGCGGCAACCGATCTGACGTTCGAGGAGGCTTCCTCGGATACGGCTTCCACCCGCCCGGAGAGCTGCTGGGTCTCTTCTGCGGTTCTGGTCAAGCTGGTCGCCGAGGCTTCCAACTCCGTTGAAGCAGAGGATACCGTCTGTACAATCTCGCCGACGGCGGCCTCGAACTCATCGGCGAGTTTCTGCATCTCGTCTCTTCGCTGGGCCCGCGTCTGTTTTTCCGCGTCCGAGCGTTCCGCGCGCAGCCGGTTGGATTCGATCATGTTGCCCTTGAAGACCTGCAAGGCTTCCGCCATGTCGGCAATTTCGTCCGAACCGCCGGTTGAGATCTCCGCCGCCAAATCGCCTGCGGCAACGGCTATCATGCTGTTCTGGAGATGCACGAGCCTGCGGACGACGCCGCGGCTAACGTAATACCAGCCAATGACGAGTGCGGTGGCAAGACTGATGAGCGCGAGGCAAATCAGGATGATGCGGCCCTGGCGGATTTCCGCCTCGGAGTCACGGACCGCGATGGCTGCCGCCGCCTCGGCACGCGTTCCCAGACCTGCAACCTGCTTTTCGAACTCCTGGGCGAGCGCGCGGTTTTCCATCACCACGGTGGCGCCGGTCTTCGCGGCGACCAGTTCCTTTTGCTTGAGCTCGAAAATGTTATTGGCTTGCTTGCCGGTCTTGACCAGTTCATCGACCAGTTTCGAGGTCTCGGCGTCCTTCAGCGCGGTTGCCGCCCTGCCGAGGCGCCCCGCGGTGGCCGTAAACCGGTCGGTGATCGGAGGCAGCAAATCGGCGGACCTGAGGTCGGCGGCTTCAACGAGGATTCCCAGCATCAGATTGGATTCGGCGCGCATGTCGAGAATTGCTTGCAGCGACACCAGGTCGTTATCGGCCAGCGCGCCAAGTGTCTTGTGCATATCCTCCAGATTCTTTTTATCCGCCGCGGTCTGCAGGCTGATGGTCAAGTTGAATCCGGCGTCGTCGGCCATCGGCGCCAGTTTCTCGGCAAGCTTCTGATGCGATTTTCGGACGCCTGCGACGAGCGCGTCACGGGCGGCGGCAATGGTCTGGCGCTCGGTGACGGATTGGACCAGCCGGTCGAGGTTCACCAGGATGCGATTGGCGGTGCCGTTGAGTTTTGCTGCATCGGCCGCGGCCAGCGAACCGATGCTCTGCGTGAGCTCCTGACGTGCCGCCATCAAAAGCTTGAGGCCCTGCTCTCGCTCGGCCGCGTCGGCTGCGGCGAGGAGCCGCGGCGCGGCGCCGGCGACTTCACCCGCGGCTCTGACGACCTCTGATGCGCGGGTGAGCTCGGGCAAGCTCTTTTCGGCGATCGCGCCAAGCGAATGTCCAAGGCTGTCGTAGGAGATGATCGCGCTGCCGCTCGCCAGCACGGTGAGCGCGGCGACGACCCCAAACGCTGTAAACAGCCGACCGCGAAGGCCAAGGTGGTACCACGACATCGCAGTCTTCATCGCCAATCTCCAAGCTAGCAAATCGAAAAACAGTGCACCTGTGCTTTTGCTCCGGTGCTTCGCGGCGGCCTACGTTCCGGACCTCTGAAGGTGATCGACCGCCTTCAGGTTGCCATCGGGCTGGATCACGGTCAGGAACACGTGATCCGACCCTCGATTGCTGGAAGCGCTGTAGGCGAGCTTGAAACCTCCGAGATCGAAGCTGCCGGCCTTTTGCACGGCCTCGACCAGCGCTTGCCGGGTGAGATCGCCATCGACCTTTTGCAGCGCCGCGATGATCGCGCGGCCGACGAGATAGCCCTCGAGCGAGACGAAGCCTGGCGGAGCGTCGGGCGCACTCGCCTTGAGCGAAGCCTGGTAGCGGCCGACCACCGGGATGGTCGCGTCCTTCGGAAACGGCACAACCTGCGTGATCACGACGCCGTCGCCGGCCGGACCGAGTTCCTTGGCAAGCGCGTCGGAGCCGACAAAGGAGATATTGACGAAGGTCGGTTCGAACTTGATCTGTCGGGCTACCTTGATGAATTGCGCCGCCGGCTTGTAGGGGCTGATCATGATGACCGCTTGCGGATCGACCCTCCTGATGGCAAGCAGCGCGGCTTTGACCGCCACCGTGTTCCGCTCGAAGGTACCTTCACCGGCGAGCTGCATGTGCCGCTTGTCGAGCGCCTTCTTGACGCCGGCAAGGCCGGCCTGACCGAAGGCATCGTCCTGGTACATGATCGCGATCCGGGACGCGCCGAGATCCTTGGTCAGGTGTTCGACCATGGCTTCGGTTTCCTCGAAGTAGCTGGCGCGAAGATTGATCACCAGCGGCTTGTAGGGCTCGCGCAGGAACTCGGCGCCGGTAAAGGCGCCGATGAAGGGCGCGCCTGCCGCACTTGCGATCGGCTGGGTGGCAGCCGCGGTTGGCGTGCCGACCGCGCCGGCGATCGCGAAAACCTTGTCTTGCCCGAGCAGCTTCTTGACCGCTTCAATGGACTTGGTGGGCTCGTAGCCGTCATCCACGCTTTTGAGCTCGAGCTTGCGGCCCTTGACGCCACCGGCCTTGTTTATTTCGGCGAAGGCCGCTTCGAGACCGAGCTTCATGCCCTGGCCCAACGCCGATGCCGGTCCTTCGAGCGCGGTTGCCTGACCAAACACGATTCTGTCGGAGAAAACCCCATCCTCGGCGGAGGCGGGAATGCCGGCCGCGAACAAGGCCGCTGACGCCACAGCAAGCGCGGCAGGTGGAAAGGCTCGCATTCGGACATCCTTCTCTGAAACGATCGGTCGCCAAAGCTTAACGGGGTGAACTCGATCGGCGCGCGGCTGGCTGCCTCGGGACGGCATGACGACAGATGATGTGCGAGTTTGCTCCGAGAACCTTCTCAAACAATTAACCAAGGGCCATCCCCGGCCAATTCCGGCCATCGTGATCTCGGCTACTTCGAGCTGGAGTAGAAGACTTTGCGGCCGCTGGACAACACGTTCGACACGATGTCGTTAGCCCTGTCTTGGGTAGAACTTGTTATCGATATCCGCGGGGCTGGACACACACGCTACTGGCGGAGAGGGAGGGATTCGAACCCCCGATAGGCTTGCACCTATGCCGCATTTCGAGTGCGGTGCGATCGACCACTCTGCCACCTCTCCGGGCGCCATGACGGGCGGCTAACGCACCCGCGGTCGGGGCGAGTTCTAGGCGAGGATGGCGGGGCAGACAAGGCGCGGCAGCGCGGAAAAGCGATCGCGCGCGGCGGCGAGGGGCACCCGATCAAAGGTGGGACCGCCGTACGCAAACAAAAACCGGCGGTCCCGTGTCGCATCATTGAAATTGTGGCCGGCAAGTGCGGTCTTCGCTGGCCAGCCTGAGCGACCGGGCGAGGCTAGCGATCCCTTCACGATCGGCAACGCGATCGCGGTATTAACCTCAACGATCAAGGTTACCGGGCGGCGCGTCTCAATCCTTTTTCTTGTCCTTCTTGTCCTTGTCTTTGTCTTTGTCTTTGTCCTTATCCTTATCCTTATCCTTGTCCTTGCGGCGGTTGGTGAAGCGCGCGTTGCCAAGCCCGGTGCCGATGGTCAGCACGCCCCAACGCTCGACATCCTGCATGAACGGCACTTCCGAAAGGCCCTGCACCACGCCGTCATTGTGCATCAACACCGCGGTGTCGTGCGCGCCGATCCCCGGGATCGCCTCGACCAGGCTCGCCGGCAGGTTGAATTTGCTGCTCTCCCAGTTACCCGGCAGGTTCTGCGCGCCCTTCTCGATCGAGCCATCCTCGTTGATGACGCCGGGGCAGGCAATCCCGATGAAGGGCGCCAGCTTCAGGCCTTCGCTGTCCGCCTCGGCAATCAACTGCTTCAGCATTTTGGCCAGCCGCCGCACCGCGCCTTCGCGGGTCGGCTCATCGTCGGCATGGCGCCAGAGATCGGATTTCCAGACCGTCGCCTTGGACAGATCGGAGGCCTTCTTCCAGCGGGTCTCGACCACACCACAGCGGATGTTGGTGCCGCCGATATCGACCGCCAGGATGCTGTCATGGGCCTCGAAGATCCACGAGGGCGCCAAATGCAGGCAGCCGATCAGGCCGGCGTCATCAGGGTGAAAGCGGATCGGCACCATGTCGATCTTGAAGTCTTCGCCCTTGAGGACGATGGCGCTGCGCGCGATCGCGAGCTCGCCGACTCGGCTCTCGCGAAAGCCGCCGCCGACCACGATGCGTTCGGTATCGGCCCAGGCCTTGGTCTTGAGAAACCGCCGCGTCACATGGGCGAGTTCTTGGGCGAATTGCTCGATCGCGCCGTGCACCAGCGCGGCGGCCTCGATATCGTCGCCGGCCAGCGCCTCGTCGAGCGCGCTCTTGCCGATCGCCTCGGCGGGTTTGCGGCCGAGCGGATCGCCGCCGTTTTTCTTCAGCGGCTTGCGCAGGCCATCCAGTATCTCGCGGAACGCGCCCTTGCTGGCGCGATCGCCGACAAAGCCCTCGTCGTCTTTCAGCTCGATATTGAAGCTGTCGACCTCCACCGAGGGCAGACGGGCGGCGCCGTGGCTGGCGATGCCCGGTGTGGGGAGGATATCGTCAGCCATTTTGCCCTTGCCCGGTAGGAAGTCAGGAGGACAACGGCTATGGAACCCATTGGTTTCATGACGGGGAGCGGTCAATAGCGAGGGACGAATGGCTTGCCGGTTCGCCGATCGCAAAACCCCCTCCGCGCCTTTTTGGCCTGGAATCGCCGGCATTTCACGGCTTTTCAGCGCAGTTTGCCTTGACTTGGGGCGCGCTCCGGCTATAACACCGGCCACCGGCGCGGGAATTCCTCGCGCCGCTTATTTTTGCGCGGGCTTAGGGGATCGCTCCCCGACCGCGCGGAAATTGAATCCATAACGACTGAAGAAAAAGCCGGCCCGGGCCAGTCCCGAGGCCGGGATCGAACACCAAGGAATCAAACGATGTTCGCAGTCATCAAGACCGGCGGCCGGCAATACCGCGTCGTTCCGGATGATGTGCTCGAGATAGGCAAGATCGCCGGCGATGTCGGCACCATCGTGCGGCTCGGCGAAGTTTTGCTGGTCGGCGGCGAGCAGCCGGTGCTCGGCGCGCCGACGGTGGCCGGCGCTTCCGTGGCGGCCGAGGTGCTGCAGCACAAGCGCGGCCCGAAGGTCATCTCGTTCAAGAAGCGCCGCCGCAAGAATTCGCGCCGTAAGCGCGGCTATCGCGACGAGATCACGGTGCTGCGCGTCACCGAGATCCTGACCGATAACAAGCAGCCCACGATCGGGCCGCGGCCGAAGAAGGAAAAGCCCGTTGCCGCGGCGCCCGCCGAGGGCGACGACGAGGCGCCGAAGGCCGTGAAGAAAAAGGCGCCGGCCAAGAAGGCCGTCGCCAAGAAGGCTGCGGCAAAACCGCGCGCCAAGTCCACGGCCAGGAAAACGCCGGACAAGAAAGCTCCGGCAAAGAAAAGCAGCTCCAAGGGCAAGGGCAATAAGAAGTGAACGAAATTTGAAGCGTGACAAAAGGTGCGTGATTCCGTCACGAAATTGATCTAGATCAAAGAAGGAAATTGGAGACCAGCCATGGCTCACAAAAAAGCAGGCGGTTCATCGCGGAACGGGCGTGATTCGGCGGGCAAGCGGCTCGGGATCAAAACCTATGGCGGCGAGCACGTCATTCCTGGCAACATCATCGCGCGTCAGCGCGGCACCACCTGGCATCCCGGCCTTAATGTCGGCATGGGCACCGATCATACCTTGTTCGCCAAGGTCGAAGGTCGTGTCGAATTTCGTGCAAAAGCCAATGGCCGCACTTTCGTGTCGGTGGTCCCGATGACGGAAGCCGCGGCCGAGTAAACGGTGGACAAGTTGATTCCGCCGGGTCCTGTTGAACCGGCGGAGCGCGAGGGCTCCAGGGGAGGCGGGAAACCGGCCTCCCTTAATTATTTTTGCGTTTCATTTTTTGTTTCGCATTCAGGAGCCCGACATGCTGCGCGACATCCCGGCCGCGAGATGGCCCGAGCCAAGGAGTGGCGTCCTCGGGACGGAACGGCTGACGCTGCGCCGGCCGACGCTTGCTGACGTCAAGGCGATCGCGGGCCTCGCCAATGACCGCCGCATTGCGGAAAACGCGCGGCAGCTGCCGCATCCCTATTCCCAGGATCACGCGACCGCGTTCGTGCGCGGAACCGCTGACGACGATCGCGGCACCGTGTTCCTGATCGAAAGCAAGTTCATCCCGATCGGCATGGCCGGCGTCGACTGGCGGCAGCCGGATGCGCCGGAACTCGGCTATTGGCTCGGCGTCGAGCATTGGGGCAAGGGCTTTGGCACCGAAGCGGTGCGCGCGGTGATCGATTTCACCTTCCAGCAATTCGACGTCGCGCAGTTGCTGTCGGGCGCGCGGGTCACCAACCCGGCGTCGCGCAACATCCTGGAGAAGTGCGGCTTCCAGTGGAGCGGCGTCGAACTGCACCGCTTCGAGGCGCTGGGATCGTCGAGCCCGGTCGATTGCTTCCGGCTTTCGCGTGGCGTGTGGGCCTCGCTGAAGAACTGGAGCAGTTCGACGCGGCGGAAGCGCTGAATTTCTCCGTCGTTGGGAGCAACGGCGGAGTCACGCCGGCGGATTGACCGCGGTTTCCTCGTGCCCGACATCACGCTCGCGCAGGAAAATATACAGGCCCGCGCCGATGATGATGACCGCGCCCAAAACCGTCGCGGGTGACGGCACGTCGCCGAACACGACATAGCCGAATATGACAGCCCAGACGATCATCGAATACTGATACGGCACCACGACGCTGGCCGGGGCAAGTTTCAGCGAGCGGTTGACGCACAATAGCGCGCTGACCGAAATGCAGCCGGCGGCGGTGAACAGCCCGAGGCTGGCAAGGCTCGGCGTGACCCAGCCAAACGGCGACATCAGCGCGCCGAGCGCGAACGTGCCGGCGAATTGCGACGATGCCAGCACGATATCGGGCGCCGCCCGCAGCGAGCGCGTGATCAGCATCAGCACCGCGAACGAGACGCTGCCGCCGAGCGCGATCATGGCCGGCCAGCTTACCGTCTGGGCCGACGGCCGCAGCGCGATCACCACGCCGCAGAAACCGATCAGGACCGCGCTCCAGCGCCGCCAGCCGACGCGCTCGCGCAGCACGATCGCCGACAGCGCCGTGACGAAGATCGGACACGCGAGATAATAGGTGACGACGTCGGCGAGCGGCAGATACACCACCGCCAGGAAGAACGCGGCGACTTCGAGCGTGGACAGCGCCACCCGCAGCAGTTGCAGCCAGGGGCGTTCGAGTTTGATGAATTCCGCGCGCTGCCGCCAGACCATCGGCAGCAGCACCAGCAGCGCGGCGCAGGCGCGCAGCATCAGCAACTGCCCGACCGAATAGGTCGCGACGATGAATTTTCCCAGCGCATCGCCGAACGAGAACATCAGGATCGACAGCAGCATCAAGCCGATGCCGGCGAGCCGCGCCGAGCGCTCGTCAGTGGCGGACGGGATTTTCGCCATCAATCTCATACGATGACAAGCTCATCCCAAGCAGCGGCCACTTGACCATGTCCCGAAGGGCCACGGGCGTGGCGTTCCGCCGTGAGCAGTCTATCGAGTTCGGCGGACCGAGCGGCGGCCAACTCACTCGATCACCTCATCGGCGCGCTGCTGGAGCTGTGCCGACACCTCGAATCCGAGCGCCCTGGCAGTTTTCAAATTGATGACCAGTTCGAACTTGACCGGCGCCTGCACCGGAAGCTCGTTCGGCTTGGTGCCCTTGAAGATGCGATCGGCATAGCCTGCAGCGCGCCGGAAATTATCCGGGATGTCGCTTCCGTATGACAGCAGGCCGCCAAGGTCTGCGAAGAAACGATAGGGGTAGATCGTGGGCAGACGGTATCGAGCCGCCAGTGAGGTAATCTCCACACGATGGGAGGTGGTAAAGTTATCCGTCATCACGATCATGCCGCCGTCCGCCTCGCGAGCATGCGCGGCTATCAGGGGTTCGAGTTCTGCACGGTCGGTGGCTGGCGCGGCGATGGCTTCAACGGCGAAAGCGGGAGCTGCCGCTTTCAGAGCGTTCAAATAGTATTGGAAGTATGGAGCTGTCTTGGGATTGAACAAGAACGCCACCCTGCGCACGCGCGGTGCAACTTCCTTGAGCAGCTCCAGCCATTTGCCGCTCATCGAGTCTTCCATATTGACAAAGCCGGTGGCGTTGCCACCCGGCTGCGGCAAGCTCACGACGAAACCACTGCCGATCGGATCGGTGACATTCGCGAAAACCACGGGGATAGTGCGGGTTTGCTGCAGGATGGCCGCGGTGGTCACCGTGCTGTGCGAGAGAATGAGGTCGGGGTTCTGCGCGACGAGCTCCTTCGCCAATTGCTGCGTGGGCTCCTCGCTACCGGCTCCCCAGCGGGCGTCGATCCGGACATTGCGGCCTTCTATCCATCCCAGCTTCTGCAGGCCATCCCGGAATGCCGCGACGAATGCCTGTCCCTCCCGGTCGCCTTCGGCGTATCCCATGAGCACGCCAATCCGGCGTATCCGCTCGGCCTGCTGGGCTGTTGAAGCCAGCGGCCAGGCCGCCGCGCCACCAACAAGGAACATGAACTGCCGGCGCCTTATCATGGTTTCCAGTCTCGCAGGTTCCTGACGGATGCCAATTGTAACATATCGGCGCAACTGTCCTTGGAACGAGCCTCATAGAGGCGCTCTTTTTTGAACTTTGGCGATATTTAACTAGCTGAAAGGTTGCCGCGCCAGCATCCCCCCGTTACGGGTAATCCATGAAATTCCTCGACGAAGCAAAGGTCTATGTGCGCTCCGGCGATGGCGGCAATGGCTGCGTGGCGTTTCGCCGCGAGAAATATGTCGAATTCGGCGGGCCCTCCGGCGGCAATGGCGGCCGCGGCGGCGACGTCGTCATCGAAGCGGTCGATGGCTTGAACACGCTGATCGACTATCGCTATCAGCAGCATTTCAAGGCGCAGAAGGGCACCAACGGCATGGGCAAGGACCGCCATGGCGCCAATGGCAAGCCGATCCTGCTCAAGGTGCCGGTGGGCACGCAGGTGTTCGACGAGGATCGCGAGACACTGATCCACGATTTCACGACATTGGGCGAGAAATTCGTGCTGGCGGAAGGCGGCAATGGCGGTTTCGGCAACGCGCATTTCAAATCGTCCACCAACCGCGCGCCGCGCAACGCCAACCCCGGGCAAGAGGGCGAGGAGCGCTGGATCTGGCTGCGGCTGAAATTGATCGCCGATGCCGGCCTGGTCGGGCTGCCGAACGCCGGCAAATCGACCTTCCTCGCCGCGGTCAGCGCGGCCAAGCCGAAGATCGCCGACTATCCCTTCACCACCCTGCATCCGCAACTCGGCGTGGTGAACGCCGATGGGCGCGAATTCGTGCTGGCGGATATTCCGGGGCTGATCGAAGGCGCGCATGAAGGCGCGGGCCTCGGGGACCGGTTTCTCGGCCATGTCGAGCGCTGCCGCGTGCTGCTGCATCTGGTGGACGCGACCTGCGAGCACGCCGGCCAAGCCTACAAGACGGTGCGGACCGAACTCGATGCCTATGCGGGACAGCTCGCCGACAAGATCGAGATCGTGGCGCTGAACAAGATCGACGCGGTGACGGCGGACGAGTTGAAGAAGCAGAAGGACCGGCTGAAGCGCGCCGCGAAGAAAACGCCGCTGCTGATTTCCGGCGTTACCGGCGCCGGCGTGAAAGACGCAGTGCGGGCGCTGGTCGAGGTGATCGGCGAGGCCCCGGTATCGGGAAAAGCCAGGGGCGCGGCGCAGGCCGAGCCGTGGATGGCCTAGCCGGCCAGTTCGTGCTTGTAATGGGCGGCCGATTTCGCATCCTACGCCATTGGGCATCACCGGCGAGCAAGCATGTCCCACGCCAAGCACATCATCTGGATCATGTGCGATCAGCTTCGCCATGATTATCTGGGATGCACGGGACACCCGGCGCTGAAAACACCGAACATCGACGCGCTGGCACAACGGGGGGTGCGTTTTTCGAACGCCTATGTGCAATCGCCGATCTGCGGCCCGTCGCGGATGTCGTTCTATACAGGGCGCTACATGCGCTCGCATGGCTCGCACTGGAACGGCTGGCCGTTGCGTGTCGGCGAACCCACCCTCGGCGATCACCTGAAGAAAATCGGCGTGCGCAACGTGCTGGTCGGCAAGAACTCATATGGCGCCCGACCTCGAAGGACTCAAGATGCTCGGCATTCCCGCGGACTCGATCATCGGCGTGCATGTCGCGGAATGCGGGTTCGAGCCCTATGAGCGCGATGACGGCCTGCACCCAAGCGGCCGGCCCCGCCCGCGCTATGACGCTTACCTGCGCGAACGCGGATATCAGGCGGACAATCCCTGGGAGCAATGGGCCAATTCCGGCGCCGCGGACGATGGCAGCCTGCAGAACGGCTGGCTTCTGGTTCACGCCGACAAGACCGCCCGCGTCGCCGAGGAGGATTCCGAGACACCTTATATGACGCGCCGCGCGATGGATTTCATCGCGGAGTCGGAAGCTGACGGGCGACCATGGTGCCTGCACCTGTCCTATATCAAGCCGCACTGGCCCTATATCGCGCCTGAACCCTATGCCGGCATGTATGGCCCGGGCGATGTCAAACCGGCGATCCGCTCGCAGAAGGAACGCCAGGAGGCGCATCCGGTGTTCGCCGCCTATATGGACATGAACTACTCGCGCAACATGTCGCGCGACGAGGCGCGCGAGAAGGTCATTCCGGCCTATATGGGGCTGATCACGCAGATCGACGACCAGATCGGCATCCTGATGCGGTTTCTGGAAGCGCGCGGCCTGCTCGACACCACCATGATTGTCTTCACCTCCGACCACGGCGATTATCTCGGCGATCACTGGATGGGCGAGAAGGACCTGTTTCATGACCAGTCCGCCAAAATCCCGCTGATCGTCATCGATCCCTGCGATGCCGCCGAAGCGACGCGGGGCACGCGTCTGCGACGCGCTGGTCGAGGCGATCGATCTGGCGCCGACCTTCATCGACTATTTCGGCGGCAAGCCGCCGGATCATATTCTGGAGGGACGTTCGCTGATGCCGCTGTTGCGCGGCGAGGCGCCGGCCAATTGGCGCAAGGTGGTGTTTTCCGAATACGACTATTCGATGCAGGAGGTCCGGCGCACGCTGAACCAGCCGATCGAGCAATGCCGGCTGTTCATGGTGTTCGACGGGCGCTGGAAATACATCCATGCCTCCGGCTTCCGGCCGATGCTCTACGACTTGCAGAGCGACCCAAATGAATTCGCCGATCGCGGCGAGGACCCGGGATGCGCCGACGTCATCGCGCGGATGCAGGCGGCGCTGTTTCATTGGGCGCTGCATCCGAACAACCACATCACGACCAGCAACGACAGGATCGCCGGCTATGCCGACAATCAGCTTCAAGTGAAAGGCGGCATCCTGATCGGCATCTGGGACGAGGACGAACTCGCCGCGATCCAAGAGAGGATCGCGTTGCGCTCACCCGCCAAATCCTAGCTCGGCGTGGACTGGTTTCGATTCTCGGTAGTTGTCTTGCAACGGCCGATAGGCCGAAAAAGGGGAATGAACCATGCTCAAACATCCCGTTGGTTCGGTATTTGTTGCTGCCCTAACTGCAGCATTCTGTAGTTTGCCGTTACCGGCGGTTACGTCATCCCCGGCGAGGGCGGCCGAAATTACCCTGCTCGGCCCAGCTTCCTTTCGAGTGTTGTTCCCAAAGCTTCTACCGCAATTCGAGAAATCGTCCGGCAACAACGTCACCGCCGGCTACGCGCCGCTCGGCGTGGTAACCGAGCGCGTTATCAAGGGTGAGGCTGTCGACGTGGCGATCGTCTCTGGCCAACAAAACGAACAATTGCAGAAGCAAGGCAAGCTGCTCGCGGGAAGCCGAGTGGAAATCGCCCAGGTCGGATTCACCGTTTTCATCAAGAAGGGGGCGCCTAAGCCGGACCTCAGCTCCGCGGATGCCCTAAAGCGCGCGCTGCTGGCGGCAAAGTCTATCGCAGTTGGCGATCCCGCCCGCGGCGGCGGCGCCAGTCTGTACACGATCGGCTTGCTGAAACGCTTGGGGATCTCGGATGAGGTAAAGGCGAAAAGCCGGCTGGAACCGTCAGGCACCGAGATTGCGGAAGCGGTGGCGAAAGGCGAGACCGAGCTGGGCATTGGCGTGGCGAGCGATTTGAGCCTTGTGGCCGGTATCGAGTCCGTGGCTCTGCCGGCCGAAGTCCAGAACTACTCTTTGTATGTTGCAGGGATCAATGCGGCCAGCCAGCAGGTTGACGCCGCCAAGGCGCTGATCGCGTATCTGAGATCACCGGCAGTCAAGCAAGCCTTGACCGAAAATGGATTCGAACCGCGGTGAACAGGTTGGCACAAAGCAGACATGCTGGACGCCGGCGCGAATGTCGCTTCCAGAGCATAGCGGACCTCGCAATCAGTCTGCCCGGCAGATTTATGGGTTCATGGGTTAGCTAATTCCGCAGCCGTGCCCCGGCGCCGGCGCCGAATACCGGGATGCAATTCACCGCGAGCACCACCGCGAAGGTGATGACCAGCATCGCGATCCCCAGAACCGAAATGGCGGCGAGGTCGCCGCTTTCGTTGAGATCGTAGATCAAAACCGAGATCACCTTGGTCTGCGACGTAAACAGGATGATCGCCGCGGAAAGCTCGCGCATCACGCCGATAAAGATAAAGCACCAGGTCGCGATCACCCCGGTGCGCAATAGCGGCGCGGTGATCTGGCGCAGCGCCTGCAGGCGCGTGGCGCCGAGGATGCGGCTGGCGTCCTCGAGCTCGGGATGGATGGTGGCGAACGCCGCCTGCAATTGCTGATAGGCCGACGGCAAATTGATGGTGAGAAACGCCAGCAGCAGTATCCACAGCGTGCCGTAGAGCACGAAGGGCGGCCGCGTGTAGCTGAGGAATAGTCCGACGCCGAGCACGATCCCGGGCACCGCGACCGGCGCGGTGGCGAGAAAGCCGAACAGGCGGTGCCCGGCGATGACGCGGCGCGCGGTGACATAGGCGATCACCAGCGCCAGCGTGGTGCCGATGGTCGCGGTGGCAGCGCCAAGGATTACCGTGTTCTTGAGCGCGAGCTTGGTCGAGGACAGTTCGGTGAACACGAACACGATGTTGTGCAGCGTGAATGTCGAGGGCGTCACCAGCGTGGTCGCGTTCGGCGAGACCGCGCCGTTGAACAGCGCGAAATACGGCAGGAACACCGGATTGAGCAACACCAGCAGGCAGAACGCCAGCGCCGGCCAGCGCCACTTCTTCATCTCGATGCGGCGCGGCGCGCCATATTTGCCGCCGAGCACCGAATAGCCGCGACGGCCGAGCATGGATTTTTGCGCCTGCAGCAGCAGGATCGTCAGCAACAGCAGCGGCACCGCGGCGGCGGCAGCAAGCTCGAGTTTTGGCGGATACTGGAACAGGCTCCAGATCTTCGTCGTCATGGTGTGGAAGCCCGCCGGCAGCGCCAGGATCGCGGGCGAGCCGAACAGGGTCATCGCCTGCAAAAACGCGATCAGGGCGCCGGCGACCAGGGCAGGCAAAGCCAGGGGAATGGTGATGCGGCGCGCCGTGGTCCAGGCCCTGCCGCCGAGAATGGCGGAGGCATCCTCCAGCTCGCCCGGCATGTTGTCGAGGGCATTGGCCACCAGCACGAACACAAAGGGGAAGGTATAGCAGGAGATGACGAAAATGATTCCGGTCAGCGAATAGATGTTGAACAGATGCTCGTCGGATTCCGCGCCGGTGAGCAAACGATAGAGCTGGTTCAATAACCCGCTGTTGGGCGCGGCCAGCAACTCCCACGCCACCGCGCCGAGGAATGGCGGCGTCACGAATGAGGCCATCACCAGCGCGCGGATGAACTGCCGTCCCGGCATGTCGGTGCGCGACACCAGCCATCCCATCGGCGCGGCCACCGCGCAGCAGATCGCCGCCGAGACGGTGGCGATGATGGCGGTGGTCAACAGCGGATCGAGGAAATCGGGATCGGTGAACAGCTTGACGAAATTCTGCAGCGTCGGGTGATTGGCCTTGTCGGTGACGCTGTAAAGCGCGAGCCACGACATCGGCATCACGATCAGCACCACCAGGCAGGCCGCGAACAGCCACAGCACCGGCTGGGTCCAGTCGATCTTTGCGCGGGCGGTGCTAGGCGCAGTGATGGTCATGTTGGTTCCTGCGCGTCATTCCCGGGGCGCGTCGAGGACGCGAACCCGGAGTGACGGTGGTGTGCGATGCCGAGCCAAACCTACTACACGTGGAACAGCCGCGCATAACGCGTCTTGATCTCTTCCGCCATCGCCTCGACGCCGGCGGGGTCCTCCCGCATCAGCTTGATCTCGGAAATCCTGCGCCGGCCGGGCTTCGACTGCACCTGCGCATGGGCCGAATACTGCGCGGTGTAATCGGTGAAGAACTGCTGGGTCTCGCGGGTATGCAGCCAGGCCTGGAACAATCGCGCGGCGCTCGGATGGGGGGCGGTGGCAAAGATCCCGGTCGGACCCGAGATGGTCGGGGTGCCTTCGGCCGGATACACCGGCTCGACCGGCCGTCCGGCTTCCTTCAACAGCACCACGCCATACTCGTTGCCGTCGGCCATGACCGCGCGCTCGCCGAGCGAAAGTTTCTTCGGCGGATCGGTCGAGGATTGCACCTGCATGACGCGCTGCTTCGACAGCTTCTCGAAATACTCCCAGCCGAGCTCGCGCACCATCTGGAACGTCGCGGTCATGATGGTGCCGCTATAGGCCGGATGGCCCTTGACCATCTTGCCGGCCCATTTCGGATCGAGCAGGTCGGCGAAACTCTTCGGCGCATCCTCGGGCTTCACCAGGCCGGTGTTATAGGCGATCGAGGACAGGTAGATCCGCGTGGTCGCGAACATGCCGTCGGGATCGCGATATTCGGGCAGAAAATGCTGCGCGACGTCTTGCGTGACGAATGGCGCCAGCCAGCCGTTCTTCTTCCAGCTGATGAAGTGCGAGGCGTCCGAAGAGTTGATCACGTCGACCGCGCGGATGCCGGAGCCGAATTCCTGCGCCACCCGCTGGAACAGCCGCTCCGAGCCGGAGCGCTCGATCTGCACGGCAATACCCGGATATTGCGCCTCGAAGGCCCGGCCGAGCTTCTCGCCGACCGGCAGGTCCATCGAGGAATACAGCACCACCCTGGCTTCCTTGCGCGCGGCCTCGACCAGTTCGGGCGTGATCGCCACCGCCGGCGGCGGCTGGGCGTTGGCGGCAGACGCGAACGCGGTGCCGAGCGCGAATGCGCCTGAGACCTGCAGCGTGCCCCGCAGAACATCGCGCCTGGAAACTTTGGTGCGCTTCATCGCAGGCTCCCGTTCCCTCATCGGCTCAACGCGCGGCAGCGCTCGGGCGGCAGCGTGAGCCAGACCTCGGTGCCGCGTGGAACGGCGTTCTCGGTCGAGGTCACCACGCGCAAGCTCGTGCCGTCCTGGGTTTCGACCATGTAGTCGCGGCTGGCGCCGAGGAACACCTGCCGCGTCACGGTTGCCTTGATCGTATTGGCAAGGCTTTGCGGCGCCTCAATCGAAAGCTGGACATCGTGCTGGCGTATCGCCACCGCCGCGCTTTGGCCGGGATTGAGCTTCGCGCCCACCACCTGCAGGGTCGCCCCCGCGCACGCGACGTGATTGCCGTCGCGCGCGGTGCCCTTGATCACATTGCTGGCGCCGATGAAGCGCGCGACGAATTCCGATTGCGGCCGGTCATAGATCTCTTCGGGGGTGCCGAGCTGATCGATCTTTCCGGCGTTCATCACCGCGATCAGGTCGGCGGTTGTCATCGCCTCGGACTGGTCGTGGGTGACATACACCGTCGTGTATCGGTATTGGTCATGCAGCCGCCGGATTTCAAATCGCATCTCCTCGCGCAAGTTAGCATCGAGGTTGGACAACGGTTCGTCGAGCAACAGCGTCTCCGGCTCGACGATCAAGGCGCGCGCCAGCGCCACCCGCTGCTGCTGTCCGCCGGACAATTCGCCGGGATAGCGCTGCGCGAGAATTTGCAGCTTCGTCGTCTCCAGGATCGCATCGAGCTTTTTCGCGATGATGTCGCGCTCGATCTTCCGCAACCGCAGCCCATAGACGATGTTTTCCGCGACCGTCATGTGCGGCCACAGCGCGTAGCTCTGGAAGATCATCGACATCTTGCGTTGTTCGGGCGGCAGCGTCCGCGCGCTCGATGACACCAAGCGCTCGCCGACATGGATCTCGCCGTCCGAGGGTTCCAGGAAGCCGGCGATCAGCCGCAGCGTCGTGGTCTTGCCGCAGCCGGACGGACCCAGCAGGCAGACCAGCTGGCCATGATCGATCCGCAGTGAGACGTTATCGACCACCGCCGCCGATCCAAACCGCTTGGTCAGGCCACGCAAATCAACCGACGCCAATCACATCACTCCCCACCTCTTGTGCGCCGTTGTCGGCCGGCCGGCGATCGCCGCTCATTAAGCACGAATAAAGCGACGCCGAAAAGACTTGCAGGTTCACTTCGATCGTGGCCGGGCTGATCGACAAGGCCGGTTTTCCCGGCGATCTCCGCGTCGGTCCCGTCACGCCCCCACGCTCTCCCCGAGCCATTCGATCGCGGCCTCGGTGCCGCCCTTGCCGTGCGGGATGTTCAGCGCGTTGAGGCCGACTTCGATGACGCCAAGGGTGCCCAGGACCATCGGGGCATTGACGTGTCCCATATGGGCGATGCGGAATGCCTGGCCCTGCAATTCGCCGATCCCGATGCCCAGCACCACGCCGCATTTCTGCTTGCAGTAATCGTGCAGCGCGGCCGGCGCGTGGCCGCCGCCCATCATCACGGTCGTGACCGTATTGGAGCGCTCGCCGGCTTCGGCGATATTGAAACCGAGCACCTGGCCCTCGGCCCACACCGCGACGGCGCGGCGCACGGCTTCGGCAAGCAGCCGATGGCGCAGGAATACGTTCTCGAGCTTTTCGTCGAAGATCATGTCGATCGCCCGGCGTAGTGCGAACAACAGATGCACCGGCGCCGTGCCGGCATATTTGCGGTAGTGCTCGCTGCCATCGCGCGCGGTCCAGTCCCAATAGGGCGTACGCAGGCCGGCATGTCTGTGCACCTCGCGGGCGCGGTCATTGGCGGCGACAAAGCCCAGGCCCGGCGGCGTCATCAGGCCCTTCTGCGAGCCGGACATCGCGACGTCGACGCCCCAGGCATCCATCTCGAACGGCATGCAAGCGAGCGAGGCGACCGCATCGACCATGAACAGCGCCGGATGGCCTGAGGCTTTGATCGCCTTGCCGATCGCTTCGATGTCGTTGTAGGCGCCCGAGGCGGTATCGACCTGCACCGCCAGGATCGCCTTGATCTTGTGTTCCTTGTCCTGCCGCAGCCGGGCTTCGACCTCGGCGGGGCGGATCGCGCGACGCCAATCGCCCTTCAGCACCTCGACCTCGGCCCCCATGCCCGCGGCGGCCTCGCCCCAGCCGATGGCGAACCGGCCGCTTTCGAGCACCAGAACCTTGTCGCCGCGCGACAGCACGTTGGATAGCGCGCCTTCCCAGGCGCCGTGGCCGTTGGCGATGTAGATGTAGGAGCGGCCCTTGGTGGCAAACAGCCTTGATAGATCGCGCAGCAGGCTGCCGGTCAGTTCGACCATCTCCGCCGAATAGATGTCGAGCGCCGGACGATGCATCGCCTGCAGCACCTCGTCGGGCATGGTGGTGGGGCCGGGAATGGCCAGAAACTCCCGGCCGGCGCGAACGACCATTTTCTAGGATTCCTTGTGGGCAGGCGTGAGTAAGGTTGCAGGCGAGTTCAAGCTCGCGGGACAATAGGGGATTGAAGCCGTCATTGCGAGCCACCGCGGCGGGCGAATGCACAATCCGATGCGCCCCTCGCAGGCATGCCGATCGTCGAAATCGGTGGCGTTATCGCCGCGTCTCGCGGCAGCCGGCGGCTTCGGCGTCTTCCACCGAGCAGAACCAGCGGGTGCCCTTGGCGATCTGCATCCGGATCTGCGCGTACCAGCGGCTGGTCGGCCTGTGATAGATGCATTCGCCGGATCGGTTGACGTTGCCTTTGATGGTGCAGTCGGGCGACGGCGCCACCGGACCGGAGGCCGAGGCCAGCAGGATGGCGTGGGCGTTCGGCGGCGGTTTGGCGGCGCCTAAAATCGCGGTCTTGTTGTCGCGGACGCGCCAGTCCCACGGCGCGATGAAGGCGCCCTGCCACATCCCGGCCTTGGCCTCGCGCGCGGCCTTCTCGTCGGCATCGTAATCGTGCGACACCCGCGTATAGGACAGCGCCCATCCGCTCCTGACCATCCATTTCTGGATGTCCTCGCCGTCGACATTGCAGCGCGCCACCTGGCGGCCGCGGCGGTCGACCTGGCGCACGTGACAAGTCCAAACCTTGTTGTCGGCGTGCTTGATCAGTTCGTCGCGGGCGGCGATGCCGCAGGTCCAGCGCTCGCCGGTATGGTTGAGGCAGAGCTGGTCGACCGACGGCGCATCGATGCCGCCGAGCCGGATCCGGGCCGAGCCGATCTGGACCGTGTCGCCCTCGCGGACCTTTGCCTGCCCGGTGATGTCGGCGCCTTGCGCCAGGCCCGGCAGCAGCGCCAGCGCAATGGCAAACAGCAATTTCCTGAGCATGCGAAAGGCCGTCCCCGCGATGAAGAATCATGTCGCCATGGCGGCGGATTGTGGTGCGGATTGGGCCGGCGCACCAGCGCGCGGGGCCCTAGCTGGTCAATTTAACGCGAGAAGCAGATCGGACGATCGGCGTTGCTGCGCCAACCGGGCCGACTCCCGAGAACGGGCCTCGCTACGTCCGCCGCAGCATCGCCCGCCTGGCCAGCGCCAGCCCCATCAGCACGAAGGCGGAGGTCACTTCGGGACCGCCGACCACGATCCGCGTCGGGGTCTTCATCTTGTTCCACTCATAGCCGCGGAACGGGCCGTGGCGGCCGCCTTCGCCTGACGCGCTGACAATGCAATGCAGCGCGGCGGCAAAGCTCGCGGGCTCGGCGCCGAGATGGCCGAGCGCGATCAGCGCCAGCGCGGCGTCGAAGGCGTTCATCTCGGCCTTGGTCAGTTCCTGCTGAACATAATCCAACACCCTGGCGCGGATGAAATCGAACGCGCCGCCGGGATCGATCGCCGCGCGCGCCGCCTCTGGCAGCGCCGCGAACGCCGCGTGGCAGCGGCCGAAATAGGCGCAATAGAGCTCGGGCAGATAATAGATGTGCGCGCGCGGATCGCTGAAGGCGCCGCTGGCCACCAGCCGCCGCTGGAAGCCGATGATCCCTCGCACGGTATCGAGCCGCGCCGGGGTCTCGATCACCTTCCATCTGACCAGATTGCGAAAGCTGACTTCGAGGATGTCGAGATTGAGCGTCGGGTCGAGATCGTTGCCGAACGGCCGCTCGCCGGCGGCATTGTCGATCCATGTGACGACGCCGCCCTCGTAGTCGATGTTGTCGTTGAGCGGCACGCTGACCAGCGGCGCGTTGATGCCGGCCCCGATTTGGTAGCCGCGGTAAAAATCCAGCAGCGGCTGCGCCAGCATCGGATCATCGGAGCCGGCCTGGGTCGCGGCCGAGAAGGCGCAGGCGGTGGTGTCGCAATCCGGCACGTAGACGCCAAAGCCGAGGTTCTGCTTGATCTGGGCGAAGACGCGCGAGAACCGCGGATGCGGCGGCGGCGCCAGCGCGGTGACCACGCTGAAATTTGTGCCGTCGGCGGCCGGCACTTGCTCGCGGCTGGTCGAAAGGCAAAACGCCACCATCTCGGAAATCGCCCGCCGCGCCGCGCCGGCCTGCTCGGATGATGCGAGCCCAGTGTCGAGGAAAGCCGAGCAGCGCCTCGGTGAAGAACGCATCGTAATAGGCCGAGCGGTGTCGGATCTGCACCGGTGCCCGCATCGGCTCGGCGATCCCCGTCCATGGCGGGTCGATCAACGCGCGGGCCGGCGAGCGCGCGATGAAGACGCGCGCCAGGTTGAACAATAGCGTCGAGTTCTTGTAGCCGCGCGAGTTCAAGCCGGTCAGCGCCATCATCAATTCGCGGCCGCGCAGGTCGACATCGCCGATCAGGTTGAAAGCGGCATAGCCCGGAATGAAGCCGCGGCGTGCGAACGAGCCCAACAGATGCGCGCCGCAGCGGCGGATCACCCGCTCGATCTCGGCCATCTCGGGCGCGCGCGGCGGCGGGCCCGCGGGCTTCGGGGCGGGGTGCCGCTGCTCGATGCTGTCGAGCAGTTCGGCGACCGGGGCGCCGATCGCGGCCCAGTCCGGCTTCGCGTCGTCGCGAGCCCGGACCAGCGCCTCGCGCAGGCGCTGCAGCCGCGGCGCGTCGTTGAGTTCGGCAAGCCCGGTCCGGCGCAGCAGCGCCCGCAGCGCCGGATTGCCGAGCGCGGTCCGATAGAACCTGGCCAAATGCGGGTCGCCGACGTTTTCGCCCGCGAGCAGGGGATCGCAGACCTCATACAGCGACGGGCCATCCTTGCGGGCCGTCAGGGCGCGGTAGGCGGCGCCGGCGATGTCGTGAAAAGCCATCGAGCCCTTTCGAAAGTCTCTGTGCCGCGCCTGGATTGCCCGAATAGCTTGTTTCGCCGGCCGCCGGCTGCTCCTCCGACGGCCGCAGTCCCCCAAGTCCTTGAAAACCTATCCGAAACCCCGGCGAATACAAATGTGACGGACGCCATACAGAAGATCGCCCCGATCCGGGCATTTCTGGGGAACCTCTGCGGAACTCGCCGCGACGTGACCGGCCGGGATCTGGCGGCCGGACGCCAGCCGATTATGTCAGGGAGGTTGCCCAATCTGGACGGGCGGGTTAAGACGCCCTTATATTGCGGTGCCGCAAATAGAGCGCAATTGGACGGCAAACCGGCGCCGCATCCCCTCAGACCCGATCGGCCCCGGCGCGACCCAACGCGCGCCCTGTAGCAGGAATTGATCGCGATGGATTTCAGCCGCTTCCGCCTGTCCCGCCGCCCGCTCGCGCTTGCCGCCGTGCTGCTCGGCATGGTGTCGCTGGCGATCGGCGCGCATGCGGCGCTGAACAAGCGCGCGGGCGAGGCGGCCCGAGCCGTCACCACCGAACAGAGCCCGGATGCGGCGAGCAAGGGCTCGCGGCTGGCGCTGGTGATCGGCAACGGCAATTATCCCGACGCCAATGCGCCGCTATCGCAGCCGATCGACGATGCCCGCGAGCTGAGCGCGGCGCTGCGCCACAACGGCTTCGAGGTCGACGTCGTCGAGGACGCCAGCCGCGACGACATGCACCGCGCGGTCGAGCGGCTGCAATCCAAGATCACCCCGGATTCGGTGGTGCTGCTGTTCTTCGGCGGCTATGGCGTGCAGGCCGGCCGCGACAGCTACATGATTCCGGTCGACGCCGCGATCTGGAAGGAAGCCGACGTCCGCCGCCAGGGCGTCAGCATCGAATCGGTGCTCGACATCATCAAGCAGAAGGGCGCCCGCACCCGGCTTGCGGTGATCGACGCCTCGCGCCGCAACCCCTATGAGCGCCGCTTCCGCAGCTTCTCCCATGGCCTCGCCCCGATCGCAGCCGCCGACAACGCGCTGATCCTGTCGTCGGCCTCGCCCGGCAAGGTCGCCGACGATGGCGAGGGGCGGCACTCGGTGTTGATGGCCGAACTGCTCGGCCATCTCGACGGTAGCGAGGGTGGCGACGCCGGGCATGCCGACGTCGCGGCGATCTTCGAGCAGACCCGCATGGCGATCTCCCGCGCCTCCGGCGGCGAACAGGTCCCGGCGCTGTCGTCCTCGCTGCGCGAAGACCTCCATCTCAGCGCCAACCAGGCCCCCGGCAGCTAAGGCTGAGGGCTATCGCTCCGTCGTCCCTGCGAACGTGTTTGGTCCCGGGAGTTGGGCGCCCGCCGCTACTTCCCCTCCGCGCTGACCGCGCGCACCGGGTCGCCTTCGCGCAAGAGAGCGCCGGCGCGCGCCACCACCATGTCGCCTTCCTGCAGCCCGCCGCGGATTTCGACATCGCCGCCGGCCATCAGCCCGACCTCGACCCGCCGCGTCTCGACCCGCGCCCGCCGCACCACCTGCACCACGGTGCCGGCCGAGCCGTAGAGCACCGCGGTGAGCGGCACCGAGACGTTGCAGCTCTGCCCGGTCTTGATCATCGCCCGCCCGAACGAATTCAGCAGCAGCCGGCGGTTGTTCGCGCTCACCGCGATCAACACCTGGCCGAGCTGGCTGTTGGGCTCGACCGTCGGCGCCACCCGGCGCACCCGGGCATCGACCTCGCCGGCGCCGACGATCCGGATCCGCGCGCTCTGGTTGACCGCGAGCTTGGCGATATCCTGCGTCGGCACCAGCGCGACCAGATCGTATTCGTTGCGCGCGATGATGGTGAACAGCGCCTCGCCCTTGGCCGAGGCCACAGCCCCGATGGTGGCCGTCGAATTCGAGATCAAACCGGCCACCGGGGCCTGCACCGCCTGAACGCCGCCTTCGGGCAGCGTCAAGCGCGCCAGCGCTTGGCCAGCGGTGACGTTGTCGCCGGCCTCGGTGAGGACTTCCGCCACCTTCAGCCCCGGCCGCTCCGGCCGCACCGGGGTCTCCTCGCGCGCGACCACGATGCCGGAGACCTCGACGATATCGGAAAAGCAGGCCTTGGCCGCCTTCAGCACCGTGACCGCCGCGCCCCTGGGCGCGTCGGCCTCGTCGGCGGCGAGCGCGGGGAAGGTGATGAGGGTGAGGAGGAGGAGAGGGAGGAGATTGCGCGGAGGCTTGCGCGTGCAGAAATGATCCATCGGCTTTTATTCCGTTCTTCCGGGATTATCGATATCAGAAGGCCGCCTCTGGTGCCACGCAGCAACCGAAAATGGGACAGAAAGGTCGCAATGTTGGAATTCTGACCAGAGAGTTTACCCGGGATTCTTTGAGCATTTCGCTGATCGCAGGACATCTACGCAGGGAGATGTACCCGGAAGTTATCAGCTCCGTTCAATGCGCGCCTAAATGAGTATCGGACTTTCCAAGTCCGTTTTCATCCCTGCAGCAAAATCCTTGCGCTCGTTACCCGACGTGCAGCATCGATAATCAAATAGGCAATCACCCCGAGGCACCCGACCTCGATCGACAGAGAAAGAATAGGGATCGATGCCTCAAGGCTAAGGTTGCGGAGCTGGAGAGCCGTTAAAACGAGATCGCCTGACACCGATATCCCAAGCAAAATCGCCGATAATTTAAGGATAAAAGCCGTTCGATGCAGGTGCCTCCGGTAACGTGCATGTAGCTGCATCGGCGTTCGACGCTGGGCCAGATAGAGCAGCGATCCAATCGCGATCACTGCCGCCATCCAGAATGCGACTTTGTCCAGCGCGATTACGAAACCAGCTAATGTTCGCGCGCTGTCGTTCAGCGTCCATTGAACAAAGACGTACCATAAAACCCTGGCTTTCATCATGATCATCACCGCGACAACAGCGAGAACGATGGCGATGTTGACGCGCCTGGTAATCCGCGTCAGCGATATAGGCGCGAACTGGGCTGCCAAGGCACGAGGATCCCCGAACCTCTCGATAACGCGGCGTTCGGCGTCCGGGGAGCCGCGGTGCCGCTCTTCCGCGAGCGCCTCTTCCAGATGGTCGCGAACTTCCTGCAACACGCGCGCGGACAACGCAGGATCGAACCGCAGCGCGTCGGAGAGTCGTCTGAGATAATCCGCGATCATGCTGTCTTGCCGGATGACCGTCTTCCGTCAAGCAAACCGCGTATGGCCGCTGAAAATTGCTGCCAAACGGCGCGCCGGTCGGCCAGTGCACGTTTGCCGCTTGCGGTCAACGCGTACACACGCCGCCTCCGTCCCGAGTCGGAAGTAACCCAACGGCTTGAGAGCAGTCCCGCTTGTTGGAGGCGATGCAGCGTTGGATAGACCGTTCCTTCCGGCAAATCGAAAGCAGCGCCGCTCCGCCGGCGTATCTCCTCAATGAGGGCATAGCCGTGAGCGGGGCCCGGCAATAGCGCGGCCAGAACGATCATGTCGAGATGCCCCTTG
Source organism: uncultured Alphaproteobacteria bacterium (assembly GCA_963840155.1). Lineage (GTDB taxonomy): Bacteria > Pseudomonadota > Alphaproteobacteria > Rhizobiales > Xanthobacteraceae > Bradyrhizobium. The sequence continues at coordinate 1,216,773 of CAWIXP010000002.1, forward strand.
AGCATATCTCCCTCCATAATGGCACCTCCCCGCTCATTCATTGCGAAGCTGTTTCTGTAGGCCGGCAATGTCAACGAGATCCCAATGCTCGGCAAGCTTGCCGTTTTCCACCCGCCAGATGTCGATCGTCCCCCAGCTAACCCGCTTGCCAGTCGGAACAAATCCCTGAACATTCTTGGTATGCGTGGCGCTAAGGGTGCTGCGAACCACGATCTTGTCGCTCCCAAAGATGCGATCATCGATGCGTGACTGGAAGTCAGGCCAGTTCTCGAAGATGCGCTGGTAGTTGGCAATTTGTGCCTGTAGTCCGGAAGCGCTCCGGCCGGAGTGTTGGATGTAGCCCTCCGTGAAAATTTCCGGAAACATGCTGGTATCGTGGGCGTTAACCGCGGCCAGATACCGATCAAGCAGTTGGTCAAAAGTTCCGGATGGCTCGTTTGCGGCCGTGGCACCGCTACCTGCCATGCTAAACCCCGCCGCGACCAGCGCAAGGCTGCCGCTGAGAAGTAACAGGTCACGGCGCCGAAGTGGCCCTGCATCGTTGTGGTTCATTTGATTGTCCATCAGTATTGGCGATACCTAGCCACGCTAGGCTTGATGGTGCGGTCGGGTCAACCCGCTTTCGCGGCCGCAGCGTGTTTGATCGCGGTAAATTGAATGCTCTTCATCGGGCGGCACTCGGGCTACCGCGCCATGTGACTACCCGACGGGCAAATCACCGCGCAGCGCCCGTATCGCTGTCAATTCATATTTTCTGTTTTTCCGAAAATAAATCCCTTCCCGTTTCGTCCAAATCACTTCTACAACCCATCCCGTCTCACGCCACAGAGGGGCGTATCATGATCGTCGCGTACGCGGGGTGGGATGCGATGGACGCGGCAGCGTTTGGCGCGCATGACAAGCGCAGGGCGAGATGAACCTCGTGAGCGCTGGAGGCGCGTGAAGACGACGAACGAAAACCGCGGACGGTGAAGTCGTGTGGTCCTGACGCCCCGGCGCTGGCGTCAAGTTTGGCGGAGGTTTGGTTCGGGCCCGACCGGGTTTGACCAAACACCTTAATCCGCCGGCGACGGTGTCAACAAGCCGATCACCGGGGAGAGCACGATATAGGCCGTAACCCATTCGCGTGGGGGATGCCGGGAATTCCCGGTGGACCTGCGGTGGCTAACTCGTGTGCTTTCGCTTTATCGCACGCGAGGCTGTGGGTGCATCGGCACCCGGCATTCCCCGCGCCCTCGATTTGTTCGGGCGCGCAACATCGATGCAGCACCCGGACGCGATTTTGCGCCGCGGGAACGCGGGGTCATGTCTCAACACGTCATTGCGAGCGAAGCGAAGCAATCCACACTTTCTTCGTGCGTCGAGATGGATTGCTTCGTCGCAAAGCTCCTCGCAATGACGGTTGCCAGCGTTGCCGTTTGAAAATTGAATCGGTGCGGGTAATCACGCGACACAAACACGTTCGCAGGGACGACGACGAGGGCGAGGAACGGGCACGGAAACGTGATCCTCCAGGCCTTGAAAGGCGCCAGACCCGGCCGCTCAGAGGTGCGCCAGATAATGCGCGAGCGCGGTGATCTCCTCCTCGCTCAGCGGATAGGCGACATCGGCCATCGCCGCCACGCCGCCGCCGACGCGCTGGCTCGACTTGTAGTCGTGCAGCGCCTTGATCAGATATTCCTCGCGCTGGCCTGCCAGGCGCGCGACCGCCTTGGTGCCGGCAAAGCTGTCGGTGTGGCAGGAGGCGCAACGCCGGCCGGCGGCGGCCTGCGCGCCCTTTTTGGACAGATCGGGATTGTCGTCGGCGGGGGGCTTGGGCGGCGTCAGCGCAGCGAAATAGGCGCCGAGCGTGCGGATGTCCTGATTGTCGATCTGCTCGACGATCGGCTGCATCTGCTCGTTCTTGCGCGAGCCGCTGCGGAAGAACACCAGTTGCCACTGAATGAACTGGTCGGGCTGGCCGGCCAGCGAGGGAATATTCTCGGTCTGCGAAATGCCGGCATCGCCGTGGCAGCCGGCGCAGATTTCAGCCTTTTCCTTGCCGGCGCCGGCGTCGGCGGCGCGTCCCGGCGAGCCGCAGATCATGGCCGCAGACAACAAGCCGAGGAAAACAATCCGCATCGCCACTCCTCTCATCGTCGGACCATCGCCATTGCCGAACCGGCCCGGCCATCGATTTCGTGCGAGACGCTTGCCTTGATGGTGGGATCAAGTTCGCAACACCCCGCGAGCGAGCGTAAACGCAAGGCTGCGGCGACTCGTTCCCGAGCCGCCGCAGTCCGTGATGTTCCGGCGCTGCTACTTGCTGTAGCTGATGCGATAGATCGCTCCGGCCCAGTCATCGGCAACCAGGATCGAGCCATCCTTGGCCAGGATGATATCGTCGGGCCGGCCGAGATAGCCCTGATCGCCCTCGAGCCAACCGGATGCGAACACTTCCTGTTTCGGATTCTTGCCGTCGGGACCGACGATCACCCGCATGATGCGCGCACCCTGGTACTTGTGCCGGTTCCACGAGCCGTGCTCGGCGATCAGGATGTTGTTCTTGTACTCGGCGGGAAACTGGCTGCCGGTATAGAACTTCATGCCGAGCGGAGCCACATGGGCGCCGAGATTGAGCACCGGCGGGGTGAATTCAGAGCACTTGTGACCCATCGCGAACTTGGAGTCCGGCAAGTTGCCCTGGTGGCAATAGGGATAGCCGAAATGCTCGCCGATCTTCGAGATCATGTTGAGCTTGTCGCTCGGCAGATCGTCGCTGATCCAGTCGCGGGCGTTTTCGGTGAACCAGTATCTGCCGGAACGGGGATCGACATCGCCGCCGACGCTGTTGCGAACGCCGAGCGCCCAGGTTTCGGCATTGCCGGTCTTGGGATCGACGCGACGGATCTGCGAGACGCTGGTCGGCGGAATGCCGATGTTGAAGGGAGGTCCGAACGGCACGTAGAACCAGCCATCCTTGTCGGCGGCGAGATACTTCCAGCCGTGGGCGGCATAGGACGGCATGTCGTCATAGACCACCTTGCCCTCTCCAAGCTTGTCGAGATTGGCCTCGGCGTTGTCGTACCTGATCAGCTTGTCGACCGCGATGACGTAGAGCGCGCCATCCCTGAACGCGAGCCCGGTCGGCATGTTCAGGCCCTTGAGGATGGTCTTGACCTCTTTCTTGCCGCCATTGTCGGTGATCGCGTAGACGTTGCCGAGACCGAAGGAGCCGACGAACAGCGTGCCCTTGTCGCCCCAGGCCATTTGCCGCGCGGCCAGCACGCCCGGCGCGTAGACCTCGATCTTGAAGCCCGCCGGCAGCTTGATCTTCTTCATCAGCGTGGCGAGTTCGGCCTCGGATGCGCCGGTCGGCGGACCCGATGGCGGCGCGAGGCCCTTCTGGGCTTCGGTCTCGTCGCCGAGGAACCAGTCGTCGGGCGGGTGGGTCCAGAATTCCTTGGTGCCGGATTCGTAGTGCTTGAGCGATTTGTTCTGCGCGTAGACCTGGCTGGCCCCCGCGACAACGACGATCGCTGCGAGCGCAAGAATAGATCGATTGAAGGCCGATTTCATCGCGTCACTCCCCTGTGCAGCCAAGCGGCTGAGCATGTTTGTTTTGTTTTGAAGGCTTCGAGAGACGTATTCGAGAGACGTAGTTGGGTCTGCTGTGAGGCAGTCAGACCGGCAAATGCTAGCACATCCTCCCGGGGAGAGAAGCGCGCCTCGCGCGATCCTGCCACGCCCCGCGCGAATCGATGAGAAGGTAATTTCGACCGAGAAGATATTTCTTTGGAACCAATACGTTCGAGAAGATTATTGCGCCGCCCGCTGCGATGCGGCATCGGGCGGCACCGGGGGCGTGGGAGGCGGCCCGGCGCTTCCAGCCTGCCGCTCGTCCACTACCCCCAGCAGAATGTTTCGATCGACGCGCGCGAGGCCGATGGCCGGCGATGTCACGGCGATGCGAAACGCAGTTAATCCGACATTAATGAAATGGGTAAATAATCTCGTTGATAGACCCGCGACCGACCACCTTTGGAATCCCGGCGGTATTTGGAGTAGCGTGATGAGTTACCTGACAGCCAAATTTCTCTATTTGATCAATTTAACGCGGGGCATCCGAACAGCCGGCAGGGCGCTGGCGATTGTCGCAGCCTCGATCGCCGGCGGACTGTCCGGCAGCACCGTCGTCCACGCCGCGACCGCTACCGCCAATTTGACGGTGCAGATCAACGTCACGGCGAGTTGCACCATCAATGCCGCGACGCTGGACTTCGGCAGCACCAGTCTTCTGGCTGCGTTGATCGATGCGTCGACGACGCTTTCCGTAACCTGCACCAACACCACGCCGTACTCGATCGGGCTGGACAACGGCGTCAACTTTACCACGACGCGCCAGATGAGGCAGGGGGCGACCGCCAATTTCATCGGTTACAACATCTACACGGATGCCGCCCGAACCAATCCCTGGACGACGGCGTCTTCCAGCACCACTTGCACCAGCGCAAATTCCTGCTTTCTGGGAACCGGCAACGGGTCCGCGCAATCCGTCACCGTGTACGGACGAGTCCCCGCGCTCGGCACTGCACCCACACCGGGTGCCTATACCGATACTGTAACGATGACGGTCACATATTAAAGTACCGATCCACGCGAGCCGAGTACCGATTTTTACGCATGCGATCGTTTTCTGAAAGCTGCACGGTATTCGGAATGCAACATGGATCGCCTGAGGGCCCGATTTGACAGCCTGATTGGTTTGACGCGCCGTATTCGGCGCGTCGTCAGGTCGTCGACGATCGTGTCGGCGTCGATCGCCGTTGCGCTATCCGGCAGCACCGTGGTCCAGGCGGCGACCGCAACCGCCAATATGACGGTGCAGCTCACGGTCACGGCGAGTTGCAGCATCAATGCCGCGACGCTCGACTTCGGCAACGCCGGCCTGTTGGCTGCGCTGATCGATGCGACCACGACGCTTTCCGTGACCTGCACCAACACCACGCCCTACTCGGTCGGGCTGGACAACGGCGTCAACTTTTCCTCAACCCGCCGGATGAGGCAGGGGGCGACGGCCAACTATATCGGCTACGCCATTTATACCGATTCGGGGCGCACCAACGCCTGGACCACGGCATCTTCAAGCACCACCTGCAGCGCCGCGAACTCCTGCTTTCTGGGAACCGGCAACGGGTCGGCACAATCCATCACCGTCTATGGACGCGTCCCCGCGCTGGGCACGGCACCCACGCCGGGTGCCTACACCGATACTGTGACGATGACGATCACCTATTGAATACCGGGTCGTTTCCGGAGTCCGGTGGTTTCGGCGCCTTGATCTCAGGGCATGCCCGTGACACGCTGCTTTTGAATCGGATGGGATGGCCACGCCCGGAAAGCGTCAGCGCGATACCGAACATTTGAAGATAATGACACGCCTGTATGCGCTCTCCATGCCGCGCGGCCGTCGTCGCTCAACCCGTCGCGACCACGCAGGTCGATTGTGGGCTTCGGCCTTCTCCGGTATCGCCCTGGTTCTGGCTTTCCAAACAGCCGCGGAGGCAGTCGCTCCAGTATGCACCGTGAGCATGCCCACGATGGCTTTTGGCGGTGTCAGCGTCCTCAATGGCACCGCGGTCGATACGACGTCCACGGTGACCGTGACTTGCACCGGTGGTTCCGGCGGCGCCGGCGGACAGCGGGTCTGCATCAGCGTTGGCGCGGGCTCGGCGAATGACGCCACCAGCCGTCAACTCACCGGACCGGCCGGCAGCAAAGCTCGATTTGACCTGTACACGGATGCGGGACGCACAACCCTGTGGGGATCCTGGCAAACCGGCTACGACACGCCCGGCGTTCAGCTTGATGTCAACAGGAATACGACCACGAACGTAACGATCTACGGAAGATTTTTTGGCTCCCAGCAGTCCCTTGCCCTCGGCTCATATTCATCGACCTTTACCGCCAATCCATTTATTCAATATGACGATAAAGCGGGCATTGCATGTCCCACGGGAACCTTGACGGCAAGCACATCGACCTCGGCCACCGCAACCGTTGCCGGCAGTTGCAACGTCAGCGCCACGACCATGGATTTCGGCACGACGTCGTTTTTGACTGGCAATCTCGATTCGACAGCCACAATCAGCGCCCAGTGCAATGTCTCGATGCCCTATTCGATCGGGATGGACAACGGCAGCAATCCCTCCGGTAGCCAGCGGCGCATGAAGCAGGGCGCGGCGAATTTCATCAACTACAATCTCTATACCGATTCCGGCCGCAGCTCGGCCTGGACATCGACGACGTCGACAACTTCGTGCACGGGCGGAGCCGGCACCTGCATCACCGGCACGGGGACGGGGTCGACCCAAACGATCACCGTCTACGGGCGCGTACCGCCGCAGTCGAGCCAGGCGCCGGGAAACTACACCGACACGGTCCTCATCACCTTCACATTCTGACTCGCTCTTCACGCTATCTCATTGGCAGACCACCGGCGAGATCAGCACCTGCTCGCCCGGCCGCGGCGCGAAGTAGAAGCGGGCGACACAAACTTCACCGGAGAGTTCAATTCGAACGGTGTTCGATTCGGTCAGCTTGCCGATGTAGGCCTGTCCGTCATACCCGATAACAAAATCCTCTCCGCCCTCAAGGTGAGCGCTCGTACCTGCCGGAATGACGTTTCCGTCAGGCCGCTTGAATACCACCAGCGCCGAGGTCGTGTCGGTATGGACGCCGAAATTGACCAACACGCCCGATCGATCCGCCGGCGCCACGATTTCGCGCGTGCTCTCGACGGATACATCGACCGGCAGGCTGGTCGGATCGATCGCGATCTTGTTGCTCTGGTAGGAGCGCAGCGTCGGCACCAGCAGCAGCCCCTTGGCGTCCGTGATCCCGATCGGGCGATTTTCATTGTAGACCTGGACGTTGGGGGCGCCGGCCTGAACCACCGCGAACGCGTCGTCGATCCGGTTTGACAGGAACACACCGCCGCCCATCACCACCGCGGCGCCTTCAACTTCGACCATTCCACGGCTGTCGATCTGGTTCTGGCTCACGCCGGCTTGAATGCGCGCATAATCGGAACGATAGGCTACCGACGCCTCCCGATAAGCGGCGGTTCCTTCGGAGTCGCGGACGTACCATCCATAGCTACCCGGCGCCGGACCAAGCGGCTTGACGGCCTCAACGCTGGCTACCGTGCCACCCTGTCCGCCGGAAACCGACGACGACAGCGACACCGAGTCGCTGAATGGATAGGTCAGCCCGGCGAAAACGCCGGTATTCTTCCTGTTGCTGAAATCGGTGAACACCGTTGCGAAGAACGATGCCTTATAAGGCAAGGTTCGCGACCACGAGCCGGTCACGATATTCGAGACGTTCCCGCTTGCATCGCTGAGGTGAATGAAGCTCGCGCTGATGCTCGATTTGTCGTCGAATGGCGTTGGCATGCCTATCGTGATGCGATCGAGCGCGCGCGGCGGTTGGGTGTTCAGATAGGAAAATGCAGCGCTCGGCAGCGGCGCGGTGAAATTCAGGAAACCGAAACTGGTATTTTGCAGGAACCCTATCGCCGAACTCTGGAATCGCGCCGTCACCGAAGCGAGATCGTCGTAGCTGCTGAAGGTTCGCTGCGAGCTCATACTGATATTGACGCCGCGAATGCGCGTTTCGTAGCTCAGATAGCTCTGTAGTCCGCTGTTACCGGACTGCGTGCTCGCCGCGAGCGCGACTGAGGCGACGCCGACCGTCCCGGTGAGAAATACCGCGCCGACGCCGCCATTGAGTAGTCCGCTGCCACCCTCCGCATGGGCCTCGAGCGTCAACCCGTCGAAAATTCCCCTTCGCAGCGTCGCCGAGGCGACCGGTGAATTCAGATAGCTGTCCTCGAACGATCCGTAGGACAAGCGCGGAAGCCCGGCCTCCACCGAGAAACTCATCAGTTCCGGCGCCAGCAGACTTGGCGAAGCGTAGAACGGTTGCGTCGACGTCGTGACATGCCCGGCAGCGTCGCGCACCACGAGGCTCGCATTGCCCGAGCCCGAGATCATCGGCACATTCGACAGGCTGAACGGCCCGGCTCCGACATCCTGCGAAAAGGTCCTGATGTTATTGATGTAGAGATCGACCGTCGAGGGCACCGCCGCGGTGCCGCCGAGCAGGGGAAGCGGCACGGTCACGAGATCGGGCCGCAGCAGAAAATTCCGCTGCGCCTGCAATCCGCCGATCCGGATCGAGCGTGTCCAACCCAATCCGCCGGTGATTTCGTCGCCGGCGCGGTAAGTTATCAATCGCTCCGGGTCGGAATACCGATAGCTGGTGTCCAAACGGAGCGCCTCGGTGTTTTGACCGGCTATCGCGCGAACGATCGCAGTTTGACTAAAGGTTCCGTAGGGGGAAAACGCGCGCGCATCGAGCGTCAGCGAGGTGCCCGCGAACGAAAAGGAGCTTGCTTGCTGAAAACTGGGGGTGGCGCTCAACAGATCATAGTTGAGGACGCCGCCAAATCCTGCCGGCGATCGCGGAAGGTTCGCCGACGAACCCGCCCGTAAATCGTAGTTGCGGCCCTTGCGCTGGGAATTGTCGATCGTGATGGCGACCTTCTGCGTGCGCTCCTCGTACTGATAGCGAAGGCTCGGAATATCGTCGAGCTGCACCAGCTCGTTGGCAAACCGCCGCCCGCCTGGGTCAATCCCAAGTTCTTCGAGTTCGTTCGGGGTTGCCGCCAAACGGCCGTCGCCGAACTGCGTGAAGCTTCCAATGGCCTTGCTGGGAATGCCATTGATAATCACCTCGAGCTGGAGGTTCTTCATATCTTCGGCCGCGCGGAGGCCACCGGTGCATCCGAACATCGCCAGTTGCACAAGGACGAGAGGGCGAAGCGCCTTAGCGCCGAACAGGCGCAGGAGCCGTGGCATTGATGCGCCCCTTGTCACTCACCGCGGAGATTGAAACCGCACCCCCGGAGCCGAAGTTACGCACGTTGCCTGGCGCTACCCAGCTCATGGATGACCGACCGAGGGCATAGCCGACGAGGCCGCTCCCGAAACTGATGGTTTGTCCTGCGGCATTGCGGAGCTGCAGTGAGGCGATCCGCAGCCGTTCCTGTCCGTCATTACGGGCCGTCACGACCAGCTTGTCGCCTTCGTAAGCGAGCGACCATGACACGGCCGCGGCCGAGAGCTGTCGCGAACGAAAGAAAACCGGAATCGATTGACGGACGAGCAGATTGATGGCGCGCACCGTTTGCTTCGGCGGTTGCGGGATCTGGTCGACGATGACGCGGTAGCTTTCTTCCCCCTGCACTGGCTGCTTCGTGACGCGAACGACACGAACGACGTAATCGGCGTGCGGGCTGAGTTTCACCGCCGGCGGACTTGCGACCACATCGGTGGTCGGCTCCAGCGTCTCTTTTCCGGCGGACTGCGACCAGCGGAAAACCCGCGTCTGCGCCGTGACCGCGACATCGTCATCGTTGCGGAGCGTCAAGGTGCCCGCCGCCGCGGGCGCATCGAGCTCCAGCGAGACCGGCTCGACGCGAAGCTGTGCCGCGTTGCTCGGAGACGCAGCCCCGAGCATGGCCACCGCGGTCAGGACCGAAAACGCCACTACGCATTGCATGATCACGTTGCCCAGGTAGTTTCCAAGAAAATCAAAAAACAGAGATCATGTTTGTCGTGACATGATGTGCATCAGATCATGAGCGGCAATCGCTAAGGGTGTGTTAACCATAGTCGGTTCAACGACATTCGTGACCGTGCAGCGCTCCCGCGATTTAACGCTTTTTTAACTGCTCGCCGTGGCGTCCGAAAACGCAGGATCGCGGCGGCTGCCGCTCAACGTTGCGAGTTGATTCTTTGGCGAACGCGACAGCGCGCTCGGTGCGAATTGTCACCGACATTCACGTAGGGCGGTGCCATTTCGGGGACGGAGCTTTAAAAATCTGGAGCGGGCGAAGGGGCTCGAACCCTCGACCCCGACCTTGGCAAGGTCGTGCTCTACCACTGAGCTACACCCGCATCCGAATGATTGGCGGCAATCGCTCGCCGACAATGCGCAGAGCTATGCCAAATGCGGCCGGCGAATGCAACAGGCCATAGCGCCCGCGCCGACTGGTGGAATTGCCAAAATGGGGGCGGCCAGGCGAACGAGCTCAAAACCCGCCCCCTTGGGTTCCGCCAATTGCAAATTGAGCCATCAAGCGCCAATTAGACTTCGAACCGTGCTAGAAGGCCCATTTTCCAGACATCAGGCGAGGATTTCCCGTGACGATAGTAGAGCAGGGCAGCGGACCGACGCCGCAGGCGCCCGATCTGATCAAGGAGACCACAACGCAGACGTTCGTGAAGGACGTCGTTGAGGAATCGAAGCGCCAGCCGGTGCTGATCGACTTCTGGGCACCCTGGTGCGGCCCATGCCGCCAGCTGACGCCTATCCTCGAGAAGGCAGTCCGCGCCGCCAAGGGCAGGGTCAAGCTCGTCAAGATGAACATCGACGAGCATCCGGCGATACCGGGTCAGATGGGCATCCAGTCGATCCCCGCCGTCATTGCCTTCGTCAACGGCCAGCCCGCCGACGGCTTCATGGGCGCGGTTCCGGAAAGCCAGATCAACGCGTTCATCGACAAGCTGACCGCGGGCATGCCCGGCGCCGGCGAACCCGACGTGGCCGAAATACTCAAGGAAGCCGAAGCCGTCCTCGCCGAGGGCGATCCGGCCGCGGCGGCGCAAATCTATGCCGAGGTGCTGGCGGCCGACGCCACCAATATCGCCGGCCTTGCGGGACTGGCCAAATGCTACGTTGCGACCGGGGCAATCGAACAGGCCAAGCAAACGCTCGCGATGGTGCCTGAATCGAAACGCAATGATACGGCGGTCAAGACCGTACAGGCTTCGATCGACCTTGCCGAGCAGGCCAAGGCGCTCGGCCCGGTGACCGAGCTGGAACAGAAAGTCGCGGCAAACCCGCTCGATCATCAGGCGCGATTCGATCTCGCGACCGCGCTCAACGCCGCCGGCCAGCGCGCCGAAGCCACCGGCCAGCTATTGGAAATAGTCAAGCGCGATCGCAAATGGAATGAGGATGGCGCCCGCAGGCAACTGGTGCAGTTCTTCGAGGCGTGGGGACCGGCCGACGATGCAACCGTCGAGGGACGAAAGCGGCTATCGACGATTCTGTTTTCATGAACAGCGTATTGGCAAAACTGAGCACCGCGTTTGTGACTAGAATACGCGCCAGAGCAAGACTCGAATAGTTCGCGCCGGGGTCGCCTATGCCGATCAATGCCGAATATCGCGGGCCCGGCGACCTTCCCGAAGTGATCCCGGTATTTCCATTGCCCGGTGCGCTATTGCTGCCCCGCGGCCAGATGCCGCTCAACATCTTCGAGCCACGCTATCTGGCCATGGTGGATGACGCGCTGCGCGACGGCCATCGGCTGATCGGAATGATCCAGCCCGACGTTTCCCACACCCGGGATGAAGCCAAACCGGCCCTGTTCAAGGTCGGCTGCGTCGGGCGCATCACCCAACTGGCTGAATCCGGCGACGGCCGCTATATCCTGGAGCTCACCGGCATCGCGCGTTTCAAGGTGGTCGAGGAGATCGACGTGCTGACCCCGTACCGGCAGTGCAGCGTGGATTATTTTCCCTACATCGACGATTTCACCGCGCGCAAGGGTGAAGAAGAGGTCAATCGCGAAGCGCTGCTCGAGGTGCTGACCGACTTTCTCAAAGCCAATAATCTCAGCGTCGACTGGGAAGGCGTCGAGAGCGCGCCCAACGAGGCGCTGGTCAACGCGCTGGCGATGATGTCGCCCTACGGGCCGCCGGAAAAGCAGGCGATGCTGGAAGCGCCCGATCTGAAAACCCGCGCCGAGATCCTGATCGCGGTCACCCAGATGGATCTCGCCAAGAAGCGCACCAGCGGCGACCCGCCGCTGCAGTAAGTCAAGGTATGCGCCGTCGGCCTCAAGCCATAGCGCTGGGTCGGGGCCGCATTCACTCCTCCGGTACGCCGGCCAAGCGCATGCCCTCACAGCTCCGCTCCCGCCCTGCGAGATAGACCGGGTTGTCGCTCAGCGCGTTCTCGCGATAGCGCCGCAGCGTAAAATCGGGCTGAAGCGCGAGGCCCGCTCGGGCAGCCGTCCGCGCCTCTTCGAGTTGGCCGTGCAGAGCCAGCACTTCTGCAAGGTGAAAATGCGCCAGCGGGAAATTGCGGTTGGCCTTGATACTCCGGCGCAGCCACGCCAGCGCTTCGCCATCCGCTCCGAGCTGCGCCTTGGCGATGCCGCCAAACAGCATCCACCTGAAGGCATGGACGTCGCGGGGCGAGAGACGGAGCGCCTCGAAAACATGGCCTTCGGTTTCCTCGGCACGCCCGGCAAAGTACTTGGCCATGCCGATGCAGCCGTGGGCGTCGGCCAGATTGCGATCCAGCGCCAAGGCATGCTCGCATTCGCCGATGCCCTGGGCGGCGCGGTTGGTGAACATCTGAACTGCGCCCAGCGCCAGATGGGCCCCGGCGTGCTGCGGGGCTATTGACAGCGCCCGCGTCAGGGCGGTTTGGGCGATCGCAAGTTGCCCGGCGCGGTCGTCGATCGCAAACGAGCCGGCCAGCGTAGCCGCCACCGTTGCCAAACCGACCATCGCGTCGACGTTCTCGGGGTCGAGCGCGAGTGCACGCTCAAAGAACTCCCTGGCTTGCGCCATGTATTCGGGGCTCAAGCCTCTGTTCCAGAAGGCCCTGCCCTGGAAATACAGGTCCCTTGCATCGGGATGCAGGGCCCGTCCGGCCCGCTCGGCCTCGGCCTCGATCAGTTGAGCGTCTAGCGCATTGGCCAGCCGAGATACAATTTCGTCCTGCATGTCAAACAGATCGACAAGGGGCTTGTCGAAGCGTTCGGCCCAGAGATGACTGCCGGTTTCTGCGTCGATCAACTGCACGTTCACCCTGAGCCGATCGCCGCCGCGCTGTAGCGACCCTTCGAGGATATAGCGAACGTTCAGCTCCCGCCCGACCCGCCGCACATCGGGTGAGTTGGCCCCGTAAGAGAAGGCGGTGTTGCGGGCGATGACGAACGATGCGTGAATCCGCGACAGGTCCGTGGTCAGGCTCTCGGTAACGCCGTCGACGAAATAATCCTGCCCGGGATCGCCGCCGATATTCACAAACGGCAAGACTACGATGGAAAGATGTGGCGCTGAAAGCGGCCAGCCCGCCGCGCTAGCGGGAGGTGCGACCGCCACCACGCCATTTCGGGCCACGGCGTGGACCCGGACGGGCAGGCTGATGTTCTTGAGGTGATGCTCGCCGAGATCGGTGAACTCGATCGCCAGCTTGCCGCGAACGTGGTCATGGACGGAGGAGGAGAGGCAAATCCCGCCGGGTTCGGCGATGCCCTGCAGCCGCGCCGCGATATTGACAGCATCGCCAAAGATGTCGCGCGCGCCGACGATGACGTCACCGATGTTGATGCCAACGCGAAACAGAAGCCGCGTGCCTTCAGCCTGGCCGAGGGCGAGTGCATGGAGCTGGTCCTGGAACTGCGCCGCGGCACGGACCGCGTCCACGGCGCTGGCAAATTCAGCGAGGAAACCGTCTCCGGTATTCTTTACGACGCGGCCTCCGTGCTCGGCCAGGGCCGGCAGGATCACGTCGGCCATCAGCGCCATGAAGCGGGCGTGCGTCGCTTCTTCATCATGGTGCATCAGCCGAGAGTAACCGGCGACATCGCCTACCATTACCGCGGCGAGTCTTCTTTCGACACGCTCGTCGCTGACGCAGTTCCTGCCAACAGAGTAGTTCATCGGCGATCTCCAATCGTCCCCTTCTTTTGTCCGAGTTCAAAGTGAGAAGGTTCAATCCAGAAAGCGAAGCGCCGCTCGATACCAAATATCGAACGGCGCAGTGACCCTTCAAGGAATCCAGTAGTGTGCGGCCGGCGGCCGCCGCGCTGTCCGGTATCAAGGCCCTGTTAGTGCTACTCGGCGATCAGTTCACCCGAACCGCCAAGCTCGGCCGGGAAGTCCTTCATTTTCGGCAGCCCGTCTCGCATCGGCAGCTTGGTCTCCGCATAGTTGACGTGAACGCCCGGAGTGAAGGCGAGAGCCGGGATGGTCGCTGCGTACACGTCGACCAATCCGAAGGTGGGATGGTTGTTCATGAGGTGTCCGCCGCAGCTCGCGCAATATTTGCGCTCGCTCGTTTTCGTCTTCGAGAACGTCGCGATGTGTTCGGCGCCGGAGGTGATGCGCACCGCCTCGGGCTTCCAGAGCGTGAAGGCGGTGACGGGCGCCGCCGACCACGACCGGCAGGACTGGCAGTGACAATAGCCCATGCCCACGGGCGCGCCGGTGACTTCGAGCTTGACTGCGCCGCAAAAGCAGCTTCCAGAATATTTCATGAGATTCATGTTCCTTGCATGCAATTAAATTTGAAAAATCCGCTCGGGCCGATATGCACGAGGCAGGATCGTGGCAAAAAGCCCCGCAACACTCGACCATACGGGAAAGCGGTCAATCTCGATTTCCGGTCAGGTATCGGTTAATAACCTGGATCTGGCTCATAAGCGTCTCCGGCCGGCAATGAAGTGATCGCAACTCCATTTGCGCACTATGCCGCGAACGCGCCCCGAAGGCTTTGCCGCGCGCTTGATTTATGCCTGAGACGGACGTGATTATTCGTTGAGAAGGGATAGCGGGGCACAGTGCGGTTTACCTTCGACGATCACGCGCTCGTTACCGAACGCCGCGAGTTGCTTCGCGGCGGAAAGCCGATCTCGATGCAGCCGCAAGTGTTCGACCTGTTGGTTTATCTCGTGCAGAATCGCGATCGGGTTGTCAGCAAGAGCGATCTGGTCGCCTCGATCTGGCACGGGCGAATCGTGTCGCAATCGACTATCACCAGCCGCATCAACGCTGCGCGCGCCGCGATCGGCGATAGCGGCGGCGTGCAGAAACTGATCCGGACCATCCCGCGAAAAGGTCTCCGTTTCATTGGCGCGGTGAATGAGGAATCCCCGGCCGTTCCGCTGGCTGATGCGCCGTCGAATGAAGGCCATCAGCCGGCGCGGGCGGCTGTGCCGTCGGTCGATCGACCGGCGATAGCCGTGCTTGCCTTCAACAATATGAGCGACGATCCCGAGCAGGAATATTTTTCCGATGGCATTAGCGAGGACATCATCACCGGATTGTCCAAGTGCCGATGGTTCTTTGTGATCGCCCGCAACTCTTCTTTTACTTACAAGGGAAAGGCCGTGCACCTGAAGCAGATCGCCGAAGAACTCGGCGTCGGCTACGTGGTAGAGGGCAGCGTGCGCAAAAGCGGGCGCCGTGTGCGCATCACCGCACAACTCAACGACGTCTCAACCGGCAGCCACATATGGGCAGGGCGCTACGATCGTGACCTGGCCGACGTGTTCGCCGTGCAGGACGAGATCACGGATGCGATCGTCGCTGCCATCGAACCGCAAATCTATTCAGCGGAAAACTTCCGCGCGCGACGAAAGCCGCCCGGCAGCCTGGATGCGTGGGATCTGGTGATGCGGGCGCTCTCGCATTACTGGCGTGTGACGAGGCAGGACAATGCAGCCGCGCAAGCGCTTTTGGAACAGGCAATTGCGATCGATCCGAATTACGCTCAGGCGCTCTCCTTGCTCGCCACCAGCCATATGTTCGGCGTCCACCTGGGCTGGGCGGATATCGCCATCACGGCGCCGATCGCCGAACGCGCCGCGCTCGCCGCGCTTCACGCCGACAGCGAGGATCCTTGGGCGCACAACGCGCTGGGAAGCGTTTACTTTTCCACACGGCGGCTCGAGGAGTCATTGGCCGAATTCGAAGAGGCGCTGCAACTCAATGCAAACTTCTCGCTGGCTCAAGCCTATTACGGCTTGGCGTTGTGCTACTGCGGGCGCTGGCAGGAAGCGCACCAAGCCGCGCAAGGCGCCATTCGACTAAGTCCGCGCGACCCTGCTTCGGCGATTTATTACGGAATTGCCGCCTACGCGCAGTTTGTCGGAAGAAACTACCCTGAAGCCATCGCCCTCGCCCGCGAGGCGATCCGCCAGCGTGGCGATCTTACCGGCGCCTACCGAGTCTTGACGGTTGCCGCCGGTATGGCTGGAGCGGCCGAGCTCGCGACCACCGCAGTTCAGGAGCTACGGCGCGTGCAGCCCAATATCTCGCTCGCCTGGGTCGCAAATCAATTGCCCTGGAAACTGGACTCCGACCGCGAACACTATCTGGAAGGCTTCCGCCGTGCGGGGCTGGACTGAGCTGACCAGTTGACGGGCCGCCATCAGCCGGCCGCCGCCGCGCGAGCCGCATGCTGCGAGCCGGTCAGGCGCATCAGCAGCACCGTCATCAGCAGCACGGCGAGATAGACCACGAGCTGCATTTCGGTCGGCTGGTCGGTGTAGCCGATCAGGGTGTGCAGGGTCCGGCCGGCAATGCTGGTCTCCGACAGCAGCCAGCCGCTGTCCCAGACCACCGTGTCGAGGGAGTTGAGCCAATTGGCGCGTTCGAGGAACGCCACCGCCTGCGCCGCCATGCCGGCCGCCAGCAACGTGATCAGGGCGGTGGTGGTCGCAAACAACGCCCGCGGCGGAATTCGCATCAGGCCAAAATAGGTCAGCAGGCAAACGCCGGCGCCCAGCGCCAAGCCAATGATGCCACCGATCGCGAGGCTCAGCGATGAGCCGCCATCCGAGGCAGCAACGCCATACAAAAACAGAGCGACCTCGCTGCCTTCGCGCAACACGGCAACGCCGACCACCACCGCCAGTGCCAGCAGCGACTTGGTGCCGTCGGCGACCGCCTGGCCCACCGCGCGCATCTCGCCGGCGATTTCCCGGCCGTGATGCGCCATCCAGACGTTGTGCCAGGTCAGCATCAGCACCGCGACGGCGAGGATGGCCGCGTTGAACAGCTCCTGGCCCATGCCGGCAAACAGTTGCGACAGCGCGCCGGTGAACACCGCGACCACGCAGGCGGCCAGCGCGCCGGCCACGACCCCGCCCCCGATCCAGCGATTGCGATGGGGCACCGCGCCGGTCACCGCGAGCACGATGCCGACGATCAAACCGGCTTCGAACACCTCGCGAAAGACGATGATGAGCGCGGCCAGCATGGACAGGCCCGCTTATTGCACGTTCAAGGCGCCGCGCGCCTTATCGTTGAAGTCATCGTAAAATTCATAGCGGCCGGGCTTGAGCGCTCGTACGTTGATGACGCCCTCGCTGTTCGCGGCGACCACCTTTTCGACCCGCAGCGACTTGCTCTCAAATTCCATCGCTTTGGCGTCGAGGTTCTTGACCCGGAAGGCGATCGGCTTGTCGGCGGGCGCGCTCACCTGGCTCGGCTGGAACTGGCCTTTGGAGTAGGTCAGTTGAATCTCGGTTGCTTGTTGCGCCTGAGATGGCAGCGCCGCAAAGATCGCCACCGCGCAAAACGCGGCCAGGGCCAATTTCCTCGTCAAGGCTACAGCGGTCATCTGTCGGTCTTTTCCATATTGAGGAAGGTCAAAATTCCCAGGCGAATTTAAGTCGGACGCGTTGGCGCTGGAACTCGGTCAGATTGAGCGAGACCGGATTGCCGATCTCGCGGCCCCAGACCTGGGCATTCCAGGCGGCGGTCATGAACGTTTTCGGGGTGAACTGGACATAAAGCGTCGGTCCCAGCATCACCGCATCGCCGGTGAATGCGGTCAGGTTGACGGCATCGTAATGCCGCAGATACCACACCTCGCCGCCGACCAGTACGTTGGCGGCCAGCCGAATCGAAAGCGCCGCCGAGCCGCCAAAGGTGGCTTCGCGCTGCGTGTCGCCGATCGCGCTCTGCGTGACTTCGGGCTCATAGAGCAGATTGAACCCGGCAAACAGCCGATTTCTCAGCAGTTCGAGATCCGCATTGACGGTGGTTTCGAATTCGAAATTGCGCACGTGCGCGCCGCTGGTCTCATCGATGTCCCGCACTGTCGGCTCGACCGCGAGCGTCACCGACAGCGGATTGTTCGAGGTGCGCTCGATCGCCAGATAGCGCAATTCGCCGAATGCGCCGCCGAGCGCGATCTGGCGGCGGTCGTCGAGATCCATCACACCAGCGATATCGTGGGTCGAGCCGAGCGCGCCGAATTCGATCTGGATGAATTGGGTCGGCGTGAATTCGAACTCGTATTTCGTCTCGGCCGCGCCGTAATGGCCGTCGCGCTTGCCGAACCGGCCGACGCTGTCGACCGTGAATTCCTTCTCGCCCTCCAGCCCAATGCCGGAACCGGTGGTAAATCCGAAAATGTACTTGGTTTCGAGATCCGGCCAGGTGCTGGCGTCATCGGCACGGGCAACACCACCCCACAACGATAGGCAAGCCACCGCGCACAACGTAACGGCGGGATGCCATCTCGAACGTCCCGCCATCCGCATGTGTTCTCGCATCCGCCATCGCCTTGTGATCACTGCCCCCAGCTAGCGGCTTGCCGGCGGTGGCGCAAAAAGACTCGCTCTAAACTGGAGACATTCTAAGCTGTTGCGATGGTGAATAAAAGTTTCGGCTGTGAGCGGTGCGATTTCTGAATGGCGGCATGTGAGAGGTGGAGGGATCATGCGGCTATTTGATCGCGCTTTGCATTTGATGGCCGCGCATCTGGCAGCGGCGGTATTTGCCGGCACCGGCATTGGCGCCGCCTCGGCCCAATCCTTGGCCCAATCCTTGGCCCAATCCGGACCGCTGGTTGGCAGCGCCGCGTTTGGCGACTGGCGCGCCGACAAGCCTGGCGTGAGCCGGCTGATAAAGCCTGAGGATCTGCCGCGGCCCGGCGCGACGCCGTCCTCCGCCAGCGTTGCACATGTGGTGGCGCGGCCGCCGGCCGCTTCGCCGCAGGTACCCGTCGGATTCAAGGTCGAATTATTCGCTGAGGGATTGAGCGGACCACGTCAGATGCGGGTAGCGCCCAATGGAGACATCTTCATCGCCGAAACCAGGGCGGGAAGGATCCGTGTGTTGCGCGCAGCCGACGGGGAGGCAAAAGCTTCGGCCAAAGAAGTTTTCGCCAGCGGCCTCAACGGGCCGTTCGGAATAGCCTTTTATCCCAACGGGGATAATCCCCAATGGGTTTATGTCGCCAACACCGACAGCGTCGTCCGCTTTCCCTACAGGGTGGGCGATACCAAGGCCGGGGCAACGCCGCAGAGCGTCGTTGCCGAGTTGCCGCATGGCTACGGGCACTCGACCCGCGACATCGTCTTTAGCGGCGACGGCAAGCGGATGCTGGTGTCGGTCGGTTCGGCCGGCAATGACGGGGAGGGGATCGGCAGCCCGAGCGGAGGATTGCAAGCGTGGAGCGCGGCACATGCGCTCGGCGCCGGCTGGGGAAGCGAGACCGATCGTGCCGACGTGCTGGCGTTCGACCCTGACGGAGGAAACCCACGCGTGTTCGCGACCGGCATCCGCAACTGTGTGGGTCTTGCGGTTCATCCGACCAGCGGCGATCTGTATTGTTCGACCAATGAGCGCGACGGGATGGGAGACAATATGGTGCCGGACTACGTGACCCGCGTGCGCGAAGGCGCGTTCTATGGCTGGCCATGGTTTTATATCGGCGGCAACGAAGATCCCCACCACGCCGGCCAGCGTCCCGACCTTAAGGGCAAGGTCACCGTTCCCGATGTCCTGATCGAGGCGCATTCGGCTTCGATGGGGCTCACCTTCTACAATGGCAATGCGTTTCCGCCGCAATATCGCGGTGACGGCTTCGCCGCGGAGCATGGCTCGTGGAACAGGTCCCGGCGCACCGGCTACAAGATCATCCGCATCCGTCTCAAGGACGGGGTTCCGACCGGCGAATATCAGGACTTTGTCACCGGCTTTGTCATCAATGACAAAGAGGTATGGGGACGGCCCGTCGGGGTCGCCGTCGCCCACGATGGCGCGCTGCTCCTATGCGAGGACGGCAACGGCACGGTCTGGCGCGTCACGCCGCAGTGACAGCGCGCGGCGCGATGAGGCTGCGGCTATACCGCTGGCCTGGATATGCTAAGTCACGAACAAGCCCAAGCCGGAGACTGATCCATGAGCGTCTCGCCCGAACGCCCCGAAGGCACCGTCGATCCCAAATTGCTGGAAATCCTGGTCTGTCCGGTGACCAAGGGCCCATTGGAGTTCGACGCAGCCAGGCAGGAGTTGATCTCGCATTCCGCGAAACTCGCCTACCCGATCCGCGACGGCATTCCGATCATGCTGCCGGAAGAGGCAAGAAAGATCGAGTGAGCGCCGCGGCCTCAACGAGGCTACCGAGACTTACAGCGCTTCGCCCTTCAACAGCCGCGGCACTTCACCGACGACTTCCGCGGCCTGGCGGATGAACAGGTTCTTCAGCGGCGGCGCCCGATCGACCAGTCCCAATCCGATATCGCGCACGGTCCGCAGCAGCGTGGAGCGGTTCGAGAACAGGAAGTTCAGCGCATTGGTCGCAACACCCATCGCCATGGTGTCGAACCGCCGCCAACGCTGATAACGCTCGAGCACGTCGGCCTGTCCAATGTCCCTGCCGAGCCGCGCGGCATCGACGATCACCTCGGCAAGCGCGGCGACGTCGCGCAGTCCCATGTTGAGCCCTTGGCCCGCGATCGGATGAATCACATGCGCGGCGTCGCCGATCAGCGCCAGCCGCTGGCCGATGAACGAGCGCGCGACAAAATAACCAAGCGGGAAGGCGCGCGGCTTGTCGAGCGCCTTGATCTCGCCGAGATGCAGCCCAAAGCGCAGTTCGAGCTCGCTGTGAAATTCATCCTCGCCGAGACCGGAGATACGCGCGGCCTCGCCGCGCTTCTCGGTCCACACCAGCGATGAACGCTTTCCTGCCAGCGGCAGGATCGCGAACGGACCGGAAGGAAGAAAATGCTCTTCGGCGCGGCCGTGGTGATCGCGCTCGTGGCCGACGGTAACGACAATGCCGGATTGATCATAATCCCAGCCATGGGTGGCGATTCCGGCGCGCTCGCGCAGCTTTGAGCGCGCGCCGTCGGCCGCCACCAGCAGGCTCGCTTCGACCAGGCCGCCGTCCGCCAACGTCACATCGATGCCATCGCTGCGCGAGACAAAATCCGCCACCGCGGTCGCGCGCAGATCGAGGCCCGCGGCCTCGGCGTGCGCGACCAGCGCATCGATCAGATGGCGGTTTTCGACCATATGCGCGAACGGCTCGCCCGGCTCGACATCGCCGGCGAACGTCAAAAATACCGGGCGGGTCGCATCCTCCAGTCTGGAATCGGTGACGACCATGTCCAGAATCGGCTGCGCCCCGGCGGCGACCTCGTCCCACACCCCCAAGGCATCGAACAGGCGGCGACAGGCGGCGACGATGGCGGTGGCACGGGGATCGCGGCTGGGCCGCACACCAAGGGCCGGATCGGCGACGACGATGGAAATATCGGGGCCCAGCCCCTGGCGTAGCGCCAGCGCCAGCCCCAGCCCTGCCAACGCGCCGCCGCCGATGACAATGCTTCGCTGTGCCGACATGCCAAACCTGCTCACTCACGCTCTTGCTACCAGACTATAGCTGGGCGAAACAGGGCATCAAACAAGGGTCTGAATCACAGAGAGCGTCGTCCCTGCGTGCTTTTTCGCGAATCCGGAACCTGGAAATTTTCCGGGTTCGAGGCCTCGCTTCGCCCGGAATGGCGCCAGAACCGAAAGCACGTCCATGTCGAAAGGCCTGATTGACCTGATCGCCGTTCTCGATCTCGAGCCGCTCGAAGTGAACATGTTTCGCGGCAATAGCCCGAAGACGAGCTGGCAGCGGGTTTTCGGCGGACAAGTGATCGGGCAGGCGATGGTGGCGGCGTGCCGCACCGTGGCAGGGCGCCTGCCGCATTCGCTGCATTGCTATTTCATCCTGCCTGGCGATCCGCAGATACCGATCGTCTATCAGGTCGAGCGGCTGCGTGACGGCAAGAGCTATTCAACCCGGCGCGTCACCGCGATCCAGCACGGCAACGCGATCTTTTCGATCATGGTGTCGTTTCATGTCGAAGAAGAAGCCGCGTTCGATCATCAGGACAAGATGCCGGATGTGCCGCCGCCGGAAAAGCTCACCGCAGAGGAAGTGGCAAAACAGCCGATGTTCCGCGAGATGCCGGAATTCATCCGCCGCTACTACGAATCCGATCGCCCGATCGAACTGCGGCCGGTCGAGCTCGGCCGCTATTTCGGCCAGAAGATCGACGATGGGCGCATCCATGTCTGGATCAGGACCGCCTCAAAGCTGTCCGACGATCCGGCGCTGCATATGTGCGCGCTGGCTTATGCGTCGGATTTTTCGCTGCTCGATGCCGCGATGGCGCGTTATGGCCGCACGCTGTTCGACAGGCGCATGATGCCGGCGAGCCTCGATCATGCCATGTGGTTTCACCGGCCGTTCCGCGCCGACGAATGGCTGCTCTATGCCCAGGATTCGCCGAGCGCGCAGGGCGGCCGCGGCCTCACGCGCGGCATGATCTTCAAGCAGGACGGAACGCTGGTAGCTTCCGTCGCGCAGGAGGGCTCGCTGCGCCAGCGCAAATGACGTGGCGGTTTTAGTCGCCGGCGCCGGCCGGTCGCTCGACAGCCCGACGACATAGGCAGGTCCATCCAAGCCAAGCACCGCAGCCTGAGTTCGATCGAAAATCGGCCCGCCGCGCCGGCGGCAAACAGCCGCCCGGACGCGGAATGGCCCGCCGACCCGAATGCGCCTCCGGATGGCGCCTTGCCCTAGGCGCTGAAATGCAAAAATCACAACCGTTCGGCCATTTCGGAGGCAAGCCGCAGCATTGTTTTTCGTTTCCAGTTGCAACTTTTTGTGTCATTTGCACAAAAAGATGCCAGACTTGAGCGCGCCGACCGGAATTCGAGAGATGCGAAGGCCCCGACCATGAAGCTCGTTGTTGCCATTATCAAACCGTTCAAACTCGACGAGGTGCGCCAGGCTCTAACTGCCATCGGCGTCCACGGCATGACGGTCACCGAGGTCAAGGGCTACGGCCGCCAGAAGGGCCATACCGAAATCTACCGCGGCGCCGAATACGTCGTGAATTTTCTGCCCAAGCTTCGGATCGAAATCGCCGTCGATTCCGACCTCGCCGACAAAGCGGTCGGCGTCATCACCTCGAGCGCGCGCACCGGGCAGATCGGCGACGGCAAGATCTTCGTGACGCCGATCGACCACGCATTGCGGATTCGCACCGGCGAAACCGACAGCGACGCGCTGTGAAGGCTTCGCAATTCGTTCGCGTCCGGCAACGACGCCAGGCGCGCGCGCTATAAGATCCGGGCTGGGGAAATACAAAATGGGGACGCTTTCGTGCCGTGGCGCAAGGCTGGCTGCGCCGGCTGCTTTTGCGATCTTGTTGTCCGCAACGCCGGCGGCCGCCGAAACCTCCGAGATCAATGCCGCCGATACCGCATGGATGATCGCGGCCACGGCGCTGGTGCTGACCATGACGATCCCGGGCCTGGCGCTGTTCTATTCCGGCATGGTGCGCAAGAAGAACGTGCTGGCGACGATGGCGCAAAGCCTCGCAGCGGTGGCGATCATTTCAATCCTCTGGGTAGCGTTCGGCTACTCGCTGGCATTCGTCGGTGACGGCCCCTGGCTGGGAACGCTGGATCGTTGGTTTCTCGCCGGCATGCAGATGAACGACGTGAACCCGGCCGCCAAGACCATTCCGGAAGCGCTGTTCATGCTGTACCAGATGACGTTTGCGATCATTACGGTGGCGCTGGTGGCCGGCGCGGTTGCCGATCGCATGCGGTTTTCGGCTTACCTGTTGTTCTCGATCGGCTGGTTCATGTTCGTTTACGTGCCGCTGGCCCACTGGGTTTGGGGCGGCGGCTTTCTTGCGACCGCGGGCGTGCTGGATTTCGCCGGTGGTTTGGTGGTGCATCTCAGCGCCGGCGTCGGCGGCTTGATCGCGGCGACCGTAATGGGCCGGCGTCACGGCTACGGCAGCGAAAATCTCGCTCCGTTCGATCTCTCGCTCGCGGTGATCGGCACCGGAATGTTGTGGGTCGGATGGTTCGGCTTCAATGGCGGCTCCGCCCTTTCAGCCAGTCCGCGAGCCGTGATGGCGATCACGGCCACGCATCTCGCGGCCTGCGCCGGCGCGCTGAGTTGGGCTGCGGTCGAATGGTCGACGCGGCGCAAGCCTTCGGTGCTCGGCATGATTTCCGGTGCGGTGGCTGGCCTGGGCACGATCACCCCGGCCTCCGGATTCGTCGAGCCGTGGCACGGCATGGTGATCGGCGCGGTCGCCGGCCTGATGTGCTTCTGGGCCTGCACCGTGCTGAAGCAGCGATTCAAGTACGACGATTCGCTCGACGTGTTCGGCGTCCACGGCATCGGTGGCATGACCGGAATCCTGCTGACCGGGGTGTTTGCGACCGCCGCGGTTGGCGGAACCTCGGGCTTGCTCGAAGGCAATCCCCGGCAGTTGCTGATCCAGTTTTACGGCTTGGCGGTCACGCTGCTGTGGACCGCCGGCATGACATTCGTGCTGCTCAAGCTCGTGGGCGCCTTCGTGCCTTTGCGGGTTTCGCTGCAGCAGGAGCTTGAGGGCCTCGATATCTCGCAGCACGGCGAAGCGCTGCAATAAAGCTGCCCATCTAATACCGTTTTGCGGACGCGATTGCGTCCGGAGTCAGCCGTGCCCGTCTTTTGGGCAAGCGTGACTAGGCTTTGGGCGCGACCGAATGGCGCAGCTTGAGCCGATTCCCCTGAACGCCGAAAAGCCGCGCATTCATAAATCCTTAAGGTCTGCGGCCGATCTGGCACGGCATTTGATTCTAACGATCCCGGCTGTGCCCGCGTTGTGAACTTCTCCGCGTGGTGAACCTCAGTCGAGAACGCCCGGTCGTGTGTGGACCGGGCCCAAGCGGGGGATCAAGACCCATGAAAATTGTTATGGCGATCATCAAGCCATTCAAGCTCGAAGAAGTCCGTGACGCCCTGACCGCCATTGGCGTTCACGGCCTGACGGTGACGGAAGTCAAGGGGTATGGCCGGCAGAAGGGCCACACGGAAATCTATCGCGGCGCTGAATACGCCGTGAGCTTCCTGCCCAAGATCAAAATCGAGGTCGCCATCGCCTCGGACCAGGTCGACAAGACCATCGAGGCCATCACTTCAGCGGCAAAAACCGGACAAATCGGCGACGGCAAGATCTTCGTCATCAGCCTCGACCATGCGGTTCGCATCCGCACGGGAGAAGCAGATGCCGCGGCACTCTGATTTCGCGCTCAACCTCATCCATTCAGGAGTAAAACAAATGACGTTCAGACGTCCCCATAGCGCGGGATTGGCGGCCCTCGCAGTCGGCCTGCTCGCCGCGACCGCTGCCCACGCCGAGCCTACCATCAACAAGGGCGACAACGCCTGGATGCTGACATCGACGGTGCTGGTGCTGCTGATGACGATCCCGGGCCTCGCGCTGTTCTATGGCGGCCTGGTGCGCTCCAAGAACATGCTCTCGGTGCTGGCGCAGGTGTTCTACACCGTCTGCATGGTCACCATCATCTGGGCGCTGTACGGCTACAGCCTCGCATTCACCGGTGGTTCCGACTTCATCGGCGGCTTCTCAAAGGCCTTCCTGATGGGCGTGACGAGCGACTCCAAGGCCGCGACCTTCAGTGTCGATGCCAACATCTCCGAATTGGTCTATGTCTGCTTCCAGATGACCTTCGCGGCGATTACGCCCGCCCTCATCGTCGGCGCGTTTGCCGAACGCATGAAGTTCGCGGCGGTGGCGCTGTTCATTCCGCTCTGGGTGACGCTGATCTATTTCCCGATTGCGCACATGGTTTGGTACTGGGCCGGACCGGACGCGATATCGGATGCGGTCAAGGCGCTCGCCGCGGCGGGCGATGCCGCGGCGAAAACAGCGGCGCAGGCCAAGCTTGACGAAGTCAACGCCGATGCCGGCTGGGTGTTCAAAAAGGGCGCGATCGACTTCGCGGGCGGCACCGTGGTGCACATCAACGCCGGCATCGCCGGTCTCGTCGGCGCGCTCCTGATCGGCAAGCGCACCGGCTACGGCAAGGACCTGATGGCTCCGCACTCGCTGACCATGACCATGATCGGCGCCTCGCTGCTCTGGGTCGGCTGGTTCGGCTTCAACGCCGGATCCAACCTCGAAGCCAATGGCGGCGCGGCGCTGGCCATGACCAACTCGTTCGAAGCAACGGCTGCGGCGGCGATGTCGTGGATGTTTGCGGAGTGGATCATCAAGGGCCATCCCTCGCTGCTCGGTGCGTTGTCGGGCGCGGTGGCTGGATTGGTGGCGGTTACGCCGGCGGCCGGTTATTCCGGTCCGATGGGGGCGATCGTGCTCGGTCTCGTGGTCGGCGTGGTCTGCCTGTTCTTCTGCACCGTGATCAAGAACGCGCTCGGCTACGACGATACGCTTGACGTGTTCGGCGTCCACTGCATCGGCGGCATCGTCGGCGCGCTCGGCACCGGCATCCTGGTCAATCCGGCGCTCGGCGGCTCTGGCATCATGGATTACACCACCGGCAAGATCGCCGACTACGACTTCGCCGCGCAGATGATTTCCCAGACCTGGGGCGTCTGCACCACGCTGGTATGGTCGGGCGTCGGCTCGGCGATCCTGTACAAGGTCGTCGACATCATCGTCGGCCTGCGCGCCACGGTCGAAGTGGAGCGCGAAGGGCTCGACATCACCGAGCACACCGAGCGCGCCTACAACATGTAAGTTCTCCCGGGGGCGCGATCTCGCGGGGATCGCGCCCAGAACTACGGTTTGGGCACATACCCGGCAATGCCCCAACCGTGAAGGGGCTCCAGCGCAAGCTGGGGCCCCTTTTTTGCGGCCAAGCCCGTGGCCTGGATCGAGCCAACCGGTCTAAAACGATTGCCAAAACGACCGCGCAGGCATCGAATAGGGCGTAACGACGCGACGGAGAAAATGCCATGAGACTGGACGGCGGATGCTATTGCGGCAGCGTGCGCTATGTGGCCGAGGGCGAGCCGATGATGAAAGCGCAATGCCACTGCCGCGAATGCCAATACATCAGCGGCGGTGCTCCCAACATGTTCGTGCTGATGCCGATCGATGGCTTCCGCTACACCGAGGGAACACCCAAGCAATTCACCCGCAGCGATCTGGAGCGTCCGGTGACGCGCGAATTCTGTGCCGACTGCGGCACGCATCTGATCACGAGGCGGCCGGGCCTGCCCGCGGCGATCCTGAAAGTCGGCACGCTGGATGATCCCAGCCTGTTCGGCACGCCGCAAATGGCGATCTACACCATCGACAAACAGCCATTCCACGGGATTCCCGAGGGGCTGCCGGCCTTCGAGCGATTGCCCCCGCGGCGATAGCGCGGATTTCGCACCGAGCGGCGCAAGCTACTGCTTCGTAGCCACCGCGACAGCCTCGGATTTCGGTCCAGTCGATCGCCCGCTGGCGCCGATGGTTAATCGCGTCTTAACCTCGCCGTATCTATGGTGGTTTGATCCGTTTCGAGGCCGGTCCGACATCGACCGGCTACTGCAACTGTGCTGGCGCTTTGACGTATGGCCATGATCGCTTCATCCCGCGCGCCGCAGGCTGCCGGTGCCCAAGACAGCGAGCGCTCGCCATTCGCCCGGCTGACCGAGCTCCTTGCCCCGTATCAGCCCGGTAAACCTTTGATAACACTGTCGTTAGGTGAACCGCAGCATCCGGTGCCGGGCTTTGTCGGGCCGGTGCTCGCCAACCACATCGCCGATTTCGGCCGCTACCCGATCGCCAGGGGAATCGAGCCGTTCCGCCGGGCTGCGGCAGCCTGGCTCTCCACCCGGTTCCAGCTGCCGCGGCCGGTCGATCCTGAGAGCGGGATTCTGGTGCTGAACGGCAGCCGCGAGGGTCTGTTTTTCGCCGCGCTCACCGCCGCGCGCTATGTCGGCGAGCGCAGGGGCCGGCCGGCGATCCTGATCCCGAACCCGTTCTATCCCGCTTATGCCGCCGGCGCGCGCGCCGCGGGCTGCGAGGCGATCTATCTGCCCACCACGCTCCGCAACGGATTCTTGCCGGACCTCGATGCGCTCGACGACGCCACGCTGGCGCGAACGGTTGCGATCTACATCGCCTCGCCCGCGAACCCGCAAGGTGCGGTGGCGACACCGGAATATTTCAGGCGCCTCAAGAAGCTCGCCGATCGGTTCGGCTTCATCGTTCTCAGCGACGAATGCTATTCGGAGATCTACACCCAGCGAGCCCCCGGCAGCATGCTGGAATGCGCCGGGTCCGACTTTGCCAATGTCGTTGCGTTCCAGTCATTGTCGAAGCGCTCGAACCTGCCCGGCATGCGCGTCGGCTTCGCCGCCGGTGACAAGAAATTCCTCGCCATGTTTCACGAGCTGCGCAATGTAGCCGCGCCCCAAGTGCCGGTGCCGCTGCAGCATGTCGCGGTCGCGGCCTACCGCGACGAGGCCCATGTCGAGGAGAACCGGCGGCTGTACCGGATCAAGTTCGATCTCGCCGATCAGATTCTCGGCAATCGCTACGGCTATGTCAGGCCGGCCGGCGGCTTCTGCGTCTGGCTCGACGTGTCCGAGCGCGGCGGCGACGAAGCGGCGACGGTAAAACTCTACAAGGACGCCGGCGTGCGCGTGGTGCCGGGAAGCTACCTCGCGCGGCAGCAACCCGACGGCTCCAATCCCGGCGCCGGCTATATTCGTCTGGCGTTGGTCTCGGATAGCGAATCAACGGCCGAGGCGTTGCATCGACTCGTCGAATTTCTGGATTAATCGAAGGCCCATCAGCATGCCGGCGATCGAACGTGTCATTCCCCTGGTCGGCCACCTGCCGGCCTCGATCCGCGAAGCGCTGGCGCGACGGGTTCGCGAACTCACGGGGCTTGCGCTGATCGCGCTGTCCGGCGTGATGGCGGCGGCGTTGATGACATGGTCGGTCCAGGATCCGAGCCTCAGTCATGCCACCTCGCGCGCGATCCACAACATCGCCGGCTATCCCGGTGCAATCGGCGCCGACTTGTTGATGCAGATTCTCGGTCTCGGCGCGATCCTGCTGATCCTTCCGCTCGCGGTATGGGGCTGGCGCATGCTGACCCATCGCACCTTCGACCGTCAGGCACTGCGAATCGCGAGCTGGATTCTGTGCACGGTGATTGCCGCGGGTTTTGCCAGTTGCTGGCCCCATGGGGGAGCCTGGCCATTACCGACCGGACTTGGCGGCGTGGTCGGCGACGCGCTGGTGCGCGCCCCGGCCGTCGTATTCGGACCGCCCGGTGGGGTCTATCGGCTGGCGCTCGGCACCGTGCTGCTCGCCGCCATGCTCGCGGCGTTTCTGATCGCAAGTGGGCTCGGTTCACGGCCGCAGGAAGACGAGCTGACGTCGATCGAGGAAGACGATGCTCCTTTCGAGCAAGAAAACGACGGCGGTTCGATTTCACTGGGGTGGGCGTTTCATGCCGCGATGAGCGCGAAAGCGCGGTTGTGGCGGTTGCTGACGCTGGCTTATGGCTGGCTGGTCGCGAGCACCCCGACGCCGCGTGAAATTTCGTTCGAACGGCAGGAGCCTAGCCTGAACGGCCGCAGCGCACCGTCATTGGCACCGCAGGCTGAAGAGGATTTCGAAGACGAGGAGGAAACTCCGGCCGACCGCGCCCGGCGCAAAAGGCCGGCAGCCCGCGCGCTGGCGCGCAAATCGTCCGAAAGGTTCGAACTGCCTTCGGTCTCGGTGCTGACGGCCCCGAGAGCCTCGGATCGCCAGCCACTCAGCAAATCGGAGCTGGATTCCAACTCGCGCGCGCTGGAAGGCGTGCTCGGCGATTTCGGCGTCCGCGGCGAAATCGTCAAGGCACATCCCGGCCCGGTGGTGACGCTATACGAACTCGAGCCGGCGCCCGGCATCAAATCGTCGCGGGTGATCGGCCTCGCCGACGATATCGCCCGCTCGATGAGCGCATTGTCGGCGCGCGTCGCGGTCGTGCCCGGCCGTAACGCCATCGGCATCGAATTGCCGAACGCACACCGCGAAAAAGTTTATCTGCGCGAACTGTTGTCGATGAGGGACGGCAATGATTCCGTGGCGAAACTTCCGCTCTGTCTCGGCAAGAATATCGGCGGCGAATCCATCATCGTCGACCTCGCCCGGATGCCGCACCTGTTGATCGCCGGTACCACCGGATCGGGCAAATCGGTCGCCATCAACACCATGATCCTCAGCCTGGTCTATCGGCTGCGCCCGGACCAGTGCCGCCTGATCATGGTCGACCCAAAGATGCTCGAACTCTCGGTGTATGACGGAATCCCGCATTTGCTGACACCGGTCGTCACCGATCCGAAGAAGGCCGTGGTCGCGCTGAAGTGGGCAGTGCGCGAAATGGAAGAGCGCTACAAGAGAATGTCCAAGCTCGGCGTTCGCAACATCGACGGCTACAACGCGCGATTGGCGGAAGCCCGTGTCAAAGGCGAGGAACTCGCGCGCACCGTGCATACCGGCTTCGACAAGGAAACCGGCAAAGCGGTCTATGAGGAAGAAAAGCTCGACCTCGATCCGCTGCCCTACATCGTCATCATCGTCGACGAAATGGCCGACCTGATGATGGTTGCCGGCAAGGATATCGAAGGCGCGGTGCAGCGGCTAGCGCAGATGGCGCGCGCCGCCGGGCTGCATGTTATCCTCGCCACCCAGCGGCCCTCGGTCGACGTCATCACCGGCACCATCAAGGCAAATTTTCCGACCCGGATTTCCTTCCAGGTCACCTCGAAGATCGACAGCCGCACGATTTTGGGCGAAATGGGCGCCGAGCAACTGCTCGGACAAGGCGACATGCTCTACATGGCCGGCGGCGGACGCATCAGCCGGGTGCACGGTCCTTTCGTTTCGGACGAGGAAGTCGAGAAGGTGGTGCGCCATCTCAAGTCGCAAGGCGTCCCGGAATATCTCGAAGCGGTCACCGCCGAAGAGCCGGCCGACGAAGACGGCGCGGTGTTTGACTCCACCGGCATGGGCGGCGACGGCGCCGGCGACCTGTTCGCGCAGGCGGTGGCGATCGTCAAGCGCGACCGCAAGGCCTCGACCAGCTATATCCAGCGCCGGCTGCAAATCGGATACAACCGAGCCGCGTCGCTGATGGAACGGATGGAGCTGGAAGGCATCGTCGGACAGGCGAATCACGCGGGGAAACGCGAGATTCTGGTCGAGGAAGAAGAAGGCCGCTTTTGAACCGCATTATCGGGCCAAGGGATCGCCGAGCTCGGCGTTATGTTTTTCACGGAAAAACGATATCTCCTTTTGCCAAAACCACGATAAAATGCCCGCAAGCCAGGCAGGATCACGCGTTGCATAGAAACCCGAGACGTCAAAATACAAAAACCGGATTGGCTGAGCGATTCGCTACGAATATATCGGCGCTGCTGGTCGCGGCATCGATTATCGGCGGCGCGGCGCTGTCGGCGGTGACGTCTGCTTCCGCGCAGTCCGTTCCGATTCCACGGATCGTTCCGATTCCAAGGCCGGCGCCAAAGGGCCGCGATGCGGTTCGGATGAGCGCATCGGACCCGCAGAAGGCCCCGATCACGACAGGCGCAACTCCGAGCGCACCCCCCAATCCTGTGATTCCCGATCCGCACCGCAATCTGCCCGCCAACCTTTTTTCGAGCTTCGACGCTAATCAGAAGGCGCAGGCCGCCAAGGTGAGTTCCTATCTGTCGTCGCTGCAGACGCTGGTCGGAAATTTCGTGCAGGTCGGGCCGGACGGCAGCAAGACCAAGGGCGATTTCTACATTCAGAAGCCCGGCAAGGTACGATTCGAATATGATGCGCCGAGCCCGATCGACATCATCGCCGACGGATCGTCGCTGGCGGTGCGCGACCGCAAGCTTGCGACCCAGGACATCTATCCGTTGTCGCAGACGCCGCTGCGCTATCTGCTGTCGGATCGCATCGATCTGCTGAAGGACACCAACGTGGTGAGCGTGACGGCCGACGACCTCTTCGTCAGCATCACCATCGAGGAAAAGCAGACGCTGATCGGCACCAGCCGCCTGATGCTGATGGTCGGCGCCAAGGATGGCCAGCTCAAGCAATGGACCGTGACCGATCCGCAGGGTTACGATACCACTGTTGCGGTCTACAATCTGGATTCCTCCAAAAAAGTCGACCCCGGCCTGTTCAAGATCGACTTCACCAATTATGGACCGCCGCCAGGCTAGCGGTCTCCGGCGGCAAAGCGCTTTTCAATTCCTCGTTCCGGCCCGCGGCGGTGCCGACAATTCCAGTGACCGCGATAAATCCTCCCGTGCGCTTCTCCCTGACCACCTGGAATATCAATTCGGTGCGCCTGCGCATCGATCTCGTCGCAAAATTCATCAAGGCGGCAAGGCCCGATGTGCTGTGCCTGCAGGAAACCAAATGCGTCGACGACGCATTTCCGCTCAAGCGCTTCAAGCGACTCGGCTATGAACACATCGCGCTCAACGGCCAAAAAGGCTATCACGGAGTCGCCGTGATCTCGAAACTGCCGTTCGAGACCACGGACATCCGCGCCTTCTGCGAAAAGATCGATTCGCGTCATATCTCGGTTGCGTTTGGCGAGAAGGCGCGACTTTCCAAGCCGCTGGTGATCCACAATTTCTACGTTCCGGCGGGCGGCG
The DNA here is from genome assembly GCA_963840155.1 of uncultured Alphaproteobacteria bacterium. Lineage (GTDB taxonomy): Bacteria > Pseudomonadota > Alphaproteobacteria > Rhizobiales > Xanthobacteraceae > Bradyrhizobium. The sequence goes on from CAWIXP010000002.1 coordinate 1,249,410, forward strand.
ATATTCCGGATTCCGCGCTCAATCCGAAATTCAAACACAAGCTTCAATTCCTCGACGAGATGAGGGCCTGCGAACCGTTACATCCGCGCGGCGATGACCGGCACATCCTGGTCGGGGATCTCAATGTCGCGCCGCATGAGAACGACGTCTGGTCGCACAAGCAATTGCTGAAAGTCGTGTCGCACACCCCGATCGAATGCGAGAAGCTGCTGGCGGCGCAGGCGCAGGGCGAGTGGGTCGACGTCGCGCGCGAACGCATCCCATTGTCCGAAAAAGCCTACACTTGGTGGAGTTATCGCGCCGCCGATTGGACGTTGGCTGATCGTGGCAGACGGCTGGATCATATCTGGGTGTCGCCCGCGCTCAAGCAGAGCGTCAGCGATTTCAAGATCGCCCGCGACGCGCGTGGCTGGGAGCGTCCATCCGACCACGTTCCGGTGACGGTGACGCTGGAGATGTAAGCCGGGTCCCTCATTCCGGGGCGCGCGTCAGCGCGAACCCGGAATGACGAGTGATCCACTCAAATACTCAGCTTGGCGCCGGCCATCAGGACATCGCTGGCGATCTGGCTGGTGCGGCTGGCGAGGTCGTCGCGCAACCGGCGTGCCGCGGCGGGATCGCTTTCCAGCACGCGCTGAAACAGGCTGCGCGCGACGCGAATCACCGAGGACTGTTCCAGCGCCCTGGCGGTGGATGGCCGCCGCATCGCCGCGATCAAAGCGAGTTCGCCGATCAGCGCGCCCGGGCCGGCGACGAGTTCGGCGCCGGCGCCGTCGTCGATCCGGAATGCGCCGCGCCGGACGATGAAGCCGCCGTCGGCATCGTCACCGGCATTGAACAACACATCGCCCCGGGCAAGGTCGCGCTGCTCCGAACCAATCGCCAGCATGCGCAAAGCGGCCGGTCCCAACAGGTGCAGTGTCGGGACGCGCTCGAGCAGGGCAACGTCATCTTCGATCGACATGCAGAACCGGTAATCGGAACCCGCCAATGGGGCCAATAAACACGAATCGTTGGCCGAATCGTATCACGGCACCAGCTTGTAGCCACCGGCTTCCGTCACCAGGATCTCGGGATTGGCGGCATCTTTCTCGATCTTCTGGCGCAGCCGGTAGATATGGGTTTCCAGCGTGTGGGTGGTGACCCCCGAATTATAGCCCCAGACCTCCTGCAGCAGCGTCTCGCGCGAAACCGGCAGTTGGCCGGCCCGATAGAGGAATCGCAGAATCGCGGTTTCCTTTTCGGTCAGCCGCACCTTTCGGGAATTGGAACCCGTCAGCATCTTGGAGCCGGGGCGAAAACTATAGGGCCCGACCGAAAATACCGCATCCTCGCTGGCTTCGTGCTGGCGCAACTGGGCTCTGATCCGGGCCAGCAGCACCGCAAACCGAAACGGTTTTGCCACATAGTCGTTGGCGCCGGATTCGAGGCCGAGGATGGTGTCCGAATCGGTGTCGTGACCGGTGAGCATGATGATCGGCGCTTTGAAGCCGCCCTTGCGCAACGAGCGCACGACTTCGCGGCCATCGGTGTCCGGCAGTCCGACATCCATCAGCACGAGATCCGGGGCGTTGGCCCTGGCGGCGCTGGCGCCCTTGGCGCCGGTATCGACGGCGGACGCCTCGAACTCGTCGTGCAGCGACAATTGCTCCACCAACGTGTCGCGCAGATCGGTATCGTCATCCACGATCAGGATCTTGCGGGCATTGGCCATGAGTACAAACCTCTTGGGGGCGGCGGGTGCAAACGCAAGCGCTTTCAGCCGAATCGGGATGGGAAAGTCGGGGTCGTCAGGTCTTACTCACCATGAGGTAAGCGGCTGTTACGAATTCACAAGCTGAAGCCCAGTCTACCCCAGAAATACGAGATCATTTAGATGAATGTCCCGTAAGGGCCTGGATTAAACCTTCGGAGCCAGGCCGGCCGTCAAAGGGATTTCCGCGACGTATGGAAAATCACAATATTTCAGTAGCTTATCGAGCAAACCTGCGTGACCGGCCGCTTTCCCGGATCCGCCTTCGCGCCGCCGCCGGCGATCCATGCCGGGGCTGGCTGACCGCGGGCGGACGGACTTTCCCGGTTGCGCTCGGGCGCGGCGGGATCAAGGCCAACAAGCGCGAAGGCGATGGCGGCACCCCGAAAGGCACCTTTCGGCCGCGGCAGCTGTGGTGGCGCGCCGACCGCTACCCACGACCGCGCACATCGCTGCCAGTCCGAGCCATTGGGACTGAAGATGCGTGGTGCGAAGATCCGCTGAGCCGGCATTACAACCGGCCGGTGCGGCTGGTTCGCGAGCGCGGCGGCGACCGGCTCAAGCGCGCCGATCATCTCTACGACTTCATCATCGAGATCGACCACAATGCCTCGCCCTGCATCAAGGGCCGCGGCAGCGCGGTGTTCCTGCACCTGGCGCGGGATAATTTCGAACCGACCGCCGGCTGTGTCTCGATGACCAAATCGGCGATGCTGCGGCTGCTGCAGCGTCTCGGACCGCAGACGAGAATAGTGATTGAGTGAGTCTCGAGGACAAGGATATCGCCGCCGATGCTCGATAGAGATCAGATAGCAGCCGCGTCACGGACGTTACACGAGCATTGGCGTGCCGGCACGAAGCTCGCGAGCCTCGACGCGGCGCTGCGTCCGCGCGACCGCGCCGAGGGTTATGCGATCCAGGCGGCGATCGAAAACTACAGCGGCGAAAAGCTGTTCGGCTGGAAAATCGCCGCCACCAGCGAGGCGGGACAAAACCACATCAATGTCGAGGGCCCCATGGCGGGACGCATCCTGCCCGAGACGGTGATTCGAGATGGCGCCGCCGCCTCGATGGCGGGAAATGAAATGCGCGTCGCCGAGCCGGAATTCGCATTTCGGATGCGGGCCGATTTGCCTCCGCGGCCGGTGCCCTACAGCGTGCAGGAGGTTATCGATGCGGCCGGCACGCTGCATCCGGCGATCGAGATACCGGACTCGCGATTTTCCGATTTCGTCAGCGCCGGGGCCGCGCAAATCATTGCGGACAATGCCTGCGCTCATTTGTTCGTGCTCGGAGCGCCCACCGCCTTCGACTGGCGCGCGCTTGATCTGGTCGAGGAAAGGCCGGTCATCACACTGCGCGGCAAGCAATATGCCGGTCACGGCAAGAACGTGCTGAGCGGCCCTCTGATCGCGTTGACATGGCTGGCCAATGAGCTGCGCCAGCTCGGCGTAACACTCCAAGCCGGCGAAGTGGTGACGACCGGCACCTGTCATCCGCCACTGCCGATCCAGGCGGGCGACCTGTTCGAGGCGGATTTCGGTCGAATCGGCAGGGTGTCGGTTAGCTTCAAATAGCCGCCAAGTATAACACCGCCATTTTGGGATGCTTGTGCTAGCGGTGCCCGAAAATCGCCGAGCCCACACGCACATGGGTGGCGCCCAGCTGGATCGCCGTGACAAAATCGGCGCTCATCCCCATCGAGAAATTCTTCAAGCCGTTGCGCGCGGCGATCTTGGCGGTCAGCGCGAAATGCGGCGCCGGCGCATCATTGATCGGCGGAATGCACATCAAGCCGGAAATCTCCAACCCGTATTTGTCCCGGCAATGGGCAATGAAGGCATCGGCTTGGTCCGGGGCGAGCCCCGCCTTCTGCGGCTCCTCGCCGGTATTGAGCTGGACGAACAATTGCGGCCGCCTGTTTTGAGAACTGATTTCCTTCGCCAATGCCTCGCAAATGCTCGGACGGTCGACCGAATGAATGGCGTCGAACAGCGCTACCGCCTCTTTCGCTTTGTTGGATTGCAGCGGCCCAATCAGGTGCAGGGCGGTGCCGGGGTATGCCGCCGTCAACGCCGGCCACTTCGTCCTGGCTTCCTGCACGCGGTTCTCGCCGAAAACGCGCTGTCCGGCCTCGATGACGGGCGCGATCGTTTCGGCTGCGAAGGTTTTCGAAACCGCGATCAGCGTCACCGAGGCGCGGTCGCGGCGCGCCTGCTTGCACGCCCGCGCGATATCCTGCTCCACAACGGCAAGTCCATTTGTTAAATCCGCCGCGAGCGGCGGGGAATTGTGAGGCGCCATATCGTTTTGTCGGATGTAAATTTAGGTGGTTCGTAACCGAGTCCGGGAAAGCCTTCTTGAAGCCTTCCCCTACTCTCCGATGTGGGGTCGGGGGATGAAAATGTCACGCAGCAGTTTCAACCGCCGCAGAGAAAAACTCAAGCGCCTTAGCCCGCCAGCTCGCGATCGAGCTCCCTCTCGGTGACGACCCGATTGCGGCCGGTTCGTTTGGCGCGGTAGAGCGCGCGGTCGCAGCGCTCGATCAATTCCGCCATCGACTCACCTGGTTGAAACTGTCCAACTCCGATGGAGACAGTGATGCCGGGCAGAATCTCGCCAGTCGAACGGCGTGTGATGTGACACTCCGCGATCGAGCGGCGAATGCGTTCGGCAACCGCTTCGCAGGCTGCGAGTTCGGCCTCTGGAAGCACCGCGATCAGTTCTTCCCCGCCATAGCGAGCGGGTAGATCACCTTCTCGCACACGCTCGCGCAACACGCTCGCGGTCAAGCGCAGTATCTGATCGCCTACACCGTGTCCAAAATCGTCATTGAATTTCTTGAAATGATCGATGTCGATCAACAAGACGCTGAGCGGCTTGCCATTTTCCATTGCCGCGATCTGGGCGGTGCGAAAGAACTCATCGAGCGCACGGCGATTTGGCAGACCCGTAAGGCTGTCGGTCTTGGCCCGTTCCTCCGACTTGTTCAGGGAATCGCGGATGGCGTCGAGCTCGCGCGTCTTCTCGACGAAGCTCCTCTCCAGTTTCGTTGCGCGCGTGGCGGCTTTCGCGAGCTCGATCATCAAATTCTCGACGATCGATCTGGGGTCGGCGCCGGCTTCGCTTTGGTCGGCGGCATCGCCGATGGCACGGATCTGCAAACGATTGTCGGAGATCGCGGTTGTCAAGAATTCCTTGGCAGAAGCCATCACCGAATGAAGCCGCTGTGAAACGTTGTTGAGGGTTTCGTCGTCGGGGCCGTGCGATCCAACATAGGTCGCGAACAAATCGCGATTCGTGGCGGCGTCGAACTTTCGCTTGTTACCGACCAGGATATCGATGACGCGTTTGAGATCGGGCGACGTGCCGAGCGAATATTTGAACCAAAGATGAAAATTGTTCGGCGTCGGAGGCACGCCCTGCTGCGACATGAAACGCAGGGCTTTTTCCGCGACCGCCGTCGCGTAGTCGAAATCGATCTCGTCGAGGGCATCGGCTGCCACGGTCGTGTAGGATCCCGAACGTTGGAGTGGTGTTGCCGTTGCCGCAACCTGCCACAAAACCGTTAAGCACGCCTCAATCCGGCGATGGGATGCGCCTTGGGCCGCCTATTGCCACGCTTGGGCCCGGAATTTGGATGCTGTGAATCACCGCATCGGATCATGCAGGGGGTACGACCGCCATCGCCACAACCCATTGACCCATCGCGGGCTTTTGTGGCCTAGTCCGCCGTCATTCAGACGGCAGCGAACTTGTAAACCTGCGACGCCATGACCTCCGAACGCTACAACCCACGCGAATCCGAGCCGCGCTGGCAACGCCAGTGGGACGAAGAGGCGATCTTCGCCACCAAAAACGACGACCCGCGGCCGAAATATTACGTGCTCGAGATGTTCCCCTACCCCTCCGGGCGCATCCATATCGGGCATGTCCGCAACTATACACTCGGCGACGTGCTGGCGCGCTTCATGCGGGCCAAAGGTTTCAACGTGCTGCACCCGATGGGCTGGGATGCGTTCGGACTGCCGGCGGAAAACGCCGCGATCGAGCGCAAGGTAGCGCCGAAGGCATGGACCTACGACAATATCGCGGCGATGAAAAAGCAGCTGCAGTCGATCGGGCTGTCGCTCGACTGGTCACGCGAATTCGCGACCTGCGACCCCGGCTACTACAAACACCAGCAGAAGATGTTCAATGATTTCCTTCGCGCAGGACTGGCCGAGCGCGAGAAGCGCAAGATCAACTGGGATCCGGTCGACATGACCGTGCTCGCCAACGAGCAGGTGATCGACGGCCGGGGCTGGCGCTCCGGCGCAGTTGTCGAGCAGCGCGAGATGAACCAGTGGGTCTTCAAGATCACGAAGTACTCACAAGAGCTGCTGGACGCGCTCGATACGCTGGATCGCTGGCCCGACAAGGTGCGGCTGATGCAGCGCAACTGGATCGGCCGCTCCGAAGGATTGCTGGTGCGCTTCGCGCTCGATCCCAAAACCACGCCGGCAGGCGAGACCGACCTGAAGATCTTCACCACCCGCCATGACACGCTGTTCGGCGCCAAATTCATGGCGATCGCGCCCGATCATCCGCTGGCTCAGGCGGCAGCGGCAAAAAATCCGAAGCTCGCCGAATTCATCGCGGAGGCGAAGCGGCACGGCACCGCGCAGGAGATCATCGACACCCAGGAGAAGCAGGGTTTTGATACCGGCATCCGGGCGATCCACCCGCTCGATGCGAACTGGAAGCTGCCGGTCTATGTCGCCAATTTCGTGCTGATGGAATACGGCACCGGCGCGATCTTCGGCTGCCCCGCGCACGATCAGCGCGACCTTGATTTCGTCAACAAATATGGGCTCGGAAACACCCCCGTGGTCTGCCCCGAAGGCCAGGACCCCAAGACGTTCGTCATTACCGACACCGCCTATGACGGCGACGGCCGCATGATCAATTCCCGTTTTCTCGACGGCATGACCATCGAGCAGGCCAAGGAGGAAGTGACAAGACGGCTGGAGTCAGAGGTTCGCGGCAATGCGCCGGTCGGCGAGCGGCAGGTGAACTTCCGGCTGCGCGACTGGGGTATCTCGCGCCAGCGCTACTGGGGTTGCCCGATCCCGGTGATCCATTGCGCCAAATGCGACGTGGTGCCGGTGCCCGACAAGGAGCTTCCGGTGGTGCTGCCCGAGGATGTCAGCTTCGACAAGCCCGGCAACGCGCTCGACCATCATCCGACCTGGAAGCACGTCACCTGCCCGAAATGCGGCGGAAAGGCCACGCGCGAAACCGACACCATGGATACTTTCGTCGACTCGTCATGGTACTTTGCGCGCTTCACCGATCCCTGGAACGAAAATGCGCCGACCACGCGAGCGGTGGTGGACCGGCTGATGCCGGTCGATCAATATATCGGCGGTGTTGAGCACGCGATCTTGCATTTACTGTACGCGCGGTTCTTCACCCGAGCCATGAAGGCCACCGGTCACATCGCTTTCGATGAGCCCTTCGCGGGCCAGTACACCCAAGGCATGGTCGTCCACGAAACTTACAGAAAGGCCGACGGTACCTATGCGACGCCGGCCGAGGTCAGGATCGAGACCGGCGGCAATGGCCGACGCGCGATCCTGATCGAGACCGGCGAAGAAGTTTCGATCGGCGGAATCGAGAAGATGTCGAAATCAAAGCGCAACACCGTCGATCCCGATGACATCATCTCGACCTACGGCGCCGACGTCGCGCGTTGGTTCATGCTGTCGGATTCGCCGCCGGATCGTGACGTGATCTGGAGCGACGAGCGGGTGCAAGGCGCCTCGCGCTTCGTGCAACGGCTGTGGCGACTGGTAAATGAATCCGCCGAGATCGCAAAATCCGCTCCCGGGGCGCGGCCGGCGTCGTTCGGACCGGAGGCCCTGGCGCTGCGCAAGGCGGCCCACGGGGCGCTCGACAAGGTCTCCACCGGCATCGAAAGACTGCATTTCAACGTCTGCCTGGCCTATATCCGGGAATTTTCCAATACGCTGGGCGAACTGCTGGCGCGCGGCGACCAACCCTCGCCGGATCTGAAATGGGCCGTGCGCGAGGCCGCGGTCATCCTTGTTCAGCTGTTCGCGCCGATGATGCCGCATCTTGCCGAGGAATGCTGGCAGGTGCTGGCTCAACCCGGGCTGGTTTCGCAAGCGGATTGGCCCAAAATCGAACGCGATTTGCTGGTGGAAGATACCGTGTCGCTGGTGGTTCAGGTCAACGGCAAGAAGCGAGGTGAGGTCACGGTGGCCCGCAACACCCAAAACCCGGAAATAGAGGCTGCCGTTTTGGGCCTCGATGCGGTAAAACAGGCCCTCGGCGGCAAAGCCGTTCGAAAGGTGATTATCGTTCCCATGAGGATCGTGAATGTCGTTGGCTAGGACCTCGATCGCCGCGCGGCTGTTGGCCGTGGCCGCCCTGGCGGCATTGACGGCCGGCTGTTTCCAGCCGATGTACGCCGAGCATAGCGACGGCACGCCTGGTTTACGCGAAAAGCTGATGGGTGTGGAACTGCCGCCGGTCGACAAGCCCAACGCCTCGCGTGAGGCCAGGCTCGGGGTGGAGATCCGCAACGCGCTGGCCTTCAAGCTCTACGGAACCGCGACCGGCATGGCGCCTACCCACCGGCTGGTGCTCCGATTCACGACCACCCGTTCGTCGCTGATCGTTGATCCCACTACCGCGCTGCCCTCCAGCGAGAATTACGGCATCGATGCACAATACAATCTGATCGACATCGCGTCGAACAAGTCGGTCATGACCGGCAGTACCTTCTCCCGCGTCTCCTACGACATCCCCGGCCAGTTGCAGCGTTTCGCCCGCGCCCGTGCTTACCGGGATGCCGAAGATCGCGCCGCCCAGCAGATCGCCGAAAATATCCAGACCCGGCTGGCTGCATTTTTCACCGCCGGCACCTGAGCACCGGCGCAACACATTACAGTCCTCATCCTTGGGGAGCGCGCAGGATGCGGTCCGAATTGTTGCGCGAGCTCTGAGGATGGGATCGGCTGTGATGGTCGCGCTTCGCGGAAAAGAAATCGACGCATTTCTCGCCCGGCCCGATCCGGCGCGTCCCATCATTCTGCTGTACGGTCCGGATGCCGGCCTGGTGCGCGAACGCGCCGAGGCGCTGTTGGCATCCGCGGTCGACGACCCCAACGATCCGTTTTCGCTGGTGAGGCTGGATGGCGACGAACTTTCGCTCGAGCCGTCGCGACTGGTCGATGAAGCGATGACTGTCCCGTTATTCGGCGGCCGCCGCGCGATCCGCGTCCGCGCCGGCTCGCGCAGTTTTGCTGGCGGCATCGATACGCTGGCCGAGACACCGCTGAAGGATTGCCGTGTCGTGATCGAGGCCGGGGAGCTGCGGCCGGAATCGCCGCTGCGCAAGGCCTGCGAGCGGGCCAAGACCGCGGTCGCGATCGGCTGTTATCCGGACGGCGAGCGCGAGCTGGCCAGATTGATCGACGATGAATTGCGGGCCTCAAATCTGCGTATCGCCCCGGAGGCGCGCGCGACGTTGATGGCGTTGCTCGGCGGCGACCGCCAGGCTTCGCGCAACGAGCTGAAGAAGCTCGCGCTCTATGCCCATGGCCAGGACGAAGTCACGCTCGACGACGTGATGGCGGTGGTGGCGGATGCATCGGAGCTCAAGATCGATCCGATCGTGGACAGCGCGTTTGCCGGCAAGCCGGAACTGGTCGAGACCGAGTTTGCCAAGGCCATGATCGCCGGCACCTATCCCGGCATGATTATTTCAGCGGCCCAGCGCCAGGCGGCATGGCTACACAAATCCGCGCTGGCGGTAGCCGAGGGTACCGCACCATCGACCCTGCTCGACAGCGGATTCCCGCGCCTGCATTTTTCGCGAAAGGCAAATGTCGAGACAGCGCTGCGCAAGTTCAATGCGGTGCGATTGGCGGCGATCATCGAGCAACTTGCGACGGCGGCGCTGGAGATGCGCAAACACGCGCCGCTGGCAGCCGTGATCGCCCAGCGCGCGCTATTGTCGATCGCGGCGAATGCGAGGCGGCGAGGCTGATACAAAACTCCGCGGTCACCCCGAGAAGCGCGGTGCTTGCGCCGTCTCGAAAGATGAGCCGCGTTGACGGCGTCTTGTTTTGCGGCCCGCTCGAAGGCGGCTCGCGCCTCGGGACGACAGCGAATAACTAGCTTCCCTTCGCCAACCTGCGCACGATCTCATCCAACTGTTCGAGATCGCGGTAGCGGATCTGCACGGTGCCGCCGGGATCGCGGTGATCGACCTTGACGGCAAGCCCGAGCGCGTCGCTGAGGCGTTTTTCCAGCGCGAGCGTGTCGGTGGCTTTCACCTTGCCGCCGCGCGCCTTCTGCGGCTTGCGGACCGGGACACCCTCGACATGGGCGAGCGCTTCGGCCTGGCGCACGTTGAGGCCCTCCTCGACGATGCGTTTGGCGGCCCCGAGCGGATCCGGCACGCCGATCAGCGCGCGCGCGTGCCCGGCAGACAATTGACCGAGCGCGATATAGGCCTGCACCTCCGCCGGCAATTTGGTCAGCCGCATCATGTTGGCGACGTGGCTGCGGCTCTTGCCGACGATTTTTGCGATCTCGTCCTGGCTGCGTTTGAATTCGTTTGCCAGCGCGTGATAGCCTTGCGCCTCCTCCATCGCATTGAGATCCTCGCGCTGCACGTTTTCGATGATCGCGATCTCGAGCGCATCGCTATCGCTGACGTCGACCGGAACGATCGGCACCTCGTGAAGGCCGGCGGTCTGCGCGGCACGCCAGCGCCGCTCGCCCGCGATGATCTCGTAGCGGTCCTGCACGCCTTTGACCGGCCGCACCACGATCGGCTGAATCACGCCGTGCTGCCGGATCGATTCGGAGAGTTCGCCGAGTTCGACATCGGAAAAGTCGCGGCGCGGATTGCGCGGATTGGGTTTCAGGAATTCGATCGGCACCTTGCGCTGCGCGCGCGGCCGCTCCAGATGCGCGGCTTCGCCGCCGACGTCGCCGATCAGACTTGCAAGGCCGCGGCCCAATCGCGAACGCGCTTCGTCGGCCATTGCCAGCTCCCTTGGATTCAACTTCGATACTCCGGAATTAGGATTCTTGAACGCGGTTGAGCGAAGCGAAATCCATCATGCCCGTCGTTTGCCGTGCACTTCAATGCGTGCGCAGCTCGCGCTCGCGCTGGATTACTTCGGTCGCAAGTTTGAGATAGGCTTCGCTGCCGACGCATTTGAGATCGTACACCAGCACCGGTTTGCCGTAGGAAGGCGCTTCGGAGATGCGCACGTTGCGCGGGATCATGGTCTTGTAGACCTTGGCTCCCATGAATTGCCGGACGTCGGCGACGACCTGGTTCGACAAATTGTTGCGCGAATCGAACATGGTCAGCACGATGCCGTGGATCGACAGATTCGGATTGAGCGTGGTGCGCACCTGCTCCACCGTCTGCAGCAATTGCGACAGGCCTTCGAGCGCGAAGAACTCGCACTGCAGCGGCACCAGGATCGCATCCGACGCCGCCATCGCATTGACGGTGAGAAGATTGAGCGACGGCGGACAGTCGATCAGCACATAGGTGTAATCGTTGTCCGGCGTGGAATTGGTGTTGAGCGCGGCGATCGCATCGCGCAGGCGAAACGCGCGATCGCGGGTCGACCCGAGTTCGAGTTCCAGACCGGAGAGATCCATGGTGGAGGCGGCGATATGCAGCCGCGGCACCGCCGTCGGCACCACCGAATCGCGTAGCGGCGCTTCGCCGATCAAGACGTCATAGGTCGAGCAGCGGCGGCTGCGGCGATCGATGCCGAGACCGGTCGAGGCGTTACCCTGCGGATCGAGATCGACGATCAGCACGCGCTCGCCGATCGCCGCCAGCGCGGTACCGAGATTGATCGCGGTGGTGGTCTTGCCGACGCCGCCCTTCTGATTGGCCAACGCCAGAATGCGCGGATGGCCGGCTGCGGCGGATGCCTTGTCCTCCTGATATATCCGATCGATTACTGTCATTTGCGGCCGCCCTGATGGATCGCGGAGGCATTACGCCGCTCGATACGGTCGAGTTCGACGATCCAGCCCTGTCCGCCGCTGCGGCTGGAATGCAAAAGGGGCTCGATATTCCAACATTTAGTAGCTTCGGTCAATTCACCCTCTACATCTTGACCTTTAAGAAACAGCGCTTTGGCGCCCCTCCTCACCAGCGGCTCAGCGAAGCCGATCAGCTGGTGTAACGGAGCCAGTGCCCGCGCGGTGACGCAATCGACCGGACCGGTGATTCTATCCACATTATCCCCGATCTCAGCCAAGTGAAGCGTGCCGGGCGAATTCGTCACGCGCAATGCCTCCCGCAAGAAGGCCGCCTTCTTGGCGTTCCGCTCGATCAAATGGACCATTGCGCCCGGAGTCTGCGCCAAGGCACAGGCGAGCACCACGCCTGGAAAGCCGCCGCCGCTGCCGAGGTCGGCCCAGGTTTTTGCGGTTGGGGCGAGCGCCAGGAGCTGCAGGGAGTCGGAGATGTGACGGGTCCACAGCGTCGGAAGGGTCGAGGATGCCACCAGGTTTGTCTTGGCCTGCCATTCCCGGAGCAGACCGACATAGCCGTCGAGCCGCGCCTCTGTTTCACGTGAAACGGGCGTGAGCGCCAGAGCAGTGGCTTTGTCGGAGGCCATAAGCAATCGGTCCGGCTGCTTCGCTGCTTTCGTCATTTCGCTCGTATGGTTGGACCGGGTCTTGTTTCACGTGAAACAACGCTAAGCCGTCGCGACCGAAATCTCCCGTCGTGCTTCGCGCCGCAGATAGGCCGCCAGAATGCCGAGGGCCGCTGGAGTCAAACCGTCGAGCCGGCCCGCCTGCCCCACCGTCCGGGGCCGCGCGGCTTCCAGCTTCGAGCGAGCTTCATTGGAAAGTCCGGGCACGGCGCTGTAGTCGATGTCGCTGAGGACCAGCGCTTCGTCGCGCCGAAAGCCCTCGATGTCGGCGAACTGGCGCGCGAGATAGACGTCGTATTTGGCATCGACCTCGAGATGAAACGCGATGACTGGGTCAATGGCCGACAGTTCGGGCCAGACGCCGCAAACTTCCGGCCAGCCGAGTTCGGGATAGGCCAGTAGCTCAAAGGCCGAGCGCCGTTGACCATCCCGGTTCAGCGCCAGCCCATATCTGGCGGCTTCATTCGGCGTCAGCGTCAGCGACTTTGCCCGTGCTTTTGCCGCGGCCAGCGCCGTCATCTTGGCGCGGTGTCGCAGCGCGCGCGCCTGGCCGACGCAGCCCGCAGCAATTCCCTTGTCGGTCAGGCGCTGGTCGGCATTGTCGGCGCGCAGCGTCAGCCGGTACTCCGCCCGCGAGGTGAACATCCGATACGGCTCGGTGATCCCGCGGGTGACGAGATCGTCGATCATGACACCGAGATAGCCGTCGGCTCGATCGAACATGATCGGCTCCGCCCCGCCAGCGGCCAATGCGGCGTTGAGACCCGCGACGAGCCCCTGCGCGGCCGCCTCTTCATAACCGGTGGTGCCGTTGATCTGTCCGGCCAGGAACAAGCCCGCGACGCGCTTGGTTTGCAGCGTCGGATCGAGTTCGCGCGGATCGATGTGATCATATTCGATGGCATAGCCCGGACGCGTCATCCGCACCTGCTCAAGACCGGGAATCGTCGCCAGCAGTGCGAGCTGCACCCCTTCCGGCAGCGAGGTCGAAATGCCGTTCGGATAGACCGTAGTATCGTCGAGCCCTTCCGGCTCCAGGAAGACCTGGTGCCCGTCACGATCGCCGAAGCGCACGATCTTGTCTTCGATCGAAGGGCAATAGCGCGGTCCGCTGCTCTTGATCTGCCCGGAATACATTGGCGAGCGATGAACATTGGCCCGGATCACGTCATGGGTGGCCGGGGTCGTGCGCGTGATGCCGCACTGGATCTGCGGCGTCGTGATCGCATCGGTCAGAACCGAAAACGGCTCCGGCGGATCGTCGCCCGGCTGCATTTCGACTGCCGACCAATCGATGGTGCTGCCATCAAGCCGGGGTGGCGTGCCGGTTTTCAATCGTCCGAGCGTGAAGCCGACGCGCTCGAAGGATCTCGAGAGGCCGACGGCCGGCGCCTCGCCAGCCCTGCCCGCCGGCCAGTGCTTTTCGCCGAGATGGATCAGCCCGCGCAGGAACGTGCCCGTGGTGATGACGACCGCGCCCGCGATCAGCTCGCGTCCATCGGCCAATCGGATGCCGGTGATGCGACCATTGGAAATGATCAGTTCGTCGGCCTCGCCTTCGATCACGCAGAGATTGGCGGTGTCGCGGATCGCGGCCTGCATCGCGGCGGCGTAGAGCTTGCGATCCACCTGGGCGCGCGGACCCCGTACTGCCGGGCCCTTGCGCCGATTGAGCACACGAAATTGGATCCCGCCGGCATCCGCAACGCGCCCCATCAAGCCGTCCAGCGCATCGACCTCGCGCACCAGATGCCCCTTCCCGAGGCCACCGATCGCTGGGTTGCAGGACATCGCGCCGACGGTGGCAAAACGGTGCGTCAGCAGTGCCGTCCTGGCTCCGATTCGGGCCGAAACGGTCGCGGCTTCGCAGCCGGCATGACCGCCGCCGATGACGATGACGTCGAGTGCTTCTTGCTTCGCGAGCATGGCGGCTTTTATCGCGCGACGGGTAGACCCGGAAGCACTAAGTTGAGCGGGCGCGATGTTTCACGTGAAACATTCGGAGAGTTGTCGGGAGGCGCTTTATTTCGCATAACTTGGTGGAACCAAATAATGAATATTTCTTCATTATTTTCCAATGCAAAACTCCTGAAAAATCGTGGCCAGGATATCCTCCACATCGACCCGCCCAAGTAGCCGACCCAAAGCATGAGCCGCAGCCCGCAGCTCCTCCGCTACCAGTTCCTCGCCCTCCCCGGCGGCCGCCATGCTGCGATGCAGCGAACCGACGGTCTCCTCCAGCAGCTTTCGCTGCCGCTCGCGCGAAACCAGACCGCTGTCGACCTGACCAAAAAAATCCTGCGCGAACGCCACCAGCGCCGCCATCAGCTCCGGGATCCCGTCGCCGCGGCGCGCGGAAACTCTGAAACTTTCACCGCCCTCACCGTCCGGCACACCAGCGTCCGTGGCTCCGAGATCGATCTTGTTGCGCACGATCCACGCTGGCGCTGCGCCCTGATGGCGCCCCTCTTCAGGTCGCGCATCGATCATCCACAGCACCAGGTCAGCTTCCGAAGCACGCGCGCGCGCCCGACGCACACCCTCCTGCTCCACGGGATCGTCGGTCTCGCGAATCCCCGCGGTGTCGATCACCGTCACCGGATAGCCATCGAGGTCGAGGTGCACCTCGATGATATCGCGTGTCGTGCCGGCGTGCGGCGAAACGATCGCAACCTCACGCCGCGCCAATTGGTTCATCAGCGTGGACTTGCCGACATTCGGCGGACCGGCAATCGCGACGACGAGCCCGTCACGCAGCCGTTCGCTCCGGCCCGGTGCCGCAAGAACTTCCCTGATTTCGTTGAGCAGCGCTTCGATTTTCGCCAGCGCGGGCGCGATTAGCTCCGCAGGCACATCGGCCTCGTCGGAGAAATCGATACCGGCTTCGATCAAAGCGGAGGCTGCTATGATCTGCGCCCGCCAATCGCGCGCCTTGTCGCCGAGCAGGCCCTTCAATTGACGCAGCGCCTGGCGGCGTTGCCGGTCGGTGTCGGCATGGATCAGGTCATCGAGACCTTCGGCCTCGGTGAAATCGAGCTTGCCGTTCTCGAACGCGCGCCGGGTGAATTCGCCGGGCTCCGCCGCGCGCAGATTCTCGAAACTGGACAGCGCCGCGAATAACGCCGCGAGCACCGCGCGGCCGCCATGAACATGAAACTCAGCGACATCCTCGCCGGTCGCACTGGCCGGCCCGGGGAACCACAGCACCACGGCGTCGTCGATCGGCCCTCGATTCCGATCGCGCAGCAGCGCCCGGGTCGCCATCCGCGGTACCGGCATTCTGCCGGCCAACGACAACAGCACTTCCGGGACGGCCGGCCCGGACGCCCGCACCACCGCGATGGCGCTCGGCGGGCGGCCGGACGACACTGCAAAGATGGTCTGCTGGCGCGGATGCATCGCTCATTTGCCTCCGAGCCCCTAGAAAGGACAACGTGCCCTCCAAATCCGCCATCCAGCTCAGGTATTCATCGAACTCGAAGAATTCCGCGTTGTTCTTGGTGTTGCGCAGCTTGTCGAGCAGGAAGTCGATGGCGTCCATGGTGCCCATCGGATTGAGGATGCGGCGCAGCACGTACATTTTTTTCAAAAGCTGCGGATCGGTGATCAGTTCTTCCTTGCGGGTGCCGGAACGCGAGATGTCGATCGCCGGGAAGGTGCGCTTGTCCGAGACCTTGCGGTCCAGAATCAGCTCCGAGTTGCCGGTACCCTTGAACTCTTCGAAAATCACTTCATCCATACGGCTGCCGGTATCGACCAGCGCGGTCGCGATGATGGTGAGCGAGCCGCCCTCCTCGATGTTGCGCGCGGCGCCGAAAAAGCGCTTTGGCCGCTGCAACGCGTTGGCGTCGACGCCGCCGGTCAGCACCTTGCCCGAGGACGGCACCACCGTGTTGTAGGCGCGCCCGAGCCGCGTGATCGAGTCCAGCAGGATCACCACGTCGCGGCCGTGCTCGACCAGTCGTTTTGCTTTTTCGATCACCATCTCCGCAACCTGGACGTGACGCACCGCCGGTTCGTCGAAAGTGGATGAGACGACCTCGCCCTTGACCGAACGCTGCATGTCCGTGACTTCTTCGGGGCGCTCGTCGATCAGCAGCACGATCAGATAACATTCGGGGTGATTGGCGGTGATCGAGTGCGCGATGTTTTGCATCAGCACGGTTTTGCCGGTCCGCGGAGGGGCAACGATCAGGGCGCGCTGGCCCTTGCCGATCGGCGCGACGATGTCGATGACCCTTGCAGAAAGGTCCTTTCGGGTGGGGTCTTCGAGCTCGAGCCTAAATCTCTGATCGGGAAACAGCGGCGTCAGATTGTCGAAATTGACTTTGTGTTTCGACTTTTCCGGATCCTCGAAGTTCAGCGTGTTGACTTTCAGCAGCGCGAAATAGCGTTCGCCCTCTTTCGGGCTGCGGATGTGGCCTTCGATGGTGTCGCCGGTGCGAAGCCCGAAGCGGCGGATCTGCGACGGCGAGACATAGATGTCGTCCGGCCCCGGGAGATAATTGGCGTCCGGCGAGCGCAAGAACCCAAAGCCATCGGAGAGAACCTCGACGACACCTTCGCCGATAATGTCAGTCTCCTGAATCGCGAGCTGCTTGAGAATAGCAAACATCAGCTCCTGCTTGCGCATCGTGCTGGCGTTTTCGACGCCCTTCTCTTCCGCGAACGAGACGAGCTCGGCGGGCGTCTGAGCTTTAAGGTCTTGAAGTTTCATTTCCCGCATTGGGATGGTCCTGTGGAGTAGCTTGGGCCTGGAATTTTGCGAGGTGGCGGAAGAAAATGCGGACGCTGAGCGATAGGAAGGTCCGCAGATCTGAGCGAGGAAAGTGCCGGAGAGGCTTCAAACCTGATGCGGCGGCCGGTTCAACGAGGAAGCCGGAACGCAACCACATCCGCCTGCGTGGGGTGGGATTTAGCCAATATAGAAAGTTGGCCGGCGTTCCGCAAGCACGACCGAATCTCGGAACTTGACCAGAGCATCGTCAAAACGGCTTCACCACAACCAGGATCACGATCCCGATCATTAAAACCGTAGGTACCTCGTTGATAATCCGGTAGAATCTCTGACTACGGGTATTACGATCGGCGGCGAAATCGCTGACCCAGCGCGAAAAAAATCCGTGGACACCCGACATCGCCAGCACCAGCACCAGCTTGGCCTGCAACCAGCCGGCCGAAAACCAGTGTCCGGCCCAGCCGAGGTAGAGGCCGGCCAGCCAAGTCACGATCATCGCCGGATTGATGATCGCTTTCATCAGCCGCCGTTCCATCAACTTGAAGGTCTCGGATTGCTTCGAACCGGACTCCGCCCCGCAATGGTAAACGAACAACCGCGGCAGATACAGCATGCCCGCCATCCATGCGATGACGGCGATGACATGCAGTGCCTTGATCCATTCGTACATCGCGGCAAGCCTCGTTTGTCTAGAAGCAACGCTGGAACATTCCGGGCCGTACCGGCGTTGCTGCCATCCTCGATGTCGAGGACTTGACCGAGACATATCCGCAAGCACGGCTTTTCTAAACTAATAATTTTAGAATCTTAGGTTTGAGTCTAAGTGGCGGTGAATTGGTCCCACGCAAAACTTTCCCGCAACCGTGCCGGCTTGCTCACATCGATCAACATTCCAGGCCATGCATTCGGCGATCCGGATAAACTCCACTTGCTTCAAGTGCTTGCGCTTCCTCATGCGCAGTCTATGAGAGGACAATTCCACAACATCGCGCTATCCTTGCAACCGCTGAACGGATTTATCCCCGTGCCGAGGGCTGTGAAGAAAAATCCATGTTATCCCTGATCGACCGGCCCACCCGGGCTTCTCTCAGGTAAGGTCCACAAGGATTTACACGATACACAGGGGTCGAGGTGCCCACGACCGGCAATTATTTTCATCTTCATTTGGTCTCCGATTCGACCGGTGAAACCCTGATCACGGTGGCGCGCGCGGTGGCTGCGCAATACGCCAACGTGACCCCGGTCGAACACGTCTATCCCCTGGTGCGCAGTCAGAAGCAGCTCGACCGCGTACTCGACGAGATCGAGGAAGCACCGGGCATCGTCCTCTTTACGCTGCTGGAGAAAGATCTGGTCGCAAGACTGGAAGCGAAGTGCCAGCAGATCAACATTCCGAGCCTTTCGATCATTGGCCCGGTCATGCAGCTGTTTCAGGCCTATCTCGGCGCGCCGACGACGGGGCGAGTTGGTGCCCAGCACACCCTGAACGCGGAATATTTCAAGCGTATCGATGCCTTGAATTATTCGATGATGCACGATGACGGCCAACATGTCGAAGGCCTGGAAGATGCCGACGTGGTTCTGGTCGGGGTGTCCCGCACCTCGAAGACGCCGACTTCGATCTATCTCGCCAACCGCGGCATCCGTACCGCCAATGTTCCATTGGTGCCCGGTATTCCAATTCCGCACCAGTTGGAGATGCTGAAAAAACCGCTGGTGGTCAGCCTTCATGCCACCCCGGAGCGCCTGATCCAGGTCCGGCAAAACCGGTTGTTGAGCATGGGCGACCGCGACAATGACAGCTATATCGATCGTCAGGCCGTTGCCGATGAGGTGGCGTTCGCGCGTCGCCTGAGTGCAAAATTCAATTGGGCACAACTCGACGTGACGCGGCGATCGATCGAGGAAACTGCCGCCGCGGTCCTGAAATTGTTCACCGACAGGCAGCGGCAACGGCTTGCGGAATGACACGGTGTTTGAGATGAGCTTGTGGTGCGGCAAACATCGATTGATCCTGGCGTCACAGAGCCCTGCGCGACGGGCGCTGCTCACCAGCGCCGGCATCGACTTCGAGGCGATTGCAGCCGATGTCGATGAGCGAGCCGTGCAGCAGGCTTCAGGCTTTTCCGCTCCCGGCGACATCGCGGCCCTCTTGGCGCGCGAGAAGGCACTTTCGGTGTCGGTCGGTCATCCCGGCAGCTTTGTCGTCGGCGCCGACCAGACCTTGGCCCTTGGCTTCAGGCTGTTCAGCAAGCCAACAAACCGTACCCAGGCGAAAGAGCAACTGCGCGCGCTTGCCGGCCACAGCCATGACCTGCATTCCGCCGTTGCCGTCGCGCGCGACGACGCGATAGTATTCGAGGTAGCCGCCACCGCGCGGATGAGCATGCGCCGGCTAGGCGACGCCGAGATCAACGCCTACCTCCACGCGGCGGGCGAGGCGGTCACCGCCAGCGTCGGCGCCTACCAAATCGAAGGACTGGGCGTGCATTTGTTCGAGCGGATCGAGGGCGATCATTTCACCATACTCGGTCTGCCGCTTTTGCAGCTACTGGCGTTCTTTCGCAGCGAAGGGCTGCTCAGGGCATGAGAGAAATCCCTGATCCGGGCGAGATGGCGAAGCTTGAATGATCATCCTCGGACTGACCGGCTCGATCGGCATGGGTAAATCGACCACCGCGAAATTGTTTGCGGAAGCCGGTGTTCCCGTCTACGACGCCGACGCGGCCGTGCACAAACTGTATCAAGGCGAGGCGGCGCCTGCCATCGAGGCGGCATTTCCGGGCACCACGGCTGGCGGCATGGTCGACCGTGACCGGCTCTCGGCGCGGGTGCTGCATGATTCCGCGGCGATCAAACAGCTCGAGCAGATCGTTCATCCGATGCTGGGCGCCTCGCGGCAGAAATTCCTGCACGAAGCCGAACATTCCGGTTCGCCCATCGCGGTGGTCGATGTGCCCTTGCTGTATGAGACCGGTGGGGAGAAACGGGTCGATGCGGTCGTGGTGGTCACGACCACACCCGAAATCCAGCGCGAGCGAATCCTGGCACGCGAGAACATGACCGGCGAAAAGCTCGATGCCATCCTGGCGCGGCAGTTGCCGGACGCCGAAAAGCGCAAGCGCGCGGATTTCGTGGTGGATACCTCGCACGGGCTTGATCCGGTTCGGGCGCGAATCCGCGACATTCTGGATCAGGCTGCTAAGATGCCGCGGCGGCGAACCTGATTCGCCATTCCCGGCGGCTTTTCATCCATGCGCGAAATCGTTCTCGATACCGAAACCACGGGTCTCGATCCGTTGCGCGGCGATCGGCTGGTCGAAATCGGTTGCGTCGAGATCCTGAATCGGATGCCGACTGGCCAGACCTTTCACCGCCACATCAATCCCGAACGCGATATGCCGGCGGAGGCCTTTGCGGTGCACGGGCTTTCCAGCGCGTTCCTTGCCGATAAGCCGTTTTTCGCCGAGGTGGTCGAGGATTTTCTCGAATTTATCGGCGATGCGCCGCTGGTGATCCACAACGCCTCGTTCGACGTCAGTTTCATCAACGCCGAACTCGATCGCATCAAGCGGCCGCCGATCGCGCGCGAGCGACTGGTCGACACGCTGCTGCTGGCGCGGCGCAAGCACCCGGGCGTGTCGAATCGGCTCGACGATCTCTGCTCGCGCTATGCCATCGATAACTCCCGCCGCACCAAGCACGGCGCCTTGCTCGACGCCGAGCTTCTGGCCGAAGTCTATATCGATCTGATCGGGGCCCGGCAGTCGCAACTGATCCTGGCGGCTGAATCTCTCGACGCCAGCTTTGGCGGGCTGAGTGAAATGCCGCGGCGGCAGCGCGAGGCGCCGCTGGTGCCGCGGGTCACCGAAGACGACCGCATCGCGCATCGGGCCTTCATCGCCACCTTGGGCGACAAGCCGATTTGGAACGAGTTTTTGGGTGCGACGGTCGCGGGATGAGCTGAGCGTTTAGCTCGGTTTCGCCTGGGCGGCCTGTGCAGCCGCTTGCCGTTCCAGATTTTGACGGTACAGCCCGACGAAGTCGACCGGATCCAGCATCAGCGGCGGGAACCCGCCGTCGCGCACCGATGTAGCGATGATTTCGCGCGCGAAGGGGAACAATAGCCGCGGGCATTCGATCATCACCAGCGGATGCAGGTTTTCCTTCGGCACGTTGACAATGCGGAACACCCCCGCATAGGCGAGATCGAAGCTGAACATCACTTTGCCGGCATTCTCGGCCTTGCCTTCGACCGACAACGTCACCTCGAATTCGTTGTCGGCGATGTTATTGGCGCTGACATTGATCTGGATGTTGATCGCGGGCTGTTGCTGTTGGGGGGCCAGCGAAGAGGGCGCATTCGGATTCTCGAACGACAGGTCCTTGGTGTATTGCGCCAGCACGTTCAACTGGGGAGGAGGGGCCGCCTCGGGGGGCGCGCCGTTGCCGTTGGTCATGGGAATCTCTCCTGGAACGCGAGCGGGGACCGGGCTTGACGTCTGAATTCACCCGTGAGCTACGAAAAACGCCTTGGTCGGGGCGAGTGGCTATCATAGCCCCGCCTCATTCCACAAGGACGACAATCGCGCGCCGCCCGGCCCGGTGCGGCCAGAGCGATCCGCAAGCCAGTCAAAATGCCCGAGGTGAGGACCGGAGCGCAGGGTAAATTGTTGAATATGCGCGATTTCCGGACAGGACAGGGGTTTCCCCCTGCGGTGAAAACGCGCTACAATTCGTTAATGGCAAACCGGCGAGAGCATCGGCTCGGCCTGTCTCCATCGGCGTGGCGTGTCATGCCAGGAAGCGCCACTGGCTGGGCCAAATTTCGTGCCTACATGCTGCTGATCCAATCATGACGTAATCTCTGCCGTTCCTCGCGGGGAACGTTCTACCGTCGGACCGATGGCCGGCGCAGACCAGAAGGCAAAGCGACGTGGATATTTACACCATCATCTTCCTGGCGCTGGCGGTCTTCATCTTCCTGCGCCTGCGCAACGTACTCGGGCAGCGCACCGGCAACGAGCGGCCGCCGTTTGACCGTACCGCGCGCAACGTGGTGCAGGGAGCGCAGGACAACAAAGTGGTTCCGATGCCCGGTGCAGTGATCGACCAGGCGCCGCTGGCGCCGATCGCTGACGTGACGCCGCCGAGCGATCGCTGGAAAGATTTGGCTGAGCCCGGCACGCCGCTGGCTCAGGGGTTGGATGCCATCGCCGCACAGGATTTATCGTTCGATCCGCGTCATTTCCTCTCGGGGGCGCGCGGCGCCTATGAGATGATCGTGCTGGCGTTTGCCAATGGCGACCGGCGCGCGTTGAAGGATTTATTGTCCTCGGAGGTCTATGAGAGCTTCGAGGCCGTAATCCGGGATCGGGAGAAACACGAGCAAAAGACCGAGACGCGTTTCGTTTCGGTCGACAAGGCTGAGCTGGTGGCTGCGGAAATGCGTGATCGTGCGGCGCAGCTGACGGTGCGCTTTGTATCGCAGATGATCTCGGTTACCCGAGACAAGGCCGGCACTATCGTCGATGGCAATCCGGATAAGGTCGCCGATATCACCGATGTTTGGACATTCGCCCGCGACACTACGTCACGCGATCCGAACTGGAAGCTGGTTGGCACGGGAAGCGCACACTGAAGCGCGCGGCTTGCGGCGATACGCCGCGGCGTGTGGTGTGATCGCGGCGGCGTTGTCGCTGGCTCCGTTCGCAGCCGATGCTGCACGTGCTGTCCATAAACTATATACCACGCGTGTCGCAGGCCCCGATCTGCCGCATCCTCGCTCCGTTCCCTATCCGCCCCGCGGCTGGCCGCTCGAAATCAGCGGCAGCCAATATTTCCCGCTCCGATGGGCCGACGTCGCAGGCTGGGGCCAGGATGATCACTTGCAGGCCTACAACGCGTTTCGCGTCAGCTGCAAGCCGATTGCCGCACAGCAAACGCCACCCGCTGATGCCAAAGCGCTCGGTACTTCCTTGCGCGATCCCTGCCGCGCGGCCAGGGCCACCAACATTTCCGACGGCACCAGGGCCAAAGCCTTTTTTGAGGAATATTTTCTGCCGCTGCGGATCTCGCGGCTCGGAGAGGATTCCGGTTTCGTCACCGGCTATTACGAGCCTGTGGTGGACGGCTCCCGCACCCCGACCGATGCCTACACCGTTCCGGTCTATCGCCGTCCCTCCAACCTGTTCGTCCGCGGTTTCAAACAGGACGCGCCGGGTTTGCCCAACAAGGGCGAGGTGTTTCGCAAGATTGGCCGGCGCAAGCTGGTGCCTTATTACGACCGTGCCGAAATCGAGGACGGCGCGATTGCCGGGCGCGGCCTCGAAATCTGCTGGCTCAAGAACCAGACCGACTTGTTGTTCGCGCAAATCCAGGGTTCGGCGCGGGTCCGGCTCGAGGACGGCTCGACCATCCGTATCAACTACGACGCGCACAATGGTTATCCCTACATGGCGGTCGGCCGCATCCTGATCGACCGCGGCATCATACCGAAAGAGCAGATGTCGATGCAGAAGATCAGGGAATGGATGGAGCAAAACCCAGACGGCGCCAACGATTTGCGGCGGCAAAACCGCTCCTATGTATTCTTTCGCGAAGTTCAGCTCTCCGACCGGGACGAAGCAGTGGGCGCGCAAGGAGTCCCGCTGACGCCGGGCCGCTCGATCGCGGTCGACAAGGCGTTGCACGTCTACGGCACGCCCTTCTTCATCGAAGGAGAGCTGCCGATCGAGTCGGAACAATCGAAAACGCCGTTTCACCGGCTGATGATCGCGCAGGACACCGGATCTGCGATTGTCGGGCCGGCGCGCGCCGATCTGTATTTCGGCGCCGGCGCCGATGCCGGGAGAGTGTCCGGCCGGCTTCGGCACAGTATGCAGTTTGTCATGCTGGTGCCCAAAAGCCTCGACCCGGCGGCGAGGGGCCGCAAGATGCCGGTGCCGGATGCGAGGCCCTCGGAGGCGATCGCGAAGCTTTTCCCGCAGGTCGATCCGCTGAAAGATCCGCTAACAAACGTCGTCAATGCTGCGAGGCCGGAGGTTTCCGCGCCGCCTGTCGGCACCAAGGACGCGAGCAAGCCCGCGGAGCCTGTGAACAGCGTGGCGCCCGCGCCGGTGGCGGCGCAGGTTCCCGCAGCGCTCGCACGACTAGCCGCGAGCGGGCAAGCCGCCGTCGCGCCCCCGGTGCCGTTGCCGGAGTCGCGACCCGCCATGGCGCCGGCCCGCGAGCCGCGCCTCCGCCGTCACAATCGCAATTACCGAGCGGGCCGGTGAAATCTCCGGTGCCCAATCCGGAATTGTCGACGCCGTCTCGCCGCAGACGGACGCTAACCGAAGAAGAGCGTGCTCTGTGGGAGAGCGTCGCGAAACAGGCAAAGCCGCTGCGGAAGAAACACCGTGCCGGGAAAGCCGAGGCGGTTTTGGCGGCGGCAGCGGCGGAAGTAGCCGTGGCTGCGAAACTCGCCCCGTCCCCAAAGCCGGTTGCATCGGCCCATCATTTGCGAACGCCGAAGCTCCAGGTGCCGACGGCGCCGCCACTGGCGCCGCTCGGACGCCGCGCGCGCGCACAACTGTCACGCGGGTGGACGGAGATCGATGCGCGGCTCGACCTGCACGGCATGACGCAGACCCGCGCCCATCGCGCGCTCACGGCCTTTCTGCAGCGAGCCCAGAGCGATGGCGTCAGGTTTGTTCTTGTCATTACCGGCAAAGGCAAAATGGGAGCCGAATCGGAGCGCGGCGTGCTGCGCCGCCAGGTGCCGCAATGGCTGGGCCTGCCAGAATTCCGCTCGCTGGTGGTTGGCTTCGAAGAAGCCCATATCGGCCATGGCGGCGAGGGCGCGCTCTACGTGCGGATCCGCCGGGCCAAGAGCTAGCTGACTGGCGGCACAAGCTATAAAATAAACCGGCTCAGATCGGCATTCTTGGCAAGGTCGCCGACATGCTTCTGCACATAGTCCGCATCGATCCGGATGGTTTCGCCGTGGCGATCCGGTGCGGCAAATGAAATCTCGTCCAGCACGCGTTCCATCACGGTCTGCAATCGCCGCGCGCCGATATTCTCCACCGAGGAATTGACGGCGACCGCTACGTCGGCCAGCGCCTCGATCGCGCCGTCGGTGATATCGAGCGTCACGCCCTCCGTCTGCATCAACGCGACATATTGCTTGATCAGCGACGCCTCGGGCTCGGTCAGGATGCGGCGCATGTCGTTTCGGCTCAGCGCTTCCAGTTCGACCCGGATCGGCAGGCGACCCTGCAATTCCGGCAACAGGTCCGAGGGCTTTGCGATGTGAAACGCGCCGGAGGCGATGAACAGGATGTGGTCGGTCTTGACCGCGCCGTGCTTGGTCGACACCGTGGTACCTTCGATCAAAGGCAGCAGGTCGCGCTGCACGCCTTCGCGCGAGACGTCGCCGCCGACCCGGCCGTCGCGCACGCAGATCTTGTCGATCTCGTCGAGAAACACGATGCCGTTGTTCTCGACCGCACCGATCGATTCCTGCACCAGTTGATCGTTATCCAACAGCTTGTCGGATTCCTCGTTGACCAGAAGCTCATGCGAGCCCTCGACCGTCAGCCGCCGGGTCTTGCTCCGGTTGCCCAATTTGCCGAAAATATCGCCGATCGAGATCGCGCCCATCTGGGCGCCGGGCATGCCCGGAACTTCGAACATCGGCATGCCGCCGGACGATTGCGTCTCGACCTCGATTTCCTTGTCGTTGAGTTCGCCGGCGCGCAATTTCTTGCGAAAGGAATTGCGCGTCGCGGCGCTGGAATTGGCGCCGACCAGTGCGTCGAGCACGCGATCTTCGGCGGCAAGTTGCGCGCGGGCCTGGACGTCCTTGCGTTTGCGCTCCCGCGTCTGGGCGATCGCGACCTCGAGGAGATCGCGAATGATCTGCTCGACGTCACGGCCGACATAGCCGACCTCGGTAAATTTCGTAGCTTCGACCTTGATGAAGGGCGCGCCGGCGAGCCTTGCCAGCCGCCGCGCGATCTCGGTCTTGCCGACACCGGTCGGCCCGATCATCAGGATGTTTTTTGGCAGCACTTCCTCGCGCAAGGAACCTGTCAGCTGCAGCCGCCGCCAGCGGTTGCGCAGCGCGATGGAGACCGCGCGCTTGGCGTCGGTCTGGCCGACAATGAAACGATCGAGTTCGGAGACGATTTCGCGGGGGGAAAAGTCGGTCATAGGTCCCTAGGTAGGGTGGAATGTGACTGAGACAAGCAGGGTTTAGCGGCGCCCCGCTCGTCCGTCACGGCGCCATCGATCAGCCGACCTGCAACGTCTCGATGGTTACGTTGCGGTTGGTATAGACGCAGATATCGGCGGCGATATCGAGGCCCCGGCGCACGATGCTCTCGGCATCCTTGTCCGAATCGATCAGGGCGCGCGCCGCCGCCAGCGCGTAATTGCCGCCGGACCCGATCGCCATCACGCCGGCTTCCGGCTCCAGAACGTCGCCGGTGCCGGTCAGAACCAGCGAGACATCCTTGTCGGCGACGATCATCATCGCCTCCAGCCGCCGCAAATAGCGGTCGGTGCGCCAGTCCTTGGCAAGCTCGACCGCCGCGCGGGTCAATTGCCCCGGATATTGCTCGAGCTTGCTTTCCAGCCGCTCGAACAGGGTGAAGGCGTCGGCGGTGGCGCCGGCAAAACCGCCGATCACGTCGCCCTTGCCGAGCTTGCGGACCTTTTTGGCGTTGGATTTCATGATGGTCTGGCCGATCGAGACCTGCCCGTCGCCGCCGATCACTACCTTGCCGCCCTTGCGGACCGTCAGGATGGTGGTGCCGTGCCAGAGCGGCGATGGCAGCGGTGATGCTTGCATGAAAGACCTCGCGTTCCCGTCAAATCTAGGGATTGCCGCGCCGCCTTACAATCGCGGCGTTTCAGAGCGTTTTGGCGCGAAGCCGGCTGCCGGATCGAGCCGGCCCGCGAAGAAAACGCGTCAAACCAAAAGAGTCCGGGGATTTCCGGTCACCATAGGCCGAAGTTGAGCCTTTCGGAGGCCTTCCCGCAGTAGCGAAGGCTACATCAGCCTGTTAAAAGGTTCGCGTTTTCGGCCCGGAATCGAAAACACCGGACAATGGAAAGCCTCTTTCATGCGCAGCGCCACCGTCAAGCGCAAGACCAAGGAGACCGACATCGAGGTGACCGTGAATCTCGATGGCACGGGCGTATCCAGCGTCGCGACCGGCATCGGCTTTTTCGATCACATGCTCGATCTCCTGGCCCGGCATTCCCGCATCGACATCTCGGTGAAGGCGGTCGGCGACCTTCACATTGACCATCACCACACCACCGAGGACGTCGGGATCGCGCTCGGGCAAGCCGTGAAACAGGCGCTCGGCGCCATGGCCGGCATCAGCCGTTATGCCTCGATCCACATGCCGATGGACGAGACGCTGTCGCGCGTCGTGATCGATATTTCGGGCCGTCCGGTGCTGGTGTTCAAGGTGGAGTTTCCGCGCGACAAGGTAGGCGCCTTCGATACCGAGCTGGTTCGCGAATGGTTCAACGCCTTTGCAATCAATGCGGGCGTGACTTTGCACGTCGAGACCTTATATGGCGACAACAGCCATCACATCGCCGAATCCTGCTTCAAGGGTCTGGCAAGGGCGCTGCGTGCGGCGGTCGCGATCGATCCGCGGGCCGCGGGCGAAGTGCCCTCCACCAAGGGTCAGCTCGGCGGGTGATTTCCCGGTTCTTCGGCGGAGAGTAACGATGCCGGCCTTTACAGTTCATGCTCCGGTGGTCAGCGGCGCGGGCGTTCGCGCCACCGACCGCTTCGCATTCGTTCGCGACGGCTTCCATTTCTGGGCCATGATTTTCGGCCCGATATGGCTTGTCTGGCACCGGCTTTGGCTGGTGCTGATCGGCTGGATCATTGTCGCG
Source organism: uncultured Alphaproteobacteria bacterium (assembly GCA_963840155.1). GTDB lineage: Bacteria > Pseudomonadota > Alphaproteobacteria > Rhizobiales > Xanthobacteraceae > Bradyrhizobium. Next base: position 1,277,521 of record CAWIXP010000002.1, read on the forward strand.
ATCGCCATCGAGTCCGCCATGCTGCGCCTCGGCGCTGGATGGACGACGGTGTTTTTCGTGGACCTGCTATTTGCATTGCTGATGGGACTTGAAGCGGCGAGCTTGCGGCGCTGGACCTTGTCGCGGCGCAACTGGCGCCAGCTCGACATCGTGGTGGCCGACGACCGCGAGACGGCAGAGCGGCGATTTTTCGACCGCTGGACCGCCAGGCAACGCGGGCTCAACGATCAATCGGCAGTCGAGCGCGGCGGCCCGCCGCCGACCCGGGACATTCCGGGCCAGCCGTTCTCGAAGCCGCCGAGCGACGTCATCGGTTTGTTTCCGCAACCGGGAGCGCCGCGGTGAGCGTTGCCATCATCGACTACGGCTCCGGCAATCTGCACTCGGCGGCAAAGGCGTTCGAGCGCGCCGCGCGGAGCATGGCAAGTCCGCAAAGCATCGTAGTGACCCGCGATCCCGAAGCGGTGTACCGCGCCGATCGCATCGTGCTGCCGGGCGTCGGCGCCTTCGCCGACTGCCGCAGGGGTCTCGACGCGCTCGATGGCATGGTTGAGGCGATGACGCAGGCGGTGCGCGACAAGGCGCGGCCGTTCTTCGGCATCTGCGTCGGCATGCAGCTGATGGCCACGCGGGGCAAGGAGCACGTCACCACAAATGGCTTCAACTGGATCGAAGGCGATGTCGAGAAGATCACGCCGCGCCAAGACGATTTGAAGATTCCCCACATGGGCTGGAACACACTCGATATGATCCGCGAGCATCCGGTGCTTGAGCGGCTGGAGCTTGGCCCGAAAGGCCGCCACGCATATTTCGTGCACTCCTACCACCTCAATGCAGTCCGCGAGGCGGACGTATTGGCGCGCGCGGATTACGGCGGGCCGGTCACCGCCATCGTCGGCAAGGATACGGCGATCGGCACCCAGTTTCACCCGGAGAAGAGCCAGCGTTTCGGGCTGGCTTTGATTTCGAACTTTTTGAAATGGAACCCATGATGGTCCTCCCGGCAGCCGCACTGTTTCCCCGCCCCTCGCGAGCCCTTGCGAGCGGTGATGAAGGAAGCAGACTCGCTGCGGCATTTGCGGGAAATCGTTTGATGATCCTGTTTCCGGCCATCGATCTGAAGAACGGCCAGTGCGTGCGGCTTGAGCAGGGCGACATGGCGCGCGCGACGGTATTCAACCTCGATCCAGCGGCGCAGGCGCGCGCCTTCGCCGTGCAAGGCTTCGAATATCTTCACGTCGTCGATCTCGATGGCGCCTTTGCCGGCAAGCCGATGAATGCGCATGCCGTCGAGGCGATGCTGAAAGCGGTGACCGTGCCGGTGCAACTCGGCGGCGGCATCCGCGATCTGAAAACAGTGGAAGCCTGGCTGGTCAAGGGCATCGCCCGCGTGATCGTCGGCACCGCGGCGGTACGCGATCCGCAGCTGGTGAAGGCCGCGGCAAAGGAATTCCCCGGCCGCGTCGCGGTCGGTCTCGACGCGCGCGACGGCCAGGTCGCGGTCGAAGGCTGGGCCGAAACTTCACAGGTGACCGCGCTCGAAATCGCGCAGCGTTACGAAGACGCCGGCGTGGCTGCGATCGTCTTTACCGACATCGCGCGTGACGGCCTGTTGAAGGGCCTCAATCTCGACGCCAGCGTTGCGCTTGCCGAGCGCATCTCGATTCCGGTGATCGCCTCCGGTGGCTTTGCCTCCATCGAGGACGTCAAGGCGCTGCTTGCGCCGCGCGCCAGGAAACTGGCCGGCGCGATCGGGGGACGCGCGCTCTATGACGGCCGTCTCGATGCCGCGGCTGCGCTCGCGCTGATCCGCAGCGCGCGCGCCGCCGCCTAGGAACCTGCAATGTTCAAGGTACGCGTGATCCCCTGTCTCGACGTCAAGGACGGACGCGTGGTCAAGGGAGTCAATTTCGTCAATCTGCGCGACGCCGGCGATCCGGTCGAAGCGGCGGTCGCCTACGATGCCGCCGGCGCCGACGAGCTGTGCTTTCTCGATATCACGGCGACCCACGAAAATCGCGGCATCATGCTGGACGTGGTGCGGCGCACGGCGGAGGCCTGCTTCATGCCGTTGACGGTTGGCGGCGGCGTGCGCACCATCGACGATATCAGGACGCTGCTGCGCTCTGGTGCCGACAAGGTCTCCATCAACAGTGCCGCTGTCAGCCGGCGTGAATTCGTCAAGGAGGCGGCCGAAAAATTCGGCGATCAGTGCATCGTGGTCGCGATCGATGCCAAGCGCGTCAAGCGTGGCGGCGGCTCGGATCGCTGGGAAATCTTCACCCATGGCGGACGCAACTCCACCGGGATCGAGGCGATGGAATACGCCCAGGAAGTTGTCTCGCTCGGGGCCGGCGAAATCCTGCTGACCTCGATGGACCGCGACGGCACCAGGCAGGGCTTTGATATTCCGTTGACCAGCGCCATCGCCGATAGCGTTTCGGTGCCGGTAATCGCCTCCGGCGGCGTGGGCAATCTCGACCATCTGGTGGAAGGCATTCGCGAGGGACATGCGACCGCCGTCCTGGCGGCGTCGATCTTCCATTTCGGAGAATTTACCATACGTGAAGCCAAGGACCATATGGTCCGGGCCGGGCTGCCGATGCGGCTCGATCCCTGACGACTCCTGATGGCGGAAGTGCTAAATCTGTCCGAATGAATGGCGCCCACCCGGCTGGCGCGTGAGTTGAGTTGATGACGCGTTTCACGATCCACGATCTCGCCGCCACCATCGACGCCCGCGCCGCGTCGGGAGGAGAGGCGTCCTACACGCGCAAGCTGCTGGACAAGGGTTCGGAGCATTGCGCGAAGAAATTGGGCGAGGAGGCGGTGGAAACCGTGATCGCCGCGGTCGAGAACGATCGCGGCCGCCTGATCGCCGAAAGCGCGGATCTGCTGTTTCATCTTCTGGTGCTGTTGAAATCGCGCGGCGTCGGGCTTGAAGACGTCGAGGCGGCGCTGGCGCAGCGTACCACCATGTCCGGCCTTGAAGAGAAGGCCGCGCGCAAGCGCGATTCATAGAAGGCGGCGTCATGGACATTCGGGCACCGGAGCAGCTCTACAATCCCTATCGCATCTTCTCGCGGGATCAATGGGCGCGGCTGCGCGACGATATGCCGATGACTTCTGGAAGCCGATGAGATCGCCAAGCTGCGCTCGATGCACGACCGGCTCGACCTCCAGGAGGTCGAGGAGATCTATCTGCCGCTGTCGCGGCTGCTGTCGATCTATGTCGAGGCCATGCAGCGGCTGTATTATGCGCAGCGGCGCTTTCTCAGGATCGAAGACCGCAAGGTGCCCTACATCATCGGCGTCGCCGGATCGGTGGCGGTCGGCAAATCGACCACCGCGCGCGTCTTGCAGGCGCTTTTGGCGCGCTGGTCGCCAAGGCCCAGGGTCGACCTGGTGACCACTGACGGCTTCCTGCTTCCCAACGCAGTGCTGGAGCGGCAAGGCCTGATGCAGAAGAAGGGCTTTCCCGAGAGTTACGACCTGCCGACGCTGTTGGCGTTCCTGAGCGACATCAAGGCCGGACGGCGGCCGGTTCGCGCGCCGGTCTATTCGCATTTGACCTACGACATCATCCCGAACGAATGGATCGAGATCGACCGGCCCGAAATCCTCATCGTCGAGGGCGTCAATGTCCTGCAGACCGGCCGCCTGCCCCGCGACGGCAAGGCCGTGCCGGTGGTTTCCGACTTTTTCGATTTCTCTGTGTATATCGATGCTGACGAAGCGGTGCTTCGCGACTGGTACATCACGCGGTTCCTGACGTTGCGCGACACCGCGTTCCACGACCCGCGATCCTATTTCCATCGCTATGCGGCGCTCTCCGACGAGGAAGCCATCGCCACGGCGCTTGCGATCTGGGAGCGGACCAACCTCGCCAATCTCGAAGAAAACATCTTGCCGACCCGGCCGCGCGCGACGCTGATCCTGAAAAAGGGCGCCGATCACGTGGTTGAAGCGGTAGCGCTGCGAAGGTTGTAGCGGCGATTGGCTCTATTTGAGCCCGATGTCTGAATTCCGCCATCCGGGAATGACGAGGATGGGACCTCTCCTCTCACGCCGCGAGATGCCGCGAGGCGGCGAGGCCGGCCAGCGCCTCGGTGAGCTTTTCACGATCGAGCGGTTTGACCAGAAAGCCATCCATGCCCGCTTCAAAGCAGGCGTAGCGGTCTTCCACCAAGGTGTTCGCGGTGAGCGCGAGGATCGGCGTCTGGCGGCCAGGCTGGCCGGCCTCACGCTCGCGAATCCGCTTGGCGGTTTCGATGCCGTCGAGCTGCGGCATCTGGATATCCATCAGGACCAGATCATAGGGACTACCGGCGGATTTCGCCGATAGCCACGATTCCAGCGCGGCTTCGCCGTTGGTGGTGATGACCGCTTCATGGCCGAGCCGCGTCAACAGCGAGCGCATCAGCAGCGCGTTGATCTCATTGTCTTCGGCGACCAGAATCGAAAGACCATGCGCCGGCGCGGCCGGCGGGCTCTGGGGTTCATCGATCGGGGGATCGGCGGCCAGTTCAGGTGCAAGCACTTCCGGCGCTGAGGAGAGACGGGTCGCGAGCGACGCCGCGCGCAGCGGCTTCACCAGATAGCCGGTGAAAGCGGCGCAAGCTGGCTGCAGTTCATGCCGCGCCGCCGGCGTGAACATGACGATCCGCTGCGTTGCGTGAGGGCGCGCCGCTTCAGCCAGCAGCTCGATCTCGGAGGCGCCCAAAGCCCGATCGAGCAACAATGCATGCCATGAACGCTCGGGCAGCAAAGCCTGCGCCACCGCGATGTCGGATACGCCTACGGTCTGACAGCCCCAGCGTTGCAACCGGCGGGCAATCAACGAAGCCTCGATACTCTGCGGCGCGACCAGCATGACGGACTGCCCGGTCAGATCCGGTGTCGCAAACAACTGCTGCCTGCTGCCGTCGATCGCAGCGGCGGCGAGCGGGATCGACACCTCGAAGGTCGAGCCGATGCCCGGGGTACTTTCCAGCGTAATGCGGCCTCCCATTCGCTTGACGATGCGTTCGGAGATGCTCAGCCCGAGTCCGGTGCCGCCATAGCTGCGGGCAGTGCGTTCGTCGGCCTGCTCGAACTCGCGAAAGATGCGCGCCTGCGCTTCCGGCGCGATGCCGATGCCGGTGTCGCGCACCAAGAAACTGATCTCGTGGGGCCAGATGCCCGGCTCGACAATCAGCGCCACGCCGCCGGTTGCGGTGAATTTGATGGCATTGCCGGCCAGATTGAGCAGCACCTGGCGCAGCCGCGCTGCGTCGCCGACCACTTCCATCGGCAGCCGCTCGTCGACATAGGCCGCGATCTCGAGCTTTCTCGCTTGCGCGCGCGGCGCCAGCAGCTCGGCGATGTCCTCGATCAATGCGGCAAGCGCGAACGGACGGCGTTCGAGGTCGATCTTGCCGGCTTCGATCTTGGAAAAATCCAGCAGCTCCTCGATCAGCGAGAGCAGCGCGTCGCCCGAGGTCTTGACCGCGTTGGCGTAGGTCGTCTGCTCCGGTGTCAGGCGGGTGTCGAGCAGCAGACCGCTCATGCCGATAATGCCGTTGAGCGGCGTGCGGATTTCGTGCGAGGCCATCGCCAGGAAGCGCGACTTGGCGCGGTTGGCGGCATCGGCATGGTCGCGGGCCTCGCCGAGCGCGCGCTCGCTCTCGGCACGGTCGGTGACGTCGCGACCGACGCTCTGCATCTCCGCAGGCCTGCCGGCGTCGGTTCGCACCAGCCCCTCGCGCCACGCGATCCATCGCGGTCCCAACGGGCTCGCGATTTTCTGGTCATGGATCCTGGTGCCATCGGCTTCCAGTGCGCTGTCGCCCTGCTCGAGCACCGTGAAGCAAAAGCGGCTGCCGATCAGCGCGCTGCGTGGCAGTTCGGCCAGTTCGCAATAGGCATCGTTGACGAAGCTGATGCGGCCTTCCGGGTCGCGCAGCACGATCAGGTCGCCTTGCGATTCGAACAGGCGGCGGGCGCGTTGCTCGGCTTCCTGCAATTCCCAATTGCGGTCGGCCATGGCTTCGTTGTGGAGCGCGATCTTGCGCAATTTGTTGCGCATCCAGCGCAGCCGGATGCTCAGGGTCGCGACCGCGACGCAGGCGATCGCGAACAGGAAACTGGCGCCAATTGCAAAGGTGTTGGGGTCGTAGCCGGACTTTTCCGATCGGCTGCCGTCGATGAAACCATAGGCGCCGCCGAACGCGGCCGAGAAAATCATGAACGAGCGAACGGAGAAAGTGAGCCATGGATGTCGTCGCGTGAAGCGGCGTATGCGCAATTTGATCCGGAAAACTCGCCCCATCGCATGATTACCCTGAGATTGCCGGTTGGGATCGCTGTCGCCTCGCGCCGATGTTGCCGCGATGCGCCCCGTGTGCTCGCCACGACGATGCGGCGGCGACCCTGAAGAAGTGCTTGCGGACCGCCGGCTTCGCGCGCTGCGCTATCAACACGGTTAATGGAACGTTAAGGGCTGGATTTCAGGAGCGACGCGGCTTGACGGGCCGCGCGATTTCAGGCCGCGCGCCGCAGATCCTCGGCGAGCGCGCGGTACGACAACGCTTCGGCCAGATGCAGCCGGCCGACCTTGTCGTCGCCGTCGAGATCGGCCAGCGTGCGGGCGACCCGCAGCACGCGATGGTAGCCGCGCGCCGACAGCCGCATGGTTTCGGAGGCATCGCGCAGCAGTTTCAGCCCCGGCGCGTCGGGCTGCGCGATCGTCTCCAGCAGTGAGGCCGGCGCTTCGGCGTTGGTGCGGACCTGCGGCAATCCGGCAGCGGCATAGCGCGCCAACTGAATGTCGCGCGCCGCGGCAACGCGCGCGGCGACTTCAGCAGAGCCTTCCGCCGGCGGCGGCAGGATCAGGTCGGCGGCGGTCACGGCGGGCACCTCGATCCGCAGGTCGATACGATCCATCAGCGGGCCCGAGATTCGGGTCTGGTAATCGGCAGTGCAGCGGTCGATCCGTCCGCGCTTGCAGGAATAACCCGGCTCATAGCCGTGCCCGCAGCGGCAGGGATTCATCGCGGCGACCAGCATGAAGCGCGCCGGATAGGTGACGCGATGATTGGCCCGGGACACCGCGACCTCGCCGTTCTCCAGTGGCTGGCGCAGCGAATCCAGCACGCGCGGATCGAACTCCGGCAGTTCGTCGAGGAACAGCACGCCCTGATGCGCCAGCGAGATTTCGCCGGGCCTGGCGCGCATGCCGCCGCCGGTCAGAGCCGCCATGCTCGCGGAATGATGCGGGCTGCGGAACGGACGCCGCGCGGTGAGCGCGCCGCCTTCGATCTCGCCGGCGACGGAGGCGATCATCGATACTTCGAGCAGCTCCGAGGGCGACAGCGGCGGCAGGATCGAGGGTAGCCGCGCGGCCAGCATCGACTTGCCGGCGCCGGGCGAGCCGATCATCAACAGATGATGTCCGCCGGCCGCCGCGATCTCGAGCGCGCGCTTGGCGCTTTCCTGGCCCTTGATGTCGCGCAGGTCGAGCAAGGAGTGCTGGCGCTCGTGCACTTTCGGCTGCGGGCGCGACAACACCTGCGTGCCCTTGAAGTGGTTGGCGATCTGGATCAGCGAGTTCGCCGCCACGATCTGGATGTCGGGGCTCGCCCAGGCCGCTTCGGCGCCGCAGGCCGCCGGACAAATCAGCCCCTCGTCGCGTGAATTGGCGCCGATCGCGGCCGGCAATACGCCGGCCACCGGCGCGATCGATCCATCGAGGCCCAATTCGCCGAGCACGGTGAAGCCGGCAAGCGCGTCCGGCGGAATGGCGCCGATCGCCGCCATCAGGCCGAGCGCGATCGGCAGATCGTAATGGCTGCCTTCCTTGGGCAGGTCGGCGGGCGCGAGATTGACCGTGATTCGTCGCGCGGGCAGCGCTAGCCCCGAGGCGATCAGCGCCGAGCGCACCCGTTCGCGGGCCTCGGAAACCGCCTTGTCGGGCAGGCCGACGATGGCGAACGCGGGCAGGCCGGGTGCGACCTGCACCTGCACGTCGACGCCGCGGGCCTCGATCCCCTCAAAGGCTACGGTGGAAACCCGCTGGACCATGGCGCCCCTCCGGTGCAACTGACGGTAGCGGAACCGGCGGGGAAGCGCAAGAACATTAGGGGAACACGGTAAAGGCCGCCGGGCCGATGCCGCGATCGAGGGAACCCGATCCGGCGCGCGCCAGGGGATGCGGGCTAGGCCTTGCCCCGCTTGTTTTCGATCACGTCCCAGATCCTGGCCGCGACATCCGGGCCGCCGAGCCGCGAAATCGCGCGGATGCCGGTCGGCGAGGTGACGTTGATCTCGGTAAGATTGCCGTCGATGACGTCGATGCCGACGAACAACAGCCCGCGCTCGCGCAAGGCCGGGCCCAGGCCAGCGCAGATTTCGCGCTCGCGATCCGAAAGTTCGGTCGCCTGCGCGGCGCCGCCACGGACCATGTTGGAGCGCAGATCGTCCGCCGCCGGCACCCGGTTGATGGCGCCGGCGAATTCGCCCTCGACCAGGATGATGCGCTTGTCGCCGTGTTTGATCTCGGGAAGAAAGCGCTGGATCACCCAGGGCTCCTTGAAAGTCACCGAGAACATATCGAACAGCGAACCGAAATTCATGTCCTGCGGCATGACGCGAAACACCGCCGCGCCGCCATGGCCGTGCAGCGGCTTCATCACCACGGCGCCGTGCTGATCGCGGAAGGCGTTGATCTCGTCGAGGTCGCGCGAGATCAAGGTCGGCGGCATCAGATGCGGAAAATCCATCACAAAGAGCTTTTCCGGCGCGTTGCGCACGCTGGCCGGGTCGTTCACGACCAGCGTTTTGGGATGCAGCCGCTCCAATAAATGCGTCGAGGTGATGTAGGCGAGGTCGAACGGCGGGTCCTGGCGGAGCAGGATGACGTCGAATGCCTCAAGCGGCTCTCGCCGCGGCTCGCCCAAGGTAAAAAAATCGGCGGGATCATCGCGCACCGTGAGCAGCTGAACCGGGGCAACCACTTCATCGCCGCGCAGCGACAGCTTGTCGGGGGTGTAATAGGAAAGCCCGTGGCCGCGCTTCTGCGCTTCCAGCAGCAGCGCGAAAGTCGAATCGCCGCCGATGTTGATGCGCGCGATCGGGTCCATCTGGACGGCGACATTCAATTTCATGGTGTGGGCGGCCCGCTGTTTTCCGGTGGCAAAGATTCAGGTGCTGGCGTCGAATGCCGCTAACAGATGGCGCGGCAATCGCCTCGGCGCAATCAGCATGGCATCGAAACGCAGCTCGAATTGGGCATGTTCGGGATGCGCCATCAGCCAGGCCTGGGCCGCATCGATGATGCGCGCCTGCTGGCGCGGCGTCACCGCATAGGCGGCCTCCTCGAGGCTGGCGCGGGCCTTGACCTCGATGAACGCCAGCAGGTTGCGGCGGCGCGCCACGAGATCGATCTCGCCATAGGGCGTGCGAAAACGCTTGGCGAGGATGCGATAGCCTTTCGCCATCAGAAAAGCGGCGGCGCGGCCCTCGGCGGAAATGCCGGTCCGGAACGCGGCGACGCGCGCCGGCGAAGCGGGCTTTGCGAGCTTTTCGGGCGGCGCGGCACCGTCAATCTTCGCCATGCTCGCCCCCGGCGCCGGCTTGCTTCTCAAACTCGCGGGTCTCCCTGGCTAGCTCCAGCGCGCGGGCATAGACCTCGCGGCGCGGGCGGCGGGAAATTTCCACGGCATGCGCGACCGCATCTTTCACGCTGCCGCGCTCGAGCTGAGTTCGCAGCAGATCGTCAAGCTCATGCGCGGCCAGCACCGGGGCCCCCGCCGCCGGCGGGCCGATCACCAGCACGAATTCACCGCGCGTCTCCAGCGTGCCGGCGCAGCGCGCGAGTTGCGATAGCGGCGCGCGCGCGATCTCTTCGTGCAGCTTGGTCATTTCGCGGCAGACGGCGCCGTCGCGCCCCGCCATGATGGCGGCGAGATCGGCAAGCGTGTCCTGCACGCGGTTACCGGATTCGAACATCACCAAGGTCGCTTCGATCCGCGACAGCTCGGTCAGCCGCGCCCGGCGCGCGGTCTGTTTCGGCGGCAAAAAGCCTTCGAAGAAAAATCGGTCGGTGGGCAGCCCCGCCACCGCCAGCGCCGACAACACCGCGGAGGGTCCCGGCAACGCCGTCACCTTGTGTCCGGCGGCGCAGACCTCGCGCACCAGCTTGAAGCCGGGATCGGAAATCAGCGGCGTGCCGGCATCCGAGACCAGCGCGATCGAGGCGCCCTGCGCCAGCCATTGCAGGATCTTCGGCCGCGCCAGCGCGGCGTTGTGCTCGTGATAGGGTTTCAAAACCGCCGCGACCGCGTAGCGCGCGGTCAGCCTCCGGGTGATGCGGGTGTCTTCGCAGAAGATGATGTCGACGCCGGCCAGCGTTTCCAGCGCGCGCAGCGTGATGTCGCCAAGGTTGCCGATTGGGGTCGCCACCAGATGCAAGCCTGGAACCGGCTTCGGAGCGATCAACAGGTGGCCGCCGACGGAAAAGGTCCGTGGCGACGGTTCCATGAGGCCGTCCGTCGCATTTAAGGGGGCCGTTTTCGCGCGCATGATCGCAATCTAGAGGGCAGAAGGCGGCAACACCACAATGTTGCAGCATCAGGGCCGCACCACGGTGAGGGAACCGCACCTCACCCTGCGCCAGGCCGCAGCGCCATAATCCTTTTGTTTTGGTTAACTATTCGTCGACAATATGCCTGAATCGGGCTTTCCTGATCTTCTGCAAGTTGACGTCCTGGCCGACGGCGGTCGGTCAAGAGAAGAGATGCGATGGTGGGCCCGCGAAATCCCAGGGATCTGCACAAGGATCTGGGCAAGGATTTGCCCAGGGAGCTGCCAAGCCTGTTGGCCAAGCCTCGGCCTTCGGCGGCGACTCGGCGGACGGCGGTCGGCCTGATTCTCGGCGCGCCGCTGCTCGGCGCCTGCGCGGGCGTGCAGCAGAGCCTCAGCTCATTTTCGAATCCGTTCAGCTCGCCATCGGATTCCGCCGGACCGCAGCAGCAGCCGCTCGCGGTCGGCACCGGCCAGGTCAAGGTCGGATTGATTCTGCCGCTATCGGCGGCGGGCAATGCCGGTGTTGCCGCGCAGTCGATGAAGAATGCCGCCGAAATGGCGCTGGCAGAATTCCAGAACCCCAACATCCAGCTTCTGATCAAGGATGACGGCGGCAACCCGCAAGGTGCGAGCCAGGGCACGCAGCAGGCGCTCGACGAAGGCGCCGAGATCATCCTCGGTCCGCTGTTCGCGGCCTCGGTGCCGGCGGCAGCGCAGCTGGCCCGCAACCGCGGCGTATCGGTGATTGCGTTCTCGACCGATTCGAGCGTGGCCGGACGCGGCGTTTATCTGCTGAGCTTCTTGCCGGAGTCCGACGTCAACCGCATCGTCGAATACGCCGCGAGCACCGGAAAGCGGTCCTTCGCTGCGCTGCTGCCCGAGAATGCCTACGGCAATGTGGTGGAAGCCGCATTCAAGCAGGCGGTCGGCCGCAGGGGCGGCCGCGTGGTCGCGTTTGAGAAATACGGTGCCGATCGCGCCACCGCCGCGCGCACCGTGGCCCAGGCGCTTGGCCAGGCCGATGCGCTGTTCATCGCCGATGACGGCGAGAGCGTGGTGACGGTGGCCGACGCGCTGACCGCAGCCGGGTCGAATTTGCGAAACATCCAGCTGCTCGGCACCGGGCTTTGGGACAATCCGCGCGTGTTCGCGAGCCAGTCCTTGCAGGGCGGGCTCTTCGCCGCGCCGGATCCATCCGGGTATCGCAGTTTCTCCGGCCGCTACCGCGGCAAGTTCGCCTCCGACCCGGTGCGCACCGCGACGCTCGCTTATGACGCGGTGGCGCTGGTCGCAGCATTGGCGCGAACGCAAGGGCCGCAACGGTTCTCGCCGGAGGTGCTGATCAATCCCTCCGGCTTTGCCGGCATCGACGGTCTGTTTCGCTTCCGCCCCGACGGCAGCAACGAACGCGGGCTTGCGGTAATGCGCGTGGCCACCAGCGGCAGCGTGGCGGTCGCCGGCTCGCCGAAGAGCTTTGGGGCGTGATCGTTGCCGTTCCCTGCTTTCGCAGGGACGACGGGTTGCGGAGTCTACGCCGCGAGATCCGCGACCACCGCGTCGAGTACCGGAAATCCGGCTTGCGTCACCCGCAGCCGCCCGCTGTCATCGACCGTGATCGCGCCTTCTTCGCGCAGGATCGCAATCCGCCGCGGATCGAGCGCGCGGCCCGATAGCGCCGCATAGCGTTTGGGATCGATGCCCTCGGTGAGCCGCAGGCCCATCAGCAGGAATTCATCGGCGCGCTCTTCGCCGTTCAGCGGATCGTCGGTGACGATGCCATGGCCGTTGGCCTCGACTCGCATCAGCCACGCCTCCGGCCGCTTTTCCGTCGCGGTCGCATGCCGGACGCCTGCGATATCGAGCCGCCCGTGGGCGCCGGGGCCGATGCCGGCATATTGCTCGCCGCGCCAGTACACCAGATTATGCCGGCATTCCGCGCCCCCTCGCGCGTGGTTGGAAATCTCGTACGCCGGCAGTCCATGCTGCGCGCAGACATCCTGGGTAACGTCGTACAGCGCCCGCGCAGTCGCCTCATCCGGCGTCTTCAACTTCCCCGCGGCATGCAAGCCGAAGAACGGGGTGCCCGCTTCGATCGTCAGTTGATAGAGCGACAGATGCTCGGCCGCTTCCGCGATCGCGCGCGTCAATTCATCCGCCCACATCGCAGGCGTCTGATCGGGACGGGCGTAAATCAGATCGAACGAGTAGCGCTCGAAGGCCTTGCGCGCGATCGCGACCGCATCGAGCGCTTCGCGCGCGGTGTGCAGGCGGCCCAGCGCCTTCAGCGAAGCATCGTCCAGCGCCTGGACGCCCAGCGATACCCGGTTGACCCCGGCGGCGCGATAGCCGGCAAATCGCGTCGCCTCGACACTGCCGGGGTTGGCTTCCAGCGTGATCTCCGCATCCGGCGTCACGCGCCAGTGTCTACCGATCGAATCCAGGATAGCGCCGACCGTTTTCGGCTGCATCAGCGACGGCGTGCCGCCGCCGAGAAAGATCGACGACACTTCGCGGCTTTCCGCGCGCGCGGCGGTGGTCTCGATCTCGCGCGCAAATGCACGCGCGAATCGTTGTTCGTCGATCGGCTCGTGCCGGACATGGCTGTTGAAATCGCAGTATGGACATTTCGACAGGCAAAAGGGCCAATGCACGTAAACGCCGAACGCGCTTTCCTTCTCAATCAAGGCAGATCTCCGCCAATTTGACGAAGGCGCGGGCGCGATGCGATAGCCCGAGCCCCAGCGGCGGCAGACCATGTTTCTCGAGGCTGGTCATCTCGCCGAAGGTTCGCGTGTATCCATCGGGCATGAACATCGGATCATAGCCGAAACCGGCCGTGCCGCGCGGCGGCCACACCAGCGTGCCCTGCGCGCGCGCCTCGACCTGTTCGAGATGGCCATCGGGCCAGGCGACGCACAACGCGGAGACGAAATGGGCTTTGCGCTGGGAAGCCTGCATTGCGCCGCGCTCCCTCAGCAAGCGCTCGATCCGCGCCATCGCCGCGGTGAAGTCCTTGTTCGCGCCGGCCCAGCGCGCGGAGAAAATCCCGGGCGCGCCATCGAGCGCGTCCACCGCCAATCCGGAATCGTCGGCGAACGCCGGCAACCGCGCCGATGTCGCGGCGGCCATCGCCTTGATCCGCGCATTGGCGGCAAAAGTATCGCCGGTCTCGTCGGGCTCACCGAGGCCGAGCTCGCCCGCCGATACCGCCTCGATGCCATGGGGCGCCAGCAGTTCGCGCATCTCGGCGAGCTTGCCGGGATTATGGGTCGCGATCACGAGCGTGCCGGTGATTCGACGGTGCATGCGCGGTCAGTCTACGCCAGGGCCAGCGCGATCCCCAATCACGCCACGGCCATTTTCTGCAAGTCCACCAGCCGCGCCACGCCTTTGCGCGCCAGCGCCATCAGCGCCAGGAACTCGGCTTCCGAGAACGGGGTTTTTTCCGCGGTACCCTGCACTTCGATGATGCGGCCATCGCCGGTCATGACAAAATTCGCGTCGGTATCGGCCTCGGAATCTTCGGCATAATCGAGGTCGAGCACCGGCGTGCCGCCATAGATGCCGCAGGAGATCGCCGCCACGTTGTCGCGCAGCACGTTGCCTCTGGTCATGTTGCGTGCCTTCATCCAGCCGATGCAGTCGGCCAGCGCCACCCAGGCACCGGTAATCGAGGCGGTGCGCGTGCCGCCGTCGGCCTGCAGCACGTCACAGTCGACCGTGATCTGCCGTTCGCCGAGCGCTTCGAGGTCGAGCGTTGCGCGCAACGAGCGCCCGATCAGGCGCTGGATTTCGACGGTGCGGCCATTTTGCTTGCCGGCGGATGCCTCGCGGCGGGTGCGCTCCAGGGTCGCCCGCGGCAGCATGCCGTATTCGGCCGTGACCCAACCGCGACCCTGGCCCTTGAGCCAGGGCGGCAGCCGCTCTTCCAGGGTGGCTGTCACCAGCACATGGGTGTCGCCGAATTTAACCATGCAGGAACCCTCGGCGTATTTGACAACGCCGCGTTCCAGCGACACGGCGCGTAGTTCATCCGGCGCACGGCGGCTTGGCCGCATGACAATCCTCCGAAAATTCTGCAAAAACCAGCCCGCGGAGCTTGTAGGTTGGGGAAGCGCCAGCGGCAAGGCCTTTGGCCGCTAATGCCCGCTTGTCAGGGGGCCGCGACCTCTACAAACTATCGCAGTGCAAGCGCGAACAACAAACCGGCATCCGATCTTGCGTCCGGGCGCGCTTCGAATATTACAGGGCGCATGATCTGATCGCCGAACCGCTCACGGTTTGGCGGAATGCGCCGGGAGAAGCCTGTGGCTCACCACGATCCGATTGGCCTGATCGCGCCGAATGCGGGGCTCGCCCAGCTCAACGAGCGCTCGCGGGATATTTTTCGCCAGATCGTGGAGAGCTACCTGGCGACCGGCGAACCCGTCGGTTCCCGCAACATTTCGCGCATGATCGCGGTGCCGCTGTCACCGGCCTCGGTGCGCAACGTGATGTCGGATCTCGAGGCGCTCGGTCTGATCTACGCGCCGCATACCTCTGCCGGCCGGCTGCCGACCGAATTCGGTCTGCGCTTTTTCGTCGACGCGCTGATGCAGCTCGGCGATCTCACCGAAGCGGAACGGCAGGCAATCCAGAGCCAGCTCGCGTCCGTCGGCAAGGCCCAGTCGGTTGAAGCGGCGTTGGGCGAGGCGTTGACCAGGCTGTCGGGCCTGACCCGTGCCGCGGCGGTGGTGTTGACGGCGAAATCCAATTCGCGGCTCAAGCATATCGAATTCGTGCGGCTGGAGCCGGAGCGGGCGCTGGTGGTGCTGGTCGGCGAGGACGGCCAGGTCGAGAACCGCGTGCTGACTCTGGCGGCCGGCGTTCCCTCCTCGGCACTCACGGAGGCCACCAATTTTCTCAATGCGCGGATCAGAGGACGGACGCTTGCCGAAGCGCGTCTCGAACTGGAAACCGCATTGACGCAGAATCGCGCCGAACTCGACCAGCTGACGCAAAAGGTCATTTCGGCGGGGATCGCGAGCTGGTCCGGCGGTGACAATGATGATCGCCAGCTGATCGTGCGCGGTCACGCCAATCTGCTGGAAGATTTGCATGCGCTGGAGGATCTGGAACGGGTGCGGTTGCTGTTTGATGATCTCGAGACCAAGCGCGGCGTGATCGATTTGTTGGGGCGCGCCGAACGCGCCGAGGGCGTGCGGATCTTCATCGGATCGGAGAACAAGCTGTTTTCGCTGTCGGGTTCTTCCACGATCATCGCGCCCTACAGCGATGGCGCGGGTCACATCGTCGGCGTGCTCGGCGTGATCGGCCCGACCCGGCTCAACTATGCCCGGGTGATCCCGACCGTGGATTATGCGGCGCGGATCGTCAGCCGGATGCTGGGCGGATGATCGCGCCGACCCGAGCCTGACTTTGCTTTTTGAGGCGTATTCCTCATCGCGAACGGTATTCACGCCGCTCGAACACGCCATGTTGTGCTTGATTTTCCGCGCCTGAGGCACGATATCCCGGGCTGGCAATTTTCCCACATCGATCCCGGACGATTTTCGAGAAGGCAGCCTATGACCGATCCTAACCGGCACAACGACGATCCGGTGAACCCGGCACAGGGCCCCGAGCCCGTGGTTTCCAAGCCGTACGTGATGCCCGACGATCCGGAAGTGGGGTCGACGGAAGCGCTGGCCAAAGAAGCCGCCGAAGCGCGCGACAAGATGCTGCGGACGCTGGCGGAAATGGAAAACCTGCGCAAGCGCACGATGCGCGAGGTCGCCGACGCCCGCGCCTATGGCATCTCCGGTTTTGCCCGCGACATCCTCGACATCGCCGACAATCTGCAGCGTGCCCTCGATGCGGTTCCCGCCGAAGCCAAGGCCGCCGCCGATCCCGGCCTCAAGGCGCTGATCGAAGGCGTCGAGCTCACCGAGCGTTCGCTGCTCAACACGCTGGAGAAAAATGGCGTCAAGAAATTCGATCCGTCCGGCGAAAAGTTCGATCCGAATTTTCAGCAGGCGATGTACGAGGTGCCCGATGCCTCGGTACCCGCGGGCACCGTAGTCCAGGTCGTGCAGGCCGGCTACATGATTGCCGATCGCGTGTTGCGGCCCGCGCTGGTCGCGGTCTCCAAGGGTGGCGTCAAGGCCGGCGCGCCTGCCAACGGCAACGAGCCGAACAACGCGGCCTGACCCTCTTCGGTGGGGATTTTTGCGGGCGCGTGTTTTTTGAAAAAGCACTACGCGCCTTTTTCCGGATCATGCGCTATCCGCGCGGCTGAATTCCGTCGCGCACCGCACGGAAGCGCGGGAACGCCTTGGTCCAGAGGTCCCGCGGCGCGCTGCCGATGACGCGCACCGAGTTCGTGCTGCCAAACCTTAGCCATTGCACCACGGTCACGGCGGTATTGTCCTTGCCGCTGGTCGCATCGATACGCGTTTCATAGCCGGGCTGGCCCTCGATGCGGATCGGTTCGGACATCGTGATTCGCGCATCGCGCACCCCTGGAATAGTGGTTGCGATCTGCTGGGCGAAGCGGCCGCGGTCCTCCGGCTGCGTCGGCGTCGATGCGATCAGGCCGATCACCATGAAGGGTGCTGCCTCAAAGCCGGTCACCTCGTCGCCGTCAGCGATGATAACGGCGGCGCCAGGCGCTAGCGTACGGATATTTTTGAACTCGGCGAGGTCGCCGATCTTGAACGGCAGCAGCCCGAGTTGCTCCTCGACCGGAACTTGCTTGCGGATCGCCGCCGAGGCAAACATCTGCCGCACCGCGTCGTCGGTGTAGATCTTGCTGGCGTTCTCGGGGACCTGAACGGCAATATAGCCGGAGAATGTTCCGCCCGGCAGGATCATCGAATAGCGCCGCACGCTGGTCGCCCCATCCTTGGCATTTTCCGCGGTGTAATAGGCCAGGCCCGCTGCAGTCTCGATGCTCTCCGGCTTGACGCCACCGGTGCCCGCCGGATTGGCCTTGAAGGCATTCATGACTTCGCCATAGGCTTCGGCCGGCAGTTCCGTCACCAACACCTTGACGCCCTGGTCCTCGGTTTCGAAGCCGACGAAGGTCTTGGCCGGGTTCAGTCCGACCAGCGGGGTCAGGCCAACCCGGCTGCCCGGCGGAAAGGCGGGGTCGGCGGCGATCGCGGGACCGAAGCCAAAACACGTGATGGCGACGAGCAGGGCAGCCGCGGTCAGAACTGGGATCGGTTTCATGAAAATCTACTGGGTTTGTATTGGGGCCGTTCGATGATCGGCCGGTCAGGGCTCCTGCCGCGGGACCATCGTTTCGCATCTCGCTTCTAGCGGTTTTGCCGCCTTGGCAACAGGCCGCCGTGCCGAGAAACGACTTAGGGAAAAAGAAACGACGTGGGGGAAAAGGACGACAAGGCCCGTGCCGCGATCCCCGGTCCGCACCGATACTATCTTTCAAGCTTGGCGGTTTTCGTGGGCTAAGCTTGCGCTGCGGTCCTTGCGGCCCCTGCCCCTCCTCCTATATGAGGCTCACCGTCGCGATATCGCGAGCATTTGATCGTTTGGGGGTTTGGATTGGTGCGCCGTCAGGGCCCAGCCAGCCTGCCGCAAATAGAAGGATATGAGGACCATGGGAAAGGTCATTGGGATCGATCTCGGCACCACGAATTCGTGCGTCGCCGTAATGGATGGCAAGACAGCGAAAGTCATCGAAAACGCCGAGGGCATGCGGACGACGCCGTCCATTGTCGCCTTCAGCGATGACGGCGAGCGACTCGTCGGCCAGCCCGCCAAACGCCAGGCGGTGACCAATCCCGAACGGACCTTCTTCGCGGTCAAGCGCCTTGTAGGCCGTCGCTACGACGACCCGATGGTCGAAAAGGACAAGAAGCTTGTACCTTACAAGATCGTCAAGGCATCGAACGGCGATGCCTGGGTCGAGGCCGACGGCAAGACCTACTCGCCTTCGCAGATTTCCGCTTTCGTCCTGCAGAAGATGAAAGAGACCGCCGAAGCCCATCTCGGCCAGAAGGTCGAGCAGGCCGTCATCACGGTTCCCGCCTATTTCAACGACGCGCAACGTCAGGCCACCAAGGACGCCGGCAAGATCGCCGGCCTCGAAGTGCTGCGCATCATCAACGAGCCGACCGCCGCCGCACTCGCCTACGGCCTGGACAAGACCAAGTCCGGCACCATCGCGGTTTACGACCTCGGCGGCGGCACCTTCGATATCTCGATCCTCGAGATCGGCGATGGCGTGTTCGAAGTGAAGTCGACCAATGGCGACACCTTCCTCGGCGGCGAAGACTTCGACATGCGGCTGGTCAATTATCTGGCCGACGAATTCCAGAAGGAGCAGGGCATCAACCTGCGCAACGACAAGCTTGCCTTGCAGCGCCTGAAAGAGGCCGCCGAAAAGGCCAAGATCGAATTGTCCTCGACCACGCAGACCGAAATCAACCTGCCGTTCATCACCGCCGATCAGTCCGGGCCGAAGCATCTGACGATGAAGCTGACGCGCGCCAAGTTCGAGGCGCTGGTTCAGGATCTTGTCGACAAGACCATCGAGCCCTGCCGCAAGGCGCTGAAGGACGCCGGCCTCACCGCCGGTGAAATCGGCGAAGTGGTGTTGGTCGGCGGCATGACCCGGATGCCGAAGATCCAGGAAGTGGTGAAACAGTTCTTCGGCAAGGAGCCGCACAAGGGCGTCAATCCCGACGAGGTCGTCGCGATCGGCGCTGCGATCCAGGCCGGCGTGCTGCAGGGCGACGTCAAGGATGTGCTGCTGCTCGATGTCACTCCGCTGTCGCTGGGTATCGAGACGCTGGGCGGCGTATTCACCCGCATCATCGATCGCAACACCACGATCCCGACCAAGAAGAGCCAGGTGTTCTCGACCGCCGAGGACAACCAGAATGCCGTCACCATTCGCGTGTTCCAGGGCGAACGCGAGATGGCGGCCGACAATAAGGTCTTGGGCCAGTTCGATCTGATGGGCATTCCGCCGGCGCCGCGCGGCATGCCGCAAATCGAGGTGACCTTCGACATCGACGCCAACGGCATCGTCAACGTCTCGGCCAAGGACAAGGCGACCGGCAAGGAGCAGCAGATCCGTATCCAGGCCTCCGGCGGCCTGTCGGAAGCCGACATCCAGAAGATGGTCAAGGACGCCGAGGCCAACGCTGCCGAGGACAAGAAGCGCCGCGAGGCGGTCGATGCCAAAAACCACGCCGACGCGCTGGTGCATTCCACCGAGAAGGCGCTGGCCGAGCACGGTTCGAAGATCTCCGAGACCGAGCGCCGCGCCATCGAGGACGCGGTCAGCGATTTGAAGGAAGCGCTGAAGGGCGACGACGCCGAGGCAATCAAGGCCAAGACCGCCACGGTGGCGCAGACCTCGATGAAGCTCGGCGAGGCGATGTACAAGCAGCAGGCCGAGGCCGACGCCGCCAAGGATGCCGCCAAGGACGATGTGGTCGACGCGGAATTTACCGAGGTCGACGACGACAAGAACAACAAGAAGTCTGCTTAAGCGGCCTATCGAGCATGACCCTCATTCTGACGAGTACGCAATCGGCGTCTCCTGGAATGGGGGTCATTTTTCTTTAAGCCGGAGGCTGCATCCTCCGGGGGGACGCGTTCCTTCGGAATCGGGAACGAATTCGGGCGGATTTGACGGATGTCCACCAAGCGCTGCTACTACGAAACACTTGAGGTCGACCGCAACGCGGACGAATCCAAACTGAAGGCGGCATTCCGCAAGCTCGCCATGAAATGGCATCCCGACAAGAATCCGGGCGATGCCAGCAGCGAAATGCGTTTCAAGGAAATCAACGAAGCCTACGAGGTTCTCAAGGACGGCGACAAGCGCGCGGCCTATGACCGCTTTGGTCATGCGGCATTCGAGCAGGGCGGCGGCGGTCCGGGATTCGGCGCCGGCTTCGCCTCGTCATTCTCCGATATTTTCGAGGATCTGTTCGGCATGTCCGGACAACGCGGACGCGGCGGGCGGGAGCGCGGCGCCGACCTGCGCTACAACATGGAAATCTCGCTGGAGGAAGCCTTCCTCGGCAAGACCGCCCAGATCGAGATTCCGGTCTCCGTCACCTGCGAATCCTGTTCCGGCACCGGCGCCAAGGCCGGCACCAAGCCGAAGACCTGCTCGCTCTGCGGCGGCGCGGGTCGGGTGCGTCAGGCACAGGGATTCTTCACCCTGGAGCGAACCTGCCCGGGTTGCCAGGGCCGCGGCCAGATGATCGAGGACCCCTGTCCTTCCTGCACGGGCTCCGGCCGGGTGACGCGCGAGCGGACCTTGTCGGTCAATATTCCGCAAGGCGTGGAAGACGGCACGCGCATTCGGCTTGCCGGCGAAGGCGAGGCCGGGGTGCGCGGCGGACCGTCAGGCGACCTCTACATCTTTCTGTCGCTGGCGACGCACCAGTTCTTCCAGCGCGATGGCGCCGACCTGCATTGCCGCGTGCCGATCTCGATGGTGACCGCGGCGCTCGGCGGCGAATTCGAGGTGCCGACCATCGACAAGGGCAAGACCAAGGTGAAGATTCCCTCCGGAACCCAATCCGGTCGGCGCTTCCGCATTGCATCAAAGGGCATGCCGGTGCTGCGCTCGCGGCAGACCGGCGACATGTATGTCCAGGTCGTGGTCGAAACCCCGCAGAATCTGACCAAGAAGCAGCAGGAACTGCTGGCCGAGTTCGAAAAATTATCGTCCGGTGCAACCCAGCCGGAAGCAGCGGGTTTTTTCACTAAGGTCAAGGACTTCTTCGGCAATCGCGCGAGCTGACGGCGGCCCTCCGGCTTGACCGTCTGGCCCGCTATCTATACGTCTTTATGACTATTTTCTGACACCGCCGCCAATCGCGGTCCCGCCTGGTAGCGACATGCCATTGCAATCGTCCGTGCGTGCGTTGAAAAAGCCCCCTCGTCTGGACGATGAGGTTCGTTTTCTTCGTTCATGGATCGAGAAGCCGCTGCACATGGGCGCGGTGATGCCGTCGGGCAAAGTACTGGCACGCACCATGGCGCAATATGTCGACATCGACTGCAAAGGTCCCGTCATCGAACTTGGGCCAGGCACCGGTGCGATCACCAGCGCGCTGATCGATCATGGCGTCGACCAAAGACGCCTCGTACTGGTCGAATACAATCCGGGCTTCTGCGCACTTCTGCGCGACCGCTATCCGCATGCCAGGGTGGTGCAGGGCGACGCCTATCGGCTGCGCGACTCGCTGTGGGACGTGCTCGATGTGCCGGCATCCGCCGTCGTCTCCGGCCTGCCGCTCGTCACCAAGCCGATGCTGACGCGCTTGAAACTGATCCGCGATGCGTTCGTCGCGCTGGCGCCACGGGCACCCTTCGTGCAATTCACCTATTCGGTGGCGCCGCCGATCCCGAAATCGCTGCCGGGCGTATCCACAGAAGCCTCCGAGCGGATCTGGATGAACCTTCCGCCGGCCCGTGTCTGGGTGTATCGCAAGGGCTGATACCGCCCTTCCCGCGGGCCGCGGGCTTTGTTCTGCGATCCAAATCATGTCGGCGCTGAAAATCCTTGTGATCCCCGGCTCGCTGCGCACCGGCTCGCTCAATGCGAAGCTTGCGGCGGTCGCGGCCGGTGAATTCGCGCAGGCCGGCGTCGAAGTCACCCGCATCTCGCTCGCCGATTTTCCGCTCTCGATCTATGACGGTGACCTGCAAGCCAAATCCGGCGTGCCGAAGCATGCGATCAACCTCAAGCGCATGATCGGCGCGCATCATGGCGTGCTGATCGTGACGCCGGAATATAATTCATCGATTCCGCCCCTGGTCAAAAACACCATCGACTGGGTGAGCCGCGTGCATGATGCCCATGAGATCCGCGGTCAGGTGTTTCGCCAACGTCCGTTTGCGATCGCGGCGGCTTCGGAAGGCCGCCTCGGCGGGACGCGGTCGCTGGCGGCGCTGCGGCTGATCCTGACCGCCTGCCACGCCACCGTGATCCCAAATCAGCTCGCGCTGTCGTTTGCAGGCGAGGCCTATGACGATATGGACCGCCTGAAGCATCCGGCCGACCTTGAATCGCTGGGCGCGCTGGTGCGGCAGTTGATCGACGTTTCCCAACGCATGATGTGAGGTGACATGCAGCCAGCCAATATCGCGCCCCGCGACCGCTTGATTGTGCCACTCGATCTGCCCACCGTGGCGGCTGCGGAAGCGATGATTGCGCGGCTCGGCGACAGCGTGACGTTCTACAAGATCGGCTATCAGCTCGCTTATGCCGGGGGCTTGCCGCTGGTGCGCCGCCTCGCCGATGCCGGCAAGAAGGTCTTCGTCGATCTCAAGCTGCACGACATCGGCAATACGGTGGCGCGTGGTGTCGAGAGCGTCAGTAAGCTCGGTGCGACGTTCCTGACCGTGCACGCCTATCCGCAGACCATGAAGGCCGCGGTCGAAGGGCGCGCCGGATCGGGCTTGAAGATCCTCGCCGTCACGGTGCTGACCTCCTATGACGACGGCGATCTTCACGCCGCCGGCTATCGGTTGGGGGTGTCGGATCTTGTGCAGGCCCGCGCCCGGCAAGCGCAGGTGCTGGGCATCGATGGGCTGGTGTGCTCGCCCGAAGAAGCCTCGGCCCTGCACAAGATCGTCGGTCATCAGATGGTTCTGGTGACCCCGGGTATCCGGCCCGCCGGCGCGGTGGCCGGCGATCAGAAGCGCATCATGACGCCGGGGCGGGCAATTTCGGCCGGCGCCGACTATCTGGTGGTCGGACGCCCGGTAATCGAAGCCGCCGACCCGAAGGCGGCCGCCGAGGCCATCCAGGCCGAGATCGCGCAGGCGCTGGCCTGAACCTAAAAAAGAAGGGGAAACGCAGATGCCAAAAGGCTACTGGATCGCGCGCATCGACGTTCACAACATGGACGGCTACAAGGAATATGTCGCGCAGAACGGCGCGGTATTCGCGAAATTTGGCGCGAAGTTTCTGGTGCGCGGCGGCCAGCATGTGGCCAAGGAAGGCTCCTCCCGCTCGCGCAACGTGGTCCTGGAATTCAGGGATTATGAAACCGCGCTGGCCTGCTACAATTCGCCGGAATATGCGCGCCTGGTCGCGATGCGGTCGCCGCATGCCGAGAGCGATCTCGTGATCGTCGAAGGCTACGATGGGCCGCAGCCATAGGCTGCGGTGCGAGCCTGCGGTGACAAACCCAATCGGTTGCCGGAACGGCCCGCCCCGGCTATACGGCGGGAGCGAGGGTTTTCCGACATGTCCGACATGCGCTTGATCGTTGCGGGAGCCGGCGGCCGGATGGGCCGCGCGCTGACGCGCGTCATCTCCGACACCTCGGGCGCGGTGCTGGTCGGCGCGCTGGAGGCGCCAGGCTCCGCACTGCTGGGCAAGGATGCCGGGGTGCTGGCGGGCCTGCCTGACAACGGCATCAAGCTGTCGGCGGATCTGTGGTCGCTGTCGGCGAACGCCGACGGCATTCTGGATTTCACCGTGCCGGCGGCGACCATTGCCAATGTCGCGATTGCGGCCGAGCGCGGCCTCGTGCACATCATCGGCACCACCGGCCTTTCGGCCTCCGACGATGCCGTGATCAAGAGCGTGACCTCGCGCGCCACTGTCGTGCGGTCCGGCAATATGAGCCTCGGCGTCAATCTGCTGGCGGCGCTGGTCAAGCGCGTCGCGCAATCTTTGGACGAGGGCTTCGACATCGAAATTCTGGAGATGCATCATCGCGCCAAGATCGACGCGCCCTCGGGCACCGCCTTGATGCTGGGCGAGGCCGCGGCGGAAGGTCGCAACATCGCGCTCGCCGAACGTTCGGCGCGCGGACGCGACGGCGTGACCGGCGCCCGCCGCGGCGGCGACATCGGCTTTGCCTCCTTACGCGGCGGCAGCGTGACCGGCGACCATAGCGTGATCTTCGCCGGCCCGATGGAGCGCATCGAACTGACGCACCGGGCCGAAGACCGCACCATGTTCGCGCAAGGCGCCGTCAAGGCCGCGCTATGGGCGCGCGGCCGCAAGCCCGGGCTGTATTCGATGGCCGACGTGCTGGGGCTTCGCGACTTCTGAACTAACAAACGGAATATAAGAATGAGCGACCGTGTTCTCGTGCTCGTGCGTCATGGCCAGAGCGAATGGAATCTGAAGAACCTGTTCACCGGCTGGAAGGATCCCGATCTCACCGAGCAGGGTGTCGAGGAAGCAAAACAAGCCGGCCGCAAGCTGAAGGCGCAAGGATTCACCTTCGATATCGGGTTTACCTCGGTGCTCAAGCGCGCGCAGCACACCCTTGACCTGATGCTGGCCGAGATCGGCCAGACCGATCTTCCGGTCCGCAAAGATCTGGCGCTGAACGAGCGCGACTACGGCGACCTTTCGGGCCTCAACAAGGACGACGCCCGCAAGAAATGGGGCGAAGAGCAGGTGCACGTGTGGCGGCGGTCTTACGACGTGCCGCCGCCCGGCGGCGAAAGCCTGAAGGATACGCTGGCGCGCACGCTGCCCTATTACGTGCAGGAGATCCTGCCATGCGTGCTGCGCGGCGAGCGCACCCTGGTCGCGGCCCACGGCAATTCGCTGCGCGCGCTGATCATGGTGCTGGAAAAGCTGTCGCCGAAACAAATCCTGGCGCGCGAACTCGCTACCGGCGTCCCGGTGATCTACCGGCTCAATGCCGATGCCACCGTGGCCTCGAAACTCGATCTCGCGGCGTGATCGCGGAGCGCGCGCGAGATGTGTGACGCGGGAGACAGCTATTGCATCCCGACCTGTCCGGCTTCCCAGCCGAGCATCGCCTGCTTGCGGGTGATGCCCCAGTGATAGCCGGTCAGCGCGCCGCCCTTGCCGAGCGCGCGATGGCAGGGCACCACGAACGACAGCGGGTTTTTCCCGACCGCGGCGCCGACCGCGCGTGAGGCCTTTGGGCTCTTGATGCTGGCGGCGATATCCGAATAGCAGACCGCGCGGCCCATCGGGATCTTCAACAGCGTCTCCCACACCCGCACTTCGAAATCGGTGCCGATCAGCACCACCCGCAGCGGCTGGTCCTGCCGCCACGCCCGCGGGTCGAAGATCCGCTGCGCCAGCGCCGCCGTTCCATCGCGATCTTCGAGATAGCTCGCGCGCGGCCAGCGCCGTTGCATGTCGGCCAGCGCCGTCTGCTCCTCGCCGGGATCGGCAAACGCCAGTCCCGCCAGCCCGCGGCCGCTCGCGATCACGATGGCGGTGCCGAATGGGGAAGCGTGGAATCCGTAGCGCAGCGTCATGCCGGCGCCGCCGTTCTTCCATTCGCCCGGCGACATCGCTTCATGGGTGACGAACAGGTCATGCAGCCGGCCGGGGCCGGAAAGCCCGGAATCGAGCGCAGCGTCGAGCACGCTGGCGGAATCGCGCAGCAAGCCCTTGGCATGATCGAGCGTCAACGCCTGCATGAAGGCTTTTGGCGTCAGTCCGGCCCAGCGGCGGAACAGATGGTGCAGTTCATCCGGCGTCACCGCCGCCGCATCCGCCATCGCTTCGATGGTCGGCTGCGTGCGCCAGTGCTCCGAGATGAAGGCGATGGCGCGGCGCACGGAATCGTAATCGCGCAGCGCGGCGTTCTGCGGGCCCGGTTTTGCGAGGCGGTGCTCTTTCATGGCAAGGTTCATCATGATCCTGATGTAGGCGGCTCGCCACGTCCAAACCACCCGATTCCCGACAACAGATGGCGAATCCCCAGCCGGAGATGAACCGGAGGCAACACCGGGGCGCGCCGGCCAGACACGTCGAAACAGAGCACCGGCTAGATCGGATTGTAGCTCGGGCCCCGCCGCGCGGCCTGCAACGCGGCCCTCAACGCACTGGCAAAGCTGGCCTTTTCGTCAGGCCCCAAAAAGCTGGCGACGGAGACGCGGCGGCCCTTCGAGAGCAGATAGAGCTTTTCAATGCCGAATTCGGCGTCGATCTTCTGGTCGAGCTGTACCCATAGCGGGTTGAGCACCCATTCGACCGCATGGCCGCGATGGCTGACCCGGCGCACCCGCAGTTCGCAGGGCGTCACCGAAATTTCCTCGCTCGCCTTGGCGTGGCGGAAATTGAGCCGGAACGCCCAGTAGATCGCCACGACGTCCAGCCCGAAAAAACCGAGCACCGGCCATGCGCCGATCGATAGAAACACCAGGCCGGCGCCAAAACTGACCAGGCTGACGAACGCCATCAGCACCAGAAAACCGGTGCGGTTCAGCGAACGGTGCGGCGTCAGCAGCGCCGAAAACAACTGCGGCGGCTCCGCTTGCGGATCAAAGTCGTTGCCTGCGGTCATGTCGTGTCAGTATACCCCGATCATGGCGAAAATCACCCGCGAGCCCCTGACCAAATCGCGATCGGCCGGGCTCAAACGTGTCAGGAACTCTTCGGGTCCTGCGGCGGCGAAGCCAAAGCGAAATAAATCAGCCAAAAAGGCGCAGCCGCGACCGGGTCTGCGGATGCATCAAGCGAAGAAATCGCCGAAGGCCATCAGACCGTGGACCCCTGGCGAGGTACGCGAGGCGTTCAGCCGGTTTCGCGAGGCCAATCCCGAGCCGAAGGGCGAACTGGAACATCTCAATCCCTTCACGCTGCTGGTCGCCGTGGTGCTGTCGGCGCAGGCAACCGATGCCGGCGTCAACAAGGCGACACGCGCGCTGTTCGAAGTGGCCGACACGCCGCAAAAGATGCTCGCGCTCGGCGAGGAGAAGCTGCGCGATTACATCAAGACCATCGGGCTCTATCGCAACAAGGCCAGGAACGTCATCGCGCTCTCGGAAAAACTGATCACGGAGTTCGGCGGCGAGGTGCCGCGCACCCGGGCCGAGATCGAATCGCTGCCCGGTGCCGGCCGCAAGACCGCCAACGTGGTGCTCAACATGGCGTTCGGCGAACACACTCTGGCGGTCGACACCCACGTATTTCGCGTCGGCAATCGCACCGGGCTGGCGCCGGGCGACACCCCGCTCGAAGTCGAGCTCGGTCTCGAGCGCGTGATCCCGGCCGAGTTCATGCGCCACGCCCATCACTGGCTGATCCTGCACGGCCGCTACACCTGTATCGCGCGCAAGCCCCGCTGCGAGGTTTGCCTCATCAACGATCTCTGCCGCTGGCCGGAAAAGACGGTGTGAACGGCTCTCGCGGGCAATGACGAGCCGCGCCCTCCGTTGCGCCACCGGATTCAAATTATGGTGACCGCGCGCGGCGCGGGCTGACCAGCGCGGCAGCCGAAATATTCCTGCCTTGGCCGGGTTCCTGTGATACGAGGTCTGAACACGCTGGGGGCAATGTCGGGGGCATTAATGAACCACACGGCCGCGCTGGTTTCGCTGGCGACCGCGGTTCCACCGCATCTGTTTCATCAAGGCGCGATCCTGCAGGCGGCGCGCGAGCTGATGGCCGAACGCCATCCGCAGTTCGAATCGCTATCGAGCCTGTTTGCCAACACCGGTATCCGCCATCGCTATGCCGTCAAGCCGATGGACTGGTATCTCGAGCGGCGCGGCTGGCCCGAGCGCACGCAGGCTTTTCTGGAGGGCGCCGAATCGCTCTTCCTCGACGTCGCGCGCAAGGCCCTCGCCCAGGCCGAGCTGAGCGCTGCCGATATCGACACCGTCGTTACCGTGTGTTCGTCCGGCATCGCGACGCCGACGCTGGAGGCGCGGGTCGCCGCGCAACTCGGCTTGCGGACCGATGTGTCTCGCGTGCCGATCTTCGGTCTGGGATGCGCGGGCGGCGTATCGGGGCTGTCGATCGCCTCGCGGCTGGCGCAGGCGCGGCCCGGCACCAATGTGCTGCTGGTGGCGCTCGAGCTCTGCACGCTGGCGGTCCGCCACGATGAACTGACCAAGGCCAACATCGTTGCCGCCAGCCTGTTCGGAGATGGTGCTGCGGCGCTGGTGTTGCGCGCCGGCGATGGCGGCGCCACCCGGATCGAGGCCACCGGCGAAAAACTGTGGCGCGATACCCTCGATGTGATGGGGTGGCGCGTCGACCCGGAAGGTTTTGGCGTGGTCTTTCAGCGGACCATTCCTGATTTCGTCCGCGACAACATGCGAGCCGCCGTCGCCGAAATCCTCTCCCGGATGGAAATCTCGATCGACGATATCGACCGCTTCGTCTGTCATCCCGGCGGCACCAAGGTGATCATCGCGCTGGAGCGGGCGCTGTCGCTCGATCAAGGCGCGCTCGATCATGAGCGCGAGGTCATCGCCGATTACGGCAACATGTCGGCGCCGACCGTGCTGTTCGTGCTCGAACGCCTGCGCGCCCAGAGCTTGCCGAAACGCTCGCTGTTGGTTTCGCTCGGGCCCGGCTTCACCGCAAGCTGCGTCGCGTTGCGGCACGCGGCGTGAGTTTCGCATCGATCATTCTGGCGCTGGTGACGCTGCAGCGATTGGGCGAGCTCGCGCTCGCGCGCTACAACGCCGGCAAGCTGTTGGCCCGCGGCGCAATCGAGGTCGGCGCCAATCACTATCCCCTGGTCGTGACCGTGCATGCCGCCTGGTTGATCGCGCTGTGGGTCTGGGGCCGCGATCAGGCGGTCAATCTCGCCGCGCTTTCGGTCTTTATCGTGCTGCAGGGTCTTCGCGTCTGGATTGTCGCAACGCTCGGGCGGCGATGGACGACGCGCATCATCGTGATGCCGGGCCAGAAGCTGGTCGCCTCCGGACCCTATCGATATTTTTCGCACCCCAATTATGCCGTCGTCGCCGCTGAAATCATGGTGCTTCCGCTGGCGCTGCACCTCACCTGGCTGGCCTTGATCTTCACGGCCCTGAACGCCGCGGTGCTGGTCATCCGGATTCGCAGCGAGGCTCGCGCACTCAGTGCCAACGGCGGCCCGCCTGCGCGCGCGGCGCCATGAACGAGCAAGCAGAACTCCAGGCGGAAAATCCGCCGATCGCGACCTGGGCCGGGTTCCTCCTGATGTGCCTCGGCATGTTCATGGCCATCCTCGACGTCCAGGTGGTTGCGAGCTCGCTGCCGGCGATCCAGCGCGCGCTTGCAATATCGCCCGACGCGATAAGCTGGATCCAGACCGCCTATCTGATCGCCGAGGTGATCGCGATTCCCCTGACCGGCCTGCTCACGCGGGCGCTCAGCTTGCGGTGGTTGTTCGTTCTGGCGGTCGGCCTTTTCACGATAGCTTCGGTCGGCTGCGCCTTCAGTGCTGGATTTGCCGTGCTGCTGCTGTTTCGGGTCGCGCAGGGCTTTTCCGGCGGGGTGTTGATCCCGGCGGTATTTTCCGCGGTTTTCCTGCTGTTTCCGCCGCGGCTCCACGCCGTCGCCACGACGATTGGCGGTGTGGTGGCGGTGCTTGCCCCGACCATCGGACCTGTGGTCGGCGGCTGGGTCACCGAGAACTGGTCCTGGCCGTGGCTGTTCCTGATCAATGTCATCCCCGGGGTGGTTGCGGCGGCGGCGACGCCGGCGCTGTTGCCGCGACAGAAGGTGGATTTCGGCGAACTGACCAAGCTCGATTTGACCTCGCTCGTGCTGTTGGCCGCTGTCCTTGCGAGCCTCGAGATCGGTTTGAAAGAAGCGCCGCGGCGCGGCTGGCTGTCGCCGCTGTGCGTCGGCCTCTTGCTCGGAAGCGCGGCCGGCATGGTGGTCTGGGTTCGCGGCACCCTGCGCGCCGGCTATCCGGTTCTGCGGCTGAAGGTGCTGCGGCGGCGTTCATTCGCGGTTGGTTGCGCTCTGAGCTTTTGCCTCGGCGTCGGCCTGTTCGGCTCGGTGTATCTGATGCCGGTGTTTCTCGGTTTCGTCCGCGGCCGTGACGCTTTCGCGATCGGCGCCATCATGCTGGTGACCGGCGTCGCGCAGCTCGTCACCGCGCCATTTGCAGCCGCCCTCGAAAGCCGGGTCGGCGCGCGCTGGCTGACCGCGGCCGGCTTCGCGCTGTTCGCGCTCGGACTTGGATTGAGCGCGTTTCAGCCG
Source organism: uncultured Alphaproteobacteria bacterium (assembly GCA_963840155.1). Taxonomy (GTDB): domain Bacteria; phylum Pseudomonadota; class Alphaproteobacteria; order Rhizobiales; family Xanthobacteraceae; genus Bradyrhizobium. Next base: position 1,308,002 of record CAWIXP010000002.1, read on the forward strand.
CGCACGGCCGGCTTCGACGCGATGTTCTGGCCGCAAATCGTGCGCGGCATCGCCATCATGTTCTGCCTGTTGCCGCCGACGCGGATCGCCCTGGGCGCGCTGCCGCAAGCCGACGTCGCCGATGGCAGCGGGCTGTTCAATCTGATGCGCAATCTCGGCGGCGCCATCGGTATCGCGCTGATCGATACGATTCTGTACGGCCGGAGCGCAATCCACGCCGAGGATTTTCGTGTCCGCCTGCTGGCGGGAGACCTCAGCGCGGCCAAGGCGATCGGGCTTGATCCGTCGCTGCTTGCCAACCGGCCGCCGGGCCCGCCAAGCGACGCGGCGATCGCGTTCGTCCGCCCACTGGTCGAGAAGGCCTCGCTGGCGCTGTGCGTCAACGAAGCCTGGGCGATGCTTGCATGTGTGGCGATCGCAGGGCTGCTGCTGGTGCCCTTCGCGCGCGACCGTTCTGCGACCTAAACCCCGGATCGACACTCGGACATCTCGATACGTCCGCTTCGTGCCAGATGCAGAACCTGCTATCAATGCGTGTAGACCGTGAAAGAGCGAGTAGAGGCCTCAATGGAAAGCAAGATACGCCCGGCGCTTGAGGATGACGCCGAGGAAATCAGCGCGGTTATCTTGCGTTCGCTGCGTGAAACGAATGCAAAAGACTATACGAGTGAGATCATCGAGAGGGTCGAGCGCAGCTTTAGCCCGGCCGCCGTCCGGCAGTTGATGGAAAAGCGTACCGTGTTTGTCGCCGCTTTGGGCAACCGCATCGTCGGAACAGCAAGCCTTGATGGCGGCGTGGTCCGTACAGTCTTCGTGGCCCCCGACGCCCAATCCCAAGGCGTCGGCAAGCTCCTAATGGCCGAGATCGAGAAGGCAGCGCGCGAGAGAGGCATCCCTACATTGGTCGTTCCTTCATCGGTGACGGCTGAAACTTTCTACGCTCGACTTGGGTTTAAGGCTTTACGCAATGCCTATCATGGCAACGAACGCACCATCATAATGGAGCGACCGTTGGATGGACCCTTGTAAATCCGCTACGGGTCATAAGCGGACATCTGGCAATGTCTGGCGCATGTCCGCTTTTCACCTAATAGCGGACATTGACCGACGCGACTGCCATGTCCGTTTTGAGCCAAAACCGGACTCATGCACCGCATCAAGGCTTATTCGATCACCTCGTCGGCGCGGGCGAGCAGCGAGGGCGGAATGGTGAGGCCGAGCGCATTGGCGGTCTTGAGATTGATCACCAGCTCGAACTTGGTGGGAGCCTGCACGGGTAGATCGGCTGGCTTGGCTCCCCTGAGGATGCGATCGACATAATCGGCAGCACGCGGCACCAGATCCAGCGAATTGACTCCATATGACAGCAATCCACCCGCTTCGGCATGATAGCGGAACGGATACACCGCCGGCAGGCGGTACTTGCCGGCAAGTTCGAAAATGAGATGAAGATTGGCCTCGGTGACGGTATGGGGGCACACGATAAGACCGCCGCCGGGTTGCGCCGCGGCGTCGGTAATAGCGCGCTCGACCTCGTCGGCGTTGTGGATACCTGCCGCCACCACGCTGATCCCGAGCTTCGGCGCGGCTGCTTCGGCTTCGCGCAAAAACCCAACATTGGCAGGGGTCTCTGGATGAAAGATGACGGCTGCATGCGCAACGTCAGGCGCGACCTGCTTGAGCGTCTCCAGCCATTTGCTACCCATCAAAGGCTCGAAATTTGAAAAGCCGGTGATATTGCCGCCGGGCCGCGCGAGGCTCGCAACGAAGCCGCTGCCGACGGGATCGGCGACGTGCACAAAGACGATCGGTGTATTGCCCGCCAACGGCCGCAACGCCGCGAGCGCCGGGTTGCTTAGCACGAAAAATACATCGGGCGAGTGCCCGGCGAGCTCCGTGCCGTAGCTTCGGATGAGCTCCGGGTCGCTGTTGGCCCAGCGTACTTCAATCCGGACATTGCGCCCATCGGTCCAGCCGAGTTGGCCCAGCCGTCGCAAGAAAGCAGCATAGGCGGGCGCGTTCTGCCCGGTCGGTGCCACGCCCATCAGCACGCCGATCAGCTGTATCCGGTCCCGCTGCTGTTCACGCGCCGCAACTGGCCATGTCGCGGCCGCGCCGCCAAACAATGTGATGAACTCGCGCCGTTTCATGCAGCCCCCGAGGGTCGCGCCAAGGCATGGTCGTCGCCCAAACTATAGCATATTGGAGGGTCTGGCGTCAGGGCACCGATTTCCGGTTTGGGTCATAAGCGGAAGTAACGGCCTGGTGTCGTCATGTCCGCTTTACTCCTGAAAGCGGACAGCGCCCTGGGTCGAATAGCGGAAGCGGAAACACGGCGATATAGCCGTCGCCCGCCTGGCTGATGTCACCCGACGGGCAATCAGCGCATACCCTATTCGATCACTTCGTCGGCGCGCGTGAGAATCTCTGGCGGGATGTCAATGCCAAAGAGTTTCGCCGTCTTGAGATTGATTACCAGCTCGAATTTGGTGGGCTGCACAACCGGGAGATCAGAAGGCTTTTCGCCCTTGAGGATGCGTCCGACATAGACGCCTGCTTGCCGCCATGTGTCGCCCAGATCGGGACCGTAGCTCACAAGGCCGCCGAGAACGGCGTCCACACGACCGTTGCAGATTGCGGGAATCCCGTAGCGGTAAGCCATTGTGATGTGCAGGCCTCGACCGTTGAGGCCAAACAAGGGATCGGTGCTGGGGAAGAACGCACCCACCTTCAAACGGCTCATCGTCGCGAAAGCCTCGCCGAACTCGCTTTCACTGGTGGCATTGACGATATGAAGGGCTAACCCCAGGGCCTGAGCGGCTGCTTTTGCTTCGGCAATCTGGCCTTCCGCGAGAGTCCCTTTCGGGTTCACGAGCAGCGCCACATCTGAGACATGGGGGAGGATATCCCGCAGCAGGCCCATCCGTTTTGCCGTCAGTGCCGTTCCGATGAAGGTCGCCCCGGTGACATTTCCGCCGGGCCGGTTGAAGCTTGCAACAAGGCCGTCGTTAACCGGATCACCGCCATAGGCAAAGACGATCGGTATGGTTGGCGTGGCGCCCTTGGCAGAACGCGCCGGGACTGGCGATCCGGTCGCGAAAATGATCGACACCTGGCTCTTCACAAGCTCGGCTGCCAACGCCGGCAACCGGTCGAATTGGCCTTCTGCCGAACGATAAATGACGGTCAGGTTGCGGCCTTCGACGTAGCCGCTCGCCTCGAGGCCCGCACGAAAGGACTTGATTGCCCAATCGGCCATTTCACTTGAGCTGAGCAATCCCAACGTCGGCTGCTGCTGTGCTTGCGCCGCGAGCGGCCATGCAACCGCGCCGCCAAGAACCGAGATGAACTCGCGTCGCTTCATTGGGTTTCCTCGACCAAACGCCTCATCAACCACCAAAGCCTAACACGCTGCGACGATTCAACGAGCGGGAAAGCGTAGAGTAGCCATCATCGCTGAACTACCCGACGGGCAAATCACCGCATACGCGGCGCGAGTTTGCCTGTCCAGCATTATATTCTGTTTTTCCGAAAAAATATTCCTTGGGGTCGAGTGCAAATCGCTTCATATCCAGTGATGTCTCACCCCACAGAGGGGCGGCTCGAGATCGTCACGGACGCGGGGTGGGATGCGATGGACGCGGCGGCATTGAGTACGCAAGGTGATCGCAGGGCGGGATGAACCCCGTGAGCGACCAGCAGCGCGCAAGACGAGAGATGCCAAAGCGGACGGCGAAGTCGTGTGGTCCTGACGCCCCGGCGCTGGCGTCAAGTCTTGCGGAGGTTGTTGTCGATCCGACCGGGCTGACAAGGACCTTAATCCGCTGATGACGGTGACAACAAGCCGATCACCGGGGAGAGCACGAAGTAAACCGTTAAAACCATTGCGCGGGGAGTGCCGGGCTTAACCGGTGTGACCGTGGTGACTACGCTCGTGTGCTTACTATCATTTTGCACGCGAGACTGCGGGCGCAGCGAGCGCCCGGCATTCCCTGCGCCCTCGTTTGGGGCGAAAGATGATGCACAACTCGGGCAAATTCACGCCGCGGGAATGCGGAGCCGCGTCATGGATTGCTTCGCTTACACTAGCAATGACGGTGCTAAATTCGTCATTGCGAGGAGCGTAGCGACGAAGCAATCCACACTTCCTTCGCCGAGAGATGGATTGCTTCGCTTCGCTCGCAATGACGGTCGAGGGGCTGTTTGAAAAGTGCCGCTCAGAGCGCGGCTCACACCACCGGCACGCCGGTCTTGCGCGCCGGCTCGATCAATTCCCGCCTTGGCCCACTCAGGCGCTTGTGCATATGGACCATGAAGGCCATGCCGAACAACGGCGTCGCGAGATTGACGATCGGGATCGACACGAACGCGGCGATGACGAGCCCCGCGGTGAAAACGATTCCCGCATTGTGCCTGCGCATCGCCTTGGCTTCCGCAGGCGATCGAAATCGCATCGCCGCCAGTTCGAAATATTCCCGCCCCAATAGCCATGCGGTCGCGATGAAGAACGCAATGAAACCAGCACCGGCGATGAACACGAATGGCAGCGCGACCAGATAGACCAGGATCGTGAGCAACGCGGTCTTGACGCCTTCGCTCAGCGCGAGACCGAACGGCAACGCGGCGCCCGGACGCTCCGCCGGATAATGCTCGCGCTCGACATGATCGGCGACCTCATCGACGAACACGCTGGCGACCAGCGAGGTGATCGCGGGCATCAGAAACACCGCGCCGAACACCACGCCGAGCCCGGCCGCGATCGAGACGATCCATGCGAGCGCGGCGAGCGGCGTATGGAAGCCGGGACCGAGCATCGCCTCGGCCCAATCTTCACCGTAGAGCGCAAACCAGCTCAGCAGCCGCTGCAGGCCGATCGCCAGCACCGTAATCAGCACCAATGCCAGCCCGATCGATCGCCACAGGATCGAGCGCATCGGCGGCGACAGGATTTGCGAAAGCGCCTTGACGGCAGCATCCAACATGATCGGGTCATCCTCCGCGAAAAGCCCTCGCGAGAGCTAGACACGCCCGGCCGGTTCGGCAAGAGCCGGATCCTAAAAGGCGTCGAGCGGCTTGCCGCGCACATTGGGACCAAATACCGCAAGCGTAACGATCACGATGATCATCGCCGCGGTGATCAGGCCGAACACGCCGTTGACGCCGGCCACCCGCAGCATGTAGGCGACGATAAAGCCCGAGAACATCGCGCTGACCCGGCTCATCGAATAGACCAGCCCCGATGCCCGCGCCCGGATCGATGTCGGAAACAGCTCGGTCTGATAGGCGTGATAGGCGTAAGACATGGTCATGTTGGCGGCCGTGAGCATCACCCCGCTCAGGATCAGCAACGCAGGCAGCGTGAACTGCGAAAATCCGATCCCGAACGCGATGATCGCCGCGCATGCGCCGGAGATGATCCATTTGCGCTCGAGCCGGTCGGCAAAGGTCGAGGCCAGCAACGGCGCGATCGGATAGGCGAACGCGACGATGAAGGAATATTGCAGGCTCTTGGTGACGGTGATGCCTTTTTCCACCAGCAATGTCGGCACCCAGTTGGCAAAGCCGTAGAACCCGAAGGCCTGGCAGAAATTGAACACCATGAACATCGCGACCAGCGACAGATATGGCGGCCTGAACAGATCCGCGTACCCGATTTGCGCCGCCGCGCGGGCGGGCAACGCATCGGCCGAGGGTTCGGGGCGCCCGCCGACGGACCCGGCTCTGGCCTCGAGCATCAGCACGATGTCGCTGGCTTCCTCGGCTCTGCCATGACGCGCCAGCCAGAGCGGGCTTTCCGGCACGAACAGCCGCAAGATCCAGATCGCCATGCTGGCGGCGGCGCCGATCAGGACCACCCAGCGCCAGCCGTCGACGCCGAACGGCGACAGCGGCACCAGCCACCACGCGAGCAACGCAACTATCGGAACGGCGATGAACATCACGGCTTGATTGACCGCGAAGGCGCGGCCGCGCATCCAGCTCGGCACCAGCTCGGTGATATAGGCGTCGATGGTGATGATCTCGACACCGATGCCGATCCCAGCGATGAAGCGCCACAGCAGCAGACCGCTGGACGAAGTCTGGCACGCCATCGCCACGGTCGCCGCGCTATAGCAGAGCAGCGCGTAGGTGAAGATCGCGCGCCGTCCGAACCGGTCGGCCAGAAAGCCGAGACCGAAGGTGCCGACAAACAATCCGGCAAAGGTCGCGGCCACGAATGCGCCGATGCCCGAAAAGCCGAAAAAGGCCTGCGTCGTGGTGGTCAGCAGTCCGCTGCGGCCGAGGCCCGGCGCGATATAGCCGGTGAGGAACAGATCGTAGATCTCAAAGCAGCCGCCGAGCGACAGCAGGATCACGAGGCGCCACATGTGCGACGAGGCCGGCAGGCGCTCCAGCCGAAGCGCTATCGCGTCCGCCGCGCCGGGCGCGGCAGCCCCGGTTCCAACAGCTGTTTCGGCTGGGCTCATGCTGTCCTCCCGAACCGGCGCGAGGCCGGTGAATTTGCGTTGTCGACCAGTGCATACACCGCTTGCGAGACTATATTTTGTGAAGCGCGCCTGAAAGCCCGGTCTATGATGCCACCTAAGGCAAAAGGCCAGAGAAAAGGAGACCGCGATGACCGCAACGGGACTGCCGCTCGAGGGCGTGAGGGTCGTCGAAATGACCCACATGGTGATGGGGCCGACCTGCGGCATGATCCTGGCGCAGCTGGGTGCCGAGGTGATCAAGGTCGAGCCGCCGGCCGGCGACAAGACCCGCAGCCTCGGCGGCATGGGAACGTCGTTCTTCCCGCTGTTCAACCGCGGCAAACGAAGCGTCGTGCTCGATTTTGCAAAACCCGAAGACCGCGAGACCATGCACCGGCTGCTCGCCAGCGCCGACGTATTCCTCGAGAATTTTCGCGATGGGCAGTTGGAAAAGCAGGGGCTGGGCGCCGACGAACTGCGCCGCCGCCACCCGCATCTGATCGTCGCCGGCCACAAGGGATTTCTGTCCGGCCCCTACGAGCACCGCCCTGCGCTCGATGAGGTCGTGCAGATGATGTCGGGGCTCGCAGCGATGACCGGAACCCGCGACAAGCCGCAGCGCGTCGGTTCGTCCGCCAACGACATCATGGGGGGCATGTTTGGCGCGATCGCCATCCTGGCCGCGCTCTACCAGCGGCGCGGCGCCGCCGCCAAGGGCGCCGATATCCGCATCGGGCTGTTCGAAAACTGCCTGTTTCTGGTGGCGCAGCACATGGTCGAATATGAGATGACCGGCAACCGGCCGCGCTCGATGCCGGAGCGCGAACATGCCTGGCCGATCTACGATATTTTCGAGACCGCCGAGGGCGAGCGCATTTTCATCGGCGTCGTCACCGAAGGCCATTGGCAGAGTTTCTGCCGGGAGTTCGGCATGAGCGACTTTCTGGACGAGCCCGGCTTGCGCACCACCACCGACCGTATCCTGGCGCGATCGAGAATCATTCCGCGCGTTGCGCAGATCATCAAACGCTGGAATGCGGCCGATCTCGCCGCGGCGCTCGACCGGCTCAATATCTGTTTCTCGCCGGTCAACCGGCCCGAGGACCTGTTCAGCGATCCCCACGTGTTGCGCCCGGGCGGTCTCGTCAACAACGTCAATGCCGATGGCGAAGCCTTCCGCGTTCCCGCGCTTCCGATCCAGTGGAACGGCGCCAATCTCGGTGAAGGGCTCGAGGTGCCCGTGCTCGGCGCTGACACCTCGGCCATTCGCGCCGAGCTCGAGGACCGGGAATTCTCTGCCACCGGCAAATCGGCTGCGAGGCTCGCATGACCCGAGTCCACGACGTTTATCCCGATGGTCGCGTCAGCTTGCGCGAAGTAGGCCTGCGCGACGGGCTGCAACTGGTGAAGACGTTTCCCTCCAGCGCAGCGAAACAACGCTGGCTGCGCGAGGAATACGGCGCGGGGGTCCGGCATTTCGAAGTCGGCTCGTTCCTGCCGGCGGCGACATTTCCGCAGTTCGCCGACGTGCGCGAGATCGTCGGCACCGTGGCGGGGCTTGCTGGCGCGCACGGCATTGCGCTGGCGCTCAACGAGCGCGGCGTCAACGAAGCGCTGGCCTCCGGAGTTGCCGAGATCGCCACGGTGGTCTCGGCCACCGAGGAGCACAGCCGGGCCAACGCCAACCGGTCGCGCGAACAGGCCATCGCCAATGTCAAGCGGCTCTGCGAGTTGCGCGATGCGAGCCCGCACCAGCCGCTGGTCAATGCCGCGATATCGATGGCGCTCGGTTGTTCGATCACCGGTCCTGTCGATCCGAACGAAGTGATCAAGCTCGTCGAAAAATGCCTGCAGGCCGGGGTCGATTTCGTCGCGGTCGCCGATACCGTCGGCTATGCCGGTCCGAAGCAGGTCGGAGAACTGACCAGCGCGATCGTGAAAATCTCCGGCACCAGACCGGTATGCGTGCATCTGCACGACACCAGAGGCATGGGGATCGCCAATGCGTCGGCCGCGCTCGATGCCGGCGCGCGCATCCTCGACGGCTCGCTCGGCGGCCTCGGCGGCTGCCCGTTCGCGCCGGGCGCCACCGGCAACGTCGTGTTCGAGGATCTGGTGTTCCTGTGCGAGAGCAAGGGATTTGCCACCGGCATCGATATCGAAAAGCTGATCGCCGTGCGTTCGGTCCTGCGCTCGGAAATGCCGAACGAAACGCTCTATGGCGGCCTTGCCCGCGCCGGGCTGCCGGGCCGCACGTCGGCCGCGGCGGCCTGAGATCGCGGCGCGAGATCTAGAGCCGGGTCACGCGCAGTCGCAACGCGTTGCCGATGACGCTCACCGACGACAGCGCCATCGCCGCGGCGGCGATGATCGGCGACAGCAGAATGCCGAAATGCGGATAGAGCACACCCGCCGCAATCGGGATTCCGGCGGCGTTATAGATAAACGCGAAGAACAGGTTCTGCCGGATATTGCCCATGGTCGCCTGCGACAGCCGGCGGGCGCGAACGATGCCGCCGAGGTCGCCCTTCAGCAGGGTAATGCCGGCGCTCTCCATTGCTGCGTCGGTGCCGGTCCCCATGGCGATGCCGACGTCGGCGGCGGCCAGCGCCGGGGCGTCGTTCACGCCATCGCCGGCCATGGCGACGATCCGCCCGGCCTTCTGCAGCTTCGCGACCACGGCGCTCTTCTGGTCGGGAAGCACCTCCGCCTCGACCTCGGCGATTCCAAGCTGTCGTGCGACCGCGTTCGCCGTGGTCTTGTTGTCGCCAGTCAGCATGATGACCCTGATGCCTTCCGCCGCCAGCGCCTTCAGGGCATCCGGGGTCGATGGCTTGACCGGATCTGCGATCGCAAACAGCCCCGCCAGCTTGCCGTCGACAGCGATGTCGATGACGGTGGCGCCATCGCCGCGCAGCCGCTCGGCCGGTTCGTGCAGCGATGCGGTGTCGATACCGAGCGATGTCAAGAAGCTCGAATTGCCGATCACAACGTTGCTGCCGCCGACCCTCGCGGTCGCGCCCTTGCCGGTGGGCGAGTCGAATCCATCGGCCTCGCGCAAATCGAGCTTGCGCTCCTTGGCGGAGCGCACGATGGCATTAGCGAGCGGATGTTCGCTGGCGCGTTCGACGCTGGCGGCGAGCCGCAGAATCTCGCTGTCTTGAAATCCGGCTGCCGCAACGATCGCGACCACTTTCGGCCTGCCCTCGGTCAGCGTGCCGGTCTTGTCGACCACCAGCGTGTCGACCCTTTCCATGCGCTCCAGCGCCTCGGCATTCCTGATCAGCACGCCAGCCTGCGCACCACGCCCGACGCCGACCATGATCGACATCGGGGTCGCCAGCCCAAGCGCGCAGGGGCAGGCGATGATCAGGACGCTGACAGCCGCTACCAGCCCGAAGGCCATCCGCGGTTCGGGGCCCCAGCACGCCCAGGCGCCGAAGGCGACCAGCGCCACCGCGATTACGGTCGGCACGAACCAGCCGGCCACCCGATCGGCGAGACGCTGGATCGGCGCGCGCGAGCGCTGCGCTTCGGCCACCATCTTGACGATCTGGGAAAGCAGCGTATCGCGCCCGACTTTGTCGGCACGCATCACGAAGCCGCCGGATTGGTTGAGCGTACCTGCGATCACCTTGCCGCCGCTCTCCTTGGTGACCGGCATGGATTCGCCGGTTACCAGCGATTCATCGAGCGCGGAGCGGCCCTCCAGAATGACGCCGTCGACCGGCACCTTCTCGCCCGGCCGCACCCGCAACCGGTCGCCCACCTGCAGACTCTCGATCTCGACCTCATGGTCGGCGCCATCATCGCCGATCCGCCTGGCGGTTTTGGGTGCGAGCTCAAGCAGCGCCTTGATCGCCCCGGAGGTCGCTTCGCGGGCGCGCAACTCGAGCAGCTGGCCGAGCAGCACCAGAACCGTGATCATTGCGGCGGCCTCGAAGTAGACCGCTACCGCGCCATCATGGCCGCGGAAAGCCGCCGCAAAGATATCGGGTGCGACGGTGCCGATCAGGCTGTAGCCGTAGGCCACGCCGGTACCCATCGCGATCAGCGTGAACATGTTGAGATTGCGCGAGTGCAACGACTGCCAGCCGCGCACGAACAACGGCCAGCCTGCCCACAGCACAGCGGGGGTCGCGAATGCCAGCTGAACCCAGTTCGACAGGGTTGGACCGATCAAGCCGCGACCGTCGGCCAGATGACCGCTCATTGCCAGGACCACAACAGGCAGCGCCAGCACAACGCCGATCCAAAAGCGCCGCGTCATGTCGGCGAGCTCGGGGTTGGGCGGCGCATCAAGGCTCGCCACCTCGGGCTCCAGCGCCATGCCGCAGATCGGACAACTTCCGTGCCCGAGCTGATGGATCTGCGGATGCATCGGGCAGGTATAGATGGCGCCCTCCACCGGCTCGCCTTGCGGCTTGTTGTTGTCCAGGTAGATCTGCGGATCGGCGGCAAATCTGGTTTGGCATCCGGCCGAGCAGAACTGAAAGGTTTCGCCGCGGTACTCGAACCGCTGCCTTGTGGTCGCGGGATCGACCGACATTCCGCAAACGGGATCGCGCACGCGAACCTTGGCGGCGGCGCCTTCGGCCATCCCGTTTTCCATCATCCCACCTTGCAACCGATACCCTGGAGGGGTATATGGCCGTTATGCGTAAAGATATCAAGGCATCCTGTCAAAAACGCCTGGGCCGGATCGAAGGCCAGGTCCGTGGCCTATCGAAGATGATGGATGAGGATCGCTACTGCATCGACGTCGTCACGCAGATCTCGGCGGTTCGTGCCGCGCTCCGGCGCGTCGAGGAGGAGGTGCTGAAAGACCACGTCGCGCATTGCGTCGAGCACGCGATCTCGAGCGGCAACAGGGCCGATCAGCGGGAAAAGATAGCGGAGCTGATGGCGGTGATTGGTCGATCCGACAGGTGATACGGGTTGAAATAGCCGGCGCAGCGAGGCCGTGCTAGGCCGCCAGTTCAGGCCCGCCGCCGCGCGCCCTGCCGCGGCGCTCCGGCGCGCACCGGGATATATTCCACCGCGATGAAATGCTCGGACACCCTGACGCGCTCGACCATCCTCGCTTCGGCCAGCGACGCTACTTCTTCAGCCGGAAACGGCGTCGTCTCGTCAATCTCTTCAGGAACAAGCGGCGGCGACTCGGTGGCTTGTGGAAACACGCCGAATTGGCCGGCTACCTCCTGGAGCGGCTTCTGCTTGTCGGCCCAGTGCAAGGCCGTGTAGTCGAAGCCGTGCACGATGGTGGGTTTGACGATTTCGAAATAGGGCGAGATGTCGAAATCGCGCGGCATGTAGAGCGAGGAATCGCGGATGTGCAGGATTTCGCGTCTGGCTTGCCTGGAGCCGGCGCGCGTAATTTTCGGCAGGATTGGATAGCGCACGGCGTCGAACGCCTGCGCGATCAGCGCCGAGCAGATGATCTTGGTGGGATCGCCGGAGCCGAATGCGATCATGCGCCGCCGCCAGCGCTGCGGGATCGGCAGCGGAATGAGGTAGCGCATCAGATCGAAGATGTTCTTGGTGTCGTAGCCGAAGCCGATCCGGTTGATGGCGTAGCGGCATACGGTGTTGCGGTCCTCGAACGACAGGCCGACCGGCCGGCACAAACGGGTGTGATAGGGGAAGTATTTCGATAGCGGCGCCGAAGTCACGCCTTCTCCGATGTTGGCCTCGATCAGCACGTGCGGCTCGCCATCGGGCTCGGATGCGCCGTCGATCGGGCCGACGAAAAGCGCGGAATGCGACCAGGTGGACTGTGTCAGATATTTGATGATGCCCGAAACCCGGTTGTTGCCCTCGACAAGCAGGACGTCGCCCTGTTCGATAACACCGCGCAAATGTTCGGGATCGCTGGGTGTGAACGGCTCGTAGCCCGGCACCTCCTTCTGAAGGTAGCTCGCGATCAGCTTGCCGACGGTGTCGAGCACCAGGCCCATAAAGTCTCCCCCAAGCGGCCTTTCCGGTCGCTTTTCTGTTTCCTTATCATGATCGGAAGCGGTTGCAATTTAGTTCATGGCCTTGGCGGATCAATCATGATTGATTCACCATGGTGGTTGCCGCTCGCGGCCGGATGCGGCAAGTTCGCTAGATGTTCCCGCCGTTTTCAAAGTTCCGGAAACCATGACATGACAATGACGCGCCGCCATTTCGTTTCGGCGTCCGCGGCGCTTGCGGCTGCACCGGTGCTCAGCACGGCCGCATGGGGCGCGCCATTGCCGCGGGAAGCCGACATTGTCGTGATCGGTGCCGGCGCCGCCGGCATCGCCGCGGCGCGGCGCATCGTGGCGGCGAACCGCAGGGTGATCGTGCTGGAAGCGGCAAGCCAAATCGGCGGCCGCTGCCTCACCGATTCCTCCACGTTTGGTGTGCCGTTCGATCGTGGCGCGCGCTGGATGCACAATCCCGAGAGCAATCCCATGGTCAGGCTCGCCCGCGGTGCTGGGCTCGAGATGGTGCCGGCTCCGGCGGGTCAGAGAATCCGGATTGGCCGCCGCAACGCGCGGGCCGGGGAAACCGAGGAGCTTCTCGCAACTCTCGTGCGCGCCAACCGCGCCATTGACGATGCCTCGCGCGCCAGGGCCGATGTGTCCTGTGCCTCCGTGCTGCCGAAGGATCTCGGCGACTGGGCCAGCACCGTGGAATTCGTGCTCGGCGCCAACCCCACGGGCAAGGATCTGAGAGATGTCTCCACGATCGACAAGGCTCGTGCACAGGACCGCACTGCCGCCATCGCCTGCCGCCAGGGCCTCGGAACTTTGATCGCAAAACTCGGAGAGCAGGTACCGGTTTCGCTCTCGACACCGGCGATCCGCATCGCCTGGAGCGGCCGCGACGTCACGGTGGAGACGTCAGCGGGCAAGATCGCCGCCCGCGCTGCGATTGTAACGGTGTCGAGCAACGTGCTGACCGCCGGCAACATCAAGTTCACGCCCGATATCCCCAAGCGCCAACTGGATGCCGCCGCGCAGCTAAGCCTTGGCAGCTACGATCACATCGCGTTGCAATTGCCCGGTAATCCGTTGGGGCTTGGGCGCGACGACGTCATCATCGAGCAGAGCAATTCGACGCGTACCGCGCTGTTGTTTGCCAACATCGGGGGATCTTCGCTGTGTTCGATCGATGTCGCGGGCTCGTTCGGCCGCGATCTCTCGGCAAAGGGCCAGCCGGCGATGGTGGCATTTGCCGTCGAATGGCTGACAAAGCTGTTCGGCAGCGAAGCCGGCGCCGCCGTCAAGAACTCGAGCGCTAGCCGCTGGAACGCGGCACCGTTCGTGCTTGGCGCGATGTCATCAGCCGCGCCGGGCGCGCAGCCATCGCGAAAAATTCTGAGCGAGCCGGTCGGTTCGATGTTTTTCGCGGGCGAGGCAACTCATGAAACCATGTGGGGAACGGTTGACGGCGCCTGGGATAGCGGCGAGCGCGCCGCCGAAGCAGCGCTGCGCAGGATCGGCGCGCTGAAGCAGGAGCCGGTGGCCGCGCCTGCACCGATCACGAAGCAGCGTCGCGGAGCGCCGGCCAGAAGGGGAGCGCCGAACAATTGAAACATGCGCGAGCCAAGGCGCTGATCTCGTGGTCGAGCGGCAAGGACAGCGCGTTCGCGCTCCATGAGATCCGGCGCGCAGGTGTATTCGATGTCGTCGGTGCATTGACGACGGTGACCGAGACGTTCGGGCGGGTGTCGATCCACGGCGTTCGGCAGGAAATTCTGCTGGCGCAATGCGAGGCGGCGGGATTGCCGTCGCGCCTCGTGCCGATACCTTACCCCTGCCCGAACGCGATCTACGAAGCGCGTATGGGTGAAGCCATCGCGCGCGCTGTGCAGGAGGGCATCACCCACATCATCTTCGGCGATCTATTCCTCACCGAGATCAGGGCGTATCGCGAGCAGAAGCTCGGCGGTACCGGCATCACGCCGGTGTTTCCGCTCTGGGATCGGCCGACCTTGCCGCTGGCGCATGCGATGATCGAAAGCGGATTGCAGGCCTATCTCGCGACCGTCGATCTGAAAAGGCTGCCCGCGGAATTTGCCGGCCGCAAGTTCGATTCTAAATTATTGGACGATCTGCCCGATGGCGTCGATCCCTGCGGTGAGAACGGCGAGTTTCACACCTGCGTGGTGGCAGGCCCGATTTTCTCCCGCCGGATTCCGGTTGCGTGCGGCGAGCGCGTCGAGCGCGACGGTTATGGTTATTGCGATTTGGAGATGACGAAAGAACCTGGCGCCATCCCGGCCATGTAAGCGAAGCGAACGCGATGATGAGATGGGCTGAAAAATTTCACCGCAGCGCACGATCCAGCGCCGGCAGGCCGATTACGACCGCTGCCGCGATCAGGGCGTAGCAGATACCGCGAAACAGCCTCTCGCTGGCGCGGCCGAACAGCCGGGCGCCGAACCAGACGCCAACGCCATAGACCGGGCCGACCAGACACGAAAATCGGATCGCATCGGTCGTAATCAACCCGCTCACCGAATAGCTCACCGCAGAAAAGAAGTCCGAGGCGCCAAAGAACAACAGGATATTGGCGCGCGCGGTAGCCGAGGCAATCGGCCTGCCAAGCCAATAGCCGACGATCGGCGGCCCGCCGGTCTGCGCGAATCCGCTGCAAAAGCCTGACAGTCCGCCGATACCGGCGGAAAGCGCCGCGAACTCTTTGCCCCGATAGCGCCAGCCGGACACCAGCAGCGTCAGAAGCGCAAATACGAAGGCCGAGATGATCCACCGGGTCGTCACCGGATCGAGCCGGCTCAGGAAGAATGTTCCGATCGGCACTCCGATCAGCGCGCCAGCCACCATCACCGCGGTGGCGTTGCGGTCCGCCTGCTTCCAGGCATTCGGGATCAGCGGCAGTGCCGCGACGAAATCGATGATGAGCAGGACGGCCGCAGCCAGACGCGGCGCCGCCAGGCTGCTCGCCAGCGGCATGAAGATCAGCGCGGAGCCGAAACCGGAAAATCCGCGCGCCATTCCCGACACGAAAGCGATCGCGCAGATGCCGATGGCGGCGTGGGTGCTGACCTCGGAGGGGATGAGGTCAGTCAAGCTCAAGCCTTTAACCGCCGGCGCATGATGTTTTCCAGAAACCGCGCAGCACTTTTGGGCCTCATGCGCGCAAAACGCCGCCGGTCTTCCTCGTCACCTCGGCCACGATCTTCGCTCCTACCGCATCGATCTCCTGGTCGGTCAGGGTTTTTTCCCGCGGCTGGATCGTCACCGCGATGGCAATCGACTTGCTGCCCTCCTCGATGCCCTTGCCTTCATAGACGTCGAACACGCTGACCTCCGTGATCAGACTTCGGTCCGCCGCTTGCGCCGCCCGCACGATATCGCCGGCCCTGACGCTACCGTCGACGATGAATGCAAAATCTCGCGACACCGGCTGAAGAAGTGAGAGTTCAAGCACCGGCTTGGCGCGGGTCGGCTTCTGCCTGGGTTCGGGAATGCGATCGAGGATCACCTCGAAGGCGATCATCGGACCATCGGCACGAAGCGCTTCAAGCGCGCGCGGATGCAGCTCGCCGAAATATCCGAGCACGTTTTGCGGACCGATCTGGATGGTGCCGGAACGTCCCGGATGCAGCCAGCCAGGACCGCCGGGCACGATTTGCAGCGCCTGCATCGGCGCGCCGGCACCAGCCAGCACGGCAAACGCATCGGCCTTGGCGTCGAGCGCGTCTGGTGTGGCCGAACCGGACCAATGCCGCCCGATCCCCTTCGAAGACGCAAACCCGTGGCGGACGCCGGCTGCCGCGATCGGTTCGTCCTGCGGTCCGTCACCGGCGAAGACTCTGGCCAACTTCGAACAGTGCCAGATCCGGAAAGCCGCGATCGATATTGGCCTGCGCCGCGAGGACCAGACCCGGCAGCAGGCTCGGCCGCATGTCGGACATGTCGGCCGCGATCGGATTGGCGAGCACGAGCGCCGGTCCTCCGCCGCCGAACAGTTCGGCATGCGATTTCGATATGAACGACCACGTCACCGCTTCGAGCATGCCTCGGGCGGCGAGCGCGCGCTTGGCGCGTCGGGTGCGCAGTTGGATCGGGCTGAGCACTGGCTTGCGTGGCGCTTCGCCGCGCTCGAACGGCGTCATCGGGACTTTGTCGACACCGATGATACGAACGATTTCCTCGACGATGTCGGCCTTGCCGTGCACATCGGTACGCCAGGAGGGCACCGCGACCTTCATCACTGGCCCGCTGCCGGCCATCATGAAGCCGAGATGGGTAAGGATGCGCTTCGTCTCCGGAAGCGGCACCTCGATCCCGGCGAGCCGCTTGACTTCGGTGAGCGGAAAATCGACGACGCGATCGTCGGCGAAGGCACGACCTGCGACAACGTTCTCCGACGGCGAGCCGCCGCAAATCTCCATGACCAGTCTGGTCGCCATCTCCAGCCCCGGCACCATGAAGGCCGGATCGACACCGCGCTCGAAACGATAGCGCGCGTCCGAATTGATGCCGAGCTTGCGGCCGGTATGAGCGATGTTGATCTCGTTCCACAGCGCCGATTCGATCAGTACATCGGTGGTTTGCTCCGAACAGCCGGAAGCCTCTCCCCCCATGATGCCGGCGAGCAATTCGACGCCGCGATCGTCCGCGATCACGCAGACTTTTGGATCCAGCGTGTAGGTCCGTCCGTCCAGCGCCAGCAAGGCTTCGCCGTCGCGCGCGGGCCGTACGCATAGATTGCCCGTTACTTTGGCCGCGTCGAACACGTGCAGCGGCCGGGCGCGGTCATAGGTCATGAAGTTGGTGATATCGACCAGCGCGTTGATCGGGCGAAGGCCGATCGAGCTCAGGCGCTTTTGCAGCCATTCCGGCGAGGGACCGTTCTTGACGCCACGCACCAGCCGCAGCGCGAAGCCGGGGCACAAATCGCGGTCCTCCACCGTCACCTTTACCGGACAAGGAAACTCGCCCCTGATCGGCTTGATCGCGTGGTCCTTGAACTTGCCCATGTCGGCCGCCGCCAGATCGCGCGCGATGCCGTGCACGCCGGCGCAGTCCTGCCGGTTCGGCGTCAGGTTGATTTCCAGCACGGGATCGCCGAGGCCAGCCCACGCCGCGTAACCGGCACCGACCGGCGCATCCGGCGGCAATTCCATGATGCCGTCGTGCTCCTCGGAGATTTGCAGCTCCGCCGCCGAACACAGCATGCCGCGGCTCTCGACCCCCCTGATGGTGCCGATGCCGAGCGTGATGTCCTTGCCGGGAATGTAGGTGCCGGGCGCCGAGAACACGCTGACGAGACCAGCCCGCGCATTCTGCGCGCCGCAGACGACCTGCACCGGCGCGCCACCATCGCCGGTGTCCACCATGCAGACCCGCAGCCGATCCGCATTGGGGTGTTGTTCGGCCGAAATCACCCGCGCAATGGTGAACGGCGCCAGCGCCTTCGCCTTGTCCTCGATGCTCTCGACCTCGAGCCCGATCATGGTGAGCTTGTCGGCGAGCGCCTCTAGCGGCTCGTCGGTGTCGAGATGTTCCTTCAGCCAGGATAGGGTAAACTTCATGATGCTACCCATTGGTCGGCGAAGATCTCGACCAGGCGAAAACGCTCGCACATCAGCATCATATCTGGGCTGAATCTACCCAGTCGCTCGAAATATCGGCGATGCGCCGCTCGCCAATGGGCGAGACTACGATCACCTTCGCCCTCATCAAAAGCAAATGCCGCGTCTACGTCGCCGTAGCGGCGGTAGCTGATCTCGGTCGACTCGATCACGCATCGGGGGTTGCCGCGGCCGTCGAGCACGACCCAGCGTTCGCCTGTTGTCGAGGTGTTCGGTTCATCCTCGGTTGAGCAGGTCGCGGTCTTGATGCCCTCGAGTACGAGCCCCAGCAGTTCGTCGGCGAGCGCGGGACCATCACCGAATGCGAACGAACGCAGGTTTCGATATTGTTGGGGGACGGCGTTCACATTCACGAACTCAATCCCCCCGCCAGCGTCGGGACATCGAGCGGCTTGAAGCCGTAATGACGGAGCCAGCGCGCGTCGCTTTCGAACAGCTGCCGCAGGTCCGACATGCCGTATTTCAGCATCGCGATGCGGTCGATGCCCATGCCCCAGGCGAAGCCCTGATAGACATCGGGATCGATGCCGCAGGCGCGCAGCACGTTCGGATGCACCATGCCGCAGCCCAGAATCTCCAGCCAGTCCTCGCCTTCCCCGAAACGGATCTCGCCCTTGTCGCGCCGGCACTGGATATCGACCTCCAGCGACGGCTCGGTGAACGGAAAGAACGACGGCCGGAACCGCATATTGATGTGATCGACCTCGAAGAACGCCTTGCAGAATTCGTGCAAAATCCATTTGAGATGGCCGAGATGCGAGCGCTTGTCGATGACGAGGCCCTCGACCTGATGGAATTGCGGCGTGTGGGTGGCATCGGAATCGATGCGATAGGTGCGGCCCGGACAGATCACGCGGATCGGCGGCTGCTGGGTCAGCATGGTGCGCACCTGCACCGGCGAGGTGTGGGTGCGCAGCAGCATGCGCGAGCCGTCCTCCTTCGGGTTGAAGAAGAAGGTGTCGTGCATTTCCCGCGCCGGATGGCCTTCGGGGAAATTCAGCTTGGTAAAATTGTAATCGTCGGTCTCGATGTCCGGGCCTTCGGCGATGGCAAATCCCATGTCGGCAAAGATCGCGGTGAGTTCGTCCATGACCTGGCTGAGCGGATGGATCCGGCCCGCTTCGGCGGGAGCTTCGCGCAGCGGCAGCGTGACGTCGATGGTCTCGGACTTAAGCCGGGCGTCGAGCGCGGCGGATTTCAGGATCTCGCGGCGCGCAGCCAAGGCCTGTGTAACCGTGTCCTTGGCGAGATTGATTGCCGCACCCTGGGTCTTGCGCTCATCGGGCGACATCTTGCCAAGCGTCGAGAGCAACGCGGAGATCGAGCCCTTCTTGCCGAGCGCGGCGACGCGTACGGCTTCCAGCGCGGCCTCGTCGCCGGCGGCGGCAATCTGCCCGAGGATTTCCGATTGGAGTTTAGCGAGCTCGGTCATGGCAATCCCTTTTCGCCAGGATGCCAGGCCGGTGCTCTCCTGGCCCGCCATGCCCGGGACGAGCCGGCCATGACGATTTCGGCAACTTGCGCCTCAAGCGCAAACTCACGCCGCCAGCGCGGCCTTGGCCTTTTCGGCGATGGCCTGGAACGCCGCCGGCTCGTGGATGGCGAGATCCGACAGCACCTTGCGGTCCACCGTGATCCCCGACCTGGAAAGCCCGTTGATGAACACGCTGTAGGTCATGCCGAAGGGGCGCACCGCCGCGTTGAGGCGTTGAATCCACAGGGCGCGAAAAGTGCGCTTCTTGCGCTTGCGGTCGCGGAAGGCGTATTGGCCGGCCTTGTCGACCGCGGCCTTGGCGGCGCGGATGGTGTTCTTGCGGCGGCCGGAAAAACCCTTGGCGGCCTTGTAGACTTTCTTGTGCTTGGCGTGAGAGGTCACACCGCGTTTGACGCGAGACATGACGGATATCCCTGGTTCTCTAAAATGGGTGACGGGTCGCCGCGCAAGCGCGGCTCGGCATAACTGAACCGATCGCTGCGGCGATCAGGCGTTGGGCAAGAAGTACTTCTTGATATTGTCGCCGTCGGTCTTGAACAGCACGCGGGTGCCGCGGAGCTGACGAATCTGCTTCTTCGTCCGCTTGATCATGCCATGGCGCTTGCCGCGCTGGGCGGCCATCACTTTGCCGGTGGCAGTCACCTTGAAGCGCTTTTTGGCGCCTGACTTGGTCTTCAGCTTGGGCATTTGGCTCTCCTGTTGCCGCAGCACGAAAACGCCCGCAGGGACGTTCGGCCGGCCAAAATGCTCGTTAGAGCGTTGAAAATGCTGGTTTATTCGTAAAACGAAACAACCCGCGGAACATCGCCACGGCAGCCCTTGATCAGCCGGGCGATGAAGTTCGCGCTTATGACAGAGCGCAGCCGGATTGGCAACGATGAACCGCGGAACCGGCTTGCTCGACACAAATGTCCGCGGCCCACAAAACGGCGTCGCCTCCGACATCGGGGTGAATCAGCGCGGCGCGAGAACCATCACCACCTGACGGCCTTCGAAGCGCGCGTCCTGCTCGACCTTGGCGAATTCGGCGACATCGGCTTTGACCTTGTCCAGCAGCTTGGTCCCGATTTCCTGATGCGCCATTTCGCGGCCGCGGTAGCGCAAGGTGATCTTTACCTTGTCGCCCTCTTCGAAGAACCGCTGCATCGCGCGCATCTTCACGTCGTAATCGTGATCATCGATCATCGGCCGCAGCTTGATCTCCTTGATCTCGACGACCTTCTGTTTCTTGCGGGCTTCCGCGGCCTTCTTCTGCGCCGAATATTTGAACTTCCCGTAGTCCATGATCTTGCAAACGGGAGGATTGGTGTTCGGCGAAATCTCGACCAGGTCCATGCCCGCTTCGAGGGCCATCCGGACGGCCGCCGCTGTCTCGACGGTGCCGTGATTGGTGCCGTTCTGATCGATCAGCTGGACCTGTGCGTTGCGGATTTCATCATTGGTGCGCGGCCCGTCTTTGGTGGCAGCGGGCGGGGCTCTGTTGGGACGGCGAATGGGTAACTCTCCAAGGTTGTGAGCGAAGGCGATAGTTTGAAGGATTAAGGCTGCGCGGGCAAGCGAACTCGCAGGTCCGCATACCAAAACCATCAAATGCGAGGCATTTTGGTCACGCCAAACAACGTTTCCGGGCACGGAACGTTCAGGATCAGCCACATAGCGGGCAAAGGTTTATTCTGCAAGCGTCGCGGCCCGCCCTTGAAAGCGGTATTGGCGTCCGTTGACGGATCCGTTGGGCTCACGCACACAGCAGTGAAACTGAGTAGCGATCGATGACGAATTCCGCAGCATCCGGGCAGCCGCCCACCTTTATCGAAGTAGGCGGCGGCAGCGCCCCGCGCCGCATTGCGGTACGCGCCCGCCAAGGCTCCGGGCCCGGCCTGTTCTGGCTGGGTGGTTTCAATTCGGACATGCAGGGCACCAAGGCCCTGGCGCTGGACGCCTGGGCGGTCGAACACAACCGGGCCTGCGTCCGCTTCGACTATTCGGGCCATGGCGAATCCGGCGGCGCCTTCATCGACGGCACCATCGGGCGCTGGCTGGAGGAGGCCCGCGCGGTGTTCGAGCAATTCTGCAAAGGCCCGCAGGTCGTGATCGGCTCCTCGATGGGTGGCTGGATCGCGCTGTTGCTGGCGCGGGAGATCGCGCGGCGCCCGGCCATCGCCGCGTCCCTGGCTGGACTGGTGCTGATCGCGCCGGCGCCGGATTTCACCGAAGCGCTGATGTGGAACAACTTTTCACCCAACGTCCAAAACGAGATCGAAACCAACGGCGTCTGGCTGCGGCCCTCGCAATATGGCGAGCCCTATCCGATCACGCGCGCCCTGATCAAGGAGGGTCGCGATCATCTGCTGCTCGGTAGCGCGATCGAGGTGGGTTGCCCGGTCAGGATCCTGCAAGGGGCGCAGGATGCCGACGTGCCATGGCAGCACGCTTTCGCGCTGGCGCATCGGCTGCCCAAGGACGACGTGGTGCTGACGGTGATCCAGGACGGCGATCATCGCCTCTCACGCCCGCAGGACATCGCGCGAATGCTGGCCGCGGTGGCGGAGATAGGGTGAGATTCTTCCGGCACTGCGAGCCAGCGGGCCGTGGAGTGGCCCGATGACGAGCGGAGCAATGATCCGCCAAGAAGGCGGGATTGTCGGCTTCGCTCCCACAACAACGGGCTATCAGCAATACCTCATCGCGGCGGCGCCACCGCTGTCATCGGCTTGCGCTGCGCGAGCGCGGCGACAATGGAGGTTCCGATCGGGCCCTGCTGGTCATACAGAAAGCACTCGCCGATCGCGATGCCGTCAGTGGCGTGGTGGTTCACGACCTCGAATCCGATCCATTCCCGCACCGGCAGGCGATGTAGATACAGCGTGACATCGCTGTTGATGTAGCCGAGGCCTTTATCGCCGGCATTGGCGAAGGGGCTGGCGAAATCCGCTGCCACCGCTACCCGCACGAACGGCGTCAGCGGGGCGCCCTCGACGAGGTCGCGCACCTCGCTCATCCACAGCCGCCGCGGGCCGACGGTGCCCATCGCGCCAACAATCGGGCGGGTGGCCCATTTGCCGTGCATGCCGAGCCGGGGATCCTCGGGGACGGCGATCTCCGAGGGTGAAGGCACCTCCCAGTTCGGCGGTGACCAGACCGTGCCTTGCGGGTTTTCCGTCTTGCGCAGCAGCTGGCATGAGGCCCGCGCCATGGCGACGCCGCCGCTGAAGAAATCGGCTTCGACCAGCTTGATGCGCAGCCCGTCGCGCACGAGCTTGGTCTTGACCTCGATCGGCGCCATGTTCGGCAGCCGGAACATGTCCACCGTCAGCCGCGCCGGTACGAAATCGTCGGCGCCATGGCGCTGCTCGATCACAAAAGCCAGCAGGCCGATGATGACGCGGCCGTGCAGTGAGTTGGGGTCCCACGGTCCGTTCGCGACTTTTGTCGGAATGAAGACGTCGCGATCTCTGCTGAAGAAAGGTTGATTTGTCATGGGTTGATGACCATGACGGATTCCTTTCCCTCTGTCATCGTCCGCGAAGGCGGGGCTCCCAGTCCCGCGGCGCCTCAACCCGCCCTGCGATGTTGTTCACTCGCAGCCAGCCACTCATCGCGCACATCTTGGTCGCTTTCGGCACCCACGGCGCTCGCTGCCAGTGCCTCGAATTCACGCCGATCGAGCAATTGCGACAACGCCCAGATCGCGGCGCCGCGAACCAGCGCACTGTCATCATGGATCCGGCGCTTTGCGGCGCTGGCCAAAGCGCGGTCGTTCGAGTTGCCGATCGCGATCAACACGTTGCGGATGAAACGGTCACGCCCGATGCGCTTGACCGGCGACTTGGTAAACCGTGCGCGAAACGCCGCCTCATCGAGATCGGCGAGTTCGGCCAGATCGGGCGCGCGCAGTTCATCGCGCGCGGCGAGCCTGGTCTCCCGGCCGCTTTGGGCGAACTTGTTCCACGGGCAGACCGCGAGGCAATCATCACAGCCGTAGATGCGATTGCCGATCGCTTTGCGAAACTCGTGCGGGATGGGTCCCTTGCTCTCGATGGTGAGATAGGAAATGCAGCGCCTGGCATCGAGCTTGTAGGGGGCGGGAAATGCCTCGGTCGGGCAGATGTCGAGGCAGGCCCGACACGAGCCGCAATGGTCGGTATCGGCGCCGTCGCGCGGCAGATCGAGCGTGGTAAAAATCGCCCCGAGAAACAACCAGGAGCCGAATTCACGCGAGACGAGGTTGGTGTGCTTGCCCTGCCAGCCCAGCCCCGCCGCTTGCGCCAGGGGTTTTTCCATCACAGCCGCGGTGTCGACGAACACCTTGACCTCGCCGCCTGATGTAGCGGCGAGCCATCGGGCCAACAGCTTCAGCCGCTTCTTGATGATGTCGTGATAGTCGTCGCCTTGTGCATAGACCGAGATCGCACCGCGCGTGCGGCTCTCCAGGATCGCAAGCGGATTTGCATCGGGCCCATAGTTGACGCCCAGCATGATGATCGAACGCACATCAGGCCACAGGCCGCGCGGGTCGGCGCGGCGTTCCGGGTGGGCGGCGAGCCACGTCATATCGCCGTGAGCGCCGGCATCGAGGAATTCGCGGAAATGCCCCGCGGCATCCGCGATCGCGTCGGGACCAGTGACGCCGATGCAATCGAAGCCGAGCGTCCGCGCTTGGTCTGCGAGCGCGGTTTGCAAATCAGGAGATGCGATGCGTTGGTTCAATGGGCTTCCATCGAAGCTATGCATTATCCTGTCTTGGCCGGGACTATCCCGGCCATCCAGGTCTTCTCATCGAGCAAGACGGTAACACATGGATGCCCGCGACAAGCGCGGAGAAGACACAAGCATCAGAAGTCGAGATCCACATAGGTCTGCGACGCCGGCACGCCCGCAAGCCATTCGCTCAGCAGCGGACGGAACGATGGGCGGGATTTCACCCGCGCGTACCATGCCTTTGCTGCGTCGTCCTCGATCCATGGCACGTCGCCCAGATAATCGATCGCCGAAAGATGCGCCGCGGCGGCGAGATCCGCATAACTCAGCCGGTCGCCCGCGAGAAAATTCCGCGTTCGCGCCAGCCAGCCGATATAGGCCAGATGATGGCGGACATTCGCCTTTGCGGCGCGGATGACGCCCGCCGCCGGCGCGCCGCCGCCGTTCTCCTCGCTCATGAACCGCTTGTAGATGCGCTCGGTGACCAACGGATTGGAGGCCTCCTCGAAAAACTTTTCGTTGAACCACGCCATCAGCCGCCGCACCTCGATCCGTTCGC
The DNA here is from genome assembly GCA_963840155.1 of uncultured Alphaproteobacteria bacterium. Taxonomy (GTDB): domain Bacteria; phylum Pseudomonadota; class Alphaproteobacteria; order Rhizobiales; family Xanthobacteraceae; genus Bradyrhizobium. The sequence continues at coordinate 1,332,814 of CAWIXP010000002.1, forward strand.
CCATCGCCGAGGGCAGCAGCCGCCGTTCACCCATTTCAGCGCCGCGGCTTTCGTCGAGGTATTCGGCGATAATCCCGGCACCGGGAATCGCGGGCTGGCCTTCGGCGACCAGGACAGGGGTGGTGCCGGCGGGATTGAGCGCGAGAAACCCCTCGCGCCGCTCCCATGCCCGCTCTTCCACCAGCTGCAAATCGAGGCCGTGCTCACCGAGCGCCAGCCGGATAAAGCGCGAATGCGGACAGAACGGATGATGAAACAGCGTGAACATGGATTCCTTGCTAACGTCGCGATGCTTGAGAAATCTTTAGCGTCTGAGGGACGGCGCAACTGCCGCAGCAGCGCGCCAAACTACCTAAGCGCGCGAATGAGGCAACCTGTGTTTTCGCGTTTTTTGCGATTGCGGCCATGCTGCGAATAAGCGAGAAGAGCCGGGCTTTTTCGGCCGATATCGATCAGAACGGGCGAGCGCCCGATTTGAAGTTCCTGCGCCGCGAGTTCGCCTCAGAAACTTCAAATCGAACAGCGGCGCCGGAAATACACAGGCTCGCCGAGCCCCTTTGCTTCCGAAGTTCGTGTCAGAGGGCGCTCGCAATGTTTCACGAACTTCGGAAACGGGGCGCAATCCGATGATGTCTGATGCAATAAGGGCGGTGGTTCTCGGCATCGTCGAGGGTGTCACGGAATTTCTTCCGGTCTCGTCTACCGGCCATCTATTGCTGGCGGAGCGCTTCTTCAATCTCGGCGAAGGCAGTTTCTGGAACACCTTCACTGTGCTGATTCAGCTCGGCGCGATTCTGGCGATTCTGGTGATCTACTTTGCCAAATTGTGGCGGATCGCGCTTGGCATGTTCTCCAATCCCGACGACCGGCGGTTTGTGATCGGCGTGCTGGTGGCGTTCCTGCCCGCGGTCGTCATCGGCCTGATTGCCGGGAAATACATCAAGGAAATCCTGTTCAATCCGTGGGTGGTGTGCTTTTCGCTGATTGTCGGCGGCGCGATCTTGTTGTGGGTCGACCAGCTGGATCACAAGCCGCATGAGCACGATGCCACCAGATTTCCGCTGCCGATGTATCTGTGGATCGGGTTCGCGCAGTGCCTGGCGATGGTTCCCGGCGTGTCGCGCTCTGGCGCCAGTATCGTCGCGGCGATGCTGTTGGGCGCCGACAAGCGCGCCGCGGCGGAGTTTTCCTTCTTCCTGGCGATTCCGACCATGGTCGGCGCATTCGCCTATGATTTTTACAAGAGCCGCGCCGATCTGACGGCCGATCATCTTGGGATCGTCGCGATCGGATTCGTGGTCTCGTTCATCACCGCGATGATCGTGGTGAAAACGTTTCTGGCTTACGTCACCCGCCACGGCTTCACGCTGTTCGCATGGTGGCGCGTCATCGTCGGCACGCTCGGCCTGGTCGCGCTGGCGCTGGGGAAGTAGTCGTTCGTCTCGGATCAGAAGTGGCCGCTCGCCGGAGTTAGGGAAAAGTCGCGCCGCTAGGCGCCCTTGTGCTGAAACTGTCCGGCCTTGCGGAAGCGCCAGAGGTATTGCGGCGCGATCGCTTCCAGCGAGTCCGGCGTGATTCCCAATCCTTGCAGCGTTAGGCTGGCGGCCTTTGCCGCATCCGACACCACGTTGTCGGATTCGAGCAGCAGCACCTGATCCGGCGTGAGTTTGAGCGGCCCCGGCGCGAACTGCAGCAACAACGCCTGCAGCCTGGCGAGCCCGAACGGCAGCGAGACCAGCATGCGCCGGCGCTCAATGGTCGCGAGAATGAGTTCCATGATCTCGCGCATCGTCAGCACTTCCGGGCCGCCGAGTTCGTAAGTGGCGCCGGTTTTTGCCTTGCCATCGACTGCGTCAGCGACCGCGGTCGCGACATCGCCGACATAGACCGGTTGCATTTTTGTCAGGCCGCCGCCGATCAGCGGCAGCATCGGCGAAATCCGCGCCAGCGATGCAAAGCGATTGGTGAATTGATCTTCCGCACCGAACATGATCGAGGGCCTCAGGATGGTGGCCGACGGGACGACCGCCAGCACCGCTCTTTCGCCCGCCGCCTTGGCGCGGGCGTAACGCGAGGGCGAATTTTCATCGGCGCCGATGGCGGAGACATGCACCATGCGTGCGCCGACCGCGGCTGCCGCCTTGGCCACGGCGCCGGCGCCGGCGCCTTGCACCGCCTCGAAGGTCTGCGCGCCAGTCTCGGAGAGAATGCCGACCAGGTTGATCGCCACATGCGAGTTGCGCATCGCGGCCTCGAGGGATTGCGGATAGCGAAGATTGGCCTGCACCGCATGGATCTGGCCGACCTTGCCGGTCGGCTGCAGATGGACGGCGAGGTCCGGCCGCCGCACCGCGACACGGATGCGGTAATCCCGCTTGCAAAGCGCGCGGACCACGCTTCGCCCCAGAAAGCCCGATCCGCCGAAAACCGTGACGAGGGTATCCAGATTAGATGCCATAAGCCGATTTCCTGGGGTCAAATTCGAACCATCAGAGGTCTATCCAACGGGTTCGCGATACGCCAATTCGGCCCGCTATTCAACAATTTGACAAGCGCGCGAGCGATCCGTACTAACCGGCCCGGGCCCAGGTGGCGGAATTGGTAGACGCGCTGGCTTCAGGTGCCAGTGGCTTAACGGCCGTGAAGGTTCGAGTCCTTTCCTGGGCACCATTTTGATTATTGGATGCCCTCCGTCGCCCTGAACCCGCAACCTGACCGCTCGCCACTTTCGGATTTGGGCGGTAGCTTGGTCCGCGAGCCGATTCGACGAGGTTTTAGCACCATGACCGTACGCCTGCATCGCGGCGATCTGCCTGATCTCACCCGTTATAGCGGCCAGGTCGCGGTCGACACCGAGACTATGGGGCTGCACCCGCATCGCGACCGGCTCTGTGTGGTGCAGTTATCGAGCGGCGATGGCAGCGCCGATGTGGTGCAAATCCCCAGGGATCATAGCGAGGCCGTGAATCTGAAGGCGCTGCTGACCAATCCGAAAGTGACGAAAATTTTTCATTTCGCGCGGTTCGATATCGCCGCGCTCTACAACGCCTTCGGCGTGATGCCGCAGCCGGTCTATTGCACCAAGATCGCCTCGCGGCTTTGCCGCACCTACACCGATCGCCATGGACTGAAGGATCTGGTGCGCGAAGTGCTCAATATCGATCTCTCCAAGCAGCAGCAATCGAGCGACTGGGGCTCCGACATCTTGAGCGAGGCCCAGCTTGCCTATGCCGCCTCGGACGTGCTGCACCTGCATGCCCTGCGTGAACGCCTCGATGCGATACTGGCGCGCGAGGGCCGGCTGGAGCTGGCGCAAGCCTGTTTTGAATTTCTGCCGACGCGGGCCAAGCTCGATCTGCAGGGCTGGGACACCGAAGACATTTTTGCGCATTCTTGAGCGGTTGGGACGGCGCTTTGCCGCGGCAGTCGCCCCGTTTCGGTCACACTGGCGACGCGTTTCCGAAGTTCGTGAACCAGCGCGGCAAATTCGAGCACGAACTTCGGAAGACAACGGGACCAGCAGCGAATCCATGTTTGTAATGCAGCGTTTCGATTTTGCGTTCTTGTTGCGACGCCGCGGCAATCGCCGCAGGAACTTCAAATCGGTACGTTTGGTAACGCGAGCCAGGCTGCATAATCCGGCGATGCCGGGTAGAATGACCGAGCTGAGCGCTTTGGAGCAGCGGTGAATTCTGTTCAGAATCCTGCCTATCAAGCCGCAATGGAGGCGCGCTTCGCCGTCGCTGCCCGCCACAGCCGCGTGGTGCGGGCGCTGCGCGTCGCCGTACCGGTGGCCGTGATCCTGGCGCTGACCGCCGTCGTCGCGGTAGCGATCTTCAATCCGTTCCGGATGCTGTTGCCGAAGCTGCCGCTCGATATGGGCAATCTGGTCGTCTCCGGCACCAAGATCACGATGGAATCGCCGCATCTGGCCGGCTACACGCCCGATCAACGGCCGTACGAAGTCTGGGCAAAAACCGCCACCCAGGATGTCACCGATCCCGATCACGTCGATCTCAGGACGCTGCGGGCCAAGGTGCTGATGGAAGACCAGACGACGGTGACGCTGGATGCCCGCAACGGTTTGATGGATACCAGGCAACAGTTGCTCGATCTGCGCAAGGATATCTTTTTGCAATCTTCCAGCGGCTATGAAGCGCTGCTGTCGCAGGCATTCGTCGATCTCGGCAAGGGCACGGTGACCTCGGACGAGCATGTCGATGTCAAATTGCTGGAGGGAACGCTGAGCTCCGACAGGCTAAGGATCACCGGCGGTGGCGAGGTCGTGCGGTTCGAAGGCAATGTCGTGATGAATCTCGACAAGCTCGGCGACGACAACGCGTCTGCTCAGGCCGCCGGCACCCCCGCGGCCCCCGAGCCTGCTGCACGTGCGGCCAAGACGCGGCCGGCATCCAGCAAGTCCGCAAACCCGAAATGATTTCACCATGAAGATGTTTCGGCGCAGCACCCCGGTCAGGCGGATCGCGCATGGCGGCTGCTCCATCGCGCTTGCTGTTGTGGTGATCGCCGCCGGCGACGCCTTCGCGCAAAGCGCGGTAACCGGCGTGCCCAATGCGATGCAGGGCTTTTCGCAAAACCGCGACCAGCCGATCCAGATCGAAGCCGCCAGCCTCGAGATGCGCGACAAGAAAAAGGAAGCAACGTTCTCCGGCAACGTGAAGGTGGTGCAGGGCGACACCACGATGACGTCGAGGACGCTCGTAGTGTTCTACGATTCGAGTTCAGCCCCGGCGTCCTCGGCCGCGACGCCGGCCAATTCGAAAGCGGCAAAATCGGCGCCGATCCAGTCCGCGACCCCCGGTCCAGGAGGCAGTTCGTCGATCCGCCGGCTCGAGGCGCGCGGCAACGTCGTCGTGACCCAGAAGGATCAGGTCGTGACCGGCGACACCGCGGTGTTCGACACCAAGACCAATCTCGTCACCATGCTCGGCGGCGTGGTTCTCACCCAAGGCAAGAATGTGCTGCGCGGCGACAGATTGATGGTGGATATGACGACGGGCGTGTCGCGCGTGGAATCCGATTCGGGACGGGTGCAAGGCCTCTTCCAATCCTCCGGCCAAGGCGGCCCAATGATTCCGGGATCGGCGGCGCCGGTAACGCCATCCGGGTCTGGCGGCTCAAATAAACAGAAATAAGATCAAGGACTTGTTTGAGGGCCGCGAGCCGCGCGGTTGAGTCTCGCGGTGCAAACCGGTATCTTAGGCTAGCGCTGGCGCTGCGATCGGCGCGCCAATCGAGGGTGTTTCGCTGGGCAAGAGACATCCATTCATTCATGTTGCGCGAGCGAATCGCGTCGCCGCGCCGGATCGCGGATCACCATGAAAGGCCAAGCTGAGCGGGGATGGTGGATTTACTCGGCATGTTCCGTCGACGCCCGGCAAAACGCGGTTCGCCAGGATTTGCGCGCTCGCGCGCGGACATTACCGCGCTTGGCGATCGCATCGGGGAAATGCTGACCAACCCGGTCCGCGATGCTCCTCCGATCGCCCGCGATGCGCCGTTGATGAAGCCGGAGCCGCCCAGGGCGGAAAAACATCGCCCCAAGTCCGCCAGGAGCAACGGCGCATCCGGGCCGCGCCTGACGCAGCGGGCGGGCTATCTGGCTGTGCATAGCGTGGAAAAGAGCTTCGGCAGCCGGCAAGTGGTCCGTGGCGTCAGCATCTATGTCCGCCGTGGTGAAGCGGTCGGCTTGCTCGGGCCAAACGGCGCCGGGAAGACCACGGTATTCTACATGATCACCGGCCTGATCAAGGCCGATCGCGGCGCGATCGAACTCGACGGTCATGACGTCACCAAGTTGCCGATGTACCAGCGTGCCCGGCTCGGGATCGGGTACCTGCCGCAGGAAGCCTCGATCTTTCGCGGTCTCACCGTGGAGCAGAACATCCGCGCGGTGCTGGAGGTGGTGGAACCATCGAAGAAAAAGCGCGAGGCGGAACTCAATTCGCTGCTCGACGAATTCAACATCGCAAAGCTGCGCAAAACGCCGTCGATCGCGCTGTCCGGAGGCGAACGGCGTCGCGTCGAAATCGCGCGCGCGCTCGCGACCCGCCCCAATTACATGTTGCTCGACGAACCATTCGCGGGCATTGACCCGATCGCGGTGGGCGACATCCAGGACCTGGTCCGCCACCTCACCAATCGCGGCATTGGGGTGCTGATCACCGATCACAATGTGCGCGAAACGCTGGGGCTGACCGACCGCGCCTATATCGTCTATGCCGGTGAAATCTTGACCGAGGGCAGTCCGGATGAAATCGTCAACGACCCGGATGTCCGGCGACTTTATCTAGGCGAGGAATTCAGGCTTTAACCTTCGACTGCAATTCCGCTGCGCCCCAATTTTCACGTTCGTCAAGCCGTGTACATCGGCTTTGGACTAGTTTAAGCAAGATTCGGACCAACTTTTAGGAACGGTTCTTGCTTCGATGGCGCTGACGCAGAGATTAGAGTTCCGACAGTCGCAGTCGCTCGTGATGACGCCGCAGCTGATGCAGGCGATCAAGCTATTGCAACTGTCGAACCTCGACCTTGCGGCGTTTGTCGAGGAGGAGCTGGAGCGAAACCCGCTGCTCGATCGCGCCAGCGATGATCCGGACCCCCCGGTCGCCGGCGAGCCTATCCCGGAGCGTGCCGACTCCGAGGATGCCGGATCTGCCTATGGCGAAGATATTGCTGGCGAGCGCTACGAGATGGGCGCTCCCGTTGCGGATGGCGCCGAGCCGGGGCAGGAAGAGTGGATGAACCGCGATCTCGGCAGCCGCGCCGAGATCGAGCAGACCCTGGACACCGGGCTGGACAACGTTTTTTCCGAGGAGCCGGCGGAAGCGGCCGCGCGCAACGCTCAGGACGCGGCTCCGACGGCCTATACAGAATGGGGCGGCGGCGCTTCCAATGATGAGGCCTACAATCTCGAAGCGTTTGTTGCCGCCGAGGTCACGCTTGGTAGTCATCTGGCCGAGCAGCTGGCGGTAGCTTTCAGCGCACCGGCGCAGCGCATGATCGGCCAATACCTGATCGATCTCGTCGACGAGGCCGGTTACCTGCCGCCCGATCTGGGGCAGGCCGCCGAGCGGTTGGGCGCCGTGCCGCAGGACATCGAGGCGGTTGTGGCGGTGCTGCAGAAGTTCGATCCGCCCGGCGTCTGCGCGCGATCGCTGAGCGAATGTCTTGCAATCCAGCTGCGCGAGCTCAATCGTTATGATCCGGCGATGCGGGCGCTGGTGGAGCATCTGGATCTGCTGGCAAAACGCGATATCGCGAGCCTGCGCAAACTCTGCGGCGTCGACGATGAAGACATCGCAGACATGATCGCAGAGATTCGCCGCCTCGATCCGAAGCCCGGCCTGAAATTCGGCTCGGCACGCACGCAGGCCGTCGTGCCGGACGTCTACGTGCGGCCCGGGCCTGATGGCGGCTGGCATGTCGAACTCAACAGCGACACCCTGCCGCGCGTACTAATCAACCAGACTTACTACACCGAATTGTCGAAGACGATCCGCAAGGATGGCGATAAATCCTATTTTACCGACTGCCTGCAAAATGCGACCTGGCTGGTGCGCGCGCTCGATCAACGCGCCCGCACCATCCTGAAAGTCGCAAGCGAGATCGTGCGGCAGCAGGACGGCTTCTTCACCCGTGGCGTGGCGCATCTGCGGCCGCTCAACCTCAAGGCGGTCGCGGACGCAATCCAGATGCATGAATCCACGGTGTCGCGGGTGACCGCCAACAAATACATGGCGACCAACCGCGGCAGTTTTGAATTGAAGTATTTTTTCACCGCCTCGATCGCGTCGGCCGACGGCGGAGAAGCTCATTCGGCCGAGGCAGTACGCCACCACATCAAGCAGCTGATCGATACCGAAGAACCCGGCGTGATTCTGTCGGATGACACCATCGTGGAACGATTGCGTGAATCCGGCATTGATATTGCCCGCCGCACGGTCGCCAAGTACCGCGAAGCGATGCGAATCCCATCCTCGGTGCAGCGCCGCCGCGACAAGCAAAGCATGCTCGGCAACGCGCTTTCGGCGACCGCCGTGACCTCCGACCGTTCGCGGGATACGCAGCCAGCCTGATTGCACCGCAGCCAAATCGCGGTAGTCTCGCTTTCAGGCCAATCGAGGCACACGCATGACTCTCCGGATCTCGGGAAAAAGCATCAGTGTCGGCGAGGCTCTGCGCGGCCGCGTCAGCGAGCGCACCGAGGAAGTCCTGCGCAAATATTTTGATGGCAACTATTCCGGCCACATCACGCTGAGCAAGGACGGCTTCGGCTTCCGGACCGATTGCGCGCTGCACCTGGATTCCGGTATCACGCTGGAAGCGGATTCCAATGCGGCGGACGCCTATGCCAGCGCCGACCAGGCGCTGCTGATGATCGAAAAACGCCTGCGCCGCTACAAGAGCCGGCTCAAGGATCGGTCGGTCCGGAAAGCGTATGCTGAAGCGAGCGCGATGGCGGAATTGACGACGCCGAGTCCAGAAGTTCCGAGCTACCTCATCGAGGCGCCGGCGGAGAGCGAGGACGAAGCGATCGGCTATAGCCCGGTCATCATTGCGGAAGCCACCACATCACTGAAGCGGCTGTCGGTCTCCGAAGCTGTGATGGAGCTGGATCTGACCGGTGCGGGCTGTATTGTGTTCCAGCACGCCTCAACCGGCCGCGTGAATATCATTTACCGCCGTCCCGACGGCAATGTCGGTTGGATCGATCCACCGGCCGTCAACACGGCGGGTTAGCATGCGCTTCGGCATTGACGCCCTTGAAGCTGCTCCCTATGGTCCGCCGCCCTTCCGGGAAGGGCTCTGGAACTATGTCGCAGGAGTTGGCACCGGTCTTGCGTTGGAGTAGAAGCCCCCCAATTAGAACCCGGGTGTAGCCCCGCCTCGCGCCTCATCTTCCCGACGCCGCCCGCTTGATCCTTATCGCAACCTGACGGTTCAATTCACCTCGGAACGCCCCATGACGATTACCGACCTGGTCGCGCCCGAGGCGATTCTCCCGGCATTGAAGGTCAACAGCAAGAAGCAGGCGCTGCAGGAGCTGGCGGCGCGTGCCGCCAGCCTGACCGGCCAGAACGAGCGCGCGGTTTTCGAGGTGCTGCTGCAGCGCGAGAAGCTTGGGACCACCGCGGTCGGCTATGGCGTCGCGATACCGCACGGCAAGCTGCCCAAACTGGAAAAGCTGTTCGGCCTGTTCGCGCGCCTGGAACGCCCGATCGATTTCGAGGCCATGGATGGCCAGCCGGTCGATCTGGTGTTTTTGCTGCTGGCGCCGGAAGGCGCCGGCGCCGATCACCTGAAAGCGCTGGCCCGGATCGCGCGGCTGTTGCGCGATCAGGATGTCGCGAAGAAGCTTCGCGCCTCGCGCGACGGGCAGGCGATCTATTCGGTGCTGGCCCTGCCGCCCGCCAGCGCGGCGTAACGCCGGAATGCCCAACACCCTGATCGCGACCCGCGCCGGCGGGATCGCCGATCCGGCGATCGATGCGATCCAATCTGCCCCTCGTGAGGCGCTGAAGATTCCAGAAAGCGATCGAACGTTGCGCCTGGTCGAACATTTGTAGCGGCCTGAGGCCGCCTGCGAAGCGTGGAGGAAGCCTCAATCGCCGTTTCGGCAACCATCTCGTTTGAAAGAGCCGTCACGAAGATCGCTCGGTAGCTAGCGGGTCAAGCCCAAGCCAGGACATGCCCAAACGCCGTTATATGAGCCACGGCGGCAGGCTTTGCTCCCCGACACGGCCAAAGGCCGGGTCAGTGAACGCTAACCGCCTGCAATTCGTTGCTCCATGCGTTGGCGATCGCCGCTTCGCGGCTGTCGGTCAGCATGATCGGCGTGCCGTCGGCGGCATGGAGCGCGAACAGCTTCAATCCCGGCGCGATCTTCGGCGCCTGGGGAAACAGCCCCGGCACGTCCTCGGAGCGGATCTGTTTCACGTAGGCGATATGGCCCTCGCCCAAACTCGCCAGTGCCTCCGGTGAGACGCCGGTCGGTTCAAACGCAACATTCCCTTCGGTCATGGTCTCGACTCCTCTGTCAGACTAAGCGGTCGAGTCCGCTACTCGTTCCATTATTCATGTTCATTGATAGCAATTGTCTTAACGACCTTTTCGGGTTCCGGCCTGGCCAGATCGATCGACAAAAGCCCGTTTTTCAAGTCCGCGCCCAACACCTGCATCCCCTCCGCCAGCACGAAGGTGCGCTGGAAGTGGCGCGCGGCAATGCCGCGGTGGATGTACTGCCGAGCCTTGTCATCCTGCTGCCGGCCCCGGATCACGAGTTGATTTTCCTCAATGGTCACATCGAGTTGGTCGCGGGTGAAGCCCGCCACCGCCAGCGTGATACGCAGCCGCTCCGGCTGCCCGTTGCCGCGCTCGCAGCGCTCGATGTTGTAGGGAGGATACCCGTCGGCGCCCTTGACGACGCGATCGAGCGCACGCTCGATTTCGTCGAATCCGAGCAGAAACGGACTGGATAACGAAGGAACACGAGACATTACAAAGTCCTCTCGAAGCGACTTTGAGGGGCCCTTGCGGCGCCCCATGCGACCATCGGGCGGGTTTGCCGTCCGGTCACCGACCGATATGGGTATGATTTTGCAGAGCTTCAAGCACCCGGGAACCCGGCCGGGAACGGCGCCGCAGCCTAGAAATCGATCCGCTGGCGGCCGTCCGAAGTGAAAAGATGCAGTTTCTGACGCAGTGCACTTGCCCGAATCCGTTCCCCGATGGCGGGCGCGTCGGCCCCGGGGAGGCGCACAATCACCTCGCCGGGCGGCAGCTCACCAGGCTTGGCACTGACGGTAGGAACGTCGGCCTGCTGAGAGCGGATGCCGTAAACATAGGTCTCGGCGCCGACCCGTTCGATCGCTTCGACGGTCAGATCAAGCGAGAGCCCGCCGGCGGGAGCCTCGCCCGATAGCAGGAAATCTTCCGGCCGGATGCCGAGAATGCCGCCCTCGCCCGGAGCCCGGAAGCCTGCGGCGTCGCGCAGCGGCATCAGGTTCATCGGCGGCGCCCCGATAAAGGAGGCGACAAACGTCGTCGCCGGTTTCTGGTAGATCTGGAGCGGATTGCCGATCTGTTCCACCTGTCCGCCGTTCATGACAACCAGAATGTCGGCCAGCGTCATCGCCTCGAGCTGGTCGTGGGTGACATAGATCGAGGTCGTCTTCAATCGCCGCTGCAATTTGCGGATCTCGACCCGCATCGCGATGCGCAGCTTGGCGTCGAGGTTCGACAGAGGCTCGTCGAACAGAAATACTTTCGGCTGCCGCACGATGGCGCGCCCCATCGCGACGCGCTGGCGCTGCCCGCCGGAAAGCTGACCTGGCTTGCGTTCGAGCATCGCGCCAAGCTCGAGAATCCGGGCGGCTTCCTGGACGCGGGTGTCAATCTCGGGCTCGCGCATACCGCGGTTGCGCAAGCCATAGGCCATGTTGTTGTAGACGCTCATATGCGGGTAGAGCGCGTAATTCTGGAACACCATCGCAATGTCGCGCTCGGCCGGCTCGACCTGGTTGACCACGCGCCCGCCGATATCGATATCGCCGGCGGTGATGGTCTCGAGTCCCGCTACCATTCGCAACAGCGTGGACTTGCCGCAGCCGGACGGGCCGACCAGCACGCAGAACTGGCCGTCGGCGACTTCCAGGCCGATGCCCTTGATGGCTTCAAAGCCGCCTGGATAGGTCTTGGTGACGCTCCGAAGCGTGACGCTCGCCATCTTACTTCTCCGTCTCGATCAGGCCCTTGACGAACAGGCGCTGCATCAAAAGCACGACCGCAACCGGCGGCAGCATTGCCAGCACCGCGGTCGCCATCGCCACCTGCCATTCGGTCAAGGCGTCGTGCACGTCGATAATCTTCTTGATGCCGATGACGATGGTTTGCATGTCGTCGCGGGTCGTTATCAGCAGCGGCCAGAGATACTGGTTCCAGCCATAGATGAACAGAATGACAAACAGCGCGGCGATGTTGGTCACCGAAAGCGGCAGCAGCGTATCGAAAAAAAACCGGATCGGACCGGCGCCATCGATTTTCGAGGCTTCGACCAGCTCTTTCGGTACGGTCATGAAGAATTGCCGGAACAACAGCGTCGCGGTCGCCGAGGCGATCAGCGGCAGGATCAGCCCGGCGTAGGAGTTGAGCATCTGCAGATCGCTGGTGATCTTGTAGGTCGGAAAGATGCGCACCTCGACCGGCAGCATCAGCGTGATGAAGATGGTCCAGAACGCCGTCATCCGCAACGGGAACGCGAAGAACACGATCGCATAGGCCGAGATGATCGAGATCGCGATCTTTCCCGCGGCGATGCCGAGCGCCATGATCAGGCTGTTGAGCATCATGCCGCCGACCGGTTGGCGGGTGGTCCTGCCGGTGCCGGAGATAATGGTGTTCCAGTAGGTCTCGATCGCGTGCGAGCCGGGATATAGCGGCATCTGGCCGTTGGCGATCACGGTGTTGTCGTGGGTCGAGGCGACGATTGCGAGATACACCGGAAAGGCGACGATCGCGACGCCGACCAGAAGAATCAGATGGGGCAGCAGGTTTCCAAAACGGCGGTGTTCGACCATGGCTTTTAGTAATGAACCTTCTTCTCAACATAGCGGAATTGAAACGCGGTAAGCGCGACCACGATCACCATCAGGATCACGGACTGCGCCGCCGAGCCGCCGAGATCGGTGCCGACCTTGCCGTCCTGGAATACCTTGTAGACCAGCGTTTGCGTGGCGCCGTTGGGACCGCCGCCGGTCGCGGTATCGATGATGCCGAGGGTATTGAAAAACACGTAGGTGATATTGACGATGATCAGGAAGAATGTCGTCGGCGAGAGCAAGGGAAAGACGATGGTCCAGAAGCGCCGCATCGGCTTGGCGCCGTCGATCGCGGCGGCCTCGATCACGCTTTTTGGGATTGCCTGCAATCCGGCCAGAAAGAACAGGAAATTGTAGCTGATCTGATTCCAGACCGCGACGATGACGACGAGGATCATCGCATGCGTGCCGTTCAGCACTGGATTCCAGTCGATGCCGGAGCGCTGCAGCGCTCGCGCGATCATGCCGAGGCCGGGCTGGAACATGAAGATGAAGAGCACGCTGGCGACCGCCGGGGCCACCGCATAGGGCACGATGAGAAATGTGCGATAGATCTGGATGCCTCTGATATTGCGGTTCGCCATCACCGCGAGCAGCAAGCCGATGCTGAGCGAGAAGAACGCCACCAGCGCCGAAAAAACCAAAGTGACGCCGATCGCTTGATAGTATTCCGGAGTTTGCAGCAGGTTGAGATAATTCTCGAACCAGACGAACTCGGTCGAGAGCCCGAAGGCGTCCTGCACAAGAAACGATTGCTGCAAGGCCTGCAGCGCGGGCCAGTAGAAAAAGATCAGCGAAATCGCAAGCTGCGGCAGTATCAGAAGATACGCCAGCAGCTTGCCTGAGAAGATCACCCGGTTTTCCATCAAGCCTCGCTCGGCGAATGGCCGGGTTGGAGCCCGGCCAAAATCCGCGCGGCCCTCACTTGACCGCGGTGCGCTCAAACTGCCGGAGCATCGCGTTTCCGCGCGACACCGCCGCATCGAGCGCTTCCTTTGCCGGCTTCTTGCCAGCGAGCGCCGCCTCGATTTCCTCGGACCAGACGTCGCGCATCTGCACCATGCCGCCGAAGCGCAAGCCACGCGAGTTTTCGGTCGGCGGCTTGTTGGTCAGTTCCTTCAGGGGCACTTCGAGGATCGGGTTCTTTTCGTAAAATCCGGAAGCCTTGGTCTTTTCGTAAGCGGCCTTGGTGATCGGCAGATATCCGGAAACCTCGTGCAGGTAAACCTGGCGGTCGGTGTCCGACAGGAAGGTGAAGAATTTGGCGATGCCCTTGTATTCCGCGGGCGTCTTGCCGCCCATCACCCACAACGAAGCGCCACCGATGATGGAGTTCTGCGGTGCACCCTTGACGTCGGGGAAATACGGCATCGGGACCGCGGTGTAGGCGAACTTGGCGTTCGCCTTGACGTTGGGATAGAACGCCGAGGAGGTCATGTACAACGGACATTCACCTGACGTGAAGCGGCCTTCGCCGGTGTTGGTGCGCCCGGAGTAATCGTAGCTCTTGTCCTTCTGCAGCTCGACCAGTTGCTCCAACAATTTGGTTTCAAGCGGCGTGTTGAATTCGAGCACGGTGTCGAAGCCGTCAAGCCCGTTGGCCTTGGTGCCGATCGGCACGTTATGCCATGCCGAGAACTGCTCGATCAGTCCCCAGGTGATCCAGGACGAGGAGAAGCCGCAGGTCGGGCTCGTCGCGTGTAATTTCTTGGCATCGGCGAATACTTCCGGCCAGGTCTTCGGCGGCTCGGCGATCCCGGCTTTCTTCAGCGCGTCGAGATTGATCCACATCACCATGCTCGACGAATTGAACGGAAACGACAGCATGTCGCCTTTCGAGGTTGAGTAGTATCCGGTGATCGCCGGCAGATAGGATTTGGGATCGAAACTTTCGCCCTGCTCCTTCATCAGTTCGGAAACCGGTTTGACGGCACCTTTGGCCGCCATCATCGTCGCCGTCCCCACCTCGAACACCTGCATGATGGCAGGGGCATTGCCGGCGCGGAAGGCCGCGATCCCCGCATTCAGCACGTCGGCGTAGCCGCCCTTGAAGGTCGGGACGATTTTGTAATCGCTTTGCGAAGCGTTGAAATCATTGGCGAGCTTGACCACGACGTCGTTGTTCGGGCCGGTCATCGCGTGCCACCACTGGATCTCGGTCACCGCGTGAGCGGGCGTTGCGAGCGCCAGTCCAACAGCCACTGTCGCCGCTGCGCCGAATTGTCGAACTGCCATGGAATTCCTCCGGGTTGGGGCCGTCATCTTCGCTTTGCGCGATAACAGCGCCGGATGACGTGCAAATGACCGTATAAGCGAAAGGATGGTATTGGGGAAGCACGGGCCAAGGGAAGCAGAAAATAGGCTAAGGCATCGCGCCCCGGATGCGGCGCGGCGTATTCCCGGCGAGGCGAAACATCGCCCGGTTATGCTGCTCCGGGGAGTCGGCACTTAAGCCCGGGATCAAGTATTGACCGCACCGCTAGATCGGCACGTTGCCCCCGCATTCCGGCATCAACAACTGGCGCTTCGGGATCACCTGGCGCCGGCGGGCGGCGCGAGAACGTCGGTGATCGATGAAAACCGCAAGCTGGTCTGCCAAACCTCCAGCTCCTCGTTCGCGTGAGGGTTGGAGCGAGCTCCAGCCAGTTCGGGGAAGTTGTCGACGGGGCCATAGCGAAAGCCCCCGTCCTGCACACGCAGTTCGAGTGCGGTGCCCCAGGGCAGGACGACGTAGAATCGTGACGGCTCCTGATAAAAGTAATATTTTGCGTTTCAATTCCACCATCGCGATGAAGTCGAAATCGGAATCTTGTTGGTGTTTGAGTTCATGCTGATTTCTTCCGCCGGCAGGAGATCGTCGAGCTTATAGGCCTTGGTGACGCCTCCAGTTTGGTCGTAGATGACGATCGCGTTGCGATAGCCGACACTGCCATGTTCGTTGAGCGTGATGAGGTCGCCGGCTTGCGAGATCAGCGCCTGATACGGCATAAGTTCGTTGACAAGCGGTGCCCTCCACTTGAGCCGTGCGTCGATCCGCCAATCGCTGCCCGGATAGCCGAGTTCGTAAAAATAACAGAGCGGCTTGTCTCCGGAATTCTGGCGCGAGTGCGCTGGAAAGATCTCTGCAACATAGCCGAACCCTCGCGAGTGAAAGCTCGTCGGCTGCGGACGCACCCAGTCGTCCGCGCTCGCCGAGACGTCGGGCAGCGCAACCAGAAGGCTGATCCAAAGCGCGGTCTTGCCCATCCGCAATCTCCGGGCGATCGAATCCAGTCGTTTGCTGACGTTGCTTGCTAAGCAAGCGAAGGCTGGTGGAGCCAGGCGGGATCGAACCGCCGACCTCTTGCATGCCATGCAAGCGCTCTCCCAGCTGAGCTATGGCCCCGTGACCGGCCCGCGGGCCTTGGGCGGCGCGCGGTGCAAAACCCTGAACATAGTTCAGGGCCGATCTCAAGTCTCCTCGTCGCCGCCGACATCGCCGATGATGTCGGTAACGTCTTCGTCGCCCTCTTCCTCATCGGCGATGAAGGTCGAATCGTCATCGTCGTCGCCCTCGATGGTCTCGTCGATCTCGATGTCGTCTTCGGATTCGGGAACGACGGCCTTGACCTTGCCGGTATTCTCCTCGGCATCGGCTTCCTCGAGCGGTACCAACTCCTCGGCCTCGACCGGCTCCGGCGCGGCTTGGGCAGCAGTGGCTGCGGCTGCGGCGCTGGCGCGCGCGGCGGCATCGGCGCGGGTCCGCGGCGGCGGAACCGGCGCAATCGGCACGACCTCGCCGGTGTAGGGCGAGGTCACGGGGCTCTTGTTGAGATCGTAGAATTTCTTGCCCGTGGTCGGGCAAATGCGTTTGGTTCCGAGATCGGATTTGGCCACGTGTGCAATCCTGGGAATTTCTGAAAAACGGTGCTTCACTTGGCTAGTTGCCGGGCCCCTGTCAATAGCGCTTTACCGGGGATACATGCCCGCGTGACGCGGCCCGGCCACTGTGATACCTGCCGCGCGCAGAGGACACAATCTTGACCCAATCACAGCCGGTCAGCGAGGCGGCGCCGCTGGAATCCCGCTCCAGTGGTCCTTTGACCGGGAAAGTGCGTGTTCCCGGCGACAAATCGATTTCGCACCGGGCCTTGATTTTGGGAGCGCTGGCGGTCGGCCAGACCCGGATTTCGGGTCTGCTCGAGGGCGAAGACGTCCTGAACACGGCCAATGCGATGCAGGCGCTGGGCGCCGCGGTCGAGCGAACCGGCGATTTCACCTGGTCGGTGCATGGCGTCGGCGTAGCCGGGTTCGCCCAGCCGCAGTTTCCGCTCGATTTCGGCAATTCCGGCACCGGCTGCCGGCTGGTAATGGGCGCGGTCGCCGGCTGTCCGATTGCGGCTGTGTTCGATGGCGATGCTTCGCTGCGGGGCCGGCCGATGCGACGGGTGCTCGACCCCCTCGAACTGATGGGTGCGCGGGTCTCCGCCGGCGGGGAAGGCGGCCGGCTGCCGCTGACGCTCACCGGCGCGCGGGACCCGCTGCCGATCCTCTACCGCACCCCGGTGGCCTCGGCGCAGATCAAATCAGCGGTGCTGCTGGCGGGCCTCGCAGCGCCCGGTATCACTATCGTGATCGAGAACGAAGCGAGCCGCGACCATACCGAACTGATGTTGAAACATTTCGGGGCGCAGATCGCCTCAACGCCCGAGGGCCGCCATGGCCGCAAAATCGCGCTCACCGGGCAACCCGAATTGCATGGTGCCGATGTCGTGGTCCCGGCTGATCCGTCGTCGGCGGCATTTCCGATCGTGGCGGCTTTGATCGTCGAGGGCTCTGACGTCGTACTGTCGGACGTCATGACCAATCCGTTGCGCACGGGATTGCTCACGACACTGCGCGAGATGGGGGCGTCGATCGAGGAAAGCGATGTGCGCGGCGATGCCGGCGAGCCGATGGCGCGCTTGCGGGTGCGTGCCTCGAAGCTGCGCGGTGTCGAGGTGCCTGCCGAACGCGCGCCCTCGATGATCGACGAATATCCGGTGCTGGCGGTGGCGGCGAGCTTTGCGGAAGGCACCACGATCATGCGGGGCTTGCAGGAATTGCGGGTCAAGGAATCCGACCGGCTGCAAGCCACCGCCGCCATGTTGAGCGCCAATGGCGTCGAGGTCGAGGTCGTGGGCAACGATCTGATCGTCGAGGGCAGGGGCTACGTCCCCGGCGGCGGCCTCGTGGCCACCCACATGGACCATCGGATCGCGATGTCGGCGCTGGTGATGGGACTTGGATCCGACAAGCCGGTGAAGGTCGACGATACCGCCTTCATCGCCACTTCATTTCCGGATTTCATACCGATGATGCGTGGGCTGGGGGCGGAGTTCTCATGATCATCGCCATTGACGGACCGGCCGCCTCAGGCAAGGGCACGCTCGGCAAGCGGCTCGCCAGGCACTATGGCTACCGTCACCTCGATACCGGCGTGATCTACCGCGCGGTGGCCAAGGCGCTGCTGGATGCCGGGGCCGACCTGCGCAACGAGATGCTCGCCGTGTCCGCGGCTCTCGAACTCGATCCGGAAAAATTCGGAAATCCCGCCCTGAAGACCCAGGCCGTGGGCGACGCCGCCTCTGTGGTGTCGGCAATTCCAAAGGTCCGGGAGGTTTTGCTGAATTTCCAGCGCCAATTCGCGGCCGACCCCCCCGGGGCGGTGCTCGACGGCCGCGATATCGGAACCGTGATTTGCCCGCATGCCGAGGTGAAGATCTTCGTCGTGGCCGATCCCAAGGTCCGGGCCCGCCGCCGGACCCTGGAAGCGCGGGCGCGCGGCGAGGATGCCGACGAGGCTTTGGTGCTGGCCGATATTCTCAGGCGCGACGAGCGCGACCAGAACCGGGCCGTGGCACCTTTGAAACGGGCCCCAGATGCTTACTTGCTCGACAACTCCCATTTGGATATAGAAGGCGGCGTCCGGGCCGCCATCGACATCGTCGAGGCCGTCCGAGCGGGCCGGCAGCGGGTTTGAACGCTTTCATTCGAACGCTTTTCAAGCAAAACCGTTGCCGTCATTGGAGGAAAGCCCGCTCCAGGTCTTGAACATCGATCCCGAGGTCGTTTTTGCCTCGTTCAGGCTCCGGAAAATTCAACGTATCGAACGTGCAGCCATGCTGCCGGCCCGCCGTCGCGATTTTCGCGAAGCGGTCGTTAGGGTTTGCGGACCCCTGACACTTCACGCGCGATACGCCCTTTAACCCGAACAGCTGGCGATACCCGCATCTGGAGAACAAATGGCTTCGACTGCTACTTCTTATAATCCTACCCGTGACGATTTTGCCGCCATGCTCGACGAATCCTTTGCCGGCGGCAACTTGCAGGAAAGCTCCGTCATCAAGGGCACGGTGGTTGCGATTGAAAAGGACATGGCCGTCATCGACGTCGGCCTGAAGACCGAAGGTCGCGTGGCGCTGCGTGAATTTGCCGGCCCCGGCCGCGAAAGCGACCTCAAGGTCGGCGACGAGGTCGAGGTGTTTCTCGACCGCATCGAAAATGCGCTCGGCGAAGCCGTGCTGTCGCGCGACAAAGCGCGCCGCGAGGAAAGCTGGGGCAAGCTCGAGAAGGCTTTCAACAACAACGAGAAGGTCCACGGCGTCATCTTCAATCAGGTCAAGGGCGGCTTCACCGTCGATCTCGACGGCGCGGTAGCCTTCCTGCCGCGCTCCCAGGTCGACATCCGGCCGATCCGCGACGTCGCCCCGCTGATGAACAATTCGCAGCCGTTCCAGATCCTGAAGATGGATCGGCGCCGCGGCAACATCGTAGTGTCGCGCCGCACGGTTCTCGAAGAGACCCGCGCCGAACAGCGCCAGGAATTGGTGCAAAACCTGGAAGAAGGTCAGGTGATCGACGGCGTCGTCAAGAACATCACCGACTACGGTGCGTTCGTAGACCTCGGCGGCATCGACGGGCTGTTGCACGTCACCGATATCGCCTGGCGCCGGGTCAACCACCCGACCGAAGTCCTGACCATTGGCCAGACCGTGAAGGTCAAAATCATCAAGATCAACCACGAGACCCACCGCATCTCGCTCGGCATGAAGCAACTGCTCGATGATCCCTGGCAGGGCATCGAGGCCAAGTATCCGCTGAATGCGCGCTTCACCGGCCGCGTCACCAATATCACCGACTACGGCGCGTTCGTCGAACTTGAGCCGGGCATCGAAGGCCTGATCCACGTCTCGGAAATGTCGTGGACCAAGAAGAACATGCATCCCGGCAAGATCGTCTCGACCTCGCAGGAGGTCGAAGTGCAGGTTCTCGAAGTCGATTCGGTCAAGCGCCGGATTTCGCTCGGTCTCAAGCAGACCATGCGCAACCCATGGGAAGTGTTCGTCGAGAAATTCCCGGTCGGCTCAGTGGTCGAGGGCGAGGTCAAGAACAAGACCGAGTTCGGCCTGTTCCTCGGCCTCGAGGGCGACGTCGACGGCATGGTGCATCTATCCGACCTCGACTGGAAGCTGCCGGGCGAGCAGGTGATTGACAACTTCAAGAAGGGCGACATGGTCAAGGCCGTGGTGCTCGATGTGGATGTCGAGAAGGAGCGCATCTCACTCGGCGTCAAGCAGCTCGAGGGAGATCCATTCGCAGAACCGGGCGACGTCAAGAAGGGCGCCGTCGTGACCTGCGAAGTGCTGGAGGTCAAGGAAAGCGGCATCGAGGTGAAGATCGCCGGCACCGACTTCACCACCTTCATCAAACGCTCCGAACTGGCGCGCGACCGCAACGATCAGCGGGCCGAGCGTTTCGCGGTCGGCGAAAAGGTCGATGCGCGGGTGATCCAGTTCGACAAGAAGGCCCGCAAGGTGCAGGTCTCAATCAAGGCTCTCGAAGTCGCCGAAGAAAAGCAGGCCATCGCGCAGTACGGCTCCTCCGATTCGGGGGCGACGCTCGGCGACATTCTCGGCACCGCGCTCAAGCAGCGCACCGACAAGTAAGCCTGCCCACGTACCTCCAATCGAAAAGGCCCCGGTTTCGACCGGGGCCTTTTTCTGCCCGACAAATGCACTGTCCTTTCATGCCCGGGACGAGCGCGGCCACGGCGGCGAAGCTAGCCGGGGGGCCTTGTTTTCTTCATATTACGCCGCAATTGATGTTATTGAGACACGACTTGTCGGTGCTGTGCAGACGACACGTGCGATCCCGTTAAGATACGGCTGGGAGAATTTTCGATGTCGCTTGATTCAGACGTGATCGTCGATCGCCGCAGGATCCGCCGCAAGCTGACGTTCTGGCGCGTGGTCGCCGTCGTGGCCGCGATCGCCGCCATCGTCACGGTCGGCGTGGTGGCGACCCCGGGCGGACGCAGCACGTTCGCGACCACGGGCTCCATCGCCCGGGTCCAGATCGACGGCCTGATCCGTAGCGACAACGATCGCGTCGAGGCGCTGGAGCGGCTGGAAAAATCAAGAGCGGCAGCCGTCGTCGTGCATATCAACTCGCCGGGCGGCACGACCGCCGGCTCCGAGCAGCTTTACGATGCGCTGATGCGTCTCAAGGCCAGGAAGCCGCTGGCCGTGGTCGTCGAGGGCCTGGCGGCATCCGGCGGCTATATCGCGGCGATCGCGGCCGATCATATCGTTGCCCAGCAGAGTTCGCTGGTCGGCTCGATCGGCGTGCTGTTCCAGTATCCGAATTTCGCAGAGCTGCTGAAAACCATTGGCGTCAAGGTGGAAGAAGTGAAGTCTTCGCCGCTGAAAGCGGCGCCGAACGGCTTTGAACCGACCAGCCCCGAAGCCCGTGCCGCGCTGGATGCGCTGGTGAAGGATTCCTACGCCTGGTTTCGCGGTCTCGTGAAGGACCGGCGCGGCATGGATGATGCGCTGCTCGAAAAAGTAGCCGACGGACGAGTCTTCACCGGCCGCCAGGCGGTGGGTCTGAAGCTAATCGATCAGCTCGGCGACGAAAAAACGGCCATTGCCTGGCTGGTGGCGCAGAAGGGCGTCAAGCCCGACCTGCCGGTGCGCGACTACAGGCTGTCGCCCCGCTTCGGCGATCTGACTTTCCTGCGGACGGCGGCTTCCATTGCCCTCGACGCGCTTGGCTTGAGTGCGATTGCCCGACAGATCGAACGGGCCGGCGTGGCCCAGGCGGTCGATCGCCTGGGTCTCGACGGAATGCTGGCGTTGTGGCGACCCGCGGGCGGCAGCTGATGCCCGAGGCTGGGTTTCCGTCGCCTTCTTCCGCATTGCGGGTGCCGCCACAATCCCCGGATCCGGCGGTTTGTCACGCCTTTTCACGCCGCCCCGACTTCATTTAGCGGCTTGACAGTCCAAGGTATTTTCACGGAAATGGACGCCGCACGTTCCCGGGCCCCGGTCTCGATGATCAAATCCGAACTTGTTCAACGCATCGCCGAGCACAACCCGCACCTTTATCAGCGGGATGTCGAGAACATCGTGAATGCAATTCTCGATGAGATCGTTGCCGCGCTGGCGCGCGGCGATCGGGTCGAACTGCGTGGATTCGGCGCCTTTTCGGTAAAGCACCGCCCGGCTCGCGCTGGCCGCAATCCCCGCACCGGCGCCCATGTCCCGGTCGATCAGAAGAGCGTCCCGTTTTTCAAGACGGGCAAGGAAATGCGTGAACGGCTGAACCGCGACAGCGGGGCATCCGACGCCGGCGCCTGAGGCCGACCCGCGGACCAGGTCCGCGGGCAGGCTTTTTCGGGAGAATACGCGCCCGCCAACCCGCAATCAGCGCGAGAGATGTCATGCGAAAATTTTTCACAGCCTCGGTGCTGATTCCGCTGGCCCTGATCTTTATCGTGTTTGCGGTCGCCAACCGGCATCTGGTGACCGTGTCTTTCGACCCCTTCAATTCGACCGATCCGGCGATCGCGGTGAAGCTGCCGCTGTTCGTCCTGATCATCGCGGGAGCGATTGCGGGTGTGGTGGCGGGCGGCACCGCGACCTGGTTCCGGCAACGCCATTGGCGGCGCGGGGCGCGCCAGCATGAGGCAGCTGCCCGGCAGCTACGGGCGGAACTGGCCGACATGCGCGCCGCGCCCCCTTCGTGGTCCGACCGGCAACGCCTTGTCGCCCCGCCGCAGGGCGTCAAGTATGGGTCGAGCGGGCGAGACAAGCACGGCGCTACGTTGTAGAACGCGGCCCATCAGCACGGCGCCTGTTCCGGGTTGCCACCCTGTTCCAATCTGTGCCCTGAAACATGTCCTTGATCGTCAAAATTTGTGGCCTATCCACGCGCGACACGCTCGAGGTCGCGCTGGATGCCGGCGCAGACATGGTGGGCTTCGTGTTCTTTCCTCCCTCGCCACGCCATCTGAGCCTCGAGACCGCGCGGGCGCTCGGCAAACAGGTCAAACGCCGCGCCATCAAGGCCGCTCTCACCGTCGATGCCGACGACGCGACCCTCACCAATATCGTCGAGGCGCTGCAGCCGGACATCTTGCAATTGCACGGCAGCGAGACCGTGGCGCGGCTGCGCGACATCAAGCAGACATTCGGGCTTGAGGTGATGAAGGTGATCGCGGTCGAAACCCCCGCCGATCTCGCATCGCTGCCCGGTTATGCGGCGCTGAGCGACCGCATCCTGTTCGACGCCCGCGCTCCCAAGCAAGCTACCCGGCCCGGCGGTCTCGGCGCGGTGTTCGACTGGCATGTCCTGGAAAATCTCGATCTCAGGCTGCCGTTCATGGTCTCGGGCGGCCTCAACGCCGACAATCTCGGGGAGGCGATCCGCGTCAGCCGGGCAGGTGGCGTCGATGTTTCCTCGGGCGTCGAGCGTGCGCCCGGGGTCAAAGATCCCGAGCTGATCGGAGCCTTCATTCGCGCCGCCCGCGCCACCGAAGGGGTACTGGTTCGATGACGCCAGCCTTACCCAACTCCTTCCGCGGCGGCCCGGACGAGCGCGGTCATTTCGGCATTTTCGGCGGCCGCTTCGTGGCGGAAACGCTGATGCCGCTGATCCTCGATCTCGAAAAGGCTTATGCCGGCGCCAAGGCCGACCCGGCGTTCGCCGCGGAAATGAACGGGTATCTCAAGGACTATGTCGGCCGGCCGTCGCCGCTCTATTTCGCCGAGCGCCTGACCGAATATCTCGGCGGCGCGAAGATCTATTTCAAGCGCGAGGAGCTCAACCACACCGGCTCGCACAAGGTCAACAACGTGCTCGGCCAGATCATGGTGGCGCGGCGCATGGGCAAGAAGCGCATCATCGCCGAAACCGGCGCCGGTCAGCATGGCGTTGCCACGGCGACGCTATGCGCGCGTTTCGGGCTCGACTGCGTGGTTTATATGGGCGCGGTCGATGTCGGGCGGCAGCAGCCCAATGTGATCCGGATGGAAATGCTGGGCGCCAAGGTGGTCCCGGTCCAATCGGGTTCGCGCACGTTGAAAGATGCGATGAACGAGGCGCTGCGCGACTGGGTCACCAATGTGCACAATACGTTCTACTGTATCGGCACCGTCGCCGGTCCGCATCCTTATCCGATGATGGTGCGCGACTTTCAGTCGGTGATCGGTGTCGAGACCCGCGCGCAGATGCTCGCCGCGGAAGGCCGCCTGCCGGACTCGCTGATCGCCTGCATTGGCGGCGGCTCCAATGCAATGGGGCTGTTTCATCCGTTCCTCGATGATCCCGGCGTCGAGATTTTCGGGGTTGAGGCGGCGGGGCATGGGCTGACGCAGCTGCATGCAGCCTCGATCGCCGGCGGCCGGCCCGGTGTGCTGCACGGCAACCGCACCTATCTGTTGATGGACGATGACGGCCAGATCCAGGATGCGCATTCGATTTCGGCGGGGCTGGACTATCCGGGGATCGGGCCCGAGCATTCCTGGCTCCACGAAACCGGCCGCGTGGCCTATCTGTCGGCGACCGACAATGAGGCGCTGGCGGCATTTCAATTGCTTTCGCGGCTGGAAGGCATCATTCCGGCGCTAGAACCCGCGCACGCCATCGCCAAGGTGATGGATCTCGCGCCGAAGCGTCCGAAAGATCATCTGATGGTCGTTAATCTCTCCGGCCGCGGCGACAAGGACATCCCACAAGTGGCGGATATTTTGCGGGGCAAGAAGTGACCACCCGGATCGATGCGCGTTTCGCCGAGCTGAAGACGGAAGGCCGCTCGGCTTTCGTCACGTTCCTGATGGCGGGCGATCCTGACCCGGTGACGTCGCTCGAAATCATGAAAGCGCTGCCGAAGGCGGGCGCCGACATCATCGAGATCGGCATGCCGTTCACCGATCCGATGGCGGACGGTCCGGCAATTCAGGCCGCGGGTTTGCGGGCGCTCAAAGCCGGCATGACGCTGAACAAGACGCTTGCGATAGTCCGCGAGTTTCGCGCCGGCGATGCCCTCACGCCGCTGGTTCTGATGGGTTACTACAACCCGATCTATATCTACGGCGTCGATCGATTTCTCGCCGATGCGAAGTCGGCAGGCGTCGATGGATTGATCATCGTCGACCTGCCGCCGGAGGAAGACACGGAACTCTGCCTGCCGGCGCTGAAGGCCGGGCTCAATTTCATCCGGCTGGCGACGCCGACCACCGACGATAAGCGGTTGCCCGCGGTGCTCGCCAACACGTCCGGCTTTGTCTATTACGTCGCGATTACCGGCATCACCGGCAGCGCCGGTGCGGATTCTTCCATCGTCGGCGAGGCCGTCGCCCGCATCAAGCGCCACACGAAATTGCCGGTTTGTGTTGGCTTCGGCATCCGCACGCCGGAGGCCGCGCGCGCCATCGCGGAGAACGCCGATGGCGCGGTGGTCGGCACTGCGCTGGTCGAGGTCTTGTGCGCCAATCTGGATGCCGAAGACCGCGCCACGGCCAAAACGGTCGATGCGGTGGCCGCTGCCGTCGCTTCGCTGGCGCACGGCGTGCGGCGAGCGAAACAGGCTGCCGAATAAGCCACAATTGCGGGGGAGATAGAGCGCCGGCGGCGGCTTGCCGGGCGCTCCCGGGGCCGCCATATTCCAGGTGATTCTGATCGCCATTCGGAGCGAAGCATGAATTGGCTCACCAACGTCGTCCGGCCGAAGATCCGCAATATCCTGCGCCGCGAGACGCCGGAGAATTTGTGGATCAAGTGCCCCGATTCCGGGCAGCTCGTGTTCTACAAGGACGTCGAGGCCAACCAGTTCGTGATTCCCGGCTCGAACTATCACATGCGCATGGGCGCGGTAGCGCGGCTGAAATCGATCTTCGACAACGAGACCTGGTTCGACGTGGCGCTGCCCGCGGTGAGCGCCGATCCGCTGAAATTCCGCGACGAGCGCAAATACGCCGACCGCATCAAGGATGCCCGCGCCAGAACCGGGCTGAACGACGCCATCAAGATCGGCTACGGCAAGCTCGAAGGCGCGGCTGTCGTGGTCGCGGTGCAGGATTTTGACTTCATGGGCGGTTCGCTCGGCATGGCAGCCGGCGAGGCGATCGTGCGCGGGCTTGAACTCGCGCTCGAAAAGAAATCGCCGTTCATCGTGTTCGCGGCCTCCGGCGGCGCCCGCATGCAGGAAGGCATCCTATCGCTGATGCAGATGCCGCGGACCACCGTCGGCGTGCAAATGCTGCGCGAGGCGAAGCTGCCCTATATCGTGGTGTTGACCAATCCGACCACCGGCGGCGTCACTGCCTCTTACGCCATGCTCGGAGACGTGCAGATCGCCGAACCCGGCGCGCTGATCGGTTTTGCCGGCGCGCGCGTGATCGAGCAGACCATCCGCGAGAAATTGCCGGAAGGTTTTCAGCGCGCGGAATATCTGAAGGACCATGGCATGGTCGACATGGTAGTGCATCGCCACGATCTGCGCCCGACGCTGGCGCGGCTGTGCCGCTTGCTGACGAAAGCGCCGGCCATCGAAGTTGCCTCCAAGCCTGCAACCCCGGTCGCCGTGCCGGCCCAGATCATCTCAGGTGCGGACATAGCGCCGGCCGTGCCGCAGGCGTGAACGCGCCGACGGCCCAGCGCTCGTTGCTGCTGCGCGACCTGATCGCGCGGCTGTCCGCCCTGCACCCGCTGCGCATCGACCTCAATCTCGAGCGCATGCAGCGGCTGTTGCAACGGCTCGACCATCCCGAGCGCAGGCTGCCGCCGGTCATTCACGTTGCCGGCACCAACGGCAAGGGGTCGACGATCGCGTATCTGCGGGCGGTGCTGGAAGCTGCGGGCCTGCGCGTCCACGTCTACACCTCGCCCTATCTGGTGATGATCAATGAATGTTTTCGGCTCGGCCGGGCCGGCGGCGGCGTTTTGGTCGAGGATGACGAATTACGCACGGCGCTGCAACGTTGCGAGCAGGCCAATGCCGGTGCGCCGATCACCATTTTTGAAATCCAAACCGCGGCGGCGTTCTACCTGTTCGCGCAACATCCGGCCGATGTGGTGCTGCTCGAAGTCGGCCTTGGCGGCCGGCTCGATGCAACCAATGTGATCGACGCGCCGCTCGCCGCCGTGATTACACCGATCAGCATCGATCATACCGAATTCCTCGGGGACAGCCTGGCGAGCATTGCGGGGGAAAAGGCCGCTATCATCAAACGCAACATTCCGGCAATTTCCGCGGTGCAGCCGCCGGAGGCACGTGCGGTGATCGAGCAACGGGCAAAACGCCTGCACGCTCCGCTGCATTCGGCTGGGCAGGACTGGCAGGTCAACGTTGAGCGCGGACGGCTGGTCTACCAGGACGACCGCGGCCTGATGGATCTGGCTGCGCCAAAACTGTTCGGCCGCCACCAGTTCGACAATGCAGGTCTAGCGATCGCGGCGCTGCGCGCGCAAAACCAATTCAAGATCGACGCAGCCGCGTTCGAGACCGGCATCCTCGATGCCGAATGGCCGGCGCGGATGCAGCGTCTGGCGTTCGGCGCATTGGTCGAGCAGGCGCCGCCGGGTTGCGAGATCTGGCTCGATGGCGGTCATAATGCGGAGGGCGGGCGCGTCGCCGCGGCAGCCTTGGGCGATCTCGAAGAGCGGGTGTCGCGGCCGCTGGTCCTGGTCGTCGGCATGATGGCCAATAAGGACCCCGGCGCGTTCCTCGCCAATTTTGCTGGGCTCACGCGTCACATCATGGCGGTGCCGATACCCCAGCGTGAAAACGCGATGCCGCCGGACCGATTGGCGGACGCCGCACGTGCGCTCAGCATGCGCGCGGAAACCTTTGGCGGTGTCGAGGCGGCGCTGCGCGCCCTGACCCGGCTTGCCTATGAGGTGCCACCCCGCATCCTGATCACCGGTTCGCTCTACCTCGCCGGCGATGTACTCGCCGCCAACGGCACGCCGCCGCAATAGGCGCTCGCGCCCTAAACCCAGATAACCCGAGATTCACGCCAGCAGCTTCAGCGGGTCCGCCGCCTTTTGCTTGAGCTGATCGAAGGTACATTGCCTCGCTGCTTTGTCCGGCCGCCAATGCAGGATCGCGGTGCCATGACGAAAGCGTTCGCCGCTGAAATGGTCATAGGCCACCTCGATCACGAGCTTGGGCTTCAACGGACACCATTGCGTTGAGCGCTCGGTCGACCAGCGGCTGGGGCCGCCCGGCGCATTGCCGGTGAAGCCCGGCTTTGCGATCAGTGGTTCAAGTTTAGCCGTCAACGCAGGCTTGTCTTGCTGCTTGATCGCGGAGGTGAACCCGACATGGTGCAACAATCCGTCCTTATCATAGAGGCCGAGCAGCAGCGAACCTACCGCTTTCCTGCCGTTGACTTTGTTCGTCCCGTAGCGAAAGCCGCCGACCACGCAGTCGGCACTACGAAAATTCTTGATCTTCTGCATGCCGTCGCGACTGCCGGGCCGATACGGCAGATCGAGGCGCTTGGCGATCACGCCGTCGCATCCGCCGCCGGCCTGCGCCAGCCATTTTTTTGCCGCCGGATAGCTCCGCGTGGCGGGCGACAGCCGAAACGTCGGATTGGATTTGAATTGGGCTTTTGCGAATGCTTCCAGCGCTGGCCGCCGCTTGCTGAGCGGCTGCGCGAAAAGCTGTTTGTCGGCGGCGGTCTCCAAAAGATCGAAGGCAAGAAAAAGCGCCGGAGTCTCCTGCGACAGTTTCCTGACCCGGCTTGCGGCCGGATGAATTCGCTGCAGCAGATCGTCGAACGAAAATGCCTTGCCGTGCGGCACCACAATCTCGCCGTCGAGCACAAACAAACTCGCTCTCAGCTTGAGCGCGGCTTCCACCAATTCGAGAAAGTAGCGCGTCAGGTCTTCGCCCGATTTGGAGCGGAGGCCGACCTTGCCGCCATCACGGGAGAGCAGGCAGCGGAAACCGTCCCATTTGGGCTCGTACTGCCATTCCCCGCCGCGTGGAATGGTAGCGACCGAGCGCGCCTCCATGGCCGCCAGCGCCGCCGATCTTGGGCGTTTCGATGCGGTATTTCGGCGCGCAGGCGGCATGCCCTGTCAACGCAAACAGCCGGCTATTCGCCGGCCGCTTTCAGAAAATATTGTCGGCGGAGCCGATCAGACCGCGGCCGTAATCCACTGCTGCAGCTTCTGCTTCGGCGCGGCGCCGACTTGACGCGACGCCATTTCGCCGCCCTTGAAGATCATCAGCGTCGGAATCGACATCACGCCGTATTTCGAAGCCGTCTTCGGGCTTTCGTCGACGTTGAGCTTCACGATCTTGACCTTGTCGCCCATCGCGCCGGAAATCTCGTCGAGGGCTGGCGCGATCATGCGGCAGGGACCGCACCATTCGGCCCAGAAGTCGACCACGACAGGGCCGGTCGCCTTGAGTACTTCGGCGTCAAAATTGGCGTCAGAAACCTTGCCAACGGCCATTGGGATACCTCGTTCGGTTCGGAAGGATGCGGCTTTGGGAATCGCCGCATGGGATCATGCAGCCAACCTATGAACGCGGCCTTGCCGGGTCAAGCTTGTACACCTCCCTGAGATAATGACGCCAATTGCGCGTCCAGCGCGGGAGCGGAAATCTCCATTAATTCAGGCGTTTCGGTCCACAATAATGCTGCCCGGACCGGCAATTGGGGATGAAGCTTTCGCAGCACGGCGCGGTACAGCGCGAGCTGCCGGACGTAGCTTCCGGGCGCCTCCGTCGGGAGCTTCGGCGGGTCATGATTGGTCTTGAAGTCGACAACCAGAATCCCGCTTTCGCTCACCACCAGCCGGTCGATTTGCCCCGAGACCAGCGCCGGCGGCCGTCCCGGCCGCTCCAATCGCCCCACGATAGAGACTTCGGCGCGGCTCCCGGGCGCAAATACCGCCGCGAACCTGGCGTCGCCAATCAGGCCCAGCACCGCGTCCGCCAGCGCCTCCCGGTCGCTATGGTTCCAGTCATCGGCACTGCGGGCGAGATATTTCAACGCCGCCTCGCGGCGGTGCTCCGCTGCGATATCCGGCAGCGATTGCAGCAGCCGGTGCACCAGCATGCCGCGCTGCACCGCGCGCGCACGCGACCGGAGCGGCTCGCCGCTCCTGATGCGGCGGCCTTCATCCTCCGCGAAACCCGATGGACGCAGCAGCCTGTCGGCCGGTGCCTCCGGTGGCGCGATCGTGCGTAACCAGGTCGGCAGCTCGGTCGCTGGAGTTGCCGCCGGCGCGGCGGCTACGTCCATGACGGCTGCGAGATCCTCACCTCGCGAATAGCGCTTCACCGGTCCGTCCGGCGTTTCGATCGTCTGTTCGTGCAGGCCGGAATTAACGAGGCCCTTGACGATCAGGTCATACCAGCAAAGTTTGCGCACGCTGTTCATGTTGCCCGGCATGCAGCCGCCGATCACCAGGCGGTCGGCCGCCCGTGTCATCGCCACATAGAGCAGGCGGCGGTATTCATCCTCGGTATCGCCAAGCATCGCCGCGCGGGCGGCAGCGACCGTGGACGGGTCGTCGGCCTTCTTGCCCGCCCAAACCACGATACCCTGCGGAAGATTGATGAGTTTGGGGCGTTGCGTATCGGCGGGCGAGGAAGTGGTGTCGGCCAGGAAGACCACCGACGATTCCAGCCCCTTGGCCCCGTGCACCGTCATGACGCGGACCTCGTCGCGGGAAATCTCCATGTCGCGCTTCACCTCGACGTCGGCCGCGCGCAGCCAAGCCATGAAACCTTGCAGCGAGGCGGGCGCCTTGCGCTCATAGCCAAGCGCAAGCTCGAGAAATTCATCGAGCGCGTCATTTGCTTCTCGGCCGAGCCGCCGCAGGATTCGCCTTCTGCCGCCGTCGCCGCCGAGCAGCCAGGCAAAAAACTCAAATGGCGTTTCGGTATCGAAACGGCGCTCGCATTGTTCGAGGCGATGGAGCGCATCGCCAAATTTGCGATCCGTCGCCGCGTGACGGTTCAGGGCTTGCCGCAGCGATCCCTCGCGCTGCCATGCCAGCGTAAAGAGGTCGTCATCGTCAAGCCCGAACAGCGGGCTTTTCAGCGCGACCGCCAGCGCCAGATCGTCGTGCCGCAACAGCAACGCGTCGGCAAGGTTCATCAGGTCGATGATCGCGATATGGTCGGTCAATTTCAGCCGGTCGGCGCCGGCAACCGGAATGTTGGCGTGTTTCAGTGCCTGGATTACCGCGTCGAACGCATTGCCGCGCCGCCGCACCAGCACCAGCATGTCGCCATAGCGCAACGGGCGTCGCCTGCCGGTCGAGCCGGTCATGGTGCCACTCTCGACCAATTCCTTGATCTCGGCCCGAATGCGTCGGGCGAGCCGGACTTCCGGGCTCTGCTGCGACAGTCCATCAAACGGGGCGCGCCAGCCTTCGAGGTCCTGCCTGCGGTCCGGCAGCTGCAATTCCCAGAGGTCGATCAGGCTTGGCCCCGCGTCGGCCAGCGTTTCATGCACCGGATAGGCATTCTCGGCATGGATGCTGCGATAGATCGCCTCGTCGCGGAACACGAAATCGACGGACCGCAGGATCGCCGGTCCCGACCGGAACGAATAGGTGAAGGTAACGGGATCGAATTTTAGCCCGGCGTCGACGAATTTCTTCTGCAATCCTCCGCGGCGGGTGTCGAATTCGCGCGGCGCGGCGCCCTGAAATGAAAAGATCGACTGCTTCTCGTCGCCGACCGCGAAGATGGTGCGCACGAGGCCGTCGCGGGCGCCTTCGCCCGAGGTGAATTCGGAAATGATCCGGGCGACGATATCCCATTGCCGCGGGCTGGTGTCCTGCGCCTCGTCGATCAGAACGTGATCAACGCCGCGGTCGAGCTTGTAGTGCACCCATCCCGAAGAGACGCGGTCGAGCATCGCCAGCGTCTTGTCGATCAGGTCGTCGTAATCGAGCAGGCCGCGTTGCTGCTTCTCGCGGCGATAATTCGCCGCCGCCGTGGTCGCGATGTGCAGCAGCGCTTGCGTGCGATCGCGGATCGTCACCGCCCGGCGCCGCTCGATCAGCGGACCGATACGAAGAACTTCGGCTTCGAACAATCCTCCGAACGCGGGATTGTTCTGGCCGAATTTCTTCGTCACCACCGAATCGCGCGGGGTGCGATCATCGGTGAGGAATACGTCGATATATTCTTCGACTTGCGCCGCACCTGAAAATATCGAGGCTTCGCGAAGCCGGCCGGCCTGCTTTTGGTCGGCTTTGCTGCTCGTAGCGAGCGCGAGCGCGATCTCCTTCCACCGCGATCGTGGAAGGTTCGGACCCTCGACGATCTCGCGCTCGACGTCTTGGATAGTGTCCGCCGGATCGACGCCGAGAGCGGCCGACATTTGCTCGGCCGCGGCCTCGGAGCTTCCGGCAGCATCGGTCCATGCCATGAAATGATCGCGGCTCAGGCAGGCCTCCCGCACCACGTCCTTGAAAGTGACGTCGGCAGCACTGGCCATGGCGATTTGAAGTGCCCGGCCCGTGGGGCTATCGGGATCGCGGGCCGCCTCCAGCAACACGTCAAGATTGGCGCGCTCCATCATTTCGTTCTGATCGCGCTCATCAAGCACGGTAAAACGCGCCGGCACATTGGCTTCGAACGGAAATTGCTGCAGCAGCCGGGTGCAGAGCGCGTGGATGGTCTGCACCTTCAGGCCGCCGGGCGTCTCCAGCGCGCAAGCAAACAATTCGCGTGCACGCATTCGAAGCTTGGCATCGGGACGCTCGATTCCCGCGTTACGGATCTCGGCATCGAGCGCGGCGTCGCCGAGCGTGACCCAATGGCCCAGTGTAGTGAACACGCGCTCCGCCATATTGGCGGCCGCCGCCTTGGTGAAGGTGATGCAGAGGATTTTCTCCGGCGCCACGCCCGAGAGCAACAGCCGGGTCACCCGTTGCACGAGTACGTAGGTCTTGCCCGATCCGGCATTGGCGGAGACGAAAGCGGAAGACGCAGGGTCCGATGCGCGCGCCTGCGCCGCGCGGACCGCGGGCGGAATCGGGCGCGGCGCGGCTACCATTCTTCAATTCCCAACCCGCCGGCCGCGGACCATTCCTTGATGCGGGCCAGGTCGTCGTAGGTACCGTAGCGGTTCGACCACATCGACAGGTTCAGCGATCGGTAGGGCTCCTCCTCGTTCTCGAATTTGCGGATCAACTGCTCGAGTTGCTGCCGCGCGTAATCGGCGGCGTCATCGGGCGATTGAGCCTGGTCGGCCTTGTTGATCTTCAATTCCAGCGTTCGCTGCTCGCCCGGCGGATTGTTGCCACTCAGCCTGACGTAGCAGAGCTCCCCGACCGAGGAGCCTGCCGCAATATCGGCAAAGCCACCATCCCTCAGAATCGCTGCCTCCAGCGTGAGCTGCGGCGACAGCCCCATCCGCACCTGCTTGGCGGTCGGCGGCTGGCCGGTCTTGTAGTCGAGGATCGCAAACGTGCCGTCATCCCGGCGTTCGATCCGGTCGGCGCGCGCGGAGAGGACAAAGGTACGTTCATTGTCGAGGGCAATCGGGATTTCGCCACGGATTTCGGCGGCGATCGCGGCGACACCGCCGCGCCGCGCGACTTCCCAATCGGCGAACCATGCGGCGATGCGCTGAAACCGCGGCCACCACAACGCGCGGGCTTCGGGGCGCTCCATCAGCGGCGCGAAATATTTCTCGCCGATAGCGCGCAAAGCGCGGGCGGGATCGTCGGGCAACGCCGCCGCAAAGGTCTTCGTAAACTCGCCGAGCGCCTCGTGGATCGCCGAACCACGATCGGCGGCGGACAGCGGCATGTCGACGGGATCGAGTGGGTTGAGGCGCAGGATGTATTTCGCGTAGATCGTATAGGGATCGCGGAGCCAGTCTTCGATCGCCGTCACCGACAGTTTTAAGGGCCTCGTAGCAAGCGGCGGCTTCGGCGTTGGCTGCGGCATCGGCTCAACCCTGTCGGGCCTGTCAAGCTGATCGGCAAATCGGACATATTTTCCACCCGCGGCCTTCGCCGCGTTCCAGCGCGCTTGTCCGGCGACCGCCTCCAGCCGGTGCAGGAAACGCGACGCTACCGCGGGGGCGCCCCCGACCTTGGCGGCGTGACTGAGGATGACGTCTTGGTGACCGAGCATTTGCGCAAAATCGTGCGCGGAAAGCCCGATGCGCCGCTCCGGCAGATCGAGGCCGAGCTCATGTCGCATCGGCCGGCTCAACCATGGATCGATCCGCGGCGCCGGCGGCCAGACGCCTTCGACCAGTCCGCCGACAATGACCCGGTCCGATTGCGTCAACCGGGCTTCCAGCGGTCCATAGATCTTCAAGGCAATGTTGGCCGCTTCGGGCTGGCGCACCATGCGGTCGGCAAACGCGGTCTGGAAAACTTCAGGATAATCACCCACCTGCACCATCAGACCCGTTTCAGACCGGCCGTCGAGCAGTTCGTCGAAGCTTGCGGCAAGCGCCGCGCCCTGCTCGCCTTCGAATACCGTCGCCACGCCGTGCTCGTCGCACGACAGCGCCATCAGCGCGTCGCGGTGCCCTCTGGCCAATTCGGCAAGATCATACGGCCTTGCATATGCACGGCTTTCAAGCGGCGACAGCGCCGCCCGCAAAGCCGCCAGCAACTGCTGCACCCGGTCGAGGGCTTTGTCGCGAAGCTTGGCCCTGGCTTCGGAGCCGTGCAACGATGAGGCCTCGCCACTTTAAATCTTGACCAGCTCGCGCCGGAAGCGGGCAAAGTCGTGCGCCAGGCCGGAGCAACCGGCTTGCGGCCGCGTCCCGCGCAGCAGCGCCATTTCCAGCGTTTCAACGGCATCCCTTAGCGCGCCTTGTCCGCCGCCGAGCCGGCAGTGCGGATGTTTCAACAACGCCAGCAGCGTCGGCGGCTCGAGCTTGTTCGCGACCGCCTCGGCGGTGAGCCGGGCGAAAACACCGGCAGGTGTGTCCATCAGCGCGTCGCCGCCGGAATCGTCGAATTCAAGGCTCCAGCGGCCCAGCGCCGCCATCACACGACGCGCCAGCGCGCGATCCGGCGTGACCAGCGCCGCCGATTTGTTCAAGTGCCGTGCCTCGCGCATCGCGACCGCGATCGCCAGCGCCTCCATTTCGGGATTCTCAGCTTCGATCACGGCGAGATCAGTCATGCCGAGCGAGATCTTTTCGACGATTTCCGGCTGGGCCAGCCGCAATTGCCATTGCGCCGTTGCGCTGGAAGGCCGCATCGCCTCGGAAACCAGAACGTCGCGTCCATGCGGCGCCGGCTCGCCCAGGATTTCGACGTCGCCGCGCCCGATTCTCAATCGCCGCAGCAGCGCTTGCATCGCAAATTGCGGATGGTTCGACGCCGGCGGCGTGGCGAATTCACCTTGCGCGTTCCGGACGCCGTCGATCAATTGCCAGGCATCATCATCGAGATCGGTGTCGAGCCCCGGCAGCACCACCGCGCCTTGCGGCAGCCCACTAACTGCCTGGAGGAATTTTGCGGTTGCTGGCATCGACCCGGTCGAACCGGCCGCGATCACCGGACCGTCGTGCTGCGCCGTGAGGCGCCTGGCTTCGGCATCGATCAAGAGATCGCGCCTCGCGGCCGGCTCGATTTTCCCGATTTCCTGAAGATGCGCTGGCCATGCCTGCCGCGCGATCCGCAGGAACTCGAGCGAGTGCTGCCAGTACTGATCCAGCTGATCCGGCACCAGCCCGTCCAGCGCCTCCCAACCGACGCCTCGGGTGACCATGTCGTCCATCAGCCGCGCCAGGTCGCCGGCCAGCGCCAGAGTTGAGGCCGGACCGCCGACCACCAGCGGCGCCAGAACGGGACCTTTGCTCCAGACTGCGACCAGTTTCGCAAGCGTCAGCCTGCGCTCGAGTTCGCCAAGCTTCGGCGAAAGCTCCAGCGGCGCCGCGCCGCCAAATTGCTCGACCTGTTCCGCAAATCCCAGCTCGTCTTCGTCGATGTCGCCGAGCGCAACGATGCGCGGCAGCACGGCCGCGTCGGTCTTCAACTCGTCAAGGAAGATTTCCCGGGCCATTCGTCCGGCACGCCGGGTCGGCAGATAGAGGGTCGCCTGCGCGAGCCTTTCAGGATGCGCACGCGCCTCGAAGCCATCGACGAGCCTGCCGTCGGCCAACGCGGCGATGACGGTACGCAGGAACGGCACTGAGACGGGAACGCTGAAAACGCGCATGGGATTCCTGATTCGAAGAATCAGGTTACATCATGGCATGGGCAAATTCCGGGTAGGATTCTAATTCGAGGTGAGCGCAACGATCCTAGCCGCTCGCACCGTTCCGTCATCGGCCGCGGAATTGCGAGGATCCGTTATTCCGGAGCCGGCGCGCTAAAATCGAGCGGCCGCCGCGTCGTGGATGCCCCGCTTTCGCGGGGCCATGACGATCGCGTCGGACGCCAAGTCAAAAATTACGCCACGCTCTCGAGAAACGCCTCTTCGGCCGCGTGAACCGCGTCGGGGGTTCCGACGTGCATCCAGACCCCATCCAGCCGCAGGCCGAACAGCCGCTCCTGCTCGTTGGCGCGGTCGAACATCTCGGTCAGCGAAAATTCGCCCGCGGGCGCATCGGCAAACAACGACGGCGACATGATCGCTGCCCCCGCATAGACGAACGGGACTACCTGATATTCCCTGCGCTTGCGCAGCGCGCCGTCCGGCAACATCGCGTAGTCGCCGCGCCCGCCATAGCCGATGCTGCTGGTGGTCGGCGCCATCAGCAGCAGGATGTCCATCCGCGCCGGTTCAAAGCTTTCGGCAAGCCGCTCCAGGTTCGGCCGCACGCCGTCGATCCACAGGGTGTCGGCATTGACGTGGAAAAACGGCGCCGTGCCAAGTACCGGCAGCGCCTTGACAACCCCTCCGCCGGTGCCGAGCACGTGATTGCGCTCATCCGAGATGATGACGTGCGGTCGGCTGCGATTGGCGACATGTTCGATGATTTGGTCCGGCAGATAATGCACATTGACCACGGCTTCGCCGACGCCGGCATCGCCGAGCTTGTCGAGCACGTGATCGAGCAGCGCGCGGCCCGCGACGCGAATCAGCGGCTTTGGCATCAGGTCGGTCAAGGGCCGCATACGCACGCCGAGCCCAGCGGCGAGTACCATGGCTTTGGTGGGGCTGACGGACATTTTCGGAGCTCTCGAACCGGCGTCGTTGTTGGCGCAAATCATAGCATGGCGATTCGCGCGGCGCATCGATGTTGACGCCTTAGTCACTGGACATGACGGCCGTGCGACGGCGGCAACAATGCCGGTTCAGGCCTCGAGCGCCTGTCGCTTGACGGCTCTTTTCTTCTTGTCGCCGGTCTTGAGGAAATTGACCCCGATTTGATCGCCATTGACCCAGGCCAGTTCGCAGCGCCGGTAGGCAAGTCCGGTTGAGGACAGCAGCAGGAAGAATTCCTTGAGATGCAGTCCCTCCACCGACCCCTCGACCGTTAATTTGGCGCCGGTCTCCGAGACGTCTTCCATCGTGCACTCGCGGCGCCATGTGCCGTCGATACCCATCATATGCGCGCCGATGCCGCGCTCGAAGGTAACGCGCTCGCCCTTGCGCCGTTCTGACACCATGGTCCTTGGCTCCAACCTGAAAGCACTGCGCATCCTGCGCTTTGAACGGCAGGATCGGCCGGGCCGCAGATTAATTGCAAGGCGGCTAACAACCGGTAAATTACTGGACCGGCGGTGGCACGTTGGCGGAGTACCATTCCCGGGCGGGCGCCAGCACGGGGTGAGCCAGCGAACGGGTGAGATAGGTCCAGATCCGGGGCTGATGGCGCAGATATTGCGGCTTGCCGTCACGCCGGTTCAGCCGCGCAAACGTGCCGAGCAGCCGCGTGTTGCGCTGTGCCGACATGACGGCATAAAGTTCGGCGAACCCGGCCGGATCGAATGTTTCGTCGGACGCACCCCGCGCCTTGATGTAGCGCGTCAACAGCGCGAGTTCGAGCTGCTCGGGCACGTCGATTCGTGCATCCTGCAGCAACGACACCAGATCGTAGGCGGGCGGGCCCAACACGGCGTCCTGGAAGTCGAGAACGCCTACCTTTGCAATGTCGGTTCGTGGGCCGAGCCAGATCAGATTGGGTGAATGGAAGTCGCGCAATACCCAGGTTCTGGTGGTAGCCGCAGGCTTGCTCAGGAGATCGCGCCACATCATGACGAATTCTGCGCGCATGTTGTTGGTCGGCTCGATCCCGCGGTCCGGTAGATACCATTCCAGCATCAATCCGACCTCGACCAGCATCGCGTCGGTATCGAAGGCGGGAATGGGGTAGCTGACCTGTGGCGCCAGCGGCAGGATTTCAGGCAACGGTTCGCGATGCAGCGCCGCCAGCATGTCGGTGGCGGTCTCATAGCGCTCCGCGACTGGCTGCGGCGGATCGCCTTCGACAAACCCGACGACGCCGAAATCCTCGGTGATCAGGAATCCATCGTCGAGATTGGCGTGGTGGATGGCGGGCGCCGAGAATCCGCGGTCGCGCAAACCCTTGTCGATCGCGACGAAGGGCCTCACATTCTCGGCGAGATGCACGGCCGCGCTATAGGACTTGCCGTCATAGATTGCGGGTCCATCGGGACGCCGCGGAAAATTCATCAGGATGACGACGCTATCGCTGCGGATCAGCCGCGCATAAGAGCGGGTCGAGGCGTCGCCTGGCATGCGCTGGCGTTTCGCATCGGCATAGCCCGCGTCATCGAGAAACCGCCGCAGGGCTTTCAGTCTTGCGACTTGCGCGGCGGCTTTGCCGTAGCCGGTGATTTCGGCGGCGCGCGCCGTCGATCCCAGTGCCGGACGATGGCTCAGCGCGATATCGATGCGGTCGGCGGGAAGCGCGCCGGCCGCACGCTCCGGCCATTCGATCAGCGCCAGGGTGGCTTCCGGCAGTGGCGACAGACCGATTTCTTCCAACTCCGCCGGATCGTTGATGCGGTAGAGGTCCGCATGCAGCAACGCAAACGACGGCAGGTCGTAGCTTTGGGCCAGCGTAAAGGTCGGGCTCGGCACTTCAACGGTATCGTCGCTGGCGAGATAGCGGATCATGGCTCTCGCCGCCGCGGTTTTGCCGGTGCCAAGATCGCCTGAGAGCGTGACGACGTCGCCTGGGCCAATCAGCAGGGCGAGGTCGGCCATCAGCTGCGCGGTCGCCGCCTCGTTTGCCAGCGCGAGCGAGAATGTGGTGGGAACCGTCATTCCGCGGCGTTGCGATGCGCGGCCTGATCGATCGGAAAGTCGCACGTGACGGTCGTGCCCTTGCCGACCGTCGAATCGACGCGCACATCGCCTCCATGCAGTTCGACGAAGGAGCGCACCAGCGACAGGCCGAGACCGGCGCCGCGGTGCCGCGACCCGTGGGAATGGCTCTCGAACCAGTCGAACACCTTGTCTTTGACGTCAGGCGGAATGCCCGGACCGGAATCGGTGACGCTGAAGGTCACGCTGTGCTCGGTTCGCCTGGCGCTTAATCCCACGGTCGCATCCTGAGGTGAAAATCCGACGGCATTTGCCAGGAGATTATACAGCACTTGGACCACCCGGCGCTCATCGCCGATAAAACTGCCGATATTCGCATCGGCATCGACCTTGAGAAGGATGCGGTCGGTGGCGAGCCGGTCCTGGATCCCTTCGGCGGCGGCTTCGATGGTCTTGCGGACATCGATGGAACCGAGGTTGAGCGACATCGCGCCGGCGTCGATGGTCGCGAGATCCAGGATATTATTGATGATCGCGAGCAGTGCATTGGTCGAGGCAGTGATATAACCGAGATACTCGGCCTGTTTGGGCATCAGCGGCCCGGTGACGGGATCGGCCAGGAAATGCGCAAAGCCGATGATGGTGGTCAGCGGCGAGCGTAGTTCGTAGGACACGTGGTGGACGAAGTCGACCTTCATCTGGTCGGCGGTCTCGAGCGCCTCGTTACGCTCGCGCAGCGCGCGCTCGACGTTCTCGGTGTCGGTGATGTCCTGGAACGTCAGCATGGTGGCGCCGTCGGGCAGCGGCATGATCATGCAATCCAGCACGCTGCCATCGTTGCGCTCCAGCTTCAGCGGCACCTCGACCCGGTGATCGATGGCGGTGATGGCGTTGCGGATCGTCCGCCAGGTGTTCGCGTCATCGAACAACGGCTTGCACCAGGTTTCCACGGTCTCGATATGCGGCGCCTGGCCGAGCTCCTCCGGCGACAGCTTCCACATCTTCGCGAAGGCCGGATTGAACAATTGCGCACGGCCGTTGCTGCCGAACACTGCCACCGCTTCGGCGAGGCTGTCGAGCGTCTCGCGCTGCACCCGGATCAGACCGTCGAAGCGACGTGCCAGATCGAGGCTCTCGGTAACGTCGTCGAACAGATAAGTGACGCCGCCTTCCGGGTTGGGCGTGGTGACGACGCTGACGGCACGGCCGTCGGGCAGGTACCAGGTATCCTTCTCGGGCTCGACGGCACGATAGGCCTCGTGCAGCTTGGCCTTCCAGGCACGGAAATCCTGCTGCTCGGGCAATTTGCGGGCCGCGCGCAAGCGGTCGAGCACGCTGGAATTGTCGGGGTTGCTGTCGAGGAACGCGCGGTCGAGGTCCCACAGTCGGCGATAGCTGTCATTATAGAAGGCGAGCCGCCGCCGCCCGTCGAATACCGCCACACCCGAGGACAATTGGTCGAGCGTGCGGCGGTGCGCTTCCGCCATCCGCACCAGGTTGGCGCGCAGCGTGGTCGCTTCACTGGCATCGATCGCGATGCCGCCGCTGCCGGTGCGAAGAGTCAATGCAAGCACGTCGTAGACGCGCCGTTCGCCGCCGACCACAATCGGCAGCCGCGCGGTGAAAGCCACATTGTCGTTCAGCGCGCGGCCCATTTCGTCGCGCTGGTCGCTTTCGAGCAGTTCGAGGTTGCGATGGATTGCGTCGCCAACACTGGCTGCTTCGGTGGCTTTCGCATAGGCGGGATTGGCATAGCGCAGATCGCCCTCGGCGTTTTTGGCCCAGATCGGCCACGGCGCCGCCGCGGCGAAGTCGCGCAGCAATTCGCTCTCCTCCAGCAACGCATGGTAACGAAGGTTGGATTCCGCCAGTTCCCGCCGCAATCCGCCCAGTTCACGAATCCGCACGATGGCCTGGCCGCCGATGGCACGGCCCATCGCCTCGATGAGGCGTCCGTTCGATGTCGTCAGATTGAGCAGGAAACTCTCGCCGGCCTCGCGCAACGCGTCGACCGCGTGATCGATCTGCAGTGCCGGCACCGGCGGCAGCCAGGTTCCAAAGGCAAGAATTCGTTGCGGCGAATCCTGCGCCATCAGAAGCGAAGTGTCGCCGCTGATCTGCGGGCGATTGTCGCCGGCTGGCCAGCAGATCAGGATCTGCGGCTCCGCAAACAACAGTGCGCGCAGCCGATCGGCCTGGACATGCAGATCCCCGACTTCCGAGCGCAGCCGCGCCTCGGTTTTGGCGGCACTCAAGCGGGTGCGCATCAGCAGGATGGCGGCTAGCACCGAAAACCCGAGCAGCGCCAGGGCCGTCGCCAATACGGCAATCTCCTGGCGGTTAAATGAGGTCGCGATCGCCCGCAGGACAGACACATCAGCGGCGTGCGCCGGCAAGATCAAGGCCAGCGCGCTGCCAAGGGCGGTCAAGCCGCCGCGCGCCAATGACGTGCACGACAGCAGGGTCCGACGCATCGCGACGATCACGCCCGACATGATTTGCCCCAAATCGCACGACTTTACGCCCGGCGACCCCCCGCCGCGCGCGAATCGAACGACAATATCCCCTAATGGGAGTCAGCGGGTAAGAGTCCAGACCGTGAACGCGAATCCCGGTGTAAAAAAATGCATCGACAAGGTCTTGCGACGCGACACCCTCTCAAGGTGAAACTCTATTGCTCAGCGAATTAGCCGCCGGTCGAACCGAAACCGCCGCTGCCGCGCTCCGTGGTGGAGAGCGAGGCGGCGACAACGAGTTCCACCCGCACCGCGGAGGCAACCACTAACTGTGCGATGCGCTCGCCACGCCGAATCGGGAACGCCGCTTCGCCATGGTTGATCAGCAGCACGCCGATCTCGCCGCGATAATCAGCGTCAATCGTGCCTGGTGAGTTCAGCACGGTGACGCCGTGCTTGGCGGCCAGCCCCGAGCGCGGGCGGACCTGCGCCTCATAACCCGCGGGCAATGCAATCGTCAGACCGGTCGGCACCACCGCGCGCTGGCCCGGGGCTAAAATCAAGGGGGCATCTTCAGGAACCGCCGCCAGCAAATCGAGCCCGGCGGCATGCGTGCTATGATAGGCCGGCAGCGCCAGGCCATCGCCGTGCGGCAAGTGCCTGATCTGGATTTTGACGGCGGCGCTCACGACGATCTCCCGACGGCTTTGGCGATCCGCTCCACCAACTGGGCTGCGACCTGTCCCTTGGTCATGACCGGCCAGGAATCGACGGTGATGCCCTCGCCGTCGCGCGCAAGCAAATGCACCGTGTTGCGGTCGCCGCCCATGACGCCTGATGCCGGCGAGACGTCATTGGCGATAATCCAGTCGCAGCTCTTGCGCTTGAGTTTGGCCTTGGCGTTGTCGATCAGATGCTCGGTCTCGGCGGCGAATCCGATTACCAATGGCGGGCGATGATCCCTCAACTTCGAGATCGTCGCCAGGATATCGGGGTTTTCGACCAGCTGCAGCTGCGGCATGCTGCCTGCCATCTTTTTCAGCTTTTGCTCGCCTTCGTTGGCGACGCGCCAGTCCGCGACGGCCGCGGTGAAGACCGCGACGTCGACCGGCAGCGCGGCTTCCACTGCGGCCAGCATGTCGCGCGCGGATTCAATATGCTTCACGGTGATGCCGGGGGGATCTCCGAGTTCGACCGGACCCGAGACCAGGGTGACGTCGGCGCCCGCTTCCTGTGCCGCGGCGGCAATCGCAAAACCCTGTTTGCCGGAGGAGCGATTGGCAATGTAACGCACCGGATCAATCGGCTCATGCGTCGGGCCCGCGGTGATGAGAACGCGCGTTCCCGCGAGCGGGCGCGGTCGTGGCGGGCGCAGCAAGCGCTCAGCCGCGGCGGCGATTTCCAGGGGCTCCGCCATCCGCCCGACGCCTGCCTCGCCGGCCTCGGCCATCTCGCCCGCGTTGGGACCGACCAGGGTGACGCCATCGCGCTGCAGTTGTGCGAGATTGCGGCGGGTCGCGGCATTGTTCCACATCAGCGGGTTCATCGCCGGCGCCAGCAGGATCGTACCGCCGGCGGCAAGCAAAATGGCGCTGGCGAGATCGTCGGCCTGCCCCTGCGCCATCTTCGCCATCAGGTCAGCGGTGGCCGGCGCTACCACGATCAGATCGCAGTCGCGGGCCAGCCGGATGTGGCCGGCGTCGAACTCGCTCTCGGGATCGAACAGGTCGGTGTAAGCGCGATCGTGCGACAGCGCGCTGGCGGCCAGCGGCGTGACGAATTGCTGCGCGGCCTTGGTCAAGACGCAGCGGACATGAATGTGCCGCTCCTGGAGCCGCCGGATCAGATCCAGCGCCTTGTAGGCGGCAATGCCGCCGCCGATGATCAGCGTGACGCGGGGCTCGCTCACGCCATGACGCGGTGCGGGCAGGGCTTCCTGCGTCAGCGTAGCTCGGCTGGGAATGGCAGAGACTGGCCGGCCTTCCAGGTACTCGCGCAGGATCACCCGGACCTCTTCCTCGACCGAGCGGCCGTTCTTGGCCGAGCGCAGCCTCAGATAGACCTTGATGCCCTCATCGAGCTTGCGGATGGTGAGGCTGGCCATGGCGTGCTCTCAGGTACATATGATCGCAATGCTAGCATATTATGCATGCATTGCAATCACATCTGTTTGATAGCAACCAGGATCCCGATAAAAGTTGCGGCTATGATCCAAAGCGCCAGGTTGCGCCAGCGGCTCTTGCGGCCCTCGGTCCGGCCCATGGCCGCAATCGTCTGCGGCGACAGCGTTATGCCTTCCCGGGTCATGGTCTCCAACTGCTCCAGCACGCTCACCGACCGTGCCGCGATCGCCGGCAGTCCGGCCACCACCCGACCGAGTTCACCAGCGCCGGACAGCGCGCCCTCGATCCGCCCGACCGGGCCGAGATTGCGCTCGATCCATTCGCGAACCACGGGATCGGCGACCTTCCAGATGTCGAGCTTCGGGTCGAAGCTGCGCGCGACGCCCTCGACCACCACCATGGTCTTCTGCAGCAGGATCAGTTCGGGACGGGTGCGCATATCGAACAGGCCGGTGACCTCGAGCAACAGCGTCAGCAGCTTCGCCATCGAGATTTCTTCGGCGGTGCGATTGTGAATCGGCTCGCCGATAGCGCGGATCGCCTGCGCGAAGTTCTCGACCGAGTGATGTCCCGGCACGTAACCGGCTTCGAAATGCACTTCGGCGACGCGGCGATAGTCGCGCGTGATGAAGCCCAGGAGAATCTCGGCCAGGAAGCGCCGCTCCTTGATGCCGAGCCGGCCCATGATGCCGAAATCGACCGCGACCAGCCGGCCGGCATCGTCGAGAAACAGGTTGCCGGGATGCATGTCGGCATGAAAGAAGCCGTCGCGCAGCGCGTGGCGCAGGAAACTCTGTATCACCTTGCGCCCGAGCTCGCGCAGGTCGACCTGCGATTGTTCGAGCCGCGCATGGTCGCTGAGTGCGATGCCGTCGATCCATTCCAGCGTCAGCACGTTATGTGTGGTGCGGTCCCAGTCGACGGCGGGCACGCGAAAATCGGGATCGTCGCGGGTGTTCTCCGCCATCTCCGACAGCGCGGCCGCCTCCAGCCGCAGATCCA
This sequence comes from uncultured Alphaproteobacteria bacterium, assembly GCA_963840155.1. Lineage (GTDB taxonomy): Bacteria > Pseudomonadota > Alphaproteobacteria > Rhizobiales > Xanthobacteraceae > Bradyrhizobium. The sequence continues at coordinate 1,377,518 of CAWIXP010000002.1, forward strand.
TTTCCATCGCCACTGAACGCGACATCGTGTTGATGACTTCGATCAGCCGCAGCCGCCGTGCTTCGGCCGAATGGGCTTCGGCCTGGTGCGCGACAAAAAAGAAATCGGCCAGGTCGCGGCGGAAGCGCGCGGCCACATTTGGGCGCAGCACTTTCACCGCGACCGATTTGCGCACTCCGTTCTGGTTGATTTCACCGCGATGCACCTGCGCGATCGAAGCGGCGGCGACCGCCGGGCCGAAGCTCACAAAGGCTTGCGCCAGCGGGCGATCCAGCGACTGCGCGATCACGGCCTCGGCTTCACTTTGGGAAAACGGCGGCAGCCGGTCCTGCAGGCTTTCCAGATCGCGCGCCATGATGACGCCGACCACGTCGGGGCGGGTGGCGAGAAATTGCCCAAGCTTCAGATAGGCCGGTCCGAGCCGGGTCAGCGCGCGCGACAGTCGCGGACCGGATTTGGCGCCGGGGCGCTCGATGATCCGCGCCAGCCGCAGCGCAAGCTGTCCGGGCGGCGGCACCAGGGAGGGGTCGACCACGCCGAACACGCCCTCGCGCGCGAACACAAAACCGGCGCGGGCGAGCCGCGCGATGTGGGTAATGGCAGAAATCACAAACGCCAGCCCGAATGCAAAGTGACGATGCCGCCGGAAAAACTCTGCCGGCTTACCCGGGAAAAACCGGCGTTGCGGATCATCTCGGCAAACGCATTCGGCTTGGGGAATTTGCGGATCGATTCCACAAGATATCGATAGGCGTCGGCATCGCCGGTCACGGCGCGGCCGAGCGGCGGGATGACCTTGAATGAAAAAAAATCGTAGAGGCGATCGAGCCCGGGGAGGTCGACGGTGGAAAATTCCAGACAGAGGAAACGGCCGCCGGGCTTCAGCACGCGAAACGCCTCCTTCAGCGCGAGGTCGATCCGCGGCACGTTGCGGATGCCGAACGCGATGGTGCAGGCATCGAAACTGCGGTCGGGGAAAACCAGCTTCTCGGCGTTGCCTTCGACGAACGACACCCGCTCATCGAGATGCCGCGCCGCGGCGCGCTCGCGCCCCACCGCAAGCATATCGGAATTGATATCGCAGACGGTCGCCCGAAAGCCGAGGCCGGCCGCCTTGGCGGCACGAAATGCGATATCGCCGGTGCCGCCGGCGATATCGAGCAGCGCAAACGACGCGTCGCCGCGCGGCGGATTGAGCGCATTGATCATCAGTTCTTTCCAGACCCGATGCAGGCCCAGCGACATCAGATCATTCATCAGATCGTAGCGCCGTGCCACGCTGCGGAACACGTCGTCGACCAGCGACTGCTTGTCACCTAACGGGATGTTCCTGAAGCCAAAATGCGTGGTTTGATCCGGCCGATCCATCAACTGTCTCCATCGCCGAGAGCATAGCGCGCCCGCCGCAATGGCGCTATCACGTCAGTTCCTCAAGGTGAATGACCCTCCAATGCCCGAATTACCCGAAGTCGAGACGGTCCGACGCGGCCTGCAGCCGGTCATGGAGGGCTCCAGGATCGTCAAAGCGGAGGCCAGGCGCAAAGACCTGCGGTTTCCGTTCCAGAAGGATTTCGTGGCGCGGCTTACGGGTCAAACGGTGTCGGGGCTCGGCCGTCGCGCCAAATACCTGATGGCCGATCTTGCCTCGGGCGACGTGCTGTTGATGCATCTGGGCATGTCGGGGTCGTTCCGGATCATCCGGCACGGGGACCACGGCGCGCCTGGTGAGTACTACCATCCGCGCAGTGAGGATCGCGCGCACGACCACGTGGTATTTCACATGTCGTCCGGCGCGGCGATAGTGTTCAATGATCCGCGTCGTTTCGGCTACATGAAGATCATCGACCGTAAAGCGCTCGACGACGAACCGTTGCTGCGAGGCCTCGGTCCCGAACCGCTAGGCAACGAGTTCGACGCCGCGATGCTGGCGCGCGGCTGTGGCGGCAAGAAGACCAGCCTGAAGGCGGCGCTGCTCGACCAGCGCGTGGTCGCCGGTCTCGGCAATATTTATGTTTGCGAGGCGTTGTATCGCGCGCGGCTGTCGCCGCGCCGGCTGGCCGCGACGCTGGCGACCAGGAAAGGTGAAGCCAGCGATCACGCCAAGCGGCTCGTCACGGCTATCCACGCCGTGCTCAACCAGGCCATCGCGGCCGGCGGCTCGTCATTGCGCGATCACCGCCAGACCGACGGCGAGCTCGGCTATTTCCAGCATTCGTTTCAAGTCTACGATCGCGAAGGCAAAAAATGCCAGACCGCCGGCTGTGGCGGGATCGTGCGGCGCTTCACGCAAAATGGACGCTCGACGTTCTGGTGCCCGAAATGCCAGAAATAAATTGCAAATATTGGGAGCAGCAGTGGCGGATAACGGGACCGCGCGCGACGCGCCCCTAGGCGGCCGCGGCGACGCTTCGCGGACTGGCCGCGTGCTCCTTGAGAATCGCCCCCGCGGCATCGACTTCGACGAGGGAGACGTCATAAGTCCAGAGATCGGCGAGATGCTGCAGCACCCGCTTCGCATCCGCCTCGTTCAGCATGGCACCCTTCACGACAGCGTGCCGCAACATCAGCCGGCGATCGCCTGCCAAATCGACGTCCACCACCTCGACGTTGGAGTCGATATAGCCGACGTCATACTGCCGCGCCAATTCGCGCCGGACGCGGCGATACCCGCGCTCGTCATGGATGGCATCGACCCTGACGCCGGCGCTTTCACCGGGGTCGTCGTGCAAGTGGAACATGCGTAGCCGCCGAATCAATCGCGGGCTAAGAAACTGGCTGATGAAGCTTTCGTCGCGATAGTTGGCCCACACATCGCGCAGTACCGGCATCACATCGCCGGTTCCGGCAATGTCGGGAAACCACTCGCGGTCCTCATCTTCGGGACTGGAGACGATGCGCTCGATGTCCTGCATCATCGCGAAGCCGAGCGCGTAGGGATTGAATCCGGAAAAGCGCGGATCGTCGAACTCGGGCTGAAACACTACATTGGTGTGGGACTGCAGGAATTCCAGAAAATTGCCGTCGGAAATCGACCCGTTTTCGTGCAGCCGGTTCATGATGCTGTAATGCACGTAGGTCGCGGTGCCCTCGTTCATGACCTTGGTCTGACTCTGCGGGTAGAAGTACTGCGCGATGTGCCGCACGATCCGGAGCAATTCGCGCTGCCAGGGTTGCAGGCGCGGCGCCGACTTTTCGAGGAAGTACAACAGGTTTTCCTGCGGCAGCCCGAGCAACTTGCGGCGGCGTTCCGTGCTCAGCAATTGGGCGCTCTTGGCCGGCCCGGTCGGAACGGTCCGCCACAGGTCGTTGAAGGCGCTCTCCTCGTGCAACCGGCGCTCTCCGGCGCGCTTCTCTTCGGCACGAAGGTCGAGATTTTTCTTGCCGGGATAGCGGTCGATGCCGTGCGACATCAGTGCGTGCGCAGCATCGAGCGTCTGCTCAACCGCCAGCCGGCCGTGCCGCTCCTCGCATTGCGCCACGTAGTTCTTGGCGAAATCGAGATAATCGAGAATTCCGTCCGCGTCGGTCCATTGCTTGAAAAGATAATTGTTCTTGAAGAAGTGATTGTGGCCGAACGCCGCATGGGCGATCACCAGCGTCTGCATGGTCGCGGTGTTTTCCTCCATCAGATAGGAGATGCACGGCGAGCTGTTGATGACGATCTCGTAAGCCAGGCCCATCAGGCCCTTGCGGTAAAACGCTTCGTGATGGGCAAAATGCTTGCCGAACGACCAATGCTTGTAGAACAGCGGCATGCCGGCCGAGGAGTACGCATCCAGCATCTGCTCCGCGGTGATGACCTCGATCTGATTGGGATAGGTGTCGAGCCCCAGTTCAGATCGCGCGATCTGCTCGCAGGCGTCGTGGATGCGCTGCAGCTTCTGGAAATCCCAGTCCGCTCCCTCGAACAGGCGTTCGGCTCTCGCGGTCATGGCGCGGCCTTCTCCTGCTTTTGACGGCGTTGAAACAGATCGTGAAATACCGGAAAGATCTCGCTGCGCTCGCAGACCTTGCGCATCGATAGCGGCGCGCCATCGGCGCGGAGGCGTTGATACAGCGTCCAAAGCGACGAATCGGGCATGTCGAACGTGCTGCCACCGGTCTCGCCAACTTCAAGGTAGGCAAAAAACTGGCTGACCGGCAATATTTTGTCGGTAAGCAGACGGCTCACGACGTCACTGTCCGACGTGGAGTTGTCTCCGTCGGAGGCCTGCGCGGCATAAATGTTCCAGTCTGCCGGACGAAACCGTGACCTGACGATTTCGTGCATAACCTCCAGCGCACTTGAAACCAGCGTGCCGCCCGATGCCGGTCCGTGAAAGAAGGTGTCCTCGTCAACCTCCTCCGCCCGGTCGGTATGGCGAATGAAGACGATCTCGACGTGGCGGTAACGTCGCGTCAGAAACACGTAGAGCAGCATGTAGAAACGCTTGGCCAAATCCTTCATATGCTCGGACATCGAACCGGACACGTCCATCAGGCAAAACATGACCGCCTGAGCCACGGGTTTCGGTGCGGTTTCGAAGCGACGGTATCGGATGTCGATCGGATCGATGAACGGTATCCGGCGAACCTTTGCCTTCAGCCTTTCGATCTCCGCCAGCAACTCGCTGCGGCGCGCCTCGTCGCAATCCGTCAGTTCGGCCTCAAGGTGCGCGATCGTTTCCGCGCGCGGTCTCCGTAACGCGACCCGTCGCGTCAGCGCGACGCGTACGGTGCGGCTGACCGAGAGGTTCGCCGGCGAGCCCGAGGTCGCATAGCCGGCGCGCCGCAGTCCCTCGCTTTCCGCTTCGGCGAGCTTGCGCTTGGCGAGGTCTGGCAATTCGAGGTCGTCGAGAAACAGATCCACGAACTCGTCGCGGCTGAGCACGAAGCGAAACGCGTCCTCGCTGTCGCCTTCGCCCGGCTGGGTGCCTTTTCTGCGGCCCTCGCCCGAACGCGGCAGGATATCGCCCTCGACGAACTTCTTGTTGCCCGGCACCACCATGTCACGGATACCGCCTTCACGGCGGAAGCGCGGCTCGTCCATGCCGTCGAGCGGGATGCTGACCTCGCCGCCCTCCATGACCTCCTTGATGTCGCGGTCCCGAGAGGACTTCTTGACGGCGCCCTGAACCAGCGCCTTGGCACGGCGCAGGAAACGCTGGCGGTTCTCCAGGCTTTTGCTGCCCGGATTCAGGCGCCTATCAATGATGTACATCGGCACTATTGCATCCGCCTCAGCCGGCTTGCTTCACCCGCATGTACCACTCGACGAGTCGGCGAACCTGGCGCTCGGTATAGCCTCGCCCGACCATTCGCTCGACGAACTCACCATGCTTCTTTTCGGTATCGCCGTCTTTCTTCGTGCCGAACGAGATCACCGGAAGAAGGTCTTCGACCTGCGAAAAGATCCGCTTCTCGATGACTTCGCGAATCTTTTCATAGCTGGTCCAGGACGGGTTCTTTCCACCGTGCTGAGCCCGCGACCGCAGCGAGAACTTGACGACCTCGTTGCGGAAATCCTTCGGGTTGGCAATGCCCGCCGGCTTCTCGATCTTGGTCAGCTCCTGATTGAGCAGCTCGCGATTGAGCAATTGGCCGGTATCGGGATCCTTGAAGTCCTGATCTTCGATCCACGCATCGGCATAGTCGACATAGCGATCGAACAGATTCTGACCGTAGTCCGCGTAGGATTCGAGATAGGCTTTCTGGATCTCGTGGCCAATGAATTCCGCGTAGCGCGGCACCAGCTCGGCCTTGATGAATTCGAGGTAGCGCTTTTCGACTTCGTCGGGGAGTTGCTCGCGCCGAATCGCATGCTCGAGCGTATACATCAGATGCACGGGATCGGCGCCAAGCTCCGCCGTGTCATGATTGTAGGTTCCCGCCATAACCTTGAACGCGAAGCGCGTCGACACGCCGTCCATGCCTTCGTCGACGCCGGCGGCATCCTTGTATTCCTGGACGCTGCGGGCCTTCGGATCGGATTCTTTGAGGCTTTCACCATCATAGACCCGCATCTTCGCAAACAGCGTCGAGTTCTCGTGCTTGCGCAGGCGCGACATCACCGAAAATCGCGCCAGCGTTTCCAGCGTTGCGGGCGCACAGGGCGCCGACGCCAGCTCGGAGCCCTGAACGAGCTTCTCGTAGATCTTCTGCTCCTCGGTGACCCGCAGGCAGTAAGGCACCTTGATGACGCAGATACGATCGATGAAGGCCTCGTTATTCTTGTTGGCCTTGAAGCTTTGCCACTCGGATTCGTTGGAATGCGCAAGAACCACCCCGGTAAAGGGGATCGCCCCGATATTTTCGGTGCCGATGTAGTTGCCTTCCTGCGTTGCCGTCAACAGCGGGTGCAGCATCTTGATCGGGGCCTTGAACATCTCGACGAATTCCAGGATGCCCTGGTTGGCGCGGTTCAAGCCGCCGGAATAGCTGTAGGCGTCGGGATCGTTCTGGGCAAAAGTTTCCAGCTTGCGAATGTCGACCTTGCCAACGAGCGAGGAGATGTCCTGATTGTTCTCGTCGCCAGGCTCGGTCTTCGAGATCGCGATCTGTCGCAGTCGCGAGGGCTGGATCTTGGCAACGCGGAAGCGCGAGATGTCGCCGCCGAAGGCTTCGAGCCGCTTGTAGCACCACGGGCTCATCAGCCCGCTGAGGCGACGACGCGGAATGCCGTACTTTTCCTCGATCATCGGGCCCAGCGATTCCGGATCGAACAGACTGAGCGGACTCTCGAACACCGGACTGAGTTCGTTGCCGGCCTTGAGCACGTAGATCGGATGGACTTCCATCAAGGACTTCAATCGCTCGGCAAGCGATGATTTTCCACCGCCCACCGGGCCGAGCAAATATAGAATCTGCTTGCGTTCCTCCAAACCCTGCGCCGCGTGGCGGAAGAACCCGACGATGCGCTCGATAGTCTCTTCCATGCCGTAGAATCCGGTGAAGGCCGGATAGGCGCGCATGGTGCGATTCAAAAAGATTCGGCCAAGGCGAGGGTCCTTGGCCGTGTCTATCATTTGGGGTTCACCGATCGCAGCCAGCAGCCGTTCGGCCGCGTTGGCATATCGCATCGGATCGCCTCGACACGATTCGAGATATTCCGCCATCGACATATCGGTTTCGCTTCGAGCCTCATAGGACCGAGCGAAAGCATTGAACAGCGAATCGTTGTACATGATCCTCTCCCTCATAAGGTCAAAACTGCCGGACGCGTTGCTTGGTTCCACGCTCCGAGCGCCTGCCCGCGACCCGAGAGCGAATCAGCATCAGCACATCAATCTATTGGACACGCGACCAACTCCATCACGCAATGCAATAGTTGTGCTAAGGGCACCAACATCGCGGAAATATGATATTATTTCTGTGAAATGTACCTAGGCCGCAACATCTCGATGAATGCGGTGGTCGGGAAGATGACGGTCCGGAAAGCTGTCGCGACTCCAGGCCTCGCCTTATTCGGCAATACCGTGGCAAGCGACGCCGAGGCATCGAGCGCACCCGCGGGTTCCCGGTATTGGCGCAATCCTCCGATCGTCGTTGCGGAAGCCAGTTAAGGTCCAGTTCGGTCGGTTTTGCGGTCTGAGCAATATGCCCGGTTGGCGGTAGTGAAAAGGACCCGCGTTGCTCCCTGCGTCTTGCGTCGCGACTAGGGGGGAGCGGAGCGCCGGCTATTTCCTGACGCAGATCACGCGGACGACCGCCGCTTTCGCGTCGGACGACCCGCCGGAGGCGTTCACGCCATTGGCTTTGAGAAATTCATGCACGGTGTCGGCGCTCACCAGCGCCGCGGGCGTGGCGTTGGCCGATCCTGCGGCCCGCGCCGGCTTCAACAGCACGATGCCCGCGAACTTGCCATCGCCATCGAGCGCGGCCGCACCGGAAAAGCCGAGCGCCGGCGGCGGCACCAGCACCGGATCGCTGTCGCTGCCGATTTGTGTCACCGATGCCTTGACGCTGCTTGCCGCGGCGCCGCCGCCCTGGTTCTGCGGATCGGCAATGCCGATGATCTCGACGCCGGATTTGGCGCTACCATTGTTCAAGGCCAGCGGCTTCAATCCACGCGCGCCATAGACGCGCAGCAGCGCGAGATCGTGCACTTGATCTTCCGCGACGCGCTCGGCACTGCTTATTCCGGCAATCGCGATGGCGAGGCAACCCTCGGTGACCTGCCGATCGGCAACGATGACGCCATCGTCGCTGACGATAACGCCGGTGCCGTATTCGACAACCTTGTGCGGTGGCGACCCCGCCGTCTGGGCCCCTGCGGGAAACGGATTGAACGCGCTGGACATCGCAATCACCACCGGCTCGACGGTGTTTTCGGTGGCCTGATCGTACAAGATAGTGAGGATGCGAACCTCATCGCCCTTGAAGGTGCCGCGCACGTAGAATTTCTTCAGGCCCTGCATTCCCGACAGCACGAAGAAGTCCGGCTTGACCACGGTGTAGTCGACCTTGCGGCCAGCCGGCTCCTTCTTTTCCTGCTCGGCAAGCTTTGCAGTGGCGGGATCGGTTTGCTTGCGCCGCGCCAGCTGAATCTGGATGGTCCCGGTGGAGGAACTCCATTTGACGCCGTCGGCGTCAGCGGACTGCTGCGGTACCAGTTTTGACGGGATGCCGAGCCGTACGCCGGTGCCGGCATCGGTGACGACCTTCCAGCCGACGTTTTCCTGCCGACGTTTCGCGGTCTCCGCCAGCACGCCGCGCTCCTGCGCATTGAGTACGCCGGTCTGCTTGCCGCCGAGGCCCTTCTGGAATTCCTTGATGGCGGCGACCATGTGCTCGCTGACTTCGCCCGAGATCGCGCCGTTGTATTGGCCGACCCAGGTGAGGTCCGACTGGATCGCCAGCCGTTCGGCCTGCGCCATCGTATTGGCGGTATCGGCCGGGGTCTGCAGCGCCGGCCGGATCGGGACGGTCGTGACTGTTTTCGGCCTGGCGCCCGCGGCGGCCGGCGCCGTCATCTGTGCATTTGCGCAAGCTGCCGCGGCCACGAACATCAATGTTGCCGTCAGCGTCGATCTCATGAAAAGTCCGGTGGTCATTGACGCACCGCCAATTAAGCACATCTGCTTGGTCGGCAACAACAGGCGGAGGGTTCAGCAAATGGTGGCAAAACAGCCGTCATTGCGAGCGAAGCGAAGCAATCCAGACTCCGTCATTCCGGGATGGTGCGTTAGCACCAGACCCGGAATGACGAGATTCCGGGTTCGATGCTTCGCATCGCCCCGGAATGACGACCTTGAATGCTTCGCGGAACCTGTCAGATGTTGAGTGCCGAAGAGCTCGAACGCTACGCCCGCCACATCGTGCTGCGCGAAGTCGGCGGCCCCGGCCAGGCCGCATTGAAGGAAGCTTCCGTGCTGGTAGTCGGCGCGGGCGGCCTCGGCGCTCCCGCGTTGATGTATCTGGCCGCCGCCGGCGTCGGCAGCCTCGGCGTGGTCGACGATGATGTCGTCTCGCTGTCCAACCTGCAGCGCCAGATCATTCACACCACGCCCGATATCGGCCGGCGCAAGGCCGATACCGCGGCCGATCGAATTCACGCGCTCAATCCCCACGTCAGGTTTGCGGCGCATGCGACCCGGCTCAATGCCGGCAATGCGATGTCGTTGATCGGAAGCTACGATCTGGTGCTCGACGGGTCCGACAATTTCGAAACCCGCTATCTGGTTTCGGACGCGTGTTTCCTGGCCGGCAAGCCGCTGATCACGGCCGCACTTGGCGTATTTGACGGATCGCTGACCACGATACGCGCGCACGAGAAAAGCGCCGACGGTGAATTCAACCCGACCTATCGCTGCCTGTTTCCCGAACCGCCGCCGCCCGGCACGGTGCCGGCCTGCGCCGAAGCCGGCGTGATGGGCGCGCTCGCCGGCATCCTGGGATCGATGATGGCGCTGGAAGCGATCCGCGAAATCGTGAGCTTCGGCGAGGGGCTGGTCGGACGGCTTTTGATGGTGGACGCCCGCGCGATGCGGTTCGAGACGCTGCGCTACAAGCGCGATCCGTTGAATCCGCTCAACGGCGATGCGCTCGTCATTTCAGATCTGAGTGGCCACCGCTAAAGCGCATACTATTCCGGCGTCATTCCGGGGCGATGCGAAGTATCGAACTCCGATGTGCAATTGCACGTCGGAGAATCTGAGGATTCCCCGATGCGCAATCGCGCATCTGAGGTCTGGTGCTGACGCACCATTCCGGAATGACGGCTGCGGCTCACAGCATGCTTGGCAGCACGCGATCCGGAGGCTTGTGGTTGTCGAGGAAGGTCCGGATGTTGATGATCACCTTCTCGCCCATTTCGACGCGGCCTTCGATCGTGGCCGAGCCCATATGCGGCAGCAGCGTTACCTTGCCGGCTTTTCCAAGGCGCACCAATTTCGGATTGACCGCGGGCTCGTGCTCGTACACGTCGAGGCCGGCGCCGGCGATCTCGCCGGTTTCGATCAGTTTGGTCAGCGTCTCCTCGTCAATCACCTCGCCGCGCGCGGTGTTGACGATATAGGCATCCTTGCGGATCAGTTTCAGCCGCCGCGCCGAGAGCAGATGAAACGTGGCCGGCGTATGCGGACAATTCACCGAGATGATGTCCATCCGCGCCAGCATCTGGTCGAGGCTCTCCCAATAGGTAGCGCCCAGTTCGTCGGCAATGCGTGGCGGGACCGGGCGGCGGTTGTGGTAATGGATCTGCAGGCCGAAGGCGCGCGCCCGCCGCGCCACGGCCTGGCCGATCCGGCCCATGCCGATGATGCCGAGGCGCTTCCCCCCGATCCGATGGCCGAGCATCCAGGTCGGCGACCAGCCGGGCCAGTTCTTGCCTTCGGGGAGCACGGAGGCGCCTTCGATCAGCCGCCGCGGCACCGCCAGGATCAGCGCCATGGTCATGTCGGCGGTGTCTTCGGTCAGAACTTTCGGCGTGTTGGTGACGGTGATGCCGCGCGCATGCGCTGCCGCGACGTCGATATTGTCGACGCCATTGCCGAAATTGGCGATCAGCCGGAGCTTGCAGTCGGGCTGCTTCAAAAGCTCCTCGGTCACGGCGTCGGTGACGGTGGGGACCAGGACATCGGCCGTGCGGACTGCATCGGCGATTTGCTCCGGCGTCAGTGGCGTGTCGTCGAGATTGAGCCGGGCGTCGAATAACTCGCGCATGCGGGTCTCGATCGAGTCCGGCAGCTTGCGTGTGACGACAACCAGGGGCTTTTTCTTAACCGACATATCCTGCTCATAGCGGCCGTTCAGACCTCATTAACCCGGTTGTTCGACACTGCCGGTGCCGCGCAATCCCGGCGCTTCCTTGGGTTCCCGATACTACCCCTTCGGACGAACCGAGGGATTTCGGGCCGGTCTTGTTTCCTCAGGCTTGCGTCCTCTCTAGCAGATGGCCGCGCCAAGACAAGAACCCCCAAAAGCGACAGCCGAGCGGCGAGGGCGGCGTGGACAGGGCAAGTCGTTGATGGGGATTTCAGCCCGGCGAATTTCAGTTGGGCATCTCGGTGGGAGACGAGTTGATGGCGTTGGGGCGTTTCTGTTCGGTGGCGGTGCTTGCGGGTGCCTGGCTGGGCGCAACGATAAGTTCAGGATTTACGGCCAAGGATTCGGCGGTCACGGCCAGCGGTCTGCCGGTGCCGCGTTATGTCAGCCTCAAATCCGATCACGTGAACGTCAGGGCCGGCCCGACCAAGGACAATGACGTTGCCTGGGTCTACACCCGCTCCGGTTTGCCGGTTGAAATCACCGCGGAATTCGAGAATTGGCGGCGGGTCCGCGATTCCGAAGGCGCCGAGGGCTGGGTCTATCATTCCTTGCTATCGGGCCGCCGCACCGCCGTCATCACGATGAAGACCAAGGACGACTTTGCGCTGCTTTATGATAGCGCCGATCCTACCTCGGCGGTTTCCGCCCGCCTGCAGGCCGGCGTCGTGGCCCAGGTCAAAAAATGCGCGGCGGGCTGGTGCCACATCGCCGGCAACGGCTTCGATGGCTGGATCGAACAGCAGCGGCTGTGGGGTGTCTATGCCGACGAGAAGGTGGAGTGACGCGAAGCGTCATTCCGGGGCGCGCGTCGTAGACGCGAACCTCAGATGTGCAATTGCACATCGGGGAATCTAGAGCTTCCAGGTTCGATGCTGCGCATCGCCCGGATAGTGGGCTCAGCGCTTTTTGCGCAGCCGCACGACCATGTCGACCCGGGCGATCTCGTAGCCCTCGGGCACTTCCGGCATCTTCTGCAACACCAGATGCGGATCGGGAATGTCGACCAGCTCGTGGTTGTTCTCGAGATAGAAGTGGTGGTGCGCCGACACGTTGGTGTCGAAATAGGTCTTGGTGCCGTCGACGCTGACCTGGCGCAGCAGGCCCGCATCGGTGAGCTGGTTCAATGTATTGTAGACGGTTGCCAGCGACACCGGCACCTTGGCAAGCGTTGCCTCCTCGTAGAGCATTTCCGCAGTGAGATGACGCGCGCCCTTGCCGAACAACAGCCAGCCCAGAGCCATGCGCTGGCGGGTTGGACGCAGTCCTGCCGCCTGCAGCATTTCGTTGACGTCATGCCAGGGACAACCCGTCAAAGCGGGTTGACGCGCCGCTGGACGAGCCGTGTCATCGTTCAAAATCGAACTGTTGTCGCTCATATCCACCGCGCCGCCGCACTGCCAATCTCGGCACTATCGCGGTGGAATATAAGAAGGAATTCCGATACATGCAAGTTTTTCGCAACTAGCGCCGGCCTTGGGTAGAGACCGGAACCCGGCTGGATGCGTGGCGATTTACCCACCACCGCCGCTTTGCCGGCGGTCAGGCCTATGATAGAGACCGCCCCCGGACCCAGCCCTGCGATTTCAGCAGAGCTGCGGCAGTCGCAGGAGCGTACGGTTCTGCGGTATTCGCGCCAAACGACTAGCAAATGGCGCGCTTCCCACGCGAAACGGGTCCTTTTCGGTTGAAATGCCGCGGGATTTTGGAAGAGGCTGGTATCATGCTGGATCGGCGCAGCGGCTACGAATACGAGGATCTGCTGGCGTGCGGCCGCGGTGAACTGTTTGGCCCGGGCAACGCCCAGTTGCCGTTGCCACCGATGCTGATGTTCGACCGGATCAGCGAGATTTCCGAGACCGGCGGCGAATTCGGCAAAGGGCTGGTTCGCGCCGAACTCGATGTAAACCCCGACCTCTGGTTCTTCGGCTGCCATTTCAAGGGCGATCCTGTGATGCCCGGCTGTCTCGGCCTCGACGCGCTCTGGCAGATGGTCGGCTTTTATCTCGGCTGGACCGGCGGTGAGGGACGCGGCCGCGCACTCGGGCTTGGCGAGCTGAAGCTTGCCGGCCAAGTAATGCCGAACGTTCGCAAGATCGTGTACAACATCGACATCAAGCGCGTGATGCGCCTAAAGCTGGTGTTGGGCATCGCCGACGGCTGGCTTTCGGCCGACGACGAGATTATCTATCGCGCAAAGGATTTGAAGGTAGGGCTGTTCAGGCAGGACGCCGCATTGCAGCCGGGAACGTGAGTTGCTCCGGCGGCCGGCGCGGCGTTCCGTTACGGCGCACAAGAATGCAACGACAGGCGAGGCGATCATGAGGCGGGTTGTCATCACGGGGATGGGCATCGTCTCATCCATCGGAAACAACACTCAGGAAGTGCTGGCGAGCCTCCACGAGGCAAAGTCCGGGATTACCCGCGCCGACAAGTACGCGGAACTCGGTTTCCGGTCCCAGGTGCAGGGCGCGCCGACACTCAATCCGGCCGAAATTATCGACCGGCGGGCGATGCGTTTCCTCGGCGAGGGTGCCGCGTGGAATCACGTCGCGATGGAGCAGGCGATCCAGGATTCAGGACTGGAGCCTGCGGAAGTTTCCAATGTTCGCACCGGCATCATCATGGGCTCCGGCGGCCCATCGGCTCGCACCATCGTGGAAGCTGCCGACACCACGCGCACCAAGGGGCCGAAGCGGGTCGGGCCGTTCGCGGTGCCGAAAGCGATGTCGTCCACCGCGTCGGCGACGCTCGCCACCTGGTTCAAGATCAAGGGCGTGAACTATTCGATCTCGTCCGCCTGTGCCACCTCGAACCATTGCATCGGCAACGCCTACGAGACTATCCAGATCGGCAAGCAGGACATTGTCTTCGCCGGCGGTTGCGAGGAACTCGACTGGTCACTGTCGGTGCTATTCGACGCCATGGGCGCGATGTCGTCAAAGTACAACGACACCCCGGCGACCGCCTCGCGCCCCTATGACATCAGCCGCGACGGCTTTGTGATTGCCGGCGGCGCCGGCGTGGTGGTGCTGGAAGAACTCGAACGCGCGAAAGCGCGCGGCGCGCGCATCTACGGTGAAATTGTCGGCTACGGCGCCACCTCTGACGGCTACGACATGGTGGCGCCATCAGGCGAAGGCGCCGAACGCTGCATGAAGATGGCGATGGCGACGGTTGACACCAAAATCGACTACATCAATCCACACGCCACTTCCACGCCTGCGGGCGATCCGCCGGAAATCGAGGCGATCCGGAAGGTGTTCGGCAGCGGCGAAAAGTGTCCGCCTATTTCCGCCACCAAGGCGCTGACCGGACACTCGCTCGGCGCCACCGGGGTGCAGGAAGCGATCTATTCGCTGTTGATGATGAACAATGGTTTCATCTGTGAAAGTGCCCACATCAGCGAACTCGATCCTGTGTTCGCCGATATGCCGATCGTGCGTAAGCGCATCGACAACGCCAAATTGGGAACCGTGCTGTCGAATTCCTTCGGCTTCGGGGGCACCAACGCCACGTTGGTGTTCAAGCGGATCGATGCGTGACATTGGGCGAGACGTGAACCACCGCAATTCAACGTCATGGCCGGGCCTGTCCCGGCCATCCACGTCTTGATCCACCCGAAGGCCGCCTGGCACGACACCGGACATGACGAGAGAGAAAGCGCGAAGACGATGAACGACTTGATGAAGGGCAAGCGAGGCCTGATCATGGGCGTCGCCAATGATCATTCGATTGCCTGGGGCATCGCCAAAACGCTGGCTGCGCAGGGCGCCGAACTTGCCTTCACCTTTCAGGGCGAGGCCCAGGCCAAGCGCGTCAGGCCGCTCGCCCAATCGCTTGGTTTCGAAGCGGTACTGCCTTGCGACGTCGAGGACGTCGTCAGCGTTGATCGGGTGTTCGAAAGCGTAGGCGCGAAATGGGGAGGGCTGGACTTTCTCGTTCACGCCATTGGCTTCACCGACAAGAACGAACTCCGTGGCCGATATGCCGACACCACGCGGGAGAATTTCTCGCGCACCATGCTGATCTCCTGCTTTTCCTTCACGGAGGTCGCCAGACGGGCAGCCGAACTGATGCCGGCAGCGGGCGGCACCATGATCACGCTGACCTTTGGCGCCTCAACGAGGGCAATGCCGAACTACAATGTCATGGGGGTAGCCAAGGCAGCGTTGGAGGCCTCGGTGCGCTATCTCGCCGCCGATTTCGGCCCGCGCGGCATCCGCGTCAACGCGATCTCGGCAGGTCCGGTTCGGACGCTCGCGGGCGCCGTCATCGGCGACTCCCGTTCGATGTTTGCCTTTCAGCAGAAACATTCGCCGCTCGGCCGAGGTGTGACCTTGGGTGAACTTGGCGGCTCGGCGCTGTATTTGCTGTCGGACTTGTCCGGCGGCGTCACGGGCGAGATTCATTTCGTCGATTCCGGCTACAACATCGTTTTGATGCCGCGGCCGGAAGAGCTGAAGGATGGCGCGGATTGATTCGCTTTCATTGGCCCGCCGCGATCACGCTCGCGCGCTGGAACGCCGGGCGCGCCGCGCATCGATCGAGGTAGCGGTCGAACGAGGGCCTCGACGGCACCATCTTGAACAGCCGCACCGCGAAATTCAGACCGGACCCAATCGCGATATCCGCGGCCGAGAACGTCTCGCCTAGGATCCAGGGTCCTTTTTCCAATGCCTTGTCGAGCACGTCGAATACGCGCTGCGCCTCGCCCCAGCCGGCGGCCACCGGATTCATCTCGATCTTGGTCGCGACCTGTACCATCGCGGGCTCGATGCAGCCGGGCGCGAAGAACAGCCAGTAGAGATATTTGGCGCGCAGCGGATCGCCCAGCGCCGGCGCAAGCTTCGCTTCGGGGTAGCGCTCGGCGACATAGGCGCAGATCGCGGCGGCTTCCGCGAGCGCAGCCTCGCCGTCCCTGAGCGCCGGCACCTTGCCCATCGGATTGATGGCGAGGTATTCCGGTGTCCGCTGCGCCCCCTTGGAAATGTCGATCAGCACGCGCTCGTAAGGCTGCCCGGTTTCTTCCAACAGCCACAGCGTAGAGAACGAGCGCGTGCGTGGCGACCAATAGAGTTTCATCATTGGATTGATCCTTCTCTCTTCCACCGATAGTACTTCATGACGAATCCAGTCATCGGATCCAGCTGTTCCCTTTCGAAGACAAAGCCCTCGCGCTCATACCAGCGCCACGCCTTCTCGTTCTCGCGCACGCAGCGCAGGCAAATTTCATCGGGCAGATGCTGCCGGGTGAAAGCAAGCAGCCGCCGCCCGAGCTTTCGGCCCTGGTATTCCGGCGCAACGAACAATTGGTCGAGATAGACCTCGGAAAGCTCCAAAGCCAGCATCGCCGCGATTCGCCCCGCATCGTCGGCGACAAACAGGCTCCAGCCCTTTTCGACCTCGAGCGGAACGCGCGCCTGTAATTTCGCCAGCAGGAAATTGCTGGCGTCTTCGAGCCCGGTCGAAGCCCAGCTGTTCATCCAGACCCGGGCGATCTCGTCGTATTCTTCGGATCGGGCGGGGCGGATGATGGGCGGCGGCATCTGGATCATCCTTGCGGGGGCAACATGTCGGCCATGCCGGATTTTCTAAAGTGAGACTGGGCCAGGCGATGAATGGTCAGCCCACGAAATTAAACCAATTGAACGCAACTGCAATAAGACAGGCCATAGCCCGCTACACGGCGTCGCGGTGTGGAGAATCGGCGTGGCCAGCGTTGTCATCGGCATTGGCTTGGTGGCATGATCGGGCCCTCGCTCCCGCGAGTTCGCCGGAGCTGCATTCAGGGATTCAAAAATGTCACGAGAGTTGAGCGCAGAATTCATCGGCACGTTCACGCTGGTGACCGCGGTTTGCGGCGCCGCGTTGTTTTCCGCGCCAAGCGCCGGGCTGATTGCGGTTG
This sequence comes from uncultured Alphaproteobacteria bacterium, assembly GCA_963840155.1. Lineage (GTDB taxonomy): Bacteria > Pseudomonadota > Alphaproteobacteria > Rhizobiales > Xanthobacteraceae > Bradyrhizobium. The sequence goes on from CAWIXP010000002.1 coordinate 1,394,670, forward strand.
CATTTGCCGTGGGCCTGTCGGTGCTGGCGATGGCTTACGCAGTGGGCGGGATTTCCGGCGGTCATTTCAATCCGGCGGTGACTTGCGGGCTGGTGGCGGCGGGCCGCTTCAGCGGCGGCAAGGCAATCCCCTATATCGTCGCGCAGGTGGCTGGCGGCGTGGCGGCTGCTGCGGTGTTCTATGTCATCCTGCAGGGCGCGCCGGCCGCGGGAAAATGGAATACGTTTCTGGCGGCATCCAACACCTATGGCGGGTCCGGGTTTTCAATGCTGAGCGCCGGCCTGATCGAGGTCGTGATCACAGCGCTGTTTGTGCTGGTGATCGTCAGCGTGACGTCGCCGCGGGCGCCGGCCGGGTTTGCGCCGATCGCGATCGGATTGGCGCTGGTGCTGTTCCACCTGGTCGCAATTCCCGTCTCCAACGCCTCGCTGAACCCGGCGCGTTCGACGGCGACAGCCCTGTTCGGCGGCGTCGTGGCATTGCAGTCGCTGTGGCTGTTCTGGGTCGCACCGATCGTCGGCGGCGTCATCGGTGGCGTGATAGGCAAATGGCTGCACGCCGAATACACCGCCGGTCCGGTCAATCCGTAACGCGGCTTTTTAAACAAGGCGAGGCTATTGCGTTTGTCTCTCCGGCTCGAGGGGCCGTAGCCCGGGTGTCGCGGTCGCGCACCACAACAATAAGGGCGGCTGAAGAGCCGCCCTTGGTTGTCCCTTGTGCCTGCCGAGATTACTCGCCGGCGGCTTCGCGTGGCGTTTCCGATTTTTGTCTGGCCTCGAGGTCCTCGCCGGTCACCTGATCGACCGCCTTCATTGACAGTCGCGTCTTGCCGCGATCGTCGAAGCCGAGCAGCTTGACCTTGACCTTCTCGCCTTCCTTGACGACGTCGGAAGTCTTTTGCACGCGGTTGGCCGCGAGCTGGCTGATATGGACGAGGCCGTCCTTGGCGCCGAAGAAGTTCACAAAGGCGCCGAACTCCATGACCTTGACCACGGTGCCGTCGTAGATCTGACCGATTTCGGGATCGGACGCGATCGACTTGATCCACTTGATAGCGGCCTTGATCGATTCTCCGTCGGCGGAAGCGACCTTGACGGTGCCGTCGTCTTCGATGTTGACCTTGGCACCGGTCTTCTCGACGATTTCGCGGATTACCTTGCCGCCGGTGCCGATCACTTCGCGGATTTTGTCGGTCGGAATCTTGAAGGTCTCGATGCGCGGCGCGTACTCGCCGAGTTCGGCGCGCGCAGCGGTCAGCGCCTTCGACATTTCGCCGAGAATGTGGATGCGCCCTTCCTTGGCCTGGCCGAGCGCGACCTTCATGATCTCCTCGGTGATGCCGGCAATCTTGATATCCATCTGCAGCGAGGTGATGCCGTGGTCGGTGCCGGCCACCTTGAAGTCCATGTCGCCGAGATGATCCTCGTCGCCGAGGATGTCGGAGAGCACGGCAAAGCGCGAGCCTTCGAGAATGAGGCCCATGGCGAGGCCCGCCGTCGGCCGCTTCAGCGGAACGCCGGCATCCATCAGCGCCAGCGAGGCGCCGCAGACCGACGCCATCGACGACGATCCGTTCGATTCGGTGATCTCGGAGACGACGCGCACCGTGTAGGGGAATTCGTGATGCGGCGGCAGCACGGGGTGGATCGCGCGCCAGGCCAGCTTGCCGTGGCCGATGTCACGCCGCTTGGTGCCACCCATCCGTCCGGTTTCACCGACCGAGTAGGGAGGGAAATTGTAGTGCAGCAGGAACTGCTCCTTGTAGGTGCCCGACAGCGCGTCGATGTACTGCTCGTCCTCGCCGGTGCCGAGCGTGGTTACCACCATCGCCTGGGTCTCGCCGCGGGTGAACAGCGCCGAGCCGTGGGCGCGGGGCAATACGCCGACTTCGGCGATGATGTTGCGGACGGTCTTGGTATCGCGGCCATCGATGCGCTTGCCGGTATCGAGGATATTCCAGCGCACGATCTTGGCTTCGAGCTCCTTGAACACGCCGGCGATGCGCAGCTTGTCGTATTTCGGCTCCTGGCCTTCCGGGAAGTAGTGCGCCATCACCTTTTCCTTGGCCTTGCCGACCGCGTTATAGCGGTCCTGCTTGACCGGAATGGCATAGGCGGCGCGCAGTTCAGTTTCGATCAGCGCCAGAATTTCCTTTTCCAACACGCTCTCGTCGACGATTTTGACCTCGCGAGGCTCCTTGGCGGCCTTTTCGGCGAGCTCGATGATCGCCTTGATCACCGGCTGGAAATGCCGATGCCCGAACATCACCGCGCCGAGCATGATGTCTTCGTTGAGCTCCTTGGCCTCCGATTCCACCATCAATACGGCATCGCCGGTGCCGGCGACCACGAGGTCGAGCTGGGTTTCGACCATCTCGTCGAGCGTGGGGTTGAGCACATACTCGTCATTGACGAAGCCGACGCGCGCGGCCCCGATCGGGCCCTTGAACGGCGCGCCCGACAGCGTCAGCGCCGCCGAGGCGGCGACCAGCGCCAGAATGTCGGGATCGTTTTCCATGTCGTGCGACAGCGTCGTCACGATCACCTGGGTCTCGTTGCGCCAGCCCTCGACGAACAGCGGCCGGATCGGGCGGTCGATCAAACGGGAGACCAAGGTCTCCTTCTCGGTCGGCCGGCCTTCGCGCTTGAAATAGCCGCCGGGAATGCGGCCGGCGGCGTAGGTCTTTTCCTGGTAGTCGACGGTCAGCGGCAGGAAGTCGACGCCTTCACGGGGCGTTTTGGCGGCAACGGCGGTGGCGAGTACGACAGTCTCGCCGTAGGTCGCCAGCACGGCACCATCGGCCTGGCGCGCTATCTTTCCTGTTTCGAGCCTGAGGGGACGTCCACCCCAGTCAATCTCGACTGAATGAATATTGAACATTGCGGTCTTCTTTCTTGGTTCTCGAAAGCGGTGAAAGTCCGGCCCGCAAAACCATGCGCAAGATTGCCGGACGCTGCTCGCGCTCGCGAACTTCAGCGTCCGGCGATCCTGCCATGGTCTTGACGTGTCGGATGGCCTTCATCCTTCGATTTTCAGTGCGGGCGAGAGCCTTCGGCCTTCAATCCCGCGCGACGGGCACCTTGCCCGCCATCGTCCAGTCGCCGGAGTGCTGCTGGACGCTCTTCTGTCTGGCATGAACTTCGTTCCGAATACTTCGGGATCATGCCCGCATGAGGGCCATCGACCGCCCGCATACTCTACGCCTGGATTTGCTCGAAAGCATAAAAAGCCGATCTTCGAATCCACGCGGCTAAACGCGCGCGACATGCGCGCGGGAACTTGCGTACTCAACGACGAATGTTGTGCTTTTCGAGCAGCGCCTTGTAACGGCCCTCGTCCTTCTTCTTGATGTAGTCGAGAAGCGAACGGCGCGTCGACACGAGCTTCAAAAGGCCGCGGCGCGAATGATTGTCCTTCACGTGGGTCTTGAAATGCCCGGTGAGGTTGTTGATGCGTTCCGACAGGATCGCGACCTGAACCTCGGGCGAACCGGTGTCTCCGGCTTTGGTGGCACTCGTCTTGATGACTTCCGCTTTACGTTCGGCGGTAATCGACATCGTCAAACACTTCCATGGTTGCGAGCCGGGCTGGCTATCAGTCCGGTCAGGTTGAACACGCGCTTGGGGATGAGTTCGCCATTGCCAATTTCGGCGAGGGCCAAAAGCCGGCCTGCCACCGTGACATAGACTGTGCCGCTAGAGTTGGGCGCATCCCGTCCGCGCAGCAAAACGGCTTGGCCCCGATAGAGCCTTGCCGCATCAGCCCGTGTGACGGCCAGCGCCGGGATGTCGTCCAGCGCGGTCTCAACGGGCATAAGCGCGTCGGCGAGGCTGCCCTCGCCAGAGGCGGCTCTATCGCACAAAGCCTCCAATTGTTCCAGCGGAATCATGTCGGCCTCGCCGAACGGTCCGACCAGGGTCCGGCGCAGCGCGCAGATATGGCCGTAGCAACCGAGAAGCCGGCCGATATCGCGGGCCAGCGCCCGCACATAAGTTCCCTTGCCGCATTCGGCATTGAACACCGAATGATTGTTATCTGTCTGTTCTAAAAGGCTTAATTCGTGGATCTCGACCTGGCGAGGTTGCAATTCGACGGTTTCGCCGTCGCGCGCCAGATCGTAGGCACGCTCGCCCTGGACCTTGATGGCGGAGAACTGCGGCGGGATCTGTGCGATCAATCCGGTGAACTCGCGGCAGCAGCTCGGCGATTGCTTCCGCCATCGGCCTGATCTCGCTGGTTTTGACGATCCGCCCCTCGGTGTCGTCGGTATCGCGCTCCTCGCCCCAAGCGACCGTGAAGCGGTATCGCTTGCGGCCGTCCATCACGAACGGAACGGTTTTGGTGGCTTCGCCGAGCGCGATCGGCAAGCCGCCGGAGGCGAGCGGATCGAGCGTGCCCGCATGGCCGGCGCGCTTGGCCTGGAACAGCCGCTTCACGACCGCAACCGCGTGCGTCGAGGTCATGCCGATCGGCTTGTCGAGCACGACCCAGCCATGTACGTCGCGCTTGTCGCGGCGCGGTTGATTATTCGGGCGCGATTGCCTTCCGCCCTGCCCGCGATCGGTCTCGCGATTCGGATCCGCAGAAATATTTTCCTGGACCCCAACCGAATCGCCAATTTCCGGCTCTACCGGGCTGTTTGCGGTGATGGCAGTCATCAGCTCACTCTTCCGATTCCTGCGAATCCGGTGCGATGTCTCTTTGCACCGCAGGCGTTCGCAGTAATTTCTCTATTCGTTCCGCTTCATCGAATCGTTCGTCGACACGGAAGCGAACGTCAGGCGCAAATTTTAGGTTAACGCGACGCGCTAGCTCGCCGCGCAGAAACTTCTTGTGTCGCTCCAGTGCCGCGATCACGATCCCGGTATCGCGTCCGCCGAGCGGCATCACATAGATCGTCGCAAGCTTCAGGTCAGGCGACATCCGCACCTCGGGCACGGTGATGATATGGCCTTCAAGGTCGGGGTCGTGCACGCTGCCGTGCGAAAGAATATCGGCCATCGCATGGCGCACCGTTTCACCGACGCGCAATTGACGCTGCGAGCCGTTGGCGGCGGTGTCCTTCCTGTGGTGGCGCGGCATTGTCGTCTCTCAAGATCGTCATGCCCGCGCTCGTCGCGGGCATCCAGGTACTTGTTGTTGAAATTAGCGAGGAGGTGGATGGCCGAAAAACATGTCCGGCCACACGCCGCTTCAGTCTGCTAAAACCGGCGCTTGTAAGACTTGGACTTACAGCGAGCGCTGGATGGTCTCCACGCGATAACACTCGATGACGTCGCCGACACGCATGTCGCCGTAGTTTTCGAACGCCATGCCGCATTCCTGGCCGGACTGCACTTCCTTCACTTCGTCCTTGAAGCGCTTCAGGGTCGACAGCTTGCCCTCATGCACGACGACGTTGTCGCGGATCAGGCGAACATTGGCGCCGCGTTCCACGGTGCCGTCGGTGACGCGGCAGCCCGCTACCTTGCCTACCTTGGAAATGTTGAACACTTCCAGGATCAGGGCGTTGCCGAGCATGGTCTCGCGCAGGGTCGGCGCGAGCAGGCCCGACATCGCCTTTTTCACGTCATCCACGAGGTCGTAGATGATGTTGTAGTAGCGGATCTCGATGCCGTTGCGCTTGGCGGCGGCGGCGGCTTCCTTGTGGGCGCGGACGTTGAAGCCGATGATCGCGGCATTGAAGCCTTCCGCCAGCGTCACGTCGGATTCCGAAATGCCGCCGACACCGGCGTGCAGGATGCGCGCGGCGACTTCCTCGGTCCCGAGCTTTTCCAAAGATCCCAAGATCGCTTCCAGCGAGCCCTGCACGTCGGCCTTGACGATCAGCGGGAAGTCCTTGCGGCCCGAGGTCTTGAGCTGCGACATCATCTGCTCGAGCGAGCCACGCATGCCGGAAATCGAGGCTGCCGCGTTCTCGCGCTTCTGGTGGGCGCGGTAGCTCGTCACCTGACGGGCGCGGGCTTCGTTATCAACTACCGCGAGGCGGTCGCCGGCTTCCGGCGGCCCGTTGAAACCGAGCACTTCGACCGGCACGGAGGGGCCGGCTTCATCGATGGCTTCGCCCTGGTCCGAGATCAGCGCGCGAACGCGGCCCATTTCGGCGCCGGCCACCACGATATCGCCGACGCGCAGCGTTCCCCGCTGCACCAGCACGGTTGCAACCGGACCGCGGCCGCGATCGAGCTTGGCTTCGATCACGGTGCCTTCGGCCGGACGCGCCGCGTTGGTCTTGAGGTCGAGCAGTTCGGCCTGCAGCGCGATCATTTCCAGCAGCTTGTCGAGATTGGTCTTGTTCTTGGCGGAAACCTCGACGTCGACGACATCGCCGCCGAGAGATTCGACCTGCACCTCGTGCTGCAGCAGTTCGGTGCGGACGCGTTCCGGCCGGGCGTCGGGCTTATCGATCTTGTTGATGGCCACGATCATCGGAACCTTGGCGGCCTTGGCGTGATGGATCGCCTCGATCGTTTGCGGCATGACGCCGTCGTCCGCCGCGACCACCAGGATCACTATGTCGGTCACCTTGGCGCCGCGGGCGCGCATCGCGGTGAACGCGGCGTGGCCGGGGGTATCGATGAAGGTGATCTTCTTGCCGCTCTCCGGCGAGGTCACCTGATAGGCGCCGATATGCTGGGTGATGCCGCCGGCTTCACCCGACACCACATTGGCATGACGTAGTGCGTCGAGCAGTGAGGTCTTGCCGTGATCGACATGGCCCATCACGGTCACGACGGGCGAACGCGGCTCGGTATCGCTGGAGTCCTCGACGGCGTCGAACAGGCCTTCCTCGACGTCGGCGGCGGCCACGCGCTTGACGGTATGACCCAGTTCCTCGGCGATCAGCTGCGCGGTATCGGCATCGATCACGTCGGTGATCTTGTGCATCGCGCCCTGCTTCATCAGCAAGCGTATGACATCGACCGCGCGCTCGGACATGCGGTTGGCGAGTTCCTGGATGTTGATGGCTTCCGGGATCACCACTTCGCGGACCAGCTTCTCCTTGGGCTCATTGGAAGCATGGCCCTTCAGGCGCTGGGTGCGGCGGCGGAACGAGGCGATCGAACGCTCGCGAACGTCATCGGCATTGAGCGCCGTGACCAGCGTCAGCCGTCCGCGCTGCTTCTGCGGCGCCGGTTTGGCGGTGGTTTTCGGAGCCGTCGCGGGACGTACGACGCCGCCGGGGCCGCGACGAACCTGACGCGGACCTTCATCCTCGTCGGAGATGTCGGCGGCAATTCCTGGGGCGCGGGCGGTGGGGATGGCGCGTGCCGGCGCGGCGGCGCGGGCTTCGGCTTCGCCGAAGCGCTTCCTGGCTTCGAGTTCAGCCTTGCGCTTGGCTTCCTCGTCCTGGCGGTGGCGCTCGTCCTCGGCCTTGCGGCGGGCTTCGGCGGCTTCGCGCTCGGCCTGTTCGATACCTTCCTTGCTGTTGCGCCGCCTGGCTTCCTCTTCGGCCAGCCGCCGTTCCTCCATGTCGCGGACCTTGGCGTCGGCGAGCGCGCTGGCGCGTGCGGACCGCTCATCCTCGGTCAGGGTGCGCAGCACCACGCCGGAACCGCTGCGCGGTGCGGCCTGCGGCGTTGCGGGACGGGCAACCGGCGCCTTGGCCGGAGCCGCGGCGGCCGGCTCGGGCGCCTGGCTTTCGGCTGCGGGCGTCTCGCCGGCGACGCGGCGCTTGCCGCGCTTCTCGACCACCACCTGCTTGGTCCGGCCATGACTGAAGCTCTGGCGCACCGTGCCCGTCTCGATGCGCGGCTTGAGCGTCAAGGTCTTGGCCGGGACACTGAGTTTCTTGTCGCCAGGAGTACTCTTATCGACCATTCAGCAGTCCTAATCTTGTTGCGTCATGCGCGTCCGCGCAGTCGGTATCGGCGAATTCTCGGCCGCTTTAATTGCAGTCCTGTCGTCGTCCGCCATCCGGTATCGGACCAGGAGCTGGCTGCGCGTCAGGAACGTCTTGCTCGCCGGGCCCGCGAGCAGCGCAGCATGTACCACATTTGACCGGCCCAGTGCCAAATCCAATTGTTCGGAGCTCAGCGCGGTGACCACCGGAAAATCGCGCGAATCATCGTTAATCCCGGCATTTTGCCTGACGATCGCGTCCAATTTCCGGATTCCGTCCGCCGACCCGTCCGAGGCATGGATCAGCGCATGGATCGAGCCTTTAGCCGCCTGCCGCTGCTTGAGGGCATCCTCGACCTTGCTGAAGCCGGATATCATCTGGCCCGCCTTGGCGGCCATTGCGAGCGCGTCGATCACTGCGCGCACAAGCAGGTTTTCGGTATCCGCGGCAAGCGTCGGCGCCACGCGCGCCTCGCGCCTGAAGCCTTTGTTGAATTGGTGGCGGCGAACCGCTTCCGCAACCGCCCGGTGCGAGGCCGAAACCCACATGCCGCGACCGGGGAGCTTGCGCTTCAGATCCGGGACGACGTCGCCCAGCGGCGACACCACAAACCGGATCAGCTCGTCGATCGGCCGCACCTCGCGTGTGACCGCGCACATCCGCATCGTCGCAGACCTGTCGGTCCGCGGCCCATTGTCGAGATCGGGATCAGCGACGGCGAGCATGCGTGTGACGTCTCTCCTAACATTTGCGCCGGTTCGGCGCGCAAAGCCGGCGTGCGTTTATGCGGAACACGCGCATCAAACCGGTTGGTCTTCGGGAGCCTCGACCTCCTCGGGTTTCTTGTCGAGGTCGGCCTCGGCGATCCAGCCGGCGATGACACGCGCCTGCATGATGATGTTCTCGGCGTCATCGCGCGAAATCTCACTGGCATCGAGAATGCCGGGATGCTTGGTCGGCTCGCCGCCTTCCTTGCGCTCGGTCCAGCCGACCAGGTCGTCGGTGGCGCAGCCGGCCAGGTCCTCGACGGTCTTGATCTCGTTCTCGCCGAACTTCACCAGCATCTTCGAGTTCACCCCCGGCACTGTCTTCAACGCATCATCCACGCCGAGCTCCTTGCGTTTGGTTTCGAGTTCGTTTTCGAGCTGTTCCAGATATTCGCGCGCCCGGCTCTGCAGCTCATTGGCGGTTTCGTCGTCGAAGCCTTCGATGCCGGCCAGTTCCTTGATGTCGACCAGCGCCAGTTCCTCCACCGAGGTGAAACCTTCCGACGCCAGCAATTGACCGACCACTTCGTCGACATTGAGCGATTCCATGAACACCCGGGTGGAGTTCTCGAAATCGGCCTGGCGGCGTTCGGATTCCTCCTGTTCGGTGAGGATGTCGATGTCCCAACCGGTCAACTGCGAGGCAAGGCGCACGTTCTGGCCGCGCCGGCCGATCGCCAGCGACAACTGGTTATTGGTGTCCGGCACCACGACCTCGATCCGCTCGCGATCCTCGTCGATCACGACCTTGGCGACCTCGGCGGGCGCCAGCGCGTTGACGACAAAGGTCGCGATGTCCGGCGACCACGGGATGATGTCGATCTTTTCGCCCTGCAGTTCGTTGACCACGGCCTGCACGCGCGAGCCGCGCATGCCGACGCAGGCGCCGACCGGGTCGACCGATGAATCCCGCGAAATTACGCCGATTTTCGCGCGCGAACCGGGATCGCGGGCCACCGCCTTGATCTCGACGATGCCGTCGTAGATTTCCGGCACCTCCTGCGCGAACAGCTTTGCCATGAATTGCGGGTGAGTGCGCGACAGGAAAATCTGCGGACCCCTGGTTTCGCGCCGCACGTCGAAAATATAGGCGCGGACGCGGTCGCCATTGCGGAATACCTCGCGCGGCAGCATCTCGTCGCGGCGAATGATGGCCTCGCCGCGGCCGAGATCGACAATGACGCTGCCATACTCGACGCGCTTGACGATGCCGTTGACGATATCGCCGATGCGATCCTTGAATTCCTGGTACTGGCGGTCGCGCTCGGCCTCGCGCACCTTCTGCACGATCACCTGCTTGGCGGATTGCGCGGCGATGCGGCCATATTCCAGCGGCGGCAGGGTGTCGGCGATAGTGTCGCCGATCTGCGCGCCGGGATTGGCGCGGCGGGCGTCCTCGAGCGAAATCTGGTTCGAGGAATTCTCGACTTGATCCACCACCAGCATGTGACGCGACAGCCGCAGCTCGCCCTTTTTGGCGTCGATCTCGGCATGAACGTCGGTCTCGCTGCCGTAACGGGCACGGGCGGCCTTGGCGATGGCGTCTTCCATCGCCGCGATCACGATGCCGCGGTCGATCGATTTTTCGCGCGCGACCGCGTCTGCGATCTGCAGCAGTTCGAGTTTGTTGGCGCTGACAGCTGCCATGGCTTTAGTCTCCTCTGGTGGGATCGATGTCGTCTCGCCGCGCTCGTTCGGCGGCCAGACGGTTTTCCTTGGTGTTGTTCGGGGCGTTGTTTTCGTTCGGCTTCGATTTCGGCTTGGGTTTGTTGGCCTTCGCTGCGTCGGATTTGCGGGCGTGCGGCGGGGCCGGCGGCTCAAGTCCGAGCTGCCGGCGCAGCTCGCGCTCGGCCGCCTTGCCGCGCCGCATCGATTCGGCGATCAGCTCGTCGGTCAGGACCAGCCTGGCATCGGCGATATCTTCCATGACCAGCATGACATCGGCATCCTGATCCGCGCGCCCGCCCTCGCCATGGAGCCGCACCGCATTGCCTTCGACGCCGCCAAGCGTGCCGCGGAACCGCTTGCGGCCGTCATGGGAGACCGCCATCTCGATTTTCACGAGGTGCCCCGCATAGCGCTCGAAATCGGAACGGCGCACCAGCGGCCGGTCAATTCCGGGTGAGGAAATCTCCAGCCGGTAGGCGCGGTCGATCGGATCGGCGACATCGAGCACCGGCGACAGCGCCCGCGAGATCGCCTCGCAATCTTCGATCTGCATTGAACCGTCCGGCCGCTCGGCCATGATCTGCACGGTGCAGCCAGCCTCGCCTGAAACCTTGATCCGCACCAGCCGGTAGCCCATACCCTGCAACACCGGACCGGCGACCGCCGCGACCCGCGCTGCCATGCCCGGCTCGAGCACCAGGCGCGGCTCGGCAAGCAGTTCGCTGTCCACGGCACCTTCGGTTGGATAGGTCATGTCGAGAGTCAAAATTGGTCTGCGTCTTGTGTTGGCGTGAGGCCGGGCCGGAAAGCCGGTTCGGCTGGGTTTCCCGAACGCCGCCCGGTGTCGTCATGCTGCGGGCTTGCTCAGGTAATAAAAAAGAGCGGGTCCCGGGGGGCCCACTCTCAATACGCGATCGTATGAGAACCATAAGTTGCGGCTGATATAGCGGTTTTGGCACGATCCGGCAAGTCCCGGGAGGGCCCGTTGGGGCGCGATTTTGGCCCGTTCCCCTGGCGATCTTTCGAATCCAACCCTTGCTTCGTCAAGGCCAACCTGAACTGCCGGAAACCCGCTAATGCAGCGGCCTTGAGCCTGACCAGATACCCGGTCTTCCGGCGTCAGGCGATCTTCCGAAATCGCAGATAAGTCGCCCGTCGTCCTTCGCGCTCCGCCTTGGCGCCGTAGCGCGTCATCGTGTAATCGGGCCAGGGCAGGCGCCAGTCGGAGGCGCGTTCCGCGGCCCACGCGAAATCGGAGGAACGGGAAAGATGCGCCAAGGTCCAGGCGCAGTAGTCGTCGATATCGCTGACGAACCGGAATTCGCCCCCCGGCTTTAGCCCGCGCGCCATCGCTGCGACCGTCGTGTCCTGCACGAAGCGCCGCTTCCAATGTCTCCGCTTCGGCCAGGGATCGGGATGGATCAGATCAATCCGCTTTAGCGAGCGTTGCGGCATCCATGCGAGCAATTCAGCGGCATCGCCGGCGAACAGTCTGATATTGCCGATGTTGTGGGCTTCGATCTGGGTCAGGATCTTGGCCATTCCGTTGACATAAGGCTCGCAGCCGATGAAGCCGGTGTTGGGAAAAGCGCGTGCTTCGGCGATCAGATGTTCGCCACCGCCGAATCCGATTTCGAGACTGACCTCGTCGAGGGGGCGGTCGAAAAGCTTTGCAAGATCGGGGGGACCTGGCTTGCTGGTATCGAGTGCAAGCCGCGGCAGTAGATGTTCGATCAGATCGGCCTGGTGGGCCCGAAGCTTGTGACCCTTGCGTCTACCAAAGAACGAGCCATGGCTGCGCACGGCGTCTCCAGCGCCGGACAATGTATCGCGGTTCGCCGGATCGCGTCCGCTCATCGCAGCGTCTGATACAGCCGATGCAACAGCCGCGCCCGCGGCTCGATCGAGGAAACATAGATCTGCTCGTAGTGAGTGTGTGCGCCCTTTCCATCGACCCCGAGGCCGTCGAGGGTCGCGGTATGCGGGGCGGTGAAATTGCCGTCGGAGCCGCCGCCCGTGGAGGTGTCCACCAGATCGAAGCCGATCTCGGCGGCGAGGGTTTTGGCGTGTTCGAACAGCGCCGCGCCGGCGTTGCCCTTCTCGTATGGCGGACGGTTCAAATCACCGACCACCCTGACGCTGACGCCCTCACTGCGCGATTTCAGATTGAGGATTTTTGCAACGAATTCCTCGGCATCCGCGACCGAGGGGACGCGCAGGTCGACCTCGGCGTAGGCCTCCTCCGCAATGACATTCGGCCTGGTGCCGCCCCTGACAACGCCGACATTGACGGTCACGCCGCGCTTCAGATCGGTCATGGCCTCCAGCGCCTGGATGATATTGGCAAGCTCGCGGATGGCGCTGCGGCCGTCCTCCGGGCGCGAGCCGGCGTGCGCGGGCACGCCTTTGACAAAGACTTCGAAGCGCGCGACGCCCTTGCGTCCGGTGACGATCTTGCCGCCGTCCCGCGCCGGCTCGGTCACCAGCACATACTTCGCTTTTCGCCCCTCGGCCTCGATCAGCGCGCGCGAGGTCGGGCTGCCGATTTCTTCGTCCGAGACATAGAGCTGCGTAATGCCAAGCGGGGAGCGCTCGGCGCTCGCACAAAGCTGATGGAATGCATGGTAGGCCAAATAGGCTCCGCCTTTCATATCGTAGATGCCCGGGCCGAACGCGCTGTCGCCCTCGGTCCGGAACGGCAGCCGCTCGATGAATCCGATCGGGTGCACCGTATCGAGATGGCTGAGGACAAGGATTCCGGGCGCGTCCTGGCCCCATGACGACCGCGCCACCAGATGATCGCCGCAGCCGGAGTGGCCGGCGATGCGTTCGATGCTGGCGGGCAAATTGCGATAGCCGTCCGCGACCAGGCTCGCGAGCTTGTTGACCTGTTCGGGCGCTTCGGTCGGCGTCTCGATTTCGACCCAGCGGCGGATGCCCTCAAGGATGACCTTTGGAATCGAAAGCATGGGCCGTTGTCGGCATGTTGTTTCCTTTTTATTTTTCCCGGACGCCAGTGAAGCGGGCTGCTTCGGAGGTCCATGACCACCATCGCGGTGGACCATTCAAAACTTGGGGTTCGCAACCCGGCGCCGAACCACGAAGATGAAGGCCGCCGCTAACATGATGGCTGCGGGAATGTCGCCGGTGCGGGCATAGATCGTCGGCGCAATCGCCGATGGCAGGCTGGAATCGAGCACGCCTTCGGCGCCGAGGCCGAGCCGCGCGACAATACGCCCGAGCGGGTCGATGACGGCGGAAATGCCGGTGTTTGCCGCCCGAACCACCGGCAGTCCCTGCTCGACCGCGCGCAGACGCGCCTGCTGAAGATGCTGGTAGGGACCGGTGGAAATTCCGAACCAGCCGTCATTGGTAAGGTTGACGATCCAGCCGGCGCGCTCGTTGCGCGTCGCGACGTCGCCGGGAAAGATCGCCTCATAACAGATCAACGGCAGTGCGCGCGGCGCATTGGGTATTTCCATCAGGCGCCGCCGCGTGCCCGCGATAAATCCACCGTGAACCTTGGTGAGTTGCACCAAGCCAAGCTTTTCCATCCTGTCCTGAAACGGCAGGTATTCGCCGAACGGCACCAGGTGCAGCTTGTCGTATACCGACAGCACGCTGCCGTCATGGTCGATGACGTAGATCGAATTGTAGGCGCGCGTGATCTTGATGCCGGGCGGCAGGTCCGGCGCGCGCACCGAGCCGGTGATCAGGACGGTGCCCTTGGGCAACAGGTCGGCAATCTCAGCCATTGCATCGGCTTCACGCGTCAGGAAAAACGGAAACGCCGATTCGGGCCAGATCAGGATGCTGGCATCGCGCACCCCGGTGGATTGCGGCCCCGACGCGCGATCAGACAGTGTCAGGTATTTTTGCATCACCTGCGCTTTGGCGGAGTAATTGAACCTGACATCCTGCTGCAGGTTGGGCTGCATGATCCGCAATTTTACATTTGCAACCACCGCGGTCGGCTGCAGTCTCAACCGGATGCCGCCGAAGACTCCCAATGCGACCAGCAGCACCAGCGCCATTACCGGGGCGATCCATTGCCGCCGTCCGCGTGAACTGCTCTCGATCAGCACGGCAGGACTGGCGAAGATTGCGAGGCTGAGAAATGTCAGGCCCCACAGGCCGATCAACGATGCTATCTGCGCCAGCGCCAGCGGTTCGGTCAGGGCATAGCCGAACGCGTTCCATGGGAATCCCGTGAGCACATGGCCACGCAGCCATTCACTGGCCGTCAGGCTTGCGGCGAGCGCGATCACTCGCGAGTTATCTTTGCTCCAGAGCAGGCGCGCCAGCGCGAAGCCGAAAGCGGTGAATAATGCCAGATATGCCGGCAGCCCGAATACGGCGAATGGCATCAGCCAGGCGAAGGTGGATGCATCGACCAGGAATGCATAGCCAATCCAGTACAGTCCCGGCCCGAAGTAACCGAGCCCGAACCACCAGCCCGCCATCGCCGCGGCCGGCACGCCACGCAGGCGGCCGGCGGCGGCGCCGTCGATCAGCCAGACCATCACGGGAAAGGTCAGAAACAGCAGCGGCCATGCATTGAACGGCGCCATCGCCAGCGATGACAGCGCGCCTGCGGCGAATGCGATGGCGGCGCGCTTCCATCCCCAGGACAGGATGATCGCAATAGCCGCATTGCGGACTTTGTCGGCGTTTTTCACTGCGGGCCAGCTCCTTCGCGGGGCGGCGGGCTCGCATTGTCGTTCGACGCCGGCGTCCCGGTTTCAGGCGTCGCTTCGCGGCGACGGCTCTCGCGTTGCGAGCGCACCGGTGCGCGCTCCTTGCGGGCGGCGATACGCAGCCGCTTGACTCGTCGCGGATCGGCATCGAGCACTTCTATTTCGAAATTGCCGGGTCCGGAAATAACCTCGCCGCGCACCGGCAGGCGGCCGACATGGGTGACGAGATAGCCGCCAAGCGTCTCGACTTCTTCGCCGGCTTCGCCGGTGACGAAATCCCCGCCGATCACGGTGCGGACGTCATCGAGCCGGGCGCGGGCGTCGGCGACAAAGGAATTATCCGCCTGGCGGACGATCGCCGGCGGCTCGTCGCTGTCATGCTCGTCGTCGATCTCGCCGACGATCTGTTCGACGATGTCCTCGATCGAGACCAGGCCGTCGGTGCCACCATATTCATCGACCACCAGCGCCAGATGGATGCGCGACGCCTGCATCTGCGCCAACAGGTCGATCGCCCGCATCGATGGCGGCACGAAAAGCAGCTTGCGGATGATGTTGGCTTCCGAAAGCCGCAGCGCCAGATCGACCGCGCGCAGATCGAGACCGGCGGGCAATGTCTTCTTGCGTTTGGCCTTGCTGGTGTCCGATACCCGCGCCTTGGCCGTCATGAACGCCAGGAGGTCGCGAATGTGCACGATGCCTTCGGGATCGTCGAGGGTTTCGTTGTAGACCACGAGCCGAGAGTGCGCCGCGCTTTCGAACAGCCCCATCAGTTCGCCGAGCGGAATGTCACGCTTGACCGCGACGATATCGGCGCGATGCACCATGACGTCGGCAATGCGCCGTTCGTGCAGGCCAAGGATGTTGCGCAACATGGTGCGCTCGATCGCCGAAAAGCCCACCTCGTCCGGGGTCGAGGCGTCGAGCACGACCTGCAGGTCGTCGCGGACCGATCCCGGCTTCCATCCGAACAGGGTGCGGATCGCGCGTGTCAGCCAGTTCTCCGCAGCCGGGCGCATCACTTCGCCTTGCGCCACCACGGCGGGCAGGTTGCGCGTGTTACGCGGATTGTCGTGGGTAGGCTCGGAGTCCGCCATCTCAGTCCATCCGTTCCCGGCCCGCATAGGGATCGGGAATACCGAGTTGCGCCAGGATCTCCGTTTCCAGAGCTTCCATGGTCTCGGCGTCGTCATCTGTTTCGTGATCGTAGCCGATCAGATGCAGGAAGCCATGGACCGCCAGATGGCTGAGGTGGTGGTCAAACGGCTTTTGCTCGTTATCGGCTTCCTTGCGCGTGGTTTCAAAGGCAATAGCGATATCGCCAAGCATGCGCGGCGCATCGTCGGGGCCGCGCGGGCCGGTCGGCTGCAGCGCCGGAAACGACAGCACGTTGGTGGGGATGTCAATGCCGCGCCAGTTGCTGTTCAGAGTGCGGATTCCGGCATCGTCGGTCAGCATCACCGCAACTTCGGCGTCGCCGACATCGGCATCGACCATTTCGGCGGCGATCGCGATGGCGCGCTGGATGACTGCCTCGGCGTCCGGTTCGCTCTGCCAGCCATCGGCAACCACGAGAACCTCGGTTATGGGAGCGACAGGCTGCGCCATCATTTTGGAATTTCTGTCGGGGCCGGAAGGCGCGCGGCGCGCTGGCTCGGCGAAACGTTGTGACATCAGGGTTTGCCGGCCGCGGCTCGCTGCGGCAGCCCCTCATAGGCGGCGACGATGCGTGCCACCAGTTCATGGCGGATCACGTCTTCGGCGGTGAATCTAACCTGCGCGATGCCCTCGACGCCGTCGAGCAGTCTTGCGGCTTCCGCAAGCCCCGAGGTCTGGCCATTCGGCAGGTCGACCTGGGAGGGGTCGCCGGTGACGATCATGCGGCTGTTTTCGCCAAGCCGCGTCAAGAACATCTTCATTTGCATCGAGGTGGTGTTTTGCGCCTCGTCGAGGATGATGACGGCGTTGGTAAGCGTGCGGCCGCGCATGAAGGCAAGCGGCGCGATCTCGATTTCGCCGGCCTGCAGCGCTCGCTCGACGATCCGGGAATCCATCAGATCATATAGCGCGTCGTAGATCGGCCGCAGGTAAGGATCGACCTTCTCGCGCAAGTCACCCGGCAAGAAGCCGAGCCGTTCGCCGGCCTCGACCGCGGGCCGCGACAGGATAATTCGATCGACTTCCTTGCGCTCGAACAATTGCGCGGCATGCGCCACCGCAAGCCAAGTCTTGCCGGTGCCGGCGGGGCCGACGCCGAACACCAGTTCGTGGCGCTTCAGGGCGCGGATGTAGGAATCCTGGGCGGCGGTGCGCGCGCGCACCGGCCGCTTGCGCAAATTGATGGTCTCGAACGCGGACTTGGCGGTCTTGGCATCGAACTCGAACAGCGAGCCTTGCGCGATCACGGCGCGGATCGCGCCTTCGACATCGCCCTGTGCCAAATCGTGGCCTTGGACTGCTTGCGCATACAGCGTCTCCAGCACCCGCCGCGCGGCATCGCAGCCGTCGCGCGATCCGGCGATGGTGATGTGATTACCGCGCGAATCGACCACGACGCCGAGCCGGCGCTCGATCAGCGCCAGGTTTTGCCCGTAGGGACCGACCAGCGCCGAGGCCGCACGATTGTCATCGAAGTCGATGACAACTTGCGTCTCGGGCGGGATTTGCATGTCGCGGTCAAGTTTGCGGCTGGGAGCGAGCGAAGACGAATCCGATGCGCTTTTTGGCAAGGGTTCAGGCTCCCGTCATCATTTGAGGTGTCTTCTCGGAAGGTGCGGATTGCGTCGGCGCCGCCGGAGTCGTGAGCTGGCCGAGTAGACTGTAGCGCTCGAGACTTTCGATCCTGACCGGCAACACCCGTCCGATGACATCGGGCGGCGCCATCACATGCGCCGGCTGCAGATAGGCGGTGCGGCCGACGATCTGGCCTGGATTGCGCGCCCTACGTTCGAACAGCACATCGACGGTGTTGCCAATGGTGGCCGCGTTGAAGGCCGATTGCTGGCTGTCGATCAATTCCTGGAGCCGCACCAATCGCTCGTCCATCCCTTCAGCTGACACCATCTTCTGCATGTCCGCCGCGGGGGTCCCGGGCCGCGGCGAATATTTGAACGAATAGGCGCCAGCGTATCCGATTTGCCGGACCAGCGCGAGGGTGGCCGCGAAATCTTCCTCGGTCTCGCCGGGGAAGCCGACGATAAAATCCGATGAAAACGCAATGTCTTGCCGGGCGGCCCGGAACAGGTCGATGACCCGGCGGTAATCCTTGACCGTGTGCTTGCGGTTCATCGCGGCCAGAATCAGGTCCGAGCCGGATTGTACCGGAAGGTGCACAAATGGCATCAGCGCGGGCAAATCACGATGGGCCTCTATGAGCGTGGCGTCGACATCGCGGGGATGGCTGGTCGAGTAGCGCAAGCGGACGATACCGGGAATCTCGGCGAGGCGATGCAACAGCGCGCCGAGCGACCAGCTGCGTCCGTCCGGCCCCTCGCCATGATAGGCGTTGACGTTCTGCCCGATCAGGGTGATCTCGCGCACACCGTTGTCGGCGAGCCGAAGCACATCATCGACGATTTTTGTGACGGGGCGCGAGACTTCGGCGCCGCGCGTATACGGCACCACGCAGAAGGTGCAGAACTTGTCGCAGCCTTCCTGCACGGTGACGAATGCCGAAATGCCGCGCGCGCGGATCGCATCGGGCTTCGGCGGGGCTAAAAAGCCGAACTTGTCCTCGACCGGAAATTCGGTCTCCACCGCGCGGCCGTGGCTTTTCGCATGCGCCAGCAGTTGCGGCAGATGGTGATAGCTCTGCGGTCCGACCACAATATCGACCACCGGCGCGCGGCGGACGATCTCGCGGCCCTCGGCCTGGGCGACGCAACCGGCCACCGCGATATGCATCCGACGGCCGTTGCGCGCGGCTTCGTCCTTCACGGCGCGCAGCCGGCCGAGCTCGGAATAGACCTTCTCTGATGCCTTTTCGCGGATGTGGCAGGTGTTGAGGATCACCAGATCCGCGTCATCAACGTCGGCGGTCTCGACAAAGCCTTCCGGCGCCAGGGTGTCGACCATGCGCTGCGCATCGTAGACGTTCATCTGACAGCCATATGACCTGATGTGGAGCTTGCGCGGCTCTTTCATGGAACCTTGATGCTGGGTGGAAACGGCGCCATTGCGGCGCAAGGTCAAATATAGGCTAAAACGCAGAAAATCCAGCGATTGGGGCCGCCTTTTGATCGATTCGTCCGGCCGGCTCCGGCAATCGCCGCCAGCCCGCATCGCGGCTGCCAATGCGGCGGCGAGACGCCGTCCTCGATCGCGCGGCATCGCGCAGCCGCGGTCAGGATCGGCATCCGATCAGGATTTTTCGTCCTCCAGCGGGACGCAATAGAGCTCCAGCCGGTGATCGACCAGCTTGTAGCCGAGCTTGCGGGCGATTTCGGCCTGCAGCTTTTCGATCTCTTCGTTGGTGAATTCGATCACCTGGCCGTCGCGCAGGTTGATCAGGTGATCATGGTGGCTGTCGCGCATCTGCTCGTAACGGGCGCGGCCCTCGCGGAAATCATGCCGCTCGATGATGCCGGCGTCCTCGAACAGCTTTACCGTTCGATACACCGTCGAGATCGAGATCTTGTCATCAACCGCAACGCAGCGGCGATACAATTCCTCGACGTCGGGATGGTCGGCGGCCTCCGCCAGCACGCGCGCGATGACGCGGCGCTGCTCGGTCATGCGCATGCCGGTGGCGGCGCAGCGCGCTTCGATGCCGGTGGCCTTGAGCGCGGGCGTGGATTTCAGTGCGGTCATTTCAGTGCAGCCATTTTAAGGCAGCCATGGGTTTCGCCTGCGTGATCGAGGCCTGTTTTGCCACCGCGCGAGCGCTACGACAAGGCGCGGCGCATCAGAACTGCGTTCAATTGTTCCCCCTCGGGCTGCTGGTAATAACGTTCGCGGCGGCCGGCGACGGTAAATCCGGCCCGTTCGTAAAGCCGCCGCGCCGGCTGATTGTTTTCCTCGACTTCGAGGAAAACGGTGCGCACGCCGCGTCCGGCGAGATGGCCGAGATGGGTCAACAGCAGGTTGCGCGACAGGCCGCGTCCGCGGTGGCTGGCGGCGAGCGCGATCGAAAGGATCTCGGCTTCGTCGGCGGCGATCCGTGAAACGGCAAAGCCGATGATCTTCCGCCCCATCCTGAGGCGGTGGACCAGCGTGCCGCGTTCGGCCAACATGCTCTCGAATTCAGCTTCGCCCCAGCCGCGGTGAAACGAGGCGCCGTGCAATTGCGCCAGACGCGGCGCGTCGCGCGCGCCTGCAGCCTCGATCACCGCGGGGCCGTCGTTCCACAGTCCGGACAGCCACGCCATCATGACGTTGATGGCCGCTGCGAGGCGCGCCGCAGCGGGATTGAAGGTTTGGCGTCGGGGGCGCGCAGATAATACGGCTTGGCCGGCGCGGTGTTCGGAGCGACCGCGGCGCCCAGCCACCCCACCCAGGCAATCTCAGGCGCCGGTTGGGGATCGACCGTGAACGGCGGCAGCGCGTTTGGCGGCCAACGCTCGGCAAGAATTCTGGCGGCGTTGCCGACCAGATGTGCCGCGCCGAAGCGCGACGCGGCAAGCGCCTCCTGGAGCGGCGCGACCCGCGGCCGGATCAACGAACCGCCATTGCCGCTCACCACCTGAAGATACAACTGGTCATGCCGTGCATCGATCGCGGAGATCACCGGATGCTCGCCGTGTTTGCTCACCACAGGGGCGGCATAGGCCGTCAGCGTGGTCACTCCGACCACCGGTTTGCCGGCGGCCAGCGCAATGCCCCGCGCCGCGGACAGACCGACCCGCAATCCGGTAAAGCTGCCGGGACCGGTGGTCACCGCGATGCGGTCGAGCGAGGCGAAGCCAAGGCCGGTCTCCTTGATGACGCGCGCGATCAGCGGCATCAGCGCCTCGGCATGGCCGCGCTTCATCGGCAGCGACTCCTGCGCGATCAGCCTGCCGGCCTCGGTATCGAGAACGCCGGCGGCGCAGGCATCCAGCGCGGTATCGATGGCAAGGATCAGCATCGGGGCTGGTTAACATTATTCAGGACGAAAGGCGCGGCTGTTGTCGCCGTCATGGCCGGGCTCGTCGCGGGTCCCACGGCTCTTCGCCGGCCAGCCCAAGCCCAACAACGCAAATGCCCGGGAGTGTCCCGGGCATGATGCGGATCAACGATGTCTCGATGCGCCGGTTACACCGGCCGGACTTCGACCACGTCGGGCACGAAATGCCGCAGCAGGTTCTGGATGCCGTGCTGCAGGGTCGCGGTGGACGACGGACAGCCCGCACAGGAGCCCTTCATGTTGAGATAGACGATGCCATCCTTGAAACCGCGGAAGGTGATATCGCCGCCGTCATTGGCGACCGCGGGGCGGACCCGGGTCTCGATCAGGTCCTTGATGGTGGCGACCGTCTCGGCATCTTCATCGCCATAGAACTCGTCGGCTTCGTCGGCGGCTTCGTCGCTTCCCGCGCTGCCGTCGGCCAAAAGCGGCGCGCCGGACATGTAGTGTTCCATGATGGCGCCGAGGATCGCCGGCTTGAGATGCTGCCACTCGCTGTCGTCCTTGGTCACGGTGACGAAGTCGGAACCGTAGAACACGGCGGTGACACCGGGCACGTTGAACAAGCGCTCAGCGAGCGGCGAGCGCGCCGCGGCCTCGCGGCTGCCAAATTCCATGGTGCCGCCGTCGAGCACGGCCCGGCCCGGAATGAACTTCAGGGTGGCGGGATTGGGGGTGGCTTCGGTCTGGATAAACATGGCTTTCTCCGGCGGCGCCGGTTCAAGGCCGGCGCGTGGCTGATGTTTAGCAGATGGCGATCCCCGATGCACGATCAAGGGGTGCAAGGCAGCAGTTCCTTAAGCGCATCAAGGACCTATGCCACGACAGCCGCTACGACAGCGCGTCGACTTCCTCGTCGCTGAGATCGCCGGGCACGATGGTGACCGGGATCGGGAACGAGCCGACGGTCTTCGCCATCATGGTGATGATCGGGCCGGGACCTTCCGGGCCCGGATTGGCGGCCAGCACCAGCATCGCGATATCGACATCCTTGTCGATGACGTCGAGGATCTGTTCGGTCGGGTCGCCTTCGCGGATCGCGCGCTCGGGCGTGATCGCGGCGATGCCGTTGGCGCGGCCGGCGGCGCGATCGAGCGCGGCGTTGGCCTCGTCATGGGCTTCGGCGCGCATGACTTCGGCGACGCCAAGCCATTGCTGGTTCTGGTCCTCGGTCTCGATGATGCGCAGCATCACGACGCCGCCGCCGACCCGGATCGCCCAGCGGCTGGCATAATACACCGCGCGGTCCCATTCCGCGGTGTCGTCGACGATAACCAGGCATTTCGGCTTGTGACCCGTCTCATAGCTTCGTCGCTGGGTGGTCATGCAGGTCCCATGCTTTGCCGAACCGGGCCATGGTGCCACGGCGCGGCCATGTCAGACAAGCGGCAGCGCGTTGTTGTCGATTTGGCGGCGATGGAGTTGCACCCTTCCCCTCCAGGGGAGGGTGAACACCGTTACCGTTATCGCTTCCGGAGGGCGAACACCCGTCAGCTCTTGCGCACGAAACCCAGGATGTCCTTCGTCGATTTCATAGTTTCGGCGGCGATGGCGCGGGCGCGCTCGGCGCCGTCGACCAGGATGGCATCGACGTGACCGGGGTCCGCCACCAGCCGCTTCATCTCGGCGGCGATCGGGGACAGTTTGGCGACGCACAATTCGACCAGCGCATTCTTGAAGTTGGAGAACTGCCCGCCGCCGAATTCGCCGAGCACCGCGGACTTGGCTGCGGCCCGAAAGGGCCGCGTAGATGCCGACCAGATTGTCGGCCTCGGGACGCGCCTCGAGGCCTTTTTCTTCCGAGGGCAGCGGCTCCGGGTCGGTCTTGGCCTTGCGGATCTTCTGCGCGATGGTGTCGGCATCGTCGGTGAGATTGATCCGCGAATTATCCGACGCATCCGATTTCGACATCTTCTTGGTGCCGTCGCGCAAGCTCATCACCCGCGTCGCGGGGCCGGTGATCAGCGGCTCCGGCAAAGGAAAAAACAATCCATCGGCAAAGCCGTGGCCGCGGATCGACTCGGCGAAGTCATTGTTGAATTTCTGCGCGATGTCGCGCGACAGCTCCAGATGCTGCTTCTGGTCCTCGCCGACGGGCACGTGGGTGGCGCGATAGAGCAGGATGTCGGCCGCCATCAGCACCGGATAATCGTACAGCCCGACCGAGGCGGCCTCGCGATCCTTGCCGGCCTTTTCCTTGAACTGCGTCATGCGGTTGAGCCAGCCGACCCGCGCCACGCAATTGAAGATCCAGGCCAGCTCGGCATGCCCCGACACCTGGCTCTGGTTGAACACGATGTGCTTGTTCGGATCGATGCCGCTGGCGATAAAGGCCGCGGTCACCTCGCGGGTATTGCGCGCCAGTTCGGCCGGACCGCCCCACACCTCGATTGGCTGGGTCAGGGCGTGCAGATCGACCACGCAATACAGGCAGTTGTGGGTTTCCTGCAGCTTCACGAAATTGACGATCGCGCCGAGGTAATTGCCGAGATGCAGATTACCCGTGGGCTGGACGCCTGAAAAAACCCGTTCGACCAATGCCATTGCCTGAGCTTCCCGCGGCTGCCTGTCTCGCGCTGTATAGAGAGATGCGCGCGGCGCGCCGTCCATTGCCAATAGGCGCGGCGCGCCGTCCAAATGACATGCGTGGCTCAGTCGCGCAAGTCCGGGGCCTGGCTGAACGCAGCGGAGGCTTTGCCGCGGCCGATGACGCCGGACACCGCCAATAGCCCGCCGTACACCGCGATCGCGGCTGATATCAGCAGCGCCAGCACAGCGAGCTCTGCGATCCCGTTTGTTTCGCCCGCCTCAGCGATCGCCCAGCTCTTCGCCAGCCACAACAGGGCGCCCATCACAAGCGCGGCCAGGACGATACGCGGCAGCCGCCGGCGTGCGCCGGCATCGATCGCAGAATCCGAAGCTCGCGCGCGCCACGCCGGATCAACGTCAGCGCGCTGCTCCAGGCGCCCAGCGCGATCGCCGCGGCGATGCCGCTGGCGCCGAAGATCTGGCCCAGCACCACCGCCAGCACGATCGCGACCGCGAATCCCTTCAGGGCCGCCACCAGCGGCGTCACGGTGTCGTCGCGCGCGAAGAATGCCGGCGACAGCGCCTTCACCAGCACATGCGCCGGGCAGCGCCAGCGCCAGCCAGCCCAGCGCCTGCGCGGTCGCCGCGGTATCGGCCGCGGTGAAGGCGCCGTGCTCGAACAACAGCCGCACGATCGGCTGGTTCAGCACCATCAACCCCAGCGTCGCGGGCAAGCGCGAGCCCGAGCGCGAGTTCGAGCGCGCGCGACTCCGCATGCGCGACCGCGGCCTTGTCGGCGCCGCGCAGCGCCCGCGTCAGTTCCGGCACCAGCACGCTGCCCATGGCGACGCCGACCATGCCGAGCGGCAGTTCGACCAGCCGGTTGGCGAAATAAAGCCACGACACCGACGACGGCGAGGAGGAGGCGATCACCGCGCCGGCGACCACCAGCAATTGCGGGCCGGCGCTGGCGATCATGCCGGGGATCGCCTTGCCGAAAAACGCCCGCATGTCCGCGGTCAAACGAAATCCGCAGCGGCGTCGCGATCGTGCCGGCGCGGCGCAGCAGCAGGATCGACAGTTGCAGCAGCCCGGCGCCGCCGACGGTTGCCGCCAGCACCAGCGCGGCCAAGCTCGCATCGCGCGTCCCGGCGAACAGCACGATCATGACCGCGATCAGCGCCAGATTGAACAGCAGCGGCGAGAACGCCGTCAGCGCGTAGCGCGCTTGCGCGTTCAACAGCGCCATCATCACGGTGACCGGCCCCGCGAAGGCCAGATACGGCAGCATCATCAGCGCATCGTCGACGGCCAGTTGCAGGGTCGGCGATCCCTTAAAGCCCGGCGCCAGCGCCGTCATGACCAGCGGCATTGCCAGCGCGATCACGCCCGCCGCCACGATCAGCGCCGCGCTCGATGGTGCCGAGCACGCGGCCGGCGAACGCCTGCGCGGCAACCGCGCCCCCGCTCTCGCGCGCGCGCAGCCAGGCCGGCACCAGCGCGGCGTTCAGCGCGCCCTCGGTCAGCAGCCGCCTGACCACATTGACCAGTTGGAACGCCGCGAGGAACGCGTCGGCCACCGGCCCGGCGCCGAGCAGCGCCGCGATCATGGCGTCGCGCAGAAATCCCAGCAGCCGCGAGGCCAGCGTGCCCGTGGAGACCGTGAGCAGGGAACGGATCATGCGGGCTTGTATAGAGCATGATCCGGAAAAGTGGGCACCGGTTTTCCGAACAGATCATGCTCAAACAAAGAGACCCTCGCTTGCTGGCGGTAGTGCCCCGCTTCCGAAGTTCGTAATGACTTGGGGAGCCCCTGATACGAACTTCGGAAGCAAAGGGGGCACTACCAATTCATAAGTTCTGGTGCCGCTCTCGATTTGAAGTTCCTGTTGCGAACTCGCGGCATCCGGTGCAGGAACTTCAAATCGGCGGCACCAGCTCGGCGTGATAGGCCGCTGCCATTGCCGATCACAGGACCATCAATGAGCGAAGCGAAATACGACGTTCTCGGCATCGGCAACGCGATCTTCGACGTGCTGGTGCAGACCGACGAGGCTTTCCTCGCCGCGCATGGCATGACCAAGGGCGGCATGGCGCTGATCGACGAGGCGCGCGCCGCGGCGATCTACCGCGACATGGGCCCGGCCACCGAAATGTCGGGCGGCTCGGCGGCCAACACCATTGTCGGCCTCGCCAGTCTCGGCGCCCGCGCCGCCTATGTCGGCAAGGTCAAGGACGACCAGATCGGCCGGCTTTACCGCCACGACATCGGCGCGGCCGGCGTTGCGTTCGCGACCCCGGCGGCGACGGACGGCCCGGCGACCGGCTGCTCCTACATTCTGGTGACGCCCGACGGCGAGCGCACCATGAACACCTATCTCGGCGCCGCGCAGCAGCTTGGCCCCGCCGATATCGACGCCGCGCAGGTCGCGTCCGCCAGCGTGATTTATCTCGAAGGCTATCTCTGGGATCCCGGCAACGCCAAGCAGGCCTTTGTCAAGGCCGCGGCGATCGCGCATGCGGCCGGCCGCCAGGTCGCGCTGACGCTGTCGGATTCGTTCTGCGTCGATCGCTACCGCGACGAGTTTCTCGATCTGATGCGCAAGGGCACGGTCGATCTGGTGTTCGCCAACGAGGCCGAGCTGCATGCGCTGTACCAGACCTCGGATTTCCTGGGCGCGCTGAAGCAGTTGCGGCTCGACACCAAACTCGGAATCGTCACCCGCAGCGAGCAGGGCTGCGTGGTGGCATCGAGCGAGGGCGTCGTCGCGGTGCCGGCGCATCCGATCGAGCGGATGGTCGACACCACGGGCGCCGGCGATCTCTTTGCCGCCGGTTTCCTGTTCGGCCTGGTGCGCGGCGCCGGCCATGAGGCGGCCGGGCGGCTCGGCGCGCTGGCCGCGGCCGAAGTGATCCAGCACATCGGCGCGCGCCCGCAGGTGTCGCTGAAGGAATTGGCGCAGCAGAACGGGCTGGCGGTGTGATGAATTAGGAGCGCTTGTCGCGTGGTTAGTCGGCGGGTCCGAAGTGAGCTAGAGACGGCTATGCCAGACGCCAATCCCCCGCTATGGCACTACATCATATGGGCAACAGAGGGCCGCGGAAAAATGCGGCTGAAGGACATCTATGATGAGGTTAAAGCCCTTTGTAGCAGGAATGGACGAGAACTCCGCAGCAGTTGGAAATCTTCAAATCAGACAACTCCTGCAGCTCTACTGTGCGGGAGCACGCCAGCATCAAGGCGCCAGAGATTTCTTTGTCCGGCACGGCCGCGGATATTGGTCTTGCAAAGTGACTTCATACCAACTGGGTTGCGAACGGTTCAGAAACAATTAAAAGCTCTTTGGTATTTTTGCCGAAATCTCGCTCAGAGGTCCGCAGTATGGCAAAGAACTCCATTGGACAGGCACCCTTTCCGCCAGTCGCGGTCTTCGATATGGCGGATTTGTTTACACTCCAGCAGCTTAACAAGCTCGCAGCTGAGCGACCAAAGGGCGTTTCGATTCTTTTGCGGTATCCAGACGGACCGCAGACTAGGGGCGGGTACTTCTTCCATTTCTCCCCCGCTAAGGATGGCAAATTCTCAATTTATGACTTCGAGAAACGGCCGGTGGTAGACCTATCGCCAGAGTCGTTAGTTGCTTTTATAAATCACTGCACCGGCAAGAAGTTCGACCAAGCCTCCTTTGACCTATGCCAGACAGAGCTCAATTTCTTGAAAGACGAGAAAGATGAGTAAGCAGATACTTCGGCTTTTTACCATCCGCCAGCTTCTCTAGCCCGTCACCGCTCAAGGCCACATCAATCCATTGATACTTGTCGGTCATAATAATCATTCGTTCCAGCCCGCATCGCTTGGCCACCTCTCGTTGCTCTTCTTGTTTCTTGGCGCGGCTCTTAAAAAGTATACCGAAAGTACCTTTGCGATACCCAACGAGCCCTTCATTGCCAAGTTGATTAATGGATGCAATCTCGGCCGCGCCAGGTATCCGGGATAGTATTTCTTGCGCAAGCACCTCGAATCCGCTCCATAGCACGAACTCGTCAAACGCTCCGTGAAGCTTTATTGTCTCCTTCAATATCGGCGTTATAGTTCCGGAGTATTTTACTTCCTCACTCCAGATTCTTAGTAGCTTACCATAGTTGCCCTCTTCTTCATTGTAGACTCCCTTTCGACAATTAACTGCGTATCGTAAGTCGTATCCTTGGTAGCCGCCTCCCAAATCACCAGGGGGATTGCTTCGTCGCAAGCGCTCCTCGCAATGACGGTCTCTAGTCCCTCACGCCGCCTTGATCGCCTTCAGTCCGACCTTCGCCCTTCTCCCAAGCGCCTTGAAACATCATGATATACACTATATGATACACATACTAAATCGGATATCATGGAGCCAAAAATGCAGGTTTCCAAATGGGGTAACAGCCTCGCCGTTCGATTGCCCAAGGCGCTGGTCGATCAGCTCGGCCTCAAGGAGGGCGACGAGCTGAACGTGGTCGCCGCCAGAGACGGCGCGATCGAGGTCGAAACCAGGGAAGCGCAGCGTCGCCGGGCGATCGAACGCCTGGCCTCCCTCAACTGGACGCTTCCGCCCGACTACAAATTCGATCGGGACGAGGCCAACGAGCGGTGAAAGCGTTTTTCGACACCAACATCCTCGTCTACACCGCGACCTCGGACGCGAAAAAGCAACGGGCCGCCGAGTGCCTGCACCGCGGCGGCGTCGCAAGCGTTCAGGTGCTCAACGAGTTCGTGCATGTTGCCCGGCGCAAGCTTCGCCACGACTGGCCGCTGATCGAGCTTGCGCTCGGGCTATTCCGTGCCTCGTTCGAAGACATCGTGCCTGTCACCCTCGACACTCACACCGACGCCCTGTCCCTCGCTCGCGAACACGGCCTGTCGTTCTACGATGCGCTGATCGTCGCCGCCGCCATCGAAGCCGGTTGCGACACGCTCTACAGCGAAGACCTGCAGCACGGCCGCCGCATCGGCGGGCTTGCCATCGTCAATCCGTTTCTCGAAACCGCCCCGTGAACGGGAAGCCGGAGCCTCGTCATTGCGAGCGAAGCGAAGCAATCCATTTCTCGAAAGCGCTCCGTGAACGCGAAGCAATCGCGGTGATCTCCCCTCCCTCCACGCGCCCTTGCGCGTGGCGGGAAGGGGGAGCGTCCCTCACGCCGTCTTCGCGGCCTTCAGTCCGAGCCTGGCCTCGACCGCCTCGCGCATCACGAATTTCTGAATCTTGCCGGTCACCGTCATCGGAAACTCGTCGACGAATTCGATGTAGCGCGGGATCTTGTTGTGCGCGATCTGGCCCTGGCAGAAGCCGCGAATCTCCTCCGGCGTCAGCGTCTCGCCGGAGCGCGTCCTGATCCAGGCGCAAAGCTCCTCGCCGTAGCGATCGTCGGCGACGCCGAAGATCTGCACGTCCTGGATCTTGGGATGGCGGTAGAGAAATTCCTCGATCTCGCGCGGGTAGAGATTCTCGCCGCCGCGGATCACCATGTCCTTGATGCGGCCGACGATGTTGCAATAGCCCTCCGCGTCGATCACGCCGAGATCGCCGGTGTGCATCCAGCCGTTGGCATCGAGCACGTCGGCGGTTTTTTCCGGCTCGTCCCAATAGCCGAGCATGACGCTGTAGCCGCGGGTGCAGAGTTCGCCGCGCTCGCCGCGCGGCACCACGCGTCCCTCGAGATCGACCACCTTGACCTCGACATGCGGATGAATGCGCCCGACGGTCGAGACCCGGCGCTCCAGGGGATCGTCGGTCGCGCTCTGGAACGAGACCGGGCTGGTCTCGGTCATGCCGTAGGCGATGGTGACCTCGCGCATGTTCATCAATTCGTTGACGCGCCGCATCACCTCGATCGGGCAGGGCGCGCCGGCCATGATGCCGGTGCGCAGCGAGGACAGGTCGAATTTGGAAAATTCGGGGTGGTCGAGCTCGCCGATGAACATCGTCGGCACGCCATACAGCGTCGTGCATTTTTCCCGCTCGATCGTCTCAAGCGTCACCAGCGGATCGAAGCCTTCGCCGGGATAGACCATGGCCGCGCCGGTCGTGACGGCGGCGAGATTGCCCATCACCATGCCGAAGCAGTGATAGAGCGGGACCGGAATGCAGATGCGATCACGCTCGTTAAGGCGCATGGCGCGGGCGACGAAATAGCCGTTGTTGAGAATATTGTGGTGGGTCAGCGTGACGCCCTTGGGCGAACCCGTGGTGCCGCTGGTGAATTGAATGTTCACGGCATCGTCGAACTGCAATGTTTCGGCGAGCGCTGCGAGCTGCTCGCGGTGCCGCGCGCCGCCCATCCGGCTCACTTCCTCGAACGGCACCGTGCCGGCAAACGCAGGCCCGCCGATCTGGATCACGGCGCGCAACTGCGGCAGCCGCGCCGCGTGCAGATCGCCGGGTGTTGCCTTGGCAAGCTCGGGCAGCAGCGTGTTCAGCATCTCCATGTAGTTGGAAGTCTTGAAGGCGGTGGCGGTGACGATGGCGCTGCAGCCGACTTTGGCCAGCGCGAATTCGAGCTCGCTCAGCCGGTAGGCCGGGTTGATGGTGACGAGGATGAGGCCAGCTTTGGCGGCGGCAAACTGCGTCAGCGTCCATTCGGGGCGGTTGAGCGACCAGACGCCGATCCGGGCACCGGGGATCAGACCCAGCGCCAGCAAGCCGGCGGCCAGCGCATCGACCCGCTCGGCCAATTCCTTCCAGGTCCAGCGCACGCCATGGCTCGGCGACACCAGCGCCTCGCGGTCGCCCCATTGCCGTGCCGCGGCATCGAGGCTGCGGCCGATGGTGAGGCCGAGCAGCGGCGCATCGGCGGTGCCGCACACATAACTGTCCGCAATTTCGCTCAAGGTGACTGCTCCATGCGTCGAGGGGCGTCGCTGGGATTGGGAAGTATCACGACCACCGGCGTTGGCGGCAACCCCTTTCCCGGGCGGACCGCGCCGCGAGAATGCGAAACCATGCACGTTGATCTCCCCTCCCTCCACGCGCCCGTGCGCGTGGTGGGGAGGGGTCGGGGGTGGGGGGATTATCGGCTTGCTCCTCTGGCCGCGAGTTTGCTGTGGCTCCCCCCACCCCAACCCCTCCCCGCCGCTTCGCGGGGGGAGGGGCGGTGTTGCCAGCGATGTGCGCCGACCGATTGCCCTTACGCAGCTTTCCGGGTGGCGTCGAGCCCGGAATAGACGCCGCGCTCGAAGCCCGCGAAGGCTTCCAGGCACTTGTGGTCGGCGAACGGCAGCACCTGCATCAGGATCACGCCGGTGACGCCGCGCGACGGATCGATCCAGAAGTAGGTGTTGGCAAGCCCGGCCCAGAACAGGCCGCCGGGGCTGCGGCCTTCCGGAGTCTTGGCGGTGTTGATCAGGAAGGAGAGCCCCCATTTTTTCACCATGTCCGGGAACAGATCGACGTCGTTGGTGAAGTCCGGCAGCGCCGAGACCATCCTGGTCATGTTGAGTTCGCCGATGTGGTTCTGCCCCATGGTCGCGACCGTCTCCGGCTTCAACACCTGATGGCCGTTGCCCTTTCCCTTGTTCAGGATCATCTGGGTGAATTTGATGTAGTCGCCGGCGGTGCTGTAGAGCCCGCCGCCGCCCATATGGAATTCCGGGTCCTGCTCGAGTTCGAACGGGATCGCCATCAGCGCACCATCCGGTCCGCGGGCATGCATGCCCACCAGGCGTTTGCGTTGTGATTCCCCGATCTTGAAGCCGGTATCGGTCATGCCGAGCGGGGCGAACAGATGGTCGCGCAGATAGGCGTCGAGCCGCTTGCCGCTCGCGGCTTCCACCGCCTTGCCGACGAAATCGATATTGATGCCGTACTCCCAGCGGGTGCCGGGATCGGATGCCAGCGGCGTCTTCAACGCGGCGCCCTTGCAGGTGATGATACCCGGCGTGCCGGTTCGCTCCATGTACTTCACCATGTCGCCGTTCCACAGGTCGTAGCAGAAGCCTGCGGTGTGGGTCATGAGATGGCGCAGCGTGATCGGCGTTTTGGCCGGCCGCAGCTTCGGCTCGCCCTTGGCATCGAAGCCGTCGAGCACTTGCGGGGCGGCAAGATCCGGCAGCAGCTTGCCGATCGGCTCGTCGAGCGAGAGCTTGCCTTGCTCGACCAGTTGCATGGCGCCGGCCGCCGTGATCGCCTTGGTCATGGAGGCGATCCAGAACACGCTGTCGAGGGTCATGGCGTCGTCCTTGGACAGGTCGCGTTTGCCGAACGCGCCCTGATAGATCACTTCCTTGCCGTCGGCGGCGATTGCGACCACGCCGGGAATCTCTCTGGCATCGCACTTCTGCCGCAGCACCTGATCGATCTGGCTGTTGCTCTGCATGGGGTCACCTCCCTGTTATTTTTATGAAGCGCGCGATCTTCCTCCTGCTCCCTGCTCGTCGCAAGCAGGCGCCGCGGCCCGAGGCCTCGGTCGCCATTTCGTGATCATGGATAGCGGGAAATAACAGCGGCGGAACCGTTTGACCCAAACTTGCCGCAATTAGCGGTGGATTGGGCCGCATTGCCGGTGATTTCGGGGGTGATCGGCGCTATCGTCGGGTTGATTTCCGGACCTGGGCTTTGTAGTAACGTACTCAGATCGCAACACAAATACAGGGTTGCTGCTCAGGAATTCGGTGCAATTGATTGCGGCTTTAAGAAGCCGCGGGGAGTGGAGATGATTTCGACCTGGAGTGATTGGAAACGCTACCCGAGGGCCGGGCGCGGCGAAAATATCGTAGCGCCGATCACCCCGGGAATTTACGAAGTTCGCTTTGCCGGCAGCGGCGCGTTGCACTCCTTCGGCGCCGTCGACAACGTCGCCCAGGCCCTGTCGCAGCTCACGGTCGGCGCCAAGTCCTGGTTCGGTCGGCGCGAACCGGCCCAGGTGCCGGATCTCGAATATCGCACCTGCGCAACCTCCAGCAAGGCGGACGCCAAGGCCGCCGCGGAGCGCATGATCGGCCGCCGCGAAACCTATATGAGCGGCGCAGCCTGATCTGAGGCAGCCTGACTGAGGTCGTCATTCCGGGACGATGCCAACGGGTCCGCGCGAAGCGCGGCCCGATGACCGGCTCCGCAGTCGAACCCGGAATCTCGCGCGCCGTTGCCATCTTCAAAATTGCTTGAAGACGCCGCTTGGTTGCGGCCGGTGCATTGCCGCCTGCTTCGGCCTATACTTGGGTTCAAAGCCTGAAAAATCCGAGGAGCAACGCCATGACCCCGACCGCTGCCGCACGCGCTTCGCAAGCATCCGCACCCTCCCTGCGTGATCGTCTGAAGGACCCCTCGCTGCTGCGCGAGCAGTGCTACATCGACGGCGCCTGGACCGGCAAGGCATCGCGGGCGGTGAGCAATCCGGTCAACGGCATCGAGCTTGCGAAAATACCGGTCATGAGCACGGCGGAAGCCACCCAGGCGGTGGAAGCTGCCGAGCGCGCCTTTCCGGCCTGGGCCAAGCTCACCGCCAAGCAGCGCTCGAACATTTTGCGCAAATGGTTCGACCTGATCATCGCCAACCGCGAAGACCTCGCGCTTATTTTGACTTCGGAGCAGGGCAAGCCGCTGGCGGAGGCGCTGGGCGAGGTCGATATCGGCGGCGCCTATGTCGAATTCTTCGCCGAGGAGGCGCGGCGCGTATATGGCGAGACCATTCCGGCGCAGCGGCCTGACGCGCGGCTGCTCGCGATCAGGCAGCCGATCGGCGTCTGCGGCGCGATCACGCCGTGGAATTTCCCCTGCTCGATGATCACCCGCAAAGTGTCGCCGGCGCTAGCCGCCGGCTGCACGGTCGTGCTGAAGCCCGCCAATGAGACGCCGCTCAGCGCGCTGGCGCTGGTGGCGCTGGCGGAGAAAGCCGGCGTGCCGAAGGGCGTGTTCAATATCCTGACCGGCAATTCCTCCGCGATCGGCAAGGTGCTGTGCGAACATCCCGCCGTGCGTTTCATCGGCTTCACCGGATCGACCGAGGTCGGCAAGATCCTGTATCAGCAGGCCTCCGTCGGCGTGAAGAAGCTCGGGCTCGAACTCGGCGGCAACGCGCCGTTCATCGTGTTCGACGACGCCGATATCGACGCCGCGGTCGAGGGCGCCATGGTCTCCAAATACCGCAACATGGGCCAGACCTGCGTCTGCGCCAATCGCATCTATGCCCAGGACGGCATCTACGACCAGTTCGTCGAGAAACTCTCGAAGAAAGCGGCCGCGATGAAAGTCGGCGACGGCGCCGAGCAAGGCGTGACGCAAGGGCCGTTGATCAATATGGCCGCCGTCGACAAGGTCGAAAAACACATCGCCGATGCGCTCAAGCACGGCGCCAAGGTGGTCACCGGGGGAAAACGCCACTCGCTCGGCGGCAGCTTCTTCGAGCCGACGGTGCTGTCCAACGTAGCGCCCGATGCGCTGGTGGCGCAGGAGGAGACGTTTGGCCCGCTGG
Source organism: uncultured Alphaproteobacteria bacterium (assembly GCA_963840155.1). Lineage (GTDB taxonomy): Bacteria > Pseudomonadota > Alphaproteobacteria > Rhizobiales > Xanthobacteraceae > Bradyrhizobium. Next base: position 1,428,717 of record CAWIXP010000002.1, read on the forward strand.
CGCCGGTGTTCCGCTTCAAGGACGAGGCCGACGTGATCGCGATGTGCAACAATTCGCCGTTCGGGCTCGCCTCTTATTTCTATTCGCGCGACCTCGGCCGGGTCTGGCGAGTGGCCGAGGCCTTGGAGTCCGGCATGGTCGGCGTCAACACCGGGCTGATCACCACCGAAGTTGCGCCGTTCGGCGGCGTCAAGGAAAGCGGCCTTGGCCGCGAAGGCTCGCATCACGGCATGGAAGAATATGTCGAGATCAAGTACGTGATGATGGCGGGGATTTAGTTCCCAGCCGCCCTGAAGAAGCGGCCCCTTGGCCGCTCTCGAAGGATAGCCCGGCAACATGGGCTGCCTCAGGGTTCGAGACGCACGAGGATTCCGCTCCTCACCATCAGGGGTCGCTATCTCCTGAGCACCGCGATCATGCGGTTGGCAAATGTAAGCCGCTCGGCCATCACGGACATGAAGTAGGTCAACAGCTTTTGGCCGAGCGCCGGGCTTTCGCGTTTGATCGCCTCGAATTGAGGCGTGCTCAGAACGTAGAGAATGCTGGCGACTTCGGCCTGGATGGTGGCGCTGCGCGGGGCGTTGGAGACGAGGCCCATCTCGCCGATTGTAGTGTAGCGGCCGAGGCTTCGCACCCGCGTGGTGCGCCCTTCGGCGGCGGCAATCATGATGCCGACGCGCCCCTCCAGAATGAAATGCATGGAATCGGTCGCGTCCCCGGCGCTGACGATGGTCTCACCGGCGGCAACCTCAAGGCGCTGGCATCGCTGCATCAGTGCAGCGGCATCATGCTCGTTTCCGAGCATCTCGGTGAACCAGTCGCGCAACGAGGCTTCTTCGCCCGCGAGGTCCCGATGCTGCGCAATAATCTCGTTCTCGCATCGCTCCAGCGCGTGATCGAGTTCAGGCACGATGCTGACCTCGCGCGTGATGAACTCGCTCGATCGCAAAACCTTCTCGGCGCTCGCGGGAAGATGCACCAGCACAAGTCTGATGCCGCGGTCGCGGGCCGTGCGCTTGATCTGCGCGAAACTGTAGGCTGCGGAAGAATCGATGCCGGTGACGAGCTTGAAGTCGAACAGCAGGAAACGGCATTCCGGATGGCGCGCGAGCAGCGCCTTGACGTGCTGGTAGAGCCGGTTGGTCGAGCCAAAGAAAAGATAGCTCTGCAGGTTCAGCCCCTGGATCTTGCCGCCATGCGCGGCAAGCAGCCCTTGCTCGTCGCGCGAGCGATCCAGCGAACTGCGGTATTCCGTGCCATCAAAGCTGTATTTGATGGAATCGACGCGCGAGGCGCTGAGCGCGAAGGTCGCGCAACCGATCACGACGCCGATCAGGATGCCGGCGATAAACCCCCATTGCACAATGATGACGATGATCGCCAGCAGCGAAAGATATTCCAGGAATGACAGCCGCCGCCGCGACTGCACGATCCATTTGTGGAGCTGGTCCGCGCCGAGATAGATCAGGAGCCCGCCGAGCACGAATTTCGGCATATAGCCGAGCAGCATGGGCGCGACCGCCAGCATCAGCGCCGAGATCGCGGCCACGGTCAGTCCGGACAGCCGGCCGGTTCCGCCGCCGCTGTAATTCAGGATGGAGCGGCTGATGGAAATGCACCCGGTATAGCCGCCGAAGGCACCCGACAGCATGTTCGCCAGACCGGTCACGTTCAGTTCGCGCTCCAGATTGGCTTCACGATCAACCGCGACCTCGACGCCGGCGGTATTGAACAACGTGCTTGTCGCCGTCACGAAGGTCACGGCGATCAGATTGCCCATGAGGTCCGGCAATGCGTACCAGGGGTAACGAGCTATTCCGTTCACGCTCCATGGCAGCATGAACTGGATGTCCGCTGGCGCCCGAAAGGTCCAGCCGAAAGCTTGTGCCTGCGCCGCGGAGATGCCAGCCAGCCTGAATGCGATGTGGGCGACGGCAATGCCGCCGATCAGGATGACCGGCAGTCCAAAAGGGGTGCGGGAGCGGTGCCACGTCAGGTACAGCACGAGCGCCATGGCGCAAGCAGCCGCCAGTTCGGACAGCGTGAGAAGATTTGCGAATTGATCTAGCGTCGTGAGCTGGAGGCGGTGACCGGTGATGACGCGAACCGCCCCCAGCAAGATCAGGCAACCGGTCGCACCCAGGAATCCGCCGACCACCGGGTAGGGCACATAGCGGATGGCGCGGCCCATACGTGTGACCCCGAAACCGCACAGCACGATGCCGGTGGCGATGCTGGCAAGGCCGAGCGTGAGCAGCACCGGCCCCAGCAACGGCGCCGCCGGATCGGTTGCCGCCATGCGTTCGACCAGCGAGGAGGCCAGGATTCCGGTCATCGCGGCGGTGGAGCTTTCCGGGCCGGCAATCGCGAAGGGCAACGAGCTTCCGAGCGCGATCGTGCCGGCGAGAACGGCCGATGAAATGAAGGTGACGGCAATGCCATAGGACAAATAGGGCGCGAGCGGGCCGGCGAAGATCAGCAGCGCGTAGGACAGCCCGAAGGTCACCGTCAGCACGCCGGCGGCGCTCCCGCCGAGAACGTCATGAAGCGCGCGGCGCAGCTTGGGACCGACACTGACGGATTGAGTGACCACGCGCGCGGATGCCCCCTGCTACGGCCACTCGTAGACGACGGCGGCGCACCAGCACAACCATATTTTAACGACCAAGCCGCGATGGGACTTGGCGCGTGATGCACCGGAAACCGTCCGGCATTCGCCCGCATTCATGACGGCCTCAAATTGTGAGCTCGGTCCCGGTGATGCGTCGGTAGGCCTCGAGATAGCGCTTGCTGGTGGCCTCCACCACGGCCGCCGGCAATGGCGGCGGCGGGGCGTCGCCGTTCCAGCGGCCGGCGCGCCGCTCGGCGTCGAGATAATCGCGCAAGGGTTGCTTGTCGAAACTCGGTTGTGGCCGGCCGGGCTTGTAGACGTCCGCCGCCCAGAACCGCGAACTGTCGGGGGTCATCACCTCATCGATCAGGATGATATGGCCCTCCTTGTCGCGGCCGAACTCGAACTTGGTATCGGCGATGATGATGCCCTGCTCGCGGCTGATTTTCTCGCCGAGCGTATAGACCGCGCGCGTCATGCTTTCCAGCACATAGGTGGTCTCCTCGCCGAGGATGTCGCGCATCCGCGCGATCGTGATGTTCTCGTCGTGTCCGGTCTCCGCCTTGGTCGCCGGGCTGAAGATCGCCGGTTCGAGCTTGGCGCTTTGCAGCAGGCCCGCCGGCAGCTGCTCGCCGGCCAGCGTGCCGTGTTGGGCGTATTCCTTCCACGCCGAGCCCGACAGATAGCCGCGGATCACGCATTCGATCGGAAATACTTGTGTGCGCCGGCATAGCATCGCGCGCCCCAGGATTTCGGCGCGATGTCCCTGAAGCGCCGGCACTTCGCTGATGATCTGATCCGTATCGGCGCTGATCATGTGATGATGCACCACGCCCTCGAACTGCTCGAACCACCAGGCGCTGATCTGGGTCAGCACCGCGCCCTTGATCGGGATGGTCTCGGCCATCACCACGTCGAAGGCGCTGATGCGGTCGGTGGTCAGCAGCAGCAGGCGCTCGTCGCCGACGGCATAGATATCGCGGACCTTGCCGCGCCCGACCCGGGGAAGCGGCAGGTCGCTGGCGAGCATGGAGTTCATAGGTCAAACTTTCGTCGGCGCCAGTTCGCGCGGGGTACCATCAGCGATGGGGTATTGGGTGGTTCACTCCGGCAGCGGAATGAATTCGGTCTCGTTCGGGACGAGCGCGAAGCGGCCGCTCTTCCAGTCCGCCTTGGCCTGCTCGATTCGGTCCTTACTGGAAGAGACAAAATTCCACCAGATGTGGCGCGGGCCTTCCAGCGCCTCACCGCCGAGGAACATCATTCGCACAGGCTTCGTGGCCTTTACCGTGATGCGGTCGCCGGGACGGAAAATCAGCAGACGCGGAGCCTCGAAGCGATCGCCGGCGATTTCAACCTCGCCAGCGACGAGATAGATCGCGCGCTCTTCATGGTCGGGATCGAGCGGAACGCTGACGCCCTGCTCCGCTGATACCTCGGCATAGAACCACGGTGACACCATGCTGACCGGCGATTTCACGCCGAATCCGCTGCCCGCGATCATCCTCGCGGTGAAGCCTCGTTCTTGCACCTTCGGCAGGTCGGCCGCCGCGTAATGCTGAAATGACGGCGCGATCTCTTCAGAGGCCGCCGGCAGCGCGATCCAGCTCTGCAGGCCGAGCATGTTCTGGCCGTTCTGGCGCTCTGCGTCGGGGGTTCGCTCGGAATGGGCAATGCCGCGGCCCGCCGTCATCAGGTTCATCGCGCCGGGCTGGATTTCCCTGACGTTGCCTTCGCTGTCGCGGTGCAGAATGCTGCCGTCGAACAGATAAGTGACGGTGGCGAGCCCGATATGCGGATGCGGCCGCACGTCCATGCCCTTGCCGGAGATGAACTGAACCGGCCCGAAATGATCGAAGAAGATGAACGGGCCGACCATCTGGCGCTTGCCGTGCGGCAGCGCGCGCCGGACCTCGAAACCATCGCCGAGATCGCGGGTGCGCGGCACGATCACCAATTCCAGCGCGTCGCAGGATTTGGGGTCGCCGAGCACGGGATCGTTGTCGGGAAGCCAGCTCATTGAGGTCTCCTTTATTTTTGGTGCATGATAACACACCTGACGTCGTTCCGGCGAAGGCAAGTGTGACCGCCGCATTTTTCCGCTGCCACCCCCCGCATCGGCTTTCGCCGTGATCTGGACGACACACAGACAAGGAAATCCGATGCTGCCTCCCCTCAAGCCCGGCGTCACACTCGGCCTCTTCGACGGCGGCCCTGTCGTCGAGACCGAGCGCCTGAAGCTGCGGCGGTGGTGCGGCGCCGACCTCGCGCCGAATACCGCGATGCTGTCCGATCCTGGCACCGCACGCTTCATCACCGTCGACGGCAAGCCGGTCACCAGCGAATTGGTCGGCTGGCGCAACGCGGCCGTGATGGCGGGACATTGGGTGCTGCATGGCATCGGCATGTTCGTGGTCGAGGAAAAATCCAGCGGAAAATTCGTCGGCCGGGTCGGGCCGTGGTTTCCTCCGGGCTGGCCCGGCTTCGAAGTGGGCTGGGGCATCGCGCGCGAGTTTCGCGGCAACGGCTACGCGGTCGAGGCGGCGCGCGCAGCAATCGACTGGTCGTTCGCGACCTTCGCGCTTGATGAGATCATGCACTGCATCGACTGCGAAAACACCGCCTCACAGGCGCTGGCGCGGCGGCTCGGGGCGGAAAAACGAGAGCAGATTGATCTGTTCGGCCATGTCGCGGACGTCTGGATCACTCGCCGCGATGCATGGACGGCGTCGCCCACGTGCTAACTCAGGCGCGCTATTGCCGTCCGAGCTGCGTTGCTTTCGCGACCCGGTCGAACCGTTCCAATGACAGGATCGCATTTGCGAACTGATCGGCACGGTCCCGCAGCACCGGGCGGGCCAGGGTAAGAAATTTCTGTGCCATTGCCTGCGCGTCGGGAAACGAATTCGGCTCGCCCGAGGGATCGGCATGGATGCGCTCATGCACGCCGTCGTCGGTGGCGATGCGGACGCGCGCGCCGAACGGATGGCTGCGGCCGACCTCGAGCCGATCGTCCTGGACCACCTCGAATTTGTCGGCCAGCGCATCGACCGCGGCGTCGCCGAGCCGTTCGTAATCGTCCCAGCCGAAACGGCCCTGGTCGAGCGCGACCGCGCCGGTGAAGAACATCGAGAACTGGCCGCCGACGATGGAGGTCGGGTGCCGCTTGGTGGCGGCGTCGCCCGTCAATGTGATGCCGTTGCGATGCAGTCCGATCTCGACCCGCCGGATCTGGTCCGGCGTCAGATTGTGCTCCCGGCGCATCGCGATCAGCGCGTCCAGCGCGGCGTGGGTGTAGCGGCAACTCGGATAGGGTTTGACGCCGATCTTCATGGTCTCATACGTCCTGCCGAGCTCGGCAACGGCCTTGTCGGGATGGGCATCGTCGCTGTAGCCGACCAGCAGGCCGTGCTTGCCCTCGACCGATTCGGTGGCGCCGACGAAATCATTGCGCGCCAGCGTCGCGGCGATCACCCCGTTCATCGCGGCGGCCCCGACCTGGTAGCGCTTGTTCCAGGCGCCATTGACCAGAAATTGCAGCGAGCCGGCGGCCTGGCTGCCGGAGACGCCGAAGGCTGCGATGATTTGATCCTTTGTCAGCCCAAACAGCTTTGCCGCGCTGGCGGCGGCTCCATAGGTGCCCGCGGTGGCGGTCGGGTGAAATCCGCGCGCATAATGCGAGGTCGGATCGAGTGCGTTGCCGAGCCGGCAGCAGACCTCATAGCCCGCCACGATAGCGGTCAGCACGTCGCGCCCTGACGCGCCGACCAGTTCGCCGACCGCGAACGCGGCGGGCACTACCGGCGCGCTCGCATGCAGCGAGGAATCCGCATGCGTGTCGTCGAAGTCGAGCGAATGGCCGAGCGCGCCATTGAGCAGCGCCGCGACCGCCGGCGTCCAGGTCCTGCTGTCGCCGAATACGGTGGATTGGCCGTCGCCGTCGAGCGCCAGCGCCTGCAGCATGTTGATTAGCGAGGGCGTCGATTCCGCGTCGCGCCGCGCCCGGATCGCGCTGCCGAGGAAATCCAGCGTCAGCGCCTTGGCGCGCTCCAGCACCGGTTGCGGGATATCGTCGAATCTCAGGGTGGCGACATAGGCGGCGAGCGTTGCGGTTTCGTCGGCCATGGCGTTGCCTCCTTGGTTCTCTTCGACATTAGGTACGGCGCGCCCATCGCCTCGTCAACATCGGCCGCGGCGGGTCAGTCCCGGTTTGCTTCGGCCCGGTCATGGTCACGCATCCGTCGCGCGGAGGGCTGCGATCAAGTGGCATGGATGGTCGTTGCAAGCTTCAGCCGGCTTGCCAGCCATCGGAAGCGCAGGACGAGAAGCGTGGCGTAGACGGCGGTTCCGCAGGACAGTCCGATCCAGACGCCGACCGCCCCGAGGTTGGTCCAGAAGGCAAGGCCGTATGCGGAGGTGAAGCCGACCAGCCAATAACTGATCGCGGCAAACAGCAATGGGACACGCGTATCGCCCAGGCCGCGAAGCGCGCCCGCCGCCACCGTCTGAATCCCGTCGGCGACAAAGAATGTCGCGCCGATCATCAAAAGGGTTGCGGTAAGTTCGATGGCGGCGCCGGCGCTCTCGGCAGCCTCACCGAAGAAAAACCGTGCGATCGCGAGCCGCCCGAGGATCACGGCGAGCGTCAGGGTGGATATAATGACGATGCCAAGCATCGTGGCGACAAATCCGGCACGTTCGACGGCCGGCGCATCGTTACGCCCGACGGCGTGACCGACCCGCACGGTGGCCGCCATCCCGATGCCGAAGGGCACCATGAACAGGACGGCGGTGACCTGCAGCGCGATCTGATGCGCGGCCAGCGCGGTGGTGCCGATCAACCCCATCAAGATCGCGGCGGCGGCGAACAGCCCATATTCCAGCAGGAATGCGAGCGAGATCGGCGCGCCGATCACGATCAATTGCCGCATCAATACCCAATCGATGCGCCAGATGCGCCCGAATACGCGGTATTTCCTGAAGGGAGCCCGCCGATAGGCAAACCACAGGCCGGCCAGAAACATCCCGAAGTTGATCACGGCGGTGGCAATCCCGGCGCCGAACAGTTCGAGCCGCGGCAACCCCAAGGCGCCATGAATCAAGAGGTAGACCAGCACGCCGTTGGCCGGGATGGCGGCAAGCGTGATCCATAGCGCCGGCTCCGGGCGGTTGACCGCGCCCATGAAGCCGCGGATCGCCAGGAACCACAGCGCTGGCGCAACGCCCCATGCCAGACCGGACAGGTACTGCTGCGCCAGCCGCGCGGTCGACGCAGCCTGGCCGAGCAGCAACAGAAGTTGCTCGCCATACAGCCGGAACGACATGATAGGCAGCGAAATCACCAGCGCCGCCCAGAGCCCGACCCGAAGCGCGCGCCGCACCAGGCGGGGATCGCGGGCACCGAAGGCCTGCGCGGCCAGCGGCGCCACCGCGGAAACCAGTCCCATTCCGAAGGTGAAGCTGATGAAGAACACGGTGTGCGCCAGCGCCGCGGCGGCGACCGCGTCGTCCCCGAGCCGCCCGATCAGGGCCAGGTCGGTCGTCATCATCGCGATCTGGCCAAGCTGCGTCAGCGCGATCGGCACCGCGAGCTTCAGCGTTTCGGTCAGTTCGATGGTGAGGTGATGGCGTGTAATCGCCGCAGCGACCGGCATGCGTTCGACTTATCGACGGAGGTCAGTGTTCTCAGACGTCGACGGTGGCGCTGAGCGAATTATCCTGGATGAATTCGCGGCGCGGTTCAACGATGTCGCCCATCAGCTTGGTGAAGATGTCGTCGGCCTCGTCGACCTCCTTGACCTTGACCTGCAGCAGCGAGCGCTCGTTGGCGTCGAGCGTGGTTTCCCAAAGCTGGTCCGGGTTCATCTCGCCGAGACCTTTATAGCGCTGCAGCTTGACGCCCTCGCGGCCGGCATCGGTCACCGCCTCGAACAGCCCGACCGGTCCATGAATGGGTGTTTCCTTGTCCTTGCGGCGCAACACGCCCGGGCGTGGATAGGCTTCCTGCAGCCTCGCGGCGTATTCGTCGAGCTTGCGCGCATCGGCGGAGCCGAGCAGCGCGTCGTCGATGATGGCGACGTCCTTCACGCCGCGCACGGTACGCTCGAAGAAGAAACCCTCGCCCTCGGTGAAACGGCCGCTCCAGCCGCGCTCGACTTCGTCGGCGAGCGCATCCAGCCGCCGCGCGATATAGCCGGCAGCGGCGTTGGAGGTCTCGATGTTGCCGACGATTCTCGAGTTCAGCACGCCGGCGATCGCCGCCTGCTCGACCACCTTGCGGTTATAGCGGCTGTGCAGATTGTGCAGCACGTTACGAATCACCCGGGCGTCCTCGACCAGCACCTGCAAATCCCGGCCGCCGCGTTCCTCGCCGGATGCCAGCTTGAAGACGCAGTCGTCGAGCCCGGTCGAGATCAGGTAAACCTCCAGCGCGCGCTCGTCTTTGAGGTACTGCTCGGACTTGCCGCGCACCACCTTGTAGAGCGGCGGCTGCGCTATGTAGAGGTAGCCGCCCTCGATCAGCGACGGCATTTGACGGAAGAAGAAGGTCAACAGCAAAGTTCGGATATGCGCGCCGTCGACGTCGGCATCGGTCATCAGAATGATCTTGTGATAGCGCAGCTTCGATAAATCGAAATCATCGCGGCCGATCCCGGTTCCCAAGGCCGTGATCAGGGTGCCGATCTGCTCGGAACCCAGCATCTTGTCGAAGCGGGCGCGCTCGACATTGAGGATCTTGCCGCGCAGCGGCAGCACCGCCTGGAATTCGCGGTTGCGGCCCATCTTGGCGCTGCCCCCGGCGGAGTCGCCCTCAACGATGAACAGCTCGGATTTGGCGGGATCGCGCTCCTGGCAGTCGGAGAGCTTGCCGGGCAGCGAAGCGTAGTCGAGCGCGCCCTTGCGCCGCGTGAGTTCGCGTGCTTTGCGCGCGGCCTCGCGGGCAGCGGCGGCCTCCACCACCTTGCCGACGATGATCTTGGCCTCGGTTGGATGCTCCTCGAACCAAGCCGCCAGGGCTTCGTTGATGACGTTCTCGACCACCGGACGGACTTCCGAGGACACCAATTTGTCCTTGGTCTGCGAGGAGAATTTCGGATCCGGTACCTTCACCGACAAGACCGCGGTCAGACCCTCCCGGCAATCGTCCCCGGTCAGCGCGATCTTTTCGCGTTTGGCCATGGCGTCGGCATAGCCGTTGACCTGACGCGTCAATGCGCCGCGGAAGCCCGCGAGATGGGTGCCGCCGTCGCGCTGCGGAATGTTGTTGGTGAAGCACAGTACGTTCTCGTGGTAGCTGTCATTCCACCACAGCGCCGCCTCGACGCCGATGCCGTTCATCTCGGCATTGATCATGATCGGGGCGGGCACCATCGGCTTCTTGTTGCGATCGAGATATTTGACGAATTCCTCGACGCCGCCGTCGTAATGCATCTCCTCGCGCTTCTCGACCGCGTGTCGCATATCCGACAGCACGATATTGACGCCGGAATTCAGGAAGGCGAGTTCGCGCAAGCGATGCTCCAGCGTTGCGAAGTCGTATTCGACGTTGCTGAAGGTTTGCTTGGAGGCTATGAACGTCACCTCGGTGCCGCGCTTGCCGTTGGCCTCGCCCATCACCTTGAGGGGCGCCACCGCGTCGCCATCGGCGAATTCGATGAAATGTTCCTTGCCCTCGCGCCAGACCCGCAGCTGCAGCTTGCTCGACAGCGCGTTGACGACCGAGACGCCCACGCCATGCAGCCCGCCCGACACCTTGTAGGAATTCTGGTCGAATTTTCCCCCGGCATGCAACTGGGTCATGATGACCTCGGCGGCGGAAATGCCTTCGCCCTTGTGGATGTCGACCGGAATGCCGCGGCCATCGTCGCGCACGGTAACGGAGCCGTCGGCGTTGAGCACGACCTCCACCGCGGTGGCGTGACCGGCCAGCGCTTCGTCGATGGCGTTGTCGACGACCTCGTAGACCATGTGATGCAGGCCCGAGCCGTCATCGGTATCGCCGATATACATGCCCGGCCGTTTGCGGACCGCATCGAGGCCTTTCAAAACCCGGATCGACTCCGCGCCGTATTCGATCGGAATGGAATGCTCGGTGTCGGCGGTCGATCGCCGGACAGGTTCTGTCATGTGAGGCCTTCGAGGATGTCTTCGAATCAGCGGCGCAAAACAGGCACTGATCCGCTCATTTGTGCCATGAAAGACGCTATGCGCCTAGCGCAAAGTCTCTCCCTGCAACTCGTTGAACAAATAGGATTTTTTGCGTGTTTTTCAAGCGGCCCGGAAGCCGATTCGAAGACCCGGCAAAAGCGCGATTCGGCAGCTGATTTTTGCCGTCGCAAGTCCGGATTTTTCAGATCTGCGGCCTCCCAGCCGCTCATGCGCGGCGTGCGATGCGGCCCGAATCGACGTTGAAGACGTCGCCCGAGGCGGCGATGTCGGTGAACGCCGCGGGATCGGCGCCGGTCATCCATACCTGCGCGCCGAGCTTTGCCAATTCATTGAACAGGGCGGTGCGCCTGGAGGGATCGAGATGGGCCACCACCTCGTCGAGCAGCAATAGTGGCGTGATGCCGGTCATCTGCGCGACGAGGCTGGCATGCGCCAGCACCAGCCCGATCAGAAGCGCCTTTTGTTCGCCGGTCGAGGCGTCACGGGCCGGCATGCTCTTCGGCGCGTAGATCACCTGTAGATCGGTGAGATGCGGACCATCCAGCGTGCGGCCGGCGGCGGCGTCACGCGCGCGGCCGTCGCGCAGGATTTGCCGGTAACGGTCCTCTACCGCCGTGGCGGGCTCGCTCAACAGCGCATTTTCCATCCAGCCGTCGAGCATGATCTGGGCGGACGGAAACGCGGAAGCCTCACCGCGCGTGCGCAGCATCGCCGCGAGCTCGATGGCGGTCTGGCCGCGGGTCGCCGCCACCGCGACCGCGAGTTCAGCGGTTTCGCGCTCGATCGCGTCGCACCAATGGTCGTCGTAGTTGCGCACCTCCAGCAGGCGGTTGCGCGAGCGCAACGAGCGATCGAGCGCCGACACCCGGCTGGAATGCTCGCTGTCGATCGCCAGCACCAGCCGGTCGAAGAACCGCCGCCGCTCCGACGCCGCGCCCAGGAACAGCCCATCCATGGCAGGCGTCAACCACACCATTCTCAGGTGATCGCCGAACGCGGCGGCCGAGGTGACCGCTTCGCGGTCGATCCGGCAGCGCCGGCTGGTGGCGGGTCCATCGGCGCCGGGCGCATCGATACCGGTGCCGAGCGTGGCGAGCCCGAGCGCGCCCTCGACCTCGGCGGACACCGCCCAGGAGCCGTCGCCCTGATTGTCGGCGACATCCTCGAGCGTCGCGCGGCGCAAGCCGCGCCCCGGCGACAGAAACGAGATCGCCTCGATGCAATTGGTCTTGCCGGCCCCGTTCGGACCGACCAGCACCACCACGTCGGCGGCCGTCCGCAGGCTCGCCGCGCGATAATTGCGGAAATGCGTCAGCATGAGGCGATGGATGCGCGCGGCGGTCATGGAGGAGAGATATGTCGCTCTATGTTCCCTCTCTCAAAAGCGGAGAGGAACATCGGATTGCCGGGTCAAGCGCGGCCAAGACGATTGTGTTCTCACACCCGCATCGGCATCAGCACGTAGAGCGCGCCTTTGGAATCCTTGTCCTGCACCAATGTCGGCGAACCCGGGTCGGCCAGTTTGAGCACCGCGACCTCGCCCTCGATCTGAGCCGCGATGTCCAGGAGATAGCGGGAGTTAAAACCGATATCGAGCGCGTCGGCAGCGTATTCGACTTCGAGTTCTTCGGTGGCGCTGCCGAAGTCCGGGTTGGTGACCGACAGCACCAGCTTGCCCGCCGACAACGCCAGTTTCACCGCACGGCCGCGTTCGCTCGAGATCGTCGACACGCGGTCGACCGCGGCCTCGAAGTCCTTCTTGTCGACGATCAATTCCTTGTCGTTGTTTTGCGGGATGACGCGACCGTAGTCCGGAAAAGTGCCATCGATCAATTTGGAGGTCAGCACCACATCGCCGATGGTGAAGCGGATCTTGCCCTGCGACATTTCGATCGCGACCTCGGCCTCGTTGTCCTCGATCAACCGCTGCACTTCGCCGACGCTCTTGCGCGGCACGATCACGCCGGGCATGCCGGCGGCGCCTTTCGGCAGCGGCAGATCGATCTGCGCCAGGCGATGCCCGTCGGTCGCCACCGCGCGCAAGGTCGCGGCCTTGGCGCTGCCGGCGGTGTGCAAATAGATGCCGTTGAGGTAATAGCGGGTCTCTTCGGTCGAGATCGCGAACTGGGTGCGGTCGATCAGGCGCTTCATGTCGGAGGCAGCGAGGCTAAACGCATGCGTCATGTCGCCGGCGGCGAGATCCGGAAAGTCATTTTCGGGCAGCGTCTGCAACGTGAACCGAGATCGGCCGGCGCGGATCGCCAGCACCGAGCGATCGCCGTCGCCTTCCAGCACGATCTGCGCGCCGTCCGGCAGCTTGCGGACAATGTCGTAAAACATATGGGCCGGCACGGTGGTCGACCCGGCGGTCGCAACCTCGGCGGCAAGCGTTTCCGTCACCTCGAGGTCAAGGTCGGTTGCCTTCAACGATAGCCGCGCGTTTTCGGCTCGCACCAGTATGTTGCCGAGGATCGGAATGGTGTTGCGGCGCTCGACCACGCGGTGGACGTGGCCCAGCGATTTCAGGAGCTGCGCGCGTTCGACGGTAACCTTCATTGCAATACCCGCCTGATCCCTCAAGATGGAAAAGCCGGGCGGGCCCGGAGAGGCGCGCCGCGGCATTGAACCCGAAAAGCCCGATCAAAGCTGGATTTGACCAAACCCGCGGGGGGAGCGCAAGGTGGCGCGGATGGGGCGCAAGTGCAAGAGAAACGCGGCGCCGTTCCCCACGTTTTGAAGCAAAATCCGCCGCCGTTACGGCTTGCGCCGCGCATTCCCCGAGACCAGGAAAATCGTGCCGTCCCTCGCGGGGACGCCGGACGGTTCACTCCTGCAGTTGGCGCTTGAGCGATTCAACCTCTTCGGAGAGCCCGGTGTCCTTGGCGACCAGCGCTTCGATCTTGCGCACGGCATGCAGCACCGTGGTGTGGTCGCGTCCACCAAAGCGGCGGCCGATTTCCGGCAGCGAGCGCAGCGTCAGGGTTTTGGCCAGGTACATCGCGACCTGGCGCGGGCGAACGACATTCGCGGTCCGGCGCGAGGACAGCAGGTCGGAGCGGCTCACATTGTATTGCCGGGCCACCACGCGCTGAATGTCTTCGATCTTGATGCGCTTCGGTTCCTGCGGCCGGATCAGATCGCGCACCTCCCGTTCGGCCATTTCCAGCGTCACCGGCTGTGCGTTGAGCTTGCTGTGCGCCAACAGGCGGTTGATGGCGCCCTCGAGGTCGCGGCCGTTGTGGGTGATGGTGCGAGCGAGATAATCCAGCACCGGCGCCGGCACATCGAAGCCGGTGTGATGCGCACGCGCGGCGGCAACGCGCGACTTCAAGATTCCAAGCCGTAGTTCTTCGCCGAGCGAACCCATTTCGACCACAAGGCCGCCGGCGAGGCGCGAGCGCACGCGCTCGTCAAGGCTCTCAAGATCGGAAGGTGGCCGGTCGGCTGCGATCACCACCTGGCGGCCGGCGTCGATCAGCGCATTAAGGGTATGGCAGAATTCGGCCTGGGTCGATTTGCCCTGCAGGAATTGCAGATCGTCGATCACGAGCACGTCGATGCCGCGCAACGCTTCCTTGAAGGCGAGTGCGGTCTGCGTCTTGAGAGCGGCGACGAAGCCGTACATGAATTTTTCGGCGGTGAGATAAAGCACCCTGCGTTCGCTGCCGGAATTGCCGGCCCAGGTCACCGCCTGCAGAAGGTGGGTTTTGCCCAGCCCGACCCCGGCGTGGACGTAGAGCGGATTGAACATGACGGCGTCGCCGCGCCGCCCTTCCGCCACCTGGCGCGCCGCCGCATGAGCCAGCGTGTTGGAGCGCCCGATGACAAAGCTTGCAAAGGTCAGGCGCGGATCGAGCGGCGAGCCGCCGAGCGCGTCGTGACTGGCGGACACCGGCGCGGTCGCGGTCGCGCGCAACTCGGGGGCCGGCCGGCCGTCGGATCGTTCGGTGCGGCGCTGATCGAGCGGTGTGGCGGGTTGTTTTGCCGGTGCCACGCATCGCATCGCCGTTCGCACGGTAAGGTCGACCCGGTGCACTTCCGGCATCTCGGCTTGCCAGCAGGACAGAACGCGCTCGGCATAATGCGCCTGGATCCAGCTCTTCAGAAACCGCGTCGGAACCGAAAGGCGGACGCTCTCCTGCTCGACGCCCTCCAGATCCATGCGGGCAAACCAACTGGTATAGACATCCTCCCCTACGCTCGTGCGCAGCCGGCCTTTTACGCGCGACCAGCGATCCTGTTCCGTATTTGTCATTGCCTGAAACTTTTCCGAAAGAGGGACGGTGCCTTGCGAAAAGCCGGGCAGGTTTTCTGCCGCGGTGCGACCTCGAGCGAGGCTTCATCTTCAGGCATAGACCGGCCGGTCGGCGAGAACGCCGTGGTCAGATCAGCAGTCGGAAGAGAAGCTTCGCGAGGTCAGCGTGTACTCAACGCTCTATCGGGAGCTCGCGTCGGAGGCCGCGCGCGGGCGGCATCCAAGATGTCCAATACGGCATCATCCAAGGATGGCATCCGACCGAGTACCGCAAAGATTCCGTAAGGCATACAACCTCCCCCTCTCGCCGCGATTGCGCACGGCAAGTTGTCCTTCTGCGCGTGTTTCAATCTCAAACGCCTGAACGTCAAAATCGCTCAGCCGCTACGCCCGCACACCTCAGCCCGTTACTCTACCCTGCCCACCTGCTTCGCCTTCGATGCTATTGTCGGTTAGCCGGTGCGTATCTCTCTTGTTCGAAGTGAGCGCACTACAAATGCCGCGCTTGAGAAATTTCGGACACAGAACCACGATCCTCATATTGCATGAGGCTCAACCCGCCAATCGCTTGGAAAGCGTCGCCAACGCGCACACCGCCGCCGATTTGCACGTCCACCCCGTCCCCTAAACCGCGCTGGTCTGAAGAGCCGTGGGCGCCGCGAACGTTTCAAGAGATACATCATGGCTCTCATTCCCCGCAACGGAAATGATTCAGCGCCAGCACCACGAAAGACAACTTCGCATCGCAAGATCAGGCAGCGGCTTTCGCCAAAAGCGGCAAAGGTTTGAATCTGCGCGGAGATTCGAAATTGCGATCGGCTGTGACATTTTGCGCACGTGTCCAAAATAAGTTCATAAAATGGTTACGTTGCAGCAGAGCGGAAGTGACTTTTCCAACAACCCGTCTTCGCTATGCCGATAAGTAACTACGCAAACGCGTTTTTTTTTGCTCGTCGGAGGAGGGTAACCCCTGAAAAAGCGTCGGATGTGGCCGTGCGGTGCGATGGCCGTTTCAAGGCAAGACGATTGACATTTCAAAGGGGCGCGCGACCGGCAATCGGCGCCGGGATCGTCGGCCCCAGGTCCGCCTCTCTCGGGTCAAATCACGGGCTCCGCGGCGTTTCCGTGCGCGGCAGCGTTCAGCGCAATACGGTAAGAGACGAAAAAGCCCGGCACCGCCGGGCTTTTGACGGATCTTTTCGATCACTTCATTTCGCGAGCTTGGCGATCTGATGCGCAAGCCGGGAGACCTTTCGGCTCGCGCTGTTCTTGTGAATGATGTTGCGCTGCGCTGCCTGCATCAATTCCGGTTCGGCGCGCGCCATGGCCTTCAAGGCTGCATCGCGATCGCCGCTGCTGATCGCTTCCTCGACCCTGCCGACCGCGCCACGCATCTGGGTGCGGCGCGACTTGTTGATGACGGTGCGGCGGGCAATTTTGCGCGTCGCCTTCTTGGCGGAACTGGTATTGGCCATAGTCTCAAATATCCTTCGGCGGTGACCGATCGCTGATTGGGCCGGCTGGAGCGCGCTGCCTTCCAAACGCGGGATCGACCGCTATCGTGTTCTGCGGGTGTCCTGGCGATGCCATTCTCGGGCAGCAACCAAGCCAAAACAAAATTGGCATGGATCGTGGCGCCGCTTAAAGAACAGCGGCGGCGGGATTGCGCCCGCCGCCATTGCGGCTCCTTATAGGGCGCAGCTACTGCACCGTCAACGCTTTCCAGACCCCTGAAATGGCCCGATGACCGCGTCGAGAGCGCTGATAAGCTGCTGATGAGGTTGAATTTCCCCTGTTGCCCCGCTAATGGCTGACGGCGTTTCGGTAAGCGCGAGAGATAAGGTGTCGCATGATCCGCGGATTTTTCCGACTTGTGGGCCTGTTGCTGCTGGCCGGCGGATTTGTCTTCATGGTCTATGACGGGGCGCGCTGGGTCGCCGATCAGACCCTGAGCTTCACGCGATTTGGTCAATTCTGGAACGACGTCCATCAATCCAGCCAGCAGGCATTTCATGCCTGGGTGGAAGGCGTCGCGCCCTGGCTCTGGACCAGCGTGATCAAGGTTGTACTCGACCAGCCGGTTTTCGTCGTGCTCGGCGTGCTCGGAATCCTGTTGATGCTGGTGTTCCGGCCGCGCAAGCCGCTGATCGGCTATTCACGGGACTAGCGGGAACGCGGCGCTGCCCCGGGGATATTCGCTTCCGTGCGTAAGGGGGCTATGGCGGTCGGCGTAAAGACATATATTAAAGTCATCGATTGCAGGCGAGGGTGCTCGTCAGTCGAGGCCTCCGGGAGGGAACCCATGCTGTTCATGCGCAAAACCCCTGCATTGCCGAGCGCTGCCGAGGCGCTGCCGGGCCGTGCCACGCCCATTCCCACCGCAACAAGGAATTTCCTGAACGGCCGTCCATTGCAGCCGCCTTTTCCCGCAGGCCTCGAGCAGGCGGTGTTCGGACTCGGCTGCTTCTGGGGCGCCGAGCGCAAATTCTGGGAGCTCGGCGATGGCGTCTTCACCACGGCGGTAGGCTATGCCGGCGGCCACACCAGGAATCCGACCTATGAGGAAGTTTGTTCGGGGCGCACCGGGCACACCGAAGCCGTGCTGGTGGTGTTCGATCCGAAAAAGATTTCCTATGAGCGGTTGCTGAAGGTCTTCTGGGAGAGCCATGACCCGACGCAAGGCATGCGTCAGGGCAACGACGTCGGCACTCAGTATCGCTCGGCGATCTACACCTTTTCCGACGCACAGCGCACAGCCGCGGAGGCATCGCGCGCGGCCTATCAGAAAGCGCTGGCGGCGAAGGGCCTAGGCGCCATCAGCACCGAGGTGGCGCCGTCGGGCGAATTCTATTTCGCCGAGGACTACCATCAGCAATATCTGGCCAAGAATCCCGCCGGCTATTGCGGACTCGGCGGCACCGGAGTGTCGTGCCCGGTCGGCGCCGGGGTGAGCGCCGTCTGATCGCCAAGGCCGCGGAACGCAGAGGGCGCGAGGTGCAAGCACCCCGCCTTCGACCGCGCAAAAACGATTTGTTAACCATAACCGGTGCAAGAATTTAAGCTGTCTCGCTATGAGGGATGGCTCCGGTGCGGGCTGCGCGCGCGTTTCAATTTCCGATCCTTGTCGCCGCGACCGCGCTCGCTCTGTCGGGCTGCATGCACACGACCGCGCCGGTGGCGATGGCGTCGCCGCAGAGCAATCTCGACTCACTTGCCTATGGCGAGCCCTACCAACAGCCCGCCGCGGCGAGCTTCGATCCGTCAGGCCCGACTGATTCCGGTGGTGCCATCGGCGCGCTTCGCAACGCCTTTGGCGCGGCGGGGCAGCCCGCTTACGCGCGTGGCGCTGTCGACTATGCCGCTGCGCCGACACCGGCTGCCCATGGTGGGGTCTATCATCTCGATGCTGGCGACAAGCTGCGCGTCGTGGTCTACGGCCAGGAAGGCCTCACCAACAGCTATGCGATCGACGCCGGCGGCTCGATCACCATGCCCTTGATCGGCGCGGTGCCCGCACGCGGACGCACGCCGGCGGGACTTGCTTCCGAGATCACCGCCAAACTGCGGAGCGGCTTTATCCGCGATCCGTCGGTGGCGGTGGAGATCGAATCCTATCGGCCGTTCTTCATCCTTGGTGAAGTCGCAGCCCCCGGCCAATATCCCTACGTGCCCAACATGAGCGTCGAGAGCGCGGTGGCGATCGCCGGCGGCTTTTCGCCGCGCGCGCGTCGCGACCGCGTCACGCTTACCCACACCGACAATTCCGGACCGATGCGCGTTGTGGTGCCGCTCGGCACCGCGCTTAGTCCGGGCGATACCGTGCTGGTCGGCGAGCGCTGGTTCTAGCGAGATCGTCGGCTGCGCGGAACAAGTCCGCGCATGACCAGACTCACTTCTTCAGATGGCGGGCAAAGAACGCCATGCTGCGCGGCCAGGCGACGTCGGCGCTGGTCTTGTCGTAACTTGCCCGCTCGTCGCAATGAAATCCGTGTTGCGCGCCCGGATAGACGAAGATCTCGACCTCCGGGCGCTTGCTCCTGATCGTCTCGACATCGCTCAACGGAATCCCGGCGTCCTTCTCGCCGAAATGTAGTTGCGTCGGCACCTTTGGCTTGTCGTCGGCGAAGCGAACGATGGCGCCGCCATAATAGCCGATCGCCGCCGACAGTCCCGACAGTTTTGTCGCGGCGGCGTACGCAACACTGCCCCCGAGGCAAAAGCCGATGATGCCGACCGCGCCGACGTCGCTAACCGCCTCGATGGCCGCTTGGGTGTCGCGCAGCATCGCCGCCCAATCCGGATTGGCCACGAACTTGCGCGCAAGCGTGACTTCGTCGGGCGAATAGCCGCACGTAAAATTGGGCTCGATGCGATCGAAGATCGACGGCGCGATGGCGACATAGCCTTCGCCGGCGAGCCGGTCGCAGACCGCGCGAATGTGGTGATTGACGCCGAAGATCTCCTGGATCACCACGATCGCCGCCTTGGGCGCACCTGCGGGGTCGGCACGATAGCCGCCCAGTTGAAAATCGTCCGAGGCCGTCAGCTTGATGTCTTTTCCCACGGGGTATCCTCTTGTTGAGAGTTGATCTTCGCAGAATTGGCCGAACGCGGATCGGCTTGCCTATTGCCACATCCAGTTGTGGCCCCAGTCGCCCTTCCAGCCGGTCAGCTTGCCCTTGCGGAATAGCAGATAGAGCCGGTCATTGTGATTGAACAAACCGCTGCCGCCGATATTGCGGATCGCCAGATAGATTTCCTCGCCCGGCCGGCCGCTGAAATAGCTGAGCGGCTCTCGTAGCGCCCGTGAGACCTCTTCCACATTCATTCCGAAAGCGAGCGGCGTCGTGTTCGACAGCGTCGCGGTGAACGGGGGGCGCCCGCTCGGGGGTGACGAGAATTGTGCGGCCTTTGCATCGCCAGGCGATACCATGCCGACGGCCAGCAGCAGCGACGCAGTGTGCGCAAGCCGACTCATGGCCGGAGCCGCCTTTCCACAGCCGCATTGCGCGCGAGATCATCGAGAAACGGCAGCACGGCGTCGATGAACGGCTGCGGCTGGTCGATGTTGACGGCGTGGCCGGCAGCGGCGATCACGACCTTTTTCGCTCCGGGAATTTTCGCCGCCATGTAGTCGGATGCAGCGAGAAATGGCGCATCCTCGGCGCCGACCACGATCAGCGAGGGAACCTTGATGTCGGGCAGCGTCTCGATGACCCGGGAGTCGCGCTGGGTCAGCATCCCGCGCGCGGCAGCCGCAAGCCCGGAGGCATCGCGGTGGCTGACGCTCGAGCGCTCCCGGCTCGCGGATTTGAGAACCGCAAGTCCCTCGCGCTCGAACCGCTCGCCGGTCTCGTAGGCGCGCCTGTTCCAGGCTTCGCGGGCATCGTCCTTTTTGAAACCAGGCCCGGTATCGATAATCAACAGCGCGCGCACCCGCTCCGGATGCGCGCGATAGAACGCCAGTGACATATATCCGCCGAGCGAAAGGCCGCCGACGATGGCGCCGTCAGCCCCGACCAAATCGAGCAGCGCGGCCATATCCGCCACCGTCAGTGCTTCGCTGTAGGCTGCAGGATCCTGCGGGTAATCGGACCGGCCATGGCCGCGCATGTCCCACAACACGAGTTTGTGGTGTCGCGACAGCGGCTCGATTTGATCCCGCCACATCGCCGAGGTCGAGGAATAGCCGTGGGTAAGCAACAGCGTAGGGCCGCTGCCATGGACCTCGTAATAGAGGTCGACCCCGTCCCGATCGATTTTTGGCATTGCGGTTTCCCAGGGCCTTGCGGTGCGAGGTTATTCTAGCGCGATCCGCTTGGCTGTGGGAACCGCCCAGCTTGGCGAAGCGCCCTCGTACTGCGCCCCTTGCCGTGAATGCACGACGCGCCGACGACTTTGTGGCAGCATTATTGTCGCAACGCACAAGGTGCGGTCGGCATTTTTATTTTCCGCGACGGAATCCCGGTTGCCTCTGCATTGGAACTCGATCATTCTCGCGCGCAAGGTCGGCATCGGCCCGGTGGGTGTCAGACCGTTCGATAAATGGGGTGTCGTCGTAAGCGGCATCAGGCACCGGCAGGGAAGAGACACCATGGCTGTTCTCAACATCAATGGACGGAATATGTCCGTCGAGGCGGCGAGCGATACGCCGTTGCTGTGGGCCATCCGCGAGCAATTGCAGATGACCGGTACCAAGTTCGGCTGCGGCGCCGGCCTCTGCGGCGCCTGCACGGTTCACGTCAACGGCGAGGCGGTGCGATCCTGCCAGACGTCGGTGAGCGATGTCGCCGGCAAGAAGATCACGACCATTGAAGGGCTCAGCGCCAAGGGCGACCACCCCCTGCAGAAGGCCTGGATCGCCGAGCAGGTCCCGCAATGCGGTTACTGCCAATCCGGGCAGATCATGCAGGCGGCATCGCTGCTCGCCAAGAATTCCGACCCGACAAAGGAAGAAGTGGTGGCGCACATGGACGGCAACCTCTGCCGTTGCATGACCTACTCACGGATTCAGAAGGCGATCATGCGCGCGGCGTCCGAAATGCGCACCGCGTCGGCTGCCGGAACCGAGCGGAGGGCAACATGAATACGCACGTGAAAACACCCCAAATCGAATCCGCCGATCTCAGCCGCCGCTCGTTCCTGGTAGGATCCGCCACGGCGGGTCTGGTGCTCGGCTATTCGGCCGTTCCCGGCCTTGTTGGAGCGGATCAGGCGCTCGCGGCCGCCAGCAATTTCGATCCCAGCGTCTGGTATTCGATTGCGCCGGACGGGATCGTGACGGTTACCTGCGGCAAGGCCGATATGGGCCAGCACATTGCCTCTACCATGGCGCAGATCATCTGCGAGGAACTCGGCGCCAACTGGAAGGACATGCGGGTTCAGCTCGCTTCCAACGATCCGAAGTTCAACGACCCCGTGCTCGGCGCCCAGATCACCGGCGGCAGCTGGAGCACGATGATGAACTTCGATGCGATGAGCCGCGCCGGCGCCGCCGGGCGCATGGCGTTGGCGGAAGCCGCGGGCACGGCGATGGGTCTGCCGCCCTATAATAAGGGCGAGCTGGTCGTCAGGGACTCCGTCGTTTCACATCCGAAGACGAAGAAGTCGATGACCTTCGCGGAGATCGTCAAGAGCGGCAAGTTGACAAAAACCTTCACGCCCGACGAGCTGAAGGCGATCAAACTCAAGACACCCGACCAATACACCATGATCGGGGTTTCGGTTCCGCAGCTCGACATCCCCTCCAAGACCAACGGTTCAGCCAAATACGGCATCGACGTCATGCTGCCGGGCATGGTGTATGGCGCGGTCGTAACTCCGCCGGTGCGCTATGGCGCCACCGTCAAAACAGTCGACGACAGCGCGGCCAAGAAACTGCCGGGCTTCATCAAGGCCGTCACGCTCGACGACAAGACCGGCACCACGACCGGCTGGGTGGTGGCGGTGGCCAACACCTATGCCAACGCCCGCAAGGCCGCGGCTGCCTTGAAGGTCAGCTATGACGGCGGTCCCAACGCGAACCTGTCCAGCGAATCACTGCTCAATGAAGCCCGGCGCTTGCAGGGCCTCGACGATTCCGGGCTGTTCTTCGTCAAGGACGGCGATACATCAGCGGCGTTCGGCACCGCGGCGAAGCTGATGGAGGCGGAGTACACCACCAACATCAACATCCACGCGCCGATGGAGCCGATGAACGCTACGGCGGAGCTGAAGGGCGACATCTGGCACCTTTATTCAGGCAACCAGTTTGCGACGCGCTCTGGCGCGATCGCGGCGGGCGCTGCCGGGGTCGATCCCAAGTTCGTGGTGTTGCACCAGATGTGGCTGGGCGGCGGCTTCGGCCGGCGGCTCGATGCCGACATGATGGTGCCGGCGGTGCAGGCGGCCAAGGCCGTCGGCAAACCGGTCAAGGTGATCTACTCGCGCGAAAACGACATGACGATGGATTTTTCGCGGCCGCTGACGTTGCAGAAGGTCAAGGCGGGACTGGACGGCGACGGCAAGCTGGTCGCGTTAAATCATGACGTGGTCAGTGCGTGGCCGACCAAGCGTTGGGGAATTCCCGATTTCCTGTCGCCGTCGGTCGACAAGAAGGGGGCACTCGACGCGTTCACCGTGAACGGCGCGGATTTCTTCTATTCCGTGCCCAATCACAACGTCCGCGCCATCCTCAATGAAATGGCGCACAACGCCACCCCGTCAGGCCAGCTGCGCTCGGTCGCGCCGGGCTGGACCTTCTGGGCGGTCGAAAGCATGATCGACGAGATCGCGCACGCGGTCGGCAAGGACCCCGCGCAATATCGCATCGACATGCTCGACGGCAAGGGCGCCAATGCCGGTGGTGCGCAACGTCTGCGCAACACCCTGCTCGCCGCCATGGGCCTGTCCGGCTATGGCAGCCGGGAACTGCCGAAAGGTGAAGGCATGGGCGTTGCCTGCGTCTCCTCGCAGGAGCGTGCGACCGCGAGCTGGACCGCCTGCGTCGCCCATGTCGCGGTCGGGCCGAACGGCGAGGTCAAGGTCAAGAAATTGACCGTTGCCACCGACGTCGGCACCCAGGTGCATCCCGATAACATACGTGCCCAGGTCGAGGGCGCGGCATTGTGGGGACTGTCGCTTGCATTGTACGAGAAGGCGACGCTGAAGGACGGCGGCATCGAGCAGACCAACTTCGACACCTACACTCCCTTGCGGATGTCCCAGGTGCCGGAGGTCGCGGTCAGCGTCATTGCCAACGGCGAAAAAGCCACCGGCGTCGGCGAGCCCGCGGTGACGGTGATCGCGCCCGCGCTCGGCAACGCGATCTTCAATGCCTGCGGCGCCCGCATCCGCTCGCTGCCGATCACCGCGGAAGCGGTGAAGGGAGCGATGAAGGCGTAAACCCCTCGCACAGGCGACGACACAATCCGCCGGAAGGTCTTGGCCTCCGGCGGATTTTTTCATCTAGCGTGTTGCGCTCATCTCATTTTCTTATCCGGAGCTTCGGTGCCGGCGCCGGCCGTCATGGCGAGCCAACGGGTCGCGCGAATCCGCGCGCGATCACAGGCTCCGCAAAGCAATCCGGCAATCGTTCAAATTGTAGCTCAACAATATCCTTTTGTTCATCATACCCCTTAAGCCCAGTAAAATCCCTTGTTGGTAATTCTCGCTGTCCATTTCGACCGCTATCCGATGGGGATCAATGACAGCTCTCGCCAACCAGGCTTCGTCCAAGCGCCGGCTTCTTCTCGCCTCGGATCGCAGCGACCAGAGCCGCGAACTCGCCGGCATTCTGCAATCAGTCGGCGAGGTCGATACCATCTCGACCTCGGACATTCCGGAACGGCCGGCCGATCATTTTTCCGGCATCGTGGTCGATATCAATTTGCGATCGCCCGAGAGCGTGCAGTTGGTCCGCAACAAGCTGCGCGCCGAAGCCTATCGCTCCGTGCCCCGGCTGTTCGTGCTCGCCGATGCCCTGCACCATGGCTCGATGCAGGCCTGGGCATTGGGCGCGACCGACACCATATCGCGACCGTTCGACGCGCAATGCATTTTGCAGCGTATCCAGGCCGCGTTCCCGGACACCGACAAATTCGACGCAACCGCCGGCGGCAAGGCCTTGAACCGGGGCGTCGAGGCCGCGCACGCGGTAATGGTCAAGATGTTCGACAAGCTGCCGGCTGGCACTCCCCTGACGTTCGACGACATCGTGCAGGCTGAAGACCGGATTCTCAGCGCCATCAAGAAATCATCGTTGCGCGAATGGCTATCCGCCGTCGCTCGTCATCATACAGCCAGCTATCGCCATTGCCTGTTTGTCACCGGATTCGCGGTGGCGTTTGCGCAGCATCTCGGCATGCGCGAGGACGACCAGCGCCGGCTGACGCGCGCCGCGCTGCTGCACGACGTCGGCAAGGCCTTCATCCCGGTGGCGGTGCTGGACAAGCCGGGAAAGCTCACCGACGAGGAGATGGAGCTCATCCGCAAGCATCCCCGGTTCGGCTATGACGCGCTCGCCGCCGAAGGCGGCTTTCCGCCGGAGATGCTGGATGTGGTTCTGCACCATCATGAATTGCTTGACGGCACCGGCTATCCCAATGGGCTGCGCGGCAACCAGATCAGCGATCTGGTGCGGCTGACCACGATCGTGGACATCCAGGCAGCGCTGGTGGAGAAGCGCGCCTACCGGCTGCCGTTCACCCAGGCCAAGGCGTTCGCGATCATGGAAGGCATGGGCGGCAAGCTCGACCAGCATCTGCTGCAGGCGTTTCGGCCCGTAGCGCTGGGGTCGTATTAAGGCCGGCCGGCCTCCCCGTCATAGGACGAAATCTCGATCAGGCTGCCGTCGGGATCGCGGCAATAGACCGAGCGCAGCATGCCGCGGGCGCCCTGTCGCGGACCCGGGCCTTCCTCGATCGCCACGCCGCAGGCCCTGAGATGGTTGACCACCTCCTCGGGCGTGCTCGATGTAAGAAAGCAGAGATCGTCGCTGCCGGACATTTCATGGTCCGCCGTGAACCACTCGATCTTGTCGGCGTCGCGCGGCCGCACATTGATCTTCTGGCTGCCGAACACCAGCGAGGTTCGCGGTGGCTTTCCCAGGCCCGGATCGAACACCTTGACCTCCATGCCGAGAATTCGGCGATACCACTGCGCCGTACGCTCCACATCGCTAACATTGATCACCAGATGATCGATCGCATTGACTTTGACCGCCATGGCCCATCCTTTCGTCGCGGTTCGAGGCGCTTCCTGCGCCACTGGTCGCACCAGAATTTGTTTGTTACAACGCGGCTCGTCCTCAATTCAACAGCGGCAATTCAGCGCGAACCGGACCTCGGACCCGGGTACAGGGAGAAACTGCATGGCTTCACGCCGCACCGCGATGGGTCTAATCGCCATGGGCCTTTGCGCGACCGCTTCGATTCCCGGCGCCGCGGCGCCGGATTATCCGGCACGGCCGGTTCACTTCGTGGTCGGGTATCCGCCGGGCGGCGCCACCGATATCCTGGCGCGCCTGATCGGCCAGCGGCTGTCGGAAAGACTCGGCCAGCAATTCGTGATCGAGAACAAGCCCGGCGCCGGCAACAACATCGGCACCGATGCGGTGGTCAATGCGGACCCGGATGGCTACACGATATTGCTGGTCAATCCCGCGAACTACATCAACGCATCGCTCTACACCAACCTCAGATTCAATTTTGTCCGCGACATCGCGCCGGTGGCGTCGTTCAACCGCGTCCCGAACGTCATGACCGTCAACAACGACGTGCCGGCAAAGACAGTCGCCGAGTTCATCGCCTATGTGAAGGCCAATCCGGGCAAGGTGAACATGGCTTCGTCGGGCAACGGCACGTCGGTGCATTTGTCGGGTGAAATGTTCATGGCGATGACCGGTACCAAGATGCAGCACGTGCCCTATCGCGGTGCCGCACCTGCGATCACCGACATGCTGGGCGGTCAGGTGCAGGTGATCTTCGACAACATGCCATCGGTCATCCAGCATGTCCGCTCCGGGGCCCTGCGCGCGCTGGCGGTGACGACGGCGACACGCTCTCCGCAATTGCCCGATATGCCGACGGTAGCCGAGACCGTGCCGGGCTATGAGGCGAGCGCACTGTTCGGGGTCGGCATCCCGAAAAAGACGCCGCCGGAGATCATCGGAAAATTGAACAAGGAGATCAACGCCGTGCTGGCCGAGCCAATGATCAAGGCGCGTCTGGTCGACCTTGGCGGCGAGCCGCTGATCTCCACGCCGGAAGAATTCGGCAAGATGATCGTGGCCGAAACCGAGAAATGGGAGAAGGTGGTCAAGGCGGCCGGCGTGCATATCGAATAAGACCACGCGGAACCTTCTCCGGCGGGTGTCGTTTTGAATGCAAGACGAAGTTACGCGAAGGAGACAACAATCATGTGCAATGCGATGCTCGCTATCCTGGCCTTATCGGCCGCAGGCGCTGTGACGATCGCGGGCTCGGGGCCTGCGGCGGCATACGACTATCCCTGGTGCGTTCAGGGCACGGGCGTCGGGATTCCCGGCGACTGCTCCTATCGGAACTACGCCCAATGCATGGCGTCGGCATCCGGACGCCTCGCCTATTGCAACATCAATCCGCGCGTCGCCTTCAGCCAACAGCAGCGGCGCGGCCGGGACTACCGCCGCTACTGATTTCAGCGGACGTCTCCGTTGGTCGGCACGAACCGGTGATTTCGCAGCGTCAGTTCTTCTGCCGGCTATCGCGCTCCAGCACCAGCTTGTCGAGCTCCTCGGTCTGCTGAGCGATGCGGTCGGCAATCCGCTCCTCGCTTTGACTGCCCGACGCCGCGGCTGCTTGCTCGACCAGCTGCCGAAGATTGTCTCTCAGGATCGCGATGCGACGATCGAGTTCCGGAAGCGAAAGATTGCCATTCATCGTCGCTCTCCCTGCCCGCGGTGTTGCCTGCCATGGCGTCGCTCTACTTCGTCCCGTTCAAATACACTTGGAGAACACCAACCTGCTCGCATCGCGCTCCCTGGCGAAAATAAAGATCGCACATTTTGGAGTAATTGGCTTGCCTGCACGTCATTTCCGTCGATCATCCTGCGAAGATTGAATGTCGGACGCCTGGTCGTCTCAGTCTGCGATCACCAAACATCTCGACCCTATCGGATGCCGGCCTTTCAGGCGATGCTTAGGGGAACCAGTTCCGAACCCTATCTTCCAATTCCCGTCGCTTAGCCTCTGGATCGGTGTATCTGTTCCAAACAATCCGGCAGACTATCCCCGCCACAAGCAGGATCACTACGGCAGACGCAAACGCGAGCGAGGGCGACCGAACCCGCATGAACGCGCCGATAGCCGCAACCATGGCCGCGCACCAAATCGCAGTCGAGAGGAGAGCGCCTTTCATTTCCGAGCCTGCTCTGAGCCGAACCGTTGCGACCCCTTTTGGGCGAAAAATGTTGCTAATGTCTTTGGTATAAACCGTAATTGATGTGTCCGGAACGGACCCCTGATTTAATTGGCGCACCCGACACGATTCGAACGTGTGACCTTTGCCTTCGGAGGGCAACGCTCTATCCAGCTGAGCTACGGGTGCGTTGCGGTTGATTTAGCCGATTGCGATGCTGGCGGCAATGTCCGGCCCGGGCTTCCGGCAGGAAACCGCAGGCCGTTGAGATGATACCATGGACGAGCCAATTGTCCCACTTAGTGCAGGCTGTACACTACCGCTTGAAGTAAACGCGCCGGCGTTGCCGGCTGTGGAGGGAGTGAACGGATGCGTCCGCTCGAATTTGGCTGGTATCTGCCGACGCATGGCGACACCACGGCCTATGGCGTGGTCGAGGCGCAAATCCCGGGATCGCCCGAATTGTGCGACCGCGTGGTGCAGGCGGCGGAGGCCGCCGGTTTCGAATATCTGCTGATCCCGGTCGGCTCGGTGTGCTGGGAGGCCTGGATCACGGGCGCCTTCATGGCCGCCCGTTCCTCGAGGATCAAGCCGTTGATCGCCGCTCGTCCGGGCTACATCAATCCGGTGCTGCTGGCCAAGATGATCTCGACCTTCGATCAGATGTCGGGCGGGCGCATCTGCGTCAATCTGATCGCGGGCCAGAACGAAACCGAGGTCATGGCTGAGGGCGTGCGCCACGCCAAGGAAGAGCGCTACGCGCTGATGGAGGAGGAGGTCTCGATCCTCAAGGCGCTGTGGACCGCGCGCGGTCCGATGAATTTTGCCGGCCGATTTCATACCCTGTCGGGGGCGCATATCCGGCCCCGTCCGCTGCAGCAGCCGTTCCCGAAATTCTATCTCGGCGGCGGCTCGCGCGAGGCCTGGGAAATGTCGGCGAAACATTCCGACGTGCATCTGTTCTGGGGCGATCTGCCGGAGCGGATCGCTTCCAACATCGCCGAGATACGGCAGATGGCAAGCGCCCACGGCCGCGAAAACGCGATCGGCTTTGGCATGCGCCTGCAGGTGATCTGCCGCGAAAACGAGAACGATGCCTGGGAGGCCGCCGAGGTTCTGGTGCGCAATGCCACCGAGCGGCAGAAGCAGGAGATCAGGACGCTCTACAACAAATCCGCGGCCAACCAGCGCGTGCAGCAGCTCGCCCGCGAGCACGGCGATCTGCTGCTGCCGCACCTGTGGACCGGCATCACCAAGGTCCGGCCGGGCGCCGGCATCGCGGTAGTCGGCAATCCCGTCCAGTGCGCCGCGACGCTGCAGCGGTTCATCGATGCCGGCTGTCACTCGTTCTGCCTGTCCGGCTATCTGCACGACGAGGAGGCCGAGCGCTTTGGCCGGCTGATCCGCCCGATCCTCGCGCAGAACAATCGCGGCCGGCTGGCGGCGTAAGGCTGTGGCCGGGTTTACGCCGTGCCCGCCGCCGTGTCGGCCGGCGCCGCGAACAGCTTGCGCACTTCCGGCCCGGGCTTCGCGGCGCTGAACAAATAGCCTTGCATCTCGGTGCAGCCGAGCGTGCGGAGCATTTGCTGTTGTGCCCGGGTTTCCACGCCTTCGGCCGTCGTGGTCATGTGGCGGGAGGCCGCGATATTCACCACCGCCTGCACGATCGCCGCCGAGCCATCGATTTCCGCGACGTCGCTGACGAAGCAGCGGTCGATCTTGATCTTGTCGAACGGGAAGCGCTTGAGGTAGCTCAGCGACGAATAGCCGGTGCCGAAATCGTCCAGCGCGATACGCACGCCGATCTCGCGCAGCTGATGCAGGATGGCGAGGGCCGCCTCGTCGTCATGGATCAGCACCGCCTCGGTGATTTCGAGCTCGAGCCGGCTCGCCGGAAGCCCGGAGGCCCCAAGCGCGGCAACGATCTTCAGCGCCAGGGTCTGGCACTTCAACTGAACCGGTGAGACGTTGACCGCGAGGCGGATATGGTCCGGCCACTGCGCCGCCTCGGCGCAAGCGGTCCGCAGCACCCAATCTCCGAGTTCAATGATCAGCCCAGTGTCTTCCGCCACGGGAATGAATTCGGCGGGAGAAACCATGCCGCGTTCGGGATGGCGCCAGCGCAGCAGCGCCTCGCAGCCGGTCACCTCGTTGCGATGCAGATCGACCACCGGCTGGTAATGGATCTCGAAGCCGCCGGCCACCAGCGCCTGACGAAGATCCTGCTCCATCGTCAGCCTGGCCTTGGCGCTGGCGTCCATCGCCGGCTCGAAGAAGCGATAGGTCCGGCGCCCGTCGGACTTGGCGCCATACATCGCCAGATCGGCATTCTTGATGAGATGATCGAGCTCGGTGCCATCCTGCGGCGCCAAGGCAACACCGATAGAGGCATCGGTCGAGAGCCGGTGGCCGAGGCATTGATAAGGTTGCCGGATCGTCTCATGAATCCGAGTCACGAATTCCCTAATCTCGACGATGCTCTTGACCGAGGTCTGAATCACCGCAAATTCGTCTCCGCCAAGCCGCGCGATCAGATCGTTTTCGCCGAGGCAGCTCCTGATGCGGGCCGCCACGGCTTTCAGCAGTTCGTCGCCGATATGGTGCCCGAGCGAATCGTTGATGCCCTTGAATTCGTCGATATCGATATAAAGCAGGGCGAACTGCTCGCCGTGACGGGTTCGCTCCAGCTCGCGCTCGATCTGCTCGCGGAACAGCACGCGGTTCGGCAGGTCGGTCAGCGCGTCGTAATGCGCCATATGCGCGATCTTTTCGTCGGCGCGACGCCGGTCGGTGACGTCCTCGACGACATTGATGATATAGCGGGTCTCGCCGGTCTGGTCCGGAATGCCGATTCGTCTCGAGGTGACGAACCGCTGGCCCTGGGTCGGGCTTTGCGCCGGCGCGACGTCCAGGAACAGCCCATCGGGCGAGTGTAGCGCGCGCTCGTCATCAGTGGCGACGACTTCAGCAACCTCTTTCGGAAACAGGTCGAAGGCGGTTTTGCCGACCACGGCGTCGCACGGCAGGCCGAAATGGGCCTCAGCCACCCGGTTGGCCAGCACGTAGCGGTGATCGCGCACGTCCTTGACGGTGATTTGGGTCGGTATGTGGTCGATGATCTGACGCAGGAATGCGTAATTGCGGTCGCGTTCCTGTTCCAGATTGCGGCGCTCCGTGATGTCCTCGATGGTGGCGACCCATCCACCCTGCGCCAGCGGCCGATTGACGATGTTGACCGATCGTCCGTCCGCGGACTCCAGCACGCTGTGAGTGACTTTGCCTTGGGCGACATTCGTTAGAATCCTCGAACAGAATTCATCGACGTCTCCCTTGAAGGTCCCCGTTTTCTTGCGATAGCGGATCAGGTCGTAAAAGCGGCAACCCGGCTTCACGACCTCTGTCGATAGCCTGTACATATCGATATAGCGTTGATTGCAGACGACGATGCGCGCCGAGGCGTCATACAGCACCAGGCCCTGCGTCATGTTGTTCAGCGCGGTGTCGAGCCGATGCCTTTCGGATTCCAGCCGCGTCTGCGATTCCCAGCTTTGCCGCGCCATCTGGCGCACGATCAGAAACAGGATCAACGCGATCACCGACGCGGACAGCGTGGCGATAGCGATCAAGAACCGGGTTTGCGCACGCCAATCGGCCAGCGCGGCCGAGACCGTCGTGGTGGCGACGATCATAATCGGGAAATGGCTCAACTCGGCCGCCGAGCCGAGCCGGTCCTGGCCGTCGACGGGACTTTGCACGCGCAGGCTCTGATGCGCCTGCCCGGTCAATATCTTGCTGATCAGCGGAGCCGACCTGAAATTTTGGCCGATCATCTTATCGACGTGGGGATGACGTGCGAGCATCGTTCCATCGTGATGGAACATGGAGATCGCAGCATCCGCTCCGAGCGCGACCGACGCGAAGAAATTTTCGAAATCGACAGGATCGATTTGCCGTACCATCACCCCGAGGAAGATCCCGTTCGCCCCGCCCAGCCCGTGGGCGATGACGATATTCCACTGCCCGGTGAAATAGTTGCGCACCGGTTCGGCAAAGATCGGTGCTGCCTGCGGGCGCGATCTGAACGTCTGAAAGTAGGCGCGGTCAGCAATGCTGACGTCGGGAGGCGGCCAGGCTCGTGACGAGTTGATCAGCTTGCCGTCCGAATCGAAAATGTTGACGTCGCCGATCGAGGACAAGGCGCCGACCCGGGACTTCAGCGCCAGGTGCGTGTCGGGAGTAGACATCTGGCTGCGGAATATCCCAGGCGACGCCATTCCGGAGAATTGCATCTGGGAGATCAAGCCGCTCGCGATGATGTTGCAGTCTGTGAACTGCTGGTTGAAGTGATGGCTCAGCAGCCGTACGTTGTTCTCCAGTTCGCGCTCGGCGTTGGCGATCGCGCGCTCGCGGAATTGGCCGACTATGGCGGCCGTGCCGAACACGATGGCTGCAACCAGCAAGATGCCGCACAGCGTCAGCCAGAGCACCGGACCGCGCCGCACCGACGCGGCCAATTGCTGCCGTCCGGCCGCCACCGCGCGGCGCATTCCCTGCCGATTCCATTTGTCGGGAACCAATTTTCGCATTCCCTAACCCCCGCCCGATATGCATACGATGCACAAATGGCATTGGGGTTAGGAAATCCGGTTACCTAAGGCTTAATCGGGTGTGTCCGCGCCCCCGATCCGACTGAACGCAAGCGGGAATTCGCGCTGCCGCGGCCGAGCGTGGTCAGCGCCCGGGGAGGAACGACGCATGGTGAAGGCCTCCGGCTCCCCGGATGATTCCGGCTCGTCCCGCGCCGGCCGTCCCTGGCCGGTATTCCGCTCGCTGGAGTCGTACACCATCCGCTTTTTGACGCGCGATCTGGTTGCGGGGCTCACGCTGGCGGCGATCGCCATTCCCGAGCAGATGGCGACCGCCCGGCTCGGCGGCTTCACGCCGCAGATCGGCTTGTTCGCCTTTCTCGCGGGCTCGCTGGCCTTCGCGGCTTTCGGCGGCAATCGGTACCTGTCGTGCGGGGCGGATTCGACGATCACGCCGATCTTTGCCGGCGGTCTCGCTTTGATGGCCGCGGCCGGCTCGCCCGAATACCTGATGCTGGCGGCAGCGCTGGCGCTGATGGTCGGAGTTTTTCTGGTCGCCGCGGGGATTTTCCGTCTCGGCTGGATCGCAGATCTGCTGTCGATACCGGTGACGACAGGTTTCCTTGCCGGCATCTCGGTGCATATCGTCATTTCGCAGTTGCCGGCTGTCCTCGGGTTGCCCGCCCCGGACGGGGCGATGCTGCAGCGCCTCGCCGTTCTCGCTGCCCATCTGAACGAGACCAACCCGCTGACGCTGCTGATCGGCGTCGGGGTGCTGGCGGTCATTGCCGCGTCGGAACGCATCGATGCGCGGATTCCCGGCGCACTGATCGGACTTGCCTTTGCAAGCAGCGGGGTGATGCTGCTGGGAACGGGCGGCCGTGACGTCAGCGTGCTCGGCAACATCGAAATTGCGCGGCCGGCGCTTTCAATTCCTCAAATCTCCGCCGGCCATCTCGCAAGCCTGGTGTCACTCGGTCTCATCATCTCGATCGTGGTGATGGTGCAGACCGCGGCGACGACGCGGTCGTTTCCGTCGGAGTCCCGATCGGCCCCCGGATGTCGATCGCGACTTCATCGGCGTCGGCGCCGGCAGCGTGCTGTCGGGCCTGATCGGGGCGTTTGCGGTCAATGCCAGTCCGCCGCGGACGGCGGTGGTCAAAGAGACCGGCGGCCGATCCCAACTGGCCGGACTGATCGCGGTTGCGATCGTCATTGCGCTTTTGGCCTTCGGCACCGCGCTGCTGTCGCGAATTCCGAATGCGGCGCTCGGGGGCGTTCTGCTGTTCGTCGCCTTGCGGATCATCCGCGTCAGCCAGATCGTCGCGATCTACCGCCAGTCGTTGGGCGAGTTCTTCCTGATCGTCCTGACGGCTGCTGCGATCATCCTGCTGCCAATCGAGCAGGGCGTCGGAACAGGCATTGCGCTGTCGCTACTGCACGGCATCTGGAGCACGACGCGCGCCCGCGTACTGGTATTCGAGCGGGTGCCCGGAACCTCGATCTGGTGGCCGTCGAGTGCCAACCTGCCGGGCGAGCGGGAGCCCGGCGTGCTGGTCGCCGGATTTCAGGCGCCGTTGTCTTTCCTCAATGCCTATCATTTCCGGCGCGACCTTCTCGAGGCCTTGCAGTCCTCGCCCGAACGGGTGCGGCTGATCGTGCTGGAGGCGACGGGCATCGTCGAGATCGATTTTACCGCGGCGCAGGTGTTGCGCGATCTGATTTGCAGGTGCCACGCCGACGGCGTCGAT
The DNA here is from genome assembly GCA_963840155.1 of uncultured Alphaproteobacteria bacterium. Classification (GTDB taxonomy): domain Bacteria; phylum Pseudomonadota; class Alphaproteobacteria; order Rhizobiales; family Xanthobacteraceae; genus Bradyrhizobium. The sequence continues at coordinate 1,462,965 of CAWIXP010000002.1, forward strand.
TTTGCCATCGCCCGCCTCGAATCGATCCGGGCGCAGCAGGCGATGGCGAGGTTCGGCATCGACGAACTGTTGGGCCGGGATCGCCAGTTCCATAGCGTCGAGCAGGCCATCGCGGCGCTCGGCAGGCGGGCCCCGGAATGAGGCGCTGAAGCCTAGGCTGGAACGATGACCTTGCCGATCGGCCACAGCGCGATGCCGGCGAGTTTCAAGTGGGCCCAGGCAAAGGGAATCCCGATGATGGTCACGGCAAGAATGATCGCGGTGACGAGATGCCCGAGCGCCAGCCACCAGCCTGCGAGCAACAGCCAGATCAAATTGCCGATCAGGCCCAGCGGCCCGGTGCCGACGTCGCTTTGCCCGGTCAGGCTGTCGCGGCGCACGGCTCTCTGGCCGAACGGCAGCAGGGTATAGGCGGCGATGTTGAAGGCGGCCCGCGCCCAGGGCAGACCGACGATGGTGATGGCCATGATGACCGCGGCGACAACCCAGCCGAGCGCCATCCATACCCCGCCAAGGAGAAGCCAAAGGATGTTCAGCAATATCGAAACCGGGGGCATGCGATCGCTTTCGAAGCTGGAGCACCCGCGCGTTGGCGCAGGATGTTACCGCGGACCCTATGACGATCTGCCGAACAATCAAGCCGATTTAGCGCTCAACCGGGCGATTGCGGCCCATGTTCCGCAATCGCCCGACCACGCCGGTTGGGAAGAAATAGACGCTGGCGATGAACAACAGCCCGAGCCACAGCAGCCAGCGATCGGGATGCAGCAGTCCGGGCAACAGCGGCAGCCCTGCCTCGGCCGCGGCGTTTGACGCAGCCCCCATCAGCGCCTGCAGGTAGTTCTGGGCGAGGATGAAAATCGCAGCACCGATGATCGCGCCGTAGATCGTGCCCATGCCGCCGATCACCACCATCAGCAGGATGTCCAGCATGATCGAAAAGCTCAGCGAGGTGTCGGGTCCGGCATAGCGCAGCCACAGCGCGTTCAGCATGCCGGCACTGGCGGCGACCGTGGCTGCCAGGCAGTTGGCGTAGCTCAGGTGGAACACGGTGCGAAAGCCAAGCGCCTCGGCGCGGAAACGGTTTTCGCGGATCGCCTGCAGCACCCTGCCGAATGGCGAATTCACCACGCGCAACAGCGCCAGGATCATCGCCGCGGAGCCGGCGAAGATCAAATAATAGGTCAGCACCCGGCCGTTGAGCTCGAAGCCGAGGGTCGCTTTTGAAATCAGCACCGTGCCCGGCCGCAGCAGTTCCGGCAATTGAAAGCTGCGGCCATCCTCGCCGCCGGTGAGCCACGACAGCTGCGAGGCCAGCACCAGGAACGCGGACGCCACCGCGAGCGTGATCATCGCGAAGAATATGGCTTCCACCCGCAACGAGAACAGCCCGATCGCAAGCGCCAGCAGCATCGCCAGCGGCAGGCCGATCGCCACGCCGGCGACGATCGCCGCCCAGCTCGGCCCCATCGAATAGAGCGCGATCGCGATCGCGTAGCTGCCGATGCCGTAAAACATGGTGTGCGCGAACGACACCGAGCCGGTGTAGCCGAGCAACAAATCGTAGGATGCTACCAGCGCCGCGAAGATCAGGATCTTGGCGGCGACGTTCATCGCCTTGGCGCCGGGAAACACCACCGGCGTCAGCAACAGCGCCGCGATAATGACGAGGAGCAGAAGCGAGAGCGCGCGGCTGCGCGGCGGATCGCCGGAGAGGATCATCATCGGCAAACCTTCATCGACCGGTCACCGCATACAGCCCGCGCGGGCGCCACATCAGGATCACGACCATCAGCAAAATGTTGGAGACCAGCGCCAGTTTTGGCAGCAGGAAGCCGCCGTAATTGGCCACCATCGCGACCAGCAGCGCGCCGATGAAGCAGCCGCCGATCGACCCGAGCCCGCCGATGATCACGACGATGAACACCAGCACGGTGAGATCGTTGCCCATCGAGGCGTGCACCTGTTCGCGATACAGCGCCCACATCACCCCACCGAGGCCGGCCAGCGCCGAGCCGACCATGAACACGCCCAGGAACAGCCGGCGGATGCGATAGCCGAGCGCTTCCACCATCTCGCGGTTCTCGACGCCGGCGCGGATCAACAGCCCGATCTTGGTGCGGTTCAGCACCAGTTGAATGCCCGCGAACACCATCAGGCCGACCAGCATCGCAAGCACGCGATATTTCGCGATGGCGATATCGCCGATGATGAGGGAGCCGCGCAACGAGGTCGGTAGCGGCAGCGGGATGATCTGTGGTCCCCATAGCGCATACAGCGCCTGTTCGGCGACGATCAGGCCGCCCGTGGTCATCAGGATCTGCTTGAGGTGCTGGCCGTAGACCGGCAGGATCAAGACCCGCTCGACCACCAGTCCAAGCGCACCGGATACCGCCATCGACAAGACCGCGGCCGGCGCCAGCACCGCCAGATTTGCCAGCAGCGAGTCGGCCTGCACCCATGTCGCGAGCGGCAACAGCACCAGCGTGCCGACATAGGCGCCGACCGCGATGAAGGCGCCGTGGCCGAAATTGAGCACGTCCATCAGGCCGAACACCAGCGTCAGCCCGGACGCCATGATGAAGATCATCATGCCCATGGCGAGGCTCGCCACCGTCAGCGTCACCCACGAACTGGCCGATCCGATCAACGGCGCCACGGCCAGCGCGAGGATCACCGGCAACAGCACCGGCAGGATATCCCGCTTCGGCTTCGGCAAGGCGCTGGCTGCTGCAATATCGGTCACTGATGCGCCTCCAGACTCAAGCCCAGCAGCCGCTCCTGCAGCGCGACGTCGGAAGCCAGTGCCGTCATCGCGCCGTGGTGGACGATCTTGCCGTTATCCATCACCAGCACGTTGTCGCCGAGTTCGCGCGCGGCATGGAAATTCTGTTCGACCAGCAAGATGGTGGCGCCGCGGCGTTTGACTTCGGCAAAGCATTCGATCAGCGCTACCACGATCGCCGGCGCCAGGCCCTTGGTCGGCTCGTCGATCAGGAGCAGCTTGCGCGGCTCGACGATGGCGCGCGCAATCGAAAGCATCTGCTTCTGGCCGCCGGACAGCGCCCCCGCGCGAGACAGCCAGAAACGTCTGAGCGCCGGGAAAAATCCGAAAATCCACTGCAGCCTCGAATCGTCGAGCGGCCCGTCCCGCGCGGCGAGGATCAGGTTTTCCTTGACTGTCAGGTCGGAAAATACCGCCATGGTTTCGGGGACGTAACCGACGCCAAGCCGCGCTATGTCGGGCGTGGCCTCGGCTTCGATGCGCTGGCCGTCCAGCACTATCTGGCCGGCGGAGGCGTGCCACAGCCCCATGATGGTTCGCAGCGTCGAGGTCTTGCCAGCGCCGTTGCGGCCGAGCAGCATCGTGGTCTGGCCCTCGGCAATAGCGAGATCGACGCCCTGCAGAATGTGATAGCGCCCGACATGGGTATGGACGCCGGCGAGAGTGAGAAGCTCCTTCATGCCGCGCTCTTGCCGGGCGCGACGCCGAGATAGGCTTCCTGCACGATCGGCGAGGCGATCACCTCCGCCGGCTTGCCGTCGGCGACCAATTGCCCGTTGTGCAGCACGACGATGCGGTCGGCGAGCGAGCGCACCACGTCCATCTTGTGCTCGACCAGAAGGATGATCTTGCCCGGATCCTGCTTGAGCCGCCCGATCAGATTGAGCACGACCGGGACCTCGTCGATGCTCATGCCGGCGGTAGGCTCGTCGAACATGAAGACCTTCGGCTCGAGCGCCATCATCAGCGCGACCTCGAGCTTGCGCTGGTCGCCGTGCGAAAGCGCGGTCGCCGCCATCTTGCGCCGGGTGCCGAGCGCGACCTGCTCGAGAATGGCGTCGGCTCGCGCGATCAGGTCCTTGCGGGTCATCCACGGCCGCAGCATGTCGTAATGCACCTGGCTTGCCGACTGCACGGCGAGCCGGACGTTCTCTTCGACGGCGAGGTTGGGAAACAGATTGGTGAGCTGGAAGGCGCGGCCGAGGCCGGCGCGGGTGCGCAACGGCGCCGATAGCTGGGTGATATCTGCGCCATCGAACAGGATGCTGCCCTCGTTCGGGCGCAACTGTCCGGAGATCAGATTGAAGTAGGTGGTCTTGCCGGCGCCGTTGGGACCGACAATCGCGGTCAGTTCGCCGGGACGGAAGATACAGCTGACGCGGTTGACGGCGACGTGCCCGCCGAAGCGAATGGTCAGGTCGCGGGTTTCGAGCGTTGAGGTCATCGGTCCATTCGTGCTGAGGCGCGACAATCCCGCTTGGTGTTACTCCTCCCCGCGTACGGGAAGCGGTCGATCGCGCGAGCGACCGGGAGAGGGTGAGCCGCCGCAATGACAGCCCACGATATTGCGAGAAGCCCGTTGCCTTCGCCCTCTCCCCGCAACAGCGGGGCGAGGGGGAAGAGAAACGCTCACCGCTTGTTGCGGATCGGAATGTTCATGTCGCCGATCTTGAGTTCGCGCACCGGCTCCAGCACGGCCCAGGCGACGTTCGGATCGACCTTGACCTTGAAGTGATACATGCTCTGCAGCGCCTGATGGTCTTCCTTGCGGAACACCATCTTGCCCTTGGGCGTGTCGAACTCCATGCCTTCCATCGCCGCTATCAGCTTCTCGGTGTCGGTCGATTTTGCCTTGGTGACGGCGGTGACCGCCGCCATTGCCGCGGCGAACCCGCCGGCGGTGAAGAAATCCGGCGGCGCGTTGAAGCGCTTCTGGTGCTCGGCGACCAGCCAGTCGTTCACCGCGTTCTTCGGAATGTCGTAGTAATAGTAGGTGGCGCCTTCCATCCCCGGCAACCGCTTGTAAGCGGCCAGTGCCGGCAGGATGTTGCCGCCGGTCGACAGCTCGATGCCATAGCGCTTCGGGTCCATGTCCTGCAGCTTGGTCAACGGATCGCCGCCGCCGGCCCAGATCACCCAGATGATCTTGCGGCCGGGCTTGTCCTTCAGCGCGTCGAACAGGCGCTGACCGGCCGCGGTGAAGTCGGTGGTGGTGGTCGGCGCGTACTCTTCGGCCGCAAGCGTCGCGCCGGTCTTTGCCAGCGCCTCCTTGAAGGCGGCAACGCCGTCGCGGCCGAACGCATAGTCCTGCGCCAGCGTCGCGACCGTGACGCCGGCTTTGCCGATCGCCACCGCGTTCGAGATCGCGTCCTGGGACGAATTGCGTCCGGTGCGGAAGATGTACTTGTTCCACTTGTCGCCGGTTATTTGGTCCGCCACCGCCGGCTCGACGATCAGGATCTTCTTGTTTTCTTCCGCCACCGGCAGATCCGCCAGCGCCGCGGCCGACGAGGTCGTGCCGATCGCGAGGTCGGCCTTGTCGTCCTGATAGGCTTCCGCGAGCGCGGCTTTCGACAAGTCCGGCTTGCTCTGATCGTCCTTGGTAATGACGACGATCTTGCGCCCGTCAAGCATCATGGTGCCCTTGGTGGCGTATTCCAGGCCCATGCGCAGGCCGGTCTCAGTCTGCTTCGCATAGGCCTCCAGCGGGCCGGTCTTGCCGTAGATCAGCGCGATTTTCAGGTCGTCCGCCTGCGCGGCGGCGGTCCCCAGCAACACGACGGCAATTGCTTGAACGATGAGTGACGTTCGCACGAGCTATTCTCCTTTTTTCCCGGTGATCTTGGGCCACTGATAGTGTGATGGCTCCCTGCGGGTCAAGCCACGAGCCAATACCCCATTGAACCCGTTGTCCATCGGAATAGTGTTCGCCACCGCGGGGAAGGGTCAACGCGGCGGACGAGTCCGCAAAGCCCGGTCCCGTTCAGCTGTGCGGAATGCGACACTGCATCGTGCAATGCAATCCAGTCTTCAGAAAAGCGATTTCGGTGCTGCCGTCGAACGGCCGGAGCGCCGATTTCAACAGTCTGGTGCCAAAGCCGGCTTCGCCGATGGCGCCGACCGGCGGCCCTTCGGTCTCGTCCCAGGTGACATTGAGGCGATCGTTCGACACCGACCACGACACCTGCAACAGCCCATGCGGAGCAGAAAACGCGCCGTATTTCGCCGCATTGGTGGCGAGCTCGTGAAACGTCAAGCCCAGGCTCACCGCCAGCTGCGCGGGAAGAAACAGCGGCGCGCCGTTTAGGGTAAGGCGGACATGGCCGTACGGCCCGAGTTCGGAGAGCAGCAGCTCCTTGATATCGCAACCGCTGCTGTCGACCCGCGCAATCAGGTCGTCGGTCGCGGATAACGCGCGTATCCGATGATCGATGCTGGCCCAGACCTGCGGCTGATCGTGCAGCACCTGATGCATGACGGCGTGAATTGTCGAGAGCTTGTTTTTCAGCCGGTGCTGAAACTCTTGCACGATCAGTTTCCGATAGCCCTCTTCGCGGATCAGGCGCTTCGAGATTTCCCGTTGTTGACTGACAATGGAGCGGTAGTGTTCGATACCCCATATCGTCAGGCCGCATACGATCAGGTAGATCGCCGAAAGCGCAAACCTGGCAAAATCGACTCGTTGATCGCTGAAATTCACCGTCACGCCGAGGGCGCCGCCGCCCAGCGCGGTCGCGGCCCCGAGCCGAAAGCCGCCGAACGCGGTGGCAAAAAATACCGCCGGGATATACGGGGTAAAGAAGACGTCGGGCCGGATCAAGGCGAGGCCCCAGCGCGCGGCGGTCGACAGCGCGAGGCAGGCCGCGGCAAATCCAATGCCAAAGAGCGGCGACGGCTGGGATATTCCCTGCCAGCCGCGCCGGAATTCATCGATCAATTTTTCCATGGCGCATCAGCCGACCAGCGAATCCAGGAACAAGGCCGAGCATAGGGCAAAACATACCGGTTGAGGTCGCAAAAGATGCCAACCATAATCGGCTCGAAGCGGCGCTGGACCGGCGCGCAACAAGGCGCGGCCGGGGCGGGTCCGGCGGCTCGGACGTAGCTCGAACCGGCGTCAAATCGGAGGGAACGACATGGGACGGTTGGACGGAAAAGTCGCCGTTGTCACTGGCGCGACCAGCGGCATTGGGTTGCGTACCGCGGAGATTTTCGCTGCCGAGGGCGCCCGGATCGTGATCGCCGGACGCCGCGTAGCGGAGGGCCAGGCGCTGGCCAAAAAGCTCGGCGGCGACTGCATCTTCCGCCAGACCGATGTCACGGTTGAAGAGCAAATGCGTGCGCTGATCGAAGCGGCGGTGCAGAAATTCGGTCGCATCGATTGCCTGTTCAACAATGCCGGCGGCCCGGCGCAGACCGGGGGCATCGAGGGCCTCGAGGCTGCGCGGTTCGATCTCGCCATTGCGACGCTGGTGCGCAGCGTGATGCTCGGCATGAAGCACGCCGCGCCTTACATGAAGAAGCAGGGTTCTGGCAGCATCATCAACAACGGCAGCATCGCCGGCCGTCTCGCCGGCTTCTCCTCATCGATGGTTTACGGCGCCGCCAAGGCCGCGGTCATTCACCTTACCAAATGCGTGGCGATGGAACTCGGCGAATCCGGCATCCGCGTCAACTCGATCTCGCCGGGCGCGATCGCCACCGGCATTTTCGCCAAGGCGCTCGGCCTTTCGATCGAAGCGGCGGAACAAACGCCCGCGGTGATGCGCGAGGTCTACAAGAGCGCGCAGCCGATACCCCGCGCCGGTCTGCCGGAAGACATCGCCTACGCCGCGGTGTTTCTGGCCAGCGACGAATCCACTTTCGTCAATGGCCACGATCTGGTGGTGGATGGCGCCATCACCGGCGGCCGCAACTGGACCCAGCAACAGCAAGGCTACGTCGCGCTGCGCAAGGCGTTCGATCAGGGCAAGGGGTAATTCGCAACCCCCCGTGTATAGTCTGAAGCGGCTCCAACGCACGGGTGGATAACATGGAAGCAAGGCTCGAACGGAAACTTCGATTGCTTGCCTGGGTCGCTGCCGCCGGGGTCATTGCGGGAATCGAATTCAACTACGTGGAAGGCCGAACCTCGCCTCTCTCCATGGTGGTGGGAATGGTCTACGGGTTGACCATGAGCATCGCGCTCGGCAGCATTGAACTGCTCGTCTTGGAAGGCCCGATGCGCGGGTGGCTAGGGGGCCTTTCTTTCACGGCGAGTTTGATGGTGCGGAGCGCCATTTACGCAGCGGTCATCGTCATCTTCCAGTGGCTCCAGCTCGGCGAGAGGATCGCAGGAGTGCCGCTTGAGTCGTCCAGCCAGACCTTCTGGTCCGGCTTCATCTATTCCGCAGCGGTCTCGGTTGTGATCAACTTGGCGCTCGGGATCACCAACATCATCGGGCCGCGCGCATTCCTGAACTTTGTCACCGGCCGGTATCATTCCCCGATCGAGGAAAACCGCTTCGTGCTCTTCGTCGATATCTCGGGATCGACGGGGCTGGCCGAGCGGCTCGGCGGCGTCGGCATCCACCGTCTTCTTGATCAAACGTTTCGCCTGCTCACGCTTTCGGTTGTGGACTACCGCGGCGAGGTCCTCAATTATGTCGGAGATGAGGTGATCGTCACCTGGCCGGAAGGCAGCGGCGCGACCGATTTCCGTCCGTTGCGCTGCTTTATGGCGATGCGCGATGAGTTGGCGCGCGCATCGAGCCAACTGGAACGCCAGTTCGGCGTCGTGCCGCGGATTCGCGGAAGTCTGCATTTCGGACCGGTGATCGTCGGCGAGATCGGCGACATCAAGCGCGCCATCGTTTTCAACGGCGACGTCATGAATACGGCGGCAAGGCTTGAAGAGCTCAGCCGGAATGTAGATGGCGGCTTTCTGGCGTCCCGCGCGGCGATGGAACGGTTCGGCTCGGCGCCGCCGTTTGCGGTTCGCGATCTCGGCCGGTTGCCGATTCGCGGCCGCGCTGACGGCATCGACGTCGTCGGCATCGACGTGCCGGCCCTGACCTGACGCCTGATCCGCCTACGCCACCGGCGCCAGCGTCACCCGCAACCCGTCACGCGGTTTTGGGATCGGCCACATCTGCCAGTCCGGCGCATAGCCCGGCTCCAGCGAGACCTCGAGGTTCTGCAGGAAATGCCGGGCGAAGCATTTCGCCTGCATGTAGGCGAAGTGCAGCCCGAGGCACATATGCGCGCCACCGCCGAACGGCACCCAGGCGAACCGATGCCGCGTGCGTTGCGCTTCCTCGGTGAAGCGCAGCGGATCGAACTGTTCCGGATTCGGCCAGATCTGGGGCATGTGATGGGTGAACAACGGATTGACCGCCACCAGGGTCCCCGCCGGTATCGCATAGTTCATGAAACTGAAATCACGCGTCGCGCGCCGCGGAATCGACGGCACCGGCGGCTTCATCCGCATCGCCTCCTTGAACGCCATCTCGGTGAGCCGCATCGCTTCCAGCTGGTCGAAAGTCGTCGGTTCGTCGACGCCGACGCCGAGCGCTGTCACCTCGTCGCGCAGCCTCTGCTGCCATTCCGGGTTGGCGGCGAGCGCTGCGACGAACGACGTCAGCGACGAGGTCAGCGTGTCGTGGGCGGCCATCATCAGGAAGCTCATGTGATCGACGATGTCCTGGGTCGAGAGCAGCGCGCCGTCCTCGTGCGTCGCCCGACACAGTTGCGAGAACAGATCCTCGCTGCCTTGGGAGCGACGGATCGGTATCTGCTCGGAGAAATACGCCACGATGCGGGCGCGGCCCTTGACGCCGCGCCCCATCTGCGTGCCCGGCCAGGGGGTGCGGATCGGAGCGACCGATGCCGCGACCATGTCGACAAAGGCGCGCGTGATCTCGTCGACCTCGGGGCCGATGCCGGCGCCGAGAAACGATGTGGCGGCGAGATCGAGCGTGAGCTGTTTCATCGCCGGGTAGAACAGCATCGGCTCCGGCAGCTGCCGCCATCGCCTCACGCGCTCGGCGATGCCGGAATCGAGTGCCGCCAGATAGGATTTCATCGGCCCGGATTTGAACGCGACCGACAGCGCCCGCCGGTGCAGGCGATGCTCGTCGAAATCGAGTAGCATCAAGCCGCGTGGAAACAGCCGCCCCAGGATGGGTCCCCAACCGTGGCTCGAGGAAAACAATTTGGTCTGATCGAACAACAGCAGTTCGTTGGCCTCCGGTCCGAGCAGGCTGATGCTGGTTTCGCCGAGCACACGGCTGCGATAGACGAGGCCGAATTTCGCGGCCATCCGCTCGACCTCGCCCTTGGGGTCGGCGAGAATCGCCAGCGTCCGGCCCACCACCGGCCAGCCTTCGTCGCCCGGAATATGCTGCAAGGATTTGCGGTTCGGCGGCACAAGCCTGATCGCGGGCGAGGCCATACTCTGCATCGACATGGCAGTTGCTCCGTTCGGTCGCGGCCCATGATGGACCGCGACTTTGATGGCTCGCCGCCGCGGGCCGCCGTCGGCAGCGCCGATCGGTGCAAAGTAACCCTTTGCCTCCGCCCTGCAAAGTGGCCGGGCCCCGGCCTGGCGAGACTATGCCATTCCAGTTTGCCGGACAAACTCGCGGGCCAGCGCGAGGTGCAGCGGCACCTTTCATCCGCCGACGAGGTGATCGAGTGAGCCGCAAATCGCGAATTCTGCCTCGCGCGCGCGTTCCGCAACAACCGCAATGGTGCTACGCTGGTGCGGCGAAAATCGAACATCTGCCAATTCCGGTTTGACCAGGGAGAGGATCGATGACCGATAGCACGACGACCGAAAGCACAATGTATCACGAGGGTAACCGCCGGCTGCAGGACCAGTTCGACAGCCGCCGGATTTCCGACCGCCTGGAGAGTTTTACCCGCAATGAGTTCACGCCCGAGGACCGGGCCTTTATCGAAAGCGCATCGTATTTCTTTCTTGCGAGCGCCGACGCCGCGGGCAGGCCGGACTGCTCGTTCAAGGGCGGACTGCCGGGCTTCGTTTCCATCACCGGTCCATCGGAGCTGGCGTTTCCCGACTACGACGGCAACGGCATGTTCAAGAGCCTCGGCAACATTCTGGTCAATGCCGAGGTGGGCATGCTGTTCATCGCCATGCATGGCAAGCCGCAGCGCCTGCGCGTCAACGGAACGGCGACGGTGAGCCGCGGCGATCCGCTGCTGGCCCGCACCGTCGGCGCGCAGCTGATGGTCCGTGTCGCCGCGCGATCGATCTTTCCGAATTGCCCGCGCTACATCCCGACCATGCAGCTGGTCGATGCTTCGATCTACGCGCCGCGGCCGGGCGCCGATCCGCCCGAGCCGGTGTGGAAGGACTTTGACGATTTCAGGGATTGCGTGCCCCCGCGCCAGCCCACCTTCAGGGGCTGACGGTCGCCGACGTGATTTGCCGCGCCTGGTGCCTCACGCCTTCCGCTTCGCGGCTTCCTTCTGCAGGTCGGGCGCGTTGACGGTCGGGATCGCGACACGCCCGGGGCCGGTGAGCGGCAGTGCGGCCGCGGCCCTGTCGTTTTCCATGATCTTGGCCATCACCGCCTGCCCGGCGCGCTCGAACACCGCGCGGTTCTCGATCACGAACTTCTGCGATTTACGCAAGGTCTCGATATAGCCGTTGATCTCCGGCACCACGTAGCGCGCCACCATGTCCCAGCTGCGGCGGGTGTTTTCCGGGTTGGCCCAATCGTGCACGAATCCGATGATGGTGCCGACGCCGCCGGACACCTGCATCAGGCTCTTGATGGTCTTCACCAGATCGTCGGGGGTGCCGATGGTGGAGGCAGCGCCTTCGCCGCCGGCGGTCTTCTCCACGGCGTCCTCCGGCGAGGTGAACGGTTGCAGGCCGGGCCGTTGCAGCGTGCCGACATTGTATTCATTGTGCCAGCGCATCAACCCGGCGCCGGCCTCGCGCCGCGCCTGCTCGCGGCTTTCGGCGATGTGCCAGCTCAGGAGCACGCGCCAGTCGGCGCGGCTCACGGCGGTGCCGTGCTTTTTGGCGGCATCCTCGGCAAACCCCCATTGCGTCGGCAGCGCCATCAGGCCTTGGGTCGACATCGAGCCGAGCGAGATGATGCCGATGCCGTATTTGCCGGCCAGCGTCATGCCCGAGGGTGAGATCTGCGAAGCCACCACGAACGGCATGTCTTCCTGCAGCGGCAGGATCTGCAGCGCGGCGTCGTTCATGGTGAACCAGTCGCTCTTTGCGGTGACGCGCTCGCCCTTGAACAATCGGCGGATGATGGCGATCGCCTCGTCCTGGCGGTCGCGCTGCGTCATCGGATCGATGCCGAGCGTGTGCGCGTCGGAGGCGAGCGCGCCGGGCCCGGAGCCGAAGATGGCGCGTCCGCCGGTCATGTGGTCGAGCTGTACCATGCGCTGGGCGACGTTGAAGGGGTGATGATAGGGCAGCGAGATCACGCCGGTGCCGAGCTTGATGCGCTTGGTGCGCTCGCCGGCCGCGGCCAGGAACATCTCCGGCGAGGCGATCATTTCCCAACCGGAGGAGTGATGCTCGCCGCACCAGAATTCGTCGTAGCCGAGGGCATCAAGCTGCTCGACCAGATCGAGATCCCTGCGGAATTGCAGCATCGGATGCTCGCCGATCGGATGATGCGGCGCCAGGAAGGCTCCGAATTTGAGGCGCGCCATGTTTTCTCTCCGACGTAACGTTCCAGCCTGCTGCGGTCTTGCTAGCTGACCGCCAAACTACGGGGTGGGCAGGGCCAAGGCAATTGCGGATAGCGCATTGCTGCCTATGCCGTCACAGTGCCGCGCGCGCAGCCGATCGATGAAAACCGGCGTTCCAGGCCGAATTTACAGCTCCGGCCCCTTCGGCTAAGAGAACGCTCCGCCCTTCACTCGAGGCTGCAATGTACCTGAAGCAATCCGGCGCCACTGCTTCACTGCAGCTTTCCAGTCAACGCAAGCGTGACCTGCTCGAGCATTTCGAGGCCAACGGCGATGAACTGGATCGCTGGCGCAAATTCAACGCCGCCTACCACGAGGACGACCGCAAGTTCATGCAGTTCCTGATTCCGCCCGGCAAGCGGGTGCTGGAACTGGGCTGCGGCCGCGGCGATTTGCTCGCCGCGCTGAAACCCTCTTATGGCATCGGCATCGACTTCGGCGCCGATACCATCGCCAAGGCGAACGCCCGCCACCCCGCGCAGTATTTCGTTCTCGGCGATGTCGAGGATCCGGCTACCCTGAACGGAATCGAGGGGCCGTTCGACTACATCGTGATCGCCGACACGATCGGCCTGTTCGAGGATATCGACGGCACGTTGAAGCTGGTGCATCAGCTCTGCAGCCCGTCGACACGGATCATCATCTCGTATTACTCGCATCTTTGGGAGCCGGTGCTGAAGCTCGCCGAAGCACTGCGCCTGCGGGCCAAACAGGCTGAGATCAACTATATCGCCACCGCCGATTTTCTGAATCTGATGGATCTCGCGGATTTCGAGGTGATCCGGCACGAGCAGCGGCAATTGCTGCCGCGGCGCTGGCTCGGGCTTGGCCCCTTCATCAACCGATATATCGCGCCGCTACCCGGGATCCGGCAGCTGTGCCTGCGCACCTACATTGTCGGGCGCCCGGTGCGGCATTTTCCGGATCGAAAACTTTCCGCGAGCATTTTGATTCCGTGCCGTAACGAGAAGGGCAATATCGAAAACGCGATTCTGCGAATGCCGCGATTCGGCAGCGCGCAGGAAATCCTGTTCGTGGAGGGCAATTCCAGCGACGGCACCTTTGAAGAGTGCGAACGCGTCCGCGACGCCTACAAGGATAGCTGGGACATCAAGGTGCTGAAGCAGGACGGCAGGGGCAAGGGTGATGCGGTGCGCAAGGGCTTTGCCGCCGCGAGCGGCGAGGTATTGATGATTCTCGACGCCGACCTGACGATGCCGCCGGAGGCGCTGCCGAAATATCATGCCGTGATCGAGACCGGTAAAGCCGAGTTCGTCAACGGCACCCGCCTGATCTATCCGATGGAGCATGAGGCGATGCGTCCGCTCAACTTCATCGCCAACCGTTGCTTTGCCTATCTGTTCAGCTATCTCGTCAACACCAGGCTGACCGACACGCTGTGCGGCACCAAGGTGTTGATGAGGAAGGATTACGAAATGCTGGCGCGCGAGCGCGACTATTTCGGCAATTTCGATCCGTTCGGCGATTTCGACCTGATCTTCGGCGCCGCCAAGCAGAACCTCAAGATCATCGAGACGCCGATCCATTACAAGGCGCGCACCTTTGGGGAGACCCAGATCTCACGCTTTCGCGATGGCTGGTTGCTGCTGAAAATGGTGTGGTTCGCCTATCGCAAGCTGAAGGCGGTTTGAGGCTGCGGCTGCCATCGACGATGATTTCGGCGCCGGGGCTGGCGCGGCACGCGTCATTGCGGCTGTTTTCGCCGTCGATATCCGGGGCGTCGCATTTCCGTCGTGGATGCGCCGCGCGGCGGTACTAAATGAGGCCGATCAGGGCGGCGGAAAAAGAATTTGCCTTCACAATCCTGGGGACCGGCAGCGCACGGCCTTTTTATTTTGCACTGCAGCAACTATCTTTGCCTGCTGGAGTTGGAAAAAACTCTCGCCTCAAGGAGCTGCCGGTGTCCCTCGCCAACAATATCGAATTCCTCCGACATCTGCCAAAGCTGCACGGAATCAATGGCTTTGCGGATCTAGGAAAACAGTTGCGGCCGGGAATTCGCAGTCCGCTGGTCGAAACCAGCGGTTTTGGGACCAATCCGGGCGCGCTGCGGATGCTCTCGTTCGTTCCGGGCCACTTACAGGAGCCGCGCGCGCTCGTGGTCGTTTTGCACGGATGCGGGCAGACCGCTGCCGGCTACGATCTGGGCGCCGGGTGGTCGACATTGGCAAAACGCTACGGCTTTGCGCTGCTGATGCCCGAGCAGCAGCCGGCCAACAACACCCATGGATGCTTCAACTGGTTCAATCCGGAAGACACCGCGCGCGACAGCGGTGAAGCCCGCTCGATCAGGCAGATGATCGCCCGGATGGTGGCCGACCATAAATTGCACCAGCGCCGGATCTTCGTCACCGGCTTGTCGGCGGGCGGGGCCATGACCTCGGTCATGCTTGCGACCTATCCCGAGGTGTTCGCCGGCGGCGCCATCATCGCCGGTCTTCCCTACGGCGTGGCGAGCAACATGCGGGAGGCGTTGAACGGAATGTTTCAGTCGCCGTCCCGCCCGGCCAGCGAATTGGGAGATCTGGTGCGCAACGCATCACACCACAAGGGCCCGTGGCCGAAGCTGTCGGTGTGGCATGGCAGCGCCGATCGCACGGTCAATCCCGCCAACGCCAATGAGATCGTCAAGCAATGGCTCGACCTGCATCATCTCCCCTCCGCGCCGATGTCGCAGGCTACCGTCGATGGCTATCCGCACCAGGTGTGGTGGAACGAGAACGGTGAAACCGTGGTCGAGTCCTACACCATCACCGACATGGCGCATGGCACCCCGCTCGGCACCGCCGACAACGATGAGCGCTACGGCGCGCAAGGCGCGTTCCTGATCGAGGCCGGAATCTCCTCGTCCTATCACATCGCGAATTTCTTCGGCCTGACCGAATGGATTCATCAGGCGGTCGAAGTCGCCAAACCGGCTTCGAAGCCGCCTTCAACCAAGGCGGTCAAGGAAATTCTACAGCAAACTTCAAAGACGATTCCGGTGTCCCCGCCCGCGGCCGCGCCGGATTTCGCCAAGGTGCTGTGGCCACCGGTCGCGGCCGATCGCGGTGCGGAGCCGCCCCGGCAACCGCGGCGGCGCGCGATTGACGTCGGCGGCGTCATCACCCGGGCGCTCACGGCCGCGGGTCTCATGAAATGAATCATGTGCCTAGACCACAGCGCCAGCGGATTTCGGCGCTGGCGCATCACGATTGCCGCCCGCGCCAGCATTCGCGATTTTGTTCCGGCGGTTGAAAAATAATTTGGAACCGGGATGCCGCCCGGCAAGTTTGCTCCCATGGTACCAGGCGGCTAGGTTGGGGTCTGCCAACTCGGGCTGAACTGGCCGCCGATCATCCCAGATGTTGAAAATCACCAGACCGACTTCTGCGGATTTTCTCGCCGGCGGCGGCGAGATGGGCGCCTTGACGCGGGCCCATGACTGGTCGGCGACGCCGCTGGGGCCGCCCGAGCGCTGGCCGCAAAGTCTGCGCACCGCGTTGCGGATACTGCTCAACACCAACCATCCGATGTTCATCTGGTGGGGTCCCGAGCTGATTCAATTTTACAACGACGCCTATCGCCAGACCATGGGACCAGAGCGCCATCCGAGCGCGCTCGGCCAGGGAGGACGGCAATGCTGGGCCGAGATCTGGGACATCATCGGTCCGCAGATCGAACAGGTGATGAGCGGCGGCGGCGCGACCTGGCATGAGAACCAGCTCGTTCCGGTGACGCGGCACGGCAGGCTCGAGCAGGTGTATTGGACCTACGGTTACAGCCCGATCGATAAAGATGACGGGGTGGGCGGCGTGCTTGTCGTCTGTCGCGACGTCACCAGGGACTATCTCGCCGCCGCGGAACTCGCCGAGCTGAACGCAACGTTGGCGCAACGCGTCGAGGAAAAGACCCGGGAGCGCGACCGCATCTGGAACGTATCGCAGGACCTGCTGGTGGTCGCGGACCGCGACGGCGTGTGGCGAACCGTCAATCCGGCCTGGACCAGAACGCTCGGCTGGAGCGAGGGGGACCTATTGAACCGTACCTCGGAATGGCTGGAGCATCCGGACGATGATGGATTGACGCGGGCGCAGATCGAAAAGCTCCGCGCCGGAGAAACCACCGTCAGATTCGAAAGCCGGTTTCGGCACAAGGATGGATCATATCGCTGGCTATCGTGGACCGGCGTCCCGGACCAGGGCCTGATCTATGCGGTGGCCCGCGACGTGACCGCGGAGCGGGCTGCCGCAGAACGGCTCAAAACCACCGAGGAGGCCTTGCGCCAATCCCAGAAGATGGAGGCAGTGGGGCAGTTGACCGGCGGCATCGCTCACGACTTCAACAATCTGCTGACCGGAATCGTCGGGTCGCTGGATCTGCTGCAGACCCGGATCAATCAGGGACGCACCGAGAATGTCGCGCGCTACATCAACGCCGCGATGACCTCGGCGAACCGCGCTGCGGCGTTGACCCATCGCCTGCTGGCCTTTGCGCGGCGGCAGCCGCTGATTCCCAGGGGCGTCGATGTCGATCAATTGGTGGTATCGCTGGAGGATCTGCTGCGCAGAACCATCGGCGAGACCATCGATCTGGAAATCAGGGGATCGAAAGATTCATGGTGGACGTTGTGCGATCCCAATCAGCTGGAAAGCGCGCTGCTCAATCTTGCCATCAATGCCCGCGATGCCATGCGCGATGGCGGCAGGCTCACCATCACCACCAGCAATGCGCGCCTCGATAGCGCGACCGCCGACACGCCGGCGCTTTCGCCCGGCGATTACGTCTGCATCGAGGTCGGCGATACCGGCGCAGGCATGAGCGCGGAGGTGGCGGCACGTGCCTTCGATCCGTTCTTTACCACCAAGCCGATCGGGCAAGGCACCGGGCTCGGGCTTTCGATGATCTACGGATTTGCGCGGCAGTCGAACGGTCATGTCATGATCGACAGCAAGCTCGGGCAGGGCACAACGGTCAGGCTTTATCTTCCGCGCCATCAGGGCGACGTCGCTGCTTCCAACGCGGCTCCGGCCGAGGCAGTACGACACGAAGCCACCGGCGAGACCGTGCTGGTGGTCGAGGACGAGCCGGTGGTGCGTGGCGTCCTCCTCGAAATGCTGCACGACAATGGCTACCGGACCTTGGAGGCCGTCGATGGACCGTCGGGCCTGCGCATCCTGCGCGGCGACAGCCGGATCGATTTGCTGATCACCGATGTCGGCCTGCCAGGCATGAACGGCCGCCAGCTTGCCGGGCAGGCGCGGGAAATCCACCCGGGGCTCAAGGTTCTTTTTATCACCGGCTACGCCGACAGCGTCGCGATCTCGGACGATTTTCTGCAGCCGGGCATGGAAATGATCACCAAGCCGTTCGAACTCGATGGCCTGTCGCGGCAGATTCGCGCAATCTTGTCGCGCTAGCGAGGTGCTGTTGCGGCTCGGCTACGCCTCACATCGCGCCGGTGAGAAATGGATTGGTCATCCGCTCCTGGCCGATGCTGGAGCCGGGACCGTGGCCGCAGATGAAAGCGACATCGTCGCCAAGCGGCAATAACTTGTCCTTGATCGACTTGATCAGGACGGCGTGATTGCCCCCGGGAATATCGCTGCGCCCGACCGAGCCGTTGAACAGCACGTCGCCGACATGGGCAAAGCGCATTTCCCGGTTGAAAAACACCACGCTGCCCGGCGAATGGCCGGGGCAATGCAGGATATCGAAACTCAATTCGCCAATTGAAACCCGATCGCCCTCGTCGAGCCAGCGATCGGGTGTGAAGTCGCGCACCCCTGACATGCCGAAGCGGGCGCCGCTCGTCACCACATTATCGAGCAGGAACTGATCCGCGACGTGCGGCCCTTCGATCTCGACCTTCAGCGCATCGCGCAACTGCGCAGCGCCCCCGACATGGTCGATGTGGCCGTGGGTCAGCCAGATCTTTTCCACGGACACGTTGCGCTGCTCGATCGCGGCCTGGATCTTGGGAACGTCGCCACCGGGGTCGATGACCACCGCCTTCCTGGTGGCTTCACACCAGATCAACGTGCAGTTCTGCTCAAACAGCGTCACCGGAACGATCATCGCACCGGCTCTTGCTTGGGTGTCGGTTTGCTGTGCCATCGCAGCACCAATGCCTATTTTTCGCTTGCCCGCCAAGCAAAGATTTGCCGGGAACGCCTGACGGCGCATAGCTACTATGTATCGGGCGGGTAGTCCTTGGATTTCTTGTGCTCGCTCGCTGCAAGGCGCCGCAGCGTCACCACTTCGCGCATCCATTGCCGCTTGGGTTTGGCCGGAAAGCCGCCCCAGAATGCGCCTGCGGGTATATTCTCGTACACGGTCGATCTTGAAGCGGTTATCGCGCCCTTGCCAACCGTGATATGCGGGATGATGCCGGTGCGCGGGCCGAGCACCACGAAATCCTCCAGCGTCACGCTGCCGCTGAGCCCTGATTGCGCGACGATGATGCAATGGCGGCCGATCACGCAGTTGTGGCCGATCTGGCAAAGATTGTCGATCTTGGTGCCCTCGCCAATGACGGTGTCGCGTATGCCGCCGCGATCGATCTGCGTGCCGGAACCGATTTCGACGTCATCATGAATGATGACACTGCCGACCTGCGGAACTTTGACATGACCTTTGGCATTCAACAGATGGCCGAAGCCATCCTGGCCGATGCCGCATCCGGAATGGATGATGACGCGATCGCCGACCTGCGCATGAGTGAGGGTGCAATTGGCCCCGATGCTGCAATGGCTCCCGATCCGCACGCCTGGCCCGATGACGGTGTGGGCGCCGATCAACGTGCCGGCTCCGACTTTGGCCAACGGTCCGATCACCGCGAATGGATCCACCGTGACGTCAGGCTCCAGCTTCGCGGACGGATGCACCATCGCGCCCGGTGCGACGCCGACGGTGCCGAACACGGAAGTCGGACGCAGCGCATCGCGGTAGATCTTGCGCGCGACGGCGACAAAGGCATCGTAGGGCTTGCCAATGCGCAAAACCGTGACACCCTCAGGGGCATGGCGCGCGAAACGCTCGGTGGTCAAAACGGCGCCGGCCCTGGTCGATGTCAGCGAGGTGGTGAATTTGAGCTCGGAGACGAAGGTGAGATCGTCGGCTTCAGCTTTGTCGACCGGTGCGATGCCCCTCAGGCGACGGGAGAGGTCCGCTCCCTCACAGGGCTCCGCTCCCGTCAACGAGACGATCTCGCCGATGCTCAAATCCGCCGCACGTTCAAAGAAACTGAATTCGGCCACGCCCGCACACCCTCGCCCGGCATCGACGATAACCCGATCGGCCGGTATTCCCAACCGGTATTCCCTGAAAAAGCCGCGGAAGCGGCGCGCTTGCAGCGGCGCCCTGGCGCAGCGGCGTCGGCGTTGTCGTGCCGGACCCCTGCGTTGGCATTGCGCGGTCCGAACCTGTCGGCGGCTGCAGCGTTACTTGGTGATACACGTGTCAGATGATGAATGACGACGATGGCTGACGACAGCGAACTCTGGTGGCGGCACGGCGTTTTCTATCAGGTCTATCCGCGCTCGTTTCAGGATTCCAATGCCGACGGGGTCGGCGACATCGCCGGGATCCTCGAGCGGCTGCCCTATCTGCTGGCGCTCGGCGTCGACGCGGTGTGGCTGTCGCCGATCTTTCGCTCGCCGATGGCCGATTTCGGTTATGACATCGCCGACTACACCGGGATCGATCCGCTGTTCGGCACCATGGCCGACTTCGACGCGCTGGTATCGGCAGCGCATCGAAGCGGTCTCAAAATCATTCTCGATCTGGTGCCCAATCACACGTCGGACCGCCATCCCTGGTTCGCCGAAAGCCGGAGCTCGCGCGATAATCCAAAACGCGATTGGTATATTTGGCGCGAGCCGGCACGGGACGGCGGCCCGCCCAACAATTGGCTGTCGGAATTCGGCGGCAGCGCCTGGCAATATGATGCGGCCACCCGGCAATATTATTATCACGCGTTCCTCGCGCAGCAACCCGATCTGAACTGGCGTAACCCCAGGGTGCGCCAGGCCATTCACGACGTCATGCGGTTCTGGCTTCGCAGGGGTGTCGACGGCTTTCGGGTCGATGTGATCTGGCACCTGATCAAGGATGCGGAGTTTCGCGACAACCCGCCCAACCCGGATTTCCGCGAGGGCCAGCCTCCGCATCAGCGGATTGTGCCGGTTCACTCCACCGATCAGGCCGAGGTGCATGAGGTGATCGCGGAAATGCGGCACGTGGTCGATGAATTCGATTCCCGCGTATTGATCGGCGAACTCTATCTTCCGTTCGAACGTCTCGTTGCCTATTATGGCAAGGCTCTCGGGGGCGTGCATCTGCCGTTCAACTTTGCGCTGCTCTCGGCGCCCTGGAACGCCCGAGCGATCGAGAGAATCATCGAGCAGTACGAGTCGCTGCTGCCGCCAGGCGCCTGGCCGAACTGGGTGCTTGGCAATCACGATCGCCCGAGGATCGCGAGCCGGATCGGGCAGCAGCAGGCGCGGGTCGCCGCGATGCTGTTGTTGACGCTGCGGGGCACGCCGACGCTGTACTACGGCGACGAGATCGGCATGCATCAGGTGGCGATCGCGCCCGATCAGGTGCGCGATCCGTTCGAGAAAAACGTTCCGGGAATCGGCGTCGGCCGCGACGGCTGCCGGACCCCGATGCAATGGGACGCCACGCGTTATGCGGGGTTTTCGAACGCGCCGCCCTGGCTGCCGCTGCCGGACGATTTCATCCACGAAAACGCGGCCAATCTCGAAGCGGATTCCCGCTCGATCCTTGCTCTCTACAAGGAGCTGATCGGCTTGCGCAACAAGCTGCCGCAACTGAGGTGGGGCAGTTACGTGCCGATCGCGGCGCAGGGAGCTCTGCTGCTCTATCGCCGGCAATACCGGGCGGATACCGTTGCGGTCGCGCTGAACCTCGGCGCCGATCCGGTCTCGATCGCTTCGGACGCGATAGGTCTTGACGGAGAAATCCTGCTATCCACGTTGCTCGACCGCGAAGGCGAGAAGATCGAGGGCGTGTTGGATTTGCGCGGCAATGAAGGCGTGATTATCGGCCGCTAGCTCGCAAGAAATCAGCCGCGTCTTGTCCGGCGAAAAGGCTCTCCTCAATTTCAATTCCGGTGAGAGCTGCTGTGCGCCAGGTCGATATCGATGTCGCTCCGCTTCAACAGGTAGTCGAGGCCGCCGACCCGGTACCAGCGGTACCCGTAGGGTTCGAGCAGGAGCGTATGCTGGCTCCGCCGGTTGGCCCGGCTGTGGTTTTCCGAGAGCAGGTTGACCAGAAGCTTGCCGCTATCGCCGGGAAGCCCGGCGGAAAACGAAATTTCCCGCGGCTTCTCATCGAGATTGTGCACAAACAACACCGAATTGTTGCGCCAGTCATAGCGCATGATCAGCACGGCCGGATCGCGGGTCGCGATCACAATGAAATCGCCCCAGCCGATTTCCGGGACTTCCTTGCGCATCCGGATGATGCGTTCGGTCCAGTTCAGCATCGATTGCGGGTCGCGGCGTTGCTTGGCGACGTTGACGTGCTCAAAGCCATACGGGCCCTTGTCGATCACGGGTAAACATGGCCGGTCGCTTTCGGTGAAGCCGCCCTGCGGTTCGTTGGACCATTGCATCGGCGTGCGGCTGCAACTGCGCTCGGGGAGCTTGAGATCGTCGCCCATGCCGATTTCGTCGCCGTAGCGGATGACAGGGGTTCCCGGCAGCGTGCAGATCAGGCTGTAGGCCAGTTCGAGACGGCGGCGGTCGCCGCCCAGCATCGGCGCGAGCCGCCGGCGGATGCCGCGATCGTAGAGCTGCATGCTCTTGTCGGGACCGAAGCATTTGAACACCAACTCGCGCTGCTTCCCGGTCAACCGGCCGAGGTCGAGTTCATCATGGTTGCGCAGGAACAGGCCCCATTGCGCGCTGGCGGGCCGCGGCTTGGTGGCCTTGAGGGCTTTGGCCAGCGGGCGGAAATCGGCGGCGGCCAGGGCATAGAACAGGTGCTGGTTGACCTGAAAGTTGAACATCATGTGCATGCGGTCGCCGTCTTCGCCGAAATATTCCATGTCGGTGTCGGGCGGCACGTTGGCTTCCGCCAGGATAATGGCGTTGCCCTCCCGCCACTGTAGAAATTCCCGGAACATGCGCAGCATGTCGTATTGCTCGACCGGTGTGCGGACCTTTGCGCCCTTGCTGGCGATCACGAACGGCACCGCGTCCATGCGGAAGCCGGATACACCGAGCTGAATCCAGAATCCCATGATTTTCAGGATCTCGGCCTGCACCTGCGGGTTCGAAGTGTTGAGGTCGGGCTGGAAGTCGTAGAAGCGGTGGAAGTACCAGGCGCCGGCTTGCTTGTCCCGCGTCCAGGTGGATTTTTGCACGCCGGGAAACACCATGCCCTTGTCGGCATTGGCGGGCTTCTTGTCGGCCCAGACATACCAATCGCGATAGGGCGAGTCCTTCGAGCGCCGGGCTTGGCGAAACCAGCGATGGGCGTCCGAGGTATGGTTGACCACGAGGTCGATGATGACGCGGATGCCGCGTTGCTGGCAGCCATGGGTAAATTCGACAAAGTCGCCGAGCGTGCCGTAGCGCGGATCGACGCCATAATAATCGGAAATGTCGTAGCCATCGTCCCTGCCCGGCGACGGCTGGAACGGCATCAGCCAGATCGCGGTCACGCCGAGACCGTGCAGATAATCCAGCCGGCGCTGCAACCCCTTGAAGTCACCGATGCCATCGCCATTGGCATCCATATAGGTAGCAACCGAGAGGCAATAGAACACGCCGTTCTTGTACCAGAGGTCGTCGATCATGCGGGAGACAGCCCTCGTCGGTCGGCCTTGCGGGGATTGCCGCGGCCGAGAGATAAGCGGCCAGGGCTTTGCGGGTTCCGCCGGGCGCGGTTTCGGACCCGAAAACCGGTTTCCCATTCTGCAATCGGCGCTCTATCCTGGCGGAATGGAATCGCCCGCCCGCCAGGTCAGCCTCGTGCCGCCGCCGGACCGCCGCCAGTCGGAGACGGCGCTGGCGATCGCGCGCGGCACGGCGCGGCTGTTGCGATCGTTGGGATTTTCCTGCATCAGCGAATTGCCGCTGCCGTCGGGGCGGCGTGCCGACCTGGTGGCGCTCAACGAGCGTGGCGATATCTGGATCGTCGAGATCAAATCATCGATCGAGGATTTGCGCGCCGACCAGAAATGGGAAGACTACCGGATGCATTGCGACCGGCTGTTCTTCGCGTTCACGCAGGATCTGCCGTGCGGGATTTTCCCGCCACAGACCGGCCTGATCGTTGCCGACGCCTATGGCGCGCATCTGCATTGCGAGGCGCCGGAGCATCGGCTGCCGGCGCCGACCCGCAAGCTGATGACGGTGCGGTTCGCGCTCGCCGCGGCGCAGCGCATCAACCGGCTGATCGATCCGCAGGGGCACGAGCTGTAACGTTGTCGAGTTTACTCGCAGCGTTGGCCGCGCCACCTATACCCGCCGCGCTGTCCGAAAGTACCTCAAGCGCCTTGCCCGCCCGACGCTCGGTCACGCGACTACCGCGGCGCGCGTTTCGCCAGGATGCGCTGCAGGGTGCGGCGGTGCATGTTGAGCCGCCGCGCGGTCTCCGAGACGTTGCGGTTGCACATCTCATAGATGCGCTGGATGTGCTCCCAGCGCACGCGATCGGCCGACATCGGATTTTGCGGCAGCTCGGATTTCTCGCCGTTGGCGAGCAATGCGGCGACGACGTCGTCGGCGTCGGCCGGCTTTGAAAGATAGTCCACCGCACCCATCTTCACCGCCGTCACGGCGGTCGCGATATTGCCATAGCCGGTCAGCACGATCGCGCGTGCGTCCGGCCGTTTGCGCTTCAGCGCCGATACCACATCGAGGCCGTTGCCATCGCCTAGTCGCAGATCGACCACCGCGAAAGCCGGCGCCGCCTTGCCGATCTGTGCCAAGCCTTCGCTGACGCTGTCGCACGAGGTCACGGTGAAGCCGCGGGTTTCCATCGCGCGCGAAAGCCGCTCCAGAAACGGTTTGTCGTCCTCCACGATCAGAAGCGAGCGGTCCGCGTGAGCGGCGAGTTCGGCGATGGCGGTCAAGCCCTGAGATCCCTGAGTTTGATTGTTCGACATATGGCGTGGCCTCGCCGCGCCGCAAGGCCGCACAAAGTCGATCCCGGCCCCGTCATTGGCAACAAGCGGCTTCTCTAAGACGCTGGTTGGTCTGAAGTTTCGCTGGCCTCGAAGCGCTGGCGCGGCCACGCGATCTGAACCACCGCGCCGTGATCGGGGAAAATCCGGTTGCTGAAGGAGACCTTGGCGCCGGTGCGTTCGAGCAGCGTACGGGCGATGAACACCCCGAGGCCGAGGCCCTGATGTTGGTTCTTGAGATCATCGGCGCTACGCCGTCGCGACAGATAGGGTTCGCCGATCCGCTTCAGGATGTCGGGTGCAAAACCCGGTCCATCGTCGGAAATCACGATCTCGACGGTCTCCTTGTTCCACCACGCATTCACCTCCACCGTCGTTCGCGCGAAGTCGACGGCGTTTTCAAGGATGTTGCCGACGCCATAAAGGACCGCCGGATTGCGGCTGCCGACCGGCTCGCGGGCGCCGGCGACCGCGATCCGCACCTTGATGGCAACACCGAAGTCGCGGTGCGGCGCCACGGTTTCCTCGATCAGCGTCGAGAGCGGCATGCGGTCGAACGGTGCACCGGTCGAGGAGAGCTGGGTGATCTTGGCGAGAATATCGCGGCAGCGCTGCGCCTGCTCGCGCAGGGTCTTGATGTCAGCGGCGAGCGAATCGCTGCCCGGCAGGCTCTGCTCCAGTTCCCGCGCGATCAGGAAGATCGTGGAAAGCGGCGTACCGAGTTCGTGCGCGGCGGCGGCGGCCAGACCATCCAATTGCGTGAGATGCTGTTCGCGGATCAGCACCAGCTCGGTCGCGGCCAGCGCGTCGGAGAGCTTGCGGGCCTCCTCGGTGACCTGGAAGGCATAAAGGCTGGTGACCCCGATCGCGAGCACGATCGAGAGCCAAACGCCGAACAGATAGATCGGCGGCAGCACCAAAGGGTCCTCGCTGTCCCACGGCAGCGGGAGATGGAAAAACACCAGCACCGAGGCGCAGGCCACCGCGAGAGCGCCGAGCCCGATCGTCAGTCGCACCGGCAGCGCGGTCGCCGAAATCAGAACCGGGGCCAGGAACAGAAATGAAAACGGGTTCTGCAGCCCGCCGGTGAAGAACAGCAGTCCTGCCAGTTCTATGAGATTCAAGGCCAGCAGCGCCGCTGCATACACCGGCTCCAGCCGCTGCATCGGGTTGAAGGCGATCTGCAGCACAAGATTGAGCAGCGCCGACAGCCCGACGATGGCGATGCAGGGGATGACCTCGACATCGAATTCGAGCCCCTGCACCACGATAAAGATCGCGGCAAGCTGCCCCAGCACGGCCAGCCAGCGCAGCCGCAAGATTGTATCCAGACGGACATAACGCCGCGGATGGCGAAAATCGGAGGCGGCAACATCGAACATGTCCGCAGTTTAGCCGCGCAAGCCCCCGACCACAAATTCACTTCCGGAGCCGCCGGCCCGGCCGCCGGACTCTTGCGCTGGCCACGGCAATGCCTCATTGAACGCCGGGCAATGATGAATAACGGCACAATCACCTCTCGATCTGCCGCGGCCGATCCGGCCTCGTCGGCGGCGATCGAGGTCGAGCACCTGATCAAGCTTTACAAGACCACGCGTGCGGTCGACGGCGTGTCGTTTCGCATCGCGCGCGGCAGCATCACGGGCCTGCTCGGCGGCAATGGCGCCGGCAAGACCACGACCATCGCGATGATCATGGGGCTGGTGCTGCCCACGTCGGGGCGGATCCAGGTGCTGGGCCGTCCGATGCCGGAACAGAGCGCGGAGGTGCTTGGCCGGATGAATTTCGAAAGCCCCTATGTCGACATGCCGATGCGGCTCACGGTGCGGCAGAACCTGACGATTTTCGGCAAGCTCTATGCGGTCGAGAACCTGCGCGCGCGCATCGAGGAGCTCGCCGCCGATCTCGACCTCGGCGATTTCCTGGACCGCGCCAACGGCAAGCTCTCGGCCGGGCAGAAAACTCGCGTGGCGCTGGCCAAGGCGCTGATCAATGCGCCGGAACTATTGCTACTGGACGAACCGACGGCATCGCTCGATCCCGACACCGCCGACTGGGTCCGGCAGCATCTCCTGACCTACCGCGATACCCACGACGCCACCATTCTGTTGGCGTCGCACAACATGCTGGAAGTGGAGCGGCTATGCGACCGCGTCATCATCATGAAGCGCGGCCGTATTGAAGACGATGACAGCCCGGAGGGCATCATGGCGCGCTACAACCGAGAGAGCCTGGAAGAAGTGTTTCTCGACGTCGCGCGCGGCCGCGTTCAGGACACCACGTCGTGAGCGGGCTTGCCGTGCAGTCGCGGGGCATATCGGTTCATCGCGTCGGCGCGATGATCCTGCGCTATTGGTATCTGCTGATCTCGTCATGGCCGCGGCTGCTGGAATTGATCTATTGGCCGGCGCTGCAGATCATCACCTGGGGGTTCCTGCAAAATTACATCTCGCAAACCTCCGGGTTTTTCGCCCGCGCCGGCGGCAGCCTGCTCGGCGCCGTGATCCTTTGGGACATCCTGTTTCGCGGCCAGCTCGGGTTTTCGATCTCGTTTCTCGAGGAGATGTGGGCCCGCAATCTCGGCAACCTGATGATGAGCCCGCTCAGGCCGATCGAGTTCCTGATCTCGCTGATGATCATGAGCCTGATCCGGCTCGCCATCGGCGTCATTCCGATGACGCTGCTGGCGATGTTCTTTTTCGATTTCAATTTCTACGCCATCGGGCTGCCGCTGATCGTCTTCTTCTGCAACCTGATTTTCACCAGCTGGTCGGTGGGCATCTTTGTGTCCGGCCTGGTGCTCCGCAACGGTCTGGGTGCCGAAAGCATCGTCTGGACCCTGATGTTCGGCATCCTGCCGCTGGCGTGCATTTACTATCCGGTGGCGGTGCTTCCGCACTGGCTGCAATATGTCGCCTGGGCGTTGCC
Organism: uncultured Alphaproteobacteria bacterium; assembly: GCA_963840155.1. Lineage (GTDB taxonomy): Bacteria > Pseudomonadota > Alphaproteobacteria > Rhizobiales > Xanthobacteraceae > Bradyrhizobium. The sequence continues at coordinate 1,490,564 of CAWIXP010000002.1, forward strand.
GCCGACCTATGTGTTCGAGGGCATGCGGGCCTTGCTGATCGACCATCGGTTTCGGGCCGATCTGATGCTGGATGCGCTGGCGATCAATCTCGTGCTGCTGGTTGCGTCGTTTGCGGTATTTCTAGCGCTGTTGCGCAGCGCCCGCCGCCACGGCTCGCTGATCCAGGGTGGCGAATAGGCCGGTTATCCAAGGAATTTGAGGGCGTTCTACTTGTCAGGTGGGCAGATATACCGATCTGTTGCATTGACGCTTTGTTACGTATTCGGCACTATGCTGCGGTGCAAAAAGGGACTTGAATAAATGCCGATTGGTGAATTTGGCGGCGCGCCGCCACTGGTGGCCGAAGGCAGTCCGGCGCTCACGACGCCGATGTACTGGATGTACGAACTGGCGCAGGCCTCGCTCAATCCGGCACGCGCGGTTACCGATGCGACAAAAATCCTGTTTCAGAACCCGCTCAATCCCTGGTCCCACACCGAGTTCGGCAAGTCCATCGCCGCCGGTTGCGAACTGTTCGAGCGCACCACCCGCCGCTACGGCAAGCCGGAATGGGGTATCGACGATACCGAAGTCAGCGGCATCCGCACGCCGGTTGAAATTCGCTCGATCTGGGAAAAACCGTTCTGCCGGTTGTTGTACTTCGATCGCAAGCTGACGCGGCCGTTGCGCGCGCCGCAGCCGCGCGTGCTGATCGTGGCGCCGATGTCGGGCCATTATGCGACGCTGCTGCGCGGCACTGTCGAGGCCTTTCTGCCGACCCATGAGGTCTATATCACCGACTGGTCCGACGCCCGGATGGTTCCGGTCGCCGAAGGCCGGTTCGATCTCGATGATTACATCGATTACGTCATCGAGATGCTGCACGTACTCGGCGGCAACATGCACGTGATCGCGGTATGCCAGCCGTCGGTGCCGGTGGTGGCGGCGGTTTCCCTGATGGAGGCCGCCCGCGACCCCTTCGTTCCGCTGTCGATGACGCTGATGGGCGGCCCGATCGATACCCGCCGCAATCCGACCGCGGTCAACAATCTCGCCGCCGAGCGCGGCATCGACTGGTTCCGTAATCACGTCATCACCAAGGTGCCGTTTCCGCATCCAGGCGTGATGCGCGACGTCTATCCGGGCTTCCTGCAGCTCAATGGCTTCATCAGCATGAATTTCGACCGCCACATGGACGCCCACAAGAACCTGTTCAAGGATCTGGTGAAGGGCGACGGCGATCTGGTCGACAAGCACCGCGATTTCTACGACGAGTATCTCGCCGTCATGGACCTGACCGCGGAGTATTACCTGCAGACGGTCGATACCGTGTTCATCAAGCACGCTCTGCCGAAGGGCGAGATGAGCCATCGCGGCAGGCCGGTCGATCCCTCCAGGATCACCCGCGTCGCGCTGATGACGGTAGAAGGCGAGAACGACGATATTTCCGGCCTAGGGCAGACCGAGGCCACGCACGCGCTGTGCAGTTCGATCCCGGACCATCGCCGGGTGCATTACGTGCAGAAGGGCGTCGGACATTACGGGGTGTTCAACGGTTCGCGATTCAAGTCGGAAATCGTGCCGCGCATCTCCGATTTCATGTTGTCGGCGGCCAATGCCAAGCTGGCGCTGGTTGCAAAACCATCCTTGGCTGCCGCGGCGGAATAGAAGGGCCGATCTGCCGGACTTCAGCACGACATATCGCTCGGAATCGTAGTCCCGATGCCAGATCGATGCGGCGGTAACCCTCTGAATAAGCCTGCGGAAACCCTGATTCTCGGCTCCTCGAAGTAGTGATTATTAACTCAGTTCTTGGGGGTGCTCTCAAGCTGCGGAGGTGCGCAAAATTTCTTGTTCCACCCCCTTCCTATAGAGCTGGATAACCCCTTTGCCCCTGTATATTGGGCAAATGATTTGTTTTTGCGCCGAGCGATTTCACTGGCGGCGGATATGGCAGAATCCGGGCGAACTGCTGCTCCCCGGACTTTCAGACATGGCCACTCGCGCCCTCCTTTATCGGCGGCCTTACGAACCCTCGACCCTTCTGGTCAAGCATGGCTCGCAAATCTATTCGGTCAGGCTGCGGCGGCACCGCCGCGCGCGACGCTACACCTTGCGCATTCATCCGAGCGATCGCGAGGCGATCCTGACCATGCCGCCGCGGGGCACGCTCGCGGAGGCCAAGGATTTCGCCCAGCGCCATGGCGGCTGGATCGCCGCGCGCCTCGGCCGCCTGCCGAAAGCGGCCCCCTTTCTTTCGGGCACGGTGGTGCCGCTGCGCGGCGTTCCGCACCGGATCGCACATCGCGCCGGCCAGCGCGGCACGGTGTGGACGGAAATTCGCGACAGCGGCGAGCGGATACTTTGCGTCGCCGGCGGGCTGGAGCACATCGAGCGGCGGGTGCACGACTATCTGAAGCGCGAAGCGCGCAAGGACCTGCACAAGGCGGCGCGGGCTCATGCGCAGACGCTCGGCGTCAGGGTGAAGCGGCTGTCGATCCGCGACCAGTCGAGCCGCTGGGGCTCCTGCACCTCCGCGGGCTCGCTGTCATTCTCGTGGCGACTGATCCTCGCTCCGCCTTACGTGCTCGATTATCTCGCCGCCCATGAAGTGGCGCATCTGGTCGAAATGAACCACTCGGCGCGGTTCTGGCGGGTGGTCGGCAGGGTTTGCGATCATGTCGAGCGCGCCAAAACCTGGCTCGATACCAGCGGCAACGACCTGCATCGCTACGGCATTCAGCAATAAAACGAACCCGAACCGATCGCGTTACTGATCCGTCGCAGGGTTCAGCCTTTCGCCATTCTGCGCGAGGCATCGTATGATGTAAGGGGTCCAATCCCTGGGCAGGATCTTGTCGACATCTGCCTTGCGACGGCATTCGATCTGCTCGTTCTGCTTGGCACGGCGCTTTTCCAAACTCAGGGAGTATTGCCTTAGCCGGCGCACCGTCATCGGCGAGCCATCGGATTCGAACTGCAGTTCGTACTTCTTGCCGTTCTTATCGGCAGCGGTGCAGGAGATGCTGGAAATCTGGTGCGTGGCGAAATTTCCAATCTGCCGGCATATTCCAGCGGATAGTTCGACCGCCGGCACGGGCAGGCCATCGGCCTTCGGCCTGTCCTTGGAGGAGAGCAGCATCCGGTCGATCGGCAGCTCATAGAGATTGTCCTCGTCCCTGCGGCCGTTTTCGCCAGAGAACGAGATCACATGACTATCGTCAGCCGGGTCGTCGAGGGCAATCGTAAAGTTGGTCCGGCCCTGCTCGCTGTGGAAGAAGGCGACGGACCTGCAGCGGAAATCGCGTCCCGCAACCCTGAGCGTGCTGCACTTGCCCGACATCAAGGCGAAGATGTCGGTGTCCGGTTTGGCCTCATTCGCGACCGCAATGACGGGCCGTGCGGATGTCTCCGGTTTATTCTGCAAAACCCCGCCGTCATGGATCGGCCCGGCCAGGGAGGGAGTTGCCAGGGCAATGATGGCAGCGGCGGAGAGTTGCCGGCACAGGCGCATGGTCAGGCTCGGGTGATAAGACATGAGATCGAATGACAAGCGCCGTGTAGCATCGATTGATGGGCAGGTTTAGCCGAAATTGGGGGCGTTGTGCCAGCCGCGATGTCTGGGGTGGCTGGTAAAGCGGATATCCACGGGTTTCGCCGCGTCAGAACGCGCGGCAACCCCGATTTTAGCGTCCGAACAACCGTTCCATCAGCCAGCCGTCCAGTCCCGCCGACGTTTGCGGGCGGATCGCGGAACGCGTCGGCGCCGGGCGTCCGACGCTAGCTGCGGGCGAGGATGCGCTGACCGGCGGCGCACCGGCCTGCGAAATGGCCTGCGCAAAGTTCGAGAAGAAGCCGTCCTGCCGGGAATTCGGCAGGCCGACGACCGGCACGCCGCGATGGGCTGCTTTCATGAAGCGGGTCCAGACCTCCACCGGCAGCCCGCCGCCGGTCGCCTTTTTGGTGGGTGAATTGTCGTCATTGCCGAGCCAGACGCCGGTGACGAGATCGGCGGTATAGCCGATGAACCAGGCGTCGCGGAAATCCTGGCTGGTGCCGGTCTTGCCGGCGGCCATCCAGCCCGGAATCTCCGCCTTGCGCGCGGTGCCGGAGAGCAGCGTCTCCTGCATCATGGTGTTCATGGCAGCGACATGGCGCGGCTCGATCACCTGGCCGAGCTGCTCGGGCTGCCGCGCATATAGCACTCTACCCTCGGCGGTGCGGATCTTGGTCACGACATGCGGCGAGACGCCGAGACCTCCGTTGGCGAACGGCGCATAAGCGCCGACCAGTTCGGTGAGCGATACCTCCGAGGTGCCGAGCGCGATCGAGGCGTTGGCCTCGAGCTTGGAGGCAATGCCGAGCCGGTGCGCGGTCCGCACCACGTTGGCGGGCCCGACCTCGAGCCCGAGCCGCACCGCAACGGTGTTGAGCGACATCGCAAGCGCCTGTGTCAATGTGACCGCGCCAAAATATTCGTGACCGTAGTTTTCGGGCTTCCATCCCCTGACGTCGAGCGGCGCGTCCTGCCGAATCGTTTCCGGCGTCAGCCCGGATTCGATGGCGGTCAGATAGACGAACGGCTTGAACGCCGAGCCCGGCTGGCGTTTCGCGGTGACCGCGCGGTTATACTGGCTTTCGGCGTAATTGCGCCCGCCGATCATGGCGCGCACCGCGCCGTCCGGGGTCATCGCCACCAGCGCGCCCTGGCTGACATTGAACTTCACGCTCTTGGCGGCAAGTTCGTCGATCACGGCGGCTTCGGCAACGGCCTGCAATTTCGGATCGATCGAGGTTTCGACCACGATGTTCTGGTCGATCTGGCCGATCAGATCGTCGAGCACCTCGCCGATCCAGTCGGCGACGTAATTGATGGTGCCGGCGCCCGCCGGCTTCACATTGTAAGAGGGGTGGATCGAGGCGTGTGCCTGGGCTTGCGTGATGAATTTGGCCTCCGCCATCGCGGTCAGCACGAGTTGGGCGCGCTGTTCGGCGCCCTCGGGGTTGCGGTTCGGCGCCAGCCGCGACGGCGATTTCACCAGGCCCGCAAGCATCGCGGCCTCCGCCAGCGTGACGTTCCTGGCGGACTTTCCGAAATAGCGCTGCGCCGCCGCCTCGACGCCGTAAGCGCCGGAGCCGAAGTAGACCCGGTTGAGGTAGAGTTCGAGAATCTCCGCCTTGGAATGCTTGTGCTCCAGCCACAGCGCCAGTTCGACCTCCTGCAATTTCCGCTGCAGCGTCCGTTCCTGGGTCAGGAACAGGTTCTTGGCGAGCTGCTGGGTCAGCGTCGAGCCGCCCTGCGAAACACCGCGGTGCAGAACGTTGGTCAGCGCCGCGCGCACGATGCCCCAGGGATCGACGCCATGGTGCGAATAGAAGCGGCGATCCTCGATGGCGATGAAGGCTTTCGGCAGATAGGGCGGCAGATCCTTCAGCGCGACATTGGCGCCGGGCATTTCGCCGCGGGTCGCCAGCACGCTGCCGTCGAGGCCGGTGATTTCGATGGTCGGCGGCCGCTGCGGGATTTCGAGCGCCTGGATCGCCGGCAGGTGCGCGCCGACCCAGATCACGACGCCAATGAGCGCGATCACCGCCCACAGGCCGAGCACCGCGCCCCAATAGAACAGCCGATAAAGGCCGCCGCCGGCTGGTCCCAGGGATCGACGTTTGCCGCCGCGGCGCGCGGCACGCGGCTTGCGCTCGCGCGGCGCATCCGCCTCGCTCTCGGCCGCCTGGCGTTTGGCAGGCTTCTTCTTCGGCTCATCGTCGTCGTCGTCGTCGGCGGCGGCAGCGCTGGCGACGCGGTCCTGTGGGCCGAGGCGCAACTCCGACAGCGCCGCGGCGAGCCCGAATAGCGGCTCCTTGCGTCCGCTGCCCTTTTTCCGTCGCCACGCCATACGCAAACGTCCACGCCCCGAGGCGGGCACAGTAGCGGGCGGGCTTTAAAGCCGCGTTAAGCGACAATTAAGATTGATGCCCCCGCCAGCCCGGCCGATGCTCATGCGGCCGGCTGCGCCACGGCCTCGTCGTGGGCGAGCAGATGGATCAGCGCGCTCTTGATCGCGGCCTGCCGGGTCGGCGCGTTGATTTGCGCGCCCAAAAGATCCGTGACGTAGAACACGTCGCGGGCACGCTCGCCGAAGGTCGCGACATGGGCCGAGGCGATGTTGAGGTTGAGCTTCGAAATCGCGGTGGTGAGTTCGTACAAAAGGCCCGGCCGGTCGAGGCCCGACACCTCGATGACGGTATAGCGGTCCGACCACTGGTTGTTGATGGTGACTTCCGGCTCGACCACGAAAGGCCGCGCCTTGCTGCGCGCGGCGGCGCGCCGCGCCACCACTTCGGGCAGGCGCAGCTTTCCTTCCAGCACATCCTCGATCATCTCGCCGATCCGGGTGGCGCGCCGTCCCTCGTCCTCGTCGCGATCGTACTCGCGGCTGATGGCGATGGTATCGAGCGCGCGCCCGTCGGTGGTGGTGTAGATCTGGGCATCGACGATGTTGGCTCCCGCCGAGGCGCAGGCGCCGGCGATGATCGACAAAAGCCAGGGATGGTCGGTGGCGAGGATGGTCAGTTCGGTGACGGCGCGCGCCTCGTCGAAGCCGACATTGATCGCGAGCTTGCGGCCGGCCGCTTCGCTGGCGCGCAGGAAGCGGGCGTGGCGGATCTTGCGCGGCAATTCGACCTTGAGCCAGTAGGCCGGATAATGCCGCGCGATATAGGCGTTGAGCTCGGGCTCCGGCCATTCGGTGAAGGCTGCGCGAAACTCGGCCTGCGCCACCGCGATCCGCTGCGCGCGGTTGACCTCCGAGAAGCCGCCGGTCAGCACCGGCTCGGTTTCGTAATACAGCGTGCGCAGAAGCTGGGCCTTCCAGCCGTTCCAGACCCCCGGCCCGACGCCGCGGATGTCGGCGGTGGTCAGGATGGTCAACAGCTTCATCTGCTCGACCGACTGCACCACGGCGGCGAAATTCTCGATGGTCTTGCGGTCGGAAAGGTCGCGCGATTGCGCCACGGTCGACATCGTCAGGTGCTGCTCGATCAGCCAGGCGACCAATTCGGTGTCGGCGGCGCTGAAGCCGAGCCGCGGGCACAGCCGCCGCGCCACCCTGGCCCCCGCGATCGAGTGATCCTCGGGGCGGCCTTTGGCGATGTCGTGCAGCAGCGTGGTGATATAGAGCACCGGCCGATGCTCGGGGCGGATCTTGCGGATCAGGTCGCGGGCGAGCACGAATTCGTCGTTGCCGCGTTCGATCTCCTGCAAATAGCCGACGCAGCGGATCAGATGCTCGTCCACCGTATAGTGGTGGTACATGTTGAACTGCATCATCGACACGATCTTGCCGAAGGCGCCGATGAAATGGCCGAGCACGCCGGTTTCGTTCATGCGCCGCAGCACCACCTCCGCGTCGTTCGATGTCAGGATCTCCATGAACAGCCGGTTGGCTTCCGGGCTCTCGCGCAGTTGGAGGTTGATCAGCTTCAGCGAACGCGTCACGGTGCGCATCGCGTCGGGATGGAACGCGAGATTGTTCTTCTGGGCGAGGCGGAAGATCCGGATCAGGTTGACCGGGTCGTGCCTGAAGACGTCGGGCGCCGCCAGGTTGATGCGGTTGTTGTCGACGATGAAGTCGTCGCTTTCGCTCACCCGCCGCCGGTTCGTGTTCGGCCGCAACCGCGCCATCATGCGGCTCAGTACCGGCGCCGGCTTGGCCTGCTGATCCTCCAGCTTGGCGCACAGGATCGCGGTGAGGTCGCCGACGTCCTTGGCGACCAGGAAGTAGTGCTTCATGAAGCGCTCGACGTCCTGCATGCCGGGATGCGAGGTGTAGCCGAGCCGGATCGCGATCTCGCGCTGCATGTCGAACGACAGCCGCTCTTCGGCGCGGCCGGAGAAGAAATGGATGTTGCAGCGGACCGACCACAGGAAATCGGCGCAGCGGCGGAAGGTGCGGTACTCCTGGGCGTCGAATACGCCGCGCTCCAGCAGCTCATCGGTCTCGCGGACGCGGTAGACATATTTCGCGATCCAGAACAGCGTGTGCAAATCGCGCAGGCCGCCCTTGCCGTCCTTGACGTTGGGCTCGACCAGATAGCGCGATTGCCCGGCGCGGCGATGGCGTTCTTCGCGCTCGGCCAATTTGGCGGTGACGAATTCGGCCGCGGTGCCCTGCACCACTTCCTTGTCGAACCGCGCCACCAACTCGTCGTAGAGCGGCTGGTCGCCGGTCAAAAACCGCGTCTCCAGGATCGCGGTGCGGATCGTCATGTCGCCGCGCGCCTGGCGGATCAATTCATCGACCGAACGCGTGGCGTGCCCGACCTTCAACCCCATGTCCCACAGGCAATAGAGTATCGCTTCTGCGACCTGCTCGCCCCAGGCGGTCTGCTTGTAGGGCAGGATGAACAACAGGTCGATGTCGGATTCCGGCGCCATCAGTCCGCGGCCATAGCCGCCGGTGGCGGCCACCGCCATGCGCTCGGCGCCGGATGGGACCGGCGAGCGATACAGATGCCGCGTCGCCGCTGAAAACAGGATGCGGATGATCTCGTCCTGCACGAAGCACAGCCGTTCGGCGCAGCGCCGCCCGTGACGATCCTGCAACAGCAGGGCCTGCGCGGTAGCGCGCGCGGCGAGCAACTCGGCCTTCAGCAGTTGCGCGGTGGCGGCCCGAAAAACATCTTCGCGCCCGGCATGTTGTTCGGCGAGGGCCTCGACCGCGGCGGCAATCCGCGCGCTGTCGAAGCGTTCGTCGGCCTCAGGGCGGCTTGGCGTCACGATGCTGTCCATGATCTAGCTACCCGCATATCGGACGGCGCCGATGCTGTCACCGCACATTTCCGGCGCGCTGACAGCAGGTCCTTGCTGGATTCCATATAGTTTGAGCAAGGCCGTTCTCATCTTCGCCCCCTCGGAGATGCGTATTTTCTCGTTGACGTTTCAACTTAACTCATTGAAAGAAAAAGCTGTTTTTTCGAGCGGGGGAAAGGGTCGCGGTGACGCTTTCCCCCCCGCCTGCCCAATCGTTGCCACCCCGGAGATCCCGACGATGCTCATGATTTCACGACGCGCTCTGGCTGCGATCATCGCGGTCTCCGCGCTGATGCCGGCCCGCAGCCTTGCCGCCGAGGCACTCAAGGAGATTCACATCGATTGGGCGACCTATAACCCGGTCTCGATGGTCCTTAAGCAAAAAGGGCTGTTGGAGAAGGAATTCGCCAAGGACGGCATCCGCATTGTCTGGGTGCAGTCGGCGGGTTCCAACAAGGCGCTCGAGTTCCTCAACGCCGGTTCGATCGAGTTCGGTTCGACTGCGGGTTCCGCCGCTCTGGTCGCCAGGATCAACGGCAACCCGATCAAATCGATCTATGTCTATTCGCGCCCCGAATGGACCGCGCTGGTGACGGCGAAGGATTCCACCATCAAGACGGTCGCCGACCTCAAGGGCAAGCGCGTCGCGGTGACGCGCGGGACCGATCCCCACATTTTCCTGGTGCGCGCGCTGCTCGGCGCCGGGCTCTCCGAAAAGGACATCACGCCGGTGCTGCTGCAGCACGCCGACGGCGAGACCGCGCTGATCCGCGGCGACGTCGACGCCTGGGCAGGCCTCGACCCGATGATGGCGCAAGCCGAAATCGAGGACGGCGCCAGACTTTTCTTCAGAAAGCCCGATGCCAATACCTGGGGCATTCTCAATGTGCGCGAGCAGTTCTTGAAGGACTATCCCGATGTGGTCCGCCGCGTGCTCGCCACCTATGAAGCGGCGCGCAAATATTCGCTCACCAACTACGATGACCTGAAGAAGACGTTTATCGCCGTGACGAAACTGCCGGAGGCGGTGGTCGACAAGCAGCTCAAGGAGCGCACCGAGCTGACCCACAGCCGGATCGGCGCGCCGCAGCGCGAGTCCATTCTCGCCGCCGGCCTGGCGCTGCAGCAGGCCGGCGTGATCGACGCCAAGGCCGACGTCAAAGCGGCACTGGATGCGCTGATCGACGATCAGGTCCCGCTGCCGACGAATTGAGGGAGAGAAAACGTTGGCGGCCTGCCGGCGAAAGCCGCGGGCCCGCTGCGTCGCTCGGTGTTTGATGGCTTTCTTGATCGCCCCGGCCAGAGCCTGAGTTCCTGCTTCGCGGGGACGACGGGTGAAGCAGTGTCGTCCCATTCGCCAACTTGCAATCCTCCGCGAGAAGCGTCTTTGCTATGGCCATGACGGTTGAACTGCCTGCACTTGAACAAGCCAGCCCGATGGCGAACCCTGCGCCTTCCGGCCGGTTGCGGCGCTGGACGCGGCCGGCGCTCGGGCTAATGCTGCCGGTTGGTCTCGCCCTCATCTGGGAGATCATCGTCCGGCTCGGCCTGTCCAACGGGCGGCTGATGCCTCCACCGACAAAACTATTTGCCACCATCGCCGATCTGGCGCGCAGCGGCGAACTCACGCGCCACATCGTCGCGACGCTGAGCCGCGTCGCGGCCGGATTCGGCCTTGGCGTGGTCGCGGGTACTCTGCTCGGTGCGATCTCGGGCTACTGGGGCCTGGCGCGGGCGCTGCTCGATCCCACCGTGCAGGCGCTGCGCGCGATTCCGTCGATTGCCTGGATACCGCTGTTCATCCTGTGGCTTGGCATTTTCGAAACCTCGAAAATCGTGCTGATCGCGGTTGGCGTGTTTTTCCCGGTCTATCTCGGCGTGATGGGCGCGATCCTGTCGGTCGACCGCAAGATCGTCGAAGTCGGCCGCGCCTTCCGCCTCTCTGGTCCGGCGATGATCCGGCGCATTCTGTTGCCGGCGGTGTTGCCGGCCTATGTGACGGCGCTGCGGGTCGGATTGGGCCTCGGCTGGATGTTCGTGGTCGCGGCCGAATTCATGGGCGCATCGGAGGGGCTCGGCTACCTCCTGATCGACGGCCAGCAGCTCGGCAAGCCCGCGCAGATCATGGCGGCGATCGTGATCTTCGCCATTGTGGGCAAGACCACCGATTGGCTGATCGAGATCGCCGCGGCGCCCTTGTTGCGCTGGCAGGACGCGTTCGGCCGTCACGGAGCGGCCTGATGCTGGCGCTCGAGGGACTTGGAAAAATCTATCCGAACGGCGTCAACGCGCTGGAGCGGTTTTCCGCCGAGATCAGGCTTGGCGAGATCGTCGCCGTCATCGGCGGCTCCGGATGCGGAAAGTCGACGCTGCTGCGCGCGGTTGCCGGGCTCGACCGCGCCACCGCCGGCACGGTCAGGCTCGATGACATCGCTATTTCGGCGCCGCATGCCAAGATCGGCATCATCTTTCAGGAACCGCGGCTGCTGCCCTGGCTCAGCGTCGCCGACAATATCGGTTTCGGGCTGTCGGAACTGCCCGCGAATATTCGCCGCGCGAAAGTCGCGCGGGCGCTGGCGCGGGTCGGGCTCGCCGACAAGGCCGATGCCTGGCCGCGCGAATTGTCCGGCGGCCAGGCGCAGCGGGTGGCGATCGCACGCGCGCTGGTGCCGCAGCCGGAAGTGCTGTTGCTGGACGAGCCGTTCTCCGCGCTCGACGCCTTCACGCGGCGCGATCTGCAGGACCATCTGCTCGACCTCTGGGCCGATACAAGACCGACGTTGGTGCTGGTCACGCATGACGTCGACGAAGCCGTGGTGCTGGCCGACCGCGTGCTGGTGATGCGGCCACGGCCGGGCCGGCTGTTTGAGGAAATCAAGATCAACCTGGCGCGGCCGCGCGACCGCAATTCGCCATTGTTCGACAACTTCAAACGCCGGGTGCTGACCGCCCTCGATCGCTCGCTCGACCGCAGCGTGCCGGATGCGGGTGCGAAATCGACCGCGGGCGAAGCGATGTGGTGGTGACAACCGCGCCCTGACCCCTTACATCGGACCCGCAATATATCCGGGAGAGAACAAGATGGACGCCGCCCAGCTCCGCGCCACCCAGGCCCCGATCAAGGAGCGCTATAAATCCGATCCCAAGGCCGCGATGATCACGCTGGTCGCCCGCGGCTCGATCGAGCATGAGGGTATCGCCTGCAAGGTCGAGACCGGCCGCGCGCTGGCGATCGCCGGCTTGCATCCGGCCACCGGCGGCTCCGGGCTTGAACTGTGCTCGGGAGACATGCTGCTCGAAGCGCTCGCCGCCTGCGCCGGCGTGACGCTGAAATCGGTCGCCACCGCGATCGAGGTGCCGCTGAAATCGGGCCGCGTCACCGCCGAGGGCGATCTGGATTTCCGCGGTACGCTCGGCGTCGACAAGGAGGCGCCGGTCGGCTTCGCGGAAATCCGCCTGCGCTTCGAGGTCGATACCGCCGCGCCGCAGGACAAGCTCGATCTTCTGCTTAAGCTCACCGAACGCTATTGCGTGGTCTACCAGACCATCAGGAACGGGCCGAAAGTCTCGGTGACGATGCAGAGGATTTGAACGCGTCGCGCCTGCTTTCGCAGGGCGGCGAATAAATCATGTCGCCCGAACTCGTCTTCATCCTGACGCTGCTGCTGCGGATGGCGGTCACCGCCGCGTTCGTGGTGTCGGCCTCCGTCATCACCGAGCGCTCGGGCCCGGTGATCGGCGCGCTGGTGGCGACGCTGCCGATCTCGGCCGGTCCTTCCTACGTGTTCCTCGCGCTCGATCACGATGCGAACTTCATCGCCGCGGGCGCGCTGGCGAGCCTGCCGATCAACGCCGCAACCATCCTGCTTGGATTGACCTATGTGGTGCTGGCGCAGCGCTGCAGCGCGGCCGTCAGTTTTGCCGGCGCCGCCGTGGTGTGGATCGCACTGGCGGCGCTGGCAGCGGCGGTGCACTGGACGCTGGCCGGCGGGGTTATCGTCAATGCCGTGACGTTCGCGATTTGCCTGCCGCTGCTGCGGCGCTATCGCCACGTCAAGATGCCGCTGATCACCCGGCGCTGGTACGACATCCCTCTGCGCGCCTCGCTGGTTGCCACATTGGTGGCCACGGTGGTGACGCTGTCGGGCTGGGTCGGTCCCGGCATCAGCGGCACCATCGCGCTGTTTCCGGTGGTGTTTTCCAGCATGATGCTGATCCTGCACCCGCGCATCGGCGGCCCGGCGACCGCCGCGGTGATCGCCAATGGCGGCTGGGGCCTGATGGGATTCGGCATCGCGATCGCGGTGCTGCATGTCGCGGCGTCGCGGTTCGGCGCGGCGGTCGCGCTCAGCCTCGCACTGGCCATTTGCGTGAGCTGGAATTTCGGATTGTGGTGGAACGGGCGCAGGAAATTGGTGGGGTGAATTCGGGTCGTCATTCCGGGATGGTCCGAAGGACCAGACCTCAGATGCGCAATTGCGCATCGGGGAATCTCCAGATTCCGGGTTCGATGCTGCGCATCGGCCCCGGAATGACGCTTCTATTACTGCTTCGGCAGTTTCGCGCGCAACGCATACAGCGCTTCCAGCGCCTCGCGCGGCGACATCTCGTCTGGATGCAGCGCCTGCAATGCCGCGATCAGCTGCTCGGCCTCGCTCGGCGGCGCCGGCGCGTCGGTCGCGCGCGAGGGCACCGCGAACAGCGGTAGATCGTCGACCAAGGCGCGCGCGGTCTGGCCGCGGTCCTGCGCCTCGAGTTTTGCCAGCACCGACTTCGCACGCGCGATCACCGGCGCCGGAAGTCCCGCAAGTTTCGCCACCTGAATGCCATAGGAACGATCGGCCGAACCGGGCAGCACCTCGTGCAGGAACACCACATCGCCCTGCCACTCCTTGACCCGGACGGTGGCGTTGAACAGCCGCGGCAGTTTGGCGGAGAGCGCAGTCAGCTCGTGATAGTGCGTCGCAAACAGCGCGCGGCAGCGGTTGGCCTCGTGCAGATGCTCGATCGCCGCCCACGCGATCGACAGCCCGTCGAAGGTTGCGGTGCCCCGGCCGATTTCGTCCAGTATCACCAGCGAGCGTTCGCTGGCCTGGTTGAGGATGACCGCGGTCTCCACCATCTCGACCATGAAGGTGGAGCGGCCACGGGCCAGATCGTCGGCGGCGCCGACCCGGGAGAACAGCCGGTCGACGACGCCGATGCGGGCACGCGCTGCCGGGACAAAGCTGCCGATCTGCGCCATCAGCGCGATCAAGGCGTTCTGGCGGAGAAACGTCGATTTGCCGGCCATGTTCGGCCCGGTGATCAACCAGATCAGGCCTGATTTCTGCCCCGGCCCCGGCGAGAGGTCGCACGCATTGGCAATGAACGGCTGGCCGTCGCGCTTGAGCGCCTGCTCCACCACCGGATGGCGGCCGCCTTCGATCGCAAAACCGAGCGAGCTGTCGACCTCGGGCCGCACATAAGCGTCATCGACCGCAAGCTTTGCCAGCGCGGTTGCGACATCGAGCACTGCAAAAGCATGCGCGGCGGCGCGCAGCTCTTGGCTGGCGGCAGCGACCATCGCACAGAGCCGCTCGAAGATCTCCAGCTCCAGCCCCAGCGCGCGGTCGCCGGCGCTCGCAATCCTGGCTTCGATCTCGCCGAGTTCGGCCGTGGTGAAACGGATCTGGCCCGCCAGGGTCTGGCGATGGATGAAAGTCGCGTTCAGCGGCGGTGCCACCAGTTTGTCGCCGTGCTGCGCGGTGACCTCGACGAAGTAACCAAGCACATTGTTGTGGCGAATTTTCAGGCCCTTGACGCCGGTCTCGTCGGCATAGCGCGCCTGCATCGCAGCGACGACGAGGCGCGAGGCATCGCGCAGATTGCGGGTCTCGTCGAGTGCGGCTCGATAGCCGTCACGCACAAAACCGCCGTCGCGCTTGATCGCGGGCAGTTGCTCTGCCAGCGCGCGTTCGAATTCGCGCGCCAGCTCGCGCGGCGGACGTCGCAGCGCCTCCATCATGGTCACGATCTCGGCCGGTAGCGGCTCGTCGAGCCGTTCAAGCCGCGCCAGCGCCCGATCGGCGGCAAAAATGCCGTCGCGCAAGCCCGCAAGATCGCGCGGGCCGCCGCGTCCCACCGACAACCGCGCCAGCGCGCGCGACATGTCGGGGGCTAAGCGCAAGGTGGTGCGCAGTTCCTCGCGCGCGGCGCTGTCGGCAACGAACGCCGCGACGGCGTCGAGCCGATGGCCGATCGCTGCGCTGTCGGTGAGCGGCGCCGCCAGCCGTTGCGCCAGCAAGCGCGATCCGGCAGCGGTGACGGTGCAGTCGATGGCATCCAACAGCGATCCGCGCCGCTCGCCGGCCAGCGTTCGCGTCAATTCGAGATTGGCCCGCGTCGCCGGGTCGATCGCCATGGTGGTGCCGGCGGCTTCGCGCGAGGGCGGCGACAGCGGCGGGCGTTTGCCGACCTGGGTGCGATCGATATAGGTCACGGCGGCGGCCGCGGCGGTCGCCTCCAGCCGCGACATCGCGCTCAAGCCGTCCATGGTGGCGACGGCGAAATACTCGCACAGCCGCCGCTCCGATGTGGCGCTGTCGAAGACATCGCGGGTCAACGGCGTCACCGCGGGCAATTCGCGCAGCAAGGGCCCGAGATCGGCATCGCCATACAGCGCGTCGGTGACGATGGCTTCGTTGGGGCCGATGCGCGAAAGCGTCGCCGCAAGTTCGCCGGTCGAGCATTCCGTGACGATGAATTCGGAGGTTGAAATGTCGATCCAGGCAAGCCCGATGCGGTCGGCACCGGACGAGCCGCGCGCCCGCGCGATCGCCAGCAGGTAATTATTGGCGCGGGCGTCGAGCAAGGAATCTTCGGTCAGCGTGCCCGGCGTCACCAGCCGCACCACGTCGCGGCGGACTACGCTCTTGTTGCCGCGCGCCCGCGCCGCGGCGGGATCCTCCATTTGCTCGCAGACCGCAACGCGATGGCCTGACGCGATAAGGCGATGCAGGTAGTCCTCGGAGCGCTCCACCGGCACGCCGCACATCGGGATATCGATGCCCTGATGCTTGCCGCGTTTGGTCAGCATGATGCCGAGGGTGCGCGAAGCGATTTCGGCGTCCTCGAAGAACAGCTCGTAGAAATCGCCCATCCGGTAGAACAGCAACAGCCCGGGGTTGGCGGCTTTGATCTCGAGATATTGTTCCATCATCGGGGTGACGCGCGCGGCCGGCTCCGCGGGCTCCGCAGCATCTGATGGAACGGGGATGGCTTGCTGGATGGTCATGGGCTTTCCGCAAGCTACAAAATTTTCACCCGCGGTCCTACCGGTTTGCCTTGGCAATATGGGTTTTCCACCTCCGCTGCGGTCCGTCGCACAACCTCATGGCATAACGGACCTCACGCCCATGCGCTGCTGGAACGCAGGCGTCAATTGACCTGTCGCGACGGCGCTCCTAAAACTCGCATCAATCGAACCGGCTGGCCCGCGGAAACCCGGCATTGAGGGAGAGTTTGATGGCCGATGTATTTGTCTGCGATGCCGTTAGAACCCCGATCGGCCGCTTCGGCGGGTCGCTCGCAAAGATCCGCGCCGACGATCTGGCGGCCGCCCCGATCAAGGCGTTGATGGCGCGGCACCCCGATCTCGATTGGACGGAGGTCGACGAGGTCTATTTCGGCTGTGCCAACCAGGCCGGCGAGGACAACCGCAACGTCGCCAGAATGGCGCTGCTGTTAGCGGGCCTGCCGGAGACGGTTCCGGGCGCGACGCTCAATCGTCTCTGCGCTTCCGGGCTCGACGCCGTAGGGGCGGCCTCGCGCGCGATCCGCGCCGGCGAGATCGATTTCGCGATCGCCGGCGGCGTCGAATCGATGACGCGGGCGCCGTTCGTGATGGGCAAGGCGAGCGAAGCCTTTTCGCGTTCGGCCGAGATTTTCGACACCACCATCGGCTGGCGCTTCATCAATCCCATGCTGAAGGCGCAATACGGCGTCGATGCGATGCCGGAAACCGGCGAGAACGTCGCCGAGGAGTTTCAGGTCTCGCGCGCCGATCAGGATGCATTCGCGCTCCGCTCGCAGCAGCGCGCCGGAAAGGCCATCGCGTCGGGCTATTTCGCCGAGGAGATCGTCCCGGTCGCGGTGCCCGGCGGCAAGGCCGGGCCCGTCACCGTGGACCAGGACGAGCATCCGCGCCCTGACACCACGCTGGAAGCCCTGACAAAACTGAAACCGATCGTGCGCAATCCCGGCACGGTGACGGCCGGCAATGCCTCCGGCGTCAATGACGGCGCCGCCGCGATGATTTTGGCTTCCGAAGCCGCGGTGAAGCGGCACGGCCTGACGCCGCGGGCGCGAATCCTCGGATTGGCATCGGCCGCGGTGCCGCCGCGCATCATGGGCATCGGTCCGGTGCCGGCCACCCGCAAGCTGATGGAGCGGCTCGGTCTCAAGATCAGCGATTTCGATCTGATCGAGCTCAATGAAGCCTTCGCCAGCCAGGGCATCGCCTGCCTGCGCCAGCTCGGCGTCAGGGACGATGCCGATTTCGTCAACCCGCATGGCGGCGCCATCGCGCTTGGTCATCCCCTGGGCATGAGCGGTGCCCGGCTGGCGATGACCGCGGTGCACGGCATGGAGAAGCGCGGCGGCAAGCGGGCGCTGGCGACGATGTGCGTCGGCGTCGGCCAGGGCGTCGCGATGGCGATCGAGAAGCTGAATTGACGGCCGCCAGGCCGTCATTGGAGTGATTTGACATGACGCTCGCCTATCCCATTTCAAGCAACGCGGCGCATCCGGCGCACCTGTCGCCGGGCTACCGCAGTTCGATCAAGCGCGCACCGCAAAAGCCGCTGATCCCGATGCGCCACACGCTGTCGGAACTGACCGGACCGGTGTACGGCCACGAGACCGTGCGCGAGCACGACAGCGACCTCACCATCCAGCACCGCGGCGAGCCGCTCGGCGAGCGCATCATCGTGCACGGCCATGTGCTCGACGAAGACGGCCGCGGCGTGCCGAATACGCTGCTCGAGATCTGGCAGGCCAATGCCTGCGGCCGCTACATCCATGTGGCCGATCAGCATCCGGCGCCGCTGGATCCGAATTTCACCGGCGCCGGACGCGCGCAATCCGATGCCGAGGGCTATTACAGATTCGTCACCGTCAAGCCCGGGGCCTATCCGTGGGGCAATCATCACAACGCCTGGCGCCCGGCCCACATCCATTTCTCGGTGTTCGGCCACGCCTTCATCTCCCGGCTGGTGACGCAGATGTATTTCCCGGGCGACCCGTTGTTCGAATTCGATCCGATCTTCAAATCGGTGCCGGACGAGAAGGCGCGGATGCGCATGGTTTCCTCGTTCGATCTGGAAAACACCCAGCCGGAATGGGCGCTGTGCTACCGCTTCAACCTCGTGCTGCGCGGGCGCAACGCGACGCCGCTGGAGACAAGATAGTGCGGGAAACCAAAACGCAGGGAATCACGCCATCGCAGACCGTCGGTCCGTTTTTCAAATACGGCCTGACGCCCGGCGGCAAATACGACTGGAACGACGCCTTCGGCAGCAATCTCGTCACGGCGGATGCCTCGGGCGAGCGCATCAGGGTGCAGGGGCGGGTATTCGACGGCGATGGCCGGCCGGTACCGGACGCCATGCTGGAGATCTGGCAGGCCGACGCGCAAGGCAGGTTCGCCGATCCCAAGGACCAGCGCGCGCTGCCGAATGCCAAATTCAGGGGGTTTGGCCGCTGCGGCACCGATGCCAACGGCGATTATGCTTTCGACACCATCAAGCCCGGCCCGGTACCCGACCCCGACGGCAAGCCGCAGGCGCCGCACATCCTGCTCGTGGTTTTCGCACGCGGCATGCTGCTGCATCTCTACTCGCGGATTTATTTTGACGGCGAGGCGGCCAATGCCGCCGATCCCGTGCTGGCGCTGGTGCCGCCCGATCGCCGCGCCACGCTGATCGCCAAGCGCCAACCGGGCAACGGCAACCCGGTCTATCGTTTCGACATCCGCCTGCAGGGCGAAGACGAGACGGTGTTTTTCGATATTTGAGCGCGTTCGGTATGACAAAGGCGCCACCGCCGGCCGCGGATGCCGGGCACCTCACTGCCGCGCTTCGCAACGCCGGTGTGCTGGGCGGCGGCCGGGTCCGCGATGTCGATCTGGAAAATCCGCGCGACACCATCCTGTCGCATATCGTGCGGTTGAAACTGCGCTATGAGGGCGCTGTCCCCAATGCGCCATCGTCATTGATCCTGAAGACGGCGCGCAGCGATCGATTGGACCCGTCGTGGCGCGCCGGGCGTCACGAAGTCGCGTTCTATAGCCAGATCGCGCCTCGTTTGCCGCCGCAACTCGTGCCGCGCTGCTTCGACGCCGATTGGAATGCCGGCACCAACGTCTGGCATCTCCTGCTCGAGGACCTCACCGACACCCACATGGTCGCCAGCATCTGGCCGCTTCCCCCGACTTTGCTTCAATGCGGTGCCGTCGTGGAAACGCTGGCGCGCGTGCATGCCGAATGGTGGGACCATCCGGACCTCGGTATCTCCGCGGGATCATGGCTGGACGTCGAAGCGCTGGAGCAAAACCGGCAACTCTTTGCGGAGCATTTCGCCCGCTTCACCGCTCAGCTCGGCGATCTTATTTCCGTTGAGCGCCGAAAACTCTATGACCGGCTGATCGAGGCGGCGCCCCGGCTCCGGCAGCGATATCTGTCGCATCGCAACGTCACGATCGTTCACGGCGATGCTCATTTCTGGAATTGCCTGTTGCCGCGCGGCGACAACAGCAACGACGCGAGACTGTTTGACTGGGACAGCTGGCGCATCGATGTCGGCCCAAGCGACCTCGCCTATATGATGGCGATGCACTGGTACCCGGACCTAAGGCAGAGTTGCGAGAGCTTGTTGCTGGACCGCTACCACGCGGCGCTGCTGGCGCACGGCGTCGACGGCTACGATCGCCGCGCGCTCGCAGACGACTACCGCTTCTCGGTATTGTTTCGCATCATGACACCGGTATGGCAGTGGGCGAATAACGTTCCTCCGGTGATCTGGTGGAACAATCTGGAGCGGATTCTTCTCGCGGCCGACGATCTCGATTGCCGGGAGTTGCTGGGCTGAGGGGGCTTCAGGCCCGCTACTCGATCACGGCATGTTCCGGCGCCAGCGACTGCTTGCGCAGCGCGGCCTTGGTCGAGCCGATCATGATCGCGAGCGGTATGGCGCACAGCGTGAACAGCATCACCATCTGGTAGTCCCTGGAAAACGCGATGATCTGCGCCTGCACGCCGATCATCACATCCATCATGGCGCGGCCCGTATTGGTCGACATGTCGATCATGCGGTGCACGTCGGGCATCTGCATGGCGTGATTGAACGGGGTGACATGTTCGTTCAGGACCGCGTAAGTCCGCCGCGATCCCTCGGTCAATTGCGCGATCACGATGGAAATGCCGATCGAGGAGGCGACGTTGCGCATCAGCGTCAGCATCGAGGTGCCGTCGGTGCGCAAATGGTTGGGCAACGTCAGGAACGCCACCGTGCTCAGCGGAACGAACACCAGGCCGAAACCGAATCCCTGCACGATGCTGATCACCACGATCTCGGACACGCCGGTCTGATCGGTCCAGCCGGTCATGTAGTACAGCGACAGGCAGGTAATGCCGAGTCCGCTGATGATCAGCGTGCGCGCCTCGATATAGCGCATCAAGCGCCCGACCAGCATCATGGCCACGAAGGTGCCGCAGCCGCGGCTTGCGAGCAGCAGGCCGGCGGTGATGATGGGGTAGCCGATCACGTTCTGCAGATACGGCGAGGACAGCGCCATGGTCGAGAACAGCACCAGCCCCATGACCGCCATGAACACGCAGCCGCCGATGAAATTCTTGTCCTTGAAGATCGCGAACTGGATGAACGGTTTTGCGGTCGTCAGCGAATGCGCGAAGAAATAATAGAAGCCGGCGGCCGAGACGATGAACTCGGCGATGATTTCGCTGGATTCGAACCAGCCGAGCTGTTCGCCGCGGTCGAGCGCGATCTGCAAGCTCCCGATCCCGACCGCTAGCGCGGCGAATCCGAACCAGTCGAAGCGCAGTTCGCGGTTCTTCCTGGTCTCGTCCATGAACACCAGCAGCCCGAGCACGGTGAACAGGCCGAACGGCAGGTTGACGAAGAATACCCAGTGCCAGGAATAGGTCTCGGTCAGCCAGGCCCCCAGCGACGGTCCCATGATCGGGCCCATCATCACCCCCATGCCCCAGATCGACATCGCCTTGGCGCGCTCGTGCAGCGCATAGGAGTCCAGCATCACCGCCTGCGACAGCGGCACCAGCGCGGCGCCGAACACGCCCTGCAGCAGCCGGGCCAGCACCATCTGGTCGATGTCCTGCGCCAGCCCGCACAGCACCGAGGCGATGGTGAAGCCGCCGGAACACAGGATGAAGATGCGCTTGCGCCCGAAACGGTTGGCGATCCAGCCCACCGGCGCGGTCATGATCGCGGCCGCCACGATGTAGGAGGTCAGCACCCAGTTGATCTGATCCTGCGAGGCCGACAGCGAGCCCTGCATGTAGGGCAGCGCGACGTTGGCGATGGTGGTGTCCAGCGCCTGCATGATGGTCGCGGTCATGGCGCAGATCGTCACCATGTTCCGGCGCAGGCCGGGAACGGCGATTGGCGCGGCGGCCGGGCTCATCGCGGTCAGTCCTGTTCGGCCGCGGCCGGCCCAAAGCCGAGCAGGCTCGCCAGCGAACGGCGGTGGCCGGTATCGATCGAGGTGTAGGCGCTCATGCCGGCCTTCAGCTTGTCCACGTACTTGTCGTTGCTGTCGAAATAGATTCGCACCGGCACGCGCTGCACCACCTTGACGAAATTGCCGGTGGCGTTCTGCGGCGGCAGGATGGCGAATTGCGCGCCGGTGCCGGGGCTCAGCGAGCCGACCGTTCCCTTGAAGACATGGTTCGGGAACGCATCGACATCGATGGTGACTTGCTGTCCGACCGCAACATAGGTGAAGTCCAACTCCTTGGGGTTGGCGTCGACCCAGGGCTTCGCGGTGTCGATCACCGAGAATACCGGGGTGCCAGCGGCAACGAAGCGGCCGAGCTGGATTTGATCGACCTGGGTGGCGACGCCATCCATCGCGGCGCGCACGGTGGTCAAATCGAGATTGCGCTGCGCATCGTCGAGCGCCGCCTGGGCCTGCATGTAGGCCGGGAACTGGTCGAGCGGCAGCTCGGGGTTGCCGAGCAGTTGATTGAGCGAGGTCGAGTTTTGCTGCTTGACCAGTTGCAGCTGGGCCTGCGCGGTGACCAGCGCGGTGGCGCTGTTGTCGAGGTCGAGTTGCGAGCCGACGTTGCTCTTGACCAGTGAGGATTTACGGTCGACGTCGCGCTGCTTCAGCGCGATGCCGGCGTTGACGATGTCGATGGTCTGCGAATACAGCTTCACATTGGCGATGAGATTGTCGTGGCTGACCTTGGCGTCCTCCAGCTTGGCGCGCGCCTGCGCCAGCGCCAGTCGAAACGGTACCGGATCGATCTGGAACAGCACGTCGCCGGTCGAGACCTGCTGGCCCTCCTTGACCGCAATGCTGACGATCTTGCCGGAAATGTCCGGCGTGATCAGAATCTTCTGCGCGCCGACATAGGCATCGTCGGTGGTCACGTAACGGCCGCCGTTGACATAGAAGGTGACGCCGGCAGTCAGTGCCACCAGCGGCAGCACCACCAGCAGCAGCACGCGGCGATAGCGCCGCAGGCCGGCCATCAAGCGGCGGCGCGGCTCCGCGGCGATTTTCGGGCGCGGCGCGGCCGGCGGGGCGCCCTTCTGCTCGGGCGCGAATTTCAGGACCGGATCAGCCATAGCGCTGCTCCTTCCGTGGCGGTTCGGCTGGGGTATGCTGGATCGCGTGACGCACGTTTTCCTTGATCGCCTCCAGTTGGGCGAGCAGCCGATGGGCGTCGGCGGGGTTGATGCCCTCGAGCGCGGTCGCCGTCAGTTCGGAGCGCAGCCCGCTCAGCTTGCCGAGCAGCGGCCGCGCCGCCTTGCGCAAATAGAGCCGGTTGACGCGGCGGTCGGTCTCGTCGCCGCGGCGTTCGATCCAGCCATTGTCGCAGAGGCGGTCGATCAGCCGGGTCAGCGTGATCGGCTGCATTTCCATCTGTTCGGCAAGTTCCGACTGCTTCAGGCCCTCGGTGCGTTCCACCTTGGCCAGCACCGCCCATTGCGCCCGGGTGATGCCGTAGCGGGAAGCCTGCTTGTCGGCATAGGCGCGCACCAGCCGCTGCACCTCGCCCAGCGTGAAGAGGAAGTTCATATCCACCGAACCAGGGGGCATCGGCATCATCTCCATAAGCTTCTGATATAATAAGCTAGCTTATGATTTTTTCATGGCGGCTAAATGAAAGGCAGACCCGCGACCGGCACATGGCTCGGGGCGTCGGATACGGGGTTTCGGCCCTGGGCCGGCTTTGCTGCAAATCGCAAACCTGACGAAAAATTAGACCGGCCGCTGCATCCGCGTTACATGGTCGGTTGCATGAGCCTGACAAGACCGACCTTTCCCGCCCCGGACCACGATCACGGCCGTTGCACCGCGGACGCGCTTTTGCACGCCGAGCAGGTCTGCAAGCTGCGGGCGCAGAAGTTCACGCCGATCCGCCGTCAGGTGCTGCAGGCGCTGCTGTCGAGCCATCGCCCGCTCGGCGCCTATGAGGTGATCGAGGCGCTCGCCAGATCGATGCCGCGGCCGGCGCCGATCACGGTGTATCGCGCGCTCGATTTCCTGATCGAGAACGGTCTCGTCCACCGCATCGAGAGTCGCAACGCGTTTTTGGCCTGCGCCCACGACCATGACGCGGCGGCGATGGTGGCGTTCTTGATCTGCGAGCGCTGCGGCTCGGTCGGCGAGATTCCGGCGGCCCCGGTGGCGCAGAGCCTCAACGCCTCGGCGCGCGCCACGGGCTTCTCGCCGAAACTATCGGTGGTCGAAATCACCGGCGTCTGCGCGCATTGCCAGCGCGCGTGATCGCCTGACAACACGGCGATGAGCCGGCCACGAGGATCCATGTCATCGAAGGAAATGCGGATCATGTCGGCGAGCCGTCCGCTCAGCGCCGGCGCGGTGGCGCTGATGCTTCTGCTCTGCGTGAGCTGGGGTTTCAACCAGGTCGCGGTCAAGCTGGCGCTGCCGGACATTCCGCCGATGCTGCAGGCCATGATCCGCTCCGCCGGCGCGCTGCCGGTGCTGCTGTTGATCGCGCGGCTGCGCGGCGCGAAGATGTTCGAGCGCGACGGCACGCTGAGAGCAGGTGTGTTCGCCGGGCTGCTGTTCGGTCTCGAATTCGTGCTGATCTATCGCGGGTTGCTCCTGACCTCGGCCTCGCGCGCGGCGGTGTTTCTCTACACCGCGCCGTTTTTCGTGGCGCTCGGCTCCTATCAGTTTCTCGGCGAGCGGCTGCGCGGCTCGCAATGGGGCGGACTGGCGCTGTGTTTTGCTGGCGTCGCGCTGGCGATCGGCGTTCCCCAGGCCAATGTCGATGCCAATGTGCTGTGGGGCGACCTCATGATCGTCGGCGGCGGCGCGCTATGGGCGGCGACCACGCTGCTGGTCAAGACGACGTCGCTGCTGCGGGTGGCGCCCGAAAAGGCGCTCGGCTATCAGGTCGCGATTTCGATACCGGTTCTGGGCCTGGCGGCGTGGTTTTCCGGCGAAACCCTGACCCGGGTTCCCGGGCCGTTGGCGCTGTCCTTGATGGTTTACCAGGCGGTTTGGGTGGTCGGATTGACCTTTTTGCTCTGGTTCGTGCTGGTCAAACGTTATTCCGCAAGCAAATTGTCGGCTTTTACCTTCATCACCCCTTTGTTTGGCGTATTGGCTAGCTATTTCATCCTGGATGACACCCTGACGCTGGCGTTCGGCTTCGCGGCGCTGCTGGTCATGGCAGGGCTTTACCTTGTCAATCGCCCCGGCCCGGTGGTTCCCACTGATCCGTTGCTGAATGTCACTGAAACCTGATAATCGATGAAACCATGAACAAGCTCGAAAAGCCGCTCCAGGACGACCTGAAATCTCCTGAAAAGGACTTGGCCGGCCCCAGCGCCCGGCACAAAACCACGCAAGTCATGGTCGGCGATGTCGCCGTCGGTGGCGGCGCGCCGATCGTGGTGCAGTCGATGACCAATACCGACACCGCCGATATCGAGGGCACCATCGCGCAGGTGGCGGCCCTTTCCCGCGCCGGTTCGGAACTGGTGCGCATCACGGTCGACCGGGAAGAGGCCGCGGCCGCCGTGCCGCATATCCGCGACGGGCTTCGCAAGCGCGGCATCACCACGCCGTTGATCGGCGACTTCCATTACATCGGCCACAAGCTGCTCGCCGAATATCCTGATTGCGCCGAGGCGCTCGACAAATACCGCATCAATCCCGGCAATGTCGGTTTCAAGAACAAGCGCGACACCCAATTCGCCGACATCATCGAGATCGCGAACAAGAACAACAAGCCGGTGCGGATCGGCGCCAATTGGGGTTCGCTCGACCAGGAGCTGCTGACCAAGCTGATGGAGGAAAATGCGGCTTCCTCCAATCCGCGCGATGCGCGCGCGGTGACCCGCGAGGCGATGGTGCAATCGGCGCTGTTGTCGGCGGCGCGGGCCCAAGAGCTCGGCATGCCCAAGAACAGGATGATCCTGTCGGCCAAGGTCTCCGCCGTGCAGGATTTGATCGCGGTCTATCAGGAACTGGCGCGCGCGTTCGGATTACGCGATCCATCTCGGTCTGACCGAGGCCGGCATGGGATCGAAGGGCATCGTGGCCTCGGCGGCGGCGCTCGGCATTCTCCTGCAGGACGGCATCGGCGACACCATCCGGATCTCGCTGACCCCGGAACCCGGCGGCGATCGCACGCTGGAAGTGCAGGTCGCGCAGGAACTGCTGCAGACCATGGGCTTCCGCACCTTCGTGCCGCTGGTGGCGGCCTGCCCCGGCTGCGGCCGCACCACCTCGACCACGTTTCAGGAACTGGCGCGCTCGATCCAGGATTTCATCCGCGACGAGATGCCGGGCTGGAAGACGCAATACCCCGGCGTCGAGGCGCTCAACGTCGCGGTGATGGGCTGCATCGTCAACGGTCCCGGCGAGTCCAAGCATGCCAATATCGGTATCTCGCTGCCCGGCACCGGCGAGGCGCCGGCGGCGCCCGTTTTCGTCGACGGCAAGAAATTCCGCACCTTGCGCGGGCCGACGATTGCCACCGAGTTCAAGGCGCTGGTGATCGACTATATCGACCAGCGCTATGGCGCCGGCAGCAAGCCGAGCGCGGCGGAATAAAACTGCTCGATTGGTCGTTATCTTTGGGCGGGCCGAAGGCGTGACCCGGGGACCCACCCGCGCTACGATGGCCAGAATGCTTTTCGGAGGACCCCATGTCGTCACTCGCCAGCAAGCAGGGACCGCGCTACCGGCACACCGCCGCCTCCAATGAGCCCTATGAAACCATCGGCGTCGAAAAGCTGACGCCGATCATCGGCGCTGAAATATCCGGCGTCGACATCGGCCGGCTGGTCTCCGACGAGGCCCGCTCCAACCGTCAGATCGAGGAGATCCACCGCGCGCTCGCCGAACATCTCGTGATCTTCTTCCGCGATCAGCGCATCACGCCGCAACAGCATCTCGCCTTCGGGCGCAAATTCGGCGAGCTGCACATCCATCCCGCCGCGCCGCACGAGGGCAACGATCCGGCGCTGATGAAGATCTACGCCGACAAGGATTCCCCGCGCGTCAACGGCGAGGGCTGGCATTCCGACGTCTCCTGCGACATCGAGCCGCCGATGGGCTCCATCCTCCACATCAAGCAGTGCCCGCCGAGCGGCGGCGACACGCTGTTCGCCAACATGTACGCGGCCTATGACGCGCTGTCGGACCGGATGAAGGCCTATCTCGACGGCCTCACCGCGCTGCATGACGGCGAGCCGATCTATCGCGGGCTGTATGCGAATTACGGCGTCGCCGACCGGCCGGCCTATCCGCGCGCCGAGCATCCGGTGGTGCGCACCCATCCGGTGACCGGCAAAAAGGCGCTCTACGTCAACGGCGGCTTCACCCGTCATATCGTCGGTATCCCCGCCGACGAGAGCGCGGCGATCCTGAAATATCTCTATCAGCACACGGAAAATCCGCTGTTCCAGTGCCGCTTCCGCTGGAGCGAGAACGCCATCGCATTCTGGGACAATCGCTGCGCCCAGCACCGCGCGCTGTGGGACTACTGGCCGCACACCCGCGCCGGCACCCGCGTCACGGTGAAGGGCGAACGTCCGGTGTAATCGGAAGGACACGCCATGCTCCGCGCCGAGGAAAACAAATTCCTGACCGAAAGCGGGGCGGGCACCCCGATGGGCGAGTTGCTGCGCCGGTTCTGGCTGCCGGTGCTGCTGTCGGCAGGAATTGCCCGAAGCCGACGGTGCGCCGAAGAAGATCGTGGCGATGGGCGAGCAGCTATTGGCGTTCCGCGATTCGCGCGGCGTGGTCGGGGTGATCGATCAGCATTGTCCGCACCGCGGCGCTAATCTCTGGCTCGGCCGCAACGAGGAATGCGGCATCCGCTGCGTCTATCACGGCTGGAAATTCGATACCGATGGCCGCTGCGTCGACATGCCGACGTCGTATCCGGACCTCGATGCGAAGGACCTGATCCGCATCAAATCCTATCCGGTGCGCGAATGGGGCGACATGATATGGGCCTATATGGGACCGGCGGGCGAGGTCCCTGATTTGCCCGATCTGGAAATGGCGCTGCTGCCGGCCTCGCACCGCTACGTCTCGAAGAAATGGCAGGACTGCAACTGGGTGCAGGCGCTGGAAGGCTCGATCGACACCGCGCATTTCACCTTCGCTCATCTGAGCTTCGACAAGCAAGAGAACGAAATCCTCGATATCAAGAAGCACTTCGTCAATCCGCTCGCGCGCATGAGTTCCGATCACATGCGCTGGATCGCCGAGGACCCGCGTCCGGTGATCAAGATCAATCCCCATGACGCCGGCCTGACGATCGCCGGTGGCCGGCTCACCGGCGGCGATGATATCTACTGGCGCATCGCGCAATTCCTGATGCCGGTGCATTCCTACGCGCCGAGCGCGATGCCGGGCGAGAACATCTTCGGCCAGAGCTTCGTTCCGGTGACCGACGTCAATTGCTGGATCTACACCTATGCCTGGAATCCGGAGCGCCCGCTGACGCCGGCCGAGCGCGAGGCCTATGACCGCGGCAACGGCGTGATCTCCGAGGTCGACGAGAATTATATGCCGCTGCGCAACAGGTCGAACGACTACCTGATCGACCGCAAGCTGCAAAAGACCACGAGCTATACCGGGATCAAGGGCGTGGCCGAGCAGGACTCCGCGGTGCAGGACAGCCAGGGCCCGATCGCCGACCGCAGCCGCGAGCATCTCGGGCCGACCGATCTCGGCATCATGCATTTCCGCAAGCTGGTGATGGATGCGGCGCGCGCGCTGCAGCAGGGCCACCCGCCCGCGCACCTGGCGCATCAGGACCGCTACGCCGTGCGTTCCGGCGCTTGCGTGACCGGCAAAGCCAAGGAGCTGTCGGCGGTCATGATCGAGCGCTTCGGCGATGCGAGCGGATTTGTCGGGCGGCCGCGCCCCGCGGCGGCGGAGTGACGCGCCCTCACAACGGAATCCGCCGGTATTCGCGGTTGGCGAGGCTCGCTTCCTCAAGGTCGAGATCACGTTCGATCCGGCGCCTGACCTCGTCGGTGATCTTGCCGTCGCGCAGCAGCCGGTGAATGAATTTGCGCTCCGCCGCAATCAGCTCCCGCGTCAGCTCGATGCCAGCCGCCGAGACCTCTTGCGCCTCGGGATCGAGCGAATCCGGCAGTTGGTTGGCGCGGGTCTCGTGCCGCGCCCGCAACAGCTTCACCACCTCGTCGGACAATTCACGGTCGTCGGTGATGGCGTCGAGCGATTGCAGCGCCTTGTCGAGCGCCTCGCGGCGCGCGGCGATTTCCAATTCGTGCTCGGCGCGATGTTCGGCGCGGCCGGCCTGCGCGACGCCGAGCCAGCGCACCACGCCCGGCAGCCCAAGCCCGAGCCCGATCAGGGTGACGAAAATGACGGCGAAAGAGACGAACTGAATGAGGTCGCGGTAGGGAAAGGCCTCGCCGCCCGGCAGCGCGAACGGCAGCGCCAATGCGGCCGCCAGCGACACCGCGCCGCGCACGCCGGTGAATGCGAGAACGAACACCCATTGCCATGGCGGCGACGGGTCGCGGTCGCGCACGCGCTTTAATAGCCGCGGCAAATAGGTCGCGGGAAACACCCAGGCAAAGCGCGCGACGATGACCATGATGGTGACCAGCGCGATCGCGAACAGGATGTCGTCGAGCGGAAACGCCTTGGATTTCGCGACCAGCGTGCGCATCTGGAATCCGGTCAGCAGAAACAGCATGCCCTCGATCAGGTAGATCACGAGGTCCCAGAAGAAGATGCCCTGCAGCCGTGTCGCCGACGAGATCAGCAGCGGCCCGTTCCAGCTGATATAGAGGCCGCAGGCGACGGTCGCGATCACGCCCGAGCCGCCGAAATGCGCGGGCACCCAATAGGCGACATAAGGCGTGATCAGCGACAGCGTGATCTCGACCTGCGGATCGCGGGCGCGCTGGCGCACCCGCAAGGAGAGCCAGCCGATCGCCGCGCCGAACAGCACCTCGCCGGCGACGATGGCGGCGAACTCGCCGGCTGCCGTCGGCAGCGAAAACATCCCGGTGGCAATCGCCGCCACCGCGAAGCGATAAAGGATCAAAGCGGTAGCGTCGTTCGCCAATCCCTCGCCCTCGAGCACCACCAGGATGCGGCGCGGCAGCCCCAGTTTGCGGGCGATCGCCAGCGGTGCCACCACGTCGGGCGGCGCGACAATGGCGCCGAGCAGGAAGCCGACGGTCCAGGGCAGCCCCATCAAAACATGGGTGGCAGCGGCGACCGCCAGCGCGGTGAAGATCACGCAGCCGACCGACAACAGGATGATCGGGCGTAAATTGAACTTGAACTCGCGCCAGCTCATGGCGACGCTGGCTGAGTAGATCAGCGGCGGTAGCACCAGCAGCAGCACCAGTTCGGGCGGCAATTCCAGCGCCGGCATGCCCGGCACGAAGGCCAGCGCGATGCCGGCCACCAGCAGCAGGATCGCCGGTGCGACATCGATCCGCCGCGCCAGCAGCGCGGTGCCCGCCAGCACCGCGAGCAAAATCAGGAAGATCTGGAATGTGGCTTCCACGCTGTCCAATTCCCGTGCCGGGCCAATTCGCCGAGACCAGCGGCGCCATCAACTCAACGCCGTGGAAATCGCCTGACGGTCGTCTCTGTTATTCGCGCAGGTCGTAGCGGTAGGATTTCGAAACAATCTGCCAGCCATCCCTGAGTTTCATCGCCACCAGATAGTCGGTGAAATAGCGCGGCGGCAATTGGCAGCGCACCTTGATGAAGGCGGTGCAATCATCGGAGCGATCGATGGTGACGACGAAATCCTGACGCGGCTTGCCCTCGGCCTTGGCCGACGGCCGCTTGCGCACGCGATCGAGCCAGTCCGGCACCGTGAGCACCTGCAACTCGCCCTTTTCCAGCCAGCGCAGGTCGGCGGAGGGATGGAAGACCGCACCAAGCTTGTCGGCGCTGCCCTCGTAGAGACCGTCGAAATAATGCTGGACCACGGCTTCGACGCTGGAACGATCATGACTCATGGTTGGCCTCCTTGGCTCATCGAATACCTCATCCCGAGGGAGCCGCGCATTGTTTGCGCGGCGTCTCGAAGGATGGCCGTGAGTTCACCTGTTGCTTCCATCCTTCGAGACGCGGCGAAGAGGCCGCTCCCGGGGGATGAGGCCGGCTTTATAGCTATCAGCGGCCTACGTGACTACCCGACGGGCAAATCAGCGCATATGCGGCGCGGGTTTGCCTGTCCAGCGTTATATTCTGTTTTTCCGAAAATATATTTCTTGTCGTTTGACCCAAATCACTTCTACACCTCATACCGTCTCGTCCCACAAAGGGGGCGGCTCGCGATCGTCACGAACGCGGGGCGGGATGCGATGGACGCGGCAGCGTTTGGCGCGCATGACGATGCAGGGCGAGATGAACCTCGTGAGCATTGAACGGCGCGTATCGACGAACGATGCAGGTCGCGGACGGCGAAGTCGTGTGGTCCTGACGCCCCGGCGCTGGCGTCAAGTCTTGCGGAGGTTTTGTCAGGCTCAACCGAGTCCGGCACGATCGTAATCCGCTGATGACGGTGACAACAAGCCGATCACCGGGGAGAGCACGAAGTAAACCGTTAAAACCATTGCGCGGGGAGTGCCGGGTGAATCCGGTGTGACCGTGGTGACTACGCTCGTGTGCTTACTATCATTTTGCACGCGAGGCTGCGGGCGCAGCGAGCGCCCGGCATTCCCTGCGCCCTTCTTATTTCTGGGCGAGAGGTTTCATGCACAACTCGGGTGTTTCAGCACCGCGGGAACGCGAAGGCACGTCATTGCGAGCGCAGCGAAGCAATCCACTCTTTTCCTCGTGCGGCGCGATGGATTGCTTCGTCGCTTCGCTCCTCGCAATGACGGTGTCAAGTTTCGTCATTGGGGCGCCGCCTCGTCTCCAAGACCTTTGCGGAGCGCCGTCCGTACGAGGGGCAGGGCAGCCACGTCGAGGTCTGTAACCGAGCCGGCGGTCAGATCGCGCTCGCGGCGATATTGACCATCAACGCCAGCAGCGCGGTATTGAACACAAAGGAGACGATGCCATGCGCCGTGGCGGTGCGGCGGATAGCCTTCTCGGTGATGCCGACGTCGGAGACCTGCGCCGTCATGCCGATCACGAACGAGAAATAGACGAAGTCCCAGTAGTCGGCGTCGACGTCCTGGTCGCCGCTCGGGAATTGCAAGCCGCCCGGCTTGGCGCCGCGGTAATATTCATGAGCGTAATGCAGCGCAAACGTCGTATGCACGGCCGCCCAGGTCAGTGCGATGGTCACGGTGGCCAATGTCAGCGTCGTCGCGCTGCGATGGGTGCCCCCCAATTCGAACACGATGGCGGCGATGCTGGCGAATGCGCCGACCACGGTCATAAGAGGAATCAGGAAGCGGCCGTCATCCTGCCGTGCCGCGTTACGCTTGATATGGGCAAGCCCGCTGCGCAGCACCATGGTGTAGACCAGCAACAGGTATATCGCGATGAAAACATCCCAGGCCATCAGCAGCCGGGTCACCAGCCGCAGCGATTCCGGAAGCAACAGGAAGGCGACGATGCCGAGGCCCATCGAGATGAAGGTGCGCGGCCGCGCATAGACCACGCGGACAAGCCGCGACATCTTCCGAAAGCGGACAAGGGCAGTATCGTCGGCTTCCTTTTGTGCCATCGCTGCGGCTCAATTCTTGCGTTCGGCGACGAAGCGCGCGGCGGCGCGCAGCACCTCGGCCTTGGCGCCGAAGATCGAGAGCGCGGAATCGGCCCGGCCAAGCAGATCGCGGACGCGCTGCTTGGCGCCGCCGATCCCGAGCTGGGTGACGAAGGTGGTCTTGCCCAATGCGGCGTCCTGCCCGGTCTGCTTGCCGAGCGCCGCGGCATCGCCCTCGACGTCGAGCAGGTCGTCGGCGATCTGAAAGGCTTCGCCGAGCGCGCGGCCGTAGTCGTCGAGCGCCCGGTATTGCGCCGGCGTGGACTGGCCGAGGATGGCCCCGGCGATGCAGCCATAGCGCAACAGCGCGCCGGTCTTCATCTGCTGCAGCCGCGCCACGTCGACCGGCTCGCGGTCGCCGAAGCGGCCCTCGCCGGCGAGGTCGAGCATCTGGCCGCCGACCATGCCGCCGATCCCCGAAGCGCGCGCCAGCGCGCGCACCAGCAGCAGGCGCACGCCGGGCTCGCTGTGGATTTCGTCGCGGCTGACGATGTCGAAGGCGAGCGTCAACAGCCCGTCGCCGGCCAGGATCGCGGTGGCGTCGTCGGTCTTCTTGTGCAGCGTGGGCCGGCCGCGGCGCAGATCGCTGTTGTCCATCGCCGGCAGGTCGTCATGGATCAGCGAATAGCAGTGGATGCATTCGAGCGCGGCGCCGGCCAGCAACGCGGCGTCGCGCGGCACCCCAAACACGGCGGCGCTTTCCACCACCAGGAACGGCCGCAGCCGCTTTCCGCCGCCAAGCGTCGAATAGCGCATCGCGTCCATCAGCCGCTTCGGCCGCGCGATCTCGTCGGGCATCGGCGTATCGGACAACAGCCTGCCAAGCAGCGCCTCGGTATCCTCCGCGGTCTGGTCCAGGCGCTTGGCAAAATCGGACAGTGCAGTAACGGTCATCCAAGGAAACTCCAGAACAATTTGGCCGGACAATCGGTCATGGCACCGGCTTCGTCAATTCCGGCGGGGCAGGTTCGACAGCCTTAAAAGTGCTGGAAAAATCGGGCAGTATCGGGGAGGTATCGATCGATGCGGGTCATTTGCCGGCCCGCGGTCTGCATTGAACAGAAATCCTCAATTTTGCGCATTGCCCGAAACCTGTTGCTGATTTTGCTCTTGGTCCTGCTGCTGCCCTATCTGGTCGCGCCGCTCTATCGCGCCGGCCATCCGGTCTCGACGCTGATGGCCTGGCGCCATGTGACCGGCGCCCCGGTGTCGCGGCACTGGATCGATCTCGGCGCCATGTCGCCTGCGCTGCCGCGCTCGGTGGTCGCGGCGGAGGACGCGAAATTTTGCAGCCATCATGGCATCGACTGGGATGCGCTGCGCGAGGTGATCGACGACGCCGAGGACGGCGAAGTCACCCGCGGCGGCTCGACCATTACCCAGCAGGTGGCGAAAAACCTGTTCCTGTGGCAAGGCCGCAGCCTGGTCCGCAAGGCGCTGGAGTTTCCGCTCGCGCTGTGGATCGACCTGGTGCTGCCGAAGCAGCGCATCCTGGAGATCTATCTCAATATCGCCGAACTCGGCCCCTCCGGGCAGTTCGGCGTGCAAGCCGGCGCGATCTACGCCTTCGGCCGTCCGGCCTCGGCGCTGTCGCCGCGCGAGGCGGCACTGCTGGCGGCGATTCTGCCCAATCCGGTCCGGCGCAGCGCCCGCAATCCACGGCCCGGCGTGCGCCGCCTGGCCGGGATTTACGCTGCGCGGGCGCAGGCCGCGGGGGTGCCGCGGTGCTGGAACGAAAATCGCGCTTTGTGAGCCAATGGCGGGCTATTTTTGACGGCAAACCACCCTAGCTTTGCGCTGGCCCATCCTCTATAAGCGCGGCCTTATCGGCATTCAGCGCGCTGCCCAAAACGGTTCAGCCGTCCGCTTTCGGACGATGCCTTACGACAACACCCTAGAGGATACGACATGGCCGTTCCCCGTAGAAAGACATCGCCCTCGCGGCGTGGCATGCGCCGCTCGGCGGACGCCCTGAAGAAGCCGACCTATGCCGAGGACAAGGATTCCGGCGAGCTGCGCCGTCCGCACCATCTCGATCTGAAAAGCGGCATGTACAAGGGCCGCCAGGTTCTGAAGGCCAAGAAGGAATCCTGACGCGCGCGAGGCTGGATCGCCACCGGCAATGCCGGCGCGATTTCGATCAACGCGTAAGCTAACAGGGTTTCCCGCGGCGCACCGGTTCGGTTCGCAACCGCCTGCAAAAAGGCCCCGCCGATGTCCACGGTCGGTTTTCCGCTTCTTCTGATTCCGCTCGCGATCTACAACATCGTCGTCTTCCTGATGCCCGGCGTCTCCTTCGGCGATCCCCTCGCGAAGCTGACGCTGGCGTCCGGCGCCGATTGGCCGGTGACGCTGGGCGACATGCTGCTGGCGCTCGGCATCGTCTTGTTGCTGCTCGAGATCATCAAGGCCGCGCGTCGCGGCGCGAGGTATCTCACCGACCATCTGCTGTCGCTGATCGTGTTCGGCGCTGCCGCCGCCGAGTTTGCGCTGTGGCCGCGGTTCGGCACCTCGACCTATCTGTTGCTGACGATGCTGGCGCTGGTGGATTTCCTGTCCGGCATTGCGTTGCGGGCGCGGCGAGGTACGCAGCTGGTGGGTTCAGCTCAGTCGTCGCCGCGACCCGCTGCGCAGAGCTTGCCGGCCGCAGCCGAGCCGCAATTCGAACGCGAGGCCGCGCCAACCGCCGGCGCAACGCCGTCGGCCGCTGAAGCTGTGCCGCCGGAACACCCCAATTCGAAAATCGATGCACGCCGAGGCCACGCCTGGTGCCTCGCCGGAGGTATCCTCTCCGGAGCTGCAGCCGGGTGCCGGCTCGCCGCCCAGCGCCGGGGACGCGCCGCCGCGCTGATTGAGTGGGCTGATCTAGATGACTTGCCGGGTGCGGATGCCGGCACCGGGTAAGCGGCGCTGGTTCGCCCCGTAGGCGCTCTGGGCATCGGCGGGGGTCGCCCGCCGCAGGGCGCGCGTTTGCGGGGCATTTTCGGCGGTCGCGATCAATTGGGCGAGAAACTCGGCGCGGGACGGCTGCCGGTTCGTTACCCGCGACCACTGCGCGGTCGCTGGCACCGGCACCAGCGCGACGCAGGCCGGCCCGGAGCCGGCGAGGCCGCCGTCATCTGCCATCTCCTGTGGTCGACCGCTGTTCGACATCGCGAAGTGATATCCGGCTGAACTGTCACGTTTTAGGACGATGCGTCCCCTGGCAGCTCCATCCTCGCAAGGGCCATGCCGGTTGCGCCGGGATCATTCCTGATGGCAGCGCCGGGTGCTTTGCGGAATATTCATCAACTTTGCCTAGGGTTTCACGCCAACACAGGCGCTATTCTTGGAACCCGAATCACTCGCGCTGTCCCGAAACGAGGCGATCGTGAAATCCGCTTTGCCCAAAGCTTCGAACATCCTGGCTTCGCTCGGCCAGGCGGTGTTCTTGTGGGACATCGCGACCGACACGATTACCTGGAGCGATCGCCTGAACACCGTATTTCCCGGGATCCCGGCCGCAGCGCTTCAAACCGGCGCGGCGTTCGCAAAGCTGATCGAGCCGGAACGCTCGATCAGGTCGGATGCGCTCGCTCACTCGCCGCCGGTGCACGGCCCTGACGGTACGCCCTACCGCATCGAATATGGCGTGCGGATCTCTACCTCGGCTCCTGTGCTCTGGATCGAGGAAACCGGCTGCTGGTTTGCCAGCGCTGATGGCAAGCCGGTGCGCGCCCAAGGTATCGTCCGGATCAACAACGAATGCCACGCCCGCGATGAGCAACTCCTGAGCTTGTCGCGCAACGATCCCCTGACCGGCGAACTCAACCGCTCCCACCTGATTGCTGCATTGGCCGAGACCATCGAGCAGGCCGCGCGCTTTCGCTCCTCCTGCGCCTTCATGCTGATCGGCATCGACCATCTGGCGCGCATCAATGACGCCTTCGGCTTCGACGTTGCGGACGCGGTGATTTCCGAAGTAGCCAAACGCATTCGGCTCCGGTTGCGGGCCGGCGACGTACTCGGCCGGTTCTCCGGCAACAAGTTCGGCCTGATCCTGAAGAACTGCACCGTCGAGGACACCAATATCGCGGCGGAGCGGTTTCTGGCCCGAATCCGTGACGAGGTGGTGCCGACCAGTTCCGGCCCGGTCTCCGTTACCGCCTCGATCGGCGCGGTCAGCGTGCCGCGCTATGCCCGCAGCGCCGGCGAGGCCATCAATCGCGCCCACGAAACGCTGGATATGGCAAAGCGCCGGCGCGCCGGATCGTTTTCACTGTGGCGTCCGAATGTCGAACGCGACGCCCAGCGCCGCGTCAATATCCGGGTTACCGACGAGATCGTCACCGCGCTCAACGAGCGCCGCATCGTCATGGCATTCGAGCCGGTGGTCGAGGCGCGCTCGCGCAATTCGGCGTTCTACGAGTGCCTGATCCGCATGGAGCAGGACGACGGACGGGTTTTGCTGGCGCCCGATATCGTCCCGGTTGCCGAAAAGCTCGGCCTGATCCGTCTGGTCGATCACCGCGTGCTAGAGCTCGTGGTCGCCGAGCTTGCCGCTTCCCCCGATGTGCAGCTCAGCCTCAACATCTCGCCCGGCACGACAATGGATCCGGATTGGTGGGCTTCGATCGAATCGCTGCTGCGGGCCCATCCGGGCGCCGCCGAGCGGCTGATCGTCGAGATCACCGAAACCGTGGCGATCCAGGACGTCAACGATGTGCGCGGCTTCGTCACCCGGCTGAAGAACTTCGGTAGCCGGATCGCAATCGACGATTTCGGCGCCGGCTACACCTCATTCCGGAATTTGCGCAAGCTCGGCGTCGACATCGTGAAGATCGACGGCGCCTTTGTGCAAAATATCGCGCGTTCTGCCGACGACCGCGCCTTCGTGCAAACGCTGATCGATCTGGCCCGCCGGCTGCAGATCAAGACGGTTGCGGAATGGGTCCAGGACGAGGAATCCGCCGTCATGCTGCGCGAGTGGGGCTGCGACTACATCCAGGGAAGGCTCATCGGGCTCGCATCGTCGGAGCGGCCCTGGGGCGTGCCGGCTAAGGCGCTGCCGGCGGCGGGCTGATATTCCGGCTCGTCCCTGCGAAGCAGGAACCATAGGCTCCGGCAGTTACGGGCCCCGCTGTCGTAACGGCGACGGGGAAGAAGTAGTCACTCTTGCTTCTTCGGCTCTTTCGACATCCGCTCGAGGCGCTCCTGCATATCTTTCATCTGACGGCGAAGCTCGTCGATATTGGTTTCTTCCGCCGGCGGCTCCGGCACCTTTTCCGGCTCGGTGATGGCGGTCGTTCCGCCGCGCGGCGGCACGAACGGCTTGAACATCGAGAACGTTTGCTGGAATAATTCCATGTTGCGGCGGACATGTTCTTCGAGCGGCGCAAACGGCGTTCCGCTGAAGGTGTTGGTCAGCTGCTTGCGAAATTTTTCCTGCTCGCGCGTCAGGGTGTCGATCGCCTGTTCGAGATATTTCGGCACCACCATCTGCATGCTGTCGCCGTAGAAGCGGATCAGCTGCCGCAGGAAGGTGGTCGGCAGGAGATTCTGGCCTGCCTTGTTTTCCTGTTCGAAGATGATCTGCGCCAGCACCGAGCGGGTGATGTCGTCGCCGGTCTTGGCGTCATAGACGAGGAAGTCCTCGCCTTCCTTCACCATCGCCGCGAGATCCTCGAGCGTCACATAGGTGCTGGTGCCGGTATTATAGAGCCGCCGGTTCGCATATTTCTTGATCGTGGTGGGTTGGTCAGATTTTGCCATGGCTCACACATGCACACCGAGGACAAGGAACCCGACGGCATCGCCGAGGGGCCAGCAAGCAGCGCATCGCAGCAAAGTAAGCATTTTCAATGGGGTTCGGCTACCGTTTTGTGCGTCACGGTTAATTCCAAAGCATGGGGACTGCTCGGGGATGCGCAGCGCGCGGTCCCTCCGACCAGATACCAGCCTTGCGATTGGACTATGTGCCATCGTTATAATGCCGGCATTTCCAGCGGCAAACCGGCTTCCACTTTGCCTGAAGATGCTCCCGCGTCATTTTGAATGCGCCGCGGCATTGACATGCCTCAACTCCGTTCACAGGATAAGGAGAGAGAGTGGCCCGCCAATTCGGCGCCCGCCATCCAAGACCCTCAAGCCCAGGAGATCTCCATGTCAGACGATGTCGTCATCGTCAGCGCCGCCCGCACTCCGGTCGGAAGTTTCAACGGTGCATTTGCCACCACGCCAGCCCACGATCTTGGTGCCGTTGCCATCCGGGCCGCATTGGAGCGCGCGGGCGTCGAGCCGGGCCGCGTTTCCGAGGTGATCATGGGCCAGATACTGACCGCGGCGCAGGGCCAGAACCCTGCCCGCCAAGCCTCGATCGCCGCCGGTATCCCGGTCGAGAGCCCGGCCTGGGGCGTCAATCAGCTCTGTGGTTCCGGTCTGCGCACGGTGGCGCTGGGTTATCAGGCGCTGCTCAACGGCGATTCCGAGATCGTGGTGGCCGGCGGCCAGGAATCGATGAGCATGGCCCCGCATGCGCAATATCTGCGCGGCGGCGTCAAGATGGGCGGGCTCGAACTGGTCGATACCATGATCAAGGACGGATTGTGGGACGCCTTCAATGGCTACCACATGGGCAATACCGCCGAGAACGTCGCCCGCCAGTACCAAATCACCCGTTCGCAGCAGGACGAATTCGCCGTCGCTTCCCAGAACAAGGCCGAGGCTGCGCAAAAGGCCGGCCGGTTCAAGGACGAGATCGTTCCGGTCACCATCAAGACCCGCAAGGGCGACATCATCGTCGCTGACGATGAATATCCGCGCCACGGCGCCACGATCGACGCCATGGCCAAGCTCAAGCCGGCCTTCGAAAAGGACGGCACCGTCACCGCCGGCAGCGCCTCGGGCATCAATGATGGCGCCGCCGCGGTGGTGCTGATGACCGCGAAGCAGGCGGCCAAGGAGGGCAAGAAGGTGCTCGGCCGCATCGTGTCGTGGGGCCAGGCCGGCGTCGATCCCAAGGTCATGGGCACCGGGCCGATCCCGGCCTCGCGCACCGCGCTGAAGAAAGCGGGCTGGAGCGTCGGCGACCTCGATCTGATCGAGGCCAATGAGGCCTTCGCGGCGCAGGCCTGCGCGGTCAACAAGGACCTCGGCTGGGATACCTCCAAGGTCAACGTCAATGGTGGCGCCATCGCGATCGGCCACCCCGTCGGGGCGTCCGGCGCGCGCGTGCTGGTGACGCTGCTGCACGAAATGCAGAAGCGCGACGCCAAGAAAGGCCTCGCCACGCTGTGCATCGGCGGCGGCATGGGCATCGCGATGTGCATTGCGCGCGACTAAACGCGGCGCTTGTGATGAAAAAATCGTCTCGCCACTGCGAGAGTTGTGGATGATAGGAAACGCCCGGCGATGCCGGGCGTTTTGTTGTCGATGCGGGCCAAACCGCCCGCTCAAATATGAGGTTGCAGCGCAAAGCTGCAGCTAGAAAACCAAGGGAAGGATTCGACATGGCACGTGTTGCGTTGGTCACGGGCGGAACGCGGGGCATTGGGGCCTCGATCAGCAGGGCGCTGAAGGCTGCCGGCTACAAGGTCGCCGCCAGCTATGCTGGCAATGACGCGGCGGCGGAGAAATTCAAGGCCGAAACCGGCATCCCGGTTTACAAATGGGACGTCAGTTCCTTCGATGCCTGCGCCGCCGGTATCAAGAAGGTCGAGACCGAACTCGGGCCCGTTGACGTGCTCGTCAACAATGCCGGCATCACCCGGGATGGCGCGTTCCACAAGATGACGCTCGAGCAGTGGAATGCCGTGATCAACACCAATCTCGGCTCGCTGTTCAACATGACGCGCCCGGTGATCGAGGGCATGCGCGCGCGCAAATTCGGCCGCATCATCAATATCTCCTCGATCAATGGCCAGAAAGGCCAGTTCGGTCAGGTCAATTATTCAGCCGCCAAAGCCGGCGATATCGGCTTCACCAAGGCGCTCGCGCTGGAAAACGCCAAGGGCGGCATCACCGTGAATGCGATCTGCCCCGGCTACATCAACACCGAAATGGTGCAGGCGGTGCCAAAGGAAGTGCTTGAGAAAAGCATTCTGCCGCTGATTCCGGTGGGCCAACTCGGCGAACCCGACGAAATCGCCCGCGCGGTGGTGTTCCTTGCCGCCGACGATGCCGGCGCCATCACCGGCTCGACGCTGACGATCAACGGCGGGCAGTATATGGTGTGATTGTTTGTTGCCCTCATTGCGTGGAGCGCTGGCGACCAAGCGACCTATTCTTCCTTACGTGGCGAAACGAATTGCTTCGCGGAGCCTGTCATCGGGCGCGCGTATGCGTGACCCGTTGCTCGCAGGAATTTCATGACCCCGCGCACCGCCACCCTGATTGGACTAACGGCAATCCTGATGTGGTCGCTGCTCGCCACGCTAACGCTGGCGACGGGAATGATCCCGGCCTTTCAGTTGGCGGCGATGACGTTTGCGATTGGCGCGCTGGTCGGATCGGTGACGTGGATCGGCCGGCCGGATGCGCTCGGTGCCCTGCGGCAGCAGCCGGTGGCGTGGATCGTCGGCGTCGGCGGCCTGTTCGGGTATCACGCACTGTACTTCCTGGCGTTGCGTTTTGCGCCTCCGGCCGAAGCAGGCCTTCTGAATTATCTCTGGCCGCTGTTGATTGTGGTGTTCTCCGCCGCACTTCCCGGCGAGCGGCTGGCGCTGCACCACGTCATCGGCGCGCTGCTCGGCCTTGCCGGAACCGTGCTGTTGTTCACCGGCAATGGCGGGGTCGGATTTGCTCGCGGCCAGCTGCCCGGACTGGTTGCGGCGTTCGTTGCAGCGTTTGTGTGGGCGGCCTATTCGGTGATGTCGCGCCAGCTCAAGGCAGTACCCACCGATGCGGTCGCGGGCTTTTGCGCCGTGACGGCGCTGTTGGCCGCAACTGCGCATTGGCTGATCGAAGTCACGGTGTGGCCGGAGACGCCGGCACAATGGCTGGCCATCGTCGCGCTCGGCGTCGGGCCGGTCGGCGCGGCATTCTATGCCTGGGACGTCGGAATGAAGCGCGGCGACATCCGCGTGCTGGGAGCTGCGTCCTACGCGACGCCGCTGCTCTCGACCGCGTTTCTGATTCTCGCGGGATTTGCGAAACCGAGCGCCAACATCGCGATCGCCGCGCTGCTGATCGCCGGCGGCGGATTGATCGCGGCCAGGGATATGTTCGCGAACAAGGGTGTGCCGTCACCCTGAGGCCAAAATCCTTCCGGGGGAACCTCGACGAAGGCAAAGCCCGCGATCAGGACTTGTTCTTGCGTTCGCGCAATTCGCCGAACACTTCGGCGGCGCTCCTGCCTTTCATCCGCACGCTCGCCGCGACCGACGGCTCGTCGGCGCGCAGGAACGGGTTGGCCTTTTTCTCTTCACCCAGCAGGGTAGGGACGGTCGGATTGCTGTCGGCGCGCAGCCGCTTCACCTCTTCGGCGCGCGCTCTCAATGCCGCGTTATCAGGTTCCACGGTGAGCGCGAATTTGATGTTGGCGGCGGTATATTCGTGACCGCAATAGAGTTTGAAATCGTCAGGCAGCGTCCGCAGCTTCAACAGCGACTCCCACATCATGGCATGGCTGCCCTCGATCACCCGTCCGCAGCCGATCGAGAACAGCGTGTCGGCGGCGAACAGCGTCTTTTCGTTGTCGAAGACGTAGCTGATGTGGTCGAGCGTGTGGCCCGGAGTTTCCAGCACCCGCGCCAACAGGCCTCCAACCTTCACCACGTCGCCCTGGCCGACGCGCAGGTCGACATTTGCGATCTTCGTCGTCTTGTCGTTTGGGGCGACCACGCGGCATCCGTATTTTTGCTTCAGCTCACTGACGCCGCCGACATGGTCATGATGGTGATGGGTCACGAGAATATCGGTCAGCATCCAGCCCTCGCGCTCAAGCGCCTTCAGTATGGGGGCCGCTTCCGGCGCATCGATCGAGGCGGTCGCCTTGGTCGCGGGGTCGTGAATCAGACAGCCGAAATTATCGGCGAGACAGGGGAACAGGCGAATTTCGGCAGCCATGAACATCTCCGTGAATTCAGCGTTATGACCGGCGTCACTTATGCGGAATACGCGTCCGGCGAGTGCGCGAAGTACGGTCGGAGGTGGGCATGAAATATGGCGTTAACGCTTCGAGGGCAATGCCCTATTCGGCATCCCGGATGGCTCGGCGGCGTGTTACATTAGCGGCATGACCATCGACGTCATCGACCTCCGCGATTTCTATTCGCAACGCCTCGGCATCGTGGCGCGGCGGCTGATCAATCGCGGCATCCATGCGCGCTGGCCGAACGCGCAAGGCCAGCGGGTGCTTGGCCTCGGCTATCCGACGCCCTATCTCGGCCTGTTTCGCGAGGACTCCGAGCGCTGCATCGCTTTTATGCCGGCGGCGCAGGGGGTGCTAAAATGGCCGACCGCGCGGCCGACGCTGGCGACGCTGGTCGACGAATTTTCGCTGCCGCTGCCGGATGCCGCGGTCGACCGCATCGTGTTGGTGCATGCGCTGGAAAT
The DNA here is from genome assembly GCA_963840155.1 of uncultured Alphaproteobacteria bacterium. Taxonomy (GTDB): domain Bacteria; phylum Pseudomonadota; class Alphaproteobacteria; order Rhizobiales; family Xanthobacteraceae; genus Bradyrhizobium. The sequence goes on from CAWIXP010000002.1 coordinate 1,533,351, forward strand.
GTCGGACGATCCGGAAGGCTTGCTGCGCGAGGTGTGGCGAGTGCTGGCGCCGTCAGGCCGGATGATGGCGGTCATTCCAAACCGGCGCGGGGTATGGACGCGGACCGACCACACGCCGTTCGGCCACGGCCGGCCCTATTCGCGCTCGCAGATCACGCAATTGCTGCGGCAGACCTGGTTCACGCCGATCGGGTGGGGAGAGGCGCTGTTTATGCCGCCGGTCGCCGGCGGCTGGTTCCTGCGTTCGGCGATGGCCTGGGAACGGCTCGGGGCTGCGCTGTCGCTGCCATTCGCCGGCGTTCACATCGTGGAAGCCACCAAGCAGGTCTACCGCGCGATCCCGGCGCACCGCGAACGCACGCGGCTGATCCCCGCGCTGGAGCCGGCGCTGGTGCCGTCGTCATTGCACCGGCGGGATCGCGTTTGAGCTCTCGATGGACCTCGTCGCGCAAGCGGGGGCGTTGTTCGCAACAGGCGTGCGGAGATCCTCGCGCCAATTGCCCTATTCATTGCCCGGATTGAAGTCATCGCTCGGCGAGCCTGGTCCGGCGGCGCCCTCGGGGCGTGGGCCGTGGGGCCGGCGGCGCCGTCGCGGGAAGCGCTCACCACCACCTTCGAAACCGGCGGGGCCGCCATTGATCTGCGGCTGCGGTCCGGTGATGAACGAGGGCAGGCGATCGACGCTGACATTTTCCGCAATCACCGGCTGCGGCTGCTGTTGCGGCTGCGGTTGAAACTGCGGCTGCTGCTGCCGATGCTCGCGGTGGTCACGCGGCTGATGCTGGTCGCGCTGCTGATAGGGTTGGCCGTCGCGCTGATGGTCGCGCTGGTTATTGTCCCGCTGATTGTTGTCGCGCGGCACGAACGGCTGGGGCTGCACCGGAACGAAGCCCGGCTCCTGGCCGAAATGAGAAAAGCTCTCGCCCTCGTCCTCGGCATCCTCCGCGGCCATCTCATTGTCGGTGCGCGGCTGCGGTTGGTTCTGGCGGAACTGTTCCTGGGCGGCGGCGATCAAGCGGAAATAATGTTCGGCATGCTGGTAATAATTCTCGGCGGCAACCGGATCGCCGGACGAGCGCGCATCGCGCGCCAGTTGCACGTATTTTTCCGCGACATGGGATGCGGTGCCGCGGATCTTGATGTCGGGTCCGTTCGATTCGAACACCCGGGTCATCGGATTCTGGCCGCGCCCTCGGTTGCCGTCATTCCTGTTATTGTTATTCCGGTTACGCATCCGCTTGTTGTTGTTCTGACCGTTTCTCATGTCTTGCCTTTATTCCAGCCCTGAAGTTGTCAGCCTCGAATTATCGCGTCGAAAGTTATGAGCCCTTTGCGGTTCGGCATGCGTCACGAACACCGAATCCTGATCCAGTCCGATTCCATACAGATTTCGCCGTACGCCGCGGTCAACAAAGACGCGCTCCCCGACAGTCCGGCTGATACCACCGGCTGTAGCAAATCATCCCGTCTGCCAGAACAAGCACAGGTTTCTCGCGTGAGTTTTCAAGCGCAAAATCAGGCTTTCGTCCGCTTTGCGGTCGGAAGCAGCGCAGCCCTTTAAAGCCATCGCGCTCAATTCGACCTGCGTTTTGGAACCTTTCGCTCGGGGGCTCTCGCTTTGAGAACTTTGGCCTCCACCCGCAATATCCCCAAAAGGGTATCTGCGGGGCCAGCAACCCTGAACCGACGTTGTGACCGGAACGTAGTCGCTCCCGGTGAATATTCCAAGTGATTTTTTTGCATCCCAATGGGGCTTTATGTGGGCAGTTTTCGGCCCGCGACCGCTCTACGGATACCGGCCAGGTCGGCCTTGGGTGATCCCTCCAGCGTTAACCCTGCTGCGGTCATCAAACCTTCAACTTCCGGGCTCTGCCCATGTCCGGCTTCGAGGACGAGCGCACCGAGAGGCGACAACAGCCGTGCGGCCTGCGGAATAAGCGCGCGATAGGCGTCCAACCCATCGGCGCCGCCATCCAGCGCGAGAGCCGGATCATGATCGCGGACCTCTGTCGCGAGATCGGCGATTTCCGCCGAGCGGATATAGGGCGGGTTCGACACGACCAGTTCGAATCCATCGGACAACGCCGACAACCAATCGCAAGCGACGAATACCACGCGGTCCGCCAGCCCGAGCCGGACGGCATTGTTGTGTGCTGTTTGTAACGCAGTGACGCTGATGTCGGTGCCCACCCCATGAGCGTCCGGCAATGCAGACAACAGCGCCAATAAAATCGCCCCCGAGCCGGTGCCGATATCGGCGATGCTGACCCTGTCATTCACATGGGATCGCGCGCGCAGCATTTCCAGCGCCAGCTCGACCACCGTCTCGGTATCGGGCCGCGGCACCAGCGTCGCGGCCGACAGCTGCAATGGCAGTCCCCAGAATTCCTTGTAGCCGAGGATGCGCGCAACCGGTTCGCCCGCCAGCCGGCGGCGCGCGAACTCCTCGAGCCGTGTCGATTGATCGGATGTGAGAGACCGGGTCGCGGCCGCGATCACGCCGGTGAGGTCGAGACGCAATACCGCGCCCATCAGAATCCGCGCATCGAGTTCGCTGGAATCGATTTTTCCGGATTTGAACCGTGTCGCGAGCGTACGCCGCGCGGCCTCGACGGTTTGTCCGGCGAACATCACGCGGCGCCCAATGAATCCCGCCTCGTCGCTGCGAACTGTCGCAGGGACGACAACCGATGCTGGTTCACCGTGATCTGGCTCACGCCGCGGCGCCCTGGGCGGCGAGCTGGGCGGCCTGATGCTCCGTGGTCAGCGCATCGACGAGTTCGCCAAGTGATTCGCCAGCCATCACCTGCGGCAGTTTGTAGAGCGTCAGGTTGATGCGATGATCGGTGACGCGGCCTTGCGGAAAATTGTAGGTACGGATGCGCTCGGAGCGATCCCCAGATCCGACTTTCTCGCGGCGATCCGCCGAACGCACCGCGTCGATGCGCTGGCGCTCGGCGTCGTAGATGCGCGAGCGCAGGATGTTCATCGCCGACGCCCGGTTCTTATGCTGCGAACGGCTGTCCTGCATATTCACCACAATCCCGCTCGGAAGGTGGGTGATTCGGATCGCCGATTCGGTCTTGTTGACGTGCTGGCCGCCGGCGCCCTGCGCCCGCATGGTCTCGATTTTCAAGTCGTCGTCCTTGATATCGACGTCGACGTCCTCGACCTCCGGCAGCACGGCCACGGTTGCCGCCGAAGTATGAATGCGCCCCTGCGCTTCGGTGTCGGGCACGCGCTGCACCCGATGCACGCCGGATTCGAATTTCAGCCTGGCGAATGCGCCGCGGCCCTTCACTTCGGCGATGATTTCCTTGAAGCCGCCCATGGTGCCTTCGCTGGCTGAGATCACTTCGACCTTCCAGCCCTGGAGGTTGGCAAATCGTTCATACATCCGGAACAGGTCGCCGGCGAACAGCGCGGCCTCGTCGCCGCCGGTGCCGGCGCGGATCTCCAGCACCACGTTGCGCTCGTCCATGGCGTCCTTGGGCAACAGCGCGACCCGGATCTGCTGCGCCAGCTCAAGGCTGCGGGCCTGAAGCGTTTCGCGCTCGGTCTGCGCCATGCCGCGCATTTCCGGTTCGCTCGAGGGATCGGCGATCAGGGCCTCGATCTCTGCGATCTCCGCGGTAGCGGCACGGTAGGCCTTCACGGCCTCGATCAGCGGATTGAGCTCGGCGAGTTCGCGGGTGATCCGCACATAATTTTCCGAATTCATCTGGCCGAGCAACTGGTGCTCGAGCGAGGCATGGTGCGCCAGCAAAACATCCAATTTGGCTTCGGGCAGTATCGACATGGCTCAGGTCTCGAATTCGCGTGCATTCAACAAGGATGGGTACCGGTCTGGATTGCGCCAACTATAAAACGCCGGGTGCAAACAGGTGTAGTGCGGGCGAGCCTCGCTACAACGACAGCCCCTCGGCTTCGGCGAATTCGGTCAGCTTTTGCCGGATCGACAGGCTGCCGGCCGGCGCAATCAGCAGCGGCGCCATCATGGCTTCGGCCTTTTTGGCGTTCAGGTCGAGGATCATGGCCTTCACCGGGCCGTGCGCGGTCGCCGACAGCGACAGCGAACGGTACCCCAACGCGATCAGCGCCAGCGCCCCGATCGGCTTGGAGGCCATCTCGCCGCAAAGCGAGGCTGACTTGTTTGCCGCCTTGGCCTTTTGCACGATGTCGCGCAACGCGCGCAAAATCGGTGCCGACATGGTGTCGAAGCGTTCGGAGACCTTGGCATTGCCGCGATCGACCGCGAACAGGAACTGGAACAGGTCGTTCGACCCGACCGAGACGAAGTCGACCTTCTTCAGGAGTTCGTCGAGCTGATACAGCAGCGCCGGGACCTCGATCATGGTGCCGACATCGATCCGCTCGGGCAGCGCATGGCCGTGCTGGCGCAGATAGGTCAGCTCGCGCTCGACGATGCCTTTGGCCTGATCGAACTCGGCGACTTCGCTGATCATCGGAAACATGATGCGCAACGCGCGGCCGCCGCCGGCACGCAGCAGCGCGCGGATTTGGCCGCGCAGGAGGCCGGGCCGGTCGAGCCCAAGCCGGATCGCGCGCCAGCCGAGCGCGGGATTTTCCTCGATCACGGTTTCCATATAGGGCAGCGCCTTGTCGCCGCCGATGTCCAGCGTGCGGAAGATCACGGGCTTGGGGCCGGCGGCGTCGAGCACCGCGCGATAAAGCGCGAGCTGGTCGCTGGTGCGCGGCAGGCTCTGGCCGACCATGAATTGCAGTTCGGTGCGGAACAGCCCGATGCCGGCGCTGCCGGTGTCGTCGATATGCGGCAGATCGACGATCAGGCCTGCATTGATCATCAGTTCGATGTGCTGGCCGTCCCTGGTCACGCAGGGCTTGTCGCGCAGCGCCGAATACTGCGCCTGCCGTCTTGCGCGGAAGCGTACCCGCTCCGCATAGGCCGATTCGATTTCAGCGGAGGGACGCACATAGATCGAGCCCGAGGTACCGTCGACGATGATGGCATCGCCGGGATCGGCGATGCCCGGCGCGTTCGGCACCTCGCCGACCGCGGGGATGCCGAGCGCGCGCGCCACAATCGAGACGTGGGAATTGGCGGTGCCTTCCTCCAGCACCAGCCCGCGCAGCCGCTTGCGATCGTAGTCGAGCAGCGCCGCCGGTCCCATCGCGCGCGCGATCAGGATGGCGTTGTCGGGCAGTTGCTCCCGCGACGGCGCGTGATCCCGCCCCACCAGTTGCCGCATCAAGCGGTGACCGAGATCTTCGAGGTCGTGCAGCCGATCGCGCAAATAGGGATCGGTGGAACGCAGCATGCGCGCCCGGGTGTCGGATTGCACCCGCTCGACCGCCGCCTCTGCGGTCAACCCGGTCGCCACCGCTTCATGCAGTCGGTGCGACCAGCCCTGATCGTTGGCGAACATTCGGTAGGCTTCCAGGACGTCGCGGTGCTCGCCGCCGTCGGCGACATCGCCGCGTTCCAGCATGCGGTCGAGATCGGCGCGCAGTTTTGCCAATGCGGCGTCGAGCCGTCTGATTTCCTTCGGCAGATCTTCGGCGATGTAGTTGTTGATGACGACGCGCGGTTCGTGCAGCACGACGTGGCCGAGCGCGATGCCGTCGGAGAGGATAGCGCCGGTCTTGTGCAGCGAATGCCGCGCGGCCGGCTCGGCGCCGGGCTGGGCAAGCGAGGACAGTTCGCCGGAGGCGATCATCTCGGCGAGTACCATCGCAGTGGTCTGCAGCGCCTCGACCTCTTCCTCGACATAGGTGCGCTTGGCGCGATTCTGCACCACCAGCACGCCAAGCGTGTTGCCGGCGCGCAGGATGGGAACGCCGAGGAACGAGTGGTAGATTTCCTCGCCGGTCTCCGGGCGGAACGAGAACGCCGGATGACTTTGCGCGTCGCTCAGGTTGAGCGGCGTCGCCTCGCTCGCGACTAGGCCGACCAGGCCCTCATGCGCGCTCAGCACGGTGCGGTGCACGGCGTCGCGGTTGAGGCCTTCCGTCGCGTAGAGTTCGAGCGTGTTATCGACGCGCAACACGTAGGTCGAGCAGACCTCGGCCACCATATTGGCTGCGATCAACACCACGATCTTGTCCAATCGCTCCTGGGCGCTGACCTGCTCCGCCATGGTTTCGCGGAGCCGTCTCAGCAAGACGCGGGGGCCTCCCGACGCGCTCCGCATGTGTCAGCATCCTCCTCGGCAAGGCCAGCCCGCCGGGTGGCCGGTCGCTGGCATTAAACTCGACAAGAGCAACAATTTTATCCGTTCGGCGCGCCGCCGCCGCCGCCGCAAGCCCGGGATATCCGCCGAATCGGGGCAGCCAAAACTGTGGCACAGTTTGCGGCAGCAGACCCGTCAGGCCGTATAGCGAATTGGGGCTTGTTTTGCCAAGCAAAACGCCTGCCACAGGCGATAACGGCTTTGTCAGCCTAATGCTGCGGCCGCTAAGGGAAGAATCTTCTAACCCTGATCGAGCCCATAGAGCGTGTGCAGCGTGCGTACCGCCAGTTCCGTGTAGGCGGCATCGATCAGCACCGAAAACTTGATTTCGGAGGTGGTGATGGCGCGAATGTTGATGTTGCGGGTCGCCAGCGCCGCAAATGCCTTCGCCGCGACGCCGGCATGGCTGCGCATGCCGCTGCCGATCACCGAAACCTTGGCGACATCGGTGGCGCTGTCGAGCCGGGCATAGCCGATCTTGGCCTGGGACGCCGTGATGGTGTCGCGGGCGCGGGTATAGTCGGACGCCGGCACGGTGAAGGTGAGATCGGTGGTGGCGCCGTCCTCGGAGACGTTCTGCACGATCATGTCGACATTGATGTTCGCCGCCGCGAGCGGTCCGAAGATCGAGGCGGCGACCCCCGGCTTGTCCTGGATCTGGCGCACGGAAATCTGGGCTTCGTCCTTGGAAAAGGCGATCCCGGTGACGACGTGGCTTTCCATGATTTCCTCCTCGCTGCAGATCAGCGTGCCCGGCGGGGTGCCGTGGGAGTCGATATCCTCGGGCTTGTCGAAGCTGGAACGGACGAATACCGGCAGGTTGTGCACCATCCCCAGTTCCACCGAACGCACCTGCAGCACCTTGGCGCCCTGGGAAGCCAGTTCCAACATGTCCTCGAACGCGATCTTGTCCAGTCTGCGCGCCTTGGGAACCACGCGTGGGTCGGTGGTATAGACGCCGTCGACGTCGGTATAGATGTCGCAGCGTTCGGCATGGATGGCGGCCGCGATCGCGACCGCCGAGGTGTCCGAACCGCCGCGCCCCAGCGTGGTGATACGCCCGGTTTGCGGGTTGATGCCCTGGAAGCCGGCGATCACGGCGACTTCCTTGCGGTCCCTGAAGCGGTTGATCAGTTCGGTGCCGTCGATCTCGAGAATCCGCGCCGAGGCGTGGGCCTCGCTGGTCTTGATCGGAATCTGCCAACCCTGCCAGGAGCGCGCCTCGATCCCGAGGCCCTGCAGCACGATTGCCAGCAGCCCGGCCGTGACCTGCTCGCCGGAGGCCACCACGGCATCATATTCGCGCGCGTCGTGCATTGGGGAGGCCTCACGGCACCATTCCACCAGTTCATTGGTCTTTCCGGCCATGGCGGAAACCACCACGGCGACGTCGTGGCCGGCATCGACCTCGCGCTTCACATGTTGCGCGACGTTGCGGATGCGGTCGATATTGGCGACGGATGTGCCGCCGAATTTCATCACGAGGCGGCCCATGACGACTGGTGCATTCCCTGGCAGGTTGAGTAATGTGACCCGCACGGAAACCGGGCGCGCGGGCTAAAAGGCGCGTATACATAGCGGCGCGGTTTCGAGCAAGCAACCGGGTTCCGGCAATCTCGCGGACGGGTGGCTTGATATCTGTAGCATCAGGGTAAGCGAGGCTGAATGCATGGGCCGTTATATCGACGATATCCTGCAGCCCGGCGAGAGGGTGCTGTATTCGACCAATGCGCACTGGATCTTCTATTTGCCGGCGATCGCGGCCTGGATCGTGGCGCTCTTGCTGTTCCTTCTATCGCGTCAAACCACCACCGAAGGCATTGTGTTGTTGTGCCTATCGGCCGCAGCCGTGGTGGCTATCGTGGCGCTGTACTGGACCGTCAAGGCCTGGTTCCACCGCTGGACCACCGAGACCGATGTCACCAACATGCGGGTCGTCCACAAGAGCGGATTCATCAAACGCCGCACCTTCGAAATGAGCCTCGACAAGGTCGAGAGCGTCGATGTCGACCAGAGCATCCTCGGCCGCCTGCTCAATTACGGCAGCGTGACGGTGCGGGGCGTCGGCGAGGGGGCGGAGACGATCGACACCATTGCCTCCCCGCTCGAATTCCGCAATCACATCACCGCGCGATAGGGGCGGCGCGCAATCCATGGCCACGCAACAAAATCCCGGCAGTTTCACCGGCGCCGCGGCTTCCACGGTCGATCCCAGCGAGGTTGCGAAGTTCTCGAAACTGTCGGATGAATGGTGGGATTCCAACGGCAAGATGGCGCCGTTGCACAAGATCAATCCACTGCGGCTGAGCTATATTCGCGACGCCGCCTGCCGCAAGTTCGAGCGCAACGTCAAAAGCCTGAATTGCCTCGCCGGCCTGCGCATCCTCGATATCGGCTGCGGCGCGGGGCTGTTGTGCGAGCCGTTCACCCGGCTCGGCGCGCAGGTGATCGGGGTCGACCCGTCCGCCAGCAACATCGCAGCCGCCCGGCTGCATGCCGACAGGGGACACCTGTCGATCGATTATCGCTGCACGACGGTAGAGCAGATGGACGTGCGCGAACGCTTCGACATCGTGCTGGCCATGGAAGTGATCGAGCATGTCACCGAGGTCGGTATCTTCCTCAATCGCTGCGCCGCGATGCTCAAGCCGGGCGGCCTGATGGTGATCTCGACGCTGAACCGCAACTGGAAGAGTTTTGCACTCGCCATTGTCGGCGCCGAATACATCCTGCGCTGGCTGCCGCGCGGCACCCATCAATGGGACAAATTCGTCACCCCGGATGAACTGGCGCAGCATCTCTCCAACAACAAGCTCGCCATCGCCGAACAGGCCGGCGTGGTCTATAGCCCCTTCGCCGACAAATGGAGCCTGTCCGCCGACATGGATGTGAACTACATGGTGGTGGCGGAGGGGATATAGAAAATTGGCTCATGCTGCCGACGCAGGCAGTGCGTTCAGTTCGTCGCTGCAAAGTTTGAGCCGGCAAACCATCACCCTTCAACCCCATCATCCCCTCACATGTTCAGCATCGCCACGCTCTGGATTCCCTTCACGGTTATTGCCGCGCTGGCGCAGGTCGCACGCAATGCGATGCAGCGGCAGTTGACCGGGCCGCTCGGCACCTGGGGTGCGACCAACATCCGCTTCCTGTTCGGCTTTCCGTTCTCGCTGATCTTCTTTGCTGTCGTTCTGGTTGCGACCGGAGACCATGTGCCGTGGCCGACTGCCGCGTTCTGGCCTTGGCTCATGCTCGGGGCGCTCAGCCAGATCCTCGCCACCGGGCTGATGCTGCTTGCCATGAACGACCGTTCGTTCGTGGTGACGACCGCCTATCTGAAGACCGAAGCGCCCCAGACCGCGATCTACGGTTTTGTCTTTCTCGGCGATCATCTCTCCGTGTTGAAGGTGGTCGCAATACTGGTCGCGACCGTCGGCGTGGTTATCACCGCGCTGCGGCCCGGCGGCGGAAAAAGCTTTGCAGAATCAAAGCCGACCATCATCGGCCTGGCGGCAGCTGCGGCGTTCGCGTTTTCCGCGAACGGGTTCCGCGGCGCCATCATCACGGTGTCGGGGGTGTCATTCGTGACCGCCGCTTCTTACACGCTGGTGCTCGGGCTGTTGGTGCAGACCTTGGTGCTGACGATCTATCTTTTGCTGCGCGCGCCCGACGTGCTCAGGAAAATTCTCGGACTGTGGAAGCCATCGATGTTGGCCGGCTTCATGGGCGCGTTCGCTTCGCAGTTCTGGTTCCTGGCGTTCGCGCTCACGGCGGCCGCCAATGTGCGCACGCTGGCTTTGGTGGAGGTGCTGTTCGCGCAAGGCGTGGCGTATTACTCGTTCAAGCAGCCACTGTCGGCGCGCGAACTTGGCGGCATCGCGCTGATCGTGATCGGCGTGGCGCTATTGGTTTCGGTTTAGTCAGCGCCGGAATGCGATCAATACCGCGCCCGCGGCGATCAGGGCGATGCCGAGCCAGCCGTTGAGCGAGGGTCGCTCGCCGAGAAACACCACGCCGAACAGCGCCACCAGCACGACGCTCAATTTGTCGATCGGCGCCACCAGCGTCGCCGGTCCGAGTTTGAGCGCGCGAAAATAACACAGCCATGACGCGCCGGTGCCGAGTCCGGAAAGCACCAGAAAGATCCAGCTTTTTTGCGAGATCGGCCCGGGATTGCTGAACTGGCCGGTCGCGAACAGGATCAGCGCAAAACTGATCAGCACGATGACGGTGCGGATGAAAGTGGCGAGATCGGGATTGATATCCTCGACGCCGACTTTCGCGAATATCGCGGTGAGCGCGGCGAACACCGCCGACAGCACCGCCCAGACTTGCCAGGAAGAAAGGGTTTCGGCGTTCATGGAGGTTCCCTCAACAGTTCGCCGGCATTGCGACCCGTTGGCTCGCAAATGAGGTGCAAGCTTCCGTCAGTTTCGATCGTCCGGCAGCACCGGCAGCGGCGAGACCTCGACGCCCTCATCGATCAGGGAGCGCGCCTCTTCCGGCGAGGCCTCGCCATAGATCGGGCGATGCTCGATGTCGCCATAGTGCATCTTGCGGGCTTCGGCCGGAAACCGCTCGCCGACATTGTCGGCGTTCTTGACGATGTGATCGCGCAATTCCTTGAGCTTGGCGCGCAGCTCGCGTTCCTGCGCCATCAATAGCGGCGTCGGCGTCGATGAGGGTGTCGTTACCTCGGTGGTGGGGGCGGGCGGCGGCGCGGCGATGTCGCGGCCTTTGCCCTTCTTGCTGACGATCCGCGGCGCCATGATCGCCCTCTCGACCTTGGCCGAATCGCAGACCGGGCAGTTCACCAGCTTGCGCTTTTCCTGATTCTCGTAGGCCGCCGAACTTTGAAACCAGCTTTCGAACGTGTGGCCGCGCTCGCAGCGGAGCGAATATCGGATCATGCCGATCCCCGCACCAGATGCAGATGCTCGGGGCCAGCCTTGGGATCGGCGACGCTGAAGCGCCGGCCGTGTTGCAGCGACGGCACGGCTCTGCGCGCGGTCTCGACCTTGGAAGGATCGATCCTGGCCATGAAGACGCCGGGCTCGACGCCACCCTCGGCAATCACCGCACCCCAGGGGTCGACGATCAGGGAATGGCCGTAGGTCTCGCGCTTGTTCTCGTGCATCCCGGCTTGTGCTGCGGCGAACACGAAGCATCCGTTTTCGATGGCGCGGGCACGCAACAGGGTGTGCCAATGCGCTTCCCCGGTCTTGCGCGTAAAGGCGGAAGGCACCGCGAGAAACGACGCGCCGCTTTCGGCGAGCGCGCGGTACAGCGCCGGAAAGCGCAAATCGTAACAGATCGTCAGGCCGATCCGGCCCCACGGCAGGTCGGATATGACGGCGGTCTCGCCCGGCTGGTAGTTGGCGGATTCGCGATAGCTCTCGCCGCCGGGCAGATCGATGTCGAACATGTGGATCTTGTCGTAGCTCGCGATCACTAAGCCATCCGGTCCGATCAGGAACGAGCGGTTGACTGCCTTTTCGGGAGATGCGCGCAGCGCCAGCGAACCGACATGGAGATGAATCTTCAGTTCCGCCGCGAGCGCCCGATACGCCTTGAGCGACAGATCGTCTTGCTCGGAGGCGAGATGTTCGAACAGTGCCTTGCGATTGAGTTGCATCATGTTGCTCACCTCGGGGGTAAGCACATAATCGGCTCCTTGAGCCGCGGCCTGCCGGATCAGCTGGGTGCCCTGCTCGAGACTCGGCTCGGGCAACAGTCCGGTGCGCATCTGCACCATGGCGGCGGTGAAGGACAGCTCGGTGCTCATGTATTGGCCCTTTCGCCCGCCAGCAAAGCGTCGAGCCTGCCGGCGCGGTCCAGCGCGTACAGTTCGTCGCAGCCGCCGATGTGAGTGGCGCCGATGAAAATCTGCGGGAATGTCGAACCGACGCCGGTGCGATCCCACATCTGCTGGCGAAGCGCGGGGTTGGTGGAGACATCGTTCTCGGTGAACGCGGCCTTTTTCCGAGTCAGCAACGACTTGGCGGCGCTGCAATAGCCGCAGCCCGGACGGGTGTAGATTTCGACGGCAGCGGTCATAACGCGGTCTGCTGTTTCAGGATTCGCGGATTATATGGGAGACTTACGGGTGTCCACAACCCGGGCGAACACCAGCACGTCGACTTGGGCCGCCTTGGCCCGCAACAGTGCCCGGGCGCAGGCGTCAACGGTAGCCCCGGAGGTCAGGACATCATCGATCAGCACCACGCGGCGGCCCTGAACGTCGGCGGCGCGGTCGGCGGCTACCTTGAAGGCGCCCTGCACGTTGCTGGCGCGTTGCGAGCGGGTGAGGCCGATCTGCTGCTGGGTCGGACGCACGCGCCGCAGCGCTCCGGCATCAAGCTTGACGCCGCTCTGGCGCTCGATGATGCGCGCCAGCGCGCCGGATTGATTGTAGCGCCGGCTCCAGCCGCGGCGCCAGTGCAGCGGTACCGGCACCAGCATGTCGGCCTCACCGAGCAACTCTTGGCCGGCCCGCGCCATCCAGCGGCCCATCGCCGGCGCCAGATCGGTGCGGTCCTGGTATTTCAGCGCATGCACCAGCGTCCGTGCGACATCGTCGTAGCGCACGGCGGCGCGGGCGCGCTGATAGGCCGGCGGATTGGCAATTGCATCCATCGACAGCAATTCAGGACCGGGATCGTAGATAAAGGGAGTGCCGAGCCGCGGACAAAACGGCGGCGCGATGAACGACAGCTTGGCCCAGCAATCTGCGCAGACGCCCTCGCCGTGGACGGGTTCGCGGCAGGCGACGCACAGTGTCGGCAGCGCGATGTCGAGCGCGAGCCGCGCGGTCTGCCGCCACGCGCCACGGCAGGCGTTCAGCGCCCCGCGCAGATGGCCGGAGATGGAACGTGACGGTGATGCCTCGGCGTCCATTCGTGGAAGCTAGCGGCGGGTGGCGTCGGGCTCAAGGGCGCTGGCCTTGCCACGGGGCCGGGGAGGGCCAGCTCCAGGGATAACCGAACCTCACCTGCGCGCGACGCGTTGACGCGACCCCGGCCGGTAGGCGAGCCGGGTGTGGCCCGCGCAGTAGGGCAGGCCGTCGAGCGGCATGTTGCCGCAAAAGCAGAAGTCGGCGGCACCCGGGGTGCTGATCGGCCAGCGGCAGTGCTGCTCGCTCAACTCGAGCAGCGAGCAGCAGCGTCCGTTATGAATCGGCTCGTCGCCGGCCGCAGGCTCTTCGCCGTACAACCTCAGCAGCATTCGGTATTGGCGCCTTGGCACGGTTTTCAGCCGCTCTCGCTTCGCGGCATCCTTTCGCGCCGGCCGTGGTGCATCGCCGGTTTTTTGGCGCGTCAGGTTGAGGCGAGACAGTTTGCCGATGACCGCATTGCGGCTGACCCCGATGCCGTCGGCGATTTCGCGGCAGGACAGCCCGGCTTCAAAGCGGCTTTTCAGGAGTTCGATTCGTTCGGCGGTCCAGGTGGGTTCGTGGATGGGCATGTCGATGGTCCAAGGCTATGACCCATCGCTCCGAATTGTGTTGGCTTCGGCACGTATTCCCGCGCGCGCCCCGAAGCCTCACTTCAGGGTGTCTTGCCGTTGTCGCGGATGGCCAGCAGCCCCTCCTTGATGGCGAGCCGAATGCCTTCCTCGATCAGGGTTCTTGCGACGCCGGGAACGCTGGTGCCGTGGGTGCCCTGCCTCACCAATTTTTCGAGATAGCTGATGGTTGAGAGCGCCAACGTAATCGGAACGCGGTCGGTTTCGGCTTTTTCTGTGGCCATGACAAAAACTAGCCTTTAACCGGTGTACTGAAAAGTACCTTTTTAGAGTCTATTTGGATCGAGACGCCGCCGCGTTCAGCCACCGGGATTTCGGGGCAATTCTCGCGGGGCGCGCGCCGGCCGCCAACAACGCCGGATTGCCAGATGTCGGGCGACCGGCGTACCAACCGGCATGGCCCCAGACCCCACCGCCGCGCCAAAACTGTTCGACCGCGCCATGCTGCGCGCGAGGCAGGATCGCGCGTTGCGCAGTGAGCCGGTGACCTTCCTGCTCGACCGCGTCACCGAGGATCTGGACGAGCGGCTGCAGGCGGTGCTGCGGGACTTTAACGATGTTGCGGACGTCTGGACACCTGGCGAGGCGTTGCGGCCGCCTGCACGCGATCGATTCAAGTCGTTCACGCGGATGGTTCTGGATCATTCCGGGCAAGAAAACTTGCCGCTGCAATCGCAATCACTCGACCTCGTCGTCTCGGCTCTCGCGCTTCAATTCGTCAACGATCTGCCCGGCGTGCTGACGCAGATCCGCCGCGCGCTAAAGCCCGACGGGCTATTGCTGGCGGCGATGCTCGGCGGCGATACATTGACCGAGCTCAGGCAATCCTTTGCGGCGGCCGAGGCCGAGCTCGAAGGCGGGGTGTCGCCGCGCGTCGCACCGTTTGCCGATCTGCGCGATGTGGGTAGCCTGCTGCAGCGCGCGGGCTTCGCGCTGCCGGTCACCGACGTGGATCGCATCGTCGTGCGCTACGACAGCGCTTTTGCGCTGATGGCCGATCTCAGGCGGATGGGCGCGAGCAACATCCTGGCCGAGCGGCGGCGGGCGCCGACCCGCCGCGCCACCATGCTGCGGATGGCGCAGGTCTATGGCGAGCGCTTTGCGGACGCGGACGGCCGCATCCGCGCCACCTTCGACGTGATCTGGCTATCCGGCTGGGCGCCGCATGAAAGCCAGCAAAAACCGCTGCAGCCGGGATCGGCGCAGGCGAGCCTGGCTGAGGCGGTGAAGCGGCCGAAGCCGTAACGGCTACCTCATGGTGAGGCGCGCATCTTCGCGCCTCACCAACCACGGGGTTGGGGATGAGGGATGAGGACTGCGTCCTCACATCAGCAAATCGATCAAATGCGGGATCAGCGGAATGTCCGCCGGCGGCATCTGGTATTCGCGCAGTTTGTTGGCGCGAACCCAGGCGAGCCTCTGGCCTTCGCGCGCGGTCACCTCGCCGTCCCAGCGCCGGCAGATGTAGAGCGGCATCAGCAGATGGAAATCGTCATAGGCGTGGCTGGCAAAGGTGAGCGGCGCGAGACAGGCGGGCTGCACCGTGATGCCGATCTCCTCGTGCAATTCGCGGATCAGCGTCGCTTCGGGCCGCTCGCCGGGCTCGAGCTTGCCGCCGGGAAATTCCCACAAGCCCGCGAGCGTCTTGCCCTCGGGCCGCTGCGCGATCAGTACGCGGTTGTCGGCGTCAACCAGTGCGCAGGCGACGACCAGGGTGAGCTTGATGGGTGCCATGAACCGCTGGAGGCGTTGGGGCCGGTCTCGGCGAAACCGCGAACCATTCGAAACGGTTCATTAACCGTATCTTACCGGTATTTCTAGCATTGCGATAAGTCCTGTTTAATCCGCTGTCGTTAAATTCCTCAAAAATATGGGACCGGCACAGGTATCACCGCATGCGTAATTTACTGGTTTTGATCAATCGTTTCCGCAGCGACAGGCGCGGCAACATTGCCGTGATTTTCACGCTCGCGCTGCTGCCGATCCTGTCGGCGATCGGTTGCGCGATCGATTACAGCCGGGCGGTGCAATTCAAGAGCAAGCTGCAGGCCGCGATCGACGCCGCCAGCGTCGGTTCGATTTCCAGGACATCGCCGGCCTTTATCGCCGCGGGCTCGATGGTGACAGATGGGCCGATCCCGGTCGGGGTGACGGATGCCACCAGTATCTTCAACGGAAATATGTCCGGAGTAACCGGCTACACGCTCAACAGCATGACCCCCACGGTGACCAAGTCCGGCAGCGGGGTTACCTCGCTGGTCGAGTTCTCCGCCGACGTCCCGACAATGTTTCTCGGCGTGATGGGCAAGAGCGCGATGACGGTGACGGGCAGCTCGACCTCGACCGCCAATATGCCGCTCTACATCGATTTCTATCTGCTGCTGGACAATTCGCCGTCGATGGGCGTCGGCGCGACACCGGCTGACGTGACCACAATGGTCAACCACACGCCCGATCAGTGCGCCTTCGCTTGCCACGACACCAGTAACGTCAACAACTATTACAATCTCGCAAAAACCCTCGGGGTGACGACGCGGATCGACGTGCTGCGCACCGCGACCCAGCAGTTGATGGACACGGCGGCGGCGACCGAGACCTTTTCCAATCAATTCCGGATGGCGATCTATGATTTCGGCGGATCCTCGGACACGCAGGGATTGCGCGCGTTGTTTGCGCTGTCGTCGAGCCTGACCAGCGCCAAGACGGCGGCCGGCAACATCGATCTGATGACGGTCAATGGTCAGAATGACAATAGTGACCAGGATACCGGCTTCACCGCTGTTCTCCCCGCGATCAACACCGCGATCACTGCCCCGGGACCGGGAACGGCCGCTTCGCCCCAAAAGTACCTGTTCTTTGTGTCCGATGGGGTCGCCGACGAATCCAATACTGGTTGCCTCAAGCCGAAATCAGGTACGACGCGCTGTCAGTCGCCGATCAATCCGGCGTTGTGCACCACGCTCAAGACCCGCGGTATCAAGATCGCCGTGCTCTATACCACCTACCTCGCGCTGCCGACCAATGCCTGGTACATGACCTGGATCAATCCGTTCAATACGGGTCCCTACGGCCCGTCGCCGAACAGCCAAATCGCGCAGAACATGCAGACCTGCGCCTCGGCGGGATTGTATTTCGAAGTCAGCCCGACCCAGGGCATTTCTCAGGCGATGAATACGCTGTTCCAGAGGGCGGTCGCCGACGCGCGCATCAGCAACTAGCACAGCAGTAACGCCGGTCGTGAGCTTTCACGACCGGTAGTCGCCGTTGATGGCGATATATTCCCTGGTGAGATCGCAGGTCAGAACGCGGTCGCGGCCCTTGCCCAGTCCCAACCCGATCTTGATCTGGATCTTCGAATTCTTCATCGCAGCCGAGACTTCCGCCTCGTCATAGGACGGGTCGCGTGCGCCGCGGCTGGCGACGCGGATGCCGTTGAACGAGATCGAAATCTTGTCACGGTTGGCGGGCTCGCCGGCCTTGCCGACGGCCATCACGACGCGGCCCCAATTGGCGTCTTCGCCGGCGATCGCGGTCTTCACCAGCGGCGAATTCGCCACCGACATCGCGATCTTGCGCGCCGACGCTTTCGACGTCGCGCCCTCCACCACGATCTCGACCAGCTTGCGCGCGCCTTCGCCGTCCCGCGCCACCTGTTCGGCGAGATCGGCCAATACGGCGGTGAAGGTCCTGGTGAAGGCCTTCAGCCTGGGATCGCCGGCGCGGCTGATCCGGGGCGCGCCATTGGCCGCCGCGGCGCCGGTGGCGAAGGCGAGTAGCGTGTCCGAAGTCGAGGTGTCGCCGTCGATGGTGACGGCGTTGAAGGTGTCCTCGACGCCGCTCCTCAGCAGCGACTGCAGCGCGCCCGCTGCGATCGGCGCGTCGGTGAACACGAAAGCCAGCATGGTCGCCATGTCAGGCATGATCATGCCGGCGCCTTTTGCCATGCCGTTGATCGTGACCCTTGTCTTGCCGAGCTTCACCGAGGCGGTCGCGACCTTCGGAAAGGTGTCGGTGGTCATGATCGCCTTTGCGGCGCTCATCCACTCACCGGGCGAGGCCTGCTGCGCCAGCGTGCCGAGCACGCCGTCGAATTTGGTGGCGTCGAGCGGCTCGCCGATCACGCCGGTGGAGGCGAGGAACACTTCGCCGGGGCTGCAGGCCAGCGCCTTGGCGGCGAGCGAGGCGGTCCGCGCGGTAGCCTGCCGCCCAGTCTTGCCGGTGAAGGCATTGGCGTTACCGGAATTCACGACCAGCGCGCGGGCAAACCCTGCCTTGGAAGATCTGCCACCCTTCAATTTGGCGCGGCACCATTCCACCGGCGCGGATGGGCATTTCGATTGGGTGAATACGCCGGCAACGGTGGTTCCCTTGTCCATCACCGCGAGCAGCACGTCGGTGCGGCCCTGGTAGCGGATGCCTGCGGCCGCGGTCGCAAGCTTCACGCCCGCGATTTCGGGCATATCCGGGACATTGGTCGGCGCGTTGGGCGAGATGGCTGCGGACATCGGGGCTTCCGGCTCTAAGCATACGGAAGCGCTCTGTATCACCTCAATCGTCGGGGCGGGAGAGGGTGCGCGGCGCGATCACCACCGCCGTTGTCCTGAGATTGAGCCGGGGCCATCAAGGCATCTGGCCGCGCGTCCGAACGCAACAATGCGGGGACCACATTGCCGAGTATAGATGTCCCGGCTCAAGGCCGGGACGACACGATCACTTCTTCGCAGGCGCCATCTTGGAGTCTTTGGCTGTTTCCGGCTTCGCCGCGTCCGGCTTGGCGTCGGTCTTCGCCGCTGCATCGGCCTGGTCCATGCGCTCGACCTTGGCGGCTTCGCGCAGCTTGGCCACGTAATCGGCCTGCGCCTTGCGCGTTACATAGGTCTCGATCTGGCCCTTGACCTGCTCGAAATCGGGCGCCTTGCGCGCGCGCTTCTCCTCGACCTTGATGACGTGCCAGCCGAACTGCGACTTCACCGGATCGGAGATCTTGCCCGGCTCGAGCGCAAAGGCGACCGCGGAGAATTCAGGCACCATCTGGTCCTTGGTGAAGAAGCCGAGATCGCCGCCGTCGGACGCGCCGGGATCCTTGGATTTCTTCTTGGCGAGCTCGGCAAAATCCGCGCCCTTCTTGAGTTCGTCCTCGACCGCCTTGGCCTCGTCTTCGGTCTCCACCAGGATATGCCGGGCATGAACTTCCTGCTCGCCGCTGATCTGCTTCGAGGCGTCCTCGTAGACCTTCTTCATGGCGTCATCAGTGGTGGCCGCCTTGCCCTCGCTGGCCAGCAGGCTGTCCATCAGAAGCCGGTTGCGCGTGAAGGCGAGCCGCCTCTTGAAGTCGTCGCTGTTCTCGATTTTCTTGTCCTCGGCGGCTTTCGCGACGATCTTCATGTCGATCAGGAATGCCAGCACGTTTTCCTTTTTGGTCGCAGGATCCATCTGCGCCAGGCTCGGGCCGAGTTCTTCCTCGGCGAGCGCCACGTCGCTTTGATGGATCTCCGAGCCGTTGACTTTTGCCAGTACCGGGTTGCTATCCTCGGCACGGACAGGCAGCCCGGCGAGCAACATCATCGCGAGACAGCCCGTCGCGGCGGCGCAAGCAAGGCCAAGGCGCAGGCCGGTTTTCGTTTCCGGGAACGAAGTGGTCATGGAAAATCCTTATCCAAAGATCGGGGCTGTATGGGGCGGCGGGACACTCGCCCAATCATGTGAACTTGGCAACGCGAAAAGTCTGTCAAAATGATGAAATCCTTGACGGCTTGGCGCGTTGACAAGCCTCTGGGCCGGCCATATCTCTGCCGAACCAGGCCGATGGCGATGGCGTGCATTTCCTTGCGTTTTTTGCCGTTGAACCTTGATTGCTGAATCTCCACTCATTTGGCGAATGCTCCCGTGGTCGGGATCGATGCCGCAACGCGTCACGATGAGTTGATAGGCAACGGGCTGGACCATCTCACGGCTGCAACGCCGAACCGCAGAACAGGAATTTGGCATGATCGGCGCGCTCGCCCGCAAGTTTTTCGGCTCAGCCAATGACCGGCGGATCAAGGCCTACCAACCCCGCGTCGACGCCATCAACGCCCTCGAGCCCGAGCTCGAGGCCCTTTCCGATGAAGCGCTGAAAGCGCGCACCGCCGAATTCCGCAAACAACTCGCTGACGGCCAGACGCTCGACGATCTCCTGGTTCCGGCCTTCGCCACCGTGCGCGAGGCCGCCAAGCGCACGCTTGAGCAGCGGCATTTCGATGTGCAGTTGATCGGCGGCATGGTGCTGCACGAAGGCGATATCGCCGAGATGAAGACCGGCGAGGGCAAGACGCTGGTCGCAACGCTGGCGGTCTATCTCAACGCGCTGGCCGGCAAGGGCGTCCACGTCGTCACCGTCAACGACTACCTCGCCCGGCGCGACTCCGAATGGATGGGGCAGATCTATAACTTCCTCGGCCTCAGCGTCGGTGTGATCGTCCACGGGCTCGACGATGCCGAACGCAAGGAAGCCTATTCGCGCGACATCACCTACGGCACCAACAACGAATACGGCTTCGACTACCTGCGCGACAACATGAAATACCGCCTGGAAGACATGGTCCAGCGCGGGCACTTTTACGCCATCGTTGACGAAGTCGACTCGATCCTGATCGACGAGGCGCGCACGCCGCTGATCATCTCCGGCCCGCTCGACGACCGCTCGGAATTCTACAACACCATCGACACTTTTTTTCCCAAGCTCGACAAGAGCGATTACGACGTCGACGAGAAGCAGCGCACGGTGACCCTGACCGAAGCCGGCATGGAAAAGATCGAGACCCTGTTGCGCGACGCCGGCCAGCTCAAGGGCAATTCGCTCTACGACGTCGAGAACGTCTCGGTCGTTCACCACATCAACCAGGCGCTGCGCGCCCACTCATTGTTCCAGCGCGACAAGGATTACATCGTTCGCGATGGCGAGGTCATCATCATCGACGAATTCACCGGCCGAATGATGCCGGGCCGGCGCTATTCGGAAGGCCTGCATCAGGCGCTGGAAGCCAAGGAACATCAACCGGTGCAGCCGGAAAACCAGACCCTGGCCTCGATCACGTTCCAGAACTATTTCCGGATGTACGAAAAGCTCGCCGGCATGACCGGCACGGCGGCGACCGAAGCCGACGAGCTGTTCGATATCTACAAGCTGGAGGTCGTGGAGATCCCGACCAACGTGGCGGTGGCGCGTCTGGATGAAGACGACGAGGTCTATCGCACCCAGGCTGAGAAATACGCCGCCATTCTCGCCGAAGTGGAGCGCGCCAACGCCCGGCTGCAGCCGGTTCTGGTCGGCACCGCCTCGATCGAAAAGTCCGAAGTGCTGGCCGAGTACCTGAAAAAGCACGGCTACAAACAGATCGATTTCGGCAACGAAAACGCGATGGAGAAGCTTTATGCCGCGGCGCGCGCCGGCAAGCCGGCCAAGCTGTTCGCGGTGTTGAACGCGCGCTTCCACGAACAGGAAGCCTATATCGTCGCCGAAGCCGGCGTACCCGGCGCGATCACGATCGCGACCAACATGGCCGGCCGCGGCACCGACATCAAGCTCGGCGGTTCTCTCGAAATGCGGATCATGCACGAGACTGCCAATATCGCCGACGAGGCCGAGAAGGCCGCCAGGATCGAACGCATCAAGGCCGACGTCGAACGGTTTCGCGAGATCGTGCTGAAGGCCGAGGAGGTGGTCGAGGTCGAGGCCGCCAAGGCGCCGAAGCCGGCGAAAACCGTGGCCAAGCCGGGCGGGCTCTACATCATCGGCTCCGAGCGCCACGAATCGCGGCGCATCGACAACCAGTTGCGCGGCCGTTCCGGCCGTCAGGGCGACCCCGGGCGCTCGAAGTTCTTCCTGTCGCTGGAAGATGATTTGATGCGGATTTTCGGGTCCGACCGGCTCGACACCATGCTGACGCGGCTCGGTCTCAAGGAGGGCGAGGCCATCATCCATCCATGGATCAACAAGGCGCTGGAAAAGGCGCAGCAGAAAGTCGAGGCCCGCAACTTCGACATCCGCAAGAATCTGTTGAAATTCGACAACGTGCAGAACGACCAGCGCAAGGTGATCTTCGATCAGCGCGTCGATCTGATGAAGGATGAAAGTGTCGCCGAGACGGTGGCCGACATGCGACGCGCCTTTGTCGAGGACGTCGTCACAAAGCACGTGCCGGAACACGCCTATGCCGAGCAATGGCACGTCGCCGAGTTGAAGGAAGAGCTGAAGCGCGTGCTCGACGTCGAATTGCCGGTCGACGAGTGGGCGAAGGAGGAGGGCATCGCCGACGAGGAACTGCTGTCGCGCATCGAGAGTCGCGTCGACGAGCACATGGCGGCCAAGGTGGCGCAGTGGGGCCCCGACGTGATGCGCTACGTCGAGAAGACCATCCTGTTGCAGACGCTCGATCAGCTCTGGCGCGAGCATCTGATCATGCTCGACCATTTGCGTCAGGTGATCGGCTTGCGCGGCTACGGCCAGCGCGATCCGCTGCAGGAATACAAGTCGGAAGCCTTCAGCCTGTTCGAGGCGATGATCGCGCACCTGCGCGAGGCGGTGACCGCGCAGTTGATGCGCGTCGAAATCGTTCCGCCGGAAGAGCAGCAGCCGGTATTGCCGGCGATGGAAGCGCACAAATTCGATCCCAATACCGGCGAGGACGAGTTCGCCTTCGCCAGCGCCTCGCTGGTGCCGACCGCCACCGCCGACCGCGATCCGAAAAATCCGGCAAGCTGGGGCAAGGTCGGCCGCAACGAGGACTGTCCCTGCGGCTCAGGCAAGAAGTACAAGCACTGCCACGGCAAGTATGCGTGAGGGTTCAAGGCTCGAGTTCGGAGCTGGAACAGGCGCCCTGGCGTTGCGCCCGCCATCTTTCATCGACGTGGAATAGGTTAATGGCGCGTCCGTTCGCCTGCGCCCTACTTGGCCGCCGAGAAACGGCTCTCGAACGAATTCGCCTGCACGATCGGCGCCGAGCCGGCAACAAGGTTGTCCTTCGCCGGCGCGGGCGCGGCAGCCGTGGTGTTGGCGAGGGATGGCTTTAGCGGCGGACGGGCAGCCGCCTGCTTAGTCTCCGCGGACTTCGGGGCGGCAGCGGCGGCCTTGGGGGCCGAAGCCTCCGGGCGCGGCGGTTCGTTGCGCTTGGCCTCGACCACTTTCGGTTTGGCGGGGATCGGCGGCGCGCTGGCGGTGGTATCGGCCGAGCCGAGCCCCATCTTGCGGGCGAGGCTGCTGAAGAGACCGTCCGACTGGGCGTTCGGCGCGGCGCTCGCGACCCGCGCCGCGGGAGCCTGGGCCGGCGCCATCGAAGCCGCGAGCGGCTGGTCCGGCGATGTGACGGGTCCGTGCGGCGGATTGACTGTCGAGGGAATAGTGCCGGGCGCCCGGGAAAGCGCGAGCAGCGACAGCCCCTGGCCTTCACCGCCTTCCGATAGGCCGGTAGAGCCATCGGGCAATTTGGCCGCGAACACCCGGTTCATGCCGCCATCGATCCCGGTATTCATGCGCGCGACCGGGGTACCCCTCGCGATCAGCTTGGCGATCTCGGCCTGGTCCTGCTGCTGCTTCTCGCGCACGGCGTCGGCGACTTCCTCCGGGATGATATAAGCCGGGCACTTGGCCGCGGCGTCGAACACCGGCTCGCGCTTGGCGTCGGGCGCCTTGACCGCGTCGAATACATATTTCTTCTCGCAGAAATCGACTTTCGGCTCTTGCCGCGTTACTTCGAAATGATCGTAGCCTTCCTTGATCATCTTCCAGA
Source organism: uncultured Alphaproteobacteria bacterium (assembly GCA_963840155.1). GTDB lineage: Bacteria > Pseudomonadota > Alphaproteobacteria > Rhizobiales > Xanthobacteraceae > Bradyrhizobium. The sequence continues at coordinate 1,556,854 of CAWIXP010000002.1, forward strand.
ACGGCATGTTCGGATTGTTGCGATGTTTCGCCATGTTGATCGGCGTCATCCGGAACGGGTAGGCCTGCAACTGGAACGACTTCTGCCCGCCGAAGAAGGATTCTCGCCCCAGCGAATAGATTTCCGCGATCTGCTCGTCGGTCATGGCGTAGCAGCCGCGCGACGAGCAGTCGCCATGCACCATCAGTTGCGAGCCGCTGTGTCCCAGCGCCTTGTCGTAGGCATTCGGGTAGCCGGTGTTGAATGAAAGATAATAGGCCGACTGCGGATTCATCTGCGCCGGCGAGATCGCATAGAAGCCCTCCGGGGCCTGACGGTCGCCTTCACGGACCTTGGGTCCAAGGTCTCCCGACCAGCGGCAGATCGGATAGGTTTTCAACAGCGCGAAGCGGCCGGAGCGGTCCTCCTTCCAGACCTCGAACTCGGCCTCTTGCTTGAACAGCCGGACCAGGATCGGCGATTGCAGATCCATGTCCTTCTCGGCCATCTCGGCGATCAGCTTCGGGGGGACCGGCTGGTTGGCCTTGGCGTTGTTGGCAAGCGAAATTTCGTCGCTGTTGCAGCCGGCCAGCAACCCTCCGGCGGCGAGCGCAGCCGTCGTGGTGAGGACGCGAATCAGCGACCGGAAAATCAATGCAAAGCTCCACACCCACCGGGCAATTTCCGCACCCCAATCACAGCGTTCATGCCCTGAAGCCATTGATTAAAATACTACCCTTTGGGTTTCCCGGTCGCAAGCTGACGGCTAGCTGCCACCGAGTTCCCCCAATGGAATGGTCAATAGACGTTAAATATCGGTGTCTGGGCCCAATTGGGGCCAAAACAGCGGATTTTTGGAAAAAGCTGGGGCTAACCTCCCGGGAGCGGGGCGGCTCGGCGGCCAATTTCCCGCAAAGCTGCCGCCCTCAGGCCAGCTTTCGGCCGATCTCGAGGAACTTCTGGCGTCGTTGCGTGCGAACCATGTCGGCATCGAGATTGCGCAAATCATCGAAGGCCTGCGCGATGGCATCTCCAGTGGTCGCGATCATGCCGGCTGGATCGCGGTGCGCGCCGCCGGCAGGCTCCTTCAGGATCGAATCGATCACGCCGAAGCGCAGCATGTCCTGTGCGGTGATCTTCATGCTGGTGGCGGCTTCCTGGGCCTTGGTGCCGTCGCGCCACAGGATCGAAGAGGCTGCTTCCGGCGAGATCACGCTATAGATCGCGTGCTCGAACATCAGCACCCGGTTGGCGGTGGTGATGGCGATGGCGCCGCCCGACATGCCCTCGCCGGTGATGATCGCGACATTGGGCACCCCGAGCGACAGGCAGGCGTCGGTCGAGCGCGCGATCGCTTCGGCCTGTCCGCGCTCCTCGGCGCCAATCCCCGGATAGGCGCCGGCGGAATCGACGATCGACAGCACCGGGATGCCGAATCGATTGGCCATCTCCATCAGCCGAACCGCCTTGCGATAACCCTCTGGCCGGGCCATGCCGAAATTATGCTTGATGCGGGATTCGGTGGTCGCGCCCTTTTCCTGACCGATCACGCAGATGCTCTCGCCGCGGAAGCGGCCAAATCCGCCCAGCAGCGCCTCGTCCTCGCCGAACTTGCGGTCGCCCGCGAGCGGCGTGAAATCCGATATCAGCGCGCCGATGAAGTCGGTGAAATGCGGACGCTGCGGGTGGCGCGCCACCAGCGTCTTCTGCCACGGCGTCAGATTGTCGTAGAGTTCGCTCAGCGCCTGCGCCGCCTTGTCCTCGATCCGCGCAATCTCATCGCCGATGTCGCTGCCGGTTGCGGCCAACGCACGCAGTTCATCGACCTTGGATTCGAGTTCGGCGACGGGTTTTTCGAAATCGAGATAGGAGCGCATGTGATCCGGCATCAAATCAATATAGGTGGGAACATGCTTTGAGGCGAAGCGGATTCAGCTCCGCGTTTGGAAAGCACGCCATTTCAATTGTTTAACCTGCACTCTGGCGCGACGCCTGGCTCGTGCAGATTGCGCCCAAAGGCGGCGCGCAGGCGGGAAGGGGCTGTTTCGGTCGCGCAGCCGCCGAAGTCAAGGTGGCAGACGCGCTGGTCATTTCTCCGCCAATGGATGCAGATCGCGCACTAGGCTTTTAAGGCGCTCCTCGACCACATGGGTGTAAATCTGCGTAGTCGAAATATCGGTGTGCCCGAGCAGTGTTTGCACGATGCGCAAATCGGCGCCGTTATGCAAAAGATGACTTGCAAAGGCATGGCGCAGCACATGCGGAGAGACCAGCCGCGGCGCTAGTCCCGCCGCAGCCGCGACTTCCTTCAGGTCGCGCGCGAAATGCTGTCGTGTCAGATGTCCGCTCTCGCCGAACGAGGGAAATAGCCATTTCGAACTGGCGGCGTTTTTCTTTTTCTCCGGCTTCTGCGCCTCCACTGCCGCGAGATAATCGGCCATCGCCTGCCGCGAAGCTTCGTTCAAGGGCACCAGCCGTTCCTTGTTGCCCTTGCCGCGCACCACGATCATGCGGGCGTCGCGCCGCGACGCCGATCGGGGCAGTGCCACCAGTTCCGATACCCGCAAGCCCGTGGCGTATAGCACTTCGAGCAGACAATATAGCCGCATCGCGCGCAGCCGCTGCAAGGCAGAAGCCTCCGGCGCTTCGCTGAGCGATTTGGCGTGGACCAGCAGGCGATCGACATCGGCGATCGACAACACCTTTGGCAAGCCGCGGCCGCGTTTCGGCCCGGACAGAACCGCCGCCGGATCGTCGGTGCGGATTCGCTCGTTGAGGAGGAAACGAAACAGATGCCGCATCGCCGACAGCCGGCGGGCGGCGCTCGAGGACTTGAAGCCCCGCGCGTCGAGGTCGGCCAGGTAATCCCGCAATGCCTGCGTTTCGGCGGTGGCGAAGCCTTGCCCGGCGCGGCCGAGAAATTCCGAAAGGTCGCTGAGGTCGCGCCTGTACGCATCGAGCGTATTGGCGCCGGCGCCCTGTTCCGCCGCGAGCATGTCGAGGAACAGGTTTGTCAGTTTCGCGTCTGATGTTTTGGCCCCCGACGTCTTGGAGTCCGACGTCTTGGAGGCCGATCTCTTGAAGCCTGGCGTCTTGGCGCGCATCGCTCGACCCTAACGCTTATTTCTTGAGGAACTTGTCGGCGGGGATGGTGACGGTTATTTCCCGCGGCTTTGGGTTGACGAAATTGGCCAACGCGAAAACCACGCCATAGACCATGCCGCAGATTACGGCGACCACCGTCAGAAAGCGGAACAGGCTGGGCATGCGCGAGCCTCAGGCGGCGAATTAACCATTGAATTCATGCGGGATGGCCTAACCTGACTACCAACATGTTCGCCTCGCCGTTGCAAGAGACTCTGGCAACGGTATCAACGGGGGTAGTATAGATGGCGCGGGCGCCGCTATGCGGCCAACGAGCGATTGAGATGCCTGAGACAGCCTCACCGGCCAGCGGCACGACAGCGCAGGACGACGCCGACATCACGGCCGCCCTGGGAACCCGTTCGATCGTGCTGGTGGGTATGATGGGCGCCGGCAAATCCACCATCGGGCGGCGGCTATCGGCGCGGCTGCGGCTGCCGTTGCTGGATGCGGACACCGAAATCGAGCTGGCTCACGCCGGCATGACCATTCCGGAGATTTTCGCGGCCTATGGCGAGCCTTATTTCAGGGACGGCGAGGCGCGGGTGATTGCGCGACTGCTCGACAACGGTCCGGCCGTGCTGGCCACCGGCGGCGGCGCCTTCATGCGCGAGGAGACCCGTGAGCGCATCGGAGCCAGGGCGGTCTCGATCTGGCTCAAGGCCGATGCCGATATCATCCTGCGCAGGGTCAAGCGCCGGACCGACCGGCCGCTGCTGCAGACTGCCGATCCCCAAGCCACCGTCGAGCGGCTGATGAGCGAGCGCGAGCCGATCTATCGTCGCGCCGACCTCACGATCTGGTCGCGCGACGTGCCGCACGAAAAGATCCTCGATGAATGCATCGAGGCCTTGCACACGCTGCTGTGCGGCGGGCCGAAGCAGGCATCGGACACGCTGAGCGCCACACCATGACCGCGCCCTTGAAGCATACCGATCCGATCACCGTCGAGGTCGCGCTCGGCGAGCGCGCCTATGACATCGTGATTGGCCGCGACCTGCTGGGTTCGCTGGGCGCGCGCATCGCCGCGCTGCGGCCAGGCGCGCGGTGCGCCATCGTGACCGACGGCAACGTCGCAAAATACTGGCTGGAAAAAACCGAGGCTTCGCTGTCGGAAGCCGGGATCGCTACTTGGCGCGTCCTCGTCGATGAAGGCGAAGGCTCCAAGACCTATGACGGTCTGCGACAAGTCTCCGAAGTGCTGATCGCGGCCAGGATCGAGCGCAACGATCTCGTGGTTGCGCTCGGAGGTGGCGTGGTCGGCGATCTCGCAGGGTTTGCGGCGGCGATCCTGCGCCGCGGCATCGATTTCGTACAGGTGCCGACTTCCTTGTTGGCGCAGGTCGATTCTTCCGTCGGCGGCAAGACCGGGATCAATTCGCCGCAGGGCAAGAATCTGCTCGGCTCGTTTCACCAGCCGCTGCTTGTGATCGCCGACACTGCGGTGCTCGACACGCTTTCGCCGCGTCAATTCCGCGCCGGTTACGCCGAAGTCGCCAAGTACGGCGTGCTTGGCGACTTCGCGTTCTTCGGCTGGCTCGAGGCCAACCACGCCGATATTTTTTCAGGTGGCGCGGCGCGCGAGCATGCCATCGCCACCTCCTGCCGCGCCAAAGCTGCGATCGTGGCGCGCGACGAACGCGAGAGCGGCGAGCGCGCGCTGCTCAATCTCGGCCATACTTTCGGCCATGCACTGGAGGCTGCGACCGGGTTTTCCGACCGGCTGCTCCATGGTGAGGGAGTTGCGGTCGGCATGGTGCTGGCGGCGGATTTGTCCGCGCAGCTTGGGATGATCGGCCAATCCGACGCGGCGCGAGTCAGTCATCATCTTGCCGAGGTCGGGCTGCCGACCCATTTGCAAGACATCGCTGGCTTCGCCCAGGAGGGCTTGGCGGATGCCGACGCGCTGATGGCGCTGATGGCGCAAGACAAGAAGGTCAAGCGCGGCCGGCTGACCTTCATTCTGCTGAGCGCCATCGGCCGGGCGGTTATCGCCCCGGATGTCGAGCCTTCGCTGGTGCGCGAATTTCTGAAAAGCAAGCTGGCGCGCAAATAGAACTGATGATCACGTCATGGATTGGCTTGCATTCTCGATTGTCATCCTCTGCCTGTTGATCTCCGCGTTTTTCGCGGCGAGCGAGACCGCGCTGACGAGCGCTTCGCGCGCCAGCATGCTGCGGCTGTCGAAGCAGGGCAATCGCGATGCCGAAGTCGTCTCCAGCCTGTTCGGAATGCGCGAGCGCTTGATCGGCGCGCTGCTGCTCGGTAACAACATCGCCAATATAGGTGCCTCGGCATTGGCGACCGGCATCTTCACGGCGTGGTTCGGCGAAGTCGGCGTGCTCTACGCCACCGGCGTAATGACGGTCATGGTGGTGATCTTCGCCGAGGTGCTGCCGAAAACCATCGCCATCAACGCGCCCGACCGGGTCTCGCTGCTGGTCGCCCGCCCGATGAAGCTGATGGTATACCTGCTCGGCCCGCTGCTCACCATTGTCGAAGCGGTGGTTCGGGCGTTGATGAGACTGCTGGGTATCAAGATCGGCGCCAACCAGCCGATCCTGTCCCCGATCGAGCGCTTGCGCGGCGCCGTCGATCTGCTGCATCACGAAGGCAAGGTCGAAAAGCAGGACCGCGATATGTTCGGCGGACTATTGGATTTGCGCGAACTCCAGGTTTCCGACGTCATGGTCCATCGCACCGAAATGATGATGATCAATGCCGACCTGCCGCCGGAGGAACTGGTGCGCGAGGTACTGGCGACCGAATACACCCGAATTCCGCTGTGGCGTGACAAGCCGGAAAATATTATCGGCGTGCTGCACGCCAAGGATCTGCTGCGCGCGATCCGCGCCTCCGACGGCGATACGTCGAGGATCGATGTTTCGACCATCGCACTACCGCCATGGTTCGTACCGGAGATGCGCTCGGTGTCCGAGCAGCTGAAGGCCTTCCGCCGCCGCAAGACCCACTTTGCGCTGGTGGTCGATGAATACGGCGAAGTCGAAGGCATGGTGACGCTCGAGGATATCCTGGAGGAGATCGTCGGCGACATTTCAGACGAGCACGACGTGGTGGTGGCTGGCGTCCGCGCCCAGCCCGACGGCTCGGTAGTGGTTGACGGCTCGGTGCCGATCCGCGATCTCAATCGCGCGATGGACTGGCATCTGCCCGATGAAGAGGCGACCACGATCGCCGGCCTCGTCATTCACGAGGCTCGTTCGATCCCCGAACGCGGCCAGAGTTTCACCTTCCACGGCTTCCGCTTCCGAGTCCTGCGCCGCGAGCGCAACCGCATTACCGCGCTGCGGATCGTCGCGGTGCCGCGCGAGGCCGATCTCGAAGAGAAAAAGCCGAAACGGGCCGGAACGTCTTTTTAGCGCGAGTGCACATAACTCAATGCTTCGGCAAGCAGCTTTTCCGGCGGCTGGACTGAGGTGTCCAAAATCAATCGCTCATCGGTCCACGGCTCGCATTCGGCGCGCCGTTCCAACACGCGCGCCCACGTGATCTCGGGCATGCCGGCAATATTGCGGATGCGTGATTCGATCCGCCGTCGATGGATCGCTTCGTCGGCGCAGACGCATTCGATGATCTTCAAATCGGCCCGGTACTTTGCGGCAAGGTTTCGCCAGGCGGCGCGCGGCGCCTCGACCGGATTTACAGCGTCGATGATGACCGAATGCCCCAGCCGCAGATGTTCGTCCGCCATCGTGATCGCCACATCGTAGGCGGCGATGCCGGTTTGCGCCCTTGGCAGGCCACTGCGCCACATCGCCGCTTCGATCGGGTCGACCGAAAACACCGGCGTCGACAGCCCGCGAGAAACGCTCTCCGCCAGTGTGCTTTTGCCGGAACCTGGCAGGCCAGCCAATACGATGAGCTTTTGCGATATCATTCGGCTCCAACCTCTTCCGCTCCCGCTCGGCTGGCTATCCCGTACCGCCGGTTTCCTCCGGCGCCTGCGCATTGATCGCCAGTGCGTGGATGGCGCCTGCGAGTTCCCCGGCCAGCACCGCATTAATCATACGGTGGCGTTCGATGCGGCTCTTCCCTTTGAAGACGTCCGACACGATATAAACCCTGAAGTGCGTCTCGCCGCCGGGCCTGTGGCCGGCATGGCCCTCATGCAGATGTGATTCGTCGGTGACGTCGAGCTTTCCGGGAGCGAAAGCTTCACGCAACTTGTTTGTGATAGTGTCCTTGGTGGCCATGGCGGCGGCAATACGGCGATGACCGGGCCCCGTCAATGGCTGATCGAGAGCGAGGGATTCGCAATGTCAAGACTTGAAGCTTTTCGCATTGCGTTGTCATAGTCAGACATGCCGATTGATTCATCTAAGTTCTTCGACAGCATCCGCATCAAGCCGAACAAGCTGAGTGCGAAGCAGCAGGCGCAGGCGCGCGAGGCGTCTGCGATGTGCGAATGGCCGGACTGCAAGAACAAGGGACCGCACCGCGCGCCCAAGGGCCGCACCAACGACAAGGAATACTGGCACTTCTGCCTCAATCACGTCCGCGAATACAACCAGTCCTACAACTTCTTCCAGGGCATGAACCCGGATGCCGTTGCGCGCTATCAGAAGGATGCGCTGACCGGTCACCGTCCGACCTGGAAGATGGGCGCCAACACCAGCGCCAAGCGCGGCAAGGGCAGCGCCGGGGCCGATCTGGAAGGCGCGTCCGATCCGTTCAGCATGTTCAGCGAGCTCAACGGCCGCGGCCGCTGGCGGCCGGGTCCGGGCTCCGGCGCCGAGGCCAAGATCGAAACCCGCAAAGTGTTCAATGCCGAGCGCAAGGCGCTGCAGGTGATGGGGCTCGGCTCGGATGCCACGCTTGAGATCGTCAAGGCCAAATACAAGGCGCTGGTCAAACAGCACCATCCCGATGCCAATGGCGGCGACCGCTCGACCGAGGATCGGCTTATCGAGATCATCAAGGCGTATAATTACCTGAAGACGGTAGTGCGCGGCGCCTGATAGTAAGCATTGGCTTGGCCTTCGCGCCGGAACGAGGATTCGCCCCGTGTGCTTCGGGCCGAATTTCTTATCGAAAATCGTTGCGAATGCGTTCCTTCGCCGGCTCGATCGCGCCGCCGCCATGCCGGCGGCGGATGGTCCAGACCGCCAGCGCGATGATCAATGCGGCTGCGGCGACCGAAAGCATCCAGTAGTATTTGCCGGGTTGATGCGAGATGCCGGCATATTGGTGCAGCGCCGAGATCGCGAGCACGCCCGGCAGCACGTGCGCCGGCGCCCATATCAGGACCGCCGGAACGTTGACGGTGTAAAAGCGTAGCGGCGCCATGCCGCTCGCGCCGGCGGTAATGGGCACGAACGCCCTGATCGGCGGCACGAAGCGCGCGAAGAACACCGCCAGCGCGCCCCAGCGACGAAAGAAGGCTTCGCTCTGCGCGACCACGCGCGGATATCGCGTCATCGGCCAGGCGCTGAGGATCTCGCGCTGGCTGCGATGTCCGATCCAGTAGGCCGAGCCATCGCCAAGCAATGCGCCGGTGATCGCGGCGGTCAGTACCCAATCGAGCCGCAGTTCGCCCCCGGGCACCAGCGCGCTCAGCGCAAGAATGATGGTTGAGCCCGGGATAACCGAACCCAGGACGGGCACGGCCTCCAGCAGGGCGGCGAGAAACAGCGTCAGATAGGCAAGCCACGCATTTGCCGAGACGAACGCAATCAGTGGATCGAGGAAAGAAGTCACAAATTTCCCGTGTTGGCCTTGCGGCCCGGTTCAGCTGCAGGCCCTAACATAACTCGCCGCCGGTGTGGCGGTTCAGACTTCATCCCACCCCCGCAAGACAGCGAGCGCGCTGATTCGTGGCGCTTTCGTCCGGAAAGTGCCGTCGATGCATCTGCATCGAACCGGCGACCGAGTGGTAGGGTGAAACTAGGCGTGATTCGCGGGGCAGCCCTCCCAAAACCGCGACCAGCTCCTATCTTTATGATTACGCAATGGAACTTTGATCGAGTCGCAGGCTTCTGCCAGCCGTTGCTCTCTGATAGGTTCCGGCAAGCACCCATCCGCAGCCATATCGCAGTTTTGCGGTTTCGGGAAGCACCCGAAACCCTCGGAGGATTGATGACGACCGCCGCTACGACCAAAGTCCATGAACCTGCCGCGGCAGCGCCTGCCGGTTTGCCCGACATGAAGGTGTCGGTGCGCCAGGTATTCGGCATCGACAGCGATCTCGAGGTGCCGGCCTATTCGGTGGTCGATCCGCATGTGCCGGATATCGATTCGGATTACCGCTTCGATCGCGCGACCACGCTTGCGATCCTCGCCGGCTTCGCCAAGAACCGTCGCGTCATGGTCACCGGCTATCATGGCACCGGCAAGTCTACCCATATCGAACAGGTCGCGGCGCGGCTGAACTGGCCGTGCGTGCGCGTCAACCTCGACAGCCACATCAGCCGCATCGATCTGGTCGGCAAGGACTCCATCGTCATCAAGGACGGCAAGCAGGTCACGGAATTCCGCGACGGCATTCTGCCGTGGGCCCTGCAGCACAACATAGCGCTGGTGTTCGACGAATATGATGCCGGCCGTCCCGACGTGATGTTCGTGATCCAGCGCGTACTGGAGGTTTCCGGACGGCTGACGCTGCTCGACCAGAACAAGGTGATCAAGCCGCATCCGGCATTTCGCCTGTTCTCGACCGCCAACACCGTCGGTCTCGGCGACACCTCCGGGCTCTATCACGGCACCCAGCAGATCAATCAGGGTCAGATGGACCGCTGGTCGATCGTCACCACGCTGAATTATCTCGCCCATGACGAGGAAGTCGAGATCGTGCTGGCGAAGGCGCATCACTACCGTACCCAGGAGGGACGCGACATCGTCAACAAGATGGTGCGGCTCGCCGATCTCACCCGCAACGCTTTCGCCAATGGCGATCTGTCGACGGTGATGAGCCCGCGCACCGTGATCACCTGGGCCGAGAACGCCGAAATCTTCGGCGACATCGGTTTTGCGTTCCGGGTCACCTTCCTCAACAAGTGCGACGAGCTGGAACGGTCGCTGGTGGCCGAATTCTATCAGCGCTGCTTCAATGTGGAGCTCGCGGAATCCTCGGTGAACGTGGCGCTGTCGTAAGCGTCCTGGTGTTTGCCAAAGTCGCCCCCGCGAACCCGCGGGGCGGCGCGTAGCGAGACTGAAATGACGACGTCGAACCAGAAATTCCGCACCGGAGTGAAGGAAGCGCCGACCGAGCCGTTCAAGCGCGCGGTCACCGCCTGCCTGCGCGCGATCGCCAAGAAACCGGAGCTGGAAGTGACGTTCGCCTCCGAGCGGCCGGGCCTGGCGCCGGGCAAGGCGCGCTTGCCGGAGCCGGCGCGCAAGATGACCCGGCGCGACGCCGCGATCGTGCGCGGCCATGCGGATTCCATCGCGCTGAAGCTCGCCTGCCACGATCCGAAGCTGCACCGCAAGCTGATGCCGGGAAATCCGCAGGCGCGCGGCGTGTTCGAGGCGGTCGAGCAGGCGCGCGTCGAGGCGCTCGGCTCGCGGCGAATGGCGGGCGTTGCCAAGAACCTCACCGCCATGCTCGACGATCACTTCCACCGCGGCAAGTTCGACGAGATCACCGACCGGGCCGATGCACCGTTGTCCGACGCGCTGGCGATGCTGGTGCGCGAACGCCTCACCGGTCTGGCGCCCCCCGCGGCTGCGCGTAAAATGGTCGATCTGTGGCGGCCGCTGCTCGAAGACAAGATCGGCGCGCGGCTCGATCGGCTCGATCGGCTGGCCGAGGACCAGACCCGATTCGGCGATGCCGTGCATGACCTGTTGTCCGCGCTTGAGCTTGGCGACGATCGCAACGCCGAGGCCGACGAGGACGAGAATCAGGACGACAACCGCGACGGCGAGAACGACCAGTCCGGCGCCGAGGGCTCGCCCGACTCCGACGCGACGCAGGAGATGAGCGCCGATCAGGCACAGGCCTCGAGCGACGAGATGTCGGAAAGCGCGATGGAAAGCTCGCAAGCTTCGACCAGCGACACTTTCGACGATGGCGAACTCGGCGACGACGAAACACCGGGCGAAGCGACGCGGCCGAATGCGCGCGGCGCCAACGAGCCGCGCGGGCCGGAATATCACGCCTTTGCGCCGAAATTCGACGAGGTGATCGGGGCCGAAGATCTGTGCGACCACGACGAGCTGGAACGGCTGCGCAGCTATCTCGACAAGCAGCTCGCCCATCTGCAGGGCATCGTGGCGCGGCTCGCCAACCGCTTGCAGCGCCGTCTGATGGCGCAGCAAAACCGCGCCTGGGAATTCGATCTCGAGGAAGGCATCCTGGATCCCGCCCGGCTGTCGCGCGTGGTCACCGATCCCTATCACCCGCTGTCGTTCATGCACGAGAAGGAAGCGACTTTCCGCGACACCGTGGTGACCCTGCTGTTGGACAATTCGGGCTCGATGCGCGGCCGCCCGATCACCGTGGCTGCGACCTGCGCGGACATTCTGGCGCGTACCCTGGAGCGCTGCGGCGTCAAGGTCGAGATTCTCGGCTTCACCACCCGGGCCTGGAAGGGCGGTCAGTCGCGCGAGGCCTGGCTTGCCGCAGGCAAGCCGGCCAATCCCGGCCGTCTCAACGATCTGCGCCACATCATCTACAAATCGGCCGACGCGCCGTGGCGGCGCGCGCGCAAGAATTTGGGGCTGATGATGCGCGAGGGCCTGCTCAAGGAAAACATCGACGGCGAGGCGCTGGACTGGGCGCACAAGCGGCTGCTCGGCCGTTCCGAGCAGCGCAAGATATTGATGATGATTTCCGACGGCGCGCCGGTCGACAACTCCACGCTGTCGGTCAATGCCGGCAATTACCTGGAGCGCCATCTGCGCCATATCATCGAGGAGATCGAAACCCGATCGCCGGTCGAACTGATCGCGATCGGGATCGGTCACGACGTCACCCGCTATTACCGCCGCGCGGTCACCATCGTCGATGCCGAAGAGCTCGGCGGCGCCATCACCGAGAAGCTCGCCGAGCTGTTCAGCGAGACCCATGGTGCGCCCCCGCCCGCGGCCAGCCCGTCCCGCCGATTGCATTCGTGAACCCATGCGCGCAGCCCTCGGCCGCCGTCGCTTCCTGAGCTCGACGGCGGCGGGGCTGGCGCTGGCCGCGCTGCCCGCCATCGCGCGGGCGCAGCTTGCAAACCAGGCGCCGCCGAAGGAGATTGCGCCGGACGAATTCACCGTCACCGCTCCGGTCTCGATCGAGGTCAACGCCAGGCCGCTGCCCTCGTTCGATACCCGCGATCATCAGCGTGTGCGCTTCGGCGCGCTGGAATATCGCAGCGGACTGGTCCTGACCTCGCGTTTTCCGGGTTTCGGCGGACTGTCGGGATTGCGGCTCGATGCCGCGGGCGAGCGTTTCATCTCGATCAGCGACAAGGGCAGCTGGTTCACCGGCCGCATCCTCTATCGCGGCCGCGAGATGATCGGGCTCGACGACGTCGAGGCCGCGCCATTGCTCGGGCCCGACGGGCGGCCGATCACCGCCCGCGGCTGGTTCGATTCCGAGTCGATCGCGCTCGATGGATCGTTCGTGTACATCGGGCTCGAGCGGGTCAACCAGCTGCTGCGCTTCGATTTCAGCAAAGGCTTCACCCGCGCGCGCGGCGAGGTGATGCCGCTGCCGCCGGCGGCGAAGAAATTGCCGTTCAACAAGGGGCTGGAAGCGCTGGTATTCGTGCCGAAGGGACTGCCGCTGGCCGGCACGCTGATCGCGCTGTCGGAGCGCGGCCTCGACCCGCAAGGCAACCTGATCGCATTCCTGATCGGCGGCCCGAACCCCGGGCAGTTCAGCGTCCGCCGCACCAATAATTTCGATATCAGCGACGCGGTGCTGCTGCCCTCGGGCGAGCTGCTGGTGCTGGAGCGGAAATTTTCCTGGCTGCAAGGCGTCGGCATCCGGATCCGGCGCATTGCGCTCGCCTCGATCGCGCCGGCCGCGGTGGTCGACGGCCCCTCGATCTTCGATGCCGATCTGGGCAACGAGGTCGACAACATGGAAGGCATCGATGCCCATGTCAGCCCGCAAGGCGATACCGTGCTGACCATGGTGTCGGACGACAATTTCTCGATGCTCCAGCGCACGCTGTTGTTGCAGTTCACGCTGCTGGAGTAGCTTTGCCGGCGCACCCGCCCTGGCGGGCGACGACGAGCGTGGGTCCGCGGGTTGAGCAATGGCCGCCGCGCCGCTAGATAGGGGCTCGACATCCATCCTCCCATTTGCCCGGAAATCATCATGAGCGCTTTGTTTTCCCCGATCGAGCTGCGCGGCCTTGCGCTTCCCAACCGCATCATGGTGGCGCCGATGTGCCAGTACTCGTCCGAAAACGGCGAGGCCAACGACTGGCATTTCATGCATATCGGCAATCTCGCGCAGTCCGGCGCGGCGATGTTCTGCATCGAGGCGACCGCGGTGGAGGCCGATCGGCCGCATCACGCCGGGTTGCCTCGGGCTTTACGATGACGCCACCGAAGCCGCGCTGCGGCCGATTCTGGCCTCGGTGCGCAAGCGCGCCAACGTCGCGGTCGCGATGCAGCTCGCCCATGCCGGCCGCAAGGGCTCCTCGCATGTGCCGTGGGACGGCGGGCAGCTGATCCCGCTCGCCGAAGGCGGCTGGCTGGCGGAAGGGCCCTCGGACGTGCCGCACAAGCAAGGCGAGGCGGCGCCGCGCGCGCTCGATGCGGCGGGGCTGGCGCGGGTGCGCGAGGCGTTTGTCAAAGCCGCCCAACGCGCGGAGCGGCTCGGCATCGATGCGCTCGAGCTGCACTGCGCGCACGGCTATCTCCTGCATCAGTTCCTGTCGCCGATCTCCAACAAGCGCGGCGATCGCTATGGCGGCTCGCTGCAAAACCGGATGCGCTATCCGCTCGAGGTGTTCGACGCGATCCGCGGAGTTTTCCCGGATCGCAAGCCGGTCGGCATCAAGGTGTCGGCGACCGACTGGGTCGAGGGCGGCTGGGATCTGCCGCAGACCATCGAATTCGCGCGCGAGCTGAAGGCGCGCGGCGTCGACTGGATCGACGTCTCCTCCGGCGGCGTCTCGCCGCTGCAGAAGATCCCGCTCGGCCCCGGCTACCAGGTGCCGTTGGCGCAGGCGATCAAGCAGGCGACCGGCGTCACCACCATGGCGGTCGGCCTGATCACCGAGGCAAAGCAGGCCGAGGACATCGTCGCCTCCGGCAAGGCCGACATGGTGGCGCTGGCGCGTGCCATGCTCTACGACCCGCGCTGGGGCTGGCACGCCGCCGCCGAGCTTGGCGGCCAGGTCACCGCCCCGCCGCAATACTGGCGCTCGCAGCCCTCGACGCAGAAATCGCTGTTCGGCGAGATCAGGTTCGGGGCGCGCTGAGCGGCGCGCCGCGGCGTCGCGCGCCGGTATGAGGCCGCAGGGGCGCGGCATTAACCAATCGTTAACCAACGCCGCGCCATCCTCGAACCAGCTTCCAAATTCAAGCCGAACCGCAGCAACCGGGGGCCGCTCGCATGATGGCCGACAGCAACAGCAACATCGCCTGGCACCGCGCCCAGCTCAAAAAGAACCGCGACGCCGTCAAGGCGCTGGAGACGGCGCGCTTCACCATCGGCGAGAGCGCCGGGTCGAGCGCCGAGACCAAGCGGGCGATCGCCGCCTTGAAACGCAAGATCGCGGATTCCCAGCACTGCATCGCCGCCCATGAGCGGCAGAGCCGCCGGCCGCTCGCCACCGACCAGCGCAGCCTCGCCAGCGTCAGCAGCTGGAGCCACTGGAACGCCCGCGCCGTCGGCCAGCGCTGAGCCGCGCGAAACAACTTCCGCCCTCACATCCCGAACACCGCCACCGCGCGGATCGGCGATCCCGTGCCGTCGCGCCATTTCATCGGCAGGCCGATGAAGGTGAAGCGGCCCTGGCCGAGCAGCGCCTCCAGATTGCACAGGCTCTCGATATGGGTGATGCCGAGATCGAAGCAGGCCTTGTGCACCAGCGAGTTGACCTCGCCGTCCGGCCCCGGCCGCATCGCATCGATGCCGAAATGCACCACGCCCTGCGCCGCCAGCCATTGCGTCGCCGCGACGTTGACGCCGCAATTGTCGCTGGCATATTCCCGGCGCGGAAAAGTTCGCGCGTGGTGCCCGGTACAGAGCAACACCGTGCCGCCCTTCGGCACCGCCTCGCCCGATTGCTTCACCGCGGCCTCGAGATCGGCGGGCGCGATCTCGGCACGCGGCGCGATGTGGCGCAGGTCGATGCAGATGCCCGGCACGATGCAGTTCTCCAGCGGGTAGTCGCCGATCGGCTGGCCGCTTTTGTCGAAATGCCGGGGCGCGTCGATATGGGTGCCGGCGTGATCGGGCATCGAGATGAACATCGAGGACAGCCCGTGCACGTTGCCGGCGGCCAGCGATTGCTCGTGCGTGGTCCAGACCCCGTGGATCACGGGCGGATGGCCGGGATAGGTCGGGGTCTTGTGGTAGAGCTCGCGGCTGAGGTCGACGATCTTCACGGGAAGAACTCCGAAAGGGTGACGAGCAGGGACGCCACTTCATCTTGCAAGCGCATCACGCGGCCTGCTTCTTCATCTGCGCCACCGCATCGATCGCGGCGATGTAGCCGTAGGGGCCGAGCCCGCAGATCACCCCGGTCGCCGCGGTCGAGATCTTCGAATGCCGGTGCAGTTCGTCGCGGGCGTGGATGTTGGAAATGTGCACCTCGAGCACCGGCCCTTCGAACGCCTTGATGGCGTCGACGATGGCGATCGAGGTGAAGGAATAGCCGGCCGGGTTGATGATGACGGCATCGGCGGTCTGCCGCGCCGACTGGATCCATTCGACCAGCTCGCCCTCGTGGTTCGACTGATGAAACGAAAGCTCGAGCCCGAGTTTCGCCGCGTGCCGCTCGCAGCTCTCCCGCACCTGCGCAGCGTCGTGGTGCCGTAGATATGCGGCTCGCGCACGCCGAGCAGATTGAGGTTGGGACCGTTCAGGATCATCACTCGCTTCATGGGTTTTTTCCTCTCGTTGGGGCGGCGTTCGGGCGAGGGCGGCGCGCGCGGCCTGGCGCCGATACCGTAACCCGGATGCAGACCGGCGCAACTGCAATGACGAACTTGGCGCCGTCATTGCGAGCGAAGCGAAGCAATCCATAGTGCGGCAAAGCAAGTGTGGATTGCTTCGTCGCAAGGGCTCCTCGCAATGACGAACTTAGCGCCGTCATTGCGAGCGTAAGCGAAGCAATCCATGACGCGGCTCCGCGATCTCGCGGCGGGATTCCGCCCGAGTTTTGCCCTTGAACTCCGCGCCTCGAAAATGAGGGCGCAGGGAATGCCGGGCGCGCGTTGCGCCCGCAGCCTCGCATGCAAAATAAGAAACATGCGAGCGTAGTCACCACGGTCACACCGGTTGCACCCGGCACTCCCCGCGCAATGGTTTTACGGTTTACTTCGTGCTCTCCCCGGTGATCGGCTTGTTGTCACCGTCATCAGCGGATTAAGGTGCTTTGGCAAACCCGGTCGGGCCCGCCAAAACATCCGCGGACTTGACGCCAGCGCCGGGGCGTCAGGACCACACGACTTCGCCGTCCGCTGAGCTGCACCGTCCGTCCAGGCGCCCGCCGATCGCTCACGAGGTTCATCTCGCCCTGCGACCGCGTGTGCGCGCCGGCGCTGCCCGCGTCCACCGCATCCCGCTCCGCGTCCGTGACGATCGCGATACGCCCCTGTGAGGAGCGAGACGGATGGCTTGTAGAAGTGATTTGGGCCGGGCGGGAAGAGGTTTATTTTCGGAAAATCAGAATAAATGATTTGACAGGGAATTGCAGGCCTGCGAAGTGATTTGCCCGTCGGGTAGTTGGAACGGTGCCGACATTCACGACCTAACGTGGGGACGGCTCCGTCGATTCGTGATAGGACATACGTGAGCTAGCCTTAGTGTCGCGCAAGCAACGGAGGGCCAATGTCCCGACCTGTCATCTTTACGATTTCCGCAGCCTGGGATCAGGAGGCGTCGGTCTGGACCGGGCATTGCGACGATATTCCGGCCGCCGCCGATGCGCCGACGCTTGACCAACTATTGGAAAAAATTTCCGCGATGGCGCTCGATTTGTTGCCGGACAATCATCCCGGGGTTGCGCCGGAATCGCTGTTCCTGCAAATCACCGCGTTGCGCGAAGCCGAACCGGTCGCAGGCTGAATGGCCCCGCAGTTCGATCGCGCGCTGCGTGATTTGTTGCGCGCAGCGGGTTGCGTTCTGGTGCGGCAAGGACGTGGCAGCCACGAAATTTGGCGCAGCCCGATCACGAGGCGGAATTTCGCGGTACCCGTGGGCATTCCCAGCCGTCACACCGCCAACGCCATTCTACGTCAGGCTGGCTTGCCCAAGGCGTTTTGAGAACAGCATTTTCAAAACAGCCCGGTCTTGCGACCCGGCTATCCAAAACTCTCAACCGCTAAATCCGCCTAAGCTAACCCGCTCAGCCCGCCTTCTTCACCGGCGCGGGCTTGCCGACCTTCTTCTCGATCGCCTTCTTCAGTTCCAGCGCGCGCGGCGAGAGTTCGGCGGCCTTGGCCTTGAGCAGGAACGCATCGAGCCCGCCGCGGTGGTCGACGCTCTTGATCGCGTTGGTCGAGACCCGCAGGCGCACGTTGCGGCCGAGCGCGTCGGAAATGAAGGTGACGTTGCACAGGTTCGGCAGGAACCGGCGCTTGGTCTTGATGTTGGAGTGGCTCACCTTGTGACCCACCAGCGGGCCCTTGGCCGTCAGTTCGCAGCGCCGCGACATCGTACGAAATCCTCTGCCATCCCCGCTCGATCGCCTTAAACGGCGCTGCGGGGGTTCGAAATCATGTCCATCCCGGGGAACGGCGGACGTATAGGGGCAAAGCCCCTGACGCGTCAAGGTTTCGGGGTGCGCAAAGGCAGCGAAAACCGCCGGTTTCGCCGCTGTTCCCGGCATATTTCCCATCATATAAACGGCGCATTCCCCGCCGACATCACGGGGCCTGTCGCGGGCAGCCTTCGAATTCAGCCAAGACCGCGCCGATGCCCGCGCCGATCCGTTGCTTGGCGGATATGTTTGCTTAAATGACAGAGATCGCGCGAGATGGCGCGCCGTTGAGGACCGCCGTTCGGTGACCACGCCCCGCATGAGTTCGCCAGCACCGCAACCGCGCCGGGCACGAAACCCGGCAGCGGCGGCGCAGCTGATGGCGGCGGGCGGTTGCGCATTCGCCGTGCTGCTGCTGGCCTCTCCGGCCGCCTTCGCGCAAGGCAAACTCGACGCGCAATACGAGGCGACGCTGGCCGGCATTCCCGTGGGCAAGGGCGCCTGGACCATCGACATCGCAGACGACCAGTTTTCGGCGGCGGCCTCCGGCGGCACCTCTGGTCTATTGAAGGCCTTCGCCGGCGGCTCCGGCACCGGGGCCGCCCAAGGCCGCGTCGTCAACGGCACGCCGGTCGCGACCAGCTATAGCGCCTCGACCACGACGTCGAAGAAAACCGAAACCATCCACATGATGCTGGCTGGCGGCACGATCCGGGAATACGGCATCGAGCCGGTGCCGCCCGTCGATCCGGACCGCATTCCGGTCACCGAGGCGCATCGCCGCGGGGTGTTCGATCCGATGACGGGATCGATGCTGCGGGTGCCCGGCACGGCCGATCCGCTCGGCCCCGACGCCTGCCACACCGCCACGCCGATCTTCGATGGCCGCATGCGCTACGATCTCACGATGGATTTCAAGCGCATGGAAACCGTGAAGGCCGAGAAGGGCTATCATGGCGCGGTCGTGGTGTGCGCGGTGTATTTCTCCCCCGTCGCGGGCTACATCCCGGATCGCCCGGTGATCCGATACCTGTCGGCCCAGCGCAACATCGAGATCGCGTTCGCGCCGGTCGCCGGAACCCGCATCCTGGTGCCGTTCTGGATGAAGATCCCGACCCCGCTCGGCCAGGCGAGGCTCGAGGCCACCCAGTTCATCACGATAGCCTCGCCGCCGCGGGTGGCGAAGACCAATTGAGCGCGCTTGCGCCGTCGTTGGTGCGCCATCGTTCCGGGTTCGCGCGAAGGGCGCGCCCCGGAATAACGAAAGCGAGCACCGAATCCAGTTGACTCCGGGCCGGTTCTGATTCAACTCCGCGCTCTCGCATGGGTTAAGGAATTCGCCGCCGAACGATGCCTTGCCGGTCCGTGCCAAACTTGATCTAGTGCCGCAAATGCGCGCTCAACGCGACATGTTGCGGTGAACGAAGCCGGAGGGCCCGGAGTCAGCGATTCGGGCGCGATTCGTTCCACAACCGTTCCAGAGCTTAAGTTGCGGCCGCGCAGGCGTCGCATTTCGAAACATCTCCTTCCTGACAACGACGCAGAAACTCCAATAAAACATGGCCTTTCCTTCGCAAGCGTCCACGTTCGCCAACGAACGGGCTCCCGGCTCCGGCGTCACCGCGGTGCTCGGGCCGACCAACACCGGCAAGACCCATCTGGCGATCGAGCGCATGCTGGCGCATTCCTCCGGGGTGATCGGGCTGCCGCTGCGGCTATTGGCGC
Source organism: uncultured Alphaproteobacteria bacterium (assembly GCA_963840155.1). GTDB lineage: Bacteria > Pseudomonadota > Alphaproteobacteria > Rhizobiales > Xanthobacteraceae > Bradyrhizobium. Next base: position 1,576,536 of record CAWIXP010000002.1, read on the forward strand.
GCGAGGTCTACAACAAGATGGCGGCGCGCGCCGGCGTCGACGCGGTCGCGCTGATCACCGGCGAGGAGAAGATCAAACCGCCGCGGCCGCGGTTCTGGGTCTCCACGGTGGAGGCGATGCCGCGGGATATCGACGTGTCGTTTCTCGCGGTCGACGAAATCCAGATCGCGGCCGATCTGGAGCGCGGCCACGTCTTCACCGACCGCATCCTCAACCGGCGCGGTCGCGACGAGACGCTGCTGCTCGGCGCCGCCACCATGCGTCCGATCATCGAGCGGCTATTGCCGGGCGCCTCGATCGTGACCCGGCCGCGGCTGTCGCAGCTTGAATTCGCCGGCGACCGCAAGATCACCCGGCAGCCGCGGCGCACCGCGATCGTGGCGTTCTCGGCCGATGAAGTCTACGCCATCGCCGAATTGATCCGGCGCCAGCATGGCGGCGCCGCGGTGGTGCTGGGCTCGCTGTCGCCGCGCACCCGCAACGCGCAAGTCGAGATGTTCCAGAACGGCGAGGTCGACTATCTCGTCGCCACCGACGCGGTCGGCATGGGGCTTAATCTCGACGTCGACCACGTCGCCTTTGCCTCCGACCGCAAATATGACGGCTATCAGTTCCGCCGGCTCAATCCGGCGGAATTCGCCCAGATCGCCGGCCGCGCCGGGCGCGCCACCCGCGACGGCACCTTCGGCACCACCGGCCGCTGCGCGCCGTTCGAGCCCGAACTGGTCAACGCGCTGCAGAACCACGCCTTCGACAGCGTCAAGGTCCTGCAATGGCGCAACGCGAAGCTGGATTTTTCCTCGCTCGGCGCGCTGCAGGTCTCGCTGGCGCTGCTGCCGCCGCACGAGGCCCTGACCCGCGCGCCGATCGCCGAAGACCTGCGCGTGCTCGATCACGCCGCGCGCGATGGCGTGGTGCGCGAGATGGCGCATGGCGCAGCCGCGGTGGAACGGCTGTGGGATGCCTGCCAGATTCCGGATTACCGCAAGATCGCGCCGGCCGCCCATGCCGAAATGGTCACCGGCCTGTTCGAATTCCTGATGAAGCAGGGCCGCATTCCCGACGACTGGTTTGCCGCCCAGGTCGATCTGGCCGACCGCAGCGACGGCGACATCGACACGCTGTCGGGCCGGATCGCGCAGATCCGCACCTGGACCTTCGTCGCCAATCGGCCGGACTGGCTGGCCGATCCCGAGCACTGGCAGGGAATCACCCGGGAAGTCGAAAATAAATTGTCCGATGCGCTGCATGAACGGCTCACGGAGCGTTTCGTTGATCGCCGTACCAGTGTATTGATGCGCCGCCTGCGGGAAAACACGATGTTGAATACGGAAATCGGCAAGACCGGCGAAGTGATCGTAGAGGGCCATGTGATCGGCCGGCTCGACGGCTTCACCTTCGCGCCCGACGCGGCGGAGGCAGGCTCGGACGCCAAGGCGCTGCAGGCGACCGCGCAAAAGGCGCTGGCCGGCGAGATCGAGGCGCGGGCGGAGAAACTCTCGGCCGCGCCCGACGAGCAGTTCGTGCTGACCTCCGACGGCACCATCCGCTGGACCGGCGATGCGGTGGCCAAGCTGGTCGCCTCCGATGACGGGCTGCGGCCGCGGCTGCGCATCGTTGCCGACGAGCGGCTGTCGGGCGCGCCGCGCGAGCAGGTGCAGACCCGGCTCGATCTGTGGCTGAAGACCCATATCGAGAAGCTGCTGGGGCCGCTGTTCGATCTCGCCAAGGCCGAGGACATTACCGGCATCGCGCGCGGCATCGCGTTTCAGCTGATCGAGGCGCTGGGCGTGCTGGAGCGCGCCAAGATCGCGGCCGAGATGAAGGATCTCGATCAGCCCTCGCGCGCCAGCTTGCGCAAATACGGCGTGCGTTTTGGCGCCTACCACATCTACGTTCCGGCGCTGCTGAAACCGGCGGCGCGCGCCCTGGCCTCGCTGCTGTGGGCGCTGAAGCAGGACAGCGTCGATATGTCGGCGCTGTCGGGCGCGCAGCATCTGGCCGGCAGCGGCCGCACCTCGTTTCCGGTCGACCCGGCGCTGGCCCGCGACGCCTACCGCGTGCTGGGCTATCGGCAATGCGGCGAACGCGCGGTGCGGGTCGATATCCTGGAGCGGCTGGCCGATCTGATCCGCCCGGCGTTGTCGTGGCGCGAAACCTCGCCCGGGCAAAAGCCGGCCGGCGCCTTCGACGGCCGCGGTTTCGTGGTGACGCAGGCGATGACCTCGCTGACCGGCTCGGCCGGCGAGGATTTCGCCTCGATCCTGCGCGCGCTCGGCTACCGCATGGAGCGGCGGCCGGCGCCGCCGAAGCCCGCGGCGGTCGAGACGCCTTCGACCGAAGCCGCACCAGTTGAAGCCGCATCGCTATCATTGGCGGAGGCGGCGGCGATCGAGGCCGCGACCGCGAATCTGAGCGAAACGAGCGAACCGATACGCTCGCCATCGGCGACCTTGCTTCCCGACATCGCGTTCGCGCCTGATCCGGTCGAAAGCGCAGCCGACGCCCGCCGAGGAAGTTAGGCCTGTCGAGCAAACCGTCGCTGTTGAACAGGCGATGCCTGTTGAAGAAGCGATTCCTGTTGAACACGCGACACCTGTTGAAGAAGCTGTGCCTGCTGAAGCTTTGCCGGAGACGATAGCGGCGAACGAGCCGGCCGCCACCGATCCGGTTGCCGCCGATGCGCCTGCGGCTGCGACGACAACTGCCGAAGCACCCGAAGCCGCGACAGCCGAAGCCGCTACGCCCGAAGTGGCCGCGGCGCCGGAGCTGATCGAAGTCTGGCGGCCCGGCGGCCGAACGGAGGAACGCCGGCCGCGCCACGATCGTAACCGTCATCGCGTCCCGGCGCGCCCGCAAGGCGGGGTACCGGACGCCGCCGCGGGCGAAGCCGGCGACACCGCGAAAGGCGAGCGCCACCGCCGCGGGCGGCGCGAGCGGCATCACGAGTTCCGCAAACTCCGGGCCGATGCGCCGGCGGAGGCCGCAACGGTAGCGGCCGCCGATGCCGCGCCGGCGAGCGAGCCGCGCGAGGACAAAAGCCGTCCGCCGCGCGAGCGCTTGCACGGCAAGGGCCGCGACAACGAGCGGGGTCGCGACAACGAGCGGCCGAAGGGCAAGTTCGGCGGCGGCCGCGACAAGGGTGGCCGGGACCGCGACAAGGCCGGCCGCGACAGCGGGCCATCGCATCGCCAGTTCGCGACCAGCGCCAGCCCGCGCGAGCGCGACCGTCCGGCCGATCCCAATTCGCCGTTCGCGAAACTGGCGGCTTTGAAAGAGCAGCTCACCGCCAACCGCAAGGACGGCTAGGCGAAGCGTTTTCCGATCGGTTTCTCGTAATGGTGTGGTTTGGAGCGCCAGCGTCTCGATAAATGGTTGTGGCATGCGCGCGTGGTCAAAGCCCGCAGCAGCGCCGCCGCGCTGGTCGAGGCCGGTCATGTCCGGATCAACGGCGTGCGCGAGAAGGCGCCCGGCCATGGCGTCAAGCTCGGCGACGTCTTGACGATCGGGCTCGACCGCTCGGTCCGCGTCCTCAAAGTGATCGGTTTTGCGGAGCGGCGGGGTGACGCTGCGGCAGCGCGGCTGCTGTACGACGATTTGCAGAACCCCAGCGAATAACTATCTGTCATTGCGAGGCGGTCGGAGCGGCGCGAGCGCGCGGCACGACGCGTGCCAAGGCGCCTGCTGGCAAGGCTCTGCCCGGCTTGCGGCTGCGGAGTTCCTGCGCTACGCAACCCACTCAAAATTGGCCCGTTTCGGAGTTTTGGATGACTTACGTCGTCACTGAAGCCTGCATCAAATGCAAATATACCGATTGCGTTGAGGTCTGCCCGGTGGATTGCTTCTACGAGGGCGAGAACATGCTGGTCATCCATCCGGACGAATGCATCGATTGCGGCGTGTGCGAGCCTGAATGCCCCGCCGACGCCATCAAGCCGGACACCGAGCCGGGCCTCGAGAAATGGCTCGAGGTGAATACCGAATATGCCAAGAGCTGGCCCAACATCACCCAGAAGAAAGAATCCCCGCCCGAGGCCAAGGATTTCGAGGGCATGGAAGGCAAGTTCGAGAAATATTTCTCGCCGGCGCCGGGCACCGGTGACTGAGGAAATCACCGATTCCACTTAACCTTGTTCGTCGCGATATCGCCGAAACCGCCCCGAAAAGCCTGAGATCGGGCGTAAATCATTGATTTTTGCGGAAAATGTGGTATATTGGGCACATTATAAGCCGAACCCGTTAGCCGCGTGTGGCGCTTTGGGGTTCCCGTGAGGATCCATCGAACAGGGGCGTGGCCAGTTCCGCGCACAGGCCGTGTCACAGAAAACGCGTAAAAAGAGTGCTTCCAAGGCTTCCAAAAAAGCCGCTGCGGTGAGCCGCAGTGCAACCAAAAGCCGTGCCCGGGCTTCCCTCAGGGGTACCCGGTCCGCCAGCAGGGCGCCGGCTGCAAAGTCCTCGAAAAACAAAAGAAGCTCAATGCCAAACAAGACTGCAAAAACCGCCGCGAAAGCGACGGGTTCGAAGACCAATGCTTCGAAGGTTGCCAAGAACGCTCGGAAGACCATCGCCAAGGTTCCCGTCAGCAAAGTTTCCGCCGCGAAGGCCCCGGCGCACAAGGCTCCCGCCCACAAGGCTGCGGTCCACAAGGTCGCGGTCAAGCCGGTGGCCGGCAAGCCCGCCGCCAAGCCTGTCGCGGCAGCCCCGCGCGTCGAAGAGGCGAAGAAGCCTCTCACCCAGCGTCAGGGCTTCAAGACCAGCGAGTTCGTGGTCTATCCCGCGCACGGCGTTGGCCAGATCCTGGCCATCGAAGAGCAGGAGATCGCCGGCGCGCGCCTCGAGCTGTTCGTGATCAATTTCATCAAGGACAAGATGACGCTGCGGGTGCCTACCGCCAAGGTCGCCAACGTCGGCATGCGCAAGCTGTCGGAGCCGGTGCTGGTGAAGAAGGCGCTGGAAACCCTCAAAGGCCGCGCGCGGGTCAAGCGCACGATGTGGTCGCGCCGGGCCCAGGAATACGAAGCCAAGATCAATTCCGGGGATATCGTCGCGATCGCCGAGGTGGTGCGCGATCTCTATCGCTCGGAATCGCAGCCCGAACAGTCCTACAGCGAGCGGCAGCTCTATGAAGCGGCGCTCGACCGCCTGTCGCGGGAAATCGCTGTCGTGCAGCACGTGACCGAAACCGAGGCCGTCAAGGAAGTCGAGAGCCAGCTCGCCAAGAGCCCGCGCCGCGGCGCCAAGGCCGAGACCGAAGCCGGCGCCGAGGGCGAAGCCGATGCGGAGGCCGATTCCGAAGGCGACGATGCCGCGGTGGCGGACGAAGCGGCGTAAGCAAGCTTATTCGCATCCAACATTCAAAGGCCCGGTCGAGAGACCGGGCTTTTTGTTTGACGCTCGTCGTCCCTCGCTGGCTTGCCTGGTACGACTATGCTGGGTTCAATCCACCACGATCTTGACGAGATCGCGCACCTTGACCTGGGCGCGGGCGTCGAGGCCGTTGAGGGCGCGAAAACGCTCCACGGGGCGGTCGATGCCGGTCATGCGGTGCGACAGCGAGTCCACGGTGTCGCCGGGCTGCACGGTGATCACCTTGATCCGCAGCGGCCGCGCCGCCTGGATTTCTTCCAGCGTCAGGCGGCGGAAGGAATTGACGGTTTCGCGCGCGTTACGGTCGCTCTCCGTGGTCTTCTGCCGGGTGGCGAAGATGAAGCGGTACACGTCGCTGCCGAAGCGCAGCGCGTAGACGCGGAATTGCCACTGATCGCCGTGCGCGTTCGCCGCCGCCGCCGGGAAGCCGTTGATGGTGATGTCCTCGACGGAGGTCTTGTCGACGCCTTCCATCCAGCCGGAATTGAGATACTCGCCGAGCGTCTGTTCCGCCGGCACGCGCACGACGTCGAAGCGCATCGCCTGCGTGCCGCCCTCGCGCACCCCGATCACCGCCTGCGCGGTGTTGTCGAGCGTGAAGTTCTCCGGTGCGGCGAAGGTGAAGCCGAGCTTGGGATGCAGGAAGCGCCGGCCACGCACGAAACCTTCGCTCGGATCCTCGCCATAGACGATGTTGTCGATGGCCGCCAGATACGTCTCGCGGTCGCGTTCGCCGGCTTCCGGCGAGGTGAAATGCCGTGCATTGACCTGCGCGTTCCGCACGCGCTCCGGCGTTGCCGGGTGCGACGACAGGAAGTCCTGCACCCGCGGATCGAGCGAGGTCGTGCCGGCCTTCAGTTCGGCATTGCGCTCCATCGAGGTCAAAAACCGCGCCGCGCCGTAGGGGTCGAAATGGGCGCGCGCCGAAATGCCGACGCCGATCGCGTCGGCCTCGAACTCCTGGGTGCGCGAGAAGCTCGCCATCGTCAGTTTCGTCTTGGCCAGCGCCAGCGCGGTCAGGTCGGGATCGCTGCTCATGTCGGTGACCACGCGGGTGACGAGCGCGGCCTGGCGGGCCTGGTCCTCGCGGATCGAAGCGTGCTTGGCCAGCACATGCGCCATCTCGTGGCTCAGCACCGAGGATAATTCCGAAGTGTCGCTGGCGAGCGCGATCAGGCCGCGCGTCACGTAAAGCTGGCCGGTCGGCAGCGCGAATGCGTTCACCGCGCCGGAATTGAGGATCGTCACCTTGTAGGCCTGATCGGGACGATCCGACGCCGCGACCAGCCGGTCGACGGTCTTGCCGATCAGCGCTTCCAGTTTCGGATCGTCATAGGCGCCGCCATAGGCGGCGAGAATCCGCTCATGCTCGCGCTCGGTGGCGGGCGTTTGCGCGACTGCGCGCGCGGGCTTCGCCGGGCTCGCCGCGGGCAAAGCGGTCTGGAAGCGGCTCATGTCGCCGCAGCCGGCGAGCGCCAGGGCGGCGCACACTAGCGCGGGCGCGGCCCAAAGGCGGCGGCCTGTTCCTCGTCTCAGGCGCTCGGCGAACTCCGCCACTCCACCACTCATCGTTTGGTCCGGCGGGCTAATTCCCGCCGAGCACTTCGATCTGCCCCACCCGGAGCGCCTCAATTCGTGGGCCGGCGCGCGTCTCGACCCAGCCGCGGACACGAATCCGCCTGTTTTCGAGGGATTTAGGTGCAAGCCCGGCAGCCTCGAATGCCGGGATCATGCGCCTTGAAATAGTCACAGCAAAGCCCCGTGTCCAGCTCCGTCCGAAGTTCAGGTAAGTCGTTGCTCCGGACTGCCGGACCGACAAAACCTTGCCCTCGACGACCGTGAAGCGCCCGATCCCGGCCAAAATATCGCCCGGACTTTCCGCGTTTTTTATGGCGGCCGGATCGGCCCAGGCTCCTCGTTTGGCCTCACGCGCGGCAGCCTCCGCGGCATTTAGAATTGCGGCGCATTCTTTGCTTGCCACCGCGCCCGAGGTCAGCGCCTCGCCCTGTTCGAGGAGCCGGGCCTGCACCAGATCCTCGCCGGGATCGAGAAATACAAAGGCGGGCTGACGGCCGTAGCGGTCCGGGGTGTCCTCTTCACCTGATAATCTCACCTCATGCCCCGCAACGATCGCTGTCAAAGCCAAGCCGCGGTTGGCATTTTCCGTCATGACGGGTTCGACACCGGCGAGCCGAACCTCGCGGCCATCCTCAAGGCGAAAGCTGCGCGCGTCCATGACCGCGGCGACACGGCCCTCGCCCTGCGGTTCGAAGGAACAACCGGCCGCGACTACGGGACTGGGCGCCGCCATCGACATGAGGCCAAACGGCAACACCGCGGCGAAAAATCGGCCGCGATGCCGTGCCCTTCCGGCCACGGGCATCATGATGCGGCTCGTCCGCCGCGTGGCGGGCCAAAATCCTCGCATGATTTCTGCATGCTCGCGACGTCCGATCGCAAAACAACAACAGCCGGGGAGTCTTTGACTTGAGCTTGATCCCAAGTTCAAATAGCACCGCTCATCCGCAGGGGGCCAGCCGATAAGGCGCGAATGCCTGGTTTTCGTGACCATCGGCCGTGAACGCGCAACCGCAAAGCAGTCCGCGCCATGCCTCATGATAGCGGTCAAATTTTTATCTGGACCGCCGCCTGGCCCACCCAATTGCTGGCGCTGATCTGGATTGCCTGGCTCATCAGCTGGGTCGCGGCCTCGTTCTGGTCCGGCCGGACGCAAAAACAGGTGATGAGCTGGGAGGCGCAGGCCTACCGTCTTCCAATCGTCGCGGGCGCCATTCTCTTTACGCCCTGGATCGCGCAGGTACTGGGCGAGAAGCGGCTTTGGCATTTTGGCGATGTGGGCATCTACCTGCTGGCCGCCGTTACGCTTGCGGGAATCTCGTTCACGTGGTGGGCGCGCATTCATCTCGGCCGCCTCTGGTCGAGCGCGATCACGCGCAAGGAAGGTCATCGGGTCATCGACACCGGTCCCTATGGGATGGTGCGTCACCCGATCTACACCGGACTGATCGGCGCAATGCTGGCCACCGCGATTGCGATCGCAACGGTGACCGCGTTGCTCGGCGCGGTGTTGGTCTCGCTTGGCATGTGGCAGAAGGCCCGCATGGAAGAAAGCTTCCTCACCAACGAGCTCGGCGCCGAGGCCTATGGTTCTTACCGCCGGCGGGTTCCGATGCTGGTGCCGTTCCTGCCCCCGCATTAGCGATAGTCGGCGCGCGGCTTGCCGCTGCCCGGGCCTTGCGGCATGATCGCGGGCAGTGACAAAGCCCGTGAGATCAACGCGGGACGCCGATTGGGAGGTTTTCATGAAACGAGTTTGGTCCGGCCTGCTCGCCTCGGTGCTGGCTGTGGCCGCCAGCGCCGCCGTCGGGCAAAGCAAGCCTCCATTGAAGCTCGGCGGCATCCTCGACATGTCCGGGCTTTACGCCGACATCACCGGCCCCGGCAGCGAGATGGCCGCGAAGATGGCGGCGGAGGATTTTGGCGGCGAGGTGCTGGGTCGCAAGATCGAGATCATCGCGGCCGATCACCTCAACAAGGCCGATCTTGCCGCCAACATCGCCCGCGACATGCTCGATAACCAGGGCGTCGAGATGATCTACGACGTGGCGGCCTCGGCCACCGCGCTGGCCGCCGGCGAGATCGCGAAAGCGCGCAACAAGATCGTGATCTTCAACGGTCCCGGATCGATCCGGCTCAGCAACGAAGCCTGCGGCCCCTACACCGTGCATTACGTGTTCGACACCTTCGCGCAGGCCAATGTCACCGGGCTCGCCACCGTCAAGCAGGGCCTCGACACCTGGTTCTTCCTCACCGCCGACTATGCCTTCGGCCAGGACCTGGAAAAGGATACCACCAATGTCGTCCTGAAGAACGGCGGCAAGGTGCTGGGCAGCGTCCGGCATCCGCTCAATACCTCGGACTTCTCGTCCTATCTGCTGCAGGCGCAAAGCTCGAAGGCCAAGGTGATCGGGCTTGCCAATGCCGGCGGCGACACCATCAACGCCATCAAGCAGGCCGCCGAGTTCGGACTGACCAAGAGCGGCCAGAAACTGTCGCCGTTGCTTGCCTTCGTCACCGATATCGACAGCGTCGGACTGGATACCGCGCAGGGGCTGTTGCTCGCCGAAGCCTTCTATTGGGATCTCAACGACGAAACCCGCGCCTTTTCCAAGCGCTTCATGGAACGCATCAAGCGCATGCCATCGGCGGTGCAGGCCGGCACCTACTCCTCGGTCACGCATTATCTCAAGGCGGTCAAGGCCGCCGGCACCACCGATGCGGCAGCCGTCATGAAGGTCATGAAGGATACGCCGATCAATGACATGTTCGCCAAGAACGGCCGCATCCGCGAGGACGGCCGCATGGTGCACGACATGTATCTGTTCGAGGTCAAGAAGCCGTCGGAGTCCAAAGGCCGCTGGGACGACTACAAGCTGTTGGCGACCATTCCCGGCAACGAGGCGTTCCAGTCGCTGGAGCTCTCGCGCTGCCCGCTGGTGAAGAAGTGACAGCCTTCGCTCATGCGGTTTGCGTTTGAAAGTAGAACAGACCTACCTCGTCGTCCCCGCGAAAGCGGGGACCCATACGCCGCGGCCTATCGTTTCGGACGGAGGCAAACAGCTTTGGCAACAACTGACGTCCGGGGTTATGGGTCCCTGCGTGCGCAGGGACGACGACAAGTAGTAACAATGAAAGCACCTCCTCATGACCAACGACATCGTCCTGCAGAAACTCGAAGCCGGCCTGCTCACCATCACCATGAACCGTCCCGGAGCGGCGCAACGCGCTCAATGCGGACATGACGCGGGGATTGGTCGAGGCGGCGCGACGGGCCCAAGAGGACCATGAGGTCCGTGCCGTGCTCTTGAAGGGCGCGGGCGGCACCTTCTGCGTCGGCGGCGACGTGAAGTCGATGGCGGAGGGCCGCGCGCCGCTGCCGTTCGAAGCCAAGATGACAAACCTTCGGCGCGGCATGGAAGTGTCGCGCATTCTCCACGAAATGCAAAAGCCTGTGGTGGCGCAGGTCGATGGCGCGGCCGCCGGCGCCGGGCTTTCGATTGCGCTGGCCTGCGACCTCCGGGTGGCTTCCGCCTCGGCCAAGATCACCACCGCGTTCGCCAAGGTCGGCTTGTCAGGCGATTACGGCGGCACCTACTTCCTGACTCACCTGCTGGGCAGCGCCAAGGCGCGCGAGCTCTATCTGATGTCCCCGGTGCTGACGGCGCAGGAGGCGCTGGCGCTCGGCATGGTGACCAAGGTCGTCCCCGACGCCGAGGTCGAGGCGGCGGCGCATGAGCTGGCGAACTCGCTGGCGCAGGGTCCGTCGGTGACGCTCGGTTACATCAAGCGCAACATCAACAACGCCGAGCATTTGTCGCTGGAAGCCTGCTTCGACGCCGAGGCGATCCATCACTCGCGCTCCGGCGAAACCGCCGACCACCGGGAAGCCGCGAAGGCATTTGTCGAAAAGCGCAAAGCCGTGTTCTCGGGTCATTGAATATGACCGAGGCCGCGGAGATGGCCGGCTATTTGCGGCTGCGGCAGATCTGCCTGGTGGCGCCGCAGCTCGAACCCGTGGTCGGCGATATCGCCGGCATCATGGGCCTGCAGGTTTGCTACCGCGACGGCAACGTCGCCAAATATGGCCTGGAGAACGCGCTGCTGCCGGTCGACGCCATCCTGCTCGAAGTGGTGGCGCCGTTTCAGCCGGGCACCGCGGCGGGGCGCTTTCTCGACAAGACCGGCGGCCGCGGCGGCTATATGGCGATCTTCTGCTGCGACGACCCAGGCGCGCGCGGCGTCCACGCCGGCAAGATGGGCGTGCGGGTCGCCAATGTCATCGAGCATGCGCCCTACCATGGCGTGCAACTCCATCCGCGCGATTGCCGCGCCGCGTTCATCGAATTCAACCACACCGACGGCAGCGACGATGTCCTGGGGCCATATCCGCCGGCCGGACCGGACTGGCAGAAATCGATCCGCAGGGACCTGACGCAGGCTTTGACCGGCGTCGAAATGCAAAGCCCGCAGCCGCAAGAACTGGCCGAGCATTGGGGAGGGATCATTGAGATCCCCGTCACCAAAAATGCCGGCGGCGAGCCCGAACTCAAGCTGCCCAATTGCAGCTTTGTCTTCGTGAAGGGCGGAAGCGAGATCATCAGCGCCCTGACGTTCCGGGTGAGCGATATCGCCAGGGTGCTGGAGGCAGCCAAGGCGCGCGGCCATAAGGTCGCGGACTGCTCGTTTGATCTCGGCGGGGTGAGGTTCAATCTCGAGAGCTCTCAGCGCTCGTCGCTGCATGCCGCAGCGACGAGATAGAGTTTCGGCTCACCGCCCCCTGAAATTCGCGACGCGGCGCTCGGCGGTGGCCTTGACGCCTTCCTTGAAATCTTCGGTGACGCGCAGCTTGTTTTGTTCGACCAGCTCGTGGTTGGTGGCCGCCAGCACGCGGTCGGCGAGGCCGGCGCGCATGGTGGCGCGGGTCGAGACCAGGCCGAGCGGCGAACATTCGGCGATTTCATTGGCAAGCTTCATCGCCTCGGCGCGGACCTGATCCTGCGGCACGCAGACATTGGCAAGCCCCATCCGGGTGGCTTCCTCGCCGGTCACGCGGCGGCTGGTGTAAAAAATCAGCTCGGCGTTGTTCTTGCCGACCAGTTCGGGAAGCGTTGCCGTCAGCCCAAAACCCGGATGAAAACCCAGCTTGGTGAAATTGGCGGCGAAGCGCGCCTCGGGGCAGGTGACGCGGAAATCCGCCGCGACCGCAAGCCCGAGCCCGCCACCGATCGCAGCACCATGGACCGCGGCGACGATCGGCTTCTTGTTGCGGAAGATCCGCACCGCCTGGACATAGAGATGGTTGATCGGAAGGTTCGAGGCCGGATCGGTTTTGGCGCGTTCCTCGGCTTCTTGCCGTGCCGGATCGCCGAAATTGGCGCCGGCGCAGAACGCCTTGCCCTGGGCGGCGAGCACCGAGGCGCGGATTTCGATATCCCGGTCCAACTCCTCCAGCGCGTCCGCGATCTGGTTGATCAGCGAAACGTCGAAAAAATTCAGCGGCGGCCTGCGAATTTCGATCAACCCGACATGGCCGTGTCTCTCGACGCCGATATCCGTATACTTGCTCATGGGCAGTCCTCGATTTGAAACGGTTAGGCTGAAAGCCGGGCTGCGCGGCCGGCGGAATTCACGCTTCGCGGGCCTAGCGCAATCCAAGCCCGCGCGCGATGATGCCGCGCAGCACTTCGGTGGTGCCGCCTTGAATGGTGAGTTTCGGCGCGACCTTCATCGCGTAAGGCAGCACCGTATCCAGGATTTCGTGATTGCTGGCATCCGGCTCGACAAAGGCCGCGAGATCGCGCACCCGCTGCGGCAATTGCTGTTCCCAGATGGTGCCGATGTCCTTGACGATGGAAGCTTCTACCACCGGCTCCTTGCCGGCGTGCAGCATGCCCGCGACCGACACCGACATCCGCCGCATGGTGTGTAACTGCGCCACCAGCCGGCCGATGCCTTCGGCGCCACGGTTGTCGGGTCGTTCGCCCAACGCACGAACCAGTTCGGTCAGCACATAATAGGTTTCCAGAAAGCGCTCCGGCCCCGAGCGTTCATAGGCGAGCTCCGAGGTTGCCTGTTTCCAGGCGCCGTCGATCTCGCCGAGCGCGTGGTCGTCAGGAACGAAAGCGTCCTGAAACACCACCTCGTTGAACTCGGATTTTCCGGTGAGCTGCGCGATCGGGTTGACCTTGATGCCCGGCGTTTTCATGTCGACCAGAAACTGCGTCAGGCCGTGGCGGCGGTTTTCCTTGGTCGGTGGCGAGGTGCGGAAGATCCCGAGCATGTAATTGGCGACTTGCGCCGACGAGGTCCAGATCTTGGTGCCGTTGACGAGCCAGCCGCCGTCGGCCTTGGTCGCTTTTGTCTTGGCGGCGAACAGATCCGAGCCGGAATTGGGTTCGCTCATGCCGATCGAGAAACACACTTCGCCGCGGCAGATGCGCGGCAGGATATCCATCTTGATGTGCTCGGGCGCGTATTTCAAAAGCACCGGGCCGCTCTGCCGGTCGGCGACGAAAAAACGGCGCACCGGAGCGTTGGCGACGCGCATTTCCTCCGTCACCACGTAACGCTCGAGAAATGAGCGCTCGTGGCCGCCGTATTTCTTCGGCCAGGTCATGCCGATCCAGCCGCGTTCGCCGACCCTCTTGCTGAAACCGGGAACGTCGCTGTCGCTGCCTTGCGGGCTGTGCGGATCGAAGGTGCCCCTGGCGATCTCCTCGGCAAGGAAAGCGCGGACCTCCTTGCGCAGCTTTTCGCATTCGGGAGGCAGGCGGATGGGATCAAAACGGAGGGCTGCGGTCATTTTCGTGTTTCAGCTTTCGCGATCTCGTTGTTCAGCGTGAGGCCACCAGCGGCCACAATTCGTCGGCGCCGCGCGCCGCGATGCGGTTGCCGAGCTCCACCGCCCAGTAGCTTTCATGGCCGAAATCGTCGCGCCATGCCAGCGCGCGCATGGTGTAGCGATGCAGGATGTGTTCGAGCGTATAGCCGATCGCGCCGTGAACCTGGTGGGCGATGGCGGCGCCTTTCTCGGCGGCCTCGGCGCAACGGATCTTTGCCGCCGAGGCTTCCAGGAAGACGGCGTCATCGAAACCATGCGCATTGGCGATGCTGTCCGCCGCCGAGCTTGCCGCCGTCATCGCCGCCGCGGTTTCGCCTGCGAGTTTCGCCAGATTGTGCTGCACCGCCTGGAATTTCGAAATCTTCTTCTCGAACGCAACGCGCTCGTTGGAATAACGCACGCTGATATCGAGCATCGCTTCCAGACTGCCTGCAATCTGCAGGCTGCGCGCGACACCGCCCATCAGCATCAGCTGGGTCTGGTCGAAGCCTTTCGGCGCCGGCTTGATCGCAACCGCTGTCGCGTTGTTGAACGTGACGGTGTCGCTGCCGTCGCTCGCGAGATTGAGGCCGGCCTCGATCCGGCATTTGGCCAACTCCACCAGCGCGATGGACAAGCCGCCGGCGCCGCTCGCCAGCACGGCGATATGCCTGGCATCCCCCGCAAAGGGGACGCCGCGCGCCCGTCCCGAGAGCGTGCCGTCGGCATTGAGCGCGATGCGGTCCTTTGGACTTGCCGGCGCCACCGTCATGGCGCCTTCGGGCGATGCGATCCTGGCTTGCGCCAGCAGCCATCCTGCCAGCATGGTTTCGGCAAGCGGAACCGCAATCGCAAACCGCCCGGCCGCGCTCAACACGCCAAAACCTTCGGCCAGGCTTGCGCCCGAGCCGCCGCAATCTTCCGGGACCCATGCCAGCGGCAGCCCGGCATCGCTCAGCGCTTGCCACAGCGGCGCCCGCCACGCGCCTTGCTTGTCGCGGTTGATGGTTTGGGCGTCGGCGAGATCGGCAAAAATCTTCTCGGCGGTCTCGACGACGATGTTATCACTCTCCGCCACGGCGTTCCCCGTTTTTTCGATCCACACGCATCGGGCTTGCGCGCTCAGGCGCAGTCTTGGACGCGGTGCCTTTTTCTTGCGCCGCATGATGGGGAAAAGCCGTCGCCGTGACAAGCGATTGTCTCCGCAGGGCAGCCTGCGGGGGCGACATGAAGGCTTTCCGGCATTAATTCCGCGGAACGGAGTTTTGCCGATTTGCAGGCGTTTGGCCGCGCGATAAGATAATCGCGCGTCGAGGTCGGCTTTGAAAATCAATCGGAGGGGATGCGGATGTCTGCGGATGGTTTGTGCGCGATCGTCACGGGTTCGGCGTCCGGGTTGGGGGCCGCGACCGCGGCCATTCTGGCCAGGGGCGGCGCGCGCGTCGTGATCAACTATTCCTCCAGCCAGAAGGAAGCCGAACAGACCGCCGATACCTGCCGCAGCGCCGGCGGCGAGGTGGTCGTGGTCCAGGGCGATGTGTCGCGCGATGAGGATTGCAGGAAGATCGTCGCGGCGGCGGCCCATTGGGGGCGTCTCGACGCACTGATCAACAATGCCGGCACCACCAAGCACGTGGCGCATGGCGACCTCGACGGTCTGTCAGCGGAGGATTTTCAGCGGCTGTACGGCGTCAACACGATAGGCCCGTTCCAGATGGTGCGCGCGGCGCGGAGCCTGCTGGAAGCCGGCGCAAAGGCGGCGGGCCGCGCGTCGGCGGTCGTCAACGTATCCTCGGTCGCCGGCATCAGCGGGATCGGCTCTTCGATTGCCTATGCCGCGAGCAAGGGTGCGCTTAATACCATCACCCTTTCGCTGGCGCGTGCGCTGGCGCCGCTGATCCGGGTCAACACCGTATGCCCAGGCTATATCGATACGCCATGGTTCACCAAAGGCCGCGGCGAGGCCGGCGCCAAGCAGGTGCGCGATAGCGTGGTGGCAAAGGTGCCGCTCAAGGTGGCCTCGTCGGCGGAGGACATCGCGGCACTGGTGTGCTTTCTCGCGACCCCGGCCTCGAGCAACATGACCGGTGAAGTGGTGCGGATGGATGCCGGGATGCACCTGATTACGTGACGCGTTACCTGCTGCCCGGATCGGACACCACGCCGCTCGCGACCAGCCTGTTCCAGATGAACAGCACGAGCACCGCGCCGATGGTCGCGGCGATGAAACCGGCGCCCTGATTGGGCCCGTAATGGCCGATGGCCTGGCCGATGAAGGTCGCCACAAACGCACCGACGATGCCGAGCACGGTGGTCAGGATGAATCCGCTGGGATTGTTGGGACCTGGCGAAAGCAATCGCGCAATAATTCCTGCGACGAAGCCGACGATGATGACCCACAGAATGCCGCTCATTGCTGCCTCCTTCTGTTGAAATGCGACGCCTCGAAATATCGGTGATGGCGGCCCGGCTTCAAAGCCGGCCCGCGACCTCGTTCTCGGTCGGCAGCCGTCCTTCCGGCGTCAGGTGATTGATCGCCTCGGGCAATTGCCGGCTGAGGCCGCCAAGCAGCTCGTCGCGCGACAGCCCGCTCTGGGCGGACAGCGCGTTGATCTGGTCGGCGCCCAGGGCGCGGCCGAGATCGTCAGGTGAAATCGGCTGGTTGGGACCGTTGCTGACCCAGGAGTTGGCCGTATCGCCCTGGCCATTCTGCTGGAATTGCCGAAGCAGGTCGCCGAGCCCGCCGCTGATCACGCTTCCGGCTGCGCCGCCTGCAAGCAAGCCGCCCAATCCCCCCTTGAGAATGTTGCCGAGGCCGCCACCCGTGCCGCCGGGCACGGTATTCGCCGGCGCCGGGCCAGTTCCGGCCTGGTCGCCACCGAGGTGTTTGACGGCCTTCCAGGCAAGCAAAGCAAGGATTGCCATGGTCATCGGCGACATCCCGCCGCCGGATTGCGCGCTCGGATTGCTCGGGCCGCGCGGCCCGTTCTGCATGCCGTTGAGTACGTCGAGTAAGCCCATCGTTCGCTCCTCCCGCATCCAGCCCGCGGGCAAAGATAAGGCGCGCCATGACGGTTACAAGGCGAGGCGGGCTCTACACCTTTCTCGCTGCAAAGCGCGGGGCAAGGAACAACAGCGCATCGAACCGAAAACTCTGCTATCGCAGCTCGAACTCGACCGGGGCAACGGCAACATGATTTCAGACCAACCGATCGGCATCGCCGGAGCCGGCAGCATCGGCTGCTTTGTCGGCGGCATGATAGCGGCCGCTGGCCGTCGCGTCGCGTTGTTGGCGCGCCCGCGCACGATCGGCGAGATCGAAGCGAACGGGCTGCGGCTGACCAGCTTTGAGGGTCTCGATCGCACCATCGCCCCGAGCCGGCTGACGCTGTCGGAAGATCCCTCGATTTTCAGCGACGTCGGCGCGGTGCTGGTGACGGTGAAAAGCGCGGATACCGCTGACATCGCCGATGTCATCGCCAGACATGCGCCCGCTGCTGCCGTGATCGTCTCCTTGCAGAACGGGGTCGGAAACGTCGCGGTGCTGCGGGAGCGATTACCGGGGCGGCGCGTGCTGGCCGGCATGGTGCCGTTCAATGTCATGGCGCGCGGCGAGGGGCGATATCATCGCGGCAGCTCCGGCGATATCGTAGTCGAGCGGGACGAAGACGGCACCGCCGCCGCGCTTTCGGTGCCCGGGCTGAAGATGCGGGAGGCATCCGACATCGCCGCCGTGCAATGGGGCAAGCTGCTGGTCAATCTCAACAATGCGCTCGACGCGCTGTCCGGCCTGCCACTGCGCCAGCAACTGGCGCAGCGCGAATGGCGCAGGCTGCTCGCGGACCAGATGGCGGAAGGCCTTGCCGCCATCAGGGCCGAAGGCATCAGGCTGGCGTCCTCGACGCCGATCCCGGCCGGCTGGATGCCGCACTTGTTGCGGCTGCCCAACAGCGCATTCGAGTTGTTACTGGGGCAGGCGGCGCAGATCGATGCCGAAGCGCGCACCTCGATGTGGGACGACCTGCAGCGCGGCCGCCGCACCGAGATCGACTATCTGCAAGGCGTCATCATCGAGATCGCCGAGCGGCACGGGCTGAAGGTCCCGCTGTCGCGGCGTGTCGTCGAGTTGATCAAGCGCGCCGAGGAACTCGGCCAAGGCTCGCCCAAGCTGACGCCCCTGCAGATCCGACCCTGAAATCATTGCCTTGAAAAGGCAATGATTGCGACGGAGCTTGGCTTAAAGCCGCCGCGCCGGGAGAAACAACATGCCGCGATTTCACCGAGGCCTTACCTCTGCAGATATGGTTCACGGAAGCCTCGCCGCCGCGTTGCTGGCGCTCGGCGGCTTTGCCGCGCTGGCGCCGGCCCGCGCCGCGCCGCCGACCGTGACGCCATCGCCGGGTTACGATGCCAGATTGCAGGAGCAGCACGCCGCGCAGAGACATGATTTCCGCCTCGTCCATCATCCCGGAATGGTACGCCGGCATCATGTCAAGCGCATCCACGGCCGCGCTTACTAAGCTTCACTGAAGGGGGCTCATGACGATACGAATTGCAATGGGGCGGTTTGGCCTCGCGCTGATATTTTCTCTCGGCTTCGCCGCCAGCGCTGTCGCAGCCGATTACGCCGGCGCGATCAGCGCCTATCGCCGCACCCACGGTCTGTCAGGGGTAAGGTCGGACAGCAGGCTCACCGCGGTGGCGCTGAGGCAGGCGCGTGCGATGTCCCTGAGCGGCACCGTCAGCCACTCTGCCGGGGGCGATTTTGTCAGCCGCGTCGCTCCGTTGCGCAAAACCAGGGCCGCCGAAAATATCGGCGCCGGCTATCTCAGCTTCGCCGAAATGTTCAGACAGTGGCAAGCTTCCAGCGGCCATCGCGAGAATCTGCTGATGGCGGGCGCCCGCCGCGTCGGTATCGCATCGGTCGGCAATCCGAAATCGCCTTACCGGAAATTCTGGGCGATGGTCATTACGGATTGAGGCGTTAGCGTCGTTTTCCGGAGGCGTCCGCCGGCGCGGGGAATGACGACGGCGCGATCGGCTGGATTCAGTCCGGCTTCAACCCCGTTTCGCCTTGCTCGGCGGCGATCCGAACAGCACCTTCTTCAAGTCCTTGAGGCCTTCGGAAAGCCGCGGCCAGTCGCAGGAGAATGAACTCCTGGCGCAATTGGCATTCCTGGTGCGCGAGCGCAAATCGCTTGCCGCGCCCGGCTGCTTGTTGGGCGCCACCACCGGCAGCGGGACCTTTTCATTCCTGAACGAGGCCTGCTGCAGCAGTTGCTGCTTTGCGGTGAAGGCGGCCACGATGCGGCTTTGCCGCTCGCGATCGAGGAAGGCGGTGTATTGCTCGTCGATTTGCTTCTGCTCTTCCGGCGTCGGGTTCGGGCCGGCGATATCGAAACTGCGGTTTTGCATGAAATCGAAGTAGGCATAGCCGCCGCCGGGCTTGCGCCGTCCGGCGAATTTAGCGTTGCATTGGCTGAGCGCCGCGCTTCGCGTTTCCCTGGTTGCCGACTGCTCGGCCTTGTCGGCGCATTCCTCGAAATCCGCCGGCGCCCGGCTCCACCACTGCGCCTGCACGCGCGAACTCTGCAGCAGCAGCGCGCAAACGGCGATGGCAGCGATCGACAGTGCGGTTCTAGGCGGCACGACCACGGAAGGCTCTTCTCGGGGGGATTTTCAGATCGGTTCCAGGCGCCCGATTGTCGCCATTATCGCCGCGCTTGTCACCCCGAAAAGCGATGCGTTTCCCGCAATAGTTGCACGCCGGCTGTTGCCTGTGACGGCAGGGACACAGGTTTTCTAGAGGCCTAGCGACCCTGCTCGCGCTCTGGTAATTAATCGCCAGCCAACCCACCTGTCAGGCTGGGTTGCGTCCGGTCCCGTAGCTCAGCCGGATAGAGCGACGGTTTCCTAAACCGTAGGTCGCATGTTCGAGTCATGCCGGGATCGCCACTTTTTGCTAGAGGTCGGCCTGGAGGATTTATCGATGATTACCACCATTGTCCGCTTCAAGCTGCCCGCGACGATCAATTCCGCAAAAGCAGCCGAGTTGTTCGCGGGCTCGGCGCCGAAATATCAGAGTCTCCCCGGCCTCATTCGCAAATACTATCTGTTCGATGCCGAGAGCCGGACCGGCGGCGGCTGCTATCTCTGGGAGAGCCGCGAGGCCGCCGAGCGCCTCTACGATGCGGCATGGCGCAAGATGATTATCGAGCGCTACGGCTCCGCGCCCGAGATCAGCTTTTTCGAAACCCCGGTGGTGGTCGACAACACGCTCGGCAAAACCATCCTCGACGCCGCCGAGTGACGGCAGCCGCCGCGCCGAAGCCCGGGCTTCGCGGCATCGCCCAAACGAAAGGCCGTCCATGCCTGCCGATCCGGTGTTGTGGAATCTGAGCGAGAACGGGGTCGCGACGGTCACGCTGAACCGGCCGGAGGTCAACAACGCCTATGATGCCGGCCTGATCCAGGGCCTGCTCGCGGCGATGGACGAATTGGGCCGAAAGCCGCGGCTTCGCGTCGTTGTCCTGAAGGGCAACGGCAGGCATTTTCAGGCCGGCGCGGATCTGAAATGGATCGAAGCGGTGCGGCCGCAATCGCCGGATGAAAACGAAGCCGTGTCGCGGGCCACCTTCGAGGCCGTGCAGCGGTTGAACCGGCTGCCAGTGCCGACCGTGGCGCTGGTGCAGGGCGGCTGCTTCGGCGGCGGCACCGGCGTGATCTCGGCCTGCGACGTGGTGATCGCGGCCGACAATGCCATGTTCTCCATCACGGAAGTGCGCTGGGGCCTGACGGCTGCGATCATCATCCCGCAACTATGCGACGCCATCGGGGTGCGGCAGGTCCGCCGCTACGCCCTGACCGGCGAGCGCTTTGGCGCAGCGGAGGCTCGCCGCATCGGCCTCGTGCACGAGGTGGTGCCGCTGGCCGATCTCGAGGCCTCGGGCGCCGGGATCGTCGCGCAATTGCTCGCCAACGCGCCCCAGGCGCTGGCCGAAACCAAGGCGCTGGCGATGGAAAGCGGGTTCGGCGGCATGAGCGTCGATGACGATGCCTATGCGCGGCTGGTGCGGATGCATGCGGCCAAGCGGCAGACTAAGGAAGCGGCCGAGGGCCTTGCCTCTTTCGCCGAAAAACGCGCCGCCAACTGGACGCCCGGCAAGGCGTAGCCTTGGCCGCGGGAGATCCGTCAGGCTATGCGGGCGGATCGCCAGACTGCGCGCTCAACCTCGATACAGTCCCTTGTCGCGGGCCTGGCGGATCGCAAGCCCCGCCAGCAAATCCAGCATCGGCGTCGATAGCCCCGCGGCCCTGGCGAACGCCGCGGGCGCGCGCACCAGAACATCGATCTCCATCGCCCGGCCGAGTTCGTAATCTTGCAGGATGGACGGCTTGTGATCGGGCGCCGGCCCGGTGCGGGCGACGCGCGTCACGTCCGGGTAGCAAGCTTGCGCGACGGCGTTGGCTTCATCGAGCAGCCGCGGCACTGCCTCGCGCAATGCCGGATCGTCCCTGACCGCCCGGGCGGTCTGTCCGGTCAACAGGCACAGCACCGACATCGACATGTTGGTCAGGAGCTTGGACCAGATCGCTTTCCTGATTTGCGCCGCCGGCGGCGAGTCGATCGAAGCCCCCTTGAGCGCGGCGCGCAGCCGCTCGATCCGTTCCGTCGCGCGGTCGTCGCATTCGCCGACCAGCAGCATGTTGCGCTCGGGGGAGAGATTTTCAGCGATGCCGGGCGCCACCACCTCGTTCGACGAAAAGATCACGCCGCCGATGATCCGCTCGCTGGCGACGGCGGCGCGCAGCCCGCCGCCGGGATCGAGAAAGCCGAGATCGGGAGGCGGCGGTCGGTCGGCTGCAAGCCCGATGTCGTACCACCAGGGAATGCCGTTCTGGGCAAAGACCACCGCGGTGTCATCGCGCAGCAACGGCCGCAGCCCGCTCGCCAGATCGCGCAAAGCCGTCGCCTTCAGCGTGCTGATGACAAAATCCTGCGGACCCAACGCCGCCGGATCGTCGGATGCTTTCACGCGCGCCGAGAATGCGGCCGCGCCGACCCGAAGCGTCAGGCCGCGTGCCCGCACCGCCTCAAGATGCGGGCCGCGCATCACGCAGCACACCTCATGCCCGGCCAGCGCCAGCCGTACCGCAAAATGACTGCCGACCGCGCCGGCGCCGAAAATGCAGATCCGCATGGCAGTTCTCTCAAGGGTTCGAGCGCGCGACGACCGCCAGGCAGTCTCCACAAACCCGGTGCGTGACGCAACCCGCGATGCGTTCGCGTTGGATGGCTAGATTTTGACGCGGCCGCTGTTCGCCGCCGCTTTGCAATTCCGGGCTAAAGCCAAAATCAGCTTGGCACCAGCCGTTGGTCCCACTGCGCCGCCAGCTCCTTGATCTCAGCGAAATGCAGGATCGCTGGGGTGCCTTGTCGGACGATGGTCGCCCGCTTGCGTTCCTTGGGCAGCAACGTCATCGCTCGCGCCACTGCCGAGCGCAGTTTCATGGTGCCGTGATCTGTCAGGGTGACTAGCTCTTCCGGGTCCAAGGCCATTGCGGCATGCCTACGGTTACGGCTGGCCCGCCAGCCAGCACACGCGCCCCCAATGCCCAACTCCAAATAAACCAATATTGGTTAAAGGCTGGTTGATCCCCCTGGGTAAATGCGGGCGCTCGCGGCTCGGATCGATTGCACCGCAGCGGCGGTCCGATAGCGCTTGCCCTCTGGTCCGCACGCGCCGCAGAGCTACCCGCCATGGCCGAGAGGTGATCGATCCGATAACGCTTGTTTTGAGCCGCCATGCCTGAAACACGAACCGCCCAACCTTCTGCCCGGGCCGTTTTTGCGTTATCTTGACGCGCAGGGTTGTGAACTCATGTTCGATCCGTTCATTCACGATGGTTTTGGAGATCGCCCGGCCATGGCGCTGGGTTCGCTCGTGCTTGTGGCCGGACTGACCTTGTTTTCGTTTCCGGCAGCCGCACAGGTCTATCCGGTCAACGGCGTTTTTTCGGCCATCGATCCCAGGTATCCCGCCGACAGAAATCAAGCCTGCTTGGCCTTGAAGACGTTCGGGGTCGAAGCCGTATCGAAGGAAGCGGTCGCTGAGCTGATCATTTTCTCCAGGGACAAGCGTTACCACGTCAAACGCGACGTCCAAACCGAGGTAAAAATCAAATCGATCAAGCAAACCAACGGAGGTTTTCGTATCACGGAGTGGTTAGCCGGCGCTCGTCGGTTGCTTGGGTTCAGAACCAAGACGACGTACTTCCTGAAGGTCATCGACCCCTTCACGATAGAGATTTGGGACGGCAAGGCGGTTACCCAATATGCAAAGTGTGAGCCTAAGCGGGTGCCGTTTTCGTGAGAATGCGGTCTAGGAACGGGGAGAATGCCGGTGGGTCGACCGATCGAGCGAGCTAGGTTGAACCGGCTGTGCCCGGCTCGGCAGCCGGTTGCAGCGGGAATGGCGCCTTGGATTTTACTTCCTTGCTGATCGCAGCAATCGAATCCCCGACTTTTTCGACCAATCGCGTCAGATCATCGCCGGAAACACCGAGCCGCTTCTTCATCAGGCGGACTTGTCTGGCATCGGACAAGTCAATCTTGTTACGGCTCGGCAAGTGTTTTGGGCTGCGCATCGCGGTTCGTCCTTTTCGAACCAACCGGCTTCTCAGCCTGATTGTTCCCGGGCATTGGCAGATTAGCGAGATTTAACGCGACATCACGCGTTGCCGCGGTCTTCGCGGAACAAGTCGAGCTTCTGCTGCACCGGGCGATCGGAGAAGCTGAACAGCACGGCGTCCTGCTCGGCCTCGTGGGTGACCCACTGCCAGCTCGGCACCACGAACAGGTCGCGCGGGCCCCATTCAAAAGTCTGCTCGCCGATCCGGGTGCGCCCGCCGCCTTCGATCGCCGCGAACACAGTCGCGTCGGTGGAACGATAGCGCGCGGTCTTGAATCCCTTGGGCAGCAGCTGGATGAAGGTGCCGATGGTCGGCATCGCAAAGTCGCCGGTCTCGGGGTTGGAGAATTTCAGCTTCAAGCCGTGGCAGGCGTCCCATTGGCCGCGGGTTCTGGCCTGCTCCAGCGCCTCGCGGGTGTAGGCGTAGGGATAATTGAAGATCGGCGAGGTTTTCGAGGTGCGCTTCTCGTCGACCGGCAGAAGATTGTGGCCGTAACGGGCAAAGCTGTCGCCCGTGGGCCGGGTGATCTTCTGCTGGTCCTCATCCGAGCCTTCGGCAAAGGAGGCGTCGAAGAATTGCACCATCGGGATGTCCAGGCCATCGAGCCAGAACATCGGCTCGGAAGTCTCGTTGGAATGGTCGTGCCAGGTCATCGACGGGGTAATGACGAAGTCGCCCGGCTCCATCGCGGTGCGCTCGCCATCGACCGAGGTATAGGCGCCCTTGCCCTCGAGGATGAAGCGCAGCGCCGACTGGCTGTGGCGGTGCGCCGGCGCGATGTCGCCGGGGACCACCATCTGCACGCCGGCAAACAGCGAGGTGGTGATTTTCGATTGTCCGCGCAGGCCGGGATTTTCCAGAACCAGCACCCGCCGCTCGGCTTCCTTGGCGGTGATCAGCTTGCCGGCTTCCGTCATGTAGTCGCGGATGGCGTCGAATTTCCACAAATGCGGCCGGCAGGCGCTCTTCGGCTCCGGCGTGATCAGCTCGCCCATCACGTTCCACAGCGCTGAAAGATTCTCGCCGTCGATCTTCTTGTAGAACGCCTCGCGCTCCGGAGTCTTCTGCACGGCTTCCATGACGAGCCTCCCAAGGTTTCCGTTGCGGCTTCTCTCGGTCGATTGACAGTATACTTACGATATGGCTAACGTCAATCGCGCCAAGCCAGGGGCCAACGGGAGAATTCAAGGGAGGTTCCGATGAAGCTGCACGGCTATTTCCGCAGCAGCGCGTCCTACCGGGTCAGAATCGCACTGAATTTGAAGGGACTGAACGCGGAGCACTTGCCGCACCATCTCCGCAAGGGCGAACAGCGCGATCCCGCTTATCTCGCGATCAACCCGCAAGGCCTGGTCCCGACCCTGCAGGACCGGGATACTGTCATCACCCAGTCGCTTGCCATTATCGAATGGCTGGATGAGACCCACCCCGAGCCGCCGCTGCTGCCAAAGCAACCGCTACGCCGCGCAAAGGTCCGCGCCTTTGCCCAGGTGCTGGCCTGCGACACCCACCCGGTGCAGAACCTGAAAGTGCTGGCGCGGCTGCGCGAGCTTGGATTGGCGGAGCAGCAGGTGATCGCCTGGGCGGCCTGGGCCAACCGCGAGGGGCTCGCCGCTTGCGAAGCGCTGATATCGGGCGAGACTGGTCCGTTCTGCTTCGGCGACGCGCCGACGCTGGCCGATCTCTGCCTGGTGCCGCAGCTTGCCAATGCGCGGCGCTTCGGGGTCGATGTCGCGGCCTTTCCGCGCCTGTTGAACGCCGAGGCAGCGGCGAAGGACCACAAGGCATTCGCGGACGCCGCGCCGGAGCGGCAGGGCGATGCAGAATAAATCCTCAGTGCTGACGATGGACGCCGTCTACACCAAGCCCGGTTATCTGTTTCGCCGGATGCAGCAGATCGCGGTCGCGATCTTCGTCGAAGAGTGCAGTGCCTACGATCTGACCCCGGTGCAATTTGCTGCATTGGTGGCGATCCGCGCCCATCCCGGCATCGATGCGACGCGGCTCTCGGCGGTGATCGCGTTCGACCGTTCGACGCTCGGCAATGTGATCGAGCGGCTGGAGACCAAAGGATACATCGAGCGAAAACCATCGCGCGGGGACAAACGGACAAAACGCCTGTATCCGACCAGATCGGCCGCGGTGCTGCTGCGCGATATCATGCCCTCGGTCGACCGCGCGCAGGCGCGGATGCTGCAGCCGCTCAAACCGGCCGACCGCAAAACGCTGGTGGCGCTGCTGACGCAACTGGTCGATCTCAACAACGAGGCGTCGCGGGTGCCGTTGCGGGCCGAAGATGCGCGCGAACATATGGGAAAATCGACCTGATGGGAGCGGGGCTGCGTGCACGGCCGGTCCTGATCGCCGGCGGCGGCATCGGCGGCCTCGCCGCCGCGCTCGGACTGGCGCAAAAGGGAATTGCCTCGATCCTTTTGGAAAAGGCCGCCGCGCTCGGCGAAATCGGCGCCGGCATCCAGCTCGGGCCCAACGCCTTCCACGCCTTCGACTATCTCGGCGTCGGCGAGGCCGCGCGCCTCATGGCGGTCTATATCGATCGGCTAACGCTGATGGATGCGTTGACGGCCGAAGAGATCACCCATGTCGATCTGCGCGAGGCGTTTCGCGCGCGGTTCGGCAATCCGTATGCGGTGGTGCACCGCGGCGACCTGCATGGTGTGTTCCTGAAAGCCTGCCGCACGCATGAATCGATCGAGCTTCGCGTCAGCAGCGAAGTGATCGGCTATGACCAGGATAGCTCATCGGTGACCGCGCAGCTCGCTTCCGGCGAACGCGTCACCGGATCGCTGCTGATCGGCGCCGATGGCCTGTGGTCGAATATCCGTAAATCGGTCACCGCCGACGGGCCGCCGCGGGTTTCCGGCCACACCACCTACCGCTCGGTGATCCCGACCGATGAGATGCCGGAGGATCTGCGCTGGAATGCAGCGACGCTGTGGGCCGGGCCGAAGTGCCACATCGTGCACTATCCGCTGTCGGGCTGGAAGGTGTTCAATCTGGTCGTCACTTGTCACAATGACGCGCCGGAGCCGGTGGCGGGCAAGGCCGTATCCGAAGCGGAAGTGATGCGAGGCTTCTCCCAGGTGCATGAACGCGCGCAGAACATCATCCGCCATGGCAAGAACTGGAAGCTCTGGGTGTTGTGCGACCGCGATCCCAGCGAGCGCTGGATCGATGGCCGCGTCGCGCTGCTTGGCGATGCCGCGCATCCGATGCTGCAATATTTCGCGCAAGGCGCCTGTCAGGCGATGGAGGACGCGGTGTGCCTGTCGCACATGCTTGGCGCCTACCCCGACGACCATGCCGGCGCGCTGGAGCGCTACCGCGCGCAGCGCTTCCCGCGCACCGCGAGGGTGCAACTGTTGTCGCGCGCGATCGGCGAGCACATCTATCATCCCGCAGGCGAACACGCCCGCATCCGCAACGCCATCATGAGCGCGAAGACTTCGGAGGATTATTACCGCGATCTGGCGTGGTTGTATGGCGGGACCGGGTTGGGAGAATAGCTCCAATGCCATCGTCGTTTCCGGCCTTGAGCTCCGTCGGCGGCCTAAAGCGGCGTCGTCGAACTCATGCCTTGCTGCCGTCCCGCCCGTTCGCCCGCTTCGATGCCTGATAGCGCGCCATGAAGGCGGGCGACATCGCGCGCAGCCGCGCATCATCGATCCGGCCCGAACGGGTGATATAGCTGTAGGCAAAATCCATCGGGTCGAGCTTCATGTGCTCGGCGAATTTTTCGTACCAATCGGCGCTGCTGCGCGCGGCACCGACCAGCTTCTCCACGCTCGGCTGCCGCTCGGTCTGATAGCGCGCCAGCGCGGCCGGAATCCCGCGTTCCGCCTCCAGTGCCTTCACCAGCGCGATCGCGTCCTCGATGGCAAGACGGGTGCCCGAGCCGATGGAAAAATGCGCCGAATGCAGCGCATCGCCGATCAGCACGATGTTCCTGAACGACCAGCGCTC
Organism: uncultured Alphaproteobacteria bacterium; assembly: GCA_963840155.1. Classification (GTDB taxonomy): domain Bacteria; phylum Pseudomonadota; class Alphaproteobacteria; order Rhizobiales; family Xanthobacteraceae; genus Bradyrhizobium. The sequence goes on from CAWIXP010000002.1 coordinate 1,603,978, forward strand.
GTTCCAGACCCACGGGAAATTACGCCACACCGATTTATTGGAGACCAGCGGATGGCCATCCAGGGTCGAGGCGAACACCTGCTCGCAAATCGTCCTGGATTGCTCGATCGTCTTGTCGGCAAACCCGTAAGCTTGCCAGGTCGGCAGGTCGCATTCGACCAGGAAGGTGCTCATGCCGGGCGAGTACCGGTAATGATGAGCGTTGAACGCGCCGAGCCCGGTTGCGACAAAAGTCTGCGACAGCGTCTCGAACCGTTTTGACGTGCCGTACCAGGCGAACTTGTTGGGCGAACAGGACAACGAGGTGCCGAAATCGTCCTCGAAGCTGCGCCGCGCCAGCGAGTTCAGGCCGTCGGCGGCGACGATCAGATCGCAGCCGCTCAATTGATCCACCGACTGGATCGGCGCCTCATATCGCAGCATGACGCCCGCCGAGGATGCGCGCGTCTGCAATATCGTCAGCAGCTCGAGCCGGCCGATCGAGGAAAAACCGACGCCGTCGATCTCGACGCTTTCGCCGCGCAGATGGAGGGTGATGTTAGTCCAGCTCTCCATCCGCGGCGTGACGGCGTCCACCGTTTCGGGATCGTCGGCGCGCAGGAACTCAAGCGCCTGCTCGGAGAACACCACGCCAAAGCCCCAGGTGGCGCCCGCGGTGTTCTGCTCGAACAGCTCGATCTCCGCGTCGGGGTGACGCTTTTTCCAGAGATAGGCGAAATACAGCCCGCCGGGGCCGCCGCCGATCACGGCGATACGCACGGTCTTTCCCCCCGATGGTCCCGCGTACGGAGAATCCGCAATTTCAAATCCGTCCTTTACTGCGTGTGCATGGCGCCGAGTGCGGGCAGCAGATATGGTCCGTCATTCCCTCGTCAGCTCCGCGAGCAGTGCAGCCGCACCCTTGACGTCGGCGTTGTCGAAGCCCTCGGTAAACCAACCATAAACCGGCGCGAGGAGGCCGCGGGCCTCTCCGCGTCGCCCCTGTTGTTTCCAGAGTCCGGCGAGCGCCGTCGCGGCTCTCAATTCCCAGAACTTTGCTTCCTGCTTTTGCGCAAGGGCGATCGCTGACATCAGGCATTGTTCCGCTGCGGCCTCATGAGGCCCGGGCTGGGCAAGCAGCATCTCGGCTTTCAGGCGAAGCATTTCCGGCTCGTACCAGCGTTCGCCCGTGCTCGATGCCGCCTCAAGAGCGGTGTCAAAGAGAGCAAGTGCTCCATCTATATCCCTGCCAACCACCTTGGCTCGTCCGACAATCGCTATTCGTATTGGTAAGTGGAATCGGCGCGACGGAACCGACATCAGGGTGACCAAAGCCGCTTCAGCCTGGTCAATACCTACCTCGACTTCGCCTCGCAGCGCGCGAACCAGACCGTGCATGAGATCGGCGGCATTCAGATAGGCAGCCAACGAGTACTTCTTGGCAAGCGATATGCTGGTGTTCAGATGGGCCTCCGCCTCCTCCACGCGATTCATGATGATCGAGAGTTCGGAGCGGAACATGTGAGTATGAGAAATACTAGGCTTGTGGCCAAGGCGCTCGCTCAGCTCCAACGCTTTGTCGCTTTCCACCAGTGCCTGATCCAGATATCCCAGCATGGCTAAACTTAGAGCGCGCATACCGAGCGAACAGCAGGCGGGATCATGAGCGCCGTACATCAGTGCAAGATTACCGTGAACATCCATTCGGTAATTGGTCAGCAATTGATCGACATGGGCAAGCGCCACCCGTGGCACGCCTTCCGCTACCATCTGAGAGCCACCAGCATGGTGAGCTTGAACCATGTATTCCGGATCATTCGTCTGCTTGAGAAGTTCAAAGACTTCACGATAGAGTTCGTGAGCGCGGACGTGCTGCCCGCTGCTATGCGCTCCCATCCATAAGCCCCAAATCGACCGGAACACTTCAGCCGGACGCCCCAATCTTTCGGCAACCGTACGCGCCGCCTCATAGAGTCGTTCTGCCGCCGGACTGTCCCAACCGTCCAGCGCCATCCGTGATGGCCCCTCAATGACCAAGAAACTAAGTTCCCACTCGTCCCGCGCAGTGCCTTCGGGCAGACTCGCTACGAGCTTCATGGCCTTATCAACATGACCGAGGGCCTCCACGTAGGCCAATCGCGCTACAGCACGATCGGCAGCCTGTCGCCAAAAGGCCAGCGCACGCTCCACTACATTTGCTTCCGTGTAGTGATGCGCCAGCAGTTCCGGCTCGTTGGCAACGACCTCGGGAAACCGGGTTGTGTACACTTCGGCGATGCGTTGATGCAGTTCGCGCTTCCTCGCTTTCAAGACCGACTGAGAGGCTGCGTCGAGAATCAGAGCATGCTTGAAGATGTAACGCGACTGTGGTGGCGTGCCGCGCTGCTCCAGAAGATCGGATTGAACCAGCCGTTCCAAATCCGCGAGTAGTGTCGCCCGAGATGCCGACGATACCGCGTCAATCAGTTCGTAGGAAAACTCCCTGCCGATGATCGATGCCGTGAGTACTACGTCCTTAGCCGATCCGAGGCGATCCAGACGCGCGATTAGGGAATCCTGCAACGTAGCCGGAATAGTGAACTCCCGGATCGATTGTCGCAAAACATAACGGTCGCGGTGTTCCTGCAGATCGCCGGATTCCAAAATCGACCGAGTGATTTCCTCGATGAATAGCGGGATACCCTGCGACTTGGCAGCGATTTGCTCGATGATCGCCTCGGGCAGAGCCTTGCCGTCAGCCGCTTTGTGAATGAGTTCGACCACCTGGCTTCGCCCCAGTTGGTTCAGCTTCAACACTGTAGCGTGGGCGAGATCCGACCAGGGTGACGGAAACTCCGGCCGATGGGTCACGACAATCATTACCGGCAAATTCGTCACTCTGCGAATGGCGTTGTTGATCAACTCGAGCGAACTTGGATCAATCCAGTGCGCGTCCTCGAAGACAACCAGCACCGGACCTCGCTGCGAGATCAGGACCAATTGGTCCACCAGCAGCTCCATGGTTCTTTGCTTCTGGACCAACTCGGTAATCTGCAGGCGCGGATAACGCTGCTCGAACGGGATCGACAAGAGACCGGCCAACAGCGGGACATCCTCGATTCTACTTTCCGCTGAGCTTTCCAAAATGCCTTCCAGCTTATGGAGCTTTTCGACCGCGGTATCCGTCCGGACGATGCCTGCGGCGAGCTCAAGCTGTCTGATAAAGGGGTAAAATGGGCTGTTCACATGAAAGGGAGATCCAAAGTACTGCATACATGTGACCGAGGAATCATCGAGGTGCTCACGAAATGACAGCGTCAAGCGCGACTTGCCGAATCCCCCGGGTGCGGACAGGAGAACGAGTTGACCGTCGCCTTCCTTTGCGTAATCCCAACGCCGCCGGAGCAGTCCGATCTCCTCGGCCCTGCCAACCAAAGGAGTCAGGCCCTTCGCGGTCCTGCTATCGAAGCGTCCACGAGTCCCGCTTTCGCCCGTGACGCGCCATAACCTCGCCGCATCCGGAATTCCCTTGAGCTCATGCGGTCCAAGGTCCTCATAGTCGAAAGCGACGCCGGCAAGTCGACGGGTTAATTCGCCAACCAGCACGGAATCGGGAGAGGCAACGGCCTGAATTCTTGCCGCCAAATTCAATGTCTCGCCGATGGCAACCCGTTCTTGCGCGCGGCCTTCGCCGATCAACTCCCCCACCACCACCAGGCCCGTGGCAATGCCGATCCTGACCTGCGGTCGGACCGGCAGGGGCAGCCGCATTGCGGCCACCGCGTCGAGCAGCGCAAGCCCCGCTCGCACGGCTCGCTCCGCATCGTCCTCGTGCGCTTCCGGATAGCCGAAATAGACCAGCGCTCCATCGCCCATGTACTTGGCAATCGAACCGCCGAACGCAGTCACGGCGCTGACACAGGCCTTTTGGAAGGCACCAAAGACGCTGCTCAGATCTTCAGGATCGAGTCGAGCAGAGATCGCAGTAGAGCCGACGAGATCGCAGAACATAACGGTCAATTGACGACGCTCAGCCGCTTCCTTGGCGGGTACGGAGCGTTCAAGACTCACGGCGTCCGAGGTCTCGTCCGCATCGTCCAGATTCTGAATCGCCTTCAGGATTCGTTTTCGGGGTCCCAAGGGCAGGCCAATCTTTTCAAGATCGGTTTCAGTTAGCTCAGGCAGGATGTCAGCCTCAATTTCGCTGTCGCGAAACGTACCTTCGTACTGTCCGAGCCCAAGGCCGCGCAACCAAGCCCCGACATCCATGGATGGCTCCAAAAGGTCCGAGTGGATGATGGTCCCTAAGAAACCGCGAGTCCAGTGGGGCGTCGAATCGGGGCCGGAAGTTACACCCTGATCATCCGCTTGCCGCGATTGTCGCCGGCGAGTAATCCGATCAGCGCTTTCGGCGTGTTTTCCAGGCCGTCGATCACGTCTTCCTGCACTTTCAATTTGCCGGCGGCCACCCACGACTGCAGGTCGCTCAGCGCCTCGCCGCGCTGATCCATGAAATCCATCACGATGAAGCCCTGCATGATCAGCCGCTTCACCACGATCAGGCCGGGCACGCCGCGCGGCCCGTGCGCCGACGGTGCGCCGTCATATTGCGAGATCGCCCCGCAGCAGGCGATGCGGCCGCGGTTGTTCATCAGCGCCAGGCAGGCTTCCAGGATATCGCCGCCGACATTGTCGAAGTAGACGTCGATGCCGTCCGGCGCGGCGGCGCGCAACGCCTTGAACACCGCGCCGTCCTTGTAGTCGACCGCGGCGTCAAAGCCGAGCTCGGATGTCAGCCAGTCGCACTTGTCCTTGCCGCCGGCGATGCCGACCGTGCGGCAGCCCTTGATCTTGGCGATCTGGCCGACAATCGATCCGACCGAACCGGCAGCGGCTGAAACCACCACGGTCTCGGCGGCCTTCGGCTTGCCGATATCGAGCAGCCCGAAATAGGCGGTGAGGCCGGCAATGCCGTAGACGCTGAGCAGATGCGTCATCGGCTCGATCTTCGGCATTTTGGTCAGATGCTTTGCCGGCACGGCCGCGTAATCCTGCCAGCCGGTGTCGCCGAACACGAGGTCGCCGGGCGCGAGCCCGGGCGCTTTCGATGTCACGACTTCGGCGATGCCGCCGCCGGCCATCACGGTGTTGGGCTCGACCGCCGCGCGATAGGTCGCGCCATGCATCCAGGCCCGGTTGGCGGCGTCGAGCGAAATATAGCGCACCCGGAGCAGCGCCTCGCCTTCCTTCGGCTCGGGAATCGTTGCTTTGGACATTTTGAAATGTTCCGATCCGAGTTTTCCGGTCGGCTTTTCAACCAGCAAGACCTGGCGATTGATGGCGTCGTTCATCGCGTCCACTCCCAAACCCGTCGGTTCTCGATGCACAGGCACGCCGCAGAAAACGTTCGACTGCATGCATCGCGCCCTGTGCACGACGCTAACGGTTGGGCTTGCATTTCACAACCGGAACGTTTCCGTGAAATTCGGTAGGTCGCGGTGCTCTGTCGCTAGAAAAACCTCAAGTCCTGCGCGCGGCCGCCGTTCGCGACAACGGCGTATTCGGCCGCCAGGAATAATCCGCCGGCGACGTATATTTTTCGACGCAACGACGCGGCGAGTTCATGGCTGATGCTCACCGCGTCCTCTATGGTCGCCGCGATGTGGACCTCCGCCGACGGGTTGGCTTCGCGCACCGCGGCCGCGATGCCCTCCGCGGCCGTGCCGTTGTGATGCGCCGCCGTGCAGATGATGGTGTCGAAGGAGGGCGCCAGCGCGGCGACGATCTCGCCGGCTCTCTTGTCCCGCGAAATGCCGGTCACGAGGATCCAGCCATCCGCGCCATAAATCGCCTGCAGGCTTGCCAGCGCCTGCCGGATGCCGTCGGGTGTGTGGCCGACATCGATCACCGTCAGCGGATCCTGCGTTATCAATTCGAGGCGGCCCGGCCAGCGGGTCTCGCGCAGGCCCGCTCGCACCGCGGATTCAATTCGGCTATCGGCCTCGAAGGGTCGCGTTCCTTCGAGCCAGAGCAGGAACAGGCCGATGGCGATGGCGGCGTTGTTGAATTGAAATGCGCCGAGCAGACCCATTTCGAGCGATCGAAATCCGTGACTTGCGTAGCGGAAATCGAACCGCTGGCTCGGCGCCGACGCACATTCCGCAGCGATCGCGATCTCGTCCCGAACGAACAGCGAGGTGATCGCGCGGAACCGGTTATATTCGATCAGATGCCGCTTCAGGTTCCGGCAATTCTCGCCATAGATGATGGTGCCGCCGGACGCGCAGGCGTCGCTCTTGTCCGATGCGATCAACGCAAGCGAATCGCCGAGCAGTTCGACGTGCTCATAGTCGACCGAGGCAACACAGGTGAGCCCAGCCCCAACCAGACGCACCGGGTCGTAGCGGCCCCCGATGCCGGCCTCGAACACCGCGAACTCGCATTGGCTGTCCTGGAAATGCAGGCAGGCCAACGCGAACATCGCCTCAAAGCGTCCAAAGGTCTCGCCGCGCTGCCGCGAGATCGCGGCGATCGCGGGTTCGATCCGCGAAAGCAGCCGCGCCAGGTCATCCTCGCCAACCGGCGCGCCATCGACCCGAAACCGTTCGTTGAAGCGGTAGAGATGCGGGGAGGTGAATAGTCCCGTTCGCAAGCCGAAGCCGCGGCCGATGCCGGCGCAGAGCGCGGCGGCCGAGCCTTTGCCATTGGATCCCGTCACAACAACCGATATGCGCTGCAACCTCGCGCGATCGATCCCGATGGCATCGAGCAAACAGGCCATCCGCGCCAGGCAAACGCCGTCACCATATTTCGGCAGATCAAACACCTGACAGTCCCATGGCGGAGAACGTATGGCGCCAGATCTTCAGGATCAGGTCGCTCCGGCCGGATTCTTCCAACAGCCGGATCGACGGATTGGAGTTCACCTCGATCACGCTCATCGCGCCGGGATCCCCTCCGAGGTCCGTAAACAGGTCCACCGCCGCTACGCGAAGTCCAAGCGCGCGGGCGGCCTTTTCCGCCATCGTGGACGCGAGGCTGGAATGCGGAGCCTCCAGCGCCATGGTCCCGCCCGCGCTCAGATTCATCCGCCCCGGAATTTCCCAGCGCTGGCCATTTGCAAGCACGGCGTCGAGCGCGGCGTCGCCTTCGATGGCAACCGGCGAAAGGCCGCGGGAGCGCAGGCCTTCATTATGCAAAACCAGGAGATCGCGGATCGAATGCAATCCGTCGCCCAGCACGACGGGCGGGTATTTTCTCGCCGAAAAAACCATCGCACCGTCGAGCAGGAAAATCCGGTATTCGCGTCCGGAGGCGAGCGGCTGCAGCAAGACCGAGTCGTAATATTTTGAGACCTCGTCCAAATATCGGAGCAGCGAATCCTCGCCGTTGATCGCCAGCGCGAAATCGCCGCGCGATCCCAACAGCGGCTTGGCGAAGGCTGTGCCACCCAGCCTCTGCAAATATTCGAGCGCGTGTTCGCGCTCGTGACCGGCGGGGCGATGGCCACGGTGGCGCTCATGCAGAAAGAAATAATCGCCGCCGAGCGTCGGAACGCCGGCGTGCTGCAGGACTCTGTTGGCAAAATATTTGTCGGACGCCAGCATCGAGGCGGTGGCGCTGTTTTGCGGATACCATGAGGTGCGCCCGGCGCCGAAATGAATGGTTTTGGCATTTGAACCGACGCGGAACAGCAGTCCCGTCCCGTCGTCGAGATCGGCGAAAGCGAGGCCGAATTCGGCGCAGGCAAAGGCCGCATAGATCGACTGATCCGGATAATAATGCGGCTTCCCCGCGCGAAATTCCTGCAAGCTTCGCATGCAATATCCGGCGACCTGGCATCCTGGTTTGAGCAGCTTGTAATAGTCAATTTTCGCCGCTGTGCGGCAATTAACTGCCGTATCAATGCTGACTTAAGCAAATTAATTTCGTGCAGATTCACCGCCGCGCGGATGCCGAACCGTCTTGCAAAATTGAGGCCTCAATCGCCCGTCAATGCGCATTGACTAATTCCGATATTAGCGTAGCTGAAACGCGAAATCCTCAATCGCCGCAGGGGTTTTATGCCTAAATCGGGGCACGCAATCCGTTCGTCCTATCGCAGGCCAAGTGGAAAAACCAAAACGCATGAGCGCATTCCATAAAGAGAAAGTCCTTTCGGTCCGGCACTGGACCGACACGCTTTTCAGCTTCAGAGCCACCCGCAATTCCGGCTTTCGATTCCTCAATGGCCAGTTCGCCATGGTCGGATTGGAGGTCGATGGCCGCCCGCTGATGCGTGCCTACAGCATGGCGAGCGCCAATCACGAGGACCAACTGGAGTTCTTCTCGATCAAAGTAGCCGATGGGCCGCTGACCTCAAGGCTGCAGCGGATCAGGGAGGGCGATACCATCCTGGTCGGCCGCAAGGCGACCGGCACGCTGGTTGCGGACAATCTGATCCCGGGCCAACGACTGTTGCTGCTGTCGACGGGAACCGGTCTGGCCCCGTTCGCGAGCCTGATCAAGGATCCCGACGTCTACGATCGGTTTGGAAGCATAGTGCTCGTCCACGGTTGCCGCCAGGTGTCGGAACTGGCCTATGGCGAGGAGCTGGTGGCGAGATTGCGCGACGACGAATTGTTCGGTCCGCTATTGAGCGGGAAGCTCGTGTACTATCCGACCGTCACGCGCGAGCCGTTCCGCAACCGGGGCCGCATCACCGATCTGATTACTTCGGAACAACTGTTCAACGATGTCGGTCAGCCGCCACTTAACATCGCGACCGACCGCGTCATGATGTGCGGCAGCCCGGCGATGCTTGAAGAGCTGCGCCAGATGTTCGAGGCGCGCGGATTTGCCGAGGGCAGCAACGGCGAGGCCGGACATTTTGTCATCGAGAAGGCGTTCGTCGAGCGCTGAGGCGTTCCATGACCACCGATTTCCGTGCGTTGCTTGCTGTAGCAGGCCGCGCCCACCGCCTGCTATAGTCGCCGCCGAACGCTGCGCGGCCTTTCGCCGACGGGCGCCAATCGGGGAGCCTGCCCACCTTGTCCGCAATCAGTCAGGACGGCCCGACCAAGACCGCCCTTGTGCTCGCAGGCGGCGGCAGCTTCGGCGCCATCCAGGTCGGCATGATGCATTCGCTCGCTGCCCACGGGATATCGGCGGACATGGTGGTCGGCTCCAGCGTCGGCGCCCTCAACGGCGCCTACTATGCGAGCGATCCGACGCTGAGCGGGGTTCTGCGGTTGGAGACCATCTGGCGAGGATTGCAACGCCACGACGTCTTCCCGGTGACGTGGCGGACGCTGCTGGGATTTCTCTGGCGCCGGGATTTCCTGATCCCGCATGACGGCATTCAAAAGCTTATCGACGACCATCTGCCCTATCGCAATCTGCAGGATGCCAGGCTCCCGCTTCATATCGTCACCACCGATATGGTATCGGGCGACAGCGTCGTGCTGTCGGAGGGTCCGGCCGCCGCGGCGATCATCGCTTCCACCGCGATCCCCGGAGCCTTTGCACCGATCCGCTACAAGGAGTTTTATCTGGCCGATGGCGCCATCTCCTCCAACACGCCGATCCGGGTCGCTGTGGCGAAGGGTGCGCGGCGCCTCATCATCCTGCCGACGGGCTATGCCTGCGCAACTCATGCGCCGCCGATCGGCGCGGTAGCCAATGCGCTGCATGCGCTGACGCTCATGATCGCTCGGCAATTGGTGAGCGAACTGGAAGGCCTCGACCCGGCGATCGAATACTTTGTGGTGCCGCCGCTTTGCCCGCTGGTGGGATCGCCCTATGATTTCTCGCGCACCGCCGATCACATCGAGCGCGCCATCAGCAGCACCGACGCCTGGCTGGCGCAAAACGGCCTGCAGCACAGCGGGATCCCCGATGAGATGCGCCCGCATACCCACTGAGCGATCACGATCAGGTCAAACAGCATCAGGTTGCAGTGCAAAAACGAGCCTCTAATGAGCAACTGTCATAGCCATGAGCTGTAGACGAAATACCGTCCACAGCATCGTTGCGTAATGCGGCCGACAAGAATAAAGCGGCAGAACCTGCCTGAGGGACCCCATGGAAACGTTGATGCTTCCGTTCTCGCCGCGCTTCATCGTCCTCACGATTTGCGCCGTCGTCACCACGGTGCTGGTTGCGCTTGGGATGTTCGATCACAAGGTGTTCGATGTGGTCCTGATCCCGCTGCTGGGCTTCGGCGCTCTCACATTGCTCGGGATTCGCGACCTCACCCAGAAAAGCCACGCGGTTTTGCGCAACTATCCGATCTCGGCGCATCTGCGCTTCCTGCTGGAAGAGATCAGGCCGGAAATGCGCCAGTATTTCTTCGAAAGCGAGAAGGACGGCATGCCGTTCAGCCGCGACACCCGCGCCGTGATCTATCAGCGCGCCAAAATGGTGCTCGACAAGCGGCCGTTCGGCACCCAGGAGGATGTCTATCGCGAGGGCTACGAATGGATTCACCATTCGGTGGCGCCGAAGGTTCACGCCGATGAGAAATTTCGCGTCACCATCGGCGGACCGGATTGCACAAGACCTTATTCGGCATCGGTCTTCAATATCTCGGCGATGAGCTTTGGCGCGCTCAGTCCGAATGCCATCCGCGCGCTGAACGCGGGGGCCAGAAAGGGCGGCTTCGCGCACGACACCGGCGAAGGCGGCGTCAGTCCCTATCATCGCGAGAACGGCGGCGACATCATTTGGGAAATCGGTTCAGGATATTTCGGTTGCCGCAGCCGCGACGGCTCCTTCGACGCGCAAGAGTTCGCGCGCGTCGCCTCCGACGACCAGATCAAGATGGTCGAGCTCAAGGTCAGCCAGGGCGCCAAGCCGGGCCATGGCGGCGTGCTGCCGGCGGCTAAGGTCTCCGAGGAAATCTCCAAGATCAGGGGCGTTGCCATGGGCGAGGATTGCATTTCGCCGGCCACCCACAAGGCGTTTTCGACGCCACTGGAAATGATGAGCTTCATCGCCGAGATGCGGCGGCTGTCCGGCGGCAAACCCGCCGGGTTCAAGCTTTGCATCGGCCACCCCTGGGAGTTTCTGGCGATCTGCAAGGCGATGCTGCAGAGTGGAATCTACCCGGATTTCGTCGTCGTCGACGGCAATGAGGGCGGCACCGGTGCCGCACCGCTCGAGTTCATGGACCACGTCGGCATGCCAATGCGGGAGGGCGTCAGTTTCGTCCACAACGCGCTGGTCGGCATCAATGCGCGCGACCGCATCCGCATCGGCGCCGCCGGAAAGATCGCGACCGCCTTCGACATGGCGCGCGCGATGGCGATCGGCGCCGACTGGTGCAATTCGGCGCGCGGCTTCATGTTCGCGCTGGGCTGCATCCAGTCGCTGTCCTGCCATACCGATCGCTGTCCGACCGGCGTGACCACGCAGGATCCGTCTCGCAGCCGCGCGCTGGTGGTGCCGCACAAGATCGACCGGGTTTACAACTATCATCACGCCACCCTGCACGCGCTGGCGGAGCTGCTGGCCGCCGCCGGCCTCGAACATCCGCAGCAATTGCGGCCGATCCACTTCTCGCAGCGAAGCTCCACTACCGAGGTGAAATCGTTCGCAAAGCTCTATCCGTCGCTTCGGCCCGGCGAATTGATCGATGGCACCAGCGATCCGCGTTTCCGCGAGGCCTGGGAGATGGCGCGAGCGGACACCTTCGCAGCGGTGGGATGAGGGGCGCGTGACGCGGCCTGTCGACTGCCGGCCGAGGAAGTTCTAAAACTCGCCGTGCAGGCGCCCTGAGAAAACGTGGACCGGTCCGCGGTCGGCATTGTAGGCGGGGTTGGTCACGAACTGATAATCCGCCGTCAGCGTCAGCGCCTTGTTGAGCGCATATGCATAATAGGTTTCGACAATCCGCTCCTGCCGATAATTGAGCCGGCCATCGCCGATCAGCGGCCCGAGGCCGCCGGCCGCGATGAAGTCGCGATGATCCCGTGACAGCGCATTGACCGCGCCGCCGATCCCGATCACGTCGTCGGGCCGACCCCATTTGGCGCCCTTTAGCGAGGTGCCGAGGGAGAGACTGGCGTCGATGTCGGTGAACGCCATGATCTCGGTCTTGCCGTCATTCCAGCTCCAGCGGCCGAACAATCCGATTTCGTCGTTCACGGCCTGCTCGAAGTTGATGACATAGCCGTATTTGATGCGGCCCATGCGGGTCTGCGCGATGTCGAGGTTGAGCGCCGGATCGTCCAGAGTCTCGCGGTAGCTTCCGGAAAACGCACTATTGAGCCAGGCGAGGGTCCGCAGCTTTCCCGGCTGCGAGAACAGCGTGTAGCGGGTTTCCAGTTCCACGACGTACTCGCCGCGCTGAAAGATCCTGGTATCGAAATTATTCGAATTCGATTCCGCGTCCATCAGGAAGTAGCCGCCGCGCAGCGCCCATTGCTTCTGATTGAACTCCGCGGTGAAGCCATAGCTGAGCCCGAGCTTGTCCGCGGCGTAGTCAAAGGCCCCCGGCGCCCAAATCGACCAGTTCATGAAATCCTTGCGGCTGTCCTTGGCATAGGTGTTGCCATCGAAGACGTCGATGACCGAAAATCTGCCGGCCTGCAGCGTCAGGCGTGACACGTCGGCCTTGCCGGCGAGTTGCATCGGGCCGCTGGTCAGGTCTTCCTGTTCGCCGCCGAAGCCGAAAGTCTGGCGCAGGAACAGCCGCGAGGTGCTGTAATGCGGGTAGGGGAAGTTTGACTTTTGCGCTTCGCCGCTCGGGAATCCGGCGACGCCTACGGTGTTGCTCAATCCAAATCCCTGCAGCAGCTCGGGGTTGTAATAAACCTCGCCGCCGTCCCAGAGCTTTGCGTTGAGATACAGGCTGTTGCTCCAGGTCTCCTGAAGTTGCGGCGCCGGGGTGAGGCTGTTGGGGCCCGAATAGGGCGCGTGGAATGCCGGATAACCCTGCGGCAGGAAGGTGGTCTGGCCGTGAACTTCCCAGCGATCGGATTCCGGGTCGCTCAGCGACACCTTCGGCGTGAAGTCGCCGCGCCCCGGCCAGTCGATCTTGCGGTTCAGTCCGACGCGAAGCGACTGGAAATCCAGCGTCGATGCGAAGTGCGTACCGGAGGCAAAGCCGACATCGGCTTTTTCGAATTGGCTGTAGAGATATTCCAGCTTCACGCTCCAGTGCGGCAGGAAGCCATATTCCAGCCCGGCTCCCGCGGCCCAGCCGAGCCGGGTGTTGAGGAGCTTTTCATCGGTGCCGCCGGCAGGCGAATTGAGGAAGCGTTCGCCGGCAAATGCCAGCCCGCCGGTGGCATAGGCGAGCCACGGTCCGCTGGCGTAACCGACCCGGCCCCGCGCGGTCGCCACGTAGTCCCATTGCTCGTCGACCGCGGAGTGCGCGCTCGCCAGCGACGACACCACGGAATTGGAGGTGAGATAGTTCGGAAAGCTGATGTCGGCCTCGACGCCAAGCAGCAGCCCGGATGACAACAGATAATTGTAACCGGCCTGCACCCCGTCGATCATGCCGCCGAAGGTGTTGCTGGTCGCAGTGGGTGCGGGATCGCCGAGTACAGCGCTGGAGGTGCCGCGGCTATAGCCGGCATGCGCGCCGACATAGAGCCCGGTCCAATCGAAGATGGTCTGGAGGTGGGGCGCCTTGACCGGCAAGTCCGCGGCGAGCGCCGGAGGATCGAGCGCAAGCAGGCTGATCAGGCCGACGCCGGCGAGCACGTGCCGCCGCGATCGGCTGCGGCAGTTCATGCGGAGATTTCCGGCGCGAACATTGCGGCTTCCTTCATGGCTCGATCATGCCGGCGCATCACCCCGCGGTCCACTTCCGAGCATTATTGCAAATCATTCGCAATTGGAAGAAGCCGCGGCCGCGATGCTGTGGAATGGCGCCAGCTTGTGACGCGCATGCAACATCATTTATCGGGATGTCCACGTTTATGGAGATGTCACGATCCACCAAATGGAATAGTCACCCCGATAAGAAACCCGCCCAGGGGACAACCGACGCGATCCGGTGACAGTTGCTCAGAGGTGGCGCTCAGGAATTAGGCCGATCGGCGAGGGTTGCCGGGTCGAATTTGTCGACCTCGGCCAGCAGCTCGCAGAACGCGCGTGCGCCGTGATCGAGCAAACGCTCGCCTTTTTCCGCCGAGGCCAGCGTGGCATCGCCCGCCGCGCCGCTCGGGTGAAGGTCCTGCGCCTGCCACGCGAACGGCGCCGGCCGGTGCGCCGACAGCCAGCGATGATTTTTTTCCATCGCCATGCTGCTCGCACGAAAATCGGCAATCGCATCCTCGCGCACATGATGCCGGTAGCGCGCCAGCATGATCGAGGTTTCGATCGCGCCGCCATGGATGCCGTGGCGCAATTCCTCCGCCGGAAAGAGTTCATCCGGCACGCCGAAGCGGAACCAGGCGGCCGTGATCACAAGAAGCCGCTGTTGCGCGCGCAAATCCTGCGCGACAAGGCTCATCGCCGCGCCGTTGCCGCCGTGGCTCGTGACCATGACGAGCTTCTTGACGCCGGCGCGCGCGACGCTGGTGCCGAGCGCCGTCCAGGCGTTCAGCGCAACCTCGCCCGACAACGTCAGGGTGCCCGGATAATCGATATGCTCGGTCGAGATCCCGATCGGTTGAAGCGGCAGGAATGTCACCGGGATGGTTTGGGGCAAAAGCTCGCGCACCCGCGCCAGATAGGCCTCGGCGATCATGACATCGGTGCCGAGCGGCAAATGCGGGCCATGCTGTTCGGTCGCCGCCAGTGGCAACACCGCGATCCATCGGGCAGCGTCGGCGCGAGCGATGTCCGGCCAGTGAATATCGGTCCAATCGCGGGGAGGAAGCAAAGAAGTCATCGAGCGAAATGTTTCATTAGGTCGATTTGCGGGGTAGCTTGGGTTCCTTCGACAGGACGCCAACCAGCGTCCGTTGCCTCATCATGGGCCAGAACGATCGACGGAGTCCAATCATGAACCCGGCTGTTTTGCTGCGAGGGTTAACCATAGGCCTTGCAGCGCTTGTGCTCGCCGGGTCGCCCGCGGGCGCCCAGGCCGCGCTGGACAAGGTCTCGTTCGGCACCAACTGGCTGGCCGAAGCCGAGCATGGCGGGTTTTTCCAGGCCTTGGCCGACGGCACCTACCGGAATTACGGGCTCGACGTCACCATCGTGCCGGGCGGCCCGAATGACAACAATCGCCTGCTGCTGATCGCCGGCAAGCTCGATTTCTTCATGGCGGCGAACACACTGATGTCGTTCGATGCGGTTGCCAACAACGTGCCCTTGGTGACGGTCGCCGCCATGTTCCAGAAGGATCCGCAGGTCTTCCTGACTCATCCGGAATCGAAAATCACCAAACTCGAGGACTTGAAGCCGCTGACGCTGTTCGTGTCCAAGGAAGGTATTTCGAGCTATTTTCAATGGCTGAAATCCGAATACAGCTTCAGCGAGGACAAAGTGAGGCCCTATACCTTCAATTCGCAGCCGTTCCTCGCCAACAAGCAGAGCGCGATGCAGGGCTATGTCACCTCGGAACCGTTCGCGATCGAAAAGGCCGCCAAGTTCAAGCCCGGGATCATCCTGCTGGCGGATTATGGCTTCAACACCTACTCCACGCTGATTGAAACCCGTCGCGAGGTGATCGACAAAAAACCGGATCTGGTTCAGCGTTTTGTCGACGCTTCCATCATCGGCTGGTACCATTATCTTTACGGCGACAATGCGCCCGGCAACGCGCTGATAAAGAAGCTCAACCCGGAAATGACCGACGAATTGCTGGCCTATTCGGTGGGCAAGATGAAAGAATATGGCATTGTCGATTCCGGCGACACCCTGCGCGACGGCATCGGCGCCATGACGGATGCGCGCGTGGCAAGCTTCTTCGACAAGATGGTGCGAGCCGGCGTGGTCCGATCCAATATCGATTTCCACCAGGCTTACACGCTTCGCTTCATCAACAAAGCTGCAGGCCTCAATTTGCGGCCCAAGAACTAGCGACGTGATGGCCGAGCCTGTAGCCGTATCGCAAATGGATTCGCGGTCAGCCGGCCTCGCGGTGCGGCTGCGTTCCGCCGTCAAGGTCTATGACAGCGGCGTGGCGGCGCTGGGCCCACTGGATCTCGATATCGGCAAGGGCGAGTTCGTGTCCCTGCTTGGGCCGTCGGGCTGCGGAAAGTCGACGGCGCTGCGCTTGATCGCCGGTCTCAGCGCACCGACATCCGGCACCGTCGAGGTATCTCACGGCAGCGCGCAAGCGGCTGCGGGACATTCGATCGGATTCGTGTTTCAGGAGCCGACATTGATGCCTTGGACCAGTGTCCGCGAGAATGTCCGGTTGCCGCTGAAGCTCGCGCATGCGCCGGCCGGCGAGGCCGACGCGAAGGTCGATGCGGCTTTGATGCAAGTAGGCCTGGCCGATTTCGCCAATGCCTATCCGCGCGAACTTTCGGGCGGCATGAAGATGCGGGTGTCGCTGGCGCGCGCCCTGGTCACCGATCCCGATATTCTCTTGATGGACGAGCCGTTTGCCGCGCTGGACGAGATCACGCGCTTTCGGCTGAACAACGACTTGCTGGCGCTGTGGCGCAATTTGCGCAAGACCGTCATCTTCGTCACCCATTCGGTGTTCGAGTCGGTATATCTGTCGCAACGCGTGGTCGTGATGACGTCGCGGCCCGGACGCATCGCGGCCGAGATTCGCATCGAGGCGCCGGAGCCGCGGGACGAGGAGTTTCGCACCTCCGCCGACTATGCCGGCTATTGCCGGATGGTTTCGAACGCGCTGGCGCCGTCCTATTCCGGGCAGGCCCGGCCGATGAGCTCCTTGCAAACACCGCCGCTCAATGCCGGCAAGCCAGCGCCTGACGAGACGGGCTTGCGTATTGTCCGGCTCCTGCTTCCGATTGTGGTGCTGGCGGCCGGCATCGCGGTCTGGGAGCTCGTGGTGCGCATCGAGAATATTCCGCCCTATGTGCTACCGGGACCATCGGCAGTATTCCAGACCCTGGTCGGCGATTGGCCGGTATTGTCGGAATCGCTTGTGGTCACGCTGCTCACCACGCTCGAAGGCTTCATTGCCGCCGCGGTTGGCGGCATCGCGCTGGCATTGTTGTTCAACCAGTCGAAATGGCTGGAATACTCGCTGTTTCCCTATGCGGTGGTCCTGCAGGTGACCCCGGTGATCGCGATCGCGCCGCTGCTGCTGATCTATCTTCCGCAGCAGACCGCGGTGATCGTCTGCGCCTGGATCGTCGGATTTTTTCCGGTGCTGTCCAACACCACGCTCGGGCTGAATTCGGTGGATCGCAATCTGGCCGGCCTGTTTCAGCTATACGGAGCGTCGCGGATGCAGACGCTGGCCTATCTCAAGCTGCCTTCGGCGCTGCCCTACATTCTCGGCGGCTTGCGGATTGCCGGTGGCCTGTCATTGATCGGCGCGGTGGTCGCGGAGATCGCGGCGGGATCGGCCGGCGCCGGTTCTGGATTGGCTTATCGAATCGCGGAATCCGGCTACCGCCTCAACATTCCCAGGATGTTCGCGGCGTTGCTGCTGCTCTCGGCCGCCGGGATTGTCATTTATGGGCTGCTGGCGCTAACCTCGCATTTAATCTTGCGGCGCTGGCATGAGAGCGCGCTTGGAAAGGAAAACTGATGGCCGGCGGGAATATTTCTTCCGAAAAGATCGATGTGCTGATCTATGGGCCGAGCCGGCCAATCCTGGAAAACGGATTTTCCGATCAGTTCGTGCTGCACGCCGCCGAAACCAAGCACGATCTCGAGCGCTTGACGCCGGCCATGCGGGAGAAGATCCGCGGCATCGCGGTGACTTATCATACCGTCCACGCCGACAGGACGGCGCTGGCGCTTTTTCCGAAACTCGAGATCATTGCTAGCTTCGGCGTCGGTTACGACCACGTCGATTCCAGTTACGCCCGCGAACACAATATCGTGGTCACCAATACGCCTGACGTACTGACTGAAGAAGTCGCCGACATCGCGATGGGGCTCTTGATCGCGACGTTGCGCGAATTCATCAAGGCCGACCGCTATCTGCGCTCGGGCCTGTGGGCCACGCAGAACTATCCGCTCAGCGTCGGATCGTTACGCGACCGCAAGGCCGGGATCGTCGGCATGGGCCGGATCGGCCGGGCGATCGGACGCCGGCTCGAGGCATCGCGCGTTCCCGTGGTCTATCATTCGCGCAAACCGGCCGAGGGCGTGTCCTACAAGCACTACCCCGACCTCATCGAGATGGCCAAGGCCGTCGACACGCTGATCGTCATCGTGCCCGGCGGCGCCGCGACCGCGAATATGATCAACGCCGACGTTATGAAGGCGCTCGGCCCGCGCGGTGTGATCGTCAATGTGGCGCGCGGCTCGGTGGTCGATGAGCCGGCGTTGATCGCCGCGCTGAAATCGGGGACCATTCTGGCCGCCGGGCTCGATGTGTTCGCCAAGGAGCCGGCCGTGCCGGAAGAGTTGCGCGCCATGCCGAATGTGGTGCTGTTGCCACATATCGGCTCAGCTTCGGTGGTAACCCGAAACGCCATGGATCAACTGGTCGTCGATAACCTGAAAGCCTGGTTTGCCGGCAAGCCGCCGCTGACGCCGGTGCCTGAAACGCCGGTGAAGAGCCGCTGATGAGGGGCTCGCTCGGCATCGCGCTGGCTGTGCTGTTGCTGCCGATCGCCGGCGGATCTCAGGCCGCGGCGCAGGATGCCACCGCCTTGAAGAAGGACATGGTCGGCCAATGGGAGCTCTCGACCACCGAGCGCAGCAAGACCTGCGTCGTGACGCTCAAGAGCGATGCGACGGCGCAGGGATTGAAGCTTGAACTCGAGCCCGGCTGCGCGGCGGCGCTGCCCTTCACCAAGGATATCAGTGCCTGGAACATCAAAGGCCTGGACATCGTGCGGCTGCAGGATGCCGCGGGTCAGCCGGTGATCGATTTTACCGAAGTCGAGAGCGGGATTTTTGAGGGTCTGAGGCAGGGCGAGGGCATCTACATCCTGCAGAATCTTGCCGCCGCGCGCTCGCTCGCAAAATCGATGGACCAGATGATCGGCGACTGGGCGATGGTTCGCGGCAATGGCCGCCCGATCTGCGGCCTGACCCTGACCAACACCGAGGCGACCGCTGACAATTTCCAGGTGTTCCTGAAGCCGCGTTGCGATCCCGCGGTCGAAGCGTTCAAGCCGACGATGTGGCGGCTGGAGCGCGGCGGATTATTGTTGATGTCGCAAGGCGGCGAGGTCTGGCGTTTCGAGGCCGACGACAACGCGCAATGGCGGCTGGTGCCTGATACCGCCGATCCACTGATCATGCTGCGGCAGTGAGCGATGTCAGCCGGGCTAAATCAGCTTCAGCCCCTTCATGCTCACATGGCCGTTCTTGCCGATGATGATGTGGTCGTGCACGGCGATGCCGAGCGGAGCGGCGATATCGACGATCGCCTTGGTCATGTGAATATCGGCTTGCGAGGGCGTCGGATCGCCGGAAGGGTGATTGTGCGCCAGAAGGATCGCGGTCGCGGATAGCTCCAGCGCCCGTTTGATCACCTCGCGCGGATAGACCGGGGTATGGTCCACGGTGCCTACCTGTTGCACCTCGTCCGATATCAACTGGTTGCGCTTGTCGAGGAACAGAATGCGAAACTGCTCCTTGTCGGCGAACGCCATCGTGGTGCGGCAATAGTCGACCACCTGATTCCATGACGACAACGTGGTCCGCGCCACCAGTTCGCCCTTGGCGATGCGGTGTGCTGCCGCAGCAACCAGCTTGAGCTGGGTGACGGTGACCTCGCCTATCCCATCTAGTTCGCGAAGGCGCGTTTCGGGGGCGTGAATGACTTCGGCGAACGAGCCGAACTTTTTCAGAAGCGACTTGGCCAGCGGCTTCATGTCGCGCCGGGGCTGGGCCGTGAACAGCACCATCTCCAGCAACTCGTAGTCGCTCAGGGCTTCGGGCCCGGCGCCGTGAAAGCGCTCGCGCAGCCGCTCACGGTGACCGAGATAATGCGGCTTCTCGGCAGGCTGCTGATCTTCTGGTTCGCCGGGTTTCTCGGGCATCGGCGCCAACCTTGCCGGGCCGGGAAGTTTTTGCAACCGCGAATTATCGACCCGGCCGGGAGAGCTCGGCCGCCACCGGCGGTTTCTCGCCGTGGCGCTGCGACAGCGTGAAGACTTCGACACCGGTCGCGGTCACGCCGACCGAGTGCTCGAATTGCGCCGACAGCGAGCGGTCGCGCGTCACCGCGGTCCAGCCGTCCGACAGTATCTTCACATGCGGCTTGCCGAGATTGATCATCGGCTCGATGGTGAAGAACATGCCGGGCTTCAGCGTCACGCCTTCGCCGGGCCGCCCGATATGGATGATGTTGGGCTCGTCGTGGAACATGCGGCCCAGCCCATGGCCGCAGAAATCGCGCACCACGCTCATGCCCTGAGGCTCGACGAAGCTCTGGATGGCATGCCCGATGTCGCCGGTGGTGGCCCCCGGTTTTACCGCCGCGACGCCGCGCATCATCGCCTCATAGGTCACTTCAACGAGCCGTTCGGCCTTGCGGGCGATCGGGCCGACCACATACATCCGGCTGGAATCGCCATACCAGCCCTCGACGATGAAGGTGACATCGATGTTGACGATGTCGCCTTCCTTCAAGGCCCGCTCTCCGGGCATGCCGTGGCAAACCACATGGTTGATCGAGGTGCAGGTCGAAAAGCGATAGCCGCGATACATCAGGGTCGCCGGGTAGGCGCCGTGGCCAAAGCCGAACTCGCGGACGAATTCGTCGATCCGCGAGGTCGGCACGCCCGGCTTGATGACGTCGGTCAGCTCGTCGAGGCATTCTGCCACCAGAGCGCCGGCCTTGCGCATGCCGGCGAATCCGCTCGGCCCATGCAGCTTGATCTGCCCGGTTTTGCGCAACGAGGTGTCGGTGGCTTCGATGTAGCTCATGGGGCGATCATGTTGTGGCGGGATGATTAGCGCTCTAATTTAATGATCGAGGCCGAAAGTGGCAAGCCGGCGTTGGCTCGCGCCTTTGCCATGGCCAGGCGTCGTGGCCCGGGCGGTTCCATTTTTCCGCATCAATTCGAAACCTCAACCGTGGGGTCTGCCGGCAGCGTGCCGCCGCGGATAAAGATTTCGCGTACCGGATGGGGCGCCCTGATGCCCTCGCGCTTGAAGGCGTCCCACAGCGCCAGCATCATCTCGCTCTTTACGTTGTCCATCCCGTCCGGATCGGCGATCCAGAAGGTCAGCGAGAATTTCATTCCGGCCTCGGCGAACTCGGTCAGGATGCAGTTCGGCGGCTTGTCTTTGATGGCGCGCCTTGCCGTCGCCGCGAGATCGATGGCGAGCTTGCAGACAAGCCGCGGATCGGCATCGTAGTTGGCGCTGAAATTCACCTTCACCAGCGTGTTCTTGTCGGTGTAGGTCCAGTTGGTGACTTTTTGCGTCACCAGATCCTCATTCGGGATCAGGAATTCGCGGCCGTCACCGGCGGCGACGGAAATATAACGCGTCTTCATCGCGCTGATGCGCCCCGAACTGTCGCCGATGGTGACGAGATCGCCCGGCTTTACGGATTTATCGGCCAGAAGGATAATGCCGCTGATGAAGTTAGCGACGATCTTTTGCAGGCCGAACCCGATGCCGACGCCGGCGGCGCCCGAGAAGATCGCCAGCGCGGAGAGGTTGATGCCGACCGCGCTCAGCACCACCGCGACCGCAAAAGCCATCAAGGCGAGCCGGATCATCTTCACCAGCAGCACCTGGATCGACGGCGTCAGGTCGGTCGAGCGCGTGATCCGGCTCTCCGCGAAATTACTGGCGATATTGGTCAGCCAGAGCGCGACGATCAGGAGCACGCCGAGCTTGATCAGCAGCAGCGGGCTCAGCCGCAGGCCTCCCAGCACGACCGAGACCGAATCGAGTGCATCGATTGTCGGCTCGAGCTGGCCGAGGATGCTCAAGGCCGCCACCAGCCAGGCCGACAGCGACACCAGGCGGACGAGGAACGGATTGCGTATTACCGAGGTGACGAGGCGGATGATGAGCCATGCAAACGCAAGCTTGGCGGCCACGCTGAGCAGATAGCTGCGGCTCGGCCAGGTCGACGTCATCATCGTCACCCGCGCCAGCGTCATCAGCAGCGCGAACAGCGCGGTTGCCGCGCTGCCGACCAGCACGCGCATGAACAGCCGTAGCGGTGTCGGCCAGCCCATCGCGAGCGACATCGTGTGGCTCCGCCGTCGAATGGTTGCGCCTGCGGCATATGCGATGCCGCCGCCGGTCAGGATCACGCCCAACTGCAGATAGAACCATGGCGAGGTGACCTCCGCGCCGGCCGCGCGCGCCGCGGAATCCAGGACATCGATGACGTCAGTGAGGTGCATCGGCAAATTCTCGTGCTGAAGGCAAAGCGTCGGACCAAGTTGATTCGAATGTCCGGCAGATTCCCACACCTGCTCTGCCGGCGCCACCGCCGCGAGGCGCCGTTGAAACAGGAAAGCCCGAAAATCCGCCACATCGCCACTGGCGGCAGGAATTACCTTGCGTCGATCCGAGGCGGCGATAAGGATTGCAATTGCAAGGATTTGCGGTGATCTGCGAAAGCGCGTGGCTCTGGCGAAATGGCTTCTCTCGATTCGGTCAGCATAGCTATTCTGCTCGGTGCGGTGCTGGTGATGGCCGGCATCCTGTCGAGCCTGCTCGCGCTACGCTTCGGTGCGCCGTTGCTGCTGGTGTTCTTATTGATCGGCATGCTGGCCGGCGATTCCGGTCCCGGGCAGGTGCGCTTCGACGATGTGCGCACCACCTATCTGGTGGGCTCGGTGGCGCTGGCGCTGATCCTGTTCGACGGCGGATTGCGCACGCGGTTCCAGAGCATCCGCACGGTGTTGGCGCCGTCGATGGTGTTGGCGACTGCGGGCGTGCTGCTGACCGCGCTGATCACGGCGCCCGTTGCCAAGTATCTCCTTGAGCTGAGCTGGACCGAAGCGCTCTTGCTTGGTGCGGTAGTGGCATCAACCGACGCGGCGGCGGTGTTTCTCCTGGTGCATGCGCAGGGCCTGCGGCTGCGTCCCCGCGTCGGCGCGACGCTGGAAGCCGAATCCGGCACCAACGATCCATTCGCGGTGTTTCTCACGCTGATGCTGGTCGAATTGATTTCGGTCGGCCGGAATTCGGCCTGGCATGTCGCGGTCGAATTCGGCCGCGAGGCCGTGCTTGGCGCCGTCGTCGGGGTGATCGGCGGCCGGCTGGTGGTGCTGGCGCTCAATCGCGTGGCGCTGCCGCAGGGGCTGCATGCGCCGTTTGTCGCGACCGCCGCACTGGTGATTTTCGGCACGGCGCAGATCGCGCACGGCTCCGGATTCCTCGCCGTCTATCTCGCCGGCATCGTCATCGGCAACCGGCCGACGCGGGCGCATAATTCGGTGGTGACGTTCCTCGATGCCGCGACCTGGCTGGCGCAGATCGTGATGTTCGTGCTGCTCGGTCTATTGGTATCGCCGCAACGGCTCGGAAGCAGCATCGTTCCGGCCGTGATCGTGGCACTGGCGCTGATGCTGCTGGCGCGGCCGCTCGCCGTGTTTATGTGCCTGGCACCATTTCGCTTCAACTGGAGGGAGAAGATCTTTATTGCCTGGACCGGCCTGCGCGGCGCGGTCGCGATCTTCCTGGCCTCGATTCCGATGCTGGTCGGGCTCCCCAAGGCGTACCTCTATTTCGACGTTGCCTTTGTCGTCGTCATCATCTCGCTGCTGTTGCAGGGCTGGACGCTGGCGGCGGCGGCGCGAAGGCTGCATGTCGCGTTGCCGCGCGCGGATCGCGGGCCGCGGCGGGTCGAGCTCGACCTGCCGGGCCAGCTCGAGCAGCAGCTGGTTGGCTATTCCGTGCGTTCGAAGAGCCTGTTCTTCCGGCGCGGCCTCATTCCATCCTGGTCGAAGCCGACGCTCGTGATCCGCGACCAGCACATCCTCTCGCCCGCCGAGGCCGATCCGATCGCGCCGGGCGACTATCTCTATCTGCTGGCACCGCCGGAAAAGGCCGAAGCGCTGGATCGCTTCTTCCTCGACATGCAGCCCAGTACGGCGCCCGATCCGCATCTGCTCGGCGATTTCACGGTCTCCGGCGAGCACAGGGTTGGCGAGCTCGCCGCGATTTACGGAGTGAGCGTCGATCCGGAACAATCCAATTTGACGCTGGCGGACTATTTCGACGTGCATCTCGATCACGCGCCGAAACAAGGGGCGGCCCTCGACCTCGACACCATCGTGCTGGTGGCGCGCAGCATCAGCGGTGGCCGGGTCAATGTCGTCGGCCTGCGGCTGCCGGAAGGGGAGGAAGAGACCGCGCCATTGACGCGCGCGGCATCGTTCAAGCGCAGGTTGTCGGAGCTGTGGTCGCAGGTCGCAGGGGTTTAGGCGCCATCACGGCAACGGCCGCCGCCAACTATCGCGGCAGCACCTCCGCTCCCCCGAACGCGGTCACCCGCCCGCGCTTGAGCATCACCACTTGCGTCGCCAATTGCCGCATCTCATTGGCGTCGTGGCTGACATAGACCATGGGCACGCCGGCTTCGTCGCGCAGCCGCACCAGGTAAGGCAGGATTTCCTCCTTGCGTTCCTCATCGAGCGACCCCAGCGGCTCATCCAGCAACAGCAACCGCGGTTGCGCCAATAGCGCACGTCCGAGCGCGACGCGCTGGCGCTCGCCGCCGGAGAGTTTTCCCGGACGCCGACCCATGAGCCCGCCGATGTCGAGCAGGTCGGTGACGCGTTTGGTTTGCGCGGGATCGTCGCGCAGGCGGTTCATGCGCCGGCCGAAGGCGAGATTTTGTCTGACATCGAGATGCGGAAACAGCCGGGCATCCTGGAACACATAGCCGATGCGACGCCGATGCGCCGGAACGTGCAAGCGCGCCGCGCTGTCGTCCAGGATCTCGCCGTCGATGGCGATGACGCCGCGGTCAGGCCGCAGCAAGCCGGCGATGATGTTGATCAGCGAGGTCTTGCCGGCGCCGGAGGCGCCGAACAGCCCGGTGACGCGGCCCTCGCTGGCAAAGCTAGCTTCGAGCTGGAACTCGCCGAGTTGTCTTGAGACATCCACACGCAGCATGCTCAATTTCCATGCAGCCGCTGGGTGGCGCGCCGCGCGAACCATTCGGAGCCGACCAGCGCGGTAATCGCGATCAGAGCCGAAACCAGCACCAGCCGTAGCGCCGCCGGATCGCCATCCGGGGTCTGGATCAGTGAATAGATCGCCGAGGAGATGGTCTGGGTTTCACCGGGAATGTTCGACACGAAGGTGATGGTTGCGCCGAATTCGCCGATCGCCTTGGCAAAGCCGAGCACCATGCCGGCCAGCACGCCGGGCAGCGCCAGCGGCAAGGTGACGCCGAGAAACACCTGCCAGGGGGCCGCACCCAGCGTTCCCGCGGCCTGCTCGAGCCGCCGGTCGACCGCCTCGATCGACAGCCGGATCGGGCGAACCAGCAGCGGAAACGCCATCACCCCGCAGGCCAGCGCCGCACCGGTCCAGCGAAACGCGAACACGATGCCGAGATGGTCGGCGAGCCAGGCGCCGATCAATCCGCGCCGGCCAAGGCTCAGCAGCAGCAGATAACCTGTCACGACTGGCGGCAGCACCAACGGCAGATGAACCAACGCGTCGAGCACCGATTTGCCCCAGAATTCACCGCGGGCCAGCAGCCACGCCACGCCGATCCCGAGCGGGGTCGCGATCAGCGTCGCGGCGGTGGCGACCCGCAGGGACAGAAGGATCGCGGTCCACTCGGTGGGCGAAAGCTCGAACACGCTGACAATCAGGAAGCCGGAGGGATCAGCAAGCTGAACCCGTATTTTTCGAAGACCGCCTTGGCCGCGAACGAGCGCAGGAAGGCGAGATAGCCGGCGGCGCCGGCTTTCGCGGTCCTGGTCGCCGCGACCGGATAGATGATCGGTGGGTGCGAATCGACCGGGAAGGCGCCGACGATCTTGACGCCGGCTTCGACCTTGGCGTCGGTCGAATAGACGATGCCGAGCACCGCTTCGCCGCGTGCCACCAGGGTCAACGCGCCGCGCACGTTGTCGGCCATCGCAAATTTCGATTCGGCCGCCTCCCAGGCGCCGAGCTTCTCCAGCGCCGCCTTGGCGTATTTGCCGGCCGGTACCGCCCTCACGTCGCCGATGGCGATCTTGCCGGCGCCGGCGAGCTTTGCAAGATCGAACCCCGGTCCGATCGCGACGTGGTCGATCGCGGAATCCTTGGGTGCGATCAGCACGATGCTGTTGCCGAGCAGATTGATCCTGGTCGGCTCATCGATGTCTTTCCTGGCGGCCGCATAATCCATCCAGTCGGTGTCGGCGGAGACGAAGATATCGGCGGGCGCGCCTTGTTCGATCTGCTTTGCCAGCGTCGAGCTCGCAGCATAGCTGGCGACGACCTTGATGCCGGCTTTGGCCGTGAAAGCGCTGTCGATCTCGTCGAGGGCGTTCTTCATCGAGGCCGCGGCGAACACGGTCAGGGTCTTGTCCTGCGCGAGAGCAGGCGAAAAGGCCGCTCCGCACAGGACAATGAAGGCGGCGAACAATCCGGCAAAACGAGGCATCGTGGCGCTCCAGGCGTGTTCGCGGGCGCTTTTCGCGCGCGCAACTCAGGCATTGGTTGTGGTGGAATGCGACGGGCGGAAGCGCCGTTCCGGCAATCCGAAAGGATTTACGATCCGTCCGGACATCGCAGCATCAAGCCTACAGCATCCTTGCGCCGGGGCAAGGCCCCAGCGTCGGCTCTCTGCTTTTGGGAGACAATCCATTCCCCGCTTAATCGGAGGCCGAATGGAATTGCCTTGCGCCGCGGTTCGCTCAATCCATCGCTTCGCCGTGCAGTTCCGCCT
Source organism: uncultured Alphaproteobacteria bacterium (assembly GCA_963840155.1). Lineage (GTDB taxonomy): Bacteria > Pseudomonadota > Alphaproteobacteria > Rhizobiales > Xanthobacteraceae > Bradyrhizobium. The sequence continues at coordinate 1,630,805 of CAWIXP010000002.1, forward strand.
TGAAGCCATCGGTGTTTTCAAAATTCACCGTCACCTTGTCGCCATCGAAGCTCAGCGCCCAGGTCTGGATTTCGCCGTGTCCCAGGATCCGGCGTTCCATCGCAAACGTATGTTGGTTGATCCAGCGTCCCTTGGCGGCGTTGATCCCGTAAAGTGCGGGAGGACTCTTGCGATAGAGTCCATCGAGCCCGAATAGCCCTGTAAACCGATTGGTTGGCCGGTCCGCTTTGTCGGTATAGGTGGTGATCACCCATGACGAATCCGAATCAAGAAAATTCAGCGTAAAGTTTTTCACATGCAACACGTTGTCAGTGAACTGATAGGTCTTCCCCGAAACCGCCTCGGTTAGTTCAGACGTGCCACCCACGGCAGACGGCTTTTCCGTCGCGGCCTGCCGGGTCGCCGTGGCCAGCAAAGCTTTTGCGATGGGGTCGGCAGGCAATGACGTGTCGGATTTGACCGCGCTGGAAATGTCGTCGATCAACCCGGACGCCGAATAGAATTCGGTGTCCCGCAAGACGCCGGTCATGACCGCGACGACGTCAAGCTTCGGAAGCACAAGGATCAGCTGCGAATGACGGCCGCGCGCCATGTAGGCGCCCTTTTCGGGATACGACCACCACAGGTTTGCATAGTGGAACCCGAACGTCGCCGTCACGCCTCCGGCTTGCGCCCGGTCGACCCATGCCGCAGGGATGATCTGCCTTCCGTCCCATATTCCGTTGTGAAGGTAGAGATAACCAATTCTCGCCATGTCGTGAGGCGAAAGGAAAAGCCCGGCTTCGCCATCGATGATACCTTGCGCATCGACGGGGCCCCATTTGGCGCTCTTGATGCCAAGCGGCTCGAACAGCTCCTTCTTTGCGAAATCGAGGGCATTTTGCCCGGATTTCCTGTTGATCAGGGCGGAGAGCAGATAGGGGTTGCCGCCATTGTAATTGAAATTGGCGCCTGGCGCGCCAGCCATCGGTTGGTTCAGCACGAAGGCGGTACGATCCGGGCTTTGGAACATCCTCATGATCGTCTCGTCCGGCGTGTAGGCCTTCTCCACCCACTCGATGCCGGATGTCATGTCCAGCAGGCTCTGAACCGTCATCGCTATTTTTCTGTCATCGACATTTTGAATTTGCTTGTCGGAAAACAGATCGGTCACCGGATGGTCGACGCTATCAAGGTTGCCTTTTTGCAGCTGGATGGCGGTCAGCGTGCCGACGACGCTTTTGGTCACCGATCTCAAATCGTGGCTGATGCCGGCGACATAGGGAGCGTAGTAAGCTTCGGCCACGATTTTTCCGTGCCGTACGATCATGAGGCTGTCTTGTTTATAGGTGCCGACGGTCTCGATCAGTCGGGCAAGGCCGGCTGAATCCATGCCTTGCTCCTCGGGAGTAGAAACCTGCCACGCTTTCGTCGGCCAGGGGGTTTGGTCCGCCGACGCACCGCTACCCGCAAAACACTGAAGCCCCCCGAGCAAGGTTGCTATCGTCGCTATTCTGAGATGCATGTCGGCATTGTCCGATTGACTTTTCGTCGACGTTGAAATTTCAGGGGAAAGGCTGGCGCAGATCACCGCAGTATGAACCATCTCGCCGAGGCCGGCCAGATCAAGGCAGGCGATCATGCCGGCCGCAGCTATTGCTTGGCATCCGGCGCGGCCAGAACCTGGCGGCAGGCCGCCGGCAATTGCGCCAGCGTCACCGGCGGCCGCGGCTTCGGCGGCTTGGTCGGCGGCTTCGGGTGAATGATCGAATCCTTGAACCAGTAGGCGAGATCGGCAGGCTTGCAGCCCTCGCCTGCCGCGGGGTCGGGCTGGCCTTTGCATTGGCTGGCGCCGGGCGGGCATTTGATGCGGATGTGAAAGTGATAATCGTGGCCGTACATCGGCCGCACCTTCGAGAGCCATCGGCGGTCGCCCTTGGCTTCACGGCACAGCGCCTTCTTGATCGCGGCATTGACGAAGATGCGTTGCACGCCGGGCTCCTGCGCGGCGGCGCGGATCACCGCGAGATGATTTGGCGTCCAGGCCTGCGGATCGACGTCGAGCCGGTCGGAACGCACCATCATGACCGCCGACATGTCCTCGCGCTCTTCGCGCGACAATCGCCGATCCGGCATCGGCGTCAGCCAGATATCGGCGTCGAGCCCGACCTGATGGCTGGCATGCCCGGTGAGCATCGGGCCGCCGCGCGGCTGCGACATGTCGCCAACCAGTATCCCCGGCCAGCCCGCCTCCTTGCGCGCCTTGGCGGCCAGCCGCTCCACCAGCGCGACCATATCCGGGTGCGCCCAATAGCGATCGCGCGACAACCGCATCACCTGCCAGGTGTCCCCATCGATCGGCAGCCCTTCCGCGCCTGCGATGCAGCCCTTGGCGTAGAAGCCGATCACGCGGGTCGGCATTGCCGCCGGCAGCACCTTGCGGCCGAACAATTCCCGGGCCCCCAGCTTGGGATCGTTCGGGTTGGCGAGCGGCGGCAGCGGCTTCGAATCGACGCTGCCCTTGTCCTGCGCCAGTGCCGCGGCGGCACTGACAACGGCGGCGCAGATCAGGAGGGCAATCGCGATCAGGCGGGGGAGCATCGGATCACTCGGTACAGGACAAGCTTAGCACGATGATGATTTACGTGGTGGGTCCGCGCGGCAGCACATCGGCGGTCAGCATCACCCTGCCGACGTCTTCGTAATGCGTATCGCGGGCCTGGATCTGCTGGGCGATGGCATGCATGTCCCGAAACCGGCGCTCGAATTTGTTGGCCCTGAACACCGCGGTGGCACCCGCCATGTGATAGGCGGCGTCGACCACGGACGCCGCCTGATGGATGGTCCAGGTAGAGGCGAGCCGAAGCGCCATGCGGTGGTCCTCGCTGAGCTTTCCGGTGCGCGTGAGATCGCGCCAGGCTTCGGCGGCGCTCGCATAGAGATAGGCGCGGGCCGCGCGCAAGTTGCCCTCGGTGCGGCCGATCAGGCCCTGGACGGCGCTGTTCTCGCGCATCGCCTTGATGCCGACCGACGCCTTGCCCCGCGCCAGCTCGATTGCCGCATCGAGCGTGGCGCGCGCGACGCCGAGCGAAATCGCGGCAAAACCCAGCCCGAACATGGTGTAGGTGGTGATCCCGTAGAGATGGCCTTTTTCGCGCAGCGCCGTGAAGTCGTCGCGAAGCACGGCGAATTTCTCCGGGATGAACAGGTTCTCGACCGAGTAAGAATCGGTGCCGGTGCCGCTCAGCCCGATCACGTCCCAGACGTCGTACATGGTGGCGCTTGTCGCGGGAAACACGATCGTGCGTATTTCCGGCGTGCCATTCGACTTCAACCGCCTGGTGCCGTCGGCCTCGACGACCTGGACATGGGCGCCGAGCCAGCTCGCCTGGCGCGAGCCGCTGGCGAAATCCCAGCGTGCGGTGATGCGATAGCCGCCGGGGACGACGTGCACCTCGTGGGCAATCGCGCCCCAGGCCAGGATGCCGGGCGGCGTATTGAAGATCTGGTTCGCCGCGTCCGGTTCGAGATAGGCTGCCGTCATGGCGCAGACCGAGCACTGGCCGAGGCACCACGCCGTGGAGGCGTCAATCTTCGCAATCTCCTCCAGCACCTGCATGAAGATTTCAGGCGGCGCTTCGGCCCCGCCGATGCTTTGCGGCTGCAGTACCCGGTAGAGCCCGTTTTCGACCAGAGCGGCAACCACCGGCTCGGTGAGCCGCCGCGTGCGCTCGATCTCGTCGGCTTCCCGCGCGATCAGCGGCGCCAGCGCGCGGGCGCGCTCGACCAGTCCGAAACCGGGAGGCTTGTTCATGCGTTTCCTCGCCTTGTTGGTTCGTTGGCTGGCGAAGCGGCAATGGTGGTCCATCCGCGGCGAGGGATCAAGATAGGATAAGGGTATGGGAGAGGCGCGGAAGCCGGCGCCAGCGTGCCAGTCACTTTCCAGGCGCCCCATGGCTTCGTAATTCCGCGGCGCGAGTGAACGAGCCAGCGCGGAATCTCAAGTTCCAGGCCTGCGCCACGAGTATCCGGAATGGCGGTCGCTCAGCTATCCACCTTCAGCGCCGCAATGAAGGCTTCCTGCGGAATGTCGACCTTGCCGAACTGCCGCATCTTCTTCTTGCCTTCCTTCTGCTTCTCCAGCAGTTTTCTTTTGCGGGTGATATCGCCGCCGTAACACTTCGCGGTAACGTCCTTGCGTAGCGCGCGCACGGTTTCGCGCGCGATCACCTTGCCGCCGATCGCAGCCTGGATCGGGATCTGGAACATGTGCGGTGGGATCAGTTCCTTCATCTTCTCGACCATGGCCCGGCCGCGGCCCTCGGCGCGCTGGCGGTGCACCAGCATCGAGAGCGCATCCACCGGCTCGTTGTTGACCAGGATCTGCATCTTGACCAGATCGGCCGGCTTGTAGTCGGTGAGGTGATAGTCGAACGAGGCATAGCCCTTGGAAACCGATTTCAAGCGGTCGTAGAAATCGAACACCACCTCGTTGAGCGGCAGCTCGTACTTCACCATGGCGCGGTTGCCGACGTAGGTCAGCTCCTTCTGGGCGCCGCGACGGTCCTGGCAAAGTTTCAGGACGCTGCCGAGATATTCGTCGGGGGTGAGGATCGTGGCCTCGATCCAGGGCTCCTCGATCTCGGCGATCTTCACCACGTCAGGCATGTCGATCGGATTGTGAATCTCGATCACCTGCCCGTCGGTGAGATGCATCTTGTAGATCACCGACGGGGCGGTAGCGATCAAATTGAGATCGAATTCGCGATGCAGCCGCTCCTGAATGATCTCGAGATGCAATAATCCGAGAAAGCCGCAGCGAAAGCCGAAGCCCAGCGCCGCCGAGGTCTCCATCTCGAACGAGAAGCTGGCGTCGTTGAGGCGCAGCTTGCCCATGGCGGCGCGCAACACCTCGAAATCGTTGGCGTCGACCGGGAACAGGCCGCAGAACACCACCGGGATGGCCGGCTTGAAGCCGGGCAGCATGTCGCTCACCGGCTTGCGGTCGTCGGTGATGGTATCGCCCACGCGCGTATCGGCGACTTCCTTGATCGCAGCCGTGATGAAACCGATCTCGCCGGGGCCGAGCTCCTCGATCTGCTGCATCTTCGGCGTGAAGAAGCCGGCGCGCTCGACGTCGTAAGCGGCGTTGGTGCCCATCATCCGGATGCGTTGACCCTTCTTCAGCACGCCATCGACGATCCGCACCAGCACCACGACGCCGAGATAGACATCGTACCAGCTATCGACGAGGAGCGCCTTCAGCGAGGCCTCGCGGTCGCCTTTTGGCGGCGGCAGCCGGTGCACGATCGCCTCCAGCACCTCGTCGATGCCGAGACCGGTTTTTGCCGAGATCATCACCGCGTCCGAGGCATCGATCCCGATCACGTCTTCGATCTGCTGCTTGACCTGGTCGGGCTCGGCCGCCGGCAAGTCGATCTTGTTGAGCACCGGCACGATTTCGTGACCGGCATCGATCGCGTGATAGACGTTGGCGAGCGTCTGGGCCTCGACGCCTTGGCTGGCGTCGACCACCAATAGCGAGCCTTCGCAGGCGGCCAGCGAGCGCGAAACCTCATAGGCGAAGTCGACGTGGCCGGGCGTGTCGATCAGGTTGAGAATGTAGGCGTTGCCGTCCTTCGCCAGATAGTTGAGCCGCACCGTCTGCGCCTTGATGGTGATGCCGCGCTCGCGCTCGATATCCATGGAATCGAGCACCTGTTCCTTCATTTCGCGCGCCTGCAGTCCGCCGGTAGTCTGGATCAGACGGTCGGCCAGAGTCGATTTGCCATGGTCGATATGCGCAACAATGGCGAAGTTGCGAATGTTGGAAATAGGGATTGAGGTCATGGCCGCGAGATAGCACTCGCATCCCTACGCGGCAACCACATTGCGCTGCTTTTGCGGTACATCTTCACGCCAAGCTGATTCCACCGATGCTGAAAACGCGCTACGCAGAGGCCATGTCGTCTTCATCATTTTTGCCCGCGGCTTCGCGTGCGCGCCACGGACTGACGATCCGGCGGCTGGCGGCATGGCTGGCGGCGCGCGCCGGCGATCCCAGGGCCAGCCTTTGGTTGGTGATCGGCTTTGCCGCCACACATGCGGTGTTGTGGACTTTCATCCTGGTCAACCTGAAAGCTGCACAGGACGTCCACATGGACGTGGCGGAAGCCTTCGCATGGGGTCAGAAATTCCAGCTTGGCTACGGCAAGCATCCGCCGCTCGCCGGCTGGGTCGCGGGGCTCTGGTTCAAGATTTTTCCCGCCGCCGACTGGGCCACCTACGCGCTGGCGATGGCAACGCTCGGCTGCGGTCTCGCGATCTGCTGGCTGATTGCGCTGCGCGTGGTCGATCGCCGCCGCGCATTCTTTGTCGTGGTGATGCTGGCGCTCTACCCAATCTTCAACTTCAAGGGTTTCAAGTACAATCCGGATCTGCTGCAGCTCGTCACCTTGCCGCTGCTGGTGCTGGCCTATCTGGACGCATTTGCAAAGCGCAGCGCGCGATCGGGCTTGTGGCTTGGCCTCGCCGGTGCGCTGGCGCTGATGACAAAGTACTGGGTGCTGACCATGATCGGCGCGGTTGGATTCGCCGCGCTGGTTCACCCCGAGCGGCTGAAATTGCTGCGCTCGCCGGCACCCTGGGTAGCGGTTGCCACATTGGTCGTGGCCATGATTCCGCATCTGGTCTGGCTAAAGCAAGTGGACTTCGTGCCGCTGACCTATGCCGGCGACGTCTACGGACTATCCGACCGCGCGCAGAATATTCGACTGGTGCTCGGTTATATCGGTCACAACCTCGCCTTGCTCGTGCTGCCGATCGCGCTGGCGGCGATTGCGCTGGCATGGATTCCGCGATGGTGGGTGAGACTGCCGCGGCAGCCGCTTGTTCTGTTGACCGGCGCCTGGTCGCGCGGCGCCAACGCCAGCGTGAATCTGCCGCAGGCGCTCAACGTCTGGATCATCCAGCTGGTGGTTGCGATCGGGCCGCCGCTTGGCGGCCTGGTTTTCACGATCTACATGAAGACCGATTGGGGGATCTCGCTGTTCTTCCTGACGCCGCTGGCGCTGGTCGCGATTCCCGGGTTGCGCCTGCCGAGAATCGCCCTGTTTCATATCGCCGCGATCTGGCTCCTCGTCACGCTCGCAGCGCTCGCCGCCTCGCCCTACATCGCCGCTGCAGAGATCACGAGCTATCCGAACGGCGCCTCGACTTATAGCGCGCGATCCCAGCTCGCCCGGGAGCTGACGCAAGCCTGGGATATGCGATTTCATTCGCGATGGGCGGTGGTCGCCGGCACCACGGAGATCGGGGAGCCGATGACGTTCTACAGTCCCGATCATCCGGCGCCGTTCACGCCGGGCGAACTCTGGTCGTCCGGACTGACGTCACTCGACGAAGCCAAGCGGCTCGGCTTCATCGGTATCTGCGATACTTCGGACGGACGGCTGCCGGTGTGCGAGGCCTGGATGAAGGCCAATGGCAAGGACGCCGAGCAGCTCGCGATAACGACGCAGCGATTTTTCCACGGACGTCCGGGACCAGCGATCAGCTGGAAAATCTACATCGTCGCGCCGGGGAAATAACGGCACGGCGCTGCCTTACCTCCCGCATGCGGGGAGAAGGTCGGATGCGCAGCAATGCCGGTGAGACCGCGACTCACCGCTGCAGCCATGTCACGCCAGCTCAGGTGCCTTCTTCGTTGAACTTGCTCGCGACCAGTTGGGTAATGGCATCGATGGCGGCCTGCGCCTCGGGTCCAACAGCGGAGACGACGATGGACGTACCGGGGCCCGCCGACAGCATCATCAACCCCATGATCGAGGTGCCGCCAACGGTCTCATTGCCCTTCGTCACCCAGACTTCGGCATTAAAGCGCTCGACAGCCTGGACGAATTTCGCCGAAGCGCGCGCGTGCAAGCCGCGTTTGTTGATGATGGGAAGTTCGCGGGACACCGCGCCCGATGGGATATTGGGCCCGGCCCGGTCTGCAGGCGACGCGGCGTCCCCGCTCATTTGCCGGCGAGGACCCGGCTCGCGATGGTGACATATTTGCGGCCGGCTTCCTGGGCCATCGCGATGGCATCCGGGAGCGATCGCTCCTCGCGAACCTTTGCGAGCTTGACCAGCATCGGAAGGTTGATTCCGGCGAGTACTTCGACCTTCGGGCGGCTCATGCAGGAGATGGCGAGATTGGAGGGGGTGCCGCCGAACATGTCGGTGAGAATGGCGACGCCGTCGCCGCTGTCGACGCGGTTGACCGCCTCAATGATATCGCTACGGCACAAATCGGCGTCGTCTTCGGCTCCGATCGTGACGGCCTCGATCTGCTTTTGCGGACCCATGACATGTTCGAGCGCCGCCTTGAACTCGTCGGCAAGGCGCCCATGGGTCACAAGTACTAGACCAATCATCGGAAACTCCTCGCGGGGTGCCTTTTTGGTGCACCGCACGAACGCGCCACTTTGACCATCCAGAGCCCCCGCGCAAGAGGGCATCTTCGCGATTCTCCCGGAATATTGGCGGGTAGAGGGGGAGCCTGCGCCGGTCTATTCGGCCGCGATAGTGGGGGTTATATGGTTACCAAATCCCTTCGAACAATCGGACGAAGGCCCGGAGCAAGATGAACTCGGGCTCATGATCAGGGCCGCGATCACCAGCGGGAGCGCCACAAAATCCGCTCCAACGGGAATTCGTGGTAATTTGATACCCAAAATTTCCGTCCAGAGCACTTCCGGTGGCGGCAGGCGTTCTGCGTCGGCAGCCGACAGATCGACCACCAAGCCCACGATCGCCTCTCGGGCGAACTCGCAGCGGTGAATGCCTAGTCCGCGAACTTCGATGAGGCCGGTCAATTCGGGCGCCGGGCGCACCACAAGGTGGCTCTGGCTTGCCTCGAGATGGACCCGATCGTCGCCGACCAGCACGGCCGGCGGGATTTGCCCGGCGCGCCCGGCAAGCACGAGTTCGAACGCCAGACGTGATTTGCCGGCGCCCGACGGGCCGCGGATCAGCACGGCGCGATCTCCCACCCGCACGGCGGAAGCATGCGCGCTGGCACCAGCGGCGTTCATGGCGCTGGCAGCCTGACCACAAAGCGCGCGCCGGCAATGGTTGGTTCGCCATCGCCATCGAGCGGGCCAGGCCGGTTCTCGGCCCAGATGCGCCCGCCATGCGCCTCGATGATCTGTTTCGAGATCGACAGCCCGAGGCCCGAATTCTGGCCAAAACCCTGATGCGGCCGGTCGGTATAGAAACGATCGAAGATCCGCTCCAGCGCATCCTCGCGAATCCCCGGTCCATCATCGTCGATCAGGACCTCAATTTCCGATCGCACGCGGCGGCACGCGATGCGCACCTTGCCGCCGGCCTGCGAAAACGACTGGGCGTTGACCAGAAGATTCGAGATCACTTGCCCGAGCCGCGAGTCATGGCCCGGCACCGAGAAGGTATCGCCGGGGCTGCGGCCCTCGAAGCGGGCTTCGGTGGCGACATCGTGGCCGAGCCGGGTTTCATTGGCCACCGAGGTGAGGGTGGTCAGCAGGCGACGAAGGTCGACCGGCACCATGTCCTGACGCTGCAGTTCGGCGTCAAGCCGGCTGGCGTCGGAAATGTCCGAGATCAGCCGGTCGAGCCGCTTGACGTCGTGTTCGATCACCGCGAGCAGCCGTGAACGGCTGTTCTCGTTGCGCGCCAGCGGCAGCGTCTCCACCGCGGAGCGCAGCGATGTCAGCGGATTCTTCAGTTCATGGGCGACATCGGCGGCGAACATCTCGATCGCCTCGATGCGGTTGTAGAGGGCCTTGGTCATGTCGCGGAGCGCGCCGGAAAGATGGCCGATCTCGTCGCGGCGGCGGGTGAAATCGGGAATTTCGACACGGGTCCGGATGCGGTGGCGAACGCGCTCGGCGCTGTCTGCAAGCCGCCGCACCGGGCCCGCGATGGTGCTCGCCAGCAACAGCGACAGCATGATCATGACCGCGGATGCGACGCCGCCGACCTTCAGGATCGCCAGCCGCTCCGAGGTCACCATCTGGTCGATGTCGTCGCCCTGGGTCGAAAGCATCAAAGCGCCGTTGATCGCTCGGCCGCGCTGCACCGGCACGGCGACCGACACGATCACTTCACCGCGCTGGTTGACGCGCACCATGCTGCGCTTCTGGCCCTTGAGCGAATCGGCGACCTCCTGATAGCCGCTGCCGTTCTCCGGCCCGAGTTCGCGGTAGAGCGGCAGGTCACCGCGATTCAGCCATGTGCGTATCGCGGTCGTGGCGCGTTCGGCGATGCCGGGCTTGCTTGACGACAGCGGCGGCAGCTGAAAGCGCAGCACGTTCTCGAGATTGCGGCTGTCGAGGATCAACCCGCCGTCGCGGTCGAAAATGCGCGCCCGGGTCTTGGTCGGCGAAATCAGCGTGCGCAGCACCGGCGCGACGCGCTCGGGATTGATCGGGAAGACCAGCCCGGAATATTCGTCCGGCGCGCCATAGGTTTCGCCGGGCTTCAGATCGAGCAACCGGTCGGGATCGATGGTGATGGTGTTGGTGTCGACGGTCGCGGATGCCGCGATCGCGCCCGCGATGATCTCGGCCTGCACCAGCAGGCTCTGTGCCCGGGCATCGATCAGGCCGGCGCGGAATTGCGACAAATAAAGGATGCTCGCGACCAGCGCGACCAAGCCCGCGAGATTGAGCGAAACGATGCGGCGGGTGAGGCTTGAGAAACTGAGCGCAAAGAAGAACTGCCCGGCCCGACGCAGCCAGCCGAGCGGTCGCTGCCAGCCCTGCGAGGGCGCGCTCTGGACGGCAACGGTGTCGAGAGCGAGAGCCGTCGCGGTGCCCTCGGCATTCACGGATGGATTGGGCTGCGTTCGATCAAGCAAGCAATGGTCTGCCGGTTGTTTCGGTTAAGTCGTTCGGATGCGCCTCGCCTTTCGCATCCTACCTCAAACAGGCGGGGCCGTCAGTTAACAATGCACACGTCAACCGGCGCAATCAGGTTTCCTTGAAACGGTAGCCGACGCCGTACAGGGTTTCTATCATCTCGAAATCGTCGTCCACGACCTTGAACTTCTTGCGCAGCCGCTTGATGTGGCTGTCGATGGTACGGTCATCAACATAGACCTGGTCATCATAGGCCGCATCCATCAAGGCGTTGCGGCTCTTCACCACGCCGGGACGCGTCGCCAGCGCCTGCAGGATCAGAAACTCGGTCACGGTCAGGGTCACCGGCTCGTTCTTCCAGGTGCAGGTGTGACGCTCCGGATCCATCCGCAGCAGGCCGCGATCAAGCGCCTTGGCATCGGTTTCTTTCGGCACCGCGGTCGGATCCTTTGGCGCCGCACGGCGCAGCACGGCTTTGACCCGCTCCACCAGCAGGCGTTGCGAAAATGGCTTCCGGATGAAATCGTCGGCGCCCATCTTGAGACCGAACAACTCGTCGATCTCCTCGTCTTTGGAAGTGAGAAAGATCACCGGCAAATCGGATTTCTGCCGTAACCTCCGCAATGTCTCCATACCGTCCATGCGGGGCATCTTGATGTCCAGGATCGCAAGGTCGGGTGGACTGGTGCGGAAGCCATCAAGCGCGGAAGCACCATCGGTATAGGTCATGATGCGATAGCCTTCGGCTTCGAGCGCAATCGAGACGGAAGTCAGAATGTTGCGGTCGTCATCGACCAAGGCGATTGTGGGCATGAGCCTGCTTTCAGATACTGTGATGGCTGAAACGGCGAGCAATCCAGCGATGCGCCGCATAATCGGGCTTCGAACTGGGCCAACGAGCAATGCAAGCTGGGCTGAAGTGTGGCCGAGTTCCCAAAACCCCTGAGCGAACCATGGGTTCGCCCCCTGTATAGAGTATCCGCATGGCCTGGAAAAGCTTATTTTTGCAATGAGATGACTGTGAGATGAACGGATATGGCCATGCAGCCCCCCGCCGATTTTGACGCAAGCCGCCTTGCCCGCTCGCTGCTGCGCCGCAGCCGACAGGGCGCTCTAGCCACTTTGATGGCCGGCAGTGGCGACCCTTATTGTTCGCTGGTCAACGTCGCCAGTCACCCCGATGGCTCGCCGATCCTGCTGCTTTCACGTCTGGCGCTGCATACCCGCAACATCCTTGGCGATTCCAGGGCCTCGCTGATGCTGGAGGAGCATGCCGACGGCGACCCGCTGGAAGGAGCGCGGATCATGCTGGCGGGACAGGCCGAGCAGGCCGCCGACAAGGAGGTAACAATCCTGCGCCGGCGCTATCTCAGTGCCCATCCATCGGCCGAAACTTTTGTGGATTTCAAGGATTTTTCTTTCTTTCGAATCCGCGCCTCGGCCGCTCATCTGGTGGCGGGTTTCGGGCGGATCGTGGATCTCGAGCCGGAGCAATTCCTGACCGATCTTTCCGATGCCAGCGCCCTGCTGGAGGCCGAGCCGGACGCCATCGACCATATGAACGCAGATCATCGTGAGGCGACTAATCTGTACGCGACCAGGCTGCTCGGTGCGGAGCCCGCTGACTGGCGCTGCATCGGCTGCGATCCCTTGGGGATCGACCTGCAAGCGGGCACCAAAACCACCTTGCGGCTGGATTTTCCGGAACGCGTCACCGGACCGGGCGAACTGCGCCGCATGCTGATCAAGCTGGCGGATGAGGCGCGGGCCAGGGGTTAGCCGATACTCCCCCTAACCTTGGGACGCGCACGGCGGAGCATCGTCGGAGCACCTGTCTTACGCGTCGCAGGTAAAAGGATGAGCTGGTCGCGCTCGAATTAGTCCTCCATGCGGGCGCAGGCCGCGCGCCCTGAAATTGTGCGTAGCAACAATAAATTCCGGCACGATCCCGGTGGTCACGACCGATGGTCGCGCTATCACGCGTTTTGCGAAGGTAAACACGCCGCTCGTCAAGCTCGCGCTGCAGCAAGTCAGCGACCCGAAACAGGGAATCCGTTGGAATAAACCAAATAATTTGGGATCGGCTTGGCTAGCAGCGCGTTCATCACTATTAGGTCGCCGGACTGAGGCCGGAAGGCTATATTCAACGTCACCGCGACAGAGGCGCGTTAGCGGCATTCGCGCCTGAGCTACGCGGGTTCGAGAAGGAGTTTTCCGTGCAAGAGACGGGTACACGCAACGGCGCCTTTGGCGCCGATAAATTCGGCTTAAAAAAACTCAACAGCGTGCACTGGAATCTCGGAGCGCCGCAGCTCTACCACCATTCGCTGGCCGCCGGCGAGGCGGTGCTGTCCGCCGACGGCGCCTTGTGCGCCGATACCGGTGACTTTACCGGCCGCAGCCCCAAGGACAAGTTCACGGTGCGTGATGTGACCACCGAGAAGAATATGTGGTGGGCCGGCAATCAATCGATCACCTCGAACCAGTTCGCAGTGCTCTATGCCGATTTCCTGGAGCACGCCGAAGGCATGACGCTGTTCGCGCAGGATCTTTACGGCGGCGCCGATCCGAGCTTCCAGATCAAGACCCGGGTGTTTACCGAACTCGCCTGGCACTCGCTGTTCATTCGCACCCTCTTGATCCGGCCCGAGGCTTCGGCGCTGCGCGATTTCGTGCCTGAACTGACCGTCATCGATCTGCCGAGCTTCCGCGCCGATCCCAAACGCCACGGCGTGCGATCGGAGAATGTCGTGGCGATCGATTTTGCCCGCAAGATCGTCCTGATCGGCGGGTCTTATTATGCCGGCGAGATGAAGAAGTCGGTATTCACCACGCTGAATTATTATCTGCCGACCAAGGGCGTAATGCCGATGCACTGCTCGGCCAATGTCGGTCCCGACGGCGATACGGCGATCTTCTTCGGCCTGTCCGGTACCGGCAAGACCACGCTGTCGGCCGATCCGAAACGCACGCTGATCGGCGATGACGAGCACGGTTGGGGCCGCGACGGCATCTTCAACTTCGAGGGCGGCTGCTACGCCAAATGCATCAAGCTCTCCAAGGAAGCCGAGCCCGAGATCTATGCCGCCAGCAGGCGTTTCGGCGCGGTGCTCGAAAACGTGGTGCTCAACGATGACACGCGCGTGCCGGATTTCAACGATGGCTCGAAAACCGAGAATACCCGCTCCGCCTATCCGCTCGAGTTCATCCCCAATGCTTCACGCACCGGCCGCGCCGGGCAGCCGAAGAATCTCGTGATGCTGGCGGCGGATGCTTTCGGCGTGTTGCCGCCGATCGCGAAGCTGACGCCGGCGCAGGCGATGTATCATTTTCTGTCCGGCTACACTGCGAAGGTCGCCGGCACCGAGCGTGGTCTTGGCAAGGAGCCGCAGCCGGAATTCTCGACCTGTTTCGGCTCACCGTTCCTGCCGCTCGATCCCTCGGTTTACGGCAACATGCTGCGCGAGCTGATCGCGCAGCACAATGTCGACTGCTGGCTGGTCAACACCGGCTGGACCGGCGGGAAATTCGGCACCGGCACGCGAATGCCGATCAAGGTCACTCGCGCGCTTTTGACCGCGGCGCTCGACGGCTCGCTGCGAACGGTCGAATTCCGCACCGACAAATATTTCGGGTTCGCGGTCCCGGCCGCGTTGCCGGGAGTGCCGAGCGAGATTCTGGATCCGGTCAACACCTGGAAGGACAAGGCCGAATTCGACAAGACGGCGCGCGCGCTGGTCGGCATGTTCCAGAAGAATTTTGCCAAATTCGAAGCCCAGGTCGACGCCGACGTCCGCGCCGCCGCGCCGGATCTCAAGCTTGCGGCGGAGTGAGGCGTCAGCATCCAGGCAATGACGCTCTTGTTGTTCGTCCGCCGCATGGTGGACGCGCCCGATTGAATGAGCTCGCGGGTCGTGACTTGCCGCGGCCTTAGCGCGTCGCCTCGCGCTGCGCCCCCGGCTCCAGCAATGCTTTCGGCGATGTTCCGCGCACCGGGACATTCCAGATGTCATCGGCGTATTCGCGGATGGCGCGGTCGGAAGAGAACCACGGCATCCGCGCAACGTTGAGGATGGAGGCGCGGGTCCATGCCGGCACCACCTGCCAGCGCGCGTCGATGCCGCGCTGGGCCTCAAAATAGGCGTCGAAATCCGCGCTCACCATGTAATGGTCAAGATAGCGCAGCGCGTGCGCGATCGATTCGAAGCGGCTTGGATCGCCGGGCGAGAATTCGCCGTTGCCGATCGCGTTGATGGCGCGCGACAGATGCGGCGACCGCCGGATAATGTCGGTCGCATCCAGGCCCTGCTTGCGCCGCATCACCACATCCATCGCCTCCATGCCGAAGATCGCGATGTTTTCCGCGCCGACGCGATCGCGGATTTCGATGTTGGCGCCGTCGAGCGTGCCGATGGTCAGCGCGCCGTTCAGCGCAAGCTTCATGTTGCCGGTGCCGGAGGCCTCCATGCCTGCGGTCGAGATCTGTTCGGACAGGTCGGCGGCGGGAATGATCACCTCCGCCAGGCTGACATTGTAGTCGGCGAGGAACGCGACCTTGAGGCGCCCGCCGATCGCCGGATCGTTGTTGACGGTGTCGGCGACGTCGTTGATCAGCTTGATGATGAGCTTGGCGTAGCGATAGCTCGCCGCTGCCTTGCCGGCGAAGATCTTCACCCGCGGCACCCAGTTGCGCTGCCGATCGTCCTTCATCGCCTGGTAAAGCGCGACGGTCTCAAGGATATTGAGCAGTTGCCGCTTGTATTCGTGGATGCGCTTGATCTGAACGTCGAACAGCGCGCCGGGGTCGACCTGGATGTTGAGCCGCTCACCCATCAGCCGCGCGAGCGCCACTTTGTTGTGGTGCTTGGCGGCGCGGAATTTCTGCTGGAACGCGCTGTCGCTGGCCCGCGCCTCGAGCTGTGCGAGCCGAGCGGGATCGTCCAGCACCGCTTCGCCGCACGCCTCGCGCAATAGATTGGTCAGTTTCGGGTTGGCCAGCATCAGCCAGCGGCGAAAGGTGATGCCATTCGTCTTGTTGGTGATACGCCCCGGATAAAGATGATTGAGGTCGTGGAACACGGTCTCCTTCATCAGCTCCGAATGCATTGCCGAGACGCCGTTGATGCGGTGCGATCCGACGAAAGCTAATTGACCCATCCGGACCCTGCGGCCGGATTTCTCGTCGATCAGGGATACCGCGGCACGAAAATCGACGTCGGCCGGACAGCGCTGATCGGCCAGCGCCAGATGCGCGACATTGATGCGATAGATGATCTCGAGATGGCGCGGCAACAGCCGTTCGAACAGTTCGACCGGCCAGGTCTCGAGCGCTTCCGGCAGCAGGGTGTGATTGGTGTAGGACAGCGTCTCGACCGTGACTTTCCACGCTTCATCCCAGCGGAAGTTATGCAGGTCGACCAGGATGCGCATCAGCTCGGTGACCGCAAGGCTCGGATGGGTATCGTTGAGCTGAACCGCGGCCTTCGACGCCAGGCTGCGCAAATGCCCGTCGGCCGCGAGATGGCGCTGGATCAGGTCCTGCAGCGAAGCCGAGACAAAGAAATATTCCTGGCGCAGCCGCAGTTCGCGGCCCGCCGGGCTTTCGTCATTCGGATAGAGGAATTTGCAGATCGATTCCGCGCGCGCCTCTTCGGCGCTGGCGCCGAGATAGTCGCCGGTATTGAAGACATCGAGTTTGAGCGGATCCGGCGAGCGCGCCGACCACAGCCGCAGCGCGTTGACGTGCTGCCCGCGCCAGCCGACGATCGGCGTATCATAGGCGACGGCCTGCACGGTTTCGGCCGGCCGCCAGATCGCGCGGTCGCGTCCGCCGCCTTCGAGGTGCTCGACGTCGCCGCCGAAATGCACATGATAGACCACCTCCGGCCGCTGGAATTCCCAGGGGTTGCCGAAGCCCAGCCATTCGTCGGGATATTCCTGCTGCCAGCCCTGCGCGATGATTTGACGGAACAGGCCGAAATCGTAGCGGATGCCATAGCCGATCGCAGGGATCGCCAGCGTCGCCATGCTCTCCATGAAGCACGCTGCGAGCCGCCCCAAGCCGCCATTGCCGAGCGCGGCGTCCGGCTCGCATTTGCGCAAATCCGCCAGCCCAACGCCCAGATCACCGAGCGCCGCCTCGAACACCGGCAGCAAGCCCATATTGTTCAGGGCATCGGTGAAGAGGCGACCGATCAGGAACTCCAGGCTGAGATAATAGACCCGCTTGGCGCCGGCATCGTAGCTCTTCTTTTCCGCCGTCAGCCAGCGATGTACGATGCGGTCGCGCAGCGCCAGCGCCGCGGCCTTGTACCAGTCGTGCCGCGTCGCCATGCCGGCATCCTTGCCGATCGCAAGCCGCAGCTTGGTGAGGATCGCACTTTTGATCTCGGCCAGCGCCAACTCGTCAATGGGCTGGCCGAGCGCCGGAAAATTCGGTGGGAACGATGGATCGGACAATCTTGGTATCCCTGAACTCGATTCTTGCGCAATGATACGCCGGTTGCGCCGGGATCGAAACCCGCGCTATCGCGGGGGCGTTTGTGCAACGCATGCATGCTTTTTGTGCAATGACCCAAGCTACCTTCACCCGCTGCGCAGGCGCCGCTTTGGTGATATAATTGTTTGGTTGCAACCCCATGCGTAATATTTTTGGGAGACAGGACCATGAGACTAACGATCGAGATCGTCGCCGCCGCACTCCTGTTGTTCTGCATCACCGCCACCAGCGCGGCCTTCGCCGCCGGCAACGTCGGCCGGAGCGCCGATGGCCTGAGCTGTGCGTTCAGCGTCCCGGCCAACGCCTCGCCCGCCGCGCGCTGCGCCGCGATCAAGCGGCAATGTGGCGGAAAGTTCTACGCCAATTATTGCGGTGACAAGCTGCTCTCGGCGACGTGAAGCCTAGATTTTCTGAAAGCCTGGCAACCGACATCAATCGCCGGGGCGGACAAAGGTTGCGCTTTTGGCGCTGGGCCGCCGATATCCAGAGATGGGCAAGGCCAAGGTAAAATTGGTGGGCAGGCTTGCGCTTTCGCCGCCCTTTGAAATCCAGGGCCTGGAGAACGAATTAAGAACACTTTAGCAAGTGCTTGATATATCATAGTGATTCGATCCATACCGACACAACATCTATGGTCTCTCTTCCGATTTGAGGACTACATGTCCACCATTGCCTTCGATCAATTCGCGCTCACCCGCATTGCGGACTTCGCCCGTTCGCTGTCGCGGCTGCATCAGGCTTCCCGCCGGCAAGCCGTCGATGACGACGCGATCGACCGTGAATTCAATGCGGTCTGCATGTCGGTGTGGGGCTACACCACTGACGATTTCAGCGACGATCTGTTCTCCGAAGCCGACCACGCCTTTCTCGATTCGCTCGACGAGGCGCGTGCGCGCATCTTCGCCGCCGAGCAAGGCTACGATCTGGTCGACGATCAGGGCATGCTGACGGATTGGTGGGGCTATTGCTGGCTGATCCTGGCCGAAAAGCGCGGCCTTCTGACGCCGGAAAACAGGGCGGCGGCGCGCGCCAGGATCGAGGAAGAATATCGGTCGGCTCCAAACGTGATCGGGGTCATCGTCGGGCGATGAGCGAGTTTCGGTCCTCATCCTGAGCTGTGGCGTCTTCGTCGCGCCCCGAACGATAGCCGCGGGCTGCTGTCCACAGGGCTCGAGGCGCGCTAAGTCGCGCTCCTCACCATGAGGGTTTCTCTCTCTTTAATTCACTTCCGCGCGCTTCGCCCGCATTGAGACGGGCTTCGGCAGCGAGGTCGCCGGCAGCGCCGCCGGGGGAGGCGGCGCGGTATTGGCGGCGATTTCCGCGGCTGCCGGCGCCACCTTCATTTCGCCGAGCCGCGCGCGCACATCTGCGGTCAGGCCCGGATAAGAAGAAACCGGGGTGAATTCGGCGGTCTGGTTGACGCCGGGCTTGACGCCGGAATAGGCCACCAGCCCGTTGGTGGTGGCGATCACGTCGCCGGGACGCAGCGAAGCGTCAAGCGAGATGTCGACCGGTGCCAACCCTGCGGGGTCGCGGCCGTTGCAGGTGCAGTCGGCGCGCAGCGCCTTGCGATAGCTATAGGCGTTATCGCTGTCCGCATAGCGCTCGCCGGTGCTGGCGTACGCGCCATCGATGGTGCCGCCATAGAATACTTTTGTGGGGCTGCCCGGGCAAAATGCCTGGCACATCTGGACCGGCGACGCGTTGCCGCGCGTCAACGGGAAATACCGGCCGTCGCAGCTACGCACGCAGAAGGCGCGTCCGGAGGTCGGGCGCGGCGCTGAGGGCTGCTGGCCGGTGCCGAATGGATCGGCGAAGAAACTCGCCTGCGGCGGGTCTTGCTGCTGCTGCTTCTGCGCGCCGCCAAACAAGAAATCGAACAAGCTGCCGGCGGACGCCGCGCGCGGGGCAAACACAATTGAACTGGCGAGCACGAGGCCGGCAACAGCCATCACGCGGCGCCGCATGCGCAAAAAAACCAACTCGGTACGCAACGCTTACTCCACCCGACGCAACAAGACTGCCTGAGGCGAGGGGCGCCTCAGTCCCCGATCGACCTTAGTGCCGGATGGTAAACGAGCGGTGAGCGCGGGCGGGATCGGCAAGGTATTTCTCGCGTCATGGCCGGCTCGACCCAACGAGGCTTGCTTGGCGCCGGCCCGGCAACTGGAATGCCCGGCACAAGCCCGGGCACGACTCGGGAGAGCGGCGCGTGCTCTCTCGAAATCGCGCTCACCCCTGCAAGAATTCACCGGCCCTGTAGAGCGAGCGAAAGGGAATGCCGGCCGCCGCAAAGGTTTCGCTGGCGCCTTCGTCGCGATCGACCATGGTGAAGACCAGCGCGACCAGCCCACCGGCATCGCGCACCGCCTCCACCGCCTTGAGCGCCGAGCCGCCGGTGGTGGTGACGTCCTCGACGATCACCACGCGTTTGCCTTGCAGGCTCTCGTCTTTGGCCAGACCTTCGACGGCGAGCCTTGCGCCATGTTCCTTTGGCTTCTTGCGCACGAAGAATGCCGCGATCGGATGGCCCTTGATCCAGGACAATTGGGCAATCGCACCCGCCAGCGGCACCGCGCCCATTTCCAGGCCGCCGATAAAATCGAGGCCGTCGTCCTTTAGCGCCTCATAGGTCAGTTCCGCGAGCAACGCCGCGCCCTCCGGATCGAGCATGGTCGGCTTCAGGTTGAAATAGAAATCGCTCTTGCGGCCGGACGCCAGCGTGATTTCGCCGCGTCCGAAGGAACGCTTGCGGATGATCTCGGCGAGGCGGGCACGGGAAGCTGATTTGGACAAGGCGGCTTGTTCCGGGGACTGAAGGCGGGCGCAATCTATCGATCGTTCCAGGTACATTCCAGAGCCGATCCAGTTCCGTCAACAGCCGCAAAGGGCTCGCCTTCCGGCCAACTATTTTGCCGGCGGTTTGCGGCAATGCTACAGACACTTCCCGCCCACCGACGCGCATGAGGCCGCCATGACCATCGAACTCCACACCTGGAACACGCCGAACGGCCGCAAGATCAGCGTCGCGCTGGAGGAGATGGGACTGCCCTACAAGGTGTTTCCGGTCAACATCACCAAGGGCGAACAGATGGCGCCTGATTTCCTCGCCATCAGCCCGAACAACAAGATCCCGGCGATCGTCGATCCCGACGGCCCCGGTGGAAAACGCGTCAGCGTGTTCGAGTCCGGCGCGATCCTGCTCTACCTCGGCGAGAAGACCGGCAAGTTCCTGCCGGTGCCGCTGCTCGAGCGTATCCCGGTCTATGAATGGCTGATGTGGCAGATGGGCGGGTTTGGGCCGATGCCGGGCCAGGTGCACCACTTCATCGCACTGGAGAATGAGACCGATCGCGCCTACGGCTTGAAGCGCTTCATGGCGGAGACACGCCGGCTCTACGGCGTACTCGATCGCCGCCTGGCAACCCACGAATTCGTCGCGGGGCCATTGTCGGTCGCCGACTTCGCGATCCTCGGCTGGGCCTGGCGGCATCCACGCCACAAGGTGTCGCTGGCGGATTTTCCCAATGTCGGCCGCTGGTATGACGCGCTGATGGCGCGCCCGGGCGTCACGCGCGGCATGGAAGCCAAGCTGGATTGAGGAAATCGCCTGCCGCGTCTCCGACGCTATCTTCATGGCCGGCCAGCCCGGTGACCATTGGTATCAATGCGCTTCGTCCCAATTGTCCGCCGCTCTCGCATCGACGTGCAGCGGCACCGAAAGCAGCACGGCCGGGAACGGCGCGTCCTGCATGGTGTGCTGTACCACCGGCAGGGTCGCGGCCACCTCCTCGTCGGGCACCTCGAAGATCAATTCGTCATGAACCTGCAACAGCATCCGGGCCGAAAGCTTCTTCTCGCCCAGCGCTTCTTCCATTCGGATCATGGCGCGGCGGATGATGTCGGCGGCGGTGCCCTGCAATCGCGCGTTGATCGCGGCGCGTTCGTTGAAGGAGCGGACCGAGGCGTTGGACGCCTTGATGTCCGGGTAGTGGCATTTGCGGCCGAACAGGGTCTCGACATAGCCGCGGGTGCGGCAGAAATCCCGCGTCTCGTCCATATAGGCGCGGATGCCCGGAAACCGCTCGAAGTACTTCTTGATGTAAGCGGCGGCCTCCTCGCGGGCGATGCCGAGCTGGTTGGCCAGCCCGAATGCCGAGATGCCGTAGATAATGCCGAAATTGATGGCTTTGGCGCGACGGCGCACTTCGGCCGGCATGCCCTTGATCGGAACCCCGAACATCTCCGAGGCCGTCATCGCGTGAATGTCCAGCTCCTCGCGGAAGGCCTGCTTGAGAACGGGAATGTCGGCGATTTCCGCCAGCAGCCGTAATTCGATTTGGGAATAATCCGCCGACACCAGTTTATGGCCGGGAGCGGCGATAAAGGCGCGGCGGATCTTGCGGCCGTCCTCGGTGCGAACCGGAATGTTCTGCAGGTTCGGCTCGTTCGACGACAGCCGTCCGGTGGTGGTCGCCGCCAGCGCATAGGTGGTGTGGACGCGGTGCGTCTGCGGATGGACGTAAGTGGGCAACGCGTCGGTATAGGTCGATTTCAGTTTCGAGACCTGCCGCCATTCCAGGATTTTCTTCGGAAACTCGTGGCCCTGTTCGGCGAGTTCGTCGAGGATCTGCGCCGAGGTCGACCACGCCCCGGTTTTGGTCTTGCTGCCGCCGGGAAGTCCCATCTTGCCGAAGATGATATCGCCAATCTGCTTCGGGCTGCCGACATTGATGGGCTCGCCCGCGATCTCCTGAAGTTCGGCCTCGACGCGGGCGGCGGTCTGGGCGAACTCGCCCGACAGACCTGACAATACCCGACGGTCGATCGAGATGCCGCGCCGCTCCATTCGCGCCAGCACCGAAATCAGCGGTCGCTCCAGCGTCTCATAGACCGAGCTCATGCGCTCGGCGATCAGCCGCGGCTTCAGCACCCGCCATAGCCTCAGGATCACGTCGGCATCCTCGGCGGAATAAGCCGTCGCGCGGTCGATCGCGACCTGATCGAAACCAAGTTTCGCCTTGCCGGTGCCGGTCAACTCGCCATGGGTCATGTTGGCATGGCCGAGCCAGCGTTCCGCCAGCGCGTCGAGCCCATGCGCGTTGCGGCCGGCGTCGAGCGCATAGGACATCAGCTGCGCGTCGTCATGGTTGCAGATGTTGACGCCGTGCTGCGCCAGTATCACGGCGTTGAATTTGATGTTGAAGCCGATCTTCAGGATGCCGGGCGATTCCAGCAGCGGCCGCAGGCTTTGAAGCGCGTCGTCAAGCTTGATCTGGTCCGGCGCGAGACCGCCGGCGAACAGGCCGGAGCCGTCGCCGGACTGCTTGTGGCTGAGCGGAACATAGCAGGCATCGTTGGGCCCAAGCGCCAGCGCGATGCCGCACATCTCTGCCTGCATCGGGTCGATTGAATTGGCTTTCGCTTCAATGGCGAAATGGCCGAGATCGCGAATGCGCGCGATCCAGCGCCGCAGCTCTTCGAGCGTGCGCACGCTCTGGTACTTGCCGCGATCGATCCTGGTTTTGCGCGCTTCCTCGGCGCGGGCGGCGGCGAGCGAGGCCGGAGTGGAGATAATTTTCGATTTTTCTGATCGCCCCTGATCTCCTGCGACGCCTGGTGTGCCTGCAACTCGGCCGGAGGCGGGCAGCGAATCCGGGCTACCGAACAGATCGCCTTCAGACCGGGCGGTCGCGCTGGCGGGCTTGCCGCCGTGCGGGGGAGGCGCAAACACGCTCGCGCCGGTCTTGAAGCCGGGATCCGGCTCGATATCCGATGGATCGATCTGCGAATATTCGGCGACGCGGCGGGTCAGCGTCGAGAATTCCATCGCCTTCAAGAACGCGATCAGCTTGCGAGCGTCAGGCTCGTGCACCGCGAGCTCGTCGAGCGGCACATCAAGCTTGACCTTGTCGTCGAGCAGCACGAGCTGCCGGGAAATTCTCGCCTTTTCAGCGTTCTCGATCAGGGCCTCGCGCCGCTTCGGCTGCTTGATCTCGCCGGCGCGCTGGAGCAGCGTTTCGAGGTCGCCATATTCGACGATCAATTGCGCGGCGGTCTTGACGCCGATGCCGGGCACGCCCGGCACGTTGTCGGTCGAATCTCCGGCCAGCGCCTGCACCTCGACGACTTTTTCGGGCGGTACGCCGAATTTTTCGATCACCTCGGGAATTCCGATCCGGCGGTCCTTCATGGTGTCGTACATCGTGACGCAGTCGGTCACGAGTTGCATCAGGTCCTTGTCGGAGGAAACGATGGTCGCGATGGCGCCGCGCTCGCAGGCCTCCCGCACATAGGTCGCGATCAGATCGTCGGCCTCGAAGCCGACCTGTTCGAGGCAGGGCAGGTCGAATGCACGCACCGCCTCGCGGATCAGCGGAAATTGCGGGATCAGATCATCCGGCGCCGGCGCCCGGTGCGCCTTGTAGTCCGGATAAAGCTTGTTGCGAAAGGTGATTTCAGATTTGTCGAACACGATGGCGAGATGGGTGGGGCGGTTGTCCGGCGGCATTTCGCGCAATAGCTTCCACAGCATGTTGCAGAAGCCGAGCACCGCGTTGACCTGCAAGCCGTCGGATTTGCGGTTCAGCGGCGGCAGCGCGTGATAGGCGCGGAAAATATAGGAGGAACCGTCGACCAGAAAAACGTGGTCGCCTTTTGCGGGGGTTTTGACGGCAAGGGGATTTGGGCTGGCTTTCGGGGAGGTTTTCGGCATGGCCGAAACTTAAGGATTTTTGCCAGGATTGACAGCCTTCGCGAGGCAGATGCGTCGCGATATTTGCACTGCTCAACAACCAAAAATCCCCTCCGGGCCCGGTGAGTGAAGCGAGCGCGCGGCGACGGCGATGGAGCTATTCAGCGGCTTGCAAGGTTGTCGGAACCCGCTTCGGCGCAATCCAGAACGCGGCGGGGCGTTCGAACAGGAAATGGGCGCCGGCGGCCAGCGCGATCCGCCAAATCGCCAGCGCGCCGGCGACGCCAACCACGGTGACGATCAGCGAGACTGTGCCGATGTCAGGAATCAGCGCCGTCCGCAGCAGCAGCGTCCGGGTCGCCGCCATCGGCAGGAAGAACGCCAGATAGATGACGATGGAATGCTCGCCGCAGAAGCGCAGGAAAGTGAGCCATTGTTTCAGCGCCAGTAGCGTGCCCAGGGTAACGATGGCGCACGCGCCGGCAAGCCCGAGCAGCAGGGAGATCAGCGGCCATTCGCTGAAACCCAATGCCACCAGGCCAGCATCGAGGAGCGCCCAGGCGGCCAGGCCGGCGAGTGCCAGCGCGGGCTGCGTCCGTGCCCGATCGGACCATGCGAACACATAACCGGCGAACAGGTAGCCGGAATAGAAATAAACGAAACGCGCGCAGAATTCGTCGATCAGGGTCCAGCCTGTGGCGATACGCGCTGTCTCCAGCAATGCCAGAACACCCCAGATCAGCAGCGGCGGCAATTTGCGCGTGGCTTTGGTGACGACAAAGAACACCGGCAACAGATAGATGAACCAGAGCGTGCCGAACGGCTCGATCAGGGATTCCAGGTACAGGACGCCGACATGGGCCCAGCCGGTTTGGGCCGCGAAAGTGGGCGCCTTGAAGCCGAACTGGATGGTCAGCCAGAGCAGGTAGAAGTAGGCAAAATGCACGACCTTGCGGTCGAGATAAGTGCGCCAGTCGCGGTCGATCACGACCGACAGGAACAGGCCCGAGATCAGGAAGAAGTCCGGCATCCGGAACGGCTTTGCAAAGGCGACCAACACATGCATGAAGCCGCTATGGCCGGCGGCGGCCTCCACGCCCAGCACCGAATGCATCATCACCACCATGACAATGCAGATACCCTTGGCGTAGTCGACCCAGTCGATGCGCGCAGTTGTTAGCGGCGCATGCCCGGAACGCTCGCTAACGGCGGATGTGCCGTTTCCAGTCATCGGTGTCCCTTTTCGGCGCGGCACGGCCGCATCATCGGCGCGATCGGTTTCTTTCTCCTTTATTTCATACAAATGACATGCCGATTTACAGCACTTTTCCGGGTTTCCTCTCGGGCGCAAAATGCTTTAAGACCCGCTCACGAAATTCGTCGCTCTGGTTAACCATCAAAAGCAGGTTGGTTCATGCGCATTGCCATGATTGGCACGGGCTATGTCGGGCTGGTGTCCGGTGCCTGCTTTGCCGATTTCGGTCACCAGGTTACCTGCGTCGACAAGGATGCCGAGAAAATCGCCAGCCTGAACCGCGGCGAAATCCCGATTTTCGAGCCCGGGCTCGAGGCGCTGGTGGGATCCAATATGAAGGCCGGCCGCCTCGATTTTACGACCGACCTCAAGGGCCCGGTCGCGGGGGCGGATGCGGTATTCATTGCGGTCGGCACGCCGTCGCGACGCGGCGATGGCCATGCCGATCTGAGCTATGTTCGCGCCGCAGCGCGCGAGATCGCCGCCGCGCTGCAGGGCTTCACGGTGGTGGTCACCAAGTCCACCGTGCCGGTCGGCACCGGCGACGAAGTCGAGCGCCTGATCCGTGAAGTCAATGCTGCCGCCGACGTCGTGATCGCCTCCAATCCGGAATTTCTGCGCGAGGGCGCCGCGATCCGCGACTTCAAATTTCCTGACCGGATCGTGGTCGGCACCACCGATGAGCGCGCGCGAAAAGTGCTAGGCGACGTCTATCGGCCGTTGTCGCTCAGTCAGGCCCCGTTGATGTTCACCGCGCGCCGCACCGCGGAATTGATAAAATACGCGGCCAACGCCTTCCTCGCCACCAAGATCACCTTCATCAACGAGATCGCCGATCTCTCCGAAAAGGTCGGCGCCGATGTGCAGGAAGTCGCGCGGGGCATTGGGCTTGACAATCGGATCGGTTCGAAATTCCTGCACGCTGGCCCCGGCTTCGGCGGTTCCTGTTTTCCAAAGGATACCCGCGCGCTGGTAAAGACCGCGCTCGATCACGACGTGCCGTTGCGGATCGTCGAGGCCGTGCTCGCGGTCAACGACAACCGCAAGCGCGCGATGGCGCGCAAGGTCTCCAATGCGGCCGGCGGCAGCCTACGCGGCAAGACCGTCGCGGTGCTCGGCCTTACCTTCAAGCCCGATACCGACGACATGCGCGAGGCGCCCTCGATCCCGCTGGTGACGGGATTGCTCGACATGGGTGCCAAGGTGCGCGCGCACGATCCGGTCGGCATCGAGCAGGCGCGCCGCGAGTTGCCGGACATCGAATATTGCGACGATCCTTATCTCTGCGTGCGCGGCGCCGACGCCATGGTGGTGGTGACCGAATGGGTGCAGTATCGCACGCTCGATCTTGAACGCCTGAAGCAGGAAATGGCCAAGCCCGTCGTGGTCGACCTTCGCAACATCTACCGGCCCGAGGACATGGCGGCGCTCGGCTTCACCTATGAAAGCGTCGGCCGCGCAGTCGAGCCGCGGGATTGATGCGCTTCTTACCTCGCCCCGCTTGCGGGGAGAGGTCGGATCGCCCTTGCGATCCGGGTGAGGGGCATGCACCGCAAGTACTGCGGTTCGGAATTCGTCGATAGTGGCCCCTCACCCCAACCCTCTCCCCGCAAGAGCGGGGCGAGGGAGTTGGATACGACACCGGGATTAACTCTTGCCCCGCAGATTCGACACCCCTCTCCCTATTGACGCCGTGCTCGACGAACTGGCGCGCACGCTGGTGGGTCACAACGTCGCGGTGCTGGTGGCGCCGCCGGGCGCCGGCAAGACCACGCGGGTGCCGCTGGCGCTGCTGGACGAGCCTTGGGCGAGAGGCAAGAAGATCATCGTGCTGGAGCCGCGGCGGATCGCGGCCCGCGCCAGCGCCGAGCGGATGGCGCATACGCTCGGCGAGCGCGTCGGCGAGCGCGTCGGCTACCGCGTCCGGTTCGGCTCCAAGGTCTCGCGCGCAACGCGGATCGAAGTCGTCACCGAAGGCATCTTTTCGCGGCAGATTCTCGACGATCCGGAATTATTTGACGTCGCCGCGGTGTTGTTCGACGAGTTTCACGAACGCTCGCTGGACGCAGACCTGGGTCTGGCGCTGGCGCGCGATGCGCAAACCGGCCTGCGCGAGGACTTGCGCATTCTCGTGATGTCGGCGACGCTCGATGGCGCGCGCGTGGCAAAATTGCTCGACAACGCGCCGGTGATTGTCGGTGAAGGCCGGGCCTTTCCGGTCGAGACGCGCTACCTCGGTCGCAAGGCAGATGCACCGCTGGAGCGGCAGATGGCGGATGCGATCGCGCTCGCGCTGCGCGCCGATCCCGGCTCGCTGCTCGCGTTTCTGCCGGGGGCTGCGGAAATTCGCCGCACCCGGAATTTTCTCGACGAGCGCATCCATGACGCCGCCGTCGAGATCGTGCCGCTGTTCGGCGCGCTCGACGCCGCCGAGCAGGACCGCGCCATCGCACCGGCTGCAAAAGGTCGTCGCAAGGTCGTGCTGGCGACCTCGATCGCCGAGACTTCGCTGACCATCGAAGGGGTTCGCATTGTCGTGGACTCCGGGATGGCGCGGGTGCCACGCTACGAACCGGACATCGGACTGACGCGGCTGGAAACGGTGCGCGCCTCGCGTGCCGCGGTCGATCAGCGGCGCGGCCGTGCCGGTCGTACCGAGCCCGGCTTCTGCTACCGGTTGTGGGACGAGCCGCAGACCGCATCGCTCGCCGCCTATACCCAGCCGGAAATCCTGAGCGCTGACCTGTCCTCGCTGCTGCTCGATCTTGCGCAATGGGGTGTCAGCGACCCCACCACGCTGGCATTCCTCGATGCTCCGCCGGCGCCGGCGCTGAAGGAAGCGCACGGGCTTTTGCGCGAACTCGGCGCACTTGATGCCGGCGGCCGGATCACGGCCGAGGGCAAGAGCCTGCGCGCGCTCGCGCTGCCGCCGCGGCTGGCGCGGATGATCGTCGACTCGCACCGCTTGCGAGCGGGCGAGAGCGCTGCCGAAATCGCCGCTGTTCTCACCGAGCGCGGGCTCGGCGGCGACAGCGTCGATCTCGATGCCCGCCTCGATCAATTCCGCCGCGATCGGTCGCAACGCGCCTCCAGCGCGCGTTCGCTGGCGCAGCGTTGGGCCTCGCAGGTCGCCGCGAGGGAGGGTCCGCCAGGCGAGGATGCTTCACCCTCCAGCGGCGTGACGCTCGCGTTCGCGTTCCCGGACCGGGTGGCGCGCAACCGTGGCAACGGCAGTTTCTTGCTCGCCAACGGTCGCGGCGCCGCCATGGACCGGACCTCCGTGCTGGCGCGCGCGCCCTACATTGCAGTGGCCGAACTCACAGGCACCGCCGCCCAGGGACGCATTCTGCTGGCGGCGCCGATCACGCAAGCCGAGATCGAGGCGCATTTTGCCGATCAGATCGAGACCGCGGACGAGATTTCGTTCGATCCCGCCGCCATGGCGGTGCGGGCGCGGCGCAGGAAAACTTTGCACGCGATCACGCTGTCGGAAGCCCCGTTGGCGCTGCAGCCCTCGGCGGAAACCGCGCGGGTGCTGGCCGACGGGCTCCTCGCCGCGGGCATCGATAAATTGCCATGGTGGAAACCGCTGAGGCAATGGCGAGATCGCGTGATGTTCCTGCGCAACGCCGAGGCTGAAACTTGCTGGCCGGATTTGTCGGATGACGCGCTGGCGGCGCGGCGCGAGGACTGGCTGCTTCCCGTGCTTTACGACAAGATCTCATTGAAAGAGCTTTCGGCCGGCGAACTGTCGCAGGCGCTGATGACGCTGTTGCCCTGGGAATTGCGGGCGCGGCTGGAGCGCGAGGCGCCGACGCATTTCGAGGCGCCCACCGGCACCCTGCTGGCAATCGACTATGAGGCCGAGCAGGGCCCGACGATCGCGGTCCGCCTGCAGGAATTGTTCGGACTGAATAGCCATCCCGCGATCGCGAATGGCGCGGTGCCGCTGGTGCTGGAGTTATTGTCGCCGGCGCATCGGCCGGTGCAGGTGACGCGCGACCTGCCGGGATTTTGGCGCGGCAGCTATGCGGCGGTGCGTTCCGATCTGCGCGGGCGCTATCCGCGACATCCCTGGCCGGATGATCCGGCCAGGGCAATGCCGACCCGGCGCGTCAAGCCCAGGGGAACCTGATCATCGCCGATCGATGCAGGCGGTTCGGCGCTGGTGGACTCGGTTGACCGGAGCCATCGTTAACGCTTCGCTCATCCTTTTCGTCAAAATGCCGGCCTCCGATGACGCGGCTGGTCGCGGTTTTGTGACTGACGTGGTGATATGGCGGCCTTCCGGATCGAGTGTGGTGTGATGCGTAACATAATGATTTTTGCCGCCTTCATGATCGGCCTCGGCACCATCATGGCGCAAATGGCGGACAGGATGTCGACGACACCGGCGCTCGCCAATAGCGCGACCGGCAAAGCCGCCCCGGCCGAGACCGTCGGGCAGGCTGGCTCTCGCAGCCTCAGCATCCCGCGCGACGCTCGCGGCCACTTCCAGACCGAGGGCCGTATCGATGGCCAGCGGATCGGCTTCATGGTCGATACCGGCGCATCGGTGGTCGCGCTGAACGAAACGTCCGCGGCACGATTCGGTCTGCGTCCGTCGCGCGGCGATTACAATGCGGCGGTGACAACCGCCAACGGCACCATCAGGGGGGCGCGCTCGCGGCTTGCCATGGTCGATATCGGCGGACTCGTGGTGCGTGACGTCGATGCCATGGTGCTGCCCGACGAAGCGCTGTCGGAAAACCTGCTCGGCCTGTCGTTCTTGTCGAAGCTGAAGCGCTTCGAATATGCCAACGGCAAGATGGTGCTGGAGCAGTAGGCCCGGGCGCTGCCAATCCGCCGCATTTATTTACGACAAACGCGCCGTCCCGCCTTCCGCCCCGGCCGGGTGACCGCTATGGCTGCGGTAGATTGTTTTTCCGATTTGACGACAAGGCCCTCGCCGATGTTTCCGAAGCCGAAATCCGTCCTCGTTCCGAACACCTACGCCTATGAATCCGAGCCGATGGTGAAGGCGACCGGCTTTCGCGAATACGACGCTCGGTGGCTGTTCGGCAAGGAAATCAACCTGATGGGCGTGCAGGCGCTCGGCATGGGGCTCGGCACGCTGATCGCCGAACTCGGCGGCGCGCAAGAAGTCGTGACCGGGCATGATTTCCGGGGCTATTCGGCATCGATCAAATACGCGCTGATTT
Organism: uncultured Alphaproteobacteria bacterium; assembly: GCA_963840155.1. GTDB lineage: Bacteria > Pseudomonadota > Alphaproteobacteria > Rhizobiales > Xanthobacteraceae > Bradyrhizobium. The sequence goes on from CAWIXP010000002.1 coordinate 1,661,316, forward strand.
CAGGTCTGATGGCCGCGGGCTGCAAGGTCCATGACATCGGGCTGTGCATGACGCCGATGGCCTATTTTGCGCAATTCGAACTCGACGTGCCCTGCGTCGCCATGGTGACGGCGTCGCACAACGACAATGGCTGGACCGGGGTCAAGATGGGCGCCGACCGGCCGCTCACCTTCGGCCCCGACGAGATGACTCGGCTGAAGCAGATCGTGCTCAATGCCGATTTCATCAACAAGACCGGCGGCGGCTATCGGTTTCACGAAAACTTTCCGGCGCGCTACATCGCCGACCTGACCAGGCGCCCCAAACTGAAACGCAAGCTGAAAGTCGTGGTTGCCTGCGGCAACGGCACCGCCGGCGCATTTGCACCTGAAGTGATGGAAGCAATCGGCTGCGAGGTGATTCCGCTGGACACCGAGCTCGATCACACCTTTCCGAAATACAATCCCAATCCGGAAGATATGGAGATGCTGCACGCGATCCGCGACTCCGTGCGTCAGCACAACGCCGACATCGGCCTGGGCTTCGATGGCGATGGTGACCGTTGCGGCGTGGTCGACAACACCGGCGAAGAGATCTTTGCCGACAAGGTGGGCGTGATGCTGGCGCGCGACATGTCGGCGATCCACAGCGACGCGCAGTTCGTGGTCGACGTCAAGTCGACCGGACTTTTCATGACAGACCCGGTGCTGCAGAAGCAGGGCGCCAAGGTGGCTTACTGGAAGACCGGTCATTCCTACATGAAGCGCCGCACCAACGAACTCGGCGCGCTGGCGGGGTTCGAAAAATCCGGCCATTTCTTCTTCAACAAGCCGTTTGGCCGCGGCTATGACGACGGGCTGCTCTCGGCAATCGCGATCTGCGAGATGCTCGATCGCGCGCCCGGCAAGTCGATGGCGGATCTGAAGAATGCGCTGCCGAAAACCTGGTCGTCGCCGACCATGTCACCGCATTGTTCGGACGAGGCCAAATACGCCATCGTCGATAGCGTGGTGAAGCATTTCGAGACGATGCAGAAGAAAGGCCAGAAGGTCGGCGGGCAAAAGATCCGCGATCTCGTCACCGTCAACGGCGTGCGCGTCACGTCCGAGGATGGCAGCTGGGGGCTGGTGCGGGCCTCGTCGAACAAACCGGAACTGGTGGTGGTGGTCGAGAGCCCGGTCTCCGAGCAGCGCATGCGCGAGATGTTCGAGGCGATGGATTCGGTGCTGCGCACCCATCCTGAGGTCGGCGAATATAATCAGAAGATTTGAGCTCGCGTTGCCCTGACAGTCGCTGGGATCAGGTTATGCCGCGCGCACCGATCCCAGGAAGCGGTCGACCGCGAATTTCAACTGTTCGGACTGCGATGACAGTCCCGTTGCGGCGTCCAGCAGCTTCAAGGCGGATGAGCCGATCTCGTTCGAAGCCTCGGCTACACCGACAATGTTCTCGTTGACGTCGCGGGTGCCGTTCGCCGCTTGCTGCACGCTACCGGAGATCTCGCGTGTCGCCGCTCCCTGCTGTTCGATGGCGGTGGCGATGGCACCGGAGATTTCGTTGATTTCGGCGATCGTCCCGCCGATCGCCTGGATCGCGTTCACGGCTTCGCCGGTTGCCGCCTGAATGTTCTGGATCTGCGCTGAAATTTCTTCGGTCGCCTGCGCGGTCTGGTTGGCCAGCGCCTTGACTTCGCTGGCGACCACCGCAAATCCCCGGCCGTGCTCGCCGGCGCGCGCCGCTTCGATGGTCGCATTCAAGGCCAGCAGATTTGTCTGGCTGGCGATGTTCTGGATCAGGGTCAAAACTTCGCCGATCTTGTGGGTGCCGGTTGCGAGTCCCTCGACAACGTCATTGGTGCGACGGGCCTCGTCGGCCGCCTTTCCCGTGACTTTGGCCGAGCGCGTTGCCTGATGCGCGATTTCGCCGATCGAGGCTGTTAGCTCCTCGGTCGCCGAGGCCACCATTCCGACATTGAGCGAGGCCTGTGTCGATGCCGCCGCGGCCGCTGCCGTTTGCCGCGCAGCTTCCCCGCTGCTGTTGCTCATCGACGAGGACATGCCCTGCATTTCCCGTGCGGCGACGGCGACGGCCTCGACGATATGGCCGATCTTGCTCTCGAATTCGGTTGCGAGCTCGCGCATCGCCCTGTCGCGCTCGAGCTTGGATTGCCGCTCGGCCTCGCCGCGTTCGGCGTTACCGCGCGCCTCAGCGGCGATCGCAGCTTCGGTCTCGGCCGTCTTCTGCGCCGTTGTCAGGAAAAGGCAAGCCAGCTGATGGGCAACCCAGAGCAGCACGGCGGCTTCGAGGATGAGGATGCCCGCGTGAAGAACCACACGAAGAAAATCGGCTCCGCCGGGAAATACCGCCGCCGGAAGAATGAAATTCAGCACCAGATGATGCAGGGCGACCGCGACGGTTCCGGCGATGATTGGCCGATAGTCGCAATAGGCGACCAGGAATGCCAGCGCCGCGAAGAAGTACATGTGCGTGTCGATCTGCCAGCGATGCCCCGACAGCTGGAACGTGAACATCGATACGCCGCCCATCAGGGCGACGGCAAAGACGAGGCGGGTCGAAAGGCCGTTGCCCGACATGCGCCAGGACAAGGTGGCCGCTACGGCGACCGCGAAGGTGAAAGCGGTCGGTATCAGCCAATCCGCGCCGCGCGCCATGCCGATGGCCAATGCGACGGGAACATGCAGCCAGAGCAGCGCGATCAACGCCTTGCTGGCGGTTTCGCGCAAAGCGTCCAGGTCTTTGCTGCTCGCATTCATGCTCATATTTCCTTGTCCGGGCTGTTGAAGCAGGCGGCAATGGCCTGGGGGTCGATCGCCAGCCACACGCCGGCCCGGCGCAAACGGGTCAGGCCTTCATGATCGCTGGGTCTGACCACAAGAACCGCCGAGATGGCTGTCGTTCTGACGATCGCGGCGTCGGCCGAAGCGGCGGCCTCGAAAACCTGCTGCGAGGTCCACCAGGGCGGAAACGCCACGGCCACTACATCGGCGCCCGGGGGGACCCGGAGGGACAGCGCTGCGATCGCAGTGAAGCTTGCCACCAGCAAAGCGGCAGCGTTCAGCCACGCCGGCCATCGAGGCGCTGTGATGCGATCCGCCCGCTCCATGAGAGTCGGATAACAGGCCGATGCTAAGATCGTGTAAAGATAGCGTCCGGGTCGCTCCGGAGGGCAGGAGTTCCTCAAGGTCGCGCGAGGGAACCTCTCCGGTTCAGGAGGAGGGCGCGCAATAGCGCGATCGTGCGATCAGGTTCAGCCGGCCGCCGGTACCGGCAGCGCGGTCACCGACTTGATCTTCTCCATCGCAAAGCGCGAGGTGACGTTCTTGAGCGGCACCGCGCCGATCAGCTTCTTGTAGAACACGTCGTAGCTCTGCATGTCGGCGACCACGACGCGCAGCATGTAATCGACGTCGCCCGCCATCCGGTAAAACTCCATCACCTCCGGCATCGCGCTGACGGCGTCGGCGAATTTGCCAAGCCAGGCCTCGGAATGATCGGCGCTCTCGACCGAGACAAAGACCGAAATGCCGAGGCCGATCTTGTTCTGGTCGACCAGCGCGACCCGGCGCAGGATCACCCCGTCGGCCTCCAGCCGCTGGATCCGTTTCCAGCACGGCGTTGACGACAGTCCCACCCGTTCGCCGATTTCGGCGACGGAAAGCGAGGCGTCCTCCTGAAGCACCGTCAGAATCTTGCGATCGATGGCATCAAGGCGGCGGTTGGGTTCGTGGAATTGCACGGCGGGGTCGGACATGGCGGGAAGAACTTCGTTCTATACATAAGGTCTATCTCCCTCATATATAGAAAAATCTTCTATGACAAGCCCATTATCGGCTGGTTCGGACCGGGCTGGCGGGTTGGTCATGGCTCAAAAGGTCCGCGACTTCAGCGCGTTGCGGGGCTGCAAAGGCGCCGCCGAAGCGGGTGCATTTCAGGGCCGCTGCGGCCGAGGCGAACCGCAACGCGGTTGGAATATCCTGATTTTCGGTGATGGCGAGCGCGAACGCGCCGTGGAACACGTCACCGGCGCCCAGCGTATCGACGGTGTGCACTGGGAAGGCCGGCGTCTGTTGCAGGTTCTGCTGTTCGTCGAGCCACAGGGTGCCGAGCGCGCCACGCGTTCCCGCCAGAAATGACGGAGTGAGTCTTGCAATTTTCTTCAGCGCCTCGGCGTCGTCAGCGACGCCGGCGGTCGCCTGCAGCGCCTCGCTGGAGAATACCAGATGCGATGACGCGGTCAGCAGCCCTTCGCGCATCGACATGGTGCGGTCGACGTCGACGATGACGGGAATCCCGCGCCGCCGCGCCTGCACACAGAGATCGGTGCAGAATTCGGCGCAGCGGTTCTCGGTCAAAATGGCCTGACAGTCCTCGAGCAGTTCCTCGGCATCGGGCAATTGGACTTTCCACAATTCCGGATCGCGGAATGTGACGATGGTGCGCTCGCCGCTCGGGTCGATCATGATGCTCGAGATCGGCGTCACCAGGCCCGGCATGTGCACGATGTGTTTGGTCTCGATACCCTCCTGCGCGAGCTTGTCGAAGATATATCGGCTCGACGTCTCCGCGGCATCGCCCATCGGCCCGCAGATCGAGGCTCGTCCGCCGAGCCGGACGATGCCGATCGCGGCGTTGAGCGCGTTGCCGCCGCAGATTTCGTCGAAATGGTCGGCGTTCACCTTGAAGCCGCGCTGCGGCAACTCGTCGATGCGGAACGTCAGATCGCGCACCGGCATGCCGATGCAAAGGATGCGAGGGGGGATTTTGGGCGCAGCGGCGCGGAGGTTCATCGGCTCGTCCATCAGGTCCGTCCTGTCCTCCGAGGGATATTCGCCTTTTAATGGACGAGCCGTCGGTCGGTTCCCCGTTATGCGACCGCCTGCGGGCCTGTCTGCAACCAGCGGCCGACCAAATGATGGGCGATTGCGAACGGGTGCGGACCGGCGAGCCCGCCGGGATGTTCCCGTTTCAGCATCAGGGCGGCCTCGGCCCGATCGAACCAGCGCGCGTCTTCCAGTTCCGTGCGGTCGACCACGATATCCTCATTGGTGGCGCGCGCGGTGCATCCGATCATCAGGGATGACGGATAAGGCCAAGGCTGTGTCATGTAATAATTCACATCGGTGCAGCGAATCCCGGATTCCTCGAAAATCTCGCGACGGACCGCGTCCTCGATGGTCTCCGCGACTTCGACGAATCCCGCAAGGCACGACCACATGCCCTGCGGAAATTGTTTCTGGCGCCCGAGCAGGCAGCTGTCGCCAGAGGTCACCAGCATGATCACCACAGGGTCGGTACGCGGAAAATGCTCCGCTTTGCAGTTCGGACATTCCCGCTTCCAGCCGCCCTCTTTCATGGTGGTGCGGGTTCCGCAATTGGCGCAATAACCGTGGCGCTGATGCCAGCTCACTATCGATTTAGCCATCGCGATGGCCGAGAGCTGCTCCGGCGGTACCGCGCCCTGCATTGCCATGCCGCGCAGTTCGGTGACGGCGACGTCGTTATGCGGCAGCAAATTCTCCACGGCCGCTGCCGAGATGCCCATTCCGAACACCGCTGCGCCGTCGCGCAGGCCCAGAAATATCGTGCCGGGATTGGCGCCGAATTTCAGCGCCTCATCGATGCTCAACAGCGCGCGCGGACCGTCCGGCTCCTGCTTGATGACAAGCGAATTGCGATACACCACATAGGCGCGGGCGTCGCGGTGGGCTTCCAGCGCCAATAGTTTGGCATCGTCGCTGCGCAGATGCGCGGCGCGGTCCAGGATATTGCCGACGAAGGCCGGCCGTCCCAAGGGAAACGCATCGAATGCTGTCATGTCTCAACCAAGCCAAATCCTGCGGCGGAGCGCACTGATGAAGTTCTGGACCTCTTCGGCGTCATGGGCGAGCGGCGGCATCACGCCCCACACCGGTCGCGGCCAGGCGGCGTCGCCGGAGCGGCGGGCGATCACATGGACGTGGAGCTGTGGCACCAGATTGCCAAGCGCGGCGATGTTGAGCTTGTCGCATTTGGTGATCTCTTTCAGCGCGCGGCCGACGCGGTTGATCTCGGTCATCAATTGCGCCTGCTCGACTTCGTCGAGATCGATGATTTCCACCGCTTCAGCCCGGCGCGGCACCAACAACAACCAGGGATAATGCGCGTCCTTGATCACCAGTACGCGCGACAGCGGCAGATCGCCGATGTCGATGGTATCCTTTTTGAGCTGTGAATGCAGCGACCAGGCGGGGGCGTCAGTGGGCATGACGGGCACGTAATGCCTTTCCGCGTTTCTGCACAAGCCCCGCAAACCGCGCCCCAGCCGGCTTGCTTTCCGCGGGTTTTGGCCCCAAATAAGCGCCGGGAGATTGGCGGTGGACGAGCCACTCGCCAACCGGGTCAGGTCCGGAAGGAAGCAGCCCTAACGAGGTCCGGATCGGGTCGCTCGTCAGTCTCCTACCTGTTTTTTCGAGCGAATCGCGCAAGATGGGCTATTCCGTCCCGCGCTGGATTTTGTTTCAGCGCGTATTCCGCAAAAGTGGAAACCCGGTTTTGCGATCAGAATACGCGCCCGTTGAGTTCCGCAAGCCGGCTTCGAGAGACAATCAAGTGCGGATCGATCGATGACCGACGCTGGCGCTTCCCCGACGCCCCCCAACGATCCCGATAGCCTCGGTCAGGCCGGTTTCGACCTCGGCGGCCCGCCCGAGGCCGGCAAGCATTATCGCGTGCTGGCGCGCAAATACCGGCCCTCCAGCTTCAAGGACTTGATCGGCCAGGACGCGGTGGTGCGCACGATTTCGAATGCGTTCGAGACCGGACGGATTCCGCAGGCCTGGATTCTGACCGGCGTGCGCGGGGTCGGTAAAACGACCACCGCGCGGATTCTCGCCCGCGCGCTGAACTACGAGCTGCCGGACGGCTCGGTGACAGGGCCCACCGTCCATATGCCGGTGCCGGGCGTGCATTGCCAGGCGATCATGGAAAGCCGGCACATGGACGTGCTGGAGATGGATGCCGCCTCCCATACCGGCGTCGACGACGTGCGCCAGATCAACGACAGCGTGCGGTATGCGCCGGCCAGCGCCCGTTACAAGGTGTACATCATCGACGAAGTCCACATGCTCTCGACCCCGGCATTCAACGCGTTTCTCAAGACGCTGGAAGAGCCGCCGGAGCACGCCAAATTCGTGTTCGCCACCACGGAAATCCGCAAGGTGCCGGTGACGGTGCTGTCGCGTTGTCAGCGTTTCGACCTTCGCCGGGTGGATGCCGACGTGTTGATGGGCCATCTTTCCAGGATCGCGGCAAAGGAAAACGTCGAGGTCGAGCCCGAGGCGCTCGGCATTGTCGCCCGCGCGGCCGAAGGCTCGGTGCGCGATTCGCTGTCGCTGTTCGATCAGGCGATCGCGCATGCGGCAGGCGTGGTGCGCGCCGATGCCGTGCGGCAGATGCTCGGGCTTGCCGACCGCACGCGCGTGATCGATCTGTTCGAGTTCGCTGGCCCGCGGCGACATCGCCAGCGCATTCAAGGAGTTTCGCGAGCAATACGACACCGGCGCCGATCCGATCGTGGTGTTGTCCGATCTCGCCGAGTTCGTCAATTTCGTTACCCGCATCAAGTTCCTGCCCGCCACCGCGGACAATGTCGCCTTTGGCGAAACCGAACGCTTGCGCGGGCGCGAGTTCGCCGCAAAACTATCGATGCGGGTGCTGTCGCGGATGTTTCAGATGCTGCTCAGGGGCATCACCGAAGTACAGGCCGCGACCCGGCCCGCCGCAGCCGCGGAAATGGTGCTGGTGCGGATCGCCTACGTCGCTGACATGCCGACGCCGGACGAAGCCATCAAAATGCTGGAGCAACAGAATGGCGGCGCATCGCCGGTCGCCGCGGCAAGCGCCGCATCGCGCGGCACGCCGGGGTCGGCTCCGTCCGTCCAATCGTCGCCGGCGCGCGCCACCGCCGCGCTTCGGAGCGGCGCCGAAGCATCGCCGCGCGCCCAGATCATCGCGCCGGCATCCGCCGCGCAGGCAGCGCCCGCAGCGCTCAGGATTGCGAGCTTCCCGGAGCTGGTGGCGCTTGCCGGCGAGAAGCGCGATCTACTGACGAAAGCGGCGCTGGAGGCCGATGTCCGGCTGGTACGCATCGAGGACGGCCGGCTTGAAGTTGCGCTGGAGCGCAGCGCCGCACGGACGCTGATCAACGACCTGTCGCGAAAACTCGAACAATGGACTGGGCGTCGCTGGAGCGTGATCGTGTCCAACGAAGCGGGACAGCCGACGCTGCGTTCGCAAAGCGAGTTGCAAAAGAACAAGCGCGAGCGTGCGGCCGAATCCGATCCGCGGGTCCAGGAGGTACTGACGCGATTTCCCGGCGCCAAGGTCGTGGAGGTGCGCAAGCTTGCCCCCGAGCCGCCGGAATCGGCTGCTAGCGGTGAAGACCCAACCGATCCCTTCGACGGCGGCGATCAATAGCGATTTTTAAAGGACGAGCTCATGGCTGATTTCCTCGGCATGATGAAGCAGGCAGCGCAGCTGCAATCCAAGATGCAGGCGATGCAGGATGAACTCGGCCAGGTCGAGGTCGAGGGCCTCTCCGGCGGCGGCCTCGTCAGCGTGCGTATGACCGCAAAGATGGAAGTGAAGGCCGTCAAGATCGACCCGTCGCTGATCAAGGCGGATGAGCGCGAGATCCTCGAGGATCTGCTGGTGACGGCGCATAACGACGCCCGGCGCAAGGCGGAGGCCGCGATGCAGGAAAAGATGCAGTCCCTGACCGGCGGCCTTGGGCTGCCGCCGGGACTGGGCCTGACCTGAACATGCCTGCTGCGGTTGCCGGTCCTGAAATCGAACGTCTGATCCAGTTGCTGGCCCGGCTGCCGGGGCTCGGCCCGCGTTCGGCGCGGCGCGCGGCGCTGCATCTGATCAAGAAGCGCGAGGCGCTGATGACGCCGCTTTCCGCCGCATTGCAGGTCGCGATCGACAAGATCCAGGTCTGCGGCACCTGCGGCAATATCGACAGCCAGAATCCCTGCACCGTCTGCACCGACCCGCGGCGCGAGCGTTCGATCATCGTCGTGGTCGCCGATGTCGCCGATCTCTGGGCGCTGGAGCGAGCGCATGCCACCACCGGGCTCTATCATGTGCTGGGCGCGACGCTATCGCCACTCGATGGTGTCGGCCCGCAGGATCTGACCATCGAGGCGCTGGTGGGCCGCGCCCATGATCCGCGCGTGGCGGAAATCATTCTGGCATTGAACGCGACCGTCGATGGCCAGACCACGGCGCATTACATCACCGACCTGCTGCAGGAAGCCAACGTCAAGGTGACGCGGCTCGCCCATGGCGTCCCGGTCGGCGGCGAGCTCGATTATCTCGATGAAGGCACGCTGTCGGCTGCGATGCGGCAGCGGACGTTGTTCTAGCACCCAGATATGGAAATGATTGACATGACGAAACGACGATTCGGCAGGCGGTTGGCCTTGGGCGCTGTCATTGCGGTGATATCGGCCGCACCGGCGGCCTGGGCGCAGCGGGCCGAACCTGCGCCCAAGCCGGGCAAGCTGATCACTGCCGGCGACGTTCTTTCGGGACAGCTCAATGCCATGCGGCTGCGCGGCGGCAAGAAAGCCAAGCACGCTGCCAGTTACCAGCTCACCACCGAGCCGCGCCGGTTGCCGCCGCCGAACGGGCTTTGCGGCCTGGAAACCGGGCCGGAGACCTTTCAAATCGTCACCGGCAACGATGCCCAGACCGCGCAGCTGAAGGGCTTCATCGGCAAGGAAGTCTCGCTCAAGGTCGACGAAGTCGCCTGCGCGCAGGAACCCGGGCAAATGAGCGAAGCCGTGGTGACGAAATGGAGCGTGGTGACGAAGCGCTAATCCTTCGCCGCCTCCAGCCCGGAAAAATGCTCGCGCCGCTGCAGCCATGCCAGCAGGAGCAGGCTTGGCACCGCGACCACGACGCAGATTGCGAAGAACAACGGCCATCCCGTCGCTTTCGCCACGTAGCCCGCCCCGGACGACAGATAGGTACGCCCGACCGCGGCAAGCGCGGTGAGCAGCGCGTATTGGGTCGCGGTGTGCAACGGGTTCTGGCATAGGGCCGAGAGATAGGCGACGAAGATCACGGTGCCGATCGCGCTGGTGAAATTTTCCACTGATACGGCGAACGCCAGCGCCCATTGACTGACGCCCGCGATCGCGAGCCACGAGAACGACAGGTTGGCGATCGCCTGCAGCACGCCGCCGATCCACAGACTGACGGCAAGCGAATAGCGCCGCGCCACGAAGCCGCCGGCGAAACCGCCGATCAATGTCGCGGCGAGTCCGACGCCCTTGACGATGGCGGCATAGTCGTTGCGGGAAAAGCCGAGATCGATCACGAACGGCGCGGTCATGGTGCCGGAAAACGCGTCGGTGAATTTGTACAGCACCACAAAGGCGAGCGCCGCGAGAGCATCGGGGCGGGCGAGAAATTCGGACAACGCGCCGACCGCGGCATGGAGCACGCGGGCGAATCCGGTCTCGGCGCCGGTCGCAGCTTCCGCGCGCGCCGATTGTTCGGGCTCGGTGGCCGATAGCGCCGTGGCGGTGCCGATCAGCACTAACGCGGCCATCGCCACATAGCCCCACGTCCACGCCGAGGCACGCGGCATCCCGGTGCTTTCGAATGCGCTGACGGCAAATAGCGCGCCCGCGGTCGAGACCAGCATGCCGATCCGATATGCCGCAACGTAGGACGCCATGCCGGCGGCCTGTTCGCTCTCCGGGAGGCTTTCCACCCGAAACGCGTCGACCACGATGTCCTGGGTCGACGACATCGCTGCGACCAATAGCGCGCCGAGTGCGACGAACAGCGGCGAGCGCGCCGAATCGGTCAGCGCCAGCAGCAGGATCGAACCGATCAGCATCAATTGCGAAAACAGCAGCCAGCCGCGGCGGCGGCCGAAGGCGCGCGTGAAGAACGGCACATGCAGCGCGTCGGTCAGCGGCGCCCACAGGAATTTCAGCGTATAGGGCGTACCGACCAGCGCGAACAGCCCGATGGTGCCGAGATCGACGCCGGATTCGCGCATCCAAACCAGCAGCGTCGAGCCGGAAAGCGCCAGCGGCAGCCCGGAAGAGAAGCCGAGCAGCAGCACGATCAGCACCCGCCGCTGTAGATACACAGCCAGACTCTCGCGGAAGCTGGCGCGGGGGGCGGCGAGCTTTTCGGACGGTGCAGGCGTGGCTTCGGGAGCGGTCATGAAACGGTGTTAGCAGATTCGGGGTATGACAGTGTCATCGCCGGTTTGGCCGAGTTAAGTCGGGCGACGAGAGTGCAGGTATGTTGCAGTTCCGTGCTCTCTGCTTTGCCAGAGAGCTACTCACCCGCCTGCAATTGGCGCGGCAATGCAAACAGTTCCGGCGCGCCGGGTTTGGCAGTGCGTGGCGCCTCCGCCGGCGCTTCCTTGCTGAAATCGAGTTCCTCGATCCGCTCCGCGCGTTTTTCGATCTTGTCGGCGGAAATCAGGATTTGCCGGACATCCTCGTTGGCCTGGGAAAAGTGATTTTGCAGTTTCAGCACGCGTTCGCGCAAGCGGCCGAGGTCGTCGCCGAGGTTAAGCACCTCGGTGCGGATCTGGTCGGCGGCGTCGCGCATCCGGGCGTCCTTGAGGATCTGCTGCATCACCTGGATCGCCAGCATCAGAAGCGACGGCGACACCAGCACGACGCGGGCGCGATAGGCCTTCTGAATCACGTCATCGAATCCGTCATGGATTTCGGCATAGACCGACTCCGAGGGCACGAACATCAGCGCGGTGTCCTGGGTCTCGCCGGCGATCAGGTATTTCTCGGCGATGTCGCTGACGTGCTTCATCACGTCATTGCGCAGCCGCTGCGTGGCGATTTTCCGGTCTTCCTCGGTGCGCGCATCGTGCAGCGCGGTCATTGCTTCCAGCGGAAACTTCGCGTCGATGCACAGCGGCCGCTGGTCCGGCAGGAACACCACGCAATCGGGGCGCTTGCCTGACGAAAGCGTGTGCTGGAATTGGTAAGAGCCTTTCGGCATGCCGTCCTGGACGATCGCCTCCATCCGGGCCTGGCCGAAGGCGCCGCGCGATTGCTTGTTGGCGAGCACGTCGCGCAGCGTCGTCACCTGCGAGGTCAGGTCGGTGAGATTCTTGTGCGCGTTGTCGATGATGCCGAGCCGCTCGTGCAGCACACGCAAGCTATCCATGGTGTTGCGCGTGGTCTGCTCCATCGACTGGCCGACCCGATGCGTCACTGTATCGAGCCGCTCGCTGACCGTACGAGCCATCTCGGCCTGGCGGCCGGCCAGCGCCTGCCCCATCGCATCGACGCGCCCGGTGGCCTCGCTCTGCGCGCGCTGCATTTCGCCAAGGCGGTGCTCGAGCTCGTCGGCGCGAATGGCCTGCGCCATCGCCAGTTCCGCGCCGCGCCGGCCGGAGCGCGCGATCGCGGCGGCGATGATCGACAGCAACAATAGCGCGAGGGCGCCAAAACCGATCAGCGCCGCGCCGGTGCGGACCGGCAGGCCGCCGATCACGAAAAGAATCTCGTTCATGCCGCCAGTTGTAGCCGATTCGCCCTTCAACGCGAACGAAGAGGGAACAATTTTAGTGAACTGAAGCTTAATTTTCGTGGTTAACGCCGCCTTAAAATTCGTGGTTAGCGACAGCTTAACGGCCGCGGGGCGCGCATTGACCCCGGCAAATCAGCGGCTTAAATCGCCCGCCATGGCATTGAGAGAAATTATCACACTCCCCGACAAGCAGTTGCGGCTGGTTTCCAAACCCATCGAAAAGGTGACGCCGGAGATCCGCCGGCTCGCCGACGACATGTTCGAGACCATGTACGAAGCGCCTGGAATCGGGCTCGCCGCGATCCAGGTGGCGCAGCCGCTGCGGCTGATCACGATGGATCTCGCCAAGAAGAACGACGAAGGCGAGACCAGCCCGCAGCCGCGGGTGTTCATCAATCCGGAGATTCTGTCCTCATCGGAAGAGACCGCGATTTACGAGGAAGGCTGCCTCTCGATCCCCGAATATTACGAGGAGGTGGAACGGCCGGCGAAAGTCCGCGTGCGCTTCACCGATCTCGACGGCAAGCTGCATGAGGAAGATGCCGAGGGCTTGTTCGCCACCTGCATCCAGCACGAGATCGATCATCTCAACGGCGTGCTGTTCGTGGACTATTTATCGAAGCTCAAGCGCGACCGCGTGCTGAAGAAGTTTGCCAAAGCCGCCAAGCGGGCGGCGGAATAACCCGCGCGGCGCTCAGCCGTCATCGCGTGCTTGTAGCGGCCTGCGACGTCTTGTGCTTCGAAAGAAAGGCGCGGATGCCCGCGACAAGCTCGGGCATGACAGCTAAAAACCACCCGGCTCTCGCTAAAGGCACGAACCGTATATGCCGCTTCGCTTGGTCTTCATGGGCACGCCGCAATTCGCGGTGCCGACGCTACGGGAATTGGCGGCCCATGGCCACGAGATCGCGGCGGTCTATACCCGCGCGCCGAAACCTGCCGGGCGCGGCATGAGGCTGCAGCCGACGCCCGTGGAGCAGGAGGCGCGGCGGCTCGGCATTGCCGTGGCGACGCCGCCGACGTTGAAGAAGCCCGAAGCGCTGGAGGAATTCCGCGCGCATAAAGCCGACGCGGCCGTCGTCGTCGCCTATGGCATGATCCTGCCGCAGGCCGCGCTGGAAGTCCCGAAGCTCGGCTGCTTCAACCTGCATGCATCGTTGCTGCCGCGCTGGCGAGGTGCGGCGCCGATCAACCGTGCCATCATGGCCGGCGATACCGAGACCGGCGTGATGGTGATGAAGATGGATGCGGGCCTCGACACCGGCGAGGTGGCGGTGGCCGAGCGAACGGCGATCACCGACGCGATGACCGCGGCCGACCTGCACGAAACGCTGGCGCGGCTCGGAGCCGATCTGATGGTCCGCGCGATCGGCGCGCTGGAACGCGGTACGCTGCATCTCATCAGGCAAAGCGAGCAAGGCGTCACCTATGCCGCGAAAATCGAAAAGGCCGAAGCGCGCATCGACTGGGGCAAGCCGGCTCGCATTGTGCTGCGTCATATTCACGGGCTGTCGCCGTTTCCCGGCGCGTGGAGCGAACTTGCAGTCGAAGGCGAGCAAATTCGCATCAAAATCCTGCGCGGCGCGCTACTCGATCGCACAGGCGTGCCGGGCGAAGTGCTCGACGATCAATTCACCGTCGCCTGCAAGGAAGGCGCGATCCGGATTCTCGAACTGCAGCGCGCCGGCAAGGCGCCGATGAAAGCCGAGGATTTTTTGCGCGGCACGCCATTGAAGCCGCCGGCGCGGTTCAGCTGATGCCCCGCTACAAACTGGTCATCGAATATGACGGCGCGCCATTCTGCGGCTGGCAGATCCAGGAAAACGGCGCCTCGGTGCAGGCCGCGCTCGAAGACGCGGTGAAGGCGATCTGCGGCGAGCAGGTTCGCGTGCACGGCGCCGGCCGTACCGACGCCGGCGTGCATGCGCTGGGGCAGGTCGCGCATTGCGACATTGCCAGGCATTTCGTGCCCGGGCGCTTTCGCGACGGGCTGAATGCGCATTTGCGGCCGCACCCGATCGGGGTACTCTCGGCCGAAATCGTGCCGGAGACGTTCGAGGCGCGGTTCTCCGCGAAGAAGCGCCATTATCTCTATCGCATCAGTAATCGCCGTGCCAATCTTGCGCTCGACATCGGCCACGCCTGGCGGCTGCCGCGGCCGCTCGATACCGAGGCCATGGACCGGGCCGCGCGAAAACTAGTCGGCAAGCACGACTTCACCACCTTTCGCGACAGCGAATGCCAGGCGAAGTCGCCGGACAAGACTCTCGACCAGCTCGAGGTGGTGAGGGACGGCGATCTCGTCAACATCATCACCTCGGCGCGCTCGTTCCTGCACAGCCAGGTGCGCTCGATGGTGGGATCGCTGGTGTGGGTCGGTGAAGGCCGTTGGACTCCCGATGATCTGGCCGCGGCGTTGGCTGCGCGAAACCGCACCGCCTGCGGCCCGGTTGCGCCGCCGCAAGGGCTGTATCTGGTGCGGGTGGAATATTAGAGGCGGACCTCTCTCAGTTGGCAAAATACCGGTCCAAGATCCCGCGATAGATTCTGGTCAGCTTCTCCAGGTCCGATACCGGCGTGCGCTCGTCGACCTGATGCATGGTCTGGCCGACCAGACCGAACTCGATCACCGGGCAATAGCCCGCGATGAAGCGTGCGTCCGAGGTGCCGCCGCTGGTGCTCAACTCCGGCCGGCGGCCGGTGACCTGTTCGATTGCTTCCACCACGAGATCGGTGAAGGCGCCCGGTCTGGTAACGAACACGTTGGAGTTGGATGGCTCCCACACGATCCGGGCGCGGATCCGGTTTCCGGCCGCTTTCGCCAGCCGCTGCTCGACCAATGCCCGCAACGTCTCCCGGGTGTGATGGTCGTTGAAGCGGATGTTGAATTTCGCCCGCGCCTGGCCGGGGATCACATTGCCGGCGGTGTTGCCGACATCGACCGAAGTGAATTCAAGGTTGGAGGCCTGGAACTGCGCGCTGCCGTGATCCAGCGGCTCCTCGCTCAGCGCCACGATCAGCCGCGAAATATCCGGCACCGGATTCGCTGCGCGATTGGGATAGGCGACGTGGCCCTGGATGCCGTCGACATACAGCGTGCCCGACTGCGAGCCGCGGCGGCCGACCTTGATGCAATCACCGAGTTGCTCGACGCTGGAGGGTTCGCCGAGCACGCAATGGTCGAATTTCTCGCCGCGCGCGGCGGCCCATTGCAACAATTTGATGGTGCCGTTGACCGAGATGTCCTCCTCGTCGCCGGTGATCAGGAACGAGATCGAGCCGTGGCCGGCCTTCGGCGGCTCGCCGCCATCGGCCGCGAGATAATCCAGCACCGCCGCGACGCCGCAGGCGATGCCGCCTTTCATGTCCACCGCGCCGCGCCCGTATAGAAAGCCGTCCTTCACCTCGCCCGAGAACGCGCCATGGCTCCAGGCGCTCTCGTCGCCGGGCGGTACCACGTCGGTATGCCCGGCAAAGGTGATATGCGGTGCCGAGTTGCCGATACGGGCGTACAAATTGTCGATGTCGGCGGTGCCGGGCTCGCCGAAGGTGACGCGATGTACCTCGAAGCCGGCGGCTTTCAGGATGGTTTCGAGAACGCCGAGCGCGCCGGCATCGGCGGGCGTCACCGAGGGGCAGCGGAGAAGATCGCGGGCAATGGAAAGGGCGTCGGTCATCGCTTGCCAGAACTCTAGTCCCGCAGCAGCTCGTTGATGCTGGTTTTAGCGCGGGTGCGCTCGTCGACCCGCTTGACGATCACGGCGCAGGCGGTGGACGGGCCGGGCTGGCCATTCTTCAACGGCCTCGGCGGCAACGTTCCCGGCACCACCACGGCATATTCCGGCACCTCGCCGATAAATGTTTCGCCGGTGTCGCGATCGACGATTTTGGTCGAGGCGCCGAGGAACACGCCCATCGCCAGTACCGCCCCCTTGCGCACGATCACGCCTTCGGCGACTTCCGAGCGCGCGCCGATGAAGCAATCGTCTTCGACGATCACGGGCTCGGCCTGCAGCGGCTCCAGAACGCCACCGATGCCGACGCCGCCGGAAATGTGCACGCGCTTGCCGATCTGGGCGCAGGAGCCGACGGTGGACCAGGTGTCGATCATGGTCAATTCATCGACGTAGGCGCCGAGATTGACGAAGCATGGCATCAGCACGACGTTCCTGGCAATGAACGCCGAGCGGCGCACGATCGCGCCCGGCACCGCGCGAAAGCCGGCGTCGCGAAAGCGGTTGTCGCCCCAGCCCTCGAACTTCGAGGGCACCTTGTCCCACCACGACGCGTTGCCGGGTGCGCCGGAAATCGCGCTCATGTCGTTGAGGCGAAACGACAGCAGCACGGCTTTCTTCAGCCACTGATTGACCCTCCACTTGCCGCCGGCCTCGCGCTCGGCCACCCGCGCCTCGCCCTTGTCGAGCAGATCGAGCGCGCGATCGACGGCATCTCGGATTTCGCCCTTGGTCGCGCTCGAGATGGAATCGCGGCGATCGAAGGCGCTGTTGATGGTGGATTCGAGGGCGGCCAGAGACATCGAGATTTCCTCGGGAAGCGGGACAATGACAGCGGCAATTCGAGAGGCTTTGTCGGGATTTGGCGCGGGAGAGTCAAGACGTCCCCATATGTCGTCCCTGCGAAAGCAGGAATCCATAACCAGAGCCGGCAGTGTTGCGCGAAGAGGGACGACGAAATCTACGAGGTCGCGCTCAGCCTCTGCAAAAATCCCGTGAGATCACTGGTGACATGATCGACATGGGCCGCGTCACGGCCCTCCAGTTCCCAGTCTTCGCGCACGACCTCTTCGGAGCCATCGGGCACTACCAGCACCGTGGTCATGCCGAGCTGATGCGGCACCACGAGATTGCGCGCCAGATCCTCGAACATCGCCGACCTCCGCGGGTCGACCCCGTGATCCCCGAGGAATTTCCGATAGGTCTGTGGCGCCGGTTTCGGCTCTAGTTCGGCGGCAATGATGTCAAACACCGCTTCGAAGTGCGCATCGATGCCGAGCCGCTGCAAGACCTTGTCGGCGTGCTCGGCGGAGCCGTTGGTCAGGACCAGCTTGCGTCCCGGCAGTTTGGCGATCGCCGCGCCCATCGCCGGGTTCGGCTGCAGCGGCGAATGATCGATCTGATGCACGTACGTCAGATAGTCGTCGGCGTGCACGCCATGCTCGGTCATCATGCCGCGCATGCTGGTGCCATAGCGCCGGTAATAGTCCTTCTGGATCCGGCGCGCTTCATCGGCGGATACCCTGAGATAGGCGCTGATGAATTCGCCGATCCTCGCATCGACCTGTTGCCAGAGGTTGACGTGATGCGGATACAGCGTGTTGTCGAGATCGAACACCCAGGTGTCGATGTGGGTGAAGGCGCGGGACGTCTTTTCCATTTTGTCAGCGATCTCTCAAACCGTCGCCCCTGCGGGTCCCTCCATTCCGAGGGGAACGAGGAGAGGAATTTCCGTCACGGCATCGCAAAGCGCAGCGTCTTGCCGCCCGTTGAGATGTCGACGGCGGCAAACCCGGTTGCGGCGAAGCCGCGCGTGCCGCAGTCGCCCTGATCATTGGTCTCGAACTTGCTCTCGCGGGTGCAAAGTTCTTTCATGCCGCCCCAGTTCAGCGGCTTATCCCCGACTTTGAGGGTGCGGTTTTCGGCGTCGACCGCTTCCGCGAAACTGAAGATTTGCCGGGGCTGGCCGCTGACGTCGGGATGCAGGCATTTGCCGGGATCGATGCGATACCAGCCGCGGCTGATCACAGTCTTGCCATCGTCGGTGGCAACCGCGGCCATGATCTTGTGCGGCGTGTCGTTGCACCAGGTGAGCCCGTTGGAAGACGGCGACTGTACGGCCTCGATCATGGTGGTGAAGAAATTCGGAGCCTGCACGATCTCGGTGCCAAGCCCCCGGTTTTTCAGGAACGCCGCCAGCGCGGCCTGCGTCTTCGGGCCGTCGACGCCGTCGATCGGCGCGGCGTCGTAACCTGCGATCAGCAGAAGCCGCTGAATGCCGGCAAGCCTCGCCTGCTCGTCATCATATTCGCTATCCTCGGCAAGATAGGCCACGAGATTGCCGTCGTCGGCCTGCGTCGGGGTGATCTGGGTAAAGGCCGCCGGCGTCTGTCCGGAGCGGCACTGCCGCGCCGCCGCGATCACGAAATTGTCTGACGCGACGCACAGCGTGTCGCTGCCGTTCTGCGGAATCGGCGAGGCGCCATAGACGCCGAGCGCGCGTGCGTTCAGCAGGATCCGGTCGGCGGCCAGCGTGCCCTGCACCACCACGCGGCAGGCGGCGGGATCGATCCGGAACCAGCCGCGCGTCGCGGTGGCCGACTTGTCATCGATGCCGATGGCGACCTCGACCACGTAGCTCATGCGGTTGCAGAGTTTCAGGTCGGCATGGGCCGGCGCCGACGAAGCCAGAAACGAGACCGCCGCGGCGGGCAACGCGACGGCCGTGCGCGCCCAGTATCGCCGCATCGCTGCAGTGAAGCGGCGTCTCAACGGCGGGGAGGGGGACATCGCGCGGGTCACTTGTGGATCAGCGTGCCGGTGCCCTGGTTGGTGAACAGTTCGAGCAAGACTGCGTGCCGCATCTTGCCGTCGATAATGACGACACCTTGCACGCCCTGCTCGAGCGCGTAGATGCAGGTTTCGACTTTCGGGATCATGCCGCCGGAAATGGTACCGTCGGCGATCAGCTTGCGGGCGTCCTTCACCGAGAGTTCCGGGATCAGCTTGTTCGATTTGTCGAGTACGCCCTGAACGTCGGTCAGCAGCAACAGCCGTTTGGCCTTCAATGCGCCGGCTACGGCGCCGGCAAAGGTGTCGGCATTGACGTTGAAGGTCTGCCCGGTGCGCGATGTCGCCAGCGGCGCCAGCACCGGAATCAGCTCGTGGCCGATCAACTGGTTCAGCAGCGTCAGATCGACCCTTTCGGGCTCGCCCACGAAACCCAGATCAACCACCTTTTCGATCTGCGAATCCGGATCGACCATGGCGCGCGTCACCTTCGAGGCCATCACCATATTGCCGTCCTTGCCGCACAGGCCGACCGCCTTGCCGCCGGCCTCGTTGATATAGCCGACCAGCTGCTTGTTGATCGAACCCGCCAGCACCATTTCGACGATCTCAATGGTCGCGGCGTCGGTGATGCGCAGGCCGGCGGCGAATTCCGACTGGATGCCGAGTCGCTTCAACATGGTCGCGATCTGCGGACCGCCGCCATGCACCACCACCGGATTGATCGCGGTCTGTTCCAGCAGAACGACGTCGCGCGCGAACGCTTTCGCGAGATCCTCCGCGCCCATGGCATGGCCGCCATATTTGATGACGATGGTTTCCTCGTCATACTGCTGCATGTGCGGCAGCGCCTCGGACAGGATGCGGGCCTGATCGAGCGGACTGATATATGGCGCGTCGGTCATCGGAGCGGGTCTCGTGGTCAGCCGGGTCGGCCGGTTTCTATCTGATTGGCGGGCGGGGCGCAAAGTGGCGAGGCTTCACGCCGGCCGCGGCCATGCCGCCGAGACCGCAAGGGCGAGCCAGCTCAGTATCAACAATGTGCCGCCTGACGGCGCGGCCATCGGAAAAAGACCGTGCCCGGCATATTGCCGCAGTGTCAGGTCGGTGGCGAACAAGGCGCTCGCGACGACAAAGCCGAATGCGGCCGCGATCCCGATCCTGGGATGGATGAGATCTCGCTCGGCCAGCGCCACCGCCGCGAGCACGGCGATTGAATGAAACAGCAGCATCGAGGAGGCCGCTGCGAGCCGGGCGGCATCGGCCTGGTGGGCGGAGGCCGCCGCCAGCATGACGCCATCGGCGCCCATCACCGCGGCCAGAATGATCAGGATGCGGAACAAGCGGAGCGCCGTCATCGGCTGCGCTCGGTCAGCAGCCGCATCAGGGCGGCGCGTAATTCCGGCATTCCGGCGCCGGTTCGCGAGGATGTCACCAGGGCATTCGGAAAGGCGGCCGGATGTTTTGCCAGTGCGGCCTCGACGTCGGCGATGCGCTCCTGGAGCTCGGCTGGCTTTACCTGGTCGGCCTTGGTGAGCACGACCTGATAGCTCACGGCCGATCTGTCGAGCGTGTTCAGCACGTCCAGATCGACTTCCTTGGGGCCGTGACGGGAATCGATCAGCACATAGACCCGGGCCAGGTTGCTGCGGCCCTGCAGGAATTTGTGAATCAACGCGGTCCACGAAGCGACCTTTGCCTTGGGTGCGGCGGCGTAGCCGTAACCGGGCATGTCGACCAGCCGGAAACCGGCTTTGTCAGGACCTTCGAAGAAGATCAGTTCCTGGGTGCGGCCGGGCGTATGCGAGGTTCGCGCCAGCGCGTTGCGTCCCGTCAGCGCGTTGATCAAGCTCGATTTGCCGACATTGGAACGGCCGGCAAAAGCGACCTCGATGCCCGCCATCGGCGGCAGCGTTTCGATCGAGGGCGAGGCCCAGAAAAACTGCCAGTCGCCGGCGAACAGTTTTCGGCCCTGCTCGACCAGCTTCGCATCGGCATCTGCGGTCATGCGAAGGGTTTCCGGTTGCGGCTCCTCATGGTGAGGAGGCGCGCTTCTTCAGCGCCGTCTCGAACCATGAGGCCCGTGGCGCATCCCTCGAGACGCACGTCAAAGCGCGCTCCTCGGGATGAGGACTGTGGTCAGGTCTTCTGCTCGACCTTCTTCGAGGCGAACGTCGCCTTGAGATTGTCGAGCAATTCCACCTTCACGCCGTTGCGGCGCATGATGAAGCTCTGCTGCAGCACCGACAGCGTGTTGTTCCAGGCCCAGTAGATCACCAGCCCCGCCGGGAAACCCGCCAGCATGAAGGTGAAGATCAGCGGCATCCAGGCGAAGATCATCTGCTGGGTCGGATCCGGCGGCGTCGGATTGAGCTTCATCTGGAACCACATCGTGATGCCCATCACGATCGGCCAGACGCCGAGCACGAGGTAATGCCCGAACAGCGGCACCGTGGTCGGATCGAAGTGCAACAGGCCGAACAATGTGAACAGGTTGGTCGGGTCGGGTGCCGACAGGTCCTTGATCCAGCCATAGAACGGCGCGTGCCGCATTTCGATGGTGACGAACAGGACCTTGTAGAGCGAGAAGAACACCGGAATCTGCAAGGCGACGGGAAGACAACCGGCGATCGGGTTGATCTTCTCCTTCTTGTAGATTTCCATCATCTCCTGCTGCTGCTTCACCTTGTCGTCGGGGTAACGTTCCTTCAGCGCGGCCAGTTGCGGCTGCACCGATTTCATCTTCGCCATCGAGGCATAGGATTTATTGGCAAGCGGGAAGAACAACAGCTTCACCAGCACCGTCACCAGCAGGATCGCGATGCCGAAGTTGCCGACCAGATGATAGAAAAAGTCGAGCGCCAGGAACATCGGCTTGGTGATGAAATAGAACCAGCCCCAGTCGATCAGCAGATCGAAGTGATTGAGCGCGAGCTGCTTGTTGTAGCCGCCAAGGCCCGCGAACGGGAAATTGATGCCGACCACGCTGGCTTCCTTGGCGCCGGCGAACAGCCGCGCATTGGCGCTGCCGGTACCGCCGATCGGGATGGTCTGCGCGTCCTCCAGGTAATCGGTCTGATAGGTCCTGACAGTGCCGACCAGGTTGGACGAGAAGCGCGCCTCCAACTGGGCGTTGGTGTCGGGCAACAGCGCCGAGGCCCAGTATTTGTCGGTGATGCCGAGCCAGCCGTCGGTGGCTTTGAAGCTCACCGACTTGGCGTCATCGATTTTCTTGTAGCCGTATTCCTGCAAGCCGTGCTCGCCGAGATAGCCGATCAGGCCTTCGTGCAGGATGTAATAGCCCGATACCTGCGGGGTGCCGTGCCGCGAGATCAGCGCGAACGGGTACAGCGTGACCGGCGCGTTGCCGACGTTTGTCACATCGTCCTTGATCGTGAACAGATAGCGATCGTCGATTGAAATCGTGCGGTGGAACGTGAGGCCGTCGCCATTGTCATATTTCAGCGTCACCGGGCTGTTCGGGGTCAGGCTGCCGCTGCCCTCCTGCTGCCAGACCGTATTCTGGTCGGGGAGCCGCACCGCCGAGCCGCTGGCCGGAACCCAGCCGAATTCCGCATAATAAGGACTGGCCGTGCCGGATGGCGAGTAAAGCACGATCGGCGGCGAAGCCGGATCCACGGTTTCCCGGAACTGCACCAGCGACAGATCGTCGATGCGCGCGCCCTTCAACGAAATGCTGCCCGAAAGCCGCGGGCTCTCGATCTTGAGGCGCGGCACCGAGGCAATCGCGGTATTGCGGTCGATGACGGCAGCGGCCGAGGCGGGCTGATTTGTCGCGGGCGCATTGGCCGCCGGCGCCGGCGCCGTACCGCTCGGCGGGCCGGCCGCGGGGCTTGTCTTACTGCCGCCTTGCGGCGCGGGCTTCACCAGTTCGCTCTGGGTCTGCTGCAGGGCGCGCTGCTTTTCCATCTGCGGCACGTTGTAGAAATATTGCCAGGCAATCAGCACGAGGCCGGACAGAATGACGGCGAGGATGGTGTTGCGGTTGTCGGTCATCGTTCAAGGTCTCGTCATTCGATTCGGTTGGCGTTGGAGCCTTTGTTCTGGTGCCGCGTCACGACTTTCCCGGACTGCCGGTTGAGGCGATGCAGCGCCGAGCGGAGATCCTCGAGCATGCTCGCAAAATCGCGATTCAGTGCGTCCCGACGGCCGACTAGCACATAATCACTGTGCGGTCGCATTGATATGGGGTCCAGCCGCTTCACCAGTTCGCGAAGCCGGCGGCGGATGCGATTGCGCTCGGTGGCAGTGCCGTTCCTCTTGCTGACGGTGAAGCCCACCCGGATCGGCCCGCCATCGTCGCGGCGCCTGGCTTGCACCACGAAGGCAGCGCTGTTGACCCGCGCGCCATCGGCAACGGCGAGGAAGTCCGCCCGCTGCCTTAGCCGATCCATGATGAATTCTCCGGGAAGCCCGGGTTTCAGGCGCTCAGACGCTTGCGGCCGCGCGCGCGCCGCGCGGCAAGGACCTTGCGGCCGCCGGTGGTCGCTAGGCGGGCGCGGAAACCGTGACGGCGCTTGCGCACCAGCTTGCTGGGTTGATAAGTCCGCTTCACGGGTCGTTCTCCGCTAACCGGGCAAATATGCCTGATAATTGAGGTAGGTCCGGTGATGCTGGCCGACCCAAACAAGCCGTTTCCGGCCCAAAGAGCCGCCCCGGTCGGACCCGGGTCATCGCGGACAATTGGCGCGGCTTATACGGGAGCGACCTGTTTTCGTCAATCTGGCCGCTCGCCACATCCGGCCGTTCCGCAGCTCCTCGGAAACGCCGCAGTCGCCTGCATATTATCGGGATTGCCGGTGTTTTTTGATGGCGGTGGGCGGCGGTTTGGCGCCCATCTTGCCAGATGACGGAACCGGCCTACATTATCGAACTGTAATTTGACCGGTTGCGGTGCAAATCGCATGCTCCCAACCAGGGCCTGATCGCCGGATGTGGGCACCGGTTTTGCGCTCGGGTGCGCCCTGACCGTTAACTCGGCGCATGATCTCGTCGCCAAACCGGCCGCACTTTGGCGGATCATGTGCCTGCCATCGAAGGCAGATATCGTGTCAGTGACCGACGAACCGCCTGCGACCGGATTGCCCCGGCCAAGCTCCCCGCGCCGGCTCGGGCTGTCCGGCAAGCTGCTGCTGCTCACCATTCCGCTGGTCATGATCGCGGGAATGCTGATCTACGTGCCGGCGATCACGAATTTCCGGATGAACCGGCTGAACGACCGGCTGGCGGCGGCGAATACCGCGGCGCTGGTGCTCGATGCCGCCCCCTCGGGCATGGTCCCGGATACGCTGGCGCGGCAGATTCTTTCCTCGATCGGCGCGCGCGCGGTTGCCATCAAGATGGGGCAGCAACGCCGGCTGCTCGCCTCCGCCGGCCTGCCACCTGCGATCGATCACGACGTCGACGTGCGGACGATGTCGGTATGGTCGGCGATTACCGGTACCTTCGAGATGATGATGGAGAGCGGCAATCAGGCGATCCGTGTGGTCGGCCCGACGCCGGGCGGCGCGCAATTCATCGAGGTCGTGATCGACGAGTTGCCGTTGCGTCAGGCGATGTACCGCTTCTCCCGCAATCTGCTCTTGGTTTCGCTCGGTATCGCGGTGTTGACCGCCGGGCTGGTCTATCTCGCTCTGCATTACCTGTTCGTGCGGCCGATGCGGCGGCTGACCGCGAGCCTGGTCGGCTTCCATGAGAATCCGGAAAGCGCGGCGCGCATCATCGTGCCCAGCCAGCGCGGCGACGAGATCGGGGTCGCCGAGCGCGAATTGAGTGACATGCAGCGCGATCTGGTCTCGATGCTGCATCAGAAGAGCCGGCTCGCCGCGCTCGGGCTCGCGGTGTCGAAGATCAACCACGATCTGCGCAACCTGTTGGCGTCCTCGCAGCTGATCTCGGATCAACTCGCCGGCGTGCCCGATCCGCGGGTGCAGCGCTTCGCGCCGAAACTGATGCGCTCGCTGGAGCGCGCCATCGCGTTCTGCCAGTCGACGCTGTCCTATGGCCGGGCCCAGGAGGCGGCGCCCGACCGGCGGATGATGCTGGCCGAGCCCGTGGTCGCCGAAGTCCGCGAATCTGCCGGGCTGGCGACGGACGCGTCGATCACCTGGGTCACCGCGATCGAGCGCGGGCTCACCATCGATGCCGATCCCGATCAGTTGTTTCGCGTGCTGCTCAATCTGGTGCGCAACGCGGCGCAGGCGCTGGAGAACCGCGCGAGGAGCGACGCCGCGACCCAGCAGATCCGCATCACCGGACGCCGCGAAGGCACCGTCGCCATCATCGAGGTTTCCGACACCGGCCCCGGCGTGCCGCAGAAGGCGCGCGATCATCTGTTCGAGGCGTTCCAGAGTTCGGGGCGGCCCGGCGGCAGCGGGCTGGGGCTCACGATCGCCGCCGAACTGGTCCGTGCCCATGGCGGCGACATCCATCTGGTCGAAGGCACCATCGGCGCGACCTTCCGGATCGCGATCCCCGACCGCCCGGTGGAACTGTTGAGCGTCCGCAACGAGCGGGCGCGGGCCTAGTCCGGTTCGGCGGCTTCGCGGCAACTGCGGTTTTGCCTGATTTATCCGCGCAAACAGACCGGCCGAGGCCGGCTTCCCGGACCTTGCCAAGCCACGCCGGAGCCGATAGCTATGGCGCACTTTTGCGGGGCTCTTTTTGGTTTTCGCAAATGCATGCGGCATCGGCGGGTCCTGCGCTCTCGATGGTCTTGCGAAAAACGCGCCCGTAGCTCAGCTGGATAGAGCACCAGACTACGAATCTGGGGGTCAGGAGTTCGAATCTCTTCGGGCGCGCCAACACCCATCTGAAACCATTTGATTGCGTTGTTCTTACTTTTCCCCGGTGAGGGGTAAGTTTGCAGTTGGTTTGCAAAATCTGTTCGCGGTGAGTTCTCAGAGTTGGTGATCGCCGCATCCGAAAGTCCGCGAGTTCTGGCGTGACTGAGGATGCCGCTCACCTTGGGTAAGGCGAAAATGTTCCGCTTTCACCGTAGCGTGATGTGGCCCGTTCACGGAACGGGGTTAATTTCAGCCGGCCGCGGGGGTTATTCGATGGAGGGAGGAGTGAAAAGTGAAGACAACGATCATCGCACTTTCCGCCGCCGTTCTCATCGCCGCCGCACCGTGCGTACTTGCGCAGCCTGCGGCAAGCAAGACATCGGTTCTGCAGCATAAGGTGTCCAAAAAATATCACCCGGGAGCCTCCCGCTACGCTCCGCTGCGTGAGATGCAAGCCAGGGGCTCGAACAGGGGCTATCCGGCAGCTTTCGGTTACGCGCCCGTGATGCCCGGTGGTTTGGACAGAGATATCGAAGCGTCCAGACAAGCCGGTGGCGGCGGAGGCGGTGGAGGCGGAGGGAGCGGCATGTGATCCCTCGCACTGCGCAATCGGGCAGTAGATTTTCCGGGGAATGTTTCAAACAAACCGGGGTTTACATCTGCGGTTGGAGGAACCGCCCCCTTTGGACAAGCAGGAGACATACATGATCAACTCCGCGATCAGGTTTGTGACATCGGGCATGGTTTTGGCGGCGCTGATTGCCGCGCCGCCGGTTATCCCGGCTTTTGCCGCCGGAGGCGGCGGTGGCGGTGGCGGCGGCGGCGGCGGTGCAGATCCTTATGGCTCTCCTTATACTTCCACTACACCGGCATCGCCTGATACCAGAGCGACCCGCACGACCCACAAGAGCAAGAAGAAGCCCGACAAACAGTCCAGCTTCGACGATCCGGCTTTTGCTCAGGGTTACCGCGCGGCCTACGCGACGATCTACGATCGTCACGATTATGCTGACGCCATCGAGCAGTTGAAGGGGCTCGGCCAGGACGATCACCCGAACGTCGCCAATCTGATCGGCTATTCCTATCGTAAACTCGGCGACTACAAGCTCTCGCAAGTCTGGTACGAGCGCGCGCTGAAAGCCGATCCGAACCATGTGCTGACCTGGAATTATTACGGCCTGTGGCAGATCGAACAGGGCAACCGCGATCAGGCGCTGTACCATCTGACAAGGATCGCCGCGATTTGCGGGACCGACTGCGAGGAGTACCGGTCATTGGCGGCTGCGCTCGAGAAACCTCCCGGCACCGGCCTTATTTATTGAGTATATCGGCAGCGCCGGTCGCGACCGTGCAGCGCACATCCCGGTTCGGCAGCTTCGTGACCCAGGGGTCCTATCTCAGCGGTGGTGGGGTAGGCCGCTCCGGACTTCGCGATCGACCTGCTTGGCTCGGCGACTTAAGCGCATCCAGGTAGTAGCGAGCTAAAAACCGCTGCAGCTCGCCCGGCTTGAAGCGTCGGAGATACTCCGACTTGAGGGCCTTGCGGCGCTCAGGCGTCAGTTCCCGATCAGCCGTCACCTTGCGCATGCCATCGAGAAAATCGTTGAACTCCGACCGGCGTGCCGCAAGCTGCTCGATGTTCACACGCTTGAACGTCATCACAGTGGGATCCAACCCGATCAACCCAGCGATCTTCGCCTGCACGCTTGGCAGCTCCATCATCGTCGCGTGATGTATATCGTCGGCGACGATTGTAATGACCTGGCTGACCGGAAGCCCAAGCAATCTCGTGGTCCATGCCGGTTGTGTATCGTCACCCGGGCCGTTTGTATCGGCAATCGGATCAGGATCGTTGTCCGGATCGAAGGTCGACGAGATCCGTCCCCAGGATTGGCTGATGACGGTCTTGTTCAGCGACCTGACCGCCCGCTGATTGAACGCCGCGAATGTTAAAGAATTTGGCGGCAATGGCGGGGTCCGTGAACGGACTCGACACGCGTCGTGGCCATGACCGCTCCGCGGTACAGCAGGCTGGATTCGAAGCCAAAGTCCAACGGATAACGCACCATGCCGTTGTCGTCAGGTTGTGCGTCATAGGGATCGGCGACGAGCGTCGGATCATCCCTGTCCATGCTCGGATAAGCCGTGAGATTGAACCCGTCCTGATCGCTTGCGAAAGCAGCCTTGTTGGCTTCGTAGGTTTGCTGGTCGAGATAAAGGTACTCATACGGTCCGGGCAGCGATGAAATGATTCGCACAGTGACGCTGCGGGCAAGACCCAAATCCGCCAAATCATCCTCACCTTTCAGGTATCGATGGATCTGCCCGCCATATCCGTAAAACGGGGTCGCCACGGTGATCGCCTTTTTGACCCGCTGCACGTAGGGATCGGCCGTCGAATTGAGGATCGCCTTGATCACCATGCCGCCGGCGCTATGGCCGACGAAGGTGAAGTGATCCAGCGGATGAGGCGTCTGGCCGCCGAACCTCGCGTCGAACATCGGCAGGAATATCTTCAGGAAGAAGTCGGCTGCGTCTTGTACGCTCCGGCGCCAGTCCCAGGCGAAGACAAAGAGGTCGATTTGATTCGCCAGACACCATTGGCGAAAATTCGCATAGGGGTGAAACTCATCGGCAGGACCGGGGATATCGATGCAGCCGTCGGCAATAACGTATTTTTCCTCGGTGTCGACGCCGCCGGGGAGCAATGCGAGACGCGGCGCGTCGCCACGGATAATTCCGCCATCGAGCCACACCTTCTCGTAGAACTGAGGCGGATCGGGAAACGGTTGATCCGCTCGCATCAGCTGCGACGCCAGCCCGCCCGGAAACAGAAAGATGGTCCTCCTCTTGTTGCTGACCGACGGGTTCATCCCGTATTGGGAGGCGAATTCTTCGAGGGCGATCCGCATCCTGAATACGCTGGCTGCGTCCCGGCTGGTTTCGTAGTCGGCCATCAAATCCTCCTGACGCGCTTCGGTTATCCCGGTGTATCGGCGCCTTTCTTGGATTTCCTGATCAAGACCAGCGGTGATCAAGGAGAGGCGAGCTGACCCCAAAGGTTAGGCCGAAGTCCACGGTTCCGATACTACCTGATGCAGTATCCTGAGTGTGAACCCGGCAGAAAAACTTTACAAAATAGGCGGGCGCCCGCCGCCTCAGCCGGCGATCTTCCGAAAATAGGCGATCGTTTCGCGCAGCCCCTCGTCCAATCCGACGAGGGGCGACCACGCAAGCGTCTTTTTGGCGAGCGCGATGTCCGGCTGCCGCTGACGCGGATCATCCGGTGGCAGCGGCAGGAAAACCATCTTCGAGCGTGACCCCGTTAACAAGAGAATGCGCTCGGCGAGGTCGCGCATCGTGACCTCATCCGGGTTCCCGATGTTGATCGGTCCGGTCACCTCGCTTGGTGTCGCCTGAAACCGGACAAGCGCTTCCACGACGTCGGTGACGTAAGCGAACGATCTGGTCTGCCGGCCGTCGCCGAATAGGGTGATGGGCTCGCCGCGTAGCGCCTGAACGATGAATGTCGAAACGACCCGGCCGTCGTCGGGCAGCATCCGAGGACCATAGGTATTGAAGATCCGGGCGATCTTGATCGCCATCCCATGCATGCGTCGGTAATCAAAGAACAAGGTTTCCGCGCTGCGTTTTCCCTCATTGTAACAGGCTCGCACGCCGATGGGGTTGACGTTACCCCAATAGAGTTCGGTTTGCGGATGGCTGGAGGGATCGCCATACACCTCACTCGTCGAAGCCTGCAAGATTCTTGCGTTGTTGTGTCGCGCAAGCTCAAGCATGTTCAGCGAGCCGAGGATGTTAGTCCTCATGGTCTGGACGGGATCGCGCTGGTACCAGACCGGTGAAGCCGGACAGGCGAGGTTGAAAATCGCATCCCCGTCTGTGACGAAAGGCGAGGTGATGTCGTGGTCCACTGAGCGAAAACGAGGGTGAGTGACCAGGTTATCGAGATTGGCCGCGCGTCCAGTTTGCTGATTATCGATAGAAATAACTTGCGATCCCAACTGGATCAGGACCTCGCAAAGATGCGATCCAATGAACCCGGCGCCGCCGGCAACAATCGCGCGCGCTCCCGAATAATTCAACGTCATCAAAAAACTGCCTGCCTCGGAAGAAGTTGGGCATGTCAGGGCTGGTGCATGGTAACCCCGCCCGGACACGAGCGCCCCCGATACGGGGATCAACGATGATGGCACCTGCGATAAGAATCCCGCAAGGTAGAACGGGCGTTATCCAATTCTCCGATCAGCGGTTTGGGACCACGTACAACACTAGAATGCGTCCATCATAGGAGCAGCGCCAAGCAGATCCACGGTGACGTCGTCTTCTAACCTCTCCAAGAAATAGTTCTTCGCACTTTGCGCGAGCTCTGACTGAGGGTCTTTCCATTGCCAAGCGCCGTTGCTCGCAAGAAAAATATCGGAATAAGGGTCAAAACTCCGCAAAAGCCGATACCTATCTCGATATTTCCTGTTTATTCGATCACCATGCCACAGGTGATAAATCTTTCCGGGTAAATATCCAACATGGTGCGCGACAACTTTGTGAAATGGTTCAGCCCATCTCAAATAGTGATCTTCGCTTACTTTGTTGAGTGAAGATCGGTTGATTGCTTCTTCAAAAAGACCAAACATTGCCAGGAACATCAGCCCGTCGGCGCCGCCCAAAATAGCGGCATCATAAAAATTTTGATCTTGTAGTAGTGTGCGTTTACCGGCCCACGCAAAGCCCAGCTGCTTCGGGCGGATTTTTTCGGCACTTTGCCACCGTTCCTTTGCTGGCAGATTGCTGTCGGCAAATAGCGCCGATATTGACGGCGTAAAGTGAGCCTCCGTATTTGCGGCTGAATGAAGAAGTTCCGCTTTGAATTCGGCAGATTCGGAATACAGCTGGATGACACTGAGGCTTGAGAGACGCCGTTCGGCTTCCTTGATCCAATCCGAGCGCTGAAATACGACGTCGCAATCCAGCCAAGCGACGTTCTCAACATCCGCAGGGACGGCTTTTAGGGCAAGATTTAGCAAACGCTCTTTCTGCCAAAGTACAGCGCCCCCATCGATTTGAATAAGGACATCTGCATCTTTTTTGGTCAGTTCAAACTTTCCATCAAAACCGAGCTCGACAGTTACCAAAGGCAGATCGAGGTTTCTGCGAAAGACGTGATAATTAAATGAACGCCGACGGTAGCGAATTGGATTGAAGTACGAAGTGATTGCCCACATATCGGTCGTCTTTTATTTGTTGCTTGTAAAAGAAATAACTCTACCCATCACCATCTTTCCGCCGGTTTGCGAACCACAACTCAGAACTGGTCGGGAGTTCAGAACACGGTTACCTCCGCACACTCCGTTGGATCGAGAACTCAGAGTGTTTCGCGGTTTTTGAGCCGCATAACTGGATTCATCCGTCCTCTCGTCTGTTCACGAAATTTGCCCTGAGTTGTTCCTCAATCTCGGTGTTTAGTATTGTCCATTGCCACGCACCGTTGCTGGCGATCTGAATGTCTGAATGTGGATCAAAGTTCTCCAGCAACTTGTACATACCGTAGTAGTTGCGGTCTTTCATTTCGCCGTGCCACAAATGATATATTGATCCTGGCAAAGCCCCAATTTTCCCGGCGACGCCCTTATTGAAGGGAATGGCCCACCGAAAATAATGCTCTTTACGCCGAGGATTGAGACGGTGTCTCGCTGCTATTGGTTCGAAGTCGCCATAGATCGATGCCACCATCAATGTGTCGGCGCCGCCAGCAATAGCTGCATCATATAACAGGTGTTCGTCGAGGATTGCTCTTTTCATAGCCCATGCGAGACCTGGCTGGTACCGCCACCGGTTCTCTCCACTAATAATTGCTCCATTTCTCAAGAGAGACCGATCACCGGTATGTACGATTCCAGGTACCGAAAATTCAACGTTGATAGCGCTCGCGCTATCCATAGTACTCTCTCTGCTCAGATAAAGCGCTTCGCAGAAAAGTTGGATTATCACATTGCGCTCGTGCAATCTTGCTTCTGCATCTTCCGCCCAATCTTTGCGTTCGAATACGATGTCGCAATCAAGGACTGCTATATTTTCCACGTCTCGCGGAACCGACTTTAGTGCGATGTTGAGAAGACGCTCTTTTTGCCAGAGAACGGCGCCCCCAGAGACCTGGATCAAAATATCAGCATCACTTTTTGTAAGCTCGAACTGTCCATCAAAAGAAAGTTCAACAGCGACAAGTGGAATGCGTAGCTTGGAGCGAAAAACCCGGTAGTTCAACAGGCGCCGCTTGTAGCGCGCCGGATTAAAATAAGACGTAATTGCCCAGATCATGTCATAGCCAAAATTGCCGATTAAATTATCTGACCAAGCAAGCATAGAGGTTCGCGAAGACCCGCTCAAGTTTCAGTCCGCGCTAACAATTCGATCGGACTAAAAAGGTGCGGATCAACGCGCAGGCGGAATACAAAACCGAAGATCCCACCGGGCAATTTCTATGCCAAGCGGAATCAGCAGCTTGCTCTCGCTTGTTACTACTACGGTGAGGCGGCATCGATGGCTTGTCTTCATCCAGAGCACAAATCACTCGGCCAATTGTTGTTAGCGCGTTGCGTTCCGCCGAGGTCTTTGGGAACAATCCACGGCACCTAAAACAAGGTGAGTTTCAGCTCGATCGACTGGTTCGCTGGCCCAGCGAGCATTCAATTCACGAGGCGCTCTTTGCTCATTCGCAGGGTGACGACTAAACCTTCCTCCGACCATTCAAAGCTTATGGTACCGCCAAGCTGAGCTGCCATACTTCGGTGCATCAGCTTGCTTCCAAAGCCTTCCAGCATTGCGGGAGCTACCACCGGCGGGCCGCCCCGTTCCGTCCACATCACGACTACTTCGTCTTCGTGGGCGTTGCACGACACGTCCAGGGTGCCGCTCGCAATCGACAGCGAACCGTATTTTGCTGAGTTGGTTGCCAATTCATGGATAACCAAGGCCAATGCCGTGCTCGATGTCTCTCCCACGTTCATCTTGGGGACCGAGACGCGAATGCGAACGGTGGCGCCCTTCTCATCATACGGTGCAAGTAGAATGGAGATCAGGTCGCCAAGACGCGCCGCCTCACTCTTCCGGCCCGATAAAGGGCGAATGAGGTCCTGAGCCCGTTCGAGCGCAATGAGCCTACTGATCAATTCGTGAGCCATATCCTCTTTTGTTGCTGCCGAACGCGATGTAATTCGAGTAAGGGCCGTCGCAATCGTCAAAAGGTTTTTTACCCGGTGACTCATCTCACCCGCCAGCAACTCGTTGGCTTCCTCAGCCTGCTTGCGCTGGGTGACATCAAGGAAGATGCCGAACATAATTCGATCAGCGATCTCCGCGTCATCGCCTTGGCCCCGAGCCGAAATCCAGCGAATATCGTCTCGCATTAGAACACGGAAATCTATCTCGTAAGCGCCTACTACGGCGCGGGTAGCCGCGAACGCCGATCGAACCCTCTCGAGATCGGCTGGGTGAATATTCTTGGACAATATCTCGAAAGTGATTTTCCGTTCGTCCTTGGAAACACCCCAGAGGTCATATGCCGCCTCATCCATGGTGATGGCGTCTGTATCAACGTTCCAAGACCATAAGGCCACTCCGGCGGCGTAGGTCGCGGCGCGTAGGTGCTTTTCCTGCCACACGGGCATAGTCATCTCGTGAGGCGACATCGCACTTATTCCTTCTCACCCAGCCAAAAACCGGCAAGTCGAGAGACACAGTTGGCGCTATTGAAAGACGCAATAGCTTCGTCGTGGCGATTTGGATTTTCCGCTTCACCGGTGCTTGCAGTTCGAGCACGAAAAGTCATCTACTGGATAGTAGTGGCCGAAAATCCTGGTCTGAGGCACAAGAGAAGCCTTAAGCGCTCTCCGATGTCCACGACTGTTGGCGGCATTGCATTCGAACCTGTGAAAGGTTCGGGCCCTTTGCCGGGCCATCATACTGCTGATGAACTTCGGGCTGCTCCCGCATTAGGGCAGGGCTTCGATTGCGGTGTTTGGAGATCTTGCTTTTCCACGCTGCCACACAGCGCCCGAGAGGCCGCAAGGGCAAGTTAACTCCTGGTCCGGACTGAGATTAACCTACGCGAGGGCTCTCACGAACGAGGCCGCCTTGTGAGGCGGCCCGTTTTATTTATTCCACGATCTCGACGATGCGGTGCGTTCTGGGGTCAACCAAAACTGTGCGTCCATTCACGACCGTGTACCGGTGCTCACGTACCCCGTATTCCGTCGGTACGTCGTAATATGTAACGCCTTCTTCGGGGAGAACTGTCCCAATCCTCACCTCATCACGATACTGATAGGATGGGCGTCTTTGTTCGACAACATAAGACCGGAAGCGGTCACGCTGATCTATTCCAAGGACGCCCGTTACACCGCCAACCACGCCGCCCACCACACCGCCGACGACCGCTCCGACCGGTCCAGCGGCTCGTTCACCGTCTCTTGCACCCCGCTCCATTCCGCCGGGGATGCCTTGGGCTTGGGTTACAGCGGGAACAAACACCACAGCAGCAATGGCCGCCGCTCCGATAAAATTGCGGATCATGATAACTCCATCGATTAGGGGATTAGCTTAACGACAAGCACCGAGCGGACAAAAAGTTCCCATCAAATCTTGGAACAGGGGAGGTTCGATCCAGTCTGGCATCTGGTGTTGTGACTCACCGCTGTCTGTGGATTCAGTGGACAACCACAATTGCCGCGAAACCACACCTCTGTAGACACGTTCTGCCCTCACTCGGGAACGAGAAACGAATGAGGACGCCAATGACCCTGCATTTCTTGCCAGCTTCGGATGCCTACGAGGCCGCTGTTGATGACGCCATCGCTACCTGCGACGGAAATCTCCGTGGGGCGCTCAAAGCCCTGATCATTGCAAACGAGTTGCTTGAACGGGACCTTCAGAAGGCATTGGCATCTGCCCCAGCACCATCGATAGCGCATGATGGAGATACCGGTTTGAGCGATTTACGCTGCTGGGCAGTCGAGGAACTTGACTGATCTTCGCGCGCACCAGCCCTTCTCGACGCATGCCCTCGCTTGCGGAAATGCGGCCATCGCCCGCCGGTCAGAGCTTCTCGATGAACTCGACCATGCGGCGGCGTTGCTCGGGATCGGGCAACGGCCCGCGCAACGCGCCCGCATTGTCGCTCATGTGACCGGGATCGCCGGTGCCCGGGATCACCGCGGTGACGCGCGGGTCGGCCAGCAAATATTTCAGGAAAAACTGGCCCCAGGAGCTCGCGAACCCCCGCGCCCAGTCCGGCACCTCCTTGCCCCGCACGGCTCGGAATAATCTGCCGTTGCCGAAAGGCAATGCGGTCAGCACGCCGGCCCGCACCTCGGCGGCCAGTGGCAGGATGCGTTGCTCGGCCCCGCGGTTATCCAGCGAATAATCGATCTGGACAAAATCGGGTTGCTCCCGTTCGAGCACGGCCTCGACCGCGGGATAATCGCGATGGAACGTCGAAGTGATGCCGACATAGCGGCACACGCCGCGGTGCTTCCATTCCCTGAAGCGTTCGAGCGACTGTTGCTTGCTCCTGACATTGTGGAGCTGCAGCAGATCGACCTTCGCGGTCTTGAGCCGGGCCAGCGATCGTTCGAGTTCGCGCGCGTCGGGCGATTCGAGCTTGGTGGCGAGGAAAAGCTTCTCCCGCGAGCCGGCGCTTGAGATCACCTCGCCGAGCACGGCTTCGGCATCGCCATAGGTCGACGCGGTGTCGATCAGCCGTCCGCCGCTGCGAACCAGCGCCTTGACGACGGCGTCGGCCTTGTCCCGCGTGGCCTGGTCGTTGGCGTCGAACACATAGGCGGTGCCCAATCCAACGACGGGAATCTGCTCGCCACCGCGGGGAATGGCGCGGGTGAGAAGCGGCGTCTCGGTTTGCGCCATGGCATTGGCCGATACCAGAAGTCCGCCGGCGAGCGCGGTGAATTCCCGCCGCGTCATTCGGCTGATCGTTCGGCTTGGCATCACCGCACTCCCTCGCCCTCGGTTTTCGTTGCGAGACGCTCCTGCGTTCGCCCCAGCGCGGTCGAGAGCATGAGCCAGCCCGCCGCGACAGGCAGCGCGCAAAGCGCGATGGCGCCGAGCTTCAGACCCAGCGCCTGCAGGCTGTCATAGACCCAGCCATACAACGCATCCGAGCCGCGATAGATCACCACGTCGATCAGGTTCTTGGCTTTGTACTTTTCCTCGCGCCCAACCACGGTGAAGAACACCTGGCGTGCCGGATTGGCGATGGCGAAGTTCATCCAGCGTTGCGCGACCTGCAATGCCACCACGATCCACAGCACCGGCGCGATCGCCAGCGCCGCGAAGCCCACCACGTAAACCGCCGGAAGCGCCGCGGCCGAGACGCCGGTGCCGAAGCGCTTGAGGAAGCGGGCGGTGGCAAACACCTGTGTCGCCAGGCTGAGCAGGCCCACCGCCAGATCGATGCCCGCGAACAGGCGCGTCTGCGTTGCCGCGTCATGGATCGTCGCGGAGACGATATTGGCTTGCGCGAAATAAGCGATCGTCGCGCCGAACGAGAGCAGGCTGACCCAGCCCGCCACGCCCACCAGATAGGGCGAGCGGATCAGTTCGGGCAGCGCCGCGAAGGCGCTGCCGCCAACACGCCGGTCGCGCGGCTCCGCCGCGGCCGGGGCGTCGGCGACGCGTTCAATGCGATGCACGCAATACACCGCTGCTTCGAGCAGGATGGCGGCGGCGATCAGCAAATTGACCGGGCCGAGCGGCGCCGACAGCCAGATGGTGAGGACGGGACCGAGCAGCGCCCCGGCGGTGCCGCCGGCGCCAATGAACCCGAACAGCCGCTTGCCTTGCTCGGCAGTAAACAGATCGGCCATGAACGACCAGAACACCGCCACCGCGAACAGGTTGAACACGCTGAGCCAGACAAAAAATACCCGCGCCACGACCGGCTTTTCGATGTCGAGGATCAACAACACCCAGAACAGCGCCAAATTGGCGACGAAGAAGTGGTAGACCAGGGGAATAAACCGGGCCCGCGGCAATCTCGCCACCAGCGCGCCGTACAGCGGCTGCGCCGCGAGCAGGCAGACGAAGGTGGCGGTGAACAGCCAGGGCAGGTTCTTGACGCCGCCGGCGATGCCCATCTGGTCGCGCAGCGGACGTAACACATAATAGCCGGCGAGCAGCGTGAAGAAATACGCGAACGACCACAGCGCCGCCGAACGTTCTCGCGGCGTCGCCGGCACAGCGCGCTGCAACCGGCCCGCGAGAGCTGCCGCGATAGCCGTCATGGCGCCAGCGACAACTTCTGCCTGAATTCCGCCGCGCTCACATTCTGGCCATATCCCGGTGCGCCGCGCTGGAAGCGGCGCGCATCGGCGAGCTTGCCGACCTCCACCGGATCGAAGCCGGCGTCGCGCACCAGCCCCGCCGCCACTTGCACGGCTTCGGGATCGTCGCCGGCAATCGGCACCGCGAGCCGCGGCGGAGGCCGGTTGGCCTCGCGTTCAAAGATCATGTAGCCGAGCGTGTTGAAGGCGCGCACCAGCCGGGCGCCCGGCAGATATTTCTGCGATGTGACGCCGATACCATCGCGCTCGACCTCGTCGGCGATCGCGCCGTCGCGGGCGGAAACCGCGTTATTGGCGTCGAGCACGATCTTGCCCGCAAGCGATTTGCCGTAGTCCTTGCCGATCTGCGGCAGCGCGCCGTAAGGCACGGCGATGAACATGACGTCGCCAAACGCGATCGCCTGATCGACGGTGCCGGCCTCGGCAAGCGAACCAAGGCGTCCGACCAGGTCCTTCAATTCTTCCGGATGGCGCGACGAGAACAACACCGGATGGCCGGCCTTGACCCACAGCCCGCCGATCGTGCCGCCGATGTGGCCGGCGCCGATAATGCCGATTTTCATCTTGGAGATTCTGACCGAATGCCGTGCTCGGGCGGAGCACGCTTTGGAGCATCAGTGCTCCCGCCGCGCCGAGGAGCGCGCGGCGGCCGCGATCGACAGTGACATGTTGGGACATCGGTTCACCATTTGGGTGGGAGGAATACTGCTCGGCGGGAGGAAATACTTGCCGCGCCTGTTCGGTTGGCTGCGGGTTCGTCCGGTTCGGGATAATGATCGTAACTCGAAAAGTTCCCAAATGGCCGCGCTGAATTTGCGCTCGCACAGAGTTGATCGGGGGCCGCCGCCGCTTGGCACCGTCATTGCGAGCCAACGGGTCGCGCGAATGCGCGCCCGATGACAGGCTCCGCGAAGCAATCCATCTCGCGGAGGGAAGAATGGATTGCTTCGTCGCAAAAGCTCCTCGCAATGACGAATTTAACTACCCGACGGGCAAATCAGCGGCGGGCGCGTGATTTCGCTTGTCGAGTCCTTTATTCGGTTTTTCCGAAAATAATTCGCTTCCCGCCCGACCCAAATCACCCCTACATCTCACCCCGTCTCGTCCCACAAAGGGGCGGCGCGCGATCGTCACGAACGCGGGGCGGGATGTGGTGGACGCGGCGGCATCGGGCGCGCAAAGAGGCGGCAGGGCGAGATGAACCTCGTGAGCCGCCGACGGCGCGCGGACGAACGGTGCATGCTCGCGGACGGCCAAGTCGTGTGGTTCTGGCATCCGTTGCTGGTGTCAAGTCAGCGGAGGTTGTTGTGGGTCCAACCGGACCGGCAAAGCCTTTAATCCGCTGACGACGGTGACAAACAAGAACTCGTCGCCGGGAAGAGCACGAAGTACGCCGTTAAAACCATTGCGCGGGGAAGGCCGGGTGAATCTGGTTGGACCTGTGGTGAATACGCTCGTCGTGCTTTTTATTTTTGCACGCGAGGCTGCGGGTGCAGCGGGCACCCGGCTTTCCCTGCTCCCTCCGATTTTCCGGGAGCGACAAGGCTATTGCACAGCTCGGGCACATCAAGCCGCGGGAATGCCGTCACATGTCCAAGTCATTGCCCGGTCGAATGGCCGGGGCAAACCCGGCCGTCCGGCCGATAGGCTCGGCCGAGGCCATTGCCCAGTCTGTTTCCTGTCTTAGATGGATAGGAGTTTGTCATGACCGATCAAGCAGACCTGTTGGCCCAGTTTTCGGATGCGCTCGCCGCGCGCGCGCAAGCCGCTCACCGCGCTGTCGTCGCGATCCGCCTAGCGCATGAGCGGCACCTCACCGGCATGGTGTGGGCACCCGACATCGTCGTCGCCTCCGAGCAGTCGCTGCCGCACCAGGATGAGTTCGAAATCGTGACGCCGGGCGGCGCGGTGCTGACGGCTAAAGTCGCCGGGCGCGATCCCGGCACCAACGTCGCGGTGCTGCGGTTGAAGAGCTCGATAGCGGCACCCGCTGTTACCGCAGGCGAGCCGCGCATCGGCGCGGTCGCGCTGGCGTTCGGGGCGGATGGCGGCGGCGGCGCCAGCGCGCGGTTGGGGATCGTCAATCTCGCCGGGCCCGAATGGCATTCCAGCCGTGGCGGCCGGATCGATCGGCGCATCGTACTCGATCTTCGTCTGGCCGGCCGCGAGGAGGGCGGGCCGGTTTTCGATACCGCAGGCAAGTGCCTGGGGATGTCGACCTTCGGGCCGCGTGGCCAGGTCATTGTGATTCCGACCGCGACCATCGAACGCATCGTGCCGTTGCTGGTCAGGGATGGCCGCATCGCGCGCGGCTGGCTCGGCGTGGCCTTGCAGGCCGTCGCCGTGCCCGACGCGCTGCGCGATAGCGCCGGCCAGTCCAGCGGGTTGATGGTGATGTCGGTGGTCGAAAACGGTCCCGCGGCGCAGGCCGGGATGTTGGCCGGCGACATTATCCTCAGCGTGGACGGCACATCGACGCAGCGGTGGCGAAAGATCGCCGGGCAGTTCGGCGCCGACAGTATCGGGCGCAAGGCCGAAATTCGCCTGATCAGGAGCGGTGCTGTGGTGAGCGTGCAGGCGACGATTGCAGAACGGCCACTGAAATGAGCGAAGTCGCATGAGCGAGGCAGCAACCAGGCTGTCGCCCGATCGGCGGCTGCGGGTCGCCGTCCACGCCGTGGATTTGCGGCGCCGTGCCGCGCTGGGCAGGGTGGTCGCGGAGGCCGGGCATGTCGTGGTCGGCGCGCAGGACATCGCCGACGTGGTGCTGGTCGACGGCGACGCTCCGGCGGGTGAAACCCGCCCGGTCGTCACGCTCGGAGGCGCCGGCCATGACGTGCCCGGCGTGCTGTCGCGCGATGCCAGCGCCAGCCAGCTCGATGCCGCGATCCGCGCGGTCGCCGCCGGCCTGGTCGTGCGCTTGCCCGAGCCGATCAATCCCGGCTTTGGCCCGATGCGGGAGAGCGATGGTCAGGCGCTGCTGACGCCGCGCGAACTCGAGGTGCTGGCGGCGCTTGCGGAGGGCCTGACCAACAAGGCCATCGCGCGCCGGTTGAACATCTCGCTGCACACCGTGAAATTCCACGTCGAATCCCTGTTCCGGAAGCTCGGCGCGCGGACCCGGACCGAGGCGGTGGCGAAGGCTTCGGAACGCCGCCGCTTCGAGACGATCACGTTGTGATGAGGCAATCGACGATCACTTCATTGCAGCCGTCGTTACAGCGCCGGTTCGGAAGCAAGCTCGGCAGTGATCGCCGGCAAGCCGCCGAAGCGGCGTTCGCGGCCATGAAACGAGCTAACCGCTTCCGCAAGATCCTGCGCCGTGAAATCCGGCCACATCTGTTCGGTGAAATGCAGTTCGGCGTAGGCGCTCTCCCACAGCAGGAAATCGGACAGGCGCTTCTCGCCGCTGGTGCGGATCACGAGATCGACGTCGCGAAGTCCGGGCTCGCCGGCGAGAAGGGCGGAAAACTCCTTCCGCGTCAGTTGGCCAGATCCCGCGGCTTTCGCGGCGGCATCGAGGATCGCATCGCGGGCCGAATAGTCGACCGCGATACGAAGATGCAGCACCTCGCCGTCGGCGGTCGCGGCCTCCGCGCGCCCGATTGCCTCGGCGATGCCGTCGGGAAGCCGATCGCGACGCCCGATCACGGTGAGGCGAACGCCGTTGCGGACCAGGCTTTCGACCTCGCTGGCGAGATAGAACCGCAACAGCGCCATCAGCGCCGCGACTTCCACTTTCGGCCGGCGCCAGTTATCGCTCGAGAAGGCGTAGAGCGTCAGCGTCGCCACGCCCTGTTTCGGCGCCGCCTCGACCACGCGACGGATCGCTTCCACGCCGGCCTCGTGCCCGCGCAGCCGCGAGAGCTGGCGCCTTGCCGCCCATCGGCCGTTGCCGTCCATGATAATGCCGACATGAAGCCCGGGGTGAAGTTGCGACGAGAGATTGCTTTGCATTACAAAGCTTCCTTGCAAAAAAAGGGCGGGGGAAGTTCAGGCGGGAAGGATACGCAGCTTGCCGGCGGCGGCGTCCTCCTTGCCGGCCGCCCTGGCGGCGTCACGAACCAGCCGCTCCAGCACCGCCAGATAATCGAGAAAGCGGCGGCGGCCGCGCTTGGTCAGGCGGCAGGAGGTGTGGGGACGGTTGCCTTCATAGCCCTTGGTGACTTCGACGAGGCCGGCCTCCTGCAACACGGCGAGATGACGGCTGAGATTGCCGTCGGTCAGGCCGCAGAGCTGCTTGAGGTCGGCGAACGCCAATCCCATGGGGTGGGCCATCAGCGACGCCAGCAGTCCGAGCCGGGCCTTCTCGTGAATCACCCGGTCGAGCCCGTCATAGGAGAACGGCGCGGCATTGCCTTCAGTCTTCGACATCGGCTTCTCCGGAAGCAAAGTGCAGGATGGCGGCCATCAGCAACTGGCCGATCGCAAACGGCAGGCCCATGGTCCAGGGCGACAGCGCATGGCTTTGGCTTGCGAGCAACAGCGCCACGAAACCGGTCGCGAAATACCAGGCGCCGCCAAAGGCGACGCTGCGCGGCAGCGAGCGGATCGATGCGAATATGCCGAGGCTGACAAACAACTGCCACAGCCCGGGCAGCATCCACAGTGTTTCCGGCGCGAATTTCCACAGCATCGAGGCCAGCAAGGCGCCGGCAAGGCCGGCGGGAAGGAACTGCTCGACGGCCTGGTGCACCATGGCGTCGGCGAGACCGGAATGGTGCCGGCGCGAGCGGGCCCGCATCTCGATCCAGATCATCGCCCCCGACAGCAGCGCGGTCGCGGCCCAGCCGGCGAAGAAGACAAACGGCTGGCGCGTCGGATCGTCCAGCCACAGAAATTGCAGCAGCGTGGTGAGCAACGCCAAGCCGCCTGTGGCGGCCACCGTCGCCGGGCCATAGCCGCGAAACGCCGTGCCGGCGGCGATCTGGCTGCGGATCGCGAAGATGTCGGCCAGCGCCTTGTCGAGATCGGTCATCGGTGCCCCGGAGCTTTGCAATATAAAGTTTACGCCAATGCAAAGTAAACGCAAGCCGCAAGGTCAGGGTAGCACTATGGCGGAGCGATGACGCGGGATGTAATTTATCGGCCCCTGCAATTCTTGTCAGGCGCCGCCCGGCTCGCCAAATGGGTGGCAGTCCCGATCCATCCTGCGCCAATCACGGCCGCGGGACCCAAACCCGCAACAGGCCGAACTCTCATGACCGTACACGAACGCAACCTCTCGGCACCGATCGATCCGATCAAGCTCGACCGGCTCGCCGAAGTCGCCATCAAGATAGGGCTGCAGCTAAGACCGGGGCAGGATCTGCTGCTGACCGCGCCGAGCGCGGCGCTGCCGCTGGTGCGCAAAGTCGCCGAACACGCCTACAAGGCCGGCGCCGGCCTGGTCACTCCGATTCTGTCCGACGAGGCGGTGACGCTGTCGCGCTACCGCTTCGGCCACGACGATGGCTTCGACCGCGCCGCCGGTTGGCTCTATGAGGGGATGTCGAAGGCGTTTGCCGCCAATACCGCGCGGCTCGCGATCGTCGGCGACAATCCAAT
The DNA here is from genome assembly GCA_963840155.1 of uncultured Alphaproteobacteria bacterium. GTDB lineage: Bacteria > Pseudomonadota > Alphaproteobacteria > Rhizobiales > Xanthobacteraceae > Bradyrhizobium. The sequence goes on from CAWIXP010000002.1 coordinate 1,704,135, forward strand.
GCTGCTTGCCGCCGAGGACCCCGCCAGGGTCGCGCGCGCCAGCAAGGCCAACTCCATCGCCTACCAGCCGGCGCTGCAGCGGATCGTCAATTTCGACATCAACTGGAACATCATCGCCTATCCCAGCGCATCCTGGGCGAAGCAGGTTTTCCCCGACGACGATGAGGATGTCGCGGTGGCCAGGCTTGCCGAGGCAATCTTCGCGGCCTCGCGGGTCGACACCGACGACGCCGTGGCGGCCTGGCGCAAGCATAACGCCGCACTGCGCCAGCGCACCGAATGGCTGAACGGCCAGCGCTTCCGCGCGCTGCATTACTCCGGACCCGGAACCGACTTAACGGTAGGGCTCGCCGACGGCCACGAATGGGAGGGCGGCGCCGCCACCGCCAATAACGGCATCACCTGCAACGCCAACATTCCGACCGAGGAAGTCTTCACCACCCCGCACGCGCGGCGGGTCGAGGGCCACGTCGTCAGCACCAAGCCGCTGGCGTATCAGGGTTCGCTGATCGACGGCATCGCGGTGCGGTTCGAGCAGGGCCGCATCGTCGAGGCCAAGGCCTCGCGCGGCGCAGAGGTCTTGAACAAGGTGCTGGATACCGACGAGGGCGCGCGCCGCCTGGGCGAAGTGGCGCTGGTGCCGCATTCCTCCCCGATCTCGAAAAGCGGGCTGTTGTTCTTCAACACGTTGTTCGACGAGAACGCCGCCTGCCACATCGCGCTCGGCCAATGCTATTCGAAATGCCTGGTCGGCGGCGCCAAGCTGACGGGCGAGCAGATCGCGGCGCAAGGCGGCAACAAGAGCTTCATTCATATCGACTGGATGATCGGCTCGGACCGCATCGACATCGACGGCGTTCACGCCGACGGCCGCCGCGTCCCGGTATTCCGCGCGGGCGAGTGGGCCTGAGGAGTTCGCGCTGCGAGGCAGTCCTCGTTCCGCAACTATTTGTCCAACCCGAAGGGATCGTCGACCGAATGGGACGGCTGGGTGAACCAGCGCGCGCCGGTTTCGGTAATGACCATGTGATCCTCGAGGCGCACGCCGAATTCGCCGTAGATGCAGATGGTCGGCTCGTTCGAGAACGTCATGCCGGGCCTCAGCACGGTCTTGTCGCCTTTGACGAGATAGGGCCATTCGTGCACGTCGAGGCCGATGCCATGGCCGGTGCGATGCGGCAGCCCGGGTGTAGCGTAGCCGGGGCCGAAGCCGGCGCCGTTGATCACGCCGCGGGCGGCGATGTCGATGTCCTCGCAGCGGTTGCCGGGTTTGGCGGCAGCGAAGCCCGCGGCCTGCGCGGCCTTTTCCAAGTTCCAGACCTCGCGCTGGCGGCGGGTCGGTTCGCCGAACACGTAGGAGCGCGTGATGTCGGAGAGATAGCCATCGACCGGCGCGCCGGTGTCGATCAGGATCATGTCGCCGTCGCGCAGCGTCTGCGGATAGGGTACGCCGTGCGGATACGCCGTCGCCTCGCCGAACAGCACCGCGTTGAAAGGCGGATCGCCCTCCGAGCCGAGCTTGCGATGCGCTGCTGTGATGAAGGCCTGCACTTCGGTCGTGGTGATGCCCTCGCGCATGATGCGGGCCGCCGCCTTGTGCGCTTCGAGGGTGATGTTCTTGGCGGTCTGCATCAGCGCAAGTTCCTGCTCGGACTTGATCATGCGGCAGCCGGCGGTGACGTCGATGGCGTTGATGAAGGTGTAGGCGTTGCCGGCGCGGCGCAATCCGTCGAAGGTGAAGAACGGCGTGGCCTCGTCGACGGCGATGGTGCCCCGGGGATAGCCGAGTGCGCGCACGGTCTCGGTGACCGTTGCGGTCGGATCCTCGTCCTCTTCCCAGACCGCGATGTTGTCGCCAAACGAGATCATGGTCTTGAGTTTCTCGACCTCGAAGGCCGGCGAGATATAGACGATCTCGCCTCTCGCCGGCAGCACCGCGCTGTGCATGCGTTCGGTGCGGCGGAACTTCAATCCGGTAAAATAGCTCATGCTCGAGGAGACATCGAGATAGAGCGCCTCGATGCCCTTCTCGCGCATGATCGCCTGGGCCCGGGTGATGCGCCGCAGCCGCTCATCGACGCCGATCGGCGGCACGTCGCCGCGCATGTTGCCGAGGGCGGCAAGTTCCGCCTCCGCCGTCGAGCCGCCGACACCAATCGTCATCAGAAACCCTTCTCGATCGTCATCGCCGAAACCGGCGCTGCACCAGGATATTTGCCGTCGCGGTCAGCCCCAATGTCGCGGTCATCAGCACGAAGGCGACGGCAGCGCCGAACGGCCAGTTGTTGAGTTGAAACTGTCCGTAGACCAGCGGCCCCATCATCTTGAATTTGGGGCCGCCGAGCAGAACCGGCGTCGCATAGGCGTTCATGCCGAGGATGAAGGTCAGGATGGTGCCGGCGAGGATGCCCGGCAGCCACAGCGGCAGCAAGACCCGCCGAAACATCGTGATCGGCCCGGCGCCGAGGCTGAAGGCGGCCTCCTCGAGATTGCGGTCGATGCCTTCGACCACGCTTTGCAGCGTCAGCACCATGTACGGCAGGGTGACGGCAATGATGCCGGCAACGACGGCGCCCTCGGTATACATGATCTGCAGCGGCTGGCTGATCGCGCCGAACTGCATCAAGGTCACGTTGAGAAAGCCCTTGGAGCCGAACAAGGTCATCCAGCCGGCCGCGCGCACGGCGTTGCCGACGAATAGCGGCAGCACCACCAGCATGATCAGCACGTTCTTGAATCGCGACTGGGTGCGCGCAAGCACGTAGGCGAGCGGCAAAGCCATGACGAGGCAGACGAGCGTGCAGAGGCCGGCCACCCGCAACGTCGTCCACAGCACGCCGGTGTAGTAGGGATCGGCGAAGAACTTCACGTAGTTGTCGAGCGTGAACGCCTCCACCATCATGCGCCGCGGCTCGAAACGATTGAAGCTGTAGCGGAACAGGATCGCCAGCGGCAACAGCAGACCGGCTACCACGAACACGGTCGCCGGCCCGACCAGCGTGGTGGCCGACAGCAACGAGGCAGGCGCCTCGTCGGAGTGGAGCTGCGCGACCGGTTGCTGGCCACGGGACAATTCCATATTGCGAGTGCCCGCTCAGCTCTTCAACGTCTTGTCCCACCACTCTTTCAAGGCGACGTCGTTCTTGTTCATGTATTCGTAGTCGAGATCGACCAGTTTCTTGATCTCCTCGGGGGTGAAGCCGATGCGTTTGTTGAGATCGGGCGCGACCGCGGCGTTACTGACGGTCGGATTGTAGCCCATGTCGACTGCAAAGGCCTCTTGCGCGCGCTTGTCCAGCATGGCGTCCAGATAGGCATAGGCACCGTCCTTGTTGGGCGCGTTCTTCGGGACCGAAAATCCGGATATGTAGGCCAGCGTGCCCTCGGTGGGGGCAACGGCGCTGACGGGAATGCCGGCGTTCTGCCACTGCACGACGCGGGCTTTCCACATCACGCCGACGCCGAATTCCTCCGACTTCAGTCCCTGGGCGAACGCCTCGTTGGTCGGATAGATGCGCATGCCGGCATTCTTGCATTCCAGCAGCAATTTCTTGCCGGGCTCGAGGTCGTTGACCTTGCCGCCGGCGGCGAGCGCCGCGCAGACCATGGTGTATTGGTATTGGATGTCGATGATGGCGAGCTTGTTGCCGTGGCCGGGATCGAACACGTCCTTGTAGCTGAGCGGCGCCTTCGTCAACATCTTCGGATTGTAGACGCCGACCTTGCCCGAATAGATATGGCCGACGCCGTAGGAATATTTCATCGCCGGCAGCAGATTGCCGGCGTTCTTGAGCTTGCCGTAGTCGATCGGCAGGACGACGCCGGCGTCGTGCATCTGGAACATGTTGAGCGCGGAAAGACCCTGCACGTCGGAAGTGCCGCGCGGCAGCCGCTGCTCGGCCAGCATTTTCGAGCGCCGCTCGGGATCGCCGGCCTGGTCCTGCACCACCTCCCAGCCGTCCTTGATGAGGATCGGCGCCTCGATATTCTTGTTGAGCAGTCGGGCGTAGTCGCCGCCCCAGGTGCCGACCACGATGCGGCCTTTCTGCTGCGCCGAGGCGGTGCGCGGCAGGCTGGACGCGCCGGCCAGGGCTGCGGCGCCAAGCAGGACTTCACGGCGCGATCTCGATCTGGTCATGGTAAGGTGCCTCCGGGGTTGATGGGTGGGGCCGGGATATTATGATTGAAATATGCGGCCTGTCGATTTGCTCCAGCCAATGTGGACCTGTTCGCCGATCGCCGGCAACGGCTGCTCCGGCCGGTTCTGGATCTGGACCACCACGCGCTCCCTTGGCGAGATGCGGACGTGCAGATCCACCTGCGATCCGAGATAGGAGATGAATTCCACCGCGCCGGCAAAGCGGTTGTCCATCGCCGGCGCCGTGGCCGTGGTCAGGGCGAGACGTTCGGGGCGCAGTGCGAGGGAGGCGCTGCCGCTGCAATTTGCTTCGCAGGCGACGACGAGGCCGCCGGCAGAGACGAAGCGCCCGGGCCCCTCCATGCGGCCGTCGATGAAACTGGAGCGGCCGACGAAATCGGCGACAAATTTTTCCGAAGGCCGCTCGTAGAGGTCCTGCTGCGACCCGATCTGGCGAATACGGCCCTCGTTCATCACGACAAGGCGGTCGGCCATGGTCAGGGCTTCTTCCTGGTCGTGGGTGACCATCACGGTGGTCAATCCGAGCTTGCGCTGCAGTTCGCGGATTTCGACGCGAACGTCCTGGCGAAGCTTGGCGTCGAGATTGGACAGCGGCTCGTCGAGCAGCAAGACATCGGGCCGGAAAACCAGCGCGCGGGCCAGCGCTACCCGCTGCTGCTGGCCGCCGGACAATTGTCGCGGCAGCCGCTGGCTGAGATGGTCGAGCCGCACCAGGCGCAACGCCTCCGCGATCTTCGGCGCCATCTCGGCCTTCGGCATCTTGCGCATCTCGAGGCCGAACGCGACGTTCTCGGCCACGCTCATATGCGGAAACAGCGCGTAGCTTTGGAATACCATGCCGGCGTTGCGCTTCCATGGCGGAAGCGCGGTGATGTCGCGTTCGCCGAGGCGAACGCTGCCGGAGGTCGGCTCGATGAAGCCCGCGACGATGCGCAATGTCGTGGTCTTGCCGCAGCCGGAGGGACCGAGCAGGACGAGGAACTCGCCGTCGGCAACGTCGAGCGTAATTTCATCGGCGGCGTTTATGTCGCCGTAGCGCTTGGTGATGCCGGTCAATTCCAGACGCGCCATAGTCAGACCACGCGGCCTATCTTGACGAAGCGATCGGTCAGCAGCATGGCGCCGCCGATAAACAGGATCTGCAGAACCGACACTGCCGCGATCGTCGGGTCGATCTTCCATTGTAAATATTGCAGGATCGCGATCGGCAGGGTGGTGCGGCCGGGACCGACGAGGAACAGGCTCATTTCCAGGTTCCCGAACGAGGCGATGAAGCCAAACAACCCTGCCGCGACGATGCCCGGCAGAATGGCGGGCAAGGTGATGCGCCGAAACGTGGTCAGGCGATTGGCGCCGAGGCTTTGCGCAGCTTCCTCGACGGCGCGATCCATGCCGACCAGGCTCGCCGCGATCAGGCGTACCGTCCAGGGTATCGCGATCAACACGTGGCCGGCGACCAGACCGCCGAGCGAGCCGAGGATCGGCCAGCCGGTCGCGATCTCGGCTTCGACATGGAAGACATAGAGTGCGAGGCCGAGCACGATGCCGGGCACGATCAGCGGCAGCAGCAGCAGATTGTTCACCGCCTCACGTCCGGCGAAGCGCCCTCGCACCAGACAAACGGCGGCGGGAACCCCGATCGCCAGGCCGATCGAACTTGCAGCCACGGCCACCTGCAGACTGAGCAGGAATCCGGCGACGAACCGGTCGTTGTCCGGAATGACGCGAAACCATTTCAGCGAATAGCCTTCCGGGGGGAAGGAGGGAATTTCCTGTGCGAAGAACGCCAGCCAGATCACGAAGAACATCGGCAGCAGGATATACGCAAGCGATGCGCCGGCCGCCGTTCCGAGCGCGATGCGGCCGACACGACGTGATGAGGTCCATCCTGGTGCGACGGTCAAGATCGTCTCGCTATCCGCCCTTCGGAGCGTGACGATCTTGCTTCGGATCGTCGTGCCGCTCGATCATTTTCGCCGGGAGCGTGATCGTGGTCGGAAAAGCGGTATCTTACTTTTCCGGATCATGCTCTGGCGATCAGTTCAGCCGGTTCTTGTGCAAGTGGCCCGCCTTCATGATCAGGGCGAGATGTTTGCCTTGATCGCCAAGCAGCGCAAGGTCTTTCAGCGGGTTGCCGTCGACGAGAATGGCATCGGAAAAGGCGCCTGGCCGCAAGGTGCCCAGTCTGCCCGGCATCCGCAGGACTTCGGCGCCGATAGTGGTCGCCGAGCGGATGATCTCGATCGGCGAGACGACCTCCTGGCGGATGGTGAATTCCTTCGACTGATCCCAATGCAATTCGCCCAGCAGATCGCTGCCATAGGCGACCGGAATGCCGTGGCGCTTGCAGATCTCCAGCGACTTCAGCCCGCCCTGCAGCACGATTTCGTTCTTGGCGAGGCTTTCGGCGATCATGCCCCACTGCGCCGCCCGCTCCTTCATGGCGTAGTAGGTAACCAGGTTGGCAACGAGGTACATGCCCTTCTCAGCCATCAGCTTTGCGGAGGCGTCGTCGATGAGATTGCCGTGCTCGATGGTGCGGACGCCGAGCCGCGCGGCGCGGCTGATCGCCTCCGCCGAATAGGCATGGGCGCAGACGTAACGCCCGAAGGCGTTCGCCTCCTCCACCGCCGCGCTGACCTCGCCATCCGAGAATTGCAGGCTGTCGAGCGGATCGTAGGGCGAGGCGACGCCGCCGGACATCATGATCTTGACGTGGTCGGCGCCCTGGCGCATCTGCTCGCGCGCGGACTTCCGGACTGCGTCTGGGCCATCGGCGATGGCGGATTTGAATTGCAGGCCGTTACAGCAGACGCATTCGCCGCCGCGGCTGGTGCGCCGGCGCGAATCCGAATGGCCGCCGGTGGGGCCGATCGACTGGCCGGCGATATAAAGCCGTGGACCGGCGATATGGCCGGTTTCGATGGCTGTCTTGATACCCCAGTCCGCCCCGCCGGTGTCACGCACGGTGGTGAAGCCGCGGTCGAGCATGGCGCGCAGTCGTGTCGCCGCGCGCGCGGCGATCAGGGTCAGGGGCAGCGCCTCCATCAAGCGAACGTTGACCTCGCTGTGGATCGCATGGACGTGGCAGTCGATCAGCCCGGGCATCAACGTGCGCTTGCCGCAGTCGATGACATCGGCCCCGGATGCCTTGATCGGCCTCTCGCTGAGTTCCCTGACCGTATCGCCCTCGACCAGCCACTCATATCCGCCGCGAAGTTCGCCGAACGAAGGCTCCAGCAGTTCGAAGTTCTTCAACAGGATTTGCGCGGACATCACTGCAGCCGGTTCTTGTGAAAGCGTCCGCCTTTCATGATGACCGAGAGATGCCGGCCTTGCTCCTGAAACAGCTTCAAATTCTCCAGCGGATTGCCGTCGACGACGAGCAGGTCGGCAAAGGCGCCCGGCTTCAGGCAACCGATCTTGCCAGCCATGCGTACGACCTCCGCGCCGATCGTGGTCGCCGAACGGATAATGTCGGCCGCCGGCAGCACCCGCGCGCGCAGCGTGAACTCCTCCGACTGCGCCACCTGCAACTGGCCGAGCAGATCGGTGCCGTATGCGACGGGGATGCCGTGACGCTTGCAGATCTCGAGCGACTTCAGGGCGCCGTCGATGACGAGATCGTTCTTGGCCAGCATGTCCGAACTCATGCCGTATTCGGCGGCACGCTGCTTCATCTCGAAATAGGTGACGAGGTTGGCCACCAGGAACATGCCTTTCTCCGCCATCAGCTTCGCGGAGGCCTCGTCGATGAGATTGCCGTGCTCGATGGTGCGCACGCCGGCGTTCGCCGCGCGCGTGATGGCTTGCGGCGTATAGGCGTGGGCGCAGACATAGCGGCCGAAGGCGTGAGCCTCCTCCACGGCCGCCACCACCTCGTCCACCGAGAACTGTAGGCTGTCGAGCGGATCGTAGGGCGAGGCGACGCCGCCGGACATCATGATCTTCACCTGATCGCAACCCTGGCGCATTTCCTCGCGCACGGCGCGGCGGACCTCGGAAACGCCATCCGCGATACCCATCGAGAACGAAAGCGCGTTGCAGCATTGGCAGCGCGCGCCGAGATCGGTGCGGCGGCGGCCGTCGCTGTGGCCGCCGGTAGGGCCGATCGCGCGGCCGGCGATGAACAGCCGCGGTCCCGGCAGCAAGCCTTTGTCGGTTGCTTCCTTCAGGCCCCAATCGGCGCCGCCGGTGTCACGCACGCTGGTGAAGCCGCGATCGAGCATGTTGCGCATCAGTGCGGCGGCGCGCGCCGTCATCAGCGTCAGCGGCACGCTTTCCATGTTGCGGATCACTACCTCGGACAGTACCACGTGCACATGGCTGTCGATCAGCCCCGGCATCAATGTGCGCCGGCCGCAGTCGATGACGTTTGCCTCCGCAAGCTTGATCGGCTTGGCCGAGACTTCCCTGATGATGTCGCCTTCGACGACCAGTTCGTGGCCGCCGCGCAATTCCCCGACCTCGGGGTCGAGCATTTCGAAATTCTTGAAATGATAGAGGTCCATGGCCCGAATTCCCGGTCGCTCGCGCCTGAAATGTCCTATGCGGGCTTGTGGGCGTCAATGCGCAAAACTGCAGTGCAGAGCGAGACAGAGCGGCGCCTAGCGGCCGATCGCACCCGCGACCCGAGAGGCGAGCGACACTGCAATCATGTGGTAGCCTTCGGGGGTCAGATGCTGGCCGTCGGGCTGGTGAGGCAATCCTCTGAATGCGCTGTTGGGCAGCATGATGACGGCGATGCCCCGGGCACGCAGGCGAGCTTGAATGTCCGCGGTGCGGTCCGGGCTGCCTTTGCGTTGATCGTTCCCACCAGGCTGCAATATGACCGCACTGGTTGCGTTCGGTACGACGCCGTCGAGGCGGCGCAGCATCCCCTCGGTGGTGTCGCCGTTGATGCCGGCGTTGACGACAACGACATTAAGCTCCTTCGCCCGCAATATCGCTTCGAGCTGAGCGGGGAAGGCCTGATCGCGCGCCACACCCTTGCCATACGTATTACTGGCGCCGAGCGCCACGATGGTTGCTGCCTCGGCCGCGCCAACGCCGAGGCTTGATGTCCCCGCCAGAATTGCCAGGCACGCGAAAATTCTCAGTGAGCAACTCCGCGGTTTCATCGTTGTCTCTCCACCGCTTGCCTCGATCGTCCCACGCTATCGTCCTACCGCGCCGGCCGCTATGCAAGCTTCAGCCGATAAAAATCCGCCGCCGTTCCGGAGAACAACGCGGTCTTCTCCGGCTCGCTGTATGGCGCGGCCAGACGCTTGAAGGCGTTGAAAATCGCCTGATAGCTGCACTGTCCCTTGTCGGGCGGAAAATTGCTCTCGAACATGCAGCGCTGCGGGCCGAACTGTTCGATGCAGACCTCGACATAGGGACGCCAGGCCGCCGCCAGTTCCTCCGACGACGGCGGCCTGGGGCGCTCGTGAAAATCATAGCCGAGCAGCCGCATCGCCAGTCCGCCGAGTTTCACGCGGACATTGGCGCACTTGGCGATTTCCTGGATCGAGGCCTTCCAGCCCACGAAGATTTCGTCGCGGCGGTTGGCGTAGCTGCCGATGCCGAGCGGGCCGCCGCAATGGTCGAGCACGATCGCGGTGTCGGGAAAAGCGCGCGCGAGATCGGTCAATTCACCGATCTGCGGGTGAAACAGCCAGGCATCGAAGCTCAGGCCGAGTGGCGCCAGACAGGCAAAACCCTTGCGAAAGGTTGGTTCGAGCAGCAGGCCCCTGGGCCGCGTCGCATACATGTGAGCGACGTTGGGGTCGGCATCCCACGCCGACGAATGCCGGATGCCGCGGAAGCGGCCCTGACCGGCTGCGATCTCGGCTTCGAGCACGGCCCGCGCGGCTTCGCCAAGCAAGAGATTGACGTGACCGACGATACCGGCGCAGATCGCGGCCGCACCGTAGCCGCCGCTCGCGCTCATCGCCGCCGCGCCGTTGGCGAATTCGACCTCGCCGACCGGCCGCAACGCTTCCGGGCCGCCGGCGCGGTACATCGAGCGGGCCTCGACATAGACGGTCGCGACGACGTTGTGGCCGGAGGCGATATCCGCCGCCAGATCATCGATCAGATAGCGCTGGCCGCCGCGGTCCCACAGATGATGATGGGGGTCGACGATCGGGCGCGAGGGATCGATGATTTCCTCGCTGCGGAGCGCGAGCCAGTCTTCGCGCGGATCGGCATAGAGCCCGCTCTTTAAAGCCGGGGCGTTGCTGGCGGCCATGGCTGTTCGCTCCCTGAGTTCTGTTGTCGAGATCGCTTAACGTGACGTCCGCGACTGTAGCGCGCAATTCTGCTTGCGTCATGGCGGCAGTTTCCGCTTCGCTGCGAGATCAGCCGGCCCGTCAGTGAAGGAGAATTGCCATGCGCGACCGCGCACCTGGATCGTATCGGCTGGAACCGTTGCATCACGTCGACGCCGGCGTTCTCGATGTAGCCTACTACGAGGCAGGACCCGCGGACGGGCCGGTGGCGATGCTGCTGCATGGCTTTCCCTACGACATCCATTCCTATGTCGACGTAGCGCCGCTGCTGGCGGCCGGCGGCTGCCGCACCATCGTCCCCTATTTGCGCGGCTATGGGCCGACCCACTTCCGCGACCCGAAAACGCCGCGCTCAGGAGAGCAGGCCGCGATCGGCGCGGATCTGATGGCGCTGATGGATGCGCTCGCCGTCAAGCGCGCTGTTTTCGCAGGCTATGATTGGGGCGGCCGCGCCGCCTGTATCGCTGCGGCGCTGTGGCCGGAGCGTTGCCTCGGGCTCGTCTCGGTGAACGGCTACCTGATCCAGGACATCGCCAAGGCCGTGGTCCCCGCGCCGCCCGAGCGCGAGGTCGCGCTGTGGTACCAGTACTATTTCCAACTGCAGCGCGGACGAGCCGGTCTAGCGGCCAACCGGCGCGGCATCGCGGAGATTTTATGGCGGCAATGGTCGCCGAATTGGCATTTCGACGATGCGACGCTGGAGCGCAGCGTGGCCGCACACGACAACCCCGATTATGTCGACGTCGTGATCCACAGCTATCGCCACCGTTTCGGTCTCGCCGAGGGCGATCCGCAATACGCCGGGCTGCAGCGCAGGCTGGCGACGCTGCCTGCGATTTCAGTCCCGGCCATCACATTGGACGGCGAGGGCGACGGCGTTGCTCCGGCGAGCGACGGCGCCGCGTCGGCGGCGAAATTCACCGGCCGCCGCATCCATCGCGTCATCCCGCGTGCCGGGCACAATCTGCCGCAGGAGGAGCCCGAGGCGTTTGCGGCTGCGGTGATGGAGTTGATCGGCGCATAGGCTATCGCGCTGACGCGAGGCTCACGGCCGCCGCGGGCTGAGCGTCCGGGTCGCCGCGAGGATGCCGGCGGTGATCAAGCCGGTGATCAACCCGGCGATCGGCATCGCCAGCGCCAGCGCCGCGGTCGCGGCCCATCCGATCGAGGAAAAGGCCTCGGCGAATGTCGCCAGCCGCGACGATGTCTGGCGGCGCCGAAACTGACTGCGCCTTGCCTGTACCCGGAACCAGAGTTGAATGGCGGTGGCGGAAGCCGCCGCGATTACCACGCCAGATGCGGTGACCAGCGCCTGCAGCGGCGAGGCAAATGCCAGCGCTGCGACCAGCGGCGCGAAGATGAAGCCGATCGCGATCAACACCACCTCGACCTTGGCGCGGATCACGCGCGAGGGCGGCAGCGGCGCGGTGGCCACCAGATCGGCGGCGTCTTCGCCCGAAATCGTCAGCCAGGCGAGCCCGCCCGCGAGTTGGCCTGAAGCCATGACGATGATCGGCGTGATCAGCACGATGGCGGCGGAATTGTCGGCAAAGCTTCGCCACAGCATCAGGGCCGGCGGCACCAGGTATAAGAGCTGCATCAGGGTTTGCGACACCAGCCAGGGATCGCGCCGCAACAGCAGGAATTCCTTCCACCGCAGCGCCTGCTGCCGCGAGATAGCGCGAAATGCTCTCGATCGCGAGCTCGTGGGCGCTCGTGCGGCAGCGGCGGAAACCCTGACCGCGGTGTCGGCGAATTTTTCCGAGAACATCGCCATCACGGCGCCGAGCAGCACCAGGCCTCCGGCCAGCAATAACAGCAGCGCTTCGCCGTCGCCGAGCGCCGCGCGGGCCGGCCACCACAGCATGCTTTCAAGGTCCGGGACGAAGCCCGCCACGGCATCCGATGTCAGCACCGCGAACCGCGACAGCGTGCCGTAGGACAGGACGGCTGCGACTTGCAGCGCGATGACGAAACCGGCGCCGATGACGGCGGCGACGATTTGCGCCACCAGCCGGGTCCGGCTCGGGCCGATCAGGCGAAACAGCGCGATCGTCACCGCGATTGCAACGGCTGCGGCCGACAGGCCGATGGCGGCCACGACGCCGAACGCGGCAAACCATCTGCTGCCGCCGCCGATCACGAGCACATCGACGAACGGCGTCGACAGCAACAGCGCCATCGCAATCACCGACAGCGCAATCGCGGCGATGCGAATCGAAAATACGTTCGCGAGCCGGACCGGCGATGACATGATCAGATCGAGATCGGCGCGCGCGTAAAACACCCGGGTGACCGATTCGATCGCCTGCGACAGCATCAAGGCCCACGCCAGGAAGATGGTCGCCGTGATCACGATCAGCGTCGGCTTGTCGAGCGGCGCCTGCAGATCGGCGAACCGGCCGATCACGGCATAGGCCGGCAGGTGCATGATGGCGGCAAACACCATCAGGCCGACGATGGCGGCGCGCTTTCGCCGCCGCCGTCCGGCCGTCATCATCGCCAGCCATTCGCGCCAGGCCAGGCGCAACTCGTGGCGGGCAAACCAGCTCAGCGCCGCGGTCGAGCTCATGCGGCGGCAGCCTCGGTGTCGACCAGCGTGATGAACAGGTCTTCGAGGCTGGTATCGGCAGCTCCGTTCTGCTGGCGCAGTTCGGCCAGCGTGCCCTCCGCGACAAGGCGTCCCGATGCGATGACCCCGATCCGGTCGGCCATGCGTTCGGCGACTTCGAGAATGTGCGTGGTCATGATCACGGTGCAGCCGGCGCGGACCCGGTCGCCGAGCAAGCCCTTGACGTGACGCGCGGAGACGGCGTCGAGACCGGTGAGCGGCTCGTCGAGGATGATCAGGCGGGGATCGTGCACCAAGGCTCCCGCCAGCGCGACCTTCTGGCGCATGCCCTTGGAAAATCCTTCGCAGCGTTCGCCAAGATGCGGCTCGAGCCCGAGCGAGATCAGCAGATCGTGTGCGGAGGGCTGCGACAACAGGGGATCGATGCCCCAGAGCCCGGCGACGAATTCGAGGTATTCCAGCGGCGTCAGCTTGTCGTAGATCATCGGCTCGTCGGAGACCCACGCCATCATCTGCTTGGCGGCGACGGGATTGCTCAAGGCGTCGGCGCCGAACACGGCAACCGAACCGGCATCGGGCCGCAACAACCCGGCCACCATCCGCAATGTCGTGGTCTTGCCGGCGCCATTCGGCCCGACCAGCGCATAGAACTCGCCGGTGCGGATGGTCAGATCGAGCGCATCGACCGCGAGGCGGTCAAAACGCTTTGTTAACCCTCGTACCTGCAGCGCGGAACCCTGGGATGTCATGGCGGGACACTCTTCGGTTCAAGATTTGCAGCCGACCATGAACGCAAGATATTTCGGCTCGGTGAACGCGGGGTGGCAAATCCCCGCCGATGTCGGCGAATGGCGCAGTTGAATGGTTCAAAGGGCAGCCTTGGCAGGCAAACCCCTCGGGGGTGCCGGCAACCAGCACTTTGTTGACAGGGATCGGGCGTTTGAGGCTGTATAGCTCGCCAGTCTGATCATGCGCATTTCGGCACGGCGCGGAGCAGCGGCCAGGCAGGAGATGCGCCCAACGATCGCAAAGAATCGGCGGCGCGTGGGGAGGGATATCGGCAATGCTGGACTTCGTTCAGCAGTTGGTGAGCGGCGTTGCGCTCGGCTGTGTCTACGGCCTGATCGCGCTGGGTTTTGTCCTGGTCTACAAGGCCACCGAAGTCGTCAATTTCGCGCAAGGCGACCTGATGATGCTGGGTGGATTTTTCGCCTACACCTTCATTGCCATGCTCGGATTGAATTACTGGCTCGGCTTTGCCGCAGCGGTCGCGTCGATGGCGCTGTTCGGCATGCTGGCGGAGCGCCTCGTGGTGCGCCCGATCCTGGGCTATCCGCAATTCTCGATCATCATGGCGACGATCGGGCTCGGATATTTCCTGCGCTCGGTCGTCGGCATGATCTGGGGCACCGACGATTTCAAAATCGAGACTCCGTTCAGCCAGGGCGTGTTGCGGATCGGTTCCCTCGTGCTTGCCTATGACAAGCTTTCGGTGATCGCGGCGACTATCGTGCTTTGCGCGCTGCTGTATCTGTTCTTCAACCGGACCACGCTCGGCACCGCGATGCGCGCCAGCTCGGAGAACATGCTGGCAGCCTACTATATGGGCATTCCGGTGAAGCGGGTGGTGTCGATCGTGTGGGCGATCAGCGCCGCGGTCGCGACCTGCGCCGGCGTGCTGCTGGCGCCGATCACCTTCATTCACTCCAATGTCGGGCTGGTGCTGGGGCTAAAGGCCTTTCCGGCGGCCGTGCTCGGCGGCTTCGGCTCGATCCCGGGCGCCGTCGTCGGCGGCGTTCTGATCGGGGTGATCGAGAGCATGGCGGGTTTCTATCTGGCGGAGGGATGGAAGGACGTCGCGCCCTACATCGTTCTCTTGATGGTGCTGCTGCTCAAACCGGAAGGCCTGTTCGGCCTTCGCATGCGCAAGAAAGTTTGAGAAATAGCCATGCGCTTCATGTTCAAGACCGATTATGAAGACGACATCAGGCTGTTTCCGCATTCCGGCTATGTCGTCTCCTACGCCGTGCTGCTGGCGCTGCTGGCGGTCGCGCCGTTCGTTCTCTCGAGCTACCTCGTCAGCCAGCTGGTGTTCGTCTGCATCTATGCCACCGTGGGCGTCGGGCTGATGATCCTCACCGGTTTCACCGGTCAGGCATCATTGGGTCACGCCGCGTTTCTCGCGATCGGCGCCTACACGGCGGCCTACCTGCAGCAGTTCAACGTGCCGTTTCCGGTGTATTTTCTCGCTGCCGGGCTGTTGACCGGAGTAGTCGGCGCGCTGGTCGGATTTCCGGCGCTGCGGCTGCAGGGCATCTATCTCGTGATCGCGACGATTTCCTTTGCCTTCATTGTCGAGGAAATCCTGGCGCGCTGGGAGAGCGTGACGCACGGCAACGAGGGCATGCGCGTCAAGACCATTCAGCTGCTCGGCAGCCCGGTGCCGCGCGACAGCCCGGCGTTTTACTTCCTCTGCCTTGGCGTGCTGATCCTGAGCATCGTCGGCACGCTCAACCTGTTGCGCTCGCCGACCGGGCGCGCCTTCGTCGCGATCCGCGACAGCGAAACGGCGGCGCGCAGCATGGGCATCAACGTGTCGCTCTACAAGGTCAAGTCATTTGCCATCAGCGCCACCATCACCGGTTTTGCCGGCTGCCTGTTCGCTCACAAGCTGTCCTTCATCAGCCCGGAGATGTTTACGCTTCAGCTCTCGATCGAGTTCATCATCGTGATCCTGATCGGCGGCGCGTTCAGCTTGCACGGCGCGGTGCTGGGCGCGATCTTCATTGTGATGATCGACCCGTTCCTGACCTATCTCAAGGACGACGTTCCGGGAATGATCGCCGGCGTTGCCGCCGCGTTTGGCGCGGGGAGCGAACGCGCGGCGCACATTCAGGGCGACGTCGCCGCGTTTGCTTCCGCCAACGGCCTGAAGGGCGCGATCTACGGCATCATCATCGTCGTCTTCGTGCTGTTCGAGCCGCTCGGGCTTTACGGCCGCTGGCTGAAGATAAAACTCTTCTTCCAGCTGTTTCCGCTCTACAAGCGCGCCACCTTCAAGCGGCAGAAGATCTACGTGAAATCGGAGCGGAACCGGTGAGCTATTTCCGCGCCGAAAACCTGTCCTTGCATTTCGGCGGCCTGAAGGCCGTCGATGCCGTCAGCTTTGCCGTGGAGAAGGGCGAGATCCTCTCGATCATCGGCCCAAACGGGGCAGGAAAGAGTTCGATCTTCAACTTGATCTCGCGGATCTACAGCCCGACCTCGGGCAAGATCTATTTCGAGGATCAGGACATCACCGAGGCGCCCGCGTTCGGGATCGCCGAGCTTGGGATCGCCCGCACTTTTCAGAATATCGAGCTGTTCGAGAATGCGACCGTGCTTGCCAATCTGCTGGTCGGGCGGCACCGCCATTCCACCACCCAGCTCTGGCAGGAATTGCTGTTCCTGCCCGGCGTGCGCAGCAACGAGAAGATCCATCGCCGCCACGTCGAGCAGGTGATCGAGTTTCTCGATCTGGCGCCCTACCGCGACAAGCTGATCTCGGGACTGCCCTACGGCGTGCGCAAGGTGATCGAATTGGCGCGGGCGCTGTGCACCGAACCAAAACTGATCTTGCTCGACGAGCCGTCCTCTGGACTGAACGTCGAGGAGACCGGCGACATGTCGTTCTGGATTCGTGACATGAAGACCGAGCTTGGCGTCACGGTGCTGATGGTCGAGCACGACATGACACTGGTGAACCGCGTCTCCGATCGCGTGATCGCGCTGAACTATGGCAGGGTGCTGGCGGCGGGATCTCCGTCCGAAGTGCAGCATCATCCCGATGTCATCGCCGCTTATCTCGGCGCTTGAAGGGGAATGATGGCATGAGCGCTCCCGACATCATCTTGAAGCTCAGCAACATCGAGAGCTATTACGGACCGATCATGGCCATCAGGGGCATCAGCCTCGAGGTGCCGCGCGGCCGGATCGTCACGGTGCTCGGCGCCAACGGCGCCGGCAAGACCACGGTGCTCAAGACCATTTCCGGCATTCTCGATCCGCAGAAGGGCTCGATCGAATTCTTGGGCCAGCCGATCCAGCGCATGGAGGCCGACAAGATCGTGCGGCTGGGCGTGAGCCATGTGCCCGAGGGGCGCGAGGTGTTTCCATTCCTCAACGTGCGCGAGAACCTGATGATGGGCGCCTATCCGCGCCGGGACCGCGAGGCGGTGGCGGACGATCTGGAGCGGGTCTACCGGTATTTCCCACGGCTCAAGGAGCGGCTGAATCAGCCGGCCGGGCAGCTCTCGGGCGGCGAGCAGCAGATGCTCGCGATCGGGCGCGCCTTGATGAACCGGCCGACGCTTTTGCTGCTCGACGAGCCTTCGCTGGGTCTGTCGCCGATCCTGGTGAAGGAAATTTTCACGATCATCCGCCGCGTCAATGAAGAGCAGGGCATGTCGATCCTGCTGGTCGAGCAAAATGCCAAGGTCGCGCTGGAGACGGCGCATTATGGCTACGTCCTGGAGATCGGCCGGGTTGTCATGAACGACACTTGCGACCGGCTGATGCATTCCAAGGATATCCAGGAATTCTATCTCGGCGCCAAGGAAGCCGGCGCCCGGGGCGAACGGCGCTGGAAAAAGAAGAAAACTTGGCGTTGAATGGGGTTTCACGTTCCAAAAAGACCGGCCGTCAAGGCCGGCAGCCGAACCGGTGAGGAGAAGGAGGACACGAGCATGGCCCGAGCGGCAGTGCTGACGGTTGCCGATACGCTGGCGAGGAGTTTTCTGCGCGCGGTGGAGACGCGCGGCGACCGGCCTGCGATCCGCGAGAAGAGGTTCGGGGTCTGGCGGCCGACCAGCTGGCGGCAATGGCTGCAGATTTCTAAGGAAATCGCCTACGGCCTGCACGCCATCGGCTTTAGGCCCGGGGACGTCGCCTCGATCGTCGCCAACACGGTGCCGGAATGGGTGTTCGCCGATATGGCCATTTTGTGCGCCGGCGGTGTTTCTTCCGGAATCTATCCGACCGATTCTTCCGTCCAGGTGGAATATCTCATCAATGACTCCGGTACCAAGGTGATTTTCGCCGAGGACGAGCAGCAGCTCGACAAGATCCTGGCGTGCCGCGCGCGCTGTCCGACACTGCAGCACATTGTTGTCTTCGACATGGAGGGCCTCAGCGGTTTTTCCGATCCGATGGTGATGTCGCTGGCCGAATTCATGGCGCTCGGGAGCAATCACATGGTGGGGCGTGAGACGCTGTGGGACGAGATGATCGCAAGCCGCGGCGCCGACGATCTCGCCATCCTGGTCTACACCTCCGGCACCACTGGCCCGCCCAAGGGCGCGATGCATTCCAACCGCGGCGTCACCCATCAGATGCGCCACGCCAACGACCTTTTTCCCTCCACCGACGCCGAGGAGCGGCTGGCGTTCCTGCCGCTCTGCCACGTCGCCGAGCGGGTCGGCGGTTATTACATCTCGCTGGCGCTGGGCTCGGTGATGAATTTCGCCGAAAGCCCCGAAACCGTGCCCGACAATTTGCGCGAGGTGCAGCCCACCGTGTTTCCGGCGGTGCCGCGGATCTGGGAGAAGTTCTATTCGGGAATCACGATCGCGCTGAAGGATGCGACCCCGTTTCAGAAATGGATGTACCGCCACGCGCTGGCGCTGGGCTATCGCATGACCGATTGCAGGCTTCAGGGCGATACGCCTTCGCTGTCGCTGCGTCTGGCCAACCGCGCCGCCTATTGGCTGGTGTTCCGCAACATCCGGCGCATGCTGGGACTCGACCGCTGTCGTCTGGCTTTCACCGGCGCCGCGCCAATCGCGCCGGAACTGATCCGCTGG
The DNA here is from genome assembly GCA_963840155.1 of uncultured Alphaproteobacteria bacterium. Lineage (GTDB taxonomy): Bacteria > Pseudomonadota > Alphaproteobacteria > Rhizobiales > Xanthobacteraceae > Bradyrhizobium. The sequence continues at coordinate 1,722,978 of CAWIXP010000002.1, forward strand.
TATCTCGCGCTTGGCCTCGAGATGCGCGAGGTCTACGGCCAGACCGAAAATTGCGGGGTGGCTACCCTGATGCCGGCGCACCGCATCAAGCTCGGCTCGGTCGGCAAAGCCGTGCCGTGGGGCCAGGTCACGATCTCTCCGCAGGGCGAAATCCTCATCAAAGGCGATTTCCTGTTCATGGGCTACCTCAACCAGCCCCAGAAGACCGCCGAGACCATCGATGCAAAAGGGTGGCTGCACACCGGCGACGTCGGTTCGATCGACAACGAGGGCTTCATCAAGATCACCGACCGGATGAAGGACATCATCATCACCTCGGGCGGCAAGAACGTCACGCCGTCGGAGATCGAGAACCAGCTGAAATTCTCGCCCTATATTTCCGACGCGGTCGTGATCGGCGACAAGCGGCCCTACCTGACCTGCCTGATCATGATCGACCAGGAGAATGTCGAGAAGTTCGCCCAGGACCACGACATTCCCTTCACCAATTATGCCAGCCTGTGCCGGGCGGCCGAGATCCAGGACCTGGTCCAGCGCGAGATCGAGGCGGTGAACGCCAATTTTGCCCGCGTCGAAACCATCAAGAAGTTTTTCCTGATCGAGCGCCAGCTGACGCCCGAGGATGAGGAATTGACGCCGACCATGAAGCTGAAGCGGAATTTCGTGAACAAGCGCTACGCCATCGAGATCGACGCGATGTATGGCGAGCGGGCGGTGGCCTGACGGCTAAGAGGTTTGAAAACGGCGAAGGATTGAAGGGCCCGGCCCTTCGCCCAACACGGGCCAAACAAGAGGAGACTGCAATGTCGAAATCGTTCAAGGCGCTGGGCCTTGCGGTGGGGGCGCTTGCGCTGACCCATTTGCCGGCCGCGGCCCAAACCAAGGTCACCAATGACGGCATTTCGCCGACCGAGATTGTGATCGGCACCCACCAGGACCTGTCCGGCCCGATCAAGGTGTGGGGCGTTCCGGTTTCCAACGGCATGAAAATGGCGGTAGAGGAAATCAACGCGGCCGGCGGCGTCCAGGGTCGCAAGCTCAAAATGATCCTCGAGGATAGCGGCTACGATCCGAAGAAGGCGGTGCTGGCGTCGCAGAAGATGGTCGAGCGCGACAAGATCTTCGCCATGATCGGCCCGATGGGCTCGCCGACCGTGCTAGCCGCGCAGGATATCCTGTTCGATGCCGGCGTGTTGCAGTTGTTTCCACTGACCGCGGCCGAATTCACCTTCAAGTTCGATCCCGCCAAGCCGCAGGAACGGCTGAAGTTCAACAACCTGCTGCCTTACGTCGAGAGCACGCGCGCCGCGCTCAAATACATGATGGAGGTAAAGAATTTCAAGAAGCCCTGCATCATGCATCAGGACGACGAGTACGGCAAAAACGTGCTCGACGGTTTCAACCAGCAGGTCGCCGCGATGAAGCTGACGCCGGCTTCCGTCACCAGCTACAAGCGGGGCGCATCCGACTTCAGCGCGCAGGTCGCCAAGATGAAATCCGACGGCTGTGATCTAGTCCTGCTCGGCACCATCATCCGCGAGACCATCGGCGCGATGAGCGAAGCCAAGAAGATCGGATGGGACGTGACCTTCCTCGGCGCTACGCCGACCAACGTGCTTGAAGTGCCGGCGCTTGGCAAGGAAGCCGTGGAAGGGCTGTACGCCGCGTCGGGCTTCGAGATTCCTTACGAGGATACGGCCAAGGGCAAGGTCAAGGACTGGCTCGCCAACTACAAGAAGATGTTCGGTACCGAAGCCAACACCCAGGCCATCATTGGTTACAACGCGGTCGAGACGTTCGCGTTTTATGCGAACAAGGCCGGCAAGGATCTGACCGGCCAGAAGATGCTCGACGCGCTGGAGTCCGGCGACAAATACCTGGATATCTTCAACTCGCCGCCGACCAAATTCTCCAAGACCGACCATCTCGCCAACACCGTGACGCAGGTCCAGCAGATCAAGAATGGCCGCTGGGTGCTGGTCAAGGACAACCTGATGTTCTGAGTTTTTCCGGTCGAAAAACCAAGGGCTGCGCCTCGCGCGCAGCCCTTTTTAGGTTGTCGGACCGGTCTCTCCTGGACCAATCCATCCTCGTCATTTGATGCTACGGCCCGCTCCGTGCAACGCCGAAATCCACCGGCTGCAACGCCGATGTATTGCAGCGCCAGCCGCCGCTGTCGGACTTCTGAAACGCGAACGCCTTCTCCACCTTCAATTTATGGGCTACCGAAAAACTTTCCTTGCTTCCCGGGGAGGGTTGGGCCTTGCCCGATCTCGGGTCCCAGCACGTCCCGGTGCAACTCGACGCAATCGGGCTACAGGCCGCGAACGGAGACAGTACGATCATTTCAACTTCGGCCGTTATCAGCGCCTCGTTTGCGGCGATCTCGTCGTCGATCTTGAAGACGCGGCTCACCGCGAGGAAGTTCCCGCAGCCATTGGCCAAATGAATTTGCGCCACACACAAATCAACAGCGTCGGCGTCGGGCGAGGCCGCCAGCAGTTGCCGTCCGAATATTTTTTTGGGATCGCCCTTGGCGGCGTTGATCTCCGCGGTCTTCCGGCTCATCCATTCTGCCAGACAAGCCTCGGATGATGATAGTTCGTCCAACGGAACTTCATCCTTGTCGACCAGGCCGCATTTGCGGTCGCGCTCTCTGCCCCATCGCTCGTATTCAGCAAGCGCCCGGGCTGCATCGTCCCCCTTGAGCCTGGCCACGGCGTCCAGGATCTCCTTGCTCAGCTCCGCCTTGGCGATCGCCAGGGAGGGGTCGCTGCATATCAGCAGCCCCGACGTGGTGTTGGTCGCCAGGCAATCAAAATTCGGGTCGGACAGTATCTCGATTCGTTCTGCCGTTTCCTTCAGGAGACAGGCCTTTATCGCCGTGAAATCGGCCCTGGAAATATTTTGCCCTTCGAAAATGCCGCAACTCGACTTGCGATCCTTGATCCATTGGGCGTTTTCTTCGATCGCCAGCGAGCGGTTCGGAATCCGTTCTAGCCTTGCCTGTATGGCCTTATTCAGCTCCGCGGCGGCGTCGCTAAGCTCCGGATCCCCGCAAAACAACCGATCGACCAGACCCCTGAATGCCACGCAATGAGATTTGTCGAACAGCGGCAGCATCTCGCTGATTGAGCGGCCGGCATCCGCTGAGTTCTGTGCTGACGCGGGATGCGCCAGGCCGATCTGGAACGCAACGAAAACCAGCAAAAGTCCCCGCATCCCGATCTCCACCCCAAAGCATCCCCGCCCATGATAGCTGGCCGGTGCGCAGGACGAAACGAAATTGTGACCTACTCGGCGGGCGAGATCAGGCTCGGCTCGACGGCCAAGCTGAGAGCGACCGCCGGCGCCGGGTCCCCAGCCGGCGTGCCGGCAAGCAGCGGTGTATCCAGATATTGCATGATACCGTGTCGATCGATGACGAACAGCGGCCGATAGTTCCTCATATACCTGTCCTCAACCATCGCCATGCGGCGGTTGTCCAGCATGAGCCAATGTCCATCGAGCCGCGCGGCCGCGACGGCATGGTCCTCGCCGCGAACGGTGTCGCGCATGATCACGATCCGCAGATCATCCGGCGAAACGCCGGCCAGGCGCAATGCGACGAACTTCGCAATTGCGTAATCCTCGCAATCCCCCGCACCATTGGCAAAAGTGACGAGCGGCGAACTCCACACGTCGATCTCGCCATACTGGGCGAGGTCGCTCATCGAGCGGATCGCAAGATTGATTGCGCGATTGATCTCGCCGAGGCGGGCGCGTCCGTCACGGGCTCTCGCATGATCGACGATGGTGAGCAATTGCAAGGCGGCGGGCGACACGCAGCGCTCGCGGTCGCCGTCGCAAAGCGCCAGTTGCACCCGCTCGTCGTCGAGCGTGCGTTCGACGGCCCGCCATTTTTCCCGCACCCCGCCGGCCGACAATGTAGAGGCAAAAACTCCGAATGGTTCGGCGTTGCCGCCGGGCTCCGTCGCTGCGGTTGCATCCAACGTGCCGGCGCTGAGATCCGCCGCCGGCCCGAAACAGGCCATGCCGCACGCGAGTACCACCGCACGCCATGCGTGCGAATGAGCCGATATCGCCATCTGACGCCCCACTGTCCGGACATCGGCGAGGCTGATTAGCCAGCTCGTGACCGGATCGTTTCGCGGGCGATGATGGGCGGGGAGGCTTTTATTCTGCTTAAAACCGGGCGCCGGGCCCGGGAAAGCTCGAAACAGACTGAAATCCGTCTCGCTATTTTGCTGAAAATGTTACAGATCGCCCGTCCCGAAGGCGGAAATCCCTCGCCGGGCGGGAAAAGACGTGCCGAGGTTGTATTTTCAGCGATTTCCGCTGGATATGGCTAATTTTACAAAATCTGTTATTTTGTTATTTAGATCACAGTTTTCGCGCGGAAATCGGCGCAGTATCCTCCGATGCGGAGCTGGATCAAGATAATACACGTGTTATCAAAAACTCTGTTGTAGCTTTTACATGTATTACATTGCCGTTTGCTCGGTAATACAGTGTTAGATTTAGAAAGTTAATCCGAGTTACTTCGTTGTATCCATGTTTTTAGCAGCGAATACTTTCAAGAGATTCTGGCTGGGGAAGTTGCACGAGACTTGCACAGGCAGGATGCACAAGCAGGAGATGGTTTCGCATCGCCGCTTCCGGTGATAAGCAGACCAGAACTGTAGAAAAATTATACAAGTATTAACCCTTTTGCGGTGGCACATTGAATTTTGTCAGCAAATTCAACTCCGATCTGACTGGTGACGGCTCAGCCGTGCATTCGGGCGCGCAGGGTCACTTCGAGACCTTTTCGTCCCACGCCACCCATGTTCCTGCGGATGCGATTATCATCCCAGACCCGCATTTGCTCTTCACCGCCGATTTCAAGCGCACCGGTGTCGACCTGGTGCTTTCCGGCGACGGCCGCGAACTGGTCCTGCACGATTACTTCAAAGGCGAGAAGCGCGCCCCGCTGTCGTCACCCGATGGCGCCCACCTCACCGGCGATATCGTCAACGCGCTGGCCGGCCAAGTCGAATACGCGCAGGCTGACGGCACTGCCGGCGTTGGCCACGTCATCGGCCATGTCAGCAAGCTCGCCGGCACCGCGACCGCGATCCGCAACGGCGTCTCGATCATCCTGAACAATGGCGAGAACGTCGAAAAAGGCGATGTGATCCAGGCCGGATCCGAGACGACGGTCACCATCACCTTCATCGATGGCACCGTGTTCGGCCTGTCCTCGAATGCGCGGATGGTGCTCAACGAGATGGTCTATGACCCCAACGGGTCGAGCAATTCTTCGCTGCTCAGCCTGGTGACGGGGACCATCAGCTTCGTCGCCGGCGAGACCGCAAAACACGGCGACATGAAGATCAACACCCCGGTCGCCACCATGGGTATCCGTGGCACCGCGGGGGTGGTCGAGATCCTTGAGATCGATTTCAAGCTTCCTGCCTCACCCGTTGCGCCCACGGACCAGGGTGCACCCCCGGATCCGAACCTGACCCCTGATCCGAACGCGGTAGTGGCGCCTACCGTGAACTTCCGGCTCTTGGTCGAGCCGGACGGCACCAGCGGTTCCTACGTCCTGTTCGAACCGGTGACGATGACGCCCATGGCGGTTGTCAACCTGGCCAATCTGGTAACGTCCATCAGCCAGGGCACGGTCACGACCAACTCCTCACCGCTTTCCCAAGATGCGCTAAAGATAATTTCCGACGTATTTGCGGTCAAATTTGCCGCCGACACGACCAACCCGAGAACCACTACAGCACTGACTGACAGTATCTTTCAGGAACTCGGACCGCTGATCAAGCTGGCCAGCGGCCAGACGGTCATTCCGACCGTGCTGGTGCTCAATACCACCGACAGACCAGCTTCTTCGAACCCGAACGCGCCTTCAAGCTCGCACGATCACATCGATCGGCCGGTAGACGCAGCGGCTTTCGGCAGCGCCTTTGTTGAGCGCGCCGGCCTTACCCACAGCTCCTTAGGCGATACCGTGTCCGGCGTCGTCAACTATGCCGACATCAACTCCGGCGACGTCCCGTTCGTGACCGTGGATCCGAAGGTCACGTTCAGCTACCAGGACGCCCACCATAACGAGATCACCTTACTGAATCCCCTGCAGCAGGCGGATATCGCGGCGGTGGAAGTCGCGCTGGTCGTGGTCCAGGATCCCAACCAAAAGAACCTGGGCACCGCGACCTGGACCTACACCGTTCCCGACCATGCGTTCGACTTCCTCGCCGAGGGCGAGACCTTGACGCTGACCTACACGGCGCACGTCGACAATAATTTTGCGCCAAATCACGAGATCACGGACAAAACATTCACCATCGTCGTCACCGGCACCAACGACGTCCCGGTCATCACCACCGGGCCGGAATCCGTTGCCTTTTCGGGCGGCAAGACCACTCCCGGCGGAAACCTGCAGACCACGATCCCAGGCGCGCCTACCACGGGAAGCCTGGCATTTACCGACGTCGATCTGACCGACACCCACACGGTTTCGACCAAGTTGACCGACGCGTCGCTGACTGGGCCGACGCGGACACTTGATGAAACGGCGCTGGATACGCTGGCTCCCACGCCCATGGCGGCATTCGAGACAGCGCTGTCCGCACTTATCGCCAGCGGCAGCGACAGCACGGGGACCGGCAGCGGAACGATCAATTGGAAGTTGGCCGACCTGCCGGTCTGGGTGGCGGATTTCATCAACCCGGGAGAGACGCTTACGCTCACCTATACGGTGACCGTGAAGGATTCGCAGAACACGATCTCCACCCAGACCGTCACGGTCACGATCGACGGAACCGCCAGCGCCGCCGTTGTCTGGATCGACACCAAGCCGGCGCCGCCGGGCGGAGCGCTGTGGAGCGATCCCCAGAATTGGGAGACCGGCACCGTTCCGACGGCAACCGACGATGCCATCATCATCACCGACCAGCTGCAGGGCCTGGTCCCCACCTATCCGGTCACGGTCAATGATCCGGCGGTCGCCAAGACCGTGACCATGAACGACTTCGGACATACTGCTCCGGAGCTGGACAATAACAGCACCCTGACGATCGGCGACAAGTTCGACCTGATCAATGACGCGATCGTCAAGAATTCGAACGGGGCAACCATCACGGTCGGCGGCAAGATGGAAGTCGCCGACAGCAGTCAGCTCGCCAACTCGGGCACCCTGATCCTTGGCCAGGGCGGCGATTTCAGAGACACCAGCGGCATTTCGAATACCCTGACCGGCGCGATCGAAGTAACCGGCGGCACGCTCAACGTCCTGGTCGATGTCGCCAATTCGGGACACATCACGGTCCATCCCAGTGCGACGCTGACCCTGAACGGTGCAGCGATCGACGGCGGCACCGTCACCAATGATGGCACTCTCGACCTCACCGGCAGCGGTGTTCTGAAGAACGGCACGCTCGACAACAGCCATCAGATCAACGCCAGCAGCACCGGCAATGAGCTGGACAACGAGACCGTCACCAACACCGGCAATATCGACGTGTCGGGTGAGTTGCTGGTTGACCCCAGCACGATCGACAACGCCGGCGGCGGCAGCATCACGGTCGAGGGCACCGGGACGCTGACGTTGGACGGCGCCAGCATCAAGAACGGCACGCTCGGCAATTCCGGCCAGATCGATGTCTCCGGCAGCGGCAACGAGCTGGACAAGGAAGCCGTCACCAATACCGGCGGTATCGAGGTTGTGACCGGCGGCGCGCTGCTGGTTGACCTCGTCTCGACGGTCGACAACACGCTCGGCACCATCACGGTCGACGGTACCGGGACGCTGACGCTGAACCAGGCCACCGTCACCGCTGGCGTGGTCACCGACAAGACCGGCGGCGAGGTCGATCTCACCGGCGCGGCGGTGCTGCAGAACGGCGTGCTCGGCAATTCCGGCCTGATCAAGGTCAGCAACAGCGGCAACGAGCTGCTTGGCGAGACCGTCACCAATACCGGCGGTATCGAGGTTGTGGCCGGCGGCGCGCTGCTGATTGACCCCACCACGATCGACAACACGCTCGGCACCATCACGGTCGACGGTACCGGCACGCTGACGCTGAACCAGCCACCGTCACCGCCGGCACGGTCACCGACAACGGCACGCTCGACCTGAGGCCGCCAGCACGGCGGTGCTGAAGCAATCGGCACGCTTGGCAACAGCCATCAGATCAACGTCAGCAGCAGCGGCAATGGCGCTCGGACCTGACGATGATCCCGCCTCACCAACACCGGCAATATCGATGTGTCAGGTGCGCTGCTGGTTGACCTCGTGCTCCACGGTCGACAACACGCTCGGCAGCATCGACGGTCGACGGTACCGGCACGCTGACGCTGAACCAGGAGAGCCCACCATCTCTGGCGGCACCATCAACAACTCCGGCACCATCGATGTCACCGGCGACCAGCGCGATCGACGGCGCGGCCCTCGCCAACCATCAGCTGACGGTCGAGAGCGGCAACACCCTGACGCTGGACGGCACGACGATAAGCGGCGGCGCCATCAGTTCAACAGCGGCGCGACGCTAAGGCCGGCGAGATCCCTGACACTCCAGGACGGCGTTACGCTCACCGGCGGGACGCTCGACAATTCCGGCACCGTTTTCATTGAGAACTCGTCGGGGGCGACGCTTGATGGCGTCAGCATAATCGGCTCCGGCGCCATTCAGGTCGACACGGGGCCGAGCACTTTGCATCTGGCCGACGGCGCCACCATGACGGGCGGGACGTTGACGGTCGGACCGCTCGGTACGCTTCAGGTCGAGACCGCAGGCGGCGCCACGCTGAACGATGTGGGTGTCACCAACGACAATTCCATCGAGGTGATCGGCGGCAGCATTCTTGCGCTGGAGTCGGGCACCACGGTCGATAACGCGAGCGGCACCGTCACCGTCGATGGCACCGCTACCCTGACACTGAATGCGGCCACCATCACCGGCGGCATCCTGAGCAATTCGGCCACCGTTGATTCCACTGGCACCAGCAGCCTGCACGGCATCGCCATCACCAACGCGTTGGGCGCCACCCTGGAATCGACCGGCGGGGTTCTGACCATCGATGCCAGCAACACCACGTTCGACAATGCGGGCCTGCTGCAGGCCTATGGCGCCGAGCTCGATCTCGACAACGACACGCTGAGCAACGGCGGCACGTTGAAGGCGACCGGCGGCGGCATCCTCAAAGTGATCTCCACTGCCATCACTAATCTGTTCAATTCTGCTGCGGGCACGGTTCAGGCGGACACCGCCTCCGAGATCGATCTGCAGGACAGTTCGATCACGGGCGGTTCGGTGCAGACCATTGGTACCGGGCTGATCAATTCGACCGGGATCAGTGCTATCGACAGCGCGACGATCGATAATGCGGGCACATTTGAGTCGACCGGCGGCACGCTGACCGTCGACTCCGCCGTCAGCTTCACCAACAGCGGGACGCTGCAAGCCATCGATGGCGGCACGTTGAAGCTGGTCTCGACGGCGGTGACCGACGCAGCGACCGGCGTGACCTCGGCGGGTGCTGGCTCGCACATCGATCTGCAGGACTCGAGCCTGTCGCAGCATATCGTTTCGACTGCGGTTGGCGGTGTGATCGAGACCGTGAGTGGGTCGAGCAATACCATCAACACCGCTAACGGCCCCGATCTGACCGGCCGGGTGAACAACGCCGGCACGCTAGGGGTGGCCGATAACAGCTCGCTGACGCTGATCAGCGCCGCCTTTATCAACAATACCGGCAGCATCGAGCTGAACTCGACCGGCAATAATACAACTTTGTTTATCGACCAGCCATTTGCCGGGCTGGACGGCAGCGGCAACGTCACGCTGTCGGATGACACCCACAACATCATCGCGGCCACGGTTAGCGGCGACCAGCTCACCAACCTGAACAACACCATCTCCGGCGCGGGCGATATCGGCGCCGGCGGGCTGGTGCTGGTCAATGCCAAAAGCGGCGTAATCGACGCCAATGACACAAGTACCCTGAAGCTCGATCCGCTCTCGCTGACCAATAGCGGAACGCTGGAGGCGACCAACGGCGGCACGCTGCTGATCAGCACCACCACCGTCACCAACCACGCCAACCTCGTCAACGGGACGATCGCGGCGGTTGGCACCAACGCCGGTGGCACCGCGCATTCCAGCGTGGGCCTGCAGGATGCAACGATCCTCGGCGGCAATATTTCGATCACGGCCCAGGGCGCGGTTGTGGCCACTGGCGGCATCAGCACGATCAGCGGCGCGGCGAGCATTCTCAACGACGCCAGCACGCTCGAGGCCAACGGCGCCGAGCTCGACCTCGTCAACAGCATCGTCACCAATACGAATTCCGGCAAATTGTTCGTTACCGGTAGCGGGACAATCAAGCTCGAGAACGCGACGATCAGTGGCGGCGCGGTGGATACGACCGGCGCCGGCGATACCGTCGAGGCGACCAGCGGCGTCAACGCCATCGATAATGTCGCGAGCATCAGCAACGCCGGCGCGCTGGCTGCGAATGGCGGCACGCTGACCATCGATTTAGCCGGCTCGTTCACCAATACCGGCCTGGTCGAGGCGACCGACGACAGCTTGCTGGTGCTCAGCAACCTCACGCTGACCAATACCGACGGCGTCGCTATAGGCACGGCGACGGTTATGAATGGATCGACGCTGGATCTGGCCACCGCCACCATTACCAAGGGCACCTTGACCAATGCCGGCACCGTCGATTCGACGGGCATCAGCGCGCTCACCGATGTCGGCATCACCAACACGGGGCTCATCGAGGCGACCATCGGCGTCCTGACGATCGACCCTGCGGTCCTGACCAATTCCGGCACGCTGGAGGCGAACGGCGGCGAACTCGACCTTACGGGCGAGACCGTGACCAACACGGGAACGCTGCAGGCGATCAACAACAGCACGCTGAAACTGACCGATACCGCGGTGAACAACGACGACGGTGTCCACCCGATCGGCAACGTGACGGTCGGCGACGGATCCACCCTGGATCTGGTGCGCGCCACCATCAGCGGCGGCAGCATCAACGATGGCACGGCCGGCGGCACCGGCAGCATCGACGTCACCGGTTCGAGCACGATCAGTAGCGCGAGCCTGAACAATGGCGCGGCGACGGTCGAGAGCGGCGTCAAGCTGACGCTGGACAACGTTACGGTGACCGGCACGGATATCACCGACAAGGGCAGCATCGAGCTCGACGACAAGGTCACGCTGACCGAGGGTGCCAGGATCGAGGGCACGTCGAGTCTGAACAAAGGCCCGATCACCAATCTGGGCATGCTGGAAGTGGCCGGCGCCGCCACGCTGCTTGATGATGTGCTGACCAATACCGCGCAGATCGTCCAGGTCGATGACAACAAGACCCTGACGCTGAACGGCAGCGAGATCATCGGCGGCACCGTCAACGACGGCTCGCTGCTCGGTACCGGCATCATCGATGTCACCGGTGACAGCAAAATCGACGGCACTTCGCCGATCCATGTCGCGCTTAATAATGGCGCGGTGACGGTTGAGGGCGGCGTCAAGCTGACGCTGGACAACGTCACGGTGACCCGCACCGATATCACCGACAAGGGCAGCATCGAGCTCGACCACAATGTGACGCTTACCGGCGGGGCCACCATCGAGGGTACGTCGAGTTCGAGCAAAGGTCCGATCACCAATCTGGGCACGCTGGAAGTAGCTGGCGCCGCCACGCTGCACGACGACACGCTGACCAACACCAGTCATGTCGTGCAGGTCGACGATGGTCAGACGTTGACGCTGTCGGACACGACCATCAACGGCGGCACCGTCGCGACGGTCTCAGCCGGCATCATCGATGCGGCGAGTGGCCTCAATTTCATCAACGGCGCTAACGTTGTCATCACCGGGATACTGGAGTCTACCGGCGGCGGCACACTGACGATCGATGCGACCAGCACGTTGGCCGATACCGGCCTGATCGAGGCGAACGGCGGAAACCTCATCGTCGATACCGGGTTCTCCGGTCAGGCAAAAATCGTCGGCGCGTCATTGCTCGAGCTCGGCGCGAATTCCCAAACGGCCTATTCCTCGGCGCATATCACTTTCGCGGACGGGGCGACCGGCACGCTCGAGCTCGATCACGCCGGGAAGTTCAGCGGAAACGTTTCGGGTCTGGATGATAACACGATCGATCTCGCCGATGTCGCGATTTCCCAAACTCCGACGGCCAGCTATGTGGGGACAGCCTCCGGAGGTATCCTCTCGATCTTCGAAAGTGGGATCGACGTTTCCAACATTAATCTGACGGGCGACTATCTCGGCGTGCGATGGGTGCTGGCGGACGATGGATCGGCCCTGCACGGCACCGACATCAGCGAGCTGCCGGGCGTGATCACCGCCGGGCTCAACTCCCACGGCAACGCGTCCGAGGGCAGCCCTGTTGTTGCCTTCGTGACCGATGGCGGCGCTGTCGCGGCGACTGCCACTTACGATTGGCAGATCTTCGACGTTAGCCAGAACAAATGGGTCGATGGATCGGGCAGCGGGGTTAACAGCGCCACTTACGTTCCGGGCGAACTGGACGAGGGCCACGCTCTGCGGGTCGCGATCTCGTTCACCGACGCGCTCGGCAATAGCGAGAGCCAATACGTCTCGGCCGGAACGGTGGTCGGCACGGCCGACACGCCGCTGGTTTCAACTCCGAACGCGGTCGCCACCCCCGAGAACATCGCCACGCTGCTTACCGGGCTGTCGGTGTCGACCGTCGATGGCAGCGCCAACGACAATGCCGACACTTTCACCGCCACAGTGTATGTCGAGCAGGGCACCCTTACGCTTGGCAGCGGCCTGGCTGCGACCATCAAGGGCGGCGACGGCCACGGTGTCGCGGATGCGGTTCTGATCACCGGCTCGTTGGCGGACGTCAACGCGGCGCTGGCCGCGGTAACCTATACCCCGGCCACCGAATACGAGGGCACCGACACGGTGCACTTCACCGCGACATCGACCGAGGAACTCAGCGTTGGCGGCAACACCAGCGCCGCCGCGACCGAGACCACCGCCACGATCACGGTCAATCCGGTCTCCGACACGCCATCGGTTGCGGCCGCCATCGGGTCTATCGAGCTCAAGGAGAACCTGTCGCATGCCATCGGGGGGGTCAGTGTCACCCCGGCGAGCGGCGATGCCGACGATCCGGTCACGGTGACCCTGCATGTTGTCAACGGCACGCTTTCGCTTGATGGCACGGTGGATTCCGGGGCAACGGTTGGCGCCAACGGCACCGGGACCGTGACGGTTTCGGGCCTGGCGATCGACGTCAACATTGTGCTCGCTACCCTGAGCTACACCGCCGGCAGCGAATTCGAAGGTTCGGACACGCTGCACGTGACGGCGACCTCGAAGGACGGCGCCGCGCCTGCCAGCGCGGCGTCTGCGGAAGCCACCGTTGCGATCACCGTCGATCCGGTTGCCGAAGCTCCCAGCGCGATCGCCCCAACGACGCTGTCGCTGAACGAGAATGCGACCAAATCTATTAGCGGCGTCAGCGTTGGTCCTCTGGCCGAAGACGGCAACGATACCGTGAGTGCGGTCCTGACGGTTGGGCATGGCAAACTGGATATCAGCGGTGTCGACCTGACATTCGCCTTGCTGAGCGGCGTCGCGGTGAATGGCAATGATAGTGGTGCGCTGACGCTTTCGGGCAATGCGGCCGCCGTGAATACGGTGCTCACCGGGCTAAGTTATACGGCGAACGCCGACTACGAAGGCTCCGACCAGTTGAACCTGTCGGTGACCTCGATCGACGGCTCCAACACCTTTGCGACGCCGGCGACGGCCTCGACCAGCATCACGGTTAACTCGGTGGCGGATGCGCCGAGCGCGGTTGCTCCGGCGACGCTGTCGCTGAACGAGAATGCGACCAAATCGATCAGCGGTGTCAGCGTTGGTCCGCTCGCCGAGGACGCCAACGACACCGTGAGTGCGCTCCTGACGGTTGGGCACGGCTCGCTGCATGTCGGCAGCCAGTTCGGGGTGACGGTGACCGGCGACGACAGCGGCGCGCTGACGCTTTCCGGTGACGCGGCGGCGGTCAACACGCTGCTTACTGGCCTGACCTATACGGCGGCCACCGAATATGAGGGTTCCGACACGCTGAATGTGACGGTGACGTCGAAGGACGGCTCCAACACCTTCGCGACCACGGCGACGGCCTCGACGAGCATTACGGTCAACCCGGTTGCGGATCAGCCCGTCATCACGGCCTCTGCGGCTCCAACCGTTGAGGACGCCACCAGCAAGCTGACCCTGACGCTCACGAACGCTGCCGACCTGTTTGAGGACAGCACCGATAGCGTAACTGTAACGGTGACGCTGGGCCAGGGCGCAAAGCTCTCGCAGACCGGCACCGGCGCCGCGGTGACCGATAATCACAACGGCACCTTCACGCTGACAGCGCATTCCACAACCGACCTTAATGGCCTGACCATCACGCCGGCCGGTGAGTTCGACGGGACGGTGACGGTCGGAGTGTCGGCGGTCACCCATGACGGTTCCACCGCCGTCTCGGTCGCAGGCACCACCTCGACCACGCTGACCGTGGGCCCGATAATTACCGCCTCCGCGGCGGCTGCGAGCGTCAATGAAGGCGGCAGCGTCGGCCTTACCATTAGTGCGAACTTTGAGAGCGATGGCGACGCCACCAACGTCGTGACGGTTACTGGCGTGCCCACCACGGCATCGCTGTCGGCCGGGACCAACCACGGCGGCGGCAGCTGGACGCTGACGCCGGCTCAGCTATCGGGGCTGAAGCTGACGGCGGGCGATGATGACGTCAGCAGCATTACCCTGCAGATTACGGCTAGCACGACAGAGGACGGCCACACCACTTCCTCGGCGCCCCAGACCGTTACGATCACCGAGAATCCGGTCGCCGATGCGCCGACCCTGGCTGGGACACCAAGCAGTGTCAGTCTCGCCAAGAACGCCGGCTCCGCCAATTTCACCATCGCTGATGCGCTCAGTGAAACGGACGCCGATTCGTCCCTCGGCACGATCACGATTTCCAACGTGCCCACCGGGGTTAGTTTCAATCACGGCGCTGCCGGCAGCAACCAGACCTGGACATTGACGCCGGCGGATCTTTCCGGCCTCAAGATCAACTATCCCAACGGCAACCAGCATTTCACGCTGAGCGTCGTCGCCACCAGCAATGACGGCGGCAATATCGCAACCTCCGCAGCTAAATCCATCGCAGTGAACATCGCGCCGGCGGGCGAGGCGGGACAAGCCATCAACCTCGCCCTGGCAGATGCGACCGATGGCGGGATCGGCGACCCAATAACGATGACGGTCAGCGGCGTTCCCGCGGATTGGACGCTGAATGGCGGGACCGACCTCGGGAATGGCACTTGGACGGTGCAGACGAACGATCTCAGCTCACTGACGGTTACGACAGCTGCCAGTTTTGCTGGCGCGGTACAGCTTTGGGTGACCGAGAGTTCGACACTGCCGGACGGCAGCATCAGCAGCTTTTCCTTTGCCGACAATCTGGAAGCCTATTCGGCCGGCTCTCCCATTTTCGCTTTATCCGGCGACGACCACCTGTCCGGCGCCGGTGCAGACGACCTGTTTGTGTTTTCGCAGCCCATTGGCGTCGACATCGTCTACAACTTCAATGCTGCGTCGGACAAAATCGACCTGATCGGCTTCAACAACGTCAAGAGCTTCAGCGACATCCAGGCCAATTTGGCCGACGATGCCCATGGCAATGCCGTGATCACGGTCGGCGCCGGCGAGACCATTACCCTCCAAGGGGTCCATGCCGCCGCGCTCAATGCAACTGACTTCGTGTTTGACCAAACGCCGGTCACCACCAATGCCAGCAACATGACGATCGGCGATGGTGCAAGCATGCCGCTGAGTGGCACGATCGACAATACCGGAACGATCGCGCTGAATTCGACGGGTTCCGAAACCGATCTGCAGCTCATCGAACACGGCGCTACGCTCACGGGCGCCGGCCAGGTCGTATTGTCGGATAGCACAGAAAATGTGATCGACGGCACCAGCCCCGATGTGACGCTGACCAACGTCGACAATACTATCTCGGGAGCAGGCCAGATCGGGGCCGGGCACCTGACGTTGACCAACGAGGGGACGATCGACGCAACGGGCGCGAGCTCGCTCACCATCGATACCGGCGCCAACGCCGTCAACAACTCGGGCACACTGGAAGCAACCGGCAGCGGCGGGCTCGTCATTGACAGTGATATTGTCAACACCGGCGTATTGTGGGCCAATGGTGGCGATGTCACCGCCGCTGGCAACGTCAGCGGTGACGGATCGGCGATGATTAGCGGGGCGGCCACGCTGGAATTCGCGCATGCGTCGGCTGAAAACACAGGCTTTGCCGCGGGTTCGACCGGAAGCCTCGCTTTGGGCAACTCGTTCAATTTCTCCGGCATCGTGTCCGGGATGACGGCAAGCACTCATATCGACCTCCTCGACATCAACTTCTCAAACGGACCGACGCTGAGTTACATCGCCAATGCGCAAGACACCGGTGGAATCCTGAGCATCACCGATGGAACCCATACAGCCAGTATCGCCATGGTCGGTCATTTCGATCCGGCCGGATTCCAGGAACAGGCTGACAAGGGTGTTGGAACGCTGATCACCTATCACGAAGCGTTCCATCTGGTCTGAGCTCTTGCACTTCGTGCAGGCCGCCGGCCTGCGCCGGTGAACCGCGCTTGGCAGGCTGACCAAGCAAACCCGGATGGCGATCCCCAGGCAGCAAAACCTGCTTGTGCGATCTCGCGGGGTAGGTCAAACAACTCAACACCGGATCGATTGCCTCTTGGCGGCGGATACCCCAGCAAGCATGAAGCGGCTGAAACGATTGCAACGCTGGTTCGCGCGGAGGTTCGGATATGCGCGGCTGATCTGCCTGGCGCTCCTGGTCGGGCTTGCGGCGTTGCGCGTTGCCGATCCGCCCCCGATCGAGGAACTGCGGGTCAGGATCTTCGACACGTTCCAGCGCTTCGAGCCCCGCGTCAAGACCGCACGCCCGGTCGCCATTGTCGACATCGACGAAAAGAGCCTGGCGAAGCTCGGTCAGTGGCCGTGGCCGCGGACCCGAATCGCGGACATGATCGCCGGCCTCACCAGGCTCGGTGCCGTCGTGATTGCCTTCGACGTCATCTTTTCCGAGCCCGACCGGCTCAATCCTGACGTCGCGGCCGACACCTTTCGAGACCTCGATGAGGAAATGCGCGCCCGCTTGCGGGCGTTGCCCAGCAACGACCAGGTTTTTGCCGACTCGATGCGGCACTCGCGCGTGGTGATGGGCGAATCCGGGCTTCCCTACGTCATCTCCGATCTCGACAAGACGCTCCCGGTGACCGGGCTGGCGATGTTGGGCGAAGAACCGCAGCGGTTCATGTTCAACTTCCCGGGCCTGCTGCGCAACACGCCGGTGCTGGAAAAGGCGGCTGGCGGACGCGGCCTGCTCACGATCAATCCCGAACGCGATGGCATTGTCCGGCGGGTGCCGATGATCATGCAGGCCCAGGGCACCACCATGCCATCACTGAGTTTCGAGGTGCTGCGGGTGGCAACCGGCACCGACACCATCTTCATCAAATCGGGCGTCGACGGCATCAAAAGCGTGGCCGTCAAGGGTCTCGATGTCCCGACCGACCGCAATGGCCAGATCTGGGTTCATTTCGCGCCTTACGATCCGTCGCTCTACGTTTCCGCGGTCGACCTGCTCGAGGGTCGCGTCCCTCCCGAAAGGATTGCGCGCAAATTGGTCCTGATCGGAACCTCGGCGGTGGGGCTCAACGACATCAAGACCACGCCGGTATCCGCGGCCATGCCGGGGGTCGAAATCCACGCCCAGGTGCTCGAGGCGGCCTTGACGAAGACGCTGCTGACGCAGCCGTACTACGCCGTTGCCGTGGAATTTCTCGCCGCGCTGTTGCTCGGAATTCTGGTGATCGTGTTCGCGCCGATGTTCGGCCCGATCACCCTGGTTATCGTCGGCGCGCTGTTCGCGACGTTGCTGATTGGGACATCCTGGTATTTCTATACGCAGCACCGGCTGCTGATCGACTTTACCTATCCCTTGCTGTCGACCACCGCCATCTATCTCACGCTGATTTTCTCCAGCTTCGTCAGGGAGCAGAAGCAGCGGCGGCAGATTCGTTCGGCGTTCGGCCAGTATCTGTCGCCCGCGCTGGTTGAGCAGCTCGCGCAGTCGCCGGAAAAGTTGGTGCTTGGCGGCGAAGAGCGCGAGATGACCATCATGTTCTCCGACATCCGTGGCTACACCACGATTTCGGAGTCCTTCAAGAACGATCCGAAGGGTCTGACGACGCTGATCAACCGGTTCCTGACGCCGCTCACCAATGCTATCATGGCGCGAAAGGGCACCATCGACAAATATATGGGCGATGCGATCATGGCGTTCTGGAATGCGCCGCTCGACGACAAGGAGCATCAGATCAATGCCTGCGAGGCCGCACTCGACATGCTTGAGCAGATCGATGCGCTCAACAAGCAGCGCGAGATCGAGGCGCAGGAGGGTGGTCCCGCCTTTTTTCCGCTCAACGTCGGCGTCGGATTGAATACCGGCACCTGCGTGGTCGGCAACTTGGGTTCGGACGTGCGTTTCGACTATTCGGTGCTGGGCGACAGCGTCAACCTGGCCTCGCGGCTGGAAGGGCAATCGAAGGAATACGGCTTCCCGATCATCGTCGGTTCCAAGACCGCGCTCGCAGCCAAGGACAAGTTCGCGATCCTTGAGCTCGATTTCATCATGGTCAAGGGCAAGAAGGAGCCGGAGGTGATCTACGCGATCGCCGGCCGCGAGGACGTCGCGCAGTCCGGCCGATTCCAGCGATTGCGCAACCTCACGATCGAGATGCTGGCATGTTATCGCAGCCGCGACTGGGACGGCGCGCTGGCCGCGATCGAGCGCGGCCGCAAAAGCGACGACGGCCGCACGCTGGAATATCTCTACAATCTGTACGAGGCGCGGATTCACAGCTACCAGAACAACCCGCCGCCGCAGGACTGGAACGGCGCCTTCGCGCTGTTGACAAAATAACATGAGCGCTCGGGCTCGTCATGAACGGGCTCGCCCCGCTCATGACGGGAACAGGCTGGCGCCGGGCAAAGGGAGCGCACGCGGCATGACAAGACCCAGTCCAAAAGAAATCGAGGCAATGGCTGGCGTTGCCGGCGTGCCGGTGAGCGCCGAGGTCGCCACCCGCATCGCCAATTCCATCGGGCCGGCGTTCGACGGCTTCGCGGCGGTCGCCGGTACGCTGCCGTTCGACCTGGAGCCCGCATCCTTTGCAGTCGTGCAATTCATCGAGCTCAGCAAGGCTGCCAAATGAAGGCTGAACCGGCATTGCTGTCGCTGACCGAGGTCGCGAACGGCATCGCGCAAAGGCGCTTCACCTCGCGTGAGGTCACGCAGTCCTGTCTCGCCAGGATCGCGCAGTGGCAGCCGAGCCTCAACGCCTGGATGGCGATCGAAGCGGACGCGGCACTGGCTGCGGCCGATGCCGCGGACGCCGCACGGGAAAACGGCAAGCTCGGCGGCGCGCTGCATGGCGTGCCGCTGGCGCACAAGGACATGTATTACGAGGCGGGCAAAGTGGTCACCTGCGGCTCGAAGATCCGGCGCGATTTCGTGGCCACGACGACATCGACGGCCTTGCAGCGGCTCAAGGACGCCGGTGCGATCCGGCTCGGCTCGCTGCAGATGGCGGAATTCGCCTATGGACCAACCGGGCACAACAGTCACTATGGTCCGGTGCATAACCCCTGGGCGGTGGATCACATCACCGGCGGTTCGTCCTCGGGATCGGGCTCGGCGGTTGCAGCGCGGCTGACTTTTGCAGCGCTCGGCTCTGACACCGGTGGCTCGATCCGGATGCCCGCGCATTTCTGCGGCGTAACCGGTTTGAAGACGACCTACGGGCGGATCAGCCGCGCCGGAGCAATGCCGCTGTCGCAGTCGCTCGACACCGTGGGGCCGCTGGCGCGCTCGGCCGAGGACTGCGCGTTGCTGCTGGGCCTGATGGCGGGCGCCGATCCGGAGGATCCCACCGCGATCGCCGGACCGGTCCCCGATTATGCGGCGGCGGCACGCGAGCCGATCAAGGCGCTGCGCATCGGCGTGCCCACCGCCTTTTACGTCGACGACCTCGATCCCGAAGTCGGGCGTATTCTCGACGAGACGATCGCCGTCCTCAAAGGCGAGGGCGCCGAGATCGTTCAGGTCGAACTGCCTGACCAGCGGCAGCTCTCCGCGGTGTGCCAGATCGTGCTCGCCGTCGAGGCCGCCGCCTTCCACAAGCGCTGGCTGATCGAGCGCCCGCAGGATTACGGCCCGCAGGTTTTGATGCGGCTGCAGAACGGGCTCGCGATCCCCGGCGTATCATATCTGGAGGCGATGCGGTGGCGCGGTCCGGCGCTCGCCGCGCACAAGGCGGCCGTGGCCGGCCTCGATGCCGTGTTGGCGCCGGTGGCGCCGGTGGCAGCTCCGACCATTGCCGAAAGCGACGTCGGCAACAGCCCTGACGCGGAAAGCGTGATCCAGCGGCTGACGCGCTTCACCCGCCCGATCAATTATCTGGGGTTGCCGTCGCTTTCGATCCCGGCCGGTTTCACCAACCGCGGCCTTCCGGTCGGCATGCAGCTAATCGGCCGCTCCTTCGATGAAGCGATGCTGCTGCGGATCGGGGCTGCGTTCCAGCGAACGACGGATTTTCACGCCAGGGTGCCGAGCGGCTGCCCAATGTGACGATGGGGCAGGAGCGGACCGCAAGGCGCGTCATGGCGGAAACGTGCCGAGACTGCGGCCTTGAAACGGTATTCCCCAAACAGCGGGGTGTGAATCGCCGGAAATCGCCAGATTGGAGTTGTCACCTCAGGCAATTATGGATAGGCTGTGACTGCAACGCGCAGCAATGAGGCGCACGAAACCGGGGGAGTTTCCGATGCAAATGTCTGGTGAAAGCCTTCTCGTCATTTTATTCGTCGGTCTGATCGCGGGCTGGTTGGCGGGCAAGATCGTGCGCGGCACCGGTTTCGGCGTCATCGGGGATATTCTGGTCGGCATCGCCGGCGCGCTTGTCGCCAGTCTGTTGTTTCCAAAGCTTGGCATTTCCATTCCCGTTGGCCACGTTGTCCGGGAGATCATCTATTCCGCGATCGGCGCCGTGGTGCTGCTGCTGATCGTGCGGCTGGTTCGAACCGGTGGTCGCTTGTAGATCTTCTCGAGCCTTGCAGATCCGCTCGGCTTAACCTTCCCGAGGAGCGCTTTCCGGGGAGGTTAAGGACAGGCGAAATCCGTCACTGGTGCGCCGGCGACCCGGCGACGGGCTCCGGCTGGGCAGCGGCATCTTGCTCGACGTGCATGGCGGGAAGGGCCGGGTCGCCGATGCCAGATGCGCTTTCCCAGCCCTGCCGGCGGCAAATTTGCCGCTCCGGTAGTGTTCCAGCCGCTGACCCGCATCCGGGTGGCACCATGCCTCGCAGGCCCGTGAATGCCACCCGGAGGGCTGAAGAGGAGCCCGGGCGCCGTTTAGGTTAACCTGACTTCAATGGACGCTAGCTACAAAAATCGGTAAGATTGGGCCTCGCGATCAGCGGTCGCGGATTCCTGGTGAAGAGATCAGAATTGATGGCAGCCGTTCCCGGTGTCCGGCGTTCCGAACTCGGTGATGCGCTGCGCGCCTGTCGCAACGCCTTCATCGGCGTCGGCGTCATGAGTTGCATGATCAACCTGCTATATCTGACAGGTTCGATCTTCATGTTGGAAGTTTACGACCGGGTGCTGCCAAGCCGGAGCGTGCCAACGCTGGTCGGTTTGGCCATTCTCGCCGGCGGTCTCTACATCGCGCAGGGCGTTCTCGACCTGATCCGGGGACGCATCCTCGGCCGTATCGGAACCTCGCTCGACGAAGCTCTCAACCATCGCGTGTTCGAAACCGTCGTGCGGCTGCCGTTGATGGTCGGCGGACGCAATGAGGGCCTGCAGCCGCTACGCGACCTGGATAACGTGCGCTCGTTCCTGTCCGGCATGGGACCGGGCGCGTTCTTCGATCTGCCGTGGTTGCCGTTCTATCTGCTGATCTGTTTCGCTTTTCACGTCTTGATCGGCCTGACCGCGCTGGTCGGCGCAATCATCCTGGTCACGCTCACCATCGTTACCGAATTCATGTCGCGTATGCCGGCGCGGCAGGCCATGGGCCTTGCCGCGCGCCGCAACGACCTGGCGGCGACCAGCCGGCGAAACGCCGAGGTGCTGGTGGCGATGGGAATGACCGGACGCTTGACCGAGCGCTGGAGCGAGGCCAACGAGAAGTACCTTGCAGGTAATCAGCACGCCAGCGACGTCGCCGGCGGCCTCGGTGCGATCGCCAAGGTCATGCGAATGACCCTGCAGTCAGCCGTGCTTGGCGTCGGCGCCTATCTGGTGATCCATCAGGAGGCGACCGCGGGCATTATCATCGCGGGTTCGATCCTGAGCGCGCGGGCGCTGGCGCCGGTCGATCTGGCCATCGCGCACTGGAAAGCTTTCGTCGCCGCGCGCCAGAGCTGGAGCCGCCTCAACCGGCTGCTCGAATCGCTGCCGGCGCGGCCGGCGCCGACATTGCTGCAGACTCCCTCGAGCCGGCTGTCGGTCGAGGCTGTCAGCATCGTGCCGCCGGGCGATCAAAGGGTTATCGTTCAGGAGGTGAGCTTCGCGCTGCAGGCCGGCAACGGACTGGGCGTAATCGGCCCGAGCGGATCGGGCAAGTCTTCGCTGGTCCGCGCGCTGGTCGGGGTATGGCAACCGTATCGCGGCAAGGTCCGGCTCGATGGCGCCGCACTCGACCAGTGGTCCTCCGACGCGCTTGGCCGACACATCGGCTACCTGCCGCAGGATGTCGAATTGTTCGCAGGCTCCGTTGCCCAGAACATTTGCCGCTTCGATCCCGAGGCCAGCGCCGATTCGATCATCGCGGCGGCGAAGGAAGCCGGCGTCCACGAGATGATCATCAAAATGCGTGACGGCTACGATACCCAGGTCGGCGAGCAGGGCACCGCGCTTTCGGCCGGTCAGGCGCAGCGCGTGGCAATGGCGAGGGCGCTGTATGGCAATCCATTCCTGATCGTGCTGGACGAGCCGAATTCCAATCTCGATACCGAAGGCGATGAGGCGCTGTCGCGCGCGGTTCGTGCGGCCCGTGAGCGGGGCGCAATCGTGGTAGTGGTGGCGCACCGGCCGATCGGCATCGAGGCGGTCGATCAGCTTCTGGTGCTCAAGGACGGCCGCATGCAGGCGTTCGGACCCAAGGAATCCGTGCTGGGACAGGTGCTGCAACAGCGGGTTCCGCCGACGCCGATCAAGATCGTGTCCGATGGCGGAGTTGCCAAATCATGAGTGGCGAGAAGCTCGACGCGCGACATTCGATCAAGATCCACTTGATCACCGGGCTGGTCGTGGTCGTCGTACTCGCCGGCGGCCTTGGCGGCTGGGCCTCGACCGCGCAAATCTCGGGCGCGCTGATCGCGCCCGGATCGGTCGTCGTGGAATCCAACGTCAAGAAAGTGCAGCATCCGACCGGCGGCGTCGTTGGCGAGGTGCTCGCGCGCGACGGCGATCTCGTCAAGGCTGGCGACGTGGTGGTGCGGCTCGACGACACCGTTACCAAGGCCAACCTCGCAATCGTCACCAAGAATCTCGACGGGCTTTGGGCGCGGGCGGCGCGGCTGCAGGCCGAACAGCAGGGCGTCGACAAGATCACGTTTCCCGCGATGCTGCTGGAACGTGCCGACGACCCCGATGTCAAGAACGTCATGGTGAGCGAGTCCAAGCTGTTCGACGTCCGCGTCAATGGAAGGGTTGGCCAAAAGGCGCAGTTGCGCGAGCGCGTCACCCAGCTGAACGAGGAAATCGCCGGCCTGGCGGCCCAGGAAACGGCCAAGGACCAGGAAATCGCGCTGGTTGAAAAGGAGCTCGCCGGGGTTCGCGACCTCTACGACAAGCACCTGGTGCAGATTTCGCGACTGACCACGCTCGAGCGCGACGCCGCCCGGCTCAACGGCGAGCGCGCCCAATACATTGCCTCGCGCGCGCAGGCCAAGGGCAAGATCACCGAAACCGAATTGCAGATCATTCAGGTCGACAAGGACATGGTCAGCGAAGTCTCCAAGGATCTGCGCGAGACCAATGACAAGATCGGCGAATTCGTGGAGCGCAAGGTCACCGCCGAAGACCAGTTGCGGAGGACCGACATTCGCGCCCCGCAGAACGGCATGGTGCTGCAATCAACGGTGCATACCGTCGGCGGGGTGATCACTGCCGGCGACGCCATCATGATGATCGTTCCGCAGAGTGACGATCTTCAGGTCGAGGCCAAGGTCAATCCACAGGATATCGACAAATTGCAGATAGGCCAGAAGACGCTGCTGCGGATGTCGGCATTCAACCAGCGCACTACACCGGAGTTGAACGGTCTCGTGACCCGCGTTTCGCCCGACGTCACCACCGACCAGCGCACCGGACAAAGCTACTATACCATCCGCGTCTCGATGCCGCCGCAAGAGATCGCCCGTCTCGGCGACGTCAAACTGATACCCGGCATGCCGGTGGAAGCCTTTGTGCAGACCGGCGATCGCACCATGCTGTCCTACCTGATCAAGCCGTTCAGCGATCAGCTGATGCGGGCTTTCCGGGAGAAGTGAGCGGCTCTCTCACGTTTGCCAGGCATCCAACTGCATCGTCGTCCCCGCGACGGTTGTGAGCCATCAAGACCATCACCGCGACAGATTCTGCAGCAGCAAATTCAGGGCCGCCGAAGCGAACACATGCATGTTGGCAAGACGGTCGCTGCTGCCGGTCTCGAGCGTGATTGCCGATTGCTCCGCTCCCGCGATGCCCATGCAGCTGTGGCCAGCGGCGTCGCCATAGCGGTTGCCGGTGGGTCCGGTAGCCCCGGTTTCCGACAGGCCCCAATCGCTGGAGAAGCGCTGGCGGATGCGGCTGGCAAGCAATTTTGCGTAAGGCTCCGAGGCCGAGCGAATTCCCTTCATCGCCTCGTCGGGAATGTCCATCAGAATCCGCCGCGCGTCGCGGGTATAAACCACCGCCGAGCCGAGGAAATAGGCGGATGCACCGGGCACCGCAAGCAGCGCGGCCGATATCAGCCCGCCGGTCGAAGATTCCGCAACCGCGATAGTCTGCCGCCGCTCGATCAATTTTGCGGCGATGTTCTCGGCAAGCGCAACGAGCTCGTTCATCTATCCCTCAGCTTCTGTGGAAGAACCGTCTTAGCGCCGGCCGCGGGGTCTCGCCCTTGTCGGCGAGCGAGTGATAGACCACGCGGATGAAGTTCTTGCTGGCCAACTCGGTCGGCGCCCATTTGGCGTCGAGATCGGCGAATGGTTTTGCCGCCACTACTTCGTCCTCGCTTTTTCCCGCCTTGACGAGCTTTGCCATCCGGTCGCGCGCGGTCACCAGCATGGTCCGGTATTCCACCAGTGCCGCCTTGTCGGCGGCCGGTCCGTGGCCCGGCACGATCTTCGTTTTGCCGTTGGTCAGCTTCAGGTAAGCGTCGGCCGCGGTGATCATGCCCTTGATGTTGCCGCCATTGGCGAAATCGATGTTGGGATAGCGGCCGTTGGTGAAGGTGTCGCCGGTCGATAGCACGTTCGCGGTCTTGAACCAGACATAGGTGTCGCCGTCGGTATGCGCATTGGCGATGTGCTTGAGGTCGGCGACGCGGCCGGCGAGCTTGATCTTGAATGCGCCGGTATAGGTCTTCGATGGCAGCGCGGCCTCGGGGGCGGGGGCCGTCTTGATCCCGGTCAGACCGTTGCTGGTGCCGGCTGCCAGCCGGTTCTTGACGTTGACCTCGGCGATAATGGTGACGCCCTCTTTGGCAAACGGCTCGTTGCCGCCAGTATGGTCGCCATGAAAATGCGTGTTGATGAGGTATTTGATGGGCTGGTTTGAGAGTGCGGCAATGGCGGTCTTGATCTTGTCGTGCAGCGGCGCGAACTCACCGTCCACCATGATAATCCCGTCCTTGGCCACCGCCACGGTGATATTGCCGCCTTGGCCTTCGAGCATGTAGAGGCCGTCGCCGAGATCGGTGCTCTTGATCTCGACTTTCGAAAAATCGGGAGGCGGCGAGGCGGCCGGCGGCTGCTGCGCCGATAAGGGTGCGGACAGCGCCAGGATGCCGGCGACGATGGCCAATCTCAGCTTGTTCATGGCTTCCCCCGGGCGGCTTTCGATTGTCCTAGCACAGGATTGCATGGGTGCCGACTCAGGGATCGGCGGGAGACCGCTTCGCGCACAATGACAAGGCTAGACTGCATGCCCCATCATCCGCCGCTCCCGCGCATAGCGCACCAGCGCGACATAGCGATAGATGCCGTGCACGAACTTGCCGTAAGGCATCGTCAGGAACAGCGAAAATACCACGCCGAGGTGCACGGCCAATAGCGGCCCCATCGCGGCCGTATCGCGCCACAGCAACAGCGCCATACCGGTGAGAGATGTCAAAAACAGCATCGCGATAAAGGCGATGTCCATCCCGGTACGCTTGTGGTCGACCAGCGCCGGATCGCGCTTGATTTTCTCCGCCAGCAGGCCGACCGGCCCAACCAAAAGCCCGACGCCGCCCAGCGTGCCCAGCACCACCGGCAGGTCCCACCACGGGTAGGGCGCCTCGCGCACGATCAGATAGTGATAGAGCGTCGCCACCGACGTCGACGCGAAGCACAGCAAAAAGCCGTAGAACGTCAGATGATGGTAAATCTTGCGGCGGTCGGTCGGCCGCTCGTCCTCGTTGACGCAGCCGACACCGCCGCCATCGAGATAGCGCAGCTCGCCCGCCTCTTTCATCGCTTGCCACAGCGATGGTGGGTCGGCCAGCATGCCGACGGGTTCGCCGATGTCGCGCCAGAAGGCGCGAACGCCTGCTACCAATGCGATCATTGCGTAAAGAAGGGCCGCGCCGAACAGCGCTATCATCGCCTTGTGCGGCATCAGTGCGTAGAACGCGCCCGGTCCTGTATGGATTCCCAGCAGCACCTGCCGGTCATTGAAGGCGGCAAAGCCGAGAATGAAGGCGGCCATGCTGAGCGCTGCGATGAGGCCGATCGCAAGGCCGTTGCGAGCGAACAGGCCCGAAAACGCGCGCGGCCAGCTATAGGCCGCCCAGGATTCGGCGCGCGCGATGGCAAATATCTTGGGAACATTGACGTCATACTCATGCGGCGGCGAGAACTGGCAGTCGGTGTAACAGGCGCCGCAGGCATGGCAGAGATTGGCGAGATAATTCAAATCGCCGTCGGAGAACGAGCGGCGCATTTCCATCGCCGGAAAGACCGCGCAAAGCCCTTCGCAATAGCGGCAGGAATTGCACACCGTCATCAGGCGGCCGGCCTCCTCGAGGATCTTGGTACCGTGCATGTTTGTGCGGCTTCCGGTTGCGAGACTACTCAGGGCCCTTTCGTCAGCCCTTGCCCTCCAGCCACGACTGGATCAGTGCGGCCATATCGAGATTGTTGTTGTCCATCGTCATTTGCAAGTTGCCCATGATGCCGATCCCGCGCAACCCGGTACTAGTTTCGTGCATTTTGCGCTGCCTCCCGTCCCGCGATTCGGCCGAATACGCTGCCGATGGTCATGCCGATGCCGGCCGCGTATCCCTTGCCGAGCACATTGCCGGCCATGATCTCGCCGGCGGCAAACATGTTGGCGGCGGGCCTGCCGTCCTTCATCAGCATGCGCGCCTGCCTGTTCACGCGGGTGCCCAAATAAGTAAAGGTAATGCCGGGCCGCACCGGATAAGCGTAATAGGGTGGCGTTTCGATCTTGCGCGCCCAATGGGTCTTGGGTGGCGTCAAACCTTCGGTGCGGCAATCGTCGAGGATGGTGTGATCGAAGGTGCCGGGCCTGACCGCGGCATTGAAATCTTCGACGGTGTTTTCGAGCGCCTTTGGATCGAGTTCGAATTTGCCGGCGAGTTCGGCAATGCTGTCGGCCTTGATCGGGGGAAACAGCGTCGGCATGAAACTGTTGAGCACCGTCGAGTTGAAAACGATATAGGCGATCTGATCCGGCTGTGCCGCGACCAGCCGGCCCCAGATCGCGTATCGCTTCGGCCAGATGTCCTCGCCCTCGTCGTAGAAGCGCGCCGCGTGCTTGTTCACGACAATGCCGAACACCACGGAATCGTGCCTGGTGATGATGCCGCCGTCGAATTTCGGTGCCCGCGCGTCGATCGCGACCGCGTGACATTGGGTGGGGTCGCCGACCTCCTGGACCCCTTGGTCCAGCAGCATCTTCAGGATCGAGCCGCGATTATAGGGCGTGCCGCGGATCAGGAAATTGTCGGCGGCGTCGCCCCAATATTGTTTCAGCCATTCGATATTGGCCTCGAACCCGCCGGCGGCCGCGACCAGGGTCGAGGCGCTCACGCGGGTCCGGCCGTCGTTTTGCTTCACTGTGGCCGACAGGAACATGCCCTTATCGATCTCGAGATCGAGCACCTCGGCGTCGTAGCGAATCTCGACGCCGAGCTGCTCGGCGGTCAGATACAGCGCATTCAGCATGGCCCTGCCGCCACCGAGGAAAAACGAATTGGTGCGCCCCAGGCTCAGCGTGCCGCCAAGCGAGGGCTGCCAGCGTACGCCCTGCTCGACGATCCAGCCCAGGATGTCCTTGGACTCCTTGATCATGTAGCGCGCCAGCTCTTCGTCGGTCTGCCCGCCGGTGACGCGCAACAGGTCTTCCCAGAACTCCTGCTCGGTATAGGGCCCGGTGAGGATATCGGTCGCCGCATCGTGGGCGCAGCGCATGTTGCGGGTGTGCCGGGTGTTGCCGCCGCGATAGAATTTCGGCGCGCCTTCCAGCACCAGCACCCCGGCGCCGGCCCGCCGCGCGCTGATCGCGGCGCACAGCGCGGCATTGCCACCGCCGATCACCAGCACGTCATATTTACGAGTTCAGCTCGGCCATGCCGTGTTGTTATCGTTGTTTGCCCGGAAATCAACTGGCGCCGGCAGGGGTGGCGCCGCCGCAATTCACCTGGCAAGCGTCTGCCGCGCGAGGACCGCCTTGTCGCGGTAGATCGCAAGCGCGGCGATGAAGCCGCTGGCAGCCGCGCACATCAGCCAAAACCCGGGCGATGCCCTGTCGGCGGTCATGTCGATCAGCTTGGTGGCCGCGAACGGGGTGAACGTGCCGAACAGCGCGGCGGCGAGCGCGAAGGCCAGCGAGAAACAGGTGGTGCGGACCTGCGCCGGCACGACTTCAACCAGCGCCCCCAGCATGGTGCCGCTGTAGATTCCGAAATAGAACGAGAACATCAGGTCGACGGCCAGCATTTTGCCGAAACTCGGCGCCGCCGTGAGCCAAAGCAGCGCCGGATAGGCGGTCACGAAGGAAAGCGCCGTGATGGCCAGCAACACCGGCTTTCTGCCAACGCGGTCGGACAGAGCGCCGCCGACCGGATTCCAGATGAAGTTGGTCACGGCTACCAGCAGGGTGACCAACAGGGCATCCTGGCTGGAAAGCTTCAGCACCGTCTTGCCGAAGGTCGGGGTGTAGACCGTGACGAAGTAAAAGGTGACGGTGGTCATCGCCGCCAGCATCATTCCGAGCAAAATGATTTTCCAGTTTACCGCCGCGGAACTGAAGACCTCCGATGTGGACGGGTGTTTCTTCATGGCCAGGAATGCCGGCGTTTCTTCGAGCGTTCGGCGCAGGAAGAAAATGAAGGGAATGATGAGGCAGCCGATGAAGAACGGAATGCGCCATCCCCAATCGGCGACGGTTGCTGCCGGCACGATCTCGCTCAGCCCGTATCCGATGATCGCGGCCACGAAAATCGCAACCTGCTGGCTGGCCGACTGGAACGAGGTATAGAAGCCCCTGTTGCCGGGCGTGGCGATCTCGGAAAGATAGACCGATACACCGCCAAGTTCGACGCCGGCGGAAAAGCCCTGCAGCAACCGGCCGACCAGCACGATAACCGGCGCGGCAACGCCGATCGTGGCATAGGTCGGACATATCGCGATCGTCACTGTACCGATGGCCATGATCGCCAGCGTGACGATCAGACCCTTGCGGCGGCCGATCCGGTCGATATAGGCGCCGAGCACGATGGCGCCGACCGGGCGCATCAGGGCGCCGAGCCAGAATACGCCAAAGGTGTTGAGCAGCGCCGCGGTCTCGTTATCGGACGGGAAAAACGCCTTGGCGATGTAGGAGGCATAAAAGCCGAACAGGAAGAAATCGAACTGCTCGAGGAAGTTGCCGCTTGTCGCGCGCAGAATGGCGCCGATGCGCGATTTGATCTGTGGCGGCTGCGATGTGGATGTTTGCGACATTTGCGAATTTCTCTCCGTCGAGATGGCCGCTGCGGAAAGGCTTCTCGCCAGCCGACTGTTCCTTCAGTTGGTGCGGCAATCTGCCACGCGGGGGCGGCGCGACCAACCGGAAAACACCGACTGAGTAGGATAGCGCTGTGCGGATGAATCGCTTTTCAAGCCTTGTTCTGCACGGAGGCGACCAGCCATTGCCGGAACGCCCGAAGTTTCGGCGCGTCCGCGCTCCCCTCCGGCGATACGAGATAAAAGCCGGCATCCGCCGGAAGGGTGATCTTGAACGGTACCACCAGGCGACCCTTGGCGATGTCGGCCTCGACATAGGAGGTCCGGCCGATCGCCACCCCGATGCCGTCGATCGCCGCCTGCACCGTCATCAGGATCAGGTCGAAGGTCAGCCCGGGCGACTTTGAAATAGTGGTCGGCAATCCCGCGGCGGTAAGCCAGAGCCGCCAGTCGTCATCATAGCCCGCGCTGGAATGCAGCAGCGTCTGATTGGCGAGGTCCTCCGGGCAGCGCAGCGGTTTGTCCCCATTGAGCAGTGCCGGACTGCACACCGGAAACAGTTCGTCGGCCATCAGCCAGACCGCGCGCAGGCCCGGCCAGTGGCCGCGGCCGTAGCGGATGGCGGCATCGACATCGCCTCTGTTGAAATCGACCAGGCCGGACGAGGTGGTGATGCGGACATCGATGCCGGGATGGGCTTCCTGGAATGTGGAAAGCCGTGGCAGCAGCCATTTGGCGGCCAGCGAGGCCAGCGTCGAGACCGTCAGCACATGGTCATTGTCCCTGCGCAACATCCGGTCGGTGGCGAGCCGCAAATCGTTGAACGCCGCGCGCACCCCCGGCAGATAGTCCTTCGCCTCCGGCGTCAGCGCCAGCGCCCGGTTTTGCCGGACGAACAGCCGGATCCCCAACTCCTGCTCTAGTCGCCGGATTTGATGGCTGACCGCGGTTTGCGTGACGTTCAGTTCGGCGGCGGCATTGGTGAAGCTCAGATGCCGGGCCGCGGCCTCGAAGGCGCGCAATCCATTGAGCGATGGCAGCCGGTCCGTCATCTGCCGAGATCTCCCACCGAATTCATGAGTTTATCTCATGCGAAACGACACAAAGTGTCGTTTGTAGAACGCTACGAAAGAGCTGATATTCGGGCTAAGAAGTTTAGATTCAGGAGCTGAAAATGTCCATCTATTCCCACGCATCGATGACAAATCATCATGGTTCCGGGCTTTGGGCCCAGTTCAGCGAAACGCTTCGTGTTTGGCGCGTGCGCCAGCGCCAGCGGCGCGAATTGGCGCAATGGACCGATCGCGACCTGCACGATGTCGGTCTCTCCTGGAGCGACGTCGTTCGTGAGGCGGAAAAGCCGTTTTGGCGGGCTTGACGAGCCCGGGCCGGCGCCGCCTGCGGAGGGGGCGCCAGCCAGCGGGTTTTTCCGGATTTCCAGGAGCTTTCAGATGATCGCACTTCGACCTGACGACCTCCGGCAACATTCCGACAGTCTGCAAACGCGGACCGGCAAGCCTCTCACGGTGCGCTTTGCCGAGCCGCGCGACGCGCAAGCCCTGCAGGGCTATTTTCGCGCGCTCACGACGCGCTCCCGCTACAACCGCTTTCTCGGCGCCATGAGCGAACTGCCGTGGAACGAGCTCTATCGTTTCACCCATGCCGGCGAGGACGGCCGCTTCAGCGTGATTGCGACCATGACGATCGATGGCGCCGAGGCCATCGTAGGCGAAGCCCGCTACGCCTTCGAGCCTGATGCCGATGGCTTCGAATTCGGCCTGTCGGTCGATGACCGCTGGCAAGGCGAGGGCATCGGTTCGGCGCTGCTTGGCAACCTGGAATGCCGCGCTGCGGCGTTCGGCGCGAGGCGGCTGTTCGGCGACACCCTGCGCTCCAACGACGCGATGATCAGCCTCGCCCGCAAGTCGGGCTTTGCGTTTACGCACAATCCCGGCGACTGGAAACTGGTACGCTTCGAGAAACGCATCGACGCAGCGCCGCGGGAAATTCCCTGTACCAGCTGGCGGATTACGGCGCAGCAGACCGCGCATCACGCGCCGAATTGAAAACGTGGCGTAGGCAAGCCCGACCTTTCGCGCAACGCGCCGATCAAGGCGTGCCCACTTCAAACGACATGCCGCGCGCAGGGACGCTTTGCCCGCCGGCCTTGCTCAAAACTTCTCCAGCCAGGGCCGCAATTCCATCTCCCAGCTCCAGGCACTGCGCGGCTGTTGCAGCACGCTCCAATAGCTCAGGGCGATCGCATCGGGGTCGAGCATCGAATCCGGACGGTCGGCCGGCTCGGTGCGCGCGGCGCTGCGGATGCCGCCGTCGATGACGAAATGCGCGACATGAATGCCCTGCGGCGACAATTCGCGCGCCATGCTCTGGGCGAGGCCACGCAACGCGAACTTGCCCATCGCAAACGGCGCCGATTGCGGATAGCCCTTGACGCTCGCGGAGGCGCCGGTGAACAAGATCGCGCCGTGCTTGTTGGGCAGCATCCGCCTCACCGCCTGCTGCGCCACCAGAAAGCCGCCGAACGCGCTGACCGCGATGGCCTGTGCCACCTCTGCCGGCACCAGATCGGTGAACGCGCCGCGCGACCTGCCGCTGGCGTTATAGACCACCAGGTCCGGCACCCCGACCTCACGCTCGACCAGGCCAAACAGCCGCTCGACCTCGCCCGGGTCGACGGCGTTGCAGGCAAAGGCGCGCGCGCCGGTTTCTGCGCACAGCGCGCCGAGCTTTTCGATTCCGCGCGCGGCAAGCGCGAGACGGATGCCTTCGCGCGCGAACAGCCTCGCCAGCGATGCGCTGAGGCCGGCGCCGGCGCCGACAATCAGGGCGATTTTGTATTTTGGTATCTGCATGAATACGTCTCCTCCATTGCTGTTCAGCCGCGCAGGCCGGCGAGGCAGCCGATGGCTTGCAGAACCGGATCGAGCGCGGCCTTGTCGGCGACATCGGCATATCTGGCGCGCAGCATGCGGAGCGAACGTGCGTGATATTTTTGCGGTTTTTGGGTCCAGATGTTCTCGCCGAGCGCAACGCTGAATTGTTCCCTGCCTTCGGCCAGCGCCTTCTCGTTGGCGAGAGTCCATGGCATGAACTGCTTTCCGACCTGCTCGATCAGGATCGGCATCAGGGTCGGCTTTAGCGTCGACCAGCTTTCAAACGCGCTTTCTGCTTTCGGCCAGAGCATGCGATGCACCCAATCGAGCACACGCGGCGCGCCGCCGCCGATGAAGGCGCCCGCGGTCGGGTCGGTCCACATTTCGTAGATCTGCCCCCACAGTCCAAAATCGGCGAATGCGGGGCGGCCGCCGAAAAGATAGGGCCGGGCGGCGAGATGGCTGTCCAGCAACCGCAGCATGTCGATGAACCCCGCCTCGATCTGTGGCGCGGTCGCTTCGTTCGAGCCGACGAACCACAGCCTGTCCACCATGCGGGCGCGCACCTGGCCGGCGAACGCCGCATGCTCCTGCTCGCCGGCTGTTGGGCCGCGCATCCGCGCTATCCGCCCCGCCGAACTGATCTGGTCGACCTCGCGCACCCAGCGATAATGAAACATCCATTTGTTGCCCCATTCGTCGCCGAACTCCTCGACCAGGGCGGAAATGAAGCTTGCCACGGGGTCAGCGGGGTGGATCGGCGGCTCCGGATAAAGCTTCTCGATGGCGTCGATGATCGGCGTGGAGTCCTGAATGCCGTTTCCGTCAGGCGTTACGATCAGCGGAATGATCGGCATTTTGGCGTATTTCTCGAATTCCGCCTGGCTGGCCGCGTTGCGCAGGACCCATTGATGCGGGATCGCCTTGTAGCGAAAATAGGAGCGCACCTTGACCGAGTAAGGCGACATCTCGGCGCCGATGATGCGATAGCCGTCAGTCATTGCTCCTCCTCAGGACGTTTCTCCCGGCGCCCCTTCGCCCGCTTGATCCTGCCACGATCTATATCACGTACGCCGAACCGTTGTTCCAGCTCACGGAAAATCACGCGCAGCCGTCTCGTCGGCGAGCACGTCGGCGGCATGGCCGAGGTTGGCGAATTGCTCCTGGCAGCGTAGGCTCATTTCCGCCGACAAGACCTGATCCGGCAACAGCTTAAAAGTGGGAGTATCCGATGAAGGCCGCCGTCCTGCATGAAGTCAACAAACCGCTGGCGATCGAGGACGTCAGCCTGCAGAAGCCCGGCCCGCGCGAGGTCTTGATCCGCACGTCGGTCGCCGGGCTCTGCCACTCCGATCTGCATTTCATGGAAGGGCTCTATCCGCATCCGCTGCCGGCCGTGCTCGGCCACGAGTCGGCGGGCGTCGTCGAGATGGTTGGTTCCGACGTTACGTACGTCAAGCCCGGCGACCACGTCGTGACCTGTCTTTCGGTATTCTGCGGCACCTGCGACAACTGCACGACGGGACGGCCGGTGCTGTGCACCGATACCACGGTGAAGATGCTGCCCGGCGCGTCCAACCGGCTGTCATGGGCGCGCTCGGAAAAACTCAACCAGTTCCTCAACCTGTCGTCCTTCGCCGAGCAGATGCTGGTGCACGAGAATGCCATCGTCAAAATCCGCAAGGACATGCCGCTCGATCTGGCCGCCTTGATCGGCTGCGGCGTCGTCACCGGCTACGGCGCGGTAGTCAATACCGCAAAGGTCGCGCCCGGCGAAAACGTGGTGGTGATCGGCTGCGGCGGCGTCGGCATGGCCGCGATCAACGGCGCGCAGATCGCCGGCGCCGGCCGCATCATCGCGGTCGACACCAATCCGGCCAAGCTGCAATTGGCGACCAAATTGGGGGCTACCGACATCGTCGATCCCCGCAATGGCGACGTGGTGCAGCAGGTGCGCGATCTCACCGGTGGCGGCGTGCACCACTCGTTCGAGGTGCTGGGCCGCAAGGAGACCGCGGAGCAGGCGTTTGCGATGCTGGCACCCGGCGGCACCGCGACCATCGTCGGCATGATTCCGTTCGGCCAGAAGATCGAGCTGCACGGCTTTGACTTTTTGCGTGAACGCAAGATCCAGGGTTCGTCGATGGGCTCGAACCATTTCCGCGTCGACATGCCGCGGCTGATCGAATTCTACATGCGCGGTCGGCTACATCTGGAGGACTGGATCTCGGCCAAGCTAAAGCTATCGGAGATCAACGAAGGGTTCGCCGCGATGAAGGCCGGCAAGACCGTGCGTAGCGTGATCATGTTCGACGCCTAAAACCTGCTCGGCTCGTCCTGCGCGAGCTCGACCCGCGTATCCAATGACGAGCTGCTAGCGCGACACATGCGCCGACACCGCAAGCCAGCGGCCGTCTTGCCTCGCCCAACAGTCGGTGTAACGGCCTGTGGCCTGTTGACCGTCCGGGCTCGTGTAGCTTGTCGCGGCATGGATGATGGCAAAATCGCCCATCACGCGGATCTTGACGTCGTGCGCCTCAAGATTCCTGATCGTCACGGGTTTAGCCGTCTGCTTGAGAAAGCCGGCGCGGTCGACCAGCGACTTGTCGGGATTGGAGCAGTAGAAGTCCGCGGCAAGAATCTCGTCGAAGCGTTTGACATCGGAATTCTGGACGGAACTGACGTAGTCGCGGTTCAGGGCCGTCAGTTCAGCGAGGTCGTTGCGCATGTGTTTTCCTTCCGTCATGAACCCTCATGGTGAGCCAACGCGCCGGCGCCGTCGCGAACCGCAAGGGCATTGTGTCTGATCCGTGAGATGCGCCGAAATCGCCGCTGCTCCGGATGAGGCTCTTTTCAATCATCGAACATCGGCGGCGGCGCGAAGCCGCCGAATTCTCGCTCGATCAGTTCGGCTAGCTTCAAAGGCGTGCGGTCTTCCAGCCATGGCCCGACGATCTGCACCCCCATCGGCAATCCTTCCGGCGAAAGGCCGATCGGGATCGCGGTGGCCGGCAGGCCTGGCAGGGTGGCGACGCCGGGCCACGCCAGTTGATCGGGATAGGGATAGTCCTTGCCGTCGATATCGATGCGGCGCATCTCCTGTTCCGGCGAATGATCGTGCGGATAGGCCGGCGTTGGCATGATCGGGCAGATCACCGCATCGAAGCTCCCAAACAGTTTTCGCCATTGTTCACGCAAGCGGCCGCGGGCACCCTCGTCAAGCACCCAGGCACGATGGCTGAGCACCATGCCGCGTAGCCGCTCGGCGGCGAGGCTGCTGTCGCCGGGCGACAATTTTCCGGCGCGGGCCTGCGCGCCGGCGATGCTGTCGGGTGCAAAGAATGCCGCCAAAAACGACACTAGCATCCGCATGTAGAGCCGCGATGTCTCCGCGAAATCGGGCCATAGCGCGCTTTGCCGCGCGACGTTCACCCCGGCGCGGGCAAGATCGTCGGCGAGTTTCCCGATCGCGCCGCGGATGTCCTTGTTGGCAGGCAGTACCGCATCGCTATCGATCGCCAGCACGCGAAAACCCTTGAGCTCATTGTGCCGGGGCGGCGGCAGCGCCAGCCTGTAAGCGACGCCGGCGTCCAGCGGGTCGGGCCCGGCGATCACGTCGAGCAGCAGCGAAAGGTCGGCCGCCGAGCGCGCCATCGGTCCGACCACCGCCATATCGCGGTCGAGCGGTATCGGTTGAAACGGTGGCGGGGTGTGGCCGCGCGTCGGCACCAGGGCGAAGGTCGGCTTGTGGGCGTAGACGCCGCAGTGGAACGCGGGTACCCGCAGCGAGCCGCCGATGTCGGAGCCGAGCG
The DNA here is from genome assembly GCA_963840155.1 of uncultured Alphaproteobacteria bacterium. Classification (GTDB taxonomy): domain Bacteria; phylum Pseudomonadota; class Alphaproteobacteria; order Rhizobiales; family Xanthobacteraceae; genus Bradyrhizobium. The sequence continues at coordinate 1,760,085 of CAWIXP010000002.1, forward strand.
ACAACGGCCCGTAACCGGCGGCCAGCGCCGCCGCCGACCCGCCGGAGGAGCCGCCCGGCGTGCGGCCGAGATCGAACGGATTATTGGTGGTGCCGTAGATCTCGTTGTAGCTCTGCCAGTCGCCGAGCCCGATCGGCACGTTGGTCTTGCCGAGGATCACGCCCCCGGCGCGCTTGACGCGCGAGATCGACAGCGCGTCCTCTGGTGGCACGAAACCCTTTTGCGCCGGAAAGCCCCAGGTCGTGGGCAGACCGGCGACGTTGTAGGATTCCTTCACGGTCAAGGGAACGCCGAGCAGCGGCGCGGTCTCGCCGCGGGCGCGCGCAGCGTCGGCGGCACGGGCAGCTTCGAGGCCGCGGGCGAAATCGCGCACGCAAACCGCGTTGATCTTGCCGTCGTGGCGCTCGATGCGCCCGATGGCGTCCTGCGTCAGCTCCACGGCGGACACTTTCCTTGCCGCCAGTGCGCTCGATAGTTCGGTCGCGGTCTTGAAGCTCCATTGCGACTTGGCCACGGCGTTCCTCCCTAAAGTTTGCCGGCGTTTCTGCACGAGATGATGCCCGGTCCCGGCGAGCCTCGCCAGACCATTGTTGCTGCCGGGATTCGTGTTGCGCTGAATGTGTCCGGTATCAGCCAATCGATCGGATAGGGTGTGCGCAGTGCCGGCCCTAACGCCCGGCTAGGCCGCCCCGATGAGAATGCCGACGGCGAGCACGATGAGGCCGCCGAGCACGATCTGGAACACCGCCTGCAGGAACGGCGTGTCCATGTATCGCGCGCGAATATAGGCGATCGCCCACAGCTCGAAGACGACGACGACGCCTGCGATCCCGGTCGCGATCGAGAACGCGTTGGCCCACGTATCCGGCACCAGATAGGGCATGGTGTGACCGAGGCCGCCGAGCGTCGTCATGAGGCCGCAGGTCAATCCGCGCAGCCAGGGCGAACCGCGCCCCGTCAGCGATCCATCGTCAGACAAGGCTTCGGCAAAGCCCATGCTGATGCCGGCGCCGATCGAGGCGGCAAGTCCCACCAGGAACGTCTGCCAGTTGTGATGCGTCGCAAACGCGGCGGCAAAAAGCGGCGCCAGCGTCGAGACCGAGCCGTCCATCAATCCGGCGAGGCCTGGTTGCACGTATTGCAGCACGAATACGCGGCGGCGCGTTTTGTCTTCTTCGGCGCGCACGTCCGGGCTGAGGATCTGGTCGGTCAGCTTGGCGGCGACTTTCTCGTGGCCTTTTTCCGCTTCCGCGAGATCACCGAGCAGCCTGCGGACACCGACATCCTGGGTTTGCTCGGCGGCCCTGACGTAGAACCGCTCGGCCTCGAACTCCATGGTGCCGACTTCCCTGCGGATGGCGTCGAGCGACAGGTTTTTCGTCAGCCAAATCGGGCGACGGCGCAAGAATCCCTTGACGTTGTCTCTTCGAATCGGCGGGAGGTTCTTGCCGAAACGCTTTTCGTACATTTCCAGCAGCATGTGGCGATGGCCTTTTTCCTCCTCCGCCATCTCCTCAAACAGCTTGGCCAATTCCGGGTAACGCTCCGCGAGATCTTCCGCGAAGGTCATGTAGATGCGGCTGTCTTCCTCCTCCGCGGAGATCGCAACGGCCAGCACTTCGCGCGCGCTCAAATCGGCGAAATTTTTCATCGAAACATCCCCGAAGCAGTTTAGAATAATTCTAAAACAGATATAAAGGGTCGAACGGACCTGGTCAAATCCGCGACCTGCCCGCGCGAGGCTGGCTTCGCTGGAACCGTTGCGGCCGGTACCCGTTCGAGTTCCTGTCACACCATCACGCCGACCGAGGATTCCTCATGGAAAAGGTCAAATACCGCCTGAACGATCCGCGGCTGGCGCCGCGGCGGACTAGGCTCGAGATTCCCGGATGGGCAGGCAAGCGCGCGCCGCGCGCCGACGGTTCACGCGAACAGGTGTGGCACTGCGTGCCGTTTTCGGAAGCCGCGCAATACGGCATCGAGTTGTTTTACCCGTACGACAATGAACTGCACGTCACCACCAAGGATGGCCGCTTGATCCTGGAGGGCGATTGGGGACCGCCTCCGGACGGCGGGCTGCAGTGGCCGCCGTTCCGCAATTTCGGCGATCATTTTTACACTTACCAGATACTGCTCGATCTCAAGGTCGAGAAGGGCATGGCGATCAGGACCGAACCGCACCCGCGGTTTTATACCGATCCCACCGATAGCGTGCCGATCGCGGTTCCGGCGCTGATACGCAATTGGTGGCCGATGATATTCTTTTGCGTGTTCAAGGCTCCGGCCGAAGGCCGCACCCACATTTTCAGGCCGAACGAACCGTTCGCGCAGATCATCGTGATTCCCGAGGAAGCCTCCTTCGAGCTCGAACAGATGAGCGAGGAGGAGGCGGCCGAGCGCGAACTGCAGGCGCGGCGCATCTACAACAGCCGGCCGACACTGTCGGCCGGCACCGAATGGACCTCATCGACGGATACCGTGTTCGACGGCACCTATCGTCATCTACATCGCGCGGCGAAGGAAAAAGCCCGCCAGGATTAGCACGCAAAAAAACAGGACCCCTCAGGGTCCTGTTTCCGATGGTCGGATGGCGCGCGATTCAATAATCGCGGCGATAGTGATGATGGTGGTGGTGATGGTGATGATGGTGCCGGAATCGCGGGGGCACGATGACGATGCGGCTCCGATAGGCGTGGTGATGGTGATGATGATGATGGTGATGATGGCGGAAGAACTGGGCCAGTTGGACATTTTCATTCGCTGACGGGACCGGCGCCAATTCGTCGACGGCTTGCAGCAGCGCGGCGGCGTTCGGGATCGGCTCGAGCAAATCGGCGAACGAATTCGCCCTCAACATGTCCGTCGGCGCTGGAGTCGGCATCGGCGCGGCCTGCGCGGCGTTGCACAACCCGAGCGTGGCCACCGCTCCCAAAAGTCCGGCCATCTTCTTTTCCATGATAATCCTCCAATTCAGGTCGCATTGCCCGCAGCCCTGCAACGCCGTCATGGAGCAATGGTTCCGGCGGCCATTTCGCGCCGATTTCGGGGCAGTATTGCAATTATCCGGCGGCGGGTCGCGCGGCCAGGCTCAGGAAAGCGAGCAATAACCGGCTCACCTCCGCGGCTTGCTCCTGTTGTACCCAGTGGCCGGCGCCCTCAACCAGATGGCAGCCAAGCATCCGCGTGCAGGCGCTCGCCTGCATCGCCTCATAGACGCCGGGACGTTGATAAGTTCCCCAATCCTGCTTGCCCGAGATGAAGCAGGAGGGCACGTCGATGCTGCGGCCCGACCAGGTCTGCAGTTCCGGCGTGAATGCGCCCGAGGTGCCGCAGCGATACCATTGCAGCCCGCCCTGGAATCCAGTGCGGGCATATTCGGCGCTGTAGAAGGCGAGTTCGTGATCGGGCAGCCATTTGTTGGCGGCGATGGTCTCCGCTGAAGGCATTTCCTCCGCCACCGTCTCGGCCATGTTCTTCGCAAAATCCATCACGTAATAGGTCGGCATCTTCGCCAGCTCGCCCGCGGTCCAGCCCGTCAGCGGATAGGGCTTGTTGGCTTTCCAGTCCGCGCTCTTGTGGTGATAATAGCCGCGCAGGAAATCGTGCACGCCCTGTGGTGCGTGATGCATGTCGGCGTTCGCCTGCCGCGTCGAATAATACAATTGATAATATTTGCGCGGCCGCGGCAGTGCGGCGAGTTCGCGGTACACCGGATCCTCGCGCTTCGGTTGTGCTGGCGCATCCGCGGTGTTGAATGGCAATGGCGGAGGCCCTGCAAATGGCGCGCTCATCAGCGTCACCGACCGAAACACGTCGGGGCGCACCAGCGCGCACCACGCCGCGACCCCGCTGCCGAAGTCATGTCCGACCACGTCTGCGCTGCGATAGCCGAACGCCGACACCAGCCCGAGCGCGTCGCGCACCAGGTTGAGCAACCGGAACGAGGCGAGGTCGCCGTCGTAGCTTGGATCCCAGCCGGTGGTGCGGCCATAGCCGCGCTGGTCCGGCGCGATCACGTGATAACCGGCATCCGCCAGAACAGGCATCACCTTGCGCCAGCTGTAGGCGAGTTCGGGAAAGCCGTGCAGCAGCAGCAGGCAAGGCCGGCCGCTGGTTTCGTGACCGGCCTCCAGCACGTGGATGCGCAGGCCGTTGATGCCTTCGACGAACCGCGAGCGGATGGTCGAGGGAAGCGAGATGTCGGGGAGGCGTGTCGTCGCGTTGATGGCTGTATCTCCTCGTGGCGAGGCGGGCAGTGTCAGACGGCAACTACGCGCTCACAGCCTTTCCACGATTGTCACATTCGCCATGCCGCCGCCTTCGCACATGGTCTGCAGGCCGTAGCGCCTGTTGCGCTGCTGCAGCGCGTTGATCAGCGTCGTCATCAGCTTGGTGCCGGAGCCTCCGAGCGGGTGGCCGAGTGCAATCGCGCCGCCGTTGACGTTGAGTTTTGCAGGATCGGCGCCGGTGGTCTTCAGCCATGCGGTAGGCACCGAGGCAAAGGCCTCGTTGACCTCGAACAGATCGATGTCGTCGATCGACATGCCGGCCTTCTTCAGCGCGCGCTCGGTCGCGTGCAGCGGCGCATCCAGCATGATCACGGGATCGCCGCCCATCATGGTCATGTGATGGATCCGCGCCATCGGCTTGATGCCGAGCGATTTGAGGCCCTGTTCATTGACCACCATCACGCCGGAAGCGCCGTCGCAGATCTGGCTGGCGCTGGCGGCGGTGAGCTTGCCGTTCTCCGCGATCAGCTTGACGTTCTTGATGCCATCGAGGCTAACGTCGAAGCGAATGCCTTCGTCGATGCAGTGGGTGTCGGTCGAGCCGTCCGCGCGGGCGATCTGCAGCGGAATGATCTCGTCCTTGAATTTTCTGGCTTGCGTCGCCGCGATCGCGCGCTGATGGCTCTCATACGAGAACTCGTCGAGTTCGTCCCTGGAGAGACCGTATTTCTCCGCCATCATTTCGGCACCGGTGAATTGGCTGAACACGATGTTCGGATAGCGCTGTTCGATGTTCGGGCTTTTATAAGTGCCGAAACCGTTCTTGGCCGGCAGTTGTGAGGCAAGTCCCATCGGCACGCGTGTCATGGATTCGACGCCTGCGGCGATGACGCAATCCATGGCGCCGGACATCACCGCCTGAGCCGCGAAATGCAGCGCTTGCTGCGACGACCCGCACTGCCGGTCCACCGAGGTGCCGGGCACGCTCTCCGGAAGCTTCGAGGCCATGATGGCGTTGCGCGCGACGTTGTTGGATTGCTCGCCGGTCTGCATCACGCAACCCATGATGACGTCTTCGATCTGGTCGGGGGCCGCACCGGCGCGCTCAACCAGCGCATCCAGCACCGAGGCGGCGAGATCGGCCGGATGCCAGCCGGCGAGGCGGCCTCCCCTGCGGCCGCCCGCGGTACGTGCGGCGGCGACGATATATGCCTCGGCCATCTGCGTTCTCCCTGGTTGTTATGGGTTGGGTTGAGGACCGATGCGGATTTAAGGCAGCCAAGACGATTTAGTCAATCAATCAATTAACTCTTGAGTGAGGCACTTGCATCGGCTTATCTGCGATCCGGATTAACGTCAGGCAGGCCATGGCATCACAGTTGAGCACCAGCGCATCGAACCGGCTTCCGCTTCCGAAAAATACCACCGCCGACAAGCTGCTCGACGCCGCCAGCGAACTCATGATCGAGCGCTGCTCGATCGAGGTATCGCTGAGCGATATCGCGCAGAAATCCGGCGTCAACGCAGCACTGGTCAAATATCATTTCGGCAACAAGGACGGTCTGTTGCTGGCGCTGCTGGCGCGGGATGCCGCCACCGAGGTGGCGAACCTCGAATATCTCCTGGCGCAACCGATTGCGCCGACCGCCAAGCTGAAGCTGCACATTGCCGGCATCATCAGGGCGTATCACCAGTTTCCCTACATGAACCGGCTGATCCACTATCTGCTGCATGAGAGCAGCGCCGAGGCCGCCGATGAGGTTTCCAGATTTTTCGTCGCGCCGCTGCTGGATTTCCAGCGCCGGCTGCTCGCCGAAGGCGTCAAATGCGGCGAATTCCGCGACATCGATCCGGTGCTGTTCTACACCAGCCTGATCGGCGCCTGCGACCATCTGTTTTTCGGACGGCACGCCATGTCGCGTGCGACCGGCGTCGGGCCGGTCACCGAACAAGTCTGCCGCCAGTACATAAGGCATATGGAGGCGCTGATTTGCGGCGGCATGCTGACGAACCGACCAGTTTAGCGGAAGAGCGCAAGGAAAGGTTTCACCCATGCAGTTGAAAGACGTTGCCGTTCTCATCACCGGCGGTGGCTCCGGTCTTGGCGCCGCCACCGCGCGCGCCATGGCCGCGAAGGGCGCGAAGATCGCCGTGCTCGACCAGAGCAAGGAGAATGCCGAGAAAGTCGCGGCCGAGGTCAAGGGCGTCGCAGTCGTGGCCGACGTCACCGACGAGGCGCAGGTCAAGGCTGCGATCGCCAAGAGCGAAGCCGGCCACGGCATCGCGCGGATATTGGTGAACTGCGCCGGCATCGGCGGCTCGCAGCGCATCGTCGGCAAGGACGGCGTCTATCCGCTGGCGAAGTTCGTGCGTATCATCAACGTCAACCTGATCGGCACGTTCAACGTGCTGCGGCTGTTCGCGGAGCGGCTGGCGACGGAAGCTCCTGTCGGCGAAGAGCGCGGCGTCATCATCAACACCGCCAGCGTCGCGGCTTATGAAGGCCAGATCGGCCAGATCGCGTATTCGGCTTCGAAAGGCGGCGTTGTCGGCCTCACGCTGCCCGCGGCACGCGATCTCGCCAGCCTCAAGATCCGCGTCAACACCATCGCCCCCGGCCTGTTCCTGACGCCGCTGCTGATGGGGCTGAATGAAGAGGCGCGCAAGAGCCTGGGCGCGCAGGTGCCGCATCCGGCGCGGCTCGGGGATGCCAGCGAATACGGCAACCTCGCGGTGCACATCGTCGAGAACGCGATGCTCAACGGCGAGACCATCCGCCTCGACGGCGCCATCCGCATGGCGCCGCGCTAGAACACGATCGTCGTCCTCCTGGTGCGCAGTTGCGCACGCGGTGATTATCGCTCGCGATGACCGGTCGCCGCTTTCGCGGGGCGACATGCCAAAGATGGGTCTTCCAATAACGGAGTAGTGTCATGAATTTCGATTTCTCCGACGAGCAAAAGCAGCTCCGTGACCAGGCGCGTAAGTTTCTCGTCGAAAAATGCCCGCCCAAGGCGGTGCGCGCAGTGCTCGACGGCAAGGCGGCCTATGACCGCGAATTGTGGAAGGGGCTCGCCGATATGGGCTTTCTCGGGGTCGCGATCCCCGAAGAATTCGGCGGCGCCGGCGCTGGCCATCTCGAACTCTGCGTGATCGCCGAAGAAATGGGTCGCGCGCTGGCGCCGGTGCCGTTCTCATCCACCGTATATCTCGCGGCGGAAGCGATCCTGCTCGCAGGCAGCGACGCGCAGAAGCGGAAATGGCTTCCGTTAATCGCATCTGGCGGCGCGATCGGCACGCTGGCGCTGTTCGAAGGCAAGGGCAATCCGTCGCCCGGAGCGATAAAACTCTCGGCCTCCGGCGGCAGCCTCAACGGCGTGAAGAAGCCGGTGCCCGACGGCGCCATTGCCGATTTTGCCATCGTCGCTGCACGCACCGGCTCGACGGGCCGCGACAGCGATATCTCGCTGTTTATCGTCGACATGAAGACCGAGGGTGTCGAGGCCAGGTCGCTGGCCAACGTCGATCCTACGCGTGGCCAGGCCGAACTCACGTTCAAAAATTGCAAGGCCGAGCCGCTCGGCCCTGCCGGCGAAGGCTGGAGCCTCGTTGCGCAGGTGCTTGACCGCGCCGCGGTGCTGATCGCCTTCGAGCAGGTCGGCGGCGCCGACCGCGCGCTCGAAATGGGCCGCGACTACGCGCTCGACCGGATCGCCTTCGGGCGGCCGATCGGTTCGTTCCAGGCGATCAAACACATGCTCGCCGACATGTACGTCTCGGCGACGCTGGCGCGATCGAATTGCTACTACGGCGCCTGGGCGCTCTCGACCAATGCCGGGGAATTGCCGGAAGCCGCCGCCGCGGCCCGCATCAGCGCCACACAGGCGTTTCAGCATTGCGCCAAGAACAACATCCAGGTCCATGGCGGCATGGGTTTTACCTGGGAATTCGATTGCCACATGTATTACCGGCGCTCCAATGCGGTGGCGCTGGGGCTCGGTAGTCTTTCCTACTGGGAAGATGCGCTGATCGAGCGGATGAGGAAGAAGAATGCCGCTTAATCTCGAGATTTACGGGGCGCAGCGAAAGCTGCGAACCATGTTGTGCAATCGCACATCAGGCAATCTCGACGTAAACAACCTCTGGATTCCGGATCGATCCGCAAGGCGCGGGTCGTCCGGAATGACGATCCCGAAGGACAAAGCATATGAACTTCGATGACACCCCGCGGGAGGCCGCGTTCCGCGCCGAGGCCAGAGCCTGGATCGCGGCCAACGCGCCCAGGCAATATGAGGAGGAACTGAGAAAGTCCTCGCTCGGCCGAACCCAGCTCAAGGGCGCCAATATGCTCGAGGTCGCCAAGGCATGGCAAAAGAGGAAGGCTGGCGCCGGCTGGGCCTGCCTGCACTGGCCAAGGGAATATGGCGGGCGTGGCGCGACGCCGATCGAGCGGGTGATCTGGCAGCAGGAAGAGGGCGCCTTCGGCAAGCTCAGCGGCATGTTCATCATCGGCCATGGCATGTGCGGCCCGACCATGATGACGTTTGCCGCCGAAGATCAGAAACGAAAATACCTGCCGCCGCTGGCGTCGGGCCAAGACGTCTGGTGCCAGCTGTTCTCCGAGCCCGCCGGCGGCTCCGACGTCGCGGGCTTGCGCACCCGCGCCCAGAGAACGGGCGACGACTGGATCGTCAACGGCCAGAAGATATGGACGTCGGGGGCGCATTATTCGGATTACGGCATCCTGTTGACCCGTACCGATCCCAATGTGCCGAAGCACAAGGGGCTCACGATGTTCTTCCTGGACATGAAAAGCGACGGCGTCGAGATCAAGCCGATCAAGCAGGCCAACGGCCAGTCCGACTTCAACGAGGTTTATTTCACGGACGTGAAAATCCCCGATGCGCAGCGGCTCGGCGAGGTCAACGACGGCTGGAACGTCTCATTGACCACGCTCATGAACGAACGGATGTCGATCGGCGCGGGCGTCACCACCGGCTTTCCGGAACTGTTCGAGTTCTGCGGCAATCTCATGCTGGAGGATGGCCCGGCGATCGAGGATCGCAATGTCCGCTCCAAATTGGCCAACTGGGCGGTGAAGGCGAGCGGATTGAAATACACCAGCATGCGCGCCATCTCGGCGCTGTCGAGGGGCGAGCGTCCGGGTCCGGAGAATTCGATCGGCAAGCTGGTTGCCGGTTCGATGGTGCAGGAAGTCGCAGCCTATGCGCTCGACCTGCAGGGTGCGGCCGGCGTGCTGAGCGGCGCTGACGATAGTGAAGCTGCCGGCAAATTCCAGGCGATGCTGCTGCGCGCGCCCGGCACCCGGGTCGAAGGCGGCACCGACGAGATCATGCGCAACATCATCGCCGAGCGCGTGCTTGGATTGCCGGGCGATATCCGCGTCGACAAGGATGTTGCGTTCAACCAGATACCGACCAGAGGACGCCGTTAACAGGTCATTTCCGGGTTCGCGCGAGCGCGCGCCCGGAATGACACCGAAAGGGAAGCCGCCATGAATTTCGATGATACGCCGCAGGAAGCCGCGTTCCGAACTGAGGCCCGCAACTGGATCGGGGCCAACGCGCCGAAGCAGTTCGAGGCGGAGCTTTCCAAGTCCTCGCTCGGGCGGATCCGGTTGCAGAAGGAAGACATCGTGGAGGTCGGCAAGGCCTGGCAGAAGAAGAAGGCCGCAGCCGGCTGGGCCTGCCTGCACTGGCCGAAGGAATATGGCGGGCGCGGCGCCTCCCCGATCGAGCGCGTGATCTGGCAGCAGGAAGAAGGCGTCTACGGCAAGCTGACCCAACCCTTTCAGATCGGCGAGGGCATGTGCGGGCCGACCGTGATGTCCTACGGCTCCGAGGAGCACAAGCGCCACTATTTGCCGAAGCTCGCTTCGGGCGAACAGATCTGGTGCCAGTTGTTTTCCGAGCCGGCCGGCGGGTCCGACCTCGCGGGCCTGCGCACCCGCGCCGAAAAGAAGGCCGACGACTGGATCGTCAACGGCCAGAAGATCTGGACCTCAGGCGCGCATTACTCCGACTATGGCCTGCTGATCACGCGCACCGACCCCAATGTGCCGAAGCACAAGGGCCTCACCATGTTCTTTCTGGACATGAAGAGCCGCGGCGTCGAGGTGCGGCCGATCAAGCAGGCCAACGGCCTGCAGGAATTCAACGAGGTCTACTTTACCGACGTCGTGATTCCCGATCATCAGCGCCTCGGCGCCGTCGGCGATGGCTGGAATGTCTCGCTGACCACGCTCATGAACGAGCGGATGTCGATCGGCGCGCGGCTTGCCACCGGGGTTCCCGAGATGTTCGATTTTTGCGCTGACCTGATGACTGACGATGGCCCCGCGATCGACGATCGGGCCACGCGCTCGAGACTCGCCAATTGGGCGGCGAAGGCGAGCGGGCTGAAATATACCAGCTACCGCGCGATCTCGGCGCTATCGAAGGGCGAACGCCCGGGGCCGGAAAATTCAATCGGCAAGCTGGTGGCGGGATCGATGCTGCAGGACATCGCGATGTATGCGATGGACCTTCAAGGCGCAGCCGGCGTCTTCACAGGCGCCGCGGAAGAGGAGGCGCGCGGCCAGTTCCAGCAGATGCTGCTGAGTTCGCCCTCGATGCGCATTGCCGGCGGCACCGATGAAATCCTGCGCAACATCATTGCCGAGCGCGTGCTGGGGCTGCCGGGCGATATCCGCCTCGACAAGGATGTGCCATTCAACAAGATCCCGACCAAGGGGCGATGATGATGACGGAAGCATCCGAGAAGATTCCGGCGAGCCGGCGCAGCGTCGCGGAGCGCATCGGCGTACTGGAGGAATTGCTGGCTGAGCGCTTTTCCTGCCGCGCCTTCCGGCCCGAGCCGGTGGCGCGCAACACGGTCGAGCGGATCCTGACGGCGGCGCAAAAAACCGCGTCGTGGTGCAACAGCCAGCCATGGCGGCTGGCGATCGCCTCCGGCGCTGCGACCAGAAAATTCCGCGACGTGATGTATGGCATCGCCTCCAGCGGCAAGCCGAACAGCGGCGATTTCCCGTTCCCGCGCGAATATCGCGGCGTCTATCTCGAGCGTCGCCGCGAAAGCGGCTTTCAGCTCTACAACTCACTCGGCATAGCCCGCGGCGACAAGGCGGCCTATGCCAGGCAAGCGCTGGAGAATTTCAATCTGTTCGGCGCGCCACATGTCGCCATCGTTCACACCGACGAGGCGCTCGGCGTTTACGGCGCGATCGATTGCGGCGGCTATGTCACCAGTTTTATGCTGGCCGCGCAGGCGATCGGGGTGGCGACGGTGCCGCAGGCGGCGCTCGCGTTCCACTCCGAGGTGGTGCGCAGCCATTTCGGTCTCGGCGACGACCGCAAGGTGGTGTGCGGCATTTCATTCGGATACGCCGATCGCGCACACAAGGCCAACGCCTATCGGACGACCCGCGCCGGCCTCGGCGATACCGTCACGTTTTTCGATGAATAGGTCGACGAGGAAAACCTCGCTGACGCGATCGGACCGGCGCGCCGATGGCGCAGGCTTTAGTTGTTCTCCAGCGCCCGCCGCTTGGCTTCGGCATCGATGGTCTGGGCCAGATCGGGATGCCGCGCCATCAGCATGCGGAAATCGACGAGGTCGAGCACCAATAGCTTGGATAATCGTCTGGTGGTGACATTGGCGGAGCGCAGATTGTTGCCGAGCAGCGCCATCTCGCCGAAGAAGGCGCCTTCGCCGAGCATCACCTTCTTGCCGGGCAAATCGACCTCGACCTCGCCCTCGGCGATGAAATACATGCAGTCCCCGGTCTGGCCCCTGCGCATGATCATGGTGCGCGGCGGCAGGTCCATGGTGCGAAGCAGGTGCGTCACGTCGGCGATCGCCGAGGGGCCGAGCGCGGCAAAGAACGGCACCTTGGTCACCGACTCCCAGGTTTTCAGGAAATTGTAGCGGCGGGTCTCGGCGGCAAAGCCGGTGGCGAGGATACCGGTCCAGAGTCCGAACACGCCGAGGCCGCAGATCATTACGAAGGCCGCGACCAGCCGGCCAAGCGGCGTGATCGGCACCACGTCGCCATAGCCTGTCGTGGTCAGGGTCGCCACCGCCCACCATAGCGCGGCGGGGACGCTGCCAAAAGCGACCGGCTGGGCGTCGCGCTCCAGATAGTAGACGGCCACTGAGGCCAGGAACAACACCATCAGGAAAATCACGAGCACGCTCAACAGCGGCCCGGATTCCAGCACCAGCACCCGGCGCAGCTGCCGCAATCCGGGGATTCCCGGCACCACCTTGAACATCCAGAACACGCCCAACAGCCACGCCGATTTGGGATCGGAGCCAAGGACGAGAGCGATCGGTATCGCCGCCGCGGCAACCGCGTCCACCAGCCCGCGACCGGACAACGCATAGCTCCACAGGCGTTTTGCGAGATAAGCGTGGCGAAGCCGGACCGCCCATTCGAACACGAAATAGGAAAGGCAGGCCCACAGCACCGCGTCGACCCAGTGGTGCGCCGCCTCATAGGCCGGATTGACCGTGAGCAGCAGCATCATGACAACGCCGGCCGAGACCGCGACATAGGCCGCCTTGGTCATGTTGCGGTGGGCCGTCGCGGCCACGTATTGCGCCAGAGCGGGAAAGACGAGCGGCTTGGACATCTGGAGGCGGGCGCCTGTCGCTGGAAAAACCTGGTCCGGCCGCGCAGGGCACGGCCGCAGCACCAGCGTGCCCGGACCGGCCGAAGCCGTCAACGAGATGCGGAAAACAGCGTTAGCAGGGGAACAGCCCTTGGGCCGGGGTAAACCGGTCGCAATGCCCGGTTCGGTGCGCCCGAGCGGGCAGCGGAGACGCTACGTTGGCCCGCAGCAGCGTTACCGCGCCGCGGTCACCATGATCTCGACCTTGTATTGGGGCGCCGCAAGCTTGGCCTCGACGGTGGCACGGGCCGGCGTATTGCCGGCCGACACCCAGCCGTCCCACACCGCATTCATCTCAGCGAATGTTGTCATATCGGTGAGGTAGATTGTCGCGCTCAGCAATTTCGACTTGTCGCTGCCTGCTTTTGCAAGATGGCTGTCAATGGTCGAGAGCACATCCTGCGTCTGCTTCGTCACGCTTTCGCCGGCCGCTTTGCTGGCGACGACGCCGGCGAGATAGACGGTGTCGCCATGGATCACGACTTGGCTCATGCGCGGCCCGGTATCGAAACGCTGGATGGTCATGCTGGTCCTCCAAATATGCGTGGTCGATTACATAGCGCGGGCTCGTATCGCGCGCTACTCGTTGTTGCGGCGGCGACTGTCGCTTCAGGAGGCGGCCTTCGCCGCAGCCCTTCCGGCATTGCGTCCCGAGAACAGGCAGCCGCCCAGGAAGGTGCCCTCCAGCGAGCGATAGCCGTGCATGCCGCCGCCGCCAAAGCCGGCCGCTTCGCCGGCGGCGTAGAGCCCGGAGATGATGTGGCCGTCATTGCCGAACACGCGGCTGTCGAGGTCGGTCTCGAGACCACCCAGCGTCTTGCGGGTCAGGATGTTGAGTTTTACGGCGATCAGCGGGCCGTGGGCTGCATCGAGAATCCGGTGCGGCTTGGCGGTGCGGATCAGACGGTCGCCGATATATTTTCGCGCGTTATGGATGTTCATCACTTGCGTATCCTTGACGTAAGGATTTTCGATCTCGCGGTCGCGCGCCTCGATCTGGGTCTTGAGATATTCGAGCTTGAGCAGGTTGTCGCCAACCAGTGCGTTCATGGCGGTGACGAGCTCGGCGAGATCGTCGCGGACGATGAAGTCGGCGCCGTGGCTCTTGAACGCCTCGACCGGCGCGGGCGCGCCCGTGTTGGTGGCGCGCTTGGCGGTCATCAACCAGCTTTTTCCGGTCAGGTCTGGATTCTGCTCCGAGCCCGATAGCGCAAACTCCTTCTTGATGATGCTTTGGGTCAGCAAGAACCACGAATAATCGTAGCCGGTGCCCATGATGTATTGCAGCTGGCCGAGCGTGTCGGAGCCGGGAAACAGCGGCGATGGCAGCCGCGTGCCTGTAGCGTCGAACCACATTGACGACGGGCCCGGCAGGATGCGGATGCCGTGGCGCGGCCAAATTGGCGACCAGTTCCTGATGCCCTCGACATAGTGCCACATCCGGTCGCGGTTGATCAGCCGCGCACCGGCGGCTTCGGTGATGCCGATCATCCTGCCATCGACATGCTCGGGCACCCCCGAGATCATGTTTTTCGGCGCCTCACCGAGGCGCTTCGGCCAGTTCTGCCGGACCAGGTTGTGATTGCCGCCGATGCCGCCGGAGGCGACGATCACGGCCTGCGCTTTCAGATCGAACTCGCCGGTGACCTTGCGCGAACTGCTCTTTCCCCGCTCGACAGAATCGGGCTCGAGGATGGATCCGCTGACGCCATCGACGCCGCCATCGGTGATCGTGAGCGCATCGACGCGGTGGCGGAAGCGAAAAGCCAGCCGGCCGCTCGCTTGTGCTTCGCGCGCGCGGCGCTCGAACGGTTCCACGAGGCCCGGGCCGGTACCCCAGGTCACGTGAAATCGTGGCACGGAATTGCCATGGCTCATCGCATCGTAACCGCCGCGCTCGGCCCAGCCGACGACCGGAAAGATGCGATGGCCCATCGCCCGCAGCCAAGCGTGCTTTTCGCCGGCGGCGAACGCCACATAGGCTTCCGCCCAGCGCCGCGGCCAGAGATCTTCGTCGCGATCAAAACCCGCCGAACCAATCCAGTCCTGCAGCGCGAGTTCGAAACTGTCCTTGATCCCGAGCCGCCGCTGTTCGGGGCTGTTTACCAGGAATAACCCCCCGAACGACCAGAAGGCCTGGCCGCCGAGGCTCTGCTCGCCTTCCTGGTCGAGCACGATGACGCGTTTGCCGGCGGCGGCAATTTCGGTCGCGGCGACGAGGCCTGCGAGGCCGGCCCCGACCACAATTATGTCCGTATCGTGAGCCATGGAGCCTCCCGGGCCTCGATGATTGAAGCCTGCGGCGTTTGCCGCGGTCAACGCCAAAGCGCGGCCTTGGCCGCCGTGGCGCCGCCGGGAGGCATTGGCTTGTTCCGGCTTGGAGCTTTCGGCGGGAGGGTGCAGCGCGCATGCAACACTTGATTTGAATTTGGCTTGAGGCGCCTCGCGCATCTGGACAAAAACACGATTTCGCAACAGGGTGGCCATCGTCTTGCATCACTCGAGACGATCAGATCGTCCGGTTTGGACTGGGGCTGGATATGAAATTGGTGACGGGGGTGCTCGCGGCGGTTGTTCTGCTCGCGGGGATAGGGGCGAGCCATGCGGTGGTTCGGATTGGCGAGGACCGCGGTGGCCGGATCGGCACTTACGTCGACAGATATCAGGGCCTGCGCAGTTCCGGCGAAACCGTCATTATCGACGGCCTGTGCGCCTCGGCCTGCACCATCGTTCTCGGCGCGGTCCCCCATGACCGGATCTGCGTGACGTCGCACGCCAATCTGGGCTTCCATGCGGCTTGGGATTTTGGCGCCAACGGCCGCGCCGTGACCAACCCGGAAGCGACGCAGATGCTGTATTCGATGTATCCCTCGCCGATACGGCGCTGGATCGCGGAGCGGGGCGGGCTGCGCTCACAGATGATCTTCCTGCGCGGCAAGCAGCTGATGAGCATGTACCGCCCCTGCTATCTCGACGCCCAGGCGGCCGCTCCGCGGTCCTCGTCAGTGCGCCGTCAGCGTGATGTGATCGCGCCCGCTCCCGGCGTGCTTGCCCGCCAGCCCGACTAGCCCTATCTGGACATGGCGGGGCAGGTGAACGCCGGTTCGCCGATGCCTGCGGTTTAGCGTGTATTCCGCACATAGCGGGGCTCCGGTCGCAGTCGGAATACGCGCGCTTGATGAGTTCGGCGCATGTCTCGGCCCATTTCCGTAGAGCAACAAGCCGCAACCGCATTGCGCCCGGCGCGCAAGGTCGCGCCGGCAATCGCGGTCGGCGCCGCTTGTCTCGGCACTGCGATCGTTCTGGGCGCGCTGGTGCTGTGGTTTTATTACGGCACAGCGGTGTTCTTCGAGATGATCGCCACCGGCATCTCCGCCTGCTTCTGATTGGGCCTTGAGGACTTTCACGAATGCTCCGGACCACCCGCCCACTCGTCATCGTCGCGGCATTCGCCGGCAGCCTGGTTTTTGGGCTGGTGCTGATGCTGTGGGCCCTCGGCGGATTGCCCAAGGTGGCCGCGCCCGCCGCGATCGGCGGCCCGTTTCAATTGACCGACCAGGCCGGCCGGACCGTCACCGACAAGGACATGCAGGGCCGCCCGACGCTGGTCTTCTTCGGTTTCACCCATTGCCCGGACGTCTGTCCGACCTCGCTGTTCGAGATGTCCGAAGTACTGCGGGCGATGGGCAGGGATGCCGATCACGTCAACGCCTATTTCATTTCGGTCGATCCCGAGCGCGACACGACTGAGGTGATGAAGGAGTACTTGTCGAGCTTCGACCCCCATCTGGAGGGCCTGACCGGCAATCCCGGCCAGATCGCGAAGGTGACGACCGCTTATAGGGTCTATGTGCGAAAAGTACCGCTCAAGGACGGCGACTACACCATGGATCACACCGCACTGATCTACCTGATGGATCGCGATGGCAAATTTGTCGCCCCGTTCAATCTCAAGCGCACGCCCGAGGCCGCCGCCGCCGATCTGAAGCGTTACCTCTGAGCTGCCCTTCCCGCGAGGTGTTCCCGACGCAAACCAGGTTCGCGTTACCGGCTGGATCGTCTATAAGGCCGTCGGGTTTCGGAAAACCGCCGCTGACGATGCAACCGCAGACAATCCCAAGCGCAAACGGCAGATCGCCGCGCACCATCCGCGCCATCCCGGCGATCGCCGGATTGTCTCTGGGCATTCTGCTGTTGGTGACCTTTGTATCGGCCGGCGCCGTGCATGCGCAAAATCTCGCAAAGCCCGGCACCGGGGCAGCTCCCCAGGCGGTCCCCGGTTTCTGGGATCCGCGGCGGCGTCCCGACCGGCCCGACCTGTCCCGCATCACGGTGATCCGGTTTCTGACCGAGACCGATTATCCACCCTTCAACTTCACCGGTCCCGATGGCAATCCGGCCGGCTTCAATGTCGATCTGGCGCGGCAGCTTTGCGAGGAGATCAAGGTCACCTGCACCATCCAGATGCGGCGGTTCGAGACCTTGCTGGACGCGATCGCCAGCAATCGGGGCGATGCCATCATCGCCTCGCTCGCGGTGACGCCGCAGCTGCGCGCCAAGCTTGATTTCACCGATCCGTATTACCGCGCGCCGGCGCGGTTCGTGTCGCGGCGCGACGCCGTGATGCCGGAGATCCGTCCCGAATATCTCGAAGGCAAGAAGGTCGGGGCCGTCGCCGGCTCGGCGCACGAGGCCTATCTGAAGGCGATGTTCACCGATGCCGAATTGCATTCCTATCCCAACGACGAGGCGCTGCGGCTGGCGCTGCGTCGTGGCGAGGTCGATTTCATTTTCGGCGACGCGATCTCGCTGGCGTTCTGGATCAACGGCACCGATTCCGGCGAATGCTGCGCGTTCTCGGGCGGGCCGTTCGTCGAGAGCCGCTATTTCGGCGAGGGCATCGGCATCGCCGTGCGCAAGGGCAATGACCTGTTGCGGCAAGCGCTGAACTGGGCGCTGTTCCGGGTCTGGGAAAAAGGCCGCTACACCGATTTGTGGCTGCGGTATTTTTCGGTGAGCCCGTTTTAGCTGAATTCGTCGTTTCCGGATGGTCCGAAGGACCAGACCCGTAATCTCGAAATTTCTGGTTCGATGCTTCGCATCCTTGCGAAATGACGGTTATATTGCGGGCAGGGCCATATTGCTGGCCCCGGAGAAGGCTTTCTTGATGTCCACGATCGATCTTGCCGCTAGTCCCGGTGCACTGCGCGTGCTGGCCGAACAATCCAACGCCTGGCCGTTCGAACAGGCGAAGGCGATTGTCGAGCGGTTGAAGAAGCAGCCAAAGGACGAGGTGCTGTTCGAGACCGGCTACGGGCCGTCGGGGCTGCCGCATATCGGCACCTTCGGCGAGGTCGCGCGCACCACCATGGTGCGCCATGCCTTTCGGGTGCTCACCGAGGACAGGATCAGGACGCGGCTCATCGCGTTTTCCGACGACATGGATGGCCTGCGCAAGGTGCCCGATAATGTGCCGAACAAGGAGATGCTGGCGGACCATCTCGGCAAGCCGCTGACGAGGGTGCCCGATCCGTTCGGCACGCATGCGAGCTTCGGCGCGCACAACAACGCGCGGCTGCGGGCCTTCCTGGACACCTTCGGGTTCGATTACGAGTTCGCCAGCTCGACCGATTATTACAGGTCGGGAAAATTCGACGCCGACGCTGCTGCGCGTGCTGGAACGCTCGATGCGGTCATGGCGATCATGCTGCCGTCCTTGCGCGAGGAGCGCGCAGCGAGCTATTCGCCGTTCTTGCCGATCTGCCCGCGCACCGGCGTGGTGCTGTATGTGCCGATCGTCGAACACGACGTGAAGGCCGGCACGGTCTCCTACGACGATCCCGGAAACAAAAGAGCGCGTCACGCTGCCGGTCACCGGCGGCCATTGCAAGCTGCAGTGGAAGCCGGACTGGGCGATGCGCTGGTTCGCGCTCGGGGTCGATTACGAGATGGCCGGCAAGGATCTGATCGATTCCGTCAAACTGTCGGGCAGGATTTGCTCGGCGCTGGGCGGCACGCCGCCGGAAGCGTTCATCTACGAGCTGTTCCTCGACGAGCAGGGCCAGAAAATATCCAAGTCGAAAGGCAATGGACTCACCATCGACGAGTGGCTGCGTTACGCTTCGCCGGAATCGCTGTCGCTGTTCATGTATCGCGAGCCGAAGTCGGCGAAGCGGCTGTATTTCGACGTGATCCCGCGCCATGTCGACGACTACCAGCAGTTCCTGGAAGCCTTTCCGCGGCAGGATCCAGAAGCTGCAACTGGCAAATCCGGTCTGGCATATCCACGCCGGCCATCCGCCGAAGGCCGACATGCCCGTCACCTTCCAGTTGTTGCTGACGCTGGTGTCGTCGTCGAACGCGGAAAATGCCGCGACGCTGTGGGGTTTCATCGGGCGCTATCGTCCCGGCGTCACGCCGCAGACCCATCCCAGGCTCGATGCGATGGTCGGCTACGCCATCAACTACTATCGCGACTTCGTGGCGCCGAGCAAAAAATTCCGCGAGCCGACCGATCCCGAGCGCGCCGCGCTGATGGATTTGCGCGACGCGTTGTCGCAACTGCCGGCGGGATCGACGGCGGAAGAGATCCAGAATGTGGTCTACGAGATTGGCCGGCGCGAGCCGTTTTTGGATCCGGTCAAGAAGGGCAAGGATGGCCGCCCGGGCGTCTCGCTCGACTGGTTCAACATGCTCTATCAGGTGCTGCTCGGTCAGGAAAAAGGCCCGCGGTTCGGCTCGTTCGTCGCGGTCTACGGTCTTGCGAACGCGGTCACGATGATCGACGGCGCGCTGGCGCGGTCGGGCTAACTGGGACGACGCTGGAGGGCCGTGAAGCAAATCAGGATAGCAGCCCCGCCGCAATTTCAGCCGTTACCGTTCCAAATACGCTACTATAGTGCCAAGAACGCTTGCCTTGAGGGCAGACAACACAAGGAGAACGCCATGCAGTTCAGGGTTTCGCCAAAGACGCTGGAAGATTGCAGCGCCGAGGAATGGCAGGCGCGGGTCGATCTCGCGGCGGCGCACCGGCTGGCCTACATGCACGGTTTCAGCGAGGGCATCTTCAACCACCTGACCTTGGTGGTGCCGGGCCGCAGCGACCGCTACTATCAGATCCCGTTCGGCACGCATTGGTCGGAAGTGACGGCCTCCTCGTTCATGGAAGTCGGCATCGACGACGGCAAGGTCAAGCGCGGCGCCGGCGACGTCGAGCGCTCCTGCTACTGCATTCACGCGCCGATCCATCGGGCGTTGCCGCAGGCCAAAGCGGTATTCCATACCCACATGCCCTATGCGAGCGCGCTGACGCGTCTCGAGGACCCGCGCATCAAGGAGATCGGCCAGACCGAGGTCGGCATGATGGGCGAGATTGCATATGACGATCTGTACACCGGACCGGCGCTCGACCCCGCCGAAGGCGATCGCCTCGCCAAGGTGATCGGCGACAAGAGCGTGTTGTTCATGGCCAACCACGGCATCTCCACCGTCGGCAGCACGGTCGCCGATGCCTATGACCGGCTCTATTACATCGAACGCGCCGCGCAGGTTCAGATCTACGCGATGTGGACCAGGGAGCCGCTGAAGCAGCTTCCCCCAGCCGTGGTCGAAAAGACCAAGCGCGATATCGGCGGCAGCGGTCTCTACAAGGGGCCGAGCCCGGCGCAGCGGCATTTCGATGCATTGAAGCGCATTCTCGACCGCAAGGAACCCGACTACGCATCGTAGGGACCGCGATCGACCTACTGGCTCGCCCATACGATGCGCGCGATCCACTCGACATCGGCGGCCGGAACCGTACGATCGGGTTGAACGGGATTGAGCGACTGCAGCTCCATCGTCATCGCGGTCCGGCGTCTCAGTACCCCGGCCGTCATCTCGCCGGCGCGGGTCTTCACCACGACGCGGTCGCCGCGCCGGATCGGGGTGCCCGGCGACACCAGGATGATGTCGCCGTCGCGGTAGACCGGCCGCATCTGGTCGCCGGAAATCTCCAGCGCGTAGCCATGCTCGTCGGTGGCCGAGGGCAGCGCGACTTCGTCCCAGCCGTCGCCCGCGGGATAACCGCGCTGGTCGAAATGGCCGCCGCCGCCGGCTTGGGCAAAGCCGAGCAGCGGCACCGACTGCGCGGCTCGCGCGCCATCCCCGATCAACTGCGCGAAACTGTCGATGGAGCTGGCGGTGGCGGCAAGCGCCTTCGCCACCGATTCGGTCGAGGGCCAGCGTTCGCGGCCGTCCGGGGTGACGCGTTTGGATTTGTTGAAGGTGGTGGGGTCGAGCCCGGAACGCTTGGCGAGCCCCGAGGGCGACAGCGCCGCGCGTTCGGCAAGCCGGTCCAGCGCGGCCCAGATCTGGCCGTGGGTGAGCATGCGCGGCGCTTTCGGCTGTCTGGCCATCGCTCGGGCCTCATCCGGGTGCAGGAATTGTTGCCTGAAGGGGCCGGTTTTCGCAATCGGCCCGCACGCCCGAGGCGACGACCCTTGAAGTGCAATGATCCCGCCGATACGCTCGTTGCGAGGCCCGGAAAACTCCGGAAAATGCCGCGAGGCTCAAGCGGCAAACAGGATTCCGCAGCAGGTGCGCAGGATCTACAAAATCTGTCCCGCTGCGGCCTGGCGCGAGGCCGAGCGGCAACGGGTGTACCGGGGCAGCGCCGACGATGTGCGTGACGGTTTCATCCACTTTTCTCTCGCCTCGCAGGTGGCGGAAACCGCCAAAAAACATTTCGCCGGCCAGCCCGCGCTGTTCCTGATCGAGGTCGATGCCGCCACCTTGGGCGAAGCGCTGCGCTGGGAGCGCTCGCGCAACGGTGAGCTGTTCCCGCATCTTTATGGCGAACTCGATCTCGACGCGGTCGTCGGCGTCCGCGAGATGCGTGCGCGCTCCGACGGCAGCCATGAGATTCCGGAGCTGGCGTCGTGATCCGCGCGTTCGATGCCTTCTCGCTGCCACTGTTGCGCTGGTTCGATCCGGAAGACGCGCATCGCCTGGCGATCCAGGGCCTGAAACTGCTGCCGCCGCCAACACGGCCGCGGCCGGACGATGAAAAGTTGGCGGTGCGCGCGTTTGGCCTGAATTTTCCCAATCCGCTCGGAATGGCCGCGGGCTTCGACAAGAGCGCGGAGGTGCCGGATGCATTGTTGCGGCTCGGCTTCGGCTTCGTCGAAGTCGGCACGGTGACGCCTAGGCGCAGCTCGGCAATCCGCGGCCGCGGCTGTTTCGATTGGAGCGCGACGAGGCGATCGTCAATCGCATGGGATTCAACAATGACGGGGCGGCGGCGGTGTTGCAGCGATTGGCTGGCCGCGCCCATCTTAGCGGCATCGTCGGCGTCAATATCGGCGCCAACAAGGATTCCACCGATCGCGTCGCCGACTATGTCAAGCTGATCGAAGACTTTGCCCCGGTGGCGAGCTATTTCACCGTCAACGTCTCCTCGCCGAATACGCCGGGTCTGCGCGACCTGCAGCAGGCCGCAGCGCTCGACGATCTGCTGGCCAAGGTGATCGATGCGCGCGAGCGGGTGCGGCAAAACGCCGGCGATACGCCGGTGCTGCTCAAGATCGCGCCCGATCTCAGTCTTGCCGAACTCGACGACGTCGTCCACATCGCGCGCTCGCGCCGCGTCGACGGCATGATCGTGGCCAATACCACCACGTTGCGGCCCCCGAGCTTGCGCGAACAGGGCCGCGCCGCGCAGCAGGGCGGATTGTCCGGCCGACCGCTGTTTCGGCTGTCGACGCGAATGGTGGCGGAAACCTATGTGCGCGCCGAGGGGGCTTTTCCGTTAATGGGGGTTGGGGGGATCGACAGCGGCGGCGCCGCGCTGACCAAGATCCGCGCCGGGGCCAGCCTTATCCAGCTTTATTCGTCGTTGATCTACAAGGGCCTCGGCCTGATCGATGACATCAAGAACGATCTGGCATCGACGCTGCTGCGCACCGGCCGCGACTCGTTGTCCGAGATCGTCGGCGCGGATGCCGCGACGATCACGGCCGAGGATTGGCCGGTTTAGAATTCGACGATCATGCCGTCGCTCGCGCTCGTGTAGTCGAGGTTATCCAGCCGCCCCAGCATGTCCTCGCTCATATGGGTGAGGATCAGCCGCTTCGGCCTGATCTCGGCGAGGTGGGCCTCAAGCGTCTTCAGGCTGAGGTGGTTCTTCACGATCTTGTCGAAATAATACGCCTCGGCGATGAAGAGATCCGCCTCGCGCGCCGCCGGGATCAGCGTTTCCGTCCATTCGGTGTCGCCGCTGTAGGTAATGATGCGGCCCGCGGCCTCAACCCGATAGGCGAAAAACGGGCCGCCGGATTCGCCGTGCACCACCGGGTAGGGCGTGACCTTTGCCGGGCCGAAGGTACGGGTCTGCCCCGGGTTGAGTGCAACCACCGAGAGATCGAAGCGCTGCTTTGTTTTCGACGAATTCTCGAACAGCGCTTCCATCACCTGCCGCAGCCGCATCTCGATGCCTTCCGGTCCGGCGATCGCAAGCGGCCGGGTCCGGCGCGTGATCTGCGCCTCGAGCAACAGGAACGGCAGGCCGCCGAAATGGTCGCCATGGAAATGGGTGATCAGGATCAGGTCGATATCCTCGCGCGCGACGCCGAACCGCTTCAACGCCGGCAACGCCGAGGCGCCGCAGTCGATCAGGAAATTGGCGCCCTCGCCGGTGACATGAAAGCAGGTGTTGGAGCGGCCGCCGGAGCCGAAGGCGTCGCCGCAGCCGACAAATCGTACTTGCATCGGGGCGCTCACCGGCTTGGCCAGAAAATGCTATCTCCCGCGCGGCGTGCCGAACAGCCGCGACAGCAGCCAGACCGGGATCACGATCACGGCGCCAAGCAGGAAATAGCGCCACAACCAGTTGATGGCGTCAAAGCCGAGGTCCCATAGACGGCGGAACAACAGCCGAATGCTGTTGAGAATGTTCCAGGGGTCGAAGCCGATCGCCGCGAGCACCACGCCGACCAGTATCGACAACAGCACCAGCCGAAACGCCACCGCCAGCGGCGAGCCGCCAAGGAAACGGTACACGCTGTCGTGGGCTGCCGGCAATTCCCTGATGTTGTCGGGCATCGATGGTCTCCTGCGGACTTGCTCGCGCATTGTAGTACGGCATAGGACAGATGGGGAACCCATTTGGCAGCGTCAATGGCCGCCGGCCGCCGGTTTATTTTGACGCGTTTTCGTCACGCACAGCTTTGTGCGAATCGGTGCGCACGCCGCCTGAAGACGCTGCGGCCTCAATTGTCTCGTGCTTGAGCATCCGCTCCAGCGTTTCCAGCCGGTCCGCCTCGCGCGGCGGCTTGTCCCAGCGCAGCCGGTTGATGCGCGGAAAGCGCATGGCGACGCCGGATTTATGCCGCGGCGAGCGCGCCAGGCCCTCGAAGGCGACTTCCAGCACCAGCCCTTGATCCGGTTCATGCACCACATGCCGCACCGGTCCGAATTTTTCCGTGGTGTTGCGGCGGACGAAGCGGTCGATCTGCAACAGCTCCTCGTCGGTGAAGCCGAAATAGGCCTTGCCGACCGGGACCAGCTGTTCGCCTTGCTCGGCCGGGCTCCAGACCCCGAACGTATAATCCGAATAATACGACGAGCGCTTGCCATGGCCGCGCTGCGCATACATCAGCACGGCGTCGATAATGTGCGGATCGCGCTTCCACTTCCACCATTGCCCCCGGGGCCGGCCGGGTAGATATGGCGCGTCGCGGCGCTTCAGCATCACGCCCTCGACCGCCTCGGCATCATCGCCGGCGCCGGCGCCGGCGGGATTTCTCCGGGCGGCGGTGAGCCTGTCCCAGCTATCGAAGGCAATCGTCGGCGACAGATCGAGGCGAGGATCGTTCAGCTTTCTGACAAAAGCCTCGAGCCGCGCGCGACGCTCGACGAAGGGCAGCTCGCGCAGGTCAGCCCTGTCGTCGGCGAGCAGGTCATAGGCCCGCAAATGGACCGGATAGTCTTTCATCAGCTTCGGCGAAACCACCTTGCGATTGAGCCGCTGTTGCAGGACGTTGAAGGTCTGGACCCGGCCGTCGCGAACCACCAGCAATTCGCCGTCGATCGCGCCCGGCAGATGCAGCGACGGGAGCAGGTCCGGAAAGCTCCCGGTGATGTCCTCGCCGCTGCGCGAATAGAGCCGCGCCAACATATTCCCCTGCGCGTCCCTCCCAGAGACCGCTTGCACGCGAATGCCGTCCCACTTCCATTCCGCGATGAAATCGGCGGGGTCGAGATTGGCGAAATCCGCGGGCTCGATCGCGTGCGCCAGCATCACCGGCCGGAACGGCGCGGCATCGCGATTGACCGGCTTCGCCGCGCGCCCCTCCAGCCACGCGAACAGATCGAGGTACGGTGCGGCGAGCCCCGGCCACATCAACTCGATTTCGTGCGGGTCTTTGCCGCCGAGCTCGGCCACCGCGGTTTTGGCCAGCCGCGCCGAGACGCCGATCCGCATCGCGCCGGTGACGAGTTTTAGCAGCGCCCAGCGGCCGGTCTCGTCCAGTTCGTCAAGCCAGCGCGCGAGCTGCGCCGGCAATTCGGTCTTGCCCAGCGTGCGCAGCCTGGTGACGACCTCGACGAGGGTCGGCGGCGGATTGTTGTGGCCAATGTGGGTGGGGCCAGGCGCGTTGCGCTCCCCTCCCTCCACGCGCACTGACGTCTCCTCACCGCTTCGCGGGGGAAGGGGAGGAGAAAGAGCTGCCTTCGGCCACATCAATGCAACCGTCTCGGACAGGTCTCCGACGTGATCATACGACAGCGCGAACAGTACCGGATCGGTGCGCGCTGCGATCAGGTCGCGGATCAGCCCCGGTTTGGCGTGTTTGAACGACAACGCCCCGGTCAACGCCGCTAGCGCGTAGCCGCGGTCGGGATCTTCGACCTCGCGAAAATAGCGAACGATCAGTCGCAGTTTGTTGTTGCGGCCGGGCTCGTAGGCGAGGCGATCGAGCAGTTCGGCGAAACGATTCATGCTTCCGTGCCCTCGCCGATCGACGCTTCGCCTTCATCTTCTTCGCCGTAACCCACCAGATCGAGCGGCCGCGCGGCCAATCCCCTGGTTGTGCACCAATGCACCAGCGCGTCTTCCTGGCCATGGGTGACCCAGACCTCACCGGCGCCGGTCGCCGCGATCGTTGCGGTCAGCCCGTCCCAGTCGGCGTGGTCCGAAATCACCAGCGGCAGTTCGATGCCGCGCTGCCGCGCCCGCGCGCGCACCCGCATCCAGCCAGAGGCAAACGCGGTCACCGGATCCGGGAATCGCCGGGTCCAGATGTCGGATGTTGCGGTTGGCGGCGCCAGCGAAATGGTGCCGGCGAGATCCGCCTTCTTCATGCCCTTGACCAGGCGCAAATCGCCCAGTGCGACGCCGCGGCTTTCGTAGTAGCGCGTGATCTTCTCCATCGCACCATGCAGGTAGATCGGTGCGTCGTAGCCGGCCTCGCGCAACAGCGCGATCACGCGCTGCGCCTTGCCGAGGGAATAGGCGCCGACCAGATGCGCGCGCTCCGGAAACAGCGCAACCGACGCCAGCAGCTTCTTGACCTCGTCGGCCGCATTGCCGTGACGAAACACCGGCAGGCCGAACGTGGCCTCGGTGATGAAGACGTCGCATCGCACCACCTCGAAGGCAGCGCAAGTCGGGTCGGGCGCGTCCTTGTAGTCGCCCGAGGCGACGATGCAGCTCTCCTTGCAGGACACCGCGATCTGCGCCGAGCCCAGCACGTGGCCGGCCGGGTGAAACCTGATCCTGACGTCGCCGACTTTTACTTGCTCGCCATAGGCTATGGCTTGGGTGGTGCCGGCAAAATTCTCGCCGTAGCGCAGCCGCATCAGGTCGAGCGTCTCCTGCGTGGCGAGCACCGCGCCATGACCCGCCCGGGCATGGTCGGAATGGCCGTGGGTGATCACGGCGCGCGCGACCGGCCGTACCGGATCGATATGGAAGCCGCCCGGCTTGCAGCACAGGCCGGCGGCGACTGGTATCAGGATGTCTTGCGGGCGCATCCCGGATATATAGGCTTGCACAGGGTTCATTTGAGTCTTGCCGTTCGAGTCTTGCCGCCATCCGCCTCCGAAGTCTGCCATCGGTTCCTGACCATGCCCGCGCGCCTGTTCCTGTCCTCCGGCGATCTGGCTGCCGACCGGCGGTTCGATTTCGCGCGCGACCTGCAGCTGAAGGGCGATCTTGCCGCCGCCGCGGATTTGCTCATGCAGGCGACCGAGCTTGCCCCGGGCTTTGCCTCGGCCTGGTTCACGTCGGGCGAAATCCGCGATCAGCTCGGCCAGCGCGAGGCGGCGATCACGGCGTTCCGCAAAGCGCTGGCCGCCGACCCCGAGGATCGCCATGGCGCCAGCCTGAGGCTGATGCTGCTGGGCGTCGAGCCGCTGGCGGCGATGCCGCAGGCCTATGTCCGTGCGCTGTTCGATCAATACGCGCCGAAGTTCGAAGCCGCCCTGGTCGACGATCTCGGTTATCGCGGGCCCGCGCTGCTGTTCAAGGCGGTGCTGGCGGCGCGTCACGAGGTCCGCAGGCCGGCGTTCTTCAAGCGCGCCATCGACCTCGGCTGCGGCACCGGATTGGCGGCCACGGCCTTTGCCAGGGAGGTCGATCATTTCATCGGCATCGACCTGTCGCCGCGGATGATCGAGCGGGCGCGCTCAACCGGTCTTTACGCGGAACTCGAGGTCGCCGACATGGTGCAGGGCTTGAGCGGCAAGCCTGAGGGCAGCGCCAACCTCGTTCTTGCCGCTGATGCGATGGTCTATCTGTCCGATCTCGCTCCCGTGCTGCGGGAGGTGAAGCGCGTGCTGGTATCGGGCGGGGTGCTGGCGTTCACCGTCGAGACCCATGGCGGCGACGGCGTCGTTCTCGGCGAGGGACTGCGCTACGCACACAGCGCGGGCTGTGTGCGCGCAGCGATCAGCGATGCCAGGCTCAGCCTGTCGCGGCTGGAAAACGTTTCGGCCCGCAACGAGGATAACGTGCCGGTGCCCGGCCTGGTCGTGGTCGCGGCGAAGAACTGAAAAGCGCTCTCGACGAATTGGCCGAGACGGCTTACGTCTTGCCATGTGCCGCCAGAGACTTTGCCCGCTTGTCCGATTGTGTTAGCCGAACTGCTGCCGGACCGTTTCCGTCGATGGTTCGCAAGCCGCGGCTGGTCGCCACGCGAGCATCAGTTGGCGCTGCTTGAAAAGGCGCGTGGCGATCGATCGGTGCTGCTGATTGCGCCCACCGGCGCCGGCAAGACGCTGGCCGGATTTCTGCCGACGCTGGTGGAGTTGTCTGCATCTCCCTCGCGTTCCGATCTCATTTCCATCGGCCGTGGCGTGCTGCGCAGCCGCGGGCTTCACACCCTCTACATCTCTCCGCTCAAGGCGCTGGCGGTCGATATCGCACGCAACCTGGCAACGCCGGTGCGCGAGATGGCCCTGCCGATCAAGATCGAGACCCGCACCGGCGACACGCCGGTGTCGCGGCGGCAGCGGCAGCGGCGCTATCCGCCGGACATTCTGCTCACCACCCCCGAGCAATTGGCGCTGCTGTTGTCATCCGACGACGCGCCGTTCTTGTTTGCGCAGCTCAAGCGCATCGTGCTCGATGAGTTGCATGCGCTGGTGACCTCCAAGCGCGGCGATCTGCTGTCGCTCGGGCTGGCGCGGTTGTGGCAGCTGGCGCCGCAGATGCGCTCGATCGGACTGTCGGCGACGGTCGCAGAACCGGAGTCGCTGGCGCGCTTTCTGGTGCCGCAGCGCGGCGGCATCAGCGAGGCCGCCGACATCGTTATCGCCGGCGGCGCCGCGGCGCCGGTCGTCGAGATGCTGGACACGCGCGAGCGCTTGCCGTGGGCTGGCCATTCCGCGCGCCACGCGCTCGGCGAGATCTACGAGCTGATCAAATGCAACAAAACGACGTTGGTGTTCGTCAACACCCGCAGCCAGGCCGAGATGCTGTTCCAGGATCTCTGGCGCATGAACGATGACGGGTTGGCGATCGCGCTGCATCACGGCTCGCTCGACGTCGCTCAACGCCGCAAGGTCGAGGACGCGATGGCGGCAGGTAGATTGCGCGGCGTGGTCTGCACCTCGTCGCTCGATCTCGGAGTCGACTGGGGTGACGTTGATCTCGTCATCAATATCGGTGCCCCCAAGGGTGCGTCGCGGCTGGCGCAACGCATAGGCCGGGCCAATCACCGCATCGACGAACCCTCACGCGCGGTGCTGGTGCCCGCCAACCGCTTCGAGGTGCTGGAATGCGCGGTCGCGATCGAGGCGGTTGGCGAAAACGCCCAGGACACCCCGCCGCTGCGCACCGGTGCGCTCGACGTGCTGGCGCAGCACGTGCTCGGCCGCGCCTGCGGCGAACCGTTTCGGTCCGAGGAACTTTACGCCGAGGTACTCACGGCCGCGCCTTATGCGGGACTGGCGCGGGCCGATTTCGACGACGTGGTCGATTTCGTCGCCACCGGCGGCTACGCGCTGAAGACCTATGAGCGATTTGCGCGCATCAGGCAGGACAAGCAGGGACGCTGGCGGGTCGCCAACCCGAGGGTCAGGCAAAGCTATCGCCTGAATGTCGGGACCATCGTCGAGGACGCCATGCTGAAGGTGCGGCTGGTGCGTTCGCGCGGTGGCACTCGGGGATCGACAGGTGCGCTGGGGCGCGGCGGCCGGATGCTGGGTGAAATCGAGGAAGTCTTTATTGAGGGCCTGGTGATCGGCGACACCTTTGTGTTCGGCGGCGAGGTCGTGCGTTATGAGGCGCTCGCGGAAGATCAAGTCTATGTTTCACGCGCCAACGACAAGGACGCCAAGGTGCCGTCCTACATGGGCGGCAAGTTTCCGCTCTCGACCTATCTCGCCGAACGCGTTCGCAAATTGCTGGACGACAAGCCCTCATGGAGCGCGCTGCCGGATCAGGTATGCGATTGGCTGTCGTTGCAGCGGGATGTCTCGCGGCTGCCCGGAGTACGCGAACTCCTGGTGGAAACCTTTCCGCGCGCGACCAAGCATTATCTCGTCTGCTATCCTTTCGAGGGGCGGCTCGCGCATCAGACCCTGGGCATGCTGCTGACGCGCCGGATGGAACGCGCCGGCGTCCGCCCGCTCGGTTTCGTCGCCAATGAATACGCGCTGGCGGTATGGGGATTGGGCGATATGTCCCTCATGATCCGGCAGCGCCGGCTGGATCTCAATGCGTTGTTCGATTCCGACATGCTGGGTGACGATCTCGAAGCCTGGCTTGCCGAATCCGCGCTCATGAAGCGTACCTTCCGCAGCTGCGCGATCATTTCCGGATTGATCGCGCGCCGCTTCACGGGCGAGGAAAAGACCCGGCGCCAGGTGCTGTTCTCGACCGACCTCATCTATGACGTGTTACGCAAACATCAGGCCGATCACGTGCTGCTGCGGGCGGCGCGCGCCGATGCCGCGACCGGGCTGCTCGATCTTCGCCGGCTCGGTGATATGCTGTTGCGGATCAAGGGGCAAATCATCCACAGGGAACTGGACCGGGTTTCACCGCTGGCGGTGCCGGTGATGCTGGAAATCGGCCGCGAGTCGGTCTATGGCGAAGCCTCCGACGAGTTGCTGGCGGAAGCCGCCGACGATCTGGTCAAAGAGGCGATGTCGTAGAACCAATATGTTGCGCCCCGATCCATCAACATCGCCATGCCCCGGCTTGCCCGGTGCATTCGCCTCTTTCTTCTCACGGCCGGGACGAGCCCGGCCATGACGAGATTTGCGATCGGCATGGCCGGAGATTCATCATTGAACGTCGTCGGTGTAGATTTGCTCGCCGACCTCTCCGGCGCGCTGTTCTGGCAGGAGCAGAGCCTGCTGGTCGTCTCCGATCTGCATCTGGAAAAGGGTTCCAGTTTTGCCGCCCGCGGCGTGCTGCTGCCGCCCTATGACACCGCCGCGACGTTAGGCCGCCTGGCCGCGGTCATCGCACGCCATGATCCGCGCATGGTGATCGCACTCGGCGACAGTTTTCATGACCGTACCGCCCATGACCGGCTATTCAGGGCCGACCGGGACGCGATCGCTGCCCTGCAGGTCCGGCGCGACTGGATCTGGATCGCGGGCAATCACGATCCGGTGCCGCCGTCCGGTCTCGGCGGGGTGGTCGCGCAGGAGGTTGCGATCGGCCCGATCGCGTTTCGCCACGAGCCGACCGGCGCATCAGGCGAGATCGCCGGCCATCTGCATCCCAAGGCGCGCGTGTCGACCCGCGGACGTTCGATGGAGCGGCGGTGTTTTGCCTGCGACGGCGAGCGAGCGGTGATGCCTTCGTTCGGCGCCTATACCGGTGGCTTGAGCATTCGCGACGCGGCGTTCGCGAAAATTTTTCAGACCGCGGCGTTCACCGCGCATCTGCTCGGAGACAACAGGCTGCATACCATCGCCGCCTCGCGCTGCCATTGATCGTTTCAAGTCCCGGCGGTTAACCGCGCAGCCTGCCGCGAATGCGCGCAAACGTCTTAATCCTTGCGGAACACGATCGAGGCCATCCAGCCCGTCATCAGCGCCATGAAGGCCGTCACCAGCCCATAAACAAAGCCGTTTTGGCGGGCGCTGGTGGCGACGAACTGCTCAAAGCCCACCTTGACGATTTCAAACGCGGTTTCGGTCCGCGTTAACAACGCGCCGTCAGAAAACAGTTTTATTTCGATGTCATAAGTTCCGATCGGAACCTCGGCCGGAAGTGGAATGCCGGTGCGAAACAGCGTCGGCGTCAAAAATGTCACCGCCGAGGTGTTTTCCCGATAGAGACCGTGCTCGGAGCGCAGCCGGACAAAGGCGCTGCGGAAGGCATCGTTGGGCACCACGTCGGCGTAATCGGGCCCGACGCGCTGGGTGAGCAGCACGTTATTGAGGCCGAGTTGCTGCCGCCGCTGCACGTCCGGCGAGGCGATGGCGTCGAACGGGCGGTTGGCAAACAGCGCCAGATAAGTCGGCACCCCGAGGAACTGACGGTAATCGGTATTGACCCAGATGCCGAATTTTCGCTCCTTGCGCCGTGTCACCATGTCGGCGCGCGGGCCGGCGATGGTGACCACGAGATCGTAATTGTTGCGGGCTGGGGGCGTCGAGGCATCCTTTTCGACCGAGCCGAACAGCACGAGTTCTTCGCCGGAATAGTTCGGCGTCACCGTCACCCGGTGGTTCGAGACCGAGACGATCAGCCGCTCGGCGCGCGCGGGCGCAACCGGGAATGCCGCGTTCAGCAGCAATGCAATGCCGACGGCTGCCAGCGCGGTGCGCGCGATCATGCGGCGCCTCCGGTTTCCCGGATGGTGAACAGATCGTCGGGCCGGATGACGAGCTCGATTGCGAAGCGGATTCCGACCGCGAGAATCAGCAGGCCCAGCAGCAGCCGCAGATGTTCGCTGCGGATCTTCTGGCCGGCACGCGCGCCGAACTGCGCGCCGGTCACCCCGCCGGTCATCAGGATCAGCGCCAGCACGGCGTCCACCAGATGGTTGGTGATCGCGTGCAGCAGGGTCGCGAACACCATGGTGACCAGCGTCAGCACCATCGAGGTGCCGATCACGGTGGCCGTCGGCACCCGCAACACGTAGATCATGATCGGAACCAGGATGAAGCCGCCGCCGATACCCATGACCGCGCCGATAAAGCCGATGATCACGCCGACCACGACCACCGGGATCACCGACAGGTAGATCTTGGAGCGCTTGAAGCGCATTTTGAGCGGCAATCCGTGGATCCAGCCATGGCTGCCGGAGCGGCGCATCGGCATCGCTACCCCGCGGCGGACCCGCAGAATCGCGCGCAGGCCTTCCCAGAACATCAGCCCGCCCACGGTGCTCAACAGCACGACGTAGGACAGCGCAATCATCAGGTCGAGCTGGCCGAGCGCGCGTAACTGCGTGAAGGTCCAGACGCCAAGCGAAGTGCCGATGATGCCGCCGGTCAACAGCACGGCCGCCAGCGCCGGATCGATGGCGCGGCGGCGCCAGTAAGAAAGGGCGCCGGAAAATGACGAGGCCGCGATGTGGCTGGCGACGGATGCCACCGCGACCGCAGGCGCGATGCCGACGAAGATCAACAGCGGCGTCATCAGAAACCCGCCGCCGATGCCGAACATGCCGGACACGAAGCCGACGGCCGCGCCCATCGCAAGGATGAGGAAAACATTGACCGGCAGGTCGGCGATGGGAAGGTAAAGCTGCACGCGCGTTCGCTTCGGATTGAGCCTTAAGGCTGGCCGAGACCGCCCGTGGCCTGGTTATTTGGTTGAGCATTCCCGGACAATATGACGCCGCTTTCGCCAAAACAGGCGGGTAGGCGGGTCGACGGCCGCGTCCCTGCATAACCGAAATCGATCCGGGGAGGGACTAAAGAATTCGGGTCAGGCGATCTTTTTCGAGCCTGCCGCCGGCGCAACCTGCGATGTGGTAGATGGTTCAGATCAACGCGCGGCGCGCTTGGTGGAAGCCGCCTTGGCTGCGGGCTTTGCTGCCGTTGCCGGCGGCGGTGCGCTGTCCCAGCCGCCGGTGGGGCTCGCCACGTTGATCGCGTCGTCGGGCTGGGGTTCTGGCGTAAAGGTCTGGATCGCGAGATTTGCCGCGGCGAGCGACTGGGGGTCGATCCGCTTGGCGATGTCGTCGCGTTTGCGCGCGGCATCCGCATCACCCTGCGCCGCGGCCAGGCTGAACCATTTGAAGGATTCGGCGAGGTTCTGGTCCACGCCGATGCCGCGAGCGTAGAGGATGCCGAGATTGAACTGGCTGTCGGCGACGCCGCGATCGGCCGCCTTGCGGAACCACTGCGAGGCGTTCTTGTAGTTGGCGCCCTTGCCGCCGCCGTCGGCATCCAGCACCGCCAGATTGTGCATCGCCTTGGCGTTGCCGCGCTCGGCGGCCTGCAAGTAATAGCGCCGCGCGATCTCGACGTCCTTGGTCACGCTCAGGCCCTTTTCATACAGCGTGCCCAGCCTGAAGATCGCCGGCACCACGCCGGCTTGTGCCGCGCGGTCATACCATTTCGCGGCCTCGTCGAAATTGACCGCAACGCCTTTGCCCTCGGCGAAGCGGACGCCGACCTCAAAGGCCGCGGCCGGATCGCCCTTCAGCGCGGCGGCGCGCAGCAGCGGTCCACCGATGCCATCCGGCAATCTTTCGCTCGGCGGCACTTGTACCATCGAGAGTTTGCGGTTGATTGATACTGGCTCCATCGTTGGAATCGTACCGGTGATGTCGCTGGCCGAGATCGGCGAGGCGGGTGTCGCCGCGGCTTGAGGAATTGCAACCGACGCGCCGGCGTCGAAAACGCTCGCTGCGGGGTTGTTGAGCGATTGACGGCCGATCGGAGTCGGCGAAGTCATCGAAGGCGCGGCAGGGTCCGGCATCGCCGGCCCGGCGCCGTCATCCGTGGGCGATTGGGCCGCCGGCGCGGGCTCGCTCGAATTCTCGGTCGGAGGCATTTGCGGCCCGCCGCCGCCGTCGAGCAGCGTCATCGCCATCTTGAAGGTACCGAGCACGATCACGACCACGCTCGCGGCGACCAGCACCGAACGGATCTTGGTCGCGATGGTCGAGGGTTCGTTGGTCTTGTCGCCGGCCGGCTTCTTGAGCGTGCCGCGGCCGGGCTTTTCGGCGGGTGGCGCGGCCGCGGCGGCCTGGGCGGCGCGGCGGGCGGCGGCAATGAAACTCGACGTACTGATCTTCTCACCCGTGGCGCCTGCGATCTCGCTGATCGCGCTTTCGGAAGCCGCGATACGCTCCGACGGAGAAGCCGCCCGTCCGGAGGGCCGTGTACCGGGTTCGAGCGGGTGGTCCGGCGGCAGATCCGGGGCGATCGTAGCGCGCGGCGGTGGCGCATCCGGCTCGAGAATTTCGCTGATGGCCCGCGGCGCCGCGGCCATGACAGCCGACATCGGCGCAAGCTGGAATTCGCGCGGGGCGGTGGCGAAATGCGCCTCCGCCGCAGCGGGATTTGGCAATTCAGGCTTCGGCTGTGGCGCCAGCTCGGCCCAGGATTCGGCGGCTTGCGGCGCCGCCGCCTCGGCTGCAACGGCTCGCGGCGCGGCGGGCGGCATGAACGGCTGCGGTGCAGCCGGCTGGCTGCGAGCCGAGCGCAGATCGCCTTCGATCATCGCCAGACGGTCGACCACATGGCCGAGCGCGTTGTGAACGGCTTCGAGGGAATCCTGGGTGTGGCGGTCGGTTTCCGACTGGCTGAAGCGGATGTCGGACAATTCGCGTTTGACGAGGTCGACGAGGCCGTCATCGGCAGGCTCCGCCGTGCCTCGATTACTCTCGGCCAGCCGGGCAACGGCCGCGTGCTGGGCTTCCAGATGCCGCTGAATGTCCTGCAGCGCTTCCTCGACCGGCCCGAGATGGCCGCCGCGGTGATCGGCGGAGGCCTCCAGCCGTTCGAGCAAAAAGGACACGCGCTGTTCGAGATGGCCGAACGCGGAGGCGGTGTCGTTGCCGACCGGCATGCGGTCGATCCGGTCGGACAATGCCCGCATCGCGCCTTCGAATTGCTCGGAGTTTTCGCCGGCCACCGGACGCTCGTGAATTTCCAGGGTCGAGGTCAGCGCGGCGATGCGCTGTTCGAGGATTGCGAACGAATCATGGCTGCCCTCGGAGCGAGCGAGGTGGTCGACCTTGGCTGACAGGGTCTGGACGTCGTCGCTGAGCCGGGTCAGCGCGTCATTGGAGGCGACTTTGGAGACGATGCCACGAAGCGCTGCGATAGCGCCTTCGAGCTGCTGGACGGTGGAGGGATCGTCGTTGGCGCGAAGGATCAGGTCGAGCTTGGCGCCGAGATTGCGGATCGCCTCGTCATAACCGGCAAGCTGCTCGGCCGGCGTCAGCGAGCGCAGCACTTCGCGGATTTCAGAGAGCGCGCGCTCGATGCCGCCAAGTGCCTGGGCGTCGATGCCGCACTGTCTGTTATCGTCGATGCGGCGTGACAGCGAACGGATCTCGTTTTCGATCGATTCGATCGCCCGGCGCGGCATCGCTTCCGTAAGGGCGTGACGGATCTCGGCCAGTTCGCCGCGGAACGCCGCAATCGATTGCTCGATCCCGTCGGGACGCTGCAGAGCTTCGATCTGGCTCGTGATCCTGAATAGATGGCGCTCCAGCGCGGAGAAATCCGGACCGGCCGGTGCCGCGGGCGCCGTCGGCGGGGCGGCTCGTGGCGGCATCGGCCGTGGCGCTACATTGTCAAGTTCGCTCTGCCGCGCAGCGATTTCCGCCATTGCAAAACCAAGCGACCCCGGGCTCAGCGTCGCGCCGGGGCGATAGACCTGGGCCGCGGCGCGCTCGACCAGCTCGGTCCGGCGCTCGCTGTCTTGTGTCTGGTTTCGGCTGGCCGACGCCGGGTTCGAGATCTGCGACAGCCGTGCATCCAGCCGCGAGATCGCCTCGTTCAACTGCCCGGCGACGCCCTGCTCGCCGCGCGAGGTGTCGTTGCGCGGCGCCGGGCGCGAGATCTGCTCGATCTGGCGGGTAATCGAATCAAGCCGCTGGTGAATGTCGGCGACGTCGTCCCGGCCCGGCACGGTCATGCGCTGCTCCGGGCCGTCGCGGAAATTGGGCGGGATGGAATCGCCAATGCTGGAATTGAGCCAGTCGTTCAGCGACAAGCCGGCGCGTCGCGCGGCGGCCTCGGCCCTCTCGCGGACGGATGGATCGATGCCTTCGACGCTCCACGACACCCGCGAATTCATGCTTTCGTCCGGTTTAGACTTCGGCGCGCCACCTGCGCCTTCAGCCTCCCCGCGCGTCCCCCGTGAAGAGACCCTCGAATTCTGCGCAGGTCGTCTGCCTCTGCCGTCGACTTTTTCGTGTTACGGTAAATAACCGGTTAAGGATTCCAATTTCCGGCCGTGAAAGTTGCCGGGTCGGCGATTTGGCGGGTCGTTGCCGGGCCTGCCAGGGATCGCGGCCATTGCGACAATGTGACCGGCGGGGACCAGCGCCGCCGGGGTTTCCGAACCGGCTAAGCTGCATTTGTGCGAGCGGGTGATTGCTGCGCTGCAAAATCTCACCTAAACGAGACCAGCCAGGCGAGCCGGGAGGGAATTATGCCGATCTACAAAGCCCCCGTGGAAGACGTCAGTTTCCTGCTCAATGACGTGTTTCAGATCGACCGCTACGACAATCTTCCCGGCTTTAGCGACGCCTCGGCCGACGTGCGCGAGGCGATTCTGAGCGAGGCAGCCAAGCTCAGCGAGCAGGTGCTGCAGCCGCTCAATCGCGTCGGCGATCTCGAGGGCTGTACCCGCCACGATGACGGCAGCGTGACAACCCCGAAGGGCTTCAGGGAAGCTTTCAGGCAGGTCGCCGAAGGCGGCTGGCTCGGGCTGTCGGCGCCACCGGAATATGGCGGGCAAGGCTTGCCGGTGACGCTGAGCCAGGCGGTCAACGAATTCCAGATCTCCGCCAACATGGCGTTTTCGATGTATGGCGGCCTGACCATGGGCGCGACGGCGGCGCTGATGGTGCACGGCAAGCCCGAGCAGAAGAACCTGTTCGTGCCGAAGATGGTGGCGGGACAATGGACCGGCACCATGAACCTGACCGAACCACAATGCGGCACCGATCTGGGCCTGCTGCGCACCAAGGCGCTGAAGCAGGCCGACGGCAGCTACGAGATCACCGGCACCAAGATCTTTATTTCCGCCGGCGAGCATGATCTTGCGGAAAACATCATCCATCTGGTGCTGGCACGAATCGAGGGTGCACCCAGCGGCATCAAGGGCGTGTCGCTGTTCGTGGTGCCGAAAATCCTGGTCAATGCCGATGGCACGCTGGGACAGCGCAACGGAGTCAGCTGCGGCTCGATCGAGCACAAGATGGGGATTCACGGCAATTCGACCTGCGTGATGAATTACGACGGCGCCACCGGCTGGCTGATCGGCGAGGAAAACAGGGGCATGCAGGGCATGTTCGTGATGATGAACGAGGCCCGGCTCGGCGTCGCGGTGCAGGGGCTGGCGCAATCGGAAGTCGCCTATCAGAACGCAGTGGCCTATGCGCGCGATCGCCTGCAGGGCCGCGCGCTCACCGGCGCGAAGGCGCCGGACCAGCCGGCCGATCCGATCATCGTGCACCCCGACGTGCGCCGCAGCTTGCTCACCATTCGCGCCTTCAACGAAGCGGCGCGGGCGATGGTGGTGTGGACCGCGCTCAAAAGCGACGTCGCCCATCGCTCCAGCGACCCCGGGGATCGTCAGGAGGCCGACGATCACATGGGGCTGATGACGCCGGTGCTGAAAGGAGTTCTGACCGATGTCGGATTTTCCAACGCGGTGCTGGCGCAGCAGATCTATGGCGGCCACGGCTATATCGCCGAACAGGGCATGGAGCAGTTCGTGCGCGATGCGCGTATCGCCATGATCTATGAGGGCGCCAACGGCATTCAGGCGCTCGACCTTGTGGGACGGAAACTGCCGCGCGACGGCGGCCGCGCGGTGATGGCCTTCTTCAACGAGGTGGCGGTGTTCGCCAAGGATCACGCGGACGAGGCCATGAAGCCCTATGTCGCGCCGCTGAGCACGGCGCTCGGACAGTTGCAGCAGGCCACCACCTGGCTGATGCAGAATGCGATGATGAAGCCGGACAATGCCGGCGCGGCAGCCACCGACTACATGCAACTGTTCGGCCTCGTCACCTTCGGCTATATGTGGGCGCGGATGGCGAAAGTGGCGCTGGACAAGATTGCGGGCGGCGGCGCGACGCCCTATTTGACCACCAAGCTGGTGACCGGCCGCTTCTTCATGGAGCGGATGCTGCCGGAAACCGCGCTGCATCTGGCGCGGATCCAGACCGGAGCCGCGACCACCATGGAATTGGCGGCGGAAGCCTTCTGAACTGTCATTGCGAGCGAAGCGAAGCAATCCAGAGGCACCAGCAAGGACTGGATTGCTTCGTCGCAAGAGCCGCTCGCGATGACGATCGCACGATTTGACTGCGCTGTAATTCGTCGGGCTCGATCAAGGCCGGGACCGAAACGGGAGAAAATTGATGGCTGAGGCATATATCTACGATCACGTTCGCACGCCGCGCGGCCGCGGCAAGACCGATGGCGCGCTGCACGAGGTGACCGCGCTGGCGCTGGCGACCGTGCCGCTGAAAGCGCTAAAGGAGCGCAACCACCTCGCCGAAGATCTCGTCGACGACGTCATCCTCGGCGTGGTCGATCCGGTCGGCGAGGCCGGTTCCGATATCGCGCGGTTCGCCGCGATGAAGGCGGGCCTCGGCGAGGCCGTGCCCGGGGTCCAGATCAGCCGCTTCTGCGCTTCCGGCCTCGATGCCGTGAATTTTGCCGCCGCCCAGATCATGAGCGGTCAGCATGAACTCGTGATCGGCGGCGGCGCCGAATCGATGAGCCGTGTCGGCATCGGCGCCTCCGGCGGCGCCTGGCCGATGGATCCCTCGATCGCGGTGCCGGCCTATTTCATGCCGCAGGGCGTCTCCGCCGATCTGATCGCGACCAAATACGGCTTTTCGCGCGACGATGTCGATGCCTATGCGGTGCAGAGCCAGCAGCGCGCCGCGAAAGCCTGGGACGAGGGCCGCTTCAAGAATTCGGTGGTGCCGGTGAAGGACGTCAACGGGCTTACCATTCTCGCCAAAGACGAGCACATGCGGCCAACCACGACGATGCAGTCACTGGGCCAGTTGCAGCCCTCTTTCGTGACCATCGGCCAGATGGGCGGCTTCGATGCGGTGGCGATCCAGTCGCATCCGGAAATCGAGCGCATCAATTACGTGCATCACGCCGGCAATTCCTCCGGGATCGTCGATGGCGCCGGCGCGGTGCTGCTCGGCAGCAAGCAAGCCGGCAGCAAGCACGGCCTCAAGCCGCGCGCTAAAATCCGCGCCTTCGCCAATATCGGCTCCGAGCCGGCGATGATGCTGACCGGCCCGGTCGACGTCACCGAAAAGCTGTTCGAGCGCTCGGGCATGAAGAAGTCGGACATCGACCTGTTCGAATTGAACGAGGCCTTTGCTTCTGTGGTGCTGCGCTACATCCAGGCCTTCGACATTGACAACGCCAAGATCAACGTCAACGGCGGCGCGATCGCGCTCGGCCATCCGCTCGGCGCCACCGGAGCGATGATCCTCGGAACCGTGCTCGACGAGCTCGAGCGCACCGACAAATCGATCGCGCTGGTCACGCTGTGCATCGGCGGCGGCATGGGCACCGCGACTATCATAGAAAGAGTTTAACTCGATCGTCGAGTCGGTTGAGGAGCCGTCGGCACCAGGGAGCGACAACATGGCTTTCAAGAATTTCAAAATTGAAACCGACGCCGATGGCATCGCGCTGGCGACCTGGGATATCCCGGGGCGTTCGATGAACGTGCTGGACAAGACCACCATCGCCGAGCTCGAGGAAATCGTGAAACAGACTTCCGGCGATGCGGCCGTCAAGGGCGTCGTCGTCACCTCAGGCAAGGAGGCGTTCTCCGCCGGCGCCGACCTGTCGATGCTCGAGGCGATGAACCGCCGCTACAGCGAATTGCTCGAGGCCAAAGGTGAGGTCGCGGCCAACCAGATGCTGTTTGAGCAGAGCCGCAAATCCTCGCTGGTGTTTCGCGCCATCGAGACATCAGGCAAGCCGTGGGTGGCCGCGATCAATGGGCTTGCGCTCGGCGGCGCCTTCGAGCTGACGCTGTCCTGCCATTACCGTGTCGCAGCGGAAAATCCAAAGACCCGGCTCGGCCTGCCAGAGGTCAAGGTCGGGCTGTTCCCAGGGGCCGGCGGCACCCAGCGCGTGCCGCGCATCGTACCGCCGCAGGATGCGATGCAATTGCTCCTGAAGGGCGAGGCCGTCAATCTCGCCAGGGCCATGGCCTTGAAGCTGATCGACGCCGTCGTTCCCGCAAGCGATCTCGTCAAGGCGGCAAAAGACTGGATCAAGGCCGGCGGCAAGGCGGTCGCGCCCTGGGATAGCAAGGAATTCCGGCTGCCGGGCGGGCCAGTCTATTCGAAAGCCGGCATGATGATGTTCCCGGCCGGCAACGCGATCTTCCGCCGCGAGACCTACGACAACTATCCGGCGGCGCGCGCGATCATGAGCTGCGTGTACGAGGGACTGCAATTGCCGATCGACGCGGCATTGCGGGTCGAATCGCGCTACTTCACCCAAATCCTGCGCAGCAAGGAAGCCGCCGCGATGATCCGCAGCCTGTTCCTGTC
This sequence comes from uncultured Alphaproteobacteria bacterium, assembly GCA_963840155.1. Taxonomy (GTDB): domain Bacteria; phylum Pseudomonadota; class Alphaproteobacteria; order Rhizobiales; family Xanthobacteraceae; genus Bradyrhizobium. The sequence goes on from CAWIXP010000002.1 coordinate 1,801,197, forward strand.
GATGCAGGAGTTGAACAAGGGCGCGCGGCGTCCGCCAAACGTTCCGCCTACCAAGGTCAAGAAACTCGCCGTCATCGGCGCCGGCTTCATGGGCGCCAGCGTCGGCTACGTCTCGGCGCGCGCCGGCATCGAGGTGGTGTTGATCGACCGCGATCAGGAGAGCGCCGACAAGGGCAAGGCCCACGCCAAAGCCGTGATCGACGATCTCATCAAAAAGGGGCGGGCGCAGCAAAGCGACGGCGATGCCATCCTGTCGCGCATCGCCGCGACCGCGGATTACAGCGCCCTGAAGGATTGCGATCTCATCATCGAGGCGGTGTTCGAGGATAGAAAAATAAAAGCGGAGACCTATGCCAAGGCGCAACCGCTGCTGAAGGGCGATGCGATCTTTGCTTCCAATACCTCGACGCTGCCGATCAATTCGCTGGCGGAAGAGTTCAGGGATCAGAGCAAGTTCATCGGCATTCATTTCTTCTCGCCGGTCGAGAAGATGATGCTGGTGGAAATCATCGTCGGGAAGAACACCGGCGACACAGCGCTCGCCACCGCGCTGGATTACGTGCGCCTGATCGGCAAGACCCCGATCGTGGTCAACGATTCCCGCGGCTTCTTCGCCAACCGCTGCGTGCTGCGTTTCACCGCCGAAGGTCTCGAAATGCTGATGGAGGGCGTGCCGCCGGCGATGATCGAGAACACCGCGAAGATGGCGGGCATGCCGGTCGGGCCGCTGTCGCTGTCCGACGAGGTCGCACTCGATCTGGTGCTCAAGATCATGAAGGCGACCGAAGCCGATCTCGGTCCCAATGCCATCGACCAGACCCAGAAGAAGCTCCTGGTCGAGATGGTCGAAAAACAGGGCCGCTTCGGCCGCAAGAACGGCAAGGGATTTTACGATTATCCCGAGAAGGGCAAGGGACAGAAGAGCCTGTGGCCGGCGTTGAGCGGCTTGCAGCCGAAGCATCTCGATCCCGATAGCCTCGACATCGAGGAGTTGAAGCAGCGCTTTCTGGTGGTGCAGGCGGTGGAAGCCGCGCGTACCGTGGAAGATCACGTCATCACCGACATGCGCGAGGCCGACGTCGGCTCGATTCTCGGCTTCGGCTTTGCCCCGTTCACCGGCGGCACGCTGTCCTATATCGATTTCATGGGCACCAGGAACTTCGTCGCGCTGTGCCACAAGCTCGAGGCCAAATACGGCTCGCGCTTCAGCCCGCCCAAACTGCTGGAGGAGATGGCCGCCAAGGGCGAAACCTTCTACGGCCGCTTCCCGCCGAAGAAGCAGGCGGCGGCGTAGAACTTGACTTTGATTTTTCCGTCCGCTCACCAAAAAAAGGTCGGATCCACGATCCGGCCTTTCGCTTTGTCGCGGTCCGCAGAAGGTCTCACGCCGCCTTCTGCTGGCTTTCCATTTTCAGCGCGGCCTGCACGTTCGGGCGCGCCGCGACGCGATCCTTGAAGGAGATCAGGTTCTTCAACGCGGACAGGTCCATTCCCGTGCGCTCCGCCCATTTCAGCATCACGAACAAATAGCCGTCGGCGACGGTGAACTGCTTGCCCATCAAATAGTCCTGGCCGGCGAGCTTGCTGTCGGCGTATCTGAACTTGCCCATGATGCGGTCCTTGAAGAACGTCTTCACCTCATCCGGGATCGCCGGCTGGAACAGCGGGCTGAAGTTCTTGTGCAGTTCGGTGGTGATGAAATTCAGCCATTCCTGGAGGCGGTAGCGCTCCGGCGTGCCCGCGGCGGGCGCCAAATTCTTGCCGGCCGCCTTGTCGGCGATCGCCTGGACGATCACCGGGCCTTCGGTCAGCAACTCGCCATTGTCCAATTGCAGCGCCGGCACCTGGCCCTTGGGGTTGATGCGGGTGAAGTCGTCGCCGGTTTCGGTCTTCTTGGCCTTGAGGTCGACCCTGACCAGTTCGTGCGGGAGACCGGCTTCATGCAGCGCGATGTGGGGGGAGAGCGAGCAGGCACCGGGTGAATAATATAGCTTCATCGATTTTTTCCTTACCCTTGAGTTACTGGCGGTATGCGGCCGGATGACTAAATGCATCTGCATGAAATAGTCAAGATTGATGCAGCTGCATTTAGTGCGCTACACTGATCCGTGACATCTATGGGCTAGTGCCGCCGATTTGAAGTTCCTGCGCCAATTGCCGCAAGACCGGGTTAGGAACTTCAAATCGAAGGGCGGCACTAGAAATATAAGAGCTACCAGTGCCCTTTTGTTTCCGAAGTTCGTTCAGAGGGCGCCGGAACGTATTACGAACTTCGGAAGCAGGGCACTAGTCCATGAAACGCAAACCATCGACCGAGGCGACCGCCGCCTGGATCCGCCTGATGCGGATCCAGAGCCGGGTGCTGGATGCGGTCGAGCAGGATCTGAAGAAAGCCGGTTTCCCGCCGCTGGCCTGGTATGACGCGTTGCTCGAATTGTCGCGCGCCCCGTCGGGCGAAATGCGGCCGGTCGAGCTCGAGAAGCAGATGCTGATCCCGCAATACTCGACGTCGCGGCTGATCGAGCGGCTGGTGGACGAGGGGCTGGCGGCGCGCCGCGAGTGCAAGATCGACAAGCGCGGTCAGTTCGTCGAGATCACCGACGCCGGACGCGAGCTGCAGAAGAAGATGTGGAGTGCATATTCGGCCGCAATCGAAAAGCATGTTGGTTCGAAACTGTCCGATGCGGATGCGGCAAAGCTCTGCGGTCTGCTCGACCGGCTGGGCTGCTCCTGCGGCGAGGCTCCGTCGCCAGCCGCAAGAGACGGTGCGCCCGCTCGATGATATTATCGTTGCCGCTACCAGCCCCGGGCCGGTTGGTTCGCGGACGCCCTCATCCCCGCGCGCGTTCGGTCGCAGCGCCCTTGATCCGGAATTTGCATGGCGCGTGACCAGATCGATATGAGGCCGCTGCAGTCGCGCGACGAGTTGGTGGCGTGGCTGGAAGCCGGCGTCAAACCGCCCTCCGAATTCCGGATCGGCACCGAACACGAAAAGACCCCGTTCACGATCGCGGGCCATGATCCCGTTCCCTACGAAGGCACGCACGGCATTGGCGCGCTATTGGAGGGCATGAAGCTCCTGCTCGGCTGGGAGCCGATCATGGAGCATGGCAAGATCATCGGGCTGTATGATGTCACCGGAGGCGGCGCGATTTCGCTGGAGCCCGGCGGACAATTCGAGCTGTCGGGCGCGCCGGTCGAGACCGTGCATCAAACCCAGGCCGAGTTGATGGCGCACCTGGCGCAGGTGCGCGAGATCGCCGCCCCGCTCGGCATCGGCTTTCTCGGGCTCGGCATGACGCCGTCATGGTCGCGGGCGCAAATTCCGATGATGCCGAAGGGCCGCTACAAGATCATGACCAACTACATGCCGAAGGTCGGCCAGTACGGCCTCGACATGATGTACCGGACCTGCACGGTGCAAACCAATCTCGACTTCTCGTCGGAAGCCGACATGGTCAAGAAGCTCAGGGTCTCGGTGGCGCTGCAGCCGGTGGCGACCGCGCTGTTTGCCAACTCGCCGTTCACGGAAGGCGAGCCCAATGGCTTCCTGTCGTTTCGTTCCGAGATCTGGCGCGAGACCGACAGCGCGAGATCCGGCATGATTCCGTGGGCGTTCGACGACGGCATGGGATTCGAACGCTGGGTCGACTATGCCCTCGACGTGCCGATGTATTTTGTCAAGCGCGGCGAAAACTATGTTGACGTCGCGGGATCGTCGTTCCGCGATTTCTTCGCCGGCAAGCATCCGGCGTTTCCCGGCGAGCGCCCGACGCTATCGGACTGGGCCAATCATCTTTCGACGATTTTCCCTGAGGTGCGATTGAAGCGCTATCTGGAAATGCGCGGCGCCGACGGCGTGCCGTGGGGACGGCTGCCGGGCTTGCCGGCGTTCTGGGTTGGATTGCTGTACGACGACGCCAGCCTGGACGCGGCATGGGACATCGCCAAGCACTGGAACGCGCATGAGCGCCAGGCGTTGCGCGATGACGTGCCGCGGATGGGGTTCAAGGCAAGGATCAGAGACCGCTATCTGTTCGAAATCGCCAAGGAATGCATGACGCTGTCGCATTTGGGGTTGCGGCGGCGCGGGCGCCTTGATCATGCCGGCCGGGACGAGACCCGCCATCTCGAGCCGCTCCAGCGCATCATCGACTCCGGACGCACCCCGGCGGAGGAGATGCTGGAGAAGTTCTATGGCCCGTGGAACCGCTCGGTGGAACCGGCCTACGACGAATATGCCTTCTAGATCAAAGTCTTGACGGACCTTCGGGCCGCCCGCGTCAGTGCTGTTCATGTGACGTACAGGTTCATGGCGATCAAATGGCGCCTAACTGAGTGCGGGCGCGTTCGGCGCGCCCAACGGACTGAAAGCAATCGCGAATGTGGGGACGCCGCCTGCCCGGGGCATGTTTGGCAGCGCTCGCGTTTTTGGCGGTCGCGGCATCCACGCGAACGGCGCAAGCACAAACCAACTTCGATCGCCCCGGTGGCGATTATCACAGCGGGCGGGTCGTCTCGGGCGATCCGGCCGATTGCGCGCTGGTGTGTGAGCGCGACCGGCGCTGCCGCGCCTGGAGTTTCAACTACCCGACCGACGTCGTCGGTGGGGCGGTGTGCTGGCTGAAAAGCAGCGTACCTGTGCGGGTCCAGGATAATTGCTGCGTTTCAGGCGTGCGCGGTGCCGGCGTGGTCGAACCGCGCAATGGAACGGAGGAAATTTCCATTGATCGCGCCGGGGGCGATTACCGCAATCTTGATCTCAAAGGCGGCGAAGGCGAGGAGGGCTGCAAGGCCGCCTGCGCCGGCGATAACAAATGCCGGGCCTGGACCTTTGCGCGGCCGGGATATGTCGGACGGGAAGCGCGTTGCTTCCTGAAAAAGGAAATAAAGCCGCCGCGGCGCCGGGCCGGATTTATTTCGGGGGTGGTGAGGTAACCTTGGCGGTCTCCGGAACGTAATTCAGAGGACGCTGTTCCGATCGAGCGGCTTCGGGGGCGCAAAATCAACCCAAGGAGTACACGATGGTCTTGACGCGCAGGTTTTTTGGCTTGGTGATCGCGGCGGCGGCGCTGCCGCTTGCCGGCCTGCTCTCGCCGGCTTGCGCCGACAGCGCGGTTCCTTTTTCTGCGGCGGCGTTCAAGGCGGCGCAAGCCTCGGGCAGCCCGATCCTGGTTGAAATCCACGCCGACTGGTGCCCGACCTGCAAGGCGCAGAAGCCGATCCTCGACAAGTTGACCGCAGATCCCAAGTTCAAGGCGCTGAAGATCTTCCGTGTCGACTTCGACACCATGAAGCCGGTCGTGAAGCAGTTCGGGGCGCAGATGCAGTCGACCCTGATCGTCTTCAAGGGTTCGGCCGAGCAGGGGCGCTCCGTCGGCGACACCAAACAGGCCTCGATCGCCGAATTGCTGGAAAAGAGCCTTTGAGCTTCATGTGACGGGCCTCGCGCTCGCCTTCGCCGCCGGGCTGCTCTCAATCCTGTCACCCTGCGTGCTGCCGCTGGTGCCGATCGTGCTCGGTGCGGCCGTGCTCGCGCATCCACGCGGCGCGTTCGCGTTGGCCGCCGGTCTCGCCCTGTCGTTTACCGCAATCGGCCTCTTGCTTGCGCTGGTCGGGTTCGGGATCGGCATCGATGCCGGCATGTTTCGCCTTGCGGCCGCAGCGATCATGATCGCGTTGGGCGCGGTGCTCGTCGTCCCATCCTGGCAGGCGCGGCTCGCCGCGGCGGGCGGACCGATCTCCGGCTGGGCTGACCGGCGTTTGGGCGGCTTGGCATCCTCGGGGCTGCCAGGCCAGTTCGCGATCGGCCTCTTGCTCGGCGCCGTCTGGTCGCCCTGCGTTGGCCCGACGCTCGGCGCGGCGTCGCTGCTGGCCGCGCAAGGACGCGACCTGCCGCGGGTCGCGTTGACGATGACGGTGTTCGGCATCGGCGCGGCCTTGCCGCTGGTGCTGTTGGGACTGCTGTCGCGCGCGAGCCTGATGGGCGCGCGCACGCGCCTGATTTCGGCGGGAAAGCTCGGCAAGGGCCTGCTCGGCGCCGCCTTCATTGTGATCGGGATAGCGATCGTCTCCGGCGCCGACAAGCGGCTGGAAGCCGCGCTGGTCGATGCCTCGCCGCAATGGCTCACGCAATTGACGACGTCGTTTTGAGCTTTTTGCGCGAAGCCTGTCAGAGCATCGCGTCCGATTCAATCGGCCAGGTCCCCGAGCGCCTTCGCCGCTTCAATGCACCGAGGTGAAGAACCGGGCGAGGCGGAAGCCGGACAGCCAGGTCCATACCGGCTGCTTGCGAATGCCGAGATCCCACGAACCGACAACGGCATCGGCGCGGCCGACCAGATTGTCGATCGGCAACAGCCCGACGCCACCCTGGCGCACGGGAACGCGGCTGTCGGCGGAGTTGTCGCGGTTGTCGCCCATCACGAACAGGCGGCCCGCAGGCACCGTGACTTCAGGCGTGTTGTCGAGCCTGCCATTGTCGCGCAATTTGAAGATCGCGTGGCTGACGCCGTTGGGCAAAGTCTCGACATAGCGGTAAGCCGGCTCCGTTGCGCCGCTGTCGTCTTCGGCCTGGCCGATGCCATCCGGCCTCAGCGAGGCCGGATGGTCGTTGATGAAGAGCTGGCCCTGCCGCATCTGGATGCGATCGCCCGGCAGCCCCACCACGCGCTTGACCCAGGCCTGCGAGCGATCGCCGGGCCAACGAAATACCACGACATCGCCGAGTTTCGGCGGTTCGCCGAATACCCGGCCGGTCTCGGGCAGGTTGAGCTGGATCGGCAACGAGGCGGTGCCGTAGCCGTAGGGATATTTCGACGCCAGTAGCGCGTCGCCAATCAGCAGCGTCGGCTCCATCGAGCCCGACGGCACGTAAAACGGCTCGGCGAGCGCGCCCTTGGCCACGAATACGGCCAGCACGATTGCCGCGAGCTGGACGACCTGGCCTCGCCAGCTCGACGTGCTCGCCGCCACGGTTTGGTGCTCGGTGCTCATCAGCCTGTTCCTCCGATCGTGATGCGCTCCATCCGCAGCGTCGGCTGGCCGACGCCGACCGGTACGCCCTGGCCGTTCTTGCCGCAGGTGCCGATGCCGGAATCCAGCGCCAGATCGTTGCCGATCATGGTGATGCGATGCAGGTCGGTCGGCCCGTTGCCGATCAGCATCGCGCCCTTCAGTGGCGCGCCGACCTTGCCGTTTTCGATTTTGTAGGCCTCGGTGCACTGGAATACGTATTTGCCCGAGGTGATGTCGACCTGACCGCCGCCGAAATTCGCGGCATAGATTCCGTTCTTCACCGAGCTAAGAATTTCCGCGGGATCGCGACCACCTGCGAGCATGTAGGTGTTGGTCATGCGGGGCATCGGCACATGGCCATAGCCTTGGCGGCGCCCGTTGCCGGTCGGTTTCATGTTCATCAGCCGGGCGTTCTGGCGGTCCTGCATGTAGCCGACCAGGATGCCGTCCTCGATCAGCACGGTGCGATTGGTCGGCGTGCCCTCGTCGTCGATCGACAGCGAGCCGCGCCGCGAAGCAATGGTGCCGTCGTCGACCACGGTGACGCCCTTGGCCGCGACCTGCCGGCCCATCAATCCCGCGAAAGCCGAGGTCTGCTTGCGGTTGAAATCGCCTTCGAGGCCGTGACCGACAGCCTCGTGCAGCATCACGCCGGGCCAGCCGGCGCCCAGCACGACGTCCATTTCGCCGGCCGGCGCCGGCACCGATTGCAGATTGACCAGCGCCTCGCGGATCGCGCCGTCGGCGGCCTCGCGCCAGGATTTGGTCTCGATGAAGCGCGCATAGCCTTCGCGGCCGCCATATCCCTTGCTGCCGCTTTCCTGGCGGTCGCCTTGGCCGGCCACCACCGAAATATTCACGCGCACCAATGGACGAATGTCGCGATAGGTCTCGCCGTCGGGGCGCAGGATCTCCACGACCTGCCAGGTCGCGCCCAGGCTGACCGTTACCTGCCGCACCCGTGGGTCCTTGTCGCGGACGTAAGCGTCGATCTCGGCAAGCAGTTTTACTTTTGCCTCAAAGCCGGGGGCATCGAGCGGATTGTCGTCGCGATACAGCCGCACATTGGTGTGCGCCGGCGCGGCTGCGAAATTTCCGCTATAGCCGTGGCGCACGGCTGCGACGGCATCGGCCGCGCGGATCAGCGCCGGCAGCGAGACGTCGGAGGAATGCGCGTATCCGACCGCGTCCTCCTTGACCGCGCGCAGGCCAAAACCCTGCGAGGTGTCGTAGGTGGCCTGCTTCAGCCGGCCATTGTCGAACATCAGCGCTTCGGTCTGACCGTATTCCAGGAACAACTCGCCGTCGTCGGCGCCCTCGAGCCCGCGTGCGACCTGGTGGCGCACGGAATCGCGGTCGAGATTGGCGCGCTCGAGCAGGGAGGTGGTGGGGGTCATGCAGGCTCCGAACTCTCTGTTGTCGTCCCCGCCTGGTGTCACGGGTTAAGGTCAGTTGAAGCTAAGCAAAGACTTGCGGCGAGATCATCTTACAACACCGTAACCTCTGATAATTCGGGGTCGCCGCGTCGACGCGACCAAGATGCTTGAAGATAGGCACGACCGGCAGGAAATGGGAGGGTCTGCCAAGGGTTCCCAGGAGAGGCACATTGCCTCACGGCAGCTTGTCATAGCCCTCGCCGATGCCGTTCAGGCTGAGCGGGAAGCCGATGCCCTCTTCAGGGGTCTCGAAGATGATAAAGGTTGCGGTCTTGGCGGTGCGCAGCTGGTTCAACAGCTTGTCATCCATCACCACCTCGGCGACGCAGCCATTGGGCAGGCATCGGACAAAACCGGCGCGGCCGACGTCGACATTGTCGAGTTTCAGGCCGAGCCCGGAGGGCAGCAATACGCCGAGCGGCGCCACCACCCGCATCAGCTTGCTTTTCTGGTCGGCGGTTTTGAGCACGATGACGGTGAGGCCGGCATTGGAGCGGTCTTCGGCCACCACGCTCTGGATCAGCGCGCATTGTTCGCCTTGCGCGCCCGGCGGGGTGTCGCAGCGGATCTGCCAGTCGCCATGCACCGAGCGCACGGCGCCCTGCGCGTTCGCGGCGGCGGTCAGGCCGAGACAGAAGGCGATGGCGAGGCTCGCAGCGGCAAAGCTGTTGGCGTATTTCGAAGGCCCCATCCGGGTCGATCCTTTGGTGGTCCCTTAAGCTGCAGGTCCGATTGATACGGCAATGACGGCGCCTTGAGGGCGATTTCCACGCGCGATTACTCCGGGACCGCCGGCTCCGCGTGCCGAATCAGGTTCCTGTCGAGTACCTCGCCTGTGCCTACAACGGGCAATCCGGCTGTCAAGCGGCGCGGATGCGCAAAACCGGCGCTTTGGCCTGATTTGACCGGAAAATGTGATGCGGATGGAATAGCCGGCAATGATCGGGCCGCGTCCTACTACTGCATTGCGACAAGCGTGGAATTATGGTTTGAGAGGCTGGATTTCAGCGTTGCAGCGATCGGGCCCAGGTACTTTCCGAAGTATCGCGCAAGGCCGCTCGTCAGCGCGGATCGTGCAGCATTTTCTGGCCAGCCCGGCGGAGTGCTTTCGAGGGTTCATCATGGGAGCGCGAGCGGCATGAAGGTGTGGAAGGGCCAGATGGGCCGGCGATTGCTGGGATTGGCGGTGGCCGGCGTGGCGCTGGCAGCCTGCGGATCGGCCTCAGCCGAATTGGGACAGCCTGCGCCATGGGAATACAAGCTGCAGGAAGCGGCGACGCCGGTGATGGAGAGCATCATCTGGTTTCACAATTGGCTGCTGTGGATCATCACCGCCATCACGCTGTTCGTGCTGGGGCTGCTGGTGATCGTGGTCGTCAAGTTCAATGCCCGCGCCAATCCCGTCCCCTCCAGGACCACGCACAACAGCCTGATCGAAGTGGCCTGGACGCTGATTCCGGTGCTGATCCTGGTCGGCATCGCGGTGCCGTCGTTCCGTCTGCTGTTCGAAGAACTCGACATTCCCAAGGCGGACTTGACCATCAAGGCGACCGGCAAGCAGTGGTACTGGAGCTACGCCTATCCCGACAACGGCAAGTTCGAATTCGATTCGCTGCTGGCCCGGGACAAGAAGCCCCGGCTGCTCGGCGTCGACAACGAGATGGTGGTGCCGGTGAACAAGGTGGTCCGGGTGCAGACCACCGGCGCCGACGTCATCCATTCCTTCGCGGTGCCGGCCTTCGGCATCAAGATCGACGCTATTCCCGGCCGGCTCAACGAAACCTGGTTCAAGGCCACCAAGCTCGGCATGTTCTACGGCCAGTGCTCGGAACTGTGCGGCAAGGACCACGCCTTCATGCCGATCGCGGTGCGGGTGGTGAACGATCAGGAGTTTGCGGCCTGGGTTGAGGGCGCGAAGAAGAAATACGCATCGAGCCCGACGAACTCGTTCGCGTCAGCGGGCGCAGCCGCGCAGTAAGCCTCGAAGCTCGAGGGCGCGATCGATACGGACAAGGGCGATGGGACCGCAAGGTCCGAAGAGACTGCAAGGCAGGACTTGAAAATGGCAATAGCGACACCGGCTCATCCCGATCACGCTCACGGCGCGCATGACGATCACGCCCATGACCATCCGACCGGATGGCGGCGCTACGTCTATTCGACCAACCACAAGGACATCGGCACGATGTACTTGGTGTTTGCGATCATCGCCGGCATCATCGGCGCGGCGATGTCGATCGCGATCCGCGCCGAGCTGATGTATCCCGGCATCCAGATCTTCCACGAGACCCACACCTATGACGTGTTCGTGACCTCGCATGGCCTGATCATGATCTTCTTCATGGTGATGCCGGCGATGATCGGCGGTTTCGGCAACTGGTTCGTGCCGCTGATGATCGGGGCGCCGGACATGGCGTTCCCGCGCATGAACAACATTTCGTTCTGGCTGCTGCCGGCTTCGTTCGCGCTGCTGTTGATCTCCACCTTCGTCGAGGGCGAGCCCGGCGCCAATGGCGTCGGCACCGGCTGGACGCTATACGCGCCGCTGTCGACCTCGGGTCACCCCGGGCCGGCAGTCGATTTCGCCATCCTGTCGATCCACCTTGCCGGCGCCTCCTCGATTCTCGGCGCCATCAACTTCATCACCACCATCTTCAACATGCGCGCGCCGGGCATGACGCTGCACAAGATGCCGCTGTTCGTGTGGTCGATCCTGGTGACGGTGTTCCTGCTCCTGCTGGCGCTGCCGGTGCTCGCCGGGGCCATCACCATGCTGCTCACTGACCGTAATTTCGGCACCACCTTCTTCGCCGCCGACGGCGGCGGCGATCCGGTGCTGTTCCAGCATCTGTTCTGGTTCTTCGGCCATCCCGAAGTCTACATCCTGATCATTCCAGGCTTCGGCATGATCAGCCAGATCGTCTCGACCTTCTCGAGAAAGCCGGTGTTCGGCTATCTGGGCATGGCCTACGCGATGGTCGCGATCGGCGGCATCGGCTTCGTGGTCTGGGCGCACCACATGTACACGGTCGGGATGTCGTCGGCCTCGCAAGCCTACTTCGTCGCGGCGACCATGGTGATCGCGGTGCCGACCGGAGTGAAGATCTTCTCCTGGATCGCCACCATGTGGGGCGGCTCGATCGAGTTCAAGACCCCGATGCTGTGGGCGATCGGCTTCATCTTCCTGTTCACGCTTGGCGGCGTCACCGGCGTCGTGCTGGCGAACGCCGGCGTCGACCGTGTGCTGCAGGACACCTATTACGTGGTCGCGCACTTCCACTACGTACTGTCGCTCGGCGCGGTGTTCGCGATCTTCGCCGGCTGGTACTACTGGTTCCCGAAAATGACCGGCTACATGTATTCGGAGACCATCGGCAAGCTGCACTTCTGGTTCACTTTCATCGGCGTCAACCTGGTGTTCTTCCCGCAGCACTTCCTCGGTCTGTCCGGCATGCCGCGCCGCTACGTCGATTATCCCGACGCCTTCGCGGGCTGGAATCTGGTGTCTTCGATCGGCTCCTACATTTCCGGCTTCGGCGTGCTGATCTTCATCTACGGCATGGTCGATGCGTTCGTGCGCAAGCAGCAGGCTGCCGACAATCCGTGGGGCGCGGGCGCGACCACGCTGGAATGGACACTGCCCTCGCCGCCGCCGTTCCATCAGTTCGAAGTGCTGCCGCGGGTGCAGTGATCTGAAAGCATGTGCGGCGCGTCGATGACGCCGCGCCGTCAAGAACAAGCGAGACTCTAACTTGTCGGTCGTCGATCACAACGCCATCGAGCTGTCGCCGCGGATTTCCGAGGCCGGCGTCGCCGATTACATCGCGCTGCTGAAGCCGCGGGTGATGTCGCTGGTGATCTTCACCGCCCTGGTCGGGCTCGTGCTGGCGCCGGTTCATGTCCATCCTGTTTTGGCATTCACCTCTATCCTTTGCATCGCGGTCGGCGCCGGCGCGTCCGGCGCGCTCAACATGTGGTACGAGAGCGATATCGACGCGATGATGTCGCGCACCGCCAACCGTCCGATCCCGCGCGGCCGCATCACCCGCCCCGAGGCGCTGACATTCGGCATCACGCTGGCGTTCTTCGCGGTGATGACGCTGGGCATCCTGGTCAACTGGCTCGCCGGCGCGCTGCTCGCGTTCACGATCTTCTTCTACGTCGTGATCTACACCATGGCGCTGAAGCGCTGGACCGCGCAGAACATCGTGATCGGCGGCGCCGCCGGCGCCCTGCCGCCGGTGGTGGCATGGGCGGCGGCGACCGGCTCGCTGTCGATCGAGCCGCTGCTGCTGTTTCTGATCATCTTCTTCTGGACCCCGCCGCATTTCTGGGCGCTGGCGCTGTTTCGCAGCGACGACTACGCCCGCGCCGGCGTGCCGATGCTTCCCGTGATCGCCGGCCCCGATGCGACGCGGCTGCAGATCCTGCTGTATACGCTGGTCTTGGTGGCGATCGCGCTTGCGCCCTGGCCGCTCGGCTATTTCGACGCGGCCTATGGCGTGACTTCGCTGCTTCTCGGCGGCGGCATGCTGGCGCTCGCGGTGGATGTCTACCGGCATCGCGAAGGCAGCGCGGCGCTGCGGGCGAGCCGAAGACTGTTTGCGTTCTCGATCGTTTACCTGTTTGCGCTGTTTGCGACCTTGCTGCTCGAGGTTGTCGCCCGCGCGCTCGCGCCATCGATCTGGTAGGGGGCGCATGGCAGGATCATGGATGAGAAACGCGAGCCAAATGGAATCGTCCTCACCGAGGCCCAGAGGAAAAGCCGGCGGCAACGCTCGATCGCCATCGCGCTGGCGCTCGGGGTGCTGGTCGTGCTGTTCTTCGCGGTCACGATTGTCAAGGGGCCGGCCGTTCTAGTGCGGCCGATATGATGAACATGAAGCAGCAGCCGACAACGCCGCAGCCACCGGCCACAATCGACAGGGCGGCCACGCCCGGCGAGCCGGTGTCGCCTCGCGGCTTGGGTCGCGATGCGATGGTGGCCGCGGTCTGCGGTTTTGTCGTGGTGCTGATGGTCGGCGCCTCCTATGCGGCGGTGCCGTTCTATAACTGGTTCTGCCGCACCACCGGTTTCAATGGCACCACGCAAGTGGCGACCTCAGCGCCGGCAGCGGCGCCGCTATCGCGGAAAATCGCGGTTCGTTTCGATTCCAATGTCGCCGGCGGCCTGCCCTGGAAATTCGAGCCGGAGCAGACCGAGATCGAGATCGGGATCGGCCAGGTCGTGACGGTCTACTACGAGGTCACCAATCAATCGGCGCGCAGCACCACCGGGCAGGCCGCCTACAACGTGGCGCCGCTGACGGTCGGGGCGTATTTCCAGAAGATCAACTGCTTCTGTTTCACCGAACAGACCATGGCGCCGGGCGAAAAGCGTCAGATGCCGGTGGTGTTCTATGTCGACCCCGCCTTGGTCGCCGACCACGATAATGACGGGCTGAACACCATCACGTTGTCCTATACCTTCTATCCCGTGCACGACCCGGCCCCGAAGCCGCTGGCCGCGAGCGAGCCGGACAAGCCCAAGGGAAATCTCTGAGCGCAGGATGATGGGATTTTCGGGGTTGGATTTCTGAGACGAATACGTGCCCGCTATCGCGGGCACCGCTAACGGAGAGACCGAAATGGCTACGGCGCAAGTCAAGCATCACGATTACCACCTCGTCGATCCGAGCCCGTGGCCGATCATCGGGTCTGTTTCGGCCTTCATCATGGCGGTCGGCGCGATCCTCTGGATGCATCATATGGCCGGCGCCGCGGCGCCGATCATCTTCGGCATCGGCACCATCGGCGTGCTCTACACCATGGCGAGCTGGTGGACGGACGTGATCCGCGAGGCGCAGTACAAGGGCGATCACACCCGCGTGGTGCAGCTCAGCCACCGCTACGGCATGATCCTGTTCATCGCCTCGGAGGTGATGTTCTTCGTCGCCTGGTTCTGGGCCTTCTTCAACTCGGCGTTGTTTCCCGCTGATATTGTTCACGCCACCCGCGACGCGATCTTCGGCTGCGGCCCGGGAACGCAGATGGGGGCCTGCAGCGTGCCGGGCACCTGGCCACCCAAGGGCATCGAGACTTTCGATCCCTGGCATCTGCCATTGTTGAATACGCTGTTGCTGCTCACGTCAGGCACCACGGTGACCTGGGCACACCACGCGCTGCTGGAAAACGACCGCCGGGGGCTGAAATACGGTTTGCTGCTGACGATTGCGCTCGGCGTATCCTTTACCTGCGTGCAGGCCTACGAATACAGCCACGCGGCGTTTTCTTTCGCCGGCAACGTCTACGGCTCGACCTTCTTCATGGCGACCGGCTTCCACGGCTTCCATGTGCTGATCGGTTCGATCTTCCTGACCGTGTGCCTGATCCGCGCCTATGCCGGGCATTTCAGCCCGACCCAGCACATCGGCTTCGAATTCGCCGCCTGGTACTGGCACTTCGTCGACGTGGTCTGGCTGTTCCTGTTCATCTGCATCTATGTCTGGGGCCACGGCGCGGAAACCATGGCCCACGGCGCGCATTGACGGCGGTCTACCGCGTGGTCGTTGTGCTGGCCGCCTCGCGGCTATGACTGACGGCTGACTGTGCACATTTATTTTCAGCTGATGAATCCGGGCGTTGGCGGGAGCGCCGCGCTCATTTCCCAAGAGCGTGCCGAGTCGCCCATCTTGACGTGTTCGCCAAATCGACGGACGTACAGTTGTCCCTCGGCTCTCAATTCTCTTTTAATGGAGAGCCCTGCCGTGACCGACCGCCTTCTAGTCGACATCTGGCCCCTACACATCAACGCCGACGGCGGAGTTGCCATCGGCGCTGCAGTGGTCATCATATTTATACCTGCGACTGTCCGAGGGCGGCTGCGTTAGTTTACTTTGCAGGGTGTTGCATCGTCCAGATCAGTCCTACTAGAGCGATGATCGCTGTCGCTGCCGTGGCCAACGCAGTCGCTATACCTGCCCAAGCTGCCAGCCTTGAGTTTACATCAGTTGTACGATCCAGCAGTATCCAAAGCTCAAATGTAGGTGCATGAACTGGGGGGTGATATGCGAAGGCTATTGATTGCTGGGTTAGTTGGAGTGATGTCGTCAACGACGTTTGGGGGGCTGCTTGAAAGCGCTTATGCGCAGAGGGAAAAAACGAAGTCGAAACCTCAGGCGACGGCGCAAGTGATATGTACAACGACCTTGGGATGTAGGCCGGTTAAACCGGGCTGCAGAGTTGAGCCGCACCCGTACGTGGGACAAATGGAAGTTTGCGGTAATAATCGAAATTTGACGCCGCAAAATTAGAGGCGTTAAAAGCGCAGCCGGACACTCGCAAGGGGTCTCTTGTCTTTCAATGGAGAGTCTTGCGGGTGGCTGACAAATTGCCATTGAAATCTGGGCCCCTATACACATCAGCGCCGACAGCGGTGTGGCCATCGGCGCTGCGGTTGTCATTGTGTTCATACTAGCGATCGTGAGACGGCGATTGCGTTAGGCGGCCAGCCTCTCCGCCAACGGCTTCTTGTCCGGGTACATTTTTAGAGGTGGGGGACGCGCCGGACTAAACTCCCCGGACTTGGCTTCTGTCTGGCTGGATCGCCGGGCGGACGGGGTGGACTTTTCTGTGGGCAAGATGTTAGGCCGGGCGCGGCCAAACCGCTCTTTGGAGCGGCAGAAAGCGCCGCCCTTTTTGCTTCGCGAAACGCGAAAGAGCGATCGCATGCAGGACCAGACACCATCCACGCTGCTCCGGACGGCGATGCGCGGGCTTGCCTGCCGCTGCCCGCGTTGCGGCAGGGGCAGGCTCTACGCAGGTTTTCTCCACTTGCGAGCGAACTGCGAGGCTTGCGGTCTCGACTACGCCTTCATCGACACCGGCGACGGACCCGCGATTTTCATCATCATGCTGGCCGGCGCCATCGTCGTCGGTTGTGCGCTGATCGTGGAGGTGAAATACCAGCCGCCGTTCTGGCTGCATGCGGCGCTCTGGTTGCCGCTGGTTCTCGCGACCACGCTGTTGCCGCTGCGCGCGATGAAGTCGCTTCTGATCGCGCTGCAGTTCCACCACAAGGCGGCGCCGGCCCGGCTGGTCGAGCGCGAGCCGAAATGAGTACGATTTCCGGACGACGGCGCGGCGCCGCCGGGTTTGCCGCGTTCACGGCGCTCGTGGTGGCACTGTTCGTCGGCCTCGGGATCTGGCAGTTGCAGCGGCGGGTCGAGAAGCATGCATTGATCGCGGCGCTGACCGGGCGCCTCGCGGCAGCGCCGGGGCCGCTGCCCTCGCCCTCGCACTGGAACGCGCTCAATCCGGCGGCCGATGAATTCCGGCGCGTCAGGTTTATGGCGACCTATCAGCCGGGTCCGGATGCCATGGTCTATAGTTCTGGATCGAGCGTGCGCGCGGATATTTCCGGGCCGGGCACCTGGGCCTTCCTGCCCGCGCGCCTGCCGGATGGCGCGACCGTCGTGATCAACGCCGGATTCCTGCAGAACGCGATGCAGGACCGCGCCGAGCAGGATCGTGCCGTGGCACCGCTCATGGCCGACCGGGTGGTGACGCTGACCGGTTACATCCGTTTTCCCGAAACGGCGGGCATGCTGACCCCCGCTGAAAATCCCGCAAAACGGCTCTGGTTCACGCGCGATCACCTTGCCATGGCGCGCGCGCTCGGCTGGGGCCACGCGGGCGAGCCGCTGGCGCCGTTCTACATCGATCTGGAGCAGCCGGTGCCTGCGGGCGGCGTCCCGAAACCGGGTCCGCTCGCGGTCCATCTCAGGGACGATCACCTGCAATATGCCATCACCTGGTTTGTTCTAGCCGGCGCGGTGGTGATTGCGTTTGGGGTGTGGCTGAGGACATACCGGCGCGGGTGATCCAATGGGTTTGTGATATATGCTTTCCTTCCGGTCTGGTCGTCGATTTGCGACCGATCGGCGGGTTCGAACGCCTTGATGCGGGTGTGCGGAGACTGGGTCACGATGACGGAGACGCTAACCGCTTGCCTTGCGCGCTTGCCGGTCACGCTGCGCGACGTCGAGGCGGCTTCGCGCGTGCTTGCGGGCTTCGTCGAGCAGACGAGCTTCGAGCGCAGCCGCACCCTGTCCGACATCACCGGCGCAAACCTCTGGCTCAAGTTTGAAAATCTGCAGTTCACCGCGACTTTCAAGGAGCGCGGCGCGCTGAACCGGCTATCGGCGCTATCGGCCGACGAGCGACAGCGCGGCGTGATCGCAGCCTCGGCGGGCAACCACGCCCAGGGCGTGGCTTACCACGCGACCCGGCTTTCGATTCCCGCGACCATCTTTGTGCCGGTGGGAACGCCGACCGTGAAGATCGAGAACACTCGCCGCCATGGCGCCAAGGTGATCGAAGGCGGAGCAAGCCTCGAGGAAGCCGCCGCGCTGGCGATCGAGCATGGCCGCCAACGGGGCTTGACATTCATTCATCCCTACGACGATCCGATTGTCATCGCCGGTCAGGGCACTATTGCGCTTGAGATGCTCGCCGCGGTGCCCGAGCTCGATGTTCTCATGGTGCCGATCGGGGGCGGCGGCCTGGTTTCCGGCATTGCCGTCGCCGCCAAGACGCTCAAGCCCGCCATCGAGATCGTCGGCGTCCAGGCTGCGCTCTATCCGTCGATGTACAACCTGATCAAGGGACAAGAGCTTCCGATGCGCGGCGACACGCTCGCCGAAGGCATCGCGGTCAAGGCGCCCGGCCGCATCACTTCGGAGATCGTGCGCGCGCTGGTCGATGACATCGTGCTGGTGACGGAAAGAGAGATCGAGCATGCGCTGAGCCTGCTGATCAAGATCGAGAAGTCGGTCACGGAGGGGGCAGGCGCCGCGGCGCTGGCGGCTGTGCTTGCCGACGAGAGCCGTTTCGAAGGCCGCGCTGTCGGCCTTGTGCTGAGCGGCGGCAATATCGACACCCGCCTGTTGTCCAGCGTGCTGACCCGCCAGCTCGCGAGAGAAGGCCGCCTGTCGCAACTCAGGTTCGACATCGTCGACCGGCCCGGTCAGCTCGCCACCGTGCTCGCGGTGCTGAGCAAGAGCGGCGCCAACATCGTCGAGGTCTCGCATCAGCGCATCTTCACCGATTTGCCGGCCAAGGCGGTGCTGCTCGAAGTGGTGATCGAGACCAGAGATCGCGCCCACCTTGCGGCAGTCATTGCCGGGTTGAGGGCGGCTAATCTCGATGTGGATGTCGGCCGCCATTGACCGCACGGCGGCCGCTTGCTTTGGCCGGGCGGGCAGAAATCCCGCTTTCCCCCTCCCCCAAAAACGCTCTATGGTGCCGGTCCGGCTTTGCCATCGGCAAAATCAGATAATTAAGCGATATCAAAGACTTGGACAGAAGGCCAAGGGCTTTGGAGGGTGGATTGACGCGGTATGTTTCGACCCGGGGGGAAGCCCCGGATTTAGGTTTCTGCGACGCCATGCTGACCGGGCTTGCCCGCGACGGCGGCCTCTACATGCCCGAAAGCTGGCCGCGGCTTTCGCCTGAGGTGATCGCCGGGTTTTTCGGTCGGCCCTATTGGGAGGTCGCGGTCGAGGTCATCCGCCCCTTCGTCGGCGGGGAGATCGCGGATGCCGATCTCGGGCGCATGGCCAACGAGGCCTATGCCACCTTCCGCCATCCCGCCGTGGTTCCGCTGGACCAGATCGGGCCGCACCAGTTCCTGCTGGAGCTATTCCACGGCCCGACGCTCGCTTTCAAGGACGTGGCGATGCAGCTGATCTCGCGGCTGATGGACCACGTGCTGGCCAAGCGCGCCCGGCGCGCCACCATCGTGGTTGCAACTTCCGGCGATACCGGCGGCGCCGCGGTCGACGCCTTCGCGGGTCTCGACAATGTCGATCTGATCGTGCTGTTCCCGCAGGGCCGAATCTCCGACGTGCAGCGGCGGATGATGACGACGTCAGGCGCGGCCAACGTTCACGCGCTGGCCATCGAAGGCACCTTCGATGATTGCCAGGCGATCGTGAAGGCGCTGTTCAACCATCACGGCTTCCGCGATCAGGTGTCGCTGGCGGGCGTCAACTCGATCAACTGGGCGCGGATCGTGGCGCAGGTGGTGTATTATTTCACCTCCGCGGTTGCGCTCGGCGCGCCGTCGCGCTGCGTGGATTTTACCGTGCCGACCGGAAATTTCGGCGACATCTTCGCGGGCTATGTGGCGAAGCGGATGGGGTTGCCGGTCCGCTGCTTGAGGATCGCCGCCAACGTCAACGATATCCTGCCGCGCACGCTGAAGACCGGCATCTATGAGCTGCGCGAGGTGCACGCGACGGCGTCACCGTCGATGGATATCCAGGTTTCCTCGAATTTCGAGCGGCTGTTGTTCGAGGCGAGCGGACGCGACGCGGCTACCGTGCGGCAGCTGATGGCGTCCCTGAAGCAGTCGGGGCGGTTTGTGCTGCCTGATGCGGTGCTGGCGGCGATCCGTGAGGAGTTCGACGCCGGGCGGGCGGACGAAACCGAAACCAGTGCGGCGATCCGCGCCGCCTGGCGCGAGGCCGGCGACCTCGTCGATCCCCATACCGCGGTGGCGCTGGCGGTGGCGGACCGCGATAGCTCGGATTCAAAAAATCCCAACATCGTGCTGTCGACCGCGCACGCCGCCAAGTTTCCCGACGCGGTGCAAGCCGCCTGCGGCGTCCGTCCGCAATTGCCGGCCTGGCTGGAAGGTTTGATGACAAAGCCCGAGCACATCAAGCTCATGAACAACGATCAGGCCGAAGTCGAACAGTTCGTGCGCTCGGTGAGCCGCGCCGCGAAGCAAGGAGTTGCCGGATGAGCGTCGATGTCACCAAGCTGCCCTCCGGCCTCACTGTCGTGACCGACACCATGCCGCATCTGGAAACCGCGGCGCTCGGGGTCTGGGCCGGCGTCGGCGGCCGCGACGAGAAGCCGAACGAGCATGGTATCTCGCACCTGCTCGAACACATGGCGTTCAAGGGCACTAGGCGGCGCACCTCGCGCGAAATCGTCGAAGAGATCGAGGCGGTCGGCGGCGACCTCAACGCCGGCACCTCGACCGAAACCACCGCGTATTATGCGCGGGTAATGAAGGCCGATGTGCCGCTGGCACTGGACGTGCTCTCCGATATTCTCACCAATCCCTCGTTCGTGCCCGACGAGCTGGAACGCGAAAAGAGCGTCATCGTGCAGGAGATCGGCGCCGCGCAGGATACGCCCGACGACGTGGTGTTCGAGCATCTCAACGAGTTGTGTTTCCCGGATCAGCCGATGGGGCGCTCACTGCTGGGCACCGCCAAAACCCTGAAACGCTTCGACCGCGACATGCTGCGCGGCTATCTCTCCACCCATTATCGCGGTCCGGACATGGTGGTGGCGGCGGCTGGCGCGGTCGATCACAAGGCGGTGGTCGAGGAGGTCAGCCGGCGCTTCGCAAGCTTCGACGGCGGGCCCGCGCCCAAGCCGCAACCGGCCATGTTCGGCAAGGGCGGCTCCCGCGTGGTGCATCGCGAGCTCGAGCAGGCGCATCTGACGCTGGCGCTGGAAGGCGTGCCGCAGACCGATCTGTCGCTGTTCTCGTTGCAGGTCTTCACCAACACGCTGGGCGGTGGGATGTCGTCACGGCTGTTCCAGGAAGTGCGGGAAAAGCGCGGTCTTTGCTATTCCATCTACACCTTCCACGCGCCGTACAGCGACACCGGCTTCTTCGGGCTTTACACCGGCACCGATCCGGGCGATGCGCCCGAGATGATGGAGGTGATCGTCGATGTCATCAACGAGGCGGTCGAGACCCTCAGCGAAGCCGAGGTCGCCCGCGCCAAGGCGCAGATGAAGGCGGGGCTGTTGATGGCGTTGGAAAGCTGCAGCTCGCGCGCCGAGCAACTGGCGCGTCACGTGCTTGCCTACGGCCGACCGTTGTCGGTGGAGGAGCTGGTCACGAGAATCGATGCCGTGAGCGTTGAATCGACCCGGAACGCCGCCAGGGCGCTGTTGTCGCGCAGCCGCCCGGCGGTGGTCGCGCTTGGCAGCGGAAGGGGTCTGGACACGGCGGTATCTTTTGCGGAAGGATTGACCCGGTCGCGGGCGAAGACGCTGCTTCACTGAAGGTTCTTCGCCGGCGACCCGGTTCGGGCACTGGAGTATCGCACATGGCCCTGTTTCGGCTTCCATCGAGCGGCCCGGCGGCCCTGGTCCCGCGCGGCCAAGGGTTGTTGCTGCGCGCGCCGCAGATGACCGATTTCCTGCAATGGGCGCACCTGCGCGAAACCAGCCGCGAATATTTGTCGCCGTGGGAGCCGATCTGGCCGTCGGATGACCTGACCCGCTCCGGCTTTCGACGGCGGCTGCGCCGCTATGCCGAGGACATCGCCGCCGATCGGTCCTATCCGTTCATCGTGTTCCGTGAATCCGATGGCGCGATGATCGGCGGCATCACGCTCGCCAATGTCCGCCGCGGCATCGTGCAGGCCGGCACCATCGGATACTGGGTCGGACAACCGTACGCCCATCGCGGCCACATGACCGCGGCGTTGCGCGTGCTGCTGCCGTCATTGTTCGGCGAGCTCAATCTGCACCGCATCGAGGCCGCGTGCATCCCCTCCAATACGCCCTCGATCCGGGTGCTGGAGAAATGCGGTTTCTCTCGCGAGGGCATGGCGCGGCGCTATCTGTGCATCAACGGCGTCTGGCAGGACCACCTGCTGTTCGGCCTGCTGCACGAGGATTTCCGCGGCTAGGGATCAGCGTTCGAGCGCGGCCGATGCCTTTGGTTCGCCGCCATTGCGCTGTTATAACCCGCTGCCCCGGGGGACAAGGGTTTGAAGACGTGAGGCAGGGACGTCATATGGGCAATCAAGCTGAGATCGCGGCTGCTGCGCGGCGCCGGCGGATCGTGCTATCGGCGGCGCTGGCGCTTGCAATCGGCTGCGGCATGCTGGCTTCGCCGGCCTCGTCGCAGTCTCTCAGCGATCGCTTCAAGAGTCTGTTCGGCGGCGGCAAGCCGGACGAACCGGCGGAGGGCGCTGCGACGGTCGCGCCCGAAGCCGAGGACGATTTGACCTGTCCGCTCGTCAGCATTCGCGCCGGAGCCTCTACCTACGGCGTGGCCATGCCGGGCAAGCAGCCGGTCGGCAACGATCTGCGTTACCAGGCGACAATCACCCGCACCGCGCGGCAGTGCACGAGGACCGGCGACCAGATCATCGCGCGGATCGGCATCCAGGGCCGCGTCATCGCCGGTCCGGCAGGCGCCCCCTCGAGCGTTGCGATCCCGCTTCGCGTCGCCGTGGTGCAGGGCGGCGTGCAGGAGAAGACCATCGCCACCAAGGCCTACCAGACCACGGTGTCGATGTCGGAGGACACGAGCGAGCCGTTCACGCTGGTCGCCGAGGATCTGGTCTATCCGGTCCCGCCGGGCGCCACGGCCAATTCCTACATCTTCTACATCGGCTTCGATCCGCAGGCGCTGAAGCCCGAGCCGAAGCCGAAGGCGGCGATGAAGAAAAAGAAGTAGGCGGAGTCGCAGCAATCAAGCAGGGGGTCAATCGGCCGGCCTGACCGGGCGAGCCGGGTACCGGCGGCCCTCTCGGCTCTAACGCTGAGGTCTGTCGAACCTTGCCATCGTCCGCCTTCGCTGATGGTGGCGATCGAACTCAGTTCAGCTTTTCACGGACTTCGGCAATGCCCTTGGCCAGGAGATCGTCGGCCACTTGGCCTTTGACCGACTGCGACAGGATCGAGGAGGCGGCAGTCACCGCGGCATCGGCGGCGGCGGCGCGGACGTCGGCCAGCGCCTGGGTTTCTGCCAGCGCGATCTTGTTCTCGGCGGTTTTGGTGCGGCGCGCGACGAAGTCTTCCATCTTGGCCTTGGCCTCGATGGCGATGCGCTCGGCGTCGGCCTTTGCCGAGGCGATGATGTCCTGCGCTTCGCGCTCGGCGCTGGCGTGGCGGGCTTTGTATTCGGCGAGCAGCTTGGCGGCCTCTTCCTTGAGCCGACGCGCGTCGTCGAGTTCGGCCCTGATGCGGTCGCTGCGATGATCGAGCGTCGTCAGCACGGTGCGGTGGACGCCCAAATAGGCGAACACGGCCATCAGGATGACAAAGGCGACGGCGACCCAAAATTCCGGCTCGTAGAACATTGACGATCAACCCTTCAGGGACGCATCGACGGCGCGGTCCACCGACTTGCCGTCGGGCACTATGCCGGTCAGCCGCTGCACGATGGCGGCGGCGGTCTCTGCGGCAATGCCGCGGACGTTGCTCATTGCCGCGTCGCGGGTCGAGGCAATGGTTTTCTCGGCCTCGGCAAGCTTGACCGACAAGCGCTGTTCCAGCGTCTTGCGCTCGGCTTCCGACGTAGCGTTCATCTTTTCGCGGGTCTCGCTGCCGATCGCCTGCGCCCGCGCGCGCGCCGCGGCGAGCTCGCTTTCATAGGCCTTCAGCGCGGCGTCGGAGGCGTCCTTCAGCTTTTGCGCCTCGGTCAGGTCGCCATCGATCGCATTTTGACGCTCGTCGAGCAGGCTGCCGACACGCGGCAGCGCAATTCGCGAGACGATCAGATAGAGCGCGACGAACGCGACCAGCAGCGACACCAGTTGCGAGGCAAAGGTGTCCTTCTGGAACGGCGGAAACGCGTGTCCCTTGCCATCTGCTTCGGTGTGGGCGGTGGCGCCCTTGGCGTCGCCATGACTCTCGGCCACGGGGCTACTCCTGTACGGCGAGAGATCTAGAAAACGAACAACAGCAATAGCGCAATCAACAGCGAGAAAATGCCGAGCGCCTCGGTCACCGCGAAGCCGAAGATCAGGTTGCCGAACTGGCCCTGGGCCGCGGACGGATTGCGCACCGCGGCGGCAAGGTAATTGCCGAAGATGATGCCCACGCCGGCGCCGGCGCCACCCATGCCAATGCACGCAATACCAGCGCCAATATATTTCGCGGCAATCGGATCCATGAAACGAACTCCTTGTTTGGGTGTGTCGGGATGGGCCGGTTCAATGGCCCGGATGGATAGCGTCGTTGAGATAGATGCAGGTGAGAATGGTGAAAACGTAAGCCTGCAGGAATGCAACCAGAAGCTCGAGCGCGGTCAGCGCCACCGTCAGGCCAAGCGGCAATACCGCGCCGAACCAGCCGGCGACGCCAATCCCTCCCAACATGGTGACAAAGCCTGCGAACACTTTCAGGGTGATGTGGCCGGCCAGCATGTTGGCGAACAGGCGCACGCTGTGCGAAACCGGGCGCGACAGGAACGAGATGATCTCGATCGCCACCACCAGCGGCAGGATCGCGATCGGAATCCCCTGCGGCACGAACAGTTTGAAGAATCCCAGGCCGTTCCTGTAGAAGCCGTAAACCAGCACCGTGACAAACACCAGCAGCGCCAGCGCCACGGTAACGATGATATGGCTCGAAATCGTAAACGCGTAGGGGATGATGCCGACCATGTTGGAAACCGTCAGCAGCATGAAGATCGAAAACACCAGCGGGAAGAACTTCATGCCTTCCTTGCCGGCGGTCGATCGGATGGTGTTGGCGACGAACTCGTAGCTGATTTCGGCGACCGATTGGATGCGTCCGGGCACTAGCCGCCGTCGCGCGACGCCGCCGATCATCAGCAGCGAGATCAGCGCCACCGAGCCGAACATGTAGGCGGACGAGTTGGTAAAGGCGATCTCCTGATTGCCGATATGACCAATCGTGAAGATCTTCTCGATGTTGAACTGGTGGATCGGATCGATCATCCGTGCCGCATCTCTAAGCTGGCGCCGGCCACGCCGGCGCTCTGCAATAAATTCATCCGGGCGTTCCGCCTCAACGCGGCGTTCCGTCCGGTGCAACGCCTGCCGATCTCATCACGTTGATCACGCCGGCGACGAAGCCGAGCAGAAAAAACACGATCAGGCCGAACGGCGAGGTCGACAGCAGGCGGTCGAAACCCCAGCCAATCACCGCTCCGACGACAACGCCGGCGATCAACTCCGAGGAAAGCCGGAGACCGCGCGCCATGGCAGAAGCTCTGGCCGCGCCATCTCCGCTTCCAGCTTCGGGGTTGTCGGTCCTGACCTGGCGGCTGTCCTTGATCTGGGACAACCGGTGATCCAGACTTCCGAGCCTTGCGGAAAGCGCAGCCTCGTCGGAGGACGATTGATCGCGACTGCCATTTCCGCTTTCGTCCGCGCCTGCAGCCATGCTGACCCGAACCGAAGTTGCGGTAATGAAATGACGCCCCGTCACCCTGAAAAGCCGCGCGGACCATACTTAGCGCGTCCAACCAAGTCAAGATTGCGTCATAGCCATTTATCCCATTGATCTGGCTGGTTTTCTCACGAGGCCGTGAAGCCGTTTGGGGCAGTCGCCGCACTGCAAAACGAAGGTCCCCGCGGCCGGTGGAACGGCATCTGCGCACATGCGCGTCTTGGGCCGCAGCCTGCCGGGCTTTGCGGTCTATCCGACGCTTGCAGCGCTTGCATCTGGCGCGCGTTCTTGCCGCTGCG
Source organism: uncultured Alphaproteobacteria bacterium (assembly GCA_963840155.1). GTDB lineage: Bacteria > Pseudomonadota > Alphaproteobacteria > Rhizobiales > Xanthobacteraceae > Bradyrhizobium. The sequence goes on from CAWIXP010000002.1 coordinate 1,827,115, forward strand.
GCGGATGGAACCGGCGCGAGCTCTCGAATAATTTGCAAGATCCGGCGAAAAACCTTTCGATCTTGCATCGCGCTAGCGGCTCTGTTGGGATGGCCGCCGAATTTGGACTGCCCGGAGAGCCCGCATGCCGCGTCAGGTCGATTACTATTTTTCGTTTCAATCGCCATGGGCCTATATCGGGCACGGTCTGTTCCAGGAGGTTGCAAAGACCTACGGTCTCAAAGTGAATTACAAGCCGGTGTTATTGGTCGAGCTGTTTTCGCAGACCGGCGGCTTGCCATTGGCGAAGCGTCACCCGGTGCGGCAGCGCTACCGCATGCTCGAGCTGCAGCGCTGGCGCGACAAGCGCGGGCTGCAATTCCATCTTCAGCCGGCGAATTGGCCGATCAATGCGCGGCTCGTCGACGGCATGGTGATCGCCGCGACCGAGGCCGGCCTCGATCCCGAACCGTTTATCCGCCGCGGCTTTGCGGCGGTGTGGGAGGACCAGCTCAATCTGGCCGATCCTGCGACCTTGATAAAGCTGGCCGACGCATCCGGCCTTCCCGGCAAGCAGCTGGTCGAGCGTTCCGGGTCCGGCGAGATCGGCGCGGCCTATGAACAAAACCGCCAGGACGCCTTGGCCGGCGATGTGTTCGGTTCCCCGGTCTACGTGCTCGACGGCGAGGTATTCTGGGGGCAGGACCGGATAGAATTGCTCGCGGACGCCTTGAAATCGAACCGCGCGCCGTATCGTCCGCAGGTGTAGGATCGGCTCGCAGGTCGGATAGCCGGTTAGCGGTACCTTGTCGGCTTTGAGGCGGAGCAACCCCATGAGCACAGCGATATCGCGCTCGAAACTCTCCGCGGCGCTGGCCGTCGTGGCGCTGGCATGCTGCCTCGGCGGACTCGACACCGTCTTGGCGCAATCTCCGCCGGGCACCGAGAACGGCCGCTACGCGCTGTCTTCGATCCCCGACGGGGTGATCCGGCTCGACACCCGTACCGGGGCGGTGTCGACATGCGACAATAGCGGCAGCGGCTGGGCGTGCTACACCGTGCCCGACGAGCGCGCGGCGCTCGATGCGGAAATCGGCCGGCTGCAGGCCGACAATGACAAGCTGCGTTCGCAACTGGCCGAGCGTGAGCCGACCGTCACCGGCAAGGTGGACGAAGCGTTGCCGAAATCGGACTCCTTGAAAAAGCCCGAGCCGGGCGAGCGCAAGATTGAAATTCCACTGCCGAGCGATCGCGACATGGATCGCGTGATGTCGTTCCTGGAGCGGGCCTGGCGGCGTCTGGTCGACATGGCCAACCGGATGCAGAAGGACGTCAGCGGCAAGATTTGAAGAATTCGACGCGCTTTTGGCGTGTCGCCCCTGCGCAACCGGGCAGCCATCACCGCCGCTGTTGGTTATTTAAAAAATATCAACCCCGATTGGCCGACAAAAATCGAAAGCGGCCGAGGCGTAGGGCTCATGCTCTCGCAGGAAGAACGGGAAGCTAGACCATGACTGCATCAAAACCGCTCTCGCGCACTGCGCCTTCATCGCTAGGCGCCACCGCGATCTCCTCCTCGCTGCTGAGCGTGCAAACGACTGGCCGCGGCTTTGTCGATCTCACCTCGGAGGTGGCGGCATTCATCCGCGAGCTGCGCGCGGTGGAAGGCGCATTGACGCTGTTCGTCCGCCATACCTCGGCGTCACTTACTATTCAGGAGAACGCCGATCCTTCGGTGCTGCGCGATCTGACCATGGCGCTGGATCGGCTGGCGCCGGAGAATGCCGGTTGGAGTCACGACGCCGAAGGCCCTGACGACATGCCCGCACATGTCAAGACCATGCTGACCGCGACTTCGCTGCAGGTCCCGGTATTGAGCGGTGAGCTTGCGCTCGGAACCTGGCAGGCGATCTACCTGGTCGAGCATCGCGCGCGCCCGCACCGGCGTGAGATCGTGCTGCAGTTTATCGGCGGTACCTGATCGGCGCCGAGCGCCATCAGAACAAAACCGGCCGCGGAAGCGATTCCGCGGCCGGTTTGCGTGGCGGTTCTCCAGACGGCGCGCGCCGCCCGGCAACTCAATTCTTTGTAATGTCGACGTCCTTGGTTTCCGGCAGGAACAACAAGCCGATGACGAGGCTCATGAGCGCGACCCCGACCGGGTACCACAGGCCGGAATAGATGTTTCCGGTGGCGGCCGCGATCGCGAACGCGGTGGCGGGCAGGAAGCCGCCGAACCAGCCGTTGCCGATATGATAAGGCAGCGACATGCTGCTGTAGCGGATACGGCTCGGGAACAGTTCGACCAGCCAGGCCGCGATCGGTGCGTAGACCAGTGTCACGTAGATCACCAAAATCCACAACAACACCGTGGTCATGACGGTATTGATCTCGTTCGGATCGGCCGCGGCGGGATAGCCATGGGTCTTGATCGCCGCCGGCAACGCCTTGGCGAAATCCGCGCTGTCGGCCGCCAGCGTCTGCTCGCCGATCTTCACCTTGGCCTTGGTTCCGGCCGGCGCGGTTTCGTTGGTGTAGTTCACCGACAGGTTGACGAGCGCGGATTTGGCCACGTCGCAGCTGGTGGTGAATTTTTCGGTCCCGGTCGCCTTGAACTGGAACGAGCATTCGCTGGGGTCGGCGATGACGGTCACGGGCGATGAGGAAAGCGCCGTCTCGAGCTTCGGGTTGGCGAAGTGCGTAAGGCCCTTGAAGATCGGGAAATACGTCAGCGCCGCCAGCAGGAAGCCGGCGAGAATGATCGGCTTGCGGCCGATCTTGTCCGACAACCAGCCGAAGATGATGAAGCCGGGGGTGCCGAGCGCCAGCGCGACCACGATCATGATCTGCGCGGTGACGGCGGGCACCTTGATGGTCTGGGTCAGGAAGAACAGCGCATAGAACTGTCCGCCATACCACACCACGGCTTCGCCGGCGGTTGCGCCCAGCAACGCGAGGATCGCGATCTTGGCATTGGACCATTCGCCAAAGGACTCGCTCAGCGGCCGGTCCGAGGTCGTGCCCTCATCCTTCATCTTCTGGAAAACCGGCAATTCGTTCAGGCTCAACCGGATCCAGATCGAGATGCCGAGCAGGATACCCGACAGCAGGAAGGGAATACGCCAGCCCCAATCGCCAAACGATGCTTCGCCCATCCAGCTGCGGATGCCGAGAATCAGCAACAGCGCCATGAACAGGCCAAGCGTCGCGGTGGTTTGAATCCAGGAGGTGTAATAGCCGCGCCTGTTGGCGGGTGCGTGCTCGGCGACGTAGGTCGCGGCGCCGCCGTATTCGCCGCCGAGCGCAAGCCCCTGCACCAGGCGAAGCCCGATCAGCACCACCGGGGCGGCGATGCCCCAGGTCGCGTAGCCGGGGAGCAGGCCGATGAAGAAGGTGCCAACGCCCATCAGCGTCATCGTGATCAGGAAGGTATATTTGCGTCCGATCATGTCGCCGAGACGGCCGAAGATCAGCGCTCCGAACGGGCGCACCGCAAAGCCCGCGGCAAAGGCGAGCAGCGCAAAAATGAAGCCGACATTCGGCGGCACGTTGGAGAAGAAGTACTTCGCCAGGAATGCGCCGAGCGTTCCGTAGATGTAGAAATCATACCATTCGAACACGGTGCCGAGAGAGGAAGCGAAAATGACCTTTCGCTCTTCCGCCGTCATCCCACCGGTGCTGCGGATTTTGCCCGCCGTCATGGTCATTGTCATTATTGGCTCCCCGATATCGTTGATGCAAAGCATGGTCCCACGGCAGGACCTGGCAGATCGAGCCCGCGGGGGTTTGTTCTACGGTAACATCGCCGTGAAAGCTTGCCCAATAAGACCTTTGGCCTTATGCCCTTGAGGCGTCGGCGCATCCGAATGTTCCGGGCATTGCGGTGGCCTCCCGCTCCCCGCTATTGCGGCGCACAATCGGCAACGGTTAACCGCCTTGTATCAAGGCGATATTGCGCGCTTGCATGGCAATGGCGCTCAGAGGACAATCCGTGAAGGTCGCTTGTCAGATGGCTGAGCGCTGACGGGTCCACTGGAGCCTGTTTTCATGAAAGCTGTTTGCAACAAATTATGACTGCCGCCGCCACCATGCACCTGGTTATTGCCGATGACCATCCGCTGTTCCGCGACGCCCTGCGGCAAGCGGTTGCAAGCGTTGTGGCCGCCGCCAGCATCGACGAAGCCGGATCATTCGAGGAGCTGACCGCGGTCCTTGAGCAGGATGCCGATGTCGACCTGATCCTGCTCGATCTGACCATGCCGGGGATTTCGGGCTTTTCCGGCCTGATCTATCTGCGCGCGCAATATCCCGCGATCCCCGTGGTGATCGTATCGGCCAGCGACGATGCCGGCACGATCCGCCGCTCGCTGGATTTCGGCGCCTCGGGCTTCATTCCCAAGCGGTTCGGCGTCGACACTCTGCGCGACGCGATCGTCAAGGTGATGGAGGGCGACGTGTGGATACCGCCGGACACCGATCTCTCATCGGCGGCCGATCCCGACATGACGCGGCTACGCGACCGGCTGGTGACGCTGACCCCGCAACAGGTGCGGGTTTTGATGATGCTGTCGGAAGGGCTGCTCAACAAGCAGATCGCCTATGAGCTCGGTGTGTCGGAAGCGACCATCAAGGCGCATGTGTCCGCGATTCTGCAAAAGCTCGGGGTCGAAAGCCGCACTCAGGCGGTGATCGCGGCGGCAAAGATCGCCGGTGGCCAGTGGCGGCAAGGTACGCCCTTGCCGCAGTAGAGCGCATAGGCCCGGACCGCGTGGAGCTTGCTTGGCACCCGATCGAGACCATTAGCTAACTTGCGAGGCGGGGGGCGGTTTGGGATTGTGCTGCACGCCGGGGAGCGCCCGTGGACCTATGGACAGCTGGTGATGCCGATCGTCGCGTCGATCCATGACGTTGTCATGAATCGGATCTGGCCCAAAGGGCACATGCTCCTGCGCGGAGGGGACCAATCATGCAAAAGATCGTAGTTGCTGTTGTTGCCGGCGCGGCATTGATGCTGGCTGGTTGCGGAAAAGCGCCGGGCCCGAAGGGGGATGCCGGCCCACAAGGTCCGGCAGGACCCCAGGGTGCGCAAGGGTTGCAAGGCGTTCCCGGATCCCAGGGACAGCAGGGGCCGCAGGGCCCACAGGGCCCCCAGGGCGCACCTGGAGCAAAAGGCGAAGCTGGCCCGGCTGGCGTTTCGCTGCGATCGGTGCAGGCGGATGGTGCGGTCAGTTGCGATCCGAACGAAACATTGGTGTCGGTTTTCTGCCCCGGCGGTGGCGCGCCGGACGGAGCGAAATGCGGGACCAAGCCGACGGTGGGTCTCTGTCTGAAGAAGCCGTAGGCGCGGCCACGCATCGGCGAGGCCACGGCTGCGGAAAAGTCCCGCCCGTGTGCGCACGGGCGGCCGCAGCGCTCGTCAGGCTTTGGGCCGGTGTTCCCCCGGGCACCATCCGGTCCGCTGACGTCGATCCGCTAAGCCCGCTTTTGATGAAAGTAATAGAGCGTCGCGCCGAGGATGCCGGAGCCGAGCATATAAAAAAACATCGCATCGATGTTCGGATGCGCTTCCATAAAAGCCAACATCGTATTCGCCCCCGCTGTGCCGGCTTCTTGTTTCCCCTCGGGCGAGCCTTACCGGCAAAGTAACGCGCCGGATCGCCGTCCGGGTACGCTACTTTGTGTGAATGGATTGCTTCGTCGCGTGGCCCGCTTGCGCAAACGCTTCGCGTTGGTCGCGGGCAATGACGGGCGGGCGAAATCCAGGCTGCGGCGACCAACTCGACCGATGTCACCCGACGGGCAAATCAGCGCATACGCGGCGCGGGTTTGCCTGTCCAGCACTATATTCGGTTTTTCCGAAAATATAGTGCTTCCCGCCCGAGCCAAATCAGTTCTAGATCGCCGTCATCCTGTCCCGCACAAGGGGCGTTTCGCGATCGTCACGGACGTTGGGACAGGAGGCGGTGGACGCGGCAGCGTCTGGCGCGCAAGGACGATGCAGGGCGAGATGAACCTCGTGAGCATCGAACGGCGCGCGAGGACGAGAGACGTTGCTTGCGGACGGCGAAGTCGTGTGGTCCTGACGCCCCGGCGCTGGCGTCAAGTCTTGCGGAGGTTTTGGCAGGTCCAACCGGACTTGACGGAGCACCTTAATCCGCAGGCCGACGGTGACAACAAGCCGATCACCGGGGAGAGCACGAAGTAGACCGTTAAAACCATTCGCGTGCGGGGATGCCGGGATGAATCTGGTGGACCTGTGGTGACTTGCTCGTGTGCTTACTATCATTTTGCACGCGAGGCTGCGGGTGCATTGGGCGCCCGGCATTCCCCACGCCCTCTGATATCCGAGGGCGAAACCAACATGCACAACTCCGGGCGTTTCAGCGCCGCGGGAACGCGGATTCACGTCATTGCGAGCCAACGGGTCGCGCGAATGCGCGCCCGATGACAGGCTCCGCGAAGCAATCCACACTTCCTTCGCCGCGAGATTATTCCGCGGCCACCATCTGCTGGGTGCGCCACTGCCCGAGCAACGCTCGCAGCGAGGCCGGCTTGACCGGCTTGCTGAGCACCGCGATGTTCTCCTCGCGGGCCGCCGCCCGCACATGCGGACTGCGATCGGCGGTGATCAGGATCGCCGGAATGTTCTCGCCGAAGCGGCGGCGGATGTCGCGGATCGCCGCGACGCCGTTGCCGCGGTCGAGATGATAGTCGACCAAAAGACCGGTTACCCGTCCGCCGGCGGCCTCGATCGCCTCGATCGCGGCGTCGGGATCGGTGACCGCGACGACCTTGGCATCCCACGCCGTCAGCAGCGTTCTCATGCCGTCCAGGATCGCGGCATCGTTCTCTATGCAAACGATCAACGAACCGGTGATCGGCGTTCTCGAAAGCGGCGTCGCGGTCGTGACCGCTGCGGTGTAATTGATCGCCTTCGCGGTCGGCACCGTCACCGAAAAAACCGAGCCGCCGCCGGCGTTGGCGTTAATCGCGATGCCGTGGTTGAGCACGCGCGCGAGGCGCTCGACGATCGACAGCCCCAACCCGAGGCCGCGCGCGATGCGCGCGCCTTGCTCGAGGCGGTGAAACTCCTTGAAGATCTCGGTGCGCTTGAGGATGGGAATGCCGACCCCGGTGTCGTAGATGCCGATTTGCAGCGATTGGCCGCGGCGCCGGCAGCCGACCAGCACCCGCCCGCGGGGGGTGTATTTGATGGCGTTGGAGACCAGGTTCTGCAGCAGCCGCCGCAGCAGCAGCCGATCGGATTGCACCGGCAGCGAGCAGGGCACCAGAGTCAGCTCCAGCCCCTTGGCGCGCGCGATCGGGGCAAATTCGATCTCGAGCGATCGCATCAGGTCGCTCATCTTGAAGCTTGTCACCGACGGCGTCATTGCGCCGGCATCGAGCCGCGAAATGTCGAGCAGCGCGCCGAGGATTTCCTCGATCGCTTCCAGCGAATCGTCGATGTTCTCGACCAGCCGCGAATCCTCGCCGCCGCTTTGCCGCTCGACCAAACTCGTCACGTAAAGCCGCGCCGCATTCAGCGGCTGCAGGATGTCGTGGCTGGCGGCCGCCAGAAAACGGGTCTTCGAAATGCTGGCATCTTCGGCGGTGCTCTTGGCCAGCGCCAGTTCGGAATTCAGCCGGGTCAGCTCCTCGGTGCGATCGCGCACGCGTTTCTCCAGCGTCGCATTGGCGCGCTCCAGCGCTTCGGCCGCCTCGAAGCTCGGCGTGACGTCGCTGAAAGTGATCACCAGACCGCCGCCAGGCATCCGGTTGGTGCGCACCTCGATCACCATGTGACGGTCCGGGAGGCGTTCCAGATAGGGCTCGCCCTCGGTGGTGTAGGCGGCGAGCCGCATCTGCATCAGAGCTTCGCTGTCGCCAAACCCCAGCGGGCTTATCGCTCCCATGAATTCGAGGATTTCCTGCAGTGGAATCCCGATCTGCACGAGGTGCGGCGGCAACCCCAGGATTTCGCCGAACTGCCGGTTCGAGCAGATCAGCTGCAGGTCGGCGTCGAACACGGCAATACCCTGCCGCACATGGTTGAGCGCGGTCTGGAGGATCTCGCGGTTGAAATGCAGCGCGGCGTGGGAGTCGTCGAGCAACTTCAGCGCCGCCTTGGCCGAGACGGTGCGCTTGCGCAACAGCAGCGACATCACCAGCCGCGAGGAGGCCGCCCCGATCGAAGACGCGATCAGGTGCTCGGCGTGCTGCAGCAGCTCGAAATCCGCCGGCGCGGAGGGTTCGAGATCGACGCTGTGGGCGGCGGCAAAGGCTTCGAACGAATGGCGGGCGCGGTCGGGGCCGAGATACTGCGCCACCGTGCTCTGAATGTCCTGCACCATCACCGTGGTGCGCCAGCGGCGGAATGTCGGCGCGATCGGGGCCAGCGCATTGGGCACGAACAGATCCGCCTGGAGGCGCTCGATCGAGGATGGCTGGCGCGCCAGCGACAGCGCGACGTAGGTCAGGACATTAAGCGACAGCGACCACAGCACGCCGTGCAGCAGCGGCGACAAATCGGCGCCGAACAGCGCCTGTGGACGCAACGCTCCGATCCCGAACGGGCCCTGCTGCAGCAGCATCACGCCTGCGGAGTTGCCGTCAAGGAAACTTGGAAGGAACAGCGTGTAGATCCACACTGCGATGCCGACCAGCATGCCGCCCATGGCGCCGCGCGCGGTGGCGCGCCGCCAGAACAGGCCGCCGAAAAATGCCGGCGCGAGCTGCGCAATGGCGGCAAAGGACAACAGTCCGATCGCCGCAAGCTGGGTATTGCCCAAGGCGCGGTAGTAGAGATAGGCCATGGCCATGATCGCGAAGATCGCAAAGCGCCGGACCTTGAGCAGGAAGTCGCCAAAGTCCTGCTGGCGGGCGCGGGATTTCGGGGTTCGCTGCAACACCAGCGGCACCACGATGTCGTTGGACACCATGATCGAAAGCGCGACGCATTCCACGATCACCATCGCGGTCGCCGCCGACAGGCCGCCGACAAAGACCCCGACGCTGAGCAGCGAAGCGTTGCCCTCCATCGGCAGCGCCAATACGTACATGTCGCTGTCAACCGCGCCGAACGGGAAGATCACCAGCCCCGCGATCGCGATCGGAATCACGAACAGGTTGATCGCGATCAGATAGAGCGGAAACAGCCAGCGTGCCCGGCCGACCTCGGCATCGCTGGAGCTCTCGACCACGCTGACGTGAAACTGGCGCGGCAGCAGCATGATCGCGCAGAACGACAGCAGCGTCATGGTCAGGAAATTGCCGATCAACGGCGTGTGGTCGATGGCGCGTACCGCCTCCGGGGTCTTCATCGCGCGTTCGATCAGTTCGACCGGCGAGAACATCCAGAATGTAACGAAGGCGCCGGCGGCGATGAAGGCCACCAGCTTGACGATGGATTCCGTGGCGACCGCCAGCATCAGGCCGTGCTGATGTTCGGTCGCGTCGCTCTGGCGGGTTCCGAACAGCACTGCGAACGTCGCCATCGCCAGCGTTACCATCAGCGCGATATCGCCGATGATCGGAATCGAGGAGAAGGCCTGATCTTCGCTCAGGATGGTTTCGAGCGAGGAGGCCACCGCCTTGAGCTGCAGCGCGATATAGGGAACCGATCCGATGATCGCGATCAGCGCGACCGAGGCGGCGACCGCCTGGCTTTTGCCGTAGCGCGCGCCGATGAAGTCGGCGATCGAGGTGATGTTCTGCGATTTCGCAAGATCAATCACCCGGCGCAGCAGCGGCGTGCAAAACCCGATCATCAGGATCGGGCCGATATAGATCGCGAGAAAATCGACATTGGTGCGGGTGGCAAACCCGACCGAGCCGAAGAACGTCCACGACGTGCAATAGATCGCCAGCGACAACGGATAGATGAACGCGCTGGCGCGGCCGCGCTGCGTCGGCGACAGGCGGTCGCCGTGGCTCGCCACCAGAAACAGGAACCCGATGTAGCCGAACGCGGCTGCGATCACGCTCCAGTCATGCAGCATCGCTGCTTACTCCCTTCAACATCCGGGATGTGCCTTACCCGGCGGCCGCGCAAAGGACGGCCGTGGCAGGAGGCGAGTATAGCCGCATTGGCCCGGCAAAGCATCGCGCGTGGCGGGTCGGGAGCGCGATTTCGCGACTTGAAGCTACTCGGCCGCCAGCGATTTCCCGCGCAGCGGCAGCCCGAGACGCTCCCAGACCTGCAGCAGCGCGTCGGCGAGTTCGTCGATCAGCGCGTCTTCGTGATAGGGCGACGGTGTGATCCGCAGCCGCTCGGTGCCCCTGGCTACCGTCGGATAGTTGATCGGCTGGATGTAGATATCGTGCTGTTGCAGCAGCATGTCGCAGGCCTGCTTGCATTTTTCGGGGTCGCCGACGAACAGCGGCACGATATGGGTGGCGCTGGACATCACCGGCAGCCCTGCCGCGGTCAGGATCGCCTTGACGCGGGCGGCGCGGTCCTGATGGCGTTCGCGCTCCCAGCTCGAGTTTTTCAGGTGCCGGATCGCGGCGGTCGCCGCCGAGCAGATTGCCGGCGGCAGCGCGGTGGTGAAGATGAAGCCCGGCGCATAGGAACGGACTGCGTCGATGATATCCGAGCTGGCCGCGATATAGCCGCCGAGGCAGCCGAACGCCTTGGCCAGCGTACCTTCGAGGATATCGATGCGCTGCATGACGCCGTCGCGCTCGGCGATGCCGCCGCCGCGCGGGCCGTACATGCCGACCGCATGAACCTCGTCGACATAGGTCATCGCGCCATAGCGCTCGGCGAGATCGCAGATCTTCGCGAGCGGGGCGATATCGCCATCCATCGAATACAGGCTCTCGCAGGCGATCAGCTTCGGCCGGTCCGGTGCCGCGGCGCGCAGCAGCTGTTCCAGATGCGCCATGTCGCTGTGGCGGAACACCTGGCATTCGCGGCCGGACTGCCGGACGCCTTCGATCATCGAATTGTGGTTGAGCGCGTCCGACAGGATCAGGCAGTCGGGAATGAGCTTGCCGATGGTGGCGATCCCGGTCTGGTTCGAGACATAGCCCGAGGTGAACAGCAGCGCGGCCTGCTTGCCGTGCAGATCGGCCAGTTCCTGCTCGAGCTGCACCAGCGGATGATGGGTGCCCGCGATGTTGCGGGTGCCGCCAGCACCGGTGCCGACTCGGGTGGCGGTCTCGACCATGGCGCCGACCACCTTGGGGTGCTGGCCCATGCCGAGGTAGTCGTTGGAGCACCAGATCACGACCGGGCGCGGCCCCTTCGGGGAATGCCAGACCGCATGCGGGAAGCGGCCGGCGATCCGTTCGAGATCGGCGAACACCCGGTAGCGCCGCTCGTCATGCAAGCGATTGAGAGCGCTAGAGAAAAACTGGCTGTAATCCATCGCAAAGCCTGTGAAACGGGTCATCGGGCGGGGGCAAGCGTAGCCCTTTTTAGAAGGTTTCCACAATTGATGTCGAGCGGGAAACGGGGTGTCATCGGATGAGGATCAACTTTTGGTGCACGGCTACCGCAAATCCGGCGCCGGGTCTGGGGCCCGGGCCAAAACTCGATCTGGATCAATGGGCTACATCGGTCCGCTGCAGGCCGCGGGTCAGCACGGAGTCACGTCGTCCTGAACCGCAGCACGCCGTCGGTCTCCTCGGCGGTCAGACGTCCTTCCACCAGCATGTAGTTGACATGCGCGATCAGTTCGCCGGCGGCAAAGCCCATCTGGTGGACATCCAGCACGTGCTTGTGGAACACGACCGGCACCAGTTCCTTGGACGTCCTCGAGGTCTCCCGGCAGGCGTCGGCGATCAGCCGGCAGCGCTCCTCGTGATGATCGGCCAGTTGCTTGATGCGGGTCTTCAGTCCGTAAAACGGCACGCCATGGCCGGGCAGCACGATGACGTCGTAGGGCAGGGTGGTGGTCAGGCTCGCCAGCGAGGCCAGATATTCGCCGAGCGAGTTCTGATCCGGCTCGACCGCCCAGACGCTGACATTGGGCGAAATCTTGCTCAGCACCTGATCGGCGGAGAGGAACAGTTTGTCGGCGGCGCAATACAGCATCACCTGGTCGAGCGCGTGCCCGCCTCCGGTGATGACCTTGAAGCGCCGCGCGCCGATCGAGATTTCATCGCCATGCGAGATGCGGCGATAGCTCGGCGGCAGGATCGAGACCCGCTTCAGATAATCCTGGCCGCGGCCGAGCAGCTTGTCGGTCAGGTTCTCGTCCATGCCGTGACGGCGGAAAAACAGCCGCTGCGCGTTGCGGCGCTCCTCGGTGCCGCGGTTCTGGTGATAGACCGACTGCAGATACTCGACCTGCGACATCGAGAGCGGGCAGCCGAAGCGCTCGACGATCCAGCCGGCGAGGCCGACGTGATCGGGATGCGAATGAGTCACGATCAGCCGCGTGATCTCGACATGGGCCAACGGCCCCTCGAACAGCGCGGTCCAGGCGGCGATCGTGTCCTCGTTGCCGAAGCCGGAATCCACCATCGCCCAGCCGTCGCCGTCGGCGAGCAGATAGATGTTCACGTGGTTGAGGCGGAACGGCAGCTTGAGCCGGACCCACAACACGCCGGGCCGTATTTCGACCACCTGATCCGGGCCGGGATGATTTTCCCAGGGGTAACGCAGCGCCTCGGCCGAGGACTGCGCCGTTTCTGTTTTCGAATCCATCGTTTCCGTATCGCAATTGTTGCTATCGGCTTAGCCGTACAATCGGCACGGCGCCAGCCGAAAAACAATCGCCGCTCAGGGAAAAGGGCGCCGCACGCCGGCTTCCCGCCGCTACCGCTGCATCTGCATGATCTGATCCATCGGCATCATGTTGTGGTTCAGGTTCGCCATGATCCAGAGCGATCCGCCGATAACCAGAAGTACGATCAGGACGCCAAAGGCGAGAGCCAGCACATTGTTGGTGTTGTCGGGTCCGGTGGTGATGTGCAGGAAGAACACCAGGTGCACGCCCATCTGCGCGATCGCCAGCACTACCAGCGCGACCGGAATGCTCGGCTGCCAGACCAGATCGGTGCCTGCGACGAAGAAGGAGGTCGCCGTCAGCAGGATGGCAAGCCCCAGCCCGGTCACATAACCGAGCACCCGCAGCGCGATGCCGCCCTCGACATGCTCATCGCCGGGGGCCAGATCGATGCCGTCTTCCATATCATCGTATCCGTTGCTCATGCTCCGCTTCCTATCAAATACACGACGGTGAAGACGGCGATCCAGATGATGTCGAGCGCGTGCCAGAACAGCGCGAAGCACAGGATGCGGCGCAGAATGTCCGCCCTGAACCCCTTGGCGAAAACCTGTGCCATCATCGTCAGCAGCCACAGTTCGCCGGCCGAGACGTGCAGCCCGTGGCAGCCCACCAGCGTAAAGAACGCCGACAGGAACGCGCTGCGGGTCGGCCCGGCGCCGCGCGCCACGAGGTCGGCGAACTCCCCGGCCTCGATCGCAAGAAAGCCCAGACCGAACACGCAGGTGACGGCCATGGCCGCCTGAAACCAGGTCTTGTTGCGGAATTCGGCGGCGATAGTGGCAAGGCCACAGCTAAAGCTCGAGGCGAGAAGGAGTCCGGTTTCGATGGCGACATTGCGCAGATTGAACAACTCGCGTCCGCTCGGCCCTCCCGCGGTGCGCCCGAGCAGCACGGCATAGGTCGCAAAGAACGCCGAGAACATCACCATGTCGCTGAGAATGAAGATCCAGAAGCCGTAGCCGGTGACGATGCGCTTGGACGGGGGGCCGCTGTGCGCGACGCCGGATGTGTCCATTCCGCCGGGATGGTGCGGGTGATATGCCATCGACGCGTCGGTCATGACGCGCCCCCGGCGAGGCTGGCGAGCGCGCGGCGCTCGGCGATGTTGGCGCGGTCGATGCGGGCGACTTCAGCCGCGGGGATGACGTATTCGTCGTGGTCGCGCCAGGCAAACACCACGAAGGTCGCGATCGCGCCGACAAAGCCGGCGGCAAACATCCACCAGATGTGCCAAATCAGCGCAAAGCCCATTATGGTCGCGAAGAATGCGCACACGAACCCGGTCGGCGAGTTGCGCGGCATCTCGATGTCCTCGTAGCGCGGCTCGTGCGTCTCGAGACCTTGCTGTTTGGCGTGCGATTTGATCGCCCAGTAGGCTTCCTCTCCGCGCACATCAGGCAGGATGGCGAAGTTGAAGACCGGCGGCGGCGACGAGGTCGCCCATTCCAGCGATCGGCCATCCCAGGGATCGCCGGTGCGGTCGCGCAACTGTTCCCGCATGCGGATGCTGACCGCGATCTGCACGATCTGCAAAACGACTCCGATCATGAGCAGAACGAAGCCGATCGCCGCGACAATCATCCAGGGCCGCCACGCTGCGACGTCGTAATGCTGCATGCGCCGCGTCATGCCAAGCATCCCCGCCACATAGAGCGGCATGAAGGTGACATAGAAGCCGACGGTCGAGAACCAGAACGCCGCCTTGCCCCATCCCTCGTGCAGCCGGAAGCCGAAGGCCTTGGGAAACCAGTAGGTCATGCCGGCAAAGGCGCCGAACAGCACGCCGCCGATGATCACGTTGTGAAAATGGGCGACCAGGAACATGCTGTTGTGCAGCAGGAAGTCCGCCGGCGGCACGGCAACCAAGACGCCGGTCAAACCGCCGATGATGAAGGTCACCATGAACCCAACCGACCACAGCATCGGTGTCGCAAAGCGAATACGTCCGCCGTACATCGTGAACAGCCAATTGTAGACCTTCACCCCGGTCGGCACCGCGATGATCATGCTGGCGATGCCGAAGATCGCGTTGACGTTGGCGCCGGCGCCCATGGTGAAGAAGTGATGCAGCCACACCATGAACGAGATGATGCAGATCGCCATGGTGGCGAGCACCATCGAACGATAGCCGAACAGCGGCTTGCTGGAGAACGTCGAGACTACTTCCGAGTAGATCCCGAATGCCGGCAGCACCAGAATGTAAACCTCCGGATGACCCCAGGCCCAGATCAGGTTCATGAACATCATGACGTTGCCGCCGGCTTCGTTGGTGAAGAAATGAAAGCCGAGGTAACGGTCGAGGATCAGCATCGCCAAAGTTGCGGTCAGGATCGGAAATGCCGCGATGATCAGCAGATTTGAAGCCAGCGTGGTCCAGCAAAACATCGGCATGCGCAGATAGTTCATGCCTTTGGTGCGCAGCTTGAGCACGGTGGTGACGAGATTGATGCCTGCCACCAGCGTGCCGAGCCCCGAGATTTCCAGCGACCACAGATAGTAATCGACGCCGACGCCGGGCGAATAGGTCAACTCCGACAAGGGCGGGTAAGGCAGCCAGCCGGTACGCGCGAACTCGCCGATCACAAGCGACATATTGACCAGCAGCGCGCCGGTTGCGGTGAGCCAGAACCCGACGGAGTTCAGGGTCGGAAACGCCACGTCGCGCACGCCGAGCTGCAGCGGCACGATCAGGTTCATCAATCCGATCACAAATGGCATCCCCACAAAGAAGATCATGATGGTGCCATGGGCGGAAAATATCTGGTTGAAATGCTCGGGTGGCAAATAGCCGTTCGAGTGATAGGCGATCGCCTGCTGCGCCCGCATCATCAGCGCATCGCTGCCGCCGCGCAGCAGCATCACCATCGCGAGCAGGCAATACATCACGCCGATCCGCTTGTGGTCGACACTGGTGATCCATTCGCGCCACAGATAGGGCATGTAGCCCTCCACGGCGGCCCAGGCGAGGACGCCGAGGATGACGAGCAGCACCACGCCGGCTGCAATCAACGGGATCGGTTGATCGACCGGAATCGCGGACCAGCTGAGCTTACCGAACATCGATGCTCCCGATATGTGGCTGCGCGGCTTCGGTGGTGATTTGCGGTCCCGGCCCCGGCGGAATCCGTTGCGTCGCGATGGCTTCGAACAGGGTGGGATCGTCAAGCCGGTAGGTCGGCTTCGTGCTCTCGACCGTCTGCTGGGAGAGCTTCTTGTAGCTGTCCACGTTCAGGGTCCGACCGTTGCGGGCGACGCCCGCAACCCAATCGGGAAATGCAAGTTGCGGGATGACGTGAACGTCGAACAGCATGTCGGGGAAGCCATCGCCGCTGAAATGCGCCGAGAGGCCCTGATAATTGCCCTCATTGTCGGCGCGCAGGTTTAGCCGCGTGACCATGCCGTTCATGGTGTAGATCATGCTTCCGAGCTGCGGAACGAAGAACGCGTTCATGACGCTCGCAGACGTGAGTTCGAAGCGCAGCGGCGCGCCGACAGGCACGGTCAGGGCGTTGACGGTCGCAATTCTCTGATCCGGATAGATGAACAGCCATTTCCAGTCGAGCGATACGACCTGGATTCTGACCGGGCTCCCGGTCCCCTCGATCGGCGCGGCCGGATCCAGCTGATGCGAGCCGATCCAGGCGACGCCACCGAGCAGGATGATGGTGAGTGTCGGGATCGACCACACCACGAGCTCGATCCGTCCCGAATAGGCCCAATCAGGCCGATAGGACGCGCGGGTGTTGGACTGTCGAAACCAGAACGCGAATCCCAGGATCGCCGCGATGGTCGGCAGCACGATCGCCAGCATGATCGCGACCGAATCGATCAGGATGGCTTGATCGGCGGCTCCGATCGGCCCCTGGGGATCGAAAATGTTCATGCGGCCCCGGAAAATGGAACCGCTACCAACGGCGGCGCCGCCCCGAGGTTCCGTTGCCGCGGGAAGCGCCATGCGCTTTGCGGCCGACAGACCCGAGCGACATGGTCTATGGCCGCGGGCTCCCAGCCGGCTCGAACCGCAGACTTGGCGGCGCGATTATGCCCGGCTAGGTTTCACCGAGCAGACCCTCGGCATTCGCAAACCCCGGCTACTTACTTATCCGAGCCGGGCGGCTTGGCAGACGGGCCGCTCTTGTTTCCGGGCAAGCCCTTGACCTTGGCGGCGTCCTGGACTGACGGAGTGTCCGGATTGGTCGCGGAATTCGATCCGACCGTTCCCTTCCGGGCCGCAGGGCCGCTCTTGTTGCCGGGCAAACCTTGCACGCCGGCGCCGGAATTCTGTGCGCTTGGTGTCGAAACGTCTGGCTTGCTGGTTTGCGCAAATGCCGGCAGGGCCAAGGTCGTCAACGCAATCGCGAGAGCGCTTACAATCCGCTTCATTGGGTCCACCTTGTCTTGGGTTTGTCCGGGTTTGTCCTGGGTCTCGAAGACGTAGCCTCCCATCCGCAGGGCAACGTCGCCGGGCATGACGGGTTTCCGGCTTGAGACGAATTTTACGCAGGACGCGCCGTTAATTTAGTTGCGCCCAAACAGGGCGTCCCGCAGCACGATCGCGGCGTTTTGCTCCGCGTCATGAGCTGAGAACACGAGCGTGATCGGGCTAGCGGTCTGGAATTTCGCAGGCGGAGCTTCTCCGCGGCGGACTGCGAAGCTAACGATTAATGAAGGACAGTTTTTGTGCCGCCGATCTCGTTATGCGGCCCGCGATTCCTGCGGTTCAGTTCGGCCTGCAATCTCAGGTTCTCGATGAGCATGGCTCGCATCGCGAGGCGGGAATCCCCGTCCGCGCTGGAGAGAATTGCATCGATCGCCGCTTCGAGCAGGTCTTCCATGTCGCGTTAACGGTCCGGGAGCCCGGTTGTTCCCGGCGCCGTCGGGTCGGGCGGCAGCTGCGGCCTGCCATGCAAATTGCACGGTGATGCCGTTCACGTCATCTTCCGAACCGGCTCGCGGATAGCGCTTTACGGAAAAGTCGGGTGACGGCGACTACCCAATTGCCAGTCCCCCGGATCAAGGCACCGCCAAGAAATATCTCATTTCAGCCGTCCACAACCCCCGCGTTTTGGATATACCCCTTCCGTTGGGATGTTGAATTTTGGGGCGGCATGAGTTTCACATCATGGCAATTCGGCGTATTCGCCGGCGCAGTATTTTGCGCCTACTACCTGCCGCCGCTTAGGACACTTCAGATCCCGTTGCTGGTTCTGGCGAGCTTGTTCTTTTACGGGTATGGCCAGCCCGAACTTTTGCCGCTGCTCGCCGTTGCCGTTTTCGGCACCTACCTGTTCCTGGCTTTGGCATTGCGGAATCGCTCGATTTGGCTGCCGGTCGGCATCGCCTTCAATCTCGCGCTGCTGGCGTTCTTCAAGTACAAATTTTTGTTCATCGTACCGTCATCGCCCGGTCCAACCGACGTTGGGCCAATCGATTTCCTGCTGCAATTACCGCTGCCGATCGGGATTTCATTTTTCGTGTTCCACAACATCAGTTTGCTGGTCGATTTGACCAGGCAGAAAGCGCCCCGCCCGACGCTGACCAGCGTCTTCCTCTACATCATTTTTTTCCCGCAACTTGTTTCCGGGCCGATTACGCGCGCTGAAATGTTCATGCCGCAAATCCAGCCGAAATATTTTGCCGATATTCCCTTCATCGACGCCGCGAAATGGATTTTAACCGGCTTCTTTTTCAAGCTCTACGTCGCAAACAACCTCAACGAGATGACGTCCTATATGGATTTCCCGCTCTATGAGACGCTCCGGACCCAGGACCGCTGGCTGCTGGTTTTTCTGTATAGCTATCAAATTTATGCCGACTTCTTCGGCTACTCGGCGATTGCCATCGGCCTTGCGTTGCTGTTCGGCTATCGTTTGCCGATCAACTTCAACCTTCCGTACGTCTCCACGTCGTTTTCCGAATTTTGGACGCGCTGGCACATCTCCCTGTCGAACTGGCTGCGAACCTATCTCTACATCCCGCTTGGCGGGAATTGCCGCGGCGAGTTCAGGACCTATGTAAATCTGTTGGTGGTGATGGGGTTGGGCGGTCTCTGGCATGGCGCCGGACTTAGCTATCTCCTCTGGGGATTGCTGCACGGATCGTTGCTCGTGCTCGAGCGGCCGCTGCTAACGCGGCTGAAGTCGATCGACTCGGCTATTTTGCGCACTGCACGCATGGGATTGGTTTTTGGCAGCGTGACCATGCTTTGGATATTCTTCAAGCTGCCGAATTTCGAACATGCCATCAGCTATCTGTCGGGCATGTTTACGCCGAGCACGAATCCGAACCCACCGAAGCTGTTTTACGACCTTGCGCTGCTCTATTCGCTGCCGGTCATAATCCAGCATCTTGCGCGCCGTCCGTTGTTCGAGCGAACGCTGCCCGGCATGGAGCCGTATCTGTACGGTGCGCTGGCGGCGCTGATGTATCTTGAAGCCGGCCCCGAAACCTCATTCATTTATTTTCAGTTTTGAGTCCGCGCATGCAACCGATATCCGCCGCCCGCTGGCTCGCAAGGTGCGCCCTGACCGCCGTGACGCTGTTGCTCGCTTGCGGATTGGCTACCGCCTGGTTCGGTCACGGGCTGCAACTGCCCTCGGCGACAACGCGGGACGGCGCGCTGATCACTTTCAACCGATATGCCCACGAACCCATTCCCGAAATCGTCCTGGTGGGGAGCTCTCTGAGCTTCCGGCTCAAGGAGGAATACTTTGCGAGTCCGCGAGTGCGAAATCTGGCGCTTGCCGGAGGCTCTCCGGTCACCGGGCTGGAGGTCGTGGCGAGCCAACCGCGCCTGCCCAGATTGGTTCTGGTCGAAGTCAATGTTTTATCGAGGCCGACGGATACTGCGATGGTTGAGAGGTATTCGAGCCATGGCAACGCCGAGCCGGCGTTTTTTCGTCCAGTCCGGACGGCGGTGGCGGCATATGAGAATTGGCTACATGTGCCACGAAGCCACGCGCAGGCCGCTCTGGCTCTGGATCGATTGCTCAAGCAGCCGCCCAGCGATTTCGATAACCGCATCTACGCGGATCGCGCGCTCCAGCAGTCGAACGCGGAGGATCCGACCATCGCCGTGCGGGCGAACGCGGCGAGAATTGAACAATTGACGGTGGCGATCGAGCGCAGGGGCGCGCGAGTGCTGTTCTATGAGCTTCCTTATTCCGAGCGGCTTGAAGAGTTCTCGATCGCCGAAGATTACCCGCGAGATTGTTCACGCCAGATTTCCTGATCCGGACAGGTGGCTGCACGTCGATTTTGCAAGAAGCGAGTTACGTTGGGCAGACGGGGTTCATCTGGATGAGCGGTCCGCGGCAATCGTAGCGCAATCGATGGATAGAGCCGTTTCGTCCCTTGCTGCGGCGAGGTGACGGCCGATGCGCGCCGGAGCCGGGCCGCTACAGAAGTCGCAAATGCCCATCGTGAAATGGCGTGCGAGATGCCGCGCCCAAATGCTGCGGCGTGGCTCGATCGACAACGCGGCTTTATGTCCGAGATCGGACATTAGCAGCTCCGCTTTTGTCAAGATGCTGACACGTTTGTTTCTTTGTCTCTGCGCCGCGGCAGGGGATTTCGCAAACTCACGGAGTCTCCCTCGATGTGGAAAGCTGTTTGTCCTGTAGCGTTGTTGTTGTTGTTTTGCGTTCAAGCCGAGGCCTACCCCCACCACCATCATCACCATCACCATCATCGATATTTTCGCTCTATGGCATCGTTCGTCGGCGATGTTCAAAGCGACGAACGAATTGTCAGGGGGCGCCCCTCGGGTTGCCCGCACGCATTCTGCGGGTGCGAGGCCTCGCTGTACCGCTTCGGCCGGATCATTCCCGAATTAAATCTGGCCTCCAATTGGCGGCGTTTCCCGAGAGCCGCCCCGGCAAGCGGTATGGCGGCGGTCCGATCGGGCCACGTCATGATCTTGCAACAGCATGTCGGTGGCAACATCTGGTACGTGCATGACGGCAATTCCGGCGGCCACGTGACCCGAGAACACGCACGCTCAATTGCCGGCTACACGATTGTTGATCCGGGCTCGGGGTCCATCACCCTGACCCGCACCAGCGCAGGTCGCGCCTCGCGGTCTTATTCGAACAACCGCGCCGCTGTTCACGGCTGGATCTGAGCGCAGGTCGCCATTGAGCGCCCGCGCACACCCGCGGGCGCTCGGCGTGCAAGCCAAACGTTCTCGTGGATTGTCCCATTGAAAGGAAACCGGCGGGGCGGCTTCGGTCCCGCCGGTTGAGCTAACGATTTGGCACCGGTGCAGGCGGGCGGATCACAGACGCTGCCGAGCGCGTGGCAAGAGGCGGCGGTTTCGGCACCGCGTCCCGGGACCGGCCACGCCGTGCGCCATCGGCAGATTCCAGATAAGAGGTGAGCGCCCAGGCCGAGCTGGAACTGCTCGCGTAGTGATCTTGCAGGAACAAGAACAGCGTAAGACGAAAGCGGTCGTTGGCAAGTCCGCGCACGCTGCGATGACAGCTCGCGCAACCATCGGCAAACAGCTTGGCGGCCGGTTTGCCCTGATCGAGGTTCTGGCCATGTGCCACGCCGCCGATCACCACCGAAATCGCGCAAAGCGCAAGTATCGGCAAGCAAGCTTTCCGCAGCGATCTACGTTCCGGAGCTACCTGCATGCCTGATGTCCTTCGAACCGCGCTCGGCATGTCGATGCGATACCGCGCTGCCAACCCTCACCGAAGCCGGGTTAGGGTCTAACAGCGTCGAAAACGCGGCGACGGGCCCGACTAATGTCAGCTCCGGGCTCAAATCGCGGCTAGTGAGTGCGGGTCAGTTTGGCTTCGTTGCCATTTTGGCTTCCAGGGGCCTTCCAGATCTTCCTGCGGGCCTGGCTCGGTGAGCTACCGTCCGCCGAAACATCAGGTCATCGGTGCCATGTTGGCGAGGGGGCCGTCGCCGATGTAACGTGCCGGGCTTGCAAGGCCCCACTACCGAACTGGCGAGCAGATTTTCCGGAGAGCTGATGGTAAGTGCAATCTTGCCCGTACGAGATGGGCAACACATGCGGCCCAGTCAGGCAATCCAAACAGCGGAGCTGGCGCCATGAAATGCGTCGAAGGATGAAATGAGGCTAACGTGCGTATCGCGATCATCGGTTCCGGCGGGGTAGGCGGATATTTCGGTGCCCGACTGGCAAGCGGCGGTGCTGATGTTGTCTTTCTCGCGCGAGGCGCGCATCTTTCCGCGCTGCAGTCGCATGGGATCAAGGTGGAAGGCGGACCGGAGCCGCTTCACGTCAAATCGGTGCGGGCCACCGACGATCCATCACGGATGGGTGTCGCCGACTTCGTGCTGATCGCGGTGAAGCTATGGGACACGGAAGCCGTGCTGGCGCGGATACGGCCGGTGGTCGGCTCGAACACCGCGCTCGTTTCATTTCAGAACGGCGTGCTGAAGGACAGCTATCTCCGGGCGCATTTCGATGCCGCCCAGATCATGGGCGGCGTCGGCTACGTCGCCACCACGATCGACCGCCCGGGCGTGATCCGCCAGACCGGGCCGATGCAGCGGCTGATATTCGGCGAATTCGACGGTCAGGTTTCGCCTCGCGGCGAGGCCTTCCTGAGGGCGTGCCGCGACGGCGGCATCAATGCCGAGCTGTCGCCGCACATCAATCGCGAGATTTGGCAGAAATTTGTTTTTCTCGCCGGGCTCTCCGGCGTCACGACGACGATGCGCGTTCCGATCGGCCCGATCCGAGGCAATGTCCAGACTCGCAAATTCCTGCTCGACGTGATGAGGGAGGTGGTTGCCGTCGGCCGCGCCCATGGCGTCGACCTCAGCGAAGATTACGCCGAGCAGCGGCTGACGCTGGCCGATGAGGTGTCGGCCGACATGACCTCTTCGATGCACCACGACCTGCAGCGCGGCAATCCGCTGGAGGTCCGCTGGCTATCCGGCGGGGTCGTCGAGCTCGGCGCAAAGGTGGGCGTACCGACGCCACTCAACCGCGCGATCGCCGACATCCTGGCGCTTCATGCGGCGGGGACCCAAGGCGCCGGCACCGCCGCCGGGCCCGAAATCACCGATGCCGCTGAATGAGCTGACCGGAGCACCTCATGGACGTCCCTCGAATTTCCAACCAAGAGACCGTCCGCCGCGGCACTCCGGGACTGACGATCCGCGGCGTGAAAACGGCAGCGGTCGAGGTGCCGATGAATTTTCCGCTCGGCACCAGCGCCGCCATCGTGCGCGCGGCTCCGCTGCTTCTCGTCGATCTCTTGACCGAGGAAGGCGTCATGGGGCGAACCTACCTGTTCTGCTACCGGCGGAGCGGGGCGAAAGCCATTGCCGCTCTGCTTGAAGACGCCGTCGATGTGGTGCGGGGCCAACCGGCAGTTCCGGTGAAGATCAGCCAGGTTCTCGGTCGTCGTTTCGCGCTGCTTGGCGTGAGCGGGCTGGCCCGGATGGCCCTCGCGGCGCTCGATGGGGCGATATGGGATGCGCTTGCCCGCGCCGCCGGTCTGCCTCTGGCAGTTTTCCTGGGCGGCGAGCTTCGATCCGTCCCGGCCTATAATTCGAGCGGGCTCGGATTGATGGCGCCGGAGGCGGCTGCGGACGAAGCCGAGGCGCTGCTGCGGCGCGGATTCAAGGCGATCAAGCTCAGGCTGGGGTATTCCGATCTTGCAGAGGATCTTGCGGTCACGCGCGCAGTGCGCGCACGGATCCCCGAGGTTGTCGAAATCTTCGTCGACTACAATCAGGCGCTCGATCTTCCCGAGGCCTTCAGGCGCGGGCGCGCGCTCCAACAGGAAGGTGTCGGCTGGCTGGAGGAGCCGATCCGCCACGACGATCTGGCCGGCTATTCGCAGCTGGCCGCCGAACTGGCTTTGCCGGTGCAGATCGGCGAGAATTTCGATGGGGCCGGCCAGATGGCGCAGGCGCTGCGCGCCGCGGCGTGCGACTTGGTGATGCCGGATTACGCCCGGATCGGCGGCGTGACGGGGTGGATTGAGGCCGCCGGAATCGCAGCGGCCGAGGGCATTCCGATGTCATCGCACCTGATTCCCGAGGTCAGCGCGCATTTGTTGGCGGCGACGCCGACCGCACACTGGCTCGAATATGTCGACTGGGCCGACGCCATCCTGCAACAGCCCCTCGAAATCCGTGACGGCGCCGCCATGATTCCGGATCGCCCCGGCGCCGGACTCGACTGGGACGCATCCGCCGTGAAAAGGCTGCGGGTCGATTAGTCCAGCTCTGCGAGATTGGTCTCCGGCAACGTGCGGAGTGACATGCGATTTTCGCCGGTGGGGGTGTATCGGCTGATTTAATGTCAGGTCGTGGTGTTGCCGACAGGATTGAACTGTCGACTTCTCTCTTAGCAATGGCGTTATTGCATTCAAGTTACGGCTGCAGTTCATAAAAAGTTACGGCTAATTCATAGCTTTTTTCCGACAGATCGTATCCAGAGGCATGCACGATGCTTCCCCTAGTGACTTTGCACAGGTTACTCGGCCGCAAGAAGCCTTGAGCAGCCGCAAACGGCAACGATGGTTCCGTTGATCTAGGTCAACCTCCGGCGCAGTGAGTGCCGCAGTCTCCCGTGCTCGGAGAGTTTTCAAGGGAGGTTACTGTCATGCTTCGTTACATCCTCGCTCCTCTTGCAGCAGTCGTTCTGCTCACCGCAAGCTTGATCCCGGACAATGCCTATGCCCGCCGCGGCGGTGGTGGCGGCTTCCATGGCGGTGGCGGACGCGTCGGCGGCGTTGGAAGGGTCGGCGGCGTCGGCAGGGTCGGCGGCGTTGGCAGGGTCGGCGGCGTGGGAAGGTATGGCGGCGTCGGTCGCTATGGCGGTCGCTATGCGGGACGTTATGGTGGCTACCGCCGAGGCTATGGTGCCGCGGCAGTGGGACTGGGAGCGGCCGCTGCAGGTGCGTACGGCGCCTATGGCTACTACGGCAACAGTGGCTGCTACTACGACAATAATTATGGCCGGCGGATCTGTCCGCAATACCAGTATTGATGCACCCGTTCAGGGCGGCGGCCGGTTGCCGCCGTCCTCAGAGTGTCTCGCTATCGTTGTGGGTGCCGATCAATTCGTTGCGATATGCCGTCCCGTTGCCCGCGGGGCGGTTTCGCATGTTGGATAAGCGGCGTTTCGCGCAAAGCTTCGAGGGGAAAACTGGTGCTGCCAGACAGGATTGAACTGTCGACCTCTCCATTACCAATGGAGTGCTCTACCACTGAGCTACGGCAGCATGCCCGGGGAATACCAGAATCGGCCAAAACGATCCCTGCAAGGCGGCCGATCCTTGCCACAAGGCCTTTGCATGCGCAAGCAGGCGGGCGGGCTCCGAGGCCATCAAATGCCAGGAGGTCAGCGCGAGGTGTCCGCTGACAGCTTCAGTCGGCTCAGTTGCTCCCCGATCCGGTTCCCCATTTCCTCGCCGAGCGCGGCCAGCGCCTTGATCGGGCGGATCATGACCTCGAATTCGATCATTTCGCCCGCCTCGTTGAATTTGATGAGATCGATGCCCTTGAGCTGCCATTTGCCGATGTTGGCGGCAAATTCCAGCGCCACATCGTGGGAGCTGCCGATAAAGCTGCGGTGATAGCGGAAATTCTCGAAAATCCGCACCACTGTCGTCAGCACCAGCAGGGCCGCCGCCCGTCCCGGAATCGGCGATTGCACGAATGGCGAACGGAACACAATATGTTCTGCCAGAAGCAGCGGCAGCAGGTCGGGCTCGCCTGAGGCGACAAAACGGTGCCAGCCCTCCAGCGTCCGTCTTGGTAATGGTGCGAGCGCATGGTTTTCGTCCA
Organism: uncultured Alphaproteobacteria bacterium; assembly: GCA_963840155.1. Taxonomy (GTDB): domain Bacteria; phylum Pseudomonadota; class Alphaproteobacteria; order Rhizobiales; family Xanthobacteraceae; genus Bradyrhizobium. The sequence goes on from CAWIXP010000002.1 coordinate 1,852,620, forward strand.
TCGGAGGTTCTCCCTCTCTCCTGCTGTGTTTCGCAGCCGGCCATTCGAGCAGGTTCACGATGAAGGATGAGCGCGGTAAACGCGAGGGCCCAACAAGGAAATCCGCGAAAAATCCGCGCGCCGATCGGCTGAGGCTGGCGCTGCGCGAAAATCTCAAGCGGCGGAAATCGCAAGCCAGGGCGCGAAGCGATGCCATGACGGCGCCATCCGATTGCGATGACGTCGCAACCAATGAGATCGGCGAAAACAAACCGGGCAAATAGCCGGGTCCGGTCCGCGGCCGGCGATGCCGCAAAACCGACGCTTTAATAGGTCCGTCTACGTCTGTTTGCCTCAAAGGGAGAAACGCAATGGCCGAAGTCGTCGTGCTGTACAAGACGCCAAAAGATCCGGGTGCTTTCGACAAATATTATGCCGAGACTCACATCCCGCTCGCCAAGAAAATGCCGGGCCTTCGCAGATACCGGATCAGTCAGGGCACCGTCGCGACGCCCGCGGGGCCCTCGGGCGTTCACCTCACGGCCATACTGAGCTTTGACAGCATGGCCGCGGTCCAGAGCGCCTTCGGAAGCGCCGAGGGCAAAGCCACGGCGGCGGATGTGCCAAAATTTGCCAGCGGCGGCGCCGATCTCATGTTCTTCGACACCCGGGACGTTTGAGCCGGCGTGCCGAAGGGCTGCAGCCATATCGCCGGTATCCGCAGCGTGACCCCGAGCGCGCTCGGCTGCGAGGAATGCTTGAAAAGCGGCAGCGTGTGGCTGCATTTGCGGATTTGCCGCACCTGCGGCCACGTCGGCTGCTGCGACAATTCTGCCAACAAACACGCGACCAAACATTTCCACGCCACGCAACATCCGATCATCGAAGGCTATGATCCGCCGGAGGGTTGGGGCTGGTGCTATGTCGATCAGGTGCTGTTCGATCTGTCGAGCCGGAAGACACCGCATAACGGCCCGATCCCGCGGTATTACTGACGCCGATTTTTCACTCAAATAGGAATATTCGGATGCGACCGCAAAGCAAATTCGCCGAGGTCGGCGACGTCAGCCTGCATTATTTGATTGCCGGCAAGGGCGATCCGGTCGTGCTGCTGCACGGCTTTGCCGAAAGCAGCCATATGTGGCTGCCGTTGATGGCACAGCTTGCCGGCAAACACGCCGTGATTGCGCCCGACTTGCGCGGCTTTGGACAATCGGCCGCGCCGGCGAACGGCTATACCAAGGCGGCGATGGCACAGGATATCCGCGGACTGGTGAAAAGTCTTGGATACGCCCGCATTCGCCTGGTCGGTCACGATATCGGATTGATGGTCGCCTATGCCTATGCCGCGCAATTTCCTGACGAGATCGAGCGGCTGGTGCTGATGGAAGCATTCCTGCCCGGGGTCGGTGATTGGAACAATGTGTTTTTGCTGCGTGACCTCTGGCATTTCCATTTCTACGGCAAGACGCCGTTGGCGCTGGTCACGGGGCGCGAGCGGATCTACCTGGAGCATTTCTGGAATGACTTTGCCGCCGATCCGAACAAATCGGTGCCGGAGTCAGATCGCGAACTCTATGCGAAGGAATATGCCCGCCCTGGCCACATGGCGGCGGGGATGGAAGTTTTCCGCGCTTTCAAGCAGGACGCGGAGGATTTTGCAGGATTTGCCAAAACCAGGCTGACGATGCCGCTGCTGGTGCTCTCGGGAGAAAAAGCCGGCGGGCCGTTCCTGATCGAGCAGGGCAGGATGGTGGCAACGGATGTCGAGGGCGTGCTGGTCAAAGGCCGCGGACACTGGCTGATGGAGGAAGCGCCGGATCAGGTGATCCCGAAATTGGTCGAATTCCTCGAACGCTAGGATTCGCCAGCAATGCTGCCGCGTTTTTGGTGCAAGGACATTGGGCAAAGAATCGGACATCGTATTTGTTTCTCTGGCCGATCGCCTCGCGCCCGAATTGCTGCCGTGTAGCGTTTTGCCAAGGAGAGTCGTAAAACGGTGCGAGCGCTCCAGGATCGGCTGAAGCTTCCGCTACACGAAAATCTCAAGCGGCGAAAATCGCAGGCGCGGGGACGAAGCGACAAGACCTCGGCACCTTCCAATCCCGATGGCGCCTCCACATGACCGGATCGGAAAAAAGCCACGCCCCCAGCCCGTGAGACGGAGATGGTAGAGACCACGACCGGAAATAAAGGCGATGTCAGCGCTGCGCCGGCCGCGGCTTTCCCGCGTCAGGAACAGACGTTTCCGGCGCTGACGCCGCAGGAAATCGCGCGGATGCGCCGGTTCGGCGACATCAGAAATTACCGGCACGGCGAAATGCTGTTCGAGACCGGCAAGCCCGGACCGGGCATGTTCGTCGTGCTCTCCGGCCATGTTGCGATCACCCAGCGCGATGGTCTCGGACACGTCACGCCGGTCATCGACCAGGGACCGGGCCAGTTCCTCGCCGAAATCGGTCAGCTCTCGGGCCGCGTCGCACTGGTCGACGGCCAGGCCGAGGGCGACGTCCAGACGCTGTTGATACCGCCGGAGCAATTGCGCGCGCTGCTGGTCGCCGAAGCCGATCTTGGCGAGCGCATCATGCGCGCGCTGATCCTGCGCCGGGTCAGTCTGATCCAGGGCGGCGTCGGCGGCCCGGTGCTGATCGGGCCTCCGAATTCGGTCGGCGTTGTCAGGCTGCAGGGATTTCTTACCCGCAATGGTTATCCGCATCATCTGCTCGATCCGGAGCGAGATCGTGATGCGGCCGAACTGATCGAGCGCTATTCGCCGGCGCCGACCGACTGGCCGCTGGTGGTGGCTGTCGACGGCTCCGTGCTCCGCAACCCCGGCGAATCCGAGCTTGCGCGTGCGATGGGCATGATACGCGCGGGCGCCAGCGACAAGGTCTACGACGTGGCCGTCGTCGGCAGCGGTCCCGCCGGCCTTTCGACCGCGGTCTATGCCGCCTCTGAAGGGCTCAGCGTCGCGGTCTGCGACGCGCGCGCTTTCGGCGGGCAGGCCGGCGCCAGCGCGCGCATAGAAAACTACCTCGGCTTTCCCACCGGGATTTCCGGGCTGGCGCTGACCGCGCGCGCCTACAATCAGGCGCAAAAATTCGGCGCCGACATGATGATCCCGGTCGAGGTGACGTCGCTGGATTGCTCGCGTGACGACGGCGCATTCGGCCTGAAACTCGACCACGGCGACGTATTGCGCGCCCGCTCGATCGTGGTGGCGAGCGGCGCGCGCTACCGGCGGCCCGCGATCGAAAACCTCGATCGATTCGAAGGCCGCGGTGTCTGGTACTGGGCCTCGCCGATCGAGGCGCGGCTCTGCGCGGGGCAGGAGGTCGCTCTGGTCGGCGGCGGCAACTCCGCGGGGCAGGCCGCGGTGTTTCTGTCAGGCCACGCCCGCAAGGTCTACATGATCATCCGCGGCGGCGGCCTTGGCGCCAGCATGTCGCGCTATCTGATCGAACGCATCGAGGCCACGCCGAATATCGAATTACTGTTCAACGCCGAGGTGGTCGCGCTCGAAGGCGCCGAGGACCAGGGCCTTGCGCGCGTGCGCTGGCGCAGCCGGTTGGGCGGTGAAGAGAACATCGCGAACATCAGCAATCTGTTCCTGTTCGTTGGCGCCGATCCCGCCACCGGCTGGCTCGACGGCTGCGGCGTCATGGTCGATCGCGGCGGTTTCGTGGTGACGGGCCCGCAGTCCGGGAAAAGCGATGGGCAGCCGGCGTCGACGCTGGGAACGTCGGTGCCCGGCGTGTTCGCGGTCGGCGATGTGCGTTCGGGATCGGTCAAACGGGTCGGCGGCGCGATCGGCGAGGGCGCGCAGGTGGTGGCGGCGCTGCACGGCTTTCTCGGTGGTACCGCCAAGCCGGCGCTTTAGCGGCAGGAAGTTTCGCGGTTTGTGACAGCCACGCAAAAAGGGCCGGGCCTGGCGCACTCTCTTTTGGGCCGGTGCCGCATGACAGAATTGCAATCGACACGGCGCGATGTGGCAATTTCCCGCAGGCGGTGTAGCATTTGCTCCGTCCAAAAAGGGGGAGCGCGTCATGGTCCTGGGTATGAGCTTGTCCACCTTCACCACCGTTCACGTGATCATCAGCTTGATCGCGATCGTTTCCGGCCTCATCGTCATGTCCGGGATGCTCGGCTCCAACCCGATGCCGGGCCTGACCGGGATTTTCCTGCTGTTCACAATCCTGACCAGCGCCACGGGCTTTCTGTTTCCGTTCAATGGGGTAACGCCGGGAATCATCATCGGCGCTCTCTCGCTGGTGCTGCTGGCGATCGCCTGTATCGCGCTTTATGCGATGAAGCTTTCCGGCGCCTGGCGCTGGATCTATGTCGTGACCGCGATGATCTCGCTTTATCTCAACGTCTTCGTGCTGGTGATCCAGAGCTTTCTCAAGATCCCGGCGCTGACGGCGCTGGCGCCGGGTAACCCGCCGTCCGGACCGGTATTCGGCGTGGTGCAGGGCCTCGTGCTGGTATTCTTCGTGATCGTGATCATCGGGGCTATCAGGCGGTTCCGGCCGGCGCCGGGATTTGCTTGAGCAACCGGGCAGTCGTGAGGCGATGAAAGTCATCCTGTTCGGCGCCACCGGCATGGTCGGGCAGGGCGTACTGCGCGAATGCCTGCTCGATCCCGGGGTCGAGCAGGTGCTGGCGATCGGACGCCGCCCGAGCGGGCAGCGGCACGCCAAGCTCCGCGAGATCCAGCGCGATGATTTCCTGGATTATTCGGCGATCGAATCTGAACTCACCGGATACGATGCCTGTTTCTTCTGTCTCGGTGTCTCCTCGATCGGCATGAACGAGCAACGCTACCGGCATCTGACTTACGACATTACTCTTGCCGCCGCGAAGACGCTGGTAAAGCTCAACCCGCAGATGGCGTTCACCTACGTCACCGGCCGCGGCACAGATTCTACCGAGCATGGCAACCTGATGTGGGCCCGGGTCAAGGGCAAGACCGAGAATGATCTGCTGAAGCTGCCCTTCAAGGCCGCCTATATGTTTCGCCCCGCCGGCATCCAGCCGCTGCACGGGATCAGATCGAAGACCGGCTGGGTTCAGGCGCTCTATCTCGCCGCCGCTCCGCTATTGTCGCTGCTGCATCGCGTCGCGCCGGGCTACATGACCACGACCGAGCAGGTCGGCCGCGCCATGATCAAGGTCGCCCGGGACGGGTTTCCAAAGCCGGTGCTGGAAAGCGAAGACATCAACCGCCTTTGAGTTTCGAGCAAGCGCGCCGCGCTTGTCGCTGGTGCACAGCGGCTGGAATCAGCGCGCGGCTGGCGGAATCGACACCGCATCCCTTCAAATAGCCGCAAATTTCACGCTTTTGCCATCAGGGGTCCGTTGGCCCTATACTTTATGCATAGCGAAACCGAGGGTCGGCATGGATCGCATTCGCATCGTGGGCGGCAACAGGCTCAACGGCACCATTCCGATCTCGGGGGCGAAGAATGCTGCGTTGCCGCTGATGATCGCGGGGCTTTTGACCGAGGAGACGCTCGTACTCGAGAACGTGCCGCGGCTGGCCGACGTCGGGCAACTGCAGCGCATTCTCGGCAATCACGGCGTCGACATCATGTCAGCCGGAAAGCGCCCCGGCGACCGCGAATATCAGGGCCAGACCCTGCACATTTCCGCTGCAGACATCATCGACACCACGGCGCCTTACGAGCTGGTATCGCGGATGCGCGCCAGTTTCTGGGTGATTGCGCCCTTGTTGGCGCGGATGCATGAGGCCAAGGTGTCGCTGCCCGGCGGCTGCGCGATCGGAACGAGGCCGGTCGATCTCCTGATCATGGCGCTGGAAAAGCTCGGCGCTGAAATAACCATCGACGGCGGCTATGTGATCACGAAAGCGCCCGGCGGCTTGAAAGGCGCAGCCGTCGAGTTTCCCAAGGTGACCGTGAGCGGCACCCACGTCGCCGTGATGGCGGCGACGTTGGCAAAAGGCACCACCGTCATCACCAACGCCGCCTGCGAGCCGGAAATTCTAGATCTCGCCGACTGCCTGAACAAGATGGGCGCGCGCGTCTCCGGGGCGGGCACCCCGCGCATCGTGGTCGAAGGCGTGACCAAGCTTCACGGCGCGCGGCACACGGTGCTGCCCGACCGCATCGAGACCGGCACCTACGCCATCGCCGTGGCGATGACTGGCGGCGAGGTGCAATTGGCGGGCGCGCGGCCCGAACTGCTGCAGTCGGCGCTCGACGTCCTGACCCAGGCCGGCGCCGTCATCTCGGTCAACAACCAGGGCATTCGCGTCGCGCGCAACGGTGCGGCGATCCGGCCGGTGACGGTTTCGACTGCGCCATTCCCCGGCTTTCCGACCGACCTGCAGGCGCAGCTGATGTCGCTGATGGCCTGCGCCGAGGGTTCCTCGCGCATTACCGAGACGATCTTCGAGAACCGCTTCATGCATGTGCAGGAACTGGCCCGGTTCGGCGCGCGGATCAGCCTCGACGGCGAAACCGCCACCATCGAGGGCATCGCGAAATTGCGTGGCGCGCCTGTGATGGCCACCGATCTGCGCGCCTCGGTGTCGCTGGTGATTGCGGGGCTCGCCGCCGAAGGCGAGACCATGGTCAACCGCGTCTATCATCTCGACCGCGGTTTTGAGCGGCTCGAGGACAAATTGTCGGCGTGCGGGGCGACGATCGAGCGCATCAGCGGTTGAACTTTTGGCGCGTCTAGCGGTTGGCCAACCGAACACGCGCAAAACTATTGGCGCGTGATGTCCAAGACGGGTCCAAAGGTGTGATCGGTGGCGCCCCAGCTCAAATTGATTGCGCTCGATGCCGACGACCTCGCCGTGATATCCACGCACGTCCAGGATGCCCGGGTGCAGACCTCGGACATCCTCTGGCGGCAAGCTGAAAAGCGGCTGGTGATCGGCATGAACCGGCTGGACTGGGAGCAGACGCTATCGGGCGAAACCTCGCCGCGCCGGCTGATCGCGGCGCTGCGCTTCGACCGCGTGCTGTCGTGCAAATCGCGCAATATCGATCTGGAGGCGCCGGAATCGGTACTGGAACTGCTCGGGATCGAGTTTCACCCTGGCGAGGTGCCGAGCGGCAGCGCCGTTTTGATGTTCAGTCAGGGCGGAGCGCTGCGGCTTGACCTCGAATGCCTGGAATGCGAGCTGACGGACCTCGGCAGCGACGTGTTGGGGACGTCGGATTCCGGCCAGGATGCGGAGCCGTCAGGGCAGGATCTCTGATCGTCGAGCCACCGGCTATCTCTTCGGCGGCTCACGCTTGGCTTGGCCGGGACGAGATGGATTTTTGTCGCCTGCAAACCCTCGCAAGCCTGCGTATTCGCTATAGCAAGGGTTGACGGCAAATTGCCGCCGCGCCATTGAGCAGTATTCCGCCGGAAACTCCAAAATGCCTGTCCGCCTCGACCGAAGCAGCGCCGATTTCACCGAGCGATTCGCGCAATTCCTGGGTGCCAGGCGCGAGGTAGCGGCCGATATCGAGGCCGCGACCCGCGCCATCGTCGATGACGTGGCGGCGCGCGGCGACGCGGCGCTGATCGAGGCGACGCGGAAGTTCGACCGGCTCGATCTCAGGGCCGGCTCCCTGCGCGTCACACCCGCCGAGATCAAGGCCGCGGTAAGCGCCTGCGACGCTGCAACGCTCGGGGCGCTCGAATTGGCCCGCGACCGCATCGAAAGCTTCCACCGGCGGCAATTGCCGAACGACGAGCGCTTCACCGATGCGCTGGGGGTCGAACTCGGCTGGCGCTGGAGCGCGATCGAGTCGGTCGGCCTCTACGTGCCCGGCGGCACCGCCGCCTATCCCTCCTCGGTCTTGATGAACGCGGTGCCGGCCAGGGTTGCCGGCGTCGCGCGCGTGGCGATGGTGGTGCCGTCGCCCGGCGGCAAGCTCAATCCGCTGGTGCTGGCGGCGGCCGATCTCGGCGGCGTGTCCGAGATCTATCGGGTCGGCGGCGCGCAGGCGGTGGCGGCGCTGGCTTACGGCACCGCGACCATCGCGCCGGTTGCAAAAATCGTCGGGCCCGGCAACGCCTATGTCGCGGCCGCCAAACGGATGGTGTTCGGCAAGGTCGGCATCGACATGATCGCCGGACCGTCCGAAGTGCTGGTGATCGCCGACAGCAGCGGCAATGCCGGCTGGATCGCGGCCGATTTGCTCGCGCAGGCCGAGCACGACGTCAACGCCCAGTCGATCCTGGTCACCGACAGCGCGGCGCTCGCCGGCGAGGTCGAGCGCGCCGTGCAGTCGCAGTTGAGCACGCTGCCCCGCGCCGACATCGCAGGCGCTTCGTGGAACGATTTTGGTGCGGTGATCCTCGTCAAACGCCTCGATCAGGCAATCGAACTGGCAAACGCGATCGCGGCCGAGCATGTCGAAATCATGACGCGTGATCCGGAAGCGCTCGCGGCAAGTATACGCAACGCCGGCGCGATCTTCCTCGGCCCCCATACACCGGAAGCCATCGGCGACTATGTCGGCGGCTCCAATCACGTGCTGCCGACAGCGCGTTCGGCGCGGTTCTCGTCCGGATTGGGGGTGCTCGATTTCATGAAACGCACCTCGATCCTGAAATGCGGACCGGATCAGCTGCGCGCGCTCGGCGGCGCGGCGATGACGCTGGCCAAGGCCGAGGGTCTGGAAGCCCATTCGCGTTCGGTCGGGCTGCGCCTCGATCTGCCATGAACAAACCGCCGCAAGACGAGGGTTCCAGCGATCGCATCGTCGCGGTGACGCTTGACGAGGAATCAATCGGGCGTTCCGGCCCGGACATCGAGCACGAGCGCGCGATCGCGATCTACGATCTGGTCGAACAGAACCTGTTCGCGCCGGAGGGCGCCGGCAACGGGCCGTTCACCCTGCATCTCGGCATTACCGGCAACCGGCTGATGTTCGACATCCGCCAGGAGGATGGCACGCCGGTGGTGGCGCATCTGTTGTCGCTGACCCCGTTCCGGCGGATCGTGAAGGACTATTTCATGATCTGCGACAGCTATTACCAGGCGATCCGCACCGCGACCCCGGACAAGATCGAAGCCATCGACATGGGCCGCCGCGGCATCCACGACGAAGGCTCGCGCACGCTGCAGGAGCGGCTGAAGGGCAAGGTGCGGGTCGATTTCGAAACCGCCCGCCGCCTGTTCACGCTGATCTGCGTGCTGCACTGGAAGGGTTAGACTTCCATGGGGGCGCCTTCGCGCGCGCGTTCGCCGCAGGCCGTGTTGTTCGCATGCGGCCTGAACAGCGTGCGTTCGCCGATCGCGGCGAGCCTGCTGCAGCGGATGTTTCCCCACGCGCTGTATGTGAAATCCGTCGGCGTCCGCAAAGGCGAGCTCGATCCGTTCGCGGTCGCGGTGATGGCGGAACTCGGCCAGGACATCTCGGCCCACAGGCCCATGACGTTCGAGGAGCTGGACGATTGGGAGGGCCTGAATTTCGACTTGATCATCACGCTGTCGCCGGAGGCGCATCACAAGGCGCTGGACCTGACGCGTAGCCTTGCCGCCGACGTCGAATATTGGCCGACGCATGATCCGACCGGCGCAGAGGGCAATCGCGAGCAGAAGCTGCAGGCCTATCGAGAAGTCTGCGACGCACTGGCGCTGCGCATCCGCAAGCGCTTTTCGAAGGTGGGCGCGGCGAGCGGATGAGGCATCAGCGGTCGTTCCTGCGAAAGCAGGAACCCATACACCGCGGCGGAGCGATTTGAGGCGGTGTCGAGGCAAAATTCACCTGAATAACAGCGACCTGTGGTTATGGGCCCCGCTTTCGCGGGGGCGACGATCCGGTTGTCTCGACGCATCCCTTCCGATAGGTTCCGCGCGCATTCCCCGCCCGTCCTCCCGCCGGCAAAATCCCGCATGCTAGGCCGTCCCAAATTCGTTCTTGCTTCCGGTTCGCCGCGCCGGCTCGCGCTGCTCAACCAGGCCGGCATCGAGCCCGATGCGCTGCGTCCGGCCGATGTCGACGAGACCCCGAAACGGGGCGAGTTGCCGCGCGCCTGCGCCAACCGGCTGGCCCGGGGCAAGGCCGACGCTGCGCTCAAATCGGTGCACCTCGATGACGAGTTGCGGGGCGCCTACATTCTCGCCGCCGACACCGTGGTCGCGGTCGGCCGCCGCATCCTGCCGAAAGCAAACCTGGTCGACGAGGCCGCCCAGTGCCTGCGGCTGTTGTCGGGGCGCAACCACCGCGTCTACACCGCGATCTGCCTCGTGACGCCCAAGGAGGCGTTTCGCCAGCGCCTGATCGAGAGCCGGGTGCGCTTCAAGCGCCTGAGCGAGGACGACATCCAGGCCTATATCGGCTCCGGCGAATGGCGCGGCAAAGCCGGCGGCTACGCCGTGCAGGGCATCGCCGGCTCGTTTGTGGTCAAGATGGTCGGCTCCTACACCAACATCGTCGGCCTGCCGCTCTACGAGTCGATCGCGCTGCTCGGGGGCGAGGGCTTTCCTGTCCGCTTCGGCTGGTTGAATGCGAGCTAAGGATTCAAAACACGCCGGCCCGAATCTCGCCAGGAAACCAGGCGAAGCCAAGAGGCGGGGCGTCGGCGAGGGCAGGGCATCGGGCAGGAAGTGCCCGATCTGCGGCAAGCCCGCCGCGGAGGCTTCGAAGCCGTTTTGCTCCGAGCGCTGCCGGGACGTCGACCTCAACCGCTGGCTGTCGGATTCCTATCGTATTCCCGCCGCCAAGGACGACGAGGAAGATGCAGATTAGCCCCGGCGGCAAGCCATAAGCGGCGATTGTTTGCAGGCGTCCTCGCCAGCCGCATTGATTTTATCGGGAGCTGTCCTCACACTGGAGAAAATCACGACCCGAGGCAATCGGGCGGTCACGTCCGGAAAAAAAGGGGCTGCCCCATGCTGAACCGCCGCCGTTTCGTCGGTCTCGCCACGGCTGCGATCGCCGCGCCTTCGCTCGCTGTCTCGCGCGCCTCCGGCGCGGACTGGCCGGTCAAAGCGGTGCGCATCGTGGTGCCGTTCACGCCGGGCGGCTCGACCGATATCACCGCGCGCCTCGTCGGCAATCGCCTGCAAGAGGTCTGGGGCCAGTCGGTGGTGGTGGAGAACAGGCCGGGGGCCGGCGGCAACATCGCCTCCGAATTGGTCGCTCATTCCGATCCCGACGGTTACACCATCTTCATCGTCGGCCCGGGACTGGCCACCAACCAGTTCCTGTATCGGCAACTCAGCTACGACCCGGTCGGCGACTTCGCGCCGGTGACGCTATTGATCACCCAGCCCAACCTGATGTGCGTGCCGAATTCCTCGCCCGCGAAGTCGGTCCAGGAGTTCATCGCCTACTGCAACGCCAACAAGGGCAAGGTCACCTACGCTTCTTCCGGCAACGGCACCACGCTGCATCTGAGCGGCGAATTGTTCAAGCGGCTGGCCAAAGTAGAGATGACGCACATCCCCTATCGCGGCGGCGCGCCCGCGATCAATGACCTCATTCCCGGCCGTGTCGATGTCATGTTCGACAACATGCCCTCGATCCTGCCGCACGTGAAGTCCGGCAGCCTGCGCGGGCTGGCGGTGACGACCAAAGAGCGCGTTGCCGTCGTGCCGGAGATACCCACCATCGCGGAATCGGGCGTGCCGGGCTTCGATGTGTTCTCGTGGTTCGGCTTCTTCGTACCGGCAAAAACGCCCGCGGCCGTCATTGCCAGGATCAACGCCGACACCAACGCGGCACTGGCGCATGCATCGGTCAAGCCGCGGTTCGAAGACCTCGGCGCGACCCCGAAAGGCTCGACGCCGGACGAGCTCGCCGCGTTCCTGAAATCGGAAATCGACAAATGGGGGCCGGTCATTCGGGAGTCCGGGATCCGGATTGAAAATTGACGGTGGGGCCGCCGGCGCAAAATCGGTCTCAAGCTCAAGGCGTTGGTCGCAATATCCAGGCGATTGCCGGCCCGCGCGGATGAAGACGAAGCGGGCAACCGAACTCGATTTCGCGTGTTTTTCCCGGCTTTGCGCGACGGGTGGACAGCGCTATCCGCCCTGACTATAAACCGCCCGCTCCCCGGGCCCTCGGCCCGCGAAGTGCCCAGGTAGCTCAGTTGGTAGAGCATGCGACTGAAAATCGCAGTGTCGGTGGTTCGATCCCGCCCCTGGGCACCACTTAATTTATGCAATCGATTGCAACATTCCTCCAGCCGGCCATCCCCATGAATGTCCCGAGCGCGCTCTCGCCGCATCTCATTCGTCCCGAGCATCTCGATCCGCATTGGCGCTGGGATCGCGCAATCCCCGCGCATGGCCATGTTTCGGTCGACTTCGAGCGCCGGGTGGATTTCGATCGGCTGCGGCATTACCGGCTGGCCCGCGCCCGCGCGGCGCTGAAGGCCTCGCCATGCGGGGCGCTGCTGTTGTTCGACGTCAACAACATCCGCTACGTCTCCGGCACCAAGATCGGCGAATGGGAGCGCGACAAGCTCTGCCGGTTTGCGCTACTCGCCGGCGACGGCGAGCCGATCGTGTGGGATTTCGGCTCCGCGGCGGTGCATCACCGCATCTTCTGCGACTGGCTGCCGCCGGACAATTGCCGCGCCGGGATGCTCGGCATGCGCGGCACCGTGCCGCCGGCGGTCGGGCTGATGAAGGCGCATGCCGAGGAAGTCATGAGCCTGCTGCGCGCCGCCGGCGTCGCCGACATGCCGGTCGGCGTCGACATCGCGGAGACCGCGATGTTCTTCGAATTGCAAAAGGCCGGCATGAAGGTCGTCGACGGACAGCAGGTCATGCTGGACGCGCGCGAGATCAAGAACATCGACGAGATCATGCTGCTCAACCAGGCCGCCGCCATGGTCGACGGCGTCTACCACTCGATCTACGAGGCGCTAAAACCCGGGGTGCGCGAGAACGACATCGTCGCGCTCGCCAACAAGATTTTGTACGAAATGGGCTCCGACGACGTCGAGGCAATCAACGCGATCTCGGGCGAGCGCTGCAATCCCCATCCGCACAATTTCACTGACCGCATCTTGCGGCCGGGCGACCAGGCGTTCTTCGATATCCTGCAATCCTATCAGGGCTATCGCACCTGCTATTACCGCACCTTCAACATCGGCCGCGCCACGCCGGTGCAGCACGATGCCTACAAGAAGTGCCGCGAGTGGCTCGACAGCGCGATCGCGCTGATCAAGCCGGGGGTTTCGACCGACACGGTCGCGAAGGTCTGGCCGAAGGCGGAAGAATTCGGTTTCCCGAGCGAGATGGCGGCGTTCGGCCTGCAGTTCGGCCATGGCCTCGGCCTCGCGCTGCACGAGCGCCCGATCATCTCGCGCCTGGTGTCGCTGGAAAATCCGATGGAGATCAAGACCGGCATGGTGTTCGCGCTGGAGACCTACTGCCCGGCGACCGACGGCTTCTCGGCGGCGCGCATCGAAGAGGAGGTCGTCGTCACCGACAAGGGCTGCCAGGTGATCACGCTGTTTCCGGCCGAAGAGCTGCCGATCGCCAACCGGTACTAGAGACCGTCATTGCGAGCGAAGCGAAGCAATCCATAGCGCCGCAAGTCAAAGCGTGGATTGCTTCGTCGCTTTTGCTCCTCGCAATGACCAAGTGCATTTTTTAAGGAGAAAAAATGGCAAAGCATTCACTCGGCTGGATCGGCATGGGGCGAATGGGTTATCCGATGGCCGAGCGCTTGCTGAAGGCGGGCCATTCGGTTGCGATCTGGAACCGGACCCGCGCCAAGGCCGAACCGCTGGCCAAGATGGGCGCGCGGATCGTCGATCGCCCCAGCGAGCTGGCCGGCCAGGATATCGTGTTCACGATGGTGTCTACAGGCGGGGATCTCGAGCAGGTTTATTTCGGCGAGAGCGGCCTCGTCGCCGGCGCCTCCGGACCGCGCCCGAAGATCCTGGTCGATTGCTCCTCGATCGGCATCGAACAGTCCGAGGCGATCCGCGCGCGGCTGAAACAACTGGGCTGCGAATTCGTCAGCTCCCCCGTCAGCGGCAACGGCAAGACCGTCAAGGCGGGAAAACTGTCTTCGGTTGCGTCGGGCCCGAAGGCCGCCTTCGAGCAGGTCCGGCCCTATCTCGCCGATGTCGCGGTCTCGGGCGTATCCTATGTGGGTGAGGGCGAGCTGGCGCGCATCTGCAAGATCGCGCACAACGTCTTCCTCGGCGTCGTGATCCAGAACCTTGCCGAGATCACGATACTCGCGCAGAAGGCCGGCGTGCCGCGCCACGCCTTCCTCAACTTCATGAACGCCAGCGTGCTCGGTTCGACTTTTACGAGATACAAGAGCAACGCCCTGGTCAATCTCGACTGGACCACGACCTTTACGCCGGCGCTCTTGCGCAAGGATCTCGATCTCGGCCTCAAGGCCGCCCGCGACCTCGACGTCGCCATGCCGGTGACGGCTGCCACGCGCGAGGCGCTGCAGAGCCATTTCGGAGCGGCGATGCTGAAGGGCGATCCGGCGGCGCATCTGGAAAAGGATTTCGCCGCGCTATTGGAAACCGTGGCGCTCGCCGCCGGCATCAGCCTCGCATCAGAAAACGTGCCGATGCCGACCGGGCTCGAGACCGAGGGCTGAGAGCGATCATGCGGTCCGCGCCCCGCGCCCCTCGATCGGGTAGGCCGGATCGTTATAGCCCGGCGTCGAGGGATGGCCGGAAGCGACCAGGCGATCGATCAGCGCCTCGTCCTCGGCGGTGAAGCGATAGTCGAGCGCGCGCAAATAGTCGTCCCAATGCTGCTCGGTGCGGGGGCCGGCGATCACGCCCGTCACGAAAGAGGAGTTCAGCACCCAGGACACCGCGAACTGCCCGGCGCTGATGCCCTTTGCCTCCGCGTATTGTCTTATCTCACGCGCGAGCTTGATCGATTCCGGGCGCCATTCGGTCTGCATCATGCGCGTGTCGTTGCGGCCCGCGCGGGTGTCCTTGCCGGGCGGCGCATCGGCGGCATATTTGCCGGTCAGCACCCCGCGCGCCAGCGGACTGTAGGGCACGATGCCGAGGCCATAGAAATGGCAGGCCGGAAAGTGCTCGACCTCGGGCATGCGGTTCATCGCGTTGTAATAGGGCTGGCTGACCACCGGGCGGTCGATGCCGATGTCGTCGCAGATGTTGCAGATCTCGGCGACCCGCCAGGCCCGATAATTCGAGACCCCGAAATAGCGCACCTTGCCCTGTCGGATCAGTTCGCCCATCGCGCGCACGGTTTCCGCAAGCGGTGTCGAATGGTCTTCCTTGTGCAAATAATAGATGTCGATGTAATCGGTGCCGAGCCGCTTCAGGCTTTCGTCGGCGGCCTGCAACACCCAGCGTCGCGACAGCCCGCCGCGGTTGGGATCCTCGCCCATGGGGTTGGCGAGTTTGGTGGCGAGCACCCAGTTGGGCCTGTTGTTGGAAATGGCGCGGCCGACCACCTGCTCTGAATTGCCGCCATTATAAGCGTCGGCGGTGTCGATGAAGTTGACGCCGGCCTCGCGCGCCTTGGCAACGATCCGCGCCGAGGTCGCTTCGTCGGTCGGACCGCCGAACATCATGGTGCCCAGACAAATCGGCGAGATCTTCAGGCCGCTGCGGCCGAGTTGACGATATTGCATCGGGTGGTCCCATGAGGATGGCTGGAATTGCAGGCAATAGAGTAGCCAGTTCAGAGCGTCATTGCGAGCGCAGCGAAGCAATCCATAGCCGCAAAGAAAGACTGGATTGCTTCGTCGCGTTGCTCCTCGCAATGACATGAAAAGGGAGGCTGCGCCCCTTTCCTCAATCGTTCTTCAATATCTTAAACACGCCGCTGGCCATGGCGATACAGCGCTTTTCGACCGTCACCTCGGTGCTGACGAAAATCAGGCTGCGGGTCGAGCGAACCACACGGGGCCTTGACACCAGTGTTTCGCCGATCCTGCCGGAATCGACGAAGTGGACGTCAAGCTGGACGGTCGCCAGCGTCGGCCGCCCCGACACGTATCGCGCGGTCATGCCGCAAGTCCGGTCGGCGAACGTCATCAACACCCCGCCTTGCACCAGGCCGCGGCGGTTATGGTGCTTGTCCTGCGCCACCAGCGCATATTCATGCGCGCCGTCGGCGAGGCGCTGCCACAGCGGCCCGATCAGATGGACAAAGCCCGTGGTCTCGACGACGGCCCACCCGGTGGCCTTCAGTTTCTCCGCCGCCTTGTCGGTCATGTCGGGTCTTTCCAATCCGGCGGGGCTTTCAGCGCCGGGAACCCATTTCATCGATCGGCGGCGTGTTGTAGTCAAGCAGGATGGCTAACGCTCCAATTCCGAAGTTCGCAAGCATGCGCGGCACCCTCGGATGCGAACTTCGGAATTAGTGGAGCTTTAGCAATTTCATCATTTCTGGTGCTGCTTTGAATTTGAAGCTCCTATGATAAAGTTGGGGCGAAACTGACAGGAACTTCAAATTTACCGCACCAGGCCATTCGACGATGCCACGAGGGGGGATATCGCCGCGCGTTGCGCTGATTTTGCGCGGCTGCCGGCGACCGGCCTGCCGGCGCTCAAGCGCGCCGCGGTTGCCCTCGCGCTGGTCGAAGCCGATACCGGCAGCGCCACGGCGCTGCTGCTGACGCGGCGTGCGGCGCGACTGCGCGCCCATCGCGGTCAATGGGCGTTGCCGGGCGGCCGTTGCGACGAGGCAGAAACGCCTGTCACGGCGGCATTGCGCGAGCTGAAGGAAGAACTCGGGCTTGAACTCGAGTCGGGCGACGTGCTGGGCCTGCTCGATGATTATCCGACCCGCTCGGGCTATCTCATCACGCCGGTGGTGGTCTGGGCAGGCAGCGGCGCAACGATGGTTCCGAACCCCGACGAAGTCGCCTCGGTGCATCGCATCGCGCTTGAGGATGTCGAGCGGCCGGACGCGTTCGACTTCGTCGCGATTCCGGAAAGCACGCGACGGGTGATCCGGTTTCGCCACGCGGGCCACTTCATCCACGCGCCGACAGCCGCCCTGATCTACCAGTTCCGCGAAGTGCTGGACGGGCGCGCCACCCGCGTGGCCGAGCTGGAGCAGCCGGTCTTCGCCTGGAAGTAAGCCCGGATCCGGTACTTGTTTCGGGGCTGACACCAGTGGCGAGCTTGCTACAACGACCCCATGCATCACCGTCCGATTCGCTATCCCTTGTATCTCGTCCTTGCGCTGCTCTCGATCGCGCCGCAGGCCTCGGCGATCGATGCCGGCAAACTTGCGCCGGCAACGGCGAAGGCAATGGCGCAGAGCGCCTCGACGCCGGCAATCGCGGAATATCGCCGCAAGCTGAAGGAGTATCAGGAAGCCCGCGCCGCGTTCGACCAGGAAGCCGGCGCTTATTGGCTCTCGATTGCCGACAAGCGGCGCGGCCGCAACGCCAAGCGGCGCGAGCATCTCCCGATCATGCTGGATGATTACGTGCTGAGCCAACCCCCGGTCTATAGCGGCCCGAAGCGGCCGGTAAATCCGGCGCCCGAAGCGGAGGAGCCGCGCGAACCGCGCGAGCGCAAATACATTCCAGTGGTCGCCGATCTCCTGAAAGCCGCCGCCGAACATTTCCAGTGGGCGCCGCAGCCGCCGGCGAACGAACTGGATTTCAAGCGGGCCTACGCCAGCTTTGCATCGGCCGCCGGACTGACGCGCGAGCAGGTGGTGCGGGTCTATGCGTTCGAGACCGGCGGCAACGGCAGCCACGCCTCGCAGTCGGGCTTCCACGGATCGCACGCGATCTCGACGGCGATCGGCTACAATCAGCTGTTGACCACCAACACGGTCGAACTGCTCGCCGAGCAAGGTCCGGAATTCGTCGACCTGCTGACGGAGCGGGCCGCGCGGCTGTCGGGCGCCGCGCGCCAGACCATGGAGCGCAAGATAACCGTGCTGAAGAAGATGGTGGCGCTGGCCCGCTCGGTGCCCGACGAGTGGGCGCAGCACGAAAAGCTCGGCGATACGCCGCAGGGCTGGGCGCTGCATGCCATGGTGCTCGACATCGACGTCGGTCCGATGCTGCAGACCCATAAGCTGCTGACCTCGGTGATCTTCGCCCGCCTCAAGGGATATATGCGCCCGCTCAGCGCGGCCGAACTCGAAATGATGAACCTGACCGGCGACGGCACCGGCCTCGACATGGTGACGATGCCGCCGGCGATGCGCGAGCAGGTTCCGACCTCGAATTTCTTCCAGCGCGGCGGCTACGAGCGCAACCCGGTGGCGATCCGCCACAACACGGTGGCAAAGCTGCTGGCGGTCACCGACGCGCGGATGGATTCCAACAGCAACCTGACAGGCGCTAGGGAGCTGGCAGCGGCGTTTTAGCTCAGCGTCCCTAACTGCAACGGGGCATGCCGGCCGCGAAGGCAGCGTACTGGATCGTCCGCTTCCGCGGATATAACGGCAAACCTGCGTTTGGACGCCTTCACTCCGAGCCGAACATGAACTTGCCATCGCCCTCGAGGAACGGGCCGGTTCGCATGTAGAGCTGTCCATTCTGGCCGACGAAGAACATTGTGCCCTTCGGTACTTTCTTCGCGCCTTTCAACAGCAGGCCGGCATTGTTGGTACCCATCTTGTAGGAGAACATCTTGCCGTCCTTGCCGTAGCCATAAGCCATGTCCGGCTTTAGCTCCCAAGGCATCGGCACCGCGGCTTGCGCAAATGCCCACGTTGTCAGCGCGCTCAGTGCCGCGGCCGTCAACAGCGTCTTGGTCGAAAATCTCATCATCCCGCATGCTCCAGCAATCAGTCGGATAAAATCGGGGCGCGCCCGCTCTCGAACAAATCACGAACGTGATTGCAGCGTCAATACGACTAAGGCCAATCGCCGCCGCTCGCTTCTGTGAGAGTTTGTGATTTCCCGTATTCGGCTTCGCGACTATGTTCCGATTTCGGTTTGGAAACCGGCGTTCGCAAAATACGCCATGGGGGATGATTCGGATGAACCAGGTTACGAAAATTTGTTTTGCCGCATTGTCGCTTGTGACGCTGGCCGCCGTCGCCCGGGCGGACGAATTCAAGCTCTCCAACAACCAGAGAATTTCCTGCAGCCGCGGCTTGAGCGCCGGAAGGCTCAATACGGCGACCTGCAAATCCTATGCGTATCTGTTCAACGTCAAGACCTCGGAGTATTTTCGCTGCCAGGTCTCGCTGGCCCTGACACGGGACAACAAGGAAGTGATCAACGTCCAGAGCGACGGCGGTTGCGCCAGGAAGCCGCGCATCTTCGATACCGATTCCAGCTACTCGTTCGATGCGACGGAGACCGAGCCGCCGAACACCAACTCGTTTTTCGGTCCCGGCGGCTATGCGATCTGGGCCAGCGACAACACCGCTCAGAAAGTTCGCGGCTGCATCACCATCTCATCCGGCCTCGGTTCCGACATCTCGAAATGCCTCGACATGACGTTTCAATGATAAATGCGGCCGCGCATCCTCGGCAGTGGAAATTGCCGGAGCTGTCGCCGATCTCCGACTGTCCAGCGGAGGCAATATCACGAGCACGACCGTCATGGTGCGCTTGCTGACAATGGCAAGTGAGAACAGGGGAGACAGTCGATGGAACGGCTCAAGGGCAGGACCGCGATGGTGGTCGGCGCCGGCTCGATCGGGCCGGGCTGGGGCAATGGCAAGGCCACCGCGGTAACGTTTGCGCGCGAGGGCGCGCGGGTGTTTTGCGTCGACCGCAACGGCAACGCGGCGCAGGAAACCGTCGACATCATCGCTTCCGAAGGCGGCAAGGCCAGCGCCTTCACCGCCGAGGTGTCGCGCGCCGGCGACGTCGAGGCCATGGTGAGGGCATGCCTCGACGCCTATGGCCGCATCGACGTGCTCGACAACAATGTCGGCATCGCCGAGATCGGAAACGTGGTCGACGTGCCGGAGGCCGATTGGGACCGTGTCTTCGCCGTCAACCTCAAAAGCGCATATCTTGCCATGAAGCACGTCATCCCGGTCATGGCAGAGCAGGGCGGCGGCTCGATCGTCAACATTTCTTCGATCGCCGCGATCCGGCACACCGGCGTGTCCTATGTCACGTATGCCGCCACCAAGGCCGCGATGATCCAGATGACGCGCACCACGGCGGTGGAATTCGCGCCGAAACATGTCCGGGTCAACGCCATCCTGCCGGGCCTGATGAAGACGCCGATGGTCGAGCATTCCGCCGGCCTGGCGTCGAGCTATGGGGCGGGCGACGTCGAGGCGATGTGGCGCGCGCGCGACGCGCAGGTGCCGATGGGGCACATGGGAGATGCCTGGGACGTCGCCAACGCGGCGCTGTTTCTCGCCTCCGATGAATCCAAATACGTTACCGGCATCGAACTGGTGGTCGACGGCGGCATCACGCTGAAGATCAGCTAGCCGCGCGCCAACTAAAAGTCGCTGCCCGGGAACTGGAGCGGTTCAGGGTCCATTGCCATCGAGACCAGGGCAAGTCCTGCCTGCGAAGCCGGGTCCGCCCTTGAAATGAGGCCGCTTCGCGTGACAATGGCGCGTAGATAGAAGGCGACGGTGCCTCAACGTCGTCATGCCGGTGCTGTGCTTTTGCCGGACATGACCGACCGGCCGGAGAGAAACGCCATGAACATCCAGGATAACAGCCGCTATTACGAGGTCCATGCCCGCTCGCTCAGGGATCCCGAGGGCTTTTGGGGCGAGGCGGCGCGCGACATCGACTGGATCGAGCCTGCGAAAAACATCTTCGACCCCGGTCTCGGCCTGTATGGCCGCTGGTTCACCGGCGCCGTGGTCAACACCTGCTACAATGCGCTGGATCGACACGTCGCGGCCGGCCGCGCCGATCAGCCGGCGCTGATCCACGATTCGCCGCTCGCCAACTCCGTCTCGACCTTCACCTACGCGCAGATGCTCGCGCAGGTGCAGACGCTCGCGGCGGTGATGGCCGATTTCGGCGTGGTCAAAGGTGACCGCGTCATTCTCTATATGCCGATGGTGCCGGAGGCCGTGGTCGCGATGCTGGCCTGTGCGCGGATCGGCGCGGTGCATTCGGTGGTGTTCGGCGGCTTTGCCGCCAAAGAACTCGCAACCCGGATCGAGGACGCCAAACCGAAACTGATCCTGTCGGCAAGCTGCGGGCTCGAGCCGGGCCGTCTCGTGCACTACAAGCCGCTGCTCGATGAGGCCATCGAGCTTTCGAGCGCCAAGCCGCAGGCCTGCATCGTCCTGCAACGGCCCCAGCATCGTTGCGAGCTGATCGCCGGGCGCGACCACGACTGGATCGGCCTTACTCGCGCCGCGTCGGCCGCCGGCAAGACGGCGCCATGCGTGCCGGTGCTTGCGACCGACCCGCTCTATATTCTCTACACCTCGGGCACGACGGGAAAGCCCAAGGGCGTGGTGCGCGACAATGGCGGGCATCTGGTCGCGCTGAAATGGTCGATGTTCAATCTGTACGGCGTCAAGCCGGGCGAAGTCTGGTGGTGCGGCTCCGACATAGGCTGGGTGGTCGGCCACAGCTATATCGTCTACGGGCCGCTGATTCATGGCGCGACCTCGATCATGTATGAGGGCAAACCGGTCGGAACGCCCGATGCCGGCGCGTTCTGGCGGCTGATATCCGAGCACAAGGCGGTGGCGCTGTTCACCGCGCCGACCGCGTTCCGAGCGATCCGGAAGGAGGACCCCGACGGCAAGTTGATCCGCAACTACGATTTGTCGAAATTCCGCACGCTGTTTCTTGCCGGCGAGCGCGCCGATCCGCCGACGGTGGAATGGGCGGAAGCGCAATTGAAGGTGCCGGTCATCGACCATTGGTGGCAGACCGAGACCGGCTGGTGCATCGCCGGCAATCCGGTCGGCTTGGGCCAGCTTCCGGTCAAGCACGGCTCGCCGACGGTGCCGATGCCGGGCTATCGGGTCGACATCGTCGATGAGGCCACGAGGCCGCTGCCCGCCGGCGCCATGGGGTCGATCGTCATCAAGCTGCCGTTGCCGCCGGGCTGCCTGCCGACATTGTGGGAGCAGGACGAGCGCTGCAAGGAAGCCTACTTCGACGAATTCCCCGGCTATTACAAAACCTCCGACGCCGGCTACAAGGACGACGACGGCTATATCTACGTGATGGGCCGCACCGACGACATCATCAACGTCGCGGGTCATCGCCTTTCCACCGGCGGCATGGAGGAGATTCTCGCTTCCCATCCCGACGTCGCCGAATGCGCGGTGCTCGGCATCAGGGACGCGATCAAGGGCGAGGCGCCCTGCGGCTTCTTGGTGCTGAAGGCCGGCGTCAGCCGAAGCCATGGCGAGATCGAAAAGGAGATCGTGGCGCTGGTGCGCGAAAAGCTCGGCCCGGTGGCGGCATTCAAGCTTGCGATCACCGTCGGCCGGCTGCCGAAGACGCGCTCGGGCAAGATCCTGCGCGGCACCATCAAGAAGATCGCCGATGGCGAACCATGGACGATGCCCGCCACCATCGAGGACCCCAAGGTGCTCGACGAAATCGGCGAGGCGCTGAAGGGCAGGGTGTGAGGGCACCACTCGTCATGCCCCGGGCTTGACCTGGGCATCCATCTCACTTCAGACAACGCCTTTCTTTTGATGGATTGCCGGGTCAAGCCCGGCAATGACGGAAATGACCCGGACCAGGCGCATGCAACCTAAATCGACTCCACTTCTTCTCGCGCTCTTGCTCATCGCTCCCCTACTGGCGGGTTGCCTCGAGCGCGGACAGCCGACCATGGTTGAGAGCAGCAGCGATGACGACGCGTTCTGCCGCGCCAACAACGTCGCGGCAGGCTCGCCGCAATATGTCGCCTGCCGCAGGGATCGGGACGTTCAACGCGTCAACGCCAACACACGCACCGACCGGCGTCAGCGCGATCTCGGCGAATACATGCTGAACCATCCAGACCACCCGTAACCCCTCGAGGAGGCCGCTATGAACGAAGACGTCTTCAACGCCAGCCTGCGCAAGTTCCTGAAGAAGGTCGGCATCACGTCGCAGCGCGAAATCGAGAAGGCCGCGCGCGACGCGCTGGAGGCCGGCCGCCTCAAGGGCCACGAAAGATTGCCGGCCAAAATGGTTTTGACCGTCGGCGGCATCAACCTGACGCACGAGATCTCAGACGAAATCGAATTGGGTTAAGGCGGCGCGAAGCTTCTTGCCCTCTGCCCTTGCGGGAGGGCGATGGTCCCGATCCTCACTCCTGGTCCGGCTTCTTGCCGCCGATCGTTTTCAGCTTGGCGAACACCGCATCGACGTTGAGGTCGTCGCGCTGCTTCTCGCTCGGTTCGAATTCCGGCTCCTTGCGGGTGGTCTCGGAGGCTGGCAGCAGGGTGGCGCCGCCATAGCCGGCATCGGCCGGCTTCTCCTTGGCCGCGCGCTGCACCTCGAAATCGAGCTCCATCTGCGAGCATAGCCCGAGCGTCACCGGATCCATCGGCGTCAGGGTCGAGGCGTTCCAGTGGGTGCGGTCGCGGACGCTGGCGATGGTGGTCTTGGTGGTGCCGACCAGCCGCATGATCTGGGCGTCCTTCAATTCGGAGTGGTTGCGTACCAGCCACAGGATCGCGCTCGGCCGCTCGTGGCGGCGCGACACCGGGGTGTAGCGCGGCCCCTTTTTCTTGGCCTGCGGCGGCAGCGCCACCTTGCTCTCGCCGAGCTTGAGGCGGTAGTTCGGATCCTTTTCGCCCTTTTCGATTTCGTCGCGGGTCAATTGGCCGGTCGAAATCGGATCCATGCCCTTGATGCCCTGGGCGGCGTCGCCATCGGCAATGGCGCGGACCTCGAGCGGGTGCATCTTGGTGAAATCCGCCACTTGATCGAAAGTCAGGGCGGTATTGTCGACCAGCCACACGGCAGTTGCTTTTGGCATCAGCGGTGCGTTGCTCATGGCAAATCTCCTTTGCGCTTCGCCCACCCCTTGCGGGGCGAAGCGGTGGTCATCGGTGATGACGGGAATTACGCCCTATATATGCCGTCCGGGGCTGGCCATGCAATGGGCTGCTAAACGGTCTTGACAGGGCCCGAAAGCGGCCCCAAGTCGTTATCGTACTGACCGTTCCCCGCCCGGCGGCGAGGGTGATTCGGTCCGAGACCGCTTCCATGCAGGCCAAACCACCCCTGAAAATCGTACTTTGCTCGCCGCGCGGCTTCTGCGCCGGCGTGGTACGGGCGATCGACACCGTGGAGCGCGCGCTCACGATCTATGGCGCCCCGGTGTATGTCCGCCACGAGATCGTCCACAATCGTTATGTAGTCGACAGCCTGAGGACCAAGGGCGCGATCTTCGTCGAGGAACTTGCCGAGATTCCCGACAATACCAACGCCCCGGTGGTGTTTTCGGCCCACGGGGTTCCGAAATCGGTGCCGGCCGACGCCCGGGCGCGCAATTTCTTTTCGCTGGATGCGACCTGCCCGCTGGTCACCAAGGTGCACCGCGAGGCGGCGATCCATTTCAAACGCGGCCGGGAAATCCTGCTGATCGGCCATTCCCATCATCCGGAGGTAGTCGGCACCCTGGGCCAGCTGCCGCCGGGCGCGGTGACGCTGATCGAGACGGCGCACGATGCCGCGAGCTTCACGCCGAAGGACCCCAACAACCTCGCTTTCGTCACCCAGACCACGCTGTCGATCGACGACACCGCCGAAATCGTGGCGATGCTGAAGGAGCGGTTTCCCAACATCTCCGGCCCGCACAGGGAAGACATCTGCTACGCCACCACCAACCGTCAACTCGCGGTCAAGAAGGTGGCGCCGGTGGTCGACGCCCTGATCGTGGTCGGCGCGCCGAACTCGTCGAACTCGCAGCGCTTGCGCGAAGTCGCCGAGCGCGAGGGTTGCCCGATTGCGGTGCTGGCGCAACGCGCTGGCGATCTCGACTGGTCGAGATTTTCCGGCATCAAGACGCTCGGCATCACCGCCGGCGCTTCGGCGCCGGAAGTGATCGTCGAGGAGATCATGGGCGCGTTCGCCGAGCGCTACGAACTGCATGTGGAGACGGTCTCGGCTGCGGAAGAGAACGAATTCTTTCCGTTGCCGCGTTCGCTGCGGCCCGACGCCGCCGAGTAGTTGCGATGGCGGTTTACACCGACGTCGCCGCCGACGAGCTTGCGGAATTTTTGAAGACCTACGAGATCGGCGAACTGTTGTCCTACAAGGGCATCGCCGAGGGCGTCGAGAATTCCAACTTCCTGCTGCACACCGGTTCGGGCTATTTCATCCTGACGCTGTATGAGAAGCGCGTCGCCAGGAGCGACCTGCCGTTCTTTCTCGGCCTGATGACGCATCTCGCCGCCAACGGCGTCAGCTGTCCGCAGCCGGTGAGGAACCGGAGCGGCGAAGCCCTGACCGCGCTGGCCGGCCGGCCGGCGGCGATCATCAATTTTCTCGAAGGCGTTTGGCCGCGCAAGCCGAACGCCGCCCATTGCGCCGGTGTTGGCCAAGCGCTGGCGAAAATGCATCTGGCGGGGCGTGATTTTCCGATGGCGCGCGGCAACGCGCTTTCGGTATCGGGCTGGCGTCCGCTGTTCGAGCAGGCCGCGCCGCGCGCCGATGAATTACAGCACGGCTTGGCCGATTTCATTCGGGCCGAACTCGACCATCTGGAGGGCGGCGTCTGGCCGAAGTATTTGCCGCAAGGCGTGATTCACGCCGACTTGTTTCCGGATAACGTGTTTTTCCTGGGCGAGCGGGTTTCCGGCATCATTGATTTCACCTTTGCCTGCAATGACATGCTGGCCTATGACGTCGCGATCTGCCTCAACGCCTGGTGTTTCGAGAGCGATTGCTCGTTCAATGTCACCAAGGCGCGCGCGTTGCTCAATGCCTATGGCCGTGAGCGCGCATTGTCTGTGGCCGAGCAGAACGCGTTGCCGCTGCTGGCGCGCGGCGCCGCGTTGCGCTTCCTGCTGACGCGGCTGGTCGATTTTCTCCACGTTCCCGAGGGCGCCCTGGTGCGGCCAAAGGATCCGCTGGAATACGCCCGCAAGCTGCGGTTTCAGCAGGGTGTCGCCGGCATGCGCGATTACGGCATAGCGGCCTCGGGGCTGATGGCGTGAGTTTGCTTCCCACCGTCACCATTCACACCGACGGCGCCTGCTCCGGCAATCCTGGGCCGGGCGGCTGGGGTGCGATCCTGAAATTTGGCGATCTCGAAAAGGAATTGAAAGGCGGCGAGGCGCACACCACCAACAACCGCATGGAGCTGATGGCCGCGATCTCCGCGCTGGAGGCGCTGAAGAAACCCTGCGCCGTCGATCTCTATACCGACAGCCAGTATCTGCGGCAGGGCATCACCGGCTGGATCCATGGCTGGAAGAAGAACGGCTGGCGCACCGCCGACAGGAAGCCGGTCAAGAATGTCGACCTCTGGCAGCGGCTCGATGCGGCGCTGAAGACGCATCAAATACGCTGGCACTGGCTCAAGGGCCACGCCGGTCACGACGTCAACGAGCGCGCCGATCAACTGGCGCGCGATGGCGTCGCGATGGCGCGGTTGAAGCAGAGGGTGGAGGATTGACTATTCATTCGTCATTGCGAGGAGCGAAGCGACGAAGCAATCCAGCTCTCCGCATTGCGGCGCCATGGATTGCTTCGCTTCGCTCGCAATGACAGTAATTTACAGCTGCGCCAGCAGCGTCTCGCCGCCGGAGACTTCGACCTTGCCGGGGGCCGGCTCGCGGTTGAGCTGCTTGACGACGCCGTTATCGACCAGCATCGAGTAGCGGTGCGAGCGAATGCCGAGGCCGTTGCCGGAGGCGTCCAGCTCCATGCCGATCGCCTTGGTGAATTCGGCGTTGCCGTCGGCGAGGAAGACGGCTTCGTTGCGCTGGTCGGTGTCGCGCTTCCAGGCGTTCATGACGAAGGCGTCATTGACCGAAACGATGGCGATCGTGTTCACGCCCTTGTCCTTGATGGCATAGGCATTGAGGAAAATGCTCGGCAGATGCATCTTGTGGCAGGTGCCGGTGTAGGCGCCGGGCACCGCGAACAGCGCGACCTTCTTGCCCTTGAAGATATCGTCGGTGGTTCTGACCTGCAGACCTTCCTCGGTCATCACGCGAAATTTCGCTTCCGGCAGCTTGTCGCCAACTTTGATCGTCATCGTCAATTCTCCTTCAATGTGCGGGATGTGTCTTAGAGCATTTTTCGGCAGGAGGGAAACCACCTCACCGGGGGGTGATGACGTGGTGGCCGAGCGGGCGCCACGTCATTGCGACGGTGGAGATCGTCCGCTCAAGCCGCAGCGGCCTTGTTTTCATCGCGCAGTTCGCGGCGCAGGATCTTTCCGACATTGGTCTTTGGCAGCGAGGTCCTGAACTCGATCTGCTTCGGCACTTTGTAGTTGGTGAGTTGCGTGCCGCAATATTTGATGATGTCTTCGGCGGTGAGGTTCGGATCCTTCTTCACGACGAAGGCCTTCACGGCTTCGCCCGAGCGCGCATCCTCGACGCCGATCACGGCACACTCCAGCACGCCGGGGTGGCTCGCAATCACTTCCTCGATCTCGTTGGGATAGACGTTGAAGCCCGACACCAGGATCATATCCTTCTTGCGGTCGACGATCTTGGTGTAGCCGTCCGGCGTCATCACGCCGATATCGCCGGTGCGGAAATAGCCGTCCGCGGTCATCACCTTTGCGGTCTCGTCCGGCCTGTTCCAGTAACCAGCCATCACCTGCGGTCCCTTGGCGCAGATTTCGCCGGGCTGGCCGAGCGGCACCTCGTTGCCGTCATCGTCGCGGATCGACAGATAGGTCGACGGCACCGGCAGACCGATCGAGCCGGAGAACTTGTCGGTATCCGCCGGGTTGCAGGTCAAGGTCGGTGAGGTTTCCGACAGGCCATAACCTTCCGACAGCGCGCAGCCGGTGGTCTTCAGCCAGGCTTCCGCGACCGGTTTCTGCGTCGCCATGCCGCCGCCGTTCGAGACTTTCAACTTGGAGAAATCAACCTTGTCGAAACCGGGGCTATGCAGCAGCCCGTTATAGAGCGTGTTGACCCCCGGGAAAAAGTTGACCTGATATTTCATCAACTCCTTGATGAAGCCGGCCATATCGCGCGGATTGGGGATCAGGAGATTGGCGCCGCCGGCGCGCATCGCCAGCAGGAAGCACGCCGTCAGCGCGAAGATGTGATAGAGCGGCAGCGCGCAGACGATGAGCAACTGGTCGACATGTGGCGGCTTCTTCAGCGCCGGCTGCAACCAGGCATCGTTCTGCAACACGTTGGCGAGAATGTTGCGATGGAGCAGCGTCGCGCCCTTGGAGACGCCGGTGGTGCCGCCGGTGTATTGCAGGAAAGCAACGTCGTCGCCGACGATCTTCGGCTTGTCGAGCTTCATGCTGCGCCCCGCCGCGACCGCGTCATTGAAGCCGACGGCGCCCGGGATCGAAAACGCCGGCACCATCTTCTTGATCCGCCGCACTACCAGGTTGATGATCACGCCCTTGAGGCCGAGCAGGTCGCCCATGCTGCCGACGATGACGTGCTTGACCGCGGTCTTCGCCAGCACCTGTTGCACGGTGGTGGCGAAATTCTCCAGCACGATGATGGCTTCGGCGCCGGAATCCTTGAGCTGGTGCTCGAGTTCGCGCGGGGTGTAGAGCGGGTTGACATTCACCACGGCAAAGCCGGCGCGCAACACCGCAGCGGTGGCTACCGGATATTGCAGCACGTTGGGCATCATCAGCGCGACGCGGGCGCCCTTCCGCAGACCCTTGCTTTGCAAATAGGCGGCGAGCGCCAGCGACATTTCGTCGAGATCGCGGTAGTCGATCGACTTGTCCATGCAGATGAAGGCTTTGCGATCGCGAAACTTGGCAAAGCTTTCCTCGAGCAATTCAACGAGCGACGAGTATTGGGTTGGCTCGATATCGGCGGGCACGCCGGGCGGATATTGCTTGAGCCAGATGCGCTCCATGGTATTTCCCCTCTGCTTGATTGCCCGCGTGCTGGGACGGGCCGCCTCGTTTTGGGCGGTATCGGCTTTGGGCAGTATTGAGCAATGCAGCAGGCCATGGCAAGCGGCGGCGGCTCGACGAGGCGCCGCAGCCGGCAAACAACCGGCTCGAGCAGGCCGGATCTCAGCTCAGCTGCGTGGCGTGGCAGCGCTCTTTTGGTCGGCCGGACTGGCCTCGCTGGTCGTGCTCTTGGGCTTGCTCGAAGGCTTGGCAATGGCCTTCGGCTTGGGCGGTTTGGCGGCGGCTGCCGGCCTTTCCGCGCTTTTCGGCGCAGCATTGGCGTGCCTGACGGCGGCCGGTTTGGCTGCCGCCTCAGCGGCGGTGCCGGATTTCCTTTCCGCGTGACGCGCCTTCTTGCCACGACGCGGCGAGGCCTGCTTGTCGGAATCCGCCGCCACGGCGGCGATCAACGCCGCACCGCTCCGCGTCGGCCCGGTGTAAACCGGGATCGGCTCCGACGGCGCCGGGGCCGCTGCCAGCAATTCCGAGGGCTTCGCCATCGGCGGCTGCAACCCGGCGGTGAAGAACGTAATCGCGGTTTCGCCGCTGCTTGGACCGCTCGCGCCGCCATTACTTGCAACCGTGTCCTCGTCCTCGTCGCTGGCGGGCTTGTGCCGCTTGCCGCTGCACATCTCGTCGCGCAGGTTCGGCGGCGAGGCATCGATCGGCACCAGATTGTCGACGGTGCCGAGCGATGGCCGCAGCCATGACAGCGTGTTGTTGGCAAAGCCGCGCTCGAGCAATTGCGCAGCCCTTACGGCGCGCATCTGCCCGGATGAAGCGCCCAGCACGACCGCGATCAGCCGTTTGCCGTTGCGCGTGGCCGAGGCGACTAGATTGTATCCGGAGGCACAAATGAAGCCGGTCTTGAAACCGTCGGCGCCGGGATAGCGTCCGATCAGCTTGTTGAAATTCTGGGTGACCCTGCGGCCGAAGCGGATCGAGGGAATGTGGACGAAATATTCGTATTCCGGCAGATCGCGGATGATGGCGCGGGCAAGGATCGCGAGATCACGGGCCGAGGTGATCTGGCCGTCCGCCGGCAGGCCGTTCGGATTGACGTAACTGGTCTGCGTCATGCCGAGCCGCTGCGCGTTCTGGTTCATCAGCGCCGAGAACCCGTCGATCGAGCCGCCGACGCCTTCCGCGAGCACCACCGCCATGTCGTTGGCGGATTTCACCAGCATCATCTTCAGCGCGTTGTCGACCGTGACCTGGATGCCCGGGCGGAAACCCATCTTGGAGGGCGACTGCGAAGCGGCCACCGGCGACACCGTCAGCAGCGTATCGAGCGAGAGGCGCCCCTCCTTGACGGCCTTGAGCGTGACATAGGCCGTCATCAGCTTGGTCACCGATGCGGGATACCAGGGATAGGTCGCGTTGTCGGCCTGCAGCACCTTGCCGGTATCGGCTTCGATCAGCAGCAGCGCTTCCGCGTGCGCAATCCGCGGCGAAAAAATCGCGAGCGCTGCGACGAGGACGATCCAGTTCAACGATGACTTACGGAGCAGCGGGCGAAAAGAATGCACTATCCGATTCCGGTCCTTTGAGACCCGCCTCTCGAAGAGGAGGTCCTGATCATGTGACGTTCGGGTTTCAGGCGTGTCCGGCGCTGTCGCTACGGCGACTGCAAATCTATACCGGCCGGCTGCTCCAGAACAGAGGGCCGGGTTATTAAATCGCGGACGAAGTAGGCTGAATGGTGGCGAGACTTACATCTTCGCGGCGGCGCTGCCGGTATTCTGCGCGCGGGCGCTGGGTTGAGAATGCTCCTGAACCATGAACTGAGCCCTTGCGAGTTCCGCAAAACGGCCGCCTTTCGTCACCAGTTCATCGAAAGTTCCGCTTTCGATCACGTGTCCGTTGTCGAACAGCAGGATGCGGGTGGCATGTCGAATGGTCGAGA
Organism: uncultured Alphaproteobacteria bacterium; assembly: GCA_963840155.1. Taxonomy (GTDB): domain Bacteria; phylum Pseudomonadota; class Alphaproteobacteria; order Rhizobiales; family Xanthobacteraceae; genus Bradyrhizobium. Next base: position 1,883,392 of record CAWIXP010000002.1, read on the forward strand.
GCCGATGCGCGATCACAAAAGTGGTGCGCCCCTTCATCACCTCGTCCAATGCCGCGTTGACCTTGGCTTCGGTGACGGCATCGAGCGCGCTGGTCGCCTCATCGAGGATCAGGATCGGGGGATCCTTCAACAGCGCGCGGGCAATCGACAGCCGCTGCCGCTCGCCGCCGGACAGCATGCGACCGCGTTCGCCGGCATTGCTTTCGAATCCGCGCTCGCTGCGTTCGATGAACTCCAGCGCTTGCGCACGCGCCGCCGCGGCGCGCAATTCCTCGTCGGTTGCATCCGGTCTGCCGACGCGCAGATTGTCGGCGATCGAGCGGTCGAACAGCAGCGCTTCCTGAAACACCACGCCGATATTCCGCCGCAACGCCGTCAGCGTCAGGCCGCGCACATCCATGCCGTCGATCTTGATGAAGCCCGATTGCGGATCGAAGGCACGATGCAGCAGCGCGATCGCGGTCGACTTGCCGGCGCCGGTCGGGCCGACCAGCGCGACGGTCTGGCCGGGCAGCGCCGTGAACGAGAGGTCTTCGACCGCCGGACGCTTGCCGTCGTACGAAAAGGAGACGTCGCTGAATTCGACCAGGCCCGCCAGCCGCCCGGTGTCTATCGCATCGGGCCGGTCACGAACCGCCGGCACCGCGTCCAGCACGTTGAGGAATTCCTGCAGCCGCGGCGCCTCCATGAAGACGCTGTTGATGAAAGAGACTACCTGTTCGAGCTTCTGGATCAGCAGGGTGGCGAAGGCCACGAACATCACGATCTCGCCGACTGAAATGAGGCCCTGCTGATGCAGCGCGATGCCGGCAGTGAAGATCGCGAGCACGGTGATGGTGGTCGAGGCGCGCGCGATGACGGTAACGAGCGCCCACCACGACAATACCGGCATCTGCACCGCAAGCAGCTTGTCGGCGACGAAGCGCAGCCCCTGCACTTCGGCATCGATGCGCACGAAGCTTTGCACCAGGGCGACATTGCCGAGTGCGTCGGAGGCGCGCGCGGATAGATCGCTGTAATGTTCTTCGACCTCGCTTTGCATGCCGTAGGTCTTGCGCACCACCAGCGTCGTCACCACCGTGAATACCACGCACAGCACGAAGAGCAGGATGGCCAGCCGCCAGTTGATGTAGAGCGCCAGCGGCAGCAGCACCAGCAGCGACATGATCGCGGCGAAATGCTCGCGGAAAAATCCCAGCCACAGCCGCCACAGCGAGTCGGTGCCGTTCAGCATCACCTTCATCAGGCGGCCGGAATGGACGCCGGTGTGGAAGGTCAGCGGCAATTGCATGATGTGCTCGAAATAATCCGTCAGCACTGCCTGACGCTGGCGGTGCGCCAGCCGGTCGGCGTGCAGTGCCACCGCCGCACCGCACAGGATAGTGAACAGGCCGAATGCCGCCCAGGCCGCCAGCAGCGGCCAGGCCGACGGCGATCCGGTGGGCTTGCCGGAGAGAACATCGACGATGCGGCCGAACAGCACCGGTTCGGCGAATTGCGCGCCGGCCAAAAGCAGGTTGGCGCCGGCAAGAATCCAGCCCAGCCGCGCCTCTTTGCCGAGCAGCTCGAGAACGCGCGTATAGAGGCGAAGCAGGGACATGCCGTTACGGGGCCAGGGGTCGGCGGGGCGGAGTTCGTCGTTAAGGCGCATTCTAATCAGGGATCGGCGCCGGGATACAGTATCCTCTGACGTTTTGCTCAGTTAACCAGGCGGCCGTTCCGGGGTGGCAGGAAACCATCGTCGAAAATATCGGCGGGCGAGGGCCGCTTGCGGAATTTGAAATCCTCGCCGATCTGATCGATCGCACGATTGAGGCGGGCCGGATCGATGCCGCCGATGCCGTTGTGTTGCACTTCACCGGTGACGATGTTGTCGGAAATCGCAGCCTGCAGCCGCGCCAGTTCAAGCTCACGCAATCCGCCGTCCATCCGGTCGACCACCTCGTCCGCCGCGCGCCCGGGATCCATGATGGCCAGATGGGTGCCGGCAATCGCCGCGCGGACGAAGCCTTTCACCGCCTCGGGCCTGGCCGCCGCGAACGCCGGGTTGACGATGACCGCAAAGCCATAGGCCTCGCAGCCGTAGTCGGCGTAGCGCAGCACCGTGAGGTCATCGGCCGGAACCCCGCGATCCCTCAGGTTGACCGCTGAAAGATAGGAAAAACCCGCCACCGCGTCGACCTGGCCCGCCGACAGGATCGGCTCGCGAACCGCGGCGCTGATCTTGTTCAGCTTGACGCTTGCGGTCTTGATTCCGTTCCGACGCGCCAGCGCCGGCCACAGCCGGATCGAAAGATCGCTGTCGGCGACGCCGACGATTTTGCCTTCGAGATCGGAGAGCGCGTGGATGCCCCGGCTCTTGCGGGCAACGATGGCGTAGGGCGCTTCGTTGAACAGCACGAACACCGCCTTGACCGGCGCCGCTTCCGGCCCGTCGCGAAACCGGATCAACTCGTTGATGTCGACCAGCGCGAAATCGCTGGTGCCCCCGGCAACCCGGCTAATCGCCTCCGGCGATCCGTTGGCGCTGTTGATGGTGACCGCCAGCCCCTCTGCGCCGAACAGGCCCCTGCTCGATGCCAGTACGAACGGGGCTGCGCCCGCATCGAGCGGACGATCGAGCGAGAACCGGATTGCGAGGGGAGGGGCTTGGCCGGCAGCCCGGCTCTGTCCGGCGCCGAGGCAGGCGATGCCCAAAAGGCCCATCAGTAAAGCCAGGAAGCGGCGGATGGTGACGGGCTGCTGCACGCGCATTGGCATCACTTCGGGCGACTGGCAGTTACCGCGGCGGTCATGTCTGTTCGATGACACCCGCGACGATGGCGATCATTGTGTCCGATCCAGTCTGAACAGTGGATGAGCGGCATTATTCCCGATGCTTTTTGTTCGGCCGGGGTTCGGATTTGGGAACCGGAGCCCTGTGCCGTGGCCCTCCGGACTGCCATGCGCTGACCGGCTGGTAGGGTCAAGTTTTCCGCACCGGATTAATCGGCCGTTCACTTAGGCCCGTCGATTTCTTCGCCCCGGTGTCGGCCCGTTAACACGCTGGTCTCGCGTTGGGATTAGGCTTTCGGGATGAGTGATTCGCTCGAGCGGCTCTATCAGGCGGTGATCGCGGCCAAGGATCTCGATCCGGCGGTTTCGCGAACCGCACGGCTGTTTCAGCGCGGCCCTGCCAAGATGGCCAAGAAACTGGCCGAAGAAGCCATCGAGGTCGTGATCGACGCTGTCAATGGCAAGCCCGAGGCGGTGGTCCGCGAGAGCGCCGATCTGTTTTACAATCTCATGGTTCTGTGGGCATCGGCCGGCGTGCGGCCGGCAGATGTCTGGCGCGAAATGGCGCGGCGCGAACATCTGCTCGGGATGGCCGAGAAGATGCCGAAATCGGCCGTGAAGATGGCCAAGCTGGCGCCGCCGCGGGCCGCGCGGCGGCCAATTGTCGCGCTCGAGGGCCACGGCCTGCGCAAGCGCTACTGATCCCCGCTGACGGCCCGACCGCGGGCATGGACAAATCCGCCCCACGGTGGTTCATCGCGCCATGCTGAAACGGATCTACGACTGGTGCATCGACGCCGCCCACAAGCCATACGCGCTCTGGATCATGGGAGCGGTGGCGTTTGCCGAAAGTTCATTTTTTCCGGTGCCGCCGGATGTGATGCTGATCCCGATGTCGCTGGCGCGGCCGCAGCGGGCATGGCTGTACGCCGCAATCTGTACGGCGACCTCGGTGATCGGCGGAATTCTGGGTTACGGCATCGGTGCGCTGCTGTACGATTCGTTGGGCCACTGGCTGATCGAGTTTTACGGTCTCGGCGGCAAGGTCGAATCCTTTCGCGCATCCTATGCCGAATGGGGCGCCCTGATCATCATCGGCAAGGGGCTGACGCCGATCCCCTACAAGCTCGTGACCATCACTTCGGGCTTCGCCGGCTATAACATCTGGCTGTTTGTGCTGTGCTCGATCGTCGCGCGCGGCGGACGCTTCTTCGTGGTCGCGATCCTGCTCAACCGCTACGGCGAGTGGATCAGGGTGCGGATCGAGAAGCATCTCGGGCTTTGGGTAGGGCTCGGCGCCGCCGTGCTCGCGCTCGGGTTCTTCATCGCATTCCGGATGCTGTGAAGGCGGCCCGCGAAGGCCGGGGAGGCCGATTGGCGCGGTCCGGGGCGGAAAATGGTGTAGGCTGGTTCTGACGGCTGCGGATAGGCTTAAGTTCAGGAAACCATTGGGCTGTGACTTCTGGATCGAGTAGACCATCGGCAGGCGTCGTTCGGGCCACACGCCGTGACTGCGGCGCTCGCATCGTCGATCTTGCTGGCGATGCTTGGCGCGGCGTGGCCGCAGGCGGCATCGCCGCCATCCTCGCCCGTGGCCCAGGCCCCGGTCCAGCAGGCAGGGCCGCAGCAAGCCGAGCCTGCCGCGGCACCGGCGCCGCAAGACAGTCCTGGCCTGCTCAACGAACTTGGCAGGATGTTCGACAAGCTCCCGACGCTGAAGGACACGCAGGAGACCATCGATAATCTCAACACCCGCGCCAGGGATGCCGCCAAGGATGCCGCCAGGAATGCTTCCGACAACCTGTCGCGGCTGACCAAGCCGTCTTCGATGGTGGCGGGGCGAATGATCTGTCCGGTTTCCTCGAACGGCGCGCCGGACTGCAAGCTCGGTGCCGACCGGCTCTGCCGGTCCAAGGGCTTCAAGGAGGGCAAGAGCCTCAACACCGATGCCGCGGAAACCTGTTCGGCGAAAGTGCTGATTCCGGGCCGGACCCGAAAGCCCGACGATTGTCGGACCGACAATTACGTCACCACCGCGCTGTGCCAATAGCGCGGTGCGGATCGCATGCAGGGCTCCGCCGTCCCGGGCGCGATTGCCTTTTCGGCATGATGTCTGGCATCTTTCGATCCGCCTCTCGCATTTCTTCCGTTAAGATAATTCGAAGGAATTTTCCCTGATGTCGATGCCCGCCTTGTTCAGGGGCCGTCTGTCGTTACCCGTGATCGGCGCGCCGCTGTTCATCATTTCCGTGCCCGATCTCGTGATCGCGCAGTGCAAGGCAGGCGTGGTCGGATCGTTTCCTGCGCTGAATGCCCGGCCGCCCGCGCTGCTCGACGAATGGCTGGTGCGGATCAAGCAAGAGCTTGCCGCCCATGACAGGGCGCATCCGGAGCGGCCTGCGGCGCCGTTCGCGGTGAACCAGATCGTGCATCGGTCGAACAACCGGCTTGAGCAGGATCTGGCGCTGTGTGAAAGGCACAAGGTGCCGATGATAATCACCTCGCTCGGCGCGCGCGAAGAGCTCAATCAGGCCGCGCACGCCTGGGGCGGCATCGTCTTCCACGACGTCATCAACCAGAAATTCGCGCACAAGGCGATCGAGAAGGGCGCCGACGGACTGATCCTGGTCGCCGCCGGCGCCGGCGGTCATGCCGGCGAGATATCGCCGTTCGCCTTCGTCGCCGAGACACGGCAATGGTTCGATGGCCCGATCGCGCTGTCGGGCGCCATCGGCAACGGCCGCGCCGTCCGCGCGGCGCGCATGCTTGGGGCCGACTTCGCCTACATCGGTTCGGCGTTTATCGCGACCGCCGAGGCCAATGCGGTTGAGGGTTACAAGCAGATGATCACCGCCTCGAGCGCAGAAGATATCGTTTATTCGAACCTCTTCACCGGCGTTCATGGCAATTACCTGAAGCCGTCAATCGTCGCGGCCGGCATGGATCCGGACAATCTTCCGCAATCCGACGCGTCGAAAATGAGTTTCGGCACCGACACCTCTGGCGAGCGCGCCAAGCCGAAGGCCTGGAAGGAAATCTGGGGCAGCGGCCAGGGCGTCGGCAGCATCGGCAAGATCGTGCCCGCCGCCGAACTGATCGCGCGCTTGAAAAAAGAATATGACGAAGCCATCGACCCCCTGCTGTGAGGTTTCTGGGTCTGCCTTTGGGAGAGCGGCGATCGACCTTGCCGAGAGTGAAACCTGAATTCTTCCCGCAAAATCATTCCGTTGTCCGGAACCGATTGATGCCATGCAGGTTTAGCCCCGGTCAGGGAGCTCATGAACCTCATCCAACCGACCGCCGGCAAGGCCAAGACAGGTGTTTGGGGGCTGGACGACATCCTGTCCGGCGGCTTTTCGCGCGGCCATCTTTTCCTGGTCGAAGGCGCCCCCGGCACCGGTAAAACCACGGTAGCGCTGCAATTTCTGCTTGAGGGCGCGCGCGCCGGGGAAAAATGTCTTTATATCACGCTGTCGGAGACCGAACGCGAATTGCGCGACGGCGCCGCTTCCCATGGCTGGGCGCTGGACGACGGCCTCGAAGTGTTCGAACTGTTGCCGCCCGAAAGTCTGCTCGATTCCGAACAGCAGCAAAGCCTGCTCTACTCGTCCGATCTCGAACTCGGTGAAACCACCAAACTGATCTTCGAAGCGGTGGAACGGGTGCGGCCGACCCGGGTGGTGCTCGACAGCCTGTCCGAGATCCGGCTGCTGGCGCAGAGTTCGCTGCGCTACCGGCGGCAAATCCTGGCGATCAAGCATTATTTTTCGAAGTTCGACACCACGGTGATGCTGCTCGACGACCTCACCGCCGATGTCGCCGACAAGACCGTGCACAGCGTCGCCCATGGCGTGATCCGGCTCGAGGAACTGGCGCCGGCCTATGGCGCGGAGCGGCGGCGGGTGCGCATCATCAAGTATCGCGGCATGAAGTTTCGCGGCGGCTACCATGACGCCACCATCACCAGCGGCGGCCTCAACGTGTTTCCGAGGCTGGTGGCCTCGGAATACCGCAGCGATTTTACCCGCGGCAAGATGTCGAGCGGCATCGCGGGATTCGACCAGCTGCTTGGCGGCGGCGTGGAGGCCGGTTCGAGCACATTGGTGCTGGGGCCCGCCGGCACCGGGAAATCGCTGGTCGCCATCGTATTCGCCGCCGCCGCGATCGCGCGCGGCGAGAAGGCCGCGCTGTTCGTATTCGACGAAGAGCTTGGGCTGTTGTTCGCGCGCATGCGGGGCCTCGGCATCGAGCTCGAAGGGATGCGGCAGAGCGGCAGTCTTTTCATCGAACAGGTCGATGCTGCGGAACTGACGCCCGGTGAATTCGCCCATTTGGTTCGCAGGCGAGTCGACGAAGATCGAATCAAGACAGTGGTGATCGACAGCCTCAACGGTTATCAGGCCGCCATGCCGGAGGAGAATTCCCTGATCCTCCATATTCACGAATTGCTGCAATATCTGAACCGCTGCGGCGCCGCGACGTTCGTGACGGTGGCGCAGCACGGGCTGGTCGGCGACATGAAGGCGCCGGTGGACGTGACGTATCTGGCTGATACGGTCGTGCTGTTGCGTTACTTCGAGGCGCTCGGCAGGGTTCGGCGGGCGATGTCGATCATCAAGAAGCGCACCGGCGCGCATGAGTCGACGATTCGCGAATACCGCATCGACAACCGCGGGCTTACGATCGGAGAGCCGCTCGAGGGTTTCCAGGGTGTCCTTCGCGGCGTCCCGCTCTACGTCGGCGCAGACAAGCCATTGCTGCAAGAGCGCTCGCCGTGAGACCGGGCGCATCTTCCGAGCGCGCGGTGATTCTCGCGCCGACCGGCCGCGACGCCTCGGTCGCCGCCGCCCTGATCAGGGAGGCGGGTTTCTCCGCCGACATCTGCGCCGATCTCGCCGCGCTGATGCACGAGGTCGAGGATGGCGCCGGTCTTGCGGTGATCGCCGATGAGGCGATCAAGACCGCGGATTTGCGCGCCGTGGTGCGCTGGCTGCACGACCAGCCGTCCTGGTCCGATTTTCCGATCGTGCTGCTCACGCGCCAGGGCGGCGGCCCGGAGCGCAATCCGGATGCCGTGCGGCTCGGCCAGATCCTGGGCAATGTCACTTTCATTGAACGCCCGTTCCATCCGACGACGCTGGTGAGCATCGTCGGCTCGGCGGTCAGGGGCCGCCGCCGCCAATACGAGACCCGTGCCATCCTGGAGGATCTCACCGAAAGCGAGGGGCTGCTGCAGACCGCGCTGAACGCCGGCCATCTCGGCGCGCTCGAATTGCACCTTCCGCAGTACGAGCTCGAAGCGTCCGACACCTGCAAGACGTTTTTCGGGCGCAAGCCGAACCGGCCGTTCTCATATCCGGATCTGTTGGCCTCGGTTCATCCGGACGACCGGGCGCGGCGTCTCGGTGTGCTGGAGCGCACGATTGCAACCGGCACGGATTACAGCATCGAATACCGCAACATCTGGCCGGACGGATCGCAGCATTGGGTGGATGTGCGCGCCCGCGCGGTGCGCAGCCCGGGCGGCGACTTGAAGTCGCTGGTCGGCGTCTGCTCTGACATCACTGCGCGCAAGACTGCTGAAATCGAGCGCGAGAATTTGCTGGCGCAGCTCGCGGCGGAGCGTACGGCGCTGGCCGAATTGACGGCTACGCTGGAGCAGCGGGTCGAGCAGCGCACCGCCGATCTGATGAAGGAAGTCGCCGCGCGCGAAAAGGCGCAGGAGCAGTTGCGGCAGGCCCAGAAGATGGAGACCATCGGCCAGCTCACCGGCGGCGTGGCGCATGATTTCAACAACCTGTTGATGGCGGTGATGGGCAACCTCGACCTGCTGCGCAAGCGCATGCCGGACGATCCGCGTTTGCACCGCCTGGTCGATGGCGCGTTGCAGGGCGCCGAGCGCGGCGCCTCGCTGACCCAGCGCCTGCTGGCTTTTGCGCGGCAGCAAGACCTCAGCGTGGTGCCGGCCGATCTGCGCGTGTTGATCCAGGGCATGATCGATCTGTTGGAGCGCTCGCTCGGGCCGCGCATCGCGCTGCGGCTCGATCTTCCCGCCGGATTGCCGCCGGCGCGCATCGACGCCAACCAGCTCGAGCTCGCGATCCTCAATCTCGCGATCAACGCGCGTGACGCGATGCCCGAAGGCGGTTCGATCGAGATCCGGCTCGGCGAACGCCAGCTCAGCGGCGATCCGGTCCTCAAGCCCGGCCGCTACCTGAAATTGTCCGTGATCGACACCGGCGACGGCATGCCGCCGGAGATCCTGAAGAGGGCGATCGAGCCGTTCTTCTCCTCCAAGCCGCTCGGCAAGGGCACTGGCCTTGGCCTGTCGATGGTGCACGGCCTCGCCGTGCAGCTGGGCGGGGCGCTGCAACTCTCGAGCGCGCCGAAAAAGGGCACCACTGCGACGCTGCTGCTTCCGGCCGCGAGTTCGGCGCCAGAAGCCAAAAGACCCGCGCACAAGTCGCAAAAGGTCAACCGCTCCGCGGTGATATTGTTCGTCGACGACGATCCCCTGATCGCAACGTCGACCACCGAAATGCTGGAAGACCTTGGCCATCGCGTGATCGGCGCCAGTTCCGGGCTGCATGCGCTCGATATTCTCAGGAGCGAACAGCCGCTCGACCTGATGCTGACCGATCACGTGATGCCGGGCATGACCGGAATCGAACTGGCGGCGGCGTCGCGCCAGATGCGGCCGCAACTGCCGGTCCTGCTCGCGACCGGCTACGCCGAATTACCGGAGGGTGCTCAACTCGACCTGCCGCGGCTGGCAAAGCCTTATCACCAGGACCAGTTGCGCGACCGTCTCGATCAACTGCTGGGGTGACGGCGGCGCGATCCCCGCCTTAACCGGCCGTTAACCATCCCGCACCAACAATCATCCTCAAGGCGCCTGGCCCAATCAGAGCCGCCGTGAAGGGGATGCGAGATGGAAACCGATACGCTGTTGGCGAAAACGCCCGCGACCCTCGACGAGATCAGGACCCGGGTCAGCTACGCGCTGGAGCGCCATCCGCTGTGCCGCGACGTGCAATTCGACATCGTCAGCACGCCGCGATCCCGCCGCGGCGGTAACTGGACCATCAGCCTGCACTCGGTTGCGCCGGCCGCGCTGTGGGAGGCCTCCGATATCGTCGCCGACATTCAGGACGCCTACGATCTCGCGGCGGCGGCCTGATCTCCCGGCAAATAAAATTCTTTAGCAAACCCAAAGGCTTGATTCCAAAATCGGTTGCGCTCGTTGGGGCCAATCCACAGCCATCGCAGAGCCGGCACGGTTAGGCCTTAATTAATGCCCAGTTCTCGGCAAAGTGATCGTGGCCGCAAAAGCACATGGGGAACTGCTTGACGAGGATCATCACCATCATCGCCATGAGCTGTTTCCTGGTGGTTGGCGCGGCCGCCACCAGCATCCTCAGCCGCGAAAGCGTGCCAGCCGCCACGCCGCAGATGGCTCCGGCCGCGATCCCACGCCCGGTCGCGAACCGGGAAAGCAAGCAGGACCGCCTGGCGGTCGCCAGCCTTGCGCCGGCCTCGTTCGATCCGCCGCCGCAGACGGCAGGCCCGGCCGAGCCGCTGCGGCAGGCCTACGCGGCCACCGCGCCGGCCTTCTTCCAGATGCCGGGCTCACCGGCGCCCGCGGCTTTCCCGGCGCCGGCAAAGCCGAAGTCAGCGGCCAAGCCCGTCCCGCCGCAGAAACCCTACGCATTGCTCAGCGACGCGCAGATCGCCGGCATCAAGCAACGGCTCAAGCTTTCTTCGTCGCAGGAATCCTACTGGCCGGCGGTCGAAACCGCGTTGCGCGCGGTGGCCCGCAAGATCCACGCCACGCGGCAGACTGATCCCAAGGCGGCCGGCGTGCCGATCGATCCCGAGGCCGAAGAAGTCCAGCAGCTCAAATCCGCCGCCATGCCGCTGCTGTTTCAACTGCGCGAAGATCAAAAGCGCGAAGTGCGCACCCTCGCCCGCCTGATCGGACTGGAAAAGGTCGCCGCGCAAATTTGAAGCGGCGCGGATTCGCCTTCATGCCGTCGTCGTTGGGTTCCCCGTCACGGATCTTTCGCGGGCAACGCCACCCCGGAACACCGGCACAATTCGGACGTTGCCGGACGGGAGCGAACTCATGCGCGCGTCGACGGCCTATTTTGCTGGAGCGGGAACGGTAATCGCCGCGATCGCCGCCGGCCTCGGCGGGGGCCTGCTGATGGCCGACATCATCAGTCCGAAATCTCCCAGGCCGGGCGCTGAATTGACGCGGCTGGAGCGGCGGATGTCGCCGGAGCCGATCCAGGTGACGGCAACGCCAGCCGAACCGGTGCCCTTTGTCTCGGCGCCGCCGCGGTTTGCGGCCGGCACAACTGTCGGCGCCGCTGTTGCGCAGACCGAGCCGCAGACCGAAACTGCAAGCGCCTCGCGCGCGCCCGATCCAGGGCCCGCGCGGCAGGCCGCCGTTCCTGAAGATGCGGCTGCCAAGGTGCGCGACACCGAGGCGAAGCGGGCAAACGACAGGCGCGACGCCGAAATGAAACGCGCGGAGGACAAGCGGCGAGCACCGGCAGCAATGGGTCGAGCGCCGCCGCCATCAGCAGCGACAACAGGAATTGCGCGCGGCCGGCGACAAGGTGAGGGAAGACGTCGAGCCGACCCAGCAGTTCACGGCCGAGCCTGTGAAAATCGAGATGCCTCGGATCAGGCTGTTCGGCCCGGAGTGAAGCTCGGGCTGCGATCGCGCCGCGACCGAAACCGGTCAAGCGGACATCGAGCCTGCGGTTGCGGTCCGGTTCCGGACTTAAACCACAACATTCATTGGCGCTGCGGTTCACCGTCCGGCGCGCGGGCGCCACCGTCGAGCGGCGGGATTACCTCGTCGAGCTGCGATTTGAGATCGGCGGCCTTTTCAAGCAGGCCCGCGGCAACCCTGGGGTCGGTGGTGGTCTTGGCGAATTTGAGAAGGATGGTCGCCTGACGCGCGAGATAGTGTCTGTCAATCACGGAGTCGTCCTGTTGCCTGCAAACACATCAAGCCGGAATCCGGAAATCGTTCCGTCGGGTGCATAAAAATGACCGTCATTTTTATGCAGCCGTTCGGCCACCGGTTCGAGCTGTGCGCTGGTTCCAAAATGGATCGTTCGCTTGATTCTAAATGATTCGCACGTCGCAGAGCAGTGCAATTTCGCCGGCGCCGCGACACGCCGGCGCCATTCCGGCCAGCCCGCCCAGATGAATTGACCCGACGGGCAAATCAAATGGCGGACCGCTGGCTCGCTATGACGATGGGCTCGCGCACGCGCCGCCGGAATGCGGACCCATATCTCTCCACGTCATTGCGAGCCAGCGGGTCGCGCGAATGCGCGCCCGATGACAGGCTCCGCGAAGCAATCCATACCTCCCTTGCCGCCCATGGATTGCTTCGTCGCTACGCTCCTCGCAATGACGGGTAGATCGTCACTCGGTGCCCTCGAGGAAATGCCAGCGGCTATTGCGCTCCCGCGCTGGTTGTAGGATCATGCTCGACAAGTAACTCTCCGGGGGAGAGGTCATGCGTGTTTTCCTTTTATTTGGTTTGTGTATTCTTTTGACCGATTGCGCGGCGTCAGGGGTCAAGGTCAGCGAGCAACAGGCCGAGGCATTCAAGGTCGGGACTTCAACCTATTCCGACGTGGTGGCCTCGCTGGGGGCGCCGACTACTACGACGCTGGATGCAAAGGGTAATCGGACGGCGGCATACAACTATGCATCGATGCGATCCCAGCCGCAGAATTTCATTCCATATATCGGCGGGCTGGTCGCGGGCTATGACAAGCAATCGAGCTCCGTGACGTTTGCCTTCGATCAGAAGGGCGTACTGACCGGCACCACCTCGAGCCAAACCGGAACGGCTATCGGCACGAATTTGGCGGCAGGCAGCAACGCCGCCAATCGCCCTTATGAGACGATGCGGTAGCGATCGCTGCAACCATATCGGACTCTGGCACTAGTCCGGCAGCCCTACATTGTGGTTCTATGGTTGCACGGAAACCCACCGATATCGGGGGATTGTTTGACTGACGCGCGGGTGGAACGGCGGCTTGCGGCTGTACTGGCGGTGGATGTCGCCGGCTACAGCCGCTTGATGGGCCGCGACGAAGAGCACACGCTGGCAGCGCTGAAGGCGGTCAGAAAATCGCTCGTCGACCCCACCATCGCCGCCTATCGCGGCCGCATCGTCAAGACCACCGGCGACGGATTGCTGGCGGAGTTCGCCAGCGCAGTCGATGCCGCGTGCTGCGGCGTCGAAGTCCAGCGCGGCATGGCCGCACAGAATGTCAACGTCCCGCAGGATGTCAGGATCGAATTCCGGATCGGCATCCATGTCGGCGATATCATGATCGACGACAATGATATCTTTGGCGATGGGGTCAATATCGCTGCGCGGCTCGAAGGTATCGCCGAAGCCGGTGGAATTTGCATTTCCCGTCAAGCGTTCGATCAAATCGAAGGCAAGCTCCAGCTTGGCTTTCGCGAAATGGGTCCGCAAAATCTCAAGAACATCGCCAAGCCAATCGAGGTATTCGCGGTCGAGTTCGATAGAACCGGTGGAAGTCCCAGCCAATCGACGCCGAACCAGGAGATCAAATATTGCCGGACACCTGACGGGGTGCGTCTCGCCTACGCGATGTCAGGCAGCGGGCCGCCGCTGGTGAAGGCGGCGAATTGGATGAACCACCTCGAATACGATTGGGAGAGCCCGGTGTGGGGGCACCTCTTTCGTGGGCTGTCTCGTGACCATACCCTGATCCGATACGACGCACGCGGCAACGGCTTGTCCGATTGGGACGTCGATGAGCTTTCCCTCGACGCCTGGGTCAGCGATCTGGAAACGGTGGTCGATGCCGCGGGGGTCGAGCGTTTCCCGCTGGTCGGAATCTCGCAAGGCTGCGCCGTTGCCGTCAGCTATGCCGTGCGGCACCCGGAGCGGGTGTCCCACCTCCTGCTTTACGGCGGCTTTGCGCTTGGCGGGAAGAAGCGCGAGGCGCAAGAAAAGGAAAAACGCAATGCAATGACGACGTTGATGCGCCTCGGTTGGGGCGCAGACAACCCGTCATTCCGGCAGATATTCACCGGCCTGTTCATCCCGGGCGCGACGCCGGAGCAAACGGCTTCCTTCAACGAACTGCAACGCCGCACCACCTCGCCCGAATGCGCCGCGCGATACTTCGACACAGTGGGTGACATCGACGTCACCGATCTGCTCGCCAAGGTCACCGCAAAGACACTGGTGATGCACGTGCGCGGCGACCTTGTTAATCCGATCGAGGCCGGCCGGGCGCTGGCCGCTGGCATTCCCGGCGCTCGATTTGTTGCGTTCCAGGGTCAGAACCATTTGTTCCTGGAGCAGGAGCAGGCTTCGCGGCGGTTCTTCGAGGAAATCGAGTTATTCCTGGGCCGGTGATGACGGCCAGCGGCCCTTCGGCATCACTGCCGCCATCGCGCTCCGAGCGGCAACCGTATCTGCATTTCGAGGGGAGGTCGTGAATTTCCATGCTTCGCCTCGAAGTCACAAAGCCGCGCAAGGGCCTGCGGCACAGGGATTTCCGAGATGCCATGTGAAGCGCTTCTGGTGCCCCTGGCCGGAATCGAACCAGCACTCCTTGCGGAACTCGATTTTGAGTCGAGCGCGTCTACCAGTTCCGCCACAGGGGCGCCCGCACGTTCCGCCAAGGCTTGTTGGCCAGGGCCGACGCCGCGAAGCCGGCGGACTATAGCGGGCGCGCCTGCCCGGTCAACCCGCGCACCGGGCTTCAGCCCAACGCAAAACACCGCGGAGTGATCGCGGATTGCTCGACAGCGCCGGGCGCGCGGGATAGGACGCTCTCGCCGGAGGAGACGATCGTGACGTTGCAGACAACAGCAGGGCGGTCGCAGGCGGATCGCGAGCGCGCCCCCGCGCTGACCGCAGCACTCGTGATCACGGCGATCGCGGCGGCGACGCTGGCGGGCGCCTGGTTCTTTCAATTGGTGCTGGACATCCGGCCCTGTCCGCTCTGTCTCGAGCAGCGCTATGCCTATTATCTGGTGATCCCGCTCGGCGCGCTGACGGCGTTGGCCGCGGTGAGGGGCGCGCCGCGCGCGGTGCTGCTGACGGCGCTGGCCATCGTCGCGCTGGCGACGCTCGGCAATTCCGCGCTCGCCGGCTATCACGCCGGCGTCGAATGGGGTCTTTGGAAAGGACCGGGCGAATGCACCGGCCCGATCGGCGATTTTGGCGCCGCCGGCAGCCTGTTGCAGCGTCTCGACAGCGTGAAGGTGATCCGCTGCGACGAAGTGCAGTGGAAGTTTCTCGGCCTGTCGCTGGCCGGGTACAACGTGCTGATCTCACTGCTGATGGCGGCCATCGCGGCTTGGGCCATCGTCAGGACTTCCCGGCGCTAATCCGATGGTGAGGAAACGGCGCGTTGCTCGGAGGACGAGACTCCGGCGGCCCTAATCATCCACGTCTTCCTGCGGGCGTCCAAACAGATGGACGATGCCGGGGGTTGCGATCGAGACGAACACGAAGCGCGACAAATGATGCGCGCCGACGAAGATCGGATCGATGTGCAAGGTCAGCGCCAGCGCCAGCATGGCATCCATCGCGCCCGGCGCGAAGGCAACGATGACGTCGGCAAACCGGACATGGGTGGTCAGCGCGATGATCGCGACGAAGATCGCGGAAATGACGATGGCGACCGCGAACGATCCCAGCGCCGCGTTGACGTGGCCGAGCAGCACGCCGGTCTTCATCCGCGCAAAGCGGGTACCGATCAGCGCCCCGATCCCGACCAGCGCGACCGCGCGCAGCGATGGCGGCAGCCCGCCCTCGATCAGCCCGGTGCCATGCAGAACGCTGGAGCCGATCATTGCGCCGAACATCCAGCTCGCCGGAAATTTCGCCAGCCGCAGCAGCAGCGCCGCCGCCAGCGCCGCGGCGATCAGCTCCGCGAGCTGGAGCGGTGAGGCGACCGCCACCGCCGCAGCCGGCAGGTTCGCCGGCGCGATCCCGGTCAGCGCCAGCAGCAGCGGCAACGCCGCGGTGAGGATGATCACCCGCATGGTCTGCACCACCGCGATCGCCGACACATCGGCGCCGCGCTCGATCGCCAGCATGGTGATTTGCGACAGCGCGCCGGGGCTTCCGGCCAGAAATGCCGAGGTGCGGTCCCAGCCGTGGATGCGTTGCAGATAGAGGCTCGAGCCAAGGGTGGAGCAGAAGGTGGCGAGCGCCAACAGGCCGATGGTCAGCGGATAGGTGCCGATATGCTGCAACAATTGCCGCGACATCAGCGAGCCCAGCGAGATCCCGAGCAGCACCAGCACGGTCTGGGTCAGGATCGGCGGCACGTTGAGCGGCCGTCCGGCGATCGCGGCGATGCCGACCGCGATCATCGCGCCGGAGATCAATCCGCCGGGGAGGTTGGCCCACAAAGACAGCGCGCCGCCGGCGCTGCCGATGGCGAGCGTCTCGAGCGCGTTGAGGATTTTGGTGGGGATGGCAACCGCCATCGATGCGGGGGTCGGGCTCACGCCGCGTTATGGCAAATCCGTCGGCAGGCGACAATGCGCCGGCACGCATGCGGCAATGCGCAAGCAGCGCGCTGCATGGCGATCAGCGTTGCGCGTTACCGCCAGCCCCCTCCGCGCGGTCCATCCGCGGAAAGGGCTAGGGCATAGCCGTTATTTAGGCTTGTCGCCGGCGGCCTTCTTGCATTCGGAACGGAATTTCTTGCGCTCCTTGCCGTGCAGCCCCTTGGCGTCGGCCTGCTTGGAGCATTCCACGGAGGCTGCGGAGTGCACCATCGGCGCCTTCGCCGCTTTCGGAGCCGGCGCGGTCTTCGCGGCGGGCGCCGGTGCGGCGGGCGCGGTGGTTTGCGCGAACGCCGCGCCTGTCAGAAGCAGCGACGCAAACGCGATGGCCGCCGCGCGGGAGGATATCGTCATCATGGGAGCACCTCGATTTGGGAGAGGCGGATAACCTCGCGGTGCGAGGCTGAACCGCGGATGAATGAAGCCAAACCGGGCAGGTTTCGATGGTCAGTATATTTTCACCCGGCGGTTGATGCTCCGTTGTCACACGCCATCGCCGCGCTAGGATGGGGGGTTCCAGACAGCCATTCCCCGAAGGAGAGTTACGGATGACCATTCAAGCAAAATTATTGTGCGCCGTTGCAGCATCGGGTCTTGCCGCCACGTTCATGACGTCGCCGGTGCAGGCACTGACCACGCAGGAATGCAGCGCCAAGTATCAGGCCGCCAAGACCGCCGGCACGCTCAACGGGCAGAAATGGAACGATTTCCGCAAGGCGCAATGCGCCGCCGACGCCGCAGCCGCGCCCGCGACCGCCGCGACACCTGCGGCTCCCGCCGCGCCAAAAGAGGCGGCGGCCAAGCCGAAGAAGGAAGCCGCGCCGGCGGCAGCCCCGGCCGCGCCCGCCGGCCCTGCGGTGTTCCCCAGCGCAGTGGATCCGAAATACGCCCAGGAAAAACCATTTCTGGCGCGGATGCACACCTGTTCGGAGCAGTGGAAGGCTAACAAGGCCGCCAACACCACCGGAGGCATGCATTGGAATCCGAAAGGAGGCGCCGGCTTTTATCCGGAGTGCAACAAACGGCTAAAAGGCTAAGGCGCTTTTTTCACTCGGTGATAGGCTTGGGCCGAAATGGCCCGGGCCTGTTAGTTGGTAGGAAGAGGCGCGAGCACTAAATTTACGAGGTGGGCATGAGAAGAATTTATTGGAGTATAACCGCCTCGATCGGGCTTATTGTCTGTTCCGGGACTGCCTCACCGGCGCTGGAAAGTCGCGCGGCGACGTTTCCGGCTCGTTCGGCCCAACGAAATGTAGTGCAGTACCAGCGCTTGGCCCAAGCCAGTGCGCCCACGCCATCCACGACGCCTCCACCCGCGGATTCGAAGCAACCGAACGACCCGTCATCCCCGGCCGTCGCTTCGCCGCCGGGTACGATAACGGCAACCGCAGTCAAATCCGCGCCGTCGGTCCCGGGATGCGCCCTGCATTATCTGGCTGCCGAGGCTTCAGGCAAGCTCAACGGCCGCAAGTGGAAACAGTTTCGCCAGGAGGAGTGCGGAGCAAGCGAGGTGTCGGCGGTATTTCCAACGGCGATTGCGCCGAAATACGCTGGAGAAAAGCCGGACAAGGCGCGCACGCTTACCTGTGCCGATCAATTCAATGCCAACAAGGCCGCGAATGCAAATGGCGGCCTGAAATGGATTGAAAAGAGCGGCGGCTACTACAGCGAATGTATCGTCCGCCTCAAGAGTTGAGCCTGTTAAGACAAGGCTCATGACAAGACAAAGGCTGTGGCGGAGGATGTCGGCTTGATCCCATGGTTTGCAGCCGTGACCTCGTGCATTGGGTCGTTGACAGGCATTAGTCCGTATCACTTGGTGCAGGCCAACTTCTTGCTTGAGTGATGGGAATGTCGATCTCCGTGCTGCAGGGCGTGCTGGGCCTGGCATCCGGGACGCTGGTCGGATTTTCGCTTGGGCTGGTCGGCGGCGGCGGATCGATTTTGGCGGTGCCGCTGATGGTCTATGTGGTCGGGGTGCCCGAGCCGCATGTGGCGATCGGCACCAGCGCCATCGCGGTGGCTGCCAATGCCGCGGTCAATCTGTCGAACCATGCCCGCGGCCGAACCGTGATCTGGTCCTGCGCACTGGCGTTCGCGGCCGCCGGCAGCATCGGCGCGCTCGCAGGTTCGGTGTTCGGCAAGATGCTCGACGGCCAGCGCCTGCTGGCGCTGTTCGCGCTCCTGATGCTGGTGATCGCGTTGCTGATGCTGAAAACGCGCTCGCGGATCGGGCTGCCCGACGTCAAGATGAGCCTCGCCAACATGCCCGCGATCCTCGGGCTCGGCCTTGCGACCGGGACGTTGTCGGGCTTCTTCGGGATCGGAGGTGGCTTCCTGATCGTGCCGGCCCTGATGCTGGCGACCGGGATGCCGATCATGAACGCGGTCTCCTCCTCGCTGGTCGCCGTCACCGCGTTCGGCCTGACCACGGCGGCCAGCTACGCCTGGTCGGGACTGATCTCCTGGGGGCTCGCGCTGTTGTTCATTCTCGGCGGCATCGCCGGGGGGCTGCTCGGTACCCGGCTGGGTCGATCGTTATCGGCGCGCCGGGGCGCGCTCAATGTCGTGTTCGCCGCTGCGATTATTGCGGCCGCCCTCTATATGCTTGCGCGTTACCTGACGCTATCTTGAATGGGCATGTCGATACGAGCGCCGCAGAGCCGGCCGGGAGATCCAACGTGATCAAATCGATCCAGCGCGGCCGCACCCGCCGCGAAACGCTTGGCGCGTTGGCGCGGCCGCCGTGACGCTCGGCCTGTTGGCTCGGCCGGCGCTGGCGCAAGGCGGCGAAGAAACCGTGCTGACGGAAGCAATGGTGCTGCGCGATCCGGATATCCCGGTCGCCGGCAATGCCGAAGGCGACGTCACGATCGTCGAATATTTCGATTACCAGTGTCCGTATTGCCGCAGGCTCGAGCCCGAGCTACGGCAGGTGGTGCAGGACGACGGCAAGGTCCGCCTGGTGCTGAAGGACTGGCCGGTGCTGGGGCCGGTCTCGGTGACCGCCGCGCGGATGGCGCTGGCCAGCAAGTACCAGGATAAATTCCTCGCCGCGCATGACGCGCTGATCGGCGTCAATTCGAAACTGACCGCGCCGCGGATGCGCGAATTGCTCGCCGGCGCCGGTATCGATGCCGATCGCCTCGACCGCGATCTCGCCGGCAACGCCGGGGCAATCGATGCCATTCTGGCGCGCAACAGGGATCAGGCGACCGCGTTCGGATTCAGGGGCACGCCGTCCTTTATCATCGGGAAATTCCGGGTGCCGGGCTCCCTGACCATGGCGCAGTTCGATCAGGCCATCGCGGACGCGCGCAAGGCCGCGGCCGGCAAGAAATAGCGGCGGCAGCAAACCGCCCGCCAACAGGCGAGCGCGCCGCGACCATGAATGGCTCCGCGATTATTTCGACGACAGCTTGATCCAGTCGTCATGGACCTCGGTTTTCAGCGCGTGCCAATTGGTGGCCACGACGTCCCAGTTCACGATGGTGCGATTGGATTGCGTCACCTGACCGCCGGCGACCGTCGAGGTCGACATCGAATCGCGGACGTAGACTACCAAGCCGAGCAACAGCGCACCCAAGATCATCCCCAGAAATACGCGCATGGCCAAGCTCTCCGGTGGTCGATGATGGCAACAACGCGCTCGACGCAGGGAAGTTCCCGGTGGTCGAGATCGTGTCTCAGCGCTGCCGCAACCACCCCAGGATGGCGGCATTGATCTCGCGCGGGTAGCAATGGCTGAGATCGTCGATCTCGCGATAGCTCACCTCGGCGCCGGCCGCCGACAACAGCTGCCGGGTCTGCCGCGCCACCTGCACCGGAAACATCCAGTCGAGCCGGCCGTGCACGAGATAGATCGGCAGCCCTCGCAGCCTTTCGGCATCGGCTATTTCCGCCATCAGCGGATGGAAGGTTGAGGCGACCGGCGCAAGATGGGTGAAAGGCGAGGTACTTTCGAGCCCGCTCACATAGCAGAACGTGCCACCGTCGCTCATCCCGGTCAGCAGCAGCTTGGTGCGGTCGATGTTCCAGCGGCTTCGAACCAGATCGAGAATGCGGATGAGGTTTGGCGTGTCGGTATCTTCGCCCATCAAGGCCCAAGTAGTCTTGGAAGCGCCGCCGGTTGCGGTCGGCGCCACCACGATGGCGCCAAAGCTTCTGGCAGCGCGCAGCCAGCTCCACAGGAAGCCGCGGCCGTTGCCGCTGCCGCCATGCAGCGCCATCACCAGCGGCCAGGCGCGGTCGGGCGAATAGTATTCCGGAACATAAACCGAGAAGCCGCCGCGAGCGCCGGGATCGTTGTGGTCGTGCATGATCCCGGTGTTTTCATTGGCGGGCTCCGCCAGGCGCCGCTGGAGGTCGACGTCATCGCGCCATGCCGGATCGACGAAGAAGGAATTGACCGGCGGCAGTTTTGCGGCAAGCGGATAAAGCGCCTCCTCGGCGCGCGGGGCGTGCCGCAGCGCGCGAAACACCGCCACTAGATCGCCATTGCCATGCTGGACCGCGCGCAAGCCCGCGAACGCGGCGAGGGCTTGATCGCTGGCGATCTCCAACGGCGCGCGCAAATGCGCGAACGGCTCCGGCCAATTGGCAAGCCGCGAGCGAACGGCCTGCAGGGCCTGGTCTGGCGTGCCGGCGGCCTCCATCACCGCGTCGAACTGCGGCGGGTTCAGATGACGCGCGATGAAGGCGAGCGCTTCCAGCGATTGCAGCAGCGGCGGCAGCACGGCCACGATGTCGTCCACCACGGCCTCGCTCATCGCGCGTCTTTCCTGAAACGTCAATGCAGCCGCGGAGCCTTCAGCAGTTTGATGCGGTCGATCGAGGTCAGCACCACGTCGAAGGTGACGCCGTCATGATGGACCGTGAGCGGCACGTCGACGCCGGCGGGACCCAACGCCCAGAGCTTGCGGTAGAACGCGCCCTGGCTTGAGATCTTTTCGCCGTTCACGGCCAGAATGACGTCGCCGGCCTTGAGCTCGGCGCCCGCCGCGGGCCCTTTCGCCGAGATGCCGATCACCACGACCCGATTGTCGATCTCGGTCGAGTACATCCCGAGCCAGGGCCGCGCTGGCTTGTTGACACGGCCGAATTTTCGCAAATCGTCGAGCACCGGCTTGAGCAGATCGATCGGCACGATCATGTTGACATGCTCGGGCTTGCCCGCGCGCTCGCGTTCGAGCTGCAGCGAACCGATGCCGATCAGCTCGCCGCGGTTCGAGATCAATCCGGTGCCGCCCCAGTTGGGATGAGCCGGGTGAGTGAAGATCGCCTCGTCCAGCAGATACTCCCAATAACCGGCGAACTCCTGCTTGGCCGCGATCCGGCAGGCGACGGAGCGGGTGCGTCCGCCGGCACCGCCGATCACCGCGCGCTCGTCGAGCCCGCTGGCGCTCGAGGAGCCGAGCGGCAGCGGATCGAGCTCGATGCGGCCAAGCGCCTGCACCAGCCCGAAGCCACTTTCGGAATCGAAACCGAGGGCATGACCTTCGACCACGCGGCCATCGCCAAGATGCAGCCAAACCGCCTCCGCCTCGGTGATCAGATAGCCTATCGTCAGCACCAGCCCGTCGTCGATCAAGACGCCGTTGCCGGCGCGCTCGGTGCCGAGCGTCTCGGCGCTGAAGGCGTCCGCGGGGATGATCGAATGCAGGCCGACCACCGAAGAGAGCACCCGATCGAGATCGAAGCTGTAGTCGCCCGCGCGCGGCTGATTTGCCGCGGGCACTTTCCATTCAGTCAATGAAGCCATGGAGGTCTCCCGGCCGATCGGCGCGCGCGCTGCAAAATACCCACAAAGCAAACCTCCAGCGGAATCAGCCGCGCGCGAACCGATGACGATCTTATGTCGCAACACACGCCGTTGAAAGTCTCCCGTCGCATCATTTGCATCGCGATCCCGTAAACGCCGTGCCATGAAAACGCGGCAAGCCCGGGAAGGAACGAAGATTGCACGGTGCCGTTTCCATTCGATCGAAAGCCAGCCGAGGGAAGACCGTTGAATTCAGCCCGCCGATCCACTTCGAGCGCGGGGATCATGATGTATCGGTACGCCGGCTCGAAACTGCAAGTGCTTCTGGTGCATCCGGGCGGACCTTTTTGGCGCCACAGGGATGCCGGCGCCTGGTCGATCCCGAAGGGTGAAATCGCCGCAGGGGAGGACGCAAGCTGCGCTGCCCGCCGCGAATTCGTGGAGGAAACCGGGGTACCCCTGGCGGGGCCGCTCCAACTGCTTGGCGAGATTCGTCAGCGTGGCGGCAAGCGCGTGATTGCGTTCGCGGTCGAGGGCGACCTCGACGTGGAGATCGTCAAAAGCAACACCTTCGAGATCGAGTGGCCGCCGAGAAGCGGGGCGAAGCAGCCGTTTCCCGAAATCGACCGCGCCGGCTGGTTCGGCCTGCCTGCCGCGCGGATCAAAATCCTGGAAAGCCAGCGGCCGCTGCTCGACCGGCTCGAGCAGCATACGGGCAAACCGGCGGCCAAGTTGCCCCTGACGGATTCGTGAAATTCCGAACCCGGATTCCTGGCGCGTGTCGCGCGACAAAACCTGCGCCGGCGCTACGGATCGAGCTCGGTATCCCAGTATAAATAATCGAGCCAGCTGTCGTGCAGGTAGTTCGGCGGGAACAGGCGGCCGTTGCGGTGCAATTGGTGCACCGTCGGCGCGAACGGAGGTTGCCTCGGAAACATCCGCGCCTGCTGCGGCGTCAGGTTGCCCTTGCGCAGGTTGCACGGCGAACAGGCGGCGACCACGTTCTCCCAGGTGGTCTGGCCGCCCTTGCTGCGCGGGACGATGTGATCGAAAGTGAGATCGTCGTCGGACGAGCAATACTGGCAGGCGAAGCGATCGCGCAGGAACACGTTGAAGCGGGTGAAGGCGGGATGCGTGGTCGGCTTGACAAAGGACTTCAGCGACACGACGCTTGGCAGTTGAATCTCAAACGAGGGGCTGCGCACCGCGCGATCGTAGTGCTCGACGATGTTGACGCGATCGAGAAACACCGCCTTGATCGCGTCCTGCCACGACCAGAGAGACAGCGGGTAATAACTCAGCGGCCGGAAATCCGCATTCAGCACCAGAACCGGCCAGCCGCCTTGCGAGACATGTGCGTTCAAGTAACGCCTCCGGAGCATTTCCCGGCAAGGTGGGAACCGGTTTGCCGCAAGAAAATGCTCGCGTTTATAACTTGCGCGTACTCTTTTCGCAAAGCCGGTACCCACTTTCTGCGGAGTACGTGCAAATCCCCATGCAAGCTGCGAAGCAGCATCGCTGACATACTACAGGCAGCGTGACGGGATTGTGAAGAGCATTGGCGGCCCTATCGGGGTCCGACGGCGGTCCGTGCCGGGATTGCGGATCAGGCCCCAAGCCCGCTAAACCGGGCGGGCGGCATCTTTCGGCCGCAATTGGTCGCAGCAACAATGGTCACTACGTCCCGTCACCTGGAGGCGCCGCGCCGGCTGCGCGCGTTCGTTCGCGCCCATGAAACAAGCCTGGTGGTGCTTGCGGCGCTGGTCGGCGGCATCGGCGGCCTGGTCGTGATTGCGATGAGTGTCGCGGTCGAAGCGCTTCACGCGCTGCTGTTTGACATCGACATTCACGAACGTCTTTCCAGCCAATACAGCATCGAGCCGCTGCGCGCCTTGCTGGTTCCCAGCCTCGGCGGCTTGCTGCTCGGGGTAGCATTCCTGCTGCTGCTGCGCTGGCGGCCGGCGCGTGAGATCGATCCGATCGAGGCCAATGCGCTGCATGGCGGCCGAATGTCGTTTCGCGGCAGCGTGATCGTCGCGCTGCAGACGGTCTGGTCGTCAGGCGTCGGCGCCTCGGTCGGACTTGAAGCAGGATATACCCAGCTTGCCAGCGGCCTCGCCGCCTCGCTCGGGCGTGGCTTTCATCTGCGCCGCGCCGACCAGCGCATCATGGTCGGCTGCGGCGCGGCAGCCGCGATTGCCGGTGCGTTCGGCGCGCCGCTCGCCGGCGCCTTCTATGCCTTTGAGCTGGTGATCGGCGGTTATACGCCGGCCAGCCTGACGCCGGTCGGCGTCGCCGCGGTCGCCGGCTATTTGGTCACCCATGGATTCGAGGCGCTGTCGCTCGGCATCGGCGTCGGTCCGGTCGGCAGCGTGGGCGGACACGATCTTGCGATTGCCGTGCTGCTCGGGATCCTCGCCGCGCTGTGCGGCATCGCCATCATGCGCGGGGTCGCGCTGTGCGAGGCGCTGCTGTCGAAAACCCCGCTTTGGCCGCCGCTGCGCCCGGCGCTCGGCGGTCTGTGCGTCGGTCTGCTCGCATTGGTGACGCCGCAAGTGATGTCATCGGGACATGGCGCGGTGCATTTTGCCGGATTTACTTCAATTCCCCTGACGGTCGTCGCAACCATGTTTGTCCTCAAAGCCGTTGCTTCCGTGCTGTCGCTCGGCACCGGGTTCCGCGGCGGCTTGTTTTTTGCAACCCTGTTTCTGGGCGCGCTGGGCGGTCACCTTTTCGCCGCCGGCATCGATGCGGCCTGGCCCGGTCTCACGCTCAATCCGAACGTTTATGCCATCGTCGGCATGAGCGCGCTGTCGGCCTCCGTCATCGGAGGCCCGCTGACGATGTCGTTCATCGCGCTGGAATCCACCGGCGATCTCTGGCTCACCACCGCTGTGTTGGTGGCGGTGATCATCTCGACCCTGATCACCCGCGAACTGTTCGGCTATTCGTTCGCGACCTGGCGGCTGCACCTGCGCGGCGAAACCATCCGCAGCGCCGCCGATGTCGGCTGGATCCGCGACCTCACGGTTCGCAGCCTAATGCGGCCGGATGTGCCCGCCGTGAACGCCGACATGGGAATCGAGGAATTCCGCCGCCAGTTTCCGCTGGGGTCGAAGAACCAGGTGGTTGCGGTCGACGGCGGTGGCCGCTATGCGGGGCTGGCGCTTGTAGCCGACGCGCACGCGCCGGATATCGACGCCTCGGGCCGCCTTATCGGCATCCTGCATCACCGCGACGTGGTGCTGCACCCGGTCATGAACATCCAGGAAGCGATCGCGGTATTCGACGCCGCCGAAGCCGAATCGCTGGCCGTGGTCGAAGCCGACGGCGAACGCCGGCCGATCGGAATTTTGACCGAAGCCCACGCGATGCGGCGCTATGCGGAGGAATCCGAACAACGGCGGCGCGAGGCTGTCGGCGATATCTGATAACATGCGTTGCGTGGCATACCCATCATCCGCGGAGAAGCACATGCGTAAATGGCTGACGGTTTTGCTGGTGGCCGCGCTTGGTCTGGGATCGGCCGGGCTCGCCGCCGCGCAGAATTATCCGGCGCGTCCGCTCACCATGATCGTGCCATTCCCGGCCGGCGGGGCGACCGACACGCTGGCGCGGTTCCTGGGCGAGAACATGCGGCCTCTTCTCGGCCAGCCCGTCGTCATCGAGAACGTCGCGGGAGCCGCCGGCAGCCTCGGCGTCGGCCGCGCGGTCCGCTCGGCCGGCGATGGCTACACGCTGAGCATCGGCACCTCGACCACGCACATGCTGATCGGCGGCCTCTATCCACTGCCATTCGATCTATTGAAGGATCTGGAGCCGGTGATCCAGATCGGCAGCGAGCCGCTGCTGATCGTCGGCAAGAAGGGCCTGCCGGCCAACGACCTCCAAGGGTTGATCGCCTGGCTCAAGGCCAATCCCGACAAGGCCTCGGTCGGCATCGCCGGCGTCGGCGCCACCGGCCATCTCACGGGCATTTCATTCCAGAAGGCGACCGGCACCAAATTTCAATTCGTGCCCTACCGCGGCAACGCGCCGGCGATGCAGGATCTGCTGGCCGGGCAGATCGATTTCATGATCGAGCCGTCGTCCAACTTCAAGTCGCTGGTCGGCGCCGGCAGCGTCAAGCCATTTGCGGTCACCGGCACAGCGCGGCTGCCGTCGTCGCCGGATATTCCAACCGCCGACGAGGCCGGGCTGCCGGGCTTCTTTGCCTCGCTATGGTATGGGCTTTGGGTGCCCAAGGACACGCCCAAGGATATCATCGCCAAGTTGAACGCCACGATGGTGCAGGTGCTGGCCGATCCATCGGTGAAGAAGCGCTTCGACGATCTCGGCATCCAGATCGCGCCGCTCGATCGGCAATCGCCGGAAGCCTTGCGCGCGTTTCAGAAGGCCGAGGCCGAACGCTGGTGGCCGATCATCAAGGCGGCCAATATCAAGGTGGAATGAGGGTTAGGCAATTTACACGTCGATGGCTTCGTCCTTCGAGACGCATCGCCTCGCGATGCTCCTCAGGATGAGGTCTGAGACCCCGATGGTGAGGAGCGCGTCTTCGCGCGTCTCGGACCATGAGGCCATGGGAGAAGCGGCAATGAGCGGCGCGGTCCTGAAGACGCTTTAGATTTTCTCCAGCTTCTGCAGGCAGCGGGTCACGCCGACCTCCGGCGGCATTGGCGTATCCGGAAAACTGGTCTTCCAGTTGGTGACGCCGACTTCGCCGAGATAGATGTCGCCGCTGGAATCCAGCGCGATGCCGTGCGGCGCCAGGAATTTGCCGGCTTCGATTCCGGGACCGTTCTCGCCGCCGAGGCGAGCGATCCGCTTTCCCTTTGCGTCCACGATGGTCAGACGGGGGCCCAAATTCGGCGCCTTCAGATTTACCGGCATGCCGGGACCGAGTTCGCCGATGATGAAATTGGGCGACTTGCCGCCGCCGCAGCAGCACAGCGCGCAGGGCCGGTGCAGATTATTCCACTGCGTCTCGTATTTGCCGTTACCGTCGAACACCTGGACGCGGTGGTTCTCGCGGTCGGCGACGTAGACCCAGCCGTCGGCGTCGGTGACGATGTTGTGGACGATGTTGAACTGGCCGGGATCGGTGCCGGGCTCGCCCCAGCTGTGCAGCAATTTGCCGTCCGGGCTGAATTTGTGGACGCAGGCATTGCCATAACCGTCAGAGACATAGATCTCGCCTTGCGGCGACAGCGCGGTGTGGGTGCAGCGGTGGAACGGCTCGCCGCTCATGAACGGCGCCGGCTTGTTCGGGATGCCGATCGTCAATAACACCTTGCCCGCGCTGGAGCACTTGCGCACGGTGTGGTCGCCGTCGTCGGTGCAGTAGAGATTGTCGTCGGCGTCGATGTGCAGCCCGTGGGCGCGGCTGAACAGGCCTTCGCCCCAGCTCGTGAGAAAATTGCCGTCGCGGTCGAGCACCACCATCGGATGGGCGCCGCGATTGAAGACATAGACCCGATCCTTGCTGTCGACCGCGACCGAGGCAACATCGGTGAGATCGTATCCCTCCGGCAGCTTCGCCCAGTTCTCCACCACGCGATAGCGATGCTCGCCCGAGCCGAGAATGGTCGGCATGTGTGTTTTCTCCCCCGAAAATGACGTGAGTGGAATCATGCGACGGCCGCAGGCTCGGCTGCGCGCCCGACCCGCGGCAGCAATCCTTCTTCGATCGCCTTGATCTGCAGCGCCAGGTATTTCGAGTTGATCCGGCATTGCGCCAGGCTGCCGGCGATGAACCACAGGCCTGCTTGCGGCGTGCGGGTGTACATGTTGCGCAATTCCTGGCCCTCGCCAAAACCCCAGATCGGGCCGACGCGCGCGGCGATCGCCTCGCCGAACAGCTTGCGCACCAGATGCTGCTGGCCCTCGTAGCCGGTCGCCAGCACGACGAGGTCGGCGGCGAGCGTGTCGCCGTTGTTGATCCGCGCGCCCTCGGCGACAAAAGTTTCGATATCCGAAAATTGCAGCAAGCCGATTTCGCCGCGCACCACCAGGTCGGAGCAGCCGACATTGAAATAATAGCCGCCGCCGCGGGTGAGGTATTTGAACTGCCATCCGGTATTGTCTTCGCCGTAATCGAGCTTGAATCCGACCCGCTTAAGGCCGTCGAGCAATTCCTTGTCGAGCTGCTTCGATTGCTCGGTGATCATGACGTGGCTTTTCCTGGCCAATGGCAGCGGCATCGAGGTTGCGATCAGGTCGTTATCCTCCAGCGTGCCCTCGTTATAGGCGGCATAGGCGAGCTGCGCCGAGGGTTCGATATTGGTGATCAGCGTCGGGCTGCGCTGCACCAGCGTCACCTGGGCGCCGCTTGAATAGAGGTCCTGCGCGATGTCATGGCCGCTATTGCCGGTGCCGATCACCAGCGCCCCTTTGCCCCGCCAAGGCTCGCCGTCATCGTACCGGCTGGAATGCAGGACCGTTCCGGCGAAGCTTTTCAAGCCGGGAATGTCCGGCAGGTTCGGAATGCCGCTGACGCCGGTCGCCATCACCACATGGCGCGGGCGCATTTCGCGTTGGCTGCCGTCGGCGCGGCGCAGCACCACCGACCAGCGTCCTTCCGATTGGTGATAGCGGCCGCTTTCGAGCTCGGTGCCGGTCCAGTAGTTCAGCTCCATCGCCTCGACATAGGCCTCGAACCAGTTGGCGAGCTTGTCCTTGGGGATATAGGTCGGCCAGTTCGGCGGGAACGGCATGTAGGGCAGGTGATTGACCTGCACTTGATTGTGCAGCGTCAGCGCATGGTAGCGCTTGCGCCAGTTGTCGCCGACGCGCGCCTCGCGGTCGACGATCAGGGTGTCGAGCTGCAATTGCTTGAGGCGCGCCGCGATCGAGAGTCCGGCCTGGCCGCCGCCGACCACCAGCACTTCAGGCTCGCGGTCGGCATATTGGTTCGCGGCCTTGCGCAGGTCGAGCCAGTTCGGCCCGCGAAAATCGCGCGAATAGGCTTGTCCCCGGGGCCGCAATATCCCGAGCGGTTCTTCGAAACCATTCAATTCCTCCAGCGCGGTGAGCAGCGTCCAGGCTTTCGGCCGGTTGCCGTCGGCGGCATCGGGGATCAGCCGCAACATGCCGCTGCCGCGCCCCACAGCGGTTTCAAATTTGAAAATGGCCTCGATCGCGGCGGTGCCGGCGCGGCTGACCCGGCGCGGCGCGGCGCGATCGGGATCGATCCTGAAGCCGCGGGGCGCGCCGCTGCCGGTGCACGTCTTGAGCTCGGCCAGGATGGCGTCGGCGCCGTTGATGGTCTGCAGGTTCCAGCTCAGCGCCAGCACGTCGCGCCAATAGCTGTCGGGGTGAAACAGGGTTTTCAGCACCCCGTCGTCGGGCTTTGTGAGTGCATGTTCGAATTGCGTCAGCCAGTTTTCGGCGGCAACCGCGATATCGTCGGTCTTGTCGAGCATGCGCGCTTCTCTTTATCGGCCGCTTCGCCAGCGTTTGCGGCGTTCCCTCTGAGATGAACCCTACACCCATTCGGGATTGCGCAGAAAGGCCGTGCGAAATTCCGGTCATTCCGCTGGTAGTCCTGATCGCTTGGAACGCGGCCCAACCGCAGCCGATTTCTGTGGTCCGCCGATCACGCCTTCGCGCTTCCTCAACACCCGGTAATAGGCCCACCACAGATGCGCCGCCGCGCCGCGTAGCGGACGCCACGGCTCCGACAGGGGCGCCATCTGTTTTGGGGTCGGTCGCGTCTTCAGGCCCAAGCCGATCTTCACCGCCTCCTGCACGGCGAGATCGCCGGCCGGCCAGGCATCGCCATGGCCGAGGCAGAACAACAGATAGATGTCGGCGGTCCAGGGGCCGACCCCGTGCAGCGACGTCAGCGTGTTGTGCGCGGCGTCGGCGTCCTCGTTTGCGAGCACGTCCAGGTTCAATCGTTCGGAAGCGATCTCGCGGGCCAGGCCCTTGAGCGTCTTGATCTTTGCCGCCGACAGGCCGAGCCGGCCCAGCCGGTCGGCGCGTGCCTTCCGCAGCGCGTCATGGTGAAACGGATCGAACGCGGCGCTGACGCGGCCCCAGATTGCCGCGGCGCTGGCGGTGGACAATTGCTGGCCGCAGACGATTGCCGCCAGGCCCGCGAAGCCGGGCTCGCGCCGCCGCAGCGCCGGCATGCCCGTCAACTCGAATATCGGTTTGAGCCGCGGATCCTGCCGAAGCAGCGCGTCAACGGCCTGTTCGAGCTCGGCCTGGGTATCGAGGTGGAAAATCATTTTCTCGGTCTTCGCGATGGCCGAACATAGTAGTCTTGCTTGCGCAGAGTACTATGCCCGGCCGTGACGAGCCTCAAGCTATGCCGCCGCCCGTCTTCCGCTTCGCGCCGAGCCCGAACGGCTATCTGCATCTTGGCCATGCATTCTCGGCGTTGCTGAATTTCGACCTCGCGCGGCGAAGCGGCGGGCGCTTCCTGCTGCGGATCGAGGATATCGACCTCACCCGCTGCCGGCCGGAGTTCGAGACCGCGATCTCTGAGGATCTCGCCTGGCTCGGCATCGCCTGGGAACAACCGGTGCGGCGGCAATCGGAACATTCTGCGGATTACCGCGCCGCACTCGAAAAACTCTCGGCGCAGGGGCTGGTTTATCCGAGTTTCGAAAGCCGCGCCGAGATCGCAAGACTGGTGGCGCAGCGCGAAGCCTTGGGATCATGGCCGCGCGACCCCGACGGGGCGCCGCTCTATCCCGGGACGGCAAAATTGCTCGCAGCCCGCCAGCGCGGGCGGTTGCTCGAATCCGGCGCACCCTACGCGCTGCGGCTCGACATGGCGGCGGCATCCGCGCGCGCCGGCGCGCTCGGCTGGATCGAACTCGGCGAAGGTCCCGAGGGCGAAACCGGCGCGGTGGCGGCCCGGCCGCAAGCATGGGGCGACGTCATCCTGGCGCGCAAGGAGACGCCGACCAGCTATCACCTGTCGGTCGTGGTCGACGACGCCCTGCAGGGGGCGACCGAGGCGGTGCGGGGCCACGACCTGTTCTGGTCGACCAGCGTGCATCGGCTGCTGCAGCAATTGCTCGGCCTGCCGCAGCCGGTCTACCGGCACCACCGCCTCATCCTCGATGAGGCGGGGCGAAAGCTGGCGAAATCGACGCAGGCCACCGGCTTGCGCGAACTCCGCGCCGCCGGCGCGGCGCCGGCCGATATCCGCCGGCTGGTCGGCCTGTCCTGATTGCCCACGTGGACGGCAGCGAGAATCGGGCGCTGCGGCGTGACTCCGGCGGCCTCGCCATGGCATGCTGGCGCCGGGCCGGGCTCAGGGGAATCATGGCGCCAAAAACGCGCTCACAGCGCACCACGCGGCCACGGAAAAGACGGTCGCCGAAAAAACGCGCTCCGGCCGGTGCCGCGAAAGTACGTCGACGCGCGGGCGTGATGGTCGAAGCCGCGCTTGCAGCCTTCGCGCATGAGGTGCGCACCCCGCTCACCGGAATTCTGGCCATCAGCAATCTTTTGGCCACGTCCGATCTCGACGAGCGCGAGCGGCGCTGGGTCGACACCATCAAGGCGGGCGCCGAACATCTCGCCAGCCTGGCAACCTTGTTCGTCGATGCCGCCAGCAGCAGCAAAGCCGCGACAGCGGTACGGCGGGATTTCTTCGACCTGCGGGCACTGGCGCGCGGCGCCGGCGACTCGCTGGCCGGGCGGGCGGCAGCCAAGGGCCTGCAATCCCGGGTCGATATTTCACAGAAGTTGCCGGCGCATGTGGTCGGCGACCCCGTCCGTCTGCGCGCCGCGCTGGAAAACCTGATCGACAATGCCGTGAAGTTCACCGAGGCCGGCGGCGTCGCGCTCGAGGTTCGGCCGATCCGCGGCGACAGGGCCAAGGCGACGGTGGCGTTTGCGATTTCCGACAGCGGGATCGGTCTCTCGCTCGGCGAAGTCAAGCGGCTGTTCCGGCCGTTCTCGCAGGCCAATGTCAGCATCGCCTCGCGCTTCGGAGGTGCCGGGCTTGGGCTATCGTCGGTGAAGGCGCTGGCGCGCGCCATGGGCGGCGACATCGTCGTTGCGCAACGCCGGGGTGGCGGAACCAGGTTCACATTGACCGTGACGCTGACCCGCGCCAAAGCCCCGAAACCGGCCGGTCCGGGGGCGGATCAGGGTGAGCCGCCGCCCTCGCGGCCGTTGCGGGTTCTCAGCGTCGAGGACAATCCGTTCGGCCGCGTCGTGCTCAACACGATCCTTACCGAACTCGGTCATCAGGCGGAATTCATCGGGCGCGGCGAGGCCGCCCCCGAGCGGATCGGGCAAGGCGGCTTTGACGCGGTGCTGATGGACATGGTGCTGCCGGGCATCGACGGCATCGAGGCCATCAGGCGAATTCGCTCGTTGAGGCCGCCGCACGGCCGAATTGCCATCATCGGGGTGTCGGGCCGCGGCGATGACGAGGCCGCCTCGCGCGCCGCCGGCGCCGATGCGTTCCTGGTCAAGCCTGTGAATCCGCGGGCTTTAGCGACTGCGCTGCTTGAAGCGATACGCCATGCGGCAGCTTCGACTTGATGATCACCGCGTTGAGTTCGCCGCCATAAACGAAGATCGCGGCGATAAAATACAGAAACACCAAGGCGATGATGACGGACGCCAGGCCGGCATACATGGTGACGTAATTATTGGCGAAGCGCGCCAGATACTGTCCGAACACGATGCCCGACAGCAGCGACGCCACCAGGGTGAAGATAATTCCCGGCAGGATCTGCAGAAAACTCCGCCGGCCCGCCGGCAACCAGGCGTGCAGGACAAAGAGCGCGACGGTGAGCGCCGTGATGGTTATGCCGTAGCGCGACACGTTGAGGAAATTCTCGTTGCTTTCGACGATCAGCGGAATATGGCGCCGTGCCGCCTCCAGTATCAGCGGCCCGAGCACGATCAGGAACGCCATCGCCAGCGCGGTAAAGGCAGCAATCAGCGTGGCGCCGATCGATTCCAGCCGCAGCCAATACCAGCGCCGCGGCTCGACCACGGAATAGGCGCGGTTGAGCGCGACCCGCAGGCTTTCGACGCCGTTGGAGGCAAAATACACCGCCAGCACCGCGCCCGCCGTCAGCGCGTCGCCGCGGGTGGTCGTCAGCACATCGTGGATCTCGCCGGATAGCGAATCGGCGACTTGCTTTGGCCAGGTCTGCAGGATCAGCCCGGCCGCCTGGTCGGCAAGTTCCTTCGAGCCGAAAAAGCCGGCCAGCGACGTCAGCACGATCAGGAACGGAAACAGCGCCATCAGTGTCGAGAGCGCGATGTGGCTGGCGATCGCCCAGCCGTCATCGGCGAGAAACGTGTAAAACGCATCCATCACGATCAGGTAGACGTAGCGAAGCTGCCTCACATTTCACCTTGCTGGAGCGGAAGAATCGTTCGGCCGGCGAACGGGCTACCTTCTGATATTATTGCGCAAAAAGCCAGATCGCTGCGGCGCCAAGGCGATCCTTGGCGGCAATGGCGGAGCGCCCTGCGCGGTGTTATGTACGGCGATGGCCTCGTTCCTGAGCACGATCATACTCCCCGTTGCGGTCGGCGCCGTCGCGCTGGTCCTGCTGCTTGGCCTACTTAACATGATGCGCGGCGGATCGCCGAACCGGTCGCAGAAACTGATGCAGTTGCGGGTGTTGCTGCAATTCGTCGCGATCGTCATCACCATGCTCGCGGTCTGGGCGATGGGGCGATAATCTGGAGGCAAAACCAATGGTCGTCCTCAATCGTATCTATACGCGAACCGGCGATGACGGCACCACCGCGCTCGGCAGCGGCGAACGCCGGCCGAAATATGATCTGCGCATCGCCGCCTACGGAACCGTCGACGAGACCAACGCCGCGATTGGCGTGGCGCGGCTACATCTCCGGGAGGCGCGCGAACTCGATGCGATGCTGAGCCTGATCCAGAACGACCTGTTCGATCTCGGCGCCGACCTCGCGGTGCCCCAGCGCGACGGCAAGGCGGAACGCCTGCGGATGCTGTCGAGCCAGGTCGAACGTCTCGAGCACGACATCGACAGCCTGAATACGAGGCTTGCGCCGTTGACTTCTTTCGTGCTGCCCGGCGGCGCGCCCGCCGCGGCCTATCTGCATCTGGCGCGCACGATATGCCGCAGGGCGGAACGGATCATGGTGGAACTGGCGGCAAAGCCCAACGAGCCGGTCAGCGCCGCCGCAATCCAGTATATGAACCGGCTATCGGACTTTCTGTTTGTCGCCAGCCGCTCGGTCAACGACAATGGCGCCGGAGACGTGCTGTGGGTGCCCGGCCAAAACCGCTAGCCGCGTAGTTCGGGCGCTATTTCCGAGCTTCGCGCGTTGACCGGGGTTGGCCGGACCTTTAGGTTCCGCGGCCAGGCAAGCAGGCGAGCAAACCTGAATTAAAAAAGAGGGTCGATGAAGGTTCTGGTGCCGGTTAAACGGGTGGTCGATTTCAACGTCAAAGTCCGCGTCAAGAGCGATGGATCGGGCGTCGAGCTTTCCAACGTGAAGATGTCGATGAATCCGTTCGATGAAATCGCCGTAGAGGAGGCGCTGCGGCTGAAGGAGGCCGGCAAGGCGAGCGAGGTGGTGGTGGTCTCGATCGGTCCCGCCCAGGCCGCCGAAACCATCCGGACCGGGCTTGCGATGGGCGCCGATCGCGGCATTCTGGTCAAGGCGGAAGGTAACGTCGAACCACTGGCGGTTGCGAAAATCCTCAAGGCGATCGCCGACGAGGAACAGCCCGGCCTGATCATCCTCGGCAAGCAGGCGATCGACGACGATTCGAACCAGACCGGGCAGATGCTGGCCGCACTGCTCGGATGGTCGCAGGCGACCTTCGCCTCCAAGCTTGAAGTCGAGGGAACCGATTTCAAGGTGACGCGTGAAGTCGATGGCGGCCTGCAGACCGTGAAACTCAAGGGCCCGGCGATCGTGACGACCGACCTGCGGCTGAACGAGCCGCGCTATGCCAGCCTGCCCAACATCATGAAGGCGAAGAAAAAGCCGATCGCCGACAAGAGCGCGTCCGATTACGGCGTCGATCTCACGGCCCATCTGGAAATTCTCAAGACCTCCGATCCGCCCGGCCGTAAGGGCGGCGTCAAGGTCAAGGACGTCGCCGAATTGGTCTCGAAGCTCAAGACCGAAGCCGGGGTCCTCTGATGACGACGCTGTTGCTGGCCGAACACGATCGCGCCACCTTGAAGGACTCCACCAACAAGGCGCTGACCGCTGCATCCCAACTCGGCGCCGAAGTTCATGTGCTGGTCGCCGGCGGCGGCGAGGGCACCAGGGCCGCGGCCGAGGCTGCCGGAAGGCTTGCCGGCGTCAAGAAGGTGCTGGTGGCCGAGGGCGAGGCCTACGCCCACGATCTCGCCGAGCCGCTCGCCGCGCTGATCGTCGCGTTGGCGCCCTCTTACGACGCCTTTGTCGCGCCCGCGACCTCGCGCTTCAAGAACGTGATGCCGCGCGTCGCGGCGCTGCTCGACGTCATGCAGGTCTCGGAAATCATCAAGGTAATTTCCCCCGACACCTTCGAGCGCCCGATTTACGCCGGCAACGCGATCCAGACGGTTAAATCCAGGGACGCCAAGAAAGTCATCACGGTGCGGACCTCGACCTTTGCCGCCGCCGGCGATGGCGGCAGCGCGGCGCTGGAAGATGCCGCTGCGGCGGCCGATCCGGGCCTCTCCAGTTTCGTCGGCGAGGAGGTCGCAAGAAGCGATCGCCCCGAACTGACTTCGGCGAAGATCATCGTCTCCGGCGGCCGCGCCATGCAGAGCCGCGAGAATTTTGCCAAATATATCGAGCCGCTGGCCGACAAGCTCGGCGCCGGCGTCGGCGCCTCGCGCGCCGCGGTCGATGCCGGTTACGCGCCGAACGACTGGCAGGTCGGCCAGACCGGCAAGGTGGTGGCCCCGGAACTTTATGTGGCGATCGGCATCTCTGGTGCAATCCAGCACCTGGCCGGCATGAAGGATTCGAAGGTGATCGTCGCGATCAACAAGGACGAGGACGCGCCGATCTTCCAGGTCGCCGATTACGGCCTGGTCGCCGATCTCTACCAGGCGGTTCCCGAACTGATCGATGCGCTTGGCAAGCTCGGAAAATGACGGCGCGCGCCGGATGCCTGAAGGTGAGGGATGGTTTCGCGGCTGGAATACGGGCAAACATGCGTTAAGGGCACATTCAGAAAGAAAATGCTCCAGCGGGATGAAGCGGACTCCGGTCGGTGTTTATGCAGAGAGGACGGACAGGCGCGCAAAGCGTGTCTTGGCCCGGTGAGATGACGAGATGGCAATGATCAAGAAGATCGGCGTGATCGGCTCGGGCCAGATGGGCAACGGCATTGCGCATGTGGCGGCGCTGGCCGGGTTGCAGGTGGTGCTCAACGACGTCTCCGAGGATCGCCTGAAGTCGGCGATGGCGACCATCAACGGCAATCTGTCGCGCCAGGTCTCGAAAAAGATCATCACCGAGGACGCCCGCAAGCAGGCGCTCGGCAGGATCGTGTCGACCGAAACCATCGAGGGGCTCAGCGATTGCGATCTGGTGATCGAGAGCGCGATCGAGAAGGAAGAGGTCAAGCGCAAGATCTTTCACGATCTCTGCGCGGTGCTGAAGCCCGACGCCATCGTCGCCTCCAACACCTCCTCGATCTCCATCACCCGGCTCGCCGCATCCACCGACCGGCCCGAGCGCTTCATCGGCATTCACTTCATGAACCCGGTGCCGCTGATGGAGCTGGTCGAGCTGATCCGCGGCATCGCCACCGACGACGCGACCTTCGATACGGCCCGGGAGTTCGTCACCCGGCTCGGCAAGCAGGTCGCGGTGTCGGAGGATTTCCCGGCCTTCATCGTCAACCGCATCCTGTTGCCGATGATCAATGAGGCGATCTACACACTCTATGAGGGCGTCGGCAACGTCGAGGCGATCGATGCGGCAATGAAGCTCGGCGCTCACCATCCGATGGGGCCGCTCGAGCTCGCCGATTTCATCGGCCTGGACACCTGCCTGTCCATCATGCAGGTGCTGCACGAGGGGCTCGCCGACTCCAAGTACCGGCCATGCCCATTGCTGGTGAAATACGTCGAAGCCGGTTGGCTCGGCCGCAAGACCCAGCGCGGCTTTTACGATTACCGCGGCGATAAGCCGGTCCCGACGCGCTGAGGCTCATGGCCGGGATTGCCCGCATTCGCCAGCGCTTCTGGCAGACGGCAGTGCTGTTCGATCTATCGTCGCACCCGCCATGCAGCAATTTTGTGCGTGGGGTCGAGGTCGAGCGGCTCGAGGAAGTCAGGCGTTTCGCCGCGGCCGAGCCGCGCCGCCAGTCCGTCGGGAGCGAGTTTGACCAGATCCAGCTCGGGAGCCGCCGAGCAAGTCACCACGTAGTCGACCCGGCGATCCGCCAGCAGGTGACGCGCAATCGGCGCTGGCGCCAGCATCAGCTCGAGCATCGCGGCATTGCCATCATTGTTGCGATGGTAGGGTGCTGCAAACACCGCGTGGTCGGTGTCGCGGAGAATCGCCGGGCCAAGATCGATCGGGGCCATCACGCGTCCGCTCGGAAACTTTGCCATCGAAGCGACCGCGGGCGCGCACGTCGAGACATCTCGCTCGGCGATGGTCATTTGCGGCTTGAAGATCAGCTCGATCAGCGGATTTGCCGACAGGCCGAGAGCTGCAAAGCTCGCGGGTGAGGCGGCAAGTGCCAAAAGCACGAGGCTTCGTCCAGGGGCCAGCGCCGGCCACAGGACGGAAAGGCTCGCCGCAAAAATCGGAGCTGCCACCATCGATGCCGCCGCAGTGCCCCGCATCTCCCAAACGCTAAGGCCGAGCAGCGCGGCCAGCGCCGTCATGCCGGGAATCCAGCGGAATCGTTCCAGCGGATTGCAGCAAATCAGCGCCGCCGCGCCGAAGCCCATCGTCATCAATGGAAAACCGTAGAAGCCGAGGACCTTTTGCGGCGCCAGCTGCAGCATCGTGACCAACGACATCGACTCGGCGACCTTGTCGACCCACAGCGATGTGACCAGCGGATCGAGCTGCGCATAGGGCGAGGCAATGCATCCCTTGAACAATGTGAGGAACGTGCCGACCAGGGCGATTGCCGACGCCGCTGCCGTTACCAGGCGCAGGCGCAGCGTCGAGTGCCGGCGATCGATCTCGACCATGATCATCAGACTAACGCCGCCGCCGGCGACCAAGAGCAACAACGGCCCGCCGAAGGCGTCGCAGACCGGTGAGGCCAGCGAAGACAGCGGAAGCAACGCCGGTGCGAGCAGCAGCGACGAGCCCGCCAACGCCGCCCCGAACGCAGCGATCTGCCTAGAGACGGATGCACCGCGCCAGATGAAAAGGCCGGACACGGCGATACATATCGCGGCGATGGCCGGCAGCATTTCGATGCCGATGGCCAGCGATAGCGATGCGGTCAGACCGCCGAGAGCGGCCTTGACGGTGCTCTGCTCGATCTGTGACGTCAGCAAGACCGTGGCGAGCAACAAACCGATCTGTGCGTTGTGGTGATCGATCGCACCTGGCCGGAAATGGATCAGCGCCGGCGCCGACAGCACCGCCAGCAACACCGCCGCTATCTGGGCGTTGCCGACGTCGTTGCTCATCACCCGGGCAATCGCGGCGACCAGCACGAGCGCGACGGCGAGCAGCAGCAGCGGCCAGACAAACAACATCGCGGTTTCTGCGCCGTGCGCTCCAACCAGGGGTCTCAGCAACAGGATCAACGCGGCCAGCGGCGCATCGACGACGCGCGACCAGTGCATCGAAGCGCCGGGCGGATCCAAGCGATGTTGGGACAGGTCGAACCATCCTTGTCCGCCGATCAAGTCGCGAACCTGGACGAGCCGCATCGCATCGTCGGTGGCCATGGCATTGAACACCCCGCTGCTTAGCGAAGGCAACGCAAGTGCGGCCGCTGCCGCCAGCCACAGCACCGCGATCAGGACGCCTGGATTTACGCCGGGCTGTTGCTTAAGGGCTGCCTGCCCCGACAGCGAACCGAGCTTGGACATGGCTCCCTCATTGATACGGCGGCGACGACATCGGGCAAACGGCCAATGTGCACCGGCACCACTTAAGCAACTCCTATGCCTGGCTGCCGCAGCGCCTCGGCGCGAAGTGCGTCAGGCCGTGTATTTCGTGGACCCGAGCAGAAAGTGGAAACGATTCGATCCCATAATCCGCTTGAACCCGGCCCCTTCAGGCGGGATCCCGAATGCCAACGGCTTCTGTAGCAAAGCATCTCGAAGGTAGACCTCTCATGACGCGGATAGCCACCCGGGCGGAGGCCTGGTTTTCCAACGTAATTGCTTCATTCGCGCGTTATGTGGGCGAAAGAACGTTGTCGGTATCCGTTCCGATGCTGATGCGGCGCGATGCCGTCGTGGATTCCTTTAACTACGCAAAGCAAAACATGAAGGGCGCCTATTCGTTTCTGGATCGATATGAAGGTCTGGCGCTTTCCATCAATGAGGCAAGGAGAAGATTTCCATCGCGTAAATCCGTACTGGAATTCGGCGTTTACAAGGGTGGAATGATTAACTATCAGGCCAAGAAATTTCGCGGCTTGAATTTTGTCGGATTTGATAGCTTTGAAGGCCTGCTGGAAAACTGGAGCGGCATGGCTCCGGAAAAAACCTTCGATCTCGGAGGCAAGCTGCCAACCGTTCGGCGCAATGTCCGGCTGGTGAAAGGATGGTTCGCGGAGTCGGGTCTCCGGTGGAAAGCGGAAAACCCCGCCGCTGATATCCCGCTGTTGGTGCACGTCGATTGCGACACCTACGCCGCAACGCTCGATGTGCTGCAATTCTGTGCCGAGTACGTCGAACACGGCCTGATTCTTCATTTCGACGATTACTTCGGCTTTCCCGATTGGCGAACCGCCGGCTTCAAGGCGCTCGAGGAAATCTCGCAAAAATTCGGATGGCGCCTGACCTATCTGTCTTACGGGACAAAGGAAGTCGCGGTTCTGGCGGAAGCGCATGCTGACTGACGCGATGCGCTCAGTGGCGCGCGGGCCGTTGAGCATTCATTAACCGTTCGGCAGAAACCGTCCTGCGAACGGCGATACCCACTACGTTAACGAAAGTCTGCGCAGATTCGGCCGAAAACCCGAGGGATCGAGCCGCGCATGACCGCAGACGCAGAAGTATTCGTGATCGGTGCGGGGCCGGCCGGTCTCACGGCGGCGTACTGTCTGACCAAGGAGACGCCGAGCGTCATCGTGATCGAGAAAGACCCGGTTTATGTCGGCGGAATCAGCCGCACGGTCCGCCACGGTGATTTCCTGTTCGACATCGGCGGCCATCGGTTTTTTTCCAAGGCCAAGGAAGTCGTCGATCTCTGGCATGAGATTTTGCCTGACGATTTCGTTTCGCGGCGGCGGCTGTCGCGCATCTATTACGGCGGAAAGTTCTACTCCTATCCGTTGAGCGCGTTCCAGGCGCTGCGCAATCTCGGCATATTCACCAGCATCGCCTGCGTGCTGTCGTATGCCTTTGCCAAGGCCTTCCCGATCGGCTCGCCCCGCAGCTTCCATGATTGGGTGCGCAATCGGTTTGGCGAGCGCCTGTTTCAGATCTTCTTCAAGACCTACACCGAAAAGGTGTGGGGCATGTCGTGCGACGAAATCTCCGCCGACTGGGCGGCGCAGCGCATCAAGGGCCTCGACCTTCGCGTCGCCGTCATGAGCGCGCTGAAGCGCTCGTTCTCGCGCAAGCCAAAAGCCGCCGCCGTCGGCGGCGAGGTCGTGAAGACCTTGATCGAGACGTTTCAATATCCCCGCCAGGGTCCCGGCATGATGTGGCAGGCGGCCGCGGAAAAGGTCACCGAGCGCGGCGGTCGAATCCTGATGGGTCGCGAGCTGACTGAACTGGCTTATGACGAGGCTCACGGGCTTTGGCACATCGGGGTCGCGACGTCAGAGGGAAAACGCGAAAGCTATACGGCCCGCCATGTCGTCAGTTCCGCGCCGGTGCGCGAACTCGTCCAGAAACTCTCGCCGAAGCCGATCTCGCTGCTGCACGCGCGCGCGCTGCGTTACCGGGATTTCCTCACCGTCGCGCTGATGATCGACAAGCCGGACCTATTTGCCGATAACTGGATCTATATCCATGACCCCTCGGTCAAAGTCGGCCGCGTGCAGAATTTCGGCTCGTGGTCGCCCGAGATGGCGCCGGCGGGCATGAGCTGCCTCGGCCTGGAATATTTCTGTTTCGAGGGCGACGGTCTGTGGACGATGTCGGATCAAGAGCTGGTCGCGCTCGCCACCCGTGAGGTCGCCAAGGTCGGTCTGGTTGCGGCCTGTGACGTGGTTGACGGCACCGTGGTGCGCCAGCCCAAGGCCTATCCGGTCTATGACGACGACTATCGCGAACACATGGCGATCATCCGCCGCGACCTCGAGCAAAGCTATCCGAGCCTGCATCTGATCGGCAGAAACGGAATGCACAAATACAACAACCAGGATCACGCCATGATGACGGCGATGCTTACGGCGCGGAACATCCTGGCCGGTGAACGCATCTACGACGTCTGGCAAGTCAACGAGGACGCCGAATATCACGAAGCGGGAGCGTCGAGTTCGCAGGCAGCGCTGGCGAGCGAGCGGTTGGTGCCGCGCAAAGCGGGCTCCCGCGCGGCGTGAAGCTCTGCCTCGGCCAACAGGGCCGGTTGAAGCAGAACCGGTCGGGCGTATGGCCAGTCAGTGTACGAATTTTATGCCGTAGGTCTTGCCCCGGCGCCAAACCACTTCGCAGGGCTGGCGCTTCGGATGACCGAGCACAAGCGCCAAGCCGAACCTGTCCCTGACATCGAAGGCGGCCTCCGTCATGATTTTGGCGCCGCCGGGTGAGACGTCCAACACGAAACATTCGCGCTTCGTCATGCCGTCGTCCACCGTGATCCAGGCAGGCTGTTTGTGCAGTTGCCGTCGCGGTTCGCGCTGTACGCTTGGCCTCGGCTTATCAACAGACATGATGGCTATCCGCCGTTGGAATTGACCCTGCTAAAATGTTTGTCCAACAGGTCGTGGGATTGAAGCTGATTTTTGTAAAGCTCCTGTTAGGGCATTGCCTTGAAATTTATTAGTTTGCACCGCGAAGATGTCCGTCGGTCGCATGCAAACCCGCCGAGGCGATTTCGAGACGGTGTGGCATTTGAGGTACATCCATGGGAATTCCTTCCAACTCTCAGAAATGTTGCAGGTCACAGATTGCAATCTTAGGTATTCCCAACTTTCGGACACCAAACGCGCATCGCGTTTGGGCCGGCTGAAACAGGGGGAGTTACTCATGACAGATTCAAAATTGATAATTTCGGTCGCGGCATTTAGCGCGATCCTCGGCATTGGAACCGCATCTGCTGCTGATTTGCCGATGCTAAAGGCACCGGGGATGGCGCCTGCCCTTTATAGCTGGACCGGCTTC
The DNA here is from genome assembly GCA_963840155.1 of uncultured Alphaproteobacteria bacterium. Classification (GTDB taxonomy): domain Bacteria; phylum Pseudomonadota; class Alphaproteobacteria; order Rhizobiales; family Xanthobacteraceae; genus Bradyrhizobium. Next base: position 1,925,944 of record CAWIXP010000002.1, read on the forward strand.
TATGTCGGTGGAAACTTCGGTTACAGCTGGGGAACAGCGGATTCGGAGATTACCAGTACGCCAGCGGGCACAACGAACACGAATTCACAGGATTTGAACGGCGCCGTGTACGGCGGTCAGATTGGATTCAACTGGCAGAACAACAACATCGTTTGGGGCTTTGAAACTGATTTCCAGGGCACGGACCAGAAGAACTCACTTTTCAACATCGACCGCAATTTTGCCGACGTTAACGCCGCCACGGGAACAGCTGTGCCTGGGCAGGCCATCGTATCCAACTTCGAGCAGCGACTGAAGTGGTTCGGCACCGCCCGAGGCCGCATTGGTTTCCTGCCTGATCCTCGTTGGATGGTCTATGCAACCGGCGGCTTTGCCTATGGGCGAGTGGAATCCAGCGTGGTCACCATCGACCCCGATGGTGACGCGGTCGGCGCAAGATGGGCGGAAGACCGGATCGGTTGGGCCGTCGGAGCCGGCTTCGAAGCCGCGCTTTACGACAATTGGACCTGGAAGGCCGAATTCCTCCACGTCGATCTACCGAAGGGCACCGCCACGAATTCTCCGTTGGCCGGTCTCGGCGGCTCACCGAATATTCCCGCGGGCACGGTTGTCGGCAACCTGGCGATCAACACCAGAATGACCGACGAGATCGTACGCTTCGGAGTGAACCACCGGTTTACCTACTGATCGAAGCTGCGGGGGTGGGGACGACAAGCCCCTGGGCGAAAGCCCGGGGGCTTTTGTCGTGGGCGCCGACATGACATATCGACGCTCGATGACTAAACCGGTCTCTGCCGCCGGAGCGATAATTCAGGGTATTGTGCCGGCGGTCGGAGGGAACGGCGATGCAATTGCGGGCCTTTGGACGCACGGGAATGCAGCTATCGGTGCTCGGCTTCGGGTGCGGGGCCGTGGGCGGATTGATGGTGCGCGGCGATGCTGCCGACCAGGAGCGCGCCATTGCGCGAGCGATCGACGCCGGCGTGAACTACTTCGACACCGCGGTGCAGTACGGCAACGGTGAATCGGAAAAGAATCTCGGCCGTGTTCTGCACAAGCTGAAACCGGCCAACGTGGCCGTCGGCACCAAGGTGCGGGTGCCGCCCGGCGCGTTCGGGGGCATCGCAGAGGCCGTAACGGCCTCGCTCGAAGGCAGCCTGGCCCGGCTGCGTCTGGAGCGGGTCGACATCTTTCACCTGCACAATGAGATCACCGGCACAGGCGGCGGATTGGCGCTGAGCGTCCGGCAGGTGCTCGGCGAGGTGGTGCCGGCGTTCGAGCGCCTGCGTCAGCAGGGCAAGATTCGTTTCCTCGGGTTGACCGCGGTCGGCGACACGGCGGCACTGCACCAGGCGATCGATGCACGCGCCTTCGACAGCGCTCAGGTCGTCTACAACATGCTCAACCCATCGGCCGCCACGGAATTGCCGGCGAATTATCCGGCGCAGGATTACCAACGATTGTTCGATCGCACCGCGGCGGCCGAGGTTGGAGTAGTGGGCATCCGCGTGCTGGCCGGCGGCGCGCTATCGGGCTCAGCCGAGCGTCACCCGATCGCGGGTCCGGCGCCCGAGCCGATCGGTTCGGCGGTGAGCTACGATGCCGATATCGAGCGCGCGCGCCGTCTGGCCCCGCTGATAACAGAGGGATTCGCCGCCAGCCTGGCCGAAGCCGCCACACGGTTTGCGCTGTCTCACCCGGCGATGGGCACTATCCTGGTCGGCATGGCGACGCCGCAACAGTTCGAGGATACGCTCGCCGCGGTGCAAAAAGGCCCGCTGCCGCCGGCTGCGCTGGAGCGGCTGTCGGCACTGCGGCAGGCATTTGCGGGTGAACCGCGATGATCGCCCTGCGTAGATGGATTTCATTCGGCGCGATTGGCGCGCCACGGTTCAAGCGTTGTGATGAGCGCGGCCGGCGCGCCGGCTTCGGCGGGAAGTCCGGGAGGAAAGCATGGGTCGGAAGATAGCTATCGTCGGAGCGGGCGCCGTTGGCGGGTATGCCGGAGCTCACATGGTGCAGGCGGGCGAGGACGTGACGTTCATCGACCCCTGGCCCGAGCATGTCGAGCACATCAGGAAACACGGCCTGCGCGTCACCCATGCCAGGGAGGTCGCCGAATTCTCGGTGCCGGCGCGGGCGCTGCACGTCACCGACGCGCAGCGGCTGGCCAGCGAGCCGCCGGTCGACATCGCCTTCGTGTGCATGAAATCCTACGATACCGCGTGGGCCACCACCCTGATCCGGCAGTATCTGGCGCCGGACGGCTACGTCGTGTCGCTGCAGAACTGCATGAATGAAGAGACCATCGCCGGCATCGTCGGCTGGGGCAAGACGCTTGGCTGCGTCGCGAGCAGCATCACGGTCAACCTGCCTGAGCCCGGCCACATCCACCGCGGCGCCGGCAAGGGCGGGGCGGCGCACACCGTATTTCGCGCCGGCGAAGTGCACGGCCGCATCACGCAGCGGGCGGAAGAAATCTGCCGCCTGGTCGGCTACGCCGACAGCGCCAAGGCGACCTCCAATCTATGGGGCGAGCGCTGGTCGAAACTGGTTGCCAACGCCATGGGCAACGGGCTCTCCGCCTGCACCGGGCTGCCCGGCGGCGAGATGTTGCAAAGCGAGCCGATCCGCCGCTTCTCCACGCGGCTCGGCAGCGAAGCGATCCGCGTCGGGCAAGCGCACGGCTATCAGCTGGAGGAGATTTTGCATCTGCCGGCCGAGACGATCGCGCGTGCCGGCGAGGGCGACGAGGCCGCGATGCGGGTCTGCGACGAGCAGCGCTTCAAGGACGGCAAGCGCACCTCCGCCGAGCAGCGTCCCTCGATGGGGCAGGACATGCAGAAGGGCCGGCGCACCGAGATCGAATTCCTCAACGGCTTCGTGGTGCGCGAGGGCGCCAAGCTCGGCCTACCCTGCAGCGCCAATGCCGTGCTGACGGACCTCGTCAAGCGCGTGGAACGTCGTGAGCTGAGCCCGGACCCGCGGCACATCACCGAGCTGCGGCTGAACTGAGCCGGGTTGCAGGATGGCGGCAGGGCAAAGACACCGCCGAAGGGCTCGCGGTCTAATATGTCAGCGCAAGCACGCGCTGCAAAATCGCGCCAAGGCATATCAGCACCACCAGCAACTTGAGAAGGTTTGCCAGCCGGCGGTCGTTCGCAAATTTGTCGATAGCCCAAAAGCAGATTGCCCCGACGACCACAACGATCAACACACCGATCAAAACTGAAAGAAGGCCCATGTCACACCTCTCCGCGTCATCCCGGCGGACAGCATCCGCAGAGGGCAGGTTCGCGTCAAGGTGAATACCACGATGGCCGGCCATGCGGCGGCTTGACAGGGTCGGAAAGGTTCGACTGGATCAACTTTTCACCCGCCGCAACGCTGGACAACCTCGTATTCCCCAACGCTCGAGGCAAAATGAATGGAGGAAGTGAGGCCCACGCGCAATCTGTTGATCGTGCATACTTCGCCTGAGCAAGATGCCTCCGACTGGATCGCCATCAAGCAACGAATAGAGCGCAAAGCCCCTGACATCGAGGTTCGCATCGCCGTCAACGGCAACCGCAACCCGGTGACCGCACGCTGGCAGGTGCGACGCCCGTCGCTGGTGTTCTCGCCCGTCCGCTTGATCGATTTCGTCCCGCGCGGCGGCGCGCTGTATTGCGGTCACATCCTGGGCAAGGACGAACAGCTGCGTCGGCTATCCTCAATTGATGTCCTGACGCCAAGGACTGCAACGCTTTCACCCCAGACCTCGTTCGACCCAGCGGAATGGGGCGAATACGTGATAGTGAAGCCCAACGACTTGAATGAAGGAGTTGGCGTAAAACTCGTTCGCACCGTCGAACTCGCCGCCCGCTACGACGAATTGACCGCTGCTTTCGATGATCGATTTCTCGTCGAGCCCTATATCGACCATTCCGAGGATGGTTACCCGGCTGCATATCGCGTCCTGAGCCTGTTTGGGCGTGCGTTATATTGCGCCCGCAATCGATGGCGCGAGAAGCGCGCACCGCTCGCTGAAATTGCCGCTGATCCGCTCGGCGTCATCGCCTCGAACAACAAGACGATGGGTGGACACATCCGCGCGCTCTGCAATGACCCGGAGATCGTTTCGCTTGGCGAGCGCGCTCACCAGGCGTTCCCCGAATGCCCCGTCATCGGCGTCGACATTATCCGGGAAAGCCATAGCGGGCGACTTTATGTGCTGGAGGTCAATCCGCATGGTGCCGTTTGGCATCTTTCCTCGCCATTCTCGGAGAACCTGGATCCAGAATACGTCCGAGCACGCTATGCCCAGTTCAATGCGCTGGATCTCGCCGCCGACCTGTTGATCCAGAAAACGCGCGCCGAGGCCTGTTGAGGCAGCCAGCTCCGCCTCACGTTGAACGTGGGGGCGCTCGCAAAAACCCGGAGGCGGACATTCGAGACGGATCGGCGAGACCGCCGTGGTATTTTTGCAACAGGCCACCGGATTCGTTCGGCGCCCGGTAATCATCAAGGCGCGGCGATGCCGGCCTCGGCTAGGTTGGTCCATCAGGCCGATTAAGATTCCGATTACAAGCTCGATTTCTTTTGGGGGATAGCATGCGAAATTCCAGGTCCGTAGCCTTTGTCGCGGCGGCGGCCGGCGTCATCCTTGGCATCGGTGCGGCGTCCGCTGCGGATCTGGCTGCGCGGCCCTATACGAAGGCGCCGGTGATGGCAGTCAATCCTGCCTACGATTGGTCCGGATTCTATATCGGCGGTCACCTCGGCTATCTCTGGGGCAAAACCCGGGTTGTCGACGACGGCGTTCTCACCGAGCCTGGCGCGCCAACCAATGGTGTCGTGGGCGGTGTACTGGCGGGATATAACTGGCAGTCGGGCCCCCTGGTGCTCGGGATCGAAGGCGACTTCGGCTGGACCAACGCAGTTGGTCACGGTATCGCCACCATCACCACCACCACCACGACGCCGAACACTTACGAGCTGCACTGGACCTCGCATCTGGTCGGAAAAGCAGGCTACGCCGTTGGCCAATGGTTGCTGTTCGCGACCGGCGGACTGAGCGCCGCCGACCTCACTTTCATCGAGGGGATCACAACGACAACCACGACGAGAGCGCCCGGCGGAAAATATGTCGGCTTTTCGGTTGGCGGTGGTGTGGAATACGCGTTCACCCCAAATCTTCTGGCCCGGCTGCAATATATTTACGATGATTTCGGAGGCAAAAATTACACGGCCGCGGATGGCGGCATTTATCGCGTAAGCCTCACCGGCCAGACGCTGAGGGGCGCGCTTTCCTGGAAGTTTTGATTCTGGTCGTGGCATTTTCGGATTTGTTCAAGCCCGGGCATCGTCCCGGGCTGTTGCTTGTGCGCCCTCTTCGGGCGGCGCCGCCGTCGCCAAACGGCTCCGCGAATTCGAGTTGGAAAAAAATCGCCGCTCGCGCTCGGGCGCCGATGCTTTTTTAAAAGCCGGTTAACCATAGCGGCCGCGTTGCTGCCCAGGGATTAATCGCGGCTCGTGTCAGCGGTACGAACCTGCGGCGAGAGGCATGGCGAACTGTCGGGCCGGATTGAGGATATCCGCGGGCTAGCCGCGGGTTCCCGCTGTTTACCGAAAGCTTCCGTTTTGGAACGTATGATCGAACGGCAGCTGCGATTGCAGCTGTGAAATTGCCGTTCCCGGTGGGCACACGATTATTTTGCGCCGGCCATAGTCCCAGGGCCTTTCCCGCAACGGGGCTTGCCGATCAGGGCAATTGCCCCGGCGCGACAGTTCGAGGTTTGTCCAATGATTGAAGGCGCGTCATTCTTACAGGAGCTGGACAACGCCGTCTTGCGGGGATCGGCCGAAAGCCGCCAGCGAGCATTGTGGTATGCCACCGATCTACTGATCACGGGCCGCTATACCGACGACGAAATCTGGATGTTCGGAGAGGTCATAGGGCGGCTGGAGCAGGACATCGAAGTAGCGGCTCGGGCCCAACTCGCAAAGCGACTGGCTCGGGTCGACCATGCCCCGGTAAAGATCATCAACAAATTTGCCTTTGACGATTCGATCGATGTCGCGGGGCCCGTACTGCGGTACTCGGAACGACTCGACACCCGTACGTTAGTTGCCAATGTCAGGTCCAAAAGTCAGCAGCATCTGCTTGCGATTTCCCAACGAAGGTCGATTAACGAAGAGGTGACGGACGAACTGTTGACGCGAGGAAATCGCGAGGTTGTCAATTCGGTCGCAACCAACGATGGTGCGCGGTTTTCAGAATTCGGTATATTGCACATGATCAAACGCTCCGAGCGCGACTCGATTTTGTTCGAGCAACTCGGCCGTCGCAAGGACATCCCGCGGCATCTGTTCCAGCAGCTGATCGCAAAGGCTTCGGACAACGCAAGAAAGAAAATCGAGCGCGAGCGTCCGGAAGTAGCAAGCCAGATGCATTCGGTGATGACCGATGTCACGGGCGCGCTGCATTCGAAGTTTGGACCGGCCTCGCATGACTATTTCGTCGCGAAAAGGCTGATCGCAAAGCAGAATCATTACGGCGAGCTGAATGAGAAGAAGATCCTCGAATACGCCCAATCCCACAAATTCGAGGAAGCCACCCTCGGGCTGTCCTCGTTGTGCTCGTTGCCTGTCGACGTGGTTGAACGAGCGCTGATCGACAAGAGCAGGGAATTGGTGCTGATTTTGACCAAGGCGCTCGGGTTCACGTGGGAGACCACGATGTCCTTGCTGTTTCTCGGCGCGCCGGATCACCGGATCGCTTCACAGGCTCTCGATGGTCTAAGGGTAGAGTTTGCCGGGCTTAACATCGAGACCTGCCGAAGCGTGCTGGAAACCTACCAGTCGCGTCGACATGCGGCTGCGGCGGATTCCGACCAGCGACGCCTGCCCCAGCTCCACTCCCAATAGAACGCGCGGGCAATGTTTTGATCCTTGTCATGAACCGCTCGGGTTGGAGCGCTGCGCGGCGCCGCCGGTTTGGCGGCTTCACGCGAGCTCGTCGGTCCAAACTCTGAAGCTGAGCAACGTGTTTGGTCCGAAAGTCTGGGTAATCGGAACGTCTGCGGCGTCGCGGCCCCGGGCGATCAGCACCCGGCCGATGCGCGGAATGTTGTTGCGTGCATCGAAGGTGTACCATCGGCCGCCGATATAGGCCTCGAACCAGGCGGCAAAATCTCCCGCGGCGTGGGGCGGTGGAATGCCGATATCGCCGAGATAGCCGGTGCAATAGCGCGCCGGAATGTTCATGCACCTGCAGAACGCGACGGCCAGGTGCGCGTAGTCGCGGCAGACGCCTTTGCCCTCGTTGAACGCTTCCCACGCCGTCATGGTCGCGCGCGCATGCTCGTAACCGAACCCGATGTGATGGTGAACAAAATCGCAGATCGCCTGGACCCGCGCCCAGCCGGGGTTCGTTTTCTCAAACAGCTTCCACGCGATGTCGGAGAGCCGGTCGGTCTCGCAGTAGCGGCTGCCGAGCAGATAGACGATGGTCTCGGCCGGCAGTTCCTCCACGGCATGTTGCGAGGCCGCGGGAGCCACCACGTCGGGCAGGCCGCTATCGCGTACCGTTCCATCGGCCGCGAGACTCAGGCGGCCGGCCGGCGCCACTATCCGGCTGCACCGGTTGCCGAAGCCGTCGCGATAGGGCGTGATGGGCACCGCAGGGCTGGTAGTCAGATGGTCGGGCACGATGATGTCGGACGCCCGCGTAAAATGCGTGCCCAGCACCGCGATCAAGGGCGTCGGCTGCGGAAAATCGTAGATCATCTGGAAGCCGACACGAATCTTCATGCGAAGCACCCGATCCCGGCCGTTTGAAGATCGCACGCTGCCGACACCGGGCCGCAATGGTCCGGTTTGCGGGCGGCAGTCGAAGCGAGGGGCGAATATGGGGTTGCGGCCATCGGCCGGATCATGCGGCCCATCTGGTCTGGAATCGCTAAATTGTTTCGGCGCACTGCGCAAATGGCTACGAAAGCCGCCGATACAAGCCGAGGCGGTGGATATTCGAGGCCGCGGCGCCTGTTTTGCGAGAAAGCGATGGCTATTCAGACTATAAGAGCGCACGGTGGGTGGATGCATAACATCGGCGGCGCTGCAAAACGGTTCGCGAAGGACCGCGGGCCATGACCACGCGCTCGCGGCGGGAAATCATCACCTTCCGGCACGCTTTCCGGATCAAGGGCATCGATCGCGTTTTGCCTCCCGGGGCGTACGAGGTGATCACGGACGAGGAGATGATCGAAGGATTGTCGTTCGCTTCGTTCCGCCGGGTTGCCACCATGATCATGGTGCCGGCGGCCGCCCCGGGTAGCGCGGCGATGGAGATGTTTTCCATCGGCTCGATCGATTTGTCCGACGCGCAGCGCATCGATGCGAGCGCCTCGTGACCGATCAGCCGCTCGATCTCGACAAGCATCGCGGCATGGCGGCGCAAAAGGCGACCGACATCCGGCGTATTCTGGCGGAGGTCGAGACCAATGCGAACGACCTGCGTCATCGGCAAAGGCTCCTTGAAAACCAGCTTCTGTCGGCTGCTGCGGCCTCATGGCCGGAAGCCGCCGCCAAGGCCCGCTATGTGCTGAATTTATACGCCGCCGGGCTCGGTTCGGACGATACCCGGCATCGCGATCTGGTCACGGCCGTGCTTGCCGACTTTGACCGGTTGTCGAACGAGAGTTGAGCGATAGTTGTTCACGGAACGAAACTTCACCTGCGTCCGACGCAAGATCGAACGCCCACCCGAAAGCACCATGAATGCAAAATATATCGCCGCGTCACGTCAAGACGGAAGAATTGCTCCGGCTTGGAGTTGTATCGGGCTGGTACAGCACCAAGGTCAGCGGAACATTTGTCTCCGGGCCCCACGATTCCGAAGCCGATTGCCTGCGCCGGATCGCGGAGATCAATCCGCCGCCGGCAAAGAGGTTGAAAGCCGCGCCCGGCTTGTAGCAGGTACAGCGAGCGCGTATCTCGCAGTCGCTTGATGCCAATGACGTCCTTCGGGAGGAAAGTTAAAATGGCACTGACACGCGGCAGCTTTCGCGGTTACGAGTTTGACCGGATGGTGGTCCTGTTTTCGATGATCGACGGTCAAACCGAGGTATCGTGCGCCGTCAGCACGTCCGCCATGGACGAGCTGGAAAGGCCGGAGGGAAACAAGCCGCATCAGCGCGAAGCGCAGTTCATGCGGCTGCGGGATCGCATCGAAGAGCGCGCCGCCTTCAAGTTTCTTGCAAGGGAGTTCGAAGGCACGCCGCCCGGCATCGTTCTGCGCAGCCTGGATTTTCGGATCGGCGCCTAGTCATGGTTCCTCGCCGGCGAACGGGTCCAGCCGATGGTTATTTCTCGCAATAATCTCGGCTGTCCCGCCGAACGGATTTCCTGATTGAATTGAGCAGCTTTTGTTTCAGATCGATCCGCCGTGACGAAACGGCACCGCGTGCGATGTCTTCATTCGGACGACGTAATTGCGGACGGCGGTGCTCAACGATCGTACGGTTCGCCAGGCCTCGGTGGCTTCCAACCATGCCTTGGCTTCCCGGAACCTGGCGTAGGCCCAGGCGAATGCTGGAATCCTCATCAGCTTGTCTCGCGTCAGGCTGAACAGACGTTCGACCAGCACGAGTTTCAGAAGTTCGCCGACGATCAACGTAACAATGCTGCTCACGAATTGGCCCGTCGCCGCCAGATAGGCTGCTACCGGCTTGGCCGGTTCCAACACGATCACAGGCAGCGAAAACAGCGCGAGCGAAGGGTAGGGCCGCAGCGATCTGATCCAGGTTCGCAGCTTTCTGAGCACCAGCCGCTTGGCGAGCCAGTCCGAAAGCGGTTTCGCCACGGCGATGAAAACCGCGTCGACCAGGAAATACACGGCAGCCAGGACATACGTAACGGGTTTTAGAATTCGGTTCACGGGCGTCTCTCCGCAAAACCAAAGCCCGAACCTTCGAATGGTTTCACTTGCAATTGGCATTCCGCTAGTTGGGAACTTCATCTTCGCGGTTCCAAAATCATGAAAACGCGGATTCGCCTCGCAGCGTGTTTCCACAATCCGGTATCGCGGTCCCTCAAAGCGCAAGCGTGTTCAACTTCGATTGCGGGCTTTCGAACCTGGCGGGCCGCTTGAATCCGGTTCTGAATTCCGACACGGGCTCGATCTGCTTCCGCCACAATGGTGGAACGCAGCGTGCAAGCAGCGTGCAACAGGTGTCGCGATCGACCCGACGGGCAAATCAAATGGCAGGCTCGTGATTTTGCCTGTCCAGCGTTATTTTCTGTTTTTCCGAAAATATATTTCTTGTCGTTTGACCCAAATCACTTCTACACCTCATCCCGTCTCGTCCCACAAAGGGGGCGGCTCGCGATCGTCACGAACGCGGGGCGGGATGCGATGGACGCGGCAGCGTTTGGCGCGCATGACGATGCAGGGCGAGATGAACCTCGTGAGCATTGAACGGCGCGTGAGACGAGAGATGCATGTCGCGGACGGCGAAGTCGTGTGGTCCTGACGCCCCGGCGCTGGCGTCAAATCTGGCGGAGGTTTTGTCGGGCTCAACCGGGCCTAGCAGAGCACCTTAATCCGCTGATGACGGTGACAACAAGCCGATCACCGGGGAGAGCACGAAGTAAACTGTTAAAACCATTGCGCGGGGAGTGCCGGGTGAATCCGGTGTGACCGTGGTGACTACGCTCGTGTGCTTACTATCATTTTGCACGCGAGGCTGCGGGCGCAGCGAGCGCCCGGCATTCCCTGCGCCCTCTATCTTGGAGGCGCGGAGCTTAACGACAAAACTCGGGCGTATCCCGTCGCGAGATCGCGGACTCGTAAGCAAATGCATCTGGCGCGAACGCGCGACCCGTTGGCCCGCAATGACGGTGCCCAAGGCTGTTTGAAAATATCAGGGCTTGTGGGCGGATCCGTCTTTAGAACCCCGCGGCTACCGGCTTGATCGCCGCGGTGATCAGCTTGACGGCGTCGTCGCTGTCCCATTCGGCGGGACCTGCAAGGGTCGCGATCTCGCAGCCCGCGGCATCGACCAGCACCGACGTTGGCATGCCCAGCGCCCGGCCTATGGCTTTAAGATCCTGAAAAACCTTTGCTTTCTGATCGCTGAAATAGCCGAGCCGGGTCAAATGGGCCTCTTTCACGAAGTTCTTCGGCTTTTCGGGGTCGCGGGTGTCGATATTGACGGCGACCACCGCGAAGTTCGGTCCGCCGAGCTTGCCTTGCAGCGCATCGAGCGCCGGCATTTCCTTGCGGCAAGGCACGCACCAGGTGGCCCACAGGTTCACCAGCACCGTGCGGCCGCGCCAATCCGACAGCTTTTTGGGCTTGCCCCCGGCATCCTCGAAACTGAGCTCGGGCAGCCGCAAGGGCACCGTCGCCATGGTTAGCGCCGCCACTTCGCCGTGGGCCAGCGGTTCCAGCTTGTGCGCCAGATCGACCGCGCCGCGGCAGGCCGGATCGCCTGATGCGGCATGCTTGAACCCGCCAATTCCGTATAATCCGGTCAATCCAATCGCCGCCCCGGCCAGCACGGCCCCGATCGCCAGGGGAATCCGGCGGGTGACAGCGGGAGAAGGCGTGGATCGTCCAGGCATATCGTTTGTCATCCTCTATCAGATACGGCTATGCAGAACGTATGCAACAGTCGGCCGGGGCCGGTAACGGCGAATGCATGCGATGCGCGGAAGGGACGATAGGCGGCAGCCCATGAATACCAGCCATGAGATAGGTCACGAGTAACAGACCATGAGCAACAAGATGTGGGGCGGCCGGTTCACCGAGCGCCCCGATGCGATCATGGAGGAGATCAACGTCTCGATCGACGTCGATCGTCAGCTCTATGCCCAGGACATCGCCGCCTCCAAGGCTCACGCGGCGATGCTGGCGGCGCAAGGCATCATCACGGCAAACGATGCGAAAAATATCGCCAGGGGTCTAGACACGATTTTGTCAGAGATCGGCAACGGATCGTTCGATTTCAAGCGCGCGCTCGAGGACATTCACATGAACGTCGAGGGCCGGCTCGGCGAATTGATCGGGCCGGCCGCGGGCCGACTGCATACCGCGCGTTCGCGCAACGACCAGGTGGCGACCGACTTCCGGCTCTATCTCCGCGACACCATCGATGCGACCGATGCGGCGCTGGCCGCTTTCCAGCGCGCGCTGGTGGAGCGGGCGCTGGAACATGCCGCGACCGCGATGCCGGGCTTCACGCATTTGCAGATCGCCCAGCCGGTGACGCTCGGGCATCATCTGCTCGCCTATGTCGAGATGGCGGCGCGCGACCGCGGCCGTTTTGCCGATGCGCGCCGGCGCCTCAATGAATCGCCGCTCGGCGCTGTGGCACTGGCCGGCACCTCGTTCCCGATCGATCGCGACGCCACGGCAAAGGCGCTTGGCTTCGATCGGCCGATGTCCAATTCGCTCGACGCGGTGTCGGATCGCGACTTCGTGCTCGAAAGCTTGTCGGCGGCGGCAATCACTTCGGTGCATCTGTCGCGGTTCGCCGAGGAACTGGTGATCTGGACCTCGCCGCTGGTGGGTCTCGTGCGGCTGTCCGACAAATTCACCACCGGCTCCTCGATCATGCCGCAGAAGCGCAACCCCGATGCGGCGGAACTGGTTCGTGCCAAGACCGGCAGGGTGATCGGCGCGCTCACGGCATTGCTGATCGTGATGAAGGGCCTGCCGCTGGCCTATCAAAAGGACATGCAGGAGGACAAGGCGGGGGCGATGGAAGCGTTCGCTGCGCTGTCGCTGGCAATCCGGGCGATGACCGGAATGGTCGCCGACATGGTGCCGGATCAGGCGCGGATGAAGGCCGCCGCAGGCGAGGGTTACGCCACCGCGACCGATCTTGCCGACTGGCTGGTGCGAACGCTGAAGATGCCGTTTCGCGACGCCCACCACGTCACCGGCCGCATCGTCGCCCAGGCGTCCAAAGCGGGCGTGCCGCTGCACCGGCTGGCCCTGAAGGAGATGCAGGCGATCGAGCCCAAGATAACCGCGGACGCTCTTGCGGGATTGTCGGTGGAAGCCTCGATCAAGAGCCGGACCAGCTATGGCGGCACGGCGCCGAAGAACGTGACGGCGCAGGCAAAGGCGTGGCTGAAGCGATTAGAAAAACAGCGAAAATTGGGCTGAGCTGAACAATTTCGCTGCAATTTCACGATGGTCCGGCTCTCGCCAGAGCAGGGCAATCTTTGTATGGTGCCGCGCGCATTGGGGATTTAATCGTGACCAGGAACTATCGCCCGACAGGTCAGGGATGGGCCATCGTCCTGTTGACGGCGGCCGTGCTCGCGTTGGGCGGCTGCGGACGCAAGGCCATGCTCGACCTGCCGCCGAACGCCGCGGCGCAAGCCTCCGTGGCGGCGCCGGTCGACAGCGAGGCCGAAGCCGCGCGCAAACCAAGCGTGTTCAATCCGTCCTACGGAACCGATGCTCCGCCGACCGCGCCGAAGGGCCGCAAGAAAGCCTTCGTTCTCGACCCGCTCCTCAACGACTGAGCCCGCCATGAATCATTTCGACTATCGCAACGGCGTGCTGCACGCCGAGGCGGTCAATCTTATCGAGCTGGCGGATGCGGTCGGCACGCCGTTCTATTGCTATTCGACCGCGACGCTGGAACGTCATTACCGGGTCTTCACCGAAGCCTTCGCCGGCGAGAAGGCCGTGGTGTGTTACGCCATGAAGGCGAACTCGAACCAGTCGGTGCTGCGCACGCTGGCCAAGCTCGGCGCGGGTGCCGACGTGGTCTCGGGCGGCGAATTGAAGCGCGCTTTGGCGGCGGGCATTCCGCCGCACAAGATCCTGTTCTCCGGCGTCGGCAAGACCGAGGCCGAACTGCGCGCGGCGATCGAGGCGGACGTTCTCTGCATCAACATCGAATCCGAGCCCGAACTCGAATTGCTCTCGCGACTGGCCTGCGAACAGGGGCGCAGCGCGCGGATTTCTGTACGGATCAACCCCGATATCGATTCCGGTTCGCATGCGAAAATCTCGACCGGCAAATCCGAGAACAAATTCGGCGTGCCGCTCTCTCGGGCGCGGGCCGTCTATGCCCGCGCCGCCGAACTGCCGGGCATCCAGGTCACCGGCGTCGATGTCCATATCGGCAGCCAGATCACCGACCTGGCGCCGCTGGAATCGGCTTTCAGGTTGCTCGCCCAACTCGTGCAGACGCTGCGCTCCGATGGCCACAGCATCTCGCATGTCGATTTCGGTGGCGGGCTCGGGATTCCCTATCATGCCGATCGCGAAGCGCCGCCGCTGCCTGCGGCCTATGCGGCGATGATCAAGCGAGTGATGCATAATCTCGGCTGCACGCTGATGTTCGAGCCCGGGCGCTTGATCGTCGGCAATGCCGGCATCCTGGTGACACGAGTGCTCTATCTGAAGCACGGCGACGCCACGAATTTCGTCATCATCGATGCCGCCATGAACGACCTCATTCGCCCGACCTTGTACGAAGCGCATCACGATGTGCTGCCGATCCTGCAGGCCAGGGCAGGCGCGCCGATGATCGTGGCCGATTTGGTTGGGCCGGTCTGCGAAAGCGGCGACTATCTGGCGCTCGGGCGCAGCATGCCCGAGCCGAAACCTGGCGATCTCCTGGCGGTGATGACCGCCGGCGCCTATGGCGCAGTGCAGTCGAGCAGCTACAACACCCGCGCGCTGGTGCCCGAAGTGCTGGTCAAGGACGATCGGTACGCGGTCGTGCGGCCTCGCGTCGAGGTCGAGGCGTTGATCGCGATGGACAAATCCGCGCCGTGGCTGTGATCGGCTCAGCTCGCGGCCTTGGCGCTTTGCGTCCCGACCACCACGCCCGCGGCCTTTTCGATCGGCTTGATCGCGGAAGTAAAATCCGACTCCGCGCCCATTTCGCCGATCACGACCTCCCACAGCCGCCCGACCGCTTCGGCCACCTCCATCGACAACCCGAGCGCCCTGGCCTCTTCGAGGCAGAGTTGCACGTCCTTCACCATCAGCCCGGTCGCGAAGCCGAAATCGAAGGTGCGCGGCAGGATCGAGCGGGGAAACTTGTCGCGGCTTGCGGTGTTGAGGCCCGATCCGGCATTGATCACCTCGATCATGACAGCGGGATCGAGGCCGGATTTGACGCCCATCACCACCGCTTCCGATGTCGCGACCACGGCGGTGGCCGACAACAGGTTGTTGGCAAGCTTCATGGTCTGCGCCGAGCCGGGCTTTTCGCTGATGAAGAACACCTTGCCGATCACGCCCAGCGCCGGCTTCATCAGTTCGAAATCCGCCCTCGGACCCGACACCATGACGGCGAGCGTTCCCTTTTCGGCGCCGCCGACGCCACCGCTGACCGGACTGTCCAGCTGAACAATGTTGCTCTTCGCCAACAGCTCGCAAATCCGCGTGGCCATGTGCGATCCGACGGTGGAAAGATCGACGAAGCGTTTTGCCCGCCGGCCCTCGATCACGCCGTTCTCGCCGGTCGCAACCTCGAGCGAGGCCTGCAGCGAGGGCAGGCTCGCCATCACGGTCTCGGCGCGATCGGCCACTTCCTTGGGTGAGGAAGCCGCATGGGCGCCGAGCGCAACCAGTTTGTCGACGGCCTCCTTGCGCTGGTCGAACACGATTAGTTGGTGCCCAGCCTCGATCAGGCGGCGGGCCATCGGAAAGCCCATCTTGCCGAGGCCAATGAATCCGATTTCCATGGGATGCGCCTCAAGCCTTGTCGAGTTCGGCGAATACTTCGCGCGCGATTCGGAAACTGTCGACGCCCGCCGGCACTCCGGCATAGATCGCCACTTGCATGAAGATCTCGCGAATCTCGTCCTTGGTCACGCCGTTGACCAGTGCGCCCTTGATATGCACCCGCAATTCATGCGGCCGGTTCAGGATGGAGATCATGGCAAGATTGAGCATGCTGCGGGTCTTGCGCGGCAGCTGCTCGCGGCCCCACACAGCGCCCCAGCAGTATTCGGTCACCAGCTCCTGGAACGGCTTGTTGAAATCGTCGGCGTTCCTCAGGGCGTTGGCGACGTAGGCCTCGCCCAGCACCGCTTTCCTGATTTCCAGTCCCTTGTCGTGTGTTTTCTGGTCCATTGCGCTTACCTCGAAGTTTGCCTTGAAGTTTCCATCGGGCTTCCCCGCCGGCCCGGCGGACGTTACGGCGTCGCCGCGCTCCAGTCACGCCTTCGTGTTATGCGTATTTCCACGTGTGGGTTACCGCTCCGGAACGGGTGCCTCGTTGCCGCCGTTGTGCTAAACTGCTGCTTCGGAGAACCCGGAGATTTTATTGAACGGCGCCAATCCCGATCCGGCAGAGCCAGTTCGCGACCAGGATGCCATTTCGCGGCTGAAGCTGACGCAGGCCGTGCAGCGGGCCGGATATGCGATCGCCTGGGAGCGGAGCTGGCCGCACCTGGCCCGGCTTTTGACTGTCATCGGGCTGTTTCTGGTATTGTCATGGATCGGGCTTTGGCTGGCGCTGCCCTTCGTGGCGCGCGCAGTCGGCGTCGGCCTGTTTGCGCTGCTGGCGCTGGGCGCCCTGTTTCCTCTCGCCCGGTTTCGCTGGCCGCGCCGCGAAGAAGCGCTCGCCCGCCTCGACCGCGGTTCCGGTATCCGCCATCGGCCGGCGACCGCGCTCACCGATACGCTCGCTAGCCCGGATCCGGTCGCGCGGGCGCTTTGGCAGGCACAGCGCGAACGCACACTGGCGTCGATCAAACGCATCCGCGCAGGCTTGCCGTCGCCGCGGCTGGCAATCCACGATCCATGGGCGCTGCGGGCCTTGGTCGCAGTGTTGCTGGTTGCGACCTACGTCGCCGCAGGTGATGAGCGCGCGTTGCGCACCGAAGCCGCGTTCGACTGGAATGGCGTGCTGTCGCCGGCCGATGTCAGGGTCGATGCCTGGGTCGCGCCGCCGCTTTATACCGGCAAGCCGCCGATCATTCTGTCGGCGGCGAACAAGGAAGCCGCCATCCCGTCCGTCGGGCCGTTGCAGGTCCCAGCGGGTTCCACGTTGATCGTCCGCTCAAGCGGCGGCACGCTCGATGTGGCCGCCGGCGGCGGTGTCACCGAGGCCGTGCCGGCGGAGCAGGCGCCGAAGGGCACCAACGAACGGCATTTCACCATCGCCGGCGACGGCACGGCGCACGTCCGCGCGCCCTCCGGTCAACCGCAATGGAAGTTCACCGCCATTCCCGACCGCGCGCCGACCATCTCGCTGGCGAAAGATCCGGAGCGTCAGGCCCGAGGCTCGCTGCAGATGTCCTACAAGCTCGAGGATGACTACGGGGTCACCGAAGCGCAGGCGCATTTTGTGGCCCGGCCCGGCGATGCGCCGAAGCCTGCAGCCGGGCCGCGGCCGCTGTTCGATCCGCCGCAATTCCCGCTGGTGCTGCCGAACGCCCGGACCCGCGCCGGCGTCGGGCAGACCGTCAAGGATCTCAGTGAGGATCCCTACGCCGGTGCCGACGTCACCCTGACGCTGACGGCCAAGGACGAGGCCGGCAACGAAGGCCATAGCGAGCCGTTCAACATGCGGCTTCCGGAACGGCTGTTCACCAAACCTCTGGCGCGGGCGTTGGTCGAGCAGCGCCGCACCCTGGCGCTCGATGCCAATCAGCACTCGCAGGTTTCTGCCGCGCTCGAGGCGCTGATGATCGCGCCGGAATTATTCACCCCCGAGGCCGGCCAGTATCTCGGGCTCTACAGCGTGGCGCGGCAGCTTGATGGCGCGCGCACCGACGATGCCATGCGCGAGGTCGTCGCCAGCCTTTGGGCGCTCGCCGTCATGATCGAGGACGGCAACATCACCGATGTCGACAAGGCGCTGCGCGCGGCGCAGGAGGCGCTCAAGCAGGCGCTGGAACGTGGCGCCAGCGACGAAGAGATCAAAAAACTGACCGAGAACCTGCGCGCGGCGCTGGACAATTTCATGCGCCAGCTCGCCGAGCAGCTGCGCAACAATCCGCAGCAGCTGGCGCGGCCGCTGGATCCCAACACAAGGATGATGCGCCAGCAGGACCTCAACAACATGATCGAGCGGATGGAGCGGCTGTCGCGCTCCGGCGACAAGGAAGCCGCCAAGCAGTTGCTGGAGCAGCTGCAGCAGATGCTCGAAAACCTGCAGATGGCGCAGCCCGGCCAATCCGGCGACGGCGATATGGAGCAGGCGCTCAACGAACTCGGTGACATGATCCGCAAGCAGCAGCAGTTGCGCGACAAGACCTTCAGGCAGGGCCAGGATTTACGGCGTGATCGATCGCGCGGCAAGCAGGGCGATCAAGGCATGAGCGATCTGCAGCAGGATCAGCAGGGCCTGCGTGACCGGCTCCAGAAATTGCAGCAGGAGCTTGCCAAGCGCGGCATGGGCCAGGGTCAACGCGGCGAGAAGAGCCAACGAGGCCAAGGCCAGCAAGGCGAACAGGGCCAGCAAGGCGAGCAGGGCGACGGTGAGGATGGCCTCGGCGAGGCCGACAGCGCGATGGGCGACGCCGGCGGCAAGCTCGGCGAGGGTAATGCCGATGGCGCCGTGGATTTGCAAGGCAAGGCGCTGGAAGCCATGCGCAAGGGTGCCCAAAGTCTCGCCGAGGCGATGCAGCAGGGCGAGGGAGAAGGCGACGGCCCGGGCAATCGCGTTGGCCGGCAGCAGGGCGCCGGCAACGGCGCCGATCCGCTCGGACGGCCGCTGCACGGGCGCGAATACGGCGACGATTACACGGTGAAGATTCCCGGTGAAATCGACGTGCAGCGAGTACGCCGGATTCTGGAGGAGCTCCGCCGTCGGCTTGCCGATCCGCAGCGCCCGCAGATCGAACTCGATTACATCGAGCGGCTGCTCAAGGACTATTAGCTGTCGTCAACCCGGGCAAACCGCCATCGCCGGCGAAGCCGGGAAGGTGGGCGAAGCAGCATCTTGAGCCGCGCAAGCGCAGCGCTAACCGGTCTTCCTCGCCCGCAGCGCGGCGGCGACCGCGGCACGGATGTTCGCGGCCGAGAACGGCTTGGTGATGACGTCATGAACAATGGCATTGAGGCCCGAGGCGCGCTCGCGTTGATCGGCGAAACCGGTCATCAACAGGATCATCAAACCGGGAAAATCGCGCGTCACCGCCAGCGCCAGAGCGATTCCATCCATCACCGGCATCCGGATATCGGTCAGCAGCAGATCGAACCTGCCTTGCTCGCGGACCAGGATTTCAAGCGCTTCGGCGCCGTCTTGCGCGGTAACGATGTCGTGGCCGTCCATCGCAACGGCGCGCGCCACCAGGCTGCGCATGGAATCTTCATCCTCGGCAATCAGTACACGCGGCATCGGCATTGATCTTTCGCGAGCGGGTAGTCTCGGATCGTCAGGTGCTGCCGCCCGCTAGATCACGTTTATTGAAGAAACGTACGTCGATATTGCGGCCTTCGGGCGGCGGCGAGGCCAACCGCGACTTGAACCATGTCTTTTCGCCCGGCTTCAGAACCGCCTGTTCCAGTATCGCATTCCACGCGTAGATCTCGGCTCCCTGCGCATCGCGAACGCTGAAGCGCAGCCGCGGCAGTTCGACCGGCTTGCGCGCCTCGCCAACGATTGCGCCTTCGATCACCAGCACCGGCTTGCCCTGCACCGTCTCGGATGTGATCCTGACGTCCTTGAACGTCAGTCCGCGCAGATTAACCTCGAGGCCGACCATATTGTAGAAAGACGCGGTCTGCGGCAGCAGCCGCACCACGTCGACGCGCCAGATCACCAGCGCCAGCACCAGCGCGCCCATGGCGGCGCAAGCGGTCGGCAGGCTGACATAGGATTCGCCGGGCGCGCGATCCGCTGCGGGCAGTCTCAATAGTCTGCGAATCCAGGACGGGCGCCGTCGGCGTGCGCCGACAAACTCCTGTCCGTGGTGCCGGGCGACCGAGAGCCCATCGGTACCGGCCTCTTCGGAAGCCGGCCAGTCGGCCGAAATCGAGGGGCTGTCGATGACCGGGGTTTCCTGCGGCTGGTTGTGGCTCTCGCCCCCGAATGCGTCCCATTCCGAGGCGGGGCCATCGGCGCCGGGCTGGGCTGCGGTTTCCGCCATCGCGGCTGCCGGAACTGCGATCTCCATTGCATCCTCCGGCCGCGCCAGCCAAACCTCCTTGCAGCGGGAGCAGCGCACGCTGCGACCGGCCGCGCCCAGGGCACCGGGGTCAATGGCGTAGGACGTTGTACAATGGGGACAAACGATGTGCATGGAGCCAATCTCCACAAGGATCCTTGCGGGATGCTACAAGGCGACCGTTAACGAATCGGAAACCATAACCGAAGCACAACCATTTAGCCGGGTTCGCAGCCGCAGCGAGCCGGCGGGCTTCGGTCTCGGATTGGTTTCCGTGGATGCCCCCATCGAACGGAGCTGAGCTTGGTTCGGTTCGAAAATGTCGGATTGCGTTACGGGCTCGGCCCGGAGATTTTGCGCGACCTTAGCTTCCTGATCCCGCCCCATTCCTTCCAGTTCCTCACCGGCCCCTCGGGCGCCGGCAAAACTTCGCTACTGCGGCTGTTGTTTCTGTCGCTGCGGCCGACGCGCGGCCTGGTCAATCTGTTCGGTCACGACGTCTCGCTGCTCGGCAAGGACCAGATCGCCGACCTTCGCAAGCGCATCGGCATCGTGCTGCAGGACTTCCGCCTGCTCGATCATATGAGCACCTACGAGAACGTGGCGCTGCCGTTCCGGGTGATGGGCCGCGAGGAATCGAGCTATCGCAAGGAGGTCATCGATCTCCTGAAGTGGGTTGGCCTCGGCGAGCGAATGGATGCGCTGCCGCCGATCCTGTCCGGCGGCGAAAAGCAGCGCGCGGCGATTGCACGCGCGGTGATCTCGCGGCCGCAACTCTTGCTGGCGGACGAGCCGACCGGCAATGTCGATCCGACCCTGGGTCGGCGCCTGTTGCGGCTGTTCATCGAACTGAACAAGTCGGGCACCGCGGTGATCATCGCGACCCATGACATCACGCTGATGGACCAGTATGAAGCGCGGCGGCTGGTGCTGCATCAGGGACGGCTGCATATCTATGACTAGAACCGAAAACGAGCCGCGTCCGCTGGTCGACTTGGGAAACGAGCGTCCTCAGGTGCCGGCGCGGGCGCGCAATCTGTCGCCGATCGTGCCGCGCGCCTCGATCTCGGGCCGCGCGCTGGTCGCCGTTGTCGCCATCATGACCTTCCTCGCCTCGATCACCACCGGTACGGTGCTGCTGGTGAGCGCGTCCGCTTCGGAGTGGCAATCCGAGGTCGCAAGTGAAATCACGATCCAGGTACGCCCGGTGGCCGGCCGCGATATCGATCGTGACGCAGCGGCGGCCGCCGAAGCAATGCGCACCCAGCCCGGCATAGTCGAAATCAGGCCGTTCACAAAACAGGAATCCGCCAAATTGCTGGAGCCATGGCTCGGCAGTGGACTTTCGCTCGACGACCTGCCGGTGCCGCGCGTCATCGTGGCGCGGGTCAAGCCCGGGACGGCGCTGGACCTCGCAATGCTGCGCAGCCGGGTAACTCAGGTGGCGCCGACTGCAAGCGTCGACGATCATCGGGCCTGGATCGAGCGCATGCGCTCGATGACCGGCGCGACTGTGCTCGCCGGCATCGGCATTCTCGCGCTGGTAATCGTCGCGACCATCATCTCGGTATCGTTTGCGACGCGCGGCGCGATGGCGGCAAATCGGCCGATCGTCGAGGTCCTGCACTTCGTCGGCGCCGGGGACCGCTATATCGCCAACCGGTTCCTGCGGCATTTCCTCAGGCTCGGGCTGCAGGGCGGATTGATCGGCGGCGGCATAGCGATGCTGGGATTCGGGTTCTCCGAATCGATTGCGGGATGGTTCTCGGGTACTCCGGTCGGCGATCAATTCGCCGCATTGCTCGGGACATTTTCGCTGCGGCCGTCAGGCTATCTGGCGCTGGCGGCCCAGGCGGTGCTGATTGCGGCAATCACCGCCTGGGCGTCGCGGCGCACGCTATTTGCCACGCTTGACGATATCGATTGACGCCAATTGGTCGCGAATGCTGGATCAAACCGGACTCCACTTCGCCTGAAAACCTTCTAGACTTGCGTGGGGAGCATGACTGGCATCGCATGAGCTTGCAGCCGGACGATACGTCGCCGAATGCGCCGGTTGCCGCGCCACGGGGCTGGCTGCGCGCGAGCATCGCGGCATTTGCGTCGATTCTCTTTGTCGGAGCGGGGATCGGCTTCATTGGGTTTCTGGCGCAGTTGCGCGGCGCCGAAATGAAGCCCGACCGCAAAGCCGACGGCATCGTGGTGCTGACGGGGGGGTCCTCGCGCGTGTCGGATGCGATGGAGCTACTGGCTGCCGGTTATGGCAAGCGGCTGTTGATCTCGGGCGTGCACCCGACCAGCGCGGCAAGCGACATTTCCCGCTCGCTGTCGGACAACCACTCATTGTTGAGCTGCTGCGTCGACCTCGACCGCTCCGCCGTCAACACCCGTAGCAACGCGGCGCAGACGCGGCGCTGGGCGCACGAGCGCGGCTTCAAATCGCTGATCGTCGTGACGTCGAATTACCACATGCCGCGCGCAATCGTCGAATTGTCGCATGCGATGCCCGACATTGCGCTCGTTCCGTTCGCGGTGGTGGGCGAAAAATGGCGCGATGAGCCATGGTGGGCCAGTGGCGCGACGTTGCGCCTCTTGCTATCGGAGTATGTCAAATATGTCGCCGCCGAGTTGCGGGTGCGGCTTGCCGATGCCGGTCTCGAACTGATGCCCGAGTTTGCGGAGCGGACGGCGGACACGCTGCCGCGCAGGCCGGCGACGGCCGAAGCCAACTGATCGGGCTGTTAGATGGTAGGGATTTTCCTGCGTTCACTGGTCTACAACGTGCTGTTCTACGCACTGTTGGTATTCTGGATCCTGATTGCCGTTCCCACTTTTCTGATGCCGTCGCACGCTTTCATGGCGGTCGCCAGGGCCTGGGCGCGGAGCAGCATCTGGCTGATGCGCGTGATCTGCGACACCAAGGTGGAATATCGCGGGGTCGACAAGATCCCGAAGGGGCCACTGATGGTCGCATCAAAACATCAGTCGACGTGGGAAACGTTCGCGCTGCTTCAGTTCTTCGATGCGCCGCTCTTCATCTACAAGCGCGAACTGGCCTGGATACCGTTCTTTGGCTGGTACCTAGTCAAGGCGCGGATGATCGGGGTCGATCGCAGCGGCGGCGTGCGATCGCTGATCGAGATGGCGCGACGGGCGCCAAGGGAAATCCGCAGCGGGCGGCAGTTGATCATTTTCCCCGAGGGCACCCGCACCCCGGTCGGCGCGGCGCCGCACTATATGTCCGGGGTGGCGCAAATCTACGCCAGCAGCGGCGTACCCTGTATTCCCGTTGCGCTGAATTCGGGGCTGTTCTGGCCGCGGCGGACATTCATGCGCTATCCCGGCACCTTGGTGGTCGAATTCCTCGATCCGCTGCCGCCGGGCCTCCCGCGCAAGGATTTCATCGCGCGCATTAAAGCGTCGATCGAGCACGCAACCGACCGCTTGGTCGAGGCAGCGCGGCAGGAGCAGGCGCGCTTGTTCGGCCGCGTCCCAGGCTCGGGGCCGGCAAAGCGCTGAGATGGTGCCTATTTGCCCTCTGCTTCGACCGGAGGGTGCGGGTGCAGCGAGCTGTCATTGTGCAGCATCGAGGCGAGTTGATGCAGTTGCGTGTCGCGGAAACCTTCCGCCTCGATCGCCTTCACCGTGGAGAGAACATATTCGCCGTTGGCGCCGGACTGGCCGCGGCCCTGCCGGACGTGGCGGAGTTGCTCCGCCAGCGACAGCCGCCCGGCATACTGCACGTGGCCGCGGTCGACTACGTAAACGAGCGCGCTGACGCGCTGCCGCGGCTCGTTCTCCAGCCAAACCGAGCGCATCACCTCACGGTAGACCGAAGTAACTTGTTCGCGCGCGCGCAAATAGTCGACCGTGGCGGCGCGATGTTTCGCTGCGATCCGGAACGCGATGCCGCGGCACGCACCGCCGCGGTCGAGCCCGAGCACCAGACCGGGCTTTTCGGGTGTGCCACGATGCACGAAGGAGTAGACGCAGAGCGCCCGGTGCTCGCCGATCAGCCGGGCCGGGACGCGCTCCATGTATTCGAACCCCGGCCGCCACATCAGCGAGCCATAGCCGAACACCCAGAGGTCGTCTTTGGACGATTCCGCGTCGGTGTGGATTTTGGCTGGCATTGCGCGCACGCCTAGCAGAATTTTACCCGATATGAAAATGCGCTAACCCGATTGCCGGCCGGGGCGCATCGCTTTATTGACAAAATCACCGGCCAAAGGTCACCCGCATGTCCGAACTCAACCCTGCGCCGCGCCGGCGCCCGCTTCGGCGCCTTTTCATCGTGCCCGTGCTGCTCGTGATCGCTGCCGCTGCCTGGAGCGCGTTCTGGTTCTATGCGGCTTCCCAGGTCGACGTGAGGGCCGATGCCTGGCGCGCACGCGAGGCCAAATCCGGCCGGATCTATCAGTGCGCCAATCGTTCGCTGACCGGTTTTCCGTTCCGCCTCGAAGTGCGCTGTAACGGAGCAACCGTCTCGCTGCACTCGCAGACCGCCGGGCAAACGGTGACGCAGGCGCCAATTACCGCCAAGCTCGGCGAGATCCTGGTGGTGGCGCAGGTCTACGATCCGAAGTTGCTGATCGCGGAATTCACCGCACCAGCGACCATCTCGGATGCCGGGCAACAGCCCTCGATGGTGGTGAACTGGAGCAAGGCCCGCTCGAGCGTGGTCGGACTACCTGATGTCCCGCAGCGAGCCTCCATCGTGTTCGATGACGCCGAGGTCGACCGCTTCAATGGATCGATGCAGGCGCCATTGGCGCGGGCCAAGCATATCGAACTGCACGGCCGGCTCGTCGAAGGTTCGCCCTTCGAGCATCCCGTGATTGAAACCGTGCTGCAGATCGAAGGCGGCAGCGTGCAGGAATTGCATCCGCTGCTTGCCCAACCGTTCGATGTCAATGTGCGGATGATGCTCAATGGGTTAAAGGATCTTTCGCCAAAACCCTGGCCGCAGCGGTTTCGCGAGATTCAGGCCGCGGGCGGGCGCGTTGAGATCGTGCAGTCCCGCCTTCAGCAGGGCGACTTGATCGCGACCGCTGTCGGCACGCTCGGCCTCACCGCCGAGGGCCGTCTCGACGGCGAACTGCAGATGACCGTTGCCGGCATCGAGAAAGTCATACCCGCGCTCGGCATCGAGAAGATGCTCGATGAGGGCGTGCCGCAGGCAATGCTCGATCGCGTCGCGCCCGGGGTGAAGAGCCAGGACATCAACAATCTGTTCGGCGCGCTCGACCGAGCCATTCCCGGGCTCGGCAAGGCGGTGAAGCAGAACGCCAATGTCGGCGTCGCCGCCGGCGTCAACGCGCTCGGCAAGGAGACGGTGCTGGAAGGCAGGAAGGCGCGGGCATTTCCGTTGCGCTTGGTCGACGGCGCGGTGTTTCTCGGGCCGCTCAAGGTGGCGAATATTCCGCCGCTGTTTTGAGCATCTGGACCGCCAAATCCTGATCGCGCTTCGGCAATGCCGACACGCAAAAGCGCTCTGCTGTCTGGCGATGCGCGCGCGGAAACCTTACTCCGCCTTTTTCCCCAATTGCGCATGCGGGCGGCCGAAGTCGGGCGCGGCGGAATCCTGGCCGATCTCGACGATGCCGCGGCGGATCGCGCGGGTGCGGGTGAAATGCTCGAACAAGGCCTCGCCGTCGCCGCGCCGAATCGCGCGGGTCAATTTCGACAGGTCCTCATTGAACGTGCCGAGCATTTCCAGCACCGCGTCCTTGTTGGCGAGGAACACATCGCGCCACATGATCGGGTCGGAAGCCGCGATACGGGTGAAATCACGAAAACCGCCGGCGGAGAATTTCATCACTTCGGATGACGTCACCTGACCTAGTTCGTCTGCGGTGCCGACGATGGTGTAGGCGATCAAATGCGGCAGATGGCTGGTGATCGCCAGCACGAGGTCATGATGGTCCGGCGTCATGATCTCGACCTTGGCGCCGAGCTTGGTCCAGAACACGCGCAGTCGCTCGACTGCTTCCGGATCGGTCCCCTCGGGTGGAGTTAGGATGCACCAGCGGTTTATGAACAATTCGGCGAAACCGGAATCAGGACCCGAATGCTCGGTGCCGGCTACCGGATGTGCCGGCACGAAATGCGTGCTGGCCGGCAAATGCGGCGCGATGTCTCGCACCACGGCTCCCTTGACCGAGCCGACGTCGGAGACCACAGCGCCTGGCTTGAGATTGGGTGCGATCTCTTGCGCAACCGCGCCGCAGGCGCCGACCGGAATGCAGAGGATGACGAGGTCGGCGTCCTTGACGGCCTCCGCGTTGCTCTGCACCACGGAATCGACAATGCCGAGCTCCCCGATCCGCGCGCGGGTCTTCGCCGAACGCGCGGTAGCGACGATCTGCATCGCCAGCCCTTGCTCGCGCGCGGCACGGGCGATCGAGCCGCCGATCAGCCCGAAGCCGATCAGCGCGATCTTTCTGAATGCCGGCGCGGCGCTCATCGGCGCGCCATGAAGTCGCGCAAGCCCTCGACCACCAGGCGGTTGGCCTCTTCGGTGCCGATGGTCATGCGCAGCGCGTGCGGCAGGCCATAATTATTCAGCGCGCGAAGCACCAGGCCGCGCTTGGTCAGGAACGCATCGGCTTCAGCCGAGGTCTTGGCCTTGTCGAGCGGAAAATGGATCAGCACGAAATTGGCCACGCCGGGCGTCACCTGAAGTCCGAGCTTGCCGATTTCCTCAGCGAGCCAGTTGCGCCACTTTTCGGTGTACGCTTTCGACCTCTGCTGGTGCGCAGTGTCTTCGAGCGCGGCTATCGCCGCCAGCATCGCCGGCGTCGAGACGTTGAAGGGTCCGCGGATACGATTGACCGCGTCGATGATGTGGGCCGGGCCGAACATCCAGCCGACCCGCAACGCGGCGAGACCGTAAATCTTGGAGAAGGTGTGGGTCACGACCGTGTTGTCCGTGGTCGCCACCAGCTCAATGCCACGCTCATAGTCGTTGCGCGAGACGTAATCGGAGTAGGCGGCGTCAAGCACCAGCAGAACATGCGCCGGCAGTCCGGCGCGCAGCCGCTTGACCTCGTCGAACGGCAGATAGGTGCCGGTCGGGTTGTTCGGGTTGGCGAGCCACACCAGTTTGGTGCGGGGCGAGACCAATTTGAGTATCGCATCGACGTTGGCGGTAAAGTTGGTCTCGGGCGCGACCACGTTGATGGCGCCGTTCGCCTTGGTGGCGATCGGATAGACCAGGAAGCCATGGGCGGTGGAGATCGCTTCGTCGCCACGGCCGAGATAGGCGTGCGCCAGCAAATTGAGGATTTCGTCGGATCCGGCGCCGCAGATGATGCGATCGGGGTCAAGCCCAAAGGCGCGGCCGATCGCCTCGCGCAGTGCCCGCGAGGTGCCTTCCGGATAGTCTTCCAGATGCGCAGCGGCTTCCTGGTAGGCCGCGATGGCTTTCGGCGAGGGCCCGAAGGGGGTCTCGTTGGCCGACAGCTTGAACGTCTTGCGGCCCTGCTCCGGCGCCGGGCTGTTGCCCGGCGTATACGGAGCAATATCGAGAATGCCGGGATTCGGCGCGGGACGGGACATCTTCAACTCCGGACCGTCAGGACGGCTTTTACGGTTTCGCCGCCTCGCTAGCGCGGCGGATTTGACCTTCGCTCGGTGCCTCCGCATCCCCTGTAGCGAATGCCAAATCCCAAGCCGCACTACAATCTATATTTGCTAGCTCGGCACCGTATAGCGCGTTGCATGGCTGCCGACGAGGGCCGATGAGCGCACCGACGCGCCGGCCTCGATCATGGCCGATTTGATGTTTTCCAGACTGCTTGAACCGGAAACCGAGACCAGCAGAGCCGCGCCATCAAAGGCGGTATCCGGCACCGCGACGATTTCCGCCAGCGGCGACAGCGCGCGTGCGATCTCGGCGTTCCAGCCCGACACCCGCACGCTCCACATCTCGATTTCGGTCACCATGGCGCTATCGGCGACGCGCGACACCACGAACACCGGCAGCGCTGCGGGATGATCGGCGCGCTCGACGAACGGCAGCCGTGCGATGATCTTCGGGGCGCCGCTGGCTTCGAGCGCGATCCACCAGGGCGTGCGGCTCGAAATGGCCGAGACCAAAGCGAGGTCGCCCCTGGATCGGGCCACAGCCTCGACCGCCGCCGGCGCGCTGAAGTGCGAGACATAGGGAACGGTGAATCCGAAATGAAACCGCGCCGAATCCCGCATCGTGGATTCGCCGAGCGAGATGTCCGCGTGCACCGAGAACGGCGCCTGTACAAAAGTGAATGTCGAGATGATGACGCGCCAGATGCTTTCGACGGTGTCGAGCGGCAGGATGCCGCGATGGCGCTCGACCAGGCGTCGCATCATGTCGGCCTCGCGCGCCGGGCGAAATGCCGAGCCGACCTCCTGGGTCTGCTTCGCCTGGATCAGGCGATCGATGATATCTCCGCGCGCCATCAACAGGGTGTGGACCTGCGCGTCGATGGCGTCGATCTCTTTGCGCAGCACCTCGAGCGAGGGTGGAGCGGGAGGCGATTGGGGCATCTTCAAAATCCGGCGACAGCGGTTGCATCGTCCCGAGGAGCGGTGTCTTCGCCGCCTCTCGAAGGATGAAGACTGTTCTCCCCCATGCTTCGGGACCGCGCAAGAGCGTGTGCTCGCCATAACGGTGACGAGCCCTCGTTAACCAGAGGCTTGCCTTGACGAAATGACCGCCGCGAACTATTGTCAATCCGTTCCGTGGTCATTTGAGCCGGCCGGCTTGCAGCCACGTTAAACAATTCGCTAAACAGGCCGGGGTGAAGTGATCCCGGTCGAACTTAGGTTCAGGCCGGGTTTTTTATGGCCTGATTTCTGCGGTGGTTCTCCAACAACCTCCTGACGAGGTCGCTAGCAAGATGGTAAACGTGGAGTCGATACCAAGTCCGGCGATCCACGCCGACGAGCGATCGCACGAGGCGGACCATCCGAGTTCGGAGGTCGCGACGTTCGGCGTCGAGCAGCCGCTGAAGCTCGACTGCGGCGTCGATCTTGCGCCATTCCAGATCGCCTATCAAACCTATGGCAAACTCGACGCCGACCGCTCCAACGCCATCCTGGTCTGCCACGCGCTAACTCTTGATCAGCACGTCGCCAACGTCCATCCGCTGACCGGCAAGCCGGGGTGGTGGGAGATCATGGTCGGTCCGGGCCGCCCGTTCGATACCGATAGATATTTCATCATCTGTTCGAATGTGATCGGCGGCTGCATGGGCTCGACCGGGCCGGCGTCGACCAACCCCGCCACCGGCAAGGTTTGGGGACTCGATTTCCCCATCATCACCATCCCGGACATGGTGCGCGCGCAAGCCATGCTGTTGGACCGGCTCGGTATCGAGACGCTGCTGTGCGTCACCGGGGGCTCGATGGGCGGCATGCAGGCGCTGCAGTGGACCGCTGCCTATCCTCACCGGGTGTTCTCGGTCCTGGCGGTCGCCTGCAGCACGCGCCATTCGGCGCAGAACATCGCATTTCACGAGCTCGGCCGGCAGGCCGTGATGGCCGATCCGGACTGGCACCGGGGGCGTTACTTCGAGAAAGGCACGCATCCGCATCGCGGCCTCGGTGTCGCGCGAATGGCGGGGCACATCACGTACCTTTCCGATGCCGCACTGCACCGAAAATTCGGGCGGCGCATGCAGGATCGCGAGCTGCCGACCTTCTCGTTCGATGCGGATTTCCAGGTCGAGAGCTATCTGCGCTATCAGGGCTCGTCCTTTGTCGAGCGCTTCGATGCCAACAGCTATCTCTATCTGACCCGGGCGATGGATTATTTCGATATCGCCGCGGATCACAACGGCGTGCTGGCGGAGGCCTTTCGCGGCATCGACACACGGTTCTGCGTGGTCTCGTTCACCAGTGACTGGCTGTTTCCGACTTCGGAATCGCGCGCACTGGTGCATGCGCTCAATGCTTCCAGTGCGCGAGTATCGTTCGCGGAGATCGAGACCGATCGGGGCCATGACGCTTTCCTGCTCGACGTGCCCGAGTTTTTCGAAATCTCCCGGGCCTTTTTGCAATCCGCGGGGAAGGCGCGCGGCCTGAGCGGTAAGCCGGCATGAGCGTTCAGGAGCATGGATTGCCATTGACCGGCGTCGCCCTACGGGACAACGGGCATTACCGCGGCGATCATCTTTTGGTGGCCGAGATGATCGAGCGCGGTTCAAAGGTGCTCGACGTCGGTTGCGGTGACGGTGACCTGCTGCAGCTGCTGGAAAGCCGTGGCATCGACGGTCGCGGCATCGAATTGTCGCGCGAGGGTGTCAATCGCTGCGTCGCCAAGGGCCTCGCCGTGGTACAGGGCGATGCCGATACCGATCTAGTCAATTATCCCGACGACGCCTTCGACTATGTCATTCTGTCGCAAACCTTGCAGGCGACGCGGCAGCCGCGCGTGGTGCTGGAGAATTTGCTCCGGATCGGACGGCGCGCCGTCGTGTCGTTTCCGAATTTCGGCTTCTGGAAGATGCGGCTGCAGCTCTTGGTCGGCGGGCATATGCCGCGGACTGAAAATCTTCCCGCCACCTGGTACGACACGCCGAACATTCATTTCTGCACCATCAAGGATTTCGTGCAGCTGTGCGACGAGATCAACGTCAAGATGGAGCGCGCGGTAGCGCTCGATCTCCACGGCCGCGCGCTGCGGGTGAATTTGCCATGGTGGTTCTGGAACATGTTCGGCGAGCAGGGCGTGTTCTTGCTGACCCGGGCGGGGAAGGCGAAGTAGCATCGGCTGTCATTCCGGGGCGCGTCGAAGACGCGAACCTCAGATGTGCAATTGCACATCGGGGAATCTCGAGGTTCCGGATTCGATGCTTCGCATCGGCCCGGAACGGCGGTGTTATCCATGCATCATCGATCTCGGATCGCGGACCGGCCAGCGGCCGGATTCGACCAGCGCGATGAAGCGCTCGACCATTTCGTTGAATAGCGCGGGCTCCTCCAGGTTGAGCACGTGGCCGGATTTGGGAAATATCGCCAGCCCCGACGCCGGCAAATGCTTCTTCAAAAACAGGCTGGGCTCGATGCAATTGTCGTCCTCGTCGCCGCAAATGATCAGGGCCGGCGTCGGTACTTTCCGGATCGCGTCGGTCAGGGTGTAGATCGAGGGCCGACCGCCCTGGAAACTGCGCATGGTGTTGGCGGAGCCTTTTGCGTCGTGACGGGCCAGCGCGGCGTAGAAATCGGCATGGCCGCGCGGATCCTTCAACAGAAACGGAATCCGGCTCGGCGCCTCGCGCGTCAGCTTTGCAACCTGCACTGAGCCGAACTGCTCATACTGTTCGGCATTGGCCCGGCATTGCTTGCGGAACGCGTCCAGGTTTTCGAGGCTCGACCCTGAGCCGACGGCGGCCAGCGTCAACGACGACGCGCGCTCCGGGCTGCTAAGGCCGATCTGCAGCGACGAATAAGAGCCCATCGACAGGCCGACGAAATGCGCGCGTGCGATCTTCAGATGATCGAGCACCGCGAGGGCGTCGGTATAGAAATGCTTGTAGCTGTAGACATCGGCCGAGGAGGGCACGTCCGAGGGTGTATAGCCGCGCGCGGAATAGGCGATGCAGCGATGGCCGCGCGAGAAGTAGCGCATCTGCGGCTCCCAATTGGTGTGGTCGGCTGCGAATTCGTGCAGGAAGATGATTGGCGTTCCCTGTCCTGCCTCTTCGAAATAGAGCCGGACGTCGTCTTTGGTGAGGGCGTGGGGCATTCGGCTTTCCTTCCCTTGGGACGGGCCTGAAAGCCCGATCTAGTTTTCGCGGCCGCAATGAGGCGAGAACCGCGTTCCATCGTCAAGGAATCATCGCGGAATCGCCCAGAAACCGATCTTGCGCTGCCGCATCGCGTCTTGCTCTCGCCACACCGCAACTTTCATAGGGGGCCCGTGCCGGTCGCCTCGCGCTCGGTGGGGACTGGGGGTGTCAAAAAGGATGAATCAAGTATGCTTCAATTGTATGCGTTCCGCCGGTTGCTAGTTGCGCTGGCGTTGTGTTCGGCGGCATTCGCCGCATCTTCCGCTCCGGCTTCAGCACGGTCCCACCACAGCGCAAGGCATCTGATGCATCTGCACCGCGCGAGCCATCATGCCAGGCATTACGCGCGGCGGCACTATGCTTATCGCCATTACCGCTTCGCGCGCGTATCGCGCTGGGAGCGCGGCGGGGCGCAGATGCGGGCCGGCGGCTTTGCCGGCGCCAGCTCCGTGTCGATGGCCGGCTCGGGCCGGTTCGGATCGTCCAACATCGTCGCTGAAGCGCGCCGTTACCTCGGTGGAAATCCCACCGGTCGCGGCAGCCTGTGGTGCGCACGCTTCATGAACATGGTCTTGCAGCATTCGGGTTATCGCGGCACCGGCTCGGACCTGGCGCGCTCATTCGCAAGCTACGGCCAGCGTGTGTCCGGTCCGCAGATCGGCGCCATCGCGGTCATGGGGCGGCGTGGCGGCGGCCATGTCGGCGTGGTCAGCGGCATCGATGCCCAAGGTAATCCAATCCTCGTCTCCGGCAATAACGGCAATCGGGTCAGGGAAGCGCCGATCTCACGCGGCCGGATTTACGCCTACGTCGTGCCGACGAGTTGATCGCCGTTTCTCCGTCGTTGCGAGCCTCCTTCTGGCTTGTGCTCGCAATGACGGAGAGCGCCTTGCCTGGCTTAAAGCAACGGCGCCTGTTCGGTTACAATCGCATCGCCGACGGCAATCTCGCCGCCGGCGATCACCTCGGCATAAATGCCGCAATCGGCGTGGCCAAGGCGGCGAGCCAGCGTGGACGGCAGATCGAGGTCTCGAGCGGCGCTTTCGGGATCGACGTCGATGGCGGCGCAGCGGGTGATCCGCTTGACCAATTTCAGCCGCGCGTTGCCGATCCATAGTGTCCTGCCAAGCAGTTCGAACTCGTGCCATGCCGGCCAGCCGCTGACATAGAGATTGGCGCGGAAACGCAGCGGATGAACCGGCAGACCGACCATGTTCTCGATGGCTTTGAGGCTGCCGAAATTGATGATCGAAACCACCTTTTTGGCAACATCCGAAAAGCTGTGATCGCGACCCGAAAGAATCTTCGGCGGTCCCTTGAGTTCGCCGGCAAAATTCGTCGCAAAAAAAGCCTCGACGGCGGCGCGGCCCTCCGCCGTTGCCAGATTGCCGCGCGCAACCGGCTTGCCGTTCTCGCGGATGGTCAGGAGGTGGCCGTGATCCTCGAAATGGGTCCGCAACCCCGCCAGCCGCTCGTTTCGCATCAGCATCAGGAAATGCGATTTTGCCATCCATGCCGGATGCGCGGGATCGAAGCCGGACGGGCCGTTTTCGATGGCGTAGCGGCGGTCCGCCGGCAGGGTCTCGCCGGGGGCCAAGGCAACGCGCTGCAGTGGCTCCGGAGTGAGGCCTTTGACGGGATAGCGGTAAAGGCCGGCGATCTGTGCGGGCTGGCTCGAAGGCATCCGGCTTCTTAGGAGATTCCTTAACCGGACGCCACCAGGCACGAATTTGTGAGGCCATCCCTTCCGTTTCCGCAGCGCCCTTCCCACATTTGTCTCAAGCGGGCGCGAACGTCGGCAACCGATCGCCGCCGCTTGAGGAATGTCAATTCCGGCAGCCGTGACTCTTGTTATCTGAGATCGCGCCTCCGGGCGGAGCGGGCAGGTTGAGGGAATGACCTTATGAATATCGAAAAGTATACCGAGCGCGCGCGCGGTTTCATCCAGTCGGCGCAATCGCTGGCGATGCGCGACGGCCATCAGCAATTCTCGCCGCTGCATGTGCTCAAAGTGCTGCTGGACGACAGCGAGGGCCTCGCCGGCGGGTTGATCGACCGCGCCGGCGGCAATTCGCGCGCGATCCTGAAGGCGACCGAGGACGCGCTCAGCAAGCTGCCAAAGGTTTCCGGGAGCGGTGCCGGGCAGGTCTATCTCGCGCCGGAACTGGCGCGTGCGTTCGATAGCGCGGAAAAGGCCGCCGAGAAGGCGGGCGATAGCTTTGTCACGGTCGAGCGGCTGTTGCTCGGACTGACGCTGGAGAAGAACAGCGAAGCCGGCAGCATCCTGAAAAAGGGCGGAGTCACGCCGCAAAATCTCAATGCCGCAATCGAATCCCTGCGCAAGGGCCGCGTCGCCGATAGCGCCACGGCGGAAAACGCCTATGACGCGCTGAAGAAATATGCGCGCGACCTCACTCAGGCGGCGCGCGAGGGCAAACTCGACCCTGTGATCGGCCGTGACGAGGAGATCCGCCGCACCATTCAGGTGCTGTCGCGCCGCACCAAGAACAACCCGGTGCTGATCGGCGAACCCGGCGTCGGCAAGACCGCGATCGTCGAAGGTCTGGCGCTGCGAATTGTCAACGGCGACGTGCCGGAAAGCCTCAAGGACAAAAAGCTGCTGGCGCTCGATCTCGGATCGCTGATTGCGGGCGCCAAGTATCGCGGCGAGTTCGAGGAGCGGCTCAAAGCCGTGCTGCAGGAAGTCACCTCGGCCGAAGGCAGCATCATTTTGTTCATCGACGAGATGCACACCCTGGTGGGGGCCGGCAAGGCCGATGGCGCGATGGATGCGTCCAATCTGCTTAAGCCGGCGCTGGCACGCGGCGAATTGCATTGCATCGGCGCCACCACGCTCGACGAGTATCGCAAGCATGTCGAAAAGGATGCTGCTTTGGCGCGCCGGTTCCAGCCGATCTTCGTCTCCGAGCCGACGGTCGAGGATACCATCTCGATCCTGCGCGGGCTGAAGGACAAATACGAGCAGCATCACGGCGTGCGCATCGCCGACGCCGCGTTGGTGGCGGCGACCACGCTGTCGAACCGTTACATCACCGACCGTTTCCTGCCCGACAAGGCGATCGATCTGGTGGACGAGGCGGCGGCGCGGCTCAAGATGCAGGTCGATTCCAAGCCGGAAGAACTCGATTCGATGGACCGGGAAATCATCCGGCTCAAGATCGAGCAGGAAGCGCTGAAAAAGGAAAGCGATCCCGGCTCCAAGGCCCGCCTGCAGGCACTGGAAAAGGAACTCACCGGGCTCGAGAAGAAGTCGGCCGACCTGACCTCGCGCTGGAGCGCGGAGAAGAACAAGCTGTCGGACGCGCAGAAGCTCAAGAGTGAACTCGACGCGCTTCGTATCGAGCTCGCCAACGCGCAGCGCCGCGGCGAATATCAGCGCGCCGGCGAACTGGCCTATGGCCGGATTCCCGAACTCGAGAAGAAGCTCGCGGAAATCGAGGCCAAGGATGGCAGCGGTGAGATGATGGAGGAAGCCGTCACGGCCAACCACATCGCGCAAGTAGTGTCGCGCTGGACCGGGGTGCCGGTCGAAAAGATGCTCGAGGGCGAAAAGGACAAGCTGTTGAAGATGGAGGACAGCCTCGGCAAGCGCGTCGTCGGCCAGGCCGAAGCCGTGCATGCGGTGGCGACCGCGGTGCGGCGATCGCGCGCCGGACTCCAGGACCCAAACCGCCCAATGGGCTCATTCATGTTCTTGGGTCCGACCGGGGTCGGCAAGACCGAGCTGACAAAAGCGCTGGCGGAATATCTGTTCAACGACGAGACCGCGATGGTCCGCCTCGACATGTCCGAATACATGGAGAAACATTCGGTGTCGCGATTGATCGGCGCGCCTCCGGGCTATGTCGGCTATGACGAGGGCGGCGCGTTGACGGAGGCAGTGCGGCGGCGGCCCTATCAGGTGGTGCTGTTCGACGAGGTCGAGAAAGCCCATCCCGACGTCTTCAACGTATTGCTGCAGGTGCTCGACGACGGCCGGCTGACCGACGGTCAGGGCCGCACCGTGGACTTCCGCAACACGCTGATCATCATGACCTCGAATCTCGGTTCGGAATTCCTCGTCAACCAGCCGGAGGGTGAGGATACCTCGGCGGTGCGCGAGCAGGTCATGGGCTCGGTGCGCGCGCACTTCCGGCCGGAATTCCTCAATCGCGTCGATGAGATCATCCTGTTCCATCGGTTGCAGAAGAGCGAGATGGGCCGGATCGTCGAGATCCAGTTCGCCCGCCTGCAGAAACTCCTGGAGGAGCGCAAGATTACGCTGACGCTCGACGCCGCGGCGCGCGACTGGCTCGCGGCCAAGGGCTGGGACCCTGCTTATGGCGCGCGGCCCCTGAAGCGGGTGATCCAGCGCAATCTGCAGGATCCGCTGGCGGAGATGATTCTCGCCGGCGAGGTCAAGGATGGCGATCGCGTTGCGATCTCAAGCGAAGGCAACGTGCTGACCTTCAACGGCAAGGCGTCGCAGACCGCCGAAATCGCGCAATTCGAAGCTCCTGTGCCGAAACGCAAGCTGAACTGACATCGAACCCAAACAACCTCTCCCGCGATGCGGGAGAGCGGGCCCGCCTTGATCGCAGCGCTTTGCCCGTCAGATGTCGCTGCGGCAACAACAATCCGGCCGATCCGGGGCGGGTCATTTCAAAATTGCTGGGAAGCCTATTGCGGCAATTCAGCGATTGGTGATTTGCCGTCCGCTGCCGGCGTCGGAGACGCGTGCGGCGCCGCCGCGGTTGTTCATCATGGCATCGAGGCGATCGCGTTCCTTCTCGAAGTTTGCCATCAGCGGTCCGTCGAGCGACCGGCCGCGCGGCAGTTTGATGCGCATTGGGTCGACGAAGCGGCCGTTGACCAGGATTTCATAGTGGACGTGGGGGCCGGTCGATTGGCCGGTCGATCCGACGAACCCGATCACCTGGCCCTGCCGCACCCGCTTGCCGGCCTCCAGGCCCTTGGCGAAAGCCGACATGTGGCCGTAGGCGGTCTCATAGCCGTTGTTGTGTTTGATGCGGATATATTTGCCGTAACCGCCTTCCGGGCCGATCTTCTCGATCACGCCGTTGCCGGAGGCGAAGATCGGCGTGCCATAGGCCGTGGCCCAGTCGACGCCAGTGTGCATCTTGACGTAGCCGAGAATGGGATGGCGGCGGCCGCCGAAGCCCGAGCGCATGACCGCGTTGTTGACGGGCTTGCGAACCAGGAATTTCTTCGCGCTCTTGCCGGTCTCGTCGTAGTAATCGACCACGGCGTCGTCGGGGGTCTGGAAGCGGTAGTATTTCTTGGTTTCGCCGCCGACGGAGAGCGAAGCGAACAGCACCTCGTTTTTCTCGGTGGTGGCGCCACCCTCATCTTCGCCGGCGTAGAACACGTCGAAGGAGTCGCCGGGCTGTACTTTGCGCTGGAAATCGACATCGTAGGAATAGATGCGGACCATGTCCTCGATCACGGCCGGCGGCACCTTGTTGCGCAGCGCGGTCTCGTAGATGCTTTGATAGAGCCGTACGCCGGACCCGTCATCATCATCGTCCTCGCTGTTGTCGGCCGTCTCGGTCGCGGTGTTCATGCTCTGCACGTCGACTGCCACGTACTTGCCGAGATCGGACAGCGCGGCGACGGCTTCGATGCTGGAATCGTTGGCGACGATCACCCGGTAGGGCTGCAGCCGCTGGCCCGGGCCGGCGGGCGCCATCAGGATGCGCAGCTTCTCACCGTCCTTCAGGCCGCCGTCGCGCCCGC
Source organism: uncultured Alphaproteobacteria bacterium (assembly GCA_963840155.1). Taxonomy (GTDB): domain Bacteria; phylum Pseudomonadota; class Alphaproteobacteria; order Rhizobiales; family Xanthobacteraceae; genus Bradyrhizobium. The sequence goes on from CAWIXP010000002.1 coordinate 1,963,557, forward strand.
GCGGGCCGAGCGTGGCGGCAATTGCTTTGGCCTCTTCCGCCGTAGCGCCCTGGTCGCGCAGGATCGAGGAGACGCTATCGCCTTTCTTGACGACGTGAACGCGTTCGTTGGACAGATTGCCGCCGGTGGCCTGATCCTTGGTCTTCGGTAGCAGCGTGACGTTTTCAGGCACCACTCGGGTTTCAAAGCCGGCATAGGGGTCCGACGCGGTGCCCTCGCTGGCATAGGCCAATTTCGCGTCGGAGGTAGCCCCGCTGGCGTCGGCCGTTGCATTGGCGAGCGCCGCGTAACGCACGCCGCTGCCGCCGCGCCAATTCGAGGCGTCGCGCACCCGCATCAGCACCTCGTCGAGGGCGATCACCGCGGCAATCTTTGCCTTGGGCAGGATCGGCGCCAGCTCCTTGGTCACGAACGACACCTCGGCATCGGGTTCGACCGCATCGGGATTGTTCGGATCGTCGGCGGCGGCGGGAGCCGGGGCGCCGACATCGCTCAGCATCCGCTGGGCGTTGAACGCCGGGATCTTGGAGCTGAGATCGCTTGTGGTCATCGACAGATTGCCGGCGATACGGATGAACGGCCGTACCCGCATCACGTCGCGGGCGCCGACCCGAGTGACGGTAGAGACCCGCACCACGCTGCGCGCGGCGGTGGATTCACCGGGCGGCGGCAGACGGTCGCTCTTGCGCAGGCTGGCGGTCTTGTCGTTGGCGCCGAAGGCACCGCGCAGCGCGCCCTCGACGCGTTCCGGCACTTTGGCAAAAGTCATTTCTCCGTCGAGGGAGGCAAAAACGGCGCCGCCGATAAGGGCCGCGCCGCACAGACCGGTCAGGATGGTGCCGCTAAACCATTGCACGGAGACGCGGCGACGATCGATCACCGCGGCCTCCGAGCCATCGACAGAAAGCGGAGGTTCGTGACCAAGATCGATGATCCCGGTCTCGCGCCCGTAGCTGCCCCCGCGTAAGGTCCTTTGGTTCAACCCACCGTCCCCCCATCCATCAACATTCGACGAGACCTTCGCCCATCGTGTCCTCGGATTCCCCTCTGGAGGAGGGTGACCCGGACGTGATGCCGCACGGCTGTCCGGCAACAGCGGCCAAAGGGCTGGCCGGAATCGCGAACATCAAGCGGTCTGCGGAACTCTCGAAGCTTCTCGGCCGCAAGGAAAAGGCGACGGGTTCATGGATGATCGCCGATCCCCTCAGTGGATCAACCGCAGCAGCCCCCACTCACTGGCATTCTGCGATTCGATGCTTAGCTGGTGTCAGAACGTCGCAGGATTGTGGCTCAAGTACGGCGCGAAGTCCTTAAAGATATAGGGCTTCTTCGCAGTGCGAGATTCTACTGGGTGATGCGACGATTTGTTGACGGCAACCGTTGACAATCCTGATCCCGCGGGCTTATAACCCGCCCACTGAGCGCGGCGCTGCCTTGGCCCATGGCCAAGGCATGTTTTCGTGCCCGTGAAGCTCCTCACTAAGATGAGTGAATCAACAGCCGATGCCAATCGGTTGTCATTTGCCGTCGAGTGGGGTCTTCGCAGGAGATCCAGAGATGGAAAGTCTCCCAGCGATGGGAGAGGGGTTTTCGGACCCGGGCTGTTTGACAAGTGAAGATGAAGAAAGAGAAACGTGGACGGCGGAGTCCTTGCGAGTTCTCGATTACTTGGAAACTTCGGTTTCCGGTATTGAGGCTGGACGAAAGACTTCGGCGGTACACGTTTACATAGGTTACACCATCGTTGCTCGCGATGTGAATCGCGTTCAATAAATATGGTGGGACCTCGTCAAACGTTGTGATCAGCCGGTTCAAAGTTCAAGTCCAACTTGAGAGTTTGATCCTGGCTCAGAGCGAACGCTGGCGGCAGGCTTAACACATGCAAGTCGAGCGGGCGTAGCAATACGTCAGCGGCAGACGGGTGAGTAACGCGTGGGAACGTACCTTTTGGTTCGGAACAACCCAGGGAAACTTGGGCTAATACCGGATAAGCCCTTACGGGGAAAGATTTATCGCCGAAAGATCGGCCCGCGTCTGATTAGCTAGTTGGTGAGGTAACGGCTCACCAAGGCGACGATCAGTAGCTGGTCTGAGAGGATGATCAGCCACATTGGGACTGAGACACGGCCCAAACTCCTACGGGAGGCAGCAGTGGGGAATATTGGACAATGGGCGCAAGCCTGATCCAGCCATGCCGCGTGAGTGATGAAGGCCCTAGGGTTGTAAAGCTCTTTTGTGCGGGAAGATAATGACGGTACCGCAAGAATAAGCCCCGGCTAACTTCGTGCCAGCAGCCGCGGTAATACGAAGGGGGCTAGCGTTGCTCGGAATCACTGGGCGTAAAGGGTGCGTAGGCGGGTCTTTAAGTCAGGGGTGAAATCCTGGAGCTCAACTCCAGAACTGCCTTTGATACTGAGGATCTTGAGTTCGGGAGAGGTGAGTGGAACTGCGAGTGTAGAGGTGAAATTCGTAGATATTCGCAAGAACACCAGTGGCGAAGGCGGCTCACTGGCCCGATACTGACGCTGAGGCACGAAAGCGTGGGGAGCAAACAGGATTAGATACCCTGGTAGTCCACGCCGTAAACGATGAATGCCAGCCGTTAGTGGGTTTACTCACTAGTGGCGCAGCTAACGCTTTAAGCATTCCGCCTGGGGAGTACGGTCGCAAGATTAAAACTCAAAGGAATTGACGGGGGCCCGCACAAGCGGTGGAGCATGTGGTTTAATTCGACGCAACGCGCAGAACCTTACCAGCCCTTGACATCCCGGTCGCGGATTCCAGAGACGGAGTCCTTCAGTTCGGCTGGACCGGAGACAGGTGCTGCATGGCTGTCGTCAGCTCGTGTCGTGAGATGTTGGGTTAAGTCCCGCAACGAGCGCAACCCCCGTCCTTAGTTGCTACCATTTAGTTGAGCACTCTAAGGAGACTGCCGGTGATAAGCCGCGAGGAAGGTGGGGATGACGTCAAGTCCTCATGGCCCTTACGGGCTGGGCTACACACGTGCTACAATGGCGGTGACAATGGGACGCTAAGGGGCAACCCTTCGCAAATCTCAAAAAGCCGTCTCAGTTCGGATTGGGCTCTGCAACTCGAGCCCATGAAGTTGGAATCGCTAGTAATCGTGGATCAGCACGCCACGGTGAATACGTTCCCGGGCCTTGTACACACCGCCCGTCACACCATGGGAGTTGGTTTTACCTGAAGACGGTGCGCTAACCCGCAAGGGAGGCAGCCGGCCACGGTAGGGTCAGCGACTGGGGTGAAGTCGTAACAAGGTAGCCGTAGGGGAACCTGCGGCTGGATCACCTCCTTTCTAAGGATGATCCTTCAGACCAGCTTCACGCTGTTCTATCGGATCGTTTTAGAAACATCAGGGGCCATCGATCGCCAGATCGTTGAGCTCCATTGGCGGGATTTCGCCGTCTTCGTTTCTCTTTCTTCGCGGACGAACACGCGCCAGGGGCTTAGCGCTTGTGCCGATCAGCCGGTGTGACCGGCTGCGCGCGAGCAACTACCTGTTTCCCTGTTAGGAGAAGCGTTAGGGGCTTGTAGCTCAGTTGGTTAGAGCGCGCGCTTGATAAGCGTGAGGTCGGAAGTTCAAGTCTTCCCAGGCCCACCACCTTGATCGAGCGCAGGCGTCTCTCATTCAGCTTGAAGCATTCGTCTTCTGGTACGGGGCCATAGCTCAGCTGGGAGAGCGCGTGCTTTGCAAGCATGAGGTCGTCGGTTCGATCCCGTCTGGCTCCACCAGATGGAATTGCAGATCGACGGTATGGCCTTTGGAAATATCCTCTCCATGAAAACATCGTCCGCGAAACATCACTTCGCACGTCGCCTCCCTTTCGGGATACGCGTGCGGGATTTCTGACATCGTAAAGAGGAGATCGATCCGAGGTTGGATCTCGCGAAGCAATTCGCGGAATTCCAATCGCTATCTCCGG
>CAWIXP010000002.1:1972500-2652954 GCA_963840155.1 uncultured Alphaproteobacteria bacterium
CCAGGTTGCCATGGAACATCAGCATGCCACCGGCCTTGCCGGTCGGCGCGACAATGCCGCCTTCTTTCACCAGCCGCGTCACGGTTTCTTCATCCAGCGTCCACAGCGGGTACGACGTGGTCTGAAGGTCGTGCGAGGCCTTGAGATCGCCGGCGTGCTGGCTTCTCGGCACCAGCATCAAGGGCCCGTTGATCGGCATCACCTCGTCGAGGAAGATCGCGATGTTCATTGCGCGCGGCTGCGGCATTCCGTCGTCGCGCTTCCAGGTGCCGTAGTCCTGGTGCCACTGCCAGACGTCGCCGGTAAAGGCGGATTTGGCATTGATCTTGTACTGGTGCATGTAGACTTTCTCGCCGAAGATCTGCTCCACCGGATCGATCATGCGCGGATGCGCACCGAGCAGTCCGAACGCCTCGTTGAAAAGATGCGCGGCAAAGGCGGTGCGCGGCGCGCCGCTCTTCTCCCGCCACACCTCGGGGCGTTGGGTGTCGTAGATGCCTTCGGCCTCGCGCGCCAACAAAGCCACTTCCTCGGCGCTGAACAATTCGGGCAGAAACAGCCAGCCCTCGCGGTCGAAATCGTCGATCTGTTGCCCGGTCAGTTTCATCGGTTCCTCCTCGCAGGTCGGGCGAAGCCCGTATTTCTTGATCCAAAGATTAGCACCGGCGCCGATGTTTTACCAATCCGGCCGGCCGCCGGGACCAGGCACCGCGAGGTCCGGCGGCGCGCTCCCTGGGCTTCCTTAACCGGCCAGAAATTCCAGCACGATCCTGCAAAATTCCTGCGGCGCCTGCTCGAACATCCAGTGCCCGGCGCCGGGGATCGTCACGCTGCGCGCCCCGGGGATCTCCGGGCAGAGCGCGCGAGTGATCGTGGGCAACAGTCCCCTGGTATTCGGCGCCGCCGATAAAGAGTGTCGGTGTCCTGATCGATTGCGCGTCGGCCTTGCTGAATGGCCGGCGGTTCTCGTGAATTTGGCCTATCAGCGTGAACACATTGTCGCGCAGTTGCTGCTTCGGCGCCTCGGGCAGCCGCGCCCATGCGCCGTCGCCGTCGATCCCGTCGAAAAAGCCCTGCAGCGCGCCCTCGATATCGCCGGCCCTGACTTTCTCGGCTGACGCCATGATGCGGGTGCTGAGCGCGGAGGGCGCGGCGGGCGCAGCAGAGGGGTCAAGCGTCGCATCGAGGTCGCCGCCTGGCTCGGCCAAAACCAGTTTGCGCAGAAGCTCGGGCCGCTGTTGCGCGACGCGAAAGGCGATGTGGCCGCCACGCGAATGACCCATCAGACTGACAGGCTTCGGAGCGATTTGCTCGATGAAGCCGATGAGGTCGGCGACATGCTGGCTCATTCGATAATCGTCGCCGACGCCGTCCCAGTGTTCGGGAAAGAATTGCCGCAGGCTGACCGAGATCACGCGATGCTGCTTCGACAGCGGTCCCAATACCACCGACCAGGTGCGGAAATCGCCGAGCGTACCGTGCACGCAGACCAGCGGTGGCCCCCGACCTATCTCGAGATAGGCCATGCCGTAACCGTTGACCTGAAGGGTTTGCATGGTTGGCTCGTCGGTCATGAGGGAGAAGGCGGGGGCTGGCGAGGGTCGGATCATTCCATGAAAATCCGCGCAAGCCCAACCTTTTTGGCGGACTGGCAGCCCCGGCTCTTTCCGTGGGACGGCGCCAAATTCCGTCGGAATCCGGGTGGATCGCGATAATTTCCAAGACTAGATTTTGGGCCAGCATCGAGCTCACGACATGGAGCTACAAGATAGGAGACAGCCATGACCGACCAGCATCTTGCGATCTTCGACACCGCGATCGGCCGCTGCGGCATTGCATGGGGTCCGCGTGGCATCAATGCGGTGCAGCTTCCGATGGGCAGCGAGGACAAGACCCGCGCGCGCATCCGCCAACGCTACGGCGATATCGCGGAGGCGCCCCCGCCGGCGGAGGTTCAAAGCGCGATCGACGGGATTGTCGAATTGCTCGCAGGCAAGCCGAACAATCTTTCCGATGTCGTGCTCGACCTCGACGGCGTTCCGGAATTCCACCGCGGTGTCTATGAGATCGCGCGCACCATCCCCCCGGGCCAGACCATGACCTACGGCGATATCGCCAAGCGACTTGGCGGCGTCGAACTGTCGCGCGACGTCGGCCAGGCGCTCGGGCGCAATCCCTGTCCGATCGTGGTGCCTTGTCACCGGGTGCTCTCCGCGGGCGGCAAGCCGGGCGGCTTTTCCGCCAATGGCGGCGTGGCGACAAAACTCAAGATGTTGGCAATCGAGGGCGCGCTGGTGAATCACACCCCGGGTTTATTCGAGTAAGGCGCACCCCTTCTCGCTCTCCACCGTTCTTTGCGGGAGGGAAGTGACGTCAGGCCGCCTCGCAGGAAAATCCGTCGCCGCGGCGGCGGATTTTGCCCGTCGAGGGCGAGGGGAAATGCGCGGTGCAGCAGAGCGTATCGGTGTCGCAATAGCGCTCCAGGAAATTACGCCGGGTGGTTGCCGCCTGCATTTGATCGACATCGAATTTCGCCGACAATTCGGGATAGCGCGCCTGCAGCGGCGAATGCATCAGGTCGCCGCTGAACACGGCGACGTCCTTGCCGCGGCCGAAAGTGAAGGCGACATGTCCGGGGGTGTGCCCCGGCGTCGGCAAGATGCGGGCGTGATCGCCGATGGTGTAGTCGTCGCGCACGATTTCGGCCTGCCTGGCTTCAACCACCGGCAGTACGCTGTCGCTGAATTGCGCTATCGGCACCCTCGCATGTTGCTCGGTCCAGTAGTCGAACTCGGCTTTTCCGAACAGATAGCGCGCGTTTGGAAACGTCGGTACCCAGCGGCCATTCTCCAGCCGCGTGTTCCAGCCGACGTGATCGACGTGCAGATGCGTGCACATCACGAAATCGATCTCGTCGACGGAAAAACCCGCGGCCGCCAGACCCCGCATGTAGGTGTTATCCGTTTTCATGTTCCATTTCGGGCGCAACGGCCGCGGCTTGTCGTTGCCGATGCAGCTGTCGACCAGAATGGCGTGGTGCGGCGTCTTCACAATGTAGGACTGGAAGCACAGGATCAGCACGCCCTCGGCATCGATCGCGCCGGCTTCCCGCATCCAGGCGGCGTTTTCCGCAAGCAGGTCCGGCGTCAGGCCGGACAGCAGCTCAAGTGCCGGCAGAAAGGTGGTTTCCTGCTCGATGATGCGATGGATGGTGAGATCGCCGGCCGTCAGCTTTAAAGTCATGGCAGCGTTTCAGGCTTTACGCCGCGGGCGGCAGCGAGATTTTCACCGACGGCCGCTCCAGCATCTTCTGATGGAATGCATCGAGCTGCGGATAGGCCTTGCGCCAGCCGCAATCGGCAAAGCGGAAATCGGCATAGCCGAGCACGCAAACTAGCGCGATCTGGGAAATGTCGAGCGGGCGCGCCAGCATCTCGGCCTGCTTGTCGAACCGCGCCATACCGTTCCAGGCCCGCTTCCAGTGATCGTCGGCCCATGCCTGCCAGCGCAGCGGCTCCGGCCGCACCATCTTCTCGTAGCGGCATAGCAGCATCGAATCCAGCATGCCCTGCAGCATCGAGTGGTCGCTCTTGACCTTCCAGCGCGCTGCACCCGAGGACGGAATGAGCTTTCCGCCGCCGGCAAGCTCGTCGAGATATTCGACGATGACATAGGAATTGAGGATGACGTCGCCATTGGGCAGCGTCAGCACCGGCAGCTTCTTCAGTGGCGTGATGCGCGAATATTCGTCATTGGGCTGCCCCGGCACCACGGTTGCAGGAACAAGTTCGATTTTTTCGATCAAGCCAAGCTCGATCGCGGCAATGCGCACTTTGCGGGCGAATGGCGAGGCCGGGGAGAACGAGAGTTTCATGGGATAGCCCTCAAGATGCATGGACCGTCGAGTAGCGTCATTGCGAGCGAAGCGAAGCAATCCATCTGGCTCCACAGCAATGTCTGGATTGCTTCGTCGCTTACGTTCCTCGCCATGACAATGGCAAGCTCAGCGCTCCAACCTCACGCCGCGACGATTTCCTGCCGCTGCTCGCCGAGCCCTTCGATGCCGAGCGTGACCACGTCGCCCGCATTGAGGAACTGCGGTGGTTTCATTCCGGTGCCGACGCCGGGCGGGGTCCCCGTCGTGATGATATCGCCCGGCAGCAGGGTGAGGAACTGCGAGACGTACGAAATGCACTTCGCCATCGAGAAGATCATGGTCGAGGTCGATCCGGTCTGGCGGCGTTTGCCATTGACGTCGAGCCACAACGACAATTTCTGAACGTCCGGTATCTCATCCTTGGTGACAAGCCACGGACCGAGCGGGCCGAAGGTGTCGTGCGACTTGCCCTTGGTCCACTGACCTAGCCGCTCGATCTGGAAATTGCGCTCGGAGACGTCGTTGCAGACGCAATAACCGGCGACGTGATTGAGCGCGTCTGCTTCCGAGACGTACTTGGCGCGGGTGCCGATGATGGCGGCGATTTCGACTTCCCAGTCGAGTTTGGTCGAGCCGCGCGGCTTCTCGACGGGATCGTTGGGGCCGCTCAGCGCCGTATTGGCTTTCAGGAAGAAGATCGGTTCCGCGGGGATCGGATTGCCGGTCTCCTTGGCATGATCGATGTAGTTCAGCCCGATGGCGACGAATTTCGAGATGCCGCTGACCGGGGCGCCGAGCCGTGGCGTGCCGTTGACAGCTGGAAGCTTGAGGGGGTCGAGCGCGGCGAGCTTGGCCAGCGAGGCCGGCGAATAGGCTTCGCCATTGAGGTCCTTGATCTGCCCCGACAGGTCGCGCAACTGACCCGATTTATCGATCAGGCCGGGCTTTTCCTGGCCAATCGCCCCGTAACGAACAAGCTTCATTTCTTGTCACTCCCTGGGATAGTGGTTGCTTGGATGCTTCTTGGAACAGCGCGGCAGGAAATTCAACTGTAGAGCCGCATTGCAGGGCTGCTAAACGACGAATTTGAAGGCGTCGCCGTCGCGCTCGATGCGCCCGGCATCGAAATGCCCGCCGATCACCAGCGTCGCCGTGTCGGCAAAGCGCCCAAATAATTCCCGCCTTGTCGCGGCCGACTGAAGGGGATCGAAATCGACTGTCGATGACCAATCGAGATGCGCCATCTGGCAGGGATGATGGGCGACATCGCCGCTCAGCAAACCCTGTTCGCCGCCCGAGCGGATGAGAATGCTGATGTGGCCCGGGCTATGGCCGGGGGTGGGAATCAGGCTGATTTCATCGCCGATCCCAGCGCCCCCGGCGACGAGATCGGCGATGCCGGCTTCGATGATCGGCTTCACTGAATCATCAAAAACAGCCGCTTTGTCGGGCTCCTCGCGGTGGTCGCGCCAATGCTCATATTCGGTTTTGCCGAATACGTAGCGGGCGCGAGGGAAAGTTGGCATCCATCGCCCATCGACGCGCCGGGTGTTCCAGCCGACGTGATCGACATGCAGATGGGTGCAAAGCACGGTGTCGATGCTGTCGGGCGGAAACCCGGCCGCGGTCATGATCTCGAGGAAGGGCGTGTCCCGATTATTCCAGGCCGGGATGTTGCGGCCCTCCTTGTCGTTGCCCAGGCCAGTGTCGACCACGATCCGCCGCGAGGGCGTCTCGACCACCAGGGAGTGGATCGACATTTTGAGCCGGCCTTCCGCGGTGGCGAAATGCGGGATCAGCCAGGGTAATTTCCGGATTTCTTCGTTGCTGGCCTGCGGCAGGATGAACCGGGTGCTTCCCACCGTCTCCAACTCAACGATCTTCGTGATCCTGACCTTACCGACATTCCAGTGCATCCGGCGCTTCCCGCTTCTCGGCTTGTTCGAGCGCAAGATGCTGGTTTCGGCCGATCGGCGCAATGGATCATCTCGCAGGCCTGCGCGTTGAAGGGTCAAGCCAAGGGAGCGCAGCGATGCCGGAATTATCGATTTCAGCTGAAAAGGTCGGTTTCTTGATCGAGAAAATGCGTGAATTCGACGTCAAGGAGGGGGCGTCCGATCCCGATTCCGGATCGAACGGCGCCGACGACAACATGATCGATGTGCTGGCGGATGATGGCGCGGATCCCGTCGTTCGCGAAATCGCCGGCTTCATCAACGCCATGAGCGAAGACGAGCGGATCGACCTCGTCGCGCTGATGCGCCTCGGACGTGGCGATGCCAGCATCGAGGAGTGGGACGAACTTCGCCGCGAGGCTGTCGAGCAGAACAACCGCCATACCGTGCGCTACCTGCTGGGCGAACCGCTGGTCAGCGACTACCTGGCCGAGGGGATGGATGCCTTCGGCCTCACCTGGAACGACGAGCGGACCACGCCGGCGCGGTGACGGATTCGGTTCGCCTTAACAGCCGGCTGCACCAGCGGAGCCGAAATTCCAGAATTCATCCAGATCCCTAGCGCGCGCAATCGACGATCACGGTGCCGAGCTTGTCGCCTTTCTCCACGGCGAGGTGCGCCTCGGCCGTCTGCGAGAGCGGAAACTGCGCGGCGATGTTGTGGATGCGCTCACCGGTGGCGAGCCAGTTTGAAATATCGGCCTGGGCCGCCGCGAGCAGCGATGGCGGCAGCGCGAACAGCACGAGCGGGCGCAGTGCGATGCATTTCTCCATCAGTTCGCGCATCGGCACTATCGGACTGCGATTGCCGTTGGTGGCGTAGACCGCGATGGTCGAATTCATCGCCATCAATTTCAACGTAGTCGCGAGGTTGCCGCCGAAATCGACATCGACCACGCGGTCGACGCCGCGCCCCGCCGTGAGGGCCATCACCTTGGCGGCCACGTCTTCGGTCTTGTAGTCGATGACGAGATCGGCGCCGGCAAGGCGTGCCTGGTCGGCCTTTACGGGCGAACTCACGGTCGCGATCACCCGCGCGCCGCCGGCCTTGGCCAACTGCACGGCATAATGGCCTACCGCGCCCGCGCCACCGGTGACCAGGACGGTCTGGCCGGCGAGCGTGCCGTCGCCGAACAGGCAGCACCACGCGGTCATGCAGGGAATGCCGAGCGTCGCGCCCGCCGCGAACGACACATGGTCGGGCAACGCCGTAACCAGATGCTCGGCGAGCGCGATGTATTCCGCGGCGGTGCCGAAGGCGCGGCCGTTGCGCTGGCCGTTGAACAGCCAGACGCGCTGGCCGACATGAAGTCGCGTAACGCCTTCGCCGACCTGATCGATGGTGCCGGCGCCGTCGCTGTTGGGAATCACGCGTGGAAATTCCATTGCGCGATAGCTGCCGGCGCGGCGTCCCGCATCGGCAGGATTGACGCCGGAGGCCTGCAGCCGGACCCGAACTTCGCCCGGTCCTGCCTGGGGTGTCGGCATTTCGCCGAAGCTCAGCACGTCCGGCGCCGCGCCTGACCGTTCGTACCAGATTGCCTTCATCTGGTACCCTCTTTCCGAAGTTCGGAAACCATTGCTGCTACCTCTTATGCCAACTTCGGAAAGAGGGCACCAGAAGAGATATTCAACTTCTAGTGCCGCTCGTCGATTTGAAGTTCCTGGAAGAACTCGCGGCATACACCGCAGGAACTTCAAATCGGCGGCACTAGAGCGTGCCCGGAAACGCGCCGCCATCGAGCAGGATGTTTTGTCCGGTAATGAAACCTGCTTTCGCGCCGCACAGAAAGGCGCAGGCTAGGCCAAATTCCTCGGGGTCGCCGAAGCGTCCGGCCGGATTGAGCTTGGCGCGTTCCGCCATCACCTTGTTCGAATGGTAATCCCGCGCTTCTCGGCCTCCGCCTTTGCCACCGGGCCGCGCAGCCGGTCGGTATCGAAGGGGCCCGGCAGCAGGCCGTTGATGGTGACGTTGTTGATCACGGTCTTGCGCGACGATACCGGCGACAAAGCCGGTGAGGCCGGCGCGGGCGCCGTTGGACAGTCCCAAGCACTTCGATCGGCGACTTTACCGCGGCGGAAGTAATGTTGACGATGCGGCCGAACTTGCGCGCCATCATGCCGTCGACCGTCGCCTTGATCAACTCGATCGGAGTCAGCATGTTGGCGTCCAGCGCCTTGATCCAGTCGTCGCGGGTCCAATTGCGGAAATCGCCGGGCGGCGGACCGCCGGCATTGTTGACCAGGATATCCGGGTCCGGACAGGCTTTCAGCGCGGCTTCGCGCCCGGTCGGCGTGGTGATATCGCCGGCGACTTCGGTTACGGTGACGCCGGGACTGGTTTTGCGTATTTCGGCGGCGGTTTTCGCCAGCGCTTCGGCGCCACGCGCGGTCAGCGTGACGTGCACGCCTTCGTTCGCCAGCGCGATCGCGCAGGCGCGTCCCAATCCCTTTGAGGACGCGCACACGATGGCGCGACGTCCTTTGATGCCAAGATCCACTGTCTCACTCCCGTTATGTCGGCTGGTTTTTCAGTTCGAAGGGCTGATTGTAGCTGACCCAGGCGGCTCTGATAAGAGACCCGCCAGGGTCCCCGATGCATACCAGGTCGCGACCTCAGGCGAACGCGAAGGCGTGAAGTGCGTGCCGGCTAGATCCGCCGCTCGCTGTTCAGGCGGTCGATGTAGGTGGCAACGTCCGGCGGCAGGGATTTGAAGCCCGTTTGCCCCGCAGCCGACAATAACGGCCGTAGCTGCGAACCGGCGAGGTAGGCCGGCTGGCGGTCGGATGGCACCAGCCTATCGAAAACCAGCACCACAGTGATCGCGACCAGGCCGACGCGGACCGCGCCGAGGACGGCGCCGCCAAGGCGATCGCCGAGCCCGGCTTCGGAGCCGATGAAGTCGTCAAGCGCCATTCGCAGCAATTTGGCCAGCAGCATTCCGGTGGCCAGGAAAACCCCGAAGAACAGCGGCGCATTCTGCATCACCGCGGAACCGGCATTGCCCTCGATCCGAAGCGAGATCAGCGACATCACCCAGGCCGCGATCGGCATCGCGATCAGATAGCCGAATATCGTGATCGCGCTGCGCAGCAATCCGGCATTGAACCCGGTGACGACGGCAACTGCCAATCCGAGATAGACGACCGCATCGAAACTATTCATGGACCGTAATTCTCTGCCCGTTTTGCGCGCCGGCTATTGGTCAACGAATCCGGTTTGCGATTTCTAAAATCGTCTGTATCAATACGCGCGGCTAGCCGCGTGGATTTGGTCATGTCTGGTCTATTCGACGTCAGTAAAGAAATCATTCTCGTCACCGGGGCCTCGCAGGGCCTCGGCCGTCAATTCGCGCGGGTACTATCCGGGCATGGCGCGGCGGTCGTGCTGGCGGCGCGGCAGACCGCCAAGCTCAAGAGCCTCGAGCAGGAGATCCGCGGCAAGGGTGGCCGCGCCGTTGCGGTGCAGATGGACGTTACCGATACCGCCTCGATCGGTACCGCAATCGATGCCGGCGAGGCCGCGCTCGGCCCCGTCAGCGTGCTCATCAACAATGCCGGCATTGCCGTCGAAAAGCTCGCAATCGATCAGACCGAGGCGGACTGGAACGCGGTCATCGACGCCAACCTCAAGGGCGCCTATTTCGCGGCGACCGAGATCGCGCGACGAATGATCGCGCGTAAGCAGGAGGGCAACATCGTCAACATCGCCTCCGTGCTCGGCGTTGGGGTGATGAAATTCCTGTCGCCCTATACGATCTCCAAGGCCGGGATTATTCAGGCCACCAGGGCGATGGCGCTCGAACTGGCCAGCAACCGCATCCGTGTCAACGCGCTGGCGCCGGGCTATATCGATACCGAGATGAACCATGATTTCTGGTCGACGCCATCGGGCGAGAAATTGACCAAGCGAATTCCGCAGCGCCGCGTCGGCGCCGAATCCGATCTCGATGGCGCCATCATGCTGCTGGCCTCGAACGCCTCGCGCTACATGAGCGGCAGCGTGGTCACCGTGGACGGCGGATTTCTGCTGACCTAGAGACTTGCTACGTGCGCCCCGTCATCCCGGCGTGCTCGCCGTCCGCGGCGAGAAGGATGGGCGACGCTCAGGATGACGCCACAATCAATCAATCAATGCAGCCTTGCCTCCGCCTTGATCATGTCGGCTGCCTTCTCGCCGATCATGATGGTCGGCGCGTTGGTGTTGCCGCCGATCAGGGTCGGCATCACCGAGGCATCGACGACCCGCAGGCCATCGAGCCCGTGCACCTTCAGTTTCGGATCGACCACGGCCGAGGGATCGTCGACCCCCATCTTGCAGGTACCGACCGGATGATAGACGGTATCGACATATTGGCGCAGCACGTTGCGAATGGCCTCATCGCTCTCGACGCCGGCGGTAAACACATCGGAAGTCTGCAGCGCTTTCAGCGCCGGCGCGTCAAGCAACCGTTTTGTCATTTTGAAGCCGGCCACCATGGTGTCGAGATCGGCTTGCTCGCCGAAAAAGTTCGGATCGATCGCAGGCGGAGCCATCGGGTCGGCGCTTTGCAGCCAGACGCTGCCGCGGCTCTGCGGGCGCAACAGACAGACGTGGCACGAGAAGCCGGTGCCCCAGCGCGGCTTGCGGCCATGGTCGTTCACCAAGGCCATGCAGAAGTGCAACTGGATATCGGGCGCCTCGAGGTCGCGGCGGGTTTTCAGGAAGCCGCCGCATTCGGCGACGTTCGAAGTCATAGGTCCGCGCCGCTCGCGCCGGTATTGCGCAATCCCCTTGAAGATCCGCGCGATGCCGCCAAAGGAGAGGCCGGCGAAGTGCGGTGCGCCGGAGGTGAAGCCGAACACAAAATCCGGATGATCCTGCAGGTTTTGTCCAACGCCGGGCAGATGATGCACGCTGGCGATGCCGTGCTTGGCCAGCGCGGCACCGTCACCGACGCCCGAGAGCATCAGCAGTTGCGGGGTCTGGAATGCACCGGAGGACAGGATCACTTCGCGCCGGGCGCGAATTTGGCGCGTCTGCTTGCCCTGCCGGTATTCGACGCCGACCGCGCGCTTGCCTTCGAACAGGATGCGGCCGGCATGCGCATGGGTCTCGACCCGCAAGTTCGCGCGGGCTCCGATGTGGGGATGAATGTAGCCGCGTGCCGCGCTCCAGCGCTCACCGTTTTTCTGCGTGAGCTGGTAGCTCCCGAGGCCTTCCTGCTCCTCGGCATTGAAATCCTCGCGGATGCGGAATTGAGCTTCGCGCGCGGCCTGCAGAAATGTTTCCCGCACCGGATTGTCGGAGCACGATCTCGAGACATGAAGCGGGCCGCCCTTACCGTGATATTCGCCGTCGAGTTCGGAATTGTCCTCCGCGCGCTTGAAGTAGGGCAGCACATCGGCATAGGACCAGCCGGTGTTGCCGAGCGAGGCCCAATGGTCGTAGTCGGATTTGTGGCCGCGGATATAGACCATCGCATTGATCGCCGACGAGCCGCCGAGCGTCTTGCCGCGCGGCTGATAGCCGATGCGGCCGTTGAGGCCAGCCTGCGGTACCGTGTCGAAAGCCCAGTTGTTGACCTTGCCGGAGACCATCAGCACCAGCGCACCGGGCGTGGTGACCACCCAGTTGTCACCGGCGCCACCAGCCTCCAGCACCGCGACCGATGTCATCGGATCTTCCGAAAGCCGGCCCGCCACCGCGCAGCCGCCGGAGCCGCCGCCCACCACGACGAAATCGAATGTGTCCGTCACGCCATCCCCCCAAAGCTTGTTGTCGTTACTCCCTGTCGTCCTTGCGAGGAGCCATCCGGCTTAAAGCTTTGCTTTCCGGCTCTATCGGTCGCTTCGCTGCGCTCGCATGACGTTTACGACATCCACCGCAGCATCTTTTCCAGCCGCGCGATCTTGGCGCCGTAGGGCGGATAAAGATCGGCGAGCCGGTTGAACGGCGAACGATAGAATACCGGCTTCAGTTTGCTCAAATTGCGAAATCCCCATTCGCCGTGATAGGCGCCGCTGCCCGAGGCGCCGACGCCGCCCATCGGCTGGTTGATTTGCGTAAAATGAAACAGGCAATCGTTGACGGTGACGCCGCCGGAGACCGTGCGCGTCAGCACCTCGTCGCGTGCGGCATCGTCCTTGCCGAACCAGTAGAGCGCCAGCGGCCGGTCGTGCTTGTTGATATAGGCGATCGGCTCGCCTGCGTCCTTGTAGCCCATGATCGGCAGCAGCGGCCCGAAGATTTCCTCCTGCATGATGGTCATCTCGGGCCTCGCGCCGACCACGATGGTTGGCGGAAACTTGCGTTTCGATTTCCACGCGGCATCGTCCGGCTCTGCCGCTTGCATGATGGTTGCGCCTTTGGCCTTGGCATCCGCCGCCAGGCTCTCGAGCCGGGCGTAATGGCGGTCGGAGACGACCGAAGTGTAGTCCTTGTTGCCGGGGTCGCTGCCGAACATGGCCAGCATGTTGGCCTGCACGCGCTGGGCAAAATCCTGCATCAGATGTTCCGGTACCAGCGCGTAGTCGGGCGCGATGCAGGTCTGCCCGGCATTGAGCAGCTTGGCGTAGGCGATGCGCTGCGCGGCTGCGCCGAGGTCGGCGGAGCGATCGACGATCGCGGGTGACTTGCCGCCGAGTTCGAGCGTGATCGGCGTCAGGTTGCGCCCGGCGGCTTCCGCGACCAGTCGCCCAACGCGGGTCGAGCCGGTAAAAATCAGATGATCGAACGGCAGCGAGGCGAACGCCCTGGCGACGTCGTCCTCGATCCCGGTCACCGTCATCTCGGCGCCATCGAACTTCGCGGAAATCACTTCCTTGAGCAGCGCGGCAAAGCGCGGCACCAGCTCGCTCGGCTTGATCATCACCCGATTGCCGGCGGCGAGCGCGCCCACCGCCGGTGCCAGCGTCAGCTGCAGCGGGTAATTCCAGGGTGCGATGATGCCGACCACGCCGAGCGGCTGCGGTATCAAGCGGTTGCTGGCGGGCATGAATTGAAGCGCGGTCGTCACCCGCTGTGGCGCCATCCATTTCTTCAGATGCTTGGCGGCGTGCCTGATCTCGCCGAGCACCAGCATGGTTTCGGCTATGGTGGTCTCGGTGACGCTGCGGTGGCCGAAATCCGACGAGATCGCCTGTTCGAACCGGCGTTCGTTGTCCGCGATGGCCGCCCGCAGCCGTGCCAGGCGGTCGAGCCGCTCGGCAAGCGTGGGCGCGGGCTCGTTCCGCGACCGCTCGAACATGACGTGAAACGCGTCCTCAAGGGCGCTCTGCCCGGGGCTTTTCAGTGACTGGTCCATGGCGCTTTCCTTGGGCCCTGGCGACAGGCTGGGCCTTTGCCTCAGTTCTGGCAAGAGCACAGGTCGCGGGGCGCGATTCGGCGCGCTTCGACCGCCATAAAATCCCCGAAAACATCGCCGGCGGGCCTTTCCAAAGCGCATCGGCGTTGGTACATAACGCTCGCACCCTAGGGGCATCTGCCCCGGGTTGCCTTCTCAGGAAGCCTCCGGACGGGATCGGCGCCGCAATGCGCTCGTCGACCCCATTTCGGTCGCAGAAAAAGGCGCGCAACGGTTATCGCGGGGTGGAGCAGCCCGGTAGCTCGTCAGGCTCATAACCTGAAGGTCATAGGTTCAAATCCTATCCCCGCAACCAAATAAGATGCTGATAATAATCAGTTATCGAGAGCCGTCCTTCGGGGCGGCTTTCTTGTTTTTGGTCCGTGTCGCCCCGCGCTGCAATATGAAAACGTTCCCAGTAGAGCCGGGTGCGTTGGTGGCTCGAACGTTTTTCCCGAAGCAGCAGTTTGCTATTTGACGGCGCCCCCGGTGATGCCGGCGATGAAACGATCGAGAAAGAAGTTATAGGCGATTGCCACCGGGATGCTGGCGATCAATGCCCCGGCCATGATCTCGCCCCAGTAGAAGATATCCCCGCGAATGAGGTCGGTGGCGACGCCAAGCGTGATCGGCTTGTCCGCCGACGAGGAAATGAAGGTCAAGGCGTAAACGAATTCCTGCAGGGTCAAAGTGAAGGTGAAGATCACCACCGTCAGGATCCCCGGCAACGACAGCGGCAGCGCCATCTTGATGAAGGCGCCGAACAGACTGCAGCCGTCGACGATTGCCGCCTCCTCGATCTCGGGCGGCAGCGCCTTGAAGAACCCCATCAACAGCCAGGTGCAGAACGGGATCGTGAAAGTCGGGTAGACCAGCACCAGCGACCACATCGAATTCTGCAGCCCGAGATCGGCGACGACCCGCGCCAGCGGTAGGAACAGAAGCGTCGGCGGCACCAGGTAGGTCAGGAAAATGCCGATTCCGAGGGTCTCGCCGTTGCGCCCCGTCATCCGTGCCAGGCTATAGGCGGCCGGCAGCGCGGTGACGAGGGTGATCGCGACGACGCAGACACCGATGGTCAGCGAGTTCAGCAGCCATGTCGTGAACAAGGTCTCATGGAACAGATAGCGGAAATGTTCGAGTGTTGGCGCGGCATTGAACCAGAACGGGACATTGGTGACGTTGTAAAGATCGCTGTTGTCTTTGAACGAGGTGATCACCATCCAGTAGAATGGGAACGTGGAAAGAATGACGAAGAACGCGACCCCTGCATAGAACGCGCCCTCCTTGGCAATCTTGGCGATGGCACGCTGCATGTCATATCTCCCGTCGCCGGATGAAGCGCAGCATAAAGATCACCACGACAAACAGCACCGGCAGCATGAACAACGAGATGGCGGCGCCATGGGAGACGTCACCGGAGACGATGCCGACCTGGAAGCCATCAAAGCCCAACACCGAGGTTGCGCCCACCGGCCCGCCCATGGTCATCAGAAAGACGATGGAAAGATCGGTAAACGTGAACACGATACCGAAAATCAGGCCGATGGTGACGATCGGCAGGATCATCGGCACGATGATCTGGTAGTTGCGGCGCCAGAAACCGGCGCCGTCGACCGTGGCGGCATCGATCACGTCCTGCGGCACGGCGGTGATGCCGGCGAGGAAGATCACGATCGCAAACGGGAAGAAACGCCAGGCATTGACGACGATCACGCACAACATCGCCAGATACGGGTTGCCGAGCCAGTTCGGCGCCTCCGCGCGGGTGATGATGCCGAGCGCGATCATTGTCCAGTTGATGACGCTGTAGAGCGAATCGAACATCCATTGCCAGGCGACGGTGGCGAGCGCGATCGGCACCGCCCAGGGTAATATGATCAGCGCCCTGACGATCTTGCGCCCGGGAAACGGCCGCAACAGCAACAGCGCGCCGAACTTGCCGAGCAGCAGGCCGAGGAATTGCGATCCGAACGTGAAGATGAATGTGTTGGTCAGCGTGTGCAGAAAGTCCGGGTTCTCCAGGATTTGCTCGAAGTTCGCCAGGCCGACGAAGCGCCAGGAGGGATCGTAGATTGTGTAGGCGCTGACCGAGTAATATACCGAAAGCAATAACGGCAGGCCGACCAGAAGCAGCACGTAAAGGATCGCCGGCGCGACGAAGACTGCGCCGAGCACGTCGCGCCGGTCCAGGATGAACCGAAAACGCGAGACCGGCTTGGCGATTGGTTCAGCGATTGAGACCATGGGTGAAACTCGTTTCAGTGACGACTGGCCCGCTTGCCATCCTTGTCGAAATGACGCAGCGCGCTGTCGCGAACGGCGAAGGGATGCCACTCGCCGGGTCGGATGCTTTCCTCGGCAACATGCGCCGGCGGCAATTTTGCCGTGATCACCTGGGTCGGATCGAAGCCTTCGATCGCGCCGTAAACGAGCCGTTCGGAGCCGAGATACTCCGAACGATCGACGCGGAACGAAAATTCGGTGAAGGCACCGTCGTCGATCATATCCCTGGGCAGGAAGTTTTCCGGGCGAAAGCCGAGAAACCCGCCGTTGCGCGCGACGAGGTTCATCGGCGGCGTGCCGACGAAGGTCGCGACGAAGCGGTCGGCGGGGTCGTCGTAGATTTCCGTTGGCGTCCCCACCTGACACACCCGTCCATGGTCGAGGACGGCAATACGGTCGCCCATGCCCATCGCCTCGACCTGATCGTGGGTCACATAGATGGTGGTGACGCCGACCCGCTGCTGAAACGCCTTGATCTCCAGGCGCGCCGAGGCGCGCAATTTGGCGTCGAGGTTGGAAAGCGGCTCGTCGAGCAGCAGCGCGGTCGGTTCGCGCACGAGCGCGCGCGCCAGCGCGACACGCTGGCGTTCGCCGCCGGAGAGCTGACGCGGCCGCCGGTCGAGCAGATGCCCGATGCCGAGCAGCTGCGACGCCCATTCGACTTTCTTTTCAACCTCGGCGTTCGCAACCCGCTGCGTCCGCAACGGAAAGGCGATATTCTTGCGCACCGTGTAATGCGGATAGAGCCCGTAGCTCTGAAACATCATCGCCACGCCGCGGGCGCGCGGCGGAATATCGTTGACGACATTGCCGCCGATCAGAAGGTCGCCGCTGGTCTGCTTTTCGAGCCCGCAGATGATCCGGAGGAACGTCGTCTTGCCGCAGCCCGACGGCCCCAACAGCACCATGAACTCTCCGTCCGGCACCGTCAGGCTGATGCCGTCGACAGCAGAAACCTCATCAAATTTTTTGATGATATTTCTGGTTAATACCGCGGCCATCGAACCTCCCCCAAATCAAACCAGAGCACCCGCCCCGCCAATTCCCGGGCGGAGCGGCTTGGGTGTTTGCCATCAACCGACAGCGCGGCATGGCCCGGACCGCGCGAGAACGCACACGGTCCGACCACCGGCGATCAGGCCTTGTTGGCCCACTTCTTGAATACGGCCTCGCACTGTTGCGTGGCCCACTTGACCGAATCTTCGGCGCTCATCGAACCCGTCGCTGTCTTCGCCAACATGTCGGGGATGGTGAAATTATTGTAGATTTCGTCAATGGCGGGCGAAGCCGGCCCCGGATAGCCGGGAATAGCTGACCACTGTTCCGAATCCTGCAGGACCGCCAGCTTGTCGTGCGGTGTCGACGTCGGATCGTCGGACAGGATCGGCATCGGTTTGGGTACAAGATTGGCAAAGCACGGATTGTTGTAGCCCTCGCTCGCCTTGAAGGCCTCGGGCCAGTTATCGGTGTAGTGTTTGAGGAACTCGAGCGCCGCCTCCTTGTTCTTGGCAAACTTCCAGATTCCGTAGAATTCCGAGGCGCCACCCATGATCTGGCGCACCGGGCCTTTCGGCGGCTTCAGGACGAAAATGTCGTCGGCCAGTTTCTTATTGAGCGTCTGGGCGGTCCGATACGCCGAGATCGGGTTGATGATGTACGAGCTCACCCCGGAATCGATGTACTGGTTGTTGCTGGCGTCGGTCCATGAAAGGACGTCGGTCGTCATCGTTTCCTTGTAGAGAGCGGCGGCGAACTTGACCGCTTCGACCGCCTCCTTGCTGTTGAGCACGACTTTTTTGCCGGTCTCGTCCTGAACGGCGGCGCCATAGCTCCACAACAGGCCGCGCCACGTGGTATTCGGATCGTTGCTGTGAGCGAGCGAAATCCCCACCGGGTTGCCCTTCGCTTTCAGCTTGGCGCCGCCGATCCGCAGATTGTCCCAGGTGTCGGGCTGCATCCCGATCTCGTCCCACAGGCTCTTGCGGTACATGCCCGGGAAATTGATGTAAAAATCGGGAAAGGCAGACCACGTCCCGTCGTCCTGGTTGTAGCCGAGCTGCCGGCCGATGGTGCTGACCTTGCCATATTTTTTCTCGACGGATTTGACCAGATCGCCCATATCGATCAGGAACTTGCGGTACAGATGCGCGCCGCCGGCGCCGTTCCACCCGAACAGATCATGCCCGGATCCGGCCGACGCCTCGGCGGCGGCGCGCGCGGCGACGTTCTGCACCGGGATGTGGTCGACCGTAACCGAAATCTTGTTCTTCTCGCCCCAGTCCTTGGCGAAGTTGTCGAACCATTTGTCGTATGCCGGGACGAAGTGACTCCATTGCACAATCGACAGCGCCTTGGTGTCGGCGAGTGCGCGCGACACGAATGGCGCGGAAAGCACTGGTGCCGATCCGGCGGCGAGAATGGTGAGGCCCGCTTCCTTTAAAAGCTGGCGTCTGGAGCGCGGAAGTCTGTTCGTGCTCATATTCGATTCCTCCTCCGTTTAATTCAGTCGGATGAGGCGAATCCGGATTGAGAGATCTGCCCCATCCGCCGGATTGGAGGTACTATAGCGCGCCGATTTTCCCTCGACATTTGAACTTAAGACCTATCCGGCCGCGCCGATCAGGTGATCGAACGAGGCAACTATATTGCTGCGGTGCAAGGGTCTCTGAAATTGGCCCCGGATCGTACTCCCGACCGTTCCCAAAATCCCGCCGAACAGGAGCGCTCACGTCGATTTGCGAAAATGCACCCGAAGCGGACTGAGTTTGGCCGCCACGGTAGATTCGTGAATTTGCGGAGACGAACTTAGCTTATTGGCGGCGGCGGTTGAAATTGACGCTGCACGATGAAGCGCCGAGGCGCCGGGCAAGCGAGTGGTGGCGGTGGATGACAAGTTCCCAAGGGGTATTCTGGATTGCTATGGCCGGTGACGCCATGCAAGATGCAAGCGCCAGACGAAGAGACGTATATGCGCCTCGATGGACTAGCCGATTCCACCTTGTTCTCCGCCGAGGCATGCAACCGGCAGAACGTCGGCTGGACGCCGGTGCGGTTAAAACGATATTTCGTCGCCGGACCTCCCGGCAAATCGAGACAGCAGTCCGCGTCTGCAAAACTTGGCGCTATCGGCCAGCTCGAGGTTAGTCTCACCCGCGACAAACGCGACGTAAAACGTCTGCAGAGACTTCGGTATCGGGTTTTCTATAAACACGGCCGGGCAATCCCTGACGTCGCCACCCGGCTCAGGCGGCGCGACAAGGATGATTTCGACAGCATCTGCGATCACTTGATGGTCGTAGACCGTTCCCGGCCGCGATCGGCAGGTGGCGGATCGGCGGTCATCGGCACCTACCGCCTGCTTCGGCAGGAAGTCGCAGAAAAGAAGGGCGGATTTTATAGCGCGGACGAATTCGACATTTCCGGCTTGCTTGGACGGCATGCGGGCCTGCGGTTTCTCGAACTCGGCCGCTCATGCGTGCTGCCCGCTTACCGGACCGGGCGCACGATCGAAATATTGTGGCACGGCGTGTGGAGCTATGTTCGCGAGCACCGCATCGACGTCATGATCGGCTGCGCAAGTTTCGAAGGTATCGATGCCGAGCGACTGGCGCGCCCGCTGTCGTTTCTCCATCACTTCGCCCGTGCGCCGGAGTCGTGGCGTGCCGCTGCGCATTCATTGCGGCAGGTCGAGATGAACCGGCTGACGAAAAGCGAAATCGACATCAGGGCCGCGTGGCGTGAACTGCCGCCGCTGATCAAAGGCTACTTGCGTGTCGGCGCCTTCGTCGGGGACGGCGCGGTGATCGATCCCCAGTTCGGCACGACGGATGTGCTGATCGTACTGCCGGTGAAGGCGATCAATGCGCGGTATATCAGCCACTTCGGAGCGGATGCGCAACGCTACGCGGTGCCCTAGAGAATACCTGCCAGCACGCAATCGTCAGGCATGAAAACGCCGCTCCCAGCGCCGCAGATTTTCGTTTCCTTCGCGAAGATAGGGCGTCAGCACCGCCAGTCTAAGCAGCACGCTATTGATGATGTTGATTGGAAACCTGAGGGGCTTTTCGAAGTCAACGAACAACACCACGCGGGGTTTGCCGGTATCGTTCCAGGCCTCGTGCTCGTAAGCATCGTCAAAGATCAGGACGCCTCCCTCGCTCCAGCTTGTTCTTTCGGACCCGATGCGAATTCCCAGATTGCTGTCGTGTTCGGGCACCAGGAGTCCGAGATGGAGCCGCAGCACCCCGTTGTACGGACCCCGGTGCGGCGGCAAACGCTTGCCCGGCTGGAACACCGAAAACATCGCCGTTTTCAGGCCGGGTATCTGCTGGACGATCTTCCAGGTTTTCGGACAAAGCGCGATGTTGGGCTCGGATTTGATACCGTAGGCCACCAGCAGAAAGATTTTCCATCCATCGTCGTCGGTAATAGCCCTGGCGTCCACGGTGATGTCCTGGACGTTTGGCAGTTCGTCCTTGCGCGCGAGAACCCGATCGAGTTCGCTCCGGATCTCCCTCCAGCCGCCTTCAATCGCGGCGGCCCATGGGAACAGCCTGTTGTCGTAGACGCACGGATTGCCGAATTTGGCATAACGCAGGTTCAGCCGCTCTGCGAACTGGACCACAGCCATGAAAAAGCGCGCGAGGGCACCGGGGCGGTCCATGGGCACGATGCCCTCGGTAGCCAGGCTCTGGACTTCGTCGCGATGAGCCTGGCTCGTCATAAAAAGCCTCTTGCCGACAGTGCGTCGGTCAGCATGTAGCGCCGGATACGCGCTGACTGGGCGTCACCTGCGCCGACCCGCCTTGTTCTTTTTGGCCGGCGAGCGCTTCTTTTTGGATGGCCGCTTTTTGGATGGCCGTTTTGATTTTGCTTTTGTCTTCCTGGTCTTTGCCGGCTTTCGTTTGGCTTCGGGTTCCCTGCGACGTTTGGCGGCAGGAGACTTCAGAATATCCATCATGATGCGGCGCGCGACGCCTTGCTGCAAGCCGACAGTCATCCGGTCGAGATAGACCTTGGCCCCAGCTTCGTCATATTCGGTGATTTCCGCCTCGTCGAACGGCCGGTCGCCTTTGGCGCGAAACGCGTGCAACCCTCTTAGAAACTTATCCACCTGTGCTCTCGTCGCCGGCGGAACGGGCGGAGGCGACCGCAATG
This sequence comes from uncultured Alphaproteobacteria bacterium, assembly GCA_963840155.1. Lineage (GTDB taxonomy): Bacteria > Pseudomonadota > Alphaproteobacteria > Rhizobiales > Xanthobacteraceae > Bradyrhizobium. The sequence continues at coordinate 1,993,101 of CAWIXP010000002.1, forward strand.
GTTTGTTCTTCATCAGTCTCCTCCTTCACAGTACCGAGGCAATTGCCGCCTGTGTCTGGTCTTCTTCCATCATAAACATATGGTCCACGCTGCCTTTGACCGGGACAACTTGATTGGCGCCCAGCGTCACCAGCCGCGCCGACCACGCCGGCTGAGTATCGTCTCCGGGATTACCCGGTCCGCTGCTGACAGGGGATGCGTGCGGATTGAGCGGTCCCGTCAACGCTCCCCAGCTAATCGAGCCCGGCGTACTTCCTGTCGGCGATTGAATCCCGCGAATATTGAAGAACTTGTTGGCGTATGCCGCAGGCGGTGCGGCCGCGATCGTCCGGTAGGTCGCCAATGCGGAGGCGAGTTCGGCGAGGTCGAACCCGGTATCCGTCGGATAGCGGTTCGGTCCTGGATTGAAGGGATCGACGGGCAGGCCGGTATTTGCGTCCCTGCTCGGATAATTATTCAGCGGGTAGTTCGGATCATTCTTCAAGGCAGGCTGGTTGGTCAGGAACGTCTGGTGATCGAGATAGGGCAATACATAGCATCCCGGCAGCGAGGTAATGACCTTGATCATCGGCAAGGTGACATCGAAGGGACCGATCTGGTTGAGGAGCGAGTCGCCCTCAAACCAGCGATGAATTTGACCGTCATATCCGTAAAACGGCGAAGCTACGGTAACCGCTTGCGACATATTCGCGAGCACCGCATCGGGCTGATGCAACATCAGCTTGACCAACATGCCGCCGAAACTATGCCCCATCAGGATGAACTGCTGCAATGGATCGGCGCCGCATTGTTGCTGAACCGTTGTTCGGAACAGCGGAAGGAATTGGTTGAAAAAAAAGCTTACGGCGTCTCCAAGCCGGCGACGCCAATCCCATGGGAAAATGAACCAGTCGAGGTCGTTGTGCTCGCACCACTGAGTGAACCTGCTGTATGGAGTGAGGCCCAAAAAATTGACGACGCCAGACGGAATGACAATCCTTTCTTGATGATCGCGAAACCCGCCGCCATGCCGGTGCATTCCCAAAGACAGCGCCCCGCCTAGAAATGTCAGCGGCGACAGCCAGTAGTTGTCATACTGAAACGTCTGCGGCGAGCCATTGTCCTGATAGGGGGCGGTTGCTCGAAGCAACTGACTGCCCATCCCGCCGGGAAACAGAAAAAGCGTCCGCCGACCGGGGGAAGGCGGCTTCGACTCGTAGCGCTGGATAAAGCTTGCGATGTCGACCTTGAGATATCGGAGTTGTTCGCTTTCGCGCGTTGTGTCGTATGTGATCATGACGCCGCGACCTCCTGTACCGGACCTGGGTTCGGATTATTGCGGCGATTTTTTTTGTTCGTGCGCCGCGACAGATAGGGTTTCAGCCAATCCGACGGTCCGCCGCCGGCATCGGTCAGATAGATCGGGTCGAAATAGGCGGCGCGGTCCTGATCGTTGAGGTCGCCGGGTCGTTCGAAATATTGCGGATCGAGGGTGTCGCTTCCGGCGAGATACGATCGGGGCTGCGACGGCGTTGCGCTTGACCAGACGAAGCAGTGCAAGTTCGCCGCGGACATGAAGTACCAGCGAACGGGATTTAACGTCCCACTCCTGACAAGACGGCGAAGTGTCTTGAGGACGATGCCGACGCGGCCGACCACGGTCCATGGACGGCGGAAGATCTTTTCGACGAAGGCCACGATCGCCTCTGGCCTGTCGGCCAATTGCGAATACGCAATGGTCTCGCCGTCGAGATCCCGCAGGCGCAAATTAGGCGCGAGTCGCCCTGAGTTCAGATCGTCCCAAAAGCTCTCGGTGCCCGCGAGCGGCGCAACGACGCTCATGTAAACCGGCATCGGGATCAGCGGGTTTTCCGCGATCGCGCGAATCTGCCGCTCCATGTCCGAGGCCAGCTGATGACGCGGATCGTAGAGATAACCGTAGGTGATGGAAATGCCCAGGCTCTCGGCATAGGCGATATCGTCGATGATCTTGAAGCGTTTGCTCAGGTTTTGCGTCTTCCGATATCGCCGCAACAGTTCATCGTCGAAAGATTCCAGTCCAGCAAACAGGCCCAAGCATTTTGAGGCCGCCAGATGTTTCATCAGTTCGCGGTCGTGCAGCACGTTTTGTGTGACCAGCGCGACCCAGCCACGCACCCGCCGGTTCGATTTCAGAAACGCGCAGACGCGCAGCATATGCTCGCGATCGTCGGAAAAATTATTGTCCAGCAGCATGAAGATCGGATAGAGACGACGGAAACTTAGTCGCGGGCTGGTCGAAATCGCGTTGTCGACCGTTTTTCCGAGCTGATCAAAGTCGTAGCTCGCATGGCCCCCGACCTCGTTCGGGATCACACAGAACGAGCATTTGAAGCTGCATCCCCGCGTTGCCTCAATCAGGTGAACGACGGGACTGATCTGGCTTTTGGTAAAAAGGCTGTAATCGAGTGCGTAGGAAGAAATAGTGGCAATTGGCGATCGATAGATCGGCTTGAGCGAGCCCTTGAGGAAATCCGCGACGACGAGGGGAACGCTGTCCACGCCACCGGCACATACAGCATCGAAAAATTGCGCCGCAAATTCCGGAAAGCTCGTGCAGATGCTGCCGCCTGCGACCACGACGGCGCCGCCTCGGCGGAAGTAAAATGACAGCTGGCGCAGCCGGTCGAAATCGACCTGGAGACCCGACAGGAAAATCAGGTCGTAGCCTTTGCAGTTCGCAACTTCAAGTGGACCATGCCAGTCCTCATGATGGAGCCGAACATCGAAGATCGTTTGGTCGATGAGCGATGCAACGTGCAGCCCGGAGATCGGCTGCATCAGGTAGGTGGTGCGGCGCTTGTCCCGGCCGGGCCGCAGGTGGGCGCAAACCACCAGGGCTCTCAGTTTGGGTGATCGCGCACCAAGCGGCTGAAATGAAGGCTCCGGGCTCATCACATCTCCACCTGCAGCGTCGCCCACCTGACGGAACCGCGCGCTACCATGGTCAGCTGAAATATGGTATGCAACAATCGCAATGGTGGCAATCCTGAAAAGTAAACGCTGCGTTGCAGGCATTTTGCAAGTCTAAGCGTAAGTACGGCCTGGGAGGCCCACTTCATGGCAGACCGGACCATGCCGGCGTCGTCGACTGCTGAACGACGATACCTCACCAGCATCTTTATCGATCTGGTTGGCTATACAGCGCTGTCGGAGCAGCTTGATCCCGAAGATCTTCGATTGCTCCAGCGCCGCTATCAGAACCTCGCCTTAACGGTCATGGAGCGGTTCGGTGGATTCGTATCCCAGTTTCAGGGCGACGGCGTTGTTGTCTACTTCGGCTATCCGGTTGCGCATGAAAACGACGCCGAACGCGCCGTGTGGTCGGCGCTGGAATTTCTCCGTCGTCTGCAAAATCTCGATACCAACGTCAGGGATGGCTCGGATTTCCCGCTTACGGCCAGGATCGGCATCAATACCGGTCCTGTGCTGATCGGGCCGGAATTGTTGAGCGGTGGCATCGCCGAGTTCAGCGCGATCGGAGAAGCCGTCAATCTTGCGGCGCGCCTGCAGGCTGAGGCGCCCCCGGGCAGCGCGGTTGTGAGCCAGGAGACCGCAAGGCTTATCGAAGACCGGTTCGTATTCGAGAGCCTCGGTCCTCGGGCGATCAAGGGCATTTCGCGCAAAATCGAAATCTACAAGGTGATCGCGCCCATTCAAACCAGCGCCAATGCCGCCGGCTCGCTCGGCGCCGGCGTGACACCGATCGTGGGTCGCCAACTCAGCGTCGAGCGCATCCTTGATCGATGGCGGATCGCTCGCCATGAGGGCCGCTGTCAAACCGTCGTTATTATCGGTGATGCCGGCATCGGCAAGACGCGCCTTGTGCGAGAGCTTTGCAACCAGCCTGAGCTTGCCGAGACCACAATCATCCAGGCGAATTGCCAGGAGCTTTTTTCGAACACGCCGCTTTATCCGCTGGCCAGCTTTCTGCGGGCCCGCATCGGGTTGACACCCGAGGATGACGTTCAGGTACGAATACAGAAAATATCGACGTTTCTCGACGAGTTGGCGCTGAACACCTCTGAGAATAATCAGATCATTGCTAGCTTGCTCGGCCTTGAATCGGCCGAACCGGTCGCGCCGACGCCTCTGCTGCTCAAAAGAAAGCAGTACGATTTTGTCATCAAGGTCATGCGACAAGTGGCAAGCGCCCAGCCTACGCTGCTTTGGGTAGAAGATGCGCATTCGCTTGACGCGTCTTCCGCCGAACTATTGCAGGAAATCGTCGCCGCGCTGTCGGCCGTACCGCTTTTGGTGGTTATGACGCGACGGTCGTTTCCCAAGTCGGTAGCGCTGCCCCAGGTCGACGAGACGGTCGAGCTTACGCAACTTTCGGATTCGGAGGCGCTCCAGATCGCCAGGTCGATGCCGGGCGCCCTCGAACTGCCCGATGCTCTGCTTCGACGCGGCGTCGAAGCAGCCGAAGGCGTGCCGCTCTTTCTCGAACAGTTCATGATCTCCCTGATCGAGGAACATCGCCGGGCGCCCGACCTGAGTTCAAAGCCGGCCGGCGTGCCGCTGCTGCTTGCCGAGAAGTTGTCGGGACGTCTTGATCGCCGTCCGGGCGCACGCCGGATCGTTCAGGCCGCCGCCTGTATCGGGCGCTCGTTCGCCCCAGCCTTCCTCGCCGCGTTACTGCAACAGCAGCCGGTTGAGGTCGCAGATCCGCTACAGGCGCTGGTCGAAGCGGAGATTCTGCTTCCCCGCCGCTACGGCGCCGAGATTCAATATGAGTTTCGGCACGCCCTGCTGCGACGGATCGCCTACGAATCGATGCTGCAGGTAGAACGTAGGGCAACACACCTCGGCGTGGTCGCCGTGCTGCGCAAAGGCGGTGAGCAGATCCCGTTCGAAGTGATCGCCTATCACCTCACGGAAGCAGGTGAGTTTCTGGACGCAATCGAATCCTGGTTACGGGCAGGTGTCCATGCCGCCCAACGATCCGCGCATTTCGAGGCAATCGAACACCTTCGAAACGGGCTCGCGCTGCTGGACAAGATTCCGGATCCGGCCGTGCGCCGGCAGCTCGAGCTCAAACTTCAGGCCGCCCTCATGGGCTCGATCATCTCCGCCGAAGGAGCAACCTCGATACGGGTCTCGGATTGTTGTCAGAGAGGCCTCGAACTCTGCCGAACGGGCGAGCCGACGCCGCTCGTTCTGCCCTTCGCGTTTGGCCAGTTCACATACACCAATTGCCATGGCCAGGTGCAAGAAGCGTTTTCGCTCGCACAACTGTTTCTGTCGCTGGCCGAGCGCGCGAACAGCGAATCGGGCCGGGTGATCGGGCACCGCATGCTCGGTATGGCCCTGTTCGGACAAGGCAAGGCGATCGAAGCAAAAGAACAATTTGAGCGTTCGCTGGAATTGTACGTACCCGAGCGCGATGCCGTCACCACGCATCAGTTTGGACAGAACACCGAAGTCCACACCAAATCGTCATTGAGCCTGGCGTTGTTCTGCCTCGGCGACATCGATCGCGCGCTGGAAGTTGGCGCAGACGTGTTGCGGATGGCGGATATGCTTCGCCACCCTCATTCGACGGCGATCCCATTGGCCTATGTCGGAGGTTGGGTGTTCGGGCTGTGCGATGCGAGCGAAAATCTCATATACGAGGCCAAACGGCTGCTGGGCTTGTCCGAACAGCATCGATTGACCGCCTTCAGTGGACACGGCAATGGACTGCTGGGCTGGGGACTGGCTCAGCAGGGTCAACTCGAAAAAGCCGCGGAGCACATTGAGCGCGGGGTTCAAATACTCGATTCGATTGAGTTTCGCCTGGCGCTTTCAGGATTTCTGGGATTGTTGGCGGACGTCCGGCTGCAACAGGGAAATGTTCCGGCCGCGGATGCCGCCTGCGCGAGGGCGTTGGATTTGATCGCTGCCAGCAGCTTCCTCTGGCTTGAACCCGAACTTCGCAGGATCGAAGCGCTTGTTTTGAAGGAGACCAGGGGACCGATTGCTGCCGAAGAAGCGCTCCGCCGCGCCGTGGTGTGCGCTCAGACCCTGGGCTTTCCAGTCCTGGAGCGTCGCTGCCTGATCAGCCTGAAGCAGCTGCTTGGCCCCAATCATCATGACGTTGAAGTTGAAGCGAGGTTAAAGCAGCTGTCGTACCTCGATGATCTCGCGCAGAGAGTGGCTCACGTAATGGACATACACACGGATTTGATGAGGGCTTGAGGCGGGTGGATATGGCACCCACGCCCGATCCTTCAACGGCCGGACTTGCGCAGGCAACGCAGGGTCCAGCGCGTCATTCGAGCGAAGCTCGCGCGCGCGATGGCGATTCCAGGATGACGTTTCGACCGGTTCGCGGAGCGCTCCACTTGCTCCGCGTGGCCTATGTGTTGAGCGGGATTTTTTTCGTAACCTTCGCCTTGTATCCGGCGTTGGCGGCGTCGTTTCTTCTGCGCTCCCGGAGAGGTCAACGACTGATCCCCAAAGCCTATCATCGCATCATGCGGGGATTGCTGGGATTGAAGATTGCGGTGAAGGGTTCTCCATCTTCAGGTCGGCCCTTATGCGTGGTGGCGAACCACACCTCGTGGCTTGACATCATCGTCATCTCGTCATTCTTGCCCGTCGTCTTTGTTGCCAAGCAGGAAGTTGCAAGCTGGCCATTCTTCGGTTGGCTCGCGCAGCTTCAACGCTCGATATTCGTGAACCGGCATCGAAGGCATCAAGTCCACCAAACCATCGATCGCATCGCTGACGCCCTTCTTGCAGGCGAAGTCATTGGTCTTTTTCCTGAGGGCACGTCGACGGACGGCATGGACGTCGTCCCGTTTCGATCCGCGCTGATGGGCGCCGTGCACGAGGCGTTGCGACGGCAGGAGCGCGCGTCGGCAATCTTGGTCCAGCCGGTTTCAGTCACTTATGTCGGGCCGAATCGGCGATCGGCGGTCTGGGCGCTTGAAGATGAAATTCCGTTCTTTCCGCACCTGTTGCAGGTCGCCGGCTTGCGCCAGATTGACGTCGCACTGACGTGGGGAGAACCCATGCCGGTCGACATGAGTTCTGACCGCAAGAAGCTCGCCAAAGGGCTGGAGCAAACGGTCCGCCGGATGGTCGCGGAAGCGCACCAAGCGCATCAATCTTAGACGTTACCGCGCTGACAGGCCGGGACCAGCCGCGCGAAAACACGCCGGTCCCCTGATCTGGCGGCCCCGCTGCCAAGCGCGCTTCAATATCTATGCCTTCGCATCGTCGCTGTTTGAGCGGGACGTGGCGACGTAGCGCGCGGCCGCCTCGGGTCCGACCCGGGCACGGTCGCCGCCCTCCGCCGTCTTGACCGGAGAATTTGCCCGCAGTTCTATCACCAGCGGCTTTTCCTTGCCCTTGACGTAATCCGATACTGCGACTGCAAAGTTGTTGAGAACATCACCAGCCAACTGCGTCTGGCCCGGCGGGCACAGATCGCCGATCACCCAAATCGTGTGGCAGTTCGCGAGGACCGGTGCGACAGACCTGAGTTCGTCGTTGAGAATTCCGCGAAAATGATCCAGGACATCTTCATGCTGGTTACGCTGTGGAGCGATCAGCGGGCCGACATCGTCGATGATGATGACCTGAGACTCGCTCCACGGCCAATAGCTGACATTCACCGGGCCGGAATCGTCGGGAAAGTCGGGCGGCTGCGCTGCCGATGCGAATTCCAGCAGCGACTGGATGCTGATGTAGCGCGTCTTCACATTCTTGAACGCGAATTCCGTGCCGATGCCGGCCGCGAGCTGAGTGCGTCCCGACCCGACAGGGCCGCCGATAATGACTTGCGCAGGCTTGACCTTCGGTGGCGCTCCCTCGTCGAGCAGTTGCTGCAACATTTTCGCGGCTTCCGGGCCCATGATGGGCTCCATCTCCGCAAGGCGGGACAGGTAAGGAAGCGCGGCCTTTTGCCATATGATTTTCTGCCGCAACCACCTGGGAGCGAGCCAAACTGCTATGATCGTGCAGGCGATGATAACGGCAACGTCGCCCCAGGGAAGCCCGATGTGAAATCCAAATCCGACGACAGCGCCCAGCGCCATATAAAGCGTTGCAATGATCGCGTTGTCTCTCAGCAACTCGCGGCCGAGCGGAAAAAGTCCTTTGGCACTCTGTTCGGAGCTGAAGAAAGTCGAGGCTTCCCAGGCAGCGACGATCGCTATCGCGGCGATCAAGCCGGCAATCTCGGCGAAGCTATGCCAGCCGAAAAATTGCCAGAGCTGCCGCGCACCGACCGTCGTAATCTGGCTGACCAGGATGCCGACGCAGACATGGCCCATTTGATCGGCCATCCACATGTAGGAATAGGTCGCCGCGCTCTGCACTTCCTTGCCGTAGACATCAGCCCTGAACTGCTTGAACAGCTCTCCGTAAGAGATCTGTGGCGACTGCGGATGTTCATCGGATCGCGATGATGGCGGAAGCTGTTCAGTCGAAACGTCGTTCGCCATGGTGGTAGCCTCCTGCAACTGGCCAGACGCGGTGAACGCGGTTGTAACGATCACATTTATCGAAATTAACGAAAATTGTTTCGGTCTGAGACTTCCGCTTCGAAACCATTCGTCCGCTGATGATGCGCCGAGATAGTAGGCCAACCCTTCAGGTCGGCGCAAGGTTGGGCGTCGCACCGCCGGCAATGTGGAAACCGCCCCGCAGCAGGCGCTGTTTCATGTACAGTTACCCGAATTACATACCGCTGAACGCAAAGTCCATCCGAAGCGTCGCCGGCGCGATTGAGCCGCTGACGTTCGACCGCAGCCGCGGCGCCTGGTGGGGCCGCAACATCGGCACCAACGCCAAGGCGGCCTTCTCAGCCTCGGTCCGGAGATATCTTGCGGCGATTTCGGATGGCGCTGGACCGGGCGAGAACCATCCAGCAGGCCGCGCCCTTTTCGCCGCTCCTTGCGGCAATCTTGCCAGCCGAAACAGCATCGCTATATCAAAGCCTTCCCGCCATTTTGTTTCCGAACCGAGCCGAGCCCGATATGAGCACCACTGACACCGCCGTCGAATCCCAACCGTTCCAGGCCGAGGTCTCCGAGCTGCTGAACCTGATGGTGCACTCGGTCTATTCGGAAACCGAGATCTTCCTGCGCGAGCTGATCTCGAATGCATCCGACGCCTGCGACAAGCTGCGTTATGAGGCGATCGCCCACCCGGCACTGATCACCGACGGCGAGGCACCGAAAATCCGCATCGTGCCGAACAAGAAAGGCGATACCCTGACGGTAGCCGATACCGGGATCGGCATGGACCGCCAGGAACTGATCGATAATCTCGGCACCATCGCGCGCTCCGGCACCAAGGCTTTCGTATCCAGGCTGAACGAGGCCAAGGACGGGGCAGCCCTGATCGGCCAATTCGGCGTCGGCTTCTATTCCGCCTTCATGGTGGCCGATCGCATTATCGTCACCAGCCGCCGCGCCGGTTCGGACGAAGTCTGGACCTGGTCATCGTCCGGCGGCGCCGGATTCGAGATCACGCGGGCAAGCGAGGAGCAGGCAAAACGCCTCGCCCGCGGTACCGAGATCGTGCTGCACTTAAAGCCCGAGGCGAAGAAATATCTCGAGAGCTATGAGATCGAGCGCGTCGTCGGCGCCTATTCCGACAACATCCAGTTTCCGATCGAGCTCGAGCCGGAAGATGGCGAGCCGCGGCAGATCAATTCGGCCAGCGCGCTGTGGCAGCGCGCCAAGTCCGAACTGAAGCCGGAGGATTACGCCCAGGCCTACAAGTCGATTGCCGGCGCCTTTGACGAGCCGGCGATGACGCTGCACTACCGCGCCGAGGGACGTTATTCCTATGCGGTGCTGTTGTTCGCACCGTCGACAAAGCCGTTCGACCTGTTCGAGCCGGCGCGCAAGGGCAAGGTCAAGCTCTATGTGCGGCGGGTGTTCATCACCGACGATGCCGATCTGCTGCCGGCCTATCTGCGCTTCATCCGCGGCGTGATCGACAGCGAGGATCTGCCGCTGAATATCTCGCGCGAGATGCTGCAGAACAATCCGCAGTTGGCGCAGATCCGCAAAGCCGTGACCAGCCGCGTGGTCGGCGAACTGGAGCAACTCGGCGACAAGGAGCCGGAAAATTTCGCGAAAATCTGGGACGCCTTTGGCCCGGTGATCAAGGAGGGCATCTACGAGGACTACGAGCGGCGCGAGAAGTTGCTGGCCTTATCGCGGTTTGCCACGACCGCTGGCGACAAGCGGTCGCTGAAGCAATACGTCGCGGATTTGAAACCAAATCAGACCGAGGTATATTTTTTGGTCGGCGACAGCATCGAGCGGCTGCGATCGAACCCACGGCTGGAGTCGGCGTCCGCGCGTGGCATCGAGGTTCTGCTGTTGACCGATCCGGTCGATGCGTTCTGGACTTCGGCGCCGCTCGATTTCGAAGGCAAGCCGCTAAAATCGCTCAGCCAGGGCGACCTCAATTTCGATCTGATTCCGTTGCTCGATCAGGCCGCGACGGATCAGGCGGCGGCCGCGGCCGATGAAGCCACCGCGATCGCCGCCATCAAGGCAAGCCTCGGCGATCGCGTCACCGATGTCAGGGCATCGACCCGGCTGACCACCAGCGCCTCCTGCCTGGTCGCCGGCAGTCACGGGCCCGACCGTGAACTGGAGCGGTTATTGTCCCGCCAAAACCGCGGGGTGAAGACAAAGCCGATCCTGGAGATCAATCTGCGTCACCCGCTGGTCGCCGCGATCGCCAAGGCCGCGGCTGACGCAGCCACGACCGACGATCTTTCGCTGTTGCTGCTCGAGCAAGCTCAAATCCTCGACGGCGAACTCCCCGACGATCCCGCGGCATTCGCCACGCGGCTCAACCGGATGGTGCTGAAGGGGATCGCGTAAAGTTCGGATCGGATTTTGGATTCGCGCCGGTCCGGCGCGCTGTTTTAACCGTGCCGGTTAACCCCTGATCAGCCGGCACCGTTTATACAGTCGCTCATGAATACGGAAACCATCGAGCGGCCGGCAGGCAGCCTTCATCCGCGCGGTAAACCATCCGCGGCCAAAAGCTGGCTCAAGGCGATCGAGCTGACTTCGCGCATCGAGGGCGAGCCTTTCTGGTTGTTTGCCGACGTGATCGAGGATTGGTCGAAGCGAGCGCCGGACCGACCCGCCCTGATTTCGGAAAGCGGAACGCTCGGCTATCACGCCCTCGCCGAGCGGATCAACCGCTACGCGCGCTGGGCCTTGTCGGCCGGGATTGAACCCGGTGCGGCCGTTTGCCTGTTGATGCCGAGCCGGCCCGAGTACCTCGCCGTCTGGCTTGGCATCACCAAAGTCGGCGGTGTGGTGGCGCTGATCAATAGCAAACTGGTCGGATTATCGCTTTCCCACTGCATCAATGTGGCTGACGCGGACCATGTCATTGTCGCCGGCGAACTCGCAGATGTGCTCGAGACGGCGTTGCCATATCTGAACCGCGCGCCGAAAATCTGGATCCACAACGGCGAGCGCAACGAACCGGGCGACGAAGGAAGCATCGAGGCGGCGCTGGAGCAATTGGACGGCGGCCCATTGTCGCCGGCCGAGCGGCGCGGCACGACCATCAACGACCGGGCGCTCCTGATCTACACCTCTGGGACCACCGGGCTGCCGAAGGCGGCCAGCGTCAGTCATCGCCGCATCCTGAATTGGGCCGGCTGGTTTGCCGGGCTTACCGGCGCATCGCCGGATGACCGGCTGTATGATTGCCTGCCGGTTTATCACAGCGTCGGCGGCATCGCCGCGCCCTGCAGCATGCTGAGCGCGGGCGGATCGGTGGTGCTGTCGGACAAATTCTCCGCCAGCACCTTCTGGCGCGACGTCGTGCGTTTCGACTGCACGCTGTTCCAGTACATCGGCGAGTTGTGCCGCTATCTCCTGAAGGCGCCAGCTTCCGAATATGAAAACAGGCACCGGCTGCGGCTTGCCTGCGGCAACGGCCTGCGCGGTGACATCTGGCAGGGCTTTCAGGCGCGGTTTGCGGTCCCGCAAATCCTGGAATTTTATGCCGCCACCGAAGGCAATTTCTCGCTCTACAATGTCGAGGGCAAGCCCGGCGCGATCGGCCGCATTCCACCGCTTTTGGCGCATCGGTTCCCGGCCGCAATCATTCGTCTGGACAGCGAGAGCGGCACGCCCGTTCGCAGCGAAGACGGTCTTTGTATCGCTTGCAGCCGCGGCGAGGCCGGCGAGGCCGTCGGCCGGATCGGGCTCGCCGAGCAAGGCGGCGGTCGCTTCGAGGGCTACACGGATGCGGGCGAGACCGAAAAGAAAATCCTGCGCAATGTGCTGGCGCCTGGCGATGCCTGGTTCCGTACCGGCGACCTGATGAAGCGTGACGAGGCCGGCTATTTCCACTTCGTCGACCGGGTCGGCGATACCTTCCGCTGGAAGGGCGAGAACGTCGCAAGCTCGGAAGTAAACGAAGCCATCGTCGATTGCCCCGGCGTCGTTGACGCCAGCACCTATGGCGTGGAAATTCCCGGCGCCGACGGCCGCGCCGGAATGGCGGCGGTCGTTGTCGATGACGATTTTGATCTGGTCGAATTCCGCCGGCATCTGTCGCGCCGGCTGCCCGCCTACGCTTGCCCGGTCATCATCCGCTTCTGCGCGTCACTCGAGACGACCGAAACCTTCAAGCAGAAAAAGCATCAGCTGGTTCACGAAGGTTTCGATCCGCGGCGCGTCACCGATCCCTTGTTTTTCCACGATCCCAAGTCCAGCGCGTATCGGCCGCTGGATGCGGACGCCCATGCGCGCATCCTGGAAGGTTCGACCCGGCTCTGAAAATGCGCGCCCCGGCTGGGCTGACCCGCCGTGCGCGCTCCGCGGCGGGGTTTAATTCTGCCTCGGGCATCACCACATAGAGGCCATGGCTCATTGGCATGCATCCAGCACGCGGGAACCGGCAAAGACAAAGGCCGAGTTGCGCCAGATGCTGGCCGAGGCTGTCCGCAACACGCAACCCAGCGCGGTCCAAAAGCCCGAACCTCCGCCGAAGGCCGACAAGGATCAGGGCTAGCGGTTGCCGATCATATCTTTCGGCAATTGTCGGCAAGCGTCGTGTTTACCAACGAACGCAAAACTTCCGGTAAACGCTGCGTTATTTCATGTTTGCGCTCTATCATGGCCGCTCAAAACCCAACGAGAGGCGAAGCGGTCCATGTCGATAAGGTTAAGAATTATTTCGGAGATGCAGAAAATTGCCGCCGAGCAGCAGGTCACGCTGCCGCCGCTGGCCGACGATCTGTCGCTTCACGAAACCGGCTTCGATTCGCTCGGCTTTGCCATCCTGGTGGCGCGGCTCGAAGACGATCTTGGCATCGACCCGTTTACCATAGCGGAAGACGCGGCGTTTCCGGTCACGGTGGGCGACTTCATCAGGGCCTACGAAAATGTCCCCGCGTGAGAGCTTCGCGCTCCGCGATTATCTCGGTCCGGAGCTGAAGGGCCGCATCCTTGCGGATGGAAGGCGGGTCGTCTCGCTGACCAATATCCTGGAGGAAACCTGCCTGATCGGCGGCTTTGGCGAGCTCTCCGGGCGCTCGGTATTGCTGTCCGTCAGCGACCAGCTGATTTCAGGGATCGCGATGACCGAGATCGACGGCGTGGCCCGCCGGATGCTGCTGTGTCCGCCCGATCTCAATCCCGATCATATCAAGACCCTGATCGAGGAGGCCGAAATCGACGCCGTGGTGACCGATCAGCCGGCTCGCTGGGCCGATTCGGAAATTTACCTGGTGGTGGCGGCCCGCGCTCCGGTGCGCGGGGCAAGGAAGCCCAAGACCGAACGGACGACGGAATGGCTGATGCTGACGTCAGGCACCTCGGGCGTGCCGAAAATCGTCAGGCATTCATTGGAGGGACTGAGCGGCGCGATTGTCGCAGACGGTCCGGGCCGCGGCGCTTCGCCGGTGTGGGCAACGTTCTACGACATCCGCCGCTATGGCGGTCTTCAGATATTCCTGCGCGCGATCATCGGCGGCGGGTCGATGGTTTTGTCGGAGCCGGGTGAGCCGATTGCAGATCATGTGGCGCGCCTGCAGGCGCGAGGCGTGACCCATATTTCCGGGACGCCGTCGCACTGGCGCAAGCTCTTGATGAGCCGATCGGCCTCGGGCTTTTCCCCGCAATACGTCCGCTTGTCCGGCGAGATCGCCGACCAGGCGCTGCTCGACGGATTGCGCGCTGCATTTCCCGCGGCCTCGATCGGTCACGCCTATGCCTCCACCGAGGCCGGCGTCGGCTTTGCCGTCAACGACGGTCTTGAGGGCTTTCCCGCCGACATGATCGGTCGCAATCGCGACGGCGTCGAAATGAAGGTAATGGACGGATCGCTGCGGATTCGCTCGACGCGGACGGCGCACGCCTATGTCGGCCGCGACGCGGCCGCGCTGACCGAAGCCGACGGATTTATCGACACCGGCGACATGGTCGAGCTGCGCGGCGACCGCTATCATTTCGTCGGCCGCCGCGGCGGCATCATCAACATCGGCGGCCTCAAGGTTCATCCCGAGGAAGTCGAGGCCGTGATCAACGCCCATGAGGAAGTGCGGATGTCACGTGCGCGGTCGCGCCGCAGCCCGATCACGGGGTCGATCGTGGTTGCCGACGTGATCCTGGCGGCGGACTGCGACGAAGCCCGCGGCGATCTCGTCCGCGCAAAGATCCTGGCCGATTGCAGGGAACGGCTCGCGTCCCACAAAGTGCCCGCCATGATCAAGTTCGTACCCTCGCTTGATGTCACGGCGGCCGGAAAGCTGGCCCGGCACGATGCATAATGTCGTTGTGACCGGAGGAAGCCGCGGTATCGGACTCGCGATCTCAATCAGGCTGGCCGCGGCCGGCTATCATGTGATCGCGGTGGCGCGGCGCGAAAGCGACGAGCTGCGCGAGGCCATCGGCACCGTCGTGAAGCAAGGCCGCGGAGCCCTTCACTTCAAGCCGTTCGACCTCAGCGAGATCGATGCGATTCCGGCCTTCGTCAAAAGCCTGCGCGACCAATTCGGCGCCATCTATGGTCTGGTCAACAACGCCGGGATCGGCACCGAGGGGCTGCTTGCCACCATGCACAACAGCGAGATCGAAGCGCT
Organism: uncultured Alphaproteobacteria bacterium; assembly: GCA_963840155.1. Classification (GTDB taxonomy): domain Bacteria; phylum Pseudomonadota; class Alphaproteobacteria; order Rhizobiales; family Xanthobacteraceae; genus Bradyrhizobium. The sequence goes on from CAWIXP010000002.1 coordinate 2,008,192, forward strand.
GGTGCGGCTCAACGTCACCTCGCCCATCGTTTTCTCCAAATATGTGGTTCGGCAAATGATGGCCGACGGCGCCGGCCGCGTCATCAACATGTCCTCGATCATCGCGACCACGGGCTATAATGGCCTGTCGGTCTATGGCGCGACCAAGGCGGCTGCATCGGGCTTCACCCGCTCGCTGGCGCGCGAGGTCGGCAAGCTCGGCATCACGGTCAATGCGATCGCGCCCGGCTTCGTCGACACTGAACTGACGCAAACCCTTTCGGAAGACCAGCGTAAGCGCATCGCCGGCCGCAGCGCGCTGCGCCGGTTGCCTGAGACCGAGGATATCGCCCGCATGGTGGAATATCTCTTGGGCGATGGCGGCCGCAACATCACCGGCAGCGTGTTGACCGTCGACGCCGGCAACACTGCGTGAACCGAGCGGCCTGGGCGTCATAGTCGCGCGGAATCGGGCCATGGCGCTGTCTCGCAGCCGCCTGTTCTGCTAAATTGCTTCGGTCCGGCAGATATTCGGGGCGGGCGGCATGAACCGCCGGCGATGACGGACACCTCGCCAGGCCGGGGGGAAGATGCCGGGTTCAAATCACATGAACCCAAAACTGAAACCATCCGTATCGATATCATGCCTGCAACTGGCCGGACCATGCCTCGCCGATGACCACGCCCAGTGACCCCTTCTACAACGGCATTCCCGTGTTTCGCGGCTTCGGCAGCCTGATGGATCCGGCGCTGTATTCGCCGTTGCCGGACGATTGGACCGTCGGGGTCGCCGATATCGTGGAATCCACCAGGGCGATCGCGCAAGCCCGCTACAAGGCGGTCAATATGGCGGGCGCGGCCGTGATCGCGGCGGTGACCAATGCGCTCGAGGGACGCGAGTTTCCATTCGTGTTCGGCGGCGACGGCGCGAGCTTTGCGGTCGCGCCCGACGATCTCGATCGTACCCGGGAGGCACTGGCGGCGACCGCGACCTGGGTCAAGGACGACCTCGGTCTGGCGATGCGGGTGGCGCTGGTGCCGGTCAAGGCGGTGCGGGCGCAGGGACTCGACGTTCGCGTGGCGCGCTTCGGGCCATCGCCCAATCTGTCCTACGCCATGTTTGCCGGCGGCGGCCTCGCCTGGGCCGAGGCCGCGATGAAGCGCGGCGAGTTCGCGGTGGAGGTCGCGCCGTCCGGTATCCAGCCTGATCTTACCGGGCTTTCCTGCCGGTTCGAGGAAATTCCCTCGGTGCGTGGGCTGATCCTCTCGGTGCTGGTGGTGCCCGCGCGTGGCGCCGATCCGAGCGCGTTTCGCAGTGTCATCGAGGACATCATTGCGCTGGTCGAACGCAGTCCGGATGCGGGGCGGCCGGTGCCGCCGTCAGGCCCGCCGCTGCGCTGGCCGCCGGCCGGCGTCGAATTCGAGGCGCGAACGCACCGCTGGGGGCCGCTGTTCATGCGCCGCGCCGCCGTGCTGGCCGTTACGCTGTATGTCTATGTCATCATGCGTTTCGGCATCAGTATCGCCGGCTTCGTGCCGAAAACCTATGTGCAGCAGGTCGTCGAGAATTCCGACTTCCGCAAATACGACGACGGACTGCGCATGATCCTCGACTGCACGAGCGAACTGGAGCGCGCGCTGACCCAGCGCCTCGCGGAGGCGGCCGCGGCGGGAATCGCGCGATATGGCCTGCACCGGCAGGATGCCGCGATGATGACCTGCTTCACGCCCTCGGCGCTACGCAGCGACCATGTGCATTTCATCGACGGCGCGCGGGGCGGCTATGCCTCCGCGGCGACCGCGCTGAAGGCGATGCCGGATTGATACAGGTGTCGCTGCAATCGAGCCTCGGCGCGCCATGGCGCCGTCGCGCAACCCTCACCAGGGTAGGCCGCAGAGGTCGATCACGCCCGCTCGCGGCGCGCGCCTGAGGTCGTAGACAAAGGGCGCGATGGCTTCGAAGCGAATGCGGCCCTCCGGCTGATCGGCATAGACCTCGCCGTCGAACGGCTTCCAGCCGCGCCTTGTGTAGAACGGCACATTGTGCGGTTCGCAAAATAACAACGCGAAATCGGTCGAGCCTTCATCCCTCAACGTTTGAATGGCCGCGTCCAGCGCAATACTGGCATAGCCGCGGCGGCGAAAGTCCTCGCGGGTCAGTACGCCGCCGATGCCGCCGGCCCGGACCCCGCGTCCATTCCATCTGACCTCGCGGCGCTGAATGCCGACGTGACAGACGACGGCCCCCGGATCGCTGTGAACCAGCACCCGCCATTCGGGATAGGCAAACACGAAGCGGCCCCAAGGCAATTTTTCGATCACCTCGGGCGGCCAGACCGCCTTGAACAGCGGCTCTGCCAGCGGCCACGATGCGTCTGCGCTCAACACTTCGATTTCGATGCCCATTGCACGGTTGACCTCTCGGCAGGCGTTGTCCGATCCAGGACGCTAAGCGGCGACTTCGATCATAGAGCGGACCCGGCAGCCCGCGAATTGGGTGTTTCGGATGGCTGGAACCTTCTATAAGAGTTCCCGTTGAGCCACGTCTCCCACCAGTGCGGACATCATCCCATGACCTTTTCGCTTCCCAATCTGCCTTACGCCTATGACGCCCTTGCGCCCCATATGTCCAAGGAAACGCTGGAGTATCACCACGACAAGCATCATCAGGCCTACGTCACCAACGGCAACAATCTGCTGAAGGGCACTGAGTTCGAGGGCAAGTCCCTCGAGGAGGTCGTCAAGGGCTCGTTCGGCAAGAACGCGCCGCTCTTCAACAACGCCGGCCAACACTATAACCACTTGCACTTCTGGAATTGGATGAAGCCGAATGGCGGCGGCAGCAAATTGCCGGGCCGTCTGGAAAAAAAGATTACCGACGATCTCGGCGGGCTGGAGAAATTCAAGACCGATTTCGCTGCCGCCGGTGTCGGCCAGTTCGGCTCCGGCTGGTGCTGGCTATCGGTGAAGAACGGCAAACTCGAGATTTCCAAGACGCCGAACGGCGAGAGCCCGCTGGTGCATGGCGCAACGCCAATTCTCGGCTGCGACGTCTGGGAGCACTCCTATTACATCGATTATCGCAACCGCCGGCCGGATTACCTGAAAGCCTTTTGCGATCATCTGATCAATTGGGAATATGTCGACCAGCTGTTTGCGAAAGCGAGCTGACAAAAGCACGAAACTTTTGAGACGCGTGTTCCAGGGCGGTAGCAGTCAGCTGCCGCCTTTGGTCTGCTCGGGCGCGGATCGGCACGCCGCGGCAACCCGCATCGACCATCGGTGGACTGGCGTTATGTTATAATATAACGTTCCTCCATGGTTCCAACCGACGCCCACAACCACCCGCATGGCCACTCGCACACTCACGCGCATGGGCCGGCGACGCCGCATCCGGCGCAGGCCGCACCGCGGTCGATCCTGCGCATGAACGTGCCGAGCCGGCTCGCCGCTGCGTGCGCGGTCAGCGCCGTTATGTGGGCCATCGTGTGGCTGGCGATGAGGTGAGCATGGCCGTGCAATTGCAATTCCGCGACGTCACGCTGGGCTATGACCGCCATCCGGCGGTGCATCACCTCGACGGCGAGATCGCTTCCGGTGCGCTGCTCGCGGTGGTCGGGCCCAACGGCGCCGGCAAGTCGACGTTGTTTCGCGGCATTGCCGGCATCCTCAAACCGCTGGCGGGCTCGATCGTGACCGGCGGTCTCGATATCAGGGATATCGCCTACCTGCCGCAGACGACCGATGTGGACCGCAGCTTTCCGATCTCGGTGTACGATTTCGTCGGCACCGGCCTTTGGCGCGCAACCGGCTTCTTCGGCGGCATGGGCAAGGCCGCCCGCGAAAAGATCGCGCACGCGCTCGCCGCCGTCGGCCTCAGCGGCTTTGAGAACCGCGCCATCGGCACGCTGTCCGGCGGGCAGATGCAGCGCATGCTGTTTGCCCGAGTGCTGCTGCAGGACGCGCGACTGATCGTGCTGGATGAACCTTTCAATGCCATCGACGCCAGGACCTCGGCCGATCTGCTCGATCTGGTGCGGCGCTGGCACGCCGAGCGGCGCACGGTGCTGACGGCGCTGCACGACATGGATCTGGTGCGCGCGCATTTTCCCCAGACACTGCTGCTGGCGCGGGCTGCGGTCGCCTGGGGTGCGACCGCCGACGTGCTGACGGCGGAAAATCTGTTGGAAGCGCGGCGGATGTGCGAGGCCTTCGACGACAGTGCACCGGCTTGCGCGGTCGACGATCTGCCGTCGCGGGCCGCTTGAGCCCGCGATGATTTACAATGCGCTGATCGCGCCCTTCACCGAATTCGAATTCATGCGCCGGGCGCTTGCCGCGGTGATCGCGCTTGCGCTGGGCGGCGCGCCGATCGGCGTGTTCCTGATGCTGCGCCGAATGAGCCTCGTCGGTGACGCCATGGCGCATGCGATCTTGCCGGGGGCGGCGATCGGCTTCCTGCTATCTGGGCTCAATCTGTTTGCGATGACGACAGGTGGATTGATCGCCGGCTTTACGGTGGCGATCCTCGCCGGCGTTGTGACGCGCACTACCGGGCTGAAAGAGGATGCCTCGCTGGCTACCTTCTATCTGGTGTCGCTGGCGCTCGGCGTCACCATCGTCTCGATCAAGGGCACCAATATCGATCTCCTGCACGTTCTGTTCGGCAACATTCTCGCCATGGACGACCAGACCTTGCTGGTGATCGCCTTCAATGCCACGGTTACAATGATCGTGCTCGCCGTGATCTATCGGCCGCTGGTGATCGAGAGCGTCGATCCGTTGTTTTTGCGCACCGTCAGCCGGGCAGGCGCGCCGGCGCATCTGGCGTTTCTCGCGCTCGTCGTCATCAATCTCGTCAACGGCTTTCATGCGCTCGGCACCCTGCTGGCCGTGGGATTGATGATCCTTCCCGCGGGCGTCGCGCGATTCTGGTCGCGCGACATCACCGGCATGATCTCGATCGCGGTCGCAAGCGCCGCCGTCTCCGGCTATGCGGGACTGGTGCTGTCGTTTCAAACCGGAATTCCCTCGGGCCCGGCGATCATTCTGGTGGCGGCGCTGCTGTATATCGGCTCGGTGCTGTTCGGCAGCGTCAGCGGCCTGTTCAGGCAGATGTTTCCCGGCCGCCATCTCGAAGCGTAGTGACGATGCCGCGATTCTGGATCATTGCTCTCGTGCTTGCGACGACCATGTTTCCCGCGCGCGCCGACGATCGCCTCAACGTGGTTGCGAGCTTCTCGATCCTGGGCGACTTCGCGCGCAATGTCGGCGGCGATCGCGCCAGCGTCACCACCCTGGTCGGTCCCGACGGCGACGTGCACGTCTATACGCCGGCGCCGGCCGATGCCTCGCGGATCGCCGATGCGAGGCTGCTTGTGATCAACGGCCTCGGTCTGGAGGGCTGGTTGCCGCGGCTGTTGCAGGCCTCAGGCGGCAAGGCGCCGATCCTCGTCGCGACCAGCGGCATCGAGCCGCTCGAGGCCGGCCCGGCCGCCGATCCGCACGCCTGGCAATCCGTCGTCAACGCCAAACTATATGTCAAGAACATCCGTGACGCTCTGGTCGCCGCCGATCCCCCCGCGGCGGCGAGCTTCAATGCCAACGCCGAGGCCTATCTGGCAAAACTCGATGCGCTCGACCGCGAGGTGCGCGCGGCCGTTGCGCAAATTCCGCCAAACCACCGCAAGGTGATCTCTACCCACGACGCCTTCGGCTATTTCGCATCCGCCTACGGCATTGAATTCATCGCTCCAACAGGGGTTTCGACCGAAGCCGAGGCCAGCGCCCGCGACATCGCTGGGATCATCACCGAGATCAGACGCCGAAAAATACCGGCGGTCTTTCTGGAAAATATCAGCGATCCCCGGCTGATCCGGCGGATAGCTGCCGAGACCGGCACCAGGATCGGCGGAACGCTCTATTCCGACAGCCTGACCGGCGAAAAGGGCGATGCCCCCACTTACATTGATATGGTCAGGCACAATATAAAGGCATTGACGAGCGCGCTGGCCGATTAGGGCAGGGCCCCTCCCTGCTGCCGGTGCGCCGAACATCCCGCCTTCGGAGTAAGTATGCCAGAGTTGACGCCTCAAAAAATTCCCGTGACCGTGCTGACGGGCTATCTCGGCGCCGGCAAGACCACGCTTCTCAACCGCATCCTGTCGGAAAATCACGGCAAGAAATACGCCGTCATCGTCAATGAATTCGGCGAGATCGGCATCGACAACGACCTGATCATCGGCGCCGACGAAGAAGTGTTCGAGATGAACAATGGTTGCATCTGCTGCACCGTGCGCGGCGATCTGGTGCGCATTCTCGACGGACTGATGAAGCGCAAGGGCAAGTTCGACGCCATCATCGTCGAGACCACCGGGCTCGCCGATCCGGCGCCGGTGGCACAGACCTTTTTCGTCGACGAGGACGTGCAGAAGAACGCCCGGCTCGACGCGGTAGTGACGGTGGCCGATGCGAAATGGCTGAGTGACCGCCTGAAGGACGCGCCGGAGGCCAAGAACCAGATCGCGTTCGCAGACGTCATCGTGCTCAACAAGACCGACCTCGTTTCCAAGCCGGAACTGGCCGAAGTCGAGGCGCGGATTCGCGGCATCAACCCCTACGCCAAGCTGCATCGCACCGAACGCTGCCAGGTTGCGCTGTCGGACGTGCTGGAGCGCGGCGCGTTCGACCTCGACCGCATCCTCGAACTCGAGCCGGAATTTCTCGAAGCCGGCGATGATCACGACCATGATCATCACGATCATGGTCATCACGGTCATGATCACAGCCACGGCCATGGCGGCCTGAAGCATTACCATGACGAGGAGATGCAATCGCTGTCGCTGCGCTCGGACAAGCCGCTCGACGCGACAAAATTCATGCCATGGCTGCAAAACCTCATCGCCGCCGAGGGCCAGAAGATCCTGCGCTCCAAGGGCGTTTTGGCGTTCAGCGACGACGACGACCGCTACGTCTTTCAGGGCGTGCACATGATGCTGGAAGGCGATCACCAGCGCGCGTGGCGCGAGGGCGAGCGGCGCGAGAGCCGCCTCGTCTTCATCGGCCGCGAATTGCCCCAGCAGACCATCCGCGAGGGCTTTGAACGCTGTATCACCGCGTGATGATGGAGTTCGATCCGGCCACCAATCCAAGCTCCATCGCCTCGGTCGCCGACCGGGTGCGGCCGGTCGCGATCGCCGCCGCCGTCACCTCGGTGCACTTTCTCGGCGATGTCGCGGCCTTTGTCGGCGCCGAGGAGAGCGTCTTCCTCGTCAACCCGCGGGGCGAGATTTCATCCGTCGCGGTCCACAGCGGCGGCATCCTGTGCGCGATTTCCGGCGGAGACCGCCTCGTCATGGGCGGTGATGACGGCAGGCTGGTTTCGCTCGACGCCAAGGGCGAGGCCGCGCTGCTTGCGACCGATCCAAAACGCCGCTGGATCGACAATGTGGCGCTGCATCCCGACGGCGCGGTGGCGTGGTCGGCCGGCAAGACCGCATTTCTCCGCAGCGGCAAGGGCGAGGAAAAATCCTTCGATGCTCCCTCGACGGTCGGCGGGCTGGCGTTTGCGCCAAAGGGCCTGCGGCTCGCGGTCGCGCATTATAACGGCGTCACCCTGTGGTTTCCCAACATGACCGCGACACCGGAATTCCTGGCCTGGGCCGGCTCGCATCTCGGGGTGATCTTCAGCCCGGACAACAAGTTTGTGGTCACCGCGATGCACGAGCCGGCGCTGCATGGCTGGCGCCTGGCCGATGGCCGCCACATGCGCATGACCGGCTATCCCGGGCGTGTCCGCTCGATGTCCTGGAGCGCCGGCGGCAGGTCGCTGGCGACCTCGGGCGCCGATACCGTCATCATGTGGCCGTTCGCCGGAAAGGACGGTCCGATGGGCAAGGAGCCGGCGATGCTCGCGCCCTTGCAGGCGCGGGTCTCGACCGTCGCCTGCCATCCGAAGCAGGACATCCTGGCGGCCGGCTATAGCGACGGCACCATTCTGATGGTGCGGCTGGAGGACGGCGCGGAGATATTGGTGCGCCGGCGAAACGCCACCGCGCAGATCGCGGCGCTGGCCTGGAACGCCAACGGCACGCTGCTGGCGTTCGCCGCGGAGAACGGCGAGGCCGGGTTGCTGGAGCTCCAGTAACCGGTTCCCGCGGGAACCATGCGCTTCGCCATCCGTTGATCCCGACCCCAACGATCATGCGGTGAGCGAGATGTCTGCCGACCAGCGCGCCTACAGCAAGGATCTCCTGATCGCATCCGCCATGATCGCGGCGGGGCTCGTGATCTCCGTGCTGTCGCTGGCGCAGCTCAAGGCGGACAATCCGCAATTTGCGCAGGCGACGCCCCCGCTGCAATCCACTCCCGCTCCGACGCCTCAGGCGAGCCCTCCGGCAGAGTCGAAGCCCGGCGGCGAGCGTCCGACCACGCCGGCGCCCGAACCGGCCCGGCCCAATGCCGAGGCGCAGAAGGCAGGCGCCACGGCCGCGCTGCCGCCGGCGCCCGCGGAAAAGACCGCGCCGCCGATCGAGCAGAAATAATCACAACCCTGATCCCGGGCAGCGCCCCCGGAAGCGAGCAACTTGCCACGCTAGCGTCGCGACGTGGCTGCCCGAACAATTGCCGCTACCGCACCAGCACGTTCCTGAACTGCCATGGGTCCGAGGTGTCGATATCCTCGGGAAACAGTCCGGGCCGGTCGGTGAGCGGGGTCCAATCGGTGTAAAAACCCCTCACCGGCCCGAGATACGGCATCTGGATTTCGAGGCAACGGCGAAAATCCATCTCGTCGGCCTCGACGATCCCGGCGGTGGGATTTTCCAGCGCCCACACCATGCCGGCCAGCACCGCCGAAGACACCTGCATGCCGGTGGCGTTCTGGTACGGCGCGACCTGGCGGGTCTCCTCGATCGAAAGCTGCGATCCGTACCAATAGGCGTTTTTGGCGTGGCCATACAGCAGCACGCCGAGTTCGTCGATGCCGTCCTCGATCTCGTTCTCGTCCAGGATGTGCCACTTCGGCTGCATCTTGCCGGTGGCGCCGAACATCTCATGCAGCGACAGCACCGCGTCATTGGCGGGATGGTAGGCGTAGTGGCAGGTCGGGCGATAGATCAGCTTGGCGCCGTCGCGCACGGTGAGGTAATCCGCGATCGAAATGGATTCATTGTGGGTGACCAGGAAGCCGTATTGCGCGCCCGGCGTCGGACACCAGGAACGAACCCGGGTGTTGGCGCCGGGCTGCAGCAGATAGATCGCCGCGCCGCAGCCCTCGGTGTGGGTGCGGCCATTGTCCGGCATCCATTTCTCGTGGGTGCCCCAGCCAAGCTCCGCCGGCTGCATGCCCTCGGACACGAAGCCTTCCACCGACCAGGTGTTGACGAACACGTTCATCGGCTTGGGCTTCCTGGAGCGCTGGGTGTCGCGCTCGGCGATGTGGATGCCCTTGACGCCGAGCTTGTGGGCAAGCAGGCCCCAGCCTTCCCGGCTCTTGGGTTCGTTGAACGGCGTCCCGGTGTCGCGGGCGATGTCGAGCAGCGCCTGCTTGACGAACCAGGACACCATGCCGGGATTAGCGCCGCAGGTGGAGACCGCGGTGGTGCCGCCCGGGCTCTTGTGCCTGGCCGCCAGCAGGGTCTCGCGCAGCGCGTAGTTCGAGCGCTTCTCTGGGCCGATATGGCGGTCGAAGTAAAAACCGAGCCACGGCTCCACGACGGTGTCGATATAGAGCGCGCCGATCTCCCGGCACAGCGTCATGATATCGACCGAGGAAGTGTCGACCGAAAGGTTGACGCAAAAGCCCCGGCCGCCGCCGGCGGTCAACAGCGGCACCAGGAGTTCGCGATAATTGTCGCGGGTCACGCTTTGCTTGATGAAGCGCACGCCGTGCTGTCGGGCGATCTCGCCGTCCTCATGCGGATCGATGACGACAAAGCGCGATTTGTCGTAGGCAAAATGCCGCTCGATCAGCGGCAGCGTTCCCTTGCCGATCGAGCCGAAGCCGATCATGACAATGGGTCCGGAAATTTTCGCGTGGATGGACGCGGCGGGCGAGTTCATTGAATTGGTCTCCGAAACGGAATGCGCGGGCGCGACCTTGGGATCAGGCGGTTCGCCGCTTGGCGGTAATTTCGATCTCGACCTTCATCTCGGGCTTCAACAGCCCGGCGACGACGAGCAGGGTCGCCGCCGGGCGGATCTCGCCAAGCGCTTCGCCGCAGACCGCGAGCAGGGCGTCGGCGTCATCGGGATCGGTGATGTAATAAGTGGCGCGGACGATATCGGCCATGGCGAAGCCGCCGTCCTGCAACGCGGCTGCAATGGTCTTGAAGCAATTTCGCGCCTGGCTCGTGATATCGGCCGGCATGGTCATGGTGGCGTAGTGAAAGCCGGTGGTGCCGGCAACGAAGGCGAAATCGCCGTCGATCACGGCGCGGCTGTAGCCGGCCGCCTTCTCGAGAGGCGTGCCGGTGGAAATCAGGCGGCGGGACATGGCGGGACCTCGACGGTAAAGACCGGCCACGCAATGCCGTGTCTTGGCGATCAAATCAAGCCGCGTGGGGCGCCAATTTCCGCGACCTTGCCGCCAGCCGAGGCCTGCTGCGCGGCCCAGCCGGCGCTGTCGGCACGATCATGCCCCAGGCGCCGGCGAGCGCGCCTTCGCGCAACTCGAGACCAAGCAGGCGGTCGCGTTCGAACGGGCCGGGCAGCGACAATTCGGCGGCCCTGCGTGCCGAGAAGCCGAAGCGGGCATAATAGGACGCATCGCCGAGCAGGATCACCGCGCCATGGCCGCGCCGTTTCGCAGCCGCCAGCGCTTGCCTGGTCAAGGCGGCGCCGATGCCGAGGTTGCGGCACGACGGCTCGACCGCCAGCGGACCGAGCACCAGCGCCGCGATCCCGCCCGCGCTGACGTGCCACAACCGCACCGTCCCGACCAGCTGGCCCCGGCGCACGGCCGAAAATGCGAGGCCATCGGCGGGCGTGTGTCCCTCGCGCAGGCGCTGACAGGTGCGCTGGGCGCGGTCGGCGCCAAAGCTGGCATCGAGCAGCGCCTCACGCGCCGCGATGTCCGATCTGCGCTCGGCGCGGATCGCGAACGGAGCGGCCTCAGGAGCCAGGGCTGCTATGTTCTTCTGCAAATTCATGACGCGTCAGTCCTCGCCTCCGGCGGCGGCGAGGCCGCGGCTGGCGCTGTCGGCAATTCGGTGGGGTGAAGGGAGCCGGCTAAGCCGGCTCCCGGTACCAATGCTCCCTCCACCGTCGGCGGGGAAGGATGGGGACAGGACAAAGCCTGCTCCAGCCTCAGATGTGGTAGGTCCGCAGCGGCGGGAAGCCGTTGAAGGCCACCGAGGCGTAAGTCGAGGTATACGCGCCGGTGCCTTCGATCAGCACCTTGTCGCCGATCTCGAGCGTCACCGGCAGCGGGTAGGGCATCTTCTCGTACATCACGTCGGCGGAATCGCAGGTCGGGCCCGCGAGCACGCACGGCGTCATTTCCGCGCCGTCATGCGGGGTGCGGATGGCGTAGCGGATCGACTCGTCCATGGTCTCGGCGAGACCGCCGAACTTGCCGATGTCGAGATAGACCCAGCGGACATCGTCCTCGTCGCTCTTCTTCGAGATCAGAACGACCTCGGTCTCGATGATGCCGGCATTGCCGACCATGCCGCGGCCCGGCTCGATAATGGTCTCCGGGATCTGGTTGCCGAAATGCTTGCGCAGCGCTCGGAAGATCGAGCGGCCGTACTGCACCACCGGGGGTACGTCCTTGAGGTACTTGGTCGGGAATCCGCCGCCCATGTTGACCATGGACAGGTTGATGCCGCGCTCGGCGCAGTCACGGAACACCGTGGATGCCATCGCCAGCGCGCGGTCCCACGCCTTCACCTTGCGCTGCTGCGAGCCGACATGGAACGAGATGCCGCAGGGCTCCAGGCCCTGGCGCTTGGCAAGCTCGAGCACCTCGACCGCCATCTCCGGATCGCAGCCGAACTTGCGCGACAGCGGCCATTCGGCGCCGGCGCAGTCATACAGGATGCGGCAGAACACTTTTGAGCCGGGCGCGGCACGGGCGATCTTTTCGACCTCCGCGGTGCAGTCGACCGCGAACAGCCGGATGCCGAGCGCGAAGGCGCGCGCGACGTCACGCTCCTTCTTGATGGTGTTGCCGTAGGAGATGCGCTCGGGCGAGGCGCCCGCCGCCAGCGCCATCTGGATCTCGCTCACCGAGGCGCAGTCGAAGCACGAGCCGACCGAGGCCAGCAGCGACAGCACTTCCGGGGCGGGATTGGCCTTCACCGCGTAGAACACGCGGCTGTCTGGCAGCGCCTTTGCGAAGCTCTGATAATTGTCACGCACCACTTCGAGGTCGACGACGAGGCACGGCTCTAGGTCTTGCCCCTCGCTGCGGCGGTTGCGCAGGAATTCCTGGATACGTTCGGTCATAGCACCCCTCCAAACGGCCCAGCGACGGGCGCGTTCAAATCTGATCTCGGATGAGAGCGTTTCGGCCACACCGCGCGATGGAGGCGCAAAGAGGCCAAAAAACTCAAACCGAACTGTGCTGCCGTGGATTGGTTGGGAAGGATCCCGCCCGCACACCTGGCAATGAAGGACAAGCCTCTTCGGTATTCGCGCCGGCTGGTGGAGAGCCGGCAGAGACCAAAAAAGCCCGATCCGTCGTTGCTTTAAGTCGCGTCCCCCGTTGAGAACGAGGTGCGCCGGTTCGCCTCCGGCTGCCAGTCACGGTTGCAAGGAGCAAAGAAACCTTCAATGGCATCCCTTGAGAGAGATGCTGGACTCTCAAATCTCGGATCACTTGATCCAGGAAGACCTGAGCGCCCCTCGGTTCTTCATCCCTTGGCGGCTGTCCGGCCTCTTGTCCGGATACCTACCGACTGACACACGACCACAGGCACGTGCGAAATTGGGCAAGAGTGGAAATAAGGGTTTTGAGTCTGCTTCGCAACATTTTTTTTGGGCTGGAGGCAAATTTGCCTAACGCGCGCTTGCAATGTCGCTCTCAGCGTCGCGAGCGGCGCCGAACGTGAACAGCTGTTAAGTTTTCTTTAACGGGCCGTTAGCGTTTGACGCGCGCGGCGCGCGGCTTTGCTGCTCGCCCGCCTAGGCACGCCGCGTGAACGGCTCGACGCGCTGGGCAGCGCGGATGAAACCGACCATGACGAAGACGCCGAGCGCGAACAGCACGGCCTGCAGGATGTGCGCGCCGGTGTCGTCGAGTCCAAACAGGATCGCGAGCGCCCAGCCTCCGGCGAACGCCGCGCCGAACACTTCGGCGCCGATCAGAATAGCGGCGCTGACGACGGTGAGGACGCTCGGCCAGACGATCTGGCGGGCCGAGGTCGGAGAGGGCTGCGGGCTCATGATCGAGGTCCTGTTTGCGGGCCGCAATCTCCCTGAAAAGTGCCCTACTATCAAGTGCAAAAGGCCTAAAAAAGCCCCATCGCGTGCTATAGCTCTCGGCAAATGGATCTGGAACGAACACGGAAATTCCGATGTCAGAAACCCCGGCAATGATGGCCGCCTCGCAAGATCAGCCAAACCCGCTGCTCAAGGCGTGGCAGACGCCGTTCGAGACCCCGCCGTTCGCCGAGATCAAGCCCGAGCATTTCCTGCCTGCGTTCGAACAGGCTTTCGCCGACCACGCGGCCGAGATCGCCGCGATCGAGCACGACCCGGCGACGCCTGATTTCGCCAATACCGTCACGGCGATGGAACGCTCCGGAAAACTGCTGAGCAAGGTCTCGGCGGTGTTCTACGACCTGGTGTCGGCGCATTCCAATCCGGCGCTGCTCGAGATCGACAAGGAGGTGTCGCTGCGGATGGCGCGGCACTGGAACCCGATCATGATGAACGCGGTGCTGTTTGGCCGCATCGTGATGCTGCACGACAATCGCGCCGCGCTTGAGCTGACCGGCGAGCAGATGCGGCTGCTGGAGCGCACCTATACCCGCTTCCACCGCGCTGGCGCCGGCCTCAACGACGCCGCGAAGGCGCGGATGGCCGAGATCAACGAGCGGCTGGCGCAGCTCGGCACCGCGTTCAGCCATCATCTGCTCGGCGACGAGCAGGACTGGTTCATGGAACTGGGCGAGGCCGATCGCGACGGCCTTCCGGACAGCTTCATTGCAGCCGCCAAAGCTGCGGCCGAAGAGCGCGGCATGGCCGGCAAGGCGATCGTGACGCTTTCGCGCTCCTCGGTCGAGCCGTTCCTGAAAAGCTCCGAGCGGCGCGACCTGCGCGAGAAGGTCTACAAGGCCTTCGTCGCGCGCGGCGACAATGACAATGCCAACGACAATAACGCTGTCATCGTCGAGATCCTGAAGTTGCGCGAGGAGAGCGCCAAGCTGCTGGGCTTCGAGACCTTCGCCGCCTACCGGCTGGAGGACTCGATGGCGAAAACGCCACAGGCCGTGCGCGGCCTGCTGGAGCGGGTCTGGAAACCCGCGCGCGCCCGGGTGCTGGCGGATCGCGACGCGCTGCAGGCGCTGGTGGCGGAGGAGGGCGACAACTTCGCGCTGGCGCCCTGGGACTGGCGCTACTACGCCGAAAAGCTGCGGCAGGTCAGGGCCAATTTCGACGATGCCGCGATCAAGCCCTATCTCTCGCTCGAGCGCATGATCGAAGCTGCCTTCGACTGCGCCACCCGCCTGTTCGGCATCACCTTCGCCGAGCGAAGCGATATTGCGGCCTGGCACCCGGACGTACGGGTCTGGGAGGTCAGGGACAACACCGGCCGCCACAAGGCGCTGTTCTATGGCGACTACTTCGCCCGGCCGTCAAAGCGCTCCGGCGCCTGGATGACCTCGCTGCGCGACCAGCAGAAGCTCGACGGTGAGATCGTTCCCTTGATCGTCAACGTGTGCAATTTCTCGAAGGGTGCCGATGGCCAGCCGTCGCTGTTGTCCCCAGACGACGCGCGCACCCTGTTCCACGAATTCGGCCATGCCCTGCACGGCATGCTGTCGGATGTGACCTATCCCTCGCTGTCCGGCACCAGCGTATTCACCGATTTCGTCGAACTGCCCTCGCAGCTTTACGAGCACTGGCAGGAGCAGCCGCAGGTGCTGCGGCAATTCGCCCGCCATTACCAGACCGGTGAGCCGCTCCCCGACGAGCTGCTCGCGCGCTTCCTTGCCGCGCGCAAATTCAACCAGGGTTTTGCCACCGTGGAATTCGTCTCCTCGGCGCTGATCGATCTGGAGTTCCATACCCAGCCGGCGCAAGCCAGCCGGGACGTGCGGGCGTTCGAGCGCGCGGAGCTGGAGAAAATCGGCATGCCGGCGGAGATTTCGCTGCGGCACCGGCCGCAGCAATTCGGCCACATCTTCTCCGGCGACCACTATGCTTCGGGCTATTACAGCTACATGTGGTCGGAGGTGATGGATGCGGATGCGTTCGGCGCCTTCGAGGAGGCCGGCGATATTTTCGACCCCTCGCTGGCCAAGCGCCTGCACGACGACATCTACGCCTCCGGCGGCTCGCGCGATCCCGAAGACGCCTATGTCGCGTTTCGCGGCCGGGAGCCGGAGCCCGATGCGCTATTGCGCCGCCGCGGCCTGCTCGATACGTCGGCGGCGGCCTGAGGTGAATAGCCTGCTGCGTCCGATACTCGTTGTGCTGCTGCTTGCCGGCGCGATGGCCGTCGGCGCCAACCCGGCGCAGGCTCATCCCCACGTCTGGATCACCGCCACCAGCGAGCTGATCTATGCGCCCGACGGCTCGATATCGGGCGTCCGTCACGCCTGGACTTTTGACGATATGTTCTCGACCTATGCCCTGCAGGGCATCGAGACCAAGACCAAGGGCGTCTACAGCCGCGAGGAACTTGGCTCGCTGGCGCAGATCAACGTCGATTCGCTGAAGGAATATGGCTTCTTCACTTTCGCCAAGGCCGACGGCAAGAAGCAGAAATTCCAGGAGCCGGTCGACTATTTCCTCGAATTCAAGGATGCCGCGCTGACGCTGCATTTTGTCCTGCCGCTGACGACCCCGGTGAAGCCGAAGCAGCTTGTGCTGGAAGTGTTCGATCCCTCCTATTTCATCGACTTCCAGTTCGCCGACAAAAATCCGGTCAAACTGGCTGGAGCGCCCGCCGCCTGCCAGATGAAATTCCAGCGGCCGAACGATGGCAGCGCCAATGCCCAGAAGCTCGGCGAGCAGAGTTTCCTCGGCGGCGACAATTCGAACTATGGCGCGATGTTCGCCAACAAGATCACAGTGGATTGCCCATGAGGTTGAAATCGGGCTTCGCGCGCGCCTTGCGCGTCTGCATCGCCGCGGCGGCCGTCCTCTTGCTGGTCGACGGCGCCACTCACGTCCTGATGGCGCAAAACCCGTTCGGTGGTCCGCGCCCGAGCGCCGAGCCGCAAATCGGCGGCATCGTCGGCTGGATTCTGACAAGGCAATCGGAATTCTACCGCCAGATCTCCTCGACCATTCGCGCCGCCAAATCCGATGGCAGCGCGGTCTGGACGCTGCTCGCGATCTCCTTTGCCTACGGCATTTTCCATGCCGCCGGTCCCGGTCACGGCAAGGCGGTGATCTCGTCCTATCTGGTCGCCAACCGGGAGACCGCGCGGCGCGGCATCGTGCTGTCGTTTGCCTCGGCGTTGATGCAGTCGCTGGTCGCGGTGGCGATCGTCGCCGTCTGCGCCTGGTTGCTCAATGCCACGGCGCAGACCATGTGCGGCACCGAAAGGGTGGTGGAGATCGCAAGCTACGCCTTGATCGCGGCGTTCGGCCTCCGCCTGGTCTGGACCAAGGGCGGCGGTTTCATGCGCGCGCTGCAGGTGCATCCGGCGGCGCCCGCGGTGGCGCTGGCTGCGGCCGCGCCTCACGACGGCGGTCATCGGCACCAACCTCATCATCACGCCGATTCGCATCCGCACGCTCAAGTCGGGCATCGCCATCATGACCACGGTCACGATGACCGCGCGCACGACCATGGCCACGCCCATGACGAGCATTGCGGCCATTCCCACGGGCCGGTCCCGAGCGAACTCGCGGGCCCCGGCGGCTGGCGGCGCGGTTTTGCCGCGATCTTCGCCGTTGGCGTCAGGCCGTGCTCGGGCGCGATCCTGGTCTTGGTGTTCGCGCTGGCGCAGGGCATGTTCTGGGCCGGCATTGCCGCGACCTTGGTGATGGGGCTGGGCACCGCGATCACGGTGGCGACCATTGCCGTGGTCGCGGTGTCAGCCAAAGATCTGGCGCTGCGGCTGAGCGCGGGCCGCGAAGGCGGCGGCATGCTGGTGATGCGCGGCGTGGAATTCGCCGCCGCCGGCCTGGTGCTGCTGTTCGGCGCAGGCCTGCTGCTCGGCTACGTCGCCGCCGAGCGGGCGACGTGCCTGTAGCCGAGTTCACGCCGGCCAGAAGCCGCGGAGCGCCGGCATGAAAAAGATCGCCAGATTGATCGCAAAGCCGATGCTCCACAGGATCGAGCGCAGCGTCGGCCGATCGCCGAGATAGGTGAAGACATAGGCGATCCGCACGATCAGGAACAGCACCGCGAGTTCATCGATCAGGCGCTGCGGGCCGAGGCGGAATTCCGCCAGCAATACCGCGACGGCGAAGAACGGAAAAGCCTCGATGCCGTTTTGATGCGCCCCCTGGGCGCGCGCGGCTATCGGGTCGGAATAGAAGGCGGGGTCGCGCGGTTTTGAATTGTCGAAACGGCGAGACCCGCTCCACTTGATCGGTGCGATGGTCAGAAGATACAGCATCAGCGTTCCCAGAACGCACCATTCGGCGACGGTCATGGCTCCCTCGAGGCCCGGATCTTGCGGGACCATAATCTTTTCCTGAAAACCGTGCCCGGCTTTTTCCGGGATCATGCTCCGGTAAGCCTATCGAACCGGCCATTACCTTGACAAGGATGGTGCAACGCGCGAAGCCACGGCCCTCATGACGGCGGTTCTTTCCATCGATAGCGCAACGGCTGCGGACGAGGTCAGGCGCGCGCGCATCGGCGTTCTGCTGGTCAACCTCGGCACCCCCGACAGCGCCGACGCCAGGGGCGTGCGGGTCTATTTGCGGGAATTCCTGTCCGATCCCCGCGTGATCGAGGATCAGGGACTGCGGTGGAAGCTGGTGCTGAATGGCGTCATCCTGCGCATCCGCCCCCGCCGCAAGGCGCGCGACTACCTCAAGATCTGGAACACCGAGAAGAACGAGTCTCCGCTTAAAACCATCACCCGGGCGCAATCGGAAAAACTCGCGGCGGCGATCTCCGACCATGATCACGTCGTGGTCGATTGGGCGATGCGCTACGGCAATCCCTCGATCGGTTCCCGGATCGAGGCCTTGGCCGCGCGGGGCTGTGACCGGCTGCTGGTGGTTCCGCTCTATCCGCAATATTCGGCCGCGACTTCGGCCACGGTGTGCGACGAAGTATCCCGCGTGCTCGGTGCAATGCGCGCGCAACCGACGCTGCGGGTGAGCCCGCCCTATTACGACGATCCCGATTACATCGAAGCGCTGGCGGTCTCGATTGACGCGCACCTTGCAAGCCTGTCGTTCCGGCCCGAACTGATCGTGGCTTCCTTCCACGGCATGCCGCAAGCGTATGTCGACAAGGGCGATCCGTACCAGGCGCAGTGCGTGGCGACCACCGAAAGCTTGCGCAAGCGCATGGGGCTGGATGCCTCGAAACTGTTGCTGACGTTCCAGTCGCGCTTCGGTTTCGACGAGTGGCTCAAACCCTATACCGACGACACCGTGGCGCGGCTGGCGAAGCAGGGCGTGCGCCGCATCGCGGTGGTGACGCCTGGTTTCTCCGCCGATTGCCTGGAGACGCTGGAAGAGATCGCGCAGGAGAACGCCGAAATCTTCAAACACAATGGCGGCGAGCAATTTGCCTTTATCCCCTGCCTGAACGACAGCGAACCCGGCATGGACGTGATCCGCCAGCTGGTGCTGCGCGAGCTGCAGGGCTGGATTTGACGGCGACCGCGGCCCGAGCTTTCTGCCGGCGTTCGGTCGCCGTACACTTGGCGGCGTGCAGGCTCGGTCCTAACTGTAATTAACGGGCGTAAACTGAACCGGCGCGGCCGGCATGCCGACAATCAACACCGCGCCCGGAGTTTCTCGCGCAGGGCCTTTTTGGAGGATTTCATGACCGGCTTTGACATTTTCGCCATTGCGCTGGTGCTGCTGGTTATCTTCACGTTGTTTGCCGGGATCAAGACGGTGCCGCAGGGCTACGACTGGACCATCGAACGGTTCGGCAAGTACACCCGCACGCTGGCGCCGGGGCTCAACATCATCGTGCCCTATTTCGACCGCGTCGGCCGCAAGATGAACATGATGGAGCAGGTGATCAGCATTCCCGAACAGGAGGTGATCACCAAGGACAACGCCACCGTGACGGTGGATGGCGTGGCGTTCTTTCAGGTGTTCGACGCCGCCAAGGCGAGCTACGAGGTCGCCAACCTCAACCAGGCGATCATCGTGTTGACCATGACCAACATCCGTTCGGTGATGGGTGCGATGGATCTCGACCAGGTGCTGTCGCATCGCGACGAGATCAACGAGCGGCTGTTGCGGGTGGTCGACGCGGCGGTGTCGCCGTGGGGCCTCAAGGTCAACCGCATCGAGATCAAGGATATCGTGCCGCCGGCCGATCTCGTCGAGGCGATGGGACGGCAGATGAAGGCCGAACGCGTCAAGCGCGCCGACATCCTGCAGGCGGAAGGTCAGCGGCAATCGGAGATCCTGCGCGCCGAGGGCGCCAAGCAGGGCCAGATCCTGCAGGCCGAAGGCCGCCGCGAGGCCGCGTTCCGCGACGCCGAAGCGCGCGAGCGCTCGGCAGAGGCCGAGGCCAAGGCGACGCAGATGGTCAGCCAGGCCATCGCCCAGGGCGATGTCGCGGCACTGAATTATTTTATCGCCGACAAATACATCAAGGCGTTCGGGCAATTGGCCAACTCGCCGAACCAGAAGATCATCATGCTGCCGATCGAGGCGATGAGCATCCTGGGATCGCTGGCCGGTATCGGCGAAATCGCGAAAGCAACGTTCGGGGAAAGCGCGGCGTCGGCGCAGGCCGCCGCGCGCCGCTCGTCGGTGCCGCCGGCAGGTCCGAACCCGCCGCCGCCGGCGCCGCAACGCTAGAGGCTTGATCGAGGGCTGATCGATGACCGGGATATTTTCGACGCTTGGCGCCTGGAACTGGCTGATCTTCGGCGTCATCCTGATGGCGCTGGAGCTGCTCGCGCCGGGGGTGTTCCTGTTCTGGCTCGGGCTTGCGGCGCTGCTGGCCGGATTGCTGTCGTTCGCGGTGCATCCGTCCTGGCAGTTGCAGATATTGATGTTTGCGATCTTTGCCGCCGCCGCGGTGCCACTTTGGCGGCGGCTGGCGCGCGCGGGCGGCGCGACCGGCGCCAGCAATCGGTTCCTCAACAAGCGCGCCGACGCACTGGTGGGCCGGGTGTTTACCCTGGAGAAGCCGATCATCGACGGATCCGGCACGGTGCGGATCGACGATACGGTCTGGCGGGTCGCCGGTCCCGACGCGCCCGCCGGCAGCCGGGTCAAGATCGTGCAGGCGGATGGCGCGAGCCTGACGGTCGCCACGGTTTAGCGTGCCGGCCTTGAGCTGAATTCGACGGCACGCGCTCGATCGTTGCTTGGCTTCGCTCGCAATGACGATCGCAGGCGTTACGCCACCCCGGCGCGCAAAATGTCATGCAGGTGCACGATGCCGATCGGCTTGCCCGCGTCGGCCACGATCAGGGCTGTTATCTTCGAGGAGTTGAGCAGTTCCAGGGCTTCGCTGGCGAGCAGATCGCCGCGAATCGTCTTTGGGTTCACCGTCATCACGTCGTCGACCAGCGCGGTCATCAAATCGGGGCGCATGTGACGGCGCAAATCGCCATCGGTGACGATGCCGACGATCATACCGCGCCCATCGACGATGCCGACGCAGCCAAAGCCTTTCGAGGACATCTCGACCAGCGCGTCCGACATTCGGGTGCCGAGCGGCTTCAGCGGCACGGCCTCGCCGGAGTGCATGAGGTCGCGGGTATATTTCAGCATGGCGCCGAGCTTGCCGCCGGGATGCAGCACGCTGAAATCGACCGGGGTAAAGCCGCGGCCCTCCAGCAGCGCGATCGACAACGCATCGCCCAGCGCCAGCATCATCAGCGAGGAGGTGGTCGGCGCCAGATTGTGCGGACAGGCCTCGCGCGCCTTCGGCAGCGTCAGCGCGACGTCGGCGGCCTTGCTCAGGGTCGAGCCGCCATCGGCGGTCATCGCGATCAGCGGGATCCGGAAGCGCTTGGCGTAGGTGATGAGGTTCTTCATCTCCGGCTGCTCGCCCGACCACGACAGCGCCATGATGACGTCGTCGGCGGTGATCATGCCGAGGTCGCCGTGGCTGGCCTCGGCGGTATGGACGAAGAACGCCGGCGTGCCGGTGGAGGCAAATGTCGCCGCGATCTTGCGGGCGATGTGGCCGGATTTGCCGAGCCCGGTGACGATCAGGCGGCCCCTCGCGTTGCGGATCAGGTCGGCCGCGCCGGCAAAGGCAATGCCGAGATCGGATTGCAGCCCCGCCGCGATCGCCGATATGCCGCTGCCTTCCGCATCCAGCGTGCGCAGCGCCGAGGCAACCGCGTCGTTGGCGGGAGCGGCGCCTGAGGATCCTGCGCTCAGCGGTTTCGAATTGGCCATGTCCGGTTTTCCGAAGGGCGATGGGGGCGGCCCGCGGTCCTGCTTAGCACGGGCCATTTCGCGAGGCGACGCGGGGGTGCGGCTCTCAACGGCTCATTAACCATAATTGTTTTAACTCCATTAACGATGTGTTCCGGTAGCCGCATTCGGCACTGCCGCCAAGCATATGAAGTCGTTGGGGTATCTTCATCGTGATGTCGGGTCCAGCGAGGGGCCGCCGGAACCGCGCAACGCTGGTGCGCGCGGCTTTGCCGTGGCTTGCGCTGATCGGTTTCGACGCGCCCCCGGCCCACGCCCAGACGGTCACGCCGAACCTGTTTCAGCCGGCCCGCGACGGCCTTGCGGAGCCGCAGAATTCGCCGCGGAGCGGGGATAACACGGCCGAGTTCGGCGATGCCGCCGGCGACCTCAGGCTCCGCAGCAACAGCGACGCGCCGGCGCCGTCCCGGATCGGCGCCATTCCCAGCTACGGCGTGCCCGCCGCCAGTGGCGCCTCCGGCACCGGCTACAATTCGCTAAGCCGCACGCGCAAGAAGCCAAAATATGCTCCGGGCCAGGCCAAGCCGAAACCGCCGCCCGGTCCCGGCAGTCCCCCTCCGGCGATCTCGAACGCGCCGGCGAATTCGAATGCCGGGGTGCGCTTGTCGACCCCGCCATCGGAGTTGGCCAACAAGCCGCCGATCGCGCCGGCGATGGCCGGCACCGCCGCCGGTCAGCCGCCGCGCAAGCGGTTGAAGATCGACGACGATCCGTTCGGCGCGGTCGGCGATTACGCCGGCAGCTTTCTGATCAAATCGGCGGTCGAACTCTCCGGCGGCTACGACAGCAATCCCGGGCGCACCCTAGCGCCCCGGGGATCGCCGCTCTACGTGGTGGCGCCGGAGTTTCTGGCGGTGTCCAACTGGGATCGCCACGCCCTGGTCGCCGATCTGCGCGGATCGTTCACCGGCTACGGCAATACTTTCCCGCCGCCGGCCGACGGCACGATCTCGCCGGCGCCGAGCAATGTCGAGCGGCCGGATTTCACCGGCCATGTCGATGGCCGTCTCGACGTCACCAGCGACACGCGCCTGCTCGGCCAGCTGCGCTTGCGCGTCGCCACCGACAATCCCGGCAGTCCCAACATCCAGGCGGGGCTGGCAAAGTATCCGGTTTACAGCACGCTCGGCGGCACCTTCGGCATCGACCAGAATTTCAATCGCCTGCAGCTGTCGGCCGGCGGCACCGTCGACCGCACCGTCTATACCGATTCAAAACTCACCGACGGCAGCTCGACCACCAACGACGACCGCGACTTCAACCAGTTCGGCGGTGTCGGCCGCGTCAGCTACGATCTGCTGCCCGGCGTGAAGCCGTTCGGCGAGATCGAGGGCGACAGCCGCATCCACGACGTCACCTTCGACCGGTCAGGCTTCCAGCGCGATTCCTCCGGCGGCTATGCCAAGGCCGGAACCTCCTTTGAATTTTCGCGGCTGTTGACCGGCGAGATCGCGGTCGGCTACGCGCTGCGCGACTACGTCGATGTCAGGCTGGACCGGCTGCAGGGCGTGTTGACCTCGGCCTCGCTGATCTGGACCGCGACGCCGCTGACCACGGCCAAATTCCGCTCCGATACGTCCATCGACGAGACCACGCTGCCGGGCGTTTCCGGCGTGTTGACGCGCACCTACACGTTCGAAGTTGACCACGACTTCCGCCGCTGGCTCACGGCCATCGGCAAGTTCACCTACGGCACGCTCGACTACCAGGGCGACAATCGTCACGACAAGGTCTACACGATCGAGGGCGATCTGATCTACAAGATGACCCGCAATCTCTGGGTCAAGGGCACGCTGCGCCACGACGTGCTGGATTCCAACATTGCCGGATCGAGTTCGGCCTCGACGCTGGTGATGCTCGGAGTGAGATTGCAGAACTGAAGAACCCTACCGCGGCAGGTTCGTCGTCCCCATCAAAAACCGGTCGATCGCCCGGGCGCACAGCCGCCCCTCGCGGATCGCCCACACCACCAGCGACTGGCCGCGGCGCATGTCGCCGGCGGAGAACACTTTTGCCAGCGAGGTCTGATAGTCCGATGTGTTGGCGCGGACATTGCCGCGCGGGTCGAGATCGACACTGAGCGTCTTCAGCAGGCCTTCATGCACCGGGTGCGCAAAGCCCATCGCCAGCAGCACCAGTTCCGCCTCGAGTTCGAATTCGGTTCCGGCAAGCGGCTTGAACTTGTCGTCGACCTGCACGCAATGCAGTTTCGTCACGTGGCCGTCCTTGCCCGAGAACTTCTGCGTCAGCACCGCGTATTCGCGCTTGGCGCCCTCGGCCTGGCTCGATGAGGTGCGCATCTTCATCGGCCAGTTCGGCCAGGTCAGGCCCTTGTTCTCGTGTTCTGGGGGCGAGGGCATGATTTCGAGCTGCGTCACCGAGCGCGCGCCCTGCCGGAACGAGGTGCCGATGCAATCCGAGCCGGTGTCGCCGCCGCCGATCACCACCACATGCTTGCCGCCAGCCAGGATCTCCGCCGCGCCGCCGAGCGGCTCGCTGGAGACGCGGCGGTTCTGCTGCGGCAGGAAATCCATCGCGAAGTGAATCCCTTGCAGATCGCGGCCGGGAATCAGCAGATCGCGCGGCGCTTCGGCGCCGCCGGTCAGCGCCACCGCCTCATGCTGCTTGAGCAGCTCGCGCGGATCGATCGCGCCTTGCGCGCTGCCGCCGACATGGACGCCGTAGTGGAAGGTGACGCCCTCGGCTTCCATCTGCGTCACGCGGCGGTCGACGTGATGCTTCTCCATCTTGAAATCGGGAATGCCGTAGCGCAACAGACCGCCGGCCTTGGCCCAGCGCTCGAATACATGTACCTCATGCCCGGCGCGCGCCAGTTGCTGGGCGCAGGCCATGCCGGCCGGGCCCGAACCGATCACCGCAACCTTCTTGCCGGTCCTGGTCGAGGCAACTTCCGGCTTGACCCAGCCATTGTCCCAGGCGCGGTCGACGATCGCGCATTCGATGGTCTTGATGGTGACCGGATTGTCGTCGATGTTGAGCGTGCAGGAGGCCTCGCACGGCGCCGGACAAATCCGCCCGGTGAATTCCGGAAAGTTGTTGGTCGAGTGCAGATTGCGCGCGGCCTCTTCCCAGTTGTCCTGATAGACCAGGTCGTTGAAATCCGGAATCTGATTGTTGACCGGGCAGCCCGGCGTGCCCGGCGCCACCGACCCGGTGCCGTGGCAATAGGGAATGCCGCAATTCATGCAGCGCGCGGCCTGGTCGCGGGTGTCCTTCTCGCTCAGCGGAATGACGAACTCACGATAGCTCTTCACCCGCTCGGCGACCGGCTGGTACTTGCGATCGTGCCGCTCGATGTCCAGAAAACCGGTAATCTTGCCCATTAAACCTTAAGCCCCTGAACTTCGATCCGGTCATTCCGGGATGCGCCGGAGGCGCAGACCCAGATGTGCAATTGCACATCTGGGAATCCCGATATTGTCTTCGCGAGATTCCGGGTTCGCGCGCTGCGCGCCCCGGAATGACGCTTCTCTCGCCTCATCCTGAGGAGCGGCATCTTCGCCGCGTCTCGAAGGATGAGCCATCATCGTGGCCTCATGGTTCGGGACGGCGCCGGCGCGCCTCCTCACCATGAGGATAACCAGCTACGCCCCGATCGCGATCTTCGGCTCGGCGTCGGCATTGGCCTTCAATTCCTTCAGCGCGCGGCGGTACTCCACCGGCATCACCTTGCGGAACTTCGGCAGGTAGTTTTTCCAGTTCGCCAGGATGTCGGCGGCGCGCCTGGAGCCGGTCAGCCTGGCGTGGCGCGTGATCAGGATGTGCAGGCGCTCGATATCGGACTCCAGCAAATTGGCGAACACGTCGACCCGGCCGTGGGCTTCGAGGTCGCCGCTGGAGTGATAGGCGTTCTCGTTGATCATCTCCTCCGACAATACCGGCTCGAGCTCGATCATCGCCATGTTGCAGAGTTTCGGGAAATCGCCGGCCTCGTCGAGAACGTAGGCTACCCCGCCGGACATCCCGGCAGCGAAATTGCGCCCGGTCTTGCCAAGCACCACGACGATGCCGCCGGTCATGTATTCGCAGCAATGATCGCCGGCGCCTTCGACCACCGCGACCGCGCCGGAGTTGCGCACCGCGAAACGCTCGCCGGCGATGCCGCGGAAATAGCATTCGCCTTCGATTGCGCCGTACATCACGGTGTTGCCGACGATGATGGAATCTTCCGGCACGATGCCGCAATTGCGCGGCGGCTTGACGATGATGCGGCCGCCGGACAGGCCCTTGCCGACATAGTCGTTGCCTTCGCCTTCGAGATCGAAGGTGATGCCGCGCGTCAGCCAGGCGCCGAACGCCTGGCCCGCGGTGCCCTTGAAGGTCACCTGGATGGTGTCGTGCGGCAGGCCGGCGTGACCGTAGATCTTCGCCACCTGGCCCGACAGCATCGCGCCGGTGCTGCGGTCGGTGTTGTTGATCTCCATCTCGATTCTAACCGGGGCGCCGCGGTCGAGTGCCGCCTGCGACTTTTCGATCAGCTTGCGGTCGAGCACGGCCTCCAGATGATGGTTCTGGGCTTGCGAATGATAGATCTTCTGGCCCGGCAGTTCCTTCTGGCGAACGAACAATTTTGAGAAGTCGAGCCCCTTGGCCTTCCAATGCGCCACCAAAGTGGTCTGGTCGAGCATCTGGGTCTGTCCCACCATCTCGTCGAAGGTGCGGTAGCCGAGCTGAGCCATGATCTCGCGGACTTCCTCGGCGACGAAGAAGAAGTAGTTGATGACGTGCTCGGGCTGGCCGGTAAAGCGCTTGCGCAGCACCGGATCCTGGGTCGCGACGCCGACCGGACAGGTGTTGAGATGGCACTTGCGCATCATGATGCAGCCGGCCGCGATAAGCGGCGCGGTGGCGAAGCCGAACTCGTCGGCGCCGAGCAGCGCGCCGATCACGACATCGCGGCCGGTGCGGAAGCCGCCGTCGACCTGCACCACGATGCGGCTGCGCAGCCGCTCGCGCACCAGCGTCTGGTGGGTTTCGGCAAGCCCGATTTCCCAGGGGGAGCCGGCGTGCTTGATCGAGGTCAGCGGCGAGGCGCCGGTGCCGCCCTCGAAGCCGGCGATGGTGACATGGTCGGCGCGCGCCTTGGCGACGCCGGCCGCCACCGTGCCGACGCCGATTTCGG
The DNA here is from genome assembly GCA_963840155.1 of uncultured Alphaproteobacteria bacterium. Taxonomy (GTDB): domain Bacteria; phylum Pseudomonadota; class Alphaproteobacteria; order Rhizobiales; family Xanthobacteraceae; genus Bradyrhizobium. The sequence goes on from CAWIXP010000002.1 coordinate 2,035,049, forward strand.
AGACCAGCTTGACCGACACCTGTCCATCGGGATTGACGTTCTTCAAGTCGTAGATCAGCTGCGCCAGATCCTCGATCGAGTAGATGTCGTGATGCGGCGGCGGCGAGATCAGGCCGACGCCGGGGGTCGAATGCCGCACGCGCGCGATCACCGCGTCGACCTTGTGGCCGGGCAACTGGCCGCCCTCGCCGGGCTTGGCGCCCTGCGCCATCTTGATCTGCATCATATCGGCGTTGACGAGGTATTCGGTGGTGACGCCGAACCGGCCCGAGGCGACCTGCTTGATCGCCGAGCGCATCGAATCGCCGTTCGGCAACGGCTTGAAGCGATCGCTCTCTTCGCCGCCCTCGCCGGTATTGGACTTGCCGCCGATCCGGTTCATCGCGATGGCAAGCGTGGTGTGCGCCTCGCGCGAGATCGAGCCGAAGCTCATCGCGCCGGTCGCAAAGCGCCTGACGATTTGCCTGGCCGGCTCGACCTGGTCGAGCGCGACCGGCTTGCGCTTTTCGTCCTCGGCGCTCCTGATCTTGAACAGGCCGCGCAGGGTCAGCAGCCGCTCCGACTGCTCGTTGAGGATTTTCGCGAACGCCCTGTAGCGCTCCAGCGAGTTGCCGCGCACCGCATGCTGCAGCGTCGAGACCGATTCGGCGGTCCATGCGTGATCCTCGCCGCGGGTGCGGTAGGCGTATTCGCCGCCGACGTCGAGCGCGTTCTTGAACACCGGCGCTTCGCCGAACGCGTCGGCATGGCGGCGCACGGTTTCCTCGGCGATCTCCGCCAGGCCGACGCCTTCGATCCGGGTATGGGTGCCGACGAAATACTTCGAGACGAAATCCGCCTTCAGCCCGACGGCGTCGAAAATCTGCGCGCCGCAATAGGACTGATAGGTCGAGATGCCCATCTTCGACATCACCTTCAGCAGGCCCTTGCCGATCGACTTGGTATAGCGTTTGACGATCTCATGGTCGTCGAGCGCCGACGGCAGCCGATCCTTCATCGAAATGATGGTCTCGAAGGCGAGATAGGGATTGATCGCCTCGGCGCCGTAGCCGGCGAGGCAGGCGAAATGATGCACCTCGCGCGGCTCGCCTGACTCCACCACCAGCCCGACCGAAGTGCGAAGCCCGGTGCGGATCAGATGATGATGCACGGCGGCGCAGGCCAGCAGCGAGGGGATCGGAATCCGGTCCGTGCCCGCCATGCGGTCGGACAGGATGATGATGTTGACGCCCTCGCGCACCGCGGCTTCGGCGCGCGCGCAGAGTTCGTCGAGCACTTGTTCGAGCCCCGCCGCGCCGAGCCCGGCATGGAAGGTGGTGTCGAGCGTGCGCGACTTGAAATGGGTGTCGGCAATCTCGGAGATCGAGCGGATCTTTTCGAGATCGGCATCGGTCAGGATCGGCTGGCGCACTTCGAGACGCTTGGTGCCGGCCACGCCTTGCAGATCGAACAGGTTCGGCCGCGGCCCGATGATCGAGACCAGGCTCATCACCAGCTCTTCGCGGATCGGATCGATCGGCGGATTGGTGACCTGGGCAAAATTCTGCTTGAAATAGGTGAACAGCGGCTTCGGCTTGTCCGACAGCGCCGAGATCGGCGTGTCGTTGCCCATCGAGCCGTTGGCCTCTTCGCCGGTCGAGGCCATCGGCGTCATCAGGATGGTGATATCCTCCTGGGTGTAGCCGAACGCCTGCTGCCGGTCGAGCAGCGGCAGATTGGAGCGCAGGCCGCTGGTCGGGGCGTCCGGCAATTCCTCCAGCACGATCTGGGTGCGGTCGAGCCACTCGCGATAGGGGTGGCTCTTCGCGAGCTGCGCCTTGATCTCGTCGTCGGGTATCAGGCGGCCCTGTTCGAGGTCGACCAGCAGCATCTTGCCCGGCTGCAGCCGCCATTTGGTGATGATGTTCTCCTCGGGAATCTTCAGGACGCCCATTTCGGAGGCCATCACGATGCGGTCGTCCGAGGTCACGAGGTAGCGCGCCGGCCGCAGGCCGTTGCGATCGAGCGTGGCGCCGATCTGGCGGCCGTCGGTGAACGCGATCGCGGCCGGGCCGTCCCACGGCTCCATGATCGCGGCGTGGTATTCGTAGAACGACCGGCGCTCTTCATCCATCAACGGATTGCCGGCCCAGGCCTCCGGAATCATCATCATGACGGCATGCGGCAGCGAGTAGCCGCCCCGTACCAGGAATTCGAGGCCGTTGTCGAAGCAGGCCGTGTCGGACTGGCCTTCATAGGAGATCGGCCACAGCCGGCTGATGTCCTTGCCGTACAGTTCCGAATGCACCGAAGCCTGGCGGGCCGCCATCCAGTTGACGTTGCCGCGCAGCGTGTTGATCTCGCCATTGTGCGCGATCATGCGGTATGGATGCGCCAGCGACCAGGTCGGAAAGGTGTTGGTCGAAAAACGCTGATGCACCAGCGCCAGGGCGCTCTCGAAATCCGGCTCGCTCAGATCGGGATAGTACTTGCCGAGTTGATCGGCGAGGAACATGCCCTTGTAGACCACGGTCCGGCACGACATCGATACCGGATAATAGCCGGCAAGCCCGCGGTCGCGGCGCTGATAGATCGCCTGCGAGATCGACTTGCGCAGAATGTACAGCCTGCGCTCGAACTCCTCCTCGTTCTTGATACGCGTGCCGCGGCCGATGAACACCTGCATGTGCGCGGGCTCGGTCGGCCTGACGGTTTCGCCGAGCGATGAATTGTCCGACGGCACCTCGCGCCAGCCGAGCAGGACCAGTCCCTCGTCCTTGATCTGGTCGGTGATGATGCTCTTGATGACCTTGCGCCACGCCGTCTCCTTCGGCATGAACAGCGCGCCGACCGCATATTCGCCCGGCTTCGGCAACTTGAAGCCGGTCTCGGTTGCCTTGCGTGCGAAGAAAGCGTGCGGAATTTGCACCAGGATGCCGGCGCCGTCGCCGGCGCGCGGATCGGCGCCGACCGCGCCGCGATGCTCGAGATTGCAGAGAATGTTGAGCGCATCGCAGATGATCTGATGCGACTTCTTGCCCTTGATGTTGGCGATGAAGCCGACGCCACAGGAATCCTTCTCCAGCGCGGGATCGTACAGACCCTCGGCCGGCGGTCGCCAGTCGTGCTCGCGCATGGGATGTTCAAACAGGGGATTTTCATGCGAGCATCCGGCCGCTTCCGACATCGCGGCCGCCGATGGCGCATCCGTCACGATGTTTTGGCGCTCGGCCTTCCACCCGCTCATCTCACGTCCTCTCAACACGGCCAGGGTTCTCACCGTGGTCGGCGCACCTTGGGCGTCCGCGGCACCCGTCGGGCCACCGCTCGTTATCCGCGAGCCGCAATTTCGAAAATTCAGGCCTGGGCGTCCAGCGTCCCCGACGGACGGCCTTGCCTGCTACCTTTTGGCGTCTCGGCGCCCGTAATTGCGTGGCAATCCCTGCGCCGGGACGGCCCCGCAATTAAGACAGTGACCCTGTCCTAAAGACAATGCCAAATTTTTTTCTATCACACAAGCGCCCGAAAGTCGCCGGCCGCATGCGGCATCCGCCGCGCGTGTTATGGGGCGCCGCTCGCCGGGCGCGCGCCGCGGATTTGAAGCAAACGGGCCGCGATCCGGCCCAAGGACCGCCCGATTCCGCGACGATTCTGCCGCCGGGTCGGCCGGTCATGAGCAAAAAGGCTCTCGCGGGCGTTACAGGAGCGATGGGTTATGAAACTGTTGACGGGATGGGTGATCGCGGCAGGCCTGGTCTTCACCGCCATGGCCGCCCATGCACAGGGATTGCCGCCCTCTGCGGCGGTGTCCGACATCGAGGAGCCCTACGCGGGGATGCCGGTTCCGGCGCCGCGCTACGGCGGACCGATCATGCTGCCGCCCGCGGAAGTCTACGTGGTAGCCCGTGAGAGCGGGTTCCGGCCGCTCGGAGTCCCGCAGCTGCGCGGCTTCGTTTACACGATGCCGGTGATCGACCGCGGCGGCGATGACGGCCGGCTGGTGATCGACGCCCGCACTGGGCGGATTCTCCGCTTCATGCCGGCCTACCGCAGAGGCGACGATTTCAGCGAGGACTTCGTGCCGGGCTACGGCTATGGCCGGGACCGGCCGCCGCTGTTCGACGCGGTCCGAGGCCCGCCGCGCCCGCCGCGGTCCGTGCCGCATGTCGCGAGCCGTTCGGTGCCGACCCCGAAAATATCGCCATTGCACGGCGACGATGCAAAGCCGCTCGCCGACAAGGCCGCCGAGCCGCCGCTGCAATCGGCGGCGGTACAGACCAAGCCAGCGGATGTGCAACCGGCGGCGCCGGCAGCCGCCGCGGCAAAACCCACAGCGCCGCCGATCCAGCCGACCCGGGAGATGCCGAAGGTGCAGGGGCTGGAGTAAAGGCTAGCCCTCAAGCCGAGTGCCGAAAAAAATGCCCCGGTCCCCCGGGGCATTTTCGTTCAGCGCCTGTCGCAACCGCGATTTACGCGGCGGCCTTTTCGGCCGAGCCGTCGACGACTTGCGGTGCGTTCGCCGAGGTCGAGATCGGAATGTTGCGGGGCTTCTTGGCCTCGGGGATCTCGCGGACCAGATCGACGTGGAGCAGGCCGTTCTCGAGCGAGGCGTTCTTCACCAGCACGAAATCGGCGAGCTGGAAGGCGCGCTCGAAGGCGCGCGCGGCGATGCCGCGATACAGCACTTCGGCCTTGTCCTTGCCGTTCTCATTGGCCGACTTTTCGCCCTTGATCGTCAGGGTGTTTTCCTTGGCGACGATCGAAAGCTCGCCTTGCGAGAAGCCGGAAACCGCAACCGTGATGCGGTAGCTGTTCTCGCCGGTGCGCTCGATGTTGTAGGGCGGATAACCGGGGCTGCCGTCGGCGGCTGCGCGGTCGAGCAGCGAAAAGAAGCGATCGAAGCCGACGGTGGAACGATAAAACGGGGTAAGATCGTAGGTCGACATAGGGTAGTCCTCCATTGAGCGACTGTTTCAACTAACCCGCCCGCCAATCGGGCCGGGCTTTCGTGAGTGTGCAGCCTTGTGAGTCGGTGTCCGAAACACTGGTAGCGGCCTGCACGAAAGTGATATGGGAGGGACAAGACGGCGTTCAAGAGGGCGGAAGCGATGCCGCTTTTTGACGTTTAGGCCCTTGATTTTCAGCACTTTTCACCTACCCGGTCGGCCAGCCATGACGCTCGTCTCGATTCCCGCCAACCCCGCTCCCGAGGATGTCGTCACCGGCACCATCAAGACTCCCGACGGCGCCGAATTGCGCTTTGCGCGCTGGGCGCCGCCGGCCGGCCGCAAGGGCACGGTGTGCGTGTTCACCGGCCGCAGCGAGCAGATCGAAAAATATTTCGAGACCGTGCGCGACTTGCGCGATCGCGGTTTCGCGGTGGCAATGGTCGACTGGCGCGGGCAGGGCCATTCCTCGCGGCGGCTGCGCGATCCGCGCAAGGGCTATGTCCGCGATTTCTCCGATTACGAAGTGGATGTCGAAAGCTTCGTGCAGCAGGTGGTGCTGCCGGATTGCCCGCCGCCGTTTTTCGCGCTGGCGCATTCGATGGGCGGCGCGGTGATGTTGCGTCTCGCTTACGCCGGCAAACGCTGGTTCGACCGCATGGTGCTGTCGGCGCCGATGATCGATCTGCCGGGCCACCGCACCGGACTTCCGGCCCGGATTCTGTTGCGCCTGTTGCGCTTGACCGGGCAGGGCGGCCGCTATGTCCCGGGCGGCACCGGCGCGCTGACCGGCTCGGATTCCTTCGTCAACAATCCTTTCACCAGCGATCCCGTGCGTTACGCCCGCAACGCCGCGATCCTGGAGGAGGATCCGACGCTCGGCATCGGCTCGCCGACGGTAGCCTGGGCCGACACCGCGTTCCGGGCGATGAACGGTTTCCGCGCTTCGGATTATCCCTCGCGAATTCGCCAGCCGATCCTGATGCTGGCAGCCTCCAACGACACCATCGTCTCGACGCCGGCGATCGAGGAATTCGCCTATCATTTGCGCGCCGGCTCGCATCTCGTGATCGCCGGCTCGAAACACGAAATCCTGCAGGAGCAGGACCGCTATCGCGCGCAATTCTGGGCGGCCTTCGACGCCTTCGTGCCGGGCACGCCGCTGTTCAAGTGAACGGATGGGTGCTTGGACCAACAGCGAATGGCCGCGCCGATCGGCTCGCGCGGTTTACGAATTTGCCCTGAGCTTGGAGACCGGTTCGACAAGCGTCAATCTGGTCGACGGTATCCCGGCCTTCAGAAGTCCCTCGCGATAATGCGCGATGTCGGCCTGGGTTTTCCAACGGAAATTTCTGAGATGCCGCTCGACGGTGAGGCCGGGATAGTTGCCCAGTAAAACCTTGGCGGCCTTTGCCGCTTCCTCGCTCCGGCTCGATTGCGCCAGAGCCGCCGTCCGTATCGCCAGCGCCTGAAGATGACTGGGATTCAGATACAGCGCTTCACGCGCCCACGACAGCGACGCATCATATTGTCCCATCAGGTAATGGCTGAATGCGTTCAATGCCGCCCATTGATATCGGGGGTCGCTGTTGCCGCGCTGCACGGCGGTTGAAAACAGTTCGATCGCCTGTCGATGTTCGCCGACGTAGAGGTGGCAGATGCCGAGAACGCCGCGGGCGCCCATGTCGTATGGGTTCAACTCGACCGCTCTTTTGGCGGCGTCGATTGCAGCCTCGTAGTTGCCCTCCATCGCCTCGACGTAGGACAGGATCGAAAATGCGAATGAGGAACGAGGATCGAGCCGAACGCTGCTTTCGGCAAGGCTCATGGCCTCGGCCCACAATTGGCGGGTGCTCCTGATCCATCCATACTGCACCCCCTGCACCAGGATGGTGCCGAGATAGGCGTGGGCAATCGCGAGCGTCGGATCGAGCGCGATGGCCTCCCTGAACCGTGCGATGGAGGTCTCGAAATCCTGCTTGGTGTGCTGATAGTAGTGCGAAAGTCCCCGCAAGAACCGGTCCCAGGCGGTCAGATCGGCCGAACGGACGGGGGCGGAGGCTTCGGCGCGATAGATCTCCGGCGCCAACGCCGTGGACAGATTGGTGGTGATCTCGTCCTGCAGCGCGAACAGATCGCCGATGTCCCGGTCGTATCGGCCGGTCCATAATTGCTCACCGTTTTCCGGGGCTATCAGTTCGGCGGTGACGCGAATCTTGGTTCCGGCGCGCCGGACCGAGCCCTGGATCAGGTAGGTGGCGTCGATCTCCCGCGCGATCAGGCGCGAGCTCAGGTTCCTGCCCTTGAACGCGAACGTCGAATTCCGGCTCAACACCCGATAGAACGACTGCAACGAAAGAGCGTGGATCAGGTCCTCGGTCAATCCGTCGGAGAAATATTCGTCGGCCTTGTCGGTGAGGTTCGCGAAAGGGAGAACCCCGACAATCGCGGTTCGATATTGCGGCGGCAGCTTTGCGGTGTCTTTCGCCGCCTCATCGGGCGGGCCGGAGCCGTCCGGCTGCCAGGTCCAGACGCCTACCGGCTCGACGATGTTCTTCAGATATTGCGTGCCGGCGTCGAGGAAGGTGACGTTGAGATGCTTGCTGGCTTCATTGTGCGCCTTTGCCGAGATCGCGACGCCGCCCGGGACGGCAACCGTTTCGAGCCGGACCGCGATGTTGACATCGTCGCCGAACAACTCGTCGCCGTCGGCCATCACATCGCCCATGTGAACCCCGAGACGAAATCGCATCACCCGGTCCGCGGGCAGGTGGTCGTTGCGTTCCGCCATCAGCGTCTGCACCTCGATCGCCGATTCGATCGCGCCAACGATGCTGGCAAACTCCAGCAGGAAGCCGTCGCCGGTGTTCTTCACAACGCGGCCGCCATGATTGAGGATGATCGGATAGATCGCGCTGCGATGCGCCTTGAACGCGGCGTGGGTACCCGCTTCGTCGGCGCCCATCATCCGCGAGTAGCCGGCGACGTCGGCGCAGATTATGGCGGCGAGCCGTCTCTCCATCTTTCCGGATCCCGTGCTCGAATGGGGCAGGCCACGCTACGTCGTCGGCTGGCCGAATCCAATGGTCTTACAGCACACCGTCGCCAGCGGGAACCCGACATGGGCTCGCGCTATGACCCCAAGCCCTTGTAAAGCGCGCTGGCCACAAGATAGAGCCCGAGGAAAATCATCGCGACCAGGAACCAGCGGCGGAAGGCTTCCGGCTGCATCCGCGAACGCACCGCCTGTCCGATCAACATGCCGGCAAACGAGGCCGCCATCGCCACCGCGCCCGGCAGCGCAGTCGCCGCGGTCAATAGCCCGGCGCTGGTGAGATTGAAGGCCAGCGTCACGGTGGCGACCGTGAAGAACACCCCGAGCGCCTGCACCAGCTCGTCCTTCTCCATGCCGATCGCCTGCATGAACGGCATCGATGGGATCACCTGCACGCCGGTCGCGGCGGACACCGCGCCGGTGATGAGGCCGACAATGCCGCCGATCCATTTTTCATCCCTGCGCGCGACCTTGAAGCTGAATTTGCTCAAGCCGAGGCCGGCATAGATCACCAGCAGGACGCCGAGCACGACAGTGCCGTAGCGCGCATAGGGACCGGTCAGCATGCCGGCGTTGAGCCAGATGCCTGCCACCGTGCCGACCATCAGCGGCCAAAGCCGCCGCACGATGTCGCGCAGATAAGGGCCGACGAAGGTTTGCCAGATATTGGTGACGATGGCGGGCACGATGACGATGGCGAGCGCATGCGAGGGCGGCATGGTGAGGGCGAGCAGGCCCATCGCTACCGTCGGCAGGCCAAGCCCGATCGCGCCCTTGACGAAACCCGCCAGCACAAACGCGGTGGCGATCAGAATCAGGAGAGGGTCGGACATGGCGCCGACATTGGCCGATCGAGGCAGGCGGCACAATCAGCGGGCTTGCGCAGCAGCCCTTCCGCCATGACGAGGGACCCGCGCACTGCCTTATCCTGAGAGGCGCGAAGAAACGCGCTTCTCAGGATGAGGTCACTTCGTCGTCGCGACGCCGGCCTCGCTGATGACCTTGGCCCACTTGCGGGTTTCGGCCTCGATATAGCCGCGGAACTGCTCCGGCGTGTCGCCGGCCATGGTCAGGCCTTGGTCGGCGAGCTTCTGCTTCACCGACGGATCGGCCATCGCCTGGTTGGCAACGCGGTTGAGCGTGGCGACGACGGCGTCGGGCGTTTTCGCCGGCGCGATCATGCCGTACCAGTTCTCGATCAACAGACCGGGCATGCCGACTTCCGCGGTGGTCGGCACATCGGGCGCGGTCGGGGCGCGCGCTGGCGCGCCGAGCGCGATCGGGCGCAGCGTGCCGGCCTTGATATGCGGCAGCAGCACCGGCAGATCGAGGAACGCCATCTGCACCTGGTGCCCGAGCAGATCGTTGATCGCCGGCGCCGCGCCGCGATAAGGCACGTGGACGATGTCGAGCTTCGCCGTCACCTTGAACAATTCGCCGGCAAGATGCGGCAGGCCGCCGAGGCCGGCGGAGGCAAAATTGAGTTTGCCGGGCTGCGCTTTCGCCAGCGCGACCAGCTCGGCCATGTTGGCGGCGGGGACGTTGCTGGCCACCACCAGCATTTCCGGGACGGTCGCGACCAGCGTGATCGGCGCGAAATCCCGGCTGACGTCGTAGGCGACCTTTTCCATGGTGGGACTGATCGCCAGCGCGCTCGCACTCACGATTCCGATGGTGTAGCCGTCGGGATTTGATTTCGCCACCGCATCGGTGCCCAGCACGCCGGCCTGGCCGCCGCGATTGTCGATCACCACCGGCTGCCCGACCAGTTCCGAGATACGCTGGCCGACCACGCGCGCGATGATGTCGTTGGGGCCGCCGGCGGGAAACGGCACGATCAGCCGGATCGGCCTGACCGGAAAATCCTGCGCCACCGCCGATGCCGGCACGAGCAGCAGCGACAGCCCGCTCAGCACTGCGCCAAGAATTCTCATGAAAGCCTCCCGCTGCGGAATTGAAACGTCCAACGCGCCGTCGAAATCGGCGGAGCGGCGCCATCGCCGGCACTAGCTGTTCAGCAACTTCATCGCCGCCTCATGCACGCGCGGATCGCCGGCGGCGATGATGCGGCCGCCGCCTTGCGCGGGCTTGCCCTCCCAAGTGGTGACGATGCCGCCGGCGCCGGTGACGATCGGTATCAGTCCCGCGATATCGTAGGCGTTCAACTCGGTCTCGACTACGAGATCGAGATGGCCCGCCGCCAGCATGCAATAGGAATAGCAGTCGCCGCCATAGCGCGTCAGCCGCACCGCGCTCTCGACGCGGGCGAAGGCGGCGCGGTCGGCGGCATTCATCAGCAGCGGACTGGTGGTGAACGAGGTCGCTTCCTTGAGCGAAGCGCAGCGCCGCACCGCGAGTTTCCGCTCCCCCGATGGTCCCTGGTAATGCGCCGAGCCGCTGTCGCCGGAAAAACGCTCGCCGATGAAGGGCTGGTGCATCATCCCGAACACCGGCGTGGCCTGGTGCAGCAGCCCGATCAGCGTGCCCCAGGTCGGAAACCCGGCGATGAAGGATTTGGTACCGTCGATCGGGTCCAGCACCCAGACATATTCGGCGTCCTCGCGCTCGCTGCCGAATTCCTCGCCGACGATGCCGTGCTGGGGGAAATTGGCCTTGATCAGCCGCCGCATCACCGCTTCGGCGGCGCGGTCGGCTTCGGTGACCGGATCGAAATCGTGGCTGTTGCTCTTGTTGTCGATCGAGAGCGAGGTCCGGAAGAACGGCAGGATGGTTTCCCCCGAGGCGGTCGCGAGGCGGCCGATGAAGGCTGTGAAATCGATGACCGTCACGGTTATTCCTTTGCGACTCGGGGTCGGATTTTCCGGCTCTCGGCTGTAGCGTTTTCGAGCGAAGTGGGATCGGTCGCGTAAAGCGGACGCACCCAAACGACGATTGCAGCCTCGGTTATGATTTAATCAGAACCGAGGCTCTAGCCCAATCCTGCAAATCGCGCACGGATAACGCACGCCGATCGGCCGGCGTGGCGCTGATGGTCTTTCGCTTTCGAATCAGGGCGGCGCGGCGGCGCTGCTGCTGGACGCGCACCCCCGATCACGACTGCGAGAGAGCGGAAACATCGACCCGCTTTGGCGGTTTATGCCACGGCAAAACCTGAACTAATGCGTTGAACCGACGACATAAAATCGCGCGCTGTGGCCTTTTTACGCCATTGCCGGACTCTCTGATGTTGTGCACCGGAAATAATTCAAAAGCCCTTGCATTTTGTGCAGCGCGGTCGCATATTGTTGCGGTGCGGTAGTGCTTCGGCGCTATCGCTGCCCTCCTTGGGCGTTTCCTCCCTAGACTTGGGCCGCTTGTTTATTCAGGCGGCCCTTTTTCTTGGTCTCTATTTGTTATGCCGTCATTCCGGGGCGCGCGCAAAGCGGGCGAACCCGGAATCCGGAAGTCATGGGCGCGCGATTCCGGGCTCATCGCTTCGCGATGCCCCGGAATGACGAAGCAAAGATGCTACTCCGCCGCCGCCTGGAATGGTCCGAGATCGCGCAGCGGCACGGCGGCGAGCGCCTCGGCGAGCAGCGCGAAATCGGCGATCACTTGCGCAAAGCGCGGGCCGCGCTCGCGCCGCCGCTCGTCCATGTAGATCGCGCGATTCAGTTCGAGCTGGATGGTATGCAATCCGCTCGCCGGGTTGCCGTAATGCTCGGTGATGAAGCCGCCGGCATAGGGCTTGTTGCGTCCGACCGAGTAACCGAGCGCGCGCATGGTCTCCTCGACCATGTCGGGCAATGGCGCCGCGCAGCTGGTGCCGTAGCGGTCGCCGATCACGACGTCCGGCCGCCGCGGCTCGTCGCGCGACACCCCGATCGAGGGCATCGAATGGCAGTCCACCACGACCACGGTCCCGAACGCCTGGTGCGCCTTGTTGATCAGCCGCCGCAGCGCGCGGTGATAGGGCTTGTACAGCGCCTCGATCCTGGACAGCGCATCGTCGACCGAAAGCCGCTCGCGATAGATCTCCTGGCCATCGCCGACCACGCGCGGAATGGTGCCGAGACCGCCGGCTACCCGCATCGAACGGGTGTTGGCAAAGCTCGGCAGCCGCCCGGAAAACATCCGCGGATCGAGTTCGTAGGGCTCGCGGTTGACGTCGATATAGGAGCGCGGGAAGTTGACCCTGACGGTCGGAAAACCGCAGCCGCTCAAGCCGCCGATCAACTCGTCCATGAAAGAATCTTCGGAGCGGCGCAAGGCGGCCAGATCGATCCGCGACGCGCTCAGGAATGCGTTCGGATAGACCGATCCGGAATGCGGCGAATTGAAGATGATCGGCGCCCGCCACGTCGCCGGCTCGTCGATCTCGAACGGAGATGACAGTTCGCCATCAGACTGGGTCATGTCGGGCGCTGTCCCTGGGATCGGCCGGTCTGGCCGGAAATCATTCCGCCACAAAGCCGGAGCTTCTATCAAAGCCCATTGTCGATAATCACAACCCTTCTGCCAAGCGAAAAAAGCTTGATATTTTTGGAACATGTCCGATGCGGCAAAACCCCCGGGTTTATTGGTTTGGGACCCGTTCGGGCGCAGAAATAGCGCCGGGCCGCCGGCCGCGCCCCGCCCTCTTTCACCCCAAATTTACCCTCTGTCGGGCTTAGTGGGGGATTGATCCTCCTGATCGGGATTCGACGACCATCCCATGCATAAGATCCTCCTCGCCGAAGACGACAACGACATGCGACGCTTCCTGGTCAAGGCGCTGGAAAACGCCGGGTTTCAGGTCTCGCCGCATGACAACGGTCTGTCCGCCTATCAAAGGCTGCGCGAGGAGCCGTTCGAGATGCTGCTGACCGACATCGTGATGCCGGAGATGGACGGCATCGAGCTGGCGCGCCGCGCCGCGGAACTCGACCCCGACATCAAGATCATGTTCATCACCGGCTTTGCCGCGGTGGCGCTCAACTCGGATTCGCAGGCGCCGAAAAACGCCAAGGTGCTGTCGAAGCCGGTCCACCTGCGCGAATTGGTCAGCGAAGTGAACAAGATGCTGGCGGCCTGACCTGCGGGGCGGGCGTCCTTGCCTGCCCGCTTTGGAGCCGATATACGAACCCCCACCCGTCGGACCCCAAGAGGGCGCGTAGCTCAGCGGGAGAGCACCTCGTTGACATCGAGGGGGTCACAGGTTCGATCCCTGTCGCGCCCACCATCAACAGTCCAAAGTTGCACGAAGTGCGGGTCCACCATGCCCATGCCCGATGGCACGGTGAGCGTTTGTGAACCATCTCCCAGCTCATCCTGAGGAGCCGCGCATCCCTGCGCGGCGTCCAGGCTTCCTGCGCCTAAGCTTCGTTGGCGGGCCATCCTGATCCATCTCGAACAATGGCAATGTTATTCCGGCTCTCATTCCAATTCGCGGCGCTCGAAGAAATCCGCTCAGCTATTTGGTCAGGTGATTTCCTCTCCCTCTATGGCGCGGTCCAATGCATCAATCAGTGCCTGAATCTCGATGAATTTGGTGCGTGCACGCTCGGCCTTGTCGCGATCAAACGGGGCGGCTAGCACCTTCGCATGCGTGTCACGATCCTCCATCATACGTTCTCGAGCTTTGTTCAGCATTTCGAGTCGCTCGTTCATTTGGCCTCCTTTGATTCGTCCTCAGCACCTCGGCCTGCTGATTTCCAGGCGCTCGGCGCATCGGCCTTGAGACTTTGGCCATTGCCACCGTTCAAAGACTGAACGACATAGATTGTTTCACGAGCCAAGAGGTCTCCCCACCTCAATGGTTGCTGCGTAGCCGTTTAGCTGAATGCCGGTCAGCTCTGCATCGCGTTCAAAAGCGTCGATATCTTGATGGTCGCGAAATTGGAGAACGTATCCGACACCGCGTAGGGCAAAATGATTTGATCGTGATGTCTCATCGCCCCACATGTGTAAACGACGTTGGGGACGTAGCCTTCGCGCTCGGATGGCTCGGGCCGCAATAGCGGTTCACGCGATCGCGCCAGCACCTTGGAGGGATCGGTCTTATCTAGCAGCGCCGCGCCTATCGAGTATTTGCGGACTGGACCAACTCCGTGCGTCAGCAGCAACCAGCCTTCGTCGAGTTCGATTGGCGAGCCACAATTGCCGATCTGAACGAACTCCCAGGGAAATTCCGGCTTCAGCACGGCCTGACCTCCGTCCCAGGTGTACAGGTCGTCAGAATAGATCAGATAAAGGTTCTCATTATCCTGCCGCGCGATCATAGCGTACTTTCCGCCGATCTTGCGCGGGAATAGCGCCATGCCTTTGTTACGCGCCGCCGCGCCCCTTAAAGGCGCCAGCCGAAAGGATATGAAATCGTCTGTCTCGATCATTTCGGAACGGATGGCTCGTCCGTTGTAGGCGGTATAGGTCGCGTAATAGGTTTTCCGGTCACCCTCGCTGAATTGGACAAAGCGCGCATCCTCAATCCCGTTCGATTGAGATTCAGTGACCGGAAAGATAACGCGCTCGCTGAGGTCTTCCTCGGGTTTGAAGGCCAACTCAATATAGTCGCTATTGGACGCGGATTGGCGGATCCGAGGGCTCGAGGCCAGACGCGCCGTCGGATCAACCTTCAGGCCGCCGTCGGCTGCGATGGTGCCGGAGCGAAACGTCAGTGACGACACGTGACCTTCGCCGGTCGCTCGGAGACTGAGAATGAAGCGCAAGCCGCCTTTCGGCGCCCCCGATTGGTCGGGATGCGGCACGATGCTGGGATTAAACAAGGCAGAGGCTTCGAACGAATACTCATTAAGAAAATAGGCGCCGATCAACTGGCGCTGGATTTCCGAAAAACCCGCATGCGCCGCGAAAGCGTCCTCCATTTCGTCTGCCCGGGATTCGAACGTCTCCAGCAGGTTGCGATGCCGCCCTTGAAAATTCTCCAGCACCTCGGCCAATTGGTTAGCTGCGGCCTCTGCACCGAGTCCCAGAACGCGGTCGACGATATGGTTGGCGCGTGTCTTGTCGGTGGGGTTGAGATCACGCGGTTCTGTCGCCGGCTTGAACGGGCGCACAATCACCCGCGCGGGATCAGGACGCAGATAAAGCGCCTGCCGATTCAGGAAGGTGGCTTGTGACACGGTGTCCTCGGCTCGCTGGAGGTGAGGATAGACTCAGGCGCTCACGGCGCGCAGCGCCGAGGGTTTTGTCAGGCCGACACTGACGCGCGCAAGTTGCCGAATCTCGGCGAGCCCAAGCAAATAGCACACAACGGACTCGCCGCCGCGATTCTCGTTGGCGCGATCGGGATGCAGGCCATCCCGGCAACTACCGGTGTGAGGATCGACCAGCGCCAGGGATAGATCGTTGCTGCCCAGGAACCAGCCGAATGCGCGTATTGCGACGGTCCTCCATTCGGCGTCCCCGTCCGCCCGCCACGCCGTGAGGCAGGCGGCGATCGTCGCCGTTGCTTCGACGGGCTGTTGGTCAAAAGGGCGCGGATGTCGCCGCAGTTCGCCGAAGCCGGCAGTGCCCACGGGCCGAAAATGCCCACCAGAAGTCGTTTGTTGCTCCATCAGCCAGCGAAGCGACCGCAGTCCGGCGTCGACGTAATCAGGCGTTTGCGTCGCCATGCCCGTTAAAACCAGCGCCTGCGGCAAGCGCGCGTTATCGTAAGCAAGGCCTTCTTCGAACCAGACCCAGTCCGGCGTCTCGACCGCCGCCAGGCAGGACATTAGCCTGTCGGCGAGTGAATGCCGGGTTTCCCTGGCGCGGACATCCTCCGGAGCGATGGCGCAATAAGCATCGAGACCCAGCAGCGTGAACGCCCACGCCCGGGGCGAGCGAAAGGCCGCCGCCGTCGATAGCGCCTCGGCAAACAAAGCCGCAGCCCATTTCCGACGTGAGGGACTAGCATCCCCGCGCGCGGTTTGGCCCAAGGCCCAAAGCGTTCGGCCATGGCTGTCCTCGGAACCCGTGTCCTCAAGCCAGGTTCGATTGAAGCCCATGAAGTTACGAAACCGCCTGGTATCCGGATTCCATGCATGCTGCACGAACGCGGCAAAGCGGGCAGTCAAGACTTCCGATAATCGCTGCTCACCCGGATTGTTGAGGGCGCAGGCCAACAGCAAGGCCCGCGCGTTGTCATCGACGCAATAGCCGTGCGAGCGATCGGGCACCGAATGCACCGCGTGCTGGAACAAACCGGTATCGTCGCACATCGAAAGAAAATGGCCGATTTGCATGTCGGGCGCTGAATGGCTGCGTAGCTCCGGCACGAGCAGGTCGGAGCGCACAACGGGCCAGTGGACTTGCCGCGCACTCTCGAACACGGATATGTAACGCTCGGCGGTGCGCTCCCATGTCATGGTCCGGCTGACCGCGTAGGCGCGCCGGGACATCGCCTGCCGGCGAGCGTCGTCGGTGAGCAATTCCCCGATTGCGCTGCCGATCGCGGCGGCGTCACCGAAAGGCACCAGAACGCCGCGTCCATCGGCCAGCAGCTCGCGGGCGTGCCAATAAGGTGTCGAAACGACCGGCTTGCCCTGTCCGAAGCTATAAGCCAGCGTCCCCGACGTCATCTGGGCCTCATTGAGATAGGGGGTGACGTAGAGGTCGCACATCGAGATGAATTGGAGCAGGGTGGCCTGATCGACGAAGCGGTCGAGGAACACCACCTGATCATGGACGCCAAGTTCGCGCGCCCGCGCCATCAGGCTCTCGCGATAGACCTCACCCTGGTCTCGAACGAGGTTCGGATGGGTTGCGCCGAGCACGACATACACCGCGTCGGGCCTGCGTTTCAGAATCGAGGGCATGGCGTCGATGACGACTTCGATGCCCTTGTTGGGGGACAACAGGCCGAATGTCAGAATGACCGACTTGCCGGCAAATCCGAGACTGGCCTTCGCCGCGTCGGGCCCAACAAAGGCCGCGTCGGGAATGCCGTGAGCAATCACTTCGATGCTGTCGTCCGGCACCTGATAGACGCTGCGCAGCAGTTCACGGCCCTTGTTGGCCATCACGACCACCTTCGATGAGGCCGCGACGATGCGTCCCATTACCGCGCGTTGCGCCGCCGTCGGGTTAGCCAGCACGGTGTGGAGCGTCGTTATCACCGGCATCGTCAGGCGGGACAGCAGTTCAAGGATGTGCGCGCCGGCTTCGCCACCGAAGATGCCGAATTCATGCTGCAGGCAAACGACGTCGAAGCGGCCGCCATTCAAGAAATCTGCTGCACGCCCGTAGTCTTCGATGGTGCCATCCTTGATCTGCAAAGCGACCGAAGAGGGGTAATCGTAAGCCTGGCCGCGATCGGTCATCGCCACGATGCCGGTCTCCAGGTTCGGACGTGAGGTCGATATCGCCCGTTGCAGATCGGTCGTAAAGGTCGCAATTCCGCAGCGACGGGGTAACGAATTGCCGATGACGGCGATACGGCGGAGCGGGGTCATTTTGGTGCGTCCACATTTTCGGTTGATTTCGCGGAGGCGAAGGAGTTGCCCGCAGGATCTGTCATTTGCTCTCCAGGGTCTTGCAGCAAGGCGACCAGTGGGTTTGGTCCCGGATAGGCGATCAGGCAGCTCGTCCTCCCGCGTCCCACTTCAATGTCGGCCCGCTCATCCATGCTGCTCCACGGATGCAGATCGGCAGCGCCCCACGGCCTGCGCGCGACCTGGTCCGAGGCATGTTCGATGGCCATGGATTGTCCTGACCCCTGACGCGCATGCGCAAGCGGGATGCCGTTGGTCGATACCGTTTGAAAGATTTGGCGTGGCAAGCGTAGCGTTTCGGGACATGCGCCACGGCAGCGGTCCGATCACGCCACTTGCTCAGATGGCTACTCCGGCGTCCAATAGCAAGCTTCGCATGGTCTTATAGCGATCGAGCCAACGATTGCGGTATCTTGCTGCGGCCTTTTTTGCAAAGCATCTCCCATGCTGCTTTGACGATCCGGCCGATGATGCCCGTAAATCGATTCCAGCGTTTTCATTGTCGCGCCCAAATACTCCGCTGAGCTGAACAACCCCGACCGGGCGTGTGGAACCGGAAGCTCCGATAGCGATTGTCCTCCCTGAGAAGATCAGGAGGCGATCATGTCCGATCATTGGCCGGTCTCTGCCGACAGGGTAGGACCCCTCAACGGCGCCAGCGAAGACGACACCGGCTACCTGGCCGGCTGGACCATCTCCGGCGTGGCGACGCTGGCGACGATTTTGGTTGTTTGGCTGTTTGCCATCTGAAAGAGGCTTCCCGCTCCCGTAACCACGGCCGGGAAGATCGCTGCTCGGCGCACCACCACTGTTCTTGCCCTTGCGCTCCCCGGCCGCCGGCGGCACATTGAAGGTGCGGCGGCAAACGCCGCCAAACCGGCATCCCCTTGAGGAAGCGCATGGCCGCCACGCGGATCGATTGCGACATCCACCCCGCGGTGGGCGGAACGCGCACCACGCTGCTGCCCTATCTCGACGATCACTGGAAAGAGCAGGTGGTGAGCCGGGCCATCGATGGTCTCGACCTCACCAGCTATCCGCCGAACATGCCGCTGTCCGGCCGATCCGACTGGCGGCCGGCCAATGGCCACAAGCCCGGCAGCGATCTCGCGATGGTGCAGCGCGGCGCGTTCGATCAGCTCGGCGCCAGCCACGCCATCTGCAACGTGCTGTACGGCGCGCAGGCGGTGTACGATCCCTACATGGCCTCGGCCTTCTGCAAGGCGATCAACGACTGGATCGCGGCGGAATGGCTGGACCGCGATGCGCGGCTGCGGGCCTCGATCGTCGTTCCCTTGCAGGCGCCGGATCTCGCGATCGAGGAAATCGAACGCCGCGCCGGCGACAACAGGTTCGTTTCCGTGCTGGTGCTGGCGCAGGGCGAGAGCCTGCTGGGGCGGCGGCACTATTGGCCGGTGTGGCAGGCGGCCGAGAAACACCAATTGCCGATCGCGATACACGCCGGCAGCCAGTACCGCAGCGCGCCGAGCTCGGTCGGCTGGCCGTCCTATCGCTACGAATATTATCTGGCGGAGGCGCAGGCGTTTCAGGCCCAGGTGCTCAGCCTGATCTACGAGGGCGTGTTCGGCAAATTCCCCGGCCTCAAGGTGGTGCTGATGGAGTCGGGCGTGAGCTGGCTGCCGGCCTTCATGTGGCGGGCCAACAAAACCTGGCGCGGGGTGCGCGTCGAGGTGCCCTGGGTCGAGCGCGAGCCGGCGTCCATCATGCGCGACCACATTCGCGTCACGATGCAGCCGTTCGACGCGCCGCCGGACGCCGCAGGGGTTGCCGACATCATCGACATGATCGGCTCCGACAAGATGTTCCTGTTTGCCTCGGATTACCCGCATTGGCAGTTCGACGGCGACGACGCCATGCCGCCGCATCTGCCGGCCGCGCTGGCGGCGCGCATGTGCGCCGACAATCCGCTCGAAACCTTTCCGCGGCTGAAGCTCGCCGCCTAGCGCATGATCCGCAAAAAGTGGGAACCGGTTTTCCGAGAGATCATGCGCAAACAACGAAACCGGATTATGATCCGATCTGAACGGACCATGATCTGAACGACCAAGGAGGATCGCATGAGCGATGTCATCGACCGCCCGGTGCTCGAACGGGAAGCGGCCGCGAAAAGCCGGCTTCGCATCATCGATTGCGACATCCACCCCAGCCTGCACTCGCGCGCCGACCTCAATCCGTTCCTCGCCCGGCGCTGGCAGGAACATATGAAGAGCTACGGCGATCATTTGCGCACGCCCTATATCGGCACCACGCCCTATCCGCGCTCCTCGCCGCTGATCGCGCGCCGCGACGCCTGGCCGCCGACCGGCGGCCCGCCCGGTTCCGATCTCGCCTTCATGCGCAAGCAGCACCTCGATCCCTTCGATGTCGAGTTCGGCATCCTGCAGGTGCTCGATCTGTTTATCTTCTCGCAGCAGAATCTGGATTTCGGCGCCGCCATCCAGCGCGCCATCAACGAATGGCAGCTCGCCAACTGGACCAGCCGGGAGCCGCGGCTGAAGGCCTCGATTCTGGTCGGCCAGGACGACACCGAGGCGGCGATCGCCGAGATCGAGCGCTGTGCGAAGATCGGTCAATACGTCCAGATCAATGTCTCGCCGCGCGCCAATGAGCCGTTGGGGCGTCACCGTTACTGGCCGATCTACGCCCGCGCCCAGGAACTCGGGCTGCCGCTCGGCATCCATGTCGGCGGCTATGGCGGCCACGCGCCGACCGGCGGCGGCTGGCCGTCTTATTACGCCGAGGAGCATCAATCGAACGCGCATTCGATGGCGGCCACCCTTGCGAGCCTCGTGATCGAGGGCGTGCCCGAGCGTTTCCCGCGCCTCAAGATCGTATTCATCGAAGGCGGCTTCGGCTGGATCTCGTCTGCGATGTGGCGAATGGACCGGCATTTCGACCGCTTCCGCAGCGAGGTGCCGCAGCTCAAGCGCCGTCCGTCTGAATATGTCCGTGAGCATTTCTGGTTTACGACGCAACCGATCGACGAGCCCGATGAGGCGCGTCACCTGCGCTCGCTGATCGAATGGGTCGGCGTCGACCGCCTGCTGTTCTCGTCGGACTATCCGCATTGGGACTTTGACGATCCGCGCTTCGCGTTCCGCACGCCGTTGAGCGACACCGAGCGGCAGAAAATCTTCAACGGCAACGCCCGCGCGCTCTACAAGCTCTGAGCCAGATGGCCCGTCATATCGTCGCCCGCACCACCGAGATCCCGCCCGGCGGCAACAAGACGGTCGAGGTCGATGGCCGCGACATCGTCGTGTTCCATGTCAACGGCGAGTTCTTCGCGCTGCTCAATCGCTGCCCGCACGCCGGCGCGCCGCTCGACAAGGCGGCCTGCGTTGCGCGGCTGACCTCGCCCGAGCCCGGGGTGTATCGGCGCTCCCGGGTCGGCGAACTCTTGCGCTGCGCCTGGCACGGCTGGGAATTCGACATGCGCACCGGGCAATCCTGGTTCGATCCGAACCGCTTCAAGGTGCGGACCTATCCGGTCGCGGTCGAGGACGGCGAGACGCTGGCGAAAGGACCCTACGTCGCCGAGACCTTTCCGGTGCACATCGAGGACAGCTACGTGGTGGTGGAGATCAACAACTAGGGCTGAGTGATTTTTCCCCGTCATTGCGAGCGCAGCGAAGCAATCCACAGCGACAAGAAAGTGTGGATTGCTTCGTCGCTTCGCTCCTCGCAATGACGATAATTACAGGTGCTGCAATGCAGTTCGGCATATTCGACCAGAACGACCGAGGCATTTATGCAGCCGGTGAGCAGTACGAAAACCGCCTCAAACTGATCGAGTTCTACGATCGCGCCGGATTTCGCACCTACCACATGAGCGAGCATCATTCGACGCCGCTGAGCCTCACGCCGTCACCCAGCGTGTTCCTCGCCGCGGTGGCGCAGCGCACCGAGCGCCTTCGCTTCGGCCCTCTGGTCTACGTCTTGCCTGCCCATCACCCGCTGCGGCTCGCGGAAGAAATCTGCATGCTCGACCATCTCGGCAACGGCCGGCTCGACGTCGGAATAGGGCGCGGCGCCTCCGCGCATGAACTTGATTACTTCGGCATCGATGCGGATCGCGCGCCGGCGATGTACGTCGAGGCCTACAACGTGATCAAGCAGGCGCTGACCCGCCCCGAGGTCGACTTCGCCGGCAAATACTACACTTTCAGGAACGTGCCGATCGAGATGAAGCCGGCGCAGCTTCCGCACCCGCCATTCTGGTATGCGGTGCCGGTGCCCGAGGGCGCGGCGTGGCCGGCGCAAAACAGCATCAATATCGTGTGCGGCGGGCCGCTGCCGAGAGTACGCGAGATCACCGATCGCTATCGCGCCGAATGGGCAGCCATAGGCAATTCGCCGGATGCGATTCCGCTATTGGGCATCAACCGCTTCGTAGTGGCGGCCGATAGCGATGGCGAAGCGATGGCGCTCGGCCGCCGCGCCTGGCCGTTGTTCCATGCGAACTTCATGAAGCTGTGGAAAAAGCACGGCACCCAGCCGCGCTATGCGCGAATTCCGGAAGATTTCGACACCATGGTCAAAAACGGCGGTGCGCTTGCGGGTTCGCCCGGCACCATCGCCGAACAGGTGCGCAATATGGCCGAGGCGGCCGGCGCGAGCTATTTCATCGCCCAGTTTTCCTTCGGCGACCTGTCACAGCAGGAGGTGCTGGATTCCGCGGGCATCTTCGCCCGAGAGCTGCTTCCCTCGCCTCGGGAGCGCATTGCCCGCGTCATTTGAGTGGCAACTCGGTGAGGGAGCGTTGGGCGATTTTGACGTTGGCCCGCAAAAATGCGACCAACCGGGTGAAAGCCGCGTCGTGCGCGGTTCCCATCACAGGTGCAAGCGATGTCGAAGCAGGCGATGCGGGAAGAGGCGGAGCGGCTGATCCGCGAAACCATGGCGCGCAAGGTCGTCACCGTCAAACAAGGCGATACCCGGATCGAGACCACTTGCGGCAAATGCGGCGCGCCCAATCGCGTCTCGGCGGAAAAAGGCGCGACGCGGGTGAAATTCGCCTGCAAGCAGTGCGGCCACAAGCAAGAGACGTTTTGACGATGTGACTACCCGACGGGCAAATCAGCGCGTACGCGGCGCGGGTTTGCCTGTCCAGCATTATATTCGGTTTTTCCGAAAATATATTCTTCTCTCCGCCCGGCGCAAATCACTTCATATCCGGTGATGTCTCGCTCCTCACAGGGGCGTATCGCGATCGTCACGGACGCGGAGCGGGATGCGGTGGACGCAGGCAGCGTCGGGCGCGCAAGGCGGTCGCAGGGCGAGATGAACCTCGTGAGCGATCGAACGGCGCGTATCGACGAACGGCGCTGCTCGCGGACGGCGAAGTCGTGTGGTCCTGACGCCCCGGCGCTGGCGTCAAGTCTTGTGGAGGTTTTGTCAGGCGCAACCGGGTTTGGCAAAGCACCTCTAATCCGCAGGCGACGGTGACAACAAGCCGATCACCGGGGAGAGCACGAAGTAAACCGTTAAAACCATTGCGCGGGGAGTGCCGGGTGAATCCGGTGTGACCGTGGTGATTACGCTCGTGTGCTTTTTATTCTTGCACGCGAGGCTGCGGGCGCAACGAGCGCCCGGCATTCCCTGCGCCCTCTATCTTCGAGGTGCTGATTTCAATGGCAAAACTCGGACGAATGTCGTCGCGAGATCGCGGAGCCGCGTCTTGGATTGCTTCGCTTCGCTCGCAATGACGGGGTTAGAAACTTGTCATTGCGAGGAGTGCAACGACGAAGCAATCCACCCTTGCTTATGCGCCGGCGCCGGGAAACTTCACCCCGGCTGCTGCTGGCGGGCGCGGGAGGCGTGAAACTGCAGCGCCCGGATGCGCTCGGCGAGCGTTCCGCCACCTTCGGGAACCGCGGCGGCCGTGCCATTTGCGACCGCGCCGTTGGCGGGCTTTGCCGCGGCCGCCGGTTCGGCCGTGGCCAGCATGGCCTCGATCGGCGAATTCGGACCCTCCAGTTGCATCGCAAGCTTTGCGACTTCGGCGGCGATGTCGTTGATGCGCTCGCGCAGCAAGGCGTTTTCCATGCGCTCCTGCGCCCAGGAGCTTTCGGCCTGCTGCTGCATCGCATTGATGTCACGTTGCAGCTTGGCGCGCTCCTCGCGCGCGATCCGAAGCTGCTCCTCGGCCGCGGCCTTCTCGCTCTTCAGCTTTTCCAGCGCCGGCGATCTGCCGCCCTCGCTCAGCGCGGCGAGTTCGGCGCGCAGCTCTCTTGCCACGCGCTCGGCGGCCTCGCTGGCCTGGCGCAGCTGGTTGTTCTCGAATTCGCGCTCGGCAAGCAGCTTGCCTTGGGTCGCCAGGCGCTGTTCCAGGTCGTTGACGCGGTTGCTGAGCATTTCAGCTTCCTTGACCTGGAGGATCAACTGGCGATCGAGATCGGTGACGCGCTGGCTCAGGTTTTCGACGCGGCCGCGCGCTTCCGCAAGCTCGCGGCTCGCCTTCTCGGATTCGCCGCGCTCCTGCTCGAGCCGGGCCTGCGTCGTCGCAAATTCCTTCTCGGCATCGCCGACGCGGCCCTTGAGCGCCTCGATCTGCGCGCGCACCGCCACCAGTTCGGCCTGGCGGCTCTCGGCCATGATCGAGCGGTCGGACAATTCGGCATTGATCCTGCCGAGCTCGTGCTGTTTGTCCTTCAGCGCCTGTTCGGCGTCGCGCAGCGAGCCCGTCCTGCCGGCGAATTCCTCTTCGGTGGCGCGCAACTGCTCCTTGATCGCCTTCTCGCGCGCTTCCAGCGAAAAGATCGTGGCGTTCTTTTCGCCGAGCTCGATCTTCATGCGGTTGATAGCGTCGGATTTCTTGCCGAGTTCGGCGAGCTGGCTGGTGGTCTTGTTCTTGAGCTGGTCGACGCTCATCTCGAGCCGCCGTGCCGACATCGCGAATTCGGCGCGCAGCTGGTCCTTGTCGGCCTGGATCTCGGCCATCGACAACGGCGTTGCCGCCTCGAGCCGCTTGGTGGTCAGCCGCACCGCGCGGTTATGCACCAGCGGCACGACCATCAGCCCAAACAACATCGAAATCAGAAAACCGATCGCCAGATACATGATCGGCTCGATCATCGGCGCTCACTCCCCCTCACAAGAACGTCACTGACAATGCCATGGGGGACAGGGTGAACGCCAGCCTAATGCCGCGCGTCAACTGGAATCCGCAGCCGGGCGGCCGACTGGCGGGAATCCGGCGGCCGGATGCCTCAGAACGGGTTCCAGGTCGCGCGCGGGGTATATTTGAGATAACCGATGTTGGCGCCGAGCCGCAGCCCGATCCCGGAGCGGATCGGCACCAGCACGATGTTGTTGGCGGTCAGCGCCGTCATCCCGAAGCCGCCGATGATATAAGCGGAGCCGTCGATGCCGGCGAAGCGCTGGTAAATCGCGTTGGTGGCCGGCAGGTTATAGACCAGCGTCATGGTGCGCGCGCCGTCGCCGCCCCAGTCGAAGCCGACCGACGGCCCCTGCCAATAGACCCGCAAGTCCCCGGCATTCTTGGTGTAGAGCGTGCCTTCGCCGTAACGCAGCCCGGCGACAAATGCCCCCGAGCCTTCCTCGCCGAGCACGTAGCCATTCGGCAGGCCCCATTGGCTGACCGCGCGTTCGATCACCGAGGCCAGTCCGCGCGAGACGTTGCCGAAAAACCGGTGTCCGGCATTGACCAGTTCATCCGGGGCATAGGTATTGGGGTTCGGTTGGCGTTGCGGCGGGGGCAGCGGTGGCGGCGGTGCCTGCTGGGCGGAAACCGGCACGGTCCAGCACATCAGCGCGGCAAGCGTCACCGCGGCGAGGCGTGATGCAAAAATCATAAAAAGAACCCCTGCGTATCGATTCTGGCCGCCGCCCTTAACCTGATGCCAACAGGCATTGCTCTAGGTTGCGCCCAGTTTCCCCGATTCGGATGTTATCGATATCAACTATGACGGCACAACGGCAGGAAAGAAACGGCGGTGGATTCGGGTGCGGTTTTCGCCCCGGAATAACCTTTATCGCCTTGGCGGCCGGCTTTGGACTGGCATGCCTTGCCGCGCTGGGCGGTCTCGGCCATCCGGCTGCGGCGGCGACCACCGAGCGGGTGGTGGTGAACCGCTACACGGGTCTGGCCATCGAGGGTTTCGATCCCGTCGCCTATTTCGTCGATTCGCTCCCCTTGCTCGGGCTGCCGCAGTTCGAGGCGTCCGAGGCCGGTGCGGTCTGGCGATTTCGCAACGAGGGCAATCGCGCGTCGTTTGTCGCCCATCCCGACATTTACGGGCCCCAGTTCGGCGGTTACGACCCGGTCGATCTGGCGCGTGGCGTCACGGTGGCGGGCAACCCCAGGTTCTGGGTGATCTCGGGACAACGGCTTTATCTGTTCGGGCGCGAGCCCAATCGCGATGCCTTTGCCACCGATCCGCAGCGCTCGCTGCAGGAGGCGAATTCGCGCTGGCCGATGCTGGAGCAGGAATTGGCGCAGTGAGGGTTCGTTCACCCGGCCGCAATCGGATCGCCCCAGGCGATGAATTCCGGCACGATGAAACCGTCGCGCCCGTTGCCGAATTGCAGCCCGGCTCCTTTCGCGTCCGTGATCTTGCCGCCGGCGGCGCTGACGAGGGCATGGCCCGCCGCAATGTCCCATTCGCAGGTCGGCGACAAGCGGGGGTAGATATCGGCGCCTCCCTCCGCCACGCGGCCGAACTTGACCGCCGATCCCAATCTCAGGCGGATGGCGCCCGGCCGGCTCCCTATGAAGGCTTCGGTTCCGGCGTCGCCATGCGAGCGGCTGACCGCCACGATCCAGGGCTCGCCGCGGTTTGGATGGCGGCGCGTATGGATCGGTTCGGCCGGCGAGGATTTGCCGATGTTCAGTCGCTCCGCGCCGCGACCGACAAGCCCGCGCCACAGCAATCCCATCGCGGGCGCGGCGATGATGCCGAGCAGCGGAGTTCCGTTGGTGACCAGCGCCAGATTGACGGTGAATTCGTCGCGGCCGGCGACGAATTCCTTGGTGCCGTCGAGCGGATCGACCAGGAAGAAGCTGCCATCATAGTGCTGTCGCGCCTGGTCGATGCGTTCCTCGGACAGTGCCGGGAGTTCCGGAACCAGCCGCGCCAGGCCTTCGGCGATGATGCGGTCGGCGACGAGATCGGCTTCGGTTACCGGCGAGCCGTCGAGCTTGCCGTCGATTCTCATCGCAGCGCGGTTGACGGCGAGAATCGCGGCGCCGGCCCGCATCACGAGATCGGTCAGGGGAGCCGCTAGCCTGGCCGCGGCATCGGCGGAGATCACCGAACGTGCCTCATTCATGGGCGGCCTCATAGTTGTCCATGTTTTCCTCAAGGCTTCCGCAGCGTGATTGGCAGCCCGCGCTTGCGCAGTGTATCAAGCCCACGAAGCATGCGTGATTCGCCGTGTCCGCGCTTGCGATAGATCTCAGGAATATCCGATGTCTGGCACCTCCCCTCCCGGTCCCGTTCCCGATGCCCTCGAACTGGCGGCGCTATTGTGCTCGCGGGTTTGCCACGATCTCATCAGCCCGGTCGGCGCCATCGTCAATGGACTTGAGGTGCTCGACGACGATCCTAAACCGGAAGATCGCGAATTCGCGCTCGCATTGATCCGCAAGAGCGCCACGACCGCCTCGGCCCGATTGCAGTTCTGCCGTCTGGCGTTCGGCGCGGCGGGATCGGCCGGCGCGCAGATCGACCTCGGCGATGCCCAGACCATGGCGCGCGGTCATCTCGAGGACGCCAAGACCACGATCGCGTGGAACTTGCCCCGCCTGCTGTTGCCGAAGAACAGGGTGAAGCTGCTCCTGAACATGATGGTGATTGCGCAGCAGACCATTCCGCGCGGCGGTGTGCTGAGCGTCGATCCGGTCGGCGGGGGCGAGCAGATCGGCTTTCGCGTCACCGCCAGCGGGCTCAATGCCCGGATGCCGCAGAACATCGCCGACCTCCTGAACTCGGGCTCGGCGCCGGATGCTCATGCGGTGCAGCCCTATTACACGCGGCTATTGGCGCAGGCCTGCGGGCTGAAGGTGGTGCTCGCCCCCGAGGGCGAGGCGGTGGTGATAACAGCTTCCTGACGCAGCTTGCCACGCAAACATGGTTAACCGGCGGTTTACGCCGGCCCGCTGATTTGCGCGCGGCCAGCTTATCTCTTTGTTGATCCCGTTCTTTTCCAATTACTCAACCAATATTAAACGCTTTGCGGAGAAGCTGGCCGAATTCGGTAAGGCGTGTCGACGTTGCGCGCCGGTGCGTTCGAAGGCCTGTTTCATGGATGATTTGTTGCGGGAGTTTCTGACGGAGACCAGCGAGAGTTCTGGATACCGTCGACAATCAATTGGTTCGGTTCGAACAGGAGCCGAACAACGACAAGATTCTGGATAACATCTTCCGCCTGGTTCACACCATCAAGGGCACCTGCGGCTTCCTCGGGCTGCCGCGGCTCGAAGCGCTGGCACATGCCGGCGAAACCCTGATGGGAAAATTCCGCGAGGGAATGCCCGTCACCGCCGAGGCGGTGACCCTGATCCTGGGCAGCATCGACCGCATCAAGGAAATACTCTCGGGGCTTGAGGCCAGCGAGACCGAGCCCGAAGGCGATGATCAGGATTTGATCGTCAAGCTCGAGGAGATGGTGGAGCGCGGGACCTCAGCATTCTCAGTTCCCGAGCAAGCGGCGCCACTCGCGCCAGCCAAGGAGCAGGGCAGGCGCGTGTCGCACGGGCTGGAGCGCCCGTTGCGTCCCGGCGAAGTGTCGCTCGACGAGCTGGAGCGCGCGTTTCGCGAGACCGCGATCGAGCAGAGCACCCGGGGCACCTTGGTGCCGCAGACGCTGGAACGGCCATTGCGTCCCGGTGAAGCATCGCTGGATGATCTTGAGCGGGCATTCCGCTCCACCTCGCCTGAAGTTGCACCGGCTTCGGCGCCAAAGGCTGCACCCGCGCCAAGGGCTGCCGCGGCCAAAGAAGCACGGCCGGTCGCGAGAAAGCCGATTTCCGAGATGGAAATTTCCGACGGTGACAAGGTCGCCAACCAATCGATCCGGGTGAATGTGGATACGCTGGAACACCTGATGACGATGGTCTCGGAACTGGTGCTGACCCGCAACCAGCTCCTGGAGATTTCGAGGCGCAACGAGGACACCGAGTTCAAGGTGCCGCTGCAGCGGCTCTCCAACGTCACCGCCGAGTTGCAGGAAGGCGTCATGAAGACGCGGATGCAGCCGATCGGCAATGCCTGGCAGAAGCTGCCACGAATCGTGCGCGACCTTTCCGGCGAACTCGGCAAGCAGATCGAACTAGAGATGCACGGCGCCGACACCGAACTCGACCGTCAGGTGCTCGACCTGATCAAGGATCCGCTGACGCATATGGTGCGCAACTCCGCCGATCACGGTCTGGAAACGCCGGCCGAGCGCGTGGCTGCTGGCAAGCCGGAGCAGGGCACGATCAGGTTGTCGGCCTATCACGAAGGCGGCCACATCATCATCTGCATCGCCGATAATGGGAGAGGGCTGAACACCGAAAGGATCAAGGCCAAGGCAGTCTCGAACGGACTCGTCACCGAGTCCGAGCTGGAGAAGATGACCGAAGCCCAGATCCACAAGTTCATCTTCGCGCCCGGATTTTCCACCGCCGCCGCCGTGACGTCCGTTTCCGGCCGTGGAGTGGGCATGGACGTGGTGCGCACCAATATCGACCAGATCGGCGGTACCATCGACGTCAAGTCGGTGGCCGGCGAGGGCTCCTCTGTCACCATCAAGATTCCGCTGACCCTTGCGATCGTCTCCGCCCTGATCGTGGAAGCCGCTGGCGACCGCTTTGCCATCCCGCAGCTGGCGGTCGTCGAACTGGTCCGCGCACGGGCCAACTCGGAGCACCGCATCGAGCGCATCAAGGACACCGCGGTATTGCGGCTGCGCAACAAGCTGTTGCCGTTGATGCATCTGAAGAAACTGCTCAAGATCGACGACGGCTCCTCCTCCGACCCCGAGAACGGCTTTATCGTGGTGACACAGGTCGGCAGCCAGACCTTCGGCATCGTGGTCGACGGCGTGTTCCACACCGAAGAGATCGTGGTCAAGCCGATGTCGACCAAGCTGCGCCACATCGACATGTTCTCCGGCAACACCATTCTTGGCGATGGCGCCGTGATCATGATCATCGACCCCAACGGCATTGCCAAAGCGCTCGGCGCCGCCGGTTCGGCTTCCCACGAGATGGCCGAGGAGAACGCCGCGATGCGCGCCAGCGCCGCCGACCAGTTGACCTCGCTGCTGGTATTCCGCGCCGGTTCCAACCAGCCCAAGGCGGTACCGCTTGCGCTCATCACCCGGCTCGAGGAGATCGCCACCGACAAGATCGAACTCTCCAACGGCCGCTATATGGTGCAATACCGCGAACAATTGATGCCGCTGGTGCAGATGGCCGGCGTCAGCGTCCAGACTTCCGGTGCCCAGTCGATCCTGGTGTTCGCCGATGACGGCCGCTCGATGGGCCTCGTGGTCGACGAGATCATCGACATCGTCGAGGAGAAGCTCAACATCGAGGTCGCCGGGGGAGAGGCAGGAATTCTGGGCTCCGCCGTGATCAAGGGGCAGGCTACCGAAGTGATCGACGTCGGCCATTTCCTGCCGATGGCGTTCGCTGACTGGTTCAGTCGCAAGGAGATGCGGCCGTCGGCCGCGGCGCAATCGGTGCTTTTGGTCGACGACAGCGCCTTCTTCCGCAACATGCTGGCGCCGGTGCTGAAAGCCGCAGGGTACCGGGTGCGGGTCGCGCCCAACGCCCAGGAAGGCCTTTCGGCGTTGCGCTCGGGGCAATCCTTTGACGTGGTGCTGACCGATATCGAAATGCCCGATATGGACGGCTTCGAGTTCGCCGAGACCATCCGGGCGGATGCGCATTTGAGTTCGATGCCGATCATCGCGCTGTCATCGATGGTCTCGCCGGCGGCGATCGAGCGGGGCCGGCTTGCCGGCTTCCACGATTATGTCGCCAAGTTCGACCGTCCCGGCCTGATCGCGGCGCTGAAGGAACAGACCGCCGAGCTCAATCGGGCGGCGTAAGGGAAACCGACATGACCAGCAAAAGCGAAATCAGCGAAGGCACCGTGGTCGAGTACGTCACCGCCGTGATCGGCGGCCAATTGTTCGGCCTGCCGATCTCGCGCGTCCAGGACGTGTTCATGCCAGAGCGGCTGACGCGGGTGCCGCTGTCCTCCGGCGAGATCGCGGGTGTGCTCAATTTGCGCGGCCGCATTGTCACCGTGGTCAACATGCGCGCCCGTCTCGGCCTGCCGAAGAATGCCGACGGCAAGGCGCCGATGGCGGTCGGCGTCGACCTGCGCGGCGAATCCTATGGGCTCTTGATCGACCAGATCGGCGAGGTGTTGCGGCTTCCCGAGGAGGGCAGAGAGGAAAACCCCGTCAATCTCGATCCCCGCATGGCCAAGCTCGCCGGCGGCGTGCATCGTCTCGATGGTCAGCTCATGGTCGTGCTCGACGTCGACCGCGTACTCGAAATCGTGCCCGATCTGCTGGCGGCGTAGACCGGCGGCGGCACGCACTAACAGACGGCAATCGAAACGTCCCGTTCGGGATTTGAAGAAGCAGAGGCTGAAATGAGAACATGTCTTGTTGTCGATGACTCCAGCGTCATTCGCAAGGTTGCAAGGCGCATCCTGGAAGGTCTGGACTTCCAGATTATCGAAGCCGAGGACGGCGAGAAAGCGCTGGAGGTCTGCAAGCGCGGACTGCCCGACGCAATCCTGCTTGATTGGAACATGCCGGTTATGGACGGCTATGAATTCCTCGGCAATCTGCGCCGCATGCCCGGCGGCGACCAGCCCAAGGTGGTGTTCTGCACCACCGAGAACGACGTCGCGCATATCGCGCGCGCGCTTCATGCCGGCGCCAACGAATACATCATGAAGCCGTTCGACAAGGACATCGTCACGGCCAAGTTCCAGGAAGTCGGTCTGATCTGATCTGGCTTTCGATCCGGCGGCTGAACGGCCCTCGGCGTTACAATCTGTGTCGTGCCGCCCGAGCCGTACCTGGTGATCAATGAGTGTTGCGTTGACAAGTTCATCGGCCCCGAATTCGATGCGGCAAGAGCCGTTGCGGGTAATGGTGGTCGATGACTCCGCCGTTATACGAGGCTTGATTTCCCGCTGGATCGGGGCCGAATCCGATATGGTCGTCGCGGCCTCGCTGCGCACCGGGCTTGACGCCGTCAACCAGATCGAGCGCGTGAATCCCGACGTAGCCGTACTCGATATCGAAATGCCGGAGCTCGACGGCATCTCCGCGCTGCCTCAGCTGTTGGCGAAGAAACGCAATCTGATCATCATCATGGCCTCGACGTTGACACGCCGCAACGCGGAGATCAGCTTCAAGGCGCTGTCGCTCGGTGCTTCCGACTATATTCCAAAACCGGAAAGTACCCGCGAAGCCGCCGCCGCCGAGATATTTCACCACGATCTAATCCGGAAAATCCGCTCCTTCGGCGTCAAGTTGCGACGCGTGGGCGAGCCTTCAGCGCCGTCGCTGGCTTTGGATCGGCTGCGCGAGCCATTGGGCCGTCCGGTCCTGCCTGCGTCCGCGCAGCCGCAGCTGATGCGCCGCGCGTTCAGCATCCAGGCACCGCGTGTGCTTCTGATCGGCTCATCGACCGGCGGTCCGCAGGCGCTGATGACGCTGGTCGCCGAACTCGGCCCTGTGATCGATCGCTTTCCGGTGCTGATCACCCAGCATATGCCGCCGACATTCACGACGATTCTTGCCGAGCACCTGGCGCGTTCGAGCCAGCGGCCGGCGCATGAAGCGGTGGATGGCGAGATTGTCAAGGCCGGCCGGATTTATCTCGCGCCGGGCGGTCGCCACATGCGTGTGGTGCGTCATGGCCCGGAGATCGCGATTGCGCTCGACGATGGCCCGCCGATCAATTTCTGCAAGCCAGCCGTCGATCCACTGTTCACATCCGGGATCGACGTTTGGCAGGGCGGCGTGCTGGCGTTGCTACTGACGGGTATGGGCTCCGACGGCATGCGCGGCGGCAAGGAGATCGTCGCGGCTGGCGGCAGCGTGATCGCCCAGGACGAGTTTTCCAGTGTGGTGTGGGGAATGCCCGGTGCAGCCGCCAACGCCGGCATTTGCGCCGCTATTTTGCCGCTCAATCAAATCGCGCCGAAATTGGTTCGAGTGTTTTCGGGAGACCGTTCGTGACGCCGTCGGACTACGAATTTCTGCGCAAGATCCTGAAGGAGCGTTCCGGCCTGGACCTGTCTGCCGACAAGCAATATCTGGTCGAAAGCCGGTTGATGCCGCTGGCGCGGAGGGTCGGTCTTTCCGGCATCACCGAACTGGTGCAGAAGATAAAGAGCGGCGCCGAGGCATTGACGTCCGAGGTGGTCGAGGCGATGACCACCAACGAGACGTTTTTTTTCCGCGACAAGATTCCATTCGATCATCTGCGCGAAAAGATACTGCCGGAACTGGTGCGGTCTCGTGCCGGCCGCCGTAGCTTGCGGATCTGGTGCGCAGCTTCCTCGACCGGCCAGGAGCCGTATTCGATCGCGATGTGCGTAAAGGAATTCGCGGGCCTGACGGGATGGCGGGTCGAGATCGTTGGGACCGACCTGTCGCAAGAGGTGCTCGAGAAATCCAGGGCGGGAATCTACAGTCAATTCGAGGTCCAGCGCGGTCTGCCAATTCATATGCTGGTCAAGTATTTCAAGCAGATCGGGGAGTTGTGGCAGCTCAACGCCGAGATCCGCGGCATGGTCCAGCATCGGCAACTGAACCTGCTGCAGGACTTTTCGCATCTCGGAACTTTCGATGTGATCTTCTGCCGCAACGTCCTGATCTATTTCGACCAGGACACCAAAATCGGCATCTTCGATCGTCTGGCCAGGGTGCTTGAACCCGACGGCGTGCTGACATTGGGCGCTGCCGAGTCCGTGGTCGGGATCTCCGACGCGTTCATGCCCTATCCGGACCGCCGCGGACTCTATTGCCCGAACTCGGTCAGAACCGCGCGCGCGGGGGCCCCGGCTGTGATGCCGCTGAAGGCGATCGCGGTGGCGGGCCGGTAAAGCCACGCTCTACAGGATCGCGTGCGGCAGGAACCGCGAAGTGTTGCCGGTGATCGGTTTTTCGTCCTCGCGGATCGACAGGCCGCACGGCGTGTGATCGATCAGCCAGCTGCCGAGCACCGGATGCTGGCCGGTAAAGTTCGGCAGCGGCGCGAGCGCCTGGCGAATGAAGCCCTCCGCGCCATATGGTCCTTCCTGCTCCATCAGCGTCACGCCGTCGCCGACCAGCGTGACGTTGGCGCCCTCGCGGGAATACAGCGGCTTGCGCACGAACGAGGCGCCGAGCCGCGCGGCGTTCGGATCATCCTCAAAATAAGCCGGCAGCAGGTTGGGATGGCCGGCAAACATCTCCCACAGCAATGGAAGGATGCCCTTGTTGGAAAGCATCGCCTTCCACGGCGGCTCGATCCAGCGCGTCCGCGCCTTGACCAGCCGCGCGCCGAACGCATCCTGAAACATCCATTCCCAGGGGTATAGCTTGAACGCGAGCTCGATCTCGCGATTGTCGAGATCGACGAAGCTGCCGTTATCGGTCAAGCCGATATCCTCGATATCGATCAGCGTGGTCGCAAGGCCGGCCTGTCGCGCGGTGTCCTCGAGATAGGCGAGCGTGCCGGCATCCTCCTCATTGCCGGTGGACCCGGCGAGATGAACGTGGCGCGCCTCGCCGAACTTTTTCCAGGCGTCGATCAGCCGCTCATGGATCGAGTTGAACTGGTCGGCGCGCGAGGGAATGATCTGCCGCTCGATCGCCTGCTCGAGCCAGGTCCATTGAAACACCGCCGCCTCGAAGATCGAGGTCGGGGTGTCCGCGTTATATTCCAGCAGCTTCGCGGGGCCGCGTCCGTCGAAGCTGAGGTCGAGCCGGCCATAGAGGCTGGGCTCATCGCGGTACCAGCTTTCGGCGATCAGCGGCCAAAAGTCCTGAGGAATATTCAATCGGCGCAGCATGCTCTCGTCATCGACGGCATGGGCGACGAGTTCGAGGCACATGGCCTCGATTTCACCGGTCGGCGCCTCGATCTGACGTTCGATTTCATCGAGCGTGAACGCGTAGTAGGCGCGTTCATCCCAGTAGCGCTCGCCATCGAGGGTGTGAAATTCGAACCCGGTTTGTTCGGCGGTCGCGCGCCAGTCGTCGCGCTCGGGGCAAATAACGCGCTGCATGAAATGATGTCAGCCGATGGTGGCTGCTCGCGCGTTAGCCGCCATGACCGTGCCCATGGCCGTGAAATCGATGCGGCGCGCCGCCGAATCCGCCATAGGTGGCGCGGCAATATTCCCTGAGCCGCCCGTCCGGATCACGCACCAGTTGCGCGAGCTGTCCGGGACCGCAATCGCGTCGCACGAAACCCATCGATACGGCCCCGGCGGCGGCCGTACCCATCATGGTCAGAACGACACGGCGCGAGCGTTTCATGGCGGCGACTCACTTCTTGATGGTGACGAGCGTGACGCGGTTCACGAGGCTGTTGGCGAGCAGGAAGTTGCCCTCGCGCGTGATGGAAGTGTTGCGCACGATATTGCCGCCGCCCGGGATCGCCCAGCTCTGGAACTTGCCGGTCTTCGGATCGAACCGCACCACCGTGTTCGGGGTCGCGCCGGACTCGCTGTACCAGATGACGTCGTCGATCGCCGAGATGCCGTAAGGCTCCGACCGCGGCCCGCTCGGGGACTGCCACTCCGTCACCTTGCCGGTCGCTGGATCGAGACGGCCGAGATAGCCGCGCGCGAAATCGGTGTACCAGACGATGTCGTCGCCAGTGATCGCGATGCGCCGCGGCCGTGCCGCCGCATCGGGCAACTTGTACTCGTGAAATTCCATCGTCTTCGTATCGATGCTGCCGACCTGGTTGGTGCCGAATTCGACGAAGAACATCGCGCCTTTCGAATTCAGCGACATGCCGTAGGGGCGCGAATTCGCCGTCGGCGGCGCCAGCAGCTTGATCTCGCCGGCCTTCGGGTCGAGACGGCCGATCCGGTTCAAATTCTGCATCGTGAACCACAGGATGCCGTTTCGGTCGAACATCAGCGTGTGCGGATCGCCTGCTTCAGGGGTCGGATACTCGGTGACGGCCCCAGTCTTCGGGTCGAGCTTTCCGATCAGCGACCCGGTATTGCCGGTGTACCAGATGTTGCCCTCGCCATCCTCCATCAGGCCATGCGGCCCGGAATGCGGTGTCTTGAGCGGAAATTCCTTGATCTGGCCGGTGCTGGGGTCGACCCGCCCAAGCACATTGGCGAGTTGGCCGGTGTACCAGAAGGAGCCGTCCCTCGCCGCCAGCGGATCGTGCGGCCGCGACCCCGGCGTCGGCGCCTGCCACTCCTTGAAGGAAACTTCGGCAGGCCCCGGGATCACCACGCCGGTGGGTTTGCCTTTTTCCGGAAAGCTCTTGATCAGATATGTCTTGAGCGGCTCGGTCTGATCCGCCCGCAGCGGCGCGCCTTGATTGATCATCATCCGCAACACGGTATTCCAGCCCTCGGCCGTGTAGCCCGAGCCGACGCGGCTCAACAGCGTGTGGCAGCCATTGCAGTTTGCCTCGGCCAACTCTTTGCCCGGACCATCAGGCAACTGCTGGCCGAAGGCGGGAACTCCGGAGCAAAGCAGCGCCGCTGTCAAAACCAGGCATGATCTACCGGACATGGGACCCCCCTTGAGATGCGCGCTTCTACGGTGGCCGTGGCGCGATTGTGCCGAACACCTAGCTTCGGTCAGCTGGACGCCATCACGCAAGCGAAATTTTCACGGCATGGTGCGCGCATACCTCGTCAGCCGCCACCGGAAAAGTGCGCGGAGAACGCGCGCGCAAACGAGCCGAAGCCGCCGCGGCTGACGCTGCCCGAGCCGGCGTCGGACGCAGCGGCGGAGGCCGGACCGCCCGAAGCGGAATCGCTGCTGAAGAAACTGCTGCGCGACGATCCGCTCCACCAGCCATGGCCGCCGCCGGATGAACTGCCGCGCCGCATGCAGCTGGCATTGCCCTGCAGATCCGCCGCCATGCCCGGCCGGCCCACTTCGCAATTCTCTCCCGGCGTCAGCGCATAGGCGCCCCCGCCGATGGCAAAGGTGCCCATCAGGAGCAGCGCCACGTGGCGCGAGCGTTTGACCGGCGGCTGGGCGATGGGGACCGCAACACGGCCGCGCTTGCCAAATTCTTTCTCGGGTCGCGCCGTCATGCTCAATAGATCATCGAGGCGGCGTTGAGCGCGCCGGCGGCGAGCGAGGCCAGCCCGAGCCAGATCGCGGGCGCGAGTTCGCCGGCAGCGATCTTGGCCGACAGGTTCGGCACCGGTATCTTGACGACATAGTAGACGACGATCTGGACCATCAGCGCGATCGCGCTCCAGATCAGGCAATCCACCACATTGGCGGAATGGGCGATCGCGCTGACCACCGGCAGCACGAAGCCGAGCAGGCTCAAGCCGAGGGCAACCGCGGCCGCCGGGTCGTTATCGCGGATCAGCTGGAATTCGTCGTGCGGCGTGACGCGGGTGTAGATGAAGAGATAGGCGACCACGGCGAGGATGGCGGTACAGAAATAGAGCAGGAAAGCCGGCAGTCCGGCCAGTGATTGAAGGATCATGCGCAAACCCCCGACTCGCCTCGGACCAGGGTCGCACGATCGCATTGTGAGTGCACGCGAACTGCCGGTTCAATCCCCAGGCAAAGCGATTGGCTCGATCGGGCGCAATGCCCTTCCGCCGGCGTGCGAGATGGCCTAAAGGCGGCCACGATATTTTTTCCCGGGTTCCCGCAACGATGATTCGCCTCGACAATATCTCCAAGCAGATCGGCCACCAGATTCTCTTCATCGAAGCCTCGGCGGCGCTGCAGAAGGGCGAGAAGATCGGCCTCGTCGGTCCCAATGGCGCCGGCAAGACCACGCTGTTCCGGATGATCACCGGCCAGGAGCTTCCCGACGAAGGCCAGGTGTCGGTCGATCGCGGCGTCACGATCGGCTATTTCAGCCAGGACGTCGGCGAGATGTCGGGCCGCAGCGCGGTATCGGAGGTGATGGACGGCGCCGGTCCGGTTAGCGCAGTAGCGGGCGAGCTCAAGGCGCTCGAGGCGGCGATGGCCGATCCGGACCGCGCCGACGATATCGAGCAAATCATCGCGCGCTACGGCGAGGTGCAGGGGCGCTTCGAGGAGCTCGACGGCTACGCGCTGGAGGGCCGCGCGCGCGAAGTGCTCGCCGGGCTCGGTTTCAGCCAGGAGATGATGGAGGGCGATGTCGGCGCGCTGTCGGGCGGCTGGAAGATGCGCGTGGCGCTGGGCCGTATTCTCCTGATGCGCCCCGACGCCATGCTGCTCGACGAGCCCAGCAACCATCTCGATCTGGAGAGCCTGATCTGGCTCGAAGGATTCCTCAAAGGCTATGAGGGCGGGCTGTTGATGACCTCGCACGACCGCGAGTTCACGAACCGCATCGTCACCAAAGTGGTGGAGATCGACGGCGGTCAGCTGACGAGCTATTCGGGTGATTACGATTTCTACGAACAGCAACGCGCGCTGCTGGAAAAGCAGCAGCAGGCCCAGTTCGAGCGTCAGCAGGCGATGCTCGCCAAGGAAATCAATTTCATCGAGCGCTTCAAGGCGCGCGCCTCGCACGCCGCCCAGGTGCAGAGCCGGGTCAAGAAGCTGGAGAAGATCGAGCGGGTCGAGCCGCCGCGGCGCCGGCAGACCATAGCGTTCGACTTCCTGCCGGCGCCACGCTCCGGCGAGGACGTCGTGAGCCTGAGGAAGGTGCACAAAAGCTACGGCAGCCGAACCATTTATCAGGGGCTCGACTTCCAGGTGCGCCGCCGCGAGCGCTGGTGCGTCATGGGCATCAACGGCGCCGGCAAATCCACGCTGCTCAAGCTGGTGGCGGGCTCGACGGTGCCGGACGACGGCACGGTTGCGATCGGCGGCAGCGTCAAGATGGGCTATTTCGCGCAGCACGCGATGGAGTTGCTCGAGGGCGAGCGCACCGTGTTTCAGTCGCTGGAAGACGCGTTTCCGCAGGCGGGGCAGGGCTCGCTGCGCGCGCTGGCCGGCTGCTTCGGGTTTTCCGGCGACGACGTGGAGAAGAGATGCCGAGTGCTGTCGGGCGGCGAGAAGGCTCGCCTGGTGATGGCGAAGATGCTGTACGACCCGCCGAACCTGCTGGTGCTCGACGAGCCGACCAACCATCTCGACCTTGCGACCAAGCAGATGCTGATCGGCGCGCTGTCCGACTTCGAGGGCACCATGCTGTTCGTCTCGCACGACCGTCACTTCCTGGCGGCACTTTCCAACCGGGTGCTGGAGTTGACGCCGGAGGGCATTCATCAGTATGGCGGCGGCTACACCGAGTATGTCGTGCGCACCGGCCACGAGGCGCCGGGGCTGCGCAGTTGAGCGGCGAGCCGCAACTGCGAAGCTGACGGGCGCCGGCAAAGCTGCTAGCTTCGGTCCAAGTTGCTTGACAGGAGTATCGCCATGGACGCCGTGACGCCAAAGGGGGCTCAGACCGCCGAAACGCATTCCCACCTCGTTCGCCCGCAAGACATGGCGTGGCAGCAGACCCGCTTCCCCGGCTGCGAGGCCAAGACCCTGCTGTTCGATCGCGCGACCGGCCTGATGACCGCGCTGATGCGCTTTGCGCCGGGCGCGGTATTGCCCGACCACGAGCACGTCAACATCGAGCAGACCTACGTGCTCGAGGGTCATCTGGTCGACAAGGAAGGTCCGGCCAAGGGCGTCGAATGCAAGGCCGGCGAATTCGTCTGGCGCGAGCCGGGCAGCCGCCACGTCGCATGGTGTCCCGAGGGCGGGCTGATGCTGGCGATGTTCCAGGTCCCCAACAAGTTCTTCGAGGCCGATGGCCGCGTCATCGACGCCGCGGGCGAGGATTGGGACGAGACCTGGGGTCATGCCGTCAAGCGCTGATTCAATTTTCGAATAGCCGGAAACGAAAGTGACCGTCTTCATGCTCCGCGAAAGCTCCCTCATCCGTCATTGCGAGGAGCGTAGCGACGAAGCAATCCATCTCGCCGCGCAAACGAAGAATGGATTGCTTCGCTTCGCTCGCAATGACGTGGAGAGATATGACTCCGCATTGAGAGACATGAGGCCGCGATCTCGCGACGGGACTCGTCCGAGTTTTGCCATTGAACTCCGGCGCCTCCAAAAAGAGGGCGCAGGGAATGCCGGGCGCTCGCTGCGCCCGCAGCCTCGCGTGCAAAAATAAAAAGCACACGAGCATAGTCACCACGGTCACACCGGTCGCACCCGGCACTCCCCGCGCAATGGTTTTAACGGTTTACTTCGTGCTCTCCCCGGTGATCGGCTTGTTGTCACCGTCATCAGCGGATCAAGGTGCTTCGTCAAACCCGGTCGGGCCTGACCAAACCTCCGCAAGACTTGACGCCAGCGCCGGGGCGTCAGGACCACACGACTTCGCCGTCCGCAAGCAACGTCTCTCGTCTCACGCGCCGTTCGATGCTCACGAGGTTCATCTCGCCCTGCATCGTCCTTGCGCGCCAGACGCTGCCGCGTCCATCGCCTCCTGTCCCAACGTCCGTGACGATCGCGAAACGCCCCTTGTGCGGGACAGGATGGCAGCGATCTAGAACTGATTTGGCTTGGGCGGGAAGCACTATATGTTCGGAAAAACCGAATATACTGCTGGACAGGCAAACCCGCGCCGCGTATGCGCTGATTTGCCCGTCGGGTAGTCAGGCGACCGGCGGGCGTATGATCGCCGCGAATATCGACCTCATCCTGGGGAGCGGCGTCCCGTGCCACCATGAGCGGACTTAAAAACCGACTGATCCCAATCGGCCGCTCATCATTCTGGCAAGCCGGCCCTACGGAGCCCATCCTCCAGCCTTGCGAGGTCGCCAGGCCGACGAAATGGTATCCACTGTTTGACAGTGGAAACGCGCATTGCGGGCGCGATTTTGCGTAAATGCGCCATTGCTGCCTTCGCTTCGCTATCGCGACCGGCGAGCGCCCTGGCCGCCGCCAGCTCACGTATTGCGGGAAGATAATCAGCCCGCTCCTGCAGCGCTTTTTCGGCCCACGACGACGCCTCGTCATAGCGGCCGCCGACAAAATGAGCCAATGCGATCGCGCCCCGTGTTCGGTAACTCATCGGATCGAGTGGGCTCAAAAGCGTCGCTTCGGTTACGAGCTTGATCGCCATCTCGGGTTCGCCGAGAAAGGCCTTTGTCCATCCGCTGTTAATCAATGCCCCAGCGAAATTGGGATTGAGCGCGAGCGCTCGATCGAGAATAGCTGACCCGTTGTCGAGATCGTGGACGACAAAGACGAGCGCATAACCTGCTCCCGATAGGGCCGTGGCGTCATCCGCTCCCAACTCTACCGCCCGCCGGGCGAGCCGCGCAGCTTCGGCGACCTCTTGAGCAGGGTTGCCCATCCACCCATTTCCCTTTCGCTGGACGAAGCACCAGGCGGCCATGCCGTATGCCGACGCGAAGCCAGCGTCCAAGTCGATGGCCCTGTAAAACAGCCGGAGTGCCTGATCGTTGGATTCATGGGTCAACTGATGAAGCTTCGCCATGCCGCGCAGATAATGGTCGTATGCGTCGAGGCTTTCGGTCGGTTTGCGCGCGACGCGTTCAATCTCGACCTGTTCTAGTTTCGGCGCGATTGCCCCCACCACGCGCGTTGTCACTTGGTCTTGCAGGTCGAAAATGTCATGCAACTCGCTGTCATATCGATCGGCCCAAATATGATTTCCTGTCTCCGCATCGATTAGCTGGGCGGTGATCCGCACACGGCTGCCACTCTTGCGAACGCTGCCTTCGAGCACATAGCGAACGCCGAGTTCGCGTGAGATGTGCTTGACGTCGACCGCTTTTCCTTTGTAGGTGAACGACGAATTGCGTGCGACCACGAAAAACCAGCGCAACTTCGACAGAGCCGTGATGATGTCTTCGGTGATGCCATCTGCGAAATACTCCTGCTCGGGATCGCCGCTCATATTGGCGAACGGAAGCACGGCGAGCGACGGCCGGTCGGAAATTACCCGGTCTATCTTGCCAGCCACCGGTTTGCCTCCGGCAATTTGCTCGGTCAATTGAACGCGGTGAACGCCGACCGGGCGCGCGATGTTCTTGACCGTCTGTTGCCCCATGTCCTCAAAATCAAAGCTGAGCTTGTCGCGCACTTGATCGTGCACAACGCCGGAAACCATAATGCCGCCGGGATCGGCCAGGCCCTCCAGGCGCGCCGCCACATTGACACCATCGCCAAAAATATCGTCGCCGTCGATGATGATGTCGCCGACATTGATGCCGACGCGGAGTTCGATGCGCTTGTCCGGCGGGACACCTGTGTTGCGCTCGGCCATCTCGCGCTGGATCTCGACCGCGCAACGCACGGCATCAACGACGCTAAAGAATTCAACCAGAATGCCGTCGCCCGTGGTCTTGACGATTCGGCCACGGTGCTCGGTAATTTTCGGGTCGATCAGTTCCCTCCGATGTGCCTTGAGTTGGCGCAACGTGCCTTCTTCATCGGCGCCCATCAAACGGCTGTAGCCGGCGATATCACCTGCAAAGATTGCAGCTAGCCTACGATCGACACGTTCTTCGGTCATGCACAAACTCGAGGCTGGGTAATTCGCTTCCAACTATGGAACTATAGAAGGTCCCGTTTGCGCCAACAACGTCCGCATTGGGTCCAAAAGCCGACTTGCCCGCCTTTTATGCCATGTCCGCCTTGACATGACTCCGGAGGTTACGCGGACCTATCGCCAAGCCCGTGATGTACAGTGCGAGAGGAGCTTCACAGAGTAGTGCTGGAACCCTAGGGGGCTCTTTTCGCGCGGGTCTCGAAGGATGAATGCAACAGGTGAACTCGCGGCCATGCTTCGAGACGCTTGCCTTGCAAGCTCTTCAGGATGAGGCCGTTATTCCTTCGAGATGCCGCGCAAGTGCGCGGCTCCCTGGGATGAGGTTCGCAGCCACCCTCAAACAAAAACCCCGCCATTTGCGGCGGGGTCAAGTCAGGGAGGAGTGAGCCGTACAGGCTCCGCACTAAACTCTTGATCAGGCGGGGATGCGCTCCTCGACCTCATGCGGCTCGCGCAGCACGTAGCCGCGGCCCCATACGGTCTCGATGAAGTTGCGCCCCTCCGAAGCGTTGGCGAGCTTCTTGCGCAGCTTGCAGATGAAGACGTCGATGATCTTCAATTCCGGCTCGTCCATGCCGCCATAGAGATGGTTGAGGAACATCTCCTTGGTCAGCGTGGTGCCCTTGCGGAGCGAGAGCAGCTCCAGCATCTGGTATTCCTTGCCGGTCAGGTGCACGCGCTGGCCGCCGACCTCGACCGTCTTGGTGTCGAGATTGACCACGAGATCGCCGGTCTGGATCACCGACTGGGCATGGCCCTTGGAACGGCGCACGATGGCGTGGATGCGCGCCACCAGCTCGTCCTTGTGGAAGGGTTTGGTCATGTAGTCGTCGGCGCCGACGCCGAGACCCTTGACTTTGTCCTCGATGCCGGCGAGGCCGGAGAGGATCAGAATGGGTGTCTTGATCTTCGAGACCCGAAGCTGCTTGAGCACGTCGTAACCGGACATGTCGGGCAGATTGAGGTCGAGCAGGATAATGTCGTAATCATAGAGTTTTCCGAGATCGACGCCTTCTTCCCCGAGATCGGTGGTATAAACGTTGAAACTCTCGGATTTGAGCATCAGCTCGATCGACTGCGCGACGGCGCTGTCATCTTCTATCAGCAATACGCGCATGCCAGTCCCCTATAGTCGCCGCTCCGGGCGTCAGGTCGGCCGCACTTGCGGCACTCAAACGCCTTTGCACAACTGATTCGGATCCTGACGGCATATGGTTAACAAAATCTGATTCATGTTCGCAAGGTCTCTGAGTGCAATTTTTAGCGAATCGCACTAAGACATTGCGGTGAAGCAGCTTTTCCTACCCGCTTCCGTTCAGGTGCCGGATTAAGAGGCGGGCCTAACCGACTCCCCCGATTCGTCCTCCTTCTGAGGGACGAGCCGCTCTCAGTCACCAAAGACAGTGACGCAATGATTAACGATGCGGGTAAACACGAAGTTAAGGGCAGCCGCCTAATGCGCGGAAACTTAAGGCTTTCGCAATGAAGGCATTGGCCGAACAGATCGGCGACCTCGACGGCGCCAACATCTATGGCCGCGTCGTCGGCGTGCGCGGCCTGATGGTCGAGATCGCAGGCCCGATTCATGCGATGTCGGTCGGCGCCCGCATTGTGATCGAGACCGGCGGCAACCGCCTGATCCCCTGCGAGGTGATCGG
Organism: uncultured Alphaproteobacteria bacterium; assembly: GCA_963840155.1. Taxonomy (GTDB): domain Bacteria; phylum Pseudomonadota; class Alphaproteobacteria; order Rhizobiales; family Xanthobacteraceae; genus Bradyrhizobium. The sequence goes on from CAWIXP010000002.1 coordinate 2,078,845, forward strand.
CTTCACCGGCAATAACGCCGTGGTGATGCCGTTTGCCGGCCTCGAAGGCGTCAGGCGCGGCTGCCGCGCCGTGATCGCCAATGCCGCAAGCCAGGTGCGGCCTTCCCCGCTCTGGCTCGGCCGCGTCATCAACGCGATGGGCGAACCGATCGACGGCAAGGGGCCGCTGCCGGTGGGCCCCTCGCCAATGCCCTATCGCAACGCGCCGCCGCCGGCGCATTCGCGCAGGCGCGTCGGCGCGCCGCTCGATCTCGGCGTGCGCGCGCTCAATACCTTTCTGACCTGTTGCCGCGGCCAGCGGCTTGGCATCTTCGCAGGCTCCGGCGTCGGCAAGTCGGTATTGTTGTCGATGCTGGCGCGCAATGTCGATGCCGATATCAGCGTGATCGGGCTGGTCGGCGAACGCGGCCGCGAGGTGCAGGAATTTTTGCAGGACGACCTCGGAGAAGAGGGCCTGGCGCGCTCGGTGGTGGTGGTCGCGACCTCCGACGAACCCGCCTTGATGCGGCGGCAGGCGGCTTATTTGACGCTGGCTATCGCGGAATACTTCCGCGAGGACGGCAAGGACGTGCTCTGCTTGATGGATTCGGTCACGCGTTTCGCGATGGCGCAGCGCGAGATCGGGTTGTCGGCCGGCGAGCCGCCAACCGCCAAGGGCTACACGCCAACCGTGTTCACCGAATTGCCGAAGCTCTTGGAGCGCGCCGGTCCGGGCATCGGCATCGGCACCATCACCGGCATCTTCACGGTGCTGGTCGACGGCGACGACCATAACGAGCCGATCGCGGACGCCGTACGCGGCATCCTGGACGGCCATGTGGTGATGGAGCGGGCGATCGCCGAGCGCGGCCGCTTTCCCGCCATCAACGTCCTGAAATCGGTATCCCGCAGCATGCCGAAATCGGCCGATCAGGTCTACCTGCCGGTCATTACCAGGGGGCGCCGGGTGATGGCGACCTTCGCCGACATGGAGGAATTGATCCGGCTCGGGGCCTACCGCGCCGGCTCCAGTCCCGAGGTCGACGAGGCGATCGCCCTGCACGAGCCGCTCGAGAGCTTCCTGCGCCAGGCCAAGGACGAGGTCACCAGCCTGGGCGAGGGATATCGGCAGCTGGAGCAAATCCTTGGAAGCTTGGAAACGGAACGCTAACTTTGTCAGGCCATCATCCCCGCCACACAGCTAGCGATGCCGGTGGGGCCCTTATGAGCCCATTTGGGGGATACCGGATCCGTCCCGCCTTCCGATTGGGACTTCTGGGGAGTATGAGTCGATGAAGTCACGTGAAACCCTGATCCGCCTGAAGAAGTTTCAGGTCGATGAAAAGCGCCGAAGGGTGGCGCAGATCGAAGGCATGATCGCCGACTTCCAGCGCATGTCGGTCGATCTGGAGCGCGAAATCCAATCCGAGCAGGAGCGCGCCGGGATCAACGACCCCTCGCATTTTGCCTATCCGACCTACGCCAAGGCGGCGATCCAGCGCCGGGAGAACCTGACCCGGTCCGCCGACGAGCTGCGCATCCAGCTCGAGGACGCCAAAAGCCTGCTGACCGAGGCTTTCGAGGAGCTCAAGAAGGTCGAGTTGCTGGATGAGCGCGACCAGGCGCGTGAGCGCGCCGAAGAAAGCGCGCGCGAACAGGCCGATCTCGACAGCATCGGCCTGATGCGCGCCCGCATGGGCGCGATCGCCTGACGGCCTGCCTCGGCCCATTGCCGAACCGTTACTGAAAACCCGGGCCGCGAGGTCCGGGTTTTTCCTGTTTCGATGCCCGCAGTTTCCGGCGGCGACTTGGTGGTCCGGTTTGGCGCAGGATATGGTACGACTGCTCTGGAATGGCCAAGGTGCGTACAAAGCCACGGGGATCGCGGTGCGGGGACGCTGAATGCTGACACCGGCCGAACTGGTCTGGCTGATTGCCGCGGTCGCAAAGGGGGATCAGGCCGCCTTCGAGCGGCTGTACGCCGCGACGCGGGCGAAACTGTTCGGCGTGGTGCTGCGTATCTTGCGCCGACAGGATATCGCGGAGGAGGTCATTCAGGAGACTTACGTCAAGATCTGGAACGGCGCCGGTCAATTCAATCCAGCGCTATCCTCGCCGATCACCTGGATGGCGGCGATCGCCCGCAACCGTGCCATCGACGTCGTCCGCCGGAAAAGCGAACTCTCGATCGAGGAGGAGCCGACCGCGATGGAGGCGGCTGCCGACAGTCCGGACCCGCTGGCGCGCCGGGAGATGAGCGAAGAGCTGAAGCGGCTGCTGGAATGCGTCGGCCGCCTGGAGCCGGACCGGCAAAAGCTCGTGCTGCTGGCCTATTACAACGGCTGGAGCCGCGAGCAGCTGGCGGCAAAATTCGAGACGCCGGTGAATACGGTGAAGACCTGGCTGCGCCGCAGCATGATGGAAATCCGTGAATGCCTCGGGCTTTGAATTTTCAGAGCTTGGGTGTCCCGGAGATCAGGGGGTTGCAGCTTGGCTGCGTTGGGCTCGAGGAGGGTCCGGACTTTTGATGGTGGCCCACAGCGAAGACCATATCGCGCTCGCCGCGGAATACGCACTCGGCACCCTCGACGCCGACGAGCGGGCGCAGGTCGAGGCCATGATGTCCGTCGACAAGGATTTCATGGCGATGGTCGAGGCATGGCAGTTCAGGCTTGGTGTGCTGAACCAGATGGTGGGATCGGTCGAACCGCGCCCCGAGGTCTGGGACCATATCAAAGCCGCGGTGGGGCTTTCCGAACCGCAGCCGCCGCTGCTGCTTCCCGAAGTTTCGCCGCCGACTGCTGCGGGGGCCGCCGAGCCCGCTGCGGCGATCGACGACTCGAACGTCATTCGCCTGTCCATGCAGGCCCGGCGCTGGCGCAACATCGCGACGGGGATGACGGCGATTGCCGCCGCGCTGATCGCCATGATCGCGGTTGGCATCTACCAGCCGGATCTGTTGCCCGACGCGCTTCGTGCCAAGCCGCGGACGCAGGTGGTCGAGGTGAAGACGCCGCCGGCTGCGGCGCCGCGGCCGGCGCAGTACGTCGCCGTGTTGCAGAAGGAGGGCGGGTCGCCGGCCTTTATTCTCACGGTGGACGGCGCGACCAGGAATTTCACCATCCGCAAGGTCGGCGCGGAGCCCGAGCCCGGCAAGAGCTTCGAGCTCTGGCTGATCTCGGACAAGCTGCCGCAACCGCGCTCGCTCGGCGTGATCGGCGGCGGCGACTTCACCGCGCGTCCGGTGCTGGCCTCGTACGATTCCGAGTTGATCAACGCCGCGACCTACGCGGTGACGCTCGAGCAGCCCGGCGGATCGCCCGACGGCAAGCCGCACTCGGCGCCGGTCTTCACCGGCAAGCTGATCGAGACGGTGCCGCCTGCTCCGGCCGCGAAGACGAAGTAGACTGCGCTTTTGTCGGCTCTGGCGTATCCCCTCTTGGCGAACGGCGCCCGTCGTCCGGGAACGCGATGGATTTCGCCACGGCCCAACCCACCTGCGGCAGAGCACGCCATCGACAAAAAAGAAACGCCCGTGGGGAGCGGGCGTTTCCAGAAGTCAACTTGGGGGTAGTTGGGTCTTCTTTATATCCACGTGGCGACTTTGGGGGGCTGGTAAAGAGCCGCGTGAATTCGTGAAATCCTTTTTCCTTTAGCGCACCAACGATGCGTCCGAGCTGCTGACGGCGACCGGCTTGCCGACCTTGGTGACGTGCGCGGTCTGGGTGTATTCGTCCGAAGTGGTGCGAGCCGAGATGCCGAAGCCTGCCACCGCAATGCCCGCAACGAGCGCCACGACCACGATCTTGAGATGCGTCGCGCGATCCGCGCTGTAGATCGAGTGGTTCACGGAAGTCTCCTGCCGCCTTCCCCGCCTGCGTTTTCGTCGGTGTCGTCCGCAGGCAGGTTGATTCCCTGTACAGCAAACGTGGGGATCGGACTTTCGGTTCCTTAGAGGCGATCACAACTCGGTGAAAAGACTTGAAGCGCCGCGATTGGGCGGCGCTGCGGCCAGTCGTTGGGAGATTGTCGAGTAATCGCAATAAGATATGGTTTCGGAGCGCTTTGCAGCGCCGACAAGCCGAAATGGCCGGACCTGAGAAATCACTTGCCTGTTGCGGAAAAGCCTCTGCCCGCCGGGCTGTGATTTGTCGTGCTCAGATGCTGCCGACGGTCTTCAGGCGGGCGCGCGGATGGATTTCGGCCTGCGACAACACGATGGTTTGCTGCCTGAAGCGCTCGACCAGCGAGCGCACGAAGGGGCGGATCGCCGCCGAGGTCACCAGCACCGGCGCCTCGCCTTCGCGCGCGGCCTGCTCGAAGCGGTCGCGCACCGCGGTCATGAACTCGGACAGTTTCGAGGGCTGCATCGCCAGCGAGCGTTCCTCGCCCTGGCCGACCAGCGACTCCGCAAAGGCCTGCTCCCATTTTGCCGAAAGCGCGATCAGCGGAAGGTAGCCGTTCTGCGAGGTATTCTGGGCGCAGATCTGCCGCGCCAGCCGGGCGCGAACATGTTCGACCATGGTCGCCGGATTGCGCGAGAACGCCAGCGCGTCGGCAATGCCCTCGAGGATGGTCGAGAGATCGCGGATCGAGATGCGCTCGGCCAACAGCAGTTGAAGCACACGCTGAATGCCCGATATCGTGACCTGGCTCGGGACGATATCCTTGATCAGTTCGCCTTGCTCCTTCGGCAGGTCCTTCAGGAGTTTCTGCACCTCGCCATAGGACAACAGGTCCGACATGTTGCTCTTGAGCAACTCGGTGAGATGGGTCGAGAGCACGGTCGCGGCGTCGACCACCGTGTAACCCTTGAGCGAGGCTTCCTCCTTCAACCCGGCATCGACCCAGGTCGCCGGCAGCCCGAAGGTCGGCTCGATGGTATGGATGCCGGGCACCTCGACCTGATTTCCGGCGGGGTCCATCACCATGAACTGGTTCGGCCAGATCTTGCCGGTGCCCGCATCCACTTCCTTGATCTTGATGATGTAGGTGTTTGCCTCCAGCTGCACATTGTCGAGGATCCGCACCGCCGGCATCACGAAGCCCATTTCGACCGCGAGCGAACGGCGCAGCGCCTTGATCTGCTCGGTCAGCCGGTCGGTGCCGTCAGGGCCGTTGACCAGCGGCAGCAGCGCATAGCCGAGCTCGATCTTGAGGTCGTCGATCTTGAGCGCGGTTGCGATCGGTTCTTCGGCGGCGCCGGCTGTGACGGCGGGCGCAGCGGCCGCCGCAGTTTCGGCCGCCGAGGCGACGCGCTTGCGGCGGCGCGCCGAGAACGCCAACGCCGCGGCGCCGCCGCCGAGCGCAATGAAGGGAAGCATCGGGATGCCCGGCAGCAGCCCCAGCACCAGCATCACGCCGGCCGACATGCCCAGCGCTTGCGGATAGCCGGACAGCTGCTTCATCAGCGCCTTGTCGGCCGCGCCGCTGACGCCCGCCTTCGACACCAATAGGCCCGCCGCGGTGGAGACGATCAGCGCCGGGATCTGCGTGACCAGACCGTCGCCGACGGTGAGCAGCGTATAGGTGTGGGCGGCCTCGCCAAACGACAGGCTCTGCTGGGCGACGCCGATGATGATGCCGCCGATGATGTTGATGAACACCACGAGCAGGCCGGCGACCGCGTCGCCGCGGACGAATTTCGACGCACCGTCCATCGCGCCGAAGAAGCCGCTTTCGTCCTCCAGTGCCTTGCGGCGCTCCTTGGCGATCTTCTCGTCGATCAGGCCGGCGGAGAGGTCGGCGTCGATCGCCATCTGCTTGCCCGGCATGGCATCGAGATGGAAGCGCGCGGCGACTTCGGCGATGCGTCCCGAACCCTTGGTGATGACCACGAAGTTCACGATCACCAGGATCGCGAACACGATAATTCCGATCACGAAATTGCCGCCCATCACGAAATTGCCGAAGGCTTCGATGACGTGGCCGGCCGCCGCGGTGCCCTCGTGCCCCTTCGACAGGATCAGCCGCGTCGAGGCAAGGTTGAGCGACAGCCGCAGCATGGTCGAAATCAGCAGGATGGTCGGGAACGAGGAGAATTCCAGCGGGGTCTGGATGAACAGCGAGGTCATCAGGATCAGGATCGACAGCGTGATCGAGATCGCGAGGAAGAGATCGAGCACGATCGAGGGCAGCGGAAGGATCAGCACCACCAGGATGGTGAGGATGCCGAACGCCAGCGCCAGATCGCCGCGCTTCAGGATGGTGCCGATTTCGCTGAGTTTCGGAAATCCGCTGCCCGGGGCTTCGCCCTGACCCGCCGTGACATCCACCATCGTCGCTGCTTCCCCCCGCGAATGCCGGTCCCGGGCGCCAAACGTCTGCGCGGCGGCCGAAGGACCACCGTTTCGAAAGTGAGGCACCGCACTGGCGTCCACGGGTACTCCCCCGTCCTACGCGGCCGACGACACTCGACTTCACTCGGCAATTTTTGCCCGGTTTATGGTTAGGAAAGCGTTAACGGGGCGCTGTTCCGTCGTTCCGGGGCGCGGCGTAGCGGAGAAACCCCGGAAACACCGATTCCAGGTTCGATTGCTCGCGCACCGCCCGGGATGACGGGTTCAGTTCCGTTGCAGCGCATCTGCATGCCAAATTCGCGGCAATGTCAGTTGACCGCGGCGCCCGCGCCGACGAAGTTGCGGCCGTGCACGCGCCCCCCGATTCTTCCCGGCATGCTTCCCGTTTCACCCCCGATTCCGGTCAGGCCTGGGTGCGGCTTGCGCTTGCGCTGGTGATCGGCTCGATCGGCAGCGTCGGGATGTGGTCGGTGGTGGTGGTGCTGCCGGTGGTGCAGGCGGAATTTTCGACCACGCGCGGCGCGGTGTCGCTGGCGACCACCATGATCTTCATCGGCTTTGGCGCGGGCGGCGTCGTCACCGGAAAGGTCACCGACCGTTTCGGCATCGTGACGGCGATCGCCCTGAGCATCGCCTTTCTCGGCACTTCCTTCGTGCTGGCAGGACTTGCGGCCACGCTGTGGCAATTCAACGCCGTGTATTTCCTGATCGGGCTCGGCACATCGGCGACCTTTGCGCCGCTGATGGCGGAGGCCTCGCACTGGTTCGAGCGCTATCGCGGGCTTGCCGTGACCATCGTCGCCAGCGGCAATTATGTCGGCGGCACGATCTGGCCGCCGCTGGTCAATTGGGGCGTGCAGTCGGTGGGCTGGCGCTCGACCCATATCGCCATCGGAATCTTCTGTGCCGCGATCATGGCGCTGTTGGTGATCGTGCTGCGCGCCATCATCGGCGGCGGTGGCGCGCGCGATCATGCCAACGCGCCGCCGCCGCGGGTCGATCTCAAGCTCTCGACCAACACGCTGACGGTGCTGCTCTGCATCGCCAGCATTTCCTGCTGCGTGGCGATGTCGATGCCGCAGGTCCACATCGTCGCCTATTGCGGCGATCTCGGCTATGGCGTGGCGCGCGGCGCCGAGATGCTGTCGCTGATGATGGCTTTCGGCGTCGTCAGCCGCATCGGCTCGGGATTTCTCGCCGACAGGATCGGCGGCATCCGCACCCTGCTGATCGGATCGCTGGCGCAGGGTTTTGCGCTGTTGTTCTATCTGTTCTTCGACGGCCTGACCTCGCTCTACCTGATCTCGGCGATGTTCGGCCTGTTCCAGGGCGGTATCGTGCCGAGCTATGCCATCATCGTGCGCGAGGCGATGCCGGCCTCGGAGGCTGCGACCCGCGTCGGTATTGTGATTTTCGCCTCGGTGGTCGGCATGTCGTTCGGCGGCTGGGTGTCCGGCGTGATCTTCGACGCCACCGGCTCCTACGCCGCGGCGTTCCTCAACGGGCTGGGGTGGAACGCACTCAACATCACCATCATGGTGTCGCTGCTGTTCCGGGCGCGCGCGCGGCTGGCGCTGGCCTGAGAAGGTCGATCCGGCCGCCCTCTACTTGAGATTGACATTATCCAAGTGCACTATGCGCCATGCTCACGGCTCAAGGGGCGTGTCATGGCGGATCGAGTGTCGCGATACGGGCATGCCGAAGAGGTCTGCGACATCGTCTTGAAAGGCGGCATCACGAGCGGCGTGGTCTACCCGCTGGCGCTGGTGGCGTTGGCTGAAAAGTACCGGTTCTCCAACATCGGGGGAACTTCCGCAGGGGCGATTGCGGCCGCGGCCGCGGCGGCCGCCGAGTATGGCCGCTACTCGGAAAGCGGCGGTTTCGACCGGCTGGCCAAAATTCCCGATGAGGTCGGCCCGAACCTGCTCTCGCTGTTTCAGCCCATACCGGTCTTGAAGCCGCTGTTCGATATTTTCGTCGCCACCCTGAAGCCGAAAACGCAGATCGGAAAGATTTTCGCACTGGTCGGCGCCGCGGTGGCCGGTTACTGGCGCGCCGCGGTGCTCGGCCTGTTGCCGGGCGCCGTCATCGTCGCGCTTGCGCCGGCGTTCGGCGGCGGCGGCGGACTTTTGGCGTTCGGCCTGCTGCTGGCGCTGACCGGGCTGATCGTGGGCATTGTCTGGCGATTGTCGAAGGCGGCAAACACGGATCTCGTCGGCGGCGATTTCGGGCTTTGTCCCGGCATCCGCCAGCCCTACGCCGACGGCGAAGCCTTCACCGACTGGCTGGCGCGGCTGATCAACGAGGCCGCCGGGTTGCAGGAAGATCGTCCGCTGACCTTCGGCGATCTGGCGGCGCCGCCGGACGGCCGGCCCGCCATCAACCTCGCCATGATGACGACCAGCCTGATGGAGGAGCGGCCCTATACCTTGCCGCTGTCGCCGGAAGACCACCGCTTCGTGTTTGAAAAAAGCGAATGGATGCGACTTTTTCCCGCCGGCGTGATGTCGTATCTGGTCAGCCAATGCGATCCGTTCATTCCACCGGCCGGAGAGGCCGGCGAATATTATCATTTCCCCGATCCGGTGCGCCTGCCGCTGATCGTCGCGGCGCGGATGAGCCTGAGCTTTCCGTTGCTGATTTCCGGCGTGCCATTGTGGCGCCGCGACTTCACGCTGATCGAGGAGAGTGAGCGAAACCGGCTGCGGCGGTGTCTGTTCAGCGATGGTGGGCTGTCGAGCAATTTTCCAATTCATTTTTTCGATCATCTGATGCCGAATACACCGACTTTCGCCATCACGCTTGATGAGTACGACAAGACGCGAAACCGCGACAATGTCTGGCTGCCGGCAAACGCCCGCAGCGGCATCCAGTTGCCGATCCAGCCGTTCAGCGGACTGGGCGGCTTTCTGATGCGGCTCGTGATGTCAGCCAAGGATTGGCAGGACAATCTGCAGAGCACGCTTCCGGGATACCGGGAGCGGATCGCCCATGTCGTGCTCGAAGCGGAGCAGGGCGGGCTCAATCTCGCCATGAGCGAGGCAACCATCCGCAAGCTCGTCGGTTACGGCGGACAGGCCGGCGAGAAGCTGCGCGATGATTTCGATCTCGATGGCCACCGGTGGCGGCGTTTTCTGGTCGCGATGGCGAGGATGGAGGAAACGCTCGACGAGATTGCCAAGGCCTATGAGGGGCTGCCCGGCGGCCCCGAGGCTTTTGCCGATTTTCTGGCCCGCTATTCAGGCCAGCCCGATTCGTACCAGCAGGATCCGGCGAGATTGGCGGAAATGTTGAAGCGCGGCGCCGAGCTAGCCGCCATTGGCGCGGAATGGCGCGAGAAACCCACGATCCGAGACGGCGATATACCGAAACCGCCGACCAATCTCCGCATCACGCCAAAGCCGTGAACAGACCGCCATTCGAGGGAAAAACGCATTCACCAACTTATTTGGGAACGAGTGCCGCTGTTTGATGTTCCTCTATCCGTGCCATTCCCCAACTCCGGGGAGGTGGACAACACGCACATGAGTGAGCTGCCGTTACGGAGGCTGGATCAAGCGCCGCGGTGCAACTCGCGTGACCTGATGGCAGGGAGGACAGGGATGAGGATCGCGCAGATTGCCCCGCTTTTCGAAAGCGTGCCGCCACGGCTGTACGGCGGAACGGAACGGGTGGTGTCATATTTGACGGAGGAGTTGGTCAGGCAGGGTCACCAAGTCACCCTGTTCGCGAGCGGGGACTCCATCACTTCGGCCGAGCTCGTTCCATGCACGCCGCGCGCGTTGCGCCTCGATCCCGGTGTGCGCGATCCGATTCCACACCATATGGTGATGCTGGACAAGGCGGGCGAGCGCGCGGCCGATTTCGACATCCTGCACTTCCACATCGATTACCTGCATTTCCCGCTGTTCCGCCCGCAGCCGGGGCGGACGCTGACGACGCTTCATGGCAGACAAGACCTGGCGGACCACATGCCGCTGTACCTGCGGTTTCCGGAGATGCCGCTGGTTTCCATCTCGAATGCGCAACGCACGCCACTGCCAAGCGCGAACTTTGCCGCCACTGTCTATCACGGTCTACCGCTCCATCTGCATCGGCCGAACTTCGAACCGCGTGGCCGCTATCTCGCCTTTCTCGGCCGCATTTCACCGGAAAAACGGCCCGACCGTGCCATCGCCATCGCGCGTGCGGCGGGTCTTCCGCTCAAGATTGCGGCGAAGGTCGACAAAGTCGACGAAGCTTACTTCCACGACGTGATCGCCCCGCTGTTGCATGGAGGAAACGTCGAGTTCGTTGGCGAGATCAACGAGGGTGCCAAGTCCGAGTTTCTCGGCCAGGCGGCCGGATTGCTGTTCCCGATCGATTGGCCCGAGCCGTTCGGGCTGGTCGCGATCGAGGCCATGGCTTGCGGAACGCCGGTGCTTGCCTTCCGCTGCGGATCCGTCCCGGAGATCGTCGAGGACGGGCTGACCGGGCGCATCGTCTCGAGCGTCGATGAGGCGGTGCAGGCCATCCCCGAGCTATTGGCGCTGGACCGGAAATCCGTCCGCGCCCGCTTCGAGGAGCGTTTCTCGTCGCGCCGCATGGCATCGGATTACCTTAAAATCTACCAGATGCTGCTGCGCAAGCGCACGGCACCGCAGATCCAGCTTTCGGGCGTTGCGCCGGCCGGCGCCGGGGCGCGCGGCTTCCAGGTGCTTCCGGCGGCAGCTCGGACTGTCCCCAACCCGATCCAGCCGAGAAGCCTAAAGCAGGCCTGCGCCGGTGCCGTCCCGCCTACGTGGTCGCCGACTGGTGAGCCGTGACGCAGCTCTCGCCCGGAGACGGCGGGCAGCCGGGGCCCGGAATTTGGGCCGCGGCATCCATCATATGATTCCGCCGAGATAGAGCCGCTTGACGATGTCGTTGCCGCGCAGTTCGTCGACCGAACCGGCCGCGACGACGATCTCGCCATGGACGATGATATAGCCGCGGTCGGCGATGCGGATCGCCTGATTGAAGTTTTGCTCCGCCATCAGCACCGTCAAGCCAAAACGCCGGCTGAGTTCGCCGATCTTGGCGATGGTCTGCGACACCAGCAGCGGCGACAGGCCCACCGAAGGCTCATCGATCAACAACAGGCGCGGCGATGACATCAGCGCGCGCGCGATAGCCAGCATTTGTTGCTGGCCGCCCGACATGGTGCCGGCGAGCTGCTTCTGGCGCTCTTGCAGAGCCGGAAAAGTATCGAAGGCAAGCGCGAGGTTGCGACCGATGTCGCGGCGCGCCGCCTTGCGGAATGCTCCGAGCATGAGATTTTCCAGCACCGTCAGCTTGGCAAACAAGCGGCGTCCCTCCGGAACCAGCGCCACACCGAGATCGACGATGCTCTCGGGCGACAACCTGGTCAGATCGTGCGCTTTCCCGTCGATCGTCAGGGACAGGCGGCCGCGCTGCGGGCGAACCAGCCCCGCTATGCACTTCATAAGCGTGCTCTTGCCGTTGCCGTTGGTGCCGAGCAATGCAACGGTTTCGCCGGCCTCGACATTGAGTGTGACGCCGCGCAGCGCTTTCACGGCGCCGTAGCCCGCATCGAGGTCACTGACGGCGAGGCTAAGTGCCAAGATAGGCCTCCTGCACCCGCTGGTTGGCCATCACCTCGGCCGGCGCGCCGATCGCAATGATCCTGCCGGCGTCGAGACACATCACGCGCTCGGAAAAACGCATCACAGCCTGCATGATGTGCTCGATCATGATGATGGTGATGTCTTCGCCGGCAAGGCTGATGAGCAGATCGAGCACCTCGTCGACTTCAGAGCTGGAAAGGCCGGCCATGGCCTCGTCCGAAATCAACAGCCTGGGATGCGTCGCCATCGCGCGGGCGAGCTCCATCTTGCGCAATTCGACCTGGCTGAGCCTGGTGGCCGATACGTCGGCCTTGGACGCCAACCCGGTCCGCGTCAGGATCGACATCGCGGCGTCGCGCCGCTGCGCGGCGGTCGAGACCAAGGCGCCGGCGACGGTCGCGAAGTCGAGCGCCACCATGAGGTTTTCCGCGACCGTCATGCTTCTGAACGGCCGCGGGATCTGGAAGCTCCGCGCGATGCCGCGGCGCGTGCGCGTGTGCGGCGGCAGCCGCGTGATGTCTTCGCCGCGGAACAGCACCGTCCCGGGCTCGGTGCGGAACGCGCCGGAGATGCAGTTCATCAGCGTGGTCTTTCCCGAGCCGTTGGGACCGATCAGGCCGAAACGCTCTCCCGGCCGAATATCGACGCTGACATTGTCCAGCGCGACGAAGCCGCCGAAGCGTTTGGTAAGGGCGCCGATCCGCAGCAACGGCAGCTCTGGTCCGCCGGGGGAGGTCATGCCTTGCCTCCCGCGCGATAGCCGCGAGCCTTGCGGAACAGGCCAATGAGGCCTTCCGGGGCCGCCACCACGAACAGCACCAGCATGACGCCGAGCACCAGCACGTTGACTTCCGAGGAGATGGTGACGGCGAGCAGCTGCTGCGTCGAGCCCAACAGGATCGCGCCGAGCACCGGGCCGCTCCAATGCGCGGTGCCCCCGATCAGCGACATCGCAAGCACCGAGACCGAATAATTGAGATTGAAGGCGGACGACGGGTCGGCGTATTGCAGGTACATCGCGGCGGGCGCGCCGGCGGCGCACATCAGCGCGCCGGAGATCACGCAAGCCAACAGCTTCAGCCGCAAGGTCGGCACGCCGCTGCATTCCGCCGCAAGCTCGTCGTCCTTGAGCGCCTGCAGGCCGCGGCCGATCCACGAGTTCTGGATGTAGCGCGCGATCGCAACCGCCACCACCACGAGAATCGCCTGGACCACAAACAACAGATGCACATAGCTGTCGAATATCGGCATCACCGGCGGCCGCTGCAGCTGAATGCCGGCCGCGCCGCCGACGAAGCGCCAATTGGTCACCGATGTCTCGACGATAATGGTCAGCGCAATCGTTGCGATCGAGAAGAAGATGCCCTGCATGCGCAAGGTCAGCAGGCCGACCCCGAAGCCGAGCACCGCACCGACGATCGCGGCGGCTGCGATCTGCACGCCAAGCGGCGCGCCTGCCGCCTTGAACAGGAACACTGCGGTATAGACCCCGATGCCGAAAAACGCGCTGGTGCCGAAATTCACGTAACCGGCGTAGCCGCCGAGAATGCTCCATGCCACCGCGAGCACGACGAATTGCAGGATGCCGTAGCCGGCAAAGAAGGGATATTCGTTGCCAATGACCTGCGTCATCAGCACGACCGCGACGAGAAACAGAGCCGCCCCGATCCAGAAAGCGATGCTGTGACTTTTCATGATCGCCTGCCGAGCAGGCCCTGTGGCCGGACCGCAAGCACGGCGAGCAGCATCGCGAACGAGATCGCCGGCGCCCACGAGGCGCCAAATACGGTCAGCACGATCGATTCAGCGACACCGAGGATGATGGCGGCGATGAGCGTGCCGGACATGCTGCCAAGCCCCGCCATCACCACGACGCAGAATGTCCGCCCGATATAGGCGCGGTCGAGTGTCGGATCGACCGGAGCGACAATGATGAGCAGGGCACCGGCAATCCCGAGCACGGCCGTTGCAATGCCGAACGCCCATTGCTTGATCCGGACCGGGTTGGCGCCCATCAGCCGCAGCGCCTCCTGATCCTGAGCCACCGCGCGGATCGCGCGTCCCATGAAAGTCCGTGACAGGTACAGCGCCAGCGAAGTCGTCAGCGCGGCGGCGACCGCGAAGGCGACCAGCAGCCGGAACGGAATCCTCAGGTCGCCGATCCGCCATGCCTTGCCGATATAGGACGCGCTCACCGAGCGCTGGTCGACGCCGAATTGCAGAATCAGCAGCACCTCGATGATGAACGCGATGCCGAAGAAGAACGCGATTCCGCGCACCCCGGCGTCGCTGCCGCGCCGCTCGAAGGTTTCGTAATATAGCCGATAGGCGACCAGGCCGAACAGGAAGAGCAGGGGCGAGATCAACAGCCCCGCCAGCAGCGGGTCGATATCGTAACTGTCGTTGAGGAAAAATACGCCGTAGGACGCCAGCACCAGAAAAGCCGGATGCGCGACGTGGGGAACGTCGAGCAGCCCGAACGAGACCGATAACCCAAGGCTTACGGCTGCATAGAAACAGCCGAGCAGCACTCCGATCACCACCGCATCGAGCAGCAGATCCATTGAAAACACTGAGGTCCCCCGTTGAACCCTTTTCAGCCGCGGTTGCTCCCACTGCGCGGCCGCCAAGAATGTGACGACCGTGCCGGAGCCGTATTCGCCCGGGCCCCGATCCGTGCCCGAAAAAAACCGCGCGGGTTTACTTCCGCGCGGCCTCGAAGGGAGTGATGAGATCGCCGGTCTTCAATCGCTCCGGGAACAGGATCACCTGCTTGCCGGCTGTACGGAACTGGTCGACGTTCTTGTCCACGACACCGCGGAACTGCGCCATCAGCGTCGCGGTTTCCTTGCGCTCGCCGTCCGCCGAAAACGCGATCGGACCGACGATTGTCTTGATCTCGTGCTCGTGCAGGTATTTCGCGATGGCTTTCTGGTCGAGCGACCCCGTCGCCTTGATGCCCTGCTCGACGAGTTGACCGCTGGCGTAGCCGAACGGCGCAAGATAGTAGCCCAGCGGATCGACCTTGGCTTCCACGGCCCGTTTCGCATAGGTCTCGAGGAACGCCTTGGTCCCCTCGTAATACATGTTCGGTTCCGGGAGCCATGAGTTGTAGTTGACGACACCGTTGAGCAGCGAACCCAAACCCTGCATCACCGCGGTGAATTGCAGGCCCACCATGCCGCCGCCGAAAATCTTGACGTCGTCGCCGATCCCGATCTCGTTCACGGCGCGCAAGATTCCCGCCGAATCCGGCGGATAGGAAGCGACATAGACGATGTCGGGCTTCGCGGACTTGAGCGCGCGGATGATGCCGGAGAATTCCACGGTGTTGGGCGGATAGGCCTGGTCGAAGACGATCGACATGTTGCGCTTCTTGGCGACTTCCCGCGCCGTCAACGCCAGGTTCTGGGCGAATTCCTGGTCCGCCGCCAGAAGCGCCACGCTCTTGCCGCCGGCCTTCTGTCCGAGATCGAGGAACGCGGTTGCCCAGCTGTCGGCCGGTCCCCAAGGCGCGTTGTTGAACCACATGTCGTGGCCAACTTTGCTGTTCACCTGGAACGAGAAATTTCCGATCAGCAACAGGCCGCGCTGCTTGACGAGCGGCATGATCGGCGCCGTCGGCACCGTCGCGTAGGGCGCGAACAGGATATCGACCTTGTCGACGTCCAGCAGTTTCGAATAGATCGCCGGGGTCTCGGAGGCGCTCGATTTGTCGTCATAGACCACGAGTTCGATCTTGCGGCCAAGCAGTCCACCCTTGGCGTTGACATCGTCCCGCCAGATCTCGATGCCGAGCAGCGAAGCCTTGCCGCCGCCCGCGAGGCCGCCGGTTTGCGGCATGCTCATGCCGATTTTGATCGGCGGCTGCTGGGCAAAGGCGCCCGTGCTCCGCCCCACTACGGCGGCGGCGATCGCTCCGCCGAGAAGCGTTCTACGTTTCATTGATCCTCCCACATGCCAATTCCGACTGCTTGCCCGCGTTCGGATTGTTCGGCCGATTATTGCGGACAGAACGGGTTACGCTGACACCGGCGCCCCGGTACCTGCCGTTCGCCTCTGGCAAGGTAGAACCAAAGCAAGCCCGGCTACAATAGGACTCTGGTTTGGTCTTTGGCCCTTGACGCTGGCGCCAATACCTTGCAGCGGCGGCGACGCCAATATTAAGTCCGCTGCGTCAGCGCGCCGCCGGCGCGGGGGATTGGCCGTTCCCGGTCCTTGCCGGTTTCAGGATCGCGGCCGGGTCGGAGCCGACGCGCCCGCCGGCCTTGTCGGCGGCTCCTTCGCGCGGCAGCCGCAGATCGAAGCGGATGCTCGGCAGCCCCTTGATGGGGCAGGCCGGATCGTTGGCGTCGAGCTCGACGGCGAGGTCGCCGGAAGAGCCGAACACGACGTCATCGGCAAGATGCGGATCGTCGCGCAGGTAGAGAGCCGTCACCAGTTCGCGATAGCCGGGCGCGCCGACCAGGAAGTGAATATGGGCCGGCCGCATGCCATGGCGGCCCTGCGTCTTGACCAAGCCGCCCACCGGGCCATCCATCGGGACCGAGTAGCCGATCGGCTTGACGGTGCGCAGCGCGTAGATGCCGTTCGCATCGGTGGTGAACACGCCACGATAATCTACCGTCGTGGTGCTTTCCTGAATGTCGTACAGGCCGTCGGCGCCGGTCTGCCAAATCGAAACGGTGGCGTTGGCGAGCGGCTTGCCATTGACATCGCTGACGCGGCCGTAGAGTGCGCACTCGCTCTCGGGTGTCGCTGTACTGGCGATCTGGCTGCCGGCCGGCAGCGTTGGCGAGGTCTCGCGGTAGAACGGGCCGAGCAGGCTGGTATGGGTTCCCTGCTCGATCGCGGTGCTGTCATGCAGGCCATTGACCAGAGCCGACAGCCCGAGGGTGTCCGAAAGCAGAATGAATTCCTGCCGTTCCGGCGTGCACATTTTGCCGACCGCGGTCATGAATTCGATGCCTTTGATCCATTCCGCGGGGGTCAGGTTCACCTCGCGCGCGAAGGCATGCAGGTGCCTCACCGCCGAGGCCATCACCTCGCGCATGCGCGGGTCCGGTGTGGTCGCCATCTGCTCAAGCACGGCGTCTGTGATCGTGTCCGGCGTCAGCTCTCGCATCGGTTCCTCCATTTCAGCCAGGTCCGGCCCAGGTCGATTTAGCCGGTTCGATCGCGGCCGTTGCATCTTATCGCGACGGGTTCTCGTACGAAACCGTATGGTCGTCGCAGGTGAACCCATGGGTTATCACGACTTCGGGAATTTCGGACACGCGATCTTTCGCGTTCCGCAGAACATTCCGACCGCCGTTGGGAACCAAGGGACAACGCGACGTCAGGTAGCGACCCGCATTTCCGTTGCCGCTATTGGCCTTCATTTAAGATGGCGATCGAGAAACTGGTGCAGGCGCTGATCCGCATCGTCCGCTGCCGCGCCGTTGTATTCCAGCCAGTGATCAAACAACGTCCTGCCGGGCTGCAGGTACGCGTAGTAGAATCCATGGTACGCGCCGGGATAGACAACTAGCTCGACTGGCGGCCCGTCGTTGCCCCAGCTGGCGATTCTATTGGTGCAATCTGCCGCCGGCGTCCAATCGTCAAGCGCCCCGACAAAGATGAGCGTGGGTATCCCCGGACGCGCCCCTGCCACCCGACATGGAGGATTGAACGCCGCCGCCGCCCGGAACTGCAGGTTGCTTGGTGGATCGAACAGTTCCAGCGCATTGGGCTCCGCCACGGAGAGGGTAACCCAAGCGCCCGCCGAGAAGCCGACCGCCGCCACACGGTATGGATCGACGAAGGTTTGGCCCGCCAGGAAGACCAGCGCGCCATAGGCATCCGGCCTGCGCCTGAAGAACATGGCAAACGCGCTCGATGTGCAGACTTGATCGATATGACGCGTTGCATAGCTGTCGACGAGCAGGATGGCGTAGCCCCAGGCGACAAGCTCATCGGCCAACCTTTGCTTTGTCGTGTCCTGCATCCCGGCACAGCCGTGCAGCACGATGACTGCGGGAAAAGGGCCTGCGCCATCGGGCTTGGCCAGATAGCCCTGTATGCGGTCGCCCGGACTGAGCACGCCTCCCGAAACGAACCGTTGAGAGGCGCTTTCAAACTCCACCCGCTCCAGAGCTGTGGCCCATGCCTCAGCCGTCAGCGCACGTAGGGCGCACCAAAGCATCAGCGCTAATGCGGCTTGAAAAGTGACGGTTCTAGACAATGCCGGCTCCTTGAATGCCCGCCCGCTGGCGCGGAAAAATTAAAGATTTATAAGCATCTGATTTCGTTGGTGGGCCTGCCTGGACTTCGAACCAGGAACCAGACCGTTATGAGCGGCCGGCTCTAACCATTGAGCTACAGGCCCCGCCGAGGTGTGCGTGCACGCGCAAGCCAACGGTGCGGACACCCCTTACAATGTGGTTGCCGATCCGGCAATGCCGGTTGTTGTCGTCATCCATGCTTTCACACCATGGCGAATTTGCCTACACTGCCGCGTGCGCCGACAGCCATGATGGACCAGCAAATGAACATCGCCCGTATGGTTTGCGCCGGCGTGCTGCTGCTGGCGGGCGGCGCTGCGGCGCAAGACCAGGGCAAGCCAGTGCAAAAGACCACGATCACGCTCGGCACGGCAACGCCCGGCGGCGGCTTTCCGCTCTACGGCAATGCCTTCGCCGAGGTCATGAACAACGCCGACCCCTCGCTCTCGATCCTGCCGCGCAACACCAAGGGCAGCAACGAGAACATCCCGCTGTTGGAGGCGGGCGAGCTCGATATCGCGCTGGTCGCGGGCGAACCGGCCTATGAGGCGTTCATGGGGATCGGTCGGCAGCCGACCCGCTTGAAAATCCTGAGCGCGATGTATTCCAGTCCCGGCATGTTCGTGGTGCGCGCCGACAGCCCGTACAAGACCATTCGCGATCTGGTCGGCAAGCCGATCGCGTTCGGCGCGCGCGGCTCGGGGCTTCCGATCCTGTCGCGCTACGTGCTGGACGGGCTTGGGTTGAAGCAGGATGAGGATTTCCAGGCGATCTATCTCGACCGCGCCGGCGACGGCCCGGCGATGGTCGTGGACGGCCGCGCGGCGGCGCTGTGGGGCGCCGGGATCGGCTGGCCCGGGTTCACCACGGTTGCCGCGAGCCCCGGTGGCGCCCGCTTCATCGCACCCGACGCCGAAGAGATCGCGCGCATCAGGGCCAAACATAGCTTTCTCAAGCCGCTGACGGTGCCGGCGGGCAGCTATCAAAACCAGACCGCGCCGATCGACGCGCTGGGTTCATGGAGCTTCGTCCTGACCCGCGAGACGCTGCCCGATGAGCTCGCTTATCGGCTGGCGCGAACGCTGCAGGGGGCAGAAGGCGCCTTTTGCAAGAAACTGGCGCAGGCCTGCGAAACCACCGCCGCGAACACGATCGCCGCCGCGCCGAAGCCGGAGTTGATCCATCCCGGCGCGATGAAGTATTTCCGCGAAATCGGCGTGGCGAAATAAGCCATCGTGCCCCGGATGGATCGCGCGGCGAGCTTGCGCCGCGTGCGGGACACGCGGCTGTCCTCAGCGGCGGCTCATTTCTTGACCAGCGGGCAGGCCGGATCGGGCGGCCCGAACGCATCCTGGCCCGAGATCTTGGTGAGGATCTTGTAATAATCCCAGGGATATTTGGACTCCTCCGGCTTCTTGACCTCGACCAGCATGAGGTCATGGACCATCAGATTGTCCTCGCGCAGCCTGCCGTTGCGGGAAAAGAAATCCTCGATCGGCCTTTCGCGCATCTTCGCCGCCACCTTGAGCGGCTCGTCGGTGCCGCTGTCCCTGACCGCGTTGAGATAGTTCGTGACCGACGAGTAGACGCCGGCCTGCCACATCGTCGGCATCCGGTTCATCTTGGCGAAATAACGCTTCGACCATTCGCGGGTCTTGTCGTCCATGTCCCAGTAGAACGAGGTCGTCAGCAACAGGCCCTGCGCAACCGGCAGGCCGAGCGAATGAACGTCGGTGATCAGCACGAGCAGGCCGGCCATCTGCTGGCCGCCCTTGAAGACGCCGAATTCGCCGGCGGTCTTGATCTCGTTGGTGTTGTTGGGTGGGCCGGCGGCGATACCGATGATCTTGGCTTTCGAGGCCTGGGCCTGCAGGATGAACGATGACAGGTCCGGCGTTGCGAAAGGCGGCCGCACCGAGCCGAGCACCTTGCCGCCATTCTTGACGATCACCGCTGAGGCATCCCGTTCCAGCGAATGGCCGAACGCGTAATCGTCGGTGATGAAGAACCAGGAATCGCCGCCGCGCTTCACCACTTCCTGCGCGGTGCCGACGGCGAGCGCGTGGGTGTCGAACACCCATTGGATGGCATAGGGCGAGCAGAACTTGCCGTGGAAATCCGCAGCTCCGGTCGAGTGCGTGATCAGCAGCTTCTTCTTTTCGTTGGCGACGTTCTGCACGGCGAGCCCGACCGCCGACACCGGCACATCGACGATCAGATCCACCTGCTCGACATCGTACCAGCGCCGCGCAATGGCGGTGCCGACATCCGGCTTGAGCTGGTGGTCGCCGACGATGACGTTGATCGGTTTGCCAAGCACCTTGCCGCCGAAATCATCGACCGCCATTTGCGCCGCGGTCACCGAGCCTTGGCCGGTGGGCGTGGACGCCGGTCCGTTCATGTCGGTGAGAACGCCGATCTTGACCACGTCGTCCGAGACCTGGGCCAGTGCCGGCGCCGCCGACAAGGCCGCGGCCGCAAAGGCCGCAAGCGTCGATATCCTTTTGGCTGAAATCATTGCCGTCCTCCCATGACGTCTTGGGCGCATTGGCCACATGGCTTGACCGGGAGTTTACGCCGGCCGGTACACCCGGTGGCAATTATTCTATCGTCGCCGTCAAGCCTGGGCCGTGAACCGGATCTGGCCTGACGGCGCGCGGGCTTGTGCCAGTTGACAGCTACGGAATTCTTGCCGAACAAGGCCGAAGGAGGAGGCCATGGCCGACCAACTCAGTGCCTGGCAACTGATCCTGAACGGCGACGCGGCGCTGGTTGCGATCGTGCGGCTTTCGTTGGCCGTCAGTCTGTCCGCGGTAGCGCTGGCGGCGCTTGCCGGCATGCCCCTGGGCGCGCTGCTGGCGCTGACCCGGTTTCCCGGACGCTCGGTTTTGGTGGTGCTGCTCAATGCGCTGATGGGGTTGCCGCCGGTCGTGGTTGGCCTGGCAGTTTATCTTTTGCTGTCGCGATCCGGCCCGCTTGGCCGATTTGGCCTCCTGTTCACGCCATCCGCCATGGTGATTGCCCAGACCATCCTGATCCTGCCGATCATCGCGGCGCTGACGCGCCAGACGGTGGAGGATCTCTGGGCGGAGTATCGCGATGAACTGACCGCGATGGATGTCGGACCCGCCGGCCGCATCACGACATTGTTGTGGGACGCGCGCTACAGCCTGCTCACGGCGTTGCTGGCCGGTTTTGGCCGCGCTGCCGCCGAAGTCGGCGCCGTCATCATCGTCGGCGGCAACATCGATGGCTTTACCCGCACCATGACCACCGCGGTGGCGCTGGAGACATCCAAGGGCAACCTGCCATTGGCGATGGGATTGGGCCTCATCCTTGTCGCCATTGTTGTTGCCATCAACGCCGCCGCCTGGGGAACGCGGGCCTGGTCCGAACGGCAGGCGGGCTGACCATGCGGGCACCTTCGAGCGAACTTCCGCTGGTTCTCGATGACGTCTCGCTGCGGACGGGCGGCGTTGCGATCCTCAACCGTTTGAGCCTGACGATCGCACCCGGTCCGCCGACGCTGATCGTCGGCCCGAACGGCGCCGGCAAAACCAGCTTGCTGCGGCTTTGCATGGGGCTTGATGCGCCCTCGACCGGCCGCATTAGTTGGGGGGGCCGCGCCGACAGCGCCCCGGCGCGGCGAGCGATCGTGTTTCAACGCCCGGTGATGTTGCGTAGGACTACGGCGGCCAACGTCGGCTATGCGCTGGCCCAGGCCGGCATCCCGCGCCCGCGCCGCGCGGCACGGGTGGCTGCATTGCTGGATCGGGTCGGGCTTTCCGATCTGGCGCAGCGGCCGGCGCGGCGGCTCTCGGGCGGCGAGCAGCAGCGGCTGGCGCTGGCTCGCGCGCTGGCCCGCGATCCAGAAATTCTCCTGCTCGATGAGCCCACCGCCAATCTCGATCCCGCCGCAACTCGCAGCGTGGAAGAGATCGTGCTGAGCGCGGCGCAATCCGGCATCAAGATCGTGATGGCCTCGCACGATCTCGGCCAGGTGCGCCGGCTCGCGGGCGACGTGGTGTTCATGGTCCGCGGTGCGCTCTGCGAGCAGGGGCCGGCGGCGGATTTCCTCGACTGCCCGGCGACGCCGGAAGCCGCCGCCTTCCTGCGCGGCGATCTCGTGATCTGAATTTGCCTGAGGGAGTACCGATGAAGTCTGGCTTTTTGTCGCTCGCGCTAGCGCTTTCTTTCAGCGCCGCGGCGAGTCACGTGCCCGCGATTGCACAGGACCGATCGATCGTGGTGGCCTCGACCACATCGACGGAGGATTCCGGGCTGTTCGGCTATCTGTTGCCGATCTTCAAGGCCAAAACCGGCATCGCGGTGAAAGTGATCGCGCAGGGAACCGGTCAGGCGCTCGACACCGCGCGGCGCGGCGACGCCGACGTGGTGTTCGTTCATGCCAGGGCACAAGAGGAAAAATTCCTCGCCGAGGGTTTTGGCGTCAAGCGCTTCGACGTGATGTACAACGATTTTGTTTTGATTGGCCCCAAGAGCGATCCCGCCGGAGTCAAAGGCGGGAATATCGAGGCTGCGCTCAAGATGATCAAGCAGAAGCGCGCGCCCTTCGTGTCGCGCGGCGACAATTCCGGCACGCATTCGGCCGAACTCGCGCTCTGGAAGCAGGCCGGCATCGATATCGCCGCCGGCAAGGGAAGCTGGTATCGCGAGATCGGGCAAGGCATGGGCGCCGCCCTCAATACCGCCGTCGCGATGAACGGCTACGCGCTATCCGACCGCGGCACCTGGATCTCGTTCAAGAATCGCGGCGATCTGGAAATCGTCGTCGAGGGCGACAAGCGGCTGTTCAACCAATACGGCGTCATGCTGGTGAACCCCGAAAAATTTCCTTCCGTGAAGAAGGAACTCGGCCAGGCCTTCGTCGACTGGCTGATCTCGCCGGAAGGTCAGGCCGCGATCGCGGGCTACAAGATCGATGGCCGGCAGCTGTTCTTTCCCGACGCGGGGAAGAATGGGACGTGAGCAACGGTTGCCAGGCGATCACGCCTGGTCCCGCGCCCACTCAGCCCGCATCCAACGTCGCCAGCCGCTCGGCGGCGGCGATGTCGTCCACCGTGTTGGCATTGAAGAACGGATCGATCTGGTCCGCCGGCCACTCCACGGTCACCAGTCTGTAGCGCGCGGTCCAGCGGTCGATCTTGCGGATGCCTTCGACCACCAGCGCGTGGCGAAGCTGTTCGCGCAAGCCAACGCTCCACAATCCTATCACCGGATGCGACTGCCCGTCGGACGCCGCGACCGCAAGCTCGGCGCCTTGCTCGGCGCGTGCATGGTGCAGGCGCGCAACGAGATCGCGCGGCAGGAACGGACAATCCGCCGCGGCGCTGAGCACCCACGAAATTTCGGGCCGGTGCGCCGCGGCCCAGTCGAGGCCGGCCAAAATGCCGGCGAGCGGCCCGGGAAAATCCTCTACCGTGTCGGGAATGACCGGCAGCCCGAACGCGGCGAACCGCGCCGGATCGCCATTGGCATTGAGAATGAGCCCGTCGCATTGCGGTTTCAGCCGCGCGATCACCCGCTCGAGGATGGTGCGGCCACCGATCCGGCGCATCGGCTTGTCGCCACCGCCCATCCGCCGCGCCAGTCCGCCGGCAAGCAGGAGCCCCGGCGTCGGCGGCACCTCAGTCGTCATGGTCGGCGCCCTTGCGCTTGTGGCGCGCGGATTCTTCCTCGACGAATGCAAGGTTCTGGTCGTAGACGATGCGCTCCTGGCCCGAGAGCGCGATGAAGCGCTTGCCGCGGGTGCGCCCGACCAGCGTGAGCCCGACTTGCCGCGCCAGATCGACGCCCCACGCCGTGAAACCCGAGCGCGATACCAGGATCGGAATTCCCATCCGCACGGTCTTGATCACCATTTCGGACGTCAACCTTCCGGTGGTGTAGAGGATCTTGTCGGCGGGATCGACGCCGTGGCGAAACATCCAGCCGGCGATCTTGTCGACGGCGTTATGGCGGCCGACGTCCTCGGTGTAACAGACAGGCGTGCCTTGCTTGCACAGCACGCAGCCATGGATCGCGCCGGCCTCGAGATAGAGCGAGGGCATGGTGTTGATCGTGTGCGTCATCTGGTAGAGCCAGGACGTCCGCAACTCGGCCGGCGGCAGCGCGACGCTTTCCACCGCTTCCAGGAGATCGCCGAACGCGGTGCCCTGGGCACAGCCCGAAGTCTGTGTGCGTTTTTTCAGCTTCTGCTCGAAGTTGGTGTGATGCTCGGTGCGCACCACCACCACCTGCAGATCGTCGTCATATTCGACCTCGGTGACGACGTCGTCGTATTTCAGCATGTTCTGGTTGAGCAGGTAACCGAGCGCCAGATATTCCGGATAGTCGCCGATCGTCATCATGGTGACGATCTCCTGCGCATTCAAATACAGCGTCAGCGGCCGCTCCACCGGCACATTGATCTGCACGCTCGCTCCGGTCTGGTCGGTGCCGGCGACACGCTCAGTCAGCCGCGGATCCCTGGGATTGGGGACGATCAGGGGGACCGGCGCTCTATCGATCTTCATCATCTGGCGAGGCTAGCATGACATTGCCCGGCAGCCGATATAAAGCACCTCCGGACAATGGATAGCCCGGTTCCCCCGGCGGCTGGGAGAATGACATGAAGGTGATTGGGCTGGCCGGGTGGAGCGGCGCCGGCAAGACCACCCTGCTTTCGCGGGTCATCCCGCATCTTCTCGGCGCGGGTCTTCGCGTCTCCATCATCAAGCACGCCCATCACAGCTTCGACGTCGACGTGCCCGGCAAGGATTCCTGGGTGCATCGGCAGTCCGGCGCCACCGAAGTGCTGGTGTCTTCCGCCAGGCGCTGGGCCCTGATGCATGAATTGCGCGCCGCCCCCGAGCCGCGGCTGCCGGAATTGCTTTCGAGGATGTCGCGGGTCGATCTTGTCGTGGTCGAGGGCTTCAAGTCGGAGCCGCATCGCAAGATCGAGGTGCATCGCAGCGCCAATGGCAAGCCGCTGCTCTTCCCCGATGACCCCGCCATCGCCGGCATTGCGAGCGACGGCGCCATTGCAACCACGCTGCCGGTCGCACATCTCGATGACATCCCCGCCATCGCCGCTATGATGCAGCAGGTGGCGATAGCGGTGGAAGACGTGCTGGCGCGACGCATCGGAGAAGGCTGAGACGCAAGATGGCGCAATTGTCCGACGATTGCTTTGCGTTCGGCGGGCCGATGATGTCGGTCGATGAAGCGCTGGGCATGATCGCCGCGCGGATCGCGGAGGTGCAAGAGGTCGAGACGGTTGAGCTGAACGAGGCCGATGGACGCGTCCTCGCCGGCGCCATTGCGGCGCCGTTGCCGCTGCCGCCGTTCACCAATTCCGCCGTCGATGGCTATGCGCTGCGCGGCCGCGATATTCCGACAGTTCAAGCGCAGGCGTTTCCGGTGGCGGGACGGGTCCAGGCCGGCGCCTCCGCAGCCGAGGCAATCAAGCCGGGGCACGCGGTCAGGATTTTCACCGGCGCCCCGATGCCGGATGGCGCCGACACCGTCTTCATGCAGGAAGACGTGCGCCTCGATGACAAGGGACAAGCCGTTCTCCCGGCGGGTTTGAAATCCGGCGCCAATGTGCGGGCGGTTGGCGAAGACATTCCGCTTGGCCGTGCCGCGCTGGCGGCAGGCCACCGGCTGCGGCCGCAGGATGTCGCACTCGCCGCCGCATTCGGGCTCACTCATCTCAAGGTGCGCAGGCGCATCCGCGTCGCGGTGTTTTCGACCGGCAACGAGCTGGTATCGCCAGGCGGCCGGCGCGCTGCCGCCCAGCTGTTCGATTCCAACCGCTTCATGCTGGCGGCGATGCTGGCGCGGCTTGGCTGCGAGATCAGCGATCTCGGGATTTTACGCGACGATCGTGCTTCGCTGGCCGAGGCGCTGAAACGGGTGGCCGCGGGCCACGATCTGATCCTGACCAGCGGCGGCGTTTCGACCGGCGAAGAGGACCACGTCAAGGCCGCCGTCGAAAGCGTCGGCAAACTGGTGCTGTGGCGAATGGCGATCAAGCCCGGACGCCCGGTGGCGATGGGAATCATCGCCGGCACGCCATTCATCGGACTGCCGGGGAATCCGGTGGCGAGCTTTGTCACTTTCGTTCATGTGGTGCGCCCGACGGTGCTGGCGCTGGCCGGCGCCGCGCCACAGCCTCTCGTTCCGATGCCGGTCCGCGCAACCTTCAGCTACCGGAAGAAGATTTCCCGCCGCGAATATGTCCGCGTCAATCTGCGCAAGGCATCCGACGGCATGCCTGAGGCGACAAAATTCCCCCGCGAGGGCGCCGGGCTGTTGTCGTCGCTGGTCGATACCGACGGGCTGGTCGAACTCGGCGAGGAGATCACACAGGTCCTACCCGGCCAGACCGTGGGGTTCTTGTCGTATGCGAGCCTGATCTGAGGCATCATGCGACATCACCTCTGCCCGAAACCCTGGGGATACCTTCGCACGTGATAAGTGGATTGATCTGTGTCGTCCTGGGCAGCGCGTTGGGCGGCATTGCGCGTTATTTTCTTTCCGGGGTGGTGGCCAGACGCGTCGGCGAGACGTTTCCCTGGGGCACGCTGGCGGTCAATGTCAGCGGCGCGCTCCTGATCGGCATCTTCGGTGCGCTGGCCCGAAACGACACATCGCTGTTTGCCTCGTCGAATCCATGGCTGTTTGCGGTGACCGGATTTTTGGGCTGTTACACCACCGTCTCTTCGTTCAGCCTGCAGACGCTGTCGCTGGCAAGGGACGGGGAGGGCAGCCGCGCCGTTGGCTACGTGGTAATGTCGGTGGCGCTATCGATTGGCGCGGTTGCGGTGGGTTTTGCCCTGGTCAATCTGCTGAGATGAGTTTTAATCGATGGCAATAGCCGCCCGGTGGAGTACCGCGGTCCTGTATGGATACGTTGCAGCCGGCAGCGTGTTGGGCGGCGTCGCGCGCTATCTGCTGTCGCTGCTCATTCAGCTAATCCCCGGGTTTCCATGGGCGACCCTGTTAGTCAATGTCACCGGATCCTTCATCATCGGATTTTACAGCACCCTCAGCGGCCCTGACGGAAGATTGTTCGCCAGCGCGCGGCAGCGGCAGTTTGTCATGACCGGATTTTGCGGGGGCTACACGACCTTCTCGACCTTTAGCCTGGAAACGTTCAGGCTGCTGCAAGACGGCATGGTCCCGACTGCGTTGCTGAACATCGCGGTCTCCACCGTGACCTGGCTGCTGGCGGTGTGGCTGGGCCATACGCTGGCAAGTCGATTTAACCGTTTGAAAGGGAGCTGACGATGCAAATCCCCAAGCAGGCGGTGCTGCTCCGTATCTTCATCGGCGAAGATGACAAGTTCGACGCATCGCCACTGTACGAGGCGATCGTGCTTAAAGCACGCGAGCTGCACCTCGCAGGCGCAACCGTTCTGCGAGGTCCGATGGGGTTCGGCCCATCGAGCCGGCTTCACACCACCAAGATCCTCCGCCTTTCGGAAGACCTGCCGCTGGTGATCGAGATTGTCGACAGCGAGGACAAGATCAACGGCTTCTTGCCCGCGCTGGATGGCATGATGAGCAGCGGCTTGGTAACGCTGGAAAAAGTGCAGGTTCTTCAATACGGGCCAAAGGGCGCAGCTATCCGGTGAGCAGACTATTCTCTCTGCGATGGTCGCGTCAGATTGCAGGCGATCAATCGTTGACGGGGTAAGTCAGCTTCGCCATCTATGGGCGGATGACAACCACCAGGCTCGATCTCACCGGCTTGAAATGCCCGCTGCCAGCCTTGAAGACGCGCAAGGCGCTGAAGCGGTTGAAGCCGGGCGAGCGGATCGAAGTCCATTGCACCGATCCGCTGTCGGCGATCGATATCCCCAACCTGATCCGGGAAACCGGCGACAAGGTCGAGATTACCGAGCGCGCCGGACAGCGAATCGTGTTTGTGATCGAAAAAGCCAGCGGCCCGGTATCAAAAGGGGAGTAGTTGGATTGCTCGTCATCGCGGGGCGGTGAAACCGGATCGCCGCAGTCCGATGCATTGCTCTGGGCTCACGGAACCGGTGCGAAACCGCTGCTATCTACCTTTGACCAATCGACATTGCGGGCCGCTTCTGTCCCAATCGATGATCTCTGCGGGGGCGGAGGTAGATTCGTTCGGCAATCGGGCATGCGTCCCAGAGAGCCGGAAAACCCCCGAGTGGGCGACCGCGAGTGGCATAACTGGCGCCCTCGGGTGTTAAAATTTCTCGAATGCGCGCCGCGATCCCGGCGCATTCGGCTTGGTGCAGAGCAGCAAAGCTGATGCTTGCATGGGCGGAGGAACTCAAGATAACGGGATCGCGGGATCGCAGAAGTGCCCGGCACGGGCGGCTGTAGGGGAGGACTGAATGGCTACAATTCAGAGCGCAGGGACTATTTCCGGCGGGGGCTTGGGAATTCTCGACCGCGAGCACACCATCGCAAGGACCGGCTTCAATCGCTGGCTGGTGCCACCCGCTGCGCTTTGCATCCATCTGTGCATCGGCATGGCCTATGGCTTCAGCGTGTTCTGGCTTCCCCTGTCGCGCGCGGTTGGTCTGACGGCTCCAAAAGCCTGCCCGGATATGTCGCTTTGGCAAGAACTGTTCACCACCACCTGTGACTGGAAGGTGGCCAGCATGGGCTGGATGTACACATTGTTCTTTGTCGTGCTTGGGGTTTCCGCCGCGATCTGGGGCGGTTGGCTGGAGCGCGCCGGTCCGCGAAAGGCCGGCTTCGTCGCGGCGCTGTGCTGGGGCGGAGGTCTCGTGATCGGCGCCTTTGGCATTTACCTGCACCAGCTCTGGATCATGTGGCTCGGCGCGGGCGTGATCGGGGGCATCGGTCTCGGTTTGGGTTACATCTCTCCGGTCTCGACCCTGATCAAATGGTTTCCCGACCACCGCGGCATGGCCACCGGCATGGCCATCATGGGCTTCGGCGGCGGCGCCATGATCGGCGCGCCGCTGGCGAACATCCTGATCAATCATTTCAAGACTCCGACCTCGGTCGGCGTGTGGGAAACCTTCGCGACCCTGGGCGTGATCTACTTTATCTTCATGACGATCGGCGCGTTTGCCTACCGCATCACACCGGCCGGCTGGCGTCCCGACGGCTGGACGCCGCCGAGCGAAAACAAGTCGATGATCTCCGAGCACAATGTGCATCTCGACAACGCGCACAAGACCTCGCAATTCTGGCTGATCTGGTGGGTGCTGACGCTGAACGTTTCCGCCGGCATCGGCGTGATCGGCATGGCTTCGCCGATGTTGCAGGAAATCTTCGCCGGCAAGCTGATCGGCTTGCCGAATCTGAGCTTCAGCCAGCTTTCGGTTGAGCAGAAAGCCGCGATCGCCGGGATCGCGGCGGGCTTTGCCGGACTGCTGTCGCTGTTCAACATCGGCGGCCGTTTCTTCTGGGCGTCGCTGTCGGACTATATCGGCCGCAAGAACACCTATTATACGTTCTTCGTGCTGGGCATTGCGCTGTATGCGCTGGCGCCGACCTTCGCCGCGATGGGCTCAAAATTGCTGTTCGTGCTGGGCTTCGGCATCATCCTTTCGATGTATGGCGGCGGCTTCGCTACGGTGCCGGCCTATCTCGCCGACATGTTCGGAACCCAGTTCGTCGGCGCCATCCACGGCCGGCTGCTGACGGCGTGGTCGACCGCCGGCATCATCGGTCCGGTCGTGGTGAACTATCTGCGCGAGTTCCAGCTTGCCGCCGGCGTACCCCGCGATCACCTTTACAACACCACGATGTATATCCTGTGCGCCATGCTGATCGCCGGCTTGATCTGCAACTACCTGATCAAACCGGTCGATCCAAAATGGCACATGAGCGAGGCTGACGTTGCCAAGCTCCAGGCTGCGAGCGCCGGCGCCGTGCAATCCGGGTCGTTCGGCATCGGCAGGGGCGGGCTTGACGCGAGGGCGGCGCTGTTCTGGGCGTTTGTCGGCATCCCGCTAGCCTGGGGCGTGTGGAAGACGCTGGAAAGCGCTGCCAAGATATTCTGATCGACACCTCTTCACCGCGGGGCGCGGCAACCGTCGTCCCGCGGTTCCAACGTTTTTGCCCGATCATCCAGAAATCGAGAAGGGGTTCACATGCTTCGCACCAGTGCTTGTCTTGCCGCCATGCTGCTTGTGGTAGCCAGCGTCCCTACCGTTTCAGCCCAGACCGCCGCTCCTCCGGCAGCCACTGCTCCGGCAGCCGCCACGGCGCCCAAGCCTTCAAGAATGAAACTGACCGCCGAGAAGCTGCGGACCATGAAAGCCACATGGATCGCCAACAAGCCCAAATACGCGGCCTGTCGCAAGGAGGTAAAGCGGAAGGGGCTGGCCGGTGACGATCGCTGGTTCTACATTGCGGACTGTATGGACAAGAGCTGAGGTCTGGTTCGCTCGATCAATGGCCGTCCCAAGGGGGCATGTCAGCGGTTGCTGCATGCCCCTTAAATCATTATGTATGCAACATATTCCTATTGGCATCTGGCATGCCACGGATTAGAGTTGATCGCTGAAGGCAACGGGACGTCCCCATGAGTCATGATGTGCAACAGGTTCGTCCGTTCGAACATCCGGGCGAGGGACGAAAGCGGGCGAAGTCCACCCCCAAGGGCCGTCAGATTGATCCCCATGCCGCCGAAGAGATCGCGCTATTGCTTGGCGACCGGCCGCGCCGGCGCGATCTCTTGATCGAGCATCTGCATCTGATCCAGGACACCTACAAGCAGATCTCCGCCGCCCATCTCGCGGCGCTTGCCGACGAGATGAAGCTTTCGTTCGCGGAAGTGTTCGAAACCGCGACCTTCTACGCGCATTTCGATGTGGTGAAAGAGGGCGAGCCCAACATTGCGCCGCTGACCATCCGCGTCTGCGATTCCCTGACCTGCGCGATGCTGGGCGGGGAAAAACTTCTGCAGGACTTGCAGACCAAGGCCGGTCCCGGCATTCGCGTGGTGCGCGCGCCCTGCGTCGGCCGCTGCGACACCGCCCCGGCGGCCGAGGTCGGCCATCACTTTGTCGATCGCGCCAGCGTTGCCAGCGTGCTCGCGGCGGCGAAGCGCGGCGATACCCACGCCCATCTGCCGAAATATATCGGCTACGACGCCTACACCGCGGGCGGCGGTTACAAATTGCTCAGCCGCCTGCGCTCCGGCGAGTTGAACAAAGAAGATCTCTTAAAGGCGCTCGACGACGCCTCGTTGCGCGGTCTCGGCGGCGCTGGCTTTCCCGCGGGAAGAAAATGGCGCGCCGTGCTCGGCGAGCCCGGGCCGCGGCTGATGGCGGTCAATGGCGATGAGGGCGAGCCCGGCACGTTCAAGGACCGCTATTACCTCGAGACCGATCCGCATCGCTTCCTCGAGGGCATGCTGATCGGCGCGCATGTGGTCGAGGCGCCCGACGTCTACATCTACATCCGCGACGAATACCCCGCCTCGCGCGAAATCCTCGAATGCGAGATCGCGAAGCTGCCGCCAGGCGGCCCCGTGCTGCACATGCGGCGCGGCGCCGGCGCCTACATCTGCGGTGAGGAATCCTCGCTGCTGGAAAGCATCGAGGGCAAGCGCGGCCTGCCGCGGCACAAGCCGCCCTATCCGTTCCAGGTCGGGCTGTTCGGCTTGCCGACCCTGATCAACAATGTCGAGACGCTGTGGTGGGTGCGCGACATCGTCGAGAAGGGCGCGGACTGGTGGAAGAGCCACGGCCGCAACGACCGTCCGGGCCTGCGCAGCTATTCGGTCTCGGGTCGGGTGAAAAATCCCGGCATGAAACTGGCGCCGGCCGGCATCACCGTGCGTGAATTGATCGAGGAGTTCTGTGGCGGCATGGCGGATGGACACAAGTTCCACGCCTATTTGCCGGGCGGGGCCTCGGGCGGCATTTTGCCGGCCGCGATGGACGATATCCCGCTCGATTTCGGCACGCTGGAAAAATACGGCTGCTTCATCGGTTCGGCCGCGGTCATCGTCCTTTCCGAGCAGGACAGCGTGAAGGGCGCGGCATTGAACCTGATGCGTTTCTTCGAGGATGAAAGCTGCGGCCAGTGCACGCCTTGCCGCATCGGCACCCAGAAGGCGGCGGTCCTGATGCAGCAGCCGGTGTGGAACCGTGAGCTGCTCGACGAACTGAGCCAGGCGATGCGCGACGCCTCGATCTGCGGCCTCGGCCAGGCGGCCTCGAATCCGCTGACCTCAGTCATTAAATATTTCCCGGGCGAGTTTATTCCCAAGGAAGCTGCGGAATGACAAAAATTCAATTCGAGCTCGACGGCCAACGGGTCGAGGCGATCAACGGCGAAACCATTTGGCAGGTCGCAAAGCGCCAGGGCCTCGAAATTCCGCATCTGTGCTATTCGCCCGAACCCGACTATCGGCCCGACGGCAATTGCCGCGCCTGCATGGTCGAGATCGAGGGCGAGCGGGTGCTGGCGGCCTCCTGCAAGCGCACCCCCAGCGTCGGGATGAAGGTCAAGTCGGCGAGCCCGCGCGCGGTCGCGGCGCAGAAGATGGTGATGGAGCTGCTGGTCGCCGACCAGCCGGCGCGGCAAACCTCGCATGATCCGGATTCGAAATTCTGGCATTGGGCCGAGAAGGTCGAGGTGACCGAAAGCCGTTTCCCGGCGGCCGAGCGCTGGCAAGGCGATGCCAGTCATCCGGCGATGCGCGTCAACCTCGATGCCTGCATCCAGTGCGGCTTATGCGTGCGCGCCTGCCGCGAGGTCCAGGTCAACGACGTGATCGGCATGGCTTACCGGAGTCACGGTTCCAAGATCGTCTTCGATTTTGACGATCCGATGGGGGAATCCACCTGCGTGGCGTGCGGCGAATGCGTGCAGGCCTGCCCGACCGGCGCCCTGATGCCGGCGGTGATGCTCGACGAGAACCAGACCCGGGTCACCTATCCGGATAAAAAAGTCGAACTCGTTGTGCCCGTATTGCGGCGTCGGCTGCCAGGTCACCTATCAGGTCAAGGACGACAAGGTGATCTATGCCGAGGGCCGCGACGGCCCGGCCAACCACAACCGGCTCTGCGTCAAGGGCCGCTTCGGTTTCGATTACATCCATCACCCCAACCGCCTGACCAAACCGCTGGTGCGGCTGGCGAATGTGAAGAAGGACGCCAACGACCAGGTCGACCCGGCCAATCCGTTCACGCACTTCCGCGAGGCCTCCTGGGAAGAGGCGCTCGACATCGCCGCCAAGGGCCTCGTCAAAATTCGAGACGAGAAGGGGCCAAAGGCCCTGGCCGGTTTCGGCTCCGCCAAGGGATCGAACGAAGAAGCCTATCTGTTCCAGAAGCTCGTCCGGACGGGTTTCGGCTCCAACAACGTCGACCACTGCACGCGGCTGTGCCACGCATCATCGGTCGCGGCGCTGTTCGAAGGACTAAGCTCGGGTGCGGTGTCGGCGCCGTTCTCGGCTGCTGCGGATGCTGAAGTCATCTGGGTGATCGGCGCCAATCCGACGGTCAATCATCCGGTGGCGGCGACCTTCATCAAGAACGCGGCGCAACGCGGCGCCAAGCTGATCGTGATGGACCCGCGCGGCCAGGCTCTTTCGCGTCATGCCACCATGAACCTGGCCTTCAAGGCCGGCAGCGACGTCGCGCTGTTGAACGCGATGATCAACACCATCATCACCGAGGGGCTGACCGACGATCAATATATTGCCGGTTACACCGAGGGCTACGACGACCTGAAGGCCAAGATCGCCGAATTCACGCCCGAAAGGATGGCGCCGATCTGCGGCATCCCCGCCGAGACCCTCCGGGAGGTCGCGCGGATGTACGCTCGTGCGAAAGCCTCGATCATTTTCTGGGGCATGGGTATCAGCCAGCATATTCACGGCACCGACAATGCGCGCTGCCTGATCGCGTTGGCGTTGATCACGGGTCAGGTCGGCCGTCCCGGCACCGGGCTGCATCCGTTGCGCGGCCAGAACAACGTGCAAGGCGCCTCCGACGCCGGCCTGATTCCGATGTTCCTGCCGGATTATCAGCCTGTTGGCCGCGACGACATGCGGGGTGCGTTTGAGCAGCTTTGGGGGCAGAAGCTTGATCCCGAGCGCGGCCTGACCGTCGTCGAGATCATGAATGCGATTCATGCCGGCACAATTCACGGCATGTATGTCGAGGGTGAAAACCCGGCGATGTCGGATCCCGATTTGCAGCATGCGCGCGAGGCGCTGGCCAAGCTGGACCACCTCGTGGTGCAGGATCTGTTCGTCACGGAGACCGCGTTCCATGCCGACGTCATTCTGCCGGCCTCGGCGTTCGCGGAAAAATCCGGCTCCTTCACCAACACCGACCGCCGCGTGCAGTTGGCCCGCGAGGTGATCAAGCCGCCCGGCGATGCGCGGCAGGATCTCTGGATCATCCAGGAGATAGGCAAGCGGATGGGGTTGCCCTGGAACTACGCAGGGCCGGGCGAGGTTTTCACCGAGATGGCTCAACTCATGCCGTCGCTCAAGAACATCACCTGGGAACGGCTGCTGCGTGAGGGCGCGGTGACCTATCCCGTGGACGGTCCGGACCAACCGGGTAACGAGATCATCTTCACCACGGGGTTTCCGACCGAAAGTGGCCGCGGCAAGATCGTGCCGGCCAAGGTCATTCCACCGGATGAAATACCCGACGATGAATATCCGATGGTGCTTTCGACCGGCCGCGTACTTGAGCACTGGCACACCGGCTCGATGACGCGGCGCTCGCAGGTGCTCGATCAGATCGAGCCGGAGGCGGTGGCGTTCATGTCGCCGAAGGACATGCGGCGAATGAAGCTGTGGCCTGGCGATTTCATTCGCCTGGAAACCCGCCGCGGCGCCGTCGAGGTGAAGGTGCGCTCCGACCGCGATGTGCCGGAGAACATGGTGTTCATGCCGTTCTGCTACGCCGAAGCCGCCGCAAACCTGTTGACCAATCCGGCGCTCGATCCGTTCGGCAAGATTCCCGAATTCAAGTTCTGCGCGGTGCGCGCCGAACGCGCCGAGGTTCGCACCGCGGCGGAGTAGCGCGGCAGCCCGCACAATCCCGAAGCACGCGCGCGGCCTCCGTATCGGGGATGCGGTGCGATGGAACTTTAACAGCATGCGTAGATTATTTTCTTGTAAGGGAGAATAATCATGGCACGCAAGTATTCGCGAAAAGCATCCGCCAAGGTTGAACGCGCGATGAAGAAGCGCAAGTCCGGTACCTTGAAGAGCGGTCGCTCCGGCAGGAAGGTCAAGAGCCGCAAGCAGGCGATCGCAATCGGTCTTTCCGAGGCGCGACGTGAAGGCAAGAAGGTCCCGCCGAAGAAGGGTTCAAAGAAAAAGAGCAAGAAGTCCCGGCGTAAGTCGAAGAGCTAGTGGCTCATGCGCTGGTCATTTTGCGCGCAAGCGCGTAGCGCTTGTCGCTGAGGGGCGCGAATACAACCAGCGAGCCTGGAATCCATAACCGCAACCGGCGATCGTGTTGAGAAATCTTTCCACCTATCGAAAGAAACGCGATTTCGAGAAGACCGCCGAACCCGCTGGCGACACGCCGGTCGTGCCTTCGAAGCAGCGGCGGTTCGTGATCCAGAAGCATGATGCGAGCCGGCTGCATTACGATTTGCGGTTGGAGTATGATGGCGTCTTCAAATCCTGGGCGGTGACCAAGGGGCCCTCGCTCGATCCGCACGACAAGCGGCTGGCGGTCGAGGTGGAAGATCATCCACTCGACTACGGCGATTTCGAAGGCACCATTCCGAAGGGGCAGTATGGCGGCGGCACCGTGCAGCTCTGGGACCGCGGTTACTGGGAATCCGACGATCCCGAGAGGGGATTCAGGAAAGGCGACCTGAAATTCACGCTGCACGGTGACAAGCTGCACGGCAGCTGGGTGCTGGTGCGGATGCGCAGCGATCGCACGGGGGGAAAGCGAACCAACTGGCTCCTGATCAAACATCGCGACGATTTCGCCAGGGAAGGCAAGGCCAACAAGATCCTGGAGGCCGACCAATCCGTCGCCTCGGGGCGGTCGATGGAGCAGATCGCGCAAGGCAAGGGCCGGGCGCCGAAACCGTTCATGACGGCGAAGTCCGGCCGCGGCAAGGCTGACGCGGTCTGGCATTCGAATCGAGGCGATGCCGCGGAAGCGCGGGCCGGGACAAACACCGTTCAGCCGCCCGCGCCCGCGGCAAAGGGAAAAAAGGTCGCATCGATGCCGGGTTTCGTGGCGCCGCAGCTTTGCGCCTCGGTCGATCGTCCGCCTGGCGGCGAAGGATGGTGCCACGAGATCAAATTCGACGGTTATCGCGTGCAATTACGCGCCGAGGACGGCGCGGCCACGCTGAAAACCCGCAAGGGCCTCGACTGGACCGATAAGTTCGAAGCGGTCGCACAGGAGGGAAGCGCGCTCCCCGATGTCCTGATCGATGGCGAGATCGTCGCGCTCGACCACAACGGCGCGCCGGATTTTTCCGCGCTGCAGGCCGCGCTTTCCGACGGCAAGACCGATAGCCTGCTGTTCTTTGCCTTCGATCTGTTGTTTGCCGACGGCGAAGATCTTCGCCGCCTGCCGCTCGAGCAGCGAAAGTCCCGGCTCAAGGAACTGCTGGAGGCTCGGGGCAGGAAGGCGAAACTGATCCGCTACGTCGAGCATTTCGAATCGAGCGGCGATGCGGTCCTGAAATCGGCCTGCAAGCTGTCGCTGGAAGGCATCATCTCGAAGAAACTCGGCGCCCCCTATCGTTCCGGCCGGTCCGATGATTGGGCCAAGGCCAAATGCCGCGCCGGGCACGAGGTCGTGCTCGGGGGATGGAAAACCACCAACGGCAAATTCCGCTCGCTGATGGCCGGTGTTTATCGCGGCGATCACCTCGCCTTTGTCGGCATGGTCGGTACCGGCTTCGGGCAGGACACGGTCAAGCGCATCATGCCGGCGCTGAAGCGCGCGGCGTCGGACAAGAGCCCGTTCGGCGGCAAGGATGCACCGCGCAAGACGCGTGATGTGCACTGGCTGAAGCCCGAGCTTGTCGCTGAAATCGAATTCGCCGGCTGGACCGAGGGCGGCAACATACGCCAGGCTGCGTTCAAGGGACTGCGGCACGACAAGCCGGCCGAAGAGGTCGAGGCGGAAAACCCGGCGGTGACGAAAATCGCAAAACCCTCCGCCAAGGCCGCGGCCAAGGATGCGAGGGCGAGCCAGGCGGCGGCGAAATCTCCGAACGGCAAATCCGCCGAGGTGATGGGTGTGATCATCTCGAAGCCCGACAAGGAGCTATGGCCCGACGGCGGCGACGGCAAAGCGGTCACCAAGCTCGATCTCGCTCGCTATTTCGAGGCGGTGGGCGGCTGGATGATCGGTCACTTGAAGGGCCGGCCTTGCTCGATCGTGCGCGCGCCCGACGGCATCGGCGGTGAACGCTTCTTCCAGCGCCATGCGATGCAGGGCACCTCGAATCTCCTGGAGCTGGCGAGAGTCTCGGGCGACCGCAAGCCCTATTTGCAGATCGATCGCGTCGAAGGGCTGGCCGTGGTGGCGCAGATCGGCGGTCTCGAATTGCATCCGTGGAATTGCGCGCCCTACGCGCCGGATACTGCGGGTCGGCTGGTATTCGATCTCGATCCTGCGCCGAACGTTGAATTTGGCGAGGTGATCGAAGCCGCCAAGGAAATGCGGCAGCGTCTGGCGGACGTTGGTCTGGAGAGTTTTTGCAAGACCACGGGCGGCAAAGGACTTCACGTGGTCACGCCATTGCATCACGGCGCAAAAGACAAAGTGTTGTGGCCTGAGGCCAAGGCGTTTGCGCGCGACGTTTGCCAATGGATGGCCAATGACGACCCTGGGCGCTATTTGCTCAACATGTCGAAGAAGCTGCGCAAGGGAAAAATCTTCCTCGATTATCTTCGCAACGACCGGATGTCGACGGCGGTCGCGGCGCTGTCCCCCCGCGCCCGCGAAGGCGCTCCCGTTTCGATGCCGCTGACCTGGGCGCAGCTACGCGGCGACCTCGATCCCAAGCGCTACACCATCCGCACCGTGCCGGCGCTGCTCGCCAAGACCACGGCATGGCGGGATTATGATGAGGCGGCGTCATCGCTGAAGGCTGCGATCGCGAAGATGTCGGGCAACAAGTAGGATGAGCCAAGCAATCGGGTCGCGCGTAGCGCGACCCGATTGGCAAACCTCCGCGATATCGCCAAGCTAGGACCGATTGACGCAAGGGTGGACACGGCGCCCGAGCGCCTTTGCTTGGCCCTAGACCCCAGCAGCGATCAGCCTAAAGTCTTCCCAGCAAGAGCAGAATCAACAAAATAACAATAATCAGCCCGAGGCCGCCGCCGCCGTAATAACCGGTACCGTAGAACGGGCCGCCGCCGATGCCGCTAAAGCCACCGAGCAAAGCGATCACAAGAATAATCAGGATAATCGTTCCTATAGACATGTAGCATCTCCTCCAGCCCGCTGCCGCCAGCAGCAATAACAAGTTGGAACCCATATGGTTCCCTTGTGCACCGCCGTTGATCGGCGCACCCCTTCCGCTCAATGGCTGAGCAATTACATGCGATTAGTTCAGCAGAGGATTTTGAGGGATGTCCGCACCGCTCGTGGTTTCGATACCGCATCAACTCGGCCGCGAAGAGGCGACCCGTCGCCTCAAGGCAGGATTGACGCGCGCCGCTGCCAGCCTGCCGGTGATGCAGGTCGATGAAGAGAGATGGGAGGATAGCCGCATGATCTTTCGCGTCCGCGCGTTGGGGCAGGCGGCATCAGGCCACCTCGATGTGGCCGACGATCATGTACGGCTGGAAGTCACGCTGCCTTGGCTGCTGCAGCGATTTGCGGAGGTCGCCCAGGCCGCGATCAGGAATCGTGGCCGTTTGCTGCTCACGAAACGGAGCTGAGATGCGTCCGAACGCGCCGTCGCACCGGTTTTACGGCCCCGGCCAGCCTGGCTTTCAGCACCGCCGCCGGGAAATGCCGGAACAGATCGGATAGCCGCAGTTTCGTCGCGTCCGCATCGGCAAAGCCTTCAACCGAATAGCCGCTCAGATCCAGCGCGCCCTCAAAGGCCTCCGCGCGCGGCCAGACGCGCCCGCTGTGTGACAGTGCGGCGAATGACCTTGCGACGGCAACGACAGCCGCATCGCGGCCACGGCGCCGCGCAAAGGCAATGACATGGTTGCGCTGTGGCCCGCTGACTTCCAGCGGCTGATACTCTCCATCGGCGAATACATCGGCAAGCTCGTTCCGCAGTTTCAGGAGTTGACGGGTCCACGCCAGCTTCAGGTGACCGCTTTGCCAGTTCTGCACCAGATTTTCCCAGTCGGGGTCCTCCATTGACGCCAGCACAGCCGCGCGTTCGGCAAAATCCACCGGCCGCCGGTTGTCGGGATCGACCAGCGACAAATCCCAAAACTCCGTCCCCTGATAAAAATCGGGCACGCCGGGAATCGTCACCTTCAATGTGATCTGGCTGAGTGAATTGAGCGCCCCCAACAGCGCGGTACGCCTGGCGAGAGTTTCCAACGAATTGAGAAATCCGTCCGCGACCGTGCGATCCAGAATTCGCGCGATGAAGTCTCGCAATCCCGCCTCATAGGGCTGGTTCGGATTGAGCCAGCTGGTTTCCTGTTTGCCCTCGCGCGCGGCTTTCAACGCATAGGCCCGCATCCGCTCGATAAAATCGCGATCAACCCCGTCCAACGGCCAGGCGCCGAGCAGCGCCTGATACAGCATGTATTCGAATGTCGCCGACGGCGCGCGGATATCGCCGTCGGCGATGAGGTGCGGCGCGTTGAGTATCTTCCAGCGCGCAACCGCGCTGGTCCATTCGCCGGGAATCTCGGCAAGCGCGATTAGCCGCGCGCGCGCATCCTCGCCGCGTTTGGTGTCGTGCGTCGAGGTCGCGGTCATGCCGTGCGGCCATCGCTTGGCGCGAGCCGCCATGACCTGGTGAAAGGCATCGAGGGAAAGCGCTTTGGCCGATGGGTCGCCGCCGACCTCGTTGAGTGCGAGCAGGCGATGGTAGCGATAGAACGCGGTATCCTCGAGCGATTTCGCCATCATCGGCCCGGTGAACTGCTGCACCTTCAATGCAAAGCGGCGCACGCGCGGCACGCCGTGCAAAGGCCTTCCCGGCCTGATCAGGTCCATGGTCAGCGTGTCGCGCAGGAAGTCGAAAATACCTTCGTCGGCGGCGAACCAATCCGCCCGCGCCTTCTCGATCGTCTGTGAAATCAGTGCGCGGTCGGACGCTGTCGGACCGGCCGCGGTCAGATAGGTGCGATAGACCGGGAAATGCAGGATGTAGAGCTCGAGCGCCTGCCGCAAGCTGTCGGCGGAAAAATCGCGGGTGGAATAGTGTCCGCTGGCGATACGCGCGAGCAGACGGCTCAAGACCGTGAACTCGCTGGTCAGCAAGG
Organism: uncultured Alphaproteobacteria bacterium; assembly: GCA_963840155.1. Classification (GTDB taxonomy): domain Bacteria; phylum Pseudomonadota; class Alphaproteobacteria; order Rhizobiales; family Xanthobacteraceae; genus Bradyrhizobium. Next base: position 2,119,394 of record CAWIXP010000002.1, read on the forward strand.
TTTCCAGGACCCTGCGTTTGGCTTCCTTCAGGACAGGCTCCAGCATGGGCGGCAGGTTGCTGATCTGCCGCCACACCTCATCGAGCGCCTCAAGGCCATTGCCGTCGACCAGCACCCGGGTAATCGTATTCAGCCACTCATAGCCCGTCGTGCCGTGGACGCCGCTGAACGGAGGCAGGCTTTCGTGCTCACCGAGAATCTTCTCGACCGTCATGTAGAACGGATCGCCGTCCGTTGCCCTGGCATCGCGGATCAATCTGCGTAGCCGCTGAAAATATTGTGCGGGATCGCGCAAGCCATCGATGTGATCGAGCCGCAGGCCCTGCAGCTTGCCTTCGGCGATCAGCCTCTTCACCAGGCTATGGATCGCCTCGAAGGTGCCGGCGTCCTCGACCCGCAATCCCGCGAGTGAATTGATGTCGAAGAAGCGCCGATAATTGATGTCGCTGGAAGCCAGCCGCCAATGCCCGAGACGATAGTGCTGGCGCTCCAGCAAATGGTGCAGCGCCAAGGTTGGCGCGGCGCGATCCGGTCCGGCCCGATAGGCATCCAGCCCGCGCGCGATGATGTCGGCTCCGCCCACGATCTGCTTGAGTTCCGTCTTGAAGCCGGGCGCTTCCCTGCGATTGGGATGGCGCAATCCCCTGTAGCGGGAGGCGAGTTCGAGCAGGCGTTTTCCCGCGGCCTCGGCTTCGGCGCCGGCTTCTCTTACGATCGTGTGCAGGATCTCGCTGTAGCGCTCAGGCGCGATCGGCAGGCGGTGTTCAAAGTACCAGGCTGAAAAGCTGCCTTCGGCCGCCTCGTAGCGGAGTTCGACCTCGCCTTTTTCCAGCGCTTCACCATAGGAAGTACCGATGATCGGCAGCAAGACGCCGGGCCGGGTTCGAAAGGGCAAAATGTCCCAGTCGATATCGAACGATGCGGCGTGCGGCGATGCCGGTCCCCATTCCAGCACGTCGAGCCACCAGGGATTATCGGCGAAATTCACCCCGACATGGTTGGGCACAAAATCGAGGATAAGGCCAAGCCCATGCGCCTGCAGTGCCCGGCTCAGCCGCGCGAAGCCGGCCTCGCCGCCAAGCTCCGGATTGAGCTTGGTGTGATCGACGATGTCGTAGCCGTGGCTCGAGCCCTTGCGCGCCTCCATGAAAGGCGATGCGTAGAGATGGGTGATGCCGAGCGCCTTCAGATAGGGAACGATGGCGGCGGCGGCGTCGAAATCGAAAATCGATGTCAGTTGCACGCGGTAGGTCGCGATTGGAATGGCCGGAGGCATCATCGCCCTCCGAGGCGCCAGAACACCGCCCACGGTTGCATCGTTTCGCCGACCTCGCCGCCCCAGAGTTGAGAGCCGTCGACCTGATGGGAGGCATGGGCAAGTTCGCGATCCGACAGGTTGGCGACAAGCTGCAGCGTTGTGCCATCGCCCATGCGCCAGTGCGCCGTCAGCAAGCCGTTGTCGGCCGCGTTCGCGTTGCCAAAACGCGCGCCGGCAAGTCGCGGAATGATTTCGCGCCGGCGTACGCCAACAAGCGCCTGCACCAGCGCCAGTCGCTTCTTTCCCGCCGCCTGGTTGCGCGAGTCCCAATCCAGCACCGCGGATTGAAAGGTCGAGCGGTCGAGCGGATCGGGAACCTCGTCGCCGTATTTCGCGTAGGCCCAGGCATATTCGCGGCGCCGTCCCTCGCGCACGGCGTCGGCCAGATCGCCCTGGAAATCGCAAAAGAACGGGAACGGAACTGTCGAGCCCCATTCCTCGCCCATGAACAGCATCGGGATCGTCGGCGCCAATAGCGTCACCGCCAACGCGGCCTCGATCGCATCCGCTCTCGCCTGGCTTTCTAGCCGATCGCCGAGCGGCCGGTTGCCGATCTGATCGTGGTTCTGCAGGAAATTGACGAAGGCGGCGGGAGCAAGCTTGCCGCTGGGTTCACCGCGCGATTGCCCGCCGCGATGCACGGAGGCTTCACCCTGATAGGAAAAGCCCGATCCGAGCGCGCGCGCAATATGCGCCAGCGGCGACTTCGTATAGTCGCGGTAGTAACCCTGATTCTCGCCGGTCAGAAGAACGTGCCAGGCGTGATGATAGTCGTCGTTCCACTGCGCACGGTATTTGCCGCGCGGCGGATCTTGTTCGGGGTCGAGCACGCCGGCGCTGTTCTCGTCGTTTTCAAGCACCAGATGGATATGCCGGTCGCTTTGGATGGCGAGATTGCCGACCGCGATGCTGAGATCACGCAGCATGGAGACTTCGCCCGTCTCAGTTATGGCGTGCACTGCATCGAGCCGCAGCCCGTCGAACCGATACTCGCGCAGCCAATGCAGCGCATTCTCGATGGCGAAGGCGCGCACCTCTGCCACCCGATAATCGATCGCGCTGCCCCAGGCCGTCTGCGCTTCGCTGAAGAAGCCCGGCGCGTAGCGGCCGAGGTAATTTCCTTCGGGGCCGAAATGATTGTAAACCACGTCGAGAAACACCATCACGCCGCGCAGGTGTGCTTCATCGATCAGGGCCTTGAGATCCTCCGGACGCCCGTAGGCGCCGTCGGGCGCATACCACAGCACGCCGTCGTAGCCCCAGTTGCGCGAGCCCGCGAAATCCGCCAGCGGCATCAACTCCAGCGCGGTAATGCCGCTTGCCTTGAGATGGTCGAGCTTGCCGATCATGCCGCGATAGCTACCCTGCTCGGTGAAGGTGCCGACGTGGGCTTCGAGGAGGACCGTTTCATGCCACGGACGCCCGCGCCAACCGGTCGCACGCCATGAATAGCTCGAATGGTCGATCACCTCGCTGGGGCCGCCCACGTCATCGGGTTGAAATGCGGAGGCGGGATCTGGTACCTCAATCCCTTCGTCGATCCGGAATTTGTAGAGCGCGCCCGCTTTGATGCCGGCCACATCGGCGGAAAACCAGCCGTCTTCGCCGCGCTGCATCGGGTACGGTTGTTGCAGCAGCAGATCGACGCGCTTGGCCGCGGGCGCCCACAACTGGAAGGATGCGCCGTCGGAGGTCAGTCTTGCGCCGAAGTGCCGCTCATTCATGCCGAACCCGCAAAGGCGAGGACCGAGCGGGGAGGGGCCTTCGTCTCGCTTCCCGAGGCAAAATCCGCAGCCTGCTGCTTAACGTCCGCGGTGTTCAATAGTTGCCGCCAGCCTTTATATTCCGCCATCTTCGGCAGCCTGAAGGCAATCTCCTCGGGGGCGGCGTTGAGCACGATGAAGATCGCGGACTCGCCAGGCCCGATCGGTCCCAGCACATAGGCGAGAAACCTGCCTTCCGGAAAATTCCAGTCCTGCTGTTTCATCTCCTCGGCTGCCGGCGTCAGCCACAACACGCCGTAAGATCCATCCGCGCGCCAGCCGTCGAGCCACCGATGCGAGCGCAGCTGTGAAAATTGCCGCCGCAACGCGGTCATGTGCCCGACGAAATCGATGAGGTCGTCGTTTTCACGATCAAGGCCGTCCCACTTGATCCAGCCGATCTCGTTGTCCTGGCAATAGGCATTGTTATTGCCGTACTGCGAATTGCCGACTTCATCGCCCGCCAGAATCAGCGGCAGGCCCTGCGCCATCAGCAGACAGGCCAACTGGTTTTTACGCAGCTGGCGGCGCAGCGCAATGATCGTGGGATCATCGGTCGGTCCTTCGTGGCCGCAGTTGGTGCTGTGATTTTCACTCGAGCCGTCGCGATTGTCCTCGCCATTGGCCTCGTTGTGCTTCTCGCTATAGCTGAACAGGTCGGCAAGCGTGAAGCCGTCGTGCACCGTGATGTGGTTGACGCTGGCGCGAGGCCTGCGGCCATCGTGATTGAACAGGTCGGAGGACGCGGTCATGCGGCTGGAAACATCGCCGATCAGGCTGCCTTCGCCGCTCCAGTAACGCCGCATCGCGCTGCGATAGCGATCATTCCACTCCGACCATTGCGAGGGAAACGCGCCGACCTGGTAACCGCCCATCCCGAGGTCCCACGGCTCGGCCACCAGCTTCACCGACGACAGCACGGGGTCCTGCCGGACCGCGGTGAGGAAGGAGCTGTTGCGGTCAAATCCATTCGGCCCGCGCGCCAGCGTGGTGGCTAGATCGAATCGGAAGCCGTCGATGTGGCAGACCTCGACCCAGTAGCGCAGTGAATCCATCACCATCTGCAGCACGCGCGGGTGCTTGAGGTTGACCGAGCTGCCGCAGCCGGTGAAATCATCGTAGAAACGCGGATTGTCCGGCTTCAGCCAATAGTAGGAGGCGTTGTCGATGCCCCGGAACGACAGCGTCGGGCCCATGTGGTTGCCTTCGGCGGTATGATTATAGACTACATCGAGCATCACCTCGATGCCGGCGTCGTGCAGCCGCGCCACCGTGGTTCGGAAGGCGTCGAGTGGATTGTCCTGGGCGTAGCGCGGCTCCGGCGCAAAAAAAGATAAGGTGTTGTAGCCCCAGTAATTCGACAGCTTCTTTTCGACCAGCAAGCGGTCGTCGACCATGCCATGGATCGGCAACAACTCGATGGTGGTGACACCGAGCCGCTTGAGATGCGCGATCATCGCGGGCGAAGACAGCGCACCATAGGTGCCGCGCAGATTCGGCGGCACGTCTTCGCGCTTCTGGGTCAGGCCCTTGACGTGCGCTTCATAGATGATGGTGTCTTCCCAGGGGATGTTGGGGCGCGTTTCGCGGCGACCCCAATTGAAGCTTTCGTCGACCACGACCGCCTTGGGCATGCCGCGCGCATTGTCGCGCCGGTCGAACGAGAGGTCCTCGCGCGCGCTGCCGGTGCGATAGGCGAAATGCGCGTCGCTCCACACCAGCCGCCCAGCCAGCCGCTTCGCATAGGGATCGATCAGTAGCTTGTTGGCATTGAAGCGGTGGCCGTGCTCCGGCTCGTAGGGCCCATGAACGCGATAACCGTAGAGCTGACCGGGCGAGACATCGTTCAGATAGCCGTGCCAGATGTCTTCGCTACGCTCGGGCAATTCGATGCGTTCGAGTTCGCGGCGGCCCTGAGGATCGAACAGGCAAAGCTCGACCTTTTGCGCGTTGGCGGAGAACAATGCGAAATTGGTGCCCCGGCCGTCCCAGCTTGCACCGAGGCGTGCTGACGTTCCGGCGGACAGTCGCATGCGTCAGCTTTCCGGTACGAGAAAAATGGCGGCCAGCGGCGGAACGGTGAGGCTGAGCTCGGGGACCAAACCATCCAGCGTTCGAACCTCGCCGACGTTCCCGACATTGCTGCCGCCGTAATGGGCGGAATCCGAATTGAGAACTTCGCGCCAGATGCCGGCGAACGGCACCCGGATGCGATACTCGTGGTATACATTGGGCGAAAAATTCATCACGACGAGACAACGCGCGCGGGCATCGTTGCCCTTGCGGATCCATGCGAATACGTTGCGATTGGCGTCATCCGTTACGACCCATTCGAAGCCGGCCTGGTCGCAATCCAACTCATGCAGCGCCGGCAGTGCGCGATAGAGCCGGTTGAGGTCGCGGATCAGCGTCTGGATTCCGGCATATTTTGGCTGCTCCAGCAAATGCCAGTCGAGCGAGCGGTCGTGGCTCCATTCGCGCTCCTGGCCGAATTCGCAGCCCATGAACATCAGCTTCTTGCCGGGATGTGCGAACATGAAGCTGTAGTAGGCGCGCAAATTGGCAAAGCGTTGCCAGTCGTCGCCGGGCATCCGGCCCAGGATCGAGCGCTTGCCGTGCACGACTTCGTCATGCGACAGCGGCAAGATGAAATTTTCAGAGAAGGCGTAGTGCAGCCCGAACAGGACATCGCCATGGTGATACTTGCGGTGGATCGGATCCTTGCTGATGTAGTTCAGCGTGTCGTGCATCCACCCCATGTTCCATTTGTAGCCGAAGCCCAGCCCGCCATATTCGACCGGGCGCGACACTTGCGGCCATGCGGTCGATTCTTCCGCGGCGGTGGTGGCCTGCGGAAAACGGGCAAACACTTCGGTATTGAAGCGGCGCAGGAAATAGATGGCGTCGAGATTCTCCCGGCCGCCATATTTGTTAGGAATCCAACCCCCTGCGGGCCGGCTGTAGTCGAGATACAGCATGGAGGCGACGGCATCGACGCGCAGGCCGTCGACCGCATAGCGCTCCAGCCAGAACAACGCGTTCGACACCAGGAAATTCACGACCTCGGTGCGACCGTAATTGTAGATCAGCGTGCCCCAGTCGAGATGGCGGCCCTGCAGCGGATTGGCGTGCTCATAAAGCGCCGTGCCGTCGAAATTGCCGAGGCCATGCGGATCGTCGGGGAAATGCCCGGGTACCCAGTCGAGCATCACACCGAGCCCCTCGCGATGGCAGGCGTCGACCAGCGCGGCAAAATCCTCCGGCCCGCCGAAGCGGCTGGTCGGCGCGTACATGCCGGTCGGCTGATAGCCCCACGAACCGTCGAAGGGGTGTTCGTTGATCGGCAGGAATTCGATATGGGTAAAGCCGAGATCGCGGACATAGCGCGGCAGCTGTTGCGCCAGCTCGCGATAGGTCAGCCACTCGTTGTGGTCCTTGCGCCGCCAGGAGCCGAGATGGACCTCGTAGATCGACATCGGCGAGCTCAGCGCGTTGACGTTGAGCGGTGCCGGGCGGGGATGCGGCAGCTTTGTCTCGTCGAACACGATCGACGCGGTGCTCGGTCGCATTTCGGTGGCAAAGGCAAGCGGGTCGGATTTAAGCGGCAGATGCTGACCCTGCGGGCCGATGATATCGAACTTGTAACGGTCGCCGACCGCGGCGTGCGGCACGAACAGCTCCCAATATCCGACGCCGCGCACCCGCATCGGATGCCGCCTGGCATTCCAGAAATTGAAATCGCCGGCTACGCTGACCCGCCGCGCGTTGGGCGCGAGCACCACGAACGCGACCCCCGGAACGCCGTCGAGCGTCATCGGGTGAGCACCGAGCTTGTCATAAATCCGCTGATGGGTGCCTTCGCCGAGCAGATACAGATCGAAGTCGCTCAAAACAGGCGGAAAGCGGTAGGGATCGTCGAGATCGACCACGGTTTCGCCGAAACGGGCGCGCAGCTGGTAGCGCTTCGATCCGTTCGGCAGCGCGCCGGCAAACAAGCCCGCATCGTGAATGCGGTCCAGCGCAGCCGTTTCGCCATGTTCGCCGATAGCCTCGACATTAGACGCCTCGGGGAGGAACGCGCGCACCACGGTCTTGTCGCCCTCGGTGTGGAGGCCGAGATAATGGAACGGGTCGGAATGGCGGCCTTCGACAATCGCGTAGGCCTCCGCGGGCAATTTGATCATAGCGCCTCGTCCGGTTGCCGGGACAATATTCGAAGTACCCCCATCAGCGGAACGCGCAGCCACTCGGGCCGGTGGGCCAATTCGTATTCAACCTCGTAGAACGCCTTTTCGAGCAGAAAGAAATTCAGCAGGTCGTCGGCGGCCTGCGGGTCGGCCGGCCATAGCCGTGCGTCGGTCATAGTCTCGCGGTAGGCAACCAGAAATGCCGACGCCGAACGCTCGCGCCAATCGGCAAGCGCCATGCCGAGCTTGCCGTGCTCGTCGGAGGCCACCTTCAGCGCGCGCTCCAGCGCGGCGGTGGCGGAATAGTCGATCGAACGGATCAGGCCGGCGACATCGCGCGCCGCGGGGGCCTTACGTCGACGTTCCTCCAGGCTGCGGCGCGGCTCGCCCTCGAAGTCGATGATGAAGATATCGTCCTTGACGATCAGGATTTGCCCGAGGTGGAAATCGCCGTGATGGCGAACGTTCATGCCGCCGATATCGGTGGGAAGCAGCGTGCTCAGGCGATCAGGCAAGCTCGAGCGGTGCGCCAGCACCCGATCCACCAGCGGGCGATCGGCTTCCCTTATCGCGTCGCGGCGCTGCATCAAGCCGTCGAAGACCCGTTCGGCATCGGCTATCAAATCGTCGATCCAGCGCTGCACGTCCGCAGCTTCGGTCGGTTCCGGCGCGAAATCGGCAAGCTCGTCGCTGCCCGCCAGCGCCAGGTGCATCTCGGCGACGCGCCTGCCGGTCTGCGTCATGTATCGCAGATAGGGGACCTGCTCTTCGCTTTCGCCCGGGTGCTCGGCCGCGGTCAGCAGGCGCTGCTCATCGACAAAGCGATCGAGATAGGCCGCTGTCACGGTCCAGGCGTCGCCCTGATTACGAACGAAGGCGTGAACGATCGCGATCGCGCTTTTGTTGTTGCCCTCGACCAGTTCAACGCTGCCGATCAGCGCGGGCGTATTGGCAAAGCCCGCGACCTCGGTCAGGAACCGGCCAACCTCGATCTCCGGATTGATGCCGGTTTGAAGCTTGCGATAGATCTTGACCACATATTCATTGTCCACCAGCGCGGTGCTGTTGGATTGTTCGGCCTCGACGGCGCGGACATGCTCGGGTGTCTTGATCGGCTTGTCGGAAAGCCGGCTGGTTGGCCTGAATTCGAGGCGCAGGCCGTTTTCTTCGACGGTCAGGCTTTCGCTCAGGTTGCGCAGCAGCAGCGCGATGAAGATCTGATCGGTCGCGACGTCCAGCAAGGTTCCTTCCCGCGCGCCCTGGCGCACCGCGGCGAGCGCACGCGGGTTGTAGCGTTCGCGGTCGAACCGCACCCATTCGATCCGCATCGGCAAGACCCACCGCGTCGTCTCGCCGCGCTGAGTCGCTTCAAAAAAGCCCAGCCACGGCTTGTTGTCGCCGATGTCGCAAAACGGGACCGCCGAGGTCAGCGTCGGGTGGATCGCCTTCGGCGACCGCTCCGGATACCAGCGGGTTCGTGCCAGATGCCCCGGCAATACGTCGCGTTCGAATACGCTGCGGGTGCGGGCCAGCGACACCCAGGTCGCGCCGAGCGGCACCACCAGGGTCTCGAATTCCGGCACCACGGACGGCGTGACGTGTTCGGACTTCTCGCGCTCCTTGAGCTCGAACCAGTAGAAGCCATACGGCGCCAGCGTGATCATGTAGGGCAATTCGCCGATCGGCGGAAAACGGGTACGGCCGAGCATTTCCAGCGGTATGCGATCCTTGAAGGCGGAAAGATCGAGTTCGGTGGCCTGCGCCGATCGCGACAGATTGGCGACGCAGAGGATCACTTCGTCGTGGTACTGGCGGACGTAGGCCAGCACCGAGCGATTGGCGGGCCGGATGAACGCCATGGTGCCGCGGCCGAACGCCAGTGTCGACTTTCGCACCGAGATCAGCCGCTTGGTGGCGCTGAGCAGCGACGACAGGCTGCGCGACTGCGCTTCGACATTGACTGCCTCGTAGCCGTAGACCGGATCCATGATGGTCGGCGCGTACAGCCGTGCGGGATCGGCGCGGGAGAAGCCGCCGTTGCGGTCCGGCGTCCATTGCATCGGCGTACGCACGCCGTTGCGGTCGCCAAGATAGATGTTGTCGCCCATGCCGATTTCGTCGCCGTAATAGATGATCGGCGTGCCTGGAAACGACAGCAGCAGCGAATTCATCAGCTCAATTTTGCGGCGGTCGTTGTCCATCAGCGGCGCCAGGCGCCGGCGAATGCCGACATTGATGCGCGCTCGGGGATCGTTGGCGTAAGTCGACCACAGATAGTCGCGCTCGACGTCGGTAACCATTTCCAGCGTTAGTTCGTCGTGGTTGCGCAGGAATAGCGCCCATTGGCAATTGGCCGGAATATCGGGCGTCTGGCGCAGGATGTCGGTGATCGGAAAGCGATCCTCCTGGGCGATCGCCATATAAATCCGCGGCATCAGCGGAAAATGATAGGCCATGTGGCATTCGTCGCCGCCGCCGAAATATTCCTGCACGTCCTCCGGCCATTGATTGGCTTCGGCCAACAGCAACTTGCCCTTGCCGTAGGCATCGATCTCCTTGCGCAGCCGCTTGATCACCCCGTGCGTCTCGGGGAGATTTTCGTTGCTGGTGCCCTCGCGCTCGCACAAATAGGGAATCGCGTCGAGCCGGAAGCCGTCGACGCCCGCGTCGAGCCAGCGCTTCATCACCTGCACGATGGCGCTGACCACGCGCGGGTTGTCGAAATTGAGGTCGGGCTGATGCGAGAAGAACCGATGCCAGTAGAATTGGCCGGCTTCCGGGTCCCAGGTCCAGTTCGACTTTTCCGTATCGGTAAAGATGATCCGGGTGCCCAGATATTTCTGGTCGGTGTCGCTCCACACATACCAGTTGCGCGCGCTCGATTTTGGATCGCTGCGGCGGGCGCGCTTGAACCAATCGTGCTGGTCGGAGGTATGGTTGACGACGAGTTCGGTGATGACGCGCAAGCCGCGCCGCTTGGCTTCGATGATGAAGCGGCGGAAATCCTTCATGGTGCCGAAATCGGCGTTGATGGCGCCGTAGTCGGCGATGTCGTAGCCGTCGTCCCGACCCGGCGAGGGATAGAACGGCAACAGCCACAGCGCGGTGACGCCGAGATCCTGCAGGTAGCCCAGCTTTTCGGTCAGGCCGGCGAAATCGCCGATGCCGTCATTGTTACTATCGGCAAAGGCTTTGACATGGAGCTGATAGATGATGGCGTCCTTGTACCAAAGCTCGTCGCCGTCCACCGTGGTGACCGGCAGCTCGGTTGCGTCGATGGATGAGAGCACGTTCATGGCGCGGCTCACGCCAGACAACGAAACAGTAGGGCGGGGTCGCGCATCGGGTCGATCCGAAGGCGAATACCACCCCACTCGAGCGGATAGCGTTCACCCGTGATCAGGTTCTCGACTGCGGCGACGTGGCGTCGGTCATTGGCTGAGCCGACCTGAACATCGCCGAGCGGAAACCAGAACTCGTGGACATCGCGCGACAGCGCAATCGCGACCGCGACGCTGCTGGTTTGGTCGACCGATTCTTCGACAAAGCCGATGACGTTGCCGTCGTCGATCTGAACGAAGCGCAATTGGCTCGTCTGTTGCAGCGCCGGGCTTTCCCGGCGAGCGCGGTTGAGCTCGCCGATGTAGGGCTTGATGTTGCCTGACATATCCCAGTCCCGCACCTTGATCTCGTATTTCTCGGAATCGAGGTATTCCTCGCGGCCCGGGATCGGCTGATGTTCCAGCAGTTCGAAGCCGTTGTAGATGCCGTAACTGGAAGACAGCGTGGCGGCCAGCGCGACGCGCGATTTGAACATCCAGGTCTCGCCGCCTTGCAGGTGCCAGGGCAGGATGTCAGGCGTATTTACAAAGAAATTCGGGCGATAGAAATCGCGCTCCGGATAGGATGTCAGCTCGGTCAAATATTGCTCCAACTCCCATTTCTGGGTCCGCCAGGTGAAATAGGTGTAGGATTGCGTGAAGCCGAGCTTGGCGAGGCCCTTCATCAGCTTCGGCCGGGTAAAGGCTTCGGCCAGGAAAATGACATCAGGATGGCGAGCCTGAATGTCATGGATCAGCCACTCCCAGAACCGGAACGGCTTGGTGTGGGGGTTGTCAACCCGGAAAATGAGGACGCCTTGTTCGATCCAGAACAGCACCACGTCGCGCAACGCGTTCCACAGCGCACCGGCATCCTCGGACGTGAAATCGGGATTGACGATGTCCTCGTACTTCTTGGGTGGATTTTCCGCATAGCGCATCGATCCGTCCGGCCGGCGTTTGAACCACTGCGGATGCTGCTTCAGCCAGGGATGATCGGGGGAGCATTGCACGGCAAAGTCGAGCGCGACTTCCATGCCGTGCTGCTGGCAGGCCGTGACGAACTCGCCGAAATCCTCCAGCGTACCCAGTTCCGGATGCACGGCATCGTGGCCGCCCTCGGCCGAGCCGATGGCATAGGGACTGCCGGGATCGCCCTCGGCGGCCGTCACCGCATTGTTGCGGCCCTTGCGGTTGGTGCGGCCGATGGGATGGATCGGCGTGAGGTAGACCACGTCGAAACCCATCGCCGCGATATCCGGCAACCGGGCGATGCAATCGCTGAAGGTGCCGTGCCGGCCGGGGACGGTGCCTTGGCTCCGCGGCACCATCTCGTACCACGCGCCGGTCCGCGCCCGGGGCCGGTCCGCCATCAACGGAAACAGTTGCGATCGGGTCAGGTCAGGCCGCAACTGGCTCTCGGCCATGGCGTCCTGCAACTGATCGCTCAGCAGCGGGGCGGCGTCGCCGGTCTGCAGAAAGTCTTCGCATTGCCTTAAGATGACGGCGGCCGCGGCGTGTCCGCCGGCCTGTGCCTTGGTCAGCATGCCGGCGCCCTCGATCGCATCCAGGGTGAGATCAAGCCCGGCTTTTTTCTTGAACTCGAAGCCGCGCCGCCAGGTGGCGAATTCGTCGGTCCAGGCCTCGATGGCGTAGACATGGCGTCCGGGCTGATCCGGAACGAACGATCCAAACCAGCGGTCGTTGCCGTGATGGGTCATCGGCTGGCGATGCCATTCCCGGTCGCCCTCGCGGCGCCAGATCAGGGTTGCGCTGACGATATCGTGCCCGTCGCGATAGACATCCGCCCATACCTCTACACGCTCGCCGACGATCCGCTTCACCGGAAAGCGGCCGCCATCGATCAGCGGATAAACGTCCTCAATATGAAAAGCGCCGCCAGCCGCGGCGCTCTCGACAGTTTGAGTTGTCTTGTTCACGGTGATGCCACCGACATGGAAACGAGGTCCCGTTTCGATCGCGGGAAAGGAGACGCTCCGATCCTATATAGAAAGCCGTTGGCCGGACATTGGTTCCCGGGGAACACCGGCGATGCCCCGGAGTTAACACGGCTATCCTCTTCATACATCTAGAGAATCTCCAAATATCTCCCACCATTTCCCACCATCATGAGCAAACGGCGTGCCGAATGGATCTTGCCACCAGAGCTAAAGAGCTGGGAATCCAGACCGAATTCCTCGACGGTCAGGGTCGGCGCCATGGCACCGACGACGCCGCGCTGAAAATCGTTCTCGACGCCCTGCCGCCCCGGACACCCTACCGGTTGGTTGACGGCCCGGTGGTGGTCCGTTCCGGTCGACCCTCGCGCACCCTGCTCAGCCAGGTTGCCAGCTTTCCGCTGCGCTGGAGCATCGAGGCCGGTCCGGAAACCATCGCCCGAGGCGAGGTCGGCGATCGGCAAAGCGACACCGGCGACCGCGCCATTGCGTGGCCCGCTGATTTGCCCATCGGCTCATACCGGCTGCAACTCCTGGACGCATACTCGTTCAGCGAAAGGGCGCCACTGATCGTCGCGCCGGCAACGGCGTTTGGCGGTGATTTCGATCGCTGCTGGTTGTTGGCGGTGCAGCTCTATGCCGTGCGCTCGGCCCGCAATTGGGGGATCGGCGATTTCACCGATCTCGAAGCCCTGGTCGAGCTGGCGCGCCATCTTGGGGCCGATGGCGTCGGCCTCAACCCGCTGCACGCGCTGTTCGATGATCGGCCCGGCGACTGCAGCCCGTATTCGCCGAACAGCCGGTTGTTCCTCAACCCGCTCTATATCGATGTCGAGAGGCTGCCCGAATTCCGGCGCCGCGCCGAAAGCGACGGCATGATCGCCAGGCTGAGGGCGAGCGACATCATCGACTATACCGCCGTTGCCGAGTTGAAATGGCGTGCGCTCCGGCTGGCCTTCGATGTCTTCAAGGCCGATCCGAACAGCGAACGCCGACAGGAGTTCGAGAAATTCCGTAGCGAACGCGGACCATTGCTGTCGCGCTTTGCCTGTTTCGAAATGCTCCGGCACAAGCTCGGCAAGCCGTGGTGGGAATGGCCGAACGAGTGGCGGCAGCCCGAGCGGATCGACTTCGCCCAATTGTACGCCGGGCGGAATGCCGCCGAAATCGAATTTGTGGAATTCGTGCAGTGGACCGCCGATCGCCAGTTGCAGTCCTGCCGGGATCTTACGATGCGGCTCGGCATGAAGGTCGGGCTCTATCTCGACGTCGCGGTCGGCGTGCAATGCGACGGATTTGATGCCTGGAACGAGCAGATCGCGATTTCCCGCCATCTCGCCGTCGGCGCGCCGCCGGATTCCCTCAACACGGCCGGCCAGAATTGGGGTCTTGCCGGCTTTAATGCCGCCGGTCTGGAAATCAAATCGTTCGAGCCATTTCGCGAGATGCTGCGGGCCTCGATGCGCCATGCGGGCGCAATCCGGCTCGATCATGTCCTGGGTTTGAAGCGGTTATATCTCGTGCCGCAGGGATTTGGTCCTGACAACGGCGTCTACGTGCAAATGCCGTTCGAGGCGTTGCTGGCGGCAGCCGCGCTGGAAAGCGTGGCGCATCGCTGCGTGGTGATCGGCGAGGATCTCGGCACGGTCCCGGAAGGCTTTCGCGAGCAAATGACCGATTGGGGCATCTGGTCCTATCAGGTGATGATGTTCGAACGTGACGATCGTGGCAGGTTTCGCGGCGTAGATCATTACACGCCGAATGCCCTCGTCACCTTCAATACCCATGATCTCTCGACCTATGCCGGCTGGCGCTCATTCAGCGATCTGGCGCTGAAGCGCTCGCTCGGGATCGACCCCGGCGAAACCGACGACGCGCGATGGAACGCGCTGACCATGCTCAGCGACGTGCTGCGTCGCCACGGCATCGACGGTCACGACCTCAATGCGGTAGTTGGTTTTCTGGCGCGGACCAAGTCCCGCCTGCTTGCGATATCGCTGGAGGATCTGTTGGGAGTGGTCGAGCAGCCCAATATCCCCGGCACCGTGAACGAACATCCGAACTGGCGGCGCCGCTTGCCGCTAGCGATCGAGCAGATCGGATCGGCGATCGATGTTGCCGCCCTGAAGGGCGCGACGGCGGAACGGACGCGCGCGGCGAGCTGACCGATGACCCATTTCCAACCGGTGAAATAAACTTGTCCTCCAGAATTGAAGACTATGGATTGATTGGCGATTGCGAGACCGCCGCCCTGGTCGGCCGCGACGGCTCGATCGACTGGCTGTGCTGGCCGGCATTCGATTCCGACGCCTGTTTCGCCGCACTGCTCGGCACCGAGAAGAACGGCCGCTGGCTGATCGCGCCCGCGGAAGACATCACACGATGCTCGCGCCGCTATTGGGAGAATACGCTGATCCTGGAGACGGTTTTTGAAACCGCGAATGGTGTGGTCGCCCTGATCGACTTCATGCCGCCGCGCGGCAACGCCTCCGATGTCGTCCGGCTGGTACGTGGGGTTTCCGGCAAGGTGAAACTGCAAATGCAGCTGGTGATACGCTTCGGCTTCGGCATCGATATTCCCTGGGTGAAGCGCACGGAAGATGGGGCGTTGCTGGCCATTGCCGGTCAGGACATGACCGTGCTGCGGACCCCGGTCGAGACTCGCGGCGAAGGGCTTACCACGGTGGCCGAGTTCGAGGTCGGCGAGGGCAAAACCGTTCCCTTCGTGCTCACCTACGGACCTTCGCACCTGCCCTTGCCCGAACCCATCGATCCCGCGCAGGCGTTGCGGGAGACCGAGAATTTCTGGACGGAATGGTGCAGCCGTTGCAGTTATGAAGGCGAGCATCGCGAGCTCGTGATGCGATCGCTGATCACGCTGAAGGCGCTGACCTACGGTCCTACCGGCGGCATTGTCGCGGCGCCGACCACCTCGCTGCCGGAAAAGCTCGGCGGCGCGCGCAACTGGGATTATCGCTTTTGCTGGCTGCGGGACGCGACCTTCACGTTGCTGGCGCTAATGAACTCCGGTTACTCCGAGGAGGCCTCGGCTTGGTACAATTGGCTGTTGCGGGCCGCGGCCGGGGCGCCGGCGAACATGCAGATCATGTACGGCATCATGGGCCAGCGCCGCCTTCTCGAGTGGGAGGCGGCCTGGTTGCCGGGGTATGAAGGCGCGCAGCCGGTGCGGGTCGGTAACGCCGCGCATGCCCAGCTGCAGCTCGACGTCTACGGCGAATTGATCGACGCGTTTCATCAGTCGCGCATGGCCTCGCTGCAACTCGGCGAGGACTCCTGGGCGCTCGGACGTGCCGTGCTCGACCACCTGTCGGAAGTATGGGACCGGCCGGATCACGGTATCTGGGAGCGCCGCGGCGAAGCAAGGCATTACGTCTCGTCGAAGGTGATGACCTGGGTGGCGTTCGATCGCGGCATCAAGAGCGCCGAGCGGTTCGGGCTGGAGGCGCCGCTCGATCGGTGGCGAGCGCTGCGCGACGCCATTTGCCGCGACGTCTGCGAGCGCGGCTTCGATCCCGAGCAGAATGCGTTCGTCGAATCCTATGGCTCGAAGCTGCTCGACGCCAGCATCCTGCTGCTGCCCGCGGTCGGTTTCCTCCCCGCTACCGATCCGCGCGTTCGCGGCACCATCGAGGCGATCGAGAAACACATGATGCGCGATGGATTTGTGCTGCGGCACGATCCTCGCGAGCTGTCCGACGAGCAGCAGCCGATCGAAGGCGCCTTTCTCGCCTGCAGCCTGTGGCTCGCCGACGCCTATGTGCTCGCGGGCGAACTCGCCAAGGCGCGGGCACTGTTCCAACGGGTGGTCGCCGTAGCGAACGATCTCGGGCTGCTGGCGGAGGAATTCGATTCCGGCCAGCGCCGCCAAAGCGGCAATTTCCCGCAGGCGCTAACCCACATCGCCCTGATCAACACCGCGCACAACCTCAGCGAAGCGACGCGGCCGGTCGAAAAGCCGGCGATGCAACGATCCAAGTGAGAAGTCCGTCGTTCGCCAGGAACTTACCAACCCAAAAACCATTGTTCTGAATAGTGCTGCTGGGAGTGCCCGATGATCCGCTGGGTCGCCGCATCCGTTGTTCTGGGCTGGTTGATACATCCGGCCGCGGCCGCCAGGCTCGACGCGGCAGCGATCAACCATGCCGAGTTTGGCGGTTCAAAGCGGTTTGCGGCGGCCAAGATCGATCCGGTCATCGTAAAGGCGCAAGTGTTGCTGGACCGGGCTCAATTCTCACCCGGGGAGATTGATGGCAAGCTCGGCGAAAACGCCCAAAAGGCATTGAGGGCGTTCGCGGAGGCCAACAATCTGGTTTCCGACAGGCCGCTCACACCGGAGATCTGGGCAGCGCTCTCACAAGCCAACAATGCGCCCGTCATCACACAATACACTATCGCTGAAAACGATGTGAGAGGTCCGTTCTTGCAAAAACTGCCGGCAAAAATAGAGGACATGAAACGCCTTGATGCGCTCCGTTACACCAGCCCGCGCGAAGCCATTGCCGAAAAATTTCACATGAGCGAGGTTTTGCTGCAGGCTCTCAATCCCGGCGGCAAGTTCGATCGCGCCGGCGTGACCATCTTCGTCACCGACGTGCCGACAAAAATCAAATTAGACGTCGACCGGATCGAGATCGACAAGTCGCGGGAGACGGTGAAAGCCTTCGATCCCTCGGGCTCGCTGATCGCCTTTTTCCCCGCCACCGTCGGCAGCGAGGAAAAGCCCACCCCGAGCGGCAGCCTCAAGGTCGTATCGAGCGATCCCAATCCGACCTACCGCTATAATCCGAAATACAAATTCAAGGGGGTGAGGTCCAATAGACCGTTCACGATCAAGCCGGGGCCGAATAATCCGGTTGGATCATACTGGATCGGTCTGTCGTCAGAGGGCTATGGCATCCACGGCACACCCAATCCTTCCAAAATCAGCAAAGCCGAATCACATGGCTGCGTCCGCCTGACGAATTGGGATGCCGCCATGCTCGGTAGCAACGTGAAAAAGGGAACGCCGGTGGAATTCATCGACTAGCCGCCAGGCGGTGGCAAGCTATCCGGTTTCGTTGTTTCTCAAAATGATATCGACCGCCCCTGCAAAGCCTTCGTCGTCATTCGAGGTCGTGAGCCGGCTCGCCGACCGCTTGACGTCGTCGGTCGCGTTGCCCATCGCGATCGACAATCCGCTGTTTCGAAACATCGCAAGATCGTTCTGCATGTCGCCGATGGTGGCGACCGCGTCGGTCGAGATGCGCTGACGCCGGGCGACCATCTGTACGAACGTCCCCTTGTCGTAGCCGGGCGGGGTGACGTCGAGATAGTAGCTCTGCGAGCGCACCGCGGTGGCCTGCGCCCCCAGTGCCTGCTGCATCGCGGCCTCGCAACGCTGCAGCAGTGCCGCGTCAGAGCTGGAGCCGACGATCTTGCAGGTCTTCGAAAGGTATGGCGCAAAATCCGCAATGACGGTCGGATCGGCACGGATGGCGCGCCTTTCAAGCGGCGCGTATTCCCCGTCGTCCCGCAGCGCCAGCCAGAGATCGGTGGTGAACAGCCAGACATCGATACCGAACTCGTCGAATACCTCCAGGCTGCGTTGCGCGGCAGCAGCGGAAATCAGATGCTGCTCGATCGGGTTCAAATGGCAATCCACGATGCAACTGCCATTAAAAGGCCCGACTGGCAGCGTGATTGCCAGCGGCTCGATCAGAAATCGCATGCCGATGATCGGGCGGCTGCTCGTGAGGGTGAAACCAATTCCGGCTTGGTGCAGTCGCCGA
This sequence comes from uncultured Alphaproteobacteria bacterium, assembly GCA_963840155.1. Lineage (GTDB taxonomy): Bacteria > Pseudomonadota > Alphaproteobacteria > Rhizobiales > Xanthobacteraceae > Bradyrhizobium. The sequence continues at coordinate 2,137,729 of CAWIXP010000002.1, forward strand.
ACCGCGGCCTTGGCGCCTTCGGTCAGGGTCTTATCCCTGGTGAGCAGGGTGCCGTCGACATCCGACACGACAAGGGCAATACGGGTCATGAGTTCGTCCGGCCTACGGCGCCGCCCACCGCGCCCAGGCGCAACTGCCGGACAATATCGCCGACGATGGCCTCGACTGAACCGTCGATGGAGGCGGTCACGGGATTTTCGCTTTGATCGGGCGGCTCGAGCGTCTTGAACTGGCTATCCAATAATCCCGCCGGCATGAAATGGCCTTTGCGCGACGCAAGGCGGCTTGCGATCAAGTCCTGCGTGCCCTTGAGAAAGATGATGCGGACGTCGTTACGTCCATGCACGAGGATGTCTCGATAGGCGCGCTTCAGCGCGGAACAGGCGATCACGGCATGCCGGCCGGCTTTGCAGACCCGATCGATCTCGTCGGCGATCGCCTGCAGCCAGGGCCAGCGGTCTTCATCGCTCAGGGGATGGCCGGCGCTCATCTTGGCGACGTTGCTGGCGGGATGAAATTTGTCGCCATCCTCATAACTCCAGCGCAGGCGTTCGGCCAGTTTTTCGGCAATGGTGCTCTTGCCGGAGCCGGAAACGCCCATCACGATCAGCGCGCAGGGTATTTCGCCTGATTCATCGCTCACGAAAATTCTCCGGCAGCGCGGCCTGGTCCACGAGCCAGATTGTCTCACCGGTGGAATGGGCGCGGGCCGCCGGCAGGTTCTCGCCTGCGAACACGCGCGTCAAGATCGCCCGCTTTTGGGAGCCGGAGACCTCAAACAGCATCTCGCGGCAACTGCCGAGCGCCGGTAACGTCAACGTCACCCGCGGCACGAACGGTTCGACATGCGCGCTGGGGACGCCGACCGCCCAGCGCTCGGTCTCCTGCGCGGCCGGATCATTCGGAAATAGCGAGGCGGTATGACCATCCGGGCCGACCCCCACCAGCGTCAGATCGAACAATGGCTTGCCGGGATCGAGTAGCTCGGCGCCGTAGAACGACTGCAGCTCGCTGGCATATGCCCGCGCGGCCTGATCGGGGCCGGCGTCATCGGTCGGAATCGGGTGGATGTTGCCGGCCGGCGCAGCGGCATCGAGCAAGCTCCGGCGCGCCATGGCCATGTTGTTGAGCGGGTCGCCTGCGGGGACGAAGCGTTCGTCGCCGATGAACCAATGCACCCGATGCCAGGGGATCCGGCTTCGATAGGCATCGGTCGCAAGCAACTGATAGAGTTGTCTTGGTGTGGAACCGCCGGTCAGGCAAATCGCGACGCGATCATGGTTGGCGGCGATCCTTGCCATGACACGGTCGGCCGCGGTTTTAGCGAGCGCTTTGGCGTCCGCAACCGTGACCACCCGGCGATGATCGTGCGGCGCCATCCGGCCTAGCCGAGCTTGCGCCAGCTGCGGCCATCGCGCTTGAGCAGATGCTCGGCGCCGATTGGACCTTCGCTGCCGGCCTTGTAGCGCTCCAGGCCCTTGGGGCCCGCCTTCTTCCATGCGTCCAGAAACGGCTGCACCGCCGCCCAGCCGGCTTCGACGCTGTCGGCGCGCTGAAACAGGATATTGTCGCCGATCATGCAGTCGTAGATCAGCGTCTCATAGCCGGTAGAAGGCTCCGCCTGGAAGTAATCCTTGTAGCGGAATTTCATTTCGACGCCGTCGATGGTGATCGTCGGCCCCGGCACCTTGGTGTTGAACTGCAGCGCAATTCCTTCGGTCGGCTCCACGCCGATCACCAGGTAATTTTCCGCCAGCTTCTCTACCGGCGTGCAATTGAACATCGTAAACGGCGCCTGCTTGAACTTGATCGCGACCTCGGTGCGCTTGGTCCCGAGCGCCTTGCCGGTGCGAAGGTAAAAAGGAACCCCGGCCCAGCGCCAGTTGTCGATGATCAGTTTCAGCGCGGCGTAGGTTTCGGTGGTGCTGTCGGGTTTGACGTCCTCGGTCTTGCAATAATCCTCGATCACGGCGGCGTCGATCTTGCCGCCGAGATATTGGCCGCGCACCGAATTTCGCAGCGCCTCCGCTTCGCTCTGGATCTGGATCGCGGCCAGCACGTCGGCTTTTTCGGAACGCACCGAATGGGCATCGAAGCGGATCGGTGGCTCCATCGCGACCAGCGACAGCAACTGGAACAGATGGTTCGGCACCATGTCGCGCAGCGCACCGGTGGAATCGTAGAAGCTGCCGCGGTGGCCGACGCCGAGCTTCTCGTCGACGGTGATCTGCACATGATCGATGTGATTGCGATTCCAGATCGGCTCGAATATGCCGTTGGCAAACCGCAGCACCAGGATGTTCTGGACCGTCTCCTTGCCGAGGTAATGATCGATCCGGTAAAGCTGGTGCTCGTCGATGATATCCAGCAGCTCGCTGTTGAGCGCCTTGGCCGAGGCGAGGTCGGTGCCGAACGGCTTTTCGACCACCAGCCGCCGCCACGACCCGTCCTCTCTTAGCATTCCGGTGCGGCCGAGCTCCTTGCTGATCGGCGCGAAGGCTTCCGGCGGAGTCGCCAGATAGAACAGCCGGTTGCCGCCGGTCGAGCGAGTGGCTTCCACTTTCTCCAACCGCTCGCGCATCGCATCGAACGAAGCCGGATCCTTCGGATCGGCTTCAATGCTGTTGACGCATTCCAAGAGCCGCTTGGCGACCGCAACGTCGACAGGGCGGGTGGCGAATTGCCGCAGGCCCTTCATCAGGCTGTCGCGCAGATCATCGTTGGACATGCCTTTGCGGGCGACTCCGACCACGCAGAATTGGTCAGGAAGCAGGCCGGTCGCTTCGAGGTTATAAAGCGAGGGAAGCACCAACCGGTGCGTCAGATCGCCGGTGACGCCGAATATCACGAACGAGCAGGGGTCGGGCTTGCGTTGATTTGAGCGGGTTGCAGGGAGGTCTGTCACGAACGGCCTCCCTTTGGCTTGACGATCTCCGGCGCGCTCTGGCGAACCGGCTCCGGATGCTGTTGCGGCTCCTTATGACCGCCGAAACCAGCGCGCATCGCGGAAAGAATCTTCTCGGCAAAGGTATGTTCCTTGCGCGAGCGAAATCGTGCGTACAGCGCCGCAGTCAGCACCTCGGCTGGCACGGCTTCATCGATCGCGGCATTGACCGTCCAGCGCCCTTCGCCGGAATCCTCGACGAATCCCGAATAGGTGCCGAGCGTCGGATTTTGGGCAAGCGCGGAAGCCGTGAGATCGAGCAGCCAGGACGGGATCACGCTGCCGCGCCGCCACACCTCGGCGATATCGGCAATATCGAGATCGAACCGATGCTCCGATGGCAGCGCCTCGATATTGGCGTTCTTCAGGATGTCGAAGCCCTCGGCATAGGCCTGCATCAGGCCGTATTCGATGCCGTTGTGGACCATCTTGACGAAATGGCCGGCGCCGACCGGACCAGCGTGGATATAGCCCCGCTCGATGCGCGGATCGCGGCGCTCGCGTCCCTCCGTGCGCGGAATTTCGCCAAGGCCTGGCGCCAGCGCCGCGAAAATCGGATCGAGACGGTCGACCACGGCCTTGTCCCCGCCGATCATCATGCAATAGCCCCGATCGATGCCCCAGACGCCACCGGAGGTGCCGACGTCGATGTAGTGGATGCCGCGTTGCTTCAGAGCCTCTCCGCGGCGCACATCGTCCTGCCAAAAGCTGTTGCCGCCGTCGATGATGACATCGCCGCTGTCCATCAGGTTCGCAAGTGTATTGATCGTCGCCTCTGTGATCTTGCCGGCCGGCAACATCACCCAGGCGATTCGTGGCTTGGCGAGCTTTTTAACAAAGTCTTCCAGCGCGCCGCTGCCGCTCGCTCCGTCGGCCGCAATGGCTGCGACGGCTTTGGGGTCCTTGTCGTACACGACGGTAGTGTGGTCGTGCTTCATCAGCCGGCGGACGATGTTGCCGCCCATGCGCCCCAGGCCGATCATGCCGATCTGCATTTTGATACCCTTGCTGGTTTTTGCATGATCTGATCCGAAAAGGCCGGCATCTGCTTTACGTCAACGCCGCGCTTCGGATTTGGAGCATGCTCTAGTTCAACGCATTCTGAATCGCGGCATCGAGCATCTTCAGGCCGGCGTTGAGATCGCCCTTGAGATGCACCCGCAGCGCGCGCCGGCCACGCTCGGTGAGCACGTCGAAATCGCCGCGGGCCTGCGCGGCCTTGATCACGCCAAAACTGGCCTTTTGACCGGGCACTGCCAGATCCCTGGCATCGTCTGACGTGATTTGCAGGAATACGCCGCTGTCGGGTCCGCCTTTGTAGGCCTGGCCCGTCGAATGCAGGAAGCGTGGACCGAATTCGGCACAGGTCGCGAGATGGCGCTTGTCGCGCAATGCAACTCTGATCTTCTGCAGCGCATCGATGTGGCCGCGGTCGCGTTCAATATAGGCGAGCAGCGCCAGGTAGTCGCCTTCACCGGAGCGTGAGAGGTGCGCCTTCAACCAGGAGCCGAGATCGCCATCGGCGCCGGCATTGCGCAGGTCAGCGGCATTATGCTGATCGGTGTAGAGGTCGGCGTGGACCGAGGACACCACGGGCCTTTCCGGCGGCAGCGTGCCGGATTTCTCGAACGCCGCGGTCAACTCGCGGGTCTTGATCTTGGCGTCCTCGACGTCGGGTTGGTTGAACGGGTTGATGCCGAGAATGGCGCCGGCAACCGCGGTCGCCATTTCGAACCGGAAAAACTCTTGCCCGATGTGGTCGATCGATTTCATGACGATGCGCACCACTGGATGCCCCGCTTGTTCCAGCGCGGCGAGCTTTTGCTCATGCGCGGCGTCATTCTCGCTCTCGGTTCGGATGTCGATGAAGAAGCGATCATGGCCGTAGAGCGCTGGCTCCCCCAGCGGTTCGCCGTCGACCGGAATCAAGCCCTTGCCGTCCTTGCCCGTGGATTCTGCGATCAGCTGCTCGGCCCATGCGCCGAAATCGGCGATCCTTTTCGACGACAGGATGGTAACCTTGTCGCGCCCCTCGAGGCCCGCTAGCCCCATCGCAAGTCCAAGCTGCACGCCGGGATTCTCGTGCGGCGGCACATCAGCTCCGCAGGAGCGTTTCATCGAGAGCGAATGAGCGATCAGGCTGCGAACGTCGATGCCCGCGGTGGCGGCCGGCACCAGCCCGAACGGAGAGAGCACCGAATAACGTCCGCCAATACTGGGATCGCCGTGGAAAATGCGGGCAAAACCCTGTCTGGCGGCAACTTTCTCCAGCGAGGAGCCGGGATCTGTCACCGCGATAAACCGATGCCCGGCCATCTCGGTACCGATGGCGTCGCTGACGCGGGCGAAGAAATAGTCCTTCAACACGTTCGGCTCGGTGGTGCCGCCCGACTTGCTGGAGACGATGAACAGCGTCCTGGCGATATCGACGGCGTTCTCCATCGCGCGCACCTGGGCGGGATCAGTGGAGTCGAGAACGCGCAGTTTCGGAAAGCCGGGCTTGCGGGCAAAGGTTTCCGCCAGCACTTCCGGTCCCAGGCTCGATCCGCCCATGCCGAGCACCACGGCGTCGGAAAAGTTCTGGCTTTTCACGCGCCGCGCATAGTCCTCGTAACCGGCGATATCGGCTTTGGCGGCGCTGTTCAGCCAGCCCAGCCATTTGTCTTCATCGGCGCCGGTCCATACCGATTTGTCGTGCTGCCAGAGGCGCCGGATTTTCGCCGAGGCGCGCCATTCTTCGGTGGCCCTTTCGACCGCCTTGCCGATCTCGCTGCCGAGCTTTAGCTGCTGGCGGTCAAGACCGGCGCCGAGCACGGTAGCGCGCTTGTGCGCGACCGCGCCGTAAAGTTTGTCGGCCGCGTCCGCAAACAGTTTGACTCCTTCCTTGACCAGCTCGGCGGTAACGGCATCGAGCGAGATACCGGATTTCTCCAATCCGCCGAGCACGCGGCGGGCGCCGTCGAGATCCTCTTCAAGACTGTCGCGCGGCTTGCCATGGTCGCGGAACGCCTCGAGCGTTGCCGGCGGCACGGTATTGATCGTGTTGGCGCCGATCAACTCCTCGACATAGAGCACATCGCTATAATCCTTGTTTTTCGTGCCGGTCGAAGCCCACAGCAGCCGCTGCGGCCTGGCGCCTTTGGCCGCAAGCTTCTCCCACCGCGCTCCGGAGAACAGCCGCTTGTATTCCTGATAGGCGAGTTTCGCGTTGGCGATCGCAACCTTGCCCTTCAGTCCGGTCAGCCGCTCCTTTTCAATCGGGTCGTTGGCTCGAGCGATTTTTTCATCGAGCTGCTTGTCGATCGCACTGTCGATGCGGCTGACGAAGAAGCTGGCAACGCTTGCGACGTGGGACGGATCGCCGCCGCCCGAGACATATTTTTCCAGCCCCGCGAGATAGGCTTCGGCGACCTGCACATAGACTTTTTGCGAAAACAACAGCGTGATGTTGATGCTGAGACCTTCGCCGGTCAGTTGCCGGATCGCGGGTAGGCCTTCCGGAGTCGCAGGCACCTTGACCATCAGGTTCTTGCGCCCGACGTCCTTCCAGAGCCGCCTGGCCTCGGCGACGGTCGCCTTGGTGTCCATTGCCAGATAGGGTGATACCTCGAGGCTGACGAAGCCGTCGCCCCCCTTTAGTCGATCATAAACCGGGCGCAGCACGTCCGCCGCATTCTGGATATCTTCGACCGCAAGATGCTCGAACAATTCGGCGACCGGACGATCGCCTCTTTTCAAGGCATCTCGGATCGCGCCGTCATATTCGTCGGAACTGCCGATCGCTTTCTCGAAAATCGACGGATTGGAGGTCACCCCTTTGAGACCGTCGTCGTCGACCAGCTTTTTGAGTTCACCCTTGGCGACGAAGCCGCGGGCCAGGAAGTCCAGCCAGACCGATTGGCCGTGCTTTTCGAGTGCTTTGACCGGATTCATGATGCCTGTTTCTGTTCGAGCTTGTCCGTTGCGCGGGTTCCAGCACCTTCGGGCGGGGGGCTGAATTTTGTCAACAAGTCCCCCGCGGGGGGCCGGCCAACGGAATATGCGTATCCCGACTGGATAACGCCATTCACAACATATCGATCCAGGATGGGCGGCATGGCGGCGTTCCGGCGCGATTTTGCGACCGCAGCAGGGTACCGGGTTGGAAACATAACGCTCCACCGGGGCGATGATGATTTGCCCGGCGGCAGCGCCGTGCCGATGGATGAGGGGGCCCGTTAACGCAGGCTGGCGTTGAGCTTGTCCAGTGCGGCAGAGCCGGGGCACAACGCCTTTTCGCCGAGCTGGTTGAGCGGCGTATCAACGGTGTCGAGATGGCTGTGCAGGTCTTCCGATTCCGGATCGACATACAGCAGCCCGGTGACGATCTGGCCTTTCGCGGCATGCTTCTGCAGGAATGACATCGCTCCGACCCGGTCGTGTGGGTCGTAATCGGCATCGATCTTGCGCAGCGCTATTCGCGTGCCGTCGTGTTGCTCGACTTCCTGCACCGTGCCCGGCGCGTAATCGACCGTGATCGGGTCGCGGCCGGTGATGACGTCCAGCCGGTTCACCGCGTCATTGTGCTCGCGCACATAGTCAAAGCTTTTGGTCGAGCCGGCGTGGTTGTTGAAGGCGACGCACGGGCTGATCACGTCGATGAAGGCGGCGCCCTGGTGCTGGATGGCGGCTGCAATTAACGGCACCAACTGGCTCTTGTCGCCGGAAAAGCTGCGCGCCACGAAGCTGGCGCCGAGCTGAAGCGCGATCGCGACGAGGTCGATGGCGTTGTCGGTGTTCGTCAACCCACGCTTGTTCTTCGAGCCGCGGTCGGCGGTGGCCGAGAACTGGCCCTTGGTGAGGCCGTAAACCCCGTTGTTCTCGACGATATAGGTCATGTTGACGCCGCGTCGGATCGAATGCGCGAACTGGCCGAAGCCGATTGAGGCGGAATCGCCGTCGCCGGAAACGCCGAGATAGATCAGGTCGCGGTTGGCGAGATTGGCGCCGGTCAAGACCGAGGGCATCCGGCCATGTACCGAATTGAAGCCATGCGAGTTGCCGAGGAAATAGTCCGGCGTCTTGGAGGAGCAGCCGATGCCGGAAATCTTGGCGACCCGATGCGGCTCGATCGAGAGTTCGAAGCAGGCCTCGATGATCGAGGCTGTGATCGAATCGTGGCCGCAGCCCGCGCATAGCGTCGAGATCTTGCCCTCGTAATCCCGGTGAGTGAAGCCGAGATCGTTCTTGGGCAGTCCCGGATGATGGAATTTCGGCTTTGCAATATAGGTCATGACGCAACCTTGCGGAGCGGGGTCAGTTTGAGCTGGTCCTGGTGGTCGCCGATGGCGCTCGCGATGAAGCGCGCGGTAATCGGCGTGCCGTCGTAATGCACGATCGGAACCAGCCGTACCGGATCGATGCCGTTTTCGTTGACGATCAGCGAGCGAAGCTGCGCGTCACGGTTCTGCTCGACCACATAAACAAAATCATGGTCGGCAATGAAGCTGGCGACGCTGGAATGGAACGGGAAAGCCCGGATACGCAGCCGGTCGAGCTCATGCCCGCGGGCTTCCAGCAGCCCGATCGCCTCGTCCATGGCCGGTGCGGTCGAGCCAAAATAGATCACGCCGTATTTGGTCGGCTTGGCCGCGTTGGCCTGCAGCGGCCGCGGCACCATGTCCTGGGCGGTCTCGAACTTGCGCACCAGCCTCTGCATGTTGTCGGCATAGACCGCGCCTTCCTCGGAATAGCGCGCGTAACGGTCGCGGGAAGTGCCGCGGGTGAAGAAAGAGCCCTTGGTCGGATGGGTCCCGGGATAAGTGCGGTAGGGGATGCCGTCGCCGTCGACGTCGAGATAGCGGCCGAAGTCACGGCCGTCGTCCAGCATCTCCGCTGTCATTACTTTGCCGCGGTCGTATTGCCGGGAATCGTCCCACTTCAGCGGACGGCACAGCCTGTGGTTCATGCCGATGTCGAGATCGAGCATGACGAAGATGGTGGTCTGCAGGCGTTCGGCGAGGTCGAAGGCCTGGGCCGCGAATTCGAAGGCCTCGGCCGGGTCCTCCGGAAACAGCAGCACGTGCTTGGTGTCGCCGTGCGAAGCATAGGCGCAGGCCATGACGTCGCATTGCTGGGTGCGGGTCGGCATGCCGGTCGAGGGACCGGCGCGCTGCACGTTCATGATCACGGCCGGAATTTCGGCGAAATAAGACAGGCCGATGAACTCCTGCATCAAGGAGATGCCGGGGCCGGAGGTGGCGGTAAAGGCGCGCGCGCCGTTCCATGAGGCGCCGATCACGATGCCGATCGACGCCAATTCGTCCTCGCCCTGCACGATGGCGTATTTGGCCTTGCCGGTTTTGGGATCGTGCCGCAGCTTCTTGCAATGGCTGGCGAAGGCGTCGGCGAGCGAGGAGGAGGGCGTGATCGGGTACCACGCGCAGACGGTAGCGCCGCCATAGACCGCGCCGAGCGCGGCCGCGCTGTTGCCTTCGATGAAGATGCGGTCGCCGACCTTGTCGGCCTTCTTGACCCGCAAGCCGATCGGGCATTTGAGATTCTGCAGCGCCCAGTCGCGGCCGAGATGCAGCGCGTGGACGTTCGAGGACAACAGCTTTTCCTTGCCCTTGTATTGTTCGCCGATCAATTGCTCGATCAGCTTGGGGTCCATGTCGAGCAGCGCACAGAGTGCGCCGAGATAGATGATGTTCTTGAACAGCTGGCGCTGCCGCGGGTCGGTGTAGGTCGAGTTGGCGATGGCGGTCAGCGGCACGCCGATCACGGTGATGTCGGCGCGGAATTTCGACTGCGGCATCGGCTTGGTCGAATCGTAGAACAAATAGCCGCCGGGCTCGATAGAGGCGAGATCCTTGTCCCAGGTCTGCGGGTTCATCGCCACCATCAGGTCGATGCCACCGCGGGCGCCGAGATGGCCGGCCTCGGTCACCCGCACTTCATACCAGGTCGGCAGGCCCTGGATGTTGGAAGGGAAGATATTGCGCGGCGAGACAGGCACGCCGTGCCGCAGGATCGAACGCGCGAACAGCTCGTTAGCGCTCGCTGAGCCCGAGCCGTTGACGTTGGCGAAGCGGACGACGAAGTCGTTTACGCTGCTGATCGGCTTTTGGACGGGCATGATGTACCTGCGTGGGTCATGTCGATGAGGTATTTTTGCATGTCCCAGGCGCCGGTGGGACAGCGTTCGGCGCACAGGCCGCAGTGCAAGCAGACGTCTTCATCCTTCACCATCACACGTCCGGTCTTCAGCCCGTCGGCGACATAGAGGTCCTGGTCGGGATGCACCGATGGTGCTTTCAGCCGTGCGCGCAGATCGGCTTCCTCGCCGTTCTCCGTGAAGGTGATGCAGTCCATCGGACAGATATCGACGCAGGCGTCGCACTCGATGCACAGCGGTGCCGTGAAAACCGTCTGGATATCGCAGTTCAGGCAGCGCTGCGCCTCGCCGAGCGCGAGCTTGACGTCGTAGCCGAGTTCGACTTCGGTGCGAATGTCCTTGAGCGCGATCACCTTGTCGCGATGCGGCACCTTGTAGCGTTTGTCGGCGGAAATGTCGTTGTCGTAGCTCCACTCGTGGATGCCCATCTTCTGCGACGAGATCTGCACCTCGGGAAGCGGACGCTCGGTGATGTCTTCACCCGAGCAAAGCTTGTGGATCGACAGCGCGGCGTCATGGCCATGCGCCACCGCCCAGATGATGTTCTTGGGGCCGAACGCGGCGTCACCGCCGAAGAACACCCGCGGGTTGGTCGAGCCCATGGTCTTGGGGTCGACCTTGGGCATGTTCCACTTGTCGAACTCGACGCCACAGTCGCGCTCGATCCAGGGAAACGCGTTCTCCTGACCCACCGCCACCAGCACGTCATCGCATTCGATGGTCCGGTCCGGCTCGCCGGAGGGCACCAGGCTGCGCCGCCCCGCCGCATCGTACTCGGCCTTGACTTTCTGGAACGTGACGCCGGTGAGCTTGCCCTCATCGTGGGTGAAGGCGACCGGCACCATGAAATTGAGGATCGGAATGTCCTCGTGAATGGCATCCTCTTTTTCCCAAGGCGAGGCCTTCATCTCCTCGAAGCCGGAACGCACGATCACCCTGACGTCCTCGCCACCGAGGCGGCGTGCGGTGCGGCAGCAGTCCATCGCGGTATTGCCGCCGCCGAGCACGATCACGCGCTTGCCGATCTTGTCGGTGTGGCCGAACGACACGCTGGAGAGCCAGTCGATGCCGATGTGAATGTTGGCGGCTGCCTCCTTGCGGCCGGGAATGTCGAGTTCGCGGCCGCGTGGCGCGCCGGAGCCGATAAAGATCGCGTCATGGTTCTCGGTGAGCAATTTCTTCAGGCTGTCGATGCGATGGCCGCCCTTGAAATCAATGCCGAGATTGAGGATGTAGTCGGTTTCCTCGTCGATCACCGAATCGGGCAAGCGGAATTTTGGAATCTGCGTCCGCATCATCCCGCCGGCCTTCGGATCGGAATCGAACACGGTGCAGTGGTAGCCGAGCGGCGCGAGGTCGCGGGCAACCGTGAGCGAGGCTGGTCCGCCGCCGATGATCGCAATGCGCTTGCCGTTCTTCGCCGAGGTGCGCGGCATGCGGCCTTTGACGTCGTCCTTGAAATCAGCGGCGACGCGCTTCAGCCGGCAAATCGCGACCGGAGTTTCCTCGACCCGGCCCCGGCGGCACGCCGGCTCGCATGGACGATCGCAAGTGCGTCCGAGAATTCCCGGAAACACGTTCGATCTCCAATTGATCATGTAGGCGTCGCTATAGCGGCCTTCGGCGATCAAGCGGATGTATTCTGGGACGGGGGTATGCGCGGGACAGGCCCACTGGCAGTCGACCACTTTATGAAAGTAGTCCGGCGCCGCAATGTCAGTCGGTTTCATTCCTACCTTGTCCCGCGCCGCTCGATAAAGCAGCGCGGCCTTATATTTTGCTGCGAACGCTCACGCGGCGTTCTTGTGGTTTTCGAATGGGATCATGGGGTTGTCTATTAAAGCCATTCAGGATCATGCACAAAGCCATTTTTGCCTGATCACCCGCTTTCGTTGGGCCGCAAATCCCGCGATATCAAGCTCAGCGCGCCCGTTGCCGCAGTGCAGCATGCGGGCTGCGACCACGCGGGTCAAACCGGCTGGATATCGCTGTTTGCGAGATCCCACATCAGATTGTAATTGCCCGCCGAAATCTGCGTTCCGCCGCGGAAAGCAGCGCGGCCATCGAAGCGCGCGCCAATCGCCGCCGAGATCGCCTTCACATCCGTGCCGTCGATCAGGACGAACCAGTCACCGGCACCGGGGCCGGGAACCGGCGGATCCTTGGTGATCGGCCTCGAAAGCGCCGGATCGCTCTCGATCAGGTGCATCGAGACGATACCATCGAGCTCTTCGGGATCGAGTTTCGCCCGTAACGCGTTCCGCAATCCGTCGGCGCCGCCGCCCGTGGGCCGAACGCGGACAATGCCGAGCGCCGCGCCGCGGCCTTGTCCGCGGCTGATCGTGATATGCGCGACTGCGCGGATCATGTTCTTGAACCGCGCGAGATTGACCTTCGACCAGTCGGTGGGATTGAGCAGCGCGGCACGGTAGGCCGGGCTGTCCAGCACGCCGAAGGTCGCCGTCGAGTACAGGCATAGGTATTTAGGGCTGCCCAGATGGGCGACATAACGCCGGGCCTCGAGGAAGCCCTCGATCGCGACGCGCTCGCTCAGATGTTCGCGGTCGTACCATCGATTGAAGTCGGCCTCGTCGGCAGGATCGATGTCCATCGAGGTCAGCAGCATTCCTTTTCCTGCGAGCGGCATTGCCGAGGGTCCCCTACCTCTTGATCCCGGAGGCGAGATCCGCGGTAGCCCGCATCACCGCGTCCCTGATGCCTGGATCGTACAGCGAATGGCCCGCGCCTTCGACCACGCGAACCTCGGATTGAGGCCATACTGCCGCAAGCGCCTGCGATGTCGCCGGCGGACACAGCAGATCGTAGCGGCCCTGCACGATCAGTCCCGGGATTGCCTCGAGTTTTCCGGCCTGGTTGAGAAGCTGGCCCGGCTTCATGAAGCAGTCGTTCTGGAAATAGTGAGCTTCCATGAAGGGCGTGGCGGGTAATGCCCGCGTTGAGCCCAGCGAGTGAAGATCGAGCCGAGACCGTCCCGGCCTGTGCTCGGAAAGGATTCGCTCGGTGTCATGCCAGGCCCGGGCGGCCGGCACGTGCACCGCCGAATCGGAATCGAGGATGCGGCGCCAGTAGGCATCGAGCGGCTTTCCGCGCTCCTCCGGCGGCAGCACACTGAGGAAATCATTGTTGAGATCGGAATAGAAGCGCGGCAGCGCACTGATAAATGCGCCTTCCAGTTCGCCGCGGGTGCCCAGGAATGTCGCGCGCAGCACGATGCCGCTAACGCGGTCGGGGTGCGTCTGCGCGTAGGCCAGCGCCAGCGTCGCGCCCCAGGATCCGCCGACGATCATCCAGCGCGCAAATCCGAATTTCACACGGATGATCTCCATGTCGGCGATCAGATGCGGCAGCGTGTTGTGTTCGAGGCGGCCCTTCGGGCGGCTTCGCCCGGCGCCGCGCTGATCGAACAGCACAGTGTGAAAGCGCTCGGGATCGAATAGCCGACGGTGGTCGGGCTGGCAGCCGCTGCCGGGCCCGCCATGCAGGTAGACCGCGGGGATGCCGTCGGCGCGGCCGACCGTTTCGACGTAGATTTCGTGACCGTCGCCGACCGGCAGCAGCGCCGAGGTCAGCGGCGCGAAAGGGTCGGAGCGTTGGGATTTCCCCGCATCGGCATCAGGCGCCATCGTCGCCGCCCGTCTCGGGCGTACCCCCGGCGAAATTCCGATAGATGAACCGGTTGCGGTGGGCCGCTGCTTCGGCTTCGGCCAACTTGAAAATCTGCTCATGCATCGGCGACAGCGTGCACGCCGGATCGGTATTGCCGGCGTCGCCGGTCAGGGCAAACGCCTGGCAGCGGCAGCCGCCGAAATCGACCTCTCTGAATTCGCAACTCTTGCACGGTTCCGGCATCCAGCCGGTGCCGCGATAGCGGTTGAAGGCTTCCGAGTTCTGCCAGATCCAGGCGATCGAACGGTTCGATCTTACCGATTCGAATTCGAGCCCGGTGATGCTTTCGGCGGCATGGCACGGCAGGATCTTGCCGGCGGGTGAGATGTTGAAGAATTGCCGGCCCCAGCCGCCCATGCATTTCTTCGGCCGCAACGCGTAATAATCCGGCACGACATAATCGATGGCGAGGATGCCCTTCAGCCGCGCCCGCGCTTCCTCGACAATGCGGCTGGCCTGCTCGATCTGTTCGAGGCTCGGCATCAGCGCGGCGCGGTTCTTCAGCGCCCAACCGTAATACTGCACATTGGCGACCTCGAGCCGGTCGGCGTCGAGATCGACCGCCATTTGGATGATATCAGGCAGCTCGAACAGGTTTTGCCGGTGCATCACCGCGTTGACCGTCAGCGGCAAATCCAGCTCGCGCGTCCATTTTGCGACTTCGATCTTCTTCGCGTGTGCGTTCTTGAATCCGGCCACGCGGTCGGCGACGACGGGCTCGTTGCCCTGGAAACTGATCTGCACGTGACACAGTCCGGCATCGGCCAGCGCCGCGAGTTTGTCGCGCCTGAGCAGCACCGCCGAGGTGATGAGATTCGAGTAGAGCCCGACGTCGCTGGCGTGCTGAACCAACTCCGCCAAATCCTTTCGAGCGGTGGGTTCGCCGCCCGAGAAGTGGATTTGCAACACGCCGATTTCGGCGAGTTCCGATAGCACCTTTTTCCATTCCCCGGTCGTGAGCTCGCTGCTGCCGCGCTCCAGTTCGACCGGATTCGAACAATAAGGGCACTGCAGCGGGCAGCGATGGGTCAACTCGGCGAGCACCGCGAGCGGAATTCCGTAGGTCTCGGCGATCGAGCCGTGGCTCTCCAGCACCGCGAGCCCGTCCCCGGGGTCGCTGGCCGCGATGCCTGCATCTGTCAGCGTCGGACTCATGACGGCCTCTGGCGCGCTTCGGTAAGGAACCCCTTGTCGGCAAGGTCCTGCAGCATGGCAATCACGTCGGTGGCGATCGCGCCGCGTTCGGCGGCGTATTTCGCCGCGAGCTGGTCGACCATCGCCTCGACGCTGCGGAGGCCGTCGCAGAGCTGCAGCACTTCCACCGCGATTTCATCCGGCGCCAGTACGCGCTCCGGCGCCAGGAGGACCCAGACCCGCCGCGTCTCATCGAATTTCAGTTTTGCATGCCGCGGCAGCACCGGCCGGCTTGCCTCGCTGACACTGATGTTGCGGCTGCGTAAGCCTGCCATCGCCTCGCCTCTGGTTGCCTCGGCCGCTGATCTAGTTTTCCTTGGGCACGAACGCGCCCGGCGGCACGTGGCCGTCGACATAGGCATGATACAGTGCGTCGAGCTGAACCCATAGCACATTGGTCTTGAACAGCAGCGCGTTGCAGACCGCTTCGCGTTCGGCCGGCGTTTTGGCGTGGCTCTTGACATAGTCGAGCGCGAAACCGGCGTCGCGCGGCGCTTGCTTCAGGCGCCGGCTGAAATAGCTCATGATGTCGGGATTGACGAAATCATAATGCGCCAGCATGCCGGAAATGCGTTCCTCGTGCAGGTTCGGCGCGAACAGTTCCGTCAGCGAGGATGCGATCGCCTCAAGCGGGCTCCTGTCACGGACGAAATGCACATAGGCCTCCACCGCAAAGCGTGTCGCCGGGAGAATCCCTTCGGTGGATTCCACATAGGCGCTGTCGAGGCCAAGGCCCTCGGTCAGTTTCAACCAGCGCTCGATGCCGCCTTCGGTGCCGAGATCGCCGTCATGGTCTTCGATCCGGTGCCGCCATTCGAGCCGGATGCCGCGATCGCGGAAGCGGGAGATCACCACCGCATCCTTGATCGGGATGGTGCTCTGGTAGTAGTAGCGGTTCAGCGCCCAGGCCTGCACCTGTCCTTTGTTCAGCTTGCCGCCGTGCAGCAGCCGGTGAAACGGATGCAGATTGTGGTAGCGCACGGCTCCGATCTGGCGCAGCGCGGCTTCAAGTTCTTCAGCGCTTCGCAGCGGCGCGCTGCCGCCGCGCGAGAAAGCCGTCATCCCGTCGGGGGTCATCGCGTTCAAAGCGTAATCTCCGTTCCATCGGCGGGAATTTGCCAGCCGGCATGCTCGGCCATCTTGCGCTCCGGCGAGGCGGGCAGCAGCGCCGGATTGGAATTGTTGATATGCAGAAATATCTTTCGCCCGATATCGAGCTGGGCGAGAGCTTCGATCGCACCAGTTTGGCCCGACATCGCAATATGTCCCATGCCTTGCCCGGTCTTGGTGCCGAGACCGGCTTTGATCAACTCGTCGTCGCGCCACACCGTGCCATCGAAAAACACCAGCGGCGCCCCAGTCAACCGCGACTTGAGGTCGTCGGTGACGGCCGCGCAGGCGGCCACAAAATAGAAATGCTTGCCGCTGGCCTTGTCGCGGATGCGAAGTCCAAGGGTGTCGCCCGCGTCATCGTCCCCGCCGGGATGAATTCTGCTCTCCAGGTACCACGCGCGCTTGCCGACAACGGCGAACGGAAGGACCTCGATTCCGGATGGCGAGCCACCGGGCAGTGCCGGCTCGAACGCGTGGTCCGCCTCGATCGGCTGGCGCTGCACGTTGTTCTCGTTCAGCACGTCAAAGACGCTGTTCGACTTCAGGATCGAGAGCACCTTTGCGTGCGCGTAAATGGTGAATGGCGAGCCTTCACGCAGCGACAACAGCCCTGCGATCGCATCAATCTCGCCGTTGGTCAGCACCACGCCGGATATCGGGCTGTGGCGGAGCTTTCCGGCCCTCGGATGCAGCCGCGGTGTCGCGATCAATTGTTGGCGCAGATCTGGAGAAGCATTGATCAGAAACCAGTGATCATCGTCGGCGCTGAGCGCAATCGACGCCTGGGTGCTTTGCAGCTTCTGATCGGTTCGCGCCGCCGCGCATACTGGACATCCGCAATTCCATTGCGGAACGCCGCCACCTGCCGCGGCGCCCAGGACGACGACCCGAAGCATGATCCGTCTCCTGGAATTCTGAAGCTTTGGTCTCCAACAGCTTCAAAGGCGGACACCCGCACGGCGACGTCCCGCGATCAGGGGGCGTTCCGAACGTGGAGGTCCACCTCCGTCAAATCGTGAAGCCGTGGTCGCCGCTTATTTGCGGGCGGCGCACATATACATATTGATTTCCATGCCGACCGGCACTTCGACAATCTTTGGGGTTTTCCAGGCCATTTTGGCTCTCCTTGTTAAGCGGACGAATTCCGTCCTCGTTGACAAAATAGTGCGGAATGAAAACTTCGCCAGTTAAATTTTTGCCGTAAGCCGCTGTATTTTAATGCTGCACCGCAAAGGACGTTCACATCAATTTGCGCCACGGCGTCAAACCAACATTGGATCAACGGGTTCAGACTGGCGCCAGGCAATCCATGCTGGCATCTGTCCGGCTCTGGCGCTTAATCTCTGGAAGTTGCGAGATCGCCGCTCCCCGCCCTTGCCCCCAACCGAAACTGGATTCCGACCCATGCCTAGGTATTTCTTCAACACTCGCATCGGCGACGAGCTGATTTCCGATCCAGAGGGTGAGGAACTGCGCAATCCCGACCGCGCCTGGGAGGTCGCACGGGCGATGATCCGGGAAATACTGAAGACGGAGGGCGCGGAAGCCAGCCTTCTGAAAGCAATCCTCGAAGTGACCGATGATGAGGGCGAGATCGTCCTGGAGTTTCCGTTTGCCGAGGCGATACTCGACTTCTCGGACAGAACCGTCACCAAGCACTGATACCGCGCAATGTTTCCGATTGCGTACTGACCGCGAAATGTCGGAGACTGCCGCCCGGGACGGCCACCGGTGCGGGGCATCACTTCCGCTCGCGCCAGGATAAGGCCTCCGCACAGGGGAGGACTTCATGACGATCTGCTCTTTGCCGCGCGGGCTGGTGCTCGCCGGTGCGTTTATCGGCGCATTTACGCTCGCCGCTAGTGCGCAGCAGCCGGCCAATCCGCCAGCGGCTGCCACGCCTGCCGCCGCTCCACCGGCTGCCGCCGCTCCGCTGCCGCCGGGTTCGCCCCTGATCGGGCGGCCCGAGGGCAATCAAGCCGCCGCAAAGCTGGCGCCGGTCGCGCCGCCTCCGATTCCGGCGGCGCTGGACAAATTGCCGATCGCAAAGCTCAAAGTACCGGCCGGCTTCAACATCGAGGTCTACGCGGCCGGCATGGCCAACGCGCGTTCGCTGGCGCTGGGCGACAAGGGGACGGTGTTTGTCGGCAGCCGCCTCGTCGACAAGGTTTATGCCATCGTCAACAAGGACGGCAAGCGAACGGTGAAGGTCCTGGCATCGGGGCTTTATCGTCCCAATGGCGTCGCCTTCAAGGACGGCACGCTCTACATCGCCGAACTCTCGAAGGTCTCCAAGATCGACAAGGTCGAAGACGTGCTGGACAATCCGCCGAAGCCGACGGTGATCTATGACAAGCTGCCCAAGGACGAAGCCCATGGCTGGAAGTTCATCGCCATCGGTCCCGACAACAAGCTTTACGTTCCGGTTGGGCAGCCCGGCAACAACGTCCTGCATGATGACGACCATGGTCAGATCAGGCGGATCAATCTCGATGGCAGCGGCGCCGAGGTGATCGCGCGCGGCGTTCGCAACACTGTCGGTTTCGACTGGAACCCCGAAACCAAGCAGCTCTATTTCACCGACAATGGCCGCGACTGGATGTCCGAGGACGTTCCGCAGGACGAACTCAATCGCGTTACCAAGGTTGGCGAGCATTTCGGCGCACCTTATTGCCTCCAGGGCAATATCGTCGATCCGGAATTCGGCTGGGGAAAATCCTGCAGCGACTACACCGCCCCGGTCGGGTTGCTCGGCGCGCATTCGGCCTCGCTCGGTATGCGCTTCTACACCGGCAACAATTTCCCGAAGGCCTACAAGAACGCGATCATCGTGGCCCGGCACGGCTCCTGGAACAGATCCAAAAAGAACGGCGGAGACGTCGTGGTCGTCAAATTGAACAAGGACGGCACGCTCAAATCCATGGAGCCGCTGATCACCGGCTTCCTGGAGAATAATACTTATGTCGGCCGCCCGGTCGACGTGATGCAAATGAAGGATGGCTCGCTGCTGGTCTCCGACGACTGGAATGGCGCGGTCTATCGGGTCAGCTACGGCAAGCCGAAGGTCGCCGCGCGGTAACAACACATCCCACCTTCGTTGCGAGCGAAGCGAAGCAGTCCATAGCCTGCCAAAGCTTGGATTGCTTCGTCGCTTCGCCCTCGCAATGAGGCAACAAACTGCAAAAACTGCAAGGCGCCTCGTGATGGGTAAAATAATTGCCTTGGGGTTATTCGCTTTGCTCGCGAGCCCCGCGCGGGCGGAAACGATCGAACAGCGGGCGGCGCCCTGCCTTGCCTGTCATGGCGAGCGCGGCCAGTCCGAGACGGATTTGACCCCCTCGCTCGGCGCGCAGCAGCCGCCTTATGCGCTGATCCAGCTCTTTATGTTCCGTGAAAAGCTCCGCGTTTTCGAGCCGATGAATGACATGGCGAAGTCGCTCACCGACGACGATCTTCGCGCATTTTCAGAATTCATCGGCAAGTTGCCGAAGCCGGCGCCGCCTGCGGATGCCGGCGATCCGGCGCGGATGCAGCGCGGCCAGGCGCTGGCGCAGCAGCATCACTGCAATTCCTGCCACAACATCGATTTTTCCGGCAAGGAAAGCGTGCCGCGCATTGCCGATCAGCGCGAGGACTACCTCGCCAAGACCTTGCGGGAATACAAGGACAACAGCCGTCACGGCTATGACGGCACCATGGCCGAAGCGCTGCAGCCGGTGACACCAGACCAGATCGCCGATCTCGCCTATTTCCTCGCTCGCGTGCGCTAAGCGCCAGAACTTTTGCGGCCGCAGCCCGTGGCGCTGCCGATCGGGCCGCGCTACAAAACGGCCGTTCCACGGAGTGAGCCATGCAAGACCTCTGGCGTCTATCCGCCGCCCAAATCGCCGGCCTGATCAGATCGAAAAAGCTGTCGGCGCAAGAGGCGGCTTCCGCGGCACTGGCGCGACTTGATGCGGTCAACCCCAAAATCAACGCCGTCATCGAGCACCGCCCGGAGGATGTGCTGGCGCAAGCCGCCGCCGTCGACGCGGCGATCGCAGGGAACGAAGACGTCGGTGCGCTGGCCGGCGTGCCCGTCACCGTCAAGGTCAATATCGATCAGCAGGGCTTTGCCACCACCAACGGCCTCAAGCTGCAGCGCGATGTCATTGCAGCGAGCAACAGCCCGGTGATCGACAATTTGCGCAAGGCGGGAGCCGTCATTCTCGGGCGCACCAACTGTCCGGCATTCTCCTATCGCTGGTTCACCACCAATCTCGTGCATGGCGATACCAAGAACCCGCGCGATCCCAGCATCACGCCCGGCGGTTCGTCCGGCGGTGCGGGCGCGGCGGTGGCGGCCGGTATCGGGCATATCGCCCATGGCACCGACATCGCTGGATCGATCCGCTATCCCGCCTACGCCTGCGGAGTCCACGGTCTGCGGCCGACGGTCGGACGGGTCGCGGCCTTCAATGCCTCGCTGCCTGAACGCGGCATCGGAGCGCAGCTCTCGGCGGTGTCAGGGCCGCTGGCGCGCACCGTCGGCGATCTCAGGATTGCGCTTGCGGCGATGTCCGGCCCGGACATGCGCGACCCCTGGTGGGTGCCGGCGCCGCTGCAAGGCGCCGCAAGGCCGAGGCGGGCGGCGCTGTGTCTTCAGCCGGATGGTCTCGAGACGGTCGCCGAAGTGAAGGCAGCGGTCGCCGACGCGGGCAAGCGTCTGGAACGCGCCGGATGGGCGGTCGAGGAGATCCAGACCACGCCGCCGCTGCGTGAAGCCGCCGATCTTCAGACCAGGCTGTGGCTCGGGGACGGCTATGAAGCCCAACTCGAGGCCGCCGAGCGCGAAGGCGATCCCGGCGCGCTCGCCTGCCTGCGCGGCAACAAGGCCAGAGTTTTTCCCTTTGAGGCGGCGGCGTTCTCAAAGGCGCTGACGCGGCGGCCGACATTGGCCCGCCAATGGCTGCAGTTGTTCGAGAGCTACGCGGTGCTGCTGATGCCGGTCTCCGCCGAACTGCCATTTCCCGACGGGCTCGACATGCGCGACGAGGCCTCGTTCATGCGGGTATGGCGCGCGCAGATGCCGCAGATCGCTATTCCCTTCCTGGGCCTGCCTGGGCTAACGGTCTCGACCGGGTTGGTGGGGCGGATTCCCGTCGGCGTCCAGGTCGTCTCCACCCGCTACCGGGAGGATCTCTGTCTGCTGGCGGGCGAAGCGATCGAGGCCGGGGGAACGCCGCCGGCGCCGATCGATCCCGTCGGCTGACGCGCTCCAGCCTCGAACGAGAGAACACGATGTCCGGCGTTTACGATTTCACGGCAAGGTCGCTTGCCGGCGAAGATGTTCCACTGCAGCGGTTCGAAGGCCAGGTTTTGCTGATCGTCAACACCGCAAGTGCCTGCGGCTTCACCCCGCAATACCGGGGTCTCGAGGCGCTGCATCGGCAGCTCAGTCCGCGCGGTTTCTCCGTTCTCGGATTTCCCTGCAACCAGTTTGGAAGCCAGGAGCCCGGCGACGCCAGAGCGATCGAGCAATTCTGCGCCAGCAACTACGCCATCACCTTTCCGATGTTCGCCAAGATCGACGTCAATGGCGGCAATGCCCATCCGCTGTTTCGATTCCTCAAGAATGAAAAATCCGGGCTGCTCGGGCCGTCGATCAAATGGAATTTCACCAAATTCCTGATCGATCGCTCGGGGAAGGTGCGGGCGCGGCACGCGCCGACCACCAAACCGGAAGGGCTGACACAAGAGATCGAGGCATTGCTGTGAACGGAAAACCCACCACCGATCAACTGCCGGATCGTTTGTCCACCGATCCGAAAAGCCCGTATTACAACGCCGAGATATTGGCGCGCGATGTCGGGATTCGGTTTAAGGGCATCGAAAAGACCAACGTCGAGGAATACTGCATCAGCGAAGGTTGGGTGCGCGTCACCGCGGGTAACGCCAAGGACCGTTACGGCAATCCGCTCACGATCAAGGTTCACGGCCCGGTCGATCCGTATTTTCGCGACAGGGGTGCGGTATGAATTTTGTCCTCCGTCATTGCGAGCGAAACGAAGCAATCCATTTGGGCCGCGAAGTCGAAGCGGGATTGCTTCGCCGCAATTGCTCCTCGCAATGACGGCCTAGATATTTACCCTCCCGGGAGCCGAACACCATGTCCGTCCGTGTCATCGACGTCCGCGAAGTGACAAAACCGATCTCGTCACCGATCCGCAACGCCTATATCGATTTCACCCGAATGACGACCAGTCTTGTCGCTGTGGTCACCGATACGGTGCGCGACGGCAAGCCGGTGGTCGGTTACGGCTTCAATTCGAATGGCCGTTACGGGCAGGGCGGCTTGATACGCGAACGCTTTGCGCCCCGGTTGCTGGAGGCCGATCCGAGAACGTTGCTCGACGAGACCGGCGGCAATCTCGACCCGGATAAGGTGTGGGCGACGCTGATGTCGAATGAAAAGCCCGGCGGCCATGGCGAGCGCTCGGTCGCGGTCGGCACCATTGACATGGCGGTGTGGGATGCGGTTGCGAAGATTGCCCGAAAACCGCTGTTTCGGCTGCTTGCGGAACGTCACGGACGCGTCGCAAATCCGCGGGTGTTCGTCTACGCGGCCGGCGGTTATTATTACCCCGGCAAGGATCTAGCTGCGTTGCGCGGTGAGATGCGCGGCTATCTCGATCGCGGCTACAACGTCGTGAAGATGAAGATCGGCGGCGCCCCGATCGACCAAGATCGTCAGCGCATCGAAACGGTGCTGAAGGAGATCGGCAAGCATGCGCAACTCGCGGTCGACGCCAACGGCCGCTTCGACCTGGAAACCGCGATCGCCTATGCCAGGATGCTGCGCGACTATCCGCTGTTCTGGTACGAAGAGCCCGGCGATCCCCTCGACTTCCAGCTGCAGGCCGCGCTTGCGGAATTCTATCCGGGTGCGATGGCCACCGGCGAGAACCTGTTCAGCCACCAGGATGCGCGCAACCTCCTCCGTTATGGCGGGATGCGGCCCGACCGAGATTGGCTGCAATTCGATTGCGCGCTGTCCTATGGGCTGTGCGAATATCAACGCACACTTGCAGTGCTGCAAACCCAGGGATGGGCGCCAAGCCGGTGCATTCCCCATGGTGGCCACCAGATGTCATTGAATATCGCCGCCGGGATTGGCCTCGGTGGTAATGAGAGCTATCCCGACCTGTTCCAACCCTACGGCGGATTCCCGGATGGCGTGCGGGTCGAGAACGGCCATATCACCATGCCGGAGCTGCCCGGCATCGGCTTTGAGGGAAAATCCGATCTTTACGCCGCGATGAAGGCGCTGGCCCCGTGAGATCACATGCCGGTTCAGGAAGAATGTCTGGGTCAGGACAGCCGTATATCCAATAGGCGGCGGCCTTCGTTCTTCTGCAATTTCCTTACCGCGTTCGAAGCCACGATCTCGCCCTGGTTGGCATAGGCCTCGTGGTTCTTCTCGATGTCCTCGAGGCGATAGAGATAATTGACCATGATGCCGGCGGATTCGCGCAGGCCCTTCAGCGACAGATCGCCGAGCCAGTCGATCCGCTCCAGCCGCGCGCCGTTGCCGAGATGGAATCGCGCTACCGAGTTGACCAGCCGACCCTTCGGCGTGCGCGCCCTCAGGAAATAATAGGCCGCGAGCGGCTCGAGCACCGCACGCAGCTGCTCCGCCAATTCCGGATTCGTGAACCAGTCGGGGCTGTCGAGCTGAGCCAGCAATGCCCGGTCCTCGTCGCTAACAGGAACATCCGCCGCCTGCTGCAGCCATTGCATGAAGCCGGGCACCGGCGACAGCGTCACGAAATTCTCCAGCTTGGGCAATTCGCGCCCCAATTCCTCAACCACCTGCTTGATCAGGAAGCTGCCGAAGGAAATCCCGCCGAGGCCGCGCTGGGTGTTGGAAATCGAGTAGAACACGGCGGTGCGGGCGCGCTCGATCGGGGCGGTCTGGCGGTCCTCGGCCAGCAGTGGCGCGATCGCGCCGGGGATCGTCTCGGTCAGCGCCACCTCGACGAAGATCAGCGGCTCGTCGACTAGAGCCGGGTGGAAGAAGGCATAGCAGCGGCGATCGATCGGATCGATGCGGCGGCGCAGATCGTCCCAATCGCGGATCTCATGCACCGCCTCATAGCGGATGATCTTTTCCAGGATGTTCGCAGGTGTCGACCAGTCGATCCTGCGCAACACGAGAAAACCCCGGTTGAACCATGACGACAGCAAATGCGCGACATCGCGGTCGAGTGTGGCCAGGTCGCGGTGACCGTTCATCAGACGCAGCAGATCGGCGCGCATCGCCACCAGTTCGCTGGTACCCCCCGGTGCGAGGTTGAGCCGGCGGATCAGCTCCTGGCGCCGCGGTTCGGAAGCGAAATGCACTTCATTGGCGTCATCGTCGGCCGGTTGCGCCCGCCAGGTCTCGATGGCCTGCGCCAGCTTTTCACGGTCGGGGCCGTAATTGCGCACCAGCGTCTCGAAAAACGCCAGCCGGCTGGCGTCGTCGAGGTGACGGTAACGATCGAGCACCTCGCGTGCCATCGCGGTGCCGGAAGCTTCGCCCCGGCCCGTCAGCAACGCCTCGCACAATTCGAGCAGACCGGCAGCGTCCTGTTTCCCGTTGGATGACCCGGCTCGGCGCAGCAACGTGCGGCTGCGCTCGGAAATCGAAGCGAGAAGATCCGAGAAGAAGGCGTTGCTCATGCGGGCAATTCGAATCCCAGAAACCGGGCGGAATTATTACATGGATTTTAATGCGGACCGGATCACAATCAAGCGCGCAGGACGAGGTAGCGGAAAATACAACTTGAAAACAGACCACAGCCGAACTCGAGCGCCGGCCATCCGTCGCCCTTCGAAAATACGGTTTTGTGAAGGCTCGGTGCGTCCTTGGGTCAGGCCCGGGAGGCGGAATTCAGCTCGCCCGCGATCGGCTTGAGTGACAGCGGTTGGCGTTTCCGCGATACTCATTCGCCCCATTCGCCAGGGCAAGACCGTATAAGCTATTGCAAAGCACCTGAGGATTCGACCTATGAATAGTCCGGCCCGGGTAATCGGTTTTGTCAACGCGGCCCATTTCATCGATCATTATTCGATGCTGATCTTCGCCGCCGCCGTGATCGTGATGGGGCCGGCGCTGGGGATGGCGTATTCGGAGCTGTTGCCCTATGCCACCCCGGGCTTCGTCGCTTTCGGTGCCGGCTCGCTATTGACCGGCTGGCTTGGAGATCGCTGGAGCCGCCGCCACATGATGGTGATCTTCTTTATCGGCATTGGCGCCTCGATGATCGCGGTAGGGCTCGTGCAAACGCCGCTGCAGCTCGGCGCGGCGTTATTGTCGATCGGCCTGTTCGCGTCGATCTATCATCCGGTCGGCACCGCGATGATCGTATCCTACGCCGACCGGCTCGGCCGCGAGATGGGGCTCAACGGGGTCTGGGGCAATCTCGGGGTGGCGTGCTCGGCGCTGGTTACCGGCGTGGTCGGCCAGTATCTCGGCTGGCGTTTTGCTTTCCTCATCCCCGGTATCGTCACGGTCCTGCTCGGCGTGGCTTTCGCACGGACGGTTGTTCACGAGGACCGCTCGGGGCACAGGCAAGCCGCGGCGCAAGTCCGCGTGGCCAAGAACGACATGTGGCGGGTGTTCGTCGCGCTTCTGGTCGTGGTGCTTGCGGTGTCCACCACCTTCAACGCGGTAACGGTGGCGCTGCCGAAACTGTTTGCGGAGCGATTAAGCGACCTCACCAGCAGCCCGGCGTTGTTGGGCCTGATCGCGGCCTGCGTCTATGTGTTCGGCGCGATGACGCAATACACCATCGGCAAGCTGATCGACCGCTATTCGCTGAAAGCGGTTTCCTTGCCGCTGTCGTTCATGCTGGCGCCATTCCTGTATCTGGCGGCCACGTTGTCGAACTTGCCGCTGATCATCGCCGCGATCGGAATCGTGATGGGCGCGTTCGGCCAGGTCACCGTCAACGACGCCATGGTCGGCAAGTACACCAGCGAGCAATGGCGTTCGCGGGCCTATGCGGTGCGCTATTTCATCGGCTTCACCGCGGCGGGCGCGTCGGTAGGCCTGGTGGCGTGGCTGTACCAGCAAGGCGGCTTTGTCACCATGCTGCACGCCTTCGCAGGACTGTGCCTGCTGGTGATCGCCGCAGCGATCATCCTGCCGACCGAGATCAAGGTGCCGGCCGCGGGCGCGAATTGATTGCGGCGGCGAGTTGACGGCCAGTGCGAGCTGTTTGGGATGCCTGGTTAAGGCTCACATCGCCACAGCCGATGTGGTAAGCGTTGATTCTGCACAGGCAGGTCCGTCAGGCCGTTCTTGTGAAACAGTGTCGAGGATCATCGGATGCAACGGCGGCGGTTCATCATCGGGCTCGGGAGCGCCGCGGCGTGGCCGCTCGCGGCGCGCGGGCAGCAGCCGGGAATGCCGGTGATCGGATTTCTGAGCGGAAGGGCTTACGAAGGTTCCGAATATCTCGTCGCGGCCTTCGGGCGCGGCCTCGCGGACAATGGCTTCATCGATGGAAAAAATGTTGCTATCGAATACCGATGGGCGAACGGCGACTATGGCCGCCTTCCGAAATTGGCATCAGAGCTCGTCGCCCGGCGACTGGCTGTGCTCGTGGCCGTTGGCGGCGACGCTTCGGTCCGTGCCGCAAAGGCCGTAACCTCAGTTATTCCGATCGTCTTCGGCATGGGCAGCGATCCAGTGGCCGCAGGTCTGGTCGCCAGCTTTAATCGCCCCGGCGGAAATGTGACCGGTGTCAGCATCCTGACCAATCAAATGGAGGCGAAGCGGCTCGGGCTGTTGCACGAACTGATAGGGTCTGTCGTCGTCGGCGTCCTGTTGAATCCGAATTTTCCGCCGGCGGGGCTCGAGTTGCGCGAGCTTGAAGAAGCTGCCGGAAAACTGGGCCTGCGGCTCGTCGTCGCAAGAGCCAGCGACGACGCCGGTATCGATGCCGCTTTCGCGTTATTCGATTCAGAGCGCGTTGGCGGCCTGCTGGTGGCAGCCGATCCCTTCTTCGACACCAGGAATATCCGGATCGTGACGCTTGCACTGGGCCGCAAGCTGCCGGGTATCTTTCAGTTTCGCGAATATGCGCTGGCGGGCGGATTGCTCAGCTATGGCGTCAACCTTGCCGATGCGTATCGCCAATTCGGCGTCTATGCGGCCGAAATCCTCAACGGCGCGAAACCAGGCGATTTGCCGGTGCAGCAGGCTGTTAAGTTCGAGACGGTGATCAATCTCAGGACGGCAAAGGCAATCGGTTTCGAGTTTCCGGCGACTTTTAGTGCCCGTGCCGACGAGGCCATCGAGTAGCAGCAGCGTGGACATGAGCCCCGCCGCGTCGCAGCGCCAGCTGGCGGCGTGGGTCCCGACCAAAATTCAGCAATGTTGGAAAGGAATCCAGTTCCAACCCTTCCGGCAATCGATCACAGTGGCCGGCGAGGGCTTGATGAACACAAGCAGCCGATTGGGAGGGAGTAGCCGAATGTTAGGTGGAGTTTTGCAATCATTGCCGCGCGTAGCCGGCCTCGTGCTGGGAGCCTCGATCATGTTTTCAGGTGCTGCGGGCGCCGATCCGCTGAAGGACGAAATCGCGCCGACCGGCAAGTTGCGGGTAGCGATCGGAGTGAGCCCGGCGGGCGGTGCGTACTGGTCCCGCAAGAACGAAGCCGGCGGCTATTCCGGCGTGCCGGTCGAACTCGGCAAGGAGATGGCGGCCCTGCTCGGCATACCGGTTGAATACGTCACGTACCCAAACTCCGGACAGATCACCGATGCCGTCTCGCAGGGCAGCTGGGATGTCAGTTTCCTGCCAAAGGATGCGGAGCGCGAGACCAAGATGTCGTTCGGCCCGATCTACGAGGTTGCCGACGCGACCTACATCGTGAAACCGGGCTCGGCGGTAACGAATTTTCAGACGCTCGATCGGCCCGGCATCAAGGTTGCAGCCGTCCATGGCACCACCACCATGCGGGGCGCGATTGCGCACCTGAAGAACGCCAAGGTTGCCGGCTATCAGACCTATGACGAGATCTTCGGCCTGCTCAAGAACGGAGAAATCGACGCGTTCGCGCTGTCCCGCGACCAGCTCAACGCAATGGCGAAGAAGATTCCAGGGACGCGCGTGCTGGATGAAACCTTCAAGCAGACGGTTACCGCGGTGGCGGTGCCGCTCAATCACCCGCTGGCGCTGGCATTCGTCACCAAATTCATGACGGCGGCCACCACAAACGGCACCTTGCGCAAGGCCTATGACAACAACGGCCTCAAGGGTCATCCGATTCGGGTGCAGTAGCGCGATATTGCGGCGACGGCTTTCGAGACCCGAATGGCGCCGGCCCGCCACCGTGCCGCCGGTGACACTGTGGGAGCAGCTGCAGATGTCCTCACCGGAGCGATTAACGTTTGTCGGGGGCCGCCGGCGCGCGGCCGATCGCGGTCCTGCTGCATATGGGGCGAGCATCGGCCTGCTGCCCCGATATCTGGCCGTGAACCCGCCGGTTCGGCGCGCGCCCCTGATTCGGGCGGGGTTCGTTCCACGCGCGTTCCGAAGCTTAAGATGCCTGCGAATTCCGTCGCACAATGGTACAGCGCGCGCTCGCGAAGGCGCAGGCCCTCGGAATCAGGAACGACGCAGCCGCCAGCCCACCACGGTTGCTTCGACGGTGCCCCCAGACTCGTCATTGCGCCACTCGCCATCCACCCAGCGACAGGAAAACGGCAGCTGGTAGGTGCCGCTGTGATCCTCGCACAGCACCTGAACCGGCAGATCCGGCGGCGGTGCTCCTGTGCCGTTGAATTCAGCCAGACGTCGTTCGCGCGTTGCCATTCCCGTGATTCTCCATTGAAGGCGCGCAGGCATGCGCGTCCGCGCCCCGAACCGATCCCGCAAAACCTCACCGCGCGAATGAGGTATCAGTGTGGTATCTTTCCACCCTTCAGCCCTGGCTCGCAACAAATTGACCGGAGAACTTCGATGATTGGCCGAATTGCTCTCATTGGGCTGGCGGCAATGGCGGCCTGCATGCTGACGTCCGCGGGTTCGTTGGCCCAGGACGTTCCAGGCATCGAAATCTGCACGGTCGAGAAGACCATGGAACGGCGCACCAGTTGCCTGCAGAGCAACGTCGAGTTCCTGCAGAAGACAATCGCGAAGCTCAGCTCCGATCATCAGCAGAAGCTCGACGCCGTCAAGGCGCAGATTGAAGCCCTAAAGAACAGCATCGCTGCCTCGCAGAAGGTTGTGGACGACCTGCAGGCAACGGCGAAGAAAGCGGCCGGCGATCAGAACAAGACGGAGGATCAAAAGAAGGAAACCGGCGCGGCGGCGCCGAAGCAGGGCGCGCAGCCGACGAAGTAAGTAGTGTCAGGGAGGCTGACGCTCGGCTTGGTCTTCGCCATGGTCTCGCAGTTCTGTTGCAGTTCATGGCTAGCGGCAAAGGAGAGCAAGGATTGTCAAACGAAGCGGGTGCGGCGCGGCCATAATGTTGAAGCTTCGAAGAAGGCTCATGGTCCATGAATCCAGCCCAGAAAGCGCTCTGGTTTATCGAAAGCCATCTCACTGACGCGTTGACCCTCGATGACATTGCGGGCGTCGCCGGCGTCTCACGCTTCCATATGGTCAGGGCGTTTGCCGCCGCGACGGGGTTGTCGGTCATGCGCTATGTGCGTGCCCGCCGCCTTTCCGAGGCGGCGCGTGCGCTTGCGGACGGCGCGCCCGATATCCTCACGCTGGCGTTGGATGCGGACTACGGTTCTCACGAAGCATTCACCCGCGCGTTCCGCGACCATTTCAAGATCACCCCCGAAGCGGTCCGCAGCTCGTCGCACCTCGACCACATCATGCTTCAGGAGCCGATCCCCATGGATTCAACCCTTGCAGACAATCTTCAAGCGCCCCGTTTCCAGATCGGAAAGCCGCTGCTGATCGCAGGCGTCAGCGATCGTTACTCTTGCGAAAATGGTGCCGGAATTCCCGGCCAGTGGCAGCGCTTTCACCATTCCGCTGCGAACATCCCGGGTCGGATCGGGCCAGTCGCCTACGGCGTCTGCTGCAATGGCGACGATGCTGGAAACTTCGACTACATCGCGGGTGTTGAAGTGTCCGACTTCTCCGACCTGCCGCGCGAATTCGCAAGCGTACGCATTCCCGAACAGCGATACGCGGTCTTCACCCACCGCGACCACATCTCGAGCATTCGCCGTACCGTAAACACCATCTGGAATCACTGGCTGCCGGCGTCCGGACTGAAGGCCGCCGACGCGCCCAATTTCGAGCGCTACGACGAAAGCTTCGATCCGCTCACCGGCAATGGCGGCCTCGAGATTTGGGTGCCGGTGAGGGATTAGGCCGCACGCGGGCTGTCTTGCAGACCGCCGACCGGTGATTGCTTGGCAAGCGATGACTACTTTGCCATAACCTGTGCAACGAAATTGTTTGCGCATGCGGAAATTGAACTGGAATCCGCCGGCGCCGAAGAAAAGCCCGGGGGTTCCGATGCCTGATGTCCGTGTGCTCGCTACCGATCTTGAATTTCCCGAGGGGCCGGTGGCGATGCCGGACGGCTCGGTGGTGCTGGTCGAAATCCGCGGCCGGCGGCTGACGCGGGTGTGGCCCGACGGACGCAAGGAAGTGGTCGCGCAAATTCCCGGCGGCCCCAATGGCGCGGCGATTGGACCCGACGGCAAATGCTATATCTGCAACAATGGCGGGTTCAGCTGGATTCCTTCCCGCGGCACCATGATGCCGGGCGCACCGGAGCCGCACGAATATATCGGCGGCTCGATCCAGCGCGTTGATCTGACGACCGGCAAGGTCGAGACCTTGTTCGATGCATGCGGCGCGCATCCCCTTAAGGGGCCGAATGATCTGGTGTTCGATCGCCATGGCGGACTCTGGTTCACCGATCTCGGCAAGCGCCGTGCCCGCGACATGGATGTCGGCGCGTTCTACTACATCAAGCCGGGCGCCAAGGAGATCGTCGAGGGCGGGTTCGGCATGCTGCCGGCCAATGGCATCGGGCTATCGCCGGATGAAAACACCGTCTATGTCGCGGAAACCCCGACGGCGCGGCTGTGGGCCTTCGATCTGTCCGCGCCGGGCGAAGTCAGGCCGCGCGACGTGATCTATCGCGGCGAGCGCGGCAAGCCGATCGCGGGGCTCGGCGGCTACCAGATGTTCGACTCGCTCGCGGTCGAAGGCTCCGGCAATGTCTGCGTCGCGACGCTGATCTCGGGCTGCATTTCCGTGATCGCGCCGGATGGCAAGATCGTCGAGCAGGTGCCGACCGGCGACCGCGTCACCACCAACATCGCCTTTGGCGGGCCCGAACTGAAGACTGCCTATATCACGCTGTCCGGCAAGGGCGAGCTGATCGCGATGGACTGGGCCCGGCCCGGCCTGCCGCTGAATTTTTTGAACAGGTGAACAAAAACGATGATCATCCACGTCATTGCGAGCGGAGCGAAGCAATCCAGAAAGCCACCGGCACGAGGGGTGGATCGCGTGGCCGCTACCGCTTCTCGCAATGACGGCAGAACCAATGGAGCGGTCAATGCCCTGGCTTGAACCGGTCAGCCTGAGCGGGCCGCATGCGCAGCTAAAACCCTTGTCGCCCGATCATATCGACGGGCTGGCGGAAGCGGTGAAGGACGGCGAACTTTGGAAGCTCTGGTACACTTTCATTCCAAAGCCTGCAGACATGCGCAAGGAGATCGATCGCCGTCTGGCGCTGCAGGCGGCAGGGTCGATGCTGCCCTGGACCGTGTTCGATGCAGGCGGCAGGATCGCGGGCATGACGACCTACATGAACGTCGATGCCGCTAACCGACGGGTCGAGATCGGGTCCACCTGGTATGCCAAGCGTGTGCAGCGCAGTGCGCTCAACACCCAGTGCAAATTGTTGTTGCTGACCCACGCCTTCGACAAGCTGGATTGTATCGCGGTCGAGTTCCGCACCCATTTCTTCAATCACCAGAGCCGCCGCGGCATTGAGCGGCTCGGCGCCAAGCTCGACGGCATTCTGCGCAGCCACCAGTTGGCGTCGAATGGCACGCTGCGCGACACGGCGGTCTATAGTATCGTCGCCGGTGAATGGCCGACGGTGAGAACGCATCTGAACTATCAACTGAATGAAAAGGCGCGTGCATAGCGTTTTCGAGCGAAGTGGGTAGCGGTTCGCGTGAAGAAAGCGCATTAAAAAAGTAAAAAGGCGCCAGAAAGCGGGACGATGGACAGATTCGACTATGTAATCGTCGGCGCGGGCTCGGCCGGCTGCGTGCTCACCAACAGGCTCAGCGAGGACCCCGCCACCAGCATTTGCGTGCTCGAAGCCGGGCCGCGCGACTGGCATCCCTACATCCATCTGCCCGCGGGCTTCATCAAGACTTTCCATATGAAGGACATCAACTGGGCCTACCAGCAGGAGCCGGGTCCGTGGACCGGCGGCCGCAGCATTTACGCACCGCGCGGCAAGACGCTTGGCGGCTCTTCCTCGATCAACGGTCACATTTATAATCGCGGCCAGCGCCAGGATTTCGACACCTGGGCGCAGCTCGGCAATCGCGGCTGGGGCTATCCGGACGTGCTGCCATATTTCAAGCGGCTGGAGCGGCGCATCGGCGAAGGCGAGGACGCCTATCGCGGGCGCGACGGCGGTCTCACCGTCACCACCATGGATTGGAGGGACCCGCTGTGCGAGGCGTTCATGGCCGGCGCGATGTCGCTCGGCATTCCCAGAAATCCCGACTACAACGGCGCCATCCAGGAGGGCGTGTCCTACGCCCAGCGCACCATCAAAAAAGGCCTGCGGGTTAGCGCCGCCAGCGCGTTTCTCCGGCCGGCGATGAAACGGCCGAACGTTCATGTGCGCACCCATGCCCATGCCACCGAGATCATCTTCGAGGGCAAGCGCGCGGTCGGGGTGCGCTACGTGAAGGGCGGGCGGGGCGGCGTCGCCACCGAAGTGCGCGCCGATAAGGAAGTGATCCTCGCCGGCGGCACCTACAATTCGCCGCAACTGCTGCACCTGTCGGGCGTAGGTCCGCCCGATCTGCTGCGCTCGCTCGGCATCGAAGTGCGCCACGCGCTTCCGGGTGTCGGCGAGGGATTGCAGGATCATTATGCGCCGCGTTCGGTCGCCCGCGTCAAAAATATCCGAACCATCAACGAGCGCCGGCGTGGCCTCAGCCTGGCGCTGGAAGCCCTCAAATGGGCGACCACGCGCCGCGGCCTGCTGTCGCTATCGCCGACCATGGTCTATTGCTTCTGGCACTCCGGCGAAACCACCGAGAGCTCGGACCTGCAACTGACATTCACGCCCGCAAGTTACAAGGAGGGCGTGCAGGGACAACTCGAAGACCAGCCGGGCATGACGGTCGCCTCCTGGCAACAGCGGCCGGAAAGCCGCGGCTATGTCCGCGCCCGCTCGTCCGATCCTTTCGCCCCGCCGATCATCCAGACCAACTATCTGGATGCCGAGCTCGACCGCCGCGTCATCGTCGCCGGCATGAAGCTGGCGCGGCGGCTGCTCGCCTCGGCGCCGCTGGCGCCCTATTACGCCTACGAGGATTTTCCCGGACCGGGCGTGCAGACCGACGACGAATTCCTGGCGGCGGCGACCCAGCGCGGCACCACCACTTTCCATCCCGGCTGCACCTGCCGCATGGGGCCGGCCGAAAGCAGCTGGGCCGTGGTCGACGATCAGCTGCGCGTGCACGGCCTGCAAGGCCTTCGCGTGGTCGATGCCTCGATCATGCCGCGGATGATCTCGGCCAACCTCAACGCCTCGACGCTGATGATCGCCGACAAGGCCTCGGATTTGATCCGCGGCCGCCAGCCATTGGAGGCGGCTGCCGTTGCGAACCGGACTTGAAACTTCGTCATGGCCGGGCATGAGGCCCATCGCGGGATGCCTCTGCGAGACCGCTGTGCGGGGTTCGGCGCCGTCCTGGCCGAAGGCGGCTACACTTCTCTTCGGCTCAGAAACGCCAGACGCTCGAACAGATGCACGTCTTGCTCGTTCTTCAAGAGCGCGCCATGCAGCGGCGGGATCAGCTTGCGCGGATCGCGCTCTCGCAGCATTTCCGGCGTCATCTCCTCGTTGAGCAGCAGCTTGAGCCAGTCCAACAGCTCCGAGGTCGACGGCTTCTTCTTCAGGCCCGGCACCTCGCGCACTTCGAAGAAAATCCGCAAGGCTTCTTCCACCAGGCGCTTCTTGATTCCAGGAAAATGCACATCGACGATCCGGTTCATGGTCTCGACGTCAGGAAATTTGATGTAGTGGAAGAAGCAGCGGCGCAGGAACGCGTCCGGCAATTCCTTCTCGTTGTTCGAGGTGATCATCACGATCGGACGCAGTTTGGCTTTGATGTTCTCGCCGGTCTCGTAGACGAAGAATTCCATGCGATCGAGTTCGAGCAGGAGATCGTTGGGAAATTCGATGTCGGCCTTGTCGATTTCGTCGATCAGCAGCACCGGGCGCCTATCCATGGTGAAGGCATCCCATAGCTTGCCGCGCTTGATGTAGTTCGAGATGTCGGAAACCCTGGCGTCGCCGAGCTGGCTGTCGCGTAGGCGCGACACCGCATCGTATTCGTAGAGGCCCTGCTGCGCCTTGGTGGTCGATTTGATGTGCCAGGTCAAAAGCGGCGCCCCGAGTGCTTTGGCTACTTCCTCCGCCAGCACAGTCTTGCCGGTGCCGGGCTCGCCCTTGATCAGCAATGGTCGCTCGAGCACGATCGAGGCGTTGACCGCGATCTTGAGGTCATCTGTGGCGACGTAGTCTTTGGTGCCGGTAAATTTCATCGAGTATTTGCCTTGTTGGTTATTCGCAAGCTTAAGGGCCCGCACCACGTAAACAGGAATCGGCTGCCGATGGCAGGGGTATTGCGGGGATCAAGCTATGCGTCAGGCGCTCCTGACCAGCGAGAGGATCACGAGCACGATCACCGCGCCGATGGTAGCGTTGACGATATCGCGAAACGCGCTGCCGCCGAGGCTGACGCCGAGTTGCGGCAGCAGCCAGCTCGCGACCAGCGCGCCGATGATGCCGATCACGATATTGCCGACCAGCCCGAAACCGGCGCCGCGCACGATCAGGCCGGCGAGCGAGCCGGCGATTGCGCCGATCGCGAGTACCGCCAAAATAGTCATTGAACAAGCCCCGTGAAACGCCCCGCGAGAGATGCAGCTGGCAATTCTAGTTGAAAAACCGCGCGGGTCTAGGCCGGTCCGGGCGGCCGAAGCCCTTGACGGGCACGGCCCGGCAGGCAATCTGTAATCCATGTTTCTGCAATTCTTCGCATCGCTGCGCGAGGCGCAGGTCCCGGTGACCTTGCGCGAATATCTGACGCTGATGGAGGCGCTCGACGCCGATCTCGCGGAGCAGACGGTGGAAAATTTCTATTATCTGTCGCGCACGGCGCTGGTGAAGGACGAGCGCAACCTCGACAAGTTCGATCGCGTATTCGGCACGGTGTTCAAGGGGCTGGAAAGCCTGCTCGATGCCATGGAGAAAGCGGACATTCCCGCCGAATGGCTGAAGAAGCTTGCCGAGAAATATCTCACCGACGAGGAGAAGAAGCAGATCGAGGCGATGGGCTGGGACAAGCTGATGGAGACGCTGCGCCAGCGCCTCAAAGAGCAGCAGGGCCGGCACCAGGGCGGCAACAAGTGGATCGGCACCGCGGGCACTTCGCCGTTCGGCGCGCACGGCTACAATCCCGAAGGCATCCGGATCGGTCAGGAGAAGAACCGCAACCATCGCGCGGTCAAGGTGTGGGATCGCCGTGAATTCAAGGATCTCGACGGCAATGTCGAACTCGGCATCCGCAACATCAAGATCGCGCTGCGGCGCCTACGGAAATTCGCGCGCACCGGCGCGCCCGACGAACTCGACCTCGACACCACGATCAAGGAGACCGCAAACCACGGCTACCTCGACGTCCATATGCGCCCGGAACGGCGCAATGCCGTCAAGGTGCTGGTGTTCTTCGACATCGGCGGCTCGATGGATTCGCACATCGAGCAGGTCGAGGAATTATTCTCGGCGGCGAAGACCGAATTCAAGCACATGGAGTACTTCTACTTCCACAACTGCCTCTATGAAGGCGTCTGGAAGCAGAATCGCCGCCGCTTCACCGATCGCACGCCGACCTGGGACGTGCTGCATAAATATCCGCACGACTACAAGGTGGTGTTCGTTGGCGACGCCTCGATGTCGCCTTACGAGATCATGGTGCCCGGGGGCTCGGTCGAGCATGTCAATGAAGAGCCGGGATCGGTCTGGCTCGATCGCGTCACGCGCACCTATCCGCATGCGGTGTGGCTCAACCCGGTGGCGCGGCGGCACTGGGATTATTCGGAATCGACCACCATCATTCGCCGGCTGTTTTCCGAGCGCATGTTTCCGATCACGATCGAAGGTCTGGAAAGCGCGATGAAGGAGCTGGTGCGGTAGAAATCTTTATCGTCATTGCGGGTTCGATCCTTCGTCCCGGCATGACCGAATGGGAGGCGCCATAAGATGCCCCAAACCATTAACCGCGGTATCAAGTCCCTGATCGACGAGGCCAACGCCGAAATCGAAACCGTCAGCGCGGCCGACGCCATCGGGATGGCCGACAACGCCGACGTCGTGATCGTCGACATCCGCGATTCCCGCGAGATCGAGCGCGAGGGACGGATTCCCGGCGCGTTCTCCTGTACCCGCGGCATGCTGGAATTCTGGATCGACCCGGCGAGCCCCTATGCGAAGCCGATTTTTCAGCAGGACAAGAAATTCATCTTTCATTGCGCCGGCGGAATGCGCTCCGCGCTGGCCGCGAAAACCGCGCAGGACATGGGGCTGAAGCCGGTTGCGCATATGGGCGGCGGATTTGCCGCCTGGCGCGACGCCGGCGGTCCGGTTGAAAAGGCCGAGCCGAAGAAGCCGAAGTGATACCCGTCATTCCGGGGCGCGCGTCCCGGCCGTTCAGGGGTTTGTACCATGACATCAGCCACCGAAGATCCGCTGGTCTCGACCGATTGGCTCGCGGCCCGTCTCGACGATCCCAAAATCAGGATCATCGATGCAACCTACAAGATGCCGGGCGTGCTGCCGCTGCCGTCGGACGATTATCGCGCCGTCCATATTCCGGGCGCGGTTTTCTTCAACGTCAATACCATCGCCGATCCCAACGATCCGCGGCCGCATATGTATCCAGATGCCGAGCGGTTTGCGCGCGAAGTATCGGCGTTGGGTATTTCCAACGGCGATACCGTTGTCGCCTACGATTCCGGCGCCTGGGTCGCCGCGCCACGGGCGTGGTGGATGTTTCTGTCGTTCGGCCATCATGAGGTGAAGGTGCTGGATGGCGGTTTACAGAAGTGGCTGCGCGAGGGGCGGCCGACCCATTCCGGTGAGGTGAGGCCAAAACCCGGAAAATTTCGCGCCAGGCTCGATTCCGGCTACGTCCGCAGTAAAGAGCAATTGCTCGGCAATCTGAACACGCGGGCCGAGCAACTGGTCGATGCCCGGCCGCGCCCGCGCTTCGAGGGCACGGCGGCGGAGTCATGGCCGGGCCGCCGCTCCGGTCATATCCCCGGCAGCCGCAACGTGCCCTATGCCGAACTGTTTGATCCCACCACCGGCAGCATGAGGCCTCCTGAGGATTTGCGCAAAGCTTTCACCGCTGCAGGCGTCGACATGACAAAACCGATCGTGACGACCTGCGGTTCCGGTGTCTCGGCGTTGGTATTGACGCTGGCGCTTTATCGCCTGGGCGTCCGCGGCACCGCGCTTTATGACGGCTCATGGGCGGAATGGGGCCTGCCCGATGGACCGCCAATTGCAACCGGACCGGCCTGAGGCTTAGCGTTTGCGCGCGGGTGCCACCGGTTGAATCGCTGACGGAGCGAACAGACCGACCGGCTGCTGAAACTGCTGCGACTGCTGCGTGGGTTGAAACTGCTGCGGCTGCGGCGGCTGCTGAAGTATCTGCTGCGCCGCCAGCCGTGAGCGCAGGGCGGCCCTGCGGCGCTGGGCCGCGCGTATTGCCAGCTGACGCTTCTTGATGGCGCTCTTGTCAGGCTTTGCGCCGGCGGCCTTTGCCATCGCCGGCGGCAGTTCGATGCTGGCGGGTGGGCCGCCCAGGGTGGCGACCTTCGTCGCGCCGACCTCGGGCACCGCCAAAGCCGGCGCGCTTGTTTGCTCCGGAGGTACCGGAGCAGCTTTGGCCGCGAGCGGGACAGCTTCGGCCACCGGGGGCGGCGCCTGCTCGGTTGCGGCAACTTTCGAGTCGAC
This sequence comes from uncultured Alphaproteobacteria bacterium, assembly GCA_963840155.1. GTDB lineage: Bacteria > Pseudomonadota > Alphaproteobacteria > Rhizobiales > Xanthobacteraceae > Bradyrhizobium. The sequence goes on from CAWIXP010000002.1 coordinate 2,176,125, forward strand.
GAGCGGAGCGGGCGCTTCGGCTGCAACAGCCGCATCGCCTTGGGCGGCGGGCGGCGCAGTCTGAACCGAATTTTCCGAAGCCGGCATCTCGGGCTTTGCGGCCTCAGGCGGCGATGGCGCTTCCGGCCTCAACGCGGCAATTCTTTCATCATCCGCGGGCGTTGGTGCGTTCGGCGCTTGCTCGGAAGGCGCGGCAACGTTCGTGGCTCGCGTGGCAGTAGGGATCGCGGGAATGTTAGCGGGGGCTTTCCGCTCCACGGCCGCAGGTTCGACCCGCAGCATCGTCAACACCGGCCTTGTGGCATCTTGCTGCTGCGCGAACATCGTCTCGGGGGGCGCGTGCCACGATGGATTACTGGAAAATTCCTCGTGCGCCGCGCGCAGCAGCGCCGCCGCGCCCAGCCCGAAGACCAGTACCGACATCGACAGCAGGATCGCAGCGAACAGGAAACGGAAGCCGGGAAGCATGAAAGGGGCGAGTTCCGCCTTCGACTTGTTGCTGCGAAGGCCCTTGAGCTACCGGAAACGCGGCGACCACTGATTTGGCCGTATTCGCGGCGCAGCGGCCGCTGCCGGCGCGCACGAATCAGGCGGATTCCAGAATACCGCAAGCTATCGGCGGCGTTTGTTAAAAATGCGCGCCGCGAATGTCCGCAGGCGCGATGCAAAACGTTTCCTTGGCCGGTGAGGCTTCATTGCAACGGTGCCGGCCGGATCATCACAACTGCCGGAATTGGGCCGAATCTGGCGGATTTGTCTTGAATGTGCCGCTATCTTCAGCCATCTGCGTTAACCGTCCGGTGTGGGCTTGGGGCTATACAAGAGCGATGATGATCAAACACATTCTGGCGATATGCGCTGCCGTGGCGGCGGGCGTGGCAGGAGTTTCGCTCGCCTCGGCGCAGGGCTACCCCCCGCTATCCCCCGGCGCTGTCTATTCGCCGCCGCCGCAGCCTTATCCGCCCGGCTATCCGGCCGACTATCGCCGCGGCCCCGCTGCCGAGCCGGAGGTCGACACGCTGGAAGATGACGAGGCCCCGAACGCGCAGAACTCGACGGCGCTGCCGCCGCCGGGGCCGGTGCTCTCGCCCGACGATCCGCGCTATGGCCGGCCGATGGGCGCTCGCCCGCTTTACTCCGATCGCGGCGTTCCCAGCGGCCCGGTGCTTTCGCCCGACGATCCTCGTTACGGCCGGCCGATGGGCGCTCCCCCGGTTTATTCGGATCGCGGTGCTCCCACTGGACCGATCCTTTCACCCGATGATCCTCGTTACGGCCGACCCGACGGACCGCCGCCGGTGATCTATGGCGACAATCGCGGCCCGGCCGCGGGCAACGACGATGGTTCCTTGCGCCCGCCCGAGGCTATCGGGGCCCCAAGCGGAGTGACCGGATCGGTGCAGCCTCCGGCTCCGGTCGGTGCCGACGGCAAGCCGATGGTGCTCTCCGCGCTGCCGCCCGACGAACAGCCTGAAGTCGCGCCCGCGCAACTCGCACCGAAGCTGCGCCGCCAGGAAGTCGCGTTCTCGACCAAGGAGCCGGCGGGCACGCTGATCGTCGATACCCCGAACACCTATCTCTATTATGTGCTGGGCGGCGGGCGCGCGATCCGCTACGGCGTCCGCGTCGGCCGCGACGGCTTTACCTGGACTGGCGTGCAGAAAATCTCACGCAAGGCCGAGTGGCCGGACTGGCATCCGCCGCCGGAGATGATCGACCGCCAGCCCTATCTGCCGCGCTTCATGGCCGGCGGCCCCGGCAATCCGCTCGGCGCCCGCGCGATGTATCTCGGCAATACCGTCTATCGCATCCACGGCACCAATCAGCCCTCGACGATCGGCAAGTTCGTCTCCTCGGGCTGCATTGGCATGTTGAACGAGGACGTCTCTGACCTGTTCGATCGCGTCAAGGTCGGCACCCGCGTTGTCGTGCTTCCGGGCGGCCCGCCGCCGGGAACCGCGACCGCCTCGGCGCAACCGTTGCCTGGGCCCGCGGCTGCTGGCGGCCCGCCACCCGCGCCGATGTCGGCCGGTGCCGCCGGCACCCAGCCGACCGTAGTGCCGCCGCTGCCGGCACCGGTGACGGTGCGCTGATCCGACGATCGCTATTACCGAGCTATGAAAGGCGCGTGGAAAGCGCGCCTTTCCACGTTGTTGCTGGGCAGCGGGTTGGCGCAAGATGCGGGCAGGAATATTTCGTGGCTCGGGCTGCTGGCAATGAGGGCACGATGCGCGGCGCCATCGCCGCGGTGCTCGCGCCGCGGCGCCGAATCCAACGCCTATCTCATGCCAACCTTCGCAGCGCTTCGCCCTTCAGCCACGCATCAACCCCTTCGACCATCTGGCTGTAATGGCTACGGAAGCCTTCCTCGGTGACATAGCCGAGGTGCGGGGTCAGCACCATGTTATCGAGCTTGCGGAAGGGATGGTCTGTCGGCAGCGGCTCGACGGAAAACACGTCGACCGCCGCGCCCGCGATCTTCTTCTGCTGCAGGGTTTGCAAAAGCGCGGCCTCGTCGACAATCGGTCCGCGCGCGGTGTTGACCAGATAGCTGGTCGGTTTCATGCGCGCCAGATCCGCCGCGCCCACCAATCCGCGCGAGCGCTGACTGAGCACCACATGGACCGTGACGATGTCGGCGGTCGAGAATAGCTCCTCTTTGCTGGCATAGCCGACGCCGACCTCCTTGCATCGCTCCGGCGTCAGGTTGGGACTCCAGGCAATTACGTTCATGCCGAACGCTTTTGCCAGCCCCGAGACCTTGGCTCCGAGCTTGCCGAGGCCGACTACGCCCAAGGTCCGGCCCTCGATCTCGATGCCGACGAATTTCTGCAAGGGTTCGCCGGCGTGCATGCGCGCGTTCTCGCGGCCGATATTGCGGGTCAATTCCAGGATCAGCCCCATGGTCAGCGGCGCGGTGGGGTCGCGGCCCCATTGCGTGCCGCACAGCACCACCTGATGCTCTTTCGCGGCTTCCATATCGAGCGCGGCATTGCGCATGCCAGAGGTGATCAGAAGTTTCAGCTTCGGTAATGCGGCAAACAGCGCACGAGGAAAAGGAGTGCGTTCGCGCATCGCGCAGATGATCTCGAAATCCTTCAGCGCTCCTGCCGCGGCTTCGGTCGAGGCAAACGGCTCGTTGAACACGGTGATGTCGACCCGGTCCTTGATTTTCGACCAGTCCGCCACCCGCAACGCCAGATTCAGATAGTCATCGAGAATTGCACAGCGCAGCCGCGTCATGGGAAGATCCGTCTCGGCGATGAAGACGGTCGCGGAAATGCGCCGTCCCGGAAGGTGGCCATGGTCGCGCGCAATTGGCGGGTGCGCAAGCGCCCGCTGCGATAAAAGCGACGTGGGCGACAAATCTGCGCGGCTTGGAATTCGGTCAGATCAGGAGGACTGCAGGTGCGAAGAAGTCACATGCTTGGCGCGCCAGGCCGGCCCCGGGCCGCGCATATAATGCAATTCCGGCCGATAGGGGTCGAATGCCCGTGCGAAGAATTGGAGCCAGAAGCCCCGGAATCCACGGATCGGATTGGACCATCCGCCGCGGCTCTCGCCCGGGTCGGAAAGCGAATCCGAGGTGATCATTGTCATGACGAGCCTGCCTTTTTGTCCGGCGAGTTCTGTCGCGCGGAGCGCTTTTTTGGGCGCTGGCCGGTAGTTTCTGGCGAGACTCATTAAAAGAAGGTTTCAATTGTTTCTATCCGCACCGATACTGGTGAACGGATCGAAAACGCCGGGTCCGGAACTCGGCCGGCTTCAGCACCGCCCCTTGAGCCGATTTCGATGAGAGCGCACGGCCAAAACCCATGATTGCATGGGCAATTTCGTCGCGAAGCGCGGCGCCGAAAATGATCTGAACCGTCACCATGCGCGGTTGCCCTTTGGGAGCCGTGCCGCTACATCAGCCGCAGCAAATCTCCGAAAATTCTCCGGCTTCAAGGGATCTCGATGGCCCGTCAGTTCGTCTATTTCATGCAGGGTCTGTCCAAGACCTATCCGGGCAACCGCAAGGTCCTCGATAACGTCCATTTGTCGTTTTACCCCGACGCCAAGATCGGCGTGCTCGGCGTCAACGGCTCCGGTAAATCGACGCTGCTGCGGATCATGGCTGGCATCGACAAGGAATATAACGGCGAGGCCTGGGTCGCCGAGGGCGCGCGGGTCGGCTATCTCGAGCAGGAGCCGCAGCTCGATGAAGCCAGGACCGTGCGAGAAAACGTCATGCTCGGCGTCGCCAAGCAGAAGGCGATCCTCGACCGCTACAACGAACTCGCGGTCAATTATTCCGACGAAACAGCCGACGAGATGACCAAGCTGCAGGACGAGATCGAGGCCGCTGGCCTCTGGGATCTCGACAGCAAGGTCGACCAGGCGATGGACGCGCTGCGCTGCCCACCCGACGATGCCGAAGTCGCAAAACTCTCCGGCGGCGAGCGCCGCCGCGTGGCGCTGTGCAAATTGCTGCTCGATCAGCCCGATTTGCTGCTGCTGGACGAGCCGACCAACCATCTCGACGCCGAATCGGTATCCTGGCTGGAAGGCCACCTGCGCAATTATCCCGGCGCCATCCTGATCGTCACCCATGACCGCTATTTCCTCGACAACGTCACGGGATGGATTCTCGAGCTCGACCGCGGCAAGGGCATTCCTTACGAGGGCAACTATTCGTCGTGGCTGGTGCAAAAGCAGAAGCGGCTGGAGCAGGAGGGCCGTGAAGACGCCGCGCACCAGCGCACGCTCGCTCGCGAGCAGGAATGGATCGCCGCTTCGCCGAAGGCCCGGCAGGCCAAATCGAAGGCACGCTACCAACGCTATGAAGAGCTCTTGAAGCTCGCGAGCGAGAAACAGGCGCAGACCGCGCAAATCACGATACCCGTGGCCGAGCGCCTCGGGCAAAACGTGATCGATTTCGAGGGCCTGACCAAGGGGTTCGCCGATCGCTTGCTGATCGATGACCTGACTTTCAAGCTGCCGCCGGGCGGCATCGTCGGCGTGATCGGCCCCAATGGCGCCGGCAAGACGACGCTGTTCCGGATGATCACCGGGCAGGAGGCGCCGGACAAGGGCAACATCACCGTCGGCGAGAGCGTGCATCTCGGTTATGTCGACCAGTCGCGTGACAGTCTCGACGGCAAGAAAGGCGTGTGGGAGGAAATCTCCGGCGGCAACGAGCTCATTCTTTTGGGCAAGCGCGAGGTCAATTCGCGCGGCTATTGCTCGTCGTTCAACTTCAAGGGTGCCGATCAGCAGAAGAAGGTCGGCTCGCTGTCGGGCGGCGAACGCAACCGCGTGCACCTGGCGAAGATGCTGAAATCCGGCGCCAACGTGCTGCTGCTCGACGAGCCCACCAACGATCTCGACGTCGACACGCTCCGCGCACTGGAAGAAGCACTGGAGGATTTCGCCGGCTGCGCCGTGATCATCAGCCATGACCGCTGGTTCCTCGACCGCATTGCGACGCATATCCTGTCGTTCGAAGGCGACAGCCATGTCGAATGGTTCGAAGGCAATTTCCAGGATTATGAAAAAGACAAGATGCGAAGGCTCGGCCAGGATTCCATCATCCCCCATCGCGTGAAGTACAAGAAGCTGACGCGGTGAAGCCGTCGAGCTGGACTACCCCACCTTTTCCGCCAGCCACATCTTGATCAGCGATTGATACGGGACGTCTCGCTTGTTAGCGGCGATCTTGATCTGCTCTAGCAGCCCAACAGGCAGGCGAATTGAGATCGCGGTCGTGGAAGGCTTCAGATTGGGAAAACGCACGCGTTCGGCTTTGCTCCAGCCGATGTAATCGGTGGAGTCATGAGTCTCCCAAAACTTCCGCTCCTCTGCCTCCGACTTGAAGGCAGGAATGGGTCTAAGCTTGCTCATAAGCCGTCCTTTCCTTCCTGTGCATGTCTCTTGCCGATATCACCCTGATCAGGGTCCCGTTCTGTCGTAGGGCGAAGGTGATATGCAGCAATCTTTCTGACGCGGTCTTTCCCAGTGCGTTGAAACGTTGTTCGCGGTCGCTGTGCTTTGGGTCTTCGATGACGATCAAGGGGTTGTTGAAGAAGGCGCTTTCGGCCTCCGCCTGACTGACGCCATGTTTATCCGCGCTTTTGCGGCTGTTGCCGTCGTCCCAGTCAAAACCCGTGATCCGGTCAAGGTCGATCATAACTTGTATATGTCCAATATATACACAATGAGGCGTTAATGCAATACAGCTTCAAAAGGGCGCTCCCGGCTGTTGCAGTCCTTCTCGTCCTGGCGCCGTCGCCAATTCCAGCCCGCGCCGCCGACGCGAACTTCACCCAATTTATCGCCTCGCTGTGGCCGGAAGCGCAAGCCGCCGGCGTTTCGCGCGCGACGTTTGACCGTGAAACACGCGGCCTCGAGCCGGACTACAAATTGCCCGACCTGATCTTGCCCGGACGTCCGGCGACCGGCGCGCCGTCGCAGGCCGAATTCGTCCAGGTGCCGGCGGATTATCTGAAGGAAGCCAGCATCGCGCGGCTCGCCGCCGAGGGGCAGCGGCTGATGCAGAAATACCGTGCAGCGCTCGCCGCGATCGAAGCGCGCTTCGGTGTTCCCGCCTCAATCGTGTTGGCGATTTGGGGCCGTGAAACCGATTACGGCCGCTACACGTTGCCTTACGACGGGCTGCGCGTGCTGGCGACGCAGGCCTATGTCGGACGGCGCAAGGATCAGTACCGCACCGAATTTATCCTGGGGCTGAAGCTGCTCGGCGATGGCGAGGTGACGCGCCAGGACATGCGCGCGTCCTGGGCCGGCGCTACCGGTCTCACCCAATTCCTGCCGTCGGAATTTTACAAGCACGGCGTCGATTTCGACGGTGACGGACGGAAGGACATCTGGCGTTCAGTGCCGGATGCGCTGGCCTCCGCGGCGCAGCAGCTGGTCGACAAGGGCTGGCAGCGTGGGGTGCGCTGGGCCTTTGAGGTCCGCGCGCCCGCCAGTGTCGATTGCACGCTGGGTGTGCCGGAGGTGACAAAGCCGATCGGCGAATGGCTGCGCGCGGGCTTCGTGCCGGTGCGCGGCGAGAAACTCAGGCCGGCCGAACAGGGCGAGCCGGCATCCTTGCTGCAGCCCGAGGGCATTTACGGCCCGGCCTTTCTGACCACGAAAAACTATTTCGTCATCAAGGAATATAATTTTTCCGATCTCTATGTGCTGTTCGTCGGTCACCTCTCGGACCGCATGCTGAACCCGCAGCCGTTTGCGACGCCATGGTCGGCCTCGACCCAGCTGCGTACCGCCGATGTCGAGGCCATGCAGCGCCATCTCACGCGCCTCGGCCTGTACAAGGACAAGGTGGACGGCAAGGCGGGCATGCAGACCCGCTCGGCGCTCGGCGCCTATCAGAAATCGGCGAGGCTGAAGGTCGATTGCTGGCCGAGCGAAGCGGTGCTGCGTTCGCTCAGCGCGGCGCGGTAGCAATCGCAAACCATCGCGTCCCTCGCTAGGTAGAGCACAAGAAAAACCCGGCCGAAGCAGCGGCCGGGTTTCAAGATCAAAGCGGTGCGTCGAGTGCCGGCGCCGCTCAAATCAGTTGCAGACCTCCATGCGGCGGAAGCGCCACTGATAACCATCCCAGAAGCGCTGGCGAACCCAGTGGCACGGGGGAGGGGCTTCTTCCACATACACCGGGCCACCATAGGCCGGGCGGCTCGAGGCGATGGCTCCGCCCACGATCGCGCCGCCAATGATTCCGCCCGCCACGGCTGCGCCGAGGCCGCGCTGTGCGCTCGCTGGCGTCGCGGCCAGCGAACCGGCGATCGTTGCGACCGCGACGAAGGCAGCAAATGTCTTCTTCATGTCTTGGGCTCTCCTGGAGATGGCGCCTTCAGTCCGGCACCGGGTTTAAGGTGATTCGCACGCCGTATTCGGAACTGACCGTCTCGCTAAAAAGCGCACAAGGGTCAACCCAAAACGCCGCGAGGCTGTTGGCCTGAAAAAAAGGTTTTTTCAGGCCGAGAAGGAACCCATCCCCAAAAACGGCTGTTTCCGGGGACGCCGGACTTCGTTGTAACGAAGATGAATGAACTCAGCCGCAAACCCGCACGCGGCGAATCCGCCAGCCATAGCCGTCCCAGAAGCGCTGCCGCTGCCAGACGCAGTAGTCGTCGGCGACATAGGCCGGACGGCCGTAATAGCCGTAGCCTGGCCCGTAGTAGTAACCAGGCCCGTATCCGTAGGGGGCGGCGAGCGCGCCACCGACAATGGCGCCGCCGAGCAGCCCCGCAGCTACACCCGCGCCAAAACCGCGCTGGGCATTGGCCGAACCGGGGGCCGCCACGGCCGAAACGGCCAGGGTGGCGACGGCAGCAAGCGCCAGCAATGTTTTCCTCATGGCTTCACCTTTCTGGTCGACCAAGACCGCAATCACGGTCTGTCGCGGCGGAAGGTTCCATATTTCGCTTGAACGATCAATGAACGCCGATGCCACATTGGGCACAAAACGTTGCCTTCCGGGCTGTTTTGCGATGCACAATCCGAACGCATTGGACGGTTTGGCTGCGGCGTCACGATTTGCAATCGCGGCCGCTAGCTTGTTGCCCGCCGATGATCCGCCTGAGGAGCCACCGCACCGGCCGAACAGCAGGGGGCATTCGCTCTGGCGCAGTCCGGACCTGTTTGGACTCGTTCTAGTCTACGGATCGGGAGCAGTTTGGAATCGCTTGAAAGAACGGTTTTTCCTTTTGCATCCGCTCACCATCTTCAATATCGATGGCGGCGCATCACCGAAGGGCATTTCCGTTTTCATGATTGTTTGCTCCTGCAACGTGCTGAGCGATGACGACGTTCGAACGGCCGTCAACGTTTCGCAAGATCTGCCGCGCAATCCCAAGCAGCTCTATGGCTGCCTCGGCTGCAGCGTCGAATGCGGGCGATGCGCGCGAACCATCAAGACCATCATTGACGAGGCGCTCGGCGGCTGCGCCGTGGCCTGCCATTCCGGGTGCCCGCACAGCCAGACTGGCGCGGAATTGCAGCTCGAAGCCGGGTTTGCACTCGCTGCTTCCTGAGGCGTTCGGAAATCGCTTGCTCGCTTGCCACGCTGCTCGGCGGAGGGTTGCTCCTGCGCTCGATGTGACTTAGTAGCGTTGAGCGGGCGATCCTGGTGGAAGCCCGACAGCGGGAGCGCATCATGCAGGGCGACGCAAGGGTCATCGAATATCTCAACAAGGGGCTGCGCAGCGAGCTCACCGCCGTCAACCAGTACTGGCTGCATTTTCGGCTGCTGAACAATTGGGGCCTGCTCGAGCTCGCCAAGCAATGGCGCAAGGAATTGATCGAGGAGATGCAGCATGCCGATCGCTTCACCGATCGGATTCTGTTCCTCGACGGCTTTCCCAACATGCAGGTGCTCGATCCCTTGCGGATCGGCCAGAACGTCAGGGAAATCGTCGAATGCGACCTCGCCACCGAGGTTGCCGCCCGCACCCTCTATCAGGAAGCGGCGACCTACTGCCACGGCGTCAAGGACTATGTCTCGCGCGATCTGTTCGAGAGCCTGATGAAGGACGAGGAGCACCACATCGATTTCCTCGAAACCCAGCTTGATGTGATCGGCCGTATCGGCCTTGAGCTCTATACCCAGAAGCATGTCGGCGGGCTCGACAGCGAGCATTAGGCCGCAGCTGCATCCCTCGCGACAATCCCTATAGCTGCGTCTTGTAGCGCGCCTCGACGGCAGCCTGGGATTCCGGCTCGCCGAGCTTGGTCTGGTCGTGGATCACCTGGCTAATGCTCGGAAGCAGGGCGCGGTCTACCCGTGTCTCCGGCGACCACAGCTTTGCGCGCATCAGCGCCTTGCCGCAATGGAAATAGGCCTCGCGCACGCTGATGGTCAGCACCGCGCGCGGCAGCTTGCCGAACTCCTCCATCGTGGCCAGCAGATCGGGCTGCGCCGACAGCTTGCCGCGGCCGCCGACGCGCAGCGTCTCGTCGATCCCGGGCACGAAGAAGATCAATTGCACCTGCCCGGAGCCCTCGATGATATTGCGAAAACTGTCGATCCGGTTGTTGCCGGAGCGGTCCGGCATCAGCAGCCGGTTTGGCCCGGCGACATGGACAAACCCGGGATTGCCGCCGCGCGGCGATGCATCGACGCTGCCGTCCGAGCCCGAGGTCGCCAGCACGCAGAACGGCGACATCGCGATGAACTTTCGCGCATGGCCGTCGATCTCCGGACGCGCTTTCGCGACCACGCGCGGCGAGGGTGTCGGGTAAATCGTGTTCAGATCGCTGGCGGCGAGATCGGTCACGGGTTGGTCTCCGGTCGATGTTCTGCGCGAGCGTAGCAGCAAGCAATGCCGCCGTCATCATCGGACGCGACATCTCGGGCGCGAGCCCGACTGCGCTCCGACCGTGATTGCGTCGCCGGGACGGGTGACGAAAATCTCGGCTCGGTTTGTGATCACGGCATTGGCGCAAATGAAATACTGGTGGTAGTGTCTCTGGATTGCACTACCTGGGGAGAATCACATGAGTTCCTCCACCCGATTTTGGATCGGTGGCGGCGGCGCGCTGCTTCCGCTGTTGGTGACGCTGCTGGCCGTCGACCTCGGCCCCTTGATCGATAATTTTCCGCATTACACCATCGGCACCCTGCTCGGTGCCGCGATCCGATATGTCGTGTTGTTCGCGCTCGGCGGCGCCGTCGCAGCGCTGAATTCCGACGAAGTTCAGCCGATCAAGCTGGTGCAGCTCGGCATCGCCGCGCCCGCGCTGATCGCGACCTATGTCAATGCCCAACCCCCGAAGCCGCCGCTCACCCAAACCGCGGCGGCTCATGTCGGCAGGCTTTCGCTCGACGTTATATCCAGCGCGCACGCGGCGGGTATCGGCATCGGCGAGGACAGGCCGATCGTGGTGGCGCAATTCTTTTCCGATGTGCTTCGATCGGCGATCGCGCCGCTGCCAAGGGTGATGGCGCCGCCGGCGCCAGCGCCGGTGCCGGACAAGACTGCCGTCGATCGTGCCATCGAAAACGCCCGCACCTCCGCCGCGAGTGCGGCAACGGCCGCCGAGAAGGCTGCTGCCGACGCGGCGAAGCTCGATCATCAATCGACGCCGGAGGCGATTTCCTCAGTCCAGAAATCGGCCGATGATGCACGCTCAGCCGCGCAGAAGGCTCAAGCCGACGTCAAGACGCTCGAGAATGTCAGCAAGACGGGCGCGGTGCGCTAGGGCGTTCGCCAAGCCGGCTACATCGTTCGTTGTGGCGCGCTCGCCAGCAGCTCCTGCAGCTGCTGCTTGTAGAACGCAGCATTGCCGGTGGTGAGATGCCCGCGCGTCCCGGTGCTGGCCGGGATCAGATAGAGCCGGCCATTCTTGACGCGTTTCATCGCCGCGTCGGTCACGCCGGTCTCCGGCGGATTGCGTTCATCGTCGGCGGAGTTGATCGCGAGCAGCGTGGCCTCGATGTTCTCAAGCCCCGGAGCGGGGTCGTAATCGTGCGAAGCTTCCCACTGGTAGAGAAAGTCGTTGGCGTCGGCGGTGACGCGCGCGGCCAGGCGATCGTCGACCATCTTGTCGGCCTTCGCGGCTGTCGGCGCCAGCGCCTGGTAGGCCAGCGTGCCGCCGCCGGTCGCAATGGCATAAGCGCTGATGGCGTACTTCATCATCCGCGGCTGCGCGGTGTAATTGCCGCCGTTGTAATCGGGATCGTTGCGGATGGTCTCGATCATCATCCGCCGCAGCATCCAGTTGCGCGCGGCCATCGCGGTCGGCTGCGAGGCCATCGGCGCCAGCGCGTCCATGAAGCGCGGATATTTCACGCCCCAGATCCAGCTCTGCATGCCGCCCATCGAATTGCCGATCACGAGCCGCAGATGCTTGATGCCAAGGCCTTCGCTCAGCAGCCGGTACTGCGCATCGACCATGTCGGCGTAATCGTATTTCGGAAACGACGTCTTCATGCCGTCCGACGGCTTGGAAGATTTGCCGTGGCCGATGCCGTCGGGAATGATGATGAAATATTTCGAAGCGTCGAGCGGCTGGCCGGACCCGAACAACTCGCCGGCGAAGCCGGGCGTCAGCATGCTGGCCGCCGAGCCGCCGGAGCCGTGCAGCACCAGCACCGGCTGGCCGGTCGGTTCGCCGACAGTGGTATAGTGCAGCCGCAGTTCCGGCATGGTGTCGCCGGTGTGGAATTTGAAATCCCGCGCGATCCAGTCGCCTTGCCTGGGGGTGGGATAGTCCGCCGCCAGTGCGGCAAACGAAATCGTTGCAAGGATGGCCGATAGCGCCGCGCGCAAAACTCTCATCGAACGTCTCCTGGAATACGGCCGCTCTTCACCGGGCCGCTTGGTCGTAAGTCTATCACGCGGTGCGGACGCGGCCGAGAGGCGAGGCCGGCACCACCGACAAAAATCTTGGCCAGGCAAGCGGGAATGTTACGGCGCGTCCTCGACGTCAGTCTCGGGCCGATCGCGGCCGGCGGCCGTCTCGGTGTGCCATTTGCCATCGGCGGTCTCGTACTCGATCGCCTCGGTGCGGCCGGGCACCCGCTGTTCGGCGGCGGCGCGTCTGGCAGCGGCCAATGCCGCGGCGTGGCTGGCAAAGGCCTCCGAAAACACGCCGTCGACGCTGTAGGCCCAGCCGCTGTCATGCGGCACGATTTTGTAGGTAACGTGGGACATCGGGCTCTCGCTTTTGCTGGCACAGGGTGCAGCGGGGGGTTAACCGCAGCATCCATTCTATGCCAAAATGCGTCGTCATAGGGGCTTTGCAAGTCATTCGCCGCGGTCGAGCATCGGCCGGGCAATGGAGATGTACCAATGTGCCGCAACATCAAGACGCTGTTCAATTTCGAGCCGCCGGCGACCGAGGATGAAATCCAGGCTTCCGCGCTGCAGTTCGTGAGGAAGTTATCCGGCTTCAACAAGCCCTCGCACGCCAATGCCGAAGCCTTCGAGCGCGCGGTCGCCGAAGTGTCGGTGGCGGCGCGCCGGCTGCTGGGCTCGCTGCATACCCAGGCGCCCGCGCGCGACCGCGAAACCGAAGCCGAGAAGGCGCGGGAGCGGTCGCGGCTGCGATTTGGCTGAACGCCAAGCCGCGCGCCTCGGCAAATTCGGTTGCCGGGAACGTTGCCTGAGGGAGTAGGCGCGCGGCATCCCTGAGTAGGACCGAGTTCGCCTCATGCCGCCTCCCACTGCACCGGCAGATTGAGCAGCCCGCGAAACGCCCAGCCGCCGATCCGCACCGGCTCCGAGGCGTCGAGCCGCAGGCCCTTCAAGCGCTTGAAGATGCCGGGCAGCGCCACCTCGGCGACCATCGCCCGGGAGGCAAAGGCGCCGGCGCAATAATGCGGGCCGGCGCCGAAGGCGATGCTCTTCTGGTTGTCACGGCCGATGTCGAAGCGATCGGGATCGGCAAAGCAGGCCTCGTCGCGGTTGGCCGAGCCGAACATGAAGAACACCCGATCCTCCGGCTCGAAATCGACGCCGCCATAGCTGCAGGGTTTTGCGACCCGGCGCGGCGACATCCCGATCGGCGCGATCCAGCGCGCATACTCCTCGAACACGTCGATCCACTTTGCGCGCCCGGCGGTGACCTGCGCGAGCTGTTTGGGATGGGTCAGCAGCGCCCACACCGTGCCCGAGATCGCGTCGCGCGGCTCGTTCTGCCCGCCGGATATCGCGAGCTTGACATTGGCGCGCACGCTTTCGATCGGCTGGCCTGCCGCCAGCAGCACGCCGAGGATCGAAGTATTGGGATGCTTCGTCAGCACCGGAATCATGTCGTCGATGGCGGCGTCGATCCCGGCGGTCGCGGCGTGGCAGCGCGCCTCCACGGCCTTGTTGCCGGCGTAGTTGGCGATGCCGTCGATCATCGCCTGCGACCATGCGTCCATGTCCTCGAAACGCATGTTGGTGAGACCGGTGATGTCCTTCAGGCATTCGGCCGACAGCGGCAGCGCGAACGCCTTGCAGAGATCGGCGCCGCCGCGCGGGGCGAGCTCGTCGAGGATGCGGTCGGCATGGGACTGAAACTGTTTCAGCCAGGTATCGCGCACGGTGCGCGGCGACACCGCCGGAAACATCGCGGCGCGCTCGGCCATATGCGCCGCGCCGTCCTTGCGCATCATGTTGTGGCCCATCAGCGTGTTCATCAAGCCGGCCGGCTGGTGCGACGAGAACACGTCGATGCGCTTTTCCTGGGTGAAGATGTCGTCGCGCCGGGTGAACACGGTCGAGCCGAGCTGCGGCACGAACGCGATCGGCGCCCGCGCGCGCATTTTTGCGAAATCAGGGTAGGGGTCGGCCCAGAACGCCGGCACGTCGATGTCGTAATGCGGCGCGTTCGACATGCTCAAATCGTCCGATAGCCGCCGTCCGCCATCACCATCGAGCCGGTGACATAGGCTGCGAGATCCGAGGCGAGAAAAATCGCCGGCCCGACGATATCCTCCGGCTTGCCGGCGCGGCCGAGCGGGGTGTGGTCGATGAAGACCTTCGCCAGCTCCGGATTGCTGGCGCGCACCTTCTCGTTCAGGGGCGTCTCGATGAAGCCCGGGCCGATCGCGTTGACGCGCACGCCGTCCTTGCCGAGTTCGGCCGCAAGCGCGCGGGTGAAGCCGAGCACGCCGTGTTTCGAAGCGGTATAGGCCGGCGAACTCGGCGTGCGCAGATGCATGAACGACTGGATCGAGCCGATGTTGACGATGCGCCCCTTCGCGGCGCGCAGCGGCGCGAGGAACGCCTGCGTCACGTTGAAGACGCCGGTGAGATTGATGGCGATGATCTCCTCCCAATCGGCGATCACCGCCTCGGTTGCACCGAGCATGCCGTTGCGGCGGGCGATGCCGGCATTGTTGACCAGGATCGAGACCCGCCCGACCTGTTCGGCGATGCGTTTGGCGACCGCGACGCAGTCCGCGCGCCTGGTGACGTCGAGCGCGAAGCTTTCGGCCTGGCCGCCGCCCTCGCGAATGGCCTGCGCCGCATCTTCCGCGGCCTTCTCGTTGATGTCGAGCAGCGCGACCTGCGCGCCCTCGCGGGCGTAGCCCGATGCGATCGCGCGGCCGATGCCGGAGCCCGCGCCGGTCACCACAGCGATATGGTTTTGCAGAAGCGCCATCGGTGTTTTCCTCCCGTGTCTTGGCTTTCAGGCTTTCGCTACAAACTAATTCAAAATTTCGAACGCCGAAACCGAAAGCTTTACCGCCCGCGCGCTATTGCTTGCGTCAGGGTATCGCGCCATGGATAAACAGCTCTCGCAATGGCGGCACGCGCTCGAACGGATATGGTCGGCGGCCGCCCCCGACTATGACGAAGCCGCGCGGCTTGCGCTGCATATCGCTGGCGCGAGCGAGGAGCCGGAACTGCGGCAAGCCGCCGCCCAGGCGCTGCCGATCCTGCGCAGCGCCTCGGCCGACAATGCCGACCATGCCACCCGCGACGCCGCGCGGCGCCGGCTCGGCGTGATCAGGGAACGGCTGCATTCGCTCACCACGCCGCAATTCGGCAGGCGCGCGATCCCGGCCCGGCTGCCGACGCCGGAGGAGTGTCATCGGCAGATGCTGGGACTGCCGCTCGGCCGCGTGCTGTCCGGCGCCGAGATTCACCGCGCCTGGAAGCGCGCGGTCAAGCACGCGCACCCCGACGGCGGCGGCAGCACGCGCGAATTCCTCGAAGTCTCCGCCGCGCGCGACGCGCTGATGAAGCAGAGGTAGAGCGTCGCGCCGCGCCGAGAGGGACGCTCACCTTGGTTCCGCATGGTGGCCCGCCAGGCGTAGAAGCAGGCTTCGCCGGGGCGCCCGATGGGCTACACTGGCGAGAACTGCGATTTGCTCGGCGTCCGCCAGCCTGCTCACACATCCCAAGGGGAACCCACCGATGAAGACACCATCCGCCATTCGCGTTGCGCTGCTGGCGCTGACGGCCTTCGCCGGCGTCACGCTGTCCACCGCCTCGCGTGCCGACAGCGGCACCGTGACGCTGACGATCTACAAGGCGGGATGGGTGATCGGCGGCTCCGGCGGCGGCGGCACGCTGAATTTTCGCGGCCGCAACTACGCGCTGTCCGCCGGCGGGCTCGACTACGGCCTGGTGTTCGGCGGATCGAAGACGGTGCTGCACGGCCGGGTCAGCCACATCAACAGCCCCGGCGATGTCGCCGGCGTCTATGGCGCGGCGGGCGCGGGCCTTGCGGTCGGCGGCGGCGCGCGCGCCATCGTGCTGACCAACCAGAAGGGCGCGGTGCTGGAATTGTCCGGCCGGCAGGTCGGCCTGATGGCCAACGTCGACCTCAGCGGGCTCGCGATCACGCTGAAGTAGGGGGAAGGGCCGGGTCCATTGCTTGCCCGTTCGTCGCTTTCTTCACCCTCCCCTCGAGGGGGAGGGTCGGCTCACATTGAACGAAGAGAAATGTGAGACGGGGTGGGGTGAGCGCTGTTCGAAACGAGAGACTTTCACCCCACCCCGCCGCTCCTTTCAGTCGCGTCGACCCTCCCCCTCAAGGGGAGGGTAATCGTAGTCATCGGTGCTTCACCCTCCCCTCGAGGGGGAGGGTCGGCTCACATTGAACGAAGAGAAATGTGAGCCGGGGTGGGGTGAGCGCTGTTCGAAACGAGGGACCTTCACCCCACCCCGTCGCTCCTTTCAGTCGCGTCGACCCTCCCCCTCGCAGGGGAGGGTGATCAGTGGTCATCGCGCATACACAGATTCAATTTTCAAACAACAGTCGCGGCTTCGCGATCTCGCGGCGGGTGCCCGAGTTTTTTGCGGAAACGTCCTGCCCTCCCAGGTAAACAGAGGGCGCAGGGAATGCCGGGCGCGCAATGCGCCCGCAGCCTCGCGTGCGAAATGAAACAAAGCACACGAGCATCGTCACCACGGTCACACCGGGTTGGCCCGGCATTCCCCGCGCAATGGTTTTACGGTTTCCTTCGTGCTCTCCCCGGTGATCGGCTTGTTGACACCGTCGCCGGCGGAGTTGCCTCCGCCGACTTGACACCAGCGCCGGGGTGTCAGGACCACACGACTTCGCCGTCCGCGCGAGCGCCCTTCGTCAAAAGCGCCACGCGTCCATCGCATCCCGCCGCCCACGTCCGTGACGATCGCGAAACGCCCCTCAGAGGAGGCGGGACAAAATCGTGATATTGCTGTTTCTACCCCGCCGTCAACCATTATTTCTGAAAATCAGAAATTATTTTTGCGAGGGGTTTTGGGTGACCGCATCCGCCCAAGCTCACCCGGGCGCAGGGGACGCGAATGAATGGTGATAACAACGACTTGCGGCGGGTTTCTTAGCCATGCCTAGACTGCCTTGGGAGCCGCGAGTATTTGAGAGGCACCTTTTTCATGAGCTGTATATCGACGAAACCAGTCAGAACGACCACCATTTTCTAGTGCTGGGCGGGATCATTATCCCGCGCGAGGCATCTGCCGAGTTTGAAGCCGACATGCTAGAGGCCCGATCATCGAGGTTACGGCACACTAGCAAGGGCCAGCTCCAAGAGTTGGGCTGGAGCGAGGTCTCCAAAGGAGATTTCGCTGACTACGTGAAGTTTCTCGAAGCCTATTTCAGTTTCGGCAAACGACGCTTAGAGGGGCGTCGCGGTATCGTTAAGTTCTATTGTTCTGTGGTCAATACACAGGTTCGCGGCAGATCTTTTTCTAAAGGGAAACGTGGCCAGATCGGCTTTGACCGCGAAATTTACTCCCATTGCATGCACGTCGGCAGAATTGAAAAGATCGAGTTATTCCACGTTTACCCAGACCATCGAAGCACAACCCAGCAAGTAGAAAAGATGGCATTCATGCTGTCGCGTGGCATCCGGAGAAAGGGCGATAAGCGAGACCATCCTTTCCGTAAGGTCCAGTTTCGATATTCCCACGAACATCACGCGCTGCAAGTCTCTGACATTCTCATCGGTGCGATCGCCTACCGGCTCAACCGTCACTATGACAAGCAGACAGCGAACGCCGACAAGAAACTGCTCTGCGATTGGGTATTAAAACGCACAGGGTTCGACAAATATATCGGCCAAACAAAGTTTCGTGAGAAGCGTTTCGGCACTTATCAGCTTTGGTATCGCAACACCAAAAGCTAAGTCCCACCACCTACACCGGAGTGAGGCCCCGGTACCGTTTCTCGCGGGTCCCTACCCAACTGGTAGGGCTTCGATGGTGGGCACCTCGGAATGTAAACCGATTCCTCTACCGGCCTATAGGTCAGTCCCTGAAACCTCGCGCCAGAACCCAGCAAATCGCCGGATTCGGCTGCGAATCTAACGCCATTTGAAGGGCTCATCCGTCCGCTCGTGAGGTGATACCAAGACTCTCCGTCTTGCCGCGCGTCGAGCCCAGCGTGCGATATCGCTTCATAGCCGAGCATGCCCAGCGCCATCGCGGCGACGAAGATCAGGATGGGCTGGCTCACTCCGGCGAGATTGACCAGCGCCGGCCCCGGACAGAGGCCGACCAGGCCCCAGCCGATTCCAAACAGCACGGCGCCGGTCACCAGCGGTGCGTCGATGTCGCTGCGCTCGGGCCAAAGATATTTCGGCGCGAGCACCGGCGCGCCGCGCCGCCGCGCCAGCGCGAAACCGATAGAGGCGACCGCCACCGCGCCGGCCATCACGAAGGCCAGCGTCGCATCCCAGGCGCCAAAAAGATCGAGGAAACCGAGCACCTTGTCCGGCTGATTCATGCCTGAGATCAACAGGCCCGCGCCGAAGATCAGCCCGCAGGCAAAGCTGGCGAAAATCAGCGGCATCGCGCTAGCCTCCGAAACCGTGACGAACGATCGCTACCACTGCGATCGCCGTGGCCATGAAGATGATTGTCGCCGCGATCGAGCGCGCCGATAGCCGCGCGAAGCCGCAGACGCCGTGACCGGAGGTGCAGCCATTGCCGAAGCGGCTGCCGAAGCCGACCAGCAAGCCGCCGGCTGCGATCAGCGCAAGATTGGTCGTCATCGCGGGCCTTGGCAGCGGCGCGCCGGCAAGCGCGGCGAGAAGCGGCGCCGCGATCAGTCCGGCGACGAACGCCAGCCGCCATCCACGATCGGCGGAGGTTGATGACAACAGCCCGCCGGAGATGCCACTGACGCCGGCAAGCCGTCCGGTCAGCAGCATCAGGGCCGCGGTGGCGAGCCCGATCAGCGCGCCGCCGAACAGCCCGGAGAGAGCGGTGAGGTTATGCATCACAACACCCGATTGCTTTCCTTCACCTTCTCCGCGTCGAGATAGACGTTGCTGCCCATCTCCTTGAACTTGGCGCTCATCTGCGCCATGCCGTCGGCGATCACGCCCGACATGGACATGCCGACATCGCCGCCGGCCACCGCGCGCTTGTCGGGATCGTTCAGCGTCGCGGCGTAGTCCCGCACGTCCTGGGTGATCTTCATCGAGCAGAATTTCGGCCCGCACATCGAGCAGAAATGCGCGACCTTGTGGGCTTCCTTCGGCAGGGTCTCGTCGTGGTAGAGTTTCGCGGTCTCGGGATCGAGCCCGAGATTGAACTGGTCCATCCAGCGGAAGTCGAACCGCGCGCGCGACAGCGCGTCGTCGCGCAGTTGCGCGGCGGGGTGGCCCTTGGCCAGATCCGAGGCGTGCGCCGCGATCTTGTAGGTGATGACGCCGGTCTTGACGTCATTGCGGTCGGGCAGCCCGAGATGCTCCTTCGGCGTCACGTAGCACAGCATGGCGCAGCCGAACCAGCCGATCATGGCCGCACCGATGCCCGAGGTGATGTGGTCGTAGCCCGGCGCGATGTCGGTGGTCAGCGGCCCCAGCGTATAGAACGGCGCCTCGCCGCATTCCTTGAGCTGCTTGTCCATGTTGATCTTGATCTTGTGCATCGGCACATGGCCGGGGCCCTCGATCATCACCTGGCAACCCTTGTCCCACGCGATCTTGGTCAGCTCGCCCAATGTCTCCAGTTCGGCGAACTGCGCGCGGTCGTTGGCGTCCGCGATCGAGCCCGGGCGCAGCCCGTCGCCGAGCGAGAACGACACGTCGTATTTGCGCATGAGGTCGCAGATCTCCTCGAAGCGGGTGTAGAGGAAGCTCTCCTTGTGATGCGCCAGGCACCACTTCGCCATGATCGAGCCGCCGCGCGAGACGATGCCGGTGACGCGATTGGCGGTGAGGTGGATATAGGGCAGCCGCACGCCGGCGTGGATGGTGAAGTAGTCGACGCCCTGTTCGCACTGCTCGATCAGGGTGTCGCGGTAGACCTCCCAGTCGAGCTTGACGGGATCGCCGTCGACCTTCTCCAGCGCCTGATAAATCGGCACCGTGCCGATCGGGATCGGCGCGTTGCGCAGGATCCATTCCCTTGTGGTGTGGATGTTGCGCCCGGTCGAGAGGTCCATCACGGTGTCGGCGCCCCAGCGGATCGCCCATACCATCTTGTCGACTTCCTCCTCGACCGAGGAGGTCACGGCCGAATTGCCGATGTTGGCGTTGATCTTGGTCAGGAAGTTGCGGCCGATGATCATCGGCTCGAGCTCGCCGTGGTTGATGTTGCAGGGAATGATGGCGCGGCCCCTCGCGATCTCGGAGCGCACGAATTCCGGCGTGATGAAGGGCGGGATCGCCGCACCAAAACTCTCGCCATCGGCAAGTGCTGCCTCGGCGCGTTCGAGCTTCTGCTTGCGGCCGAGGTTTTCCCGGACGGCAACGTAGATCATCTCCCTGGTGATGATGCCGGCGCGGGCGAATTCGAGCTGCGTGATGTGGTGGCCGTCAAGCCCGCGCAGCGGCCGGTGATAGGCATCGAACGCTTTCGCGGCCTTGTCGGCGGAGACGTTGCCGTTGTCGACCGGCTTGATCGGGCGTCCCTGATATTCCTCGACGCCGCCGCGCTCCCTGACCCATGCGGTGCGGTTGCGCGGCAGGCCGGCATTGACGTCGATCACGACATCGGGGTCGGTGTAGGGGCCCGAGGTGTCATACACCTGCAGGTTCGGCTCGCCGGCGCCTTCGCTCAGCATGATCTCGCGCAGCGGCACCCGCAGCTCCGCGGCTTCGTCCGGCGTGACGAAGATCTTGCGCGAGGCGGGCAGCGGCCCGGTGGTGACGGCGGGTCTCAATCCGTCTGTCGCGATGGGTCTATTCATGGTGGTGCTCCCTTCCGGAGTTGAATTCTTTCAGTGCCGGTATCCAAAAAAGCAAAACAGCAATCCGAGCACGACCCAGATCGCGGCGGCGATCGATGTGAAATGAGGCTGCTTCAGCATGGTCCTGCCGGTCTTGACCAGAAGCGGCGGCGCGAACAAGCGCAGCGCACCGCCGATCACGTTGAGCCAGCCGAAGATGGTGATCAGCACGCGCCAGTCCGCGGTCCAGACGTTGTGCGTCAGCACGATGGCGAGGCCGACCGGCATGATCAGCAGACCTGAGAGAAACAGCAGCGCCCGGCTTGCCATGAATTCCTCGGCCATGTCGCGGAAGCCGCGCGGGTTGGCGAACACCGCAAGCCCGATCGCGAGCATCACCGGCCCGATCAGCCGTGCCAGAAAGATGGAGGTCGACATCGGCGATTCTCCTCGTTTTCGTCATTGCTCACGCGGCCTCCGCTTTCAGCCCGAGCCAGGCGCGCACCCGCGCGTCGGGATCGGCGTTTTGCGTCACGTCGCTGACCACGGCGATGGAATCGGCGCCGGCGGCGAAAATCTCGGGCGCCTGCTCGAGCTTGATGCCGCCGATCGCGACCAGCGGGATGTCGCCGATGCGCTGCTTCCACTCGCCGATTTTCGCGATGCCCTGCGGCGCAAACCGCATCGATTTCAGCGTGGTCGGAAAAATCGGTCCCAGCGCGATGTAATCCGGTTTGGCGCGCAGCGCGGTCGCCAGTTCCTCGTCGTCGTGGGTCGAGATGCCCAACGTCAGTCCGGCGTCGCGGATCGCCTTGAGATCGGCTTCCGCCAGATCCTCCTGGCCGAGATGCAGATGCTTTGCGCCGGCCACGACAGCCGCGCGCCAGTAATCGTTGACGACGACTTTGGTCGGCGTGCCCTTGGTCATCGCCAGCGCATCGCTCACCATCTGCAGCGCCTCCGAATCGTTGAGGTTCTTGGCGCGCAGTTGCACGGTGCCGACGCCAAGCAGAGCAAGACGCGCGACCCAGGCGACGCTGTCGACGACCGGGTAAAAGCGATCAGGATATGGGTGGCGATCAGGATACGGCATGCCAGAACGGGGTCCCGACGACAGGGGTTGAAGGGGAGGCGAAATCGCGGGCTTCCATCAGCCCGGCTTCGAAAGCCGCGCGGCCGGCCTCGACGCCGGCGCGGAATGCTCCGGCCATCGCCACGGGGTCGGCCGCTTTGGCGATCGCGGTATTGAGCAGCACGGCGTCATAGCCGAGTTCGAGCGCATGCGCGGCGTGCGACGGCGCGCCCAACCCGGCATCGACCACCAGGGCGATGTCGGGTAGGCGCTCGCGCAACAGCTTCAGCGCATCGCGGTTGGTGATGCCGCGGGCCGAGCCGATCGGCGCCGCCCACGGCATCACCACCTTGCAGCCGGCATCGACCAGCCGCATCGCGACGCTGAGGTCTTCGGTGCAATAGGGGAACACCTCAAAGCCGTCCTCGATCAGGATGCCGGCGGCTTCGACCAGGCCGACCACGTCGGGCTGCAGCGTGTCGTCATCGGCGATCACCTCGAGCTTGATCCAGGAGGTGGCGAACAATTCGCGCGCCAGCCTGGCGGTGGTCACGGCCTCGCGCACGGTGCGGCAGCCGGCGGTGTTCGGCAGCACGGACACGTCGAGTTCGCGGATCAGCGACCAGAACGCATCGCCGGTCCTGCCGCCGGAGGTTTCCCGCCGCAGCGACACCGTGACGATCTGCGCGCCCGAGGCCCGGATCGCGCCCTGCATGATCGCCGGCGAGGGATACAGCGCGCTGCCGACCAACAGGCGCGAGGTGAATTCGCGGTCGTAGAATTTCAGCATGAATTCACCCTCCCTGCCTCGGCGCGATGATCTCGATCTCGTCGCCGTTCCTGAGCGGCGTCTGCGACCACTTGCTCTTCGGCACCACGTCATAGTTCAGCGCGATCGCGAAATGGGCGCCCTCATATTCCAGCTCGCCCAGCAGCGCCTCGACGCTGCGCGACAAGATCTCCCGCGGCTCGCCATTGACGGTCACGCGCATCGCATCACCTCGTTGTCGATCTGGCCGCGTTCGACATAGGCCAGCGTCAACTCCGCCAGTGCCGGCGCGATCAGGAAACCGTGGCGAAACAGCCCGTTCACCGCGATGCGCCGGTCTTCGATGGCGATGCGCGGCAGATTGTCGGGAAACGCCGGCCGCAGGCCCGAGCCGAATTCGACGATGCGCGCCTCGGCAAAGGCCGGATGCACCGCATAGGCGGCGCCGAGCAGTTCCAGCGCCGAGCGGACGCTGACGCCGGTGTCCTCGGCCTCGATCGAGGTCGCGCCCAGCATGAACCGATGGTCTTCGCGCGGAATCACATAAAGCGGCCAGCGCGGATGGATCAGGCGCACGGGGCGCGACAGCTCGACCTCGCTGGTTTCGATCAGGATCAGCTCGCCCTTGACGCCGCGCAGCTGCGGTTGGCTGTCGCGCGCGCAAAGCCCGCGGCAATCGATCACGAGGCCGTCGATGTCGGCGGGCGCGGGCTCGCTGTTGAATTTGATGGTGCCGCCGGCGGCAACGATCCGCTCGTGCAGCTTCGGCAGCACGCGGCGCGGCTCGACATGGCCCTCGCCGGCAAAGAACAAAGCCTCGCGAAACCGGCCCTCGAGCGAGGGCTCGAGTTCGGCCAGCCCACGCGCGTCGAGCCGGCGATGGCCGCCGGTGAGCCTGGCAAAGCGCTCGAAATCGTTGCGGTCGCGCCGGTGCGCCACCACCAGCGAGCCGTTGAAGGCGGTGTCCGGCAGTTCGCGGCGCCACAGGTCCAGCGCGCGCAGGCCGAGCCGGCTGATGATCGGCTCGGATATCTCGCTCTCGCACCAGGGCGCCAGCATGCCGCCGGCCCAGTGGCTGGTGGACAGCATCATCGCCGCATCGCTGCGTTCATGCAGCGTGACGTCGTGGCCGGCTTGCGCGAACAACAGCGCCTGCCACGCGCCGGCGACACCGGCGCCGATGATCGAAACGGGAGATTCCCCACCGGGGGCTGCGGGCAAATGCCCGCGCTGGGTTGAACTCTGATACATCCCTGTCCCTTCGCCGGCATGACCCGGATCAGGTTCAAAGGGTCACCGCGGTCTCGCCTCCTGACCAACAGGATTTGAGCGTGCGGTCTCTCAGCTCCTCATCGGAGCTCCCCTAGGAACAGGGCTAATGTAGGCCGATGGGGCGGGGTGTCAACGCGCACGCAGCCGGTTTGCACCGGCCAGGCGATGAGATCGTGACACTATTCGGGTCTGATATGGGACGGGAACCAGCAGCGCGTTGGCATCGGCGGGAATCCCCACCACCGCGTTCGGCGGCGCACTCGCAACCACCGGCGTGACATAGCGGACGGGTACCAGCCGCTGCCGCTTGGCGGCCTGGTAATATCCGCTGGCGTAGTAGTGGATGGCGCGGTTGGGATCGCCGTTGGCGGCACGGTAGGCGCCGGCCAGATATTTCACCGCGTAAGTGAGATTGGTGTTGGGATCGCGCAGTCCTTGGGCGGTGCCGGTGTAGCCGAGGCCGCGCGCGGTCGCGAGCTTGATCTGCATCAACCCGATGGTGCCGCCGCGCCCGACCAGTCCGGGCTGATAACGGCTTTCGCGCACGATGACCCGGTGCACCAAGGCTTCCGGCAGGCCATTGGCGCTGGCGTGGCTGGCGACCAGCGCCGCATAGTCGGCGCGCTGGGCGTGGGCGATTTGCGAAAACGGCAGCATCGCCATCGTGGCGAGCCAGGCGAGCGAGAGCAGGCGTTTCATCTGCAACGAGCCTCCGGGGGGTGGATGCAGCGGTCCGACGCTTAGGCGCCCCGATTGTTCCAATCGCGGGGCCGCGAGATGGCGAAAACCGGGCTTTCCCGGGCTTTTGCCGGTAGCCGCAGGGGCTGGATTTACCAAGAATTATGCCCTGGCGTGCTTTCGTCAGGTCCGAAATCCTGGAAAATCCGGCCGCGCCGATGACCCTGTCCGTCGCCCATTCCGCCGAAGCCGCGCACCCGCTGCGCGGCCAGCCGACGCTATGGGTCGGCGTCGCGGTCTACGCGCTGTTCTTGCTGGCCGGAAACCGGCTGCTGATCGATCCCGATACGATGTGGCAGATTACCGTCGGCCAATGGATGCTCGCGCACCACGCGGTGCCGCACACCGACGTCTATTCCTTCACGATGCGCGGCCAGCCCTGGATTTCGACGCAGTGGCTGGCGCAGGTGATGTACGCCAAGGCCTATGCGATCGCCGGCTGGAGCGGGCCGGTGGTGCTGGCGGCGGCGGCGATCGCCGCGACCTTTGCGTTGCTGACGAAATTCCTGACCCGGCATTTGCGCGACAGCACCAGCCTGGTGTTCGTCGCCGCGGCGCTGGCCTTGACCGTGCCGCATCTGTTGGCGCGGCCGCATGTGCTGGCCTTTCCCGTCATGGTGGCGTGGGCCGGCGGCTTGATCGCTGCCGCCGACCGGCGCGGGGCGCCGTCGTTCTGGCTGCTGCCGCTGATGGCGCTATGGGCCAATCTGCACGGCGGTTTCGTGTTCGGCCTGGTGCTGATCGCGCCGCTCGCGCTCGACGCGGTGGCGGGCGCGGATGTGAGCTTGCGCAAGCCGCTGGCGCTGCGATGGGCGGCCTTCGCGGCGATCGCGCTGATCGCCGCTTGCTGCACGCCCTATGGCTGGGATTCATTGCTGGCCGCGCAGAAGATCCTCGGGCTCGGCGAGGCGCTGCCGCTGATCATGGAATGGCGGCCGGCGGATTTCGCCAGCCTCGGCGCGTTCGAAATCTGCCTGCTGTTGGGAATTGGGTTTGCATTGCTGGGCGGAATCAAATTGCCGCCGTTGCGCATCGTGCTGCTGCTGGGCTTTCTTCACATGGCGCTGAGCCAGGCGCGCGCCGGCGAAATCCTGGCGTTGATGGCGCCGCTGGTGCTCGCAGCACCATTGGCGCGGCAGATCGGCGGCGCCGAGGCGCCGGCTTCAACGGCCGCAGCGTCGGCGCGCGGCGTCTGGTTCGCGGCGGTCGCAATCGTGCTGGTGGCAGGGACATTTGCCTATGCCTCGGTGCATCGTTTCGAGCCGCATAGCCGCGGCTCGCCGGTCGCCGCAGTGGTGGCGCTGAAGAAATTGAATCTCGAGCGGGTGTTCAACGATTACGATTTCGGCGGTTACCTGATCGCCAACGGCGTCGCGACGTTCATCGACGGCCGTACCGAACTCTACGGCGAAAAGTTCTTTGTCGACCACAACGCCGCCAGCGGTTTGATGGAGCCGGAAAACCTGTTCCGACTGCTGGAGCAATTCAAGATCCAGGCGACCTTGATGCGGACCCAGAGCGCCGCCACCAAACTGCTCGATCACATCGACGGCTGGCAGAAAATCTATACCGACGACATCGCCACCATCCATGTCCGCAGGCCCGATGCCGTGCATACGATCGAGCCGGCGGTCGATCCCAGGCCGCATTGACTCCGAACACAATCGGCTGGACCAGGCCCGCGCCTGGCGCGGTGCCGCGCCCGGGCTTTCCGCGTCGGCTTCGGTGCGCTAAATTTGCCGTCGAAATGACGTAATGCGCTCGCAGAAATCGAGCGGCAGGACTGGCGTCATCCGGCAGCGATCCTGTCCCAATTCAAGCCAACGAAAAAAGCAAAAAGAGGGGAACTACCATGGCCAGAAAAAACCCCGGCTATTTGCCGCAGGGAAACCCCTGTGCCCAATGCGGCAAGCCGATTCTCGCTCCCGAATGGATTGAAAGCGGGCCAGACCGTACCTCTTACCTCTGGCACTGCTGGGCCTGCGACTACCAGTTCGAAGCGGTGGCTTTCTTCGAGGATTCGGATTCCGATGCCCTCGCGGCCTGACGAAACTTTCTTGCAGGCATCACGTTGATTTCGCTTCATCGGCCCAAGGGAGGGTGACGATGTCCGACGTCATGACCAAACCGCACCAGCTGATCGCAAGCGATCGGGTCGAGGGTACCGCGGTGCGACGGTCGAGCGGCGAGCGCATCGGCCACATCGAACGGCTGATGATCGACAAGATCAGCGGCAAGGTCTCCTACGCGATCCTCAGTTTCGGCGGTTTTCTC
Organism: uncultured Alphaproteobacteria bacterium; assembly: GCA_963840155.1. Lineage (GTDB taxonomy): Bacteria > Pseudomonadota > Alphaproteobacteria > Rhizobiales > Xanthobacteraceae > Bradyrhizobium. The sequence goes on from CAWIXP010000002.1 coordinate 2,203,322, forward strand.
GGCATCGGAACCAACCTGCTGCCGCTGCCGTGGGCGCGCCTGGCCTACAATCCGAAGTTCGAAGCCTATCAACTCGACATCGACGATGACGAGCTCCGGTGCGCGCCGTCATTCCGCGCCGACAAGGATTTCGACTGGGGCGATCGCTCGCAGGAAGCCGAGTTGCACCGCTACTATGGAACACCGCCGTACTGGGGCGGCTTCTAGATCGCGTCTCAAAGCCTCCCGCAAGCAAGCGTGCCGCAAGGCCGGCGTCGCGCCGGTGTCGCGCTGCGCGCGCTGTTCCAATCGCTTGAAAATCAGTGCGTTGGCGGGAACGCCGGACGTGGTCGCGGGTTCTTACCTGACGAAATTGAACACCAGGGAGATACCACATGTTTACAAAATATATGACGGCCGCTTTGGCCGCCTCTGCTTTACTTGTGACTGTTGCTTCAGCGCAAACTCCGACGGCAAACAGCGACAAGGCAAGCGCGGCGGCGACGTCGACCTCGTCGCATCAGGGTGAGTGGCGCGCCTCGAAGGTCGTCGGGCTCAAGGTCTACAACGACAAGAATGAGAGCGTCGGTTCGATCAACGATCTTCTGACCGACAAGAGCGGAAACATCAAGGCGGTGGTGATCGGCGTCGGCGGTTTCCTCGGCGTCGGCGAGCACCTGGTGGCGGTGCCGTACGACAAGATCAAATTCTCCAACGAGCCGGTCGCCTATACCGGCACGGCTGGCGGGCCGAATGCCACCGGCAAGCCGGCTTCGACGACCACGGGCTCCTCCAGCAACACCGCCTCGTCGACTACGACCTCGAAGCCCAATCCATGGTACCCCGATCACGCCGTGTTCAACGCCAACAAGGACGAACTGAAGGCAATGCCTGAGTTCAAATATTCGACCTGAGGCACTTTCCAGGTTGAATCGAGCAAGCACTGTCAAGCGACCGGGCGGCCTCACTGCCGTCCGGTTATCTTGATTCACGGTACTTCGTAATTCCAGCGCACTTTCGTCCACCGCGACGCGTGCTTCCGCCGCTTCATCCGAACGCGCCAAAGTGCGCAGCATCCTTTCAGCGCCGATGCCGCAGTGATAGCTTTCACGGGCGGCAGGAGCATCTGTGGCCTGCCTGACAGCGAAACAGGAGGATGACATGGCTGATAGCGTCTACAAGGTCATCGAGCTGATCGGCACCAGCAAGGAGTTCTTGGGAAAAGGCGGCCGCGGTGGCGGTCAACAGGGCCGGAAAATCTCTCCGCGATCTTCGCGTCGCCGAAGTGGTCCAGCTCGATTTGCAATTGGACGCCAAGGGCAAGATCGAGGCCTATCGCGCCAAGCTCAGCGTCTCGTTCAAGTTCGAGGGCTAGCGCGGCTTCCTGCCCTTTCCATTCGAGCGCGGCTGAAACCGGCAGGGCCGAGCGATGCATTGGCGGGCGAGCCCCATCGGCCGCTTGCCGATGGCCGGCGGGTGCGCGCCGCGGGGCAAGGATTGTCTCGTCACAGCCCCGGCAGCGCAGTCACGGTGACGTCGATCGTGCCCGAGACTTCCGCGATCACCCGCAGCACCTTGGAATCGAAGGCGATGTCGGCCAACCGAACACGGCTGATGTCGGCCGCCACGCGCACGCCGTTCTCGTTGTTCTGGAAATCCGCTAAGGCCGCGGCGATTTTCTTCTGCGCATTTGACGCGAACGGCTTGAGGTCGATGGTGGCCTTGTCGGCAAGCGCCTTTTGCAGACGCGGCATGGCCGCGCGCGCCGCGGCCCCGAGCAGCCCAAACGCGGCTTCCGATTCGACCGCGAGTTCGACATTGGTCAGCCGCAGCGTCTGCTGCGCCTGATCCAGCACCGGTTTGCCCCAGATGTGCACGTTGGCTTCGCCGCCGAGCCCGAACAAGCTCTTTTTCTCCTTGGCGTCGACCAATAGCGAAATCAGCAGCCGGTCTCCGGATGCCGCGACCCGCGCGCGTTTCACCGTGACGTCGACGGCGCCCGAGCCGTCTTCCGGAAAACTCCGGCCGACAAGCTGCGCCTCGATGATCTTGTCGATGTCGGTGAACGGTACATCGATGGGAATGCCGACGCTGACCCCTCCTTGGGTCGGCGGCACGATGCTGATGGTTGCCGGAAACGGGCAGTCGGGCCTGGTCTGCACCGGCGTGATGCGGGTCTCCGCCTCGATGCCGATGGTCAGCGTGAGGGCGGACGCATCGACGTGCGGCTGCGCCGCGATGGCGCGTGTCGGCCGCAGCTCCAGCCAAAGCGCCGGCAGCGCCGAGCTCGCGCCGTTGCCTTGCAGCGGGATCGAGCGGCAGGCCTTGGTCCATTGCGTCCGGGCGGTTTTCTCCAGCGTGGGATCGTTGCGCAGCCGCGCTCCCGCCGCGTTGATCTGCTCGCCGACCGCCTTGTCGATCAGCGGTTTGACCTGGGTCGCGACGTTGACGCGGGCGCCCGCCACCGTGAGGCTGGTGTCGCTCAGATTCACCTGCGCCGCCAGATTCGGCTCGAAGTGCCAGGCGGCGGCGAGCTTCGGTCGCGAGGTGATGGTGACGCTGCCTTTGAGTTCGGCGCCGGCGTTGAGCGACTTGATGTTGACGCTGCCGACCTGCTTGGCGACGTTGCCGCCGAGCAAACCACCCAGCGCATCGCCGAGTGCGCCAGTGGCTTTCGAGCTCAGCGACCCCGTCACGTTCAGTTTTCCGGTCAGCGGGGTTACCAGTGACAGCACGTCCTGGGCGCCGCTCGCGATGATTGGCCCGCGCGAGGCGGTCCAGCCGATGTCGCCGTTCTGCAGCAGCTGCGAGATCGGATTATCGGCCTTGCCGGTAAAGTCGCGCGGCGCGCCGCGCTCGGCGGCATCGCGGATCGCCGCGAGCGCAATCGTGACCGGCGCGACGATGATAGAGGAGCGCGCGGCGGGCGGCAGCGGCGGCAACGCGACCAGCACCGGTGCAGCGATCTTGTCGCGCGGCGACAACCAGTCCATGGCCTTCAGGCTGACGAAGAACGACACCACGACCACCGAGATCGCAAGCAGGATCGTCTTGAGGCTCAGCGCCGGCCGCATCGTCACCCCGGATTGATTGCAAAGAGGAGTCTACAAGGCGCGCCGTTGCGGCGCCAGACTACTCCTGCCTCATGCTGCGAGGCCGGAGCACGCTGTTGTGAAGAGCCTCGATCGACTAGGCGCGCAGGCGCGACAGGTCGGGCGTCGGCAGTCCGATCACGGCGCGCCGGTCGGCAACGGCATTATTAAACTGCTCGAGCACCAGACCGATGGCCGACAGATCGCCTTCTTCGATCGCGCCGTCTTCATAGCAATCGAGCGCCTCCCGCAGCACGCCATCCGCCTCGCGCTGCATCGTCGCCAATTGCTCCGGAGTTGACGCCTGGCGTGCCCTGGCGATGAGGCCGAGCAGCTTGTCGCGATCCGACGTGTAGCGTTCTCTTTCATCCCTGCGCAGATAGTGACGCGACCATGCGCCGGCGGATCCGAGCCCGGACAGAAGCAGGATCGCGGCCCAGAAATAATCGCTATAGCGCTCGAGGAAGGTGCGTTCGGTACCGTCGATGAAGGCCGCCGCGCCCTGATGTGCCGGCAGCGCGGCATCCTTGTCGGTATCGGGCTTCTCGATTTTCGCGGCGCTGGGCAATTCTCTGGCGAGCTGCTGACGAACCGAGAATAGCTGGCGGACGAAAGCACCGATGGTGCTGTCCGATAACGATTTCGGCGCGATGATCAGATGGTTGACGCTGACGGTCTCCACCTTGTCCTCGGGCCTTGCGGGCGAAGAAGAGAAGATGCTGGCGGCGATTTCCTCCGATTGATAGAGCGGGTGTTTCTTGGCAATCGCCTCTGAAACATCGATCGGAAGAAACTTGGGTTCGCCCCTCGCAGCCGCGGTCGCGGCGATCGCGTCGGTTGTGATCTTGCTGTCGAGCGGGCCGACCGCCATGTAGGCATCGATGGTCGGATCGCGGGCCAGTTCGGCTGTTCGATCGATGCCGAATTGCGTGATCGCCACTTTGTCGGGATTGACCCCGGATTCGCTGAGGATCACGCGCAGCAACCTGACATTCGCCTCGGTCCGTCCGATGACGCCGACGCGATGGCCGGCGAGGTCGTCGATCCCCTTGATCTTCGGCGCGGTCTGTTTTTTGGAGCCTTTGCCCGGCCGACCGGACGGCGCCCATAGCGCGACCACGTTCTTGCGCACTACGGCGACGGATTCCGCGTTGGCGGGCAAGTTCAGGTCGGCGCGGGCAACCGCCAGGTCGGTTTTGGCGGCGGTAAACAGCGCGATGCTGGCGGTCGCGCCGTCGGTCGTGATCACCGACAGGCGGACCGGACTTCCATCGCGGGCGAAAGTTTGCGCCAGGCTTTGCATCAGCTTCTGGTCGTCACTTCCGCTGGGGCCGACCGCAACCCGCAAGGTGGTGGGCCGCAAGACATAGTACAGCGTGCCCGCGGCCACGCCGAAGATCAAAATCCCGGCGGCGAGCAGCAACAGCGAATAGTTCTTGCGCCGCCGCCGGCGCGCAGGAACCGATATCTCGTTGGGGTCGGATGACGACATGTCCTGGCAGGTTACACCAAAAGCATCGAACCAGCTCCAAAAACGACCTCGCTGCAACGGTGTCACAAATCTTACGCATTTACGCATCGCAAGCCCCGTCCTGATGCATAATTACCACGAATCCGAATTTGTTCTGAAACCCGGCGCCTAAGGGCCTTGAACACAGCCTTCCCGAGTGCTTCCGTCGGCGTGCACGTCCAAGGCGCCGGTGAAGGCCCCTGCAATTGATCGACACGTTTCAACGAAGCGATCGTCGTTCGGAAAATGTGCTTGGGAGCTAACCGACATGCAACGGGACGGCACGGGCTGAGCGACGCCTAAGCGTCGCGAAGGTTTAAGTGGGGGCGTCAAGTGAGTAACTTGGTGGTGTGGCGTGCTGGCGGTCGATTGCCGGTTGCATTGGCTCGATATTTTCACCCGGCAATTTTGATTGGCGTGACACCTGGCATCGCGGCGGCAATCTTTGCCACTGTGCTGTTGACCGGCTCGGACGCTCGGGCCGACTGCACGACCAGCGGCGCAGCGCCCGTCGTGGTGACATGCAGCGGGACCTTTACCACAGACAACACTGTCAACACTCCGGTCTCGCGCACCCAGTCGTTCAATGACAGCGTTAGCGCCACGGTGGATGCGACCGGGGTCATCACGGGCGCCGGCCTGGCGCCAACCTCGACCGCCGCCGGCTCGACAGTCAGCCTGACCAACAACGGCAGCGTCTCCGGTAACGTCAATGCAGCAGTGACGGTCGGCGGCACCGACCCGGGCACGCTGGTTTATCTCGGCTCCGGCAGCATCACCGGCCTTGGCACCGCGGGTGCGCTCCAACTCGCCGGCGCCGGCGCGGGCAGCAGCACCATAACCATAAGCGGGACCAGCACCCTCACGACCGCAGTCAGCGGGGGCTTGTTCGTCGCGCCCGGTATCGAAATCGGCGGCACCAGCGGCACCGTCAACGTCACGGTGCTGAGCGGCGGCACCGTCCAGGGCAGCAATGCGGTCCAGTTCGATGGCACCGGATCGAACACGCTGACCAACTCAGGGAGCGTCGGGAGCGTGGCCGCGGGCACGCTAACGACCAACGGCGTTTCGGCCAGCACCTCGAGCAACAACAGCATCACTGTCATCAATCATGCCACTGGAACGATCGCGGGATCGATCACGGGTGTCCTGGCCGGCGCGTCCGGCAGCGTCGCCATCACCAATGACACCGGCGGGCACATCACCGCGACCAACACGACCTCCGCCGCAGGCGTGACCGCCTCGGTTGGCATCAGCGCGGGGTCGGTGACGGGCAGCAACGCGGGAACCATCAGTGGCTCGACCCATGGCATCGACACCAGCGGAAGCCTGCCCGGCGGCAGCCCCGGGACCTCGGTGAACCTGACCAGCAATTCCGGGACCATTCAGGGCACCGCCACCGTCGCGTCGGGATTCACGGTGGGCTCGGGCATCCTGGCCGAGACCAGCGCGACCGTCGGGACCAATTCCGGAACGATTTCCGGCGGCCTCAATGGCATCACGGCGCTCACCGGCTTCGTGACGATCAACAGCAACAGCGGCACGATTTCAGGCCTCAGTGGCGCGGCGATCTCTGCGGCCACGACCGCGACGGTCACCAATGCGACCGGCGGGCAGATCACCGGCGTGACCGCCGGCATCCGTGCGGTAAACGTCAGCGCGACGAATTCCGGTACGATCAGCGCGACGAACGGTTCCGGCGTCATCGCCACCACCGGCACGCTCTCGGTTACCAACAATGCCGCGGCGACGATTTCCGGAGGAAGCAGCGGCATCGTCAGCGGCGGCACCAGCGCTACCGTCCACAACAGCGGCCTCGTCACCGGCGGCTCCAGCGGCATCAGCCTGCAGGGCGGCACCTCGGATATCACCAACAACAGCGGCGCCACGATCTCGGGGACCGGCCTCATCGGCAGCGGCATTCAGTCCTCAACCGGCATCGCGGTCAATCTTGCGAACGCGGGCACCGTGAGCGGAACGTCCAGCGGCATTTTCTCCGGCGGCGATGCGACCGTCACGTCCAATACGGGGAGCATCACCGGCGTCAACGATGGCATCCTTGCCAGCGGTTCGGCCAACGTCACCAACGACAGCGGCGGGCAAATCACCGCGACCGGAGTTTCCGGTGTTGCCATCAGCGCCAGCACCAGCATCACGGTCGCCAATGCCGGAACGATCTCAGGCGGCAGCAACGGGGCGCTGAATTCGAGCGGCGCCGTCACCGTGACGTCGAATCTCGGGACTATTTCATCGACCAATCCCGGATTGGCCACGATCACCGGCAACAGCGTCAACGTGACCAACGGTTTGGGCGGAAGCATCACCGCAACGGGTGCGAGCTCGATCGCTATCCTCTCGGGCAGCCTGAACATCACGAACAATGCGGGCGCGACCATTTCCGGCGGCCTCGACGGCATCAACCAGCAAGCGGGAGGCACCGCAACCATTGCCAATACCGGCACGATTTCCGGCGCCGGCCGTTCGGCCCTTCGCCTGGGCAACAACGCCTCGGTCACCAACACGGGCACGGGCTTGATCACGGGCCTCATCGGCATTGTGTTCCGGGATCCGACTGCCACCAATACGCCTGTGGTCAACGGCAGCGTATTCAATTCGGGAACGATCACCGGCACCGGCGGCACCGCGATCAACTTCGCTGCCACGGCGGGCTCCGGCCCGTTCACGCTCACGCTCGGACCGGGATCGATCATCAACGGCAACGTATTGGGCACCGGCGGCGATCTGTTCCAGCTCGGCGGCGCGACCGGGAGCGACACGTTCAACGTCAGCAATCTCGGGGCCGCTCAGCAATATCGCGGCTTCACCACCTTCAACAAAATCGACGGCTCGACCTGGTCGCTGACCGGGACCGGAACACAGACCTGGAACGTGTTGGGCGGGGTGCTCGCGGGCACCGCGACCATCGGTGGATTGAACGTGCAATCCGGCGGCAGCTTCATGCCGGGCAGCGGCGCCGCGGGTTCGTCGATGGCGATATCCGGCAATCTCGCGTTCCAGTCGGGCGCGCAGTATCTGGTGCAACTCAATCCCGCCACGGCCTCGTTCGCCAATGTCTCGGGAACGGCGACCCTCGGTGGCGCCACAGTGAATGCAATCTTTGCCAACGGCAGCTATATCGCGAAGACATATACCATCCTGACCGCCGCGGGCGGCGTGAGCGGCACGTTCGGTGCGCTGGTCAATACCAACGTGCCGGCGACCTTCACGCCCACCTTGAGTTATGATGCTAACGACGTCTTCCTCAATCTGGCCATAAGCTTTACGACGCCGGGTGGCCTCAACGGCAACCAGCAAAACGTCGCCAACGCGTTGACCAATTTCTTCAATACCAACGGCGGCATTCCCATGGCATTCGCCACCCTGACCCCGGCGGGCTTGACGCAAGCCTCCGGCGAACTCGGCACGGGATCGCAGCAGACCACCTTCGATGCGATGAGCCTGTTCATGGGACTCTTGACCGATCCATCGATTGCCGGCCGCGGCGATCCGGTCACCGCTTCGAGCGGCCCACCGCAATTCGCCGAACAGGACGATGGCGCCAGCGCCTACGCGGCAAAGGACAAGCCGCGTTCGCAGGGCGAGCGCGACGCCTATGCCGCGATCTACCGCAAGGCGCCGGTGGCGGCCGCGCCGTTCGCGCAACGCTGGAGCGTGTGGGCCGCTGGCTTCGGCGGCTCGCAGACCACCGACGGCAATGCGGTGCTCGGCTCCAACACCGTGACCAGCCGCATCGCGGGCGCCGCGGTCGGCGCCGATTATCGGTTCTCGCCGTTCACGCTGGCCGGTTTCGCGCTGGCCGGCGGCGGCACCAATTTCTCGCTCGCCAACGGGCTCGGAACCGGGCGCTCCGATCTGTTCCAGGCCGGAGCATATCTGCACCACACCGTGGGCCCGGCCTATCTCTCCGCGGCGCTGGCTTATGGCTGGCAGGACATCACCACCGATCGCACCGTCACCATCGCCGGCGCCGATCACTTGCGAGCCGAATTCAACGCCAACGCCTTCTCCGGACGTCTCGAAGGCGGTTACCGCTTCGCCACGCCGTGGATGGGCATCGCGCCCTATGCCGCCGCGCAGTTCACCACTTTCGACCTGCCGGCCTATGCCGAACAGGCATTGTCCGGCGCCAACACCTTCGCGCTGGCCTACGGTTCGAAGAATGTGACCGACACGCGCAGCGAGCTCGGCGTTCGCACCGACAGATCGTATGCGATGCAGGATTCGCTGCTGATCCTGCGCGGCCGCCTCGCCTGGGCGCATGATTTCAATCCGGTCCGCGGCATCGCCGCCACCTTCCAGACGCTGCCGGGCGCCAGCTTCGTCGTCAACGGCGCGACGCCGGCGCACGATTCCGCGCTGACCACGGCGTCCGCGGAGATCAAATGGCTGAACGGCTGGTCCGTCGCCGCAACCTTCGAGGGCGAATTCTCCGATGTCACGCGCTCTTACGCCGGCAAGGGCATCCTGCATTACGAGTGGTGAGCGCAGCGAGCCCAGGAAAACGCCCGGCGTTCTGGAATTCAAATCCGCCGGGCGTCGTTAGATCCGGTTTTCGAAACGTGGGAGCCCTAGAACACTCCGAGCACGATCGCGCCGACAAAGGCGAATGCGATATAGGCGGTAACAACGCTGAGCCCGCTGACGAAAGGACCGATAGAGGTCATTGAGAACACTCCTGGTTCGCGTCACTGCCCGTTGCAACACCGCAAGCTAGCAATCGGTTCCGGCTGCAAAAAGTAAGCCGTGCTGTCTATCCGCGAAGCCTCGCCGATGCTGCAACGCCGCTGACGTGGTTAAAAATCCATGAAATCAATGCGTTGAAGAGTCCTTAAATAAATTCGCGCAAACCTGCGCGGATGACGCGCGGCGTTGGTTCGTATCTCGTCGGATGCTTCGTCCTTGTCTCGTTGGCAGGTTGCGGCCGCGGATTTTTTCAGTCCGCTGAGCGCGAACCATGGCGGGCCGAGGCCGAGATCGCGTGCCTGAAGTCCGGCGCCGTCCGGGAGAACGCCGACCTGGTTCGGATCAACCCGATTTCGGGCCCCGGGATTTGCGGCGCGGAGTTTCCGCTCAAGGTCGCGGCGCTCGGCGAAGGCGGCGGCAGCTTTGGTTTTCTGGACGAGGATTTGCGGCCGCCCGGCACGATCGGCAACCAGCCGCGCTGGCCGATCGCGCAGCCGCCGGCATCGCAGCCCTCTTATGATTCCGGCAATGCGGCCCGCCAGCCTTACGGCACGGCTTCGAGTGGCCCGATTTCGTTGAGCGCGCCGGGCGTGGCGCCGCCCGAGGATGATGACATCGACCTGCCGCCCGACGCCTCGCCCGGATCGAGCCAGCCACCTTGGCGACCCAAGGGCCAGGCCTATCCAGAGCGTCAGCGCTCTTCGCCACCATATTCGGAGCGCCGCGACGCGGTCCGTCCGCCGACGCAGGCGGTGCCGCTGCCGCGGCTCGGGCCGGCGCAGGGAAATTCCGTTGCCTGGTTCGGGCCGGTCGCGGTGAAGCCGACGGCGACGCTGGCCTGTCCAATCGTCTCAGCGCTCGACCGCTGGCTCGCCGATTCCGTGCAGCCGGCCTCCATGCGCTGGTTCGGCGCGCGGGTGGTCGAGATCAAGCAGATCGCGGCCTATTCTTGCCGCGGCAGGAACGGCGACGGTTCGAACCGGATTTCTGAACATGCTTTTGGCAACGCGCTCGACATTGCTGCCTTCACCCTTGCCGATGGACGCAGGATAGTGGTGGAGACCGGCTGGCACGGTTTGCCGGAGGAGCAAGGTTTTCTGCGCGACGTGCAGGCGGCCGCCTGTCGGCAGTTCACGACGGTGCTGGCGCCCGGTTCCAACGCCGCACACTATAACCACATCCACGTCGATCTCAGGAGGCGCGCCGGCCGCGACATTTGCAGCCCGGACGCCGCGTCAGGCGAAGAAATTGCGGCGCGCGCCGGGGGCTGGTCGGTGGCTCGCCGTCCGGATGAGCCGGCGTTTACAAGTTCGGTCAAGCAACGCCGTTCGCCGAAACAAGCGGCTGCTGCGGACGATGAGGATGACTAGGGCAGGGTAGATCAATCCCGCCGATAGAAGATCGACGGATCAACCCGATAAGCAACCGGCTGGCAATTGGCAAGCTGAGTGGGAACACGCCGTCCGCTGAGAACGATTTCTTGTTCACTGCTCACCACGCCGTCATCGGGGTACGGAATTGGACTACAGTGCCGGTCAAACACGTAAGATGTCCCGCTGAGCCGGTTGCCGGTCCTTTGCCCATCGAACAGCAAGGTACCGGTTCGGACGCCTTCATCGATCATTCCTTGTCTCGGCTGGGCGTAGAAGATTGTAACTCTATTGCCCACCGACCTGATCGACATGATCGAGTTGTTGTGATCCCAGCTGGAATTCGAATTGAGAGAAGGTGAACCCGGAGACGGTCTGGTCAGATAGCTATCGACGATCCGATCAATATAGGGCTGCATGCACTTTCTTGCCTCGGATGCCTGACTGGCGGTGATGTTGCTCATTGCGCTGTTGATACCGTCAACCAGGCCCATCGCTTCGGAATTCGAAGAAAGAGTGATGCCGGGGCCGCTGGTCCCTCCTTGCTTCTTCAGTTCAAGACCGTCACTGCTGCTTCCCGAACGGGTAACCTCGAATTTCTCCCCTCCGGCCACACAAAACATGACGATGACTCTTATCGCGTCCTGAACATTGGCCTGCGCACGGGCTGCCTGATTGGGACCGAATGCCAGCAGCAGTCCCAATACGATTGCACGGTACGAACCGCGAATTCCCGGCTGCCGCGGCGGCAAAGTCATGTCAGACCCTGGCGTCATTCCAAGAAGTCTCCCCATGGAATCACGACCACGAAGTTCATCGATTCGCCTTGAGAACAGCCTCGACGATCCCCGGCATGTAAGGTTTGAGGCATTCCCGGACCTTGTCGGCCTGGGCGGCCTGCAGTTCGGTGATTTGCGCATTGATGCCACCGATCAATCCCTGCCACTCTGACTTCGAGAATTTTCCGGCAACACCGCCGCTCCCGCCGATATCGCCGGTCCGAAGCTTTTTCAGTGTGAGCGCCACATCGACCTGGCCTTGGCCCTCCAGCTTTTGTTCAGAGCCGCCGCCAACGCAAATTGCCAAGAGGGCACTTACGATTTCGCTGGTGTCGGCCCGCGCCTGAGAACCGAACGTCGTGCAATTCGAAATGACGACCAGCAAAACCACAGCCAATTTTCTAAACATCATTTTTCCTCCCCACGGTCATGGCAAGCGGCGCGAAAGATGACTGCGTAGGACCAGGTCAATTGCAATCCAACCATCGCTGCCAGGAATGCTACCGTGGTCAATGCGATATGCTCGCTTGAGTTGCGCTGTCAGTCAATCCCCCATGCAACCTCTAGGCGGCAGATCGCTGTCGCACCGGCGCAAGCCGAACGCAGGGTTCGACGAGGAATTCGAACTCGAGGACGAGCAGGGGCTCAGACCGCCCTGGCCTGATAGGCCGCGAGAAAAACCCGCGTCGCGCTCGCGATCACCTCGGCCATTCGCTCCGCCGAAGGCGCCGGCGCGGCTTGAAAAAGAAACGGCATGAACAACGACGCCTGACACATCTGCATGAACTGCGTCGCCGCCAATTGACAGTCCTCGATCGCCAGGTCGCCGGCTCGCGCGCGCAGTTCGAGATAGCCGGCAAGCCGGGCGATGGTATGGGCGACCACGTTGTTGTAGAAGCGCCGGCCGACCTCCGGCATGCGCTCGGCGATCGCCATCACCGTGCGGGTGGCCGACCCGCCGCCTGGCCGGCACAGCAGCTGAATGTAGGCGAGGCCGAACTCCGCAAGCGTCGTGGTGACGTCGCGATCGGGATCGAAATTGAAGCTCACCTTGCTTTGCGCAAGCGTCTCCTCCTCGACGATCGCCTCGAACAGCCGGTTCTTGTCGGCGAAATAGACGTAGAGCGTGCCCTTGGAAACGCCGGCCGACCGCGCGATTTCGCCCATGCTGGCGCCATCGAAGCCGAACTCCATGAACACCTTGCGCGCGCCGTCGAGGATTTGACGGCGTTTCGAACTGTCCTCGTCGCCTACGAGGTGGAGCGAAGAGTGATCGGGTGCAACCATTGGTTTAGCTTCTCTGGAAAGATTCCGCTCCGGGGCGGGGCCGGGAGGCGATGGGACGTTTATGGTCCCATCGCAGAATATCTAGCTTGACCGAACGGTTCGGTCAATGCTAATTTGAACCTTGGCGAGCGGCCCGAGTGTTGGGCCGCGCTCGCACCGCAACATTGAAATGGGGGCCGTATGGCCGCAGCGAGAGACCAGGCGGCCCGCATGCTTCGCGCCGAGCCGGATAAGGCCGACGGCGAGACCGTGCGCGACACCTCTGCCGCTCTTGCCGATCAGCTTCGCGGCCAGCTTTCGGAAGACCCCGGCGCGCGCCGCCCCGCGGAAGCCGAGCGGCCGGCCGTCGAAAAATCGGCCCCTGCAGCGGCGCCCGCCGCAACGGCCGATTTGGCGGCGCCGAAATCCGCAACACGTAAACGCGTTCTGATCGGCCTTGGCGTACTGCTCGCGCTCGCCGCGGCGTCGTACGGTATACATTATGTCCTGGTCGGACGCTTCTTCGTCTCCACCGACGACGCCTATGTGCGCGCCAACAACACCATGCTCGGCGCCCGGGTTTCCGGCCACATCGCGGCAATCCTTCCCGGCGACAACACGCTGGTGCGGGCCGGCGAGGTGATCTTTCGAATCGATGACGGCGATTATCGCATCGCGGTCGATGCTGCGCGGACCAGGATCGCAACCCAGCAGGCGACCATCGAGCGTATCGGCCGTCAGGTCACCGCACTGGAAAGCGCGGTCGAGCAGGCCAAGGCGCAGCTTGCGTCGGCCGACGCCGCGTTGAAGCGGGCCGGGCTCGACTTCGACCGGCAGCAGGCGCTGAGCACCAAGGGATTTGCCTCGCGCGCGACTTTCGAGGTGTCCGAGGCCGGGCGCGACCAGGGGGTTGCGGCGGTGAGATCGGCGCAGGCGGCCTACGACGCCGCGCGCGACAATGTCGAGGTCACCAGGGCGCAGCAGGGCGAGGCGCGCGCCCAACTTGCGGAGCTGCAGACCTCGCTCGCCAGGGCCGAGCGCGACCTCGATTTCACATTGGTCAAGGCACCGGTCGAAGGCACATTTTCCAATCGCCTCGTGAACACCGGCGACTTCATCGCGGTCGGGCAGCGGCTCGGCAACGTCGTTCCGCTCGATGACGTCTTCATCGACGCCAACTTCAAGGAGACCCAGCTCAAGCGCATCCGTCCCGGCCAGCCGGTCACGATCTCGGTCGATGCCTATGGCCACCGCAAGTTCGCAGGCGTGGTCGACAGCATCTCGCCCGCGGCCGGTTCGGTATTCACGCTGCTGCCGCCGGACAACGCCACCGGCAACTTCACCAAGATCGTGCAGCGCCTGCCGATCCGGGTCCGCGTGCCCAAGGAGGTCGCCCAACAGAACCTGCTGCGCGCCGGCATGTCGGTTTATGCCACCGTCGACACCTCAAACGGCGCCGCGGATGCCGACGGCGATGCCGATCTCGACGATCCGGCCGTGATCCATCCGAGGTAATCCGCGCGATAAATCGCGATCGGGCCGCGCGCCCGGTTGTTCCGAGCCCCCGCCTTGAGCTGAGCCCGACATGGCGAACGCCACCACCGCCACACCTGCCACGATGACCGCCGCCGCCGAGCGCATTCCGCCGCGGCGGCTGGTTGCGTTTCTCATCATGGTATTCGGGATGTTCATGTCGATCCTGGACATCCAGGTCGTGTCGGCCTCGCTCAGCGATATCCAGGCCGGGCTGTCGGCCAGCTCGAGCGAAGTGTCGTGGGTCCAGACCTCGTACCTGATCGCGGAAGTGATCGCGATACCGCTGTCCGGATTCCTGTCGCGCGCGTTTGGCACAAGGTTGCTGTTTGCGATTTCCGCTTCCGGCTTCACCATCGCGAGCTTCCTGTGCGGACTGGCCTCGACGATCGAGCAGATGATCCTGTGGCGCGCGATCCAGGGGTTTCTCGGCGCCGGAATGATCCCGACCGTGTTCGCCTCGGCCTATACGGTGTTTCCGCGCTCGAAATTCTATATCGTCGGCCCGATCATCGGCCTGGTTGCGACGCTGGCTCCGACCATCGGCCCCACTGTCGGCGGCTTCATCACCGACGCGCTGTCATGGCACTGGCTGTTCTTCATCAACATCGTTCCCGGCATCGGCATCACCCTCGGCGTGCTGGCGCTGGTCGATTTCGATCAGCCGAATTTTGCGCTGCTCGACCGCTTCGACTGGTTCGGATTGGTGGCGATGGCGGGGTTTTTGGGCTCGCTGGAATATGTGCTGGAGGAAGGGCCGCAATATGAATGGCTGCAGGATACCTCGGTGGCGGTCTGCGCCACGATATGCGGGGTCTCCGCGATCGCCTTCTTCTACCGCGTGCTGACGGCGGACGAGCCGATCGTCGACATCAGGGCGTTCACCGACCGCAATTTCGCCGTTGGCTGCTTGATCTCGTTTTGCGTCGGCATCGGCCTTTACGGCCTGACCTACATGTATCCGCGCTATCTCGCCGAGGTGCGCGGCTACAGCGCGCTGATGATCGGGGAGACCGTGTGCGTCTCCGGCATCACCATGTTCCTGGTCGCGCCGCTGGTGGGGCGGCTGATGGTGAGATACGACATGCGTTACATCATCGCCGCCGGCCTCGTCATTTTCGCGCTCGGCTCCTGGCAGATGACCTGGATCACCCGCGACTATGATTTCTATGAGCTGCTGGTGCCGCAGATCCTGCGCGGCATCGGCATGATGCTCGCGATGGTGCCGACCAACAACATCGCGCTCGGCACCCTGCCGCCGGAGCGGGTGAAGAACGCCTCCGGGCTGTTCAACCTGACGCGCAATCTCGGCGGTGCGGTCGGTCTTGCCGTCATCAACCAGGTGCTCAACGAACGTACCGATCTGCATATCTCGCGATTGCAGGAGAGGGTGACCTGGGGCAACGCCACCGCGACCGAGACGCTCAATCTGTTCACCCAGCGCCTGCAGGGCATGGGCGATGCGGCGCTGATGGCGATGAAGCAATTGTCGCAGATCGTTCACCGCCAGGCGGTGGTGATGGGATATGGCGACGCCTTTTTCATGCTGACGCTGTTCTATTTCGGCCTCAGCCTGCTGGTGATGCTGTTGAAGAAGCCGGCCTTGGCGTCCACCGGGCCCGCGCATTAGAGTCCCGCTGCGACCGCCCTGCCGATATTGTCCGCTACCGCGGTTCATGCTTGAAGAGCGGCATGATGCCCGGCCTTTCCATCTCTCGCGAAGAATCACTCCGGCGTGTGCAGGCGAGTTCTGCGTGGTGGATCGCAACCGCGCTGGCGCTGACCGCGGCGGCGTGGCTGATGGCATTGGCGGGACTGCTCGCGATTGCCAACCGCGTCCATGACGACGTGCCGGCGCTGCTCGCGGTCAAGCTGCCGCTGTTGGGCTCGCGGCCGGAATTGATCTTCGCCGGCGAGAGCCGCACCGTCTACCAGGTCGATCCTGATCTCGCCGCGCAACTGATTGGCAAGGCCAAGGGCGCCGCGGTCAATATCGCCTATGACGCCGGCGAGCCGCTGGCGCTGCTGGCGGCGATGCGCCGCGCGCCCGCTTCGTTTCAAAAAGCCGATGTCGTCGTCAGCGTCGCGCCGTTCCTGTTCAATGAGGGCGTGCGGTCGGCTGCGGTGTATCCGCTGGACGTCGTGGCGAGGCTCAATGTTGCCGAGCAAATGAGCTCGTTTCTGCCGATGCGCGTCGGCACGCTGATCCGCTTCATCCGCGAGGCCTTCAACGCGCGGCTCGCCGTCGATCAGGACGTCGCCGGCCGCGGCTCCTTGCCGGCGGCGCTCGGCCTGAAAATCATCGATCGCAGCCAACCGGAGGATCGCTGGCCCGCTGACATCGGCTCACACCCGCATTATGCCAACTGGAATATGTCGGGTCCAAAGGCGCGCTTCGAGGTCGGCGCGCTCTGCGACATGGTGGCGCTGACGCGCAGGCTCACCGTGGTGGTGCCGCCCTGGGCGCCGCGCTACGACCGGGCGCGTGATCCTTCGTGGCGGGAGAAGGACGATCAATACGCCGCGTTGATCGGCGATGCCGGCCGCCGCTGCGGATTCGACGTCCTCAACATCCAATCGGTCCCGGGGCTGGAGCAGGGCAATTATGCCGACGAGATGCACGTCAACGCCTCGGGCGTGCCGATCTATACGCGCCACCTCGTGGCGCGGCTCAAGCGTTAGCCGCGCGCGATGCTGTTCTCCTCCTATACGTTCCTGTTGCAATTCCTGCCCGCCGTCGTGCTGGCGTTTGCCGCCGCACGCCGCCACTCGCCGCGCGCCGGCATCCTGGTGTTGGCAGGGGCCTCGCTGTTGTTCTATGGCGCGTGGCGGCCGATTTACCTGTTGCTGCTGCTGGCCTCGGTCGCGGTCAATTTCGCGCTCGGCTTGCGGATGGAAGGTCCGCTGCGCCGCCGCGCCATCGGCAGCTTCGGCGTCGGGCTCAATCTCGCCGTGCTCTGCTACTTCAAATACACCAATTTCATCTTCGACAGCCTCAATACTCTGACCGGCGCGCCACTGCCGTTCCTCAACATCGTCCTGCCGCTCGGGATATCGTTCTTCACCTTCCAGCAGATAGCCTATCTGGTCGACGTGATGCGCGGCGCCAAGGTGGAGCGCGACATCGTCAGCTATACGCTGTTCGTGTCGTTCTTCCCGCATCTGATCGCCGGTCCGCTGGTGCATCACGCCGAGATGATTCCACAATTCAAGCGCGGCCGCAGCGGCCGCTCCGCGGTGCTGGCGACGCGCGGGCTGTCGATCTTTGCCGCCGGCCTGTTCAAGAAGGTCGTGATCGCCGATAACCTCGCCCAGTTCGTCTCGCCGGTATTCGCGCATCTGGACGCCGGCGGCGGCGTCACCACGCAATGGGCGTGGCTCGCGACGTTGTCCTATGCGCTGCAGATCTATTTCGACTTCTCCGGCTATTCCGACATGGCGATCGGGCTCGCGCTGCTGTTCGGTATCCGGCTGCCGGTGAATTTCCGATCGCCCTATCAGGCGCGCTCGATCATCGAATTCTGGCGGCGCTGGCACATCACGCTTTCGCGCTTCCTGCGCGACTACCTCTACATTCCGCTCGGCGGCAACCGGCTCGGCAAGCAGCGCCGCTACATCAATTTGCTGGTGACGATGCTGCTCGGCGGGCTATGGCACGGCGCGGGTTGGAATTTTTTGGTCTGGGGCGGGCTGCACGGCGTTTATCTCGGCATCAATCATCTCTGGCGCGCCTGGCGCGGGGGCCACAAATCCATTCGGCCAACCGGATCGGCCGCCGGCGGATTGGCAACAGCCTTGTCCTGGGCACTCACATTTGCCGCGGTGATCATCGCCTGGGTATTCTTCCGCGCCAGAACATTGGCGGGGGCCTCGCAGATGCTCGGCGGCCTGTTCGGATTTGAGGCTGGCAGTTCCGCCTACCAGTCACCCGGCATCCTGCGCCTGATGGATCTGCCCGTTCTGGTCGGTGGCGAGCGGTTATTGCTGATCGGCAGCGGCGCGGTGGCGCTGGCGCTGGGAGTGGCGCTTTGCTTGCCCAATGTCCCGCAACTTTTCGGCTATCGCGAATACCGTCGCGCGCCGGCGAAGCCGGGCTGGCTGCGCTGGCGGCCGAATGCTGCCTGGGCACTGCTGTCGGCGCTCGCGCTGGCGATCTCCTTGTTTGGAATGTGGCAGCGGCTGGAATTTCTGTATTTCCAGTTCTGAGCGCGCCGCTCACGCGCTTGTCATGTTGCAAAACAGCGGCGATGCATTTATAAGCGGCGCATCGTCGCTCGAACCCGGGAGGATTTGCATGATTTCGTCATTTTCGCAGATCGTACGCCCGCGTCCGATGCTTGCGCTGGACGCCTGTTCGGGCCTTTGAAGGCCGACGCCGCCGGCATCGATCGGGATTGACGTCCCGATCGTCTCGAACTTCCCAGTACCGCCATTTTTCTTCAACAACGCTCGCGTTCGGCCCGATGCCGTCCCGCGCGTCCATCACCGGAGCCGGCCGGCGCGCGAGCGCAGCCGGATGACGCCATGACCGCTCAACTCCATAAACGACCGACGGCCATTCGCGCGGTGCTGCCGTTCGTGTTCCGTCACTGGTTCAATCAGCCGGCGCGCGCCGCCGCTATTGCCGGCGGCTTGCTGGGTGCAACCGTCGCCGATCTGTTCATGCCGATATTCTCAGGGCGTCTGGTCGATGCCATGACCTCGGCTGCATCGGATCCGGCCGCGCGCGGCGCTGCGTTGTCGGCCTTCGGCGCTATCGTGGCGCTGGGGCTGCTCTCGATGGTCCTGCGCCTGACCGGGCTGCAGGTGCTGGTGCCGTTCACCCTGCGGATCATGTCTGATGTGTCGCGCGACGCCTTCATGCGGGTGCAGCGCTTCTCGACGGACTGGCACGCCAACAGCTTCGCCGGCTCGACCGTGCGCAAGATCACCCGCGGCATGTGGGCGCTCGACCTGCTCAACGACACCATCCTGATGGCGCTGTTGCCGTCGCTGACGGTGCTGGTGGGCTCGATGATCCTGCTCGGGCTGCACTGGTCCTCGCTCGGCGTCGTGATCGCCGTGGGCGCGCTGATCTACGTGTCGATGACGGTTGCGTTCTCGACGCGCTACATCGCGCCCGCCGCGCGCGTCTCCAATGCCTGGGACACCAAGGTCGGCGGCACTCTGGCCGATGCGTTGACCTGCAACGCCGTCGTAAAATCGTTCGGCGCCGAAGCGCGCGAGGACGCGCGGCTGGCGCGCGTCATAAGCCGGTGGCGCACACGGGTGCGGCGGACCTGGCTGCGCTATAACTACACCTCTACCGCGCAGCTCTCGGTGCTGTTGTGCCTGCGCACGTCTGTGATCGGCGGCGCGTTGCTGCTGTGGATCGCCGGCCGTGCCTCACCGGGCGACGTCACCTATGTGCTGACGAGCTACTACATCATCCACGCCTATCTGCGCGATGTCGGCATGCACGTCAACAACCTGCAGCGGTCGGTCAATGACATGGAGGAACTGGTTGCGATCCATGACGAGACGATCGGCATTGCTGATGCGTCCGATGCCAAGGCGATCGACATCCAGGGCGGGCGCATCGTGTTCGAGGACGTGACATTCCACTATGGCGGATATCGCGTGCCATTGTATGACGGGCTCTGCGTCGATATCCGCGCCGGCGAACGCGTCGGACTGGTCGGCCGCTCCGGCTCCGGCAAGACCACCTTCGTCAAGCTGGTGCAGCGGCTCTACGATGTGTCCGGAGGCCGCATCCTGATCGATGGTCACGATATCGCGCACGCGACACAGCAGTCGCTGCGCAGCCAGATTGCCATCGTGCAGCAGGATCCGATCCTGTTTCACCGCTCGCTGGCCGAGAACATCGCCTATGGCCGGCCCGGCGCCAGCATGGCGGCGGTCGAGCAGGCCGCGCGGCTTGCCAATGCGCATGAGTTCATTCTGCGGCTGCCGAAGGGCTACGGCACGCTGGTCGGCGAGCGCGGCGTCAAGCTCTCTGGCGGCGAGCGGCAGCGCGTCGCGCTGGCGCGGGCTTTCGTTGCAGATGCACCAGTCCTGATCCTCGACGAGGCGACCTCGAGCCTCGATTCCGAATCGGAAGCGCTGATCCAGCAGGCGATGGAACGGCTGATGAAGGGACGCACCTCGATCGTGATCGCGCACCGGCTGTCGACGGTGCGTAGCCTCGATCGCATCCTGGTGTTCGACCGCGGCGAGATCGTCGAGCAAGGCACCCACGCCTCGCTGGCGCTGCGTGCGGGCGGCACCTATCGCGGCCTGTTCGAACGCCAGGCGATGGAGTTCGACGGCGTCGCGGCGGCGGAATGACAATCTCATCCGGGGATTGCAGCGAGCGCTTGGGCTAGGTATTCGTGATGATCCGTCTTGGGCGCGCGAGGTCCGAACATGGCTGAAGCCGCGAGAGGAGCGCGCGGCCGTTCCGGGCTTTTGGCCGCTCTTTCCGCTTGGCGTCACTCGGCGGCGCAAGCCTGGATCGTCGACCTGCTGACGGTTCTGATCGCCGTTCTGTTGCCGTGGTCGACGACCGGCGTCGTGATTGCCGCGGTGCTCTGGCTTGTCGCAGTGGTTCCGACGCTCGAGGCAGGTTCGTTCCTCCGATCGCTGGAGCGGCCGATATGCGTCCTGCCGGTCGCAATGTTCGCGTTGGCCGTGGTTGGTACCCTGTGGTCGGATGCGCCCTGGGGTGAACGTATCCACGCGGTTGGCCCGACCTTAAGACTGCTGGGATTGCCGCTGCTGTTTTATCATTTCGAACGCTCAGCGCGTGGCGCCTGGGTTTTCATCGCCTTTGTGGCGTCCTGCGCGCTGCTGACGGCCGGATCCTGGCTGGTCGCATTCGACCCCGGTCTGTCGCTCAAGCCTTATTTTTCGCGTGGCCCCTATACCCCGGCGAACGGGATCGTCGTCAAGAACTACATCGACCAGAGCCAGGAATTCGTGCTGTGCATGGTGGCGCTGGCCTATCCGGTACTGACCTTGGTCAGGACCAACAGAATATGGCTGGCGACGCTGCTCGCGGCCGTCGCGTTGAGTTTCCTGGTCAACATGATGTTCGTGGTGATTTCCCGCACCGCGCTGGTGACGATGCCGATCATGCTGGCGGTGTTCGCGCTGCTGCATTTGAGAGTGCGAACCGCGATTGCGATCTTGTGCGCCGCGCTGCTGCTTGCAGCCCTTGTCTGGAACGTATCAACCCAGTTGCGCGCCACCGTCTCGAAATTCTTTACCGACTATCAGCACACCTCGATTCAGGGCAACGAGTCCGGGATAGGTTCGCGGCTGATATACTGGCAGAAATCGTTGCAGTTTTTCGCGGAGGCGCCGCTGATCGGGCACGGCACCGGGTCCACGCGCGGCTTGTTCCAGCAGGCCGCGATCGGCGAGGTCGGCGCGCGCGCCCAAATCGTCCCCGATCCGCACAATCAGACCTTGAACGTGGCGGTGCAATGGGGTGCGCTCGGCGTCGCCGTGCTGTATGCGCTGTGGTCGGTGCATTTGCTGCTGTTTCGCGGCGACGGTCTGGCGCATTGGGTCGGGCTTCTGGTCGTGGTGCAAAATGTCTTTACCTCGTTGTTCAACTCGCATCTGTTCGATTTCAACGAAGGCTGGATTTATGTACTGGGGGTCGGTGTCGCCGGCGGTATGGTGCTCGGCACCAAGCGGGATCAAGCGCCGCGGCCAGACGCTGCACGCAGTGACGGTGGCCCTTAGCGCGGGCCGAGACTGCTCCAGACCAGGCCGAGGCCTGACAGCAACAACAGTCCGAGTACGACATCCCGGAAGTGTCGATCGCTCAGCACTAGATAGGCCCGCGCGCCGAGCCAGGCGCCGAATAGCGTTGCCGGCAGGGCGAGCAGCGCAAGCCAGGCGACTTCGAGGGTGACGAAGCCAGTTGCCGCTTGCACGCCCAGCGAAAGCATCAGTATGGCCCAGTTGAACGTCTGAAAAAGGCCGCGCCGCTCGTCCTTGCCCCAGCCGCGCAGATTTGCCCACAATATCGGAAGCGGACCGGACAGACCTGCGAAGCCACCGAGGATCCCGCCGGCAAATCCGACCAAGCCGTCTGCAACCCAGCCGCCGAAGCGTGGCGCGATGGGCGTGCGGTTGAAATAGAGCGCCGTCGGGAACACCAGCAGCAGCACACCGAAGCTCAATTTGAACAGCTTCGGATCGGCATGAGCGATCAGCAGCGTTCCAAGCGGCACGCCCGCGAGGCCGCCGATCAGCAATGGCCAAACCAGCTTGAAATCAATGGACCGCCAGAACGACGGCAGCGTCGAAGTCTGCGCGACGATGGAACAGATCAGGACGAGCGGCACGGCAACCGAAGGCGGCAACCAATAGAGCCAAATCCCCAGCGCCATCAGCGCGGCGCCGAACCCAGCCAGGCCGGACACGAAGCCGCCGGCGAGCGCACCGGAAAACAGCAGCACAAATGCGACCGTGGTCATGACCGTTCGGGATTTTCCCTTGTTATTCCGGGTTCGTGCTTCGCACACCCGGAATGACAACTGCGGAATTGGCGAGAAATCGTTTTGTGCCTTATAGCGTTCCCGTCGCGATAGCCAACGAGGAAACATCATGAGAGCAACTTTTCTGGTCTGCCACGGCGCGTGGTCGGCAGGATGGGCGTGGAAGAAGATGCATCCGCTGATGGCGGCCGGCGGGCATCGCCTGGTGACGCCGACCTACACCGGTCTTGGCGAGCGCGCGCATCTGGCGAATCCATCCATCGACCTCGACACCCATATTCAGGACATTCTGAACGTCATCAGATATGAAGACCTGCGCGAGATCGTGCTGGTCGGCCATTCCTATGGCGGCATGGTCGCGACCGGGGTGGCCGACCGTGCGCGCGATCGCGTCACGCAATTGATCTATCTCGACGCGTTCGTGCCTGACGACGGACAGTCGCTGCTCGACCTCAACGCTCCCGCGCGGCAGCGCATGCAGGAACTGGCGAAGATGGGCGATGGCTGGCGGGTGCCACCGAACCCGACCCCTCCCGACACGCCGCCATCCGATCTCGAATGGCTGACCGAACGCCGCGTCGATATGCCGATCAAGTGTTTTGAGATGAAGCTCAAGCTGCATGGTGGGAAACCGACATTGCCGCGCAGCTACATCTATGCCACGCGCATCACGCCCGCCGACACCTTCGGTGCTTTCGCCCAGCGCGCCAAAAGCGAGGCCGGCTGGAACTACTACGAGATCGACGCCAGTCATTCGCCGCACGTCACCGCGCCGGATGCGCTGATGGCGTTGCTGCAAAGGATCGTCACGGAGCGCTCCTAAAACCGCGGCTTCATTCCGCGGCGCTTCGCGGAAGCGGACCCGGAATCCAGCATTTCCCGATGCGCATGACCGGCACAAAAATGGCGAGGGGTCCGGCGCGCTAACGCCGAACCCCTCATTCTCAGCAAGACGCGTTTTCCTTGAAACGCTTTCGCTCAAAGATATCAGCCAGCCTGTAAGCCGGGTTTTGTAGGGCACCGCCCGCTTGTGGCAGGCGATACGTGACGGCCATTCCTCTGGGACAACGTTCGCACGTTGCCTCGAGCAACCTACCCGGACGGCGAGCCTGACATCGCCCTGCGGTGTTATCGCTTTCGCGAACGACCCGCGCTGCCGTCCCTATTCGGTCTTGCTCCCGGTGTGGTTTGCCATGCCGGTTCCGTTGCCGGACCCGCGGTGCGCTCTTACCGCACCTTTTCACCCTTGCTGCCCCTCCCTTTCGAGTGGGGAAGCGGTTCGTTCTCTGTGGCACTGTCCCTGGGGTTACCCCCGCCGGACGTTATCCGGCACCGTATGTCGATGGAGCCCGGACTTTCCTCTCCAGCCACCTTTCGGTGCTTGCCGGAGCGGCCGTCCGGCCGACTGACGGCTTAGGCATGGGGGCGGAAAGCCGCTGCGTCAAGCCGATAACGCGCGTGCCGACGGTTAAAATAAATTATCCTGAAGATGTCGTTTTGCGCGTTCGCCGTTCGACTGGATGCCGGCGATCAAGCCGATCAAGAGGAGTTACCGAGATGCAGTATCTGCTGATGATCTATCGGAACGAAGCCGAGCAGGGCAAAATGGACGCTGCGGCGCGCCAGAAGATGATGGCGGAATATGGCGCATTCACCCAGTCCATCATCCAGAGCGGCAATTTCAAGGCCGGCGACGCGCTGCAGCCGGTAACGACCGCGACCACCGTGCGCGTTCGCGACGGCAAGACCCTGACCACCGACGGTCCGTTTGCGGAAACCCGCGAGCAACTCGGCGGCTATTATCTGGTCGAAGCCAGTGATCTCGATACCGCGCTTGCCATTGCCGCGCGGATTCCCGGCGCCAAGGTCGGTTCGATCGAGGTCAGGCCGATCATGGTGTATAATTAGAACTAGAGTCATTCCGGGGCATCGCGCATGCGATGAACCCGGAATCTCGCGCCTCAATCGAGATTCCCCGATGTGCAATTGCGCATCTGGGGTTCGTCCTTCGGGCGCCCGGGAATGAACGGCAAGACAAAACATGACACCGACCGAGATCGAAAGAATCTTCCGCGACGAGGCGGGCAGGGCGCTGGCCACGCTGATCCGCCTGGTCGGCGATTTCGATCTCGCCGAGGACGCGCTGCAGGATGCGTTTGCGGTGGCGCTGGAACGCTGGGCCGCCGGCGATCCGCCGTCCAATCCGCGGGCCTGGCTGGTCAATGTCGGCCGCAACAAGGCGATTGACCGGATCCGCCGGCAAATTGCGTTTCGCGGCAAGCGGGGCGCCCTCACGCACGAGCTGCTGCTCAATGCGGCGGGCTGCGGTGAGGCGCTCGATGCGGTGGCGCTAGACGACGACATGCTGCGGTTGATCTTCACCTGTTGCCATCCGGCATTCGCCACCGAAGTTCAGGTTGCGCTGACGCTGCGCACCGTCTGCGGGCTGACCACCGCCCAGGTCGCGCGCGCCTTTGTGGTGAGCGAGGAGGCGATGGCGCAACGCCTGGTCCGCGCCAAGCAGAAGATCCGGCTCGCCGGCATTCCCTATCAAGTGCCGGAGCGCGAAACGCTCGAGCCGCGGTTGGCTGGCGTGCTCGCGGTGATCTATCTCGTCTTCACCGAAGGCTATGTGGCGACCTCGGGCGAAGACCTGATGCGGCCGTCGCTGGCGCGCGAAGCGATCCGGCTGTGTCGTTTGGTCGGCGCGCTGGTGCCGCAACGCGGCGAGATCAAGGGACTGCTGGCCTTGATGCTGCTGCACGACGCCCGCCGCGCTTCCCGCCAAACAGCGGGCGGCGACATCGTGCTGCTGGAAGAGCAGGACCGCGCGCTGTGGGACCAAACGCAGATCGCCGAAGGCTTGAGCCTGGTGGAAGATGCGCTGCGGACGCCGGGCCGGCCGCAAGTCTACGCGGTGCAGGCTGCGATCGCGGCGCTTCATGCGCGGGCGCCGAGCTATCGCGACACCGACTGGCCGCAGATCGCCGGCCTCTATGAAGTGCTGCTGCGGATCAGCCCCTCGCCGGTGATCGAGCTCAATCACGCCGCCGCGGTCTCGATGGTGGACGGGCCCGCGCGCGCGCTGGCGCTGGTCGATGCGCTGCAGGCACGCGGCGGACTCAACGGCTACGAGCTGGTGCCGGCGGTTCGCGCCGACTTGCTGCGACGGCTCGGCCGGCGCGAAGCGCGCGAGGCCTATCTCGCCGCGACGGCAGCGACCCAGCTCGAACCGTTGCGGCGGCTCTATGCGCGGCGATTGGCGGAGCTGGACGGCAAGTAGAGAATGTCTTTCGTCATTGCGAGCCAACGGGTCGCGCGAATGCGCGCCCGATGACAGGCTCCGCGAAGCAGTCCGTTGGTCACATGCGAAGCGAAAGCGTGGATTCGCTGCGCTCCTCGCAATGACGGCTGGCTGAATGAAAAGCTACCTCGCCGCCACCGCCTTGGCGTCGAGGGAGAGGCTCGCCAATAGCGACTGCAGGGTCGTCAGGGTCGAATGATCGGCCACACCGTCGACACGGGCAGGGCGGAAGTGGCGCTGGAAGGCGCTGACGACCTCCTTGGTCGGTCCATCATATTTTCCGTTGATTGGGATGCCGTAGCCGTATTTGGCCAGCGCCTGCTGCAGGCCGCGCACGTCGTCGCCGATGCTGCCCAGTTTCAAGCCTTCGCCGCGCACGATCGGCGCCGGCTGGACCCAGTGGCCGACACCCGAATTGGCCAGCGAATGCCACGGAAATTTCTCGCCGGGGTCTTTCTTGCGCGCAGGTGCCACGTCGGAATGCCCGAGCACGCGATAGGACGGCACCTTGCGGCGGAGCATGATGCCGCGGCACAGCGCGATCACGGCTGCGATCTGGCGCAGCGGAAATTCCGGATAGCCCCAGTCGTGGCCGCGATTGACGATCTCGATGCCGATCGAGCAGGAATTGATGTCTTCCTCGCCGCTCCAGGACGCCACGCCGGCATGCCAGGCGCGCTTGGCTTCCGGCACGCACTGCACGATGCGACCATCCTCCAGCACGATGTAATGCGCCGAGACGTCGGTGCCGGCGGTACACAGCTGCGCGATCGCGCCTTCCACATCCGGCATTCCGGTGTAGTGCAGCACGATCATGTCGGGCAAACGGCCATTGTTACGCTCGCCATAGTTGGCCGACGGGATGACATCGGAGGCGATCGAGGAATCCGGGGTAAATGTCTTCATGTTCGCGTTGGCCCTCGGAAGCGGGACGGCGCGACGCCGCGAATCAAAACTAACGGGTGCGAACGAACCGAGCGGCACAGGATAGCTCAAACCGGGCAGGAGAACGGCAAAGTCACTTTCGACTCGTTCACTATTCCTTTACGATCGCGGCTGCGCAATCCGCCGGCCGCCCGTTAGGTCGCATTTTGCCGGACTGTGTGCGGGAAGCATCACCGCTCGCCCTCGGCGCCTTCGGACCGGCTGATTGCAGCGGTCCCATCAACGCTTTCTTAACGCCAACTGACGTTACTAAGTGGTGAAGAGCCGAACCGGTTTTCGGGGACGGCCGAGGCCCCGTTTCACGCTCGAAATCCGATGGCAGCCCAGCAAATTCCGTACGGAAACCAGGGGTTGCGGCGAGGGCGGCACGGGATCGGCAATCCTGCCTTTCGCAGGCTCTTCGCGCCGAAAAGGCGCGGTGGGCTGAGGAATTTGAGGCGCAATGGGTCCGTTGGCGTCCAGTTTCGCTTTCCCCTGCCACCGGCCTGGATCCGGAGCCGGGCCATGAATCCGGCCGGCCCGCAACATGTTCCCGTGCTTGGCCGCCAAGCCATCGAAATGCTCGCGCCGCGCGAGGCCGGCGTCTATGTCGACGCGACCTTCGGCGCCGGCGGCTACAGCCGCGCGATCCTCGACAGCACCGGCGCCCGGGTCATTGGAATCGACCGCGACCGCTCGGCCGTTTTGGGCGGATTCGATCTGGTCGAGCGCTCGGCCGGCCGGTTGAGCCTGGTCGAGGACCGGTTCTCCAACCTTGCCGAGATCTGCGCCGCGCGGGGCATCGAGGCGGTCGACGGCGTCGTCATGGATATCGGCGTCTCCTCGATGCAGCTCGATCAAGCCGATCGCGGCTTCTCGTTTCGGCTCGGCGGTCCGCTCGACATGCGGATGGGGCACCAGGGCCCGACCGCTGCCGACGTGGTCGCGAAAGCATCCGAGGCCGATCTTGCCAACATCATCTACATCTTTGGCGAAGAGCGTCACTCGCGCGGCGTTGCGCGGGCCATCGTGGCCGCGCGCAAGCAAGCCCCGATCACGACCACCCGCGAACTCGCCGACATCGTCGCCAAGGTGGTGCGCTCGAAACCCGGCGAAATTCATCCGGCGACCCGGACCTTTCAGGCCTTGCGGATTTTGGTCAACCAGGAACTCGACGAGCTGCATTTGGCGCTGTCGGCGGCGGAACGCGTGCTGAAGCCGGGCGGCCGGCTGGTGGTGGTGTCCTTTCATTCGCTGGAAGATCGCATCGTCAAGAACTTCCTCGCTGAGCGCGCCAAGGCTGGCCCGGGATCGCGGCATCTGCCGGAAATCACGCGGGCGGCGCCGAGTTTGGTCATCCTGACCAAACGTCCGGTCACCGCGGATGAGGCCGAGATTGCCGCCAATCCGCGCGCGCGATCGGCGAAACTGCGGGCGGCCGAGCGTACGCTGGCGCCCGCGCACGCAGCCGCCGCGTTGCCGGCATGGCCGAGGCTTGACGGCGTGATGAGGGGAGGCTGACCATGCGGATCATCCATCTCCTCGTGATCGGCGCGCTGGTGTTCGCCGCCGCCTACGTCTACCGGATCAAGATGGAATCGACCTCGCGCACCGAGCGGGTGCTGCGGCTGCACGCGGAAATCCGCGAGCAGCGCGATGCCATCGCGGTGCTGCACGCGCGATGGGCCAGGCTCGACGCGCCGCTCCGACTGCAGGGGCTTGCCGAACGCCATCTGCCGCTAAAGCCTCTCAGCGCGACGCAATATGATTCATTGAAGAATTTGCCGGAACGGCCGCCGAGCTTTGTCGGGAAAGGCGATTCCGATCCGATCGGTGCGATGATCCAGGCCGTCGATCCCGTTGCCGATCCCGCGCCGACCGGGTCGGTGCCGGCACCGGAGCATCGGCAATGAGCGGTCACGCGCGTTCCCGCGCCAACCCCGCGGAAGGGTGGCGGCAGCGGTTGATCCGCGGCCTGCTGTACGGGCGCAATGTCGATCGCGCCGCGAAAGCCCGCGCCCGCGTCGGATTTGCGATCCTGGCGTTCGCCGCGATCTATGCGGTGATCGGCGGACGCCTGATCATGTTCGCGGTCGGCGGCGATAGCCACGGCGCGCGGCGGACCGCCTCGCAGGATGCCATCGCGACCGCGCGTCCCGACATCGTCGACCGCAACGGCGAGGTGCTCGCCACCGACGTCAAGGCGCCGAGCCTGTTTGGCGAGCCGCGCCGCATCATCGACAAGGACGAGGCGATTGAGCTTCTCACCGCGACGCTGCCGGATCTCGACACCGGCGAGGTGCGTGACCGGCTGTCGTCGAGAAAGGGCTTTGTGTGGCTGAAGCGTGAAATCACGCCGCAGCAGCAACAGGAGATTCATCGCCTCGGCATTCCCGGCATCGGCTTCTTGCGCGAGAACAAGCGCGTCTATCCCACCGGCGCCGAGGTCGCGCACCTGATTGGTCTCGTCAACACCGACAACCAGGGCATCGCCGGAATGGAGAAGTGGCTCGATACCAACGGGCTCGCCGATCTGCACCGCGCCGGCTTTGCCACCGACCGCCTGCAGCGGCCGGTGGAACTGTCGGTCGATTTGCGCGTCGAACATGCGTTGCGCGACGAGCTTCTGAAGGCGATGGAAAAATACAAGGCCAAGGCGGCCTCCGGTCTCGTCTCCAACGTCAAGACCGGCGAGATCGTGGCGATGGTGTCGGTGCCGGATTTCGACCCCAACAATCCGAAAGAGGCGCACGATCCCGATCGCATCAATCGGCTGACCACCGGCGTTTATGAAATGGGCTCGACCTTCAAGGCCTTCACGCTGGCGATGGCGCTGGATTCCGGCAAAGTCGATCTCAACTCGATGTGGGATGCGCGCGCGCCACTGCAGTACGGCAAATTCACGATCCACGACGATCATCCGCTCGGGCGCATGATCAACATGAAAGAGGTGTTTTACTACTCGTCCAATGTCGGCGCGGCGCGGATCGCGCTGTCGCAGGGCGTCGAGGCGCACAAGGCGTTCCTGCGCAAGATGGGTCAGCTCGACCGGCTGCGCACCGAATTGCCCGAGAGCGCCTCGCCGATCGTGCCGAAGCACTGGAGCGAATTGAATACCGTGACCATCGCCTTCGGCCATGGTCTGTCGGTGGCGCCGCTGCAGGCGGTGATGGGCATCGACGCGCTGGTCAATGGCGGCTACCTGATTCCGCCGACCTTCATGAAGCGCACCGAGCAGGAGGCCATGGCGATGGCAAAACGGGTGATCAAGCCCGAGACTTCCGAGAAGATGCGCTTCCTGATGCGGCTGAATGCCGAAATCGGCACCGCGAAGAAGGCGGACGTCAAGGGCTATTACATCGGCGGCAAGACCGGCACCGCCGAAAAAGTCATCAACGGCCACTACGCCAAGAAGCGCGTGCTGAACGCCTTCACCGCGATCCTGCCGGCGGACAATCCGCGGTACCAGCTGCTGATCATGCTCGACGAGCCGCAGCCGCTGAAGGAAACCTTCGGTTACATCACTTCCGGCTGGAACGCGGTGCCGACCGGCGGCAATGTCATTGCCCGCATTGCGCCGCTTTTGGGCATCGAACCCCGATTCGACCTGCCGCCGTCCGACCGCCTTATTCTTGCGGCATCGAGGACAACCCAGTAAGGCGTTACGTCATGCCGGCCGGACTGGAACATCATGAAGCTTCGCGAGCTGTTCAGCGCTGACGCCACGATCGACCGCGAGGGCGAAGCGGTGGTTGCCACCGGGCTTGCCGTGGACAGCCGCGCGGTGCAACCGGGCGATCTGTTCTTCGCGCTCGCAGGCCACAAGACCGACGGCGCGCGCTTTATCGACCAGGCGATTGCCTCCGGCGCGGTCGCGATTGCGGGCGACCATCCGCCGCAAGCCGGCTGCCCCGTGCCGTTCGTAACGGTGCCCAATCCGCGCCGCGCACTGGCGCTGGCGGCGGCGAAATTCTATCCCCGGCAACCGAACACCATCGCGGCGGTCACCGGGACCAGCGGCAAGACTTCCGTGGCCGCCTTCACCCGTCAAATATGGCAGCGGCTCGGTCATCAGTCCGCCAGCATCGGCACCATCGGATTGGTGTCGGCCAGGCGCACCATCTATGGATCGCTGACGACGCCCGATCCGATCGCGCTGCATCGCCAGCTCGACGAACTCGCGAACGAGGGCATCACGCATCTGGCGTTCGAGGCCTCGTCGCATGGGCTCGACCAGTATCGGCTCGACGGCGTGCGCGTCGCCGCCGGCGGCTTTACCAATTTGTCGCGCGATCACATGGATTATCATCCTGACGTCGCGCATTACCTTGCCGCCAAGCTGCGGTTGTTCCGCGACCTGGTAGTGGCCGAGGGAGCCGCGGTGATCTCGGCCGATCACGATTGTTCGCAGACGGTGATCGATGCGGCGCGTGCGAAGCATTTGCGCATCCTCGCGGTTGGCGCCGACGGCGACGGCGCGGGCGAGGGCATCCGACTGGTCAAGGCCGAGATCGACGGCCTGGCGCAGACGCTCGAGCTCGAACATCGCGGACGCAGATATGCCATCCGGCTGCCGCTGGTCGGCGCGTTCCAGATCGAGAATGCGCTGGTGTCCGCGGGATTGGCGATCGGCACCGGCAGCGAACCCGATCAGGTATTCGAAGCCCTCGAACATCTCCAGGGCGCAAAAGGCCGGCTGGAGCGGGTCGCCGAGCGAAATGGTGCGCCGATCTTCGTCGATTACGCGCACAAGCCCGATGCGCTGGCGAAAGCGCTGCAGGCGCTGCGGCCTTACGCCAGACGCAAGCTCGTGGTGGTGTTCGGCGCCGGCGGCGACCGCGATGCGGGAAAGCGTCCCTTGATGGGGGCGATCGCGAGCGCGAATGCCGACCATGTGATCGTCACCGACGACAATCCGCGCGGCGAAAACCCCGACGCGATCCGATCGGCGATCTTGAGCGCCGCATCGGGCGCGAAGGAGATCGGCGACCGTGCCGAGGCGATCCGTACCGCAATCGCCGGGCTGCAGTCGGGCGATGCGCTCTTGATCGCCGGCAAGGGGCATGAGACCGGACAGATCATCGGCGACCGCATTTTGCCGTTCAGCGATCACGACGCGGTGGCGGCGGCGCTGGCGCCGAGGGTCGCATGAGCGCGACGCCGTTGTGGACCATCGCCGAGGTCGCGCGGGCACTCGGGCTGTCAGGAAAATTTGCTGAAACAGCGATCGATTTCGTCACGCAGGACAGCCGCCTGGTAAAGCCGGGAAGCCTGTTCGTGGCGTTGAGCGGAACGCCCAGCGGCGGTTTTGTTTCGAGTTTCGCCAGCGCGCGCGATGGCTGGGAGTTTGCCGGGAGTGCCGAGGCCGCCGGCGCGGTCGCGATGATCGTTCCGCACGTGATCGAGGGGGTGCGCGTGCCGCAATTGGCGGTGAAGGACACGCTGCTGGACGGGCTGTGGACGTTGGCGCAGGCGGCACGGGCGCGGTTCAAGGGACCGGTGATCGGCCTGACCGGCAGCGCCGGCAAAACCAGCACCAAGGAATTCCTCGCCGCCTATCCCAACGCCTATGCCAGCCCGAGCAGCTTCAACAACTTCTGGGGGGTGCCCCTGACGCTGTGCAACGCCGATCCGCAAGCGAGCGTGTGGGTGGTCGAGCTGGGCATGAACCAGGCCGGCGAGATCTCGCGGTTGAGCGATCTGACCAAACCAACCGTGGCGCTGGTCGTGAACGTTCAGCCGGTGCATCTGGAAAAGCTCGGCAGCCTGGAAGCGATCCGGCAGGAGAAGCTGAGCATTGCGCAAGGATTGCCGCGACACGGTGTCCTGGTATTGCCGCCGGGGATAGATGCGCCGGAATGGGATGGCAAAATTATTCGCTTTGGCGACGCCTCTGAAGTGCGAGAGCTGAAACATACGGCAGGTAGCGAGGGCTGGGACGTGCGCGCCGAGGTGCACGGCAAGCAAGTTGAGTTCAGCCTGCGGCCCGGTGCACCGCACCGGCTGCAGAATGCATTGGCGGCGCTGGCCGCGATTGACGCAGCAGGTTTGGATGCAATGTCGCTGGCGCAAAAACTCGGCCAAGTCGGCATCATGAGCGGGCGCGGGGTGGAGCAAGCCGCGGGCGGCGTCGTCCTGATTGACGACAGCTTCAATGGCAATCCGGCCAGCGTGATCGCGGCACTGGATAGCCTGAAGGCGCGGCCGATGAACACCGGACGGCGCATCGCGATCTTGGGCGACATGCTGGAACTTGGCGCCGAAGCGGCGGCCTATCATCAAGAGCTTGCGAAGCATCTGACGGGGATCGATGCCGTCTACTGCGTCGGCGCATTGATGCGCCATTTGTACGACCTGCTGCCGGCCGGCAAAGCTCTCGGCTGGCACGAAAATCCGGCGACGCTGGATGCGCAGGAGGTCGCCGGTTTGCTGAGGGAAAACGATGTCGTCGTGGTCAAGGGCAGCAAGAAAATGTTTTGGGTCAACAAGTTCGTGCCAAAGCTCGTGGTTGCGTTGCAGGCCAAGGCGTAAATCAGTTGGAATTTCACTGGCTTGTGAGACGCTCTTCCCAGGCGTATGCGGGGCTTGTATGCGGATGGAGCCGACCGCGCCAACCCTTTGTCGCGATTCGGTTCCGTGATGAAAACGATCGCGAACGCGCTCAAGGCACTTTTTCCCGGCAAGGCCGCGCACGATGAAGGCTGCGGCATAGGGCGGATTGAATGTTCTACTGGCTGATCGATCTTTCCAACACCGTTCCCGGCATGGGCATGTTCCGCACGTTTCTGAACGTGTTTCGCTACATCACCTTCCGCACCGGCGGGGCGATGATGACTGGCGCATTGTTCGTGTTCCTGTTCGGTCCCTGGATCATCGACCACCTGCGGCTTCGCCAGGGCAAGGGCCAACCGATTCGCAGCGATGGCCCGCCATCACATCTCGTTACCAAGATCGGCACCCCGACCATGGGCGGGTTGATGATCCTGTCGGGGCTGGTGGTCTCGACGGTGCTGTGGGCCAATCTCCTCAATCCCTATGTCTGGATCGTACTGGCGGTGACGCTTGGCTTTGGCTTTGTCGGCTTCTACGACGATTACCTGAAAGTGACAAAGCAGACGCATTCCGGTTTCGCCGGCAGGATCCGACTCGCTATCGAAGCGGTGATAGCGCTCGCCGCGTGTTACGCCCTGACCCGGCTCGGACGCGATCCATTCTCCACCTCGCTGGTGATTCCGTTCTTCAAGGATGTGGTGCTGAATTTCGGCTGGTTCTTCGTGATCTTCGGCGCGTTCATCATTGTCGGCGCCGGCAACGCGGTCAATCTCACCGACGGTCTCGATGGTCTCGCGATCGTCCCGGTCATGATCGCGGCGCTGAGTTTTGGCATGATCGCCTACCTCGTCGGCAACGCAGTATTCTCGGATTACTTGCAGATCAACTACGTCGCGGGCACCGGCGAGCTTGCGGTGCTGTGCGGCGCGGTGTTCGGCGCCGGGCTCGGTTTCCTGTGGTTCAACGCGCCACCCGCGTCGATCTTCATGGGCGATACCGGCTCGCTGGCGCTTGGTGGCATGCTTGGATCGATCGCGGTCGCGGTCAAACACGAGATCGTGCTCGCCGTGATCGGCGGACTGTTCGTGCTGGAAGCGGTCTCGGTGATCGTGCAGGTGGTGTCGTTCAAGCTCACCGGCAAGCGCGTGTTCAGGATGGCGCCGATCCATCATCATTTCGAGCAGAAAGGCTGGACCGAACCGCAGATCGTGATCCGGTTCTGGATCATCTCCGTGATGCTGGCGCTGGCCGGTCTCTCCACGCTGAAACTGCGGTGATCAATTGATCCCGGTCACCTCCTTTGCCGGCAAGACGGTCGCGGTGTTCGGCCTCGGAGGCTCCGGGCTTGCAAGTTGCCGGGCCTTGAAAGCGGGTGGCGCCGAGGTGATCGCCAGCGACGACGGCGACGACAAGCTCAATCAGGCCGCTCAAGCCGGATTCGTGGTCGCTGACCTGCGCAAAATCTCGTGGAGGAATTTCGCGGCGCTGGTGCTGACGCCGGGCGCGCCGCTCACCCATCCGGCGCCGCATTGGAGCGTGCTGGCGGCGCGGCAGGCCGGCGTCGAGGTGATCGGCGACATCGAGCTGTTTTGCCGCGAACGCCGCCGTCATGCGCCGGATGCGCCGTTCGTCGCCATCACCGGCACCAACGGCAAATCGACCACCACCGCGCTGATCGCCCACCTGATGCGCGTCGCCGGCTACGACAGCCAGATGGGCGGCAACATCGGCACCGCGATCCTGTCGCTGCAGCCGCCGCGGATGGGGCGGGTCCACGTCATCGAGATGTCGTCGTATCAAATCGATCTGTCGCCCTCGCTCGATCCTTCCGTCGGCATCCTGCTTAATGTCAGCGAAGACCATATCGACCGCCACGGCACGATCGAGCACTATGCCGCCGTGAAGGAGCGTCTGGTCGCAGGGGTGCAGCAACAGGGCACCGCCATCGTGGGCGTCGATGACGGCTGGAGCCGCAACAGCGCAGACCGCATCGAGCAGGCCGGCCGGCGCGTGGTGCGGGTGTCGGTCAAGAATCCGTTGCCGGACGGCATCTATGTCGAACGGGAAACTATCTGGCGCGCCGCGGGCGGCGCGCGCAGCGAGATCGCGCGGATCGGCGGCATCGGTTCCCTGCGCGGCCGGCACAACGCGCAGAATGCGGCTTGCGCGGCGGCCTGTGCGCTGGCGCTCGGCGTCTCCACCGAAAGCCTGCAAAACGGCCTGCGCAGCTTTCCCGGTCTCGCGCACCGCATGGAGCAGGTCGGCCGCCGCGGCAAGGTGCTGTTCGTCAACGACTCCAAGGGCACCAATGCGGACGCGGCGGCGCATGCGCTGTCGTCTTTTGCCGATATTTTCTGGATCGCCGGCGGCAAGCCGAAGCTCGGCGGCATTACCGGCCTCGCCGAATATTTTCCGCGCATCCGCAAGGCCTACCTGATCGGGGAGGCGGCGCAGGAATTTTCCGGCACGCTCGGCACCAGCGTGCCGCATGAGATCAGCGCAACCCTCGAGGTCGCGGTCGCCAACGCCGCGCGCGATGCGGAAGCCTCGGGGCTTTCAGATCCCGTGGTGTTGCTGTCGCCGGCCTGCGCGTCGTTCGACCAGTACCGCAATTTCGAAATCCGCGGCACGGCGTTCCGCGACCTCGTCACCGCGCTACCCGGCGTCAGGCCGGTGGTGTGAGGCGATGGCAGGCGATCCGGTGTTCCAGAGGCGTCGCGCCAGTCGGTGAACAAATATCCATCTCCTTCGAAACATTTCATTAACCCCTTGGAAACCATCCTGGGCGACCAATGGCAGAACCGCTGCCTTTGGGAATGCCGATGATCTCCCGCGAACAACGTACCCCGCTAAGTGAATGGTGGTGGACCGTGGACCGGCTGCAGCTCGCGGCCATCGTCGCGCTGATCCTTTGCGGCATTATTCTATCGCTTGCGGCCAGTCCGCCGGTGGCGACGCGGATCGGGCTCGATCCGTTTCACTTCTTCAACCGCCACCTGCTGTTTTTGCTGCCCTCCTTCATCGTGCTGATCGGCGTGTCCTTCATGTCGCCGCGCCAGATCCGGCGCGCCGCGCTGATCGTATTCGCGATCTCGATCGTGCTGATCGTGGCGACGCTTCTGGCAGGCCCCGAGGTCAAGGGTTCGCGGCGCTGGATCACGCTGATCGGCGTCAACATCCAGGCGTCGGAATCCGCAAAGCCCGCTTTCGTGGTGATGGCGGCGTGGCTGTTTGCCGAATCGGCGCGGCGACCGGAAATGCCCGCCACCTCGATCGCGCTGGCGCTGTTGATGACGCTGGTGTCGCTGCTGGTGATGGAACCCGACTTCGGACAGACCATGCTGATCCTGATGGTGTGGGGCGCCCTGTTCTTCATCGCCGGGATGCGGATGGTCTGGGTGATGGGGCTGGCGGGCGCCGCCAGCGCCGGGTTGTTCGGCGCCTATCTGCTGGTGCCGCACGTCGCCGGTCGCATCAAGCGGTTCGTAAACCCGGCCTCGGGCGACACCTTTCAGGTCGATACCGCGATGGAGGCCTTCTGGAACGGCGGCTGGTTCGGGCTTGGCCCCGGCGAGGGCATCGCCAAGCGCAGCCTGCCGGACAGCCATACCGACTTCGTGTTCGCGGTCGCCGCGGAGGAATTCGGCATCATCCTGTGCCTGGCGCTGCTGGCGCTGTACGCCTTCATCGTGATCCGCACCTTGTCGCGCGCCTACGCCACCGAGGACATGTTCTCGCGCTTTGCCGCCTCCGGGCTCGCCATCCTGTTCGGCGTGCAGGCCGCGATCAACATGTCGGTCAATCTGCAGCTGATCCCCGCCAAGGGCATGACGCTGCCGTTCATCTCCTATGGCGGCTCGTCGATGATCTCGCTGGCCTATGGCGTCGGCATGATGCTGGCGCTGACAAGGCTGCGTCCGCGCACCGAGATGGAATCGATCGGCGACGCCAACACAGCGGGCAGCTACGCTTGACCTGACGATAACTTTTCGTCATTGCGAGGAGCGAAGCGACGAAGCAATCCATTCTTTCTCCGCGGTGACGTGGATTGCTTCGCTGCGCTCGCAATGACGGCAGAAATTTGCAACGTTTCAACCCCATGGACACTTCGCCACTGATTCTGCTGGCCGCCGGGGGCACCGGCGGACATCTGTTTCCCGCCGAGGCACTGGCCGCGGAGTTGATCAGGCGCGGCGTGCGCGTGCGGCTGGCGACCGATTCCCGCGCGCTCCGCTACAGCGGATTGTTTTCCAGAGATACCATTGACGTGGTGCCGAGCGAGACCGTGCGCGGCCGCACGCCATGGTCGCTGGCCTATACCGGGGCGATGCTGGCCGCCGGCACCGCCGTGTCGCTCAACCTGATGCGAAGGTTGCAGCCCAAGGCCGTGGTCGGTTTCGGCGGTTATCCGACATTGCCGCCGCTGTTATCGGCGCGAATGTTCGGTATTCCGACCGCCATCCACGAGGCCAACGCGGTGCTCGGCCGCGCCAACCGTTTTTTGTCCAGCCGCGTCAGCGCGATCGCGACCTCGCTGCCGGGCGTGCTCGATCGCGATCCGGCGCTGGCAGGAAAAACAACCAACGTCGGCACGCCGATGCGACCTGAGATCCTGGCCGCGGCCGCGGTGAAATTTGTCTCGCCTGAGGCGACGGGTCCATTGCGGTTGCTCGCGGTCGGCGGCAGTCAGGGCGCGCGCGTGATGGCGGACATCGTGCCCGCCGCGGTCGAGCGGCTGGAGCCGGCGCTGTGGAACCGGTTGATCCTGACCCAGCAGGTGCGCCAAGAGGATCTGGCGCGGGTCCGGGCGCTTTATGGCCGGCTCAAGATCAACGCCGATCTGGCGCCATTCTTCCCTGACCTGCCGGCGCGGCTGGCATCGAGCCATCTGGTGATCTCGCGCTCGGGCGCGGGCACCGTGGCCGAACTCGGCGCCATCGGTCGCCCCTCGATCCTGGTGCCGCTGCCTGGTTCGATCGATCAGGATCAGTTCGCCAATGCCGGCGTGCTGGCGCAGGTGGGTGGTGCGCTGCGGATCTCGCAAGCAGATTTCACGGCCGACCGGCTGGCCGCGGAAATTTCGGGCTTCGCCGCCGCGCCCGAGCGGTTGATCGCCATGGCTTCAGCCGCCCGCACTGTCGGCCGGCTGGACGCCGCCGAGCGGCTGGCCGATCTGGTCGCCAAAGTCGCCGGAATCTAGGCAGTCGCGGGCAAAATTGCCCTTGTCATGCCGTGCCGAAGCAAGGCATCCAATACGCAGGGTGACAGGAATAGCTTCATGAGACTGCCGCGGGAAATCGGACCCATCCACTTTGTCGGGATCGGCGGGATCGGCATGAGCGGAATCGCGGAGGTGTTGTGCAATCTCGGCTACACGGTGCAGGGCTCGGATGCTTCCGAAAGCGCCAATGTCAGCCGTCTGCGCGACAAGGGCATCAAGATCAGTATCAGCCACGAGGCCGCGAACGTCGGCGGCGCCGACGTCGTGGTGGTGTCGACCGCGATCAAACGCGACAATCCCGAATTGATGGAGGCGCGCGCCCAGCGCATCCCGGTGGTGCGCCGCGCCGAAATGCTTGCCGAGCTGATGCGGCTGAAAAGCTGCATCGCGATCGCGGGCACCCACGGCAAGACCACCACGACCTCGATGGTCGCGGCGCTGCTCGACGCCGGCGATCTCGATCCCACCGTGATCAATGGCGGCATCATCAATGCCTATGGCACCAACGCACGGCTTGGCGCCGGCGAGTGGATGGTGGTGGAAGCCGACGAAAGCGACGGCACGTTCTTGAAGCTGCCTGCCGATGTCGCGGTTGTCACTAACGTCGATCCCGAGCATCTCGACCACTTCAAGACGTTCGAGGCCGTGCAGGAGGCGTTTCGCAACTTCGTCGAGAACGTGCCGTTCTACGGGTTTGCCGTGATGTGCATCGATCATCCCGTGGTGCAGGCGCTGGTCGGCAAGATCGAGGACCGCCGCATCATCACCTACGGCGAAAATCCTCAGGCCGACGCGCGGCTGATCGATCTCATTCCGATGGGCGGCGGTTCGACGTTCAGTGTCGCGTTCCGCGAGCGCAAGACCAATGTGGTGAACCAGATCACGGAGTTGGTGCTGCCGATGCCGGGACGCCACAATGCGCTGAACGCCACGGCCGCGATCGCGGTCGCACATGAATTGGGCCTGCCGGATGAAACCATCCGAAAGGCGATCGCAGGCTTTGGCGGCGTGCGGCGGCGCTTCACCAAAACCGGCGAATCGAACGGCATCACCATCATCGACGACTACGGCCATCACCCTGTCGAGATCGCGGCCGTGTTGAAGGCGGCGCGGGAATCCACCAACGGCAAGATCATCGCCGTGGTGCAGCCGCATCGCTTCAGCCGGCTGCAATCGCTGTTCGAGGAGTTTTGTACTTGCTTCAACGATGCCGACACCGTCGTCGTCGCCGAGGTCTATCCGGCCGGCGAGGCGCCGATTGAGGGCATCGACCGCGATCATTTCGTGCTGGGCCTGCGCGCGCACGGCCATCGCGAAGTGGTCCCGCTGCCGAATTCCGCGGCGCTCGCGAAAGTCGTCCACGGCATCGCCGGCCGCGGTGATTTTGTGGTCTGTCTCGGCGCCGGCAATATCACCCAATGGGCCTACGCCCTGCCGGGCGAATTGAAGGCGCTGGGGTAGAGGTGGCCTTTCCGGACATCACCGCCGATCTGAAAGCCGCGATGCCGGAATTGCGCGGGCGATTGCTGGCCAACCAGTCCCTCGCGGAGCTGACCTGGTTTCGGGTCGGCGGTCCGGCGCAGGTTTTGTTCACGCCGTCGGACGAAGATGATCTGGCCTATTTCCTTGCGCGCTTGCCAGCCGAACTGCCGGTCTATGTCGTCGGCGTTGGTTCCAACCTGATTGTGCGTGACGGCGGCATGCCGGGCGTGGTGATCAGGCTCAGCCCGCGCGGTTTCGGCGCGATTGGCATCGAAGGCGACATTGTTAGCGCCGGCGCCGCCGCGCTCGACAAGCGCGTGGCCGAGGCGGCCGCGGCGGCCAATATCGCGGGCCTGGAATTCTTGTTCGGCATTCCCGGCGGCATCGGCGGCGCGTTGCGCATGAACGCCGGCGCCAACGGGGCTGAGACCAAGGATATCCTGGTCGAGGCTCATGGCGTCGATCGCGACGGCAGCAAGCGCAGGTTTGGCAACGCCGATATGAAATTCGTTTATCGCAACAGCGGCGTCGATGCCTCGATGGTTTTTACCTCGGCGCGCTTCCGCGGCCAGATCGCCGCGCCGGAGGCGATCCGCGCGCGGATGAACGAGGTGCAGAACCATCGCGAGACCGCGCAGCCGATTCGCGAAAAGACCGGTGGCTCGACCTTCAAGAATCCGCCGCACGGCAGCGCCTGGAAGCTGATCGACGCCGCGGGCTGCAGAGGTCTGCGCGTCGGTGGCGCACAGGTGTCGGAAATGCACTGCAACTTCCTGATCAACACCGGCAGCGCGACCGGATATGACATTGAGACGCTTGGCGAAACCGTTCGCACCCGGGTGAAGGAAAATTCCGGAATCGAGCTACACTGGGAAATCAAGCGGATCGGAATCGGCGGAACGAAATGATGCGGGTCACCATCCTTTTCGGCGGCACCAACAAGGAGCGTCTGGTGTCGGTTGCCAGCGCGCAGGCGCTGCATCAGGCGTTGCCCGAAGCCGATCTGTGGTTCTGGGACGCCGATGACACCGTGCATGAGACCCGGTCGGAGGTGCTCCTGAGGCATTCGCGGCCGTTCGAGGACCCGTTCCGGCCGGGCACGCCGAGCCTCGGGCGGATCGAGCAAGCGCTTGATCGGGCAAAGGCCGAGGATCGCTTGCTGGTGCTTGGCCTGCACGGCGGCCGCGCCGAGAATGGCGAACTTCAGGCCATGTGTGAAATGCGCGGTATCCCATTCACCGGCTCCGGCTCCGCTTCGTCGCATCTCGCCTTCGACAAGATCGCGGCCAAGCGCTTTGCCGCCATAGCGGGCGTGCCGGCGCCGGCTGGCTTGGCGCTGGAACATCTCGACAGAGCCTTGGCCGATTACGGCAGGCTGATTGCCAAGCCGGTGCGGGATGGCTCGAGCTACGGGCTGTTGTTTGTCAATTCGACGCAGGACCTCGTCGCGGTACGGCGTGCCGCTAAAACCGAGGAATATGTGGTCGAACCGTTCATCGCAGGCAGCGAGGCGACTTGTGGCGTGCTGGAGCGATTGGATGGCTCGCTGCTGGCGCTTCCCCCGGTGGAGATTATTCCCCCCGACGGCCCGTTCGATTACGTCGCGAAGTATCTGGCCAAGGCGACGCAGGAGATTTGCCCCGGACGATTCACGCCTGAAATCAGCGCCCAGCTGATGGACCAGGCGCTCAGGGCGCACCGAGCCCTGTCCTGCGCCGGCTATTCCCGGACCGATTTCATTGTCTCGGAGAAGGGACCGGTCTACCTGGAAACCAACACCTTGCCGGGCCTGACCAAGGCCTCCCTCTATCCGAAGGCGCTCAAGGCGCAAGGCATGGAATTCGTCGATTTCCTGCACGACCAGATCGCGCTCGCGGCCAATCGCGCGCTGCGGGAAAGTTGACCGGCCGCGCGAGCGCCGGGTGGGCCAGTCTTAACCTTTGATCGCCGGGATTGGCCGCTGGCCGGAAACAAACGACCGCCGGGAAGCCGGATTTCGGGTCCTCGAGGGCCGGCCGCCGGGGTGGCCGAGGCCGTTCCATCGATAAAAATCTTACGAATACGGGGCAAAGTCCTCAGAAGGCGGATCAAAACGCATGCCGCCTTCGGCTGTTTTACCCTTTGTTTACCAGGAAGTCCGAAGGTTAACGCTGGCGGCGCACGTGGCGCTTGGCTGCCGGGGCGTGCGCTGTTGCGGATTTCCGCTTCGACGACCGCATCGAGGGAAAAGGGGCCTCTTCTTCCACGAGGTCAAACCCGACCGGCATGACCGAGACGTCACGCGTGCCAGAACCCGCAAGCGCTTGTGGGCACAACATTTGACGAGCTCGTGCAATGGATGGTGCAGGACGCCTCGCTCGATCGCCGAGATCGCCGAGGCCCCAAGCTGACCTGAAGGCCGCCGCCATTGGCGCGGTCCTGTTGTTGCGCGAGCGACTGGGTGCGGGCAGGGCGCAGTCGTTGCCGCAACACGAACAGCCTCGGCATCGCCTGATCGCGTTTCTCGAACGCCACCTTCCGCACCGCGCCGGTGTCGCCGGCACCCTATTGCTGCTGCTTGGCAGCGCCGGCTTTGGCATCGTCAAGGGCGGCCATCTCGAGGAGTTCACCTCGACCCTGAGCCACACCCGCGATGCTATCGCCAATTCGGTGGGATTTCGCATCACCAGGGTGGCCATCAATGGCCGCAGGCAACTCTCCCAGGACGAAGTGCTCGGGATTGGCGGCGTCAATGGCCGCTCCTCGCTGTTGTTCCTCGACGCCGCCACCGTACGCGACAAGCTCAAGGCCAATCCTTGGATCGCCGACGCCGCCGTGTTGAAGCTCTATCCGGGCCATCTTCAGATCGACATCGTCGAACGCTCGCCTTTCGCGCTGTGGCAGCAGGATGGCCGGCTGTCGCTGATCGCAGATGACGGCGTGGTGCTTGACCCCTATGTGTCGCGGCGCTTCATCTCGCTGCCGCTGGTCGTCGGCAAGGGCGCCGCGACCCGTGCGCGGGATTTCCTGGCGCTGCTCGCGCGCTATCCGCAGGTGCGCGCGGTCACCAAAGCCGCGATCCTGGTCGGCGAACGGCGCTGGAACCTGCGGCTCGAGCACGGTCTCGATGTAAGACTCCCGGAAAACGATGCCGGCGACGCGCTGGCGGCGCTGAGCAAACTCGATAAGGAAGAGAAACTATTCTCGCGCGATATTGTCGCCATCGACATGCGTCTGCCGGACCGGCTGACGGTGCAACTATCGGAAGACGCAGCCAAAGCCCGCGAGGAATCGTTCAAGGACAAGAACCCGAAGAAGAAGGCCGGTGATGCATGACCGGTCTTGACCGCAATCAAACGCCGAAGACGCGTCCGATGCCGCAGAAGCGAACGGCGCTGGTGGCATCCCTCGATATCGGCACCAGCAAGATCGCCTGCATGGTTGCGCGGCTGAAGCCATCGCCGCCGAGCGACGCCTTGCGCGGCCGCAGCCACGCGGTCGAGCTGATCGGATACGGCCAAATTCAGTCCCGCGGCGTCAAGGCTGGCGCGGTGGTCGATCTTGCGGAATGCGAGCAGGCGGTACGGCAGGCGGTGGCGCTGGCCGAACGCATGGCCAGGGTTCGCGTCGAATCGGTGCTGCTCTCGGTGTCGGGCGGCCGGCTGCATGGTCAGTTGATCGAAGCCGCCGCCGACATCAAGGGCGGCGCAGTTACCGCCGACGACATCACCCGTATCACCTCTGCCGGCATGCGCCATGCCACCGGCGCGGGCCGCGCCGTGCTGCATGCGCTGCCGGTCGGCTACGCGCTCGACGGCGTCAAGGGCATTCGCGATCCCAAAGGCATGGTGGCGCGGCAATTCGGCGTCGACATGAACGTCGTCACCTCGGACGCCACCGTCGCCAACAACCTGATGCTGGTGGTCGAGCGCTGCCATCTCAATGTCGAGGCCATGGCCGCGAGCCCTTATGTCGCAGGACTGGCCGTCCTGACCGACGACGAAGCCGATCTGGGCGCCGCGGTGGTCGAGATGGGCGCCGGGAGCACCACGATCGCCACCTATTCCGCCGGGCGGTTCGTCCATGCCAGCGGCTTTGCCCTGGGCGGGCACCACATCACCATGGATCTGGCACGCGGCTTGAGCGCATGCATTGCGGATGCCGAGCGAATCAAGACGTTATATGGCACCGTGCTGACCGGCGGGTCCGACGCGCGTGAGTTGATGTC
This sequence comes from uncultured Alphaproteobacteria bacterium, assembly GCA_963840155.1. Classification (GTDB taxonomy): domain Bacteria; phylum Pseudomonadota; class Alphaproteobacteria; order Rhizobiales; family Xanthobacteraceae; genus Bradyrhizobium. Next base: position 2,247,737 of record CAWIXP010000002.1, read on the forward strand.
CGTGCCGGCAGCCGGCGACAACGAGCGGGACGTTCCGCAGATCGTGTCGCGCGCCACGATTGCGAACATCGTCCGGCACCGCGCGGAGGAGATTTTTGAGATGGTCCGGGACCGCCTTGCGGATTCCCCCTTTGCCGCAGAGCCGAAGGCGCGGGTCGTGTTGAGCGGCGGCGCCGCGCAACTCACCGGCATTCCCGAGCTTGCAACCCAAATACTTGGCCGTCCGGTGCGCATCGGCCGTCCGCTGGGCTTCGGCAGGCTACCCGGCGAGGCGAAGAGCGCCTCGTTCGCGGTTCCGACCGGTCTGCTGGTCTATCCGCAATACGCTCATCTTGAACACGTCGAACCGCGGCATACGCGGCAGCTCAGGACAGGGACTGACGGCTATTTCGGAAAGGTCGGACGATGGCTTCGCGAGGGCTTCTGATGAATCTTTCCCGTCACATTCGACGTTCACCAACTCCCGCGGCCGTCGGCCGGGGCGAATCAACGCGCGCGTAATCGAGAGGCAAACATGGCACTCAATCTTACCCCCCCTGATATCAGCGAGCTGAAGCCCCGGATTACCGTATTCGGCGTCGGCGGAGCCGGCGGCAATGCCGTCAACAACATGATCACCGCCGGATTGCAGGGTGTCGACTTCGTCGTCGCCAATACCGACGCGCAGGCGCTCACGATGTCCAAGGCGCAGCGCATCATCCAGATGGGCACCCAGGTCACGCAGGGGCTCGGTGCCGGTTCGCAGCCGGATGTCGGCGCCGCCGCGGCCCAGGAAGTCCTCGATGAAATTCGCGACCATCTCTCCGGCGCCAACATGGTGTTCGTGACCGCCGGCATGGGCGGCGGCACCGGTACCGGAGCCGCCCCGGTGATAGCGAAAAGCGCGCGCGACATGGGTATCCTCACGGTCGGCGTGGTGACAAAACCGTTCCACTTCGAAGGCCAGCGCCGGATGCGCACCGCCGAATCAGGTATCGCCGAGCTTCACAAAGTGGTCGATACGCTGCTGATCATCCCGAACCAGAACCTGTTCCGTGTCGCCAACGAAAAGACCACCTTCGCCGACGCCTTCGCGATGGCCGACCAGGTGCTATATTCGGGTGTCGCCTGTATTACCGACCTGATGGTCAAGGAAGGCCTGATCAATCTCGACTTCGCCGACGTGCGCGCCGTGATGCGTGAGATGGGCAAGGCGATGATGGGCACCGGCGAGGCTTCCGGCGATAAGCGTGCATTGACCGCGGCGGAAGCAGCGATTGCCAATCCGCTGATCGACGACTCGTCAATGAAGGGTGCCCGCGGCCTGCTGATCTCGATCACCGGCGGCAAGGACCTCACCTTGTTCGAGGTCGACGAAGCCGCGACCCGGATTCGCGAGGAGGTCGATCAGGACGCCAACATCATTGTCGGCGCGACCTTCGACGAGAGCCTGGACGGCATCATCCGTGTCTCCGTCGTGGCGACCGGTATCGAGCAGGCGCTGATATCGCGCAACGCCGGCACGCCGGCAGCCGCCGTCAACAACGCGGGAGCGCAGGCTGCGTCGCCCGACAACCGCCTCGCCGATCTGACCGCGCGGCTGCGTGCCGACAATGCGCGTCTTGCCGAACGGGCCCAGAAGCTCGACGCACAGGCCGCGGCTCCGCTGCAGCGTACTTCAAACAGCGTGGAACGCGCCGCGCTCGCGGCGATCGCCGCGGCGGTTGCTCCCGAAAAACCACAGCAGGCGGCCGCCGCGCCGCTGCAGCCGGCTTCCTACGGCGATGTCACGGTTCGCCCGATCGCGCAGAAGCCGTCGCTGTTTCCGGATCGCGACGTCACCCGCGCCGAGGTCCAGGAGGCCGCAACGCCCGGCACGTTCATCCCGCAAGCGGCCGAGCGCCCGCCAACGCGCGCGCCAAGGATGCCGAAATTCGAGGATCTGCCGATGCCGGCCCAGAACGAAATCCGCCAGGCCCGCGGCGAAGTCGAGGACGAGCATCCGCAAAAGACCAGGATGTCGCTGTTGCAGCGTCTCGCCAATGTCGGCCTCGGCCGGCGCGATGAGGACAGCGAACCGCCGATCGCGGCACGCGCTTCGGGTCCGGCGATGGCGCCGATGCCGCCACTGCCGGACCGAAAGCCTCAACGCTCGGTTTCCCAGCAAATCGCAGCCAACGAACCGGTATCGGAATATGCCCGCCGGCCGGCACCGCAAGGATTGGACGTCCATGGCCGTCCCGCTCCTGTTGCGCCAATGCCACAGGGCGACGAACATTTGGATATCCCCGCCTTCCTGCGACGGCAGGGCACCTGAACTTCGTTACAATGCAACGGCCGGAAGGCCCCGGCTTATCGTGCCGGGGCCTTCGATTTTGCCGGAGCCAACGGAGGAGAGATGTCCATTCAAGCAACTGATTTTAAATGATTAATTATATATCTAATGGTTGGATGGGAGATGCCGAATTCGCGGCCATTCGCGTCGCAATTTGGTTAAGCCTTGGCATGAATACGGCAGAGATGGGGTAACAATCGGTAAAGAAGCGTGAATTGGCGTGCTTTGGGGCAGTGACTATTGTCTGCCGTGACTCGGGGATATCTAGGACGAATCGGCGCACGCAATCGGGCCGTCCTCGTCTTTAGGTAAGTCAGTAGTGGGCGGGTGGGATGAGATTTAGCCGGCAGGCAACGCTTCGGTCGCAAGCCACCGTGACGGGCGTCGGCGTTCATTCCGGTTTACCGGTAAGTTTAACCCTTGGACCTGCATCCGCGGATGCGGGTTTTATTTTTGTCCGTAGCGGCCTCGATGGCTGTGACCGCGAGGTTCGGGCCACGGCGGAATCGGTGATCTCCACAGAATTCGCAACGGTTCTCGGCGATCCCAGGGGTCCGCTCGTTTCCACCGCGGAACATGTGCTTGCTGCACTGCGGGGCATGGGTGTCGATAACGCCACGATCGAGATCGACGGTCCGGAAGTTCCGATCATGGACGGTAGCGCGGCACCTTTCGTCGCTGCGATCGATCAGGCCGGCATTCTCACGCAGTCCGCGCCGCGCCGCTTCATCCAGGTTCTGAAGCCGGTACAGGTTGCGATGGGCGATTCGTTTGGCGAATTGCGGCCCTATGCGGCTGGCTTCCGCGCCGAGATTGAAATCGACTTTGCCAACCCGGTGATCGGCCGTCAGAGCTATGCGCTCGATCTCGGCCCTGAACGGTTTCGCCGCGAGATCTGCCGCGCCCGGACCTTCGGATTCATGAACCAGGTCGCGCAGCTCTGCAGCGCCGGATTTGCACTCGGTGCATCGTTCGAGAATTCGGTTGTATTCGACGAGACTCGCCTGCTCAACCCCGAAGGGCTGCGCTACAGCGACGAGTGCGCACGCCACAAGGTTCTCGATGTGATCGGCGATCTCGCGCTTGCGGGTCTGCCACTGCTCGGCGCCTATCGTTCGGTGCGCGGTGGCCACAAGCTCAACCATGCGGTGCTGACGGCCTTGATGGCCGATCGCAGCACCTGGCGCGTAATCGAGGCCGAAACCGCCCGTCGCTCCCGCACCCAAGCCGAGATCGGCAGCGGCATGGTAGGCGGCATGATTGCTCCGGCATACAGCCCTGACGTGTCCTGACTCGTGTCCCAGGCGTCCTGGCCTTGGTCTTGAAGAAGTCCTGGGCCCTTCGTCTTGAAATGTCCGGGCTTTCGTCCCGAGTGCCGCTTCGGCTCCAGTGACGTCATGACCATGGTCCGCTGACCGGCCCCCGGGCCGCCTTAATCCGGGCGAAATGCCTGCGTATCCGGTTGGTTAACGGAGTTTTTTCGGCTAACTAAGCCGGAGTTGCATGGCGGGATGCCACCGGCACGGCAATCATTGCGTCCATGACCACGCTCAGGGCGCGCGGGCGGGCACCGCATACAGACGTCAGGTCTTAAGTTCATGTCGGTACAGCGTACGACGCGCGAACTACGCAATATATCGGCTGGCGCCGGTCGTCGTCCGATCGGGCGGCAACTGCGTCTGGCGGCCGGCCTGGTGACGCTCGCGATACCTTTGAGCGGGTGCGGCACCGGGGCGCTGTGGGACAAGTTTTTGGCGAAGGACGACACCTTCGTCGAAGAGCCCGCGGACAAGCTCTATAACGAGGGCCTGTACCTGATGAATCAAAGAAAGGATGCGAAGGCGGCATCGAAGAAATTCGAGGAAGTCGACCGTCAACATCCTTATTCCGACTGGGCGCGCAAATCGCTGTTGATGTCGGCCTACGCCTTTTACAATTCCGGCGACTATGACAGCTGCATCGGCGCGGCGACCCGTTACGTCACCCTGCACCCGGGCAGTCCCGACGCCGCCTATGCGCAATATCTGATCGCGGCCTCGCACTACGACCAGATCCCGGACATCAGCCGCGACCAGGGCCGGACCGAGAAGGCGATCGCCGCGCTGGAAGAGGTGGTGCGCAAATATCCGACCTCGGAATATGCCGTCAGCGCCAAGGCCAAGCTCGAAGGCGCCCGCGACCAGCTCGCCGGCAAGGAAATGGACGTCGGACGCTATTACATGGCAAAGCACGACTACACGGCCGCCATCAACCGGTTCAAAACCGTGGTCACCCGGTATCAGACCACCCGGCACGTCGAGGAGGCGCTGGCCCGGCTGACCGAGGCCTACATGGCGATCGGCATCGTCGGTGAGGCGCAGACCGCGGCGGCCGTGCTCGGGCATAATTTTCCTGACAGCCGCTGGTACAAAGACGCCTATAATCTTGTAAAGTCCGGCGGGGTCGAGCCGAGCGAGAATCAGGGCTCCTACATCTCGAAGGCCTTCAAGAAACTGGGTCTCGGCTAGGATTTTTTCTCGCATGCTGGCGCGCCTTTCGATCCGTGACATCGTCCTGATCGAACGGCTCGATATCGAGTTTTCCCGTGGCTTGGCCGTGCTGACCGGCGAAACCGGCGCGGGCAAATCCATCCTGCTCGATGCGTTCGCGCTGGCGCTGGGCGGCCGCGGCGATGCCGGACTGGTCCGCCATGGCGTCGAACAAGGCCAGGTCACTGCGGTGTTCGATGTGCCGAAGCATCATCCGGCGTCGGTGATCCTCCGCGACAACGGGCTTGAAGACAGCAACGGCGAAGGTTCCGGCGAGATGATCCTGCGCCGCGTGCAGCTTGCCGACGGCCGTACCCGGGCCTTCATCAACGATCAGGCGATCAGCGTGCAGACCCTGAAGGCGGTCGGCTCGGCGCTGGTCGAGATCCACGGCCAGCATGACGAACGCGCGCTGGTCGATGCCTCGACGCACCGGCGGCTGCTCGACGCCTTCGCCGGCCTGGAAAAGGATGTTGCTGCGCTGGAGCAGCTCTGGGACATGCAGACGTGCCGCCCACACTACGCTCGAGGCGCATCGCGCCGAGATGGAGCGCGCCGCCCGCGAGGCGGACTATCTGCGCCATGCCTCCGACGAGCTGAATAAGCTTTCGCCCAAGGACGGCGAGGAGACCGCGCTGGCCGATCGCCGCAGCACGATGATGCAGGGCGAGAAGATCGCCGCCGACTTGCGCGAGGCGCAGGATGCCGTCGGCGGCACTCATTCGCCGGTCCCTGCGTTGTCGGCGGCGGTACGCCGGCTGGAGCGGCGGGCCGCCAATTCGCCCGCGCTGGTCCAGCCTGCGGTGAAGGCGATCGATGCGGCGATCAACGCCCTGGAGGAGGCCGACCAGCACCTCAATGCCGCGCTGACCGCGGCGGACTTCGATCCCGGCGAGCTTGAACGGATCGAGGAGCGGCTGTTCGCGCTGCGCGCCGCCTCGCGCAAACACTCGACCCCGGTCGACGGTCTGGCGGCGCTGGCTGCGAAATACGCCGCCGATGTCGCCTTGATCGATGCCGGCGCCGATCAGCTGAAAAAGCTGGCGGCGGCGGCTGCCGAAGCTGACCAACGCTATGGCGCTGCCGCAACCAGGCTCTCGGCCGCGCGGGCGAAATCCGCGCAGAAGCTCGACAAGGCAGTCAACTCCGAACTGGCGCCGCTAAGACTCGAACGCGCAACGTTTACGACCCAGCTCGAATCCGATGCGCAATCGCCGGGTCCTCAAGGTTTCGATCGGGTTGAGTTCTGGGTCCAGACCAATCCCGGCACCCGGCCGGGGCCCTTGATGAGGGTTGCGTCCGGCGGCGAACTGGCGCGGTTCCTGCTGGCGCTCAAGGTCGTGCTGTCCGATCGCGGTTCGGCCCCGACTTTGGTGTTCGACGAAATCGATACCGGGGTCGGCGGCGCGGTGGCCGATGCGATCGGTGCCCGGCTGGCGCGGCTTGCCGGCAAGGTGCAGGTGATGGCAGTGACGCATGCGCCGCAGGTCGCCGCGCGCGCCAACCAGCATCTGCTGATTTCAAAGGATACGCTTGAAAAGGGCAAGCGTGTCGCTACCCGAGTGAAGCCGCTCGCCGCCGATCACCGCCGCGAGGAAATCGCGCGCATGCTGGCCGGCGCCGAAATCACCGCCGAAGCCCGGGCGGCCGCGGAGCGGCTGCTGAAAGCGGCGATGGCGTAGATTTCGGATATGGTCCTGCGGACCATTCCGGAATGACGGATTAATATGGCCATCATGATCGCAAAATCCAAAAAAATGATCCATCCCGACGTCGAAACCCTCACCAAGGCGGAAGCCAAGGTCGAGTTGAAACGCCTGGCGCTGGAGATCGAGCGCCATGACAGGGCCTACTACCAGGAAGATGCGCCGAAGATTTCCGACGCCGCATACGACGCGCTGCGCCAGCGCTTCAACGCCATCGAGACCAGATTTCCGGAGCTCGTCACCAGCGACTCGCCGTCGCAGAAGGTCGGCGCCAAGCCGTCCGGCCGCTTTGCCAAGGTTCGACACGCGGTGCCGATGCTGTCGCTCGACAACGCGTTTGCGGAAGCGGACGTGCTGGATTTCGTCGCCCGCATCGAGCGCTTCCTCAAGCTCAAGGACGACGAGATCGCCTTCAGCGCCGAGCCGAAAATCGACGGGCTCTCGATGTCGCTGCGCTACGAGCAGGGCGAACTCGTCACCGCCGCCACCCGCGGCGATGGCGCCGAGGGCGAAGACGTCACCGCCAATATCCGCACGCTCGAGGACGTGCCGCAGAAGCTCAAAGGCCGCAATGTGCCTGAAGTGTGCGAGGTGCGCGGCGAGGTCTACATGACCAAGCATGCCTTTCTGGCGCTCAACAAGAAGCAGATCGAAGCCGGAGATACTCTGTTCGCCAATCCGCGCAATTCGGCGGCGGGCTCGTTGCGGCAGAAAGATCCGAGAATCACCGCTTCACGTCCGCTCGGCTTCTTTGCCTATTCGTGGGGCCAGATGAGCGGCATGCCGGCCGAGACCCAGTCCGGCATGATCAGTGGTTCGAGCGTTGCGGGTTCAAGACCAACCCGCTCGCGAGGCTCTGCCACGCCGTCGAGGAATTGCTCGCCTTCCATCGCCAGATCGAAACGCAGCGATCCCATCTCGACTACGACATCGACGGCGTCGTCTACAAGGTCGACCGCATCGACTGGCAGGAGCGGCTCGGCTTCGTCTCGCGCACGCCGCGCTGGGCGATCGCGCACAAATTCCCGGCCGAACGCGCCATCACGGTGTTGCGGGACATCGAAATCCAGGTCGGGCGCACCGGTTCGTTTACGCCGGTCGGCAAGCTGGAGCCGGTCGGGGTCGGCGGGGTCATCGTGCAGAACGTAACCCTGCACAATGAGGACTACATCAGGGGCGTCGGCGGCGACGGCGAGCAACTTCGGGAGGGGCGCGACATCCGGATCGGCGACACCGTCGTCGTCCAGCGCGCCGGCGACGTGATTCCGCAGGTGGTGGATGTCGTGCTCGACAAGCGGCCGGGCGGCGCCAAGCCTTATCAGTTTCCGAAGAGATGTCCGTGCCCGCTGCATACCGAGGTGGTGCGCGAGGAGACCGCGACCGGCGAGGAGGGCGCGCGCGCCCGCTGCAGCGGCGAATTCGCCTGTCCGTTTCAGAAGATCGAACACCTGAAGCTGTTCGCCTCGCGCCGCGCCTTCGACATCGACGGGCTCGGCGAGAAGCAGATCGAGTTTTTTTTCGAGAGAGAATGGGTGCGCGAACCGGCCGATATCTTCACGCTGGAAGCGCGTAACGCGAAACTCAAGCTGGAGGAGATCGAAGGCTACGGCCCAACCTCGGTGCGAAATCTGTTCGAGGCGATCAGGCGGCGGCGCGAGATTTCACTGGAGCGCTTCATCTATGCGCTCGGCATGCGCCACGTCGGCGAGACCACGGCGCTGGCGCTGGCGCGCGGCTACGGTTCGTGGCAGGCATTTCACGACGCCTGCCGTAGGGTCGCCAAGGCCGACGAGGAGGCAATCGCCGAGATGGACGCGCTCGACCAGATCGGCGAAACCGTGATCGCCAGCATCAAGGCCTACTTCGGCGAGAGCCATAACCGCGGCATCGTGGAGCGGCTGACCAGACAAGTCGGCATCCTCGATGCGGAAAAACCCAAGAGCAACTCCGCCATCGCCGGCAAGACGGTGGTCTTCACCGGCGCGCTGGAAAGGATGACGCGCGACGAAGCCAAGGCCATGGCTGAGCGGCTAGGGGGCAAGGTTTCCGGATCGGTGTCGAAGAAGACCGATTATGTCGTCGCCGGTCCCGGTGCCGGTTCAAAACTCGCCGAGGCAAAAAAGCACGGTGTCGAGGTGCTGACCGAGGACGAGTGGCTGAAGATGATTGGAGGGTGAGGCTTCCCTGGTGATTTTGGGTTCGATGCTTTCGCAGCACCGGAATCAAGCACCTACAGCGACAGCGGCGCGGTGGCGGCGTCGAGCCATAGCTTGGTGGCTTCATCGACATGGGGCCGGACCTCGTGGCGCACCCTGGCGTGATAGTCGTTGAGCCAGGCCAGTTCGTCCGCGCTCAGCATGTTCAGATCGATCAAGCGGCGCTCGATCGGCGCCAGCGTCAGCGTTTCGAAAGCGTTCACCGGCTTCTCGGCGCCGGCGACCTCGCTGCCGACCACCAGTTCCAGGTTTTCGATGCGGATGCCATAGCTCTCGGTCTTGTAGTAGCCGGGCTCGTTGGACAGGATCATGCCGCGCTTCAACGGCGCGGTGCCGAGCTTGGAAATTCGCGCCGGACCTTCATGCACCGAGAGATAGCTGCCGACGCCATGCCCGGTGCCGTGCTCGAAATCGATGCCGGCCTGCCACAGGAATTGCCGCGCCAGGGTGTCGATCTGCGCACCCGTGGTGCCGTCGGGATACACCGCGCGCGCGATCGCGATGTGCCCGCGCAGCACGCGGGTGAAGCGGTCGCGCATCTCCATGGTCGGTTCGCCGATCGCGATGGTGCGGGTGACGTCGGTGGTGCCGTCTTCATATTGCGCGCCGGAATCGATCAGCAGCAGATCGCCCGGCGCGATCCGCCGGTTGCTCTTGCGGGTGACGCGGTAGTGCACGATGGCGCCGTTCGGTCCGGTCCCGGCGATGGTCGGGAACGACACGTCCTTCAGCGCACCGGTGTCGCGGCGGAAGCTTTCGAGCGCCTCGACGGCGTCGATCTCGGTCAGCGCGCCCGCTGGGGCCTCGCGCTCGATCCAGGCGAGAAACCGCGCCAGCGCCACCGCATCGCGCCGGTGCGCGTTCCGCGCGCCCTCGATTTCGGTGATGTTCTTGACGGCCTTCAGCAGGCTGACCGGATCGTTGCCGCGTACCGGCTTGCCGCCGGCGGCATTTATCAGGCGGCTGAGCGCGTCGGCCGCGGTGGCGCTGTCGAGGGCGATCGCCGCGCCACGGCGTGCCAGCTCGGTCAGCTTTGGCGCCAGCGCCTCGGGCTCCTCGACGTCGGCGGTGTGTTCGAGATGATCGCGCGCACTGTTGGACAGCTTGCGGTGATCGATGAACACCGTAGCGCGGCCATCCCTGGGCACCAGCGCATAGGACAGCGGCAGCGGCGTGTGCGAGACATCGGCGCCGCGGATGTTGAAGGTCCAGGCCACCGCGTGCGAATCCGACAATACCAGCGCATCGACGCCGAGCTTTGCGATTTCGAGGCGAATACGCCCGAGCTTTTCCGCTTCGGTTTCCCCCGAAAACCTGATGGCGTGAATAGTGATCGGCGCAAGCGGCGGGGCAGGGCGCTCGCTCCACACGAAATCCAGCGGATTGGTGTCGACCGCGACCAACTCCGCGCCCGCCTTGGTGCAGGCGGCGGCCAGCCGCTCCGCTGCCGCCGAAGTGTGCAGCCATGGGTCAAATCCGAGACGGTCGCCGGCGACGAGATGCTTTCCGAGCCAGCTTTCCGGCGGCGGATCGGCCAGCGGCTCGATCGCCCACGCCTTGCGGTCGACCTGCTTTGCCGCCTGCAGCGTATAGCGGCCGTCGACGAACACCGCGGCGGCCTGTGTCAGCACGATCGCCAGCCCAGCCGATCCGGTGAAGCCGGTGAGCCAGGCCAGCCGCTCTTCGGAAGGGGCGACATATTCGTTTTGCTGCTGATCGGCGCGGGGGATCACAAATCCGGTCAGCTTGCGCCGCGCTAATTCCTCGCGAAATGCCGCCAGCCGCGCGCTCAGCGCCACGCCGCTTTCGGGTTCTTCGAATGTCTGAAAAAGAGCCTCGAACATCGCCTGACTACCTTAAGATCGCGCCGAGATGTTCGCAATGCGATGCGGATTGCCTTAAGATGGCATAACTTATGCCTGGATGGTTCCAGCTATGTGAGACGGGCTAGACAATCAAGCCTCATCCGGCATAACGCAGCAACAGGCTGCTCCAGCCCTCGATCTCAATCCTCCGTTCCAACCAAAGCCCGCGCCCGCGGTAGGCGGCGATCACGCTGCCAGCCTGATGCGGCAGCAGCCCCGAGAGGATCACCAGCGCCGACGGTGCGAGATGCCGCGCCAGCGGCGTCGCCATTTGCCGCAATGGATTGGCGAGAATATTGGCCAGCACCAGGTCGAATGGCCGGTGCCTGGCGAATTGCGGCGCCGAGAATCCGGTGGCGCGGATCGTCTCCACCAGATTTCCAACCCCGTTGAGCCCGGCGTTATCGCGCGCGACCCGCACCGAGGACGGATCGATGTCGCTTGCCAGCAGAGCGATCCGCAGCGCCTTTGCCGCCGCTATCGCGAGCACGCCGCTGCCGGTGCCGAGATCGAGCACGCGGCGCGGACGATGCGCCTTCAAGACATGATCGAGCAGCAGCAGGCAGCCGCGCGTGGTGCCATGGTGGCCGGTGCCGAACGCCAGCGCGGCCTCGATCTCGATGCCGAGCTTGTTGGGCGGCACGCGTGGACGGTCGTGCCGGCCGTGCACGATGAAGCGGCCGGCGCGAACCGGGACAAGTCCTTCGAGCGTCGCCTTGACCCAGTCTTTTGCCTCGATGGTGTCGAAGGCGACGGCTTGCGCGGCGTCATCGCCGGCGGCAACACCCACCAGTTCCCGAATCGAGTTCTCATCGGGCGCTTGTGCAAAATGCGCGGTAACGTGCCAGCGACCGTCAGGTCCAGCGAACGCGGCGATCGCGGCCTGGCCTTCAAAAATCTCGGTGAGGAGATCGACAACTTGTTTTGCCAACCGTTCGCCGCCGATCGCGAAGCTGGCGCGATGGGTGCTTGGCGCAATCGTGGAGTTCATCGAGGGTCCGGAAATTGACTCCGGCGAATGGGGGCCGGAAGCTCCCTAGGCGTGGCGCTTTTCGCCCTGGTGGAGACCTTTAGGCATGATCGTCCTTGCTGTGCAAGCGCGGGAGCATGAACACCAGCGGCAGCGCGAGCGGCCCAATCACGGCGGCAATCCCTGCCCAGGTCTTGAAGCTGCGCCCTCGACGCTCGGCAATTCGACCGGCAAGATGGACCGAATAGACCAACCCGGCCATCAGCAATGCGAAGTTGATGCTCATTGTGCGGATGCTGCCTTGCGACCACTATAGCATGGAGTTGGTCGCGTGGCGACCGGCCGTCAAGGGGCGGTTTTCAAACTGGGGGCTTTTCCGATGGGCGACGCCAGATGTAGCTGCGGTGCACTCACGCTCTCGCTTCCAGAAGAGCCATCCAAGATAGTCGTTGCTTGTCATTGCATCGACTGCCAACGCCGAACCGGCGCGCCGTTCGGTGTAGGCGCTTATTACCCCGCCGAGGTTGTCACCATCTCGGGAACCTCAAAAGAGTTCACGCATGCCGCCGCAAGCGGTGGGAAAATCCATAACTATTTTTGTCCACAGTGCGGATCAACAGTCTACTGGAAACTCAGCAATCTGCCCGCGCTGATCGCCGTTGCAGTCGGCGCGATGGCAGAACCAAAATACCCAGCCCCCATCATATCGGTTTTCGAGCAATCGAAACATGATTGGGTTCAAATTGGTGGTGCCGTAGAGCACTTCCGGCAAGGCAGCCCCCCAAGAAATTCAAACTGAGACACTACCCACTATCCCCGGCGTTTCCACCGGACTTCCACAGCTTGTCCACCGGGTTGCCAACCGCTTTACCGGTCGTTGCTCTCGGCAAGCCGGTCCCGCGTCGCTGACCCGCGAGGCGATGCGGCGGGAGCTGCGGCGTTTTCCTCACCCAAACAGCGCCCGGTGATCGCCGAGGATCACCCGCGCGGCGTTGTGGCCGGGGGCGCCGGTGACGCCGCCGCCGGGATGCGCGCCGCTGCCGCAATGGTAGAGGCCCTTCAGTGGCCCGCGGTAATCGGCATGGCCGAGCATGGGCCGGGCCGAGAACAATTGATTGAGCGTCAACGCGCCATGAAAAATGTCGCCGCCGAGGAGCCCGAACTGGCGCTCGAGATCGAGCGGCGACAGGATCTGTCGCCCGATCACGCTTTCGGCAAGACCCGGCGCGTACCGATCGAGCGTCGCGATCATCAGATCGGCGACTTCGTCGCGGTGATCGTCCCAGGATTTGCCGCCGGGCAGCTCCGGCGCGACATGCTGGCAGAACAGACTGGCGACATGCTGGCCCGGCGGGCACAGCGTGTCGTCGAGCGTCGATGGGATCAGTAGCTCGATGACGGGCTCGCGGCTCCAGCCATGCGCCCGCGCATCCTGCCAGGCGCGATCCATGTAGCCGAGGCTCGGTCCGATGACGATGCCGGCGGTGAGGTGGTCGCCTGCGCCGGGCAAGGCCGTGAACGAGGGTAGCGCGTTCAGCGCGACGTTGATCCGGAAGGTGCCGGAGCCGTTGCGCCAATGTTTGATGCGCTCGAGGAAAGCGGCGGGTAGCGCATCGGCCGGCAGCAGCCGCCCATACAGCAGTTTCGGGTTGACGCTGGAAGCGACATATCTGGCGCGGATGACCTCGCCATCGTCGAGGATCACGCCGGCGGCGCGGCCGCGCTCGACCATCACCTCGCGCACGCCATTGCCGAGCGCGATCTCGGCGCCGTGGCCGCGCGCGGCACGCGCCATCGCCTGGGTGATCGCGCCCATGCCGCCGATGGCATGGCCCCAAACGCCCTTGTTGCCGTTCACCTCGCCGAACGCATGATGCAGCATCACATAGGCCGATCCGGCGGCATATGGACTGGCGTAATTGCCGACGATGGCGTCGAACCCGAACAGCGCCTTGATCAGGTCGCTCTCGAACACGTCGTCCAGCATCTCGCCGGCCGAGCGCGTGAACAGATCGAGCAGCGAACGCTGTTGGTCCAGCGACAGCTTTCGCAGCAGGTTGGCGGCGCCGAGCGCGTTGAAGGCTTCGCGGATCGCGCCGGCGCCGAACGCTTCCACGAGGTTCGGCGGTGGCCGCAACACGAATTGCCGCAGCACATCGGCGATGTCTGCAAGCTCGCGGGAGAACGCGTCGATCCTGTCGGCATCGCGCTCGCTGAGCTTCGCCAGCGATCGCCGCGTGCGGCCTTCGCCGGTCAGCAGATAGCTGCCGTCGGGCGCAGGCACGAAGTTCTGCGCGCGGCGCTCGACGATCCGTAGCCCGTGCTCATTCAATTCCAGGTCCGAGATGACCTGCGGATTGAGCAGGCTGACGGTGTAGGCCGCGACCGAATTGCGAAAGCCCGGATGGAATTCCTCGGTCACCGCCGCGCCGCCGACCACCTTGCGGGGGTCGACGACTTTCACGCGCAGGCCCGCCATGGCGAGGTAAGCCGCGCAAGTGAGGCCGTTATGCCCGGCACCGATGATCACAACTTCCGTTTCAGTCATCGCCCGCTTCAAGAAGTGTTGATGAACCAGATCGTCATTGCCGGGTGCGCGCTTCGCACATCCGCAACGACGTTTTAATCCTTAGCGAAGAAGCCGATCTCAGCACAGCATCAAGTGAAGATCTCGGTTCCGCGCGGCGCATTGCCCGCCGCGCTGCACTATGCTCCATTGCGCGTTGCGGCGCGCGCTTTTGCCGGAATTCTGGCGCCCGCCGGGACCGAAGCCGGAGCTTGCATGACGTCACCTGATCCGTCCGCGGTCACGGACCAGCCTTGCGCGAGCCGAAACCGGCTGGTGCTGATCGTCTACACGGCGGCTATCTTTGTCAGCGCCCTGTTGCTGTTCTCGGTGCAGCCGCTGTTTACCAAAATGGTGCTGCCGCGGCTCGGCGGTTCGCCGGCGGTATGGTCGGTGGCGATGGTGTTTTTCCAGTCGCTGCTGCTCGCCGGCTATGCCTACGCGCATTGCCTGATGCAGATCCGCGATCGCCGGATTCCGGTGGCGGTGCATCTGCTGCTGCTCGTGGGCGCATGGCTTGGCTTGCCGCTAACGATCGCCAGCGGCTGGGGCGAGCCGCCGAACAGCGGTTATGCATTCTGGCTGCTCGGCCTGTTTGCGGTTTCGATCGGGCTGCCGTTTTTCGCGCTTGCCGCCAACAATCCGCTGCTGCAGGCTTGGTTCGTGCGGACCGGCCATCCCGACGGCCGCGATCCCTATTTCCTCTATGCCTCCTCGAATATCGGCAGCTTCCTGGCGCTGTTGTCCTATCCGGTGCTGCTGGAGCCGATGTTCACGCTGCGCACGCAAAACCTGATCTGGACCGCCGGCTACGCGCTGTTGGCGATTCTGATCGCGAGTTGCGGTCTGCTGCTGTTGCGTTCGCCGCTGGTGACCGCCCCCGGCATGGCTGCCGATCAAATCGACGCCCCGGCGCCGCCGTGGACGCTGCGCGCGCGCTGGATGTTTCTCGCCGCGGTACCTTCCGGGCTGCTGATCGCGGTGACCGCGCATATTTCCACCGACGTCGCCGCGGCGCCATTGCTGTGGGTGCTGCCGCTGTCGCTGTATCTGCTGACCTGGGTGCTGGTGTTCCAGTCGCGCCCGCTGCTGCCGCACAAATGGATGCTGATGGCCCAGCCGCTGGCGATCGCAGGGGTGATCGCGCTACTCGCGTTCGGCGGCGAACAGAATCTGCTGCTGACGCTTGGCGGCCATCAGCTCTGCTTCTTTGTCATTGCAATGGCTTGCCATGGTGAATTGGCGCGCACCCGTCCGGCCGCGCAATATCTCACCGGCTTCTATGTCGCGCTGTCGTTCGGCGGCATGATCGGCGGCCTGTTCGCGGGCCTGATCGCCCCCTACACATTTTCCTGGATCGCGGAATACCCGATCCTGCTGGCGCTGGCGGTATTGTGCCGTCCGCCCGGTGGCCGCGAACGGCTCGCCCGCTGGAGCGCATGGTACTGGCCGGCCCTTGGGGTGCTTGGGATCGCATTGCTCGCGCCGTCCTATTCCGGGGGCAAAACCATGGCCTGGATCGATGCGCACCGGGTCTGGGTGGTCGGCGCGGTTGGCGTGATCTCTGCACTGCTGGGGATCGGATTGAACGCCAACCGCTGGAAGAATTTTGCCACCGTTGTGCTGGCACTGGTGCTGATCCGGGCCTATCCGTCCGACAGCGGCCGGGTGGAAACCGTGCGCAGCTTCTTCGGCGTACACAAGATATTGATGACGCCGCAATATCACGTGCTGATGCACGGCACCACCATTCATGGCGCGGAGAGATTCCAGAACGACGACGGCACGCCAACGACGGGGCGGCCCGAGCCGATCACTTACTATCACAGGGATGGCGGCATCGGGCAGGCGATCGAGGCGGTGCGCGAGCGCAAGGGCAGCCCGCTGCGCGTGGCCGTGATCGGTCTCGGTGCCGGCACGCTGACCTGCGCCGCGGCGCCAGGCGAAAGCTGGAAATTCTTCGAAATCGATCAGAGCATGGTCGATACCGCGCGCGACCCGAAATATTTCACCTACATTCAGAACTGCGAGCCGGATCTGAAGCCGGTGATCGGCGACGCGCGGCTGACCTTTGCCAAGGAGCCTGACGGCATCTACGATCTGATCATCGTCGATGCCTATTCGTCGGACGCAATCCCGATCCACCTTGCCACCCAAGAGGCGATGAAGATCTACAAGGACAAGCTGGCGCCGCAGGGGGTGGTGGCGATGCACGTCTCGAACCGTCACCTCGAATTGTCGAGCGTGGTGGTCGGCATCGCCGAAGTCAACGATCTCAAAAGCTGGATCTGCAGCCACGATTCCGATCGCGACGACGAATACATTTTTTCGACGTCGGTTGTGGTCTCGGCGCGCGAGGAGGCCGACGTCGGCAATCTGGCATCGTCAGCACAATGGGAGCTGACAGAAGCCGACGAGAACCAGCGGGTCTGGACCGACGATTATTCGAACGTGCTCGGCGCTGTCTGGCGGCGGGCCGTTGGTGACAACAGGTGAGCGCTTGGCGGAATCCGGTCGTCGCGCCGTTGTTCAGTCGAAGAATCCGCGCGGCTGATAATACGGCCGCGGCTGGTAATCGCCCTGCGGCGCATACCCGCGCTCGTGATAGTACTGCTGTTGCGGATAGACCTGCGCGTCATATAGACGACGGCCGCGCGGCGCCGGGTAGCGTGCCCCATCCGAACTGCCATCGGCCGGATAGAAGTAACCGTCGCTGGCTTGCGCCTGCGCCTGTCCGCGCAACTGCGGCGTCAGCACCACCGGCTCGCCGGCAGCATTGTATTGCTGACCCTGGTCGCGGCGGGCCATGGCGGTAGTGGCGCGCGGCCGCGGATTGCGCGCCAGCGCGATCTGGGATGAACCGGTGAGCGTGACCGTGGTGTTGAGCACGCCTTCCTTCTGCACCAAATCATAGAGGGTGGTGGCGTTGGCGCGCGAAAGCCGAACGCAACCGTGCGAAGCGGGGGTGCCGAGCCGATTTTCGGATTCGGTGCCGTGGATGGCATGGCCGATCTTGGTGAAGAAGATCGAATGCGGCATCGGCGCGTCGTCGAATTCCTTGGAGTAGTGATCTTCCTCCATGCGGAACGTGCGGAAGCTGCCGTTCGGCGTCTCGTAGGAGGGAATGCCGGTCGAGACCGGCCAGTGATAGCGCTCGACACCGTCGACCGCGACGGTCATCTGCTGCGCATTCTTGTCGACGGTGATGGAGACATTGGCCTGAGCGGCGCTGGTGGCGAACAGCACCAGGCCGGCGAAAGTAACGAGGATGGAACGCATCTACTGTGGCCTCCGGCCTTTGCTGCAACGCCGCTCTCTACCCCCGCATCAATATGCCCGGAATCCGGCTTTTGTTCCACTGCCCCATAGGACCATGGTCAATGTGCGGAACGGCGCAAACAAGGCGCCGGCGGGGTTTTATCGGGCGGCGGGCGGCGGCATCCTTCCCGAGGTGTCTTGCGTATCCCATCCAGACCTGAATTCGTCACAGTGGTGCAACCATTTAGCCGCATCCACATAGGAGATTTCCGCTGCTTGACGCACTTGGCCACGATGACCCGGGAATTCAAATGAGGAAGATCAAGACGAGGATCGTTGCCCTGCCGCACGAACCACGGATCAAAATTTACTTCGCGGCCGCGGCCTCGGCGCTGGCATTGTTCGCGATCCCGCATTTCGGGCATGCGCAGGGCATCGTGCGTGGCGCCGAGGAGGGCGCGCACGAGGGACACCGGGTCGCCGGGCCGGTGGGCGGAGTGGTTGGCGGCGCGGTCGGCGCCGGCGTCGGCGGCGCGGTGGGCGCGGTCAGGGGCGTGTTCGGAATCCCCGATCGCGGACGACGCTATCGGTGCCGCGGCTTTTACGATCACTACGATCGATTCCACTGCTATCGGTGAACTAACGCGCGCTAGCGTCCGCGGAATAACGGGTTAGCTCAATTCTTGATCCGGTAACCGGTCTTGAAAATCCACCACACCACGGCCATGCAGATCGCGAGGAAGCTCACTGTCATGCCGACGCTCAAGCCGATGCTGACATCGGAGATTTCATAAAAACTCCAGCGGAAGCCGCTGATCAGATAGACGACCGGATTGAGCAGCGTAATGGTGCGCCAGCCCGACGGCAGCATGTTGACCGAATAGAAACTGCCGCCGAGGAAGGTCAGCGGCGTGACTATCAGCATCGGGATCATCTGCAGCTTTTCGAAGCCATCGGCCCAGATGCCGATGATAAAGCCGAACAGGCTGAAGGTGACTGCCGTCAGCACCAGAAACGCCAGCATCCACCACGGATGATGGATGTGCAGCGGCACGAACAGGCCGGCGGTGGCGAGAATGATCAGGCCGAGGATGATCGACTTGGTCGCGGCCGCGCCGACATAACCGAGCACGATCTCGAAATAGGAAATCGGCGCCGACAGCAACTCGTAGATGGTGCCGACGAACTTCGGAAAGTAGATGCCGAACGAGGCGTTGGCGATGCTCTGGGTCAGCACCGACAGCATCACCAGTCCCGGAACGATGAAGGTGCCATAACTCACCCCTTCGACCTGGGCGATGCGCGAACCAATTGCGGCGCCGAACACCACGAAATACAGCGATGTCGAAACCACGGGCGAGACGATGCTTTGCAGCAGCGTGCGCCAGGTGCGCGACATCTCAAACAGATAGATGGCGCGAACGGCCGGGTAATTCATGGCGCTCTCACCAGGCTGACAAAGATATCTTCCAGCGAGGACTGGTCGGTGTCGAGATCGGAGAATTTGATGCCGGCGGCCCTGAGGTCGCCGAGCAGGCTGGTGATGCCGGTGCGCTCGCCCTTGGTGTTGTAGTCGTATGTCAGTTCGCAACCTTCGTCGGACAGTTCGAGGTTGTAGCGCGCCAGAACGGCCGGGATCGCATCGAGCTTTCCCGCGAGATGCAGGGTCAGCCGCTTCTTGCCGAGCTTCTGCATCAGGCCGGCCTTGTCTTCCACCAGGATGATCTCACCCCTGTTGATGACGCCGATCCGGTCGGCCATCTGCTCGGCTTCCTCGATGTAGTGCGTGGTCAGGATAATGGTGACGCCGGAGGCCTGCAGGGTCCGCACCACCTCCCACATTCCCTTGCGCAATTCGACATCGACGCCGGCGGTCGGCTCGTCGAGAAACAGGATCTGCGGCTCGTGCGACAGCGCCTTTGCAATCATCACGCGCCGCTTCATGCCGCCGGACAGCGTGACGATCTTGGCGTCCTTCTTGTCCCACAGCGACAGGTCCTTCAGCACCTTTTCGATATGGGCAGGACTTTTCGGCTTGCCGAACAGGCCGCGGCTGAAGCTCACGGTGGCCCACACCGATTCGAACGCGTCGGTGTGCAGCTCCTGCGGCACCAGGCCGATCATGGAGCGCGCCGCGCGATAGGATTTGATAATGTCGTGGCCGCCGACCATGATCTTGCCTTCGGTCGGATTGGCGATGCCGCAGATGATGCTGATCAGCGTGGTCTTGCCGGCGCCGTTCGGGCCCAGCAGCGCGAAGATCTCGCCGCGGCGAATCTCCAGGTTGACGTCATTCAGCGCCTTGAAGCCGGAGCCATAGGTTTTCGACAGATTTGCAACCGAAATGATGGGGGACATGGCGGAATATGGTCTGCGAGGCAACCGGAAAGCCGGCGTCGGTCGCAGTTGGGGGAATGCGGCCCGGGTCGTCCGGTATGGCACCGACAGATAGGAACGCATCCGCCGTCGCGCAAGCGGAAGGACCAGGGCACAGGGGGAGATTAGCCGGCCAGGGATTTAAGAGTTGATGCGAGACGGACCCTCAGTCCCGAAGCGGCGTCTTTTTCACCTGAAATATTCGTTGATGATGTGCAGGTCGTTCGGTGAGGCGGCCATCCCGTTCAGGCTCGCATCGATGACGCGCCGGCAGACTTCGACGGTGGCGTGGTCGGCGAGATCGTTGGCGGCCTCGAGAACGATCCACGCCGCATCCAGCGGTTGATCCGGGGTCGGTTCATCGGAAGCCATGCCGGCGCGTTCGCGTCCACCGAGCGTGACGCCTTGCTTGCGTGCGCCGAATACTATTCCGTTCATTGTGGATACTCCACGCCGGTTTCAGATCGGTTGTTTCGCTAGACGGCCATCGCAGTGCGCCTTGCGCCCGAACTCGGCGCCGGCATTCTTGCGTGACTGATAGAATTCCAGAACGCTGCGGGACGTCTCGACCTTGAGGCGGCCGAATTCGTCTTCAAGATCATGCAAATCTTTGGCGGTGATGCGGTGATCCTTGGCGCCAAGGAATAGCAATGACATTGCGGTTGCCCAGGAAAAGTCGAGGGCCTTGGCCAGAATGAGCAGCGTTTCCCTGTTTTTGTCCAGCAAAGCGCGTTCGATGACGTCGGCCGGCAATGAGCACAACAAGGCCAGCCCGATCGTGACCTCCTCGAGCTTATGTGATCTTGCGTAGTTCGATATGCTGTCTTCGTTCAGGTTGCCTTGCCGATGCTGCGTCGCCACGACACGCTTGGCGACAAAATAGCCTCTCGATACCGGCCCGAACTTGGACTGCAACTCGCCCGCGACATCGGCCACCGAAGACTGGATCTGGTCGAGCATGTTGGGACGCTCGAGTTCGAGCCGCTTTTTCACGTCGTCCGACGCCTTTGCGATCAGTTGCTGGAACAGGTTTCTCGGAATGTCCTTACGCAGGCCGAGTTGCTCGGCAAGAATGGAGTCGCCGTCGGCGCGCTGGATCATGTGCAGGAATCCGAAATCCGAAATGCGCGCGCCGTTGTTGTTGGCGACGGATTTCACGACCTCCTGATTGCCCCGCGTCACCAGTTCGTCGGTGACCGTCTCGTCGATCGATTTCCGTTTCGAGATCGCGAGCAGATGGGATTGACTTTTGATGCAGGCGTTGGCGATGAGGGCATAGGGATCGAGTCGCTCGGATTCCCGAAGCACCGGACCGGCGACTTCGATCTCGTCGTCAAAGGCTAGCTTGTGGATGATGTTGACCGGGGCGCGGTCAAAACCGGCCAGCCGCCGGGAGAGCTGGGCGCGCGCCGCAACCTCGATCTCATCGGCGAGCCGCCCGACGACCTCGCCAAAGGTCCAGATCTCGTCATCGCTGTAGCGGCCGGCGATCATCAGGTCGGTCGTATGCCACAACGCACGCATGCGGCTTTCGGCCGTTCCGCGCTGGATCGCGTCATCCAGCCCCCCCAGAAACGTCTTAGCTTCGCTCATTCTTAGGCCAGCCTCAAAGTCGCAACGAACGCATGCAGCGATGTCCGGCTGGAACTGTACTGGGAGAGATGCGAGTTTTCCGTAAAAGTGGCGAAGAAGTATTGTCTCTAAGAATTCGTTAAAATGCGCAGGAGTTGGTTAGCATTTGGGTGCGGCCGGCCTACGTCCGCTCCACGAAGCTGTCGACCACTTTTTTCTCGCCGGCCTTTTCGAAGGCGATGGTGAGCTTGTTGCCGTCGATCTTCACCACCTGGCCGTAGCCGAATTTCTGGTGGAACACGCGGTCGTCCAGATTGAACTCCGAGAGGGTGCCGGTGGACTTCGCGATCAGCTCGCCGTCGATGGTCATCGGGCCGTGTTTGTTGCGCGAGAAGCCGCTTGCTGCGCCGCCGCGCGAGCCCGAGAAATCGCCGCGCGAACCCGAAAACGGCGACTGGCTTTCATTGAAGCCGCCACCGGCCTGCCCGCTGCCTTTGGTTCGGGCGCGATTGGCCTGGGCGCGCTGCCAGCCCGGCGTGGTGTAACTTGAGCCGAACGATTCCACATTATCGAACCGCGACGGGCCGTATCCGCCGCTGCCGCCCCAACCCGAGCCACCCTTGGATTCCGTGATCTCGACATTGTGCGCCGGCAGTTCGTCGAGAAAGCGCGACGGGAGGGTAGTCGACCAGGTGCCGTGGATACGGCGGTTGGTGGCGAAATAGAGCTTGGCGCGGCGGCGCGCCCGGGTCAGCGCGACATGGGCAAGACGGCGCTCTTCTTCGAGGCCGGCGCGACCCTGTTCGTCGAGCGTGCGCTGGCTCGGAAACAGGCCTTCCTCCCAACCGGGCAGGAAGACGCTATCGAATTCCAGTCCCTTGGCCGAATGCAGCGTCATCAGCGACACTGCGTCGTCCTCGGCGCCGCCGTCGCGATCCATCACCAGCGAGATGTGTTCCAGAAAACCTTGCAGGTTGTCGAATTCCTCCATCGAGCGCACCAGCTCCTTGAGGTTTTCCAGCCGTCCCGCGGCATCGGCGGAACGATCCTTCAGCCACATCTCGGTGTAGCCGCTCTCGTCGAGCACCATTTCGGCGAGCTCGGTATGCGAGCTCACCTGGCTTTGCGCGCGCCAGCGATCGAAACTGAAAATAAGATCGCGCAAGCTGCCGCGCGCTTTCGGCTTCAGCTCATCGGTCTCGGTCACCGCACGCGCAGCCTCGGATAGCGGAATCCGCCGCTTGCGGGCATGGTCGTGCAACATCTGCACCGTGGCGTCGCCAAGCCCGCGCTTCGGCACGTTGACGATGCGCTCAAAGGCAAGATCATCGGCCGGCGAGTTGACGACACGCAAATACGCCAGCGCGTCGCGGATTTCGGCGCGCTCGTAGAACCGGGGGCCGCCGATCACGCGATAGGGCAGGCCGAGCGTGACAAAGCGATCCTCGAATTCGCGCATCTGGAACGAAGCCCGCACCAGGATTGCGATCTCGTTGAGCTTGTGGCCGCCGCGCTGCAGCTGTTCGATCTCCTCGCCGATGGCGCGGGCTTCCTCCTCGGAGTCCCAGGAGCCGGTCACGGTAACCTTCTCGCCGTCGACATCCTCGGTGCGCAATGTTTTGCCCAGGCGTCCCTCGTTATGCGAGATCAGATACGAGGCGGCGGCGAGGATGTGGCCGGTGGAGCGGTAGTTGCGTTCGAGACGAATGACCTTGGCGCCGGGAAAGTCGTGCTCGAAACGCAGGATGTTATCGACCTCGGCACCGCGCCAGCCATAGATCGACTGGTCGTCATCGCCGACGCAGCAGATGTTTTTGGCGGGCGCTTGCCCCGTCATTCCGGGCTGCGCTGGAAGCGCAGACCCGGAATCTCGATGTTGTTGGTCGCCAGCTTCAGATTCCGGGTTTACGCCTTTGGCGTGCCCCGGAATGACGGGGGAGGAGGCGTGCCCCGCAATGACGGCAGCTGGTGCTTGGGCCTTGGCAGATGACGGCGCCTGTGCCAGCAGCCGCAGCCACAGATACTGTGCGACGTTGGTGTCCTGATATTCGTCGACCAGGATGAACTTGAAGCGGTTCTGGTAATTCCTGAGCACGTCGGGATGTTCGCGAAACAGCCGGATGTTTTCCAACAGCAGATCGCCGAAATCGGCGGCGTTGAGGATCTTCAGCCGTTCCTGATAGGCTGCGTAGAGCTTGCCGCCCTTGCCGTTGCCGAATACCGCGGCTTCGCCCGCCGGCACTTGCGACGGGGTCAGGCCGCGGTTTTTCCAACCGTCGACCAAGCCGGCGAGCATGCGCGCCGGCCAGCGCTTGTCGTCGATGTTGTCGGCCTGCAACAGCTGCTTCAACAGCCGGACCTGATCGTCGACGTCGAGCACGGTGAAGTTGGACTTCAACTGCACCAGTTCGGCGTGGATGCGCAGGATGCGACCACCGATCGAATGAAACGTGCCGAGCCACGGCATGCCTTCAACTGCCTGGCCGAGCATCTGGCCGAGCCGCAGTTTCATCTCGCGTGCCGCCTTGTTGGTGAAGGTGACGGAGAGGATTTCGCCGGGACGGGCGCGGCCTTGGCTTAGAATGTGGGCGATGCGGCAGGTCAGCACGCGGGTTTTGCCGGTGCCGGCGCCCGCCAGCACCAGCACGGGACCATCCAGCGTTTCCACCGCCTCGCGCTGCTCCGCATTAAGCCCGGCGAGGTATTGCGGGGTCGCGGATGCACGCGCGCGGGCGGCGATACCACCCGCCACTGGCTGGTGATCGGGCACGCCGTGATCGGTCGGCTTGTTCGGCTCGGTCATATGCGAATCGTCTTCCGCCGACGATGACACCGCCGGGCCGTGAAGGGGAGCCTTCATAACAGGATTGCCAGGGCATATAGGCCTTTGCCGGCGGATTTTACAGGTTTTATCGGCGAGGTGGCACCGCCAATCCCGTCACGGCGCCTCGATTTTGTTCCGTCCAATCCGGCATTTTTCGCGCGCTTTGCGCCGGAAACGGTGCGGAACTTACGTTCCGACGCCGGATTAATTCTGCAGTCGAGGCACGACACGGAGCGTCGCGCCAAAGTGGAAACAGAGGTTCGCACCATGCTGAGCTGGGTTGTTACCTTTCTGATCATCGCCCTGATCGCCGGCATTCTGGGTTTCGGCGGCGTCGCCGGAGCCTCCATCGAAATCGCCAAGGTGATTTTCTTCATCGCGGTCGTGCTGTTTTTGGTCTCGGCCGTGATCGGTCTGGCGCGCGGCAGAACCAGGGTTTAGCGCGAAACAGTTATCTCGAGGGCATCGCGATCTTCCTGCCGATGCCCTCGGGCCGCGCAACGCCGCTGTGGGCGATCTTCACGGCCTCGATGCGGGCGCGAATGTCGGGGGGAAACGGCGCTGCCTTTCGTGCCGTCATGTCGATATGAATGGTCATATTTTCGGAAGTGGCGGATAGCCAGCCCTCATCGGCGTGGCGCAGTTCTTCAAATGTATGCAGCCGCTTCTCGTCGGCATCGACCAGCAGGATCGAGACCTGCACGGGGTCGCCGAGATGGATTTCGCGCAAGTACCGCACATGGCATTCGGCGGTGAAGGTCGACCCGTTGCGTTCCCGCATATAGCCCGGCCCGATGCCGAGATGGAGCCATAATTCGTCGATGGCGCGATCGAACATCACGTTGTAGTAGGCCATGTTGAGATGACCGTTGTAATCGATCCATTGCGGCTCGATCTGCATCAACGCCGATAAAAATGGCGTGGGCCGGAGCAGCTCGTCGCCGGCGGCAGCACTCGTCATCAGCCGTCCCCTTGAAGTCGATTTCGATCCCTTGACCCCTTATATATCCTTTGCCACGGTCGTTCTAAGCCGGGAGGTATCGTTTGGGCATCGTCAATAACTTGAAGCGGCCCGACCCGCAGGCGCTGGCGAGCACCTTGGAAGCGCTCGCTGCCCGGTTCGGCAACCGGCTGATCACCTCGCAGGCGGTCCGCGATCAGCATGCCCATACTACCACGTGGCTGGCGCCGCAGCCGCCGGACGCCGTGATCATGGCGCAGGAGACCGCCGATATTCAGGACGCGGTGCGGATTTGCGCCAAATACCGCGTTCCCGTGATCGCGTTTGGAACCGGCACCTCGCTGGAGGGCCAGGTCAACGCGCCAGCCGGGGGCGTCTGCATCGATCTGCGCGATATGAACCGGGTGCTGGAGGTCCATGCCGAGGATCTGGATTGCGTGGTCCAGCCCGGGGTCACCCGCAAGGCACTGAACGAGCATCTGCGCGACCAGGGGGTATTCTTCCCGATTGACCCCGGCGCCGATGCCTCGCTGGGCGGCATGGCCTCGACCCGGGCATCCGGCACCAACGCCGTTCGCTACGGCACCATGCGCGACAACGTGCTGGCGCTCAAAGTGGTGCGCGGCGACGGGGAGATCATCACCACGGGCACGCGGGCGAAAAAATCATCGGCCGGCTATGACCTGACGCATCTGTTCGTCGGCGCCGAGGGCACCCTTGGGATCATCAGCGAGCTTACCATCAAGCTGCGCGGCATTCCCGAAACCATCGCGGCCGCCGCCTGTTCCTTCGAGACCGTGCGCGGCGCCTGCCAGGCTACTATCCTGGCGATCCAAACCGGCATTCCAGTCGCCCGTATCGAACTGCTCAATGCGGCGCAGGTGCGCGCCTGCAACTCCTATTCGAAACTGTCGCTGCCGGAGACACCGCTACTGCTGCTCGAATTCCACGGCAGCGACAACGAAGTCGCCGAGCAGTCGAGGAATTTCAGCGAGATCGCCAAGGAATGCGGCGGCGGCGATTTCGCCTGGACCACGCGGCCCGAAGATCGCACCAGGCTCTGGCAGGCACGGCATGATGGCTATTGGGCGGTCAAGGCGCTGCGTGCCGGCGCCGGCGTAGTGGCGACCGATGTCTGCGTACCGATTTCACGGCTTGCCGACTGCGTCACCGAAACCGAAGCGGACCTGATCCGCCTCAATCTGCAGTCGCCGATCGTCGGCCATGTCGGGGACGGCAATTTCCATTGCTCGTTGCTGTGCGACGTCGACGATCCGGAGGAGATGGCGCGCGGCGAGGAATTCATGCATCGGCTGGTGGAACGCGCGCAATCGATGGGCGGAACTTGTACCGGCGAACACGGCATCGGACAGGGCAAGCAGAAGTACCTCAAGGCCGAACTCGGTCAGGAGGCAATCGACGCGATGCGCGCGCTGAAGACGGCGCTCGATCCGCAGAATATTTTTAATCCCGGGAAGATATTGCCGGCGGTCTAGGAGTTGTATTGGCGAAACGCGCCGGCTCGCAAATCGGACCATGGCCATCTGTGTGCTTGCAGACTTTCAAGGACATCGCGATGTGGTGGTTCAAAAGGGGCACGCGCAAGGAAATCTGGGACGAAGACATCCAGTGGCCGATCGGCGATATCGAGGCGGCCCACAAGATTCGCGAGATTTGCCGTTCGGCGCTCGATAGCGCCGAAAAAATGGCGGCCCGCGCCGGGGCTGGGGAAACCAGCAAGCATGATCACGAAGCCGAGCGTTACGAACGCGCGGCCAGGGCCGCCATGGAAATCGCCATGAAGATTTCCGATGATCTCCTGCGCGACTCCTCCGTGCGCCAGATCGTGAACCTGTGCATGAAGGCAGACGATTTGAGAACGGCCCGCATCCTGTTTCGTGCGATTCAGGCCGTATCGATCCGGGAAGACGTCCTTAACGATCATCCGCAACTGCGGCAGTAATCTCTTGCGCGCCGGGGCCTGGCCGCTGATAAATCTCATCTACTCGCCTGTTTTACCTGCTGCGCCGGTGCGCCGCCTCAAAATGCGGCGTGCAGCCGGGAGGCAAGTCTCCAAAGGAATTCGTTGAAATGCAGGAGGACATTCTGGCCAAACTGGAACAGCGCCTCGGACCTCTGCATGCGCGAGAGCGACTGGGAATCGAGCGGGACCATGAAGCCCAGATCTTCGGCCAGGGCCTTACCTTCTTTCACCTGGAAAACTGGTATCCGGTCCAGTCGATCATTCGAGACGCTCTCAAGCTGACCGGGCTTTACCGGCGCGCACGCCGCAATGCCGAGCGTGTTGTCCTCAGGCACAACCAGATCTCGTTCAAGGACCTGCCGCCGGCTTTCGATGGCCTCACGATCCTGCATATCAGCGACATGCACGTCGACATGAATGAGGTCGCCATGCAGCGCGTGATCGAAATCGTCGGCGACATGCGTTACGACCTCTGTGTTCTGACCGGCGATTTTCGCGGCAAGACTTTTGGTTCGTTCGAGGCGGCGCTGGAGGGCGTCGAACGCGTGAGAACCCACCTGACGGGTCCGCTCTATGGCGTGCTGGGCAACCACGACACCATTCAAATGGTCCCGGGGCTGGAGGCGATGGGAATACGAGTGCTGCTCAATGAGTGCGAGGAGATCGCCCGTGGTCATCAGCGGATCCATTTAGCCGGAGTCGACGACGCGCACTTCTACAAGATGGACGACGTCGAGAAAGCGAGCTCGCAGATACCACATCGTGAGTTCTCGATTTTGTTGTCGCACACCCCCGAGATCTATCGCCAGGCGGCGCAGGCGAATTTCAATCTGATGCTGAGCGGGCATACCCATGGCGGACAGATTTGCCTGCCTGGATCCATCCCGATTACGCTCGAGTCGGCGCTGCCAAGGCGGATGGGATCCGGACCCTGGCAATATCGGAACATGATTGGCTACACGTCGGTAGGCGCCGGATCGAGCGTGGTTCCCGTGCGGCTCAATTGTCCGCCGGAAGTCACCCTGCACCGCCTCGGGTGCGGCTAATACGGCTCGTCGCGCAAATGGATGCGGAACAGGATACGCGACAGCAGCAGTTCGCCGGCAAAAAAGATGCCGACGCCGGCTGCCAAGTCGACCGCGGTCAACCCGAGCGGGCGGCGCAAGATCAGCATCGGCAACAGCGATTCGGGGATCTGGTCGAATCCGAGTGCCTGGCTGCTCGGCGGCAGGTTCAGGCGGCGTTTCATGAAACTGGAGAACAGATCGCCAGCCATCGCCGTGGCGGCGAGGCTCGCGCCAACCGTCCAGTTCAGACCAACCAGCGGCGCAGCGGCGGCGGTGGAGAGGATTGAAGCTGCAATCCCGCGGATGGTTTTCGATGGGCCAAAGAGCGGCCGCCCGTCGAAAAACCCACAGCCGAAGTCCACAGGAATGCCAAATCGGTTCCCGCTGATCTTTTTGGCGATCACCGGTGCGCCATTCGCCACGGTCAATAGCGCCAGTAGCCGTGGGATCGTTGCAATGGGCATGGTCCAGCCTGTTGGTCAGTCGAGTTAGTGGTCCCGCCTCATTGTGCTCGCTCCGCCTGCGATAGAGGAAATCCGGGACTCCGAATATTGGGGTATGCTGGCGTAGCCGCAACGGGGAGGATCCTTGACCGACTCGAGTAAAATGAGTGTCGTCAGCCCCCAGGAACTCAAGCTGAAAATTGACGGCGCGAACCAAGTTTCCGCGCTGCTGCTGCGGCCGCCCGCGGCCCGCGCCTGCTTCGTCTTTGCCCATGGCGCGGGCGCCGGGATGACGCATCCATTCATGGAGATGGTCGCGGCCGGGCTGCTCGACCGACGCATCGCAACCTTGCGCTATCAATTTCCGTACATGGAGAAGCGCGGCAAGCGGCCGGACCCGCCGGTGGTCGCTCACCTCGCCGTGCGCGCCGCCGTAGCGGAGGCCGGGCGACGCTGCCCGGGCCTCACCCTGGTTGCCGGCGGCAAATCGTTCGGCGGTCGGATGACCTCGCAGGCGCAGGCCATCGCGCCGCTGGCTGACGTCCATGGCTTGGCTTTCCTCGGCTTTCCCTTGCATCCGGCAGGCAAGCCATCCGGTACGCGGGCAGAACATCTCTTCGATGTCCGTGTGCCCATGCTCTTCGTGCAGGGCACGGGTGACAAGCTCGCGGAACTGCCGCTGCTGGAGCCCATCATGGCGCGACTAGGGACGCTCGCTTCGCTGCATCCGGTGCGCGGCGCCGATCATTCTTTCCACGTCCCGGCGCGCTCGGGGCGAAATGACGGTGAGGTCATGAGCGAACTTGTCGGGTCATTGTCGGCCTGGATCGGCGCGTTGGCGCGCTGACGTCCGGGTTGCCCCTATCCAAAAGTAGTCGCCTGCAGCGCCTACCGGGGGTTCTCGACCTCTGATATCGTCCGGACGTTCCGGGCCGTGAAAAATGCCCGGCTAAACAAAGACCTGATCGCCTGGGAGCGACGGCACAAATCCGAAGAGGGAGATACCATGAAACGTCGTGAATTCCTGAAGACGGCAGGGGTGGGGCTTGCCGCGTCGGCCACGGTCGCCGCACCTGCCATCGCGCAGTCGATGCCCGAACTGAAATGGCGCTGCACCACCAGCTGGCCGAAGTCGCTCGACGTTCCCTTCAGCGCGTCGGAGACGATTTCGAAATACGTCGCGGAAGCCACCGACAACAAATTTCAGATTCAGGCGTTCGCCGGCGGCGAGATCGTTCCCGCCTTGCAGGCGCTCGATGCCGTGAGCAATGCCACGGTCGAGATGTGCCACACCGCCGCCTATTACTTCATCGGCAAGGATCCGACCTTCGCGCTGTATTGCTCCGTCCCGTTCGGATTGAACTCGCGCCAGCAGAATGCCTGGTTCCAGGATCACGGCGGTCAGGATATGCTCAACGAGTTCGGCAAGAAGTCGAAATTATACGCAATCGCGGGCGGCAACACCGGCACCCAGATGGGCGGCTGGTTCCGCAAGGAGATCAATACCGTCGAGGACCTCAACGGTCTCAAAATGCGGATCGGCGGTTGGGCCGGCAAGACCCTTTCCAAGCTCGGCACCGTTCCGCAGCAGATCGCCGGCGGCGACATCTATCCGGCGCTGGAAAAAGGCACGATCGACGCGACGGAATGGGTCGGACCCTACGACGATGAAAAGCTCGGCTTCTACAAGATCGCCAAAAACTACTACTATCCCGGCTGGTGGGAAGGCGGCACCGCGCTGCATTTCTTCATCAACTCGGAGAAATGGGATGCGCTGCCGAAGGCCTATAAATCGCTGCTCACGATCGCCTGCGGCTATGCCAATATGGATGTTCAGGCACGATACGATGCGCGCAATCCGCAAGCCATCAAGCGCCTCGTTGCCAACGGCACGATCCTGCGCCCGTTCAGCCAGGCGATCATGGAAGCCTGCCTGAAGGCGTCGAACGAGGTCAATGCCGAGACCTCCGCGGCCAATCCCGATTTCAAGAAGATTCTCGCCTCGCAGACGGAATTTCGCAACGACGGCAATCTTTGGTGGCAGGTCGCCGAATACTCCTACGAAACCTTCATGATCCGCACCCGCCCGAAAGGCTGAGCAGAATCGCTTGCAATGGCGCGCGCGAATGTCCGGGACTACCGCGGACCGTCGCGCGCGATTTTCACCCGGAGGTGATGGCGCGACCGCGCGCAAGGCGGCAACGCCGGCTATTGGGGTTCGCGGCCGGGCCATGGGCCCAACTACGCGTCCCGGAATGACGATGCGAAACCAAATACGGCTTCCCTTCTTTTACGGCTGGATCATCGTCGTCGTGACGTTCGTCACGATGGCGATCGGCGTCAACGCCCGCACCGCGTTTTCGCTGTTCTTTCCACCCATCATCGATGAGTTCGGATGGGAGCGCGGCGTCACCGCCGGCGCGTTCTCGTTCGGCTTTCTGGTTTCCGCGGCCGTAAGCCCGCTGATCGGCCGTTTGATGGACCGCGCCGGTCCGCGCGCCGTGATGGAGCTCGGCGTCGCGCTGATGGGAAGCGGATTGCTGCTGGCGCCGCTGACGACCGAGCCGTGGCATCTGTATCTGACCATCGGCGTCATGGTCGGGGCCGGCAGCGTCTGTCTCGGCTATTCCGGTCAATCGCTGTTTCTGCCCAACTGGTTCATTCGCCGCCGCGGCCTTGCGATGGGGTTGGCGTTCGCGGGCGTCGGAATAGGCTCGATGACGCTGCTGCCATGGGTGCAGCTGATGATCGAGCAGACCGGCTGGCGCACCGCCTGTACGGCGATGGGCATTCTGGTCGTGGTCGTGCTCGCGCCGATCAATCTGCTGCTGCGCAAGCGTCCCGAAGACATCGGGCTCGAGCCGGATGGCGACGCGGCACCTTCGGCATCATCCGCCAAGCCGATATCCAATATCGTCGATCCGCTCTGGGCCGGCACCGACTGGACCCTGCGCCGCGCGCTTCGCACCGCACGGTTCTGGTGGATATCGCTCGGCTATTTCGCCGGGTTGTACATCTGGTACGCGGTGCAGGTTCACCAGACCAAATATCTGCTCGATATCGGCTTCAGCCCCGGCGTTGCGGTCTGGGCCCTGGGCGCCGTCAGCCTGCTCGGGATCCCCGGCCAGATCTGGCTCGGACACCTCTCCGATCGCGTCGGGCGGGAATGGATCTGGACCGCCGCCTGCGCCGGCTTTGCGATCTGCTTCGCCGCCCTGATCGCGCTGAAGTCGGTCCCGAGTTTGATGCTGGTCTACCTCATGGTTGTGGCGCAAGGCGCGCTCGGCTACGGCCTGACCTCCATCATGGGTGCAGTAGTGCTGGAGATATTTCAGGGCAAGCATTTCGGCAGCATTTTCGGTATGGTGATGCTGGCGGCGCTGGCGGGCGGGGCTGCCGGTCCTTGGCTCACCGGCTTTCTGCACGACCTCACGGGGAGCTATACCGTCGCTTTTGCGATCGGTGTCGGCGTCAGCGGACTGTCCGCACTGGCGATCTGGATGGCCTCGCCCGGCACGGTTCGGGCGGTCACGGGCCGGGTGCACCGGATAGCGGCCCGCACTAGCGCCGGCTAGCAGGATTTGCCACATACGGCTTGCCGATATTGGCGGCGTGTGGACTTAATCCGTCTCCGAGGCGACTCTGACCCCATCGAGGGCCCATGAACGAGCATCTTCAGACCGCGAAGACCGATCCGCTGTTCGATCCGCTGGCGCCGGAGTTCATTCGAGATCCCTATCCCCATTACCAGCGGTTGCGCAGCGTCGATCCGATGCACGTCACGCCGTTCGGTGCCTTTGTCGCGAGCCGGCATGCCGAAGCAAGCCTCGTGATGCGCGACAAGCGGTTCGGCAAGGATTTTGTCGAGCGCTCGGTACGGCGCTACGGGCCGCAGATCATGGAGGAGCCGGTCTTTCGCAGCATGAGCCACTGGATGCTGCAGCAGGATCCGCCCGACCACACCCGCTTGCGCGGTCTGGTGGTGAAAGCCTTCACCGCGCGCCGGGTCGAGGACATGCGTCCGCGCATCCAGGAGATCGTCGAGCGGACCATCGATGCAATCGTCGCTCGGGGCCACATGGATCTCATCGAGGATTTTGCGTTCCGGCTGCCGGTGACGATCATTTGCGACATGCTCGGCATCCCCGAGGATCACCGCGAGGTCTTCTACAAGAGCTCGCGCGACGGCGGGCGCCTGCTCGATCCGGTGCCGCTGTCGCGCGCCGAGATCGACGCGGGCAACGCCGCCAACCTGATGGCCCAGATGTACTTCCAGCAACTGTTCGAGCTGCGACGGAAGAATCCGGGCGATGACCTGACGACGCAATTGGTCCAGGCCGAGGAGGACGGCAGCAAGCTCTCCAATGAGGAATTGACCGCCAACATCATCCTGCTGTTTGGCGCCGGTCACGAGACCACGGTCAACCTGATCGGAAACGGCTTGCTGGCGCTGCACCGCAATCCGGACCAGCTGGCGCTGCTGAAAGCCAATCCTGCGCTGATCACCAATGCGATCGAGGAATTCCTGCGTTACGATTCCTCGGTGCAGATGACCGGCCGGGTGGCGCTGCAAGACATCGAGGACCTCGGCGGCAAGAAAATCCCCAAGGGCGAAAGCGTGCTCTGCCTGCTGGGCTCAGCCAATCGCGACCCGGCAGTGTATCCGGACCGGCCCGATAGCCTCGATATCACCCGCCCCAATGTGCGTCCGCTGTCGTTCGGCGGCGGCATTCACCATTGCCTGGGGGCCCAGCTTGCGCGCATCGAGGCCGAGATCGCGATCGCGAGCTTGTTGCGCCGCCTGCCGGATCTGCGGCTGGACGATGCCGAGAACCCGGAATGGCGGCGGACCTTTGTCCTCCGCGGCCTCAAAACGCTGCCCGCGAGCTGGTGAGAGCGCGCCTCAAGCCGTCGCGCCACGCCGCTGTGACTTCGCCATAGTTGCCTTTATATATGGCGCTGCTCCGGCGTTGAGTTCAGCGCGGCAGCGAATGAACCGCGTCACGTCGCGCAAACCAGCGTAGTGGGGCGTGCTCGAGAGGAGACACCGTGCAGACGACGCTGCTCGGCCTGGCGATTGCCTTTATCATTGCGCTGGTAGCCGCGCTGATCGGGCCGTACTTCATCGACTGGAACCAGTTCCGGCCGCAATTCGAGGCCGAGGCGACCCGGGTTATCGGCGCGCCGGTGCGCGTCGGCGGCGCGCTCGATGCGCGGCTGCTGCCGACCCCGTCGCTGCGGTTGCGCTCGGTGGTGGTCGGCGGCGCCAACGATCTCGGCAAGGTCCGCGCCGACAAGCTCGATGTCGAGTTCAGCCTTGGTTCGCTGATGCGGGGCGAATGGCGCGCCACCGAGCTGACGGTCAATGGCATGGCGCTCGATCTCGGCCTCGATCAACAGGGGCGAATCGATTGGCCGGCAACGACCGGCAAGTTCAACCTCGGTTCGCTGTCGATCGACCGCTTGAACCTGACCGGCCGCATTGCGCTGCATGACGCCGCCAGCCGCGGGACGTTGGAATTGAACGATATCGCCTTCAGCGGCGATGTTCGCTCGCTGGCCGGCTCGGTGCGGGGCGATGGCGTTTTCACCCTGTCGGGCCTGCGCTATCCGTTTCGCGTCTCATCCGGTCAAAGCACGGATGGCGGCGGCACCCGGGTCCATTTGAACATCGACCCCGGGGCGCGTCCATTGTCTGCCGATCTCGACGGCGTGCTGAGCTTCGAGGCGCGCGCGCCGCGCTTTGAGGGCGCGCTGGTGCTCGCGGTCCCCGCCGGGCTAAAGACTCAGGGCGATGTCCCGATCACACCGTGGCGGGTAGCGGCCAGGCTCAAAGCCGATCCGGCCGTCGCCCACCTCGAACAGATCGAAGCCAGCTACGGCCCCGAGGACAATGCGCTGAAGGCCGCAGGCGCGGGCGATGTCCGCTTTGGCGCCTCGCCGCTGCTTCATGCCGTGTTATCCGCCCGGCAGCTCGATGCCGACAGGTTTGCCGCCGGCGGCAACAAGGACAACAACGCCGCCGAGCCGATCCGGTTGTTGCCGGGCTTGCGGGCGCTGACGGCGCGATTCCCGCAACTTCCGATCCCGGTGCGGATCGAGTTCGGCTCGGAGCAGATCATGCTGGGTGGGCGCCCGGTGCAGAATTTAGCCGCCGAGTTTCGTTCCGACGCCAAATCCTGGAGTATCGAGCGACTGGATTTTCGCGCGCCGGGCGCCACCCATGTCAGCTTCAGCAGCAGCGCACAACATGCTCCGCCCGACGGTTTCAGCGGCGCGCTCAACCTCGATTCATCCGATCCGGATACGCTGTCGCTTTGGCTGCAGGGCCGGGGCGAAATCGCCCTTCGCAGCCAGAAGCCGCTACGATTGAGCGGCAATGTCAGCGTCGGGTCAGACCGCGTCGCAATCGAGGCGATGAAGGCGGAAATCGACGGCGGCGCCGTAGAGGGGCGGATTGCGGTTTCAAATCTACAGAGCGGCGGCGGCTCGCGGATCGAGGCGGCACTGAAGGCGGAGCGACTCGATCTCGATGCGGCCGCCTCATTGGTGCGCTCGCTTGCTGGCCCGCAAGCCGAGTGGCCGGAACAAGCCCAGCTATCGCTGGATATCGGCCGCGCCATTTCCGCCGGTCAGGAATTGCGGCCGTTGACGGCGAAGCTCGGTTACGGTCCAAGGTCGATCTCACTCGAACAACTCAAAATCGGCCAAACCGGCGGTGTGACGCTGGAAGGCAACGGCAGTTTCGATCGGATCGATGCGACCGGAAAACTGGCGTTGAATTCAAGCGCCGCGTCGTTCGGCCAGATTACCGGGCTGATTGCGCCGCTGTCGCCCGCGCTGGCGTCGCGGCTCGACGCGATGGAGCTCGGTCCCGGTCCCGCCCGACTCAGGCTGGCACTCGATCTCGACAAAAATCCCGAACGCGGCGACCGCGCCAAGGCGCGCGCCGTGATCGATCTCGATGCGCCGCAGCTCAACGGCACAGCCACGATCACGGCAGCGCCCGAACTCGCAGCACTACGCGGGATCGATCTCGATGCGCTCCGGCGCGGCGAATTCGGTATCGAATCGAAATTGTCCGCGCAGCGCGCCGGTTCCTTGCTGCTGCTGCTGGGACTGGATCGCATCGTCGCGGCCGGGGAGGGCCCGGCGCAATTCGAAGGCTCGGTGACGGGCGTGTGGCGGGCGCCGTTGCAGTTGAAGCTGAAGCTGTCGGGGGCCGGGCTGGATGTTCAAGCGCAAGGCACGGCCGAACCATCGGCGCCGCAGCCCAGCGCAACCGTCAATCTCAGGATTCACAGCGCCAGTCTGGCGCCGCTGTTCGATCTCAAGCCGTCGGACGCACTGGCGCAGAACATCAGCCTGTCCTCGCGCGTTTCAGTCTCTGGCAACAAGCTGACGCTGGATGACCTCGACAGCAAAATAGCGGGCTCGCGGCTGCGCGGGCGCGTGGCGCTGACGCTCGACCACGAGAGAGACGTCGAGGGCGAGCTCGGCCTCGATACGCTCGATCTCGCGCCGGCCTTCGCGCTGGCGATCGGTGCGGCCGGGCGCGATGCCGCCGAGCCGCTCGGGTCCGGGTTAATGAAGGGCTGGCACGGCCGCATCGCATTTCAGGCGCTGCGCGGCGCGCTCCCGGGCGGCGGCGAGTTGCGCCCGGTCAGTGGTACCCTCAAGAGCGACGGCCAGTCACTGAGCTTCGAGGCCATCAAGGGCGGTATTGGCGGCGGCGAGGCGACAGCCAATATCGATGCCAAACCAGGTGCGAACGGGATCGCGGTGAACGCGCGCGTCGAACTCGGGGGTGTCGATGGCGCGGCGCTGCGCTATCGCGCGCTCGCAATGCCGGTCGGCCGGACCTCGATGCAGATGACGCTTTCGAGCGAGGGCCGCAGCGCGTCGGCGCTGACCGGAGCGTTGTCGGGCAGCGGGACTTTGACGGTGGAATTCTAGTCGCGTCGCCGGCCTGGATCCACGCGCTTTCGAGGTGGCGATCCGTGCCAGCGATACCGGCCAAGCGACCGACGATAACAAGCTGCGCCAGATCGTCGAGCCGGTGCTCGCGTCCGGCGCGCTGTCGGTCAAGTCGGCGCAGATCCCGTTCAGCATCCGCGACGGCCGGATTCGCGTCACGGCGACCACGCTCGATGCCGACGGCGCGCGCGCCGTCATATCCGGCGGGTACGATATTCCCGCCGACCAGGCCGATATTCGCGCCAGCCTGGCTTCGACGACGGTGGGATCGGCGGCCAGCCCTCCGGAAATTCAACTTTTCGCGGCGGGCTCGCCCGATGCGCTCGATCGCACGGTCGACGTCGCCTCGCTGTCGTCATGGCTGGCGGTGCGAGCGATCGATCGCGAAACCCGAAGGCTCGATTCGATGGAGCGCGGCGATCCGCCGCCGGCATTGCCGGCCTCGATACCGCCTTCCGCCGCAGACCGGCCGCTGTCCGACGCGCCGACGGCCGGCGTCGATCCGCGCCGGTCTTCGTTGAAGTCCAAGGCAGGCGTTCCGCGTCCGCCGGGCGCGCCGCCAGGCGGTCCCAACCCAGCCACCGTAAGCCAGCAGCTGGCACCGCTACCGCCGCCGATCGAGGTTCGCCCGGTACCCGGACCGCCGCTAGTGCGTCCGAAGCCAAAACCACCGCTCACGCTGACCCCGCAGATCGCCAATCCCCCACGGCCGGCGTTCTAATCGCGCATCGAAGCCGATCCCGCCAAGGCGATTCCCGATTTGCGCTGCGTGGGAAGCCGGCCCCTAATCGGATCGGGTGCGGAGCTGTTGCCGCTGCTTTCCGACAGCGTCGGCCGAAACCGGCGCGGCCGCGGTTTGCCAGGCATTGCGAACGTAGGTGAGAACGGCAGCCACCTGATCGTCGTTCAACTGCCAGGCGAACGACGGCATGCCGGGCCCGGTCGGCTCAGCCTTGGTCGCGACGCTTCGTCCGCCGCGCAGCACCAGCCGGATCGCGCTCGTCGGGTCGCTGGCATGCGCTAGCGAAGATTGCGCCAGCGATGGAAACAGCATCGCCACTCCATGGCCGTCGAGGCCGTGACAGGCCGAACACTGGTCGCGGTAGATGGCCTGGCCCGCGATCATGACCGGAGAGTCCGCGCGCGCCGGCGTTGCCTGGTCTTGCCGTTGCGGCAGCGACTTCAGGTAGAGGGCGATCGCATTGAGATCGCTGTCGCTATATTGCGAGGTGGCATCGACGATTTCCTCCGCCATCGGTCCGGTGGCGGCGGTGATTCGGTTGTGTCCGGTCTTGAGATAGCCGGCGATATCCGCCTCGCTCCACTGGCCGAGTCCCTGGGTGTTGTCGCCGGTGATGTCGGGCGCGAACCAGCCCTGCAGGTTGTAGCCGCGAAGGTTGTCGGCTGTCTTGTCGCCGCCGAGCATGGATTTGGGAGTGTGGCAGGCGGTGCAGTGCCCTGGGCCCTGCACCAGATAGGCGCCGCGATTCCAGGTTGCGGATTGGCCGCTGTCGGGCTGGAATTCGCCCTCCTTGAAATACAGCGCATCCCAGACTCGCATCGCCTCGCGGATGTTGAACGGAAAGGGTAGCGTATTGGATTTGACCGGCTGGTGTACCGGCTCGACGGTTGCGAGATAAGCCCGGATCGCCAGCACGTCGTCACGCGACATCTTGGTGTAGTTCGGATACGGCATCGCGGGATACAGCCGCCTGCCGTCCGGCATCAGGCCTTTACGCACGGCGCTGTCGAACTGCTCGTCGGTCCAGGCGCCAATTCCAGTCTCTGCGTCCGGCGTGATATTGGGCGCCGTGATCGCGCCGAACGGCGTTTCGAGCGGCCGCCCGCCCGCAAAAGGTTTGCCCGCGTTCGGCACGGTGTGACAGGCAAAGCAGTCGGCAACCGTCGCAAGGTAATGGCCTTTCTCGATCTTGTCGAACGCCTGGGAGTCAGGAGTTGCCGCGCCGCTGAATCCGAGACCGGAAAGCCACGCCGCGGCGGCCGCGCAGATCAGGATGCAGGGTTTCGGCGCACTAGACATGGATCAGCGGTCCCGGGTTCTTCAGGTACTGGCCGCGGATCGCGGCCGCTGCCCAAAATGCCAGCGCCGCCACCGTGCCGGTCGGATTGTAGCCGGCGTTTTGCGGAAACGCGCTGGCGCCCGTGACGAACAGATTCGGCACGTCCCAGCTTTGCAAATAGCGGTTCAGCGCGCTGGTCGACGGATCCGCTCCCATGATGGCGCCGCCATTCAGATGCGTGGTCTGGTATTCGGTCACATCGTAGGGCCCTTTGCGATATTGCTTCTCGATCGTGTGGGCGCCCATCGCAGTGATGATTTCCGCAAACTTGTCGGTCAGGAAGGCATTCTGCTTCAATTCGTTGTCGTGGAAATCGATCGTCATCCGCACCAGCGGCCGGCCGAAGCGATCCTTGTAGGTGGGATCGAGATCGAGATAGATATCGCGATAGCTATAAAAGCTTCCGTGCACGCCGGTGCCCGGCTTGACGCTGCTGAGATAATTGTCGCGCACCGCGCTCTTCCAGGTGGCGCCCCAGTTCGGCGTGCCCGGCGGCACCGGCGTGGTTTGAATCGGACGGCCGCCGGTCTGCAACTGACCCATGTAGCCGCCACCGACGAAACCATGAGGACCATGGTCGAAATTGTCGCCGTTGAATTCATCGATGCACATGCCGATCGAACCGGACGCAATAAACGGATTGAAGTTGAATTTCTTGTTGTCGAAAAAGCCGTCGACGCTCGAGATGGTCTGATGCGTGAAATTGCGGCCGATCACGCCCTTGTTGGCGACCGGATCATAGGGCGTGCCGATCTTCGAATGCAGCAGCAACTGCACATTGAAGACCGTGTAAGCCGAAAGGATCACGAGGTCGGCCGGCTGTTCCCATTCGACACCGCCGCTATCGACGAAGGTGACGCCGGTGGCATGCTTGCCTGAACGATCGAGATCGATGTGCAGCACTTCCGAATTGTCGCGCAGCGTGAAATTCGACTTGCGGACCAGGACCGGCAGGATCGTGGTCTGCGGGCTGGCCTTGGAATAATTGCCGCAGCCGAACCACTCGCAAAAACCGCAATAGGTGCACGGACCCATTCGGATCCCGAGCGGGTTTGTATAGGCCTGGGACAAGTTGCCCGAAGGCTGCGGAAACGGCTTGTAGCCGAGATCGCGCGCGGCCTTTGCAAACAGCGTGTGGCTGAACGGCTGTTTTTGTGCCGGCGTCGGATAGGGCCGCGAACGCGGTCCTTCGAACGGATTGCCGCCCTGCTGAATCTGACCGCGCAGATTGCCGGCGGTGCCGGAGGTGCCGCAAAGATATTCGAACGCATCGTAGTGCGGCTCGAGATCGTCGTAGGTGACGCCCCAGTCCTGAATGGTGATGTCTTGGGGCAGGAACGACGCGCCGTAACGCTCGGTCAAATGGGTCTTCAGGACGAAATCCGACGGCAGGAAGCGCCAGGTTTCGGCATTCCAGTGCACGCCGCCGCCGCCAACTCCATTAGGCGGCATGAAGGCGCCCCAATCGCGGATCGGCAGCGCCACCTGGTTCATCTTGTTGCGGAACGTGAGGGTGGTCTGCTCCGGCCGCAGGAACAACTCGTGGCGGATGCGATAGCGCAACTCGTCCTGGATGTAGCTCGGGGGGAATTCGGTCGGTGTGTCGCGCCAAGGGCCGCGCTCGATCGCGATCACGTCGAGGCCTTCGTCGGTCAGCTCGTTGGCCATGATGGATCCGGTCCACCCGAGCCCGACGATAACGACGTCCTTCTTCGGAAGCTTTCGGGGCATCGCGCCTTCCTTACGTTTTCGGAGACCAATCGGCACGGCCGGTGATGCTCACGGGCGGCAGCGGAAACCGTTCGTTGTGGCGTTCGACCCAGTCGAGGTAATTGTAGCGCGCGCCGGGAAATCCGATCATCTTCCAGCCGACCATGTCGCGGTTGCCGCCATATATCGGGTCGGCAAAGAATCCCTCCTTCACGTCCTTGACGAGGTGCGTGAAAAAGGATTTGCCGTCGACGCCTTCGAGCTTGATCTTTTCGTCCTCGATGCCCTTCAGGAGGTCGTCCTTTTCCTGATCGGCGAGATCCGAAAAACGCTTTCCCTGGTGCTTTGTTTGGCAATATGTGTCGAGCGCGGCGAGCGCTTCGCGATAGGTGGCCGCCGGGCCGTTTTGGGATTGCGGACCCTGCTGCTTGGTTCCGTGCAAGAACGGTGGTTGGACGTAATGACCCTCGGAGCGACCGTACGGGCCGGCGAGCTGGCGATCGATGAAGACCGCGCATCCGGCATCCTTGCCTCCCGGCGTTTGCGGATCGGGTGGTATGATGCGATCGACAAGTGCCTCCACGGCACGTGCTTCGTCCGATGTGAAATAGTGCCATGGGCCTGGTCTTGCCGGCACCGGGGGACTACCCGCATTCGGCTCCCAGGGCAGCCGACCGGAAATGACCGCGGCCCTGCTGCCCATGGTGCTAAGCACCAGGATCGCAGTCCCCGCCAAAAAGTCGCGACGTTGCATCATTACCGACCAGCTCAATCAGCCGCCCGTTGAATGCGCGGTGCGCCGCCTAAGTTCCAATCGCGCGCGATATACCTTCGAACTAGCGACTTGGGTGTCAGCGACCGCAATGACATTGACGACGGCCATGCCGGCGCCGATGGATGCATTCCGTTGCAAGCGTCACCCCATTGAACGGTCGACGGCCTTCAGGCGTGGCGAGAGAGATGGAAGCCGGCGTGAGAAACGCCGCCCGACCGATCAGCCGGCGCCGAGCGTCAGCGCGATGTTGTAGGTGGCAAGACTGGCAGCGTAGGCCAGCGCCAGCATGTAGGCAAAGGTGATCGCCATCCATTTCCAGCTCCCGGTCTCGCGCCGGATCACCGCCAGCGTCGAGGCGCATTGCGGCGCGAAGATATACCAGGCCAGCAGCGACAATGCGGTCGCCAGGCTCCATTTGGTGGCGAGCACCTGTCCGATCTGGTTTGCGGCTTCCTTGCCGCCCTCGATGGCATAGACGGTGCCGAGCGCGGCAACCGCGACTTCCCGCGCCGCCATGCCCGGGATCAAGGCCACCGCGATCTGCCAGTTGAAGCCGACTGGCGCCAGCAGCGGCGCCACGGCGCCGCCGATCATGGCCGCGAGGCTGTAGTCGATGGCGGGGTTTGGTGCGCCCGCCGGCGCTTGCGGAAACGACGCCAGAAACCAGATCAGCACCATCATCGAAAAGATCGTGGTACCGGCCCGCTGCAAAAACATCTTCGCCCGGGTGTAGACGCCGATGGCGATACTTTTCGCGCGCGGCATCTTGTAGTCGGGTAATTCCAGCATGAACGGCGCCGGCGCATAATCGCGCCACATGAAAAACTTTGATCAGGAACGACACTCCGAGCGCGCTCGCGATGCCCGCGGCATAGAGGCCGAACATCACCAGCCCCCGCAGATCGATCCAGCCCCAGACCTGCCGGTCCCTGATGAAGGCGGAAATGATCAGCGTGTAGACCGGAATCCGCGCCGAACAGGTCATCAGCGGGGCGATCAGGATCGTGGTCAGGCGGTCGCGGCGATTGTCGATCACCCGCGTTGCCATGATGCCGGGGATCGCGCAGGCGAAGCTCGATAGCAGCGGAATGAAGGCGCGGCCGTGCAGGCCGGCGCCGCCCATGATGCGGTCCATCAGGAACGCCGCCCGCGCCATGTAGCCGAAGTCTTCCAGCAGCAGGATGAGCAGGAAGATGATCACGATCTGCGGCAGGAACACGACGACGCTGCCGACGCCGGAAATCACGCCGTTTTGCAGGAAGCTTTGCAACAGGCCGGCAGGCAGCGTGTCGTGCACCAGTTGCCCGAGCGCGCCAAAGGCGGACGACAGCAACTCCATCAGCGGCTGCGCCCATGCAAATACGGCCTGGAACATCACGAACAGAATCAGCGCCAGGATCGCGAGCCCTGCGACCGGATGCAGCACCACGGAATCGATCCGCGCGGTCCAGGTATCCGGTCGCGCCGGCAGGCTGACGGTCGCCGCGAGGATACGATCGGCGTCACGCTGGGTGGCCCGCAATTGCGCCACCGTGAGCGCCTGCCAGAGGTTTTGCCGGGCCGGCGTCTGCGCCTCCGCCGCGATCTCGTCAGTCCGGCGCAACAAATCGCCGACGCCGCCTTTGCGCACCGCGATGGAAGTGACCACCGGCACGCCCAGCGCTTCCGACAGCAGCGGCACGTCCACGCTTACGCCGCGGCGGGTGGCGATGTCGAACATGTTGAGCACCAACAGCAACGGCCGGCCGGTGCTCTTGAGTTCGAGCAACAGGCGGATCGTCAGCCGCAGATTGGTGGAGTCGGCGACGCAAAGCACGAGATCGGGCAGGGCCTCGCCGGGGCTGCGGCCAAGCACGATGTCGCGCGTGATCTCTTCGTCCGGACTGCGGCCGCGCAGCGAGTAGGTGCCGGGCAGATCGACAACCGAGACCTGGCGGCCCAGTGGCGTGACGAACGAGCCTTCCTTGCGCTCAACCGTGACGCCGGGATAGTTCGCGACCTTTTGGCGGCTGCCGGTGAGAGCGTTGAACAGCGATGTCTTGCCGCTGTTCGGCGTGCCCACCAGGGCCAGGTGCATCAACGGCGCTTCCATCGGTCAAGGTCCGCTTCGCTCAGGCGACAATGATGGCCATGGCCTCGCGCCGGCGCACCGCGATCGTGACATTCTCGACCCGAACCGCGATCGGATCGCCCCCGACAATGCCCTCATGCAGCACCTCGACCCTGGCGCCCTCGACGAAGCCGAGTTCGATCAACCGGCTTTCGAGTTCGACCGCCGATAGCGCCGAGCCCGCGTTGCCGGGGGCGAGGTGCTGGATCACGCCCGAATAGCCGCGTTTGGCCAGTCCCAATGGCGAATGCGGACGAAGATCGGCTGGTTTGGTCATGGTCTTTATTTTCGACCGACAGCCGGAAGGTCAAGCGCGGGGGCCAAAATGAAGCTGCTCCTTAGAGCGATTGTAAACAGGCGGTGCAGGTGCGGCCGGATTCGCCTGCAGCGGCAGGCTCGGCCGTACATCCGGCCTTCGACGCCCCCAGGAGTGTCGCCGACCGCGAGACCTGCGGTCGGCTGCGGGAATGTCGTGGGCGGATGGCAGCTTGTGTCTGCTGTCAGGCCGGCACAGAGGGTGCGTCAATCCACCTGCATGCCCTTCGCCTTCATGGTTGCGAGGGCCGTCGGTGTCTTCAGGAAGTCGAGGAACGCGGTCACTGCTTGCGATTGAGTTGCGCCGACCGGCCGGCCCGTCGCGAAGATGGTGTAATTCTGGATCTGCTCGGGCAGCGGA
The DNA here is from genome assembly GCA_963840155.1 of uncultured Alphaproteobacteria bacterium. Classification (GTDB taxonomy): domain Bacteria; phylum Pseudomonadota; class Alphaproteobacteria; order Rhizobiales; family Xanthobacteraceae; genus Bradyrhizobium. Next base: position 2,291,716 of record CAWIXP010000002.1, read on the forward strand.
CCGACAAAGACGGCCCGCGGCTTGCCAACGATCTCGCTGATCTGCGTCATGCCGAGCGCTCCCTCTCCCTGCGCCAGAGTGACTTCCGTGATGTCGCCTCCGGCTCCGAATTTAATCTTCGCTTTCAATCGGTCGGCGAGGCCAAGCTGCTGAATGACGCGCGCGATGTGGATGCCGGCGGCGCCGCCGCGGCTTGGATCAGCATAGATGATGGTTTTTGCGGCAAGCAGCGTCCGGCTGAAATCCTCGACGCTGGCAATGGTGGGCACGGCGGTGCCTTCCGCGACGACCATGCCGACACCGACTTTGGAAATCGTGGTTTGGCTGGCTGCTTCGATCTTGTCGTCTTTCACAAGCGCGGAAATCGACTGCCGTGAGGAAATGACCAGGTCGGCTTGCTCGCCGGCGCGCATCCAGTCGGTGATGGCGCCCATGGTGCCGTAGTGGATGATCACCTTGTGGCCCGATGTGCGCTCGAAATCGCCGATGATTTCCTTGAACACCTCTTGAATTGAGGCGGCGGACAGCAGCCGGATTTCCGCAGCTTGAAGCGGGCTTCGCGGTCCCAGGATCAGGCTCACAAGAACTGCAAGGTATGCAGCGGCTGACCTTGCGGTCCAGGCCCGGACAGCTTGGAAGGCAACGTTAATGGCGGCAGGCATGGCTTTGCTCCAGACCGCCGACAGGGAAGCAGCATTGGAAAATGGATTTCACCAAGCCCTTCAACCCCGTGAGCAGGTCAAAGTGCAGTGCTTGGGCGAAATGCCTTTGAGAGGTCGGGCGACTGCGATCAAGCCCGACGCCCGATATGTCGGCACGATCGGGTGAAAGTCAACCGAGTGTCCGCTGAGATTTTTCTCGTGGCTTCGTCGGGCTGGGCGAGCCGCGCTATCGACCTCGCCGGCCGTTCGCGGCAATGCGAAACGCCGCTATCCCTGCGCCGGCTTTGAATCCTGCGATCCCGGCGCTATCGCGCGGGTGCGAAAATAATCCAGCACGAACAGGCGGATTGCGGAAGACAGGTTGCCCTGCTGGCGATTGCTGTCGATCTCGCCGACCAGCTCCGATAGCGTCATGTCACGAAGGCCAGAGATTTCCTTCATGCCGTTCCAGAATGCCTCCTCGAGGCTGACGCTGGTTTTGTGGCCGGCGACCACGATCGAGCGCTTGACGACCGGCGACTTCATGAGGCGTCCTCGCCGTCAATCCGGTGCTGATCCAGCAGGTCCTTGGCGCGAGCGTTGCGCCGCTGGCCGAGTTTACGTTCGGACTTGCTCCGGCCAAACTGCAGCCGGTTGGCGTCGGCCTGTTTCGCCGATCGTTCTCGTTCGATGCGTTTCTTGAATCGCTTCAGGTTGACCAAGTTCCCCATGCCCGCCCCCGTCACTCCCCAAGCTGATGGCGTGCGGCATTTGCATCGCGGCGTGGGCGGTGGCGCTGGGTGCTGGCGGGCTCGGTCTTCATCTTGAGAAAATCCCCGTGACCGGTCTGTGATAGCATCAAAAAATATTTTCCGCTCTGTGAAAGCAAAATAATTTCTGTGCTAGCTCGGTCTTCGGGCGCCAACTGTTTCGCACCCAAAATTCCTGTCCGGTAGTTTCCGGGGTTGTCAGCCCGGGTGCGTCATTTTGTCCGGCTGCACCAGCCGGTCGAATTCGCCGGCCGAAACGAAACCGAGCCTCACCGCCTCTTCCTTCAAGGTCGTTCCGCGGGCGTGAGCCGATTTGGCGACCTTGGCCGCATTGTCGTAGCCGATCTTCGGTGCCAGCGCCGTCACCAGCATCAACGAGCGTTCCATCAATTCCCGGATGCGCTTCTCGTCAGCGCGGATGCCGGTGACGCAATGCTCCGTGAACGAGCGCGCGACATCGGCCAGCAATTGAATGGAATGCATCATACAATATGCCAGCACCGGCTTGTAGACGTTAAGCTCGAAATGGCCCTGGCTGCCGGCAACCGTGATCGCGGTGTGATTGCCGAACACCTGACAGCACACCATGGTCATCGCCTCGCACTGCGTCGGGTTGACCTTGCCCGGCATGATCGAGGAGCCCGGCTCGTTTTCCGGCAGGATCAACTCGCCGAGGCCGGAGCGCGGACCCGAGCCCAACAGGCGGATATCGTTTGCGATCTTGAACAGGCCTGTCGCCACCGAATTGATGGCGCCGTGCACGAAGACATAGGCGTCGTTGGAAGCCAGCGCCTCGAATTTGTTGGCGGCGCTGGTAAACGGCAGCTTGGTGATCTTGCCGACGTGAGCTGCGAACAGGCGAGCGAATTTGGGCTTCGAATTGAGGCCCGTGCCGACCGCCGTGCCGCCCTGCGCCAGCGGGTAGAGGTCGCTCATCGCGGCCCGCAACCGCGCCATGCCGCTCTCGACCTGCGCGGCGTATCCGGAAAACTCCTGGCCCAGCGTCAGCGGCGTCGCATCCTGGGTGTGGGTGCGGCCGATTTTCACGATTGCCGCGAACGCTTTTTCCTTTTGGCGCAGCGCGCCGTGCAACTCGCTCAACGCGGGAAGCAGATCGGCGGTGATGCACGTCGCCGCCGCGATATGCATGGCGGTCGGAAATGAGTCGTTGGACGACTGACTCATATTGACGTGATCGTTGGGATGAACCGGCGCCTTGGCGCCGAGCTTGCCACCAAGCAGTTCGTTGGCGCGGTTGGCGATCACCTCATTGAGGTTCATGTTGGTTTGCGTGCCGGACCCGGTCTGCCAGACCACCAGCGGAAAATGGTCGTCCAGCTTGCCCTCGATCACCTCGCGCGCGGCACGGGCGATGGCGCGCGCGCGACGCTGGTCGATCAATCCGAGTTCGCGATTGGCCTCGGCCGACGCCAGCTTGACGATGCCGAGCGCGCGAATGATGGCCACCGGCATGCGGTCCTGCCCGATGCGGAAATTCCGTCTCGAACGCTCGGTCTGCGCCCCCCAGTAACGGTCGGCTGCAACCTCGATCGGACCGAAGCTGTCGGTTTCAGTGCGGGTGGAAGGCAATCGCGATGATGTCGTTGAGCGAGCCATCAATGCTGTCCGTTTACGCGAGGGTGCGGCTCTCGAGGAGAACTCGCGGGCGGGCTCATTCTATTGCGGCGCGGATTTCCCGGACGCGGATCATTTCTTGCGGAAGCGGTCGAGCCGCACGACTTCGGCGCCCTCGCTCGGCTTTGCCGGTTCATCCTGTTGTTCGGCTGTCGGCGCCGGAGCCGTCAGCGCCGATCTGGCCGGGACCGCCGGCAGGTTGGTCGCCTCCGTTTCGGTGGCCGTTTCGGAGGGCTCGAATTGCAGGCCGAACTGCACCGACGGGTCGAAGAAGCTCTTGATCGAATTGAACGGCACCACCAGACGCTCCGGAACGCCGCCGAACGACAGTCCGACCTCGAAGCGGTCCTCGGTCACCGTCAGATCCCAAAACTGGTGCTGGAGAATGACCGTCATCTCTTCCGGATACTGCGCCAGCAGCCGCGGCGACAGCTTGACGCCTTCCGCGGTGGACAGGAAGGTGATGAAAAAATGATGCTCGCCGGGCAGGCCGTGCTCGGCCGCGTCGCTCAGCACGCGGCGCAGCACCCCGCGCAGCGCGTCGCGCGCCAGCACATCGTATCGGATATGATCGGTCGCCATTATCGGTCCTGTCGCATTCAGATGCCGCCGGCGATCCCGCCGGGCCCGACTCGCTCGCAAGCTGCCATGCTACCCCGGCGGCGCGCCGAGGTCAGCAGGCCGACGCCGGAAATCCCAGCGCAAGCCGCCGCACGGCAAAGTTCATCGGACAAAATAAAGTGGAGGCTTCTGTTGCCAGGTGCCTCCGAACCCCGCCCAGCGGAGCTTAACCCACTAGGACTTCAGACTTGGTTTTTCAAACCGCTTACGCGGCCTGAGCAACCGGAGCATAGTTGTCGTTTGCAACTATTGCATAGCCCGATAACGGCGGAACAATACCGGGAAAAAGTTCGTCCTTTACGCCCTCGTCGATCCTGTTTCGCCCCCGCCGAAACCCGCGCCGTTGGCGGCGGGCTTTGGTGGAGGCGCCGGGTGCTGCCCCCGGGTCCGAACGGTTTATTGCGACGGCAATTTATTTCCATAGCCGGCGAACCGGCAGTCCCAATATAGGGACCAATCGTTGAGAAATACAGAGCATGACCGGCCATTTAGGCGGGGAACAGGCCAAACTGGCTTGAAATGGCCTGAAATTGGCGTGGCCTCGCCGGGCCCGCCGTTCTAAATCTAGACGATGCCCCCGGATTCGCCGCCGGCCGCCATTGCGGCGCCGGAACTCCCGACATCGACGCCACCCGGCCTGATCGCGCTTTTCGTCGCGTTCGCCAAAATGTCGCTCGCAGGTTTTGGCGGGGTCTTGGTCTGGGCGCGGCGCGGCATCGTCGACCAGAACCGCTGGATGACGGCGGACCAGTTCAACGAGACCTACGCGCTCTGCCATTTCCTGCCCGGCCCGAACGTGGTCAATCTGTCGATGGTGTTCGGATCGCGCTTTCGCGGCATCCCCGGTGGCATCGCGGCCTTCACCGGGCTGCTTGGTCCTCCGGTGGTCGTGGCGATAATCCTGGCCGCGCTGTACGCCCGTTTCGGGGAGATCGACGCGCTGCGGCGGGTTTTGGCCGGCGTATCCTGCGCGGCGGTCGGCCTGATGATATCGAATGTTCTGCGGATGATGATGCCGCTGGTCAGGAGACGCGATCTGGTCGGACTTGGAATTCTGGCCGCCGTGTTCGTCGCCATCGGGCTGCTGCGGTTGCCGTTGGCGGCGGTGTTGCTGGTGGCGCTGCCGGTCAGCGTGGCCATCGGCTTCGCCATGCCGCGGGCGGCGTCATGAACGCGGACCAGAGCCCGATTCTGACGCTGGCCTGGACCTTCGGCCTGATGTCGCTGTTCGCGGTCGGCGGCGCCAATGCCGCCATTCCGGAGATGCACCGGGTAGCGGTCGAGGTTCAGCGCTGGATCAGCGACAAGCAATTCGCCGATGCGTACGCGATATCGCAGATGTCGCCGGGGCCGAATGTGCTGATCGTGACCCTGATCGGCTATTCCGTTGCCGGCGTTGCCGGCGCGCTGGTCGCAACCCTTGCGATGTGTGTGCCGACGGCTGTCCTTGCCTATTGCGTGAGCCAGTTTCTCAGACGGTCGAGCGATGCACGCTGGCCCGGCGTCATCCAGGCAGCGCTGGTTCCGCTTTCGATCGGGCTGATGGGCGCCAGCAGCCTGATTTTGGCAATCACCTCCGACCGAAGCTGGGCTGCCGGGCTGGTCACGGCCGTCGCGGCGCTGCTGGCGTTCGCAACGCGGCTTAATCCGCTCTGGTTGCTGTTGGCCGGAGGTTGCCTGGGTTTCGCCGGGATTATCTGACCAAAATCGCTGCGGCATTGGCAACGGCGTAACGTTCCGCCCTTGTCGTTTGTGGCTGGATGCGCATTTTTCCGGGTATAATCGGCGCGCTCGGCCGAATCGCCGCTGTCGATCAGCCGCTCCGGCCGGTAAATTCGCAGTCCCGAAAAGCGACCGTAACCGCAAGGCCATGAACCAGTATCGCGATCTGCTCGAACGGATTCTCTCAGACGGCGCGGAGAAGCACGACCGCACCGGCACCGGCACGCTGTCGATCTTCGGCCATCAAATGCGCTTCAACCTCGCCGCCGGCTTTCCGATGCTGACCACCAAGAAGCTGCCGCTGAAGTCGATTGTGCACGAATTGCTGTGGTTCCTCAAAGGCGACAGCAACATCAAATACCTCAAGGACCACGGCGTTTCGATCTGGGACGAATGGGCCGACGCCAATGGCGACCTCGGCCCGGTCTATGGATCGCAGTGGCGATCATGGCCGGCGCCGGATGGGCGGCGCATCGACCAGATCTCCAACGTGATCGACATGATCCGGCGCAATCCGGATTCGCGCCGTCTGATCGTCAGCGCCTGGAATCCGGCCGACGTCGACAAGATGGCGCTGCCGCCGTGCCATTGCCTGTTTCAGTTCTACGTCGCAGGCGGCAAGCTGTCGTGCCAGCTCTACCAGCGTTCCGCCGATGTGTTTCTCGGCGTGCCCTTCAATATCGCGTCCTATGCGTTGCTGACCATGATGGTGGCGCAGGTGACGGGCCTGAAGCCCGGCGATTTCGTCCACTCGCTGGGCGATGCGCACCTCTATTCCAACCATCTCGATCAGGCCCGGCTGCAACTGACGCGTCCGACCCGGCCGTTGCCCACCATGAAGATCAATCCCGCCGTGAAGGATATCTTCGCGTTCCGCTTTGAGGACTTTGTGCTCGAGGGCTACGATCCGCACCCGCACATCAAGGCCGAGGTCGCGGTATGAGCGATTGAATGGCCCTGACAATCCGCCGCGCCCGCCCCGGAGAAGCCGGACTTGTCCTGTCGTTCGTCCGCGACCTCGCCGAGTACGAGAAGCTGCTCCACGAAGTCGAAGCGACCGAGGCTGACATCGAGGCGGCGCTGTTTGACGCCAATCCGCGGCTGTTCTGTGAAATTGCCGAGTGGGACGAAGAGCCGGCCGGGTTCGCGATCTGGTTCGTCAACTTTTCCACCTTCAGCGGCCGTTCCGGCATCTACCTGGAAGACTTGTTCGTGCGTCCGGCGCGGCGCGGCAAAGGCATCGGCAAGGCCCTGCTGGCGCATCTGGCCGCGCTATGCGTGGCAAACGGCTGGTCGCGGCTGCAATGGTCGGTGCTGGATTGGAACACGCCGTCGATTGAATTCTACAAATCGATCGGCGCGGTCTTGATGGACGAGTGGACGGTGTGCCGGATCGGCGGCCCGGCGCTGACCGCGCTTGCACGAGGGAGCGTTCGATGGAAGTCGTCCTGATCGTCGCGGTCGCCGAGAACGGCGTGATCGGCGCGAGCGGCGGGATCCCGTGGCGGCTGAAATCCGACATGCGGCGCTTGAGGAGCCTGACGATCGGCCGGCCGGTGGTGATGGGGCGCAAGACGTTCGCCTCGATCGGCCGCCCGCTTGCCGGCCGCACCAACATCGTCGTGACGCGCGATGCGGGTTTTCGCGCCGCGGGCGCCGTCGTGACGAATTCGTTTACTTCCGCCCGCGCGGTCGCTTTAGGCGATGCATTGCGGCGTTCCGCCGCGGAAATCGCCGTGATCGGAGGCGCGGAGATCTACGCACAATGGATGGCGTGCGCCGATCGGCTGGAGGTTACCGAAGTTCACGCCCGGCCCGCCGGCGATACCCTTTTCGCCGCAATCGACGCGGCCAAGTGGCAGGAGGTTGCGCGGTTGCGCAATCCGGCCGGTTCGGACGACAGCGCCGAGTTTTCCTATGTGACATATCGTCGGCGATCGTCGCATTAACCGCATCGGCCAATGTTTACATTGACAATTATCGGTTCGGGCTTAGCTGCTTCGAGCCAGAAGCCGCGTTGTAAGGGTCGGGGCCGTCCCCTATAAAGCCCTGCAGATGATGCGGGGCGTTGGGCTTGCTGGCCCGTTAGGTCCCGCGGAGGAGATTGTCGATGCCCTGGAAGAATCAAGGCGGAGGCCCGTGGGGTTCGGGTCCGAAGGGGCCGTGGGGCTCCGGCCCGCAACCGGTCGGGCCGAGACCGCCCGATCTGGAAGACCTTCTGCGCCGCGGCCAGGACCGGCTGCAGCAGTTGTTGCCCGGCGGGCATTTCAGCGGCATGGGCATCGCACTGATCCTGATCGGCGCGCTGGCGATCTGGGGACTTTCCGGATTCTTCCGCGTCCAGTCCGAAGAGCTTGGCGTGGTGCTGCGTTTCGGAAAGCATGTGCGCACGGTGCAGCCGGGCCTCAACTATCATCTGCCGTATCCGATCGAAACCGTGCTGCTGCCGAAGGCGCTGCGCGTCTCCACCATCTCGATCGGCATGACGCTGATCGACGATCCGGCGCGGCGCGGCCGCACCATGCGCGACGTGCCGGAAGAAAGCCTGATGCTGACCGGCGACGAGAATATCGTCGATGTCGATTTCACGGTACTTTGGCGTATCAAGCCGAACGGCGTCGGCGATTATCTGTTCAACATCCAGAACCCCGAAGGCACCGTGAAGGCGGTGGCCGAAAGCGCGATGCGCGAGGCGGTCGGCAAGGCAAACATCCAGCCGATCCTCACCGGCGCGCGCACCACCACGGAAGCCAGCGTCCAGGAGTTGATGCAGCGGACGCTCGACAACTACGGCGCCGGCATCCTGGTGACGCAGGTGCAGATGCAGAAGGTCGATCCGCCGGCGCAGGTTATCGATTCATTCCGCGACGTGCAGGCGGCGCGCGCCGATCTCGAAAGGTTGCAGAACGAGGCGCAGACCTATGCAAACCGCGTCGTTCCCGATGCGAGGGGACGCGCCGCGCAAATCCTGCAGATCGCCGAAGGCTACAAGCAGCAGGCGGTCGCCGAGGCCAAGGGCCAGAGCGCGCGCTTCCTGAAAGTCTACGACGAATACAAGAAGGCGCCCGACGTCACGCGCCAGCGCATCTACCTCGAGACCATGGAGCGCGTCTTCGGCAGTTCCGAAAAACTGGTGTATGACGGCGGCGGTTCGTCGTCCTCGCAGAGCATCGTGCCCTATCTGCCGCTGAGCGAGCTGACGCCGCGGCGTCCGGCGCAGGCGACGACCGGCCAGCCGCAACAACAGAGCGGAGCTGCGCGATGAGGACCCCCGTTACAGGTGTCATGGCACTGCTCGCGTTGTTCGTCGTGCTCATCGTCGGCTACAGTTCCGTCTTCACCGTAAGCATGACGGAACAAGCGCTGGTGGTGCGGCTTGGCGAACCGCGCGCGCCGATCACCGATCCCGGGCTGCACTTCAAGGCGCCGTTCATCGACACCGTGATCTCGATCGACAAGCGCATCCTTGATCTCGAAAATCCATCGCAGGAAGTGATCGCGTCGGACCAGAAGCGGCTGGTGGTCGACGCCTTTGCCCGCTATCGCATCAAGGACGCGCTGCACTTCTATCAGAGCGTCGGCTCGATCCAGGCCGCCAACATCCAGCTGACGACGCTGCTCAACGCCTCGCTGCGCCGCGTGCTCGGCGAGGTCACCTTCATCCAGGTGGTGCGCGACGAGCGCGAGGCGCTGATGGCGCGGATCCGCGACCAGCTCGACCATGAGTCCGGCGGCTATGGCATCCAGGTCGTCGATGTGCGGATCAGGCGCGCCGATCTGCCGGAGCAGAACAGCCAGGCCGTCTACCAGCGCATGCAGACCGAGCGGCAGCGCGAGGCTGCCGAATTCCGCGCCCAGGGCGGCCAGAAGGCGCAGGAGATCAGATCCACCGCCGATCGCGAAGCCACCGTCATCGTCGCCGAAGCCAATTCGACCGGTGAGCGGGTGCGCGGCGAGGGCGACGGCGAGCGCAACCGGCTGTTTGCCGAGGCCTATGGCAAGGACCCGGACTTCTTCGCGTTCTACCGCTCGATGACGGCCTATGAGAACGGGCTGAAGAGCAACGATACCCGCTTCCTGTTGCGGCCCGACTCCGACTTCTTCAAGTTCTTCGGCAATTCTTCGGGCAAGCCGCCCGCGGCGGCGCCGACGCCGCCCTCTGCGGCGGCTGCCGCGCCCACGCCAGCGGCGGCCCCGAAGCCGTAAGACCGAGAGCGAGCGAAGGCAAAATCGGCTTCGCCCGGGCTAAAACCAGCAACAAACGTCAAGCGGGAGGTTTCCATCCGATGAGGTCCATAGCGTTCGCCGACTTCCTCATCGGTGTGGGCATTCTGTTTGTACTTGAAGGATTGCTGTTCGCGGCCAGTCCCGCCTGGATGCGCCGGGCCATGAAGAGCGCGCTGGCGACGCCGGACCATATCCTGCGCGTGGTCGGCATCGGATCGGCGGTCGCCGGACTTGTTCTGATCTGGGCGGTCCGGCGCTGAACAGGGCAACCGTCATTCCGGGATGGTGCGCAAGCACCAGACCTCAGATGTGCAATTGCACATCGGGGAATCTCGAGGTTCCGGGTTCGGCGCTAACGCGCCGCCCCGGAATGACAACGACCTCTGTCGCACTCGAAAATGCTGCGGGAGCAACGCCATCGTGAGTGGCGGCGTCCTGCTTTTCGCCGTATTAGACGGCGCTGATAGCAACCCGAATGCTTGCGCCGCCACCCCGTTCGGGCGCACGGTGGATTTCAAATTCCGAACCGTCTTTTCAGGAGAGAGATCGAACATGACCGGTGCGATCCCAGCCTCGAGCCATCGCCTGCGCCCGCTAATGGCCGCGGTCCACCTTGCCGCCATCATTGGCGCGGCAGCCCTGCTCGGCGCCGCGCCGGCAATGGCGCGCGGCCCTGACGGCATCGCCGACGTCGCCGAGAAGGTGATCGACGCGGTGGTCAACATCTCGACTTCGCAGACCGTCGAGGCCAAGGGCGGTGGCGATGGCAGGGGCGCGATGCCGCAATTGCCGCCGGGCTCGCCGTTCGAGGAGTTCTTCGACGATTTCTTCAAGAACCGCCGGGGTCCGGGCGGCGGCTCGAAGGGCGGTGACAGGAACGGCGACCTGCAGCCGCACAAAACCAACTCGCTCGGCTCCGGCTTCATCGTCGACACCTCCGGCATCGTGGTCACCAACAACCACGTCATTGCCGACGCCGACGAGATCAACATCATCATGAACGACGGCACCAAGATCAAGGCCGAGCTGGTCGGCGTCGACAAGAAGACCGATCTGGCGGTATTGAAATTCAAGCCGGTGAAGCCGCTGATCGCGGTGAAGTTCGGCGATTCGGACAAGTTGCGGCTGGGCGAATGGGTGATTGCGATCGGCAATCCGTTCAGCCTCGGCGGCACTGTCACCGCCGGCATCGTCTCGGCGCGCAACCGCGACATCAATTCGGGGCCCTACGACAGCTACATCCAGACCGATGCGGCGATCAACCGCGGCAATTCCGGCGGTCCGCTGTTCAACCTCGACGGTGAAGTGATCGGCGTCAACACGCTGATCATCTCGCCGTCGGGCGGTTCGATCGGCATCGGCTTTGCGGTGCCTTCGAAGACGGTGGCCGGTGTGGTCGATCAACTCCGCCAGTTCGGCGAGCTGCGCCGCGGCTGGCTCGGCGTCCGCATCCAGCAGGTCACCGACGAGATCGCCGAAAGCCTCAACATCAAGCCCGCGCGCGGCGCCCTGATCGCCGGCGTCGAGGACAAGGGCCCGGCGAAGCCGGCCGGGATCGAGCCCGGCGACGTCGTGGTCAAGTTCGACGGCAAGGACATCAAGGAACCGAAGGACCTGTCGCGCGTGGTGGCCGATACCGCGGTCGGCAAGGACGTCGAGGTCGTCATCATCCGCAAGGGCCAGGAGGAGACCCGCAAGGTGACCCTCGGCCGCCTCGAGGATCCCGACAAGGCGGTGCCGGCCGCGGCCAAGACCAAGGAGGAGCCGGTCGAAAAGCTGGTGACGCAAAAGGCGCTCGGCCTCGATCTGGCGACCCTGAGCAAGGACCTGCGCAGCCGCTACAAAATCAAGGACAGCGTCAAGGGCGTCATCATCACCAATGTCGACGGCTCCTCGGATGCCGCCGAAAAACGCCTCAGCCCCGGCGAGGTGATCGTCGAGGTGGCGCAGGAGGCGGTCAGCAACGCCGCCGACGTCAAAAAGCGCGTCGATCAGCTGAAGAAGGACGGCAAGAAATCGGTGCTGCTGCTGGTGGCGAATGCCGATGGCGAATTGCGGTTCGTGGCGCTGAGCGTGCAGTAGGGCGCGACGTCGGCGCCGCAACGACGTTAAGAGTTCATCCCCCTACAAACTCGTCCCGCCGATAGCCCTGCGCGTACAGCAGCGCGGTGAGATCGCCGTGGTCGATCCTTGCGGCCGCCGCGGCGGCGACTGCGGGTTTGGCGTGGTAGGCGACGCCGAGGCCGGCGTGCTGGATCATGTCGAGATCGTTGGCGCCGTCGCCGACCACCAGGGTATCGATGCCGTCGAGATCGAAGGATTCGCGGAGCTCGATCAGGGTTGCGAGTTTGGCGGCGCGGCCCAGGATCGGCTCCCGGACTTGCCCGGTCAGCTTGGCATCGGCGACCCCGAGCTCGTTGGCGCGGTTTTCCTGGAAGCCGAGCATCGCGGCGACGGCATTGGTGAAGAGCGTAAAGCCGCCCGAAATCAGGCAGGTCCAGGCGCCGTGGGCGCGCATCGTCATGACCAGCTCGCGGCCGCCCGGCGTCGGCGTGATGCGCTTGGTGAGCACCTCGCCGACCACGCTGACCGGCAGGCCCTTCAACAGCGCGACGCGCTCGCGCAGTGCCGGCTCGAACTGGATGTCGCCGCGCATCGCGCGCTCGGTGATCCCTGCGACATGCGCCTTCAGGCCGGCAAGGTCCGCCAGCTCGTCGACGCATTCCTGGCTGATCATGGTGGAGTCCATGTCGGCCAGCAAAAGCTTCTTGCGCCGCGAGGCTTCTGGCTGCACCACGATATCGATCGGCAGATCGCCGCGCGCCTCGCGCAGCCGGCTTTCGATGGTTCGCACATCGTCGTGGCTCTCGAAGACAATCTCCGCCGCGACTTCGTCGAACAGCCATCGCGCCGGGCCGGATGAGTCAAGTATGGCGCGCGCGCCGTCCAGCACCGTGCTATCGAGCGCGGGGTCGGCGGGGTTGCAGATCAGCGTGGCGACGAGAGACATCCGGGTGATTTCGCGAAGGGACAGCAGCAACGCCGTGCTTATCGCAGGGCCGACCGCCAGCGGCAAGTCGGCGCTGGCGCTCGAACTCGCGGACAAAACCGGCGGCGTCATCATCAATGCCGATTCCATGCAGGTCTATCGCGACCTCCGAATCATCACCGCACGGCCGACACCCCAGGAAGAGGCGAGAGTTCCGCACCGCCTCTATGGCCATGTCGATGCCGCCGTGAATTTTTCGGCCGGCAGCTGGGTAGCCGATGCCGCCAAAGTGCTGGCGGAAACGCGCGGACAAAACCGTCTGGCGATTTTCGTCGGCGGCTCCGGGCTGTATTTCAAGGCGCTGACCCGTGGGCTATCGGCGGTGCCGCCGATCCCGCCCGAGATACGCGAGGGCGTGCGCGCGCGATTGCAGCGCGACGGCGTCGCGGCGCTGCACGCACAACTGGCGCTGAGCGATCCGGCTTCCGCCGAACGCCTGGAGCCGCGCGACCGCATCCGCATCGCCCGCGCGCTGGAAGTTTTGGAGGCCACCGGGCGCTCGCTGAGCGATTGGCATCGCGAGGGTCTGCCGCCGCTGCTGCCATCGCAGGCGTTCAGCGCGCTGTTTGTGAGCCCCGATCGCGACCAGCTTTATGCGCGGATCGATGCGCGTTTCGACGCGATGCTGAAGGCCGGCGCGCTGGAGGAAGTCGAGCGGCTTGCCGCGCGACGTCTCGATCCGCTGTTGCCGGCGATGAAGGCGCACGGCGTGCCGGCGCTGATCCGGCACGTCCGCGGCGAGATCACGCTGGCCGAGGCGGCCGCGATCGGCCGTGCCGACACCCGTCACTATGCCAAGCGCCAGTTCACCTGGTTCAGGCACCAGCTGCCGGAGTTCGAATGGGTGAAGCCGGAAGCGACAGCGGAGTGGTTGTCAGGAGTCATTCCGGGGCGCGCGTGAGTACGAACCCGGAAATCTCGAGATTCCCCACGCGAAGACGCGTGTCCCGGGAATGACGGCGGTTCGATACCGACGTGGCTGCAAACAGCATTTTCGCTCTCGCCGGCGGCACAAAACCCCGTTAAGCTCGCCAAATCGCGCCGAGCGGCGCCTTGCCTTGACTTTTCGGGGTTCGCCGCTATGGTTCGCGCAACCTTTGGGAAGTTGGAACGTCGATATGCGTAATAAAATTACCAAACTGCTTATCGTCGTCGTACCCAGGCGCACCGCCGGGGATGGCTAGGCCATCCCAAATTCGGGCGGTGTGCGTGGGGCCTCTTGGGCCCCTTTTTATTTTCCAATTACGCAACTGAAAGAGGCCGCTGGCGACAGCGCATCCGGAGCCAACCATGAGCGACAACAGCCACGATCCGAACCAGATGACCGGCGCCGAAATGATCGTGCGGGCGCTGATCGATCATGGCGTCAAGCACGTCTTCGGATATCCCGGCGGCGCGGTGCTTCCGATCTATGACGAGATTTTTCAGCAGAGCGATGTCGAGCACATCCTGGTGCGCCATGAGCAGGGCGCCGGCCATGCCGCCGAGGGCTATGCGCGCTCCACCGGAAAACCGGGCGTGGTGCTGGTAACCTCGGGCCCGGGCGCCACCAACATGGTGACGCCGCTGACCGACGCGCTGATGGATTCTATTCCCCTGGTGTGCATCACCGGACAAGTCCCTACCCATCTGATCGGTAACGACGCGTTTCAGGAATGCGACACCGTCGGCATCACCCGGCCCTGCACCAAGCACAACTGGCTGGTGCGCGACGTCAACGATCTGGCCAAGGTGCTGCACGAGGCGTTCTACGTCGCTTGCACCGGCCGTCCGGGCCCCGTGGTGGTCGATGTGCCGAAGGACGTGCAGTTCGCGCGCGGCACCTATCATCCGCCGCGCAAATCCGACGTGCACGTCTCCTACACCCCCCGGGTCAAGGGCGACGCGGAGCAGATCCGCAAGGCCGTGGCGCTGTTGGCTTCCGCCAAGCGCCCGATCGTCTATTCCGGCGGCGGCGTGATCAATTCCGGGCGTGAGGCCTCGAAGCTGCTGCGCGAGCTGGTCGAGGCCACCGGATTCCCGATCACCTCGACCTTGATGGGGCTCGGGGCCTATCCGGCCTCCGGCAAGAACTGGCTCGGCATGCTCGGCATGCACGGCACTTACGAGGCCAACATGGCGATGCACGATTGCGACGTCATGCTGTGCGTCGGCGCGCGCTTCGACGACCGCATCACCGGCCGCACCGATGCGTTTTCGCCGGGCTCGAAGAAGATCCACATCGATATCGATCCATCCTCGATCAACAAGAACATCCGGGTCGATCTCCCGATCATCGGCGACGCCGCCAACGTGCTCGGCGATCTGCTGCAGATATTCAAGGCGGAGGCGAAGAAGCCGGATATCCGGCCCTGGTGGCAGCAGATCGCAAGATGGCGTGCGCGCAATTCGCTGTCCTACAAAAAGAACAACGACATCATCCTGCCGCAATACGCGATCCAGCGGCTGTTCGAGAACACGCGGGGCCGCGACGTCTACATCACCACCGAAGTCGGCCAGCACCAGATGTGGGCGGCGCAGTTCTTCGGCTTCGAGGAGCCGCACCGGTGGATGACCTCCGGCGGGTTGGGCACCATGGGCTACGGCTTGCCGGCGGCGGTCGGCGTCCAGGTCGCGCATCCCGGCAGCCTCGTGATCGACATTGCCGGCGACGCGTCGGTGCAGATGACGATGCAGGAGATGTCGACCGCTGTCCAGCACGAGCTGCCGATCAAGATCTTCATCCTGAACAATCAGTACATGGGCATGGTGCGGCAGTGGCAGCAGCTCCTGCATGGCAACCGGCTGTCGCACTCCTATTCCGAGGCGCTGCCAGACTTCGTCAAGCTCGCCGAAGCCTATGGCTGCGTCGGCATCCAGGCCATCAAACCCGGCGATCTCGATGGCGCCATCAAGGAGATGATCGCGGTGAAGCGTCCGGTGCTGTTCGACTGCCGGGTGGCGGCGCTGGAAAACTGCTTCCCGATGATCCCCTCCGGCAAGGCGCATAACGAGATGCTGCTGCCCGCGGAAGCCAACGACGAGGCCACCGCCGCCGCATTCGCCGACGGCAAGGCGCTGGTGTGAAGATGGATCCAGCCGATGTTTGATCTCAGGCAATTGGAGCATGCGCACGGCATCGTCGGCGCGGCGATGCCGCCGACGCCGGCCCACGCCTGGCCGTTATTGTCGGAGCGGCTCGGCGCAACCGCGATCGTCAAGCATGAGAACCACACCCCGATCGGCGCCTTCAAGGTGCGCGGCGGGCTGGTCTATGTCGAGCGGCTGAAGCGCGAGCGGCCGAACACCGTCGGGCTGATCTCGGCGACGCGGGGCAATCACGGCCAGAGCCTTGCTTTCGCGGCGCGACGCTACGGCGTGGCGGTGATGATCCTGGTGCCGCGCGGCAATTCGGTCGAGAAGAATCGCGCGATGCGGGCGTTGGGCGCCAATCTCGTCGAGCATGGCGATGATTTTCAGTCGGCTCGCGAAGAGGCCGAGCGCCGCGCCAGGCTCGAGGGGCTCGAGCTCGTACCCTCGTTCCATCCCGATCTGGTGCTGGGCGTGGCGACCTACGCGCTGGAACTGCTGCGCAGCGCGGCCGAAATAGACGTACTGTATGTGCCGATCGGACAGGGATCGGGCATCTGCGGCTGCATCCTGGCGCGCGACCTGCTCGGGCTGACCACCGAGATCGTCGGCGTGCAGTCGACCGAGGCGCCGTCTTACGCGCTGTCATTCGCGGCCGGCACGGTGGTGCGGACCAACAGCAGCGATACGCTGGCCGACGGCATGGCAACGCGCGTGCCCGACGCCGACGCGCTCGCGATCATCCGCAAGGGCGCCGCGCGGATCGTGCAGGTCACCGACGCCGAGATCGCCGCGGCGGTTCGCGCCTATTGGACCGATACGCATAACCTTGCCGAGGGCGCCGGCGCCGCCGCGCTGGCCGCTGCCCTGCAGGACAAGCCGAAGCTCCACGGCAAGCGGGTGGGACTGATCCTGAGCGGCGGCAATATCGATTTCGATCTGTTCAAACGGTGGATCATGCTGGATGCCCAGGCCGCCCGCGAGGTGCTGGTGTGAGGACAAAGCACCCATCTCGGTATCGCCTCCTTAACCTCGCCCCGCTTGCGGGGAGAGGTCGACGCGTAGCGTCGGGTGAGGGGGACTCTCCCCGCACTCATATCCATCAGTACCCCCTCACCCCAACCCTCTCCCCGCAAGCGGGGAGAGGGAGCCCACCGCCCTTGGCGTTGGCAGCAAACCGGACTTCAACGTGAGCAACAAGCCAATGGACCAGCCCGCATCCGCCTACTTCATGGAAGAACGCCACGATCCGAACGAGACCCACACGCTTTCGGTGCTGGTGCAGAACGAGCCGGGCGTGCTCGCGCGCGTCATCGGGCTGTTTTCCGGGCGCGGCTACAACATCGAAAGTCTCACCGTCTCCGAGACCGAGAACCAGAAGCATCTTTCGCGCATCACCATCGTCACCACGGGTACGCCGATGGTGATCGAACAGATCAAGCACCAGCTCGACCGCATGGTCCCGGTCTATCGCGTGGTCGACATGACGCTGACCGGTCGCTCGATCGAACGTGAGCTTGCGATGGTGAAACTGCGCGGCACCGGCGACCACCACGCCGAGGCCTTGCGTCTCGCCGAAGCGTCTGGCGCCCGGGTCGTCGACACGACCATCGGAAGCTACGTGTTCGAGATCACCGGCAATACCGGCGAGATCAACCGTTTCATCGACCTGATGCGCCCGCTCGGCCTGGCCGAAGTCTCGCGCACCGGCGTCGCCGCTATCGGCCGCGGGCCCGAGGAAATGTGAACCATGCTGGCGCGCGACTGGTACTATAACGAGCGGCGGCAGATCGGACTGGATTCCGCGGTCGCCTCGATCTACGACCGTCATGACGACAGCGACCTGCGCGCCCGTGCCGCGCTGACCATGCTGGGTGTGCAGCGTGGCTGGCGGGTGGCCGATATCGGCTGCGGCAATGGCGTACTGGCTTGCGAGGCGGCGCTGATGGGGGCCGAAGTCGATGCCATAGACATTTCGCCGGCGATGCTGGCGTTGGCGGAATTCCAGGCGCGCGAGCGCAAGGTCGCGATCCGGACCCAGTCGGCGGGGCTGTTGAGTTTCGCCTATCAGCCCGACTCCTATGACCTGATCGTCAGCGAGTTCGCCCTGCATCATCTGCCGGATTTCTGGAAGGCGGTGGCGCTGGCGCGGATCTTTCGGGCGCTGAAGCCAGGCTCGCGCTTCTATCTCCGCGATATCGTGTTCGTCAGCATGCCCGACGGCCCCGAGCGCGGCGTCGAGGCGTGGGCCGAGTTCAACATCAAGAACCACGGGTTTTCGCGCGACAGCGTCGTGACCCATATGCGCGACGAATATTCGACCTTCGGCTGGGTGATCGAGCGCATGCTGACCGATGTCGGCTTCAGCCTGATCGCGGCGGACTATCACGCGCCGCTGCACGGCACCTACCTGCTGCGCAAACCGAAACCCAGCGAACAGAGCTAGGTGCGCCGATGAAACCCTGCGATGTCGGCCTCGCCGTGCTGGTCGCGGCGATCTGGGGGCTTGCCTTTGTCGCGAGCCGGATCGCGCTCGACGAATTCTCGCCGGAACTGATGACGACGCTGCGCTTCGCCATCGCCGCGGTGCCCTGCCTGTTCGTGCGCAAGCCTGATATATCCTGGCCGCTGTTGGTCGCGATCAGCTTCACGCTGTTTCTCGGCCAGTTTCTGGCGCAGGCCTATGGCATCGCCCACGGCGTTCCGGTCGGCCTGACCTCGGTGATCGTGCAAAGCCAGGCGCTGTTCACCATCGGCTTTGCCGCTCTCGCATTCCGCGAACTGCCGACCCCGATGCAAACCGCTGGCATCGGCATCGCCACCGCCGGTCTTTTGATGATCTGCGGCACCGTCGGCTACGATTTCAGCGCCGGCGCGTTCGCCGTGCTGATGATCTGCCCGATCAGCTTCGCGATCGGCAATCTTCTGCTGCGCCGTGCGCAGGACGTGCGGATGTTCGATTTGTTTGCCTGGCTGTGCCTGACGGCGGCAGTCCCGCTGACCGGGCTGACTCTCATTGTCAACGGTCCGCAGCCGGCCTGGCACGCATTGTCGCATATGTCCCCGACCGGCCTGGTCTGCATGCTCGCGCTCGGTGGCGTATCCACCAGCATTGCCTACTGGCTATGGGGCCGGCTGTTGCGCGATTATCGGGCGGCGCAGGTGGTGCCGTTCGCGCTGCTGGTGCCGTTCGTCGGCGCCGCCGCGTCCAGCATCGTGTTCGGCGAAACCTTTGGGCCATTGCGGCTCGCCGGGATGGTCACCGTGGTCGGCGGCATAGCGATCATGCTGCTGTCGAAGCGGTCGCAAGCCCTGCCGAAGATCGCGTGAGGCGCGAACATGTCGCACTCGCTGCTGATCGCCTTCGTCGTTTTCGCCTCGGTGATGTATTTCACGCCGGGCCCGAACAACATCATGGTGCTGTCGTCCGGGCTGACTTACGGCTTCCGCCGCACCGTGCCGGCTATCGCAGGCATCACGGTCGGTTGCGCTTTCATGGTCGGCGCAGTGGGTCTCGGCCTCGGGACCGTCTTCGTCACCTATCCGGTCCTGCAGAGCGTTCTCAAATATGCGGGCGCGGCCTATCTGATTTATCTGGCCGCCGTTATCGCGATGTCGGAGCCGGTCATGCCGGGGCAGGACAATCGGCGCGGCCCGATGACGTTCTGGGGCGCGGTGTTGTTCCAATGGGTGAATGTGAAGGGCTGGGTCATGGTGATCGGGACCATTACGGCCTATTCAGGCATTGCCAGCTTTCCCTGGAACATCATTATCCAGGTGGTGGTGAATCTCCTGCTGGGCGTGGTCGCCACATCGGCCTGGGCGCTGTCGGGCAGTTCGCTGCGCTCGCTCATGACCTCGCCGAGGGCGGTGCGGACCTTCAATATCGTGATGGCCGCGCTTCTGCTGGCCTCGCTCTATCCGGTCTTCATGGACGCATGATGGAGCGTCACACCATGCAGATGCAGAAACGGGTTTCCCCTGACGAACAAAATGCTCTAGACAACGCCGGAAATTCGCGGGCGACCGGCGGCGGTCCCGACCACCCGAAAGCCTGATTAACCGGCCGATTTGGCCATGGACGAGGAAACGACCATGCGTGTTTATTACGATCGCGACGCCGACCTGAACCTGATCAAGGGCAGGAAGGTCGTCATCGTCGGCTATGGCAGCCAGGGCCACGCTCACGCGCTGAACCTGAAGGATTCCGGGGTCAAGGACGTCGCCATCGCGCTGCGCAAGGGCTCGAGCTCGGCCCGGAAGGCGGAGACCGCCGGCTTCAAGGTGATGGAAGTCGCCGAGGCCGCGAAGTGGGCCGACCTCGTGATGATGCTGACGCCTGACGAATTGCAGGGCGACATCTACCGCGAGCACCTGCATGACAACATGAAAAAGGGCGCCGCCCTGGTATTCGCCCACGGCCTCAACGTGCACTTCAACCTGCTCGACCCGCGTCCCGACCTCGACGTGCTGATGATCGCCCCCAAGGGCCCCGGCCATACCGTTCGCTCGGAATACCAGCGCGGCGGCGGCGTGCCCTGCCTGATCGCGATCCACAAGGACTCCTCGGGCAATGCCCACGATCTCGGCTTGAGCTATGCCTCGGCGATCGGCGGCGGCCGCGCCGGCATCATCGAGACCTCGTTCAAGGAAGAATGCGAGACCGACCTGTTCGGCGAGCAGGTGGTGCTGTGCGGCGGGCTGGTCGAATTGATCAAGGGCGGCTTCGAGACGCTGGTGGAAGCCGGCTATGCCCCCGAGATGGCCTATTTCGAATGCCTGCACGAGGTGAAGCTGATCGTCGATTTGATCTATGAAGGCGGCATCGCCAACATGAACTATTCGATCTCCAACACCGCCGAATACGGCGAATACGTCAGCGGTCCGCGCATCGTCACGACCGAGACCAAGGCCGAGATGAAGCGCGTGCTGGCCGACATCCAGTCGGGCCGGTTCGCGCGCGACTGGATGCTGGAGAACAAGGTCAACCAGACCTCGTTCAAGGCGACCCGCGCCAAGCTCGCCCAGCACCCGATCGAGGAGGTCGGCGTCAAGCTCCGCGACATGATGCCCTGGATCAAGAAGGGCGCGCTGGTCGACAAGACGAAGAACTAGACCAGCAATTTCGCTCCGCGCTTGGCTGGCGGCGCGGTCGCGCACGCTCGATTCGCATCACAGCGGCAGCCGCGCGGGTTCCTTGCGAAGAACGCAAAATTAAGCCGCGTCCGGCATATTGAGCGAGAGGCGAAGCTTGCGACCTCATCCAATTTGCCAAGCGCGAAGCGCGCCGCCGCCAATCCGGCCGATCCGCTGCGTTGGAACAAAGCAGTAGCGCTTCAACCATATTCTTGGTTTGAAGCCACTCAACTCAAGGTCGCCGGCCTGAAAAGCCTTGCAGATTCAGATTCAAAGTGCCGGCGCCTCATCCGCGTTCTCGTCTCATGTTTCGCGCCCGACAAAAGCTCGAGCCCGCTGCTGCGCCAAGAACTGACCGCTAAAGCACATTGTTCAATGGCGCGATCATATGCGATGGTTTGGCCGCTTCTGTCATCCCGCTGGTTCGCAAACCACGTGAAGGATCGATCATGCAATCTGTCGTCATCACCGGCGCCTCCACCGGCATCGGCTGGGCCACCGCAAAGCTGCTGCTCGATCGCGGATTCCGGGTGTTCGGCAGCGTGCGCAAGCAGTCCGACGCCGATCGCCTCAACGGCGAATTCGGCGCGAAATTCACCCCGCTGTTGTTCGATGTGACCGACGAGGCCGCGGTGCAGGCATCCGCCCGCGAGGTCCGCGCCGCGCTTGCCGGCGAAACGCTGACCGGGCTCGTCAACAATGCCGGCATAGCGGTGGCAGGGCCGCTGCTTCAACTCGCGGCCGGCGACTTTCGCCGCCAGATGGACATCAATGTGATCGGGCCTGTTATCGCCACGCAAGCGTTCGGCCCGTTGCTGGGCGCCGACCCGTCGCTGAGGGGGCCGAAGGGCCGGATCGTGATGATCAGCTCGGTCGCCGGCAGAGCCGGCAACCCGCTGACCTCGGCCTATTCGGCCTCGAAGCACGCGATCGAGGGGCTGTCGGAGAGCCTGCGCCGCGAAATGATGCTGTTCGGGATCGATGTCATCATTGTCGCGCCCGGCGCGGTGAAGACGCCGATCTGGAGCAAGGCCGACGATCTCGATACATCGGCCTTCAAGAACTCGCCCTATGCGCCGGCGCTCGAAAAGGTCCGCGAATTCACCCAGCATCTCAGCGAAATCGGATTGCCGCCGGAGAAGATCGCCGAAGTGATCGCCGAGGCGCTGACCGCGGCCAGCCCAAAAGTGCGCTATCAGATCACCCCGGATCCGATGCGGCATCTGATCAGCGGCGTGCTGCCGAAGCGGATGATGGACAAGATCATCGCCAGGCGGCTCGGGCTGATGCCGCCGCCATGAGCAATGCGGCGCTGGCATGCGAGGCTCAGATGAGAGCTTTTCATTTTATTCCTGTCCGCCCATCAAAAAGTTTCTGAAACAGCGCGATCAGCGGAAATCCGTCGCGAGCCATTTCTGCAACACTTTTTGGAATACGCCGCTATTCCAGCGATGAACGTAGGAAAGGGCGGTGGCGGCCGGTAGATTGCCAGGAATATTCAATTGCCGGCGAAGCCAAGGCGCCCGAGCGATCCACCGGATTGCGGTGGATGACGGCTACACTTCGATCACCTGATGTTGTTTTGTTGTTTGCTGCAGACAAATCGGAAGCTGGTTCCGTTGGGGGTTTAATGCGCCGTATTCAAAGCGGGTTGATTGCCGCTGTTGCTATTCTCTGCTTCGTCTCCAATGCGTCCGCTGCTGACCTGCCGGTGAAAGCGCCGCTCTACAAGGCGCCAGTGGCCGCGCCAGCCTTTAGCTGGACCGGCTTTTACATCGGCGCATCCGCCGGTTACGGCTGGAGCGATACCGACCTTGACCTCGTGTCGGTCGGAACCGCGATCCCGCCGTTTCCTGCTAGTTTCCTCGATGCCGGCGCGGGTGCAATCCCGCCGGTATTGGCCACGCATCCGAGAGGGTTCATCGGCGGTGGGCAATTCGGATACAATTACCAAAGCAATCGGCTGGTCTGGGGATACGAGGCGGATCTCTCGTTCGCCGACATCAAAGGGTCGGACACCGGGCAAGGAACTGCGAACCTGTTTCCGAGCCCACCTCTGAAATCTTACAACCACCGGCGAGCAAAAGCTCGATTTCCTGGGCACCGTGCGCGGAAGGCTTGGGTTCACTCCCATCAATTCGCTGCTGGTCTACGCAACCGGCGGCCTTGCCTACGGGCATGTCGAATCCAGCACAAACGTTTCGGACGTACCGTCTACGTTCAGCACCAGCCCGGCGTCCGGTTCGGCTTCCGCAATGCGGGCCGGGTGGACCGCGGGCGCCGGGATCGAGTCCCTCTTGGCGTTTGCCCCAAGATGGTCGCTCAAGGCGGAATATCTCTATTATGACCTCGGCAATTTGAGCTATGCCTTGAGCCCCGCGGCATTCATTGCCAATGGCAGGACTACGGTCGGCGCCATCAACACCACCGCGACGGCGCATTTTCAGGGAAGCCTCGTGCGGGTCGGCTTGAACTACAAGATCAATTAGCGGTTGCCGAGGCAAGGGACAGCAGGCTCGCCGGCATGGCGCCAGCCTAGCTGCCATGGCCGCTTGAGCCGGGCCGAGCAAACCTGCTAACATGCCGCGCAGTGGGCATTGGGGGATTGCCATGCTGATGCGTCTGTTCGCGCCGCAATTTCTTGTGGTTTGGGCGTTCGTCGGATCCGCGCTCGCGGTACATTTCCGCGGCAAGGTGCGGTTGAAGTTCTGGCGGCAGGTCTCCGACCATTCCACCATCATGGCGCCGTATAACGTACTGATGTACCTGTTCTCTGCGGTGCCGAACCGGCCGATCCTGCAGCAGGGAACGATGCCCGAACTGAAAGTGCTTCGCGACAACTGGCAGGTGATCCGCGAAGAGGCGCTGACGCTGTTCGCGCAAGGCCAGATCAAGGCGGCCGACAAATACAACGACTGGGGTTTCAACTCGTTTTTCCGGACCGGGTGGAAGCGGTTCTATCTGAAATGGTACGATCAGCCGCTGCCCTCGGCGCTGGCCAACTGCCCGAAGACGGTCGAACTCGTGAGCGCGATCCCGAATATCAAGGGCGCGATGTTTGCGAGCCTGCCGCCCGGCGGCCGCCTGGTCCAGCACCGCGATCCCTATGCCGGCTCGCTGCGCTATCATTTGGGGCTGTTGACGCCCAAGACATCGGGCGAATGCCGGATCTTCATCGACGGCGAGCCTTACTCCTGGCGCGAGGGTGAGGATCTCCTGTTCGATGAGACTTACCTGCACTACGCCGAGAATACCACCAGCGACGACCGCATCATCCTGTTCTGCGACGTCGAGCGGCCGCTGCGCTCCCGCGCCATGACCGCGGTCAACCGCTGGGTTTCGAAGCACGTCATCAATGAGAGCGCGACCCAGAACGAAGAGGGCGAGCGCGTCGGCTGGCTCAACCGTGTCTTTGGCTACGTCTACCAGGTGCGGCTGGTGGGCAAGCGGATGAAAGCCTGGAACAAGCGGGTCTATTACTCAGTGAAATACCTGCTGATTGGCGGTATCCTCGCCGGCTTCCTGGCGACCGCGTTCGCTTGAAGCGGGAGTGTGCGTCTGGCCTCTGAAATTTCCGTCGCGAGTGCTTGATCCCCGGCGCCTACCTCATGCAGGTGAAGCCATGAATCCGATGCGCGCGATATTAGCTGCCGTTGTGCTTCTCGCCTGCTCGCCCGCGTGGGCCGAGACGATGAGGTTTGAGGACACCGCCGGGCTGTTGGGCGCAAGCTGCGCTGGCGACGTGGTGGCAAGCTGTCGCGGCGTGAACCTCGACGCGATCCGTTTGAAAGATTGCCTGGGACGGAATGAAGATACGATGTCGGCGCAGTGCAAGGCCGACTATGGCCGGGCATTCGAGGCGATTCAGAAGCGCGTGGCCGCGCGCGCCGCGGTTCGCAAGCTTTGCGACCGCGAATTGACCAAGCTCTGCGGTGGCGCGCAGGGCGACAGCGGCAGCGCGCTCGAATGCGTGTTGGGGGCGCCGCGCGGGATCAGCGCCAGATGCAAACAGGCGATTGGCGAGGCCGGGTTTGGCGCGCTGGCGCCCTCGGCCCAGGCCCAAGGCCAGACGCAGCCGGGCGCCGCGGCGGAAAGCTGGGTCAATCAGCTTGGCGGTCTCGATACCCCGCCGGATCTCGACGTTGCCGCCCTGCGGCAACAGGCTTCCGACCGGGTGAAATCAAAAGCCGACGGCGTGGCGCTGAAGCGGCCGCCGTTGGCAGCGCAGTTGCTCAAATTGCCAAGGCTGATCGTCGACATTCAGTTCGATGAGGATACCCCGATCGTCCGCCCCGAATCTTATCGCGCGCTCGGGCGCATCGCCGACACGCTCTCGGATCCGTCGCTGCTGCCCTACAAGTTCCTGATTGTCGGCCATACCGCGGCGACCGGCCGGCGCGATTTCAACCTCGCCCTGAGCCAGCGGCGGGCCGACGCCGTTCGCGACATGCTGATCACCACCTTCAAGATTTCGTCGAAGCGGCTGCAGGCGATCGGTCTCGGCGAAGAGCAATTGCTGGATGCCGCCCATCCCGCGGCGCCCGCCAACCAGCGGATCCAGGTCGCGACCGTGGCAAAGGGACTTTAGCGCGGGCGTTAGTGGCGCAGCCACCCTTACGGCTTCGCGATCTTGTCCCACAGCCAGCGCGCCACCGCATCGGATGAGGCGGCGGCGCCGCCGCCGGCGGCGCGCAAATTCGCCTCGCGCATCGTCGCGATATCGATCTTGCCGAGCAGCGGCTGCAGCGCGTCGCGCAGCGCGGAATCGGAGGCGCGTTTCGGCGCCAGCAGGACGATCGCGTCGTAAGGCGGGATCGCGTGTTTGGGATCGTCCAGCACCACCA
The DNA here is from genome assembly GCA_963840155.1 of uncultured Alphaproteobacteria bacterium. Classification (GTDB taxonomy): domain Bacteria; phylum Pseudomonadota; class Alphaproteobacteria; order Rhizobiales; family Xanthobacteraceae; genus Bradyrhizobium. The sequence continues at coordinate 2,317,430 of CAWIXP010000002.1, forward strand.
GATCGTATTTGGCGATCAGCCCGTCGCTGGTATAGCCCGCGATCACGTCGACCTCGCCGGCGGCGACCGCGGCGTACATGAAATCCGGCTGCATCTGGCGTTGCGCGCGAAACGACAGAGCGTAGGCTTTTTGCAAGCCGGCCCATTCCGGCCGCGAAAAGAATTCGTAGTCGGCGGCCATCGACATGGTTGCCGCATGCGATGCGAGATCGGCAATGGAGTGAATGCCAAGCGTCTCGGCGCGCTTGCGCGGCATCACCAGGGCATAGGCATTCTCGAACCCCAGTTCGCCTGCCAGCGTGATGTTCTGCCGCGCCAGTGTCGATGTCAGATCGGCGAGCAATTCCTTGCGCGGCTTGATGTCGCTGTGGTGAAACTGGTTGGCCCACAGCGTGCCGGAATAATCCACGTAAACGTCGATATCGCCGGAGGCCAGCGCATCGAAGATCACGTTGGAGCCGAGCCCCTCGCGCGTGCCGGCGGAAAATCCCGCCGCCCGCAGCCGCTGCGCGATCAGCGCCGAGAGCACGTATTGCTCGGCGAAGGTCTTGGCGCCGACAATATAGCTGGAGCGCGAGCGCGCCATCGAAGGCACCAGGGTGGCCGCGACCAGCGCAGCGATGCCGATGCCGCCGAGCGCCGTGCGGACCTGGCTGCGGTTGCGAATGCCGGTCTCGATCAGGGCCAGTAGCTGGTCCACCGCGAGCGCCAGCACGGCGGCGGCAACGCAGCCGAACAGCACGAACACCCAGTTCTGGGTCTGCAATCCCGCGAAAATGTAATTGCCGAGGCTGGTCTGGCCGATCGGCGTCGACAGCGTCGCGGTGCCGATCACCCACACGGCCGCGGTGCGGATGCCCGCCATGATCACCGGCAGCGCCAGCGGCAGCTCCACCGTGAACAGCGATTGCCGCGGCGTCATGCCGACGCCCTGGGCGGCTTCGAGAATAGCGGCGTCGATGCCGTTGAGCCCGGTGATGGTGTTACGCAGTACCGGCAGCATCGAATAAAGCGCCAGCGCCAGCACGGCCGGCAGAAAGCCGAACGCGGAGAAGCCAAATCCGAACCACGACAATGACAGCGCGGCAAGCGCCAGCAGCAGCGGATAGAACAGTGCCAATAGAGCAAGTCCCGGCACTGTCTGCACGATGCTGGCAAGCCCGAGCAGCGCGCCGCGCAGCGCCGGCCGGCGGCGCGCGGCAATCGCCAGCGGCAGGCTGACCACAAGCCCCAAAGCCAGCGCCGCGACGCTGACCCGGACATGATTGCCGAGATAATCCGGCAGATGCGCCAGCGCCTCGCCCCAGCGCGGATCGGAGAACCAGTTCATGCCGCGCCGTCCCGCGGCAGCAGCGCGTTGAGCCGCTCGGCCTGGCGCCGCGGCGTGCGCAGCAGTTCGCCGACATAGCCATCGCCGCTGTGCGAAAGCTCGGCAGGCGTGCCCTGCGCCAACAGCCGTCCGGCGCGCATCACCGCGACGCGGTCGGCGAGCAGGATCGCTTCCGTCATGTCGTGGGTGATCATGACGGTGGTCAGCCCGAGCTTGCGGTGCAGCGCCCGGTAGTCGTCGCCGAGCGCGTCGCGGGTGAGGGGATCCAGCGCGCCGAACGGCTCGTCCATCAGCACGATGCGCGGCCTTGCCGCCAGCGCCCGGGCGACGCCGACGCGCTGGCGCTGGCCGCCGGATAGCTCGTGGGGAAGGCGATCGCGGTACTGGCTGCGTTCGAGCCGCACCAGATCGAGCAGCTCGTCGACCCGGGCGGAGATTTCGGCCGCCGGCGTGCCGATCAGCTTCGGCGTGATCCCGATATTGCCGGCGACGCTGAAATGCGGAAACAGCCCGCCGCTCTGGAACACGTAGCCGATACGGCGGCGCAACGCGACCGGATCGATCGCGCGCACGTCCTCGCCTTCGACGCTGATGCTGCCGCTATCGGCCTCGATCAGCCGGTTGGCGAGCCGCAGCAGCGTGGTCTTGCCGGAGCCGGAGCCGCCGACGATGGCGAGGAATTCGCCCTCGGCGACAGCGAGCGAGACGCCGTCCACCGCGCGGACGCGGCCGCGGTCGAAGCTCTTGGCCACCTGTTCAAAGGCGATCAGCGGTGCATGTTGCATGCGGTGCGGCCCACGGCTCCTCGCTTGACCTCGGGGAATACCACGTTCTAGCAGCTTCGTTGAACTTGTCCTCTCCAGGCGCTAATGCAGGGTCGGAAGCTCGGAGGGAATTAAGGTGGATACGGCAACGCGCCCGGCGATCGCGCTCGACGATGCGACGGTGGCGTTTCGGCTGGCCGATGCGCGGCTCTATACCGCGGTCGAAAAGGCCCGGCTCAGGGTCGAGCATGGCGAGTTCGTCGCCATCGTCGGGCCCACCGGATGCGGAAAATCGACGCTGCTGAACGTCGCCGCCGGGCTGCTCCGGCCGGTTTCGGGAACGGTCAGGATCTTCGATGCGCCGCTGACCGGCCTCAACCGGGAGGCCGGCTACCTGTTTCAGAGCGACGCGCTGTTTCCGTGGAAGACCGCGATCGACAACGTCGCCATCGGCCTGGAGATCCAGGGCGCGCCGCGCGCGCTGGCGCTGAAACGCGCGCAGGGCTGGCTCACCTCGGTGGGGCTCGGGGCGTTCGCCGGCCGCTATCCGCATATGCTCTCGGGCGGCCAGCGCAAGCGGGTCGGGCTCGCCCAGGTGCTGATCCGCGATCCCAAAATCCTTTTGATGGACGAGCCGTTCGGGCCGCTCGATGCCCAGACCCGCCAGATCATGGGCAATCTGCTGCTGGAGTTGTGGAACGCCGACCGCAAGGCGGTGCTGTTCGTCACCCATGATCTGGAGGAGGCGATCGCGCTGGCCGATCGCGTCGTCATCATGTCGGCTGGGCCCAGCGCGCGCATCATCGGCGACTGGCGGGTGCCGTTGCCGCGGCCGCGCGACATTTCGGAAGTCCGCATGGAAAAGGAATTTCACGCGCTGCACCGGGAGATCTGGAGCGTGCTGAAGGACGAGGTGATGAAGGGCTACGCCCAGTCGTCTCAGGCGCCGGCCGGGGCGGCGGCATGAGTCGGCCCGCCCTGCTTATGTGTCAGCTTCTGGTTGCCGTGGTCGTGCTCGGCCTCTGGCAGCTGTTTGCTACCGTGCCGGTATTCGGCCGCATGCTGCTGCCGCCGTTCTTCTTCTCCAATCCGCTCGACGTCGGCAGCCAGATCGTCGACTGGTTCCGCTCCGGCGTGATCTGGAAACACCTGCTGATCACGCTGTGGGAATCGATCCTGGCGTTTGCGATCGGCTCGTTCGCGGGCGTCATGATCGGCTTCTGGTTCGCGCGCCAGCCGCTGGTCGCGGCGGTGTTCGACCCCTATGTGAAGATGGTCAACGCGCTGCCGCGCGTGGTGCTGGCGCCGATCTTCACGCTGTGGCTCGGGCTCGGCATCTGGTCGAAGGTCGCGCTCGGCGTCACCCTGGTGTTCTTCATCGTGTTCTTCAACGTCTATCAGGGCGTCAAGGAGGTCAGCGGCACCGTGCTTGCCAATGGCCGCATGCTCGGCATGAGCGAACGGCAGTTGATGCGGCACGTCTATTGGCCATCGGCACTGTCCTGGATGTTCTCCTCGCTGCATACCTCGGTCGGCTTTGCGGTCGTAGGCGCCGTGGTCGGCGAATATCTGGGCTCTGCGGCCGGGCTCGGCTACCTGATCCAGCAGGCCGAGGGCGTGTTCGACGTCGCCGGTGTATTCGCCGGCATGTTCGTGCTGTCGGCCTTTGTCATCCTGATCGACATGGCCGTGACATCGGTCGAACGGCGGCTGCTGGTCTGGCGGCCGGATGCGCTTGAGGGGCGGGGCTAGCAAACGTCATTCCGGGTTCGACGCTTCGCATCGCCCGGAATGACTGACAAAAATATCCGCCGCCTCAGTTCAAGAGCTTGACGTCGTCGGGAGCTTGCGGCGGGGTCTTGATCGCGATCGCCTTCAGGGTGCGTCCATCCGGCTTGGTGCCGCCGTGCGCTGTGCCCTTGGGAATGACGATGAGGTCGCCCGGCTTCACCTTGACTTCCTTGTCGCCGAGCCAGATCGTCCCGGTGCCTTCCAGGATGTACTGAATCTCGTTGGTATTGGGATGCATATGCTTCGGCACGTTGCCGTCCTGTACTGAAATAGTGGCGCCGTCGGCGGAGACAAACAGCTTGTTCCGCATCCCGGTTTGGCTAGCCGGGCTAAGGGCATCCCCTTCCAGCTCCCCGGTGTGAATGACCTGCGCGGTGATGGTTTCGGCGGCCAGCGCCGGCCGCAATAGATGCGTGACGCCGCAGCCGGCGGCGAACGCGACGGCGATCGATAGCGTGGTAGCAACGCGATTCATGGGCAGTCCTCCCTTTTGCAGTTTTTTGTAAGGGGATGCTATGCCGCGCGGCCGCCGCTGACCAGCGCGTCATCGATCCCGGTCCGGTCGACTTTTTGAAAAAAATCGGGCCGGCCCGGCGGAATAAAGCGCATCGACACGATTGCGCTATTCCGGGCGCTATGACCCCAAAGTCGCCTTCTCAAGCCGGTCCGGCTGCTCTATCGTCCGATTAACCAATAGACGGCCGGAGGATACAATGAGGAACATTCTGGGCAGACTTGCCGCTGGCTTGTTGGCGTTGACGCTGACCTGCGGCCTTGCCGCGGCGCAAAGCAAGATCACGGTTGCGGTCGGCGGCGGCTCCTGCCTGTGCTATTTGCCGACCGTGCTGGCCAGGCAACTCGGCGAATTCGACAAGGCCGGCCTTAGCGTCGAACTGGTCGATCTCAAGGGCGGCTCGGACGCGCTCAAGGCCGTGCTCGGCGGCAGCGCCGACGTAGTCTCCGGCTATTTCGATCACTGCGTCAATCTCGCCGCCAGGAAGCAGGAGCTGCAGGCTTTCGTCGTCTACGACCGCTATCCCGGCCTGGTGCTGGTGGTGTCTCCCCCGCACAACGGCGAAATCAAATCGATCAAGGATCTGGCCGGCAAGAAGGTCGGCGTCACCGCGCCGGGTTCGTCGACCGATTTCTTCCTCAAATATCTCCTGAAGAAAAATGGCCTCGATCCGGCCAGCGCCTCGGTGATCGGCGTCGGTCTCGGCGCCACCGCGGTCGCGGCGATGGAGCAGGGGCAGATCGACGCCGCCGTGATGCTCGACCCCTCGGTGACCGTGCTGCAAGGCAGTCATCCGGACCTGCGCATTCTGGCCGACACGCGCACCCAGAAGGATACGCTCGCGGTATTCGGCGGCGAATATCCGGGCGGCGCGCTCTACTCGACGACCGCATGGGTCGGCTCGCATGAAAAAGAGGTGCAGGCGCTGACCAACGCGATCGTGAATACGCTGTCCTGGATTCACTCGCATTCGCCGGAAGACATCATGGCGAAGATGCCGCCGGAAATGGTCGGCAAGAACAAGGAGCTTTATCTGGCGGCGCTCAAGAACACGATTCCGATGTATTCGGAAACCGGCAGGATGGATCCCAAGGGCGCCGACGCGGTGCTCGCGGTGTTCAGCCAAGGCTCGCCGGAGGTCGCCAAAGCCAACGTCGACGTCAGCAAGACCTTCACCAACCAATATGTCGAGCGGGCCAAAAAGACCACCGGCACGAACGCGAAATAGCCCGCGTCGCGCGGCATGACGGCGCCGGTCATCCATCGCGTCACGGCACTCGATCTCAGATTCCGGCCGTGGTCCTGGCCGTTCGCCGCCGAGCGGCGCGCCGATATCGAGGCGCATTTCGCACGCAAGCGCGCCGAGAAACCCAGGATCTGGAACGGCCGCGTCTTGCTGGGGCGCAATCCCGATTTCACCGCGGACCGCTTCAGCGCCAGTTATTTCGACACCGATTTTGCCAGCTTCCTGGCGTGGCGCGACTGGGGCTTTCCCGACCGCGGCGTGTTCAACGGCTTCGGAATGGGCGCGCTGCGCTGCTCTGACGGCGTCTTCGTGCTGGGCGAGATGGCCGAGCATACCGCCAACGCCGGACGCATCTATTTTCCATCCGGAACCCCCGACCTGGATGACGTCAACGAAGGCGCGGTCGACATGTCAGGCAGTGTTGCCCGCGAAGCCGAGGAGGAAACCGGGCTCTCCGCCGCCGATTATCGCGCCGCCAGCCATTGGAATTGCGTGGTGTCAGGCGCTGCGATCGCGATCATCAAGGTGCTGTGGGTCGATGCGACCGGCGAAGCGTTGCGCGCCAGGATCGAGCGCAATCTTGTCCGGCAAACGCTGCCCGAACTGGCTGCCATTCATCTGGTGCGCGGAACCGGCGATTTCACCGCGGCGATGCCGCGCTTCGTCACGGCCTTTATCGAGCAACAGCTACGAACATCATCCTGACAACCTGACAACGCGCATCGCCGCCAACCGGAGCGCCTGAGTTCATGAGCAAGAAGCAATCTCTCGCCGACCAGCTGAAGCCTTATGTCGTGCCATTCCGGTTCGATGGCTCCGGCGAATTCCATCTCAAATCCTACAAGACCGGCGACAAGGGCGGCCTCGACAAGGACAAGGGCGAAAAGATCCTCGAGGCCAACCGCAAGCGGCTGGCCGATTTTCAGGAGAAGCTTTACGCGCAGGATCGCTGGTCGCTGCTGCTGGTCCTCCAGGGCATGGATGCGTCCGGCAAGGATAGCGCCATCAAGAGCGTGTTCGAAGGCGTCAATCCGCAGGGCTGCGAGGTCCATTCGTTCAAGCAGCCGACGTCCCACGAACTCGATCACGATTTCATGTGGCGCAGCTGGAGGGCGTTGCCGGAGCGGGGGCGCATCGGCATCTTCAATCGTTCATATTACGAGGAGTGCCTGGTGACGCGGGTGCACCGGGAAATCCTGGCCAAGGAGAAGATTCCGCCAAAGCTCGTCACCAGGGACATCTGGCGCGAGCGGTTCGAGGATATTTCCGCGTTCGAGCGCTATCTCGCGCGCAACGGCACGGTGATTCTGAAATTCTTCCTCAATGTCTCCAAAGAAGAGCAGCGCGAGCGGTTTCTAGACCGGCTGGACGAACCCTCGAAGAACTGGAAGTTCTCGATGGCCGACATCACCGAGCGGGCGCTGTGGGGAAGATACCAGGCGGTGTATCAGGACATCGTCCGCCACACCTCGACCGCGCAAGCGCCGTGGCACGTGGTGCCGGCCGATCACAAATGGTTCGCCCGGGTGGTGATCGGCTCCGCCATCGTGAGCACGCTGGAGACGCTGAACTTGCGATTTCCGAAAGTCGACAAGGCCTCGCTGGCGGAATTCAAGCAGGTGCGCAAGGCGCTGGAGCGCGAAGGCAAGGGCAGGGCGAACAAGCCCGTGCGGGGAAAGGCGAAGAAATAGTGGCATCGCCCTGCGAGTTCCACCGCTGCGATGGCTTGGCACGACGGGCAAACCCTTACTTTCACCAAGATGGATCGCCTGTCATTTTTTTTGAAGGCTAAGTCCGCTCGCGTACAGACTCCCGGAGGAGGCGGGCCACTTTGCGGTCACGTCAAATCGAATTGCCGTTCCTACAGCCACTAACATGGAAACTATGTCGCCAAACCGACAAAAGACACTCGCTGGAACACCCCACCGTTAAGTTCAGTTTTGTACTTTCGGTTTTAACGAATCCTGTTTCTGGGATAAATCGGCGGGGCGCTGGGATATCACGGGGGAAGTTACTGTGATCGCAAGAGCGTACTTCGTGCGTCAAGCGGCAATCATGTTGGGAATCGCCAAGGCAACCAAGGACCCCAAAATATCGGCCGCTCTATTGGATAAGGCGGCTGATCTTAAATCGAAAGTCGACGGAGCGGCCGCGCCGCTCGATCTGACACCACTAGCCCCGGACATTGAGCCGCCGCCCACGACGTGACGTAAGCGGGGAGCTGCAAAATGCTTACGATATTGGCGATGTTGGCCGGACCTATCCTGGTGATGACCATCCTGATGATCGTCATCTCCGAGATCAAGGACGCTTGGGACAGAAACCGCCTCAGGTAGTGAGGCCGCCTCGGTTGGCGGCCGGAGAAACATCTGCGGGCCATCGTCTCTTGCAAATGTCCGCTTTGCGGCCCTTGGCAACTCGATCCGCAAGGAGACAATGAATTGGGGTCTAATCGAAAGGCCAGATTTACTGTTGTTATGTTGGCTCTTGTGGGTGCCAATCTGGGATTGTGGCTTTCCAATCGAATATTTGGCTACACGACCAAAGATCACGGCGCCGTGTTCGCCTTTTTCATTATTTTGGATTTCGTGGTTTTTATCGGATTGGCACTGCTTGGACTTCTGACTGCGTGGCTTCTGGCATTCCGACCGGAAGCATTTAAACGTGCAATCGAACGCTCCATCGCTAAGACAAATTCAAACTGAGACGCTGCCGGATTTGGCCCGCGCCAACTGACTCGCGCGCTATGGCTGATTGCTGCCGAGTGGCGCAGCAAAAAGCCGCCGCCGGGGTTGAGTTCCGGCGACGGGTTCCAGGAACCTGGCGAGAGGGGCGTCATGCACCCAATGCGGCTGGCGGCCAGTCGCCTCGATTTCCCGCAGCTGTGGCATTTGGGGGACAGAGGAATGAGCAATTCGCCCGTAGGTTGGTCGCGAGATTCCAAATCCATTTTGTTTCGTCCAAGGAGCACACATTGAAAAAGATCACCCTTGCAGCCGCGGCTGTCTCAATCCTGTTCGGGGGCGCCGCTTCTGCGGCGGATATGGCGGTCAAGGCGCGTCCGCTTCCGCCGCCGCCAGTGTTCAGTTGGACCGGCTTCTATATCGGCGCGAATGCTGGTTTCGCTTGGGGCGATACCAACGTTATCTATACCCCGCCGGGCGCTCCGGATGGTTTCATTCCGATCGATGTGGCCACTTACGGAGCGGGCGCAACCCGGCGCATCGGCCACGACGGCTTCACGGGAGGCGTGCAAGGCGGATACAATTTCCAGATCAACAATTTCCTGCTCGGTGTCGAGGGCGACATCGGTGCTCTGCAACGTCAGGGCCAGTTCGTCGGAACCTTCCCTCAGGTGTGGGGCACTCAAAACGTCAATATCGCCGCAAAGGATGGATGGCTCGCGACAATTCGCGGTCGCGCCGGTTTGACATTTGACCGGTTCTTGATTTACGCGACAGGCGGTGTTGCGTTTACGGACGCGGGCGTCAACATTGGGAACAATTGGAATCCTGCCCTTGGTTTCCGCGACGCCTCAACGAGCGTCCAGGGAAGGACCGGTTGGGTGGCCGGTGGCGGTGTGGAGTACGCCTTCTTGCCGAATTGGTCGCTAAAGCTGGAGTATCTTCGTCTCGAGTTTGATCGCGAGACAGTCACGGTATTCACTGCGGGCATGCTAAACCCGGCAGTTAATGTTCCGCACCGGTATGACGTGGACTCCACAGACAACATCATCCGTGCCGGCGTAAATTATCGGTTTGGCGGCCCAGTCGTCGCCAGGTACTGATCTCTTCCCGATCTGACAAGTTTAAAAGCCCCGGCATCAGCCCGGGGCTTTTTTGTGCGTCTGAAGCCTGACTGCATTTTCTGGAAGGGATAAGCGTGCCTTGCAGACGGCGATACGCGATGTCGGCGAGTTCCGTCGACGGCCACATTTGATCATCGCCGCCAGAGACCAGTTGCACGGGACCCCGAATGTTTTCATCCCCTGAAAGCGGACAAGGCTGGCACGTTAACGTCCGCCAACTGCCAATTTCAGACATTTCATTCGATTACCTCGTCCGCACGCGACAGGAGCGCTGGCGGAAAATCCAGGCCGAGGCTCTTGGCAGTCTTGAGATTAACAACAAACTCGAAGTGAGTAGGCTGTTCGAGCGGCAAGTCCGCTGCCCGCGCACCACGAAGGATGCGAACCACCAGATCCCCGACTCTCCTGCCGGTCTCTGGCAGGTTCGGCCCGTAGGACATCAGACCACCATCGCGGACCAAAAAGCTAAATTCATAAATGGCGGGCAGCCGGTTGTTCATAGCGAAGTCCATGACCCGCTTACGATTGAGCACGGTGAGAGTATCCGAGACCATCAGGATGGCATCAGGCCGTGAACGGGTCATCTCAGCAAAAGCGTCTCCGAAATCGCTCGGCTCCCGGACGCCGAAAGTCTGAACGCGTAGATTGAGAACCTTGGCGGCGGCTTCGGCGGCACGAGAGCGCAAGCTCATTCCGAGGTCGGCTGCGTTGAACAGCATGGCTACCGTTTTGAGGTTCGGAATGGCGTCCTTGAGAATTTCAAGGCGCTTGGCGCTAAGTTCGGTCGCCAGTTCGGTCACGCCCGTCAAATTGCCGCCAGGATGCGCAAGACTTTGGGCCAACCCGGTCGCGACGGGATCGCCCGCCCCAGAGCAAACGACGGGCACCTCCGTCGCTATTGTTTTTGCTGCCAAAGCGGCTGGGTATCCGAAGCTGATGATAGCGTCGACTTTCGCTGCTTTGAGCGCTTCGACGTTTTCGGCGAGGGCGTCACCCCACCGAGCTTCAAACTGAAGGTTGCGACCCTCAACAAAACCGTTCTCCGCCAATACTTCCTTGATTGCCTTGCGCCGTTCCTCGCCTTCACCAACCGGCCGGCTTGCGAGCAGACCCAACCGATAGGTCTTGACCTGCTTGACCTGCTCTGCACGGGTTGCAAACGGCCAAGCCGCGGCGGCGCAAACACCCACAACAAATTTGCGACGTTCCATGGCTCAACCTCTTGGAGACCCACGTCTTGCTACCCTATTAGCATACGAGAGGCAGTGACGCAGCACTCGCGCCGCAAATCTTGGGTGTGCCGAGGCTGCCACGTCTGATTGGGGTCAAAGCGGAATTCTCAGGCTCAACCATGCTGCGCACTCGCCGCTGCTACAGATTGACACGACGGGTAGATTTCCGCTTTCCGCGTCGGACAAACCGACCGCATGTGCTGCGAGATGATGTATGTCTTTCGGCCGGGGTCCTATCAATGATGCCACAATCGCGTCCGCGCCCATGGCCGCCGCCGCGGCTTTGAACAGGTTCACATAACCTGGCTTATTGGCCACCATTATTCGATCACCTCATCGGCGAGCTGCTGGAGATGGAAAGGTACGTCCAGGCCGAGCGCCTTGGCAGTCTTTAAGTTTAGAATAAACTCGAATTTGGTCGGCTGCTCGATCGGGATGTCGGCAGGCTTTGTACCGCGCAAGATTTTATCGACCATCTCAGCGGCGCGTCGATACATGTCCGCAACATTCGGTCCATAGGACAACAGGCCGCCCGCATCAATATTTTCCCGCTCACCAAAAACCGTCGGTACCTGTGCGTTCAGGGCCGATGTAACGATGGAAATGCGATTGGAGTTGATGAGCGGGTCAGCACAGACATAGAGCGCGTCGGCCCCCTTCTTCAACATCGCAATTGCGGGTGCGATCTGATCGCCCGTTCCGATTTCGAGCGAGACTGCCTCAAGCCCAAGTGTGGTGGTAGTTGCCAGAGTTTTATGCATCTCCAGCATTGCTCCGGCAGCACCGCTATTGGCCATGATCGCTATGCGGGAGAAACTGGCGCCAACCCCACGCAAAAGTTCGAGCCGTTTGGTAGCAAGATCGGTCCCCATGTACGACAAGCCAGTGGTAAGTCCACCCGGCCGCGCCAGAGTGGCGACAAGGCCCGTGCCAACGGGGTCGGTGGCAATTGCGAAAACGATTGGAATGACTTTTGTCACCTGTCTTACCGCCGACACCGGCCCGGCTCCCGCTGTGACGATGACGTCAACCTTGAGCTTGACGAACTCCTCTGCGATCTCGGCAACGCGCTCGGCGCGACCTTCCGACCAACGGGATTCAACTGCAACCGTCCGACCGTTGTTCCAGCCGAGCTCGCTGAGCCGCTTCATAAAAGCATCGTTCCGTTGCTGTTCACTTGATGGTGTGGAGCCGAGCAGTCCGACCACAGGCAATCGCTGCTGTGCACGGGCGATGAGCGGCCATGCGGCCGTGCCGCCGATGAGAGCGATGAAGTCGCGCCGCTGCATGGCCACCCCAAAACTGGAATGCGACAGTCTAACTGCCTAGAACCGACACTTGGAAGAGCGTTGGAACCGTTCAAGCGAAATATGTCTGAGGCGGCCGATGTCCGCCTGGGGTCAAAGCCGTCATTTTCAGGCTCTCCGCAAAAGGCCCGCTTTGCTCGAGAACGGACGAATGCGGCCGCCGCAAACGCGCGAGAGGGCCCCCCATTTTTGCACGCGAAGAAGGTATGGGGTCCGCTTATGAGTCAAAAGCCGAGCTAAAGGCGCCTACCATGGACTTGCGCTTTACCCCCCGACCCCCTGACGTGGACATGCAGCGACCACTGCACCATGTCCGCTTGGTGCCAACAGCGGATATCATCAAGGAGCAAGCGCGGGGCGCGCAGATCGATTGCTACACAATTTGAATTGGCGGTGGCTTCCAGGTGCCATCAAGGATCGACGGTGCCCTGTCCTTGGGCCAGTACAGACGCAGCATGACGCTGAATTTACCTCTTGGCGCGGGCAGCCAATTCGCCTCCTTGTCCGTACCGGGCGAGTTCGCCTGAATATAAATGTTCACCGAGCCGTCTGCATTTGTGATGAATTGATCGCGCTGGCTGAGCGTGTATCGGTTCAGGGCATTGGGAACGAAGAAACGATTTGCGTCATACATGGTGAGCGACCAGAACCCGCGATCATTGACCGGCGGCATCTCTCCCTTCTCGAAACGAAGGACGTATTTGTTGTTGCCGTCATAGTTCTTGCCATCGCGAGCTTTTTCGCTCGTGGGATAGACCGCATCGGCCGGGACATTCCAACCCGGCCCAAGCATGTTGCACAAGGCGCGCAGTACGTAATCTGTGCCCCAGCTCCCAACTGCGGGTCCCAAGTAAATCCAGCCGTTGATCGTGGCCTGGCTCTCCTTCTTGAAACGCTCAAGCAACCGTTGCAAGGCCATTTTCGGTACAGCGTCCAAGGCGGTCGCATCTGCGCTGAGCTTGCTCGGGTCGAAGTCTCGGCCGGGGGTAAGACCAATGCTTACCATTCGCGCTAGTATGGGTGCGTCCTGCGGCAAAGGCGGATTGGTCTTCATCAACTCTGCAACGTAGCTGAAATAATCGTGGGCGCTGAGGGCGTTCACCTGATCCACGGGCGGCGTTCTCAAATCAACCTTCGGGTCCACGTTGGCGAGCGGAGGCGAGAAAGGCTTGCCAAATTGGCTCAGCGGCACCAATGAAATCTGGTCCTGTAACGCATGAACCTTTGCGTAGTCCTCGGGCGTGCCGGTGCAATAGATGCGTCCCAGCATCCAGACAATGCCGGTTGGGGATTTGTATTCGGCGACGCCAGCGGGAAGTGCGCCTGACCAGCCGGGACCTGTGATGGCATAGGTTTGCGCTTTTTGGCCCGTGGTCCTTGTTCCGGGCGACTGGAAGACATTCGTCCAGCCGCTTAGCATTGGCATCATAAAATAACGGTCGCCCATGTCGGGCGTGCTCAAGACCATCGGCTCCGTCGAAACATCGAGCCAAGCATCCGTGTAAAGCGTATCGGCATTGGGAGCGGGGACGGAATGGTCATCGACAGCAGGGTAGGTCCGAAATCGGCGCAATTGACCCATAGGCGCACGGGTTGCCCCTGCGGCGGCAACGTTGGTGAGTTGCCTGCGCGTCGTGTCCATGATCGCAAGCGGATAGCTGTAGATGTAGGCATCGACGGCGGCGCTCAGGGCCGTCTCCTGACCGGCAGCATTGGCTCGCGCGACCGAACCAAACGACCTTTCGGCCAACACGCCGAAGCCACCAAATGTCGCAGTCCGCCGGGAAATCTTCATCATGGCACCCGTCTTTGAGACTGCCACCAACCTTTGTTAGCTTAACCCCGGAACACGACAAGCGATAGCACGATGAAGCTCCCGGACATCAGCGCGATGTCTCATTTGGGTGATCAACGGACCTGGCGGCCCCGTCCAACTTCCTGCCCCCGGAAGCGGACTCTACTCGGACGTCGCGGGAGGTCCGGCAAGTGCCATAAAGCGGCTGTGAGCAATTGCAGCAAGAAGCCGCGCTTAGCCGATCACCTCGTCAGCAAGCGCGAGTACGTTAGGTGGAATTTGGAGCCCGGGTGTCTCGGCCGTCTTCAGATTTGTGATCAGCTCAATCCCCGTCGCTTGCTGTACTGGCAGGCAAGCACCAATAACGGAGGGCCGATAATATTGAGCCCTGCTCAATTGCGCACCTTAGAGACACGCCTGCCAAGCCACGGTATAAAGAGAGGCGAGGACAGATTCAGTGGATCGGTTTTGGAAGAAGTGGACGGTCGACAAGCCAGCCGCCTTCGGTGATTGGCTTTGGGATGTCTTTGTCGTCCACTTCGCGGCTCAATTAGACCGACTGACGCTGCGGGATGTTGTTGCCTTCATCCCGGTCCTGATACTGATATTTGCTTACCTACACAGGATACCTATTCCCCCCGAACTACTCCTGCTCGGTGATTTACTGGCTTACATTGACGTGTTCGCAATGATCTTTATTCTCAGCATGATCGCACGCGCAGGAATGGTACTGTACGTGATGAAGTGGATAGTAGAGCGAACGTCGCAATGCGTAAGCACATTTCTGGTCACGCTACGCCGGTTTGATTTTCGGCATCGACGAGCATCAGGCGGTCCCCGAAGGCGCGTAGGTGACCGAACGAAGAGCGACGACGGATCCGCGCCAATTGATGGTTTGGCTTGGACCTAGCGGTGATCCCGGTGTCCGTTGCGCGTCAAAAGCGGCCATGCGGCCGCCGGTTTACCCTCGAAAGCGGACACGATCGGTTTGATGACCCCGAGGCACGAGGGCGCCGGCCTTTTGCCCCTGCGACGGTACGGATTGAATTCGTCGACCGATCATTGCCGAGCGATAAAAACCCGGTCTTCGTACGATGGGATTCGCAGGCTCAACCATTCTGCGCGGTCGCTGCTGCGGCAGATTGACACGACGGGTAGATTTTCGCTTTCCGTGTCGGGCAAATCAGTGGCTTAGCTCCGCGCTATCCCGCCTCAAGAAGAGGGGCGTATCGCGATCGTCACGGACGCGAGGCGGGGAGGCGGTGGACGCGAGAGCGTCGGGCGCGCAAGGTGCGGTCGCAGGGCGAGATGAACCTCGTGAGCGAACCGCGGCGCGCGAGACGAACGGCGTTTGAGCGTACGGCAAAGCCGTGTGGTCCTGGCACCCGTTGCTGGTGCTAAACCTTGCGGAGGCGACGTCGGCCCGACCGGGCCGGCCAGGCCTTGATCCGCAAGGCGACGGTGACAAACAAGAACTCGTCGCCGGGGAGAGCGCGGAATAAGCCGTAAAACCATTGCGCGGGGAGTGCCGGATCAATCCGGTGAACCTGTGGTGACTATGCTCGTCGTGCTTTTTCATCTTGCACGCGAGGCTGCGGGCGCATCGGGCGCCCGGCATTCCCTGCGCCCTCTGCTTTCGAGGGCCAACGCTCCTGCGCAACCCGGACGTTTCAGCGCCGCGGGAACGCGGAGGCACGTCAGAGCGGAAAACTAGGTCAGCCCATTTGACTATCTTTTGGCATTGCGAGGCCCGGCAATTGTCGTTTAGAAGGAGCCCGGAAAGCCGCCCCGGCAACGAACCGTCAATGGTTTTGGCCGAGGATTGCGCTTCCAAAGGGTCTGGCAATGCTGATTCGCAGCCAAATGTACGGAGTTCAGCGGGGAGCGGCCAATGCCGCCCGCCCCGACGCGATTCCGGCTGCGTCCCTGCCCACCCTGCTTCTTGGCGGGCTGCTTCTTATCTGCCCCTGAGGGCCGTCTGGGCGGGTTGCGCCTGGGCACTCAGGGGTTGCGCGAGATCACCAGGCCCCTTCAGCGCTCCAGCAGCGCACCAGCTACAAGGAATTTTCCAATGACCACCGTGAACAAGTCCGCCAAGGACCGCGTCGTCATATTCGACACCACCTTGCGCGACGGCGAACAATGCCCGGGCGCCACCATGACCTTCGAGGAGAAGCTCGAGGTCGCCGAGATGCTCGACGAGATGGGCGTCGACGTCATCGAGGCCGGCTTCCCGATCACCTCCGAAGGCGATTTCCAGGCGGTCAGCGAGATCGCCCGGCGCTCCAAGAACGCGGTGATCGCCGGCCTGTCGCGGGCGCATCCGAAGGATATCGATCGCTGCGCGGAAGCCGTGAAATTTGCCAAACGGGGCCGCGTCCACACCGTGATCGCGACCTCGCCCCTGCACATGCGGGTCAAGCTCAACATGACGCCGGAGCAGGTGCTGGAGCTCTCGATTGCCAACGTCACCCGCGCCCGCAACCACATCGACGACGTCGAATGGTCGGCGGAAGACGGCACCCGCAGCGAAATGGACTACCTCTGCCGCATCGTGGAAGCGGTGATCAAGGCCGGCGCCACCACCGTCAATATCCCCGACACCGTCGGCTACACCGTGCCGGAGGAATACACCCACTTCATGCGCACCCTGATCGAGCGGGTGCCGAACTCCGACAAGGCGGTATTCTCGGTGCACTGCCATAACGACCTTGGCATGGCCGTCGCCAATTCGCTGGCCGGCATCGCCGGCGGCGCGCGCCAGATCGAATGCACCGTCAACGGCATCGGCGAGCGGGCCGGCAATGCCGCGCTCGAGGAAGTCGTGATGGCGATCAACGTGCGCAACGACAAGTTTCCGTGGTGGAACAAGATCGACACCACCATGCTGACCCGGGCCTCGAAACTGGTGTCGGCGGCAACCTCGTTCCCGGTGCAGTACAACAAGGCCATCGTCGGCCGAAATGCGTTCGCGCACGAAAGCGGCATCCACCAGGATGGCGTGCTGAAGGATGCCTCGACCTACGAGATCATGCGCCCGGAGATGGTCGGCCTCAAGCAATCCTCGCTGGTGCTCGGCAAGCATTCGGGACGTCATGCGTTCGTGCACAAGCTGGAGGAGATGGGCTACAAGCTCGGCGCCAATCAGCTGGAAGATGCTTTCGTGCGGATGAAGGCGCTCGCCGACCGCAAGAAGGACATCTATGACGAGGACATCGAGGCGCTGGTCGATCAGGAGATCGCCGCTTCGCACGACCGCATCAAGCTCGCCTCGCTGACGGTGATCGCGGGCACCCACGGCCCGCAGCGCGCCACCATGAAGCTCGATGTCGAAGGCCAGATCAGGATCGAGGAAGCCGAAGGCAACGGCCCGGTCGATGCGGTGTTCAATTGCATCAAGGCGCTGGTGCCGCACGAGGCGAAGCTCGAGCTCTATCAGGTCCACGCCGTCACCGAAGGCACCGATGCGCAAGCCGAAGTGTCGGTGCGGCTCGCCCATGAAGGCCGCTCGATGACCGCGCGCGCGTCCGACCCGGATACGCTGGTGGCCTCCGCCAAGGCCTATCTCGGGGCGCTCAACAAGATCGTCATGAAGCGTCAGCGCGACATGCCGGCGGTGGCCGCGGGCTGAGCCCTTCGAGACAGGCCATTCCAGCATCAAATCGGTAAAACGCGGCGTCCTCCGCCGCGTTTTGCCGGCGGAGCCGAGTGAAACCGCTCCTTATTTTTGCATTGCAACAAGGCCTGCAAAGCGCCGCTGCCAAGGCGATGGCGTTTCAACCGGCTTGTCTGTATTGGTGCCGCTGGAATCGGCATCGGGCCGCGCCGCTCGCGCGTTCCCTGGAAAACCACGCGGGAGGAAACATGCGTAAACTGGTATTGGCCGCGGTCTCGGTCGCGGCTTTGGCGCTGGCAGGGCCGGCGGCGGCGCAGTCGCCGATCGTCATCAAGTTCAGCCACGTCGTGGCCTCGAACACGCCGAAAGGCGCGGCGACCGAAAAGTTCAAGGAACTCGCCGAGAAATATACCGACGGCAAGGTCAAGGTCGAGATCTATCCGAACTCCACGCTCTACAAGGACAAGGAAGAGCTGGAAGCATTGCAACTCGGCGCGGTTCAGATGCTGGCGCCCTCGAACTCCAAGTTCGGCCCGATCGGGGTGCGCGAATTCGAGGTGTTCGATCTTCCCTACATTTTGCCCGACCTCGCGACCTCGCGCAAAGTCACCGAGGGGCCACTCGGCGCCAAGCTGCTCAAGCTGCTGGAGCCCAAGGGCATGACCGGTCTCGCGTACTGGGACAACGGCTTCAAGCAGATGACCGCCAACAAGAAGCTGGTCACGCCGGCGGACTACAGGGGCCTCAAATTCCGCATCCAGTCGTCGAAGGTGCTTGAGGCGCAATTCCGCGCGCTGGGTTCGATACCGCAGGTCATGGCGTTCGGTGAAGTCTACCAGGCGCTGCAGACCGGCGTCGTCGACGGCCAGGAGAATACCTGGTCGAACATCTACACCCAGAAAATGCACGAGGTGCAGAAATACGCGACGATCACCAATCACGGCTACATCGGCTATGTCGTGGTCACCAACAAGAAATTCTGGGACGGTCTTCCCCCTGACATCCGTACCCAGCTCGAAAAGGCCATGAAGGAAGCAACCGCCTTCGGCAACGGCCAATCGGCCAAGGAAAACGATGACGCGCTCGAGGCGATCAAGAAGTCCGGCAAGACCGAAATCGTCACCTTGACGTCCGAGCAGGACGCCGCGATGCGCAAGGCGATGGAGCCGGTTTACAAGGACGTCGCCAGCCGGGTCGGCCAGCCGCTGATCGATGAGTTCATCAAGGTCACCGGCGGCGCCAGCCACTGACGTAAAATGGCGGCGAGCTCTTGCGGACGCGAGAGCTCGCTGCTGTTTTGGGCGCGGCGATCGCGGAAGCGGACCCGATCGGCGGGCGCCGGTTGAGACATGGCAGCGCGCTCGCAATTGGCGGGTGCTCGAGGGGGAGAGATGCTGCTTCGTATCCTTGACAGGCTCGAGGAAATCCTGATCAGCGCGCTGATGGCGGCGGCGACGATCCTGATCTTCATTTCCGTCGTGCACCGGTTCGGAACCGGCGTGCCGTTTCTCTATCCGTACCTGATCGCGATTCACATCTCCTGGGCGCAGGAGCTGTGCATCTACATGTTCATCTGGATGGCGAAGTTCGGCGCCGCCTACGGGGTGCGAACCGGCATCCATGTCGGCGTCGACGTCCTGATCAACCGGCTCAATCCGCGCTGGCAGAAGGGCGTCATTCTGTTCGGGCTGCTCGGCGGGGCAATGTTCACCCTCATCGTCGGCACCATGGGGGCGAAATTCGTCATCGAGTTGATGAGCACCGACCAGGTGTCGCCCGATCTCGAATTGCCGAGCTGGCTGGTTTACGCCTGCATTCCGCTGGGCTCCTATTTGATGTGCTTCCGCTTCCTGCAGGTGTCCTGGACCTACTGGCGCACCGGCGATCTGCCGCATCATGACACCACCCATGTCGAGGGTGTCGAAGTCAGCGCCAACGCGCCCATCGCGCTCGGGGAAGCCTGATGAGCGCGGCTCTCATCTTCGGGCTGCTGTTCGCGCTGATGCTGACGGGCATGCCGATCTCGATTTCGCTCGGCCTCACGGTTCTGACGTTCCTGTTCACGATGACGGAAGTGCCGATCGAAAGCGTCGGTCTGAAATTGTTTTCCGGTCTGGATAATTTCGGAATCATGGCGATTCCGTTCTTCATCCTCGCCGGCACGTTCCTGACCCGTGGGGGCGTGGCGCGGCGCATGATTGCGTTCACCACCTCGGTAGTCGGGCATCTACCGGGCGGGCTCGGACTTGCCGGTGTCGCGGCTTGCGCGATGTTCGCTGCGATTTCGGGATCCAGCGTCGCGACGGTGGTCGCGATCGGATCGATCATGATGCCCGCCATGGTGCAGCACGGCTATCCGCGCCGGTTCGGCGTCGGCGTGATCTCGACATCTGGCGCGCTCGGGATCCTGGTGCCGCCCTCGATCATTCTGGTGCTGTATGGCGTCTCCACCAATACCTCGATCGGCGCGCTGTTCATGGCCGGCATCGTGCCCGGCATCATCCTGGCGCTGATGCTGGCCGCCGTGACCTTCTTCGTGGCCTTGCGCAATGGCTATCCGCGCATGAAAAAGGCAACCCTCGCTCAGCAATGGACCGCGTTCCGGGAAAGCCTCTGGGGCCTGTTGCTGATCGGCATCGTGCTCGGCGGCATCTATGGCGGCATCTTCACGCCGACCGAGGCGGCTGCCGTCGCCGCCGTATACGCATTCTTCATCACCGTATTCGTCTACAAGGAACTGAAGCTCATCGAAGTGCCAAAGGTGCTGCTCCAGGCGGCGAGCATGAGCTCGATGCTGCTCTACATCATCACCAATGCCGTGCTGTTCTCGTTCCTGATGACGCATGAGCAGATCCCGCAGGAAATGGCGGCCTGGATTATCGACAAGAACTTCAGCATCTGGATGTTCCTGCTGGTCGTGAACGTCATTCTGCTGCTGGCCGGCAATGTGATGGATCCGTCGTCGATCCTGCTGATCATGGCGCCGATCCTGTATCCGCTCGCGACCAAGCTCGGCGTGCATCCGGTTCATCTCGGCGTGTTGATGATCGTCAACACCGAGGTGGGGCTGTGCCATCCGCCGGTCGGCCTCAACCTGTACATCGCCTCCAGCATAGCCAAGATGGGGATCAGCGAGATCACCATCGCCGTGCTGCCGTGGCTGTGCGCTATGCTGGTATTCCTCGGCCTGATTACTTACATCCCCGAGGTTTCGCTGTGGCTGCCGCGGCTGCTCGGGATGATCTGAACGTTGGGTTAACGGCGCCGGATTACATCTTGGTAAGACCGGTCAGTCTTTCCAAACTGTAAGTTGATTTGCGGCCGGGCACGCGCTCATCGTCGTGCCAACCTTTCAAAGGAGGTTTTGCATGAACAAGTTCACTATCGCGGGGATCGCCGCGCTCGCCATCGCCGGTTCGACTGCGGTCTATGCCGAGCGCCCGTGGTTCCACGGCCACGTGCACCACATGCGCATGAACCCCGAGGATCGGGCCGCCTTCACCGATGCGCGGATCGCCGCGGTCAAGGCCGGACTGAAGCTGACGCCGGATCAGGAAAAGCTGTGGCCGCCGGTCGAGGCCGCGGTGCGGGATTTCGCAAAATTGCGGATCGATCGCGCCAATGCACGGATGAACGGGCCACCACAGTCGCAGGATCAACAGAAGCCGGCCGATCCGGTGGCGCGGCTGCGCGAGCGCGCCGACACCATGGCAAGCACCGCTGCGGCGATGAAGAAGATCGCCGATGCGGCCGACCCGCTCTACGAGACGCTGGACGAAGGCCAGAAGCGCCGCCTCGCCGTCCTCACCCGTATGGGCCGCTTCGGCGGCGAGGGCTGGCGGCACCGTGGTTTCATGCGCGGCATGGACCGCGGTGACGGCCAGCGGGAAGGCGGCCCCGAGCGGCTCTGACGGCCGATCTTGGATCGATGATGCCGAAAGAGCCGCCGGGGTCCGGCGGCTCTTTCGCAACTCCCGACCGTGCCCGAGAGGGCCGGGAAAACCCTGGCCGTTTGCTGGACATCGGGGGGTCGCTTTGCTAAACGACGCCCTCTCGCGAAGGCTTTCCGGGGCCAGTTTCCGGGCGCATAGCTCAGTTGGTAGAGCAGATGACTCTTAATCATCGGGTCCCAGGTTCGAGCCCTGGTGCGCCCACCACGCCTTTCAATCACGTACCCGGTTAGTGCGGCGCAGAGCCCTACTCCTTTTCGCGTTCCAGACGGCCGCTTGCACAGCGACAAATCCGGAACTCGCCGTTGTCACCACAAGGATTGTTCGCCAAACATCGCCCATTGGCCGCCGGCTAGAACAGCAACGGCCACCTGAATCAATCCAATTATCAGAAAAATGGAGATTGCCGACAGCTGCTCTGAAAAGATGCTGCGTAGGTTCGTGTACAGATCTCTAAAAGATGCATTGCGGAATCGCCGGGCGTCGGCCCAAACATCCCTTAAATGCCGATCGGAATAAGCGGTGCTTCCTTGGCTGCGCATGACAGTTACCCTTTTGAAGGATGAAAACCACTGGTTGTTCGCTTCCCCGGATCGCCTGCAATCCGGAACTGATGCTAGGATGGAGCAAAAATCACCGCCGCGCTTTGACGCGACCTTGATAATTCTTGTAGATCGTCTTGATTTTGGGTGTGAGAAACTTCGTTGGGAGCGGTAGCCGCAGCTGGTGGTCGAATTTGCTATATCTCTTCGATAGTTACTCCCTCGACACGGATCGGCGCGAGTTGCGCTGCCAGACTGGGTTGGTTGCGGTTCAGCCCCAAGTTTTTGACCTGCTTGAGTATCTCATTCGCAATCGGGACCGGGTTGTCACCAAGGATGACATGCTGAATGCAATTTGGGGCGGCCGGATCGTGTCGGAGTCGACGCTCGCAAGCCGGATCAATGCCGCCCGAACCGCAATCGGCGATCGTGGCGAAAATAGGCGGTTTATCCGGACCCTGCCGCGCAAGGGCATCCGCTTCATCGGTACAGTGCGGGAGGAGCCTGCAGGCGAAATCCTCGGTCCGTCGGTCGTCGAAGTAGCCGCATCAGAGCCGCTTCCAGCTTCTCGCAGTCGAGAGCCAATATTCGAACGACGCCAAGTGACCGTCCTGTGCTGCGAACTGATGCTCGGCGGCGCTGCGGGCATGGAGGCCGAGGATCTGGGCGAACTATTCGCCGCCTACCACCGCTGGATCAAGGAAAGCGTTGTTCGGTTCAACGGTTCCGTTGGCCGTTTGACGGGTGCAATTGCACTTGCTTATTTCGGCCATCCGACGGCTCGTGAAGACGATGTGGAACAGGCGGTACGCACCGGGCTTGCGCTGTGCACTACCGCTGCGCAGGTCGAGCCGTCGCGCGATCTACGGCTGCATGTAAGGGTCGGCATCGCGACTGGCCCCGTCATCATCAGTGATGCCGCCAACGGGAATGCGCCGGGGGAATTCCCGGTAGGGGAAGCGCCCGGCGTGGCAGCTCAGCTGCAGAGCGTCGGCCGGCCTGACATGCTGCTGATCGATTCAGCCACCCGCCGGATTGTCGGAAACTTGTTCGAATGCAACGAGATCGAACCGATCGATATTTCCGGAACGGGCGAGCGGCTGCACGCATGGAACGTGCTTGGCGCCAGCTCGATCGAAAGCCGCTTCGAAGCGTTACACCCTGGAGTCCTCGGACCTTTGATCGGTCGGGGCGAAGAGATGGAACTGCTGCTTCGACGCTGGAATCAGGCAAAGGCCGGCGATGGTCGTGTGGTTCTCATCTCGGGCGAACCAGGGATTGGCAAATCACGGCTGGTCGCCGGGTTGCAGGATTCGTTGCAAGCCGAGCGGCACACGTGCTTGCGCTATTTCTGTTCGCCCCAGCACAGCGACAGTGCGTACTACCCGATTATAGGTCAGATCGAGCGAGCCGCCGAGATCGTGCGTAACGACACTGCGCGAGAGAGGCTCGATAAGCTCGATACGCTGCTGGCACGCAACGCAACTCCAGAGCAGGACGCAGGACTGATCGCCGAAATCCTATCGTTACCGAACGACGGGCGCTATCCCGCAGTTGATCGGGTGCCAGAGCAACGTCGACGCAATACTTTGCAAGCGCTCATGACACAGATGAACGCTTTGGCCCGGCAGAGCATGGTGCTGATAATCGTCGAGGATGTTCACTGGATCGACCCCACGAGCCTAGAAGTCTTCAGTCGGATAGTGAACGAGATTGTCGGATTGCGCGTACTGCTCATAATGACATTCCGCCCGGAATTTGCGGCTCCATGGATCGGACAGCCGCACGTGACCTCAATTACGATCAATCGGCTGACACAACGCGATATCGGCGTCATGATCGATGGCCTCCTAGGTGAGAAGCTTATCCCACTGGCCATTCGGCAAGGGATTATTGAACGGACCGACGGTATTCCTCTTTTCGTCGAAGAAATAACAAAAGCGGTTCTGGAAACGGAGAGAGAGCGCGAGGAGCGATTGACGGCGGCTATCAATCCAGCGCAGATCGATTCCGTCCCGCCGAGCTTGCAAGCGTCGCTGCTGGCACGGCTTGACCGGCTCGGGCCGGCCAAGGAAATCGCGCAGATCGGTGCTGCAATCGGCCGAGAGTTTTCCCACGCATTGCTCGCCGGGATCGCGTGCAAACCGCAGGAAGAGCTGGAAGCCGCGCTAGGCCGACTTATTGGCGCCGGACTACTATTCCAGCAAGGGGCACCGCCGCATGCGAACTATTTGTTCAAGCACGCGCTGGTGCAGGATGCGGCCTATGGCACATTGCTCCGTGAACCACGGCGCGCGCTTCACACCCGAATAGCCGAAACTCTCCGGAGCCGTTTCGCCGAGATCGAAATAAGGCCCGAACTCCTGGCGCACCATCTCCAGAAAGCAGGAAATTATCGCGGTTCTCTGGATCAGTGGCAAAAGGCCGGTGCGGCTGCCATGGCTCGGGCTGCCAACAAGGAGGCCATATCACACTTTGCTCAAGCTATAGATTGTAACCAGAAACTACATGGTGCCTCTGGTGGCTTTGAGCAATTGACGCGCCTGCGGATAGCAATGGCAAATGCCCTGATGCAGTCCGAAGGATATCGTTCGGAACGGCTCGGTTATGCGCTGGAAGATGCACGAGCGGCGGCATCGAGGACGCAATCCGTGGAATTGCAATGCGAGGCGGTACTCGCATCTGCTTCGTACTATTACGGCAGCGGAAGAAACAGCGAATACTTGTCTCTCGCCGATCAGTTATCTCAAGATCTGCTTGATGCCGCACACCGCGGTAGCCTTTGGACAACGAAGGGTGTTGGACATTACAATCGAGGAGAGTTTAGGCAGGCGATCAATGCCTTGCGCAAAGCTCAAACTCTCAACGAAAACACCGCGGGAAGTGATCGCCTCCTGGTGGGAGGCGGAGATCCTCGTATTGTTACCCAGCAGTATCTTAGCCGGGCCTTTTCCTGGATGGGATTGATCGATGATCTGGTCGAAACCACGGAGCGCTTTTCCCAAACGATTGGGCACATGGACAATCCCTTCGACGCTGCTTGGACATTGCTAGTTCAGGCCCATTTGTGTGAGTTACTTGGGCAAAGCCAGAAGCAGCTGGAAGTCGCGACAAGGGCTGTCGAAATTTGCGAGCGTTATGGATACGAGGCACGACGAGGAAACGCACTATGCCTTCGCGCCCGAGCGCTGCTGCGCTTGGGTGAACCTGATGCCGCGATCGCCGACGCTCGAGAGGGAGTGACTATTTGGCGGGGTTCGGGTGTTGTGTTCCATACTCCGGAGCGAACAGCCAATTTGTGCGATATTCTTGTGGAGGCGGGTCGTATAGACGAGGCTACCCAATTGCTGGACGGGGTCGACGCGCTGGTTACCGGGACCGATGAGGCCAGCTTCTCTGCAGAATGCCTTAGAATTCGCGGCCAGATTGCCGCGCATAGAGGTGATCTAGAAGGCGCAGGGTCTTTTCTTGAAAGAGCGATCGCTATTTCAAAGGAGCAAGGGGCTAGTCTTTTCGAATTGCGGGCAACGACCGGCCTCTCGCTTGTTCTCGCTAAACAGGGTTGTAGCAAAGAGGCCGAAACGCGCCTGAATGCCAGTATTGCGGTGTTTGAGACGACGAACGAACTCTACGATATTGCAATTGCACGAAAGACACTGGTAGCTTTGGATGGCTAGTATCGACCCAAATGCCTATTGGAAGCGGGCGGTACGGTCCAATGGAGGACGTCTGCCTATGTTCGAGCGGTCGTTGCCGTGCCGATCGGATGCAATGGGGTGCTTTTCCAACATATGGGTGTATCGGAAGCATTTCAGTGAAGCTCGTTATTTTCGATTTTGACGGCACCCTCGTCGACAGCCGCAAGCTAATCACCGAATCAAATCGGGTCGTTTTCGGTCAGTTCGGGTTTTCTCCTCCATCCGAAGACGACAGTTTTTCGTTGGTTGGATTGTCTTTGGAGCTTGCTCTCTTGCAGTTGGCCGGACCGGACGCGCCGGTCGAGATGATGATTGCCGCTTACCAACGCGTACTACCGCTGCTTCGTGCCGACGCGGCCTTCGCAGAAGTGCCGTTCGATGGTGCAGCCGCCTTGCTGGCGGCGTTGTCTGAACACAAGCACGTGCATCTCGGGATCGCCACCGGGCACGTTTCCCAAATGATCGCGCCCGCGCTCGAGCGTTTCGGGTGGGAGCGGCATTTCCGCACGGTCCAGACTGCCGACAAGGCCCCGTCCAAACCGCATCCGGGAATGGTATTTCAGGCGTTGAGCGAAACCAATGTGGCGCCGGAAGATGCAGTCATGATTGGCGACACGGCATTCGACATTGAAATGGCGTGCGCCGCGGGCATTCGCGGGGTGGCTGTATCGTGGGGCTATCATCGCCACGATCGACTTCGTGGTGCGGGTGCGCTACGCGTAGTAAATGACATGAGGGAGTTGAGCGACTATCTGTTTGAGACAATCTCATCGTCACACGGGTCTTGACGCTGCCCTGAGAGGGGGTCCGACTGTAGTCTCGAATTCCCGCCGCTCTGCGGATCGTAGGGAGAACTCGCTATTGCTCGGCGGCTCCAAGGACCAGCTCTGTCGACGCGAGCCCTCTAGCGATGCAGACACGAATAGATCCGAACGAGATCGCGGCCCGCGGCCGGAGTTGCGCGGGAGGCTTGCGCATTCGCCGTTGCGGTGGCGCAGGACAGCCAGAAATAATTTCCGTTGGGATCGATCACGAGCCGCCTCGGTTTGAAGTTCGCAACGATCACCGACAGGTAGGGCGTGGTCGAGAACCAGGACAACCGGTTCACATCGGATGCAATTCGCTCCGATGAAACGAAACGTGGATCGCCGAGCGCCGGGTCGGATTTGTCGCCCATCGCCAGAGCTGCGATTGCGGCGCGGTAATGTCGCCACGCCGTGACGAATTTTCCGGTCTCGACCACATGGATTAGCGTCAAAAGCACAAACCCGGCCGCAAGCGGCAGGGATCCGCGATCGCGCAGTGAGGCCATCGCCCGTTCCAGATGCGGAAACCGGAAAACGGGCACTCCCTCTGCCGATATCGCAGCCAGCGCCGCCAGTGCGCCGAGCAGGGGTGTGACGATCACCAGCGCGGTTCTGAGATAATAACGGCTGCTGGCATGAACGGCGTGGTCCAGAAACAGCCAGTAGGCGATGAGCGCGGCCGCCACGATCGCGGCGGCGCAGAGATCCGCCCGATCCGGCGCAAACCGCGAAATCACCAGAAACATGCTAGCATACCCGGCGAGCGCCGCGAACAACAGCAGGACGACACTCACTTCGAAAATGCTGAGATCGAAGAAGTGCAGGGCGGCACGTAGCAGCACTCCGCCATAATAGTCGTCTGGCGGAAGCATGATCTTGGCGGCAGCCGCCATCGCCAGGACTACCAGCAGGGCCGCCGCCGCGCGCAGAAACCGGCCGTTCCGTAAGCCGCGTGGCGCCAGCGTTGCAACGATAACGAAGGCCAACACCAGCGCGCCTTCGTGAGTAAAAACGAGCGCCAGCATCAGGGTGAAAACCAGTGCCGTCCCGGCAACCGTTCGTTTTGCATATTGGCTGACGGCGAGCGCCGGCCAGAACAGCGCGTGCGCCATCCACATCTCGGTGGGAAAACCAAAGATCAGCGGGCAAAGGAGGGCCGTCGAGCAACAGGCGTAAACGAAGATGATGCGGCGGGGCGAGCGGTCGGCCGCAAATGTGCCGAGCAGTCCCGCCAGCGGCGCGATGTAGAACAACACTCCATAGACAATGATTCCGCCGGCTGGATTGCTGCTCAACCCGACATAAAGCTCGGCCGGCAGCAGGCTAAGGAGAAACACTGTCATCCGGCCGGAGATATTGTGCCAGTGGAATGCCCAGACATCCTGGACCGCGACGGCATATGAAAACATCGCGCCGTCTGCATAAAGCTGCAGCTCGTAGCATAGCGCGATGGCAATGAACGCGACCGACCAGCAGATGCCGGCTCCGATCACCAGGGCGCGCAACACGTCCTGATCGGAGCGCAGAGTGGGCCACGACATGGTGCTGACGTCTCCTTTCGCTGCCGCGCACGGGGATGCGACCGGCCCAAAAGCTGCTTGGAAAACCTGACCGGCACGCGCCAGGTGGCGACGGCACAGCCTTCAAGTCCCCGTTTTTGCTCAGGATTGATCGGTCAGCGATCCCGCAAGATCATCGAAGCGGTATTCAGCTCGCGCTGCCTTCGCGGTCATGTAACGGCGGTTGTCGGCATTGACCGGCGCATCGAGCGGCATCCGCCCGGCAATTTCGATGCCGGCTTTTGTGAGTCCGTCGAGCTTGGCCAAATTATTGGTAAGGAGCACGATCCGGCTGCAGTTTAGCATCCGGAGCATGGCGGCGGCGATACCGTAATCGCGTTCATCGTCATCAAAGCCGAGCGCGGTGTTGGCGTCGAAGGTATCGAGGCCATCATCCTGCAATTGATATGTCCGCATCTTGTTGGCGAGACCGAGCCCACGACCCTCCTGCGCCAGATAGAGAATGATGCCGCCGCCGAGCTCTTCGAGCAGCTGCAATGCGAGTCGGAGCTGATCGCCGCAGTCGCAGCGCCGTGACCCGAACACGTCGCCGGTCAGGCAGGCGGAATGCAGCCGCACCGGCACGGGATTGGTAAAATCAGGCTTTCCCACGATGATGGCGACCTGAGTGCCGCCGACGGCGTCGCGGAATACGACAAAGCGGGCAGGCACCCCCGAGTTGAGCGGCACTGAGGCTTCGCTCGCGACGACCAGCGAACGAGCGACTTCATCGGCAAAGCGGGCCACCGCGGCGGCCGCAACCCCGACGATGTTCTCGTTGTGCGCGGCAGCCTGGCCACCGAGATCGGCTGCCAGCACCGCCGGCAGGCCTTGCGATAATTTGACGAGTTGAACGGCTGCGGACGCGGCCCGGCTCGCCGGCTTGCTCGCCGGAATGCGATCGTTTGTCGCCTCGGTAACCAGGGCGAGAATTGCACTCGCGTCGTGATCCGCCACAAGCGACAATGCCATCGGAGTTGACGCGTCAATGCCGAGGGCGCGCGCGCGGCGCACGGTGATGATGAGCTGCGGCACCACGGGGCTGCACAATGCGATGAATTCACGAAACCGAACGCCGTCGAGGCCTTCGACCGGCAGCGCTAGCATTGCTTCGTCTGCTGCAGTAACGAGAATCGGCCGTCGCCCCTGAAATTCGCCAAGGGCGCGGCTCACGCTGGTGTGCTCCCAGCTACCGAACAGGGCCGAGCATGCGCCCGTCTGCACTTCACTCATTCGAGACTTTCTGTCCTTTTTAACCGTGTGCCCCTACAACACCGCGCGCGCCACATCATTCCGGTCGTAAATACAGGATTTTTTTGCCATGATGGGCCATAGTCGACTTGTCAACGCAACCACACAATGTTTTTGATCTCGATGTGCAGATAGCAAATTACCCATCCTGCGATCGTTCGTCTTCCGACGCGTGGGAAGACTTCTGTGATATCTTCCGTAGCGGGCAGCAGCCGCTTCCGAAGGCCTGGGCAGAGCTGTTTGGTCCGCTGCGGAAGGGCACGGTGGACGATCTGGTGATCGTTGGCCAGCTCGGCCAGTCGCTCGACGGCAGGATCGCGACAGAATCCGGCCATTCGAAATACATCAATGGACCGGCCGGACTGCTGCATCTGCACCGGCTGAGGGCGCTGGTAGACGCCGTCGTCATCGGAGCCGGCAGCGTCATTGCCGACGATCCGCAACTGACCGTACGGCGGGTTGCGGGGTCTCATCCGGCACGCGTCGTCATCGATCCGAACGGGCGGCTGGACGCCGGTGCCCGTGTTTTCGCCGAGGATGGCGTCCAGCGTTTGCTGTTCACCGCGCAGGGCACACGCTGCGCGCCATCATCCGGCGTGGAAGTCGTCGCGCTGCCCTTGGCAGAAGGGCAACTCGCGCCGTCGGCGATTCTTGCCCATCTCGCCGGCCGCGGCATGCGCCGCATCCTGATCGAAGGCGGTGCCGACACGGTATCGCGGTTTCTTGCCGCGGGATGTCTTGACCGCCTGCATGTGATGGTCGCGCCGATCATCCTGGGCGCAGGTGGGCCCGGCCTGATGCTGCCGTCGCTCGAACGCGCCGATGACGCACCACGCATGCCGGTTCGCCTGCACAGGATTGACGACGACGTGCTGTTCGACTGCGATCTGTCGGCTCATCGCGTGGTACTGGGGAACGCGAAGAAATCAACGTGACCAACCTCGAGTGAAGCGCGTCCGGCGGCGACGAGATCACCGCGGCGCTTGAGCCAGGCCGTCGTGTCGGCGCGCGATAGCGTGCCGGTCTCGTTCGCCGCGCTTGCCCATCCGGCGAGTATTTCGGTTTGCATGTCGCGCTCAGCCGGTCCAATCCTCCAGTCTGATGCCCCGCGCAACACCGAAAAGCCAATCGCTTCGAAGCGCGCGATGGCAACGGCCGCCGCTGCCGGTCCGAGCGCCGGCCCAAAGCCCTTGTCTGTGCGCTGGTGCGCGTTAACCGCGGTTATGATCGCCGTATCGAACGGATCGGGCGGAGTAAGCGAGATTCGTCCATCATAGCTCAGCGCCACGTAGAGCGGGATCGGACGCACCCCGATCAGAGCCGCAAGCCGCTCCAACCAGGCGTCCGAGACCAGGTCAAGCAGGGCGGAGACCGTCACCAGATCGACCGTTCCGTTAAGCGCGGATTCGAGATCTCGGCTGAGATCGAGCGCGACGCCGGTAACGGCGACATCGTCGGGCGGCAGCTTGGCCGTGGCGCGCGCCAGCAGGTCGGGATCGCTATCGATCAGCGTCCAGTTCTGTCGCGCCGGCAGGTGCGGGCGCAGCGCGCGCATGGTCGAGCCGGTACCGCAGGCGAGGTCAACGATCCTAACCAGAACACGTGGCGCGTAGAAAGCAACTACGGCATCGATAACAGCGCGATTGCGTGCGCGCAGGTCATGAGGCTCGCGCAGCGTCAACCAGTCGGCGGAAAAGCCGCTCATGCCAGCGTCTCCAGCACGCGGGCAAAGATTTCCGCGGACTGCCTCCAGGTCGGGAGCCGTGGCGCTGCCGCGCGCGCGGCACTGGCGAGATGCCGCCGCGCCTCGGCGTCGCCGATGACGTGGCGCAGCGCCGCAGCGAATGCCGGGATATCGCCGGGAGCGACCAGCAGGCCGGCGTCGGCCGGTACCGTGTCTGGTATGGCGCCTCCATTCGTGCCGATCACGGGCAGGCCGTGCGCGACAGCGTCGGCATAGGCCATGCCGTAGCCCTCGAAATGGGACGCGAGGGCAAACACGTCCGCTTTTGCGTAAAGCGCAGCAAGCTGCGCCGGCGACACCGCGCCGGGCGTGGCAATTCGGTGAGCCAGGCTATGCCGCGCGATATCGGCATCAAGCCGCGCAACGGCGTCGCGGTCGCGCGTGCGATCGCCGGCGATCGTCAGGTGCCACGGCAGGTCGGTGAGCGTCGCGAGCGCCGCGATCAATACGTCAAAGCCCTTGCGAGGCACCACGGCGCCGACCGAAAGCAGCCGCACGACGCCATCCCGGCTGCCTTGCGCAAATTCCGCCGGATCGCTGCCAGGCCTGACGACGGTAATGCGCTGGGCCGGCACGCGGTAGTCAGAGGCGACCAGCCGCGAAGTCGCCGCACTGGTCACGACAACCGCCCGCACGGCGGCGAGCGCGTTACGCTCACTGAAGCGTAGCGCATTGGCCTGTTCCATGGACAAGTCCGATTCCAGCGCGAGCGGGTGATGCACCAGCGCCAGCATCGGAATACGGTCTGTAAGCCGCGATACGGCTTCCGGCAAAACGCCGAGCGCCAAACCATCGACAACAATGATGCCGCCGACGGGCATCGCGCACAGTTGCGCTTGGGCAGTGGTGCGGGTGGTTTCGTCGGGCCAGGGAAAGCCTTCGCCGAGATTGAGGATATCGATCTGCCAGCCGAGGCGGGCGAGCTCATCTATCATGCGGCGGTCGTAGACATAACCGCCGGTCGGGGTAGCGAGACTTCCCGGCACGGCGAAAGCAAAGCGCTTCACCACAAGTCGGCCTCGTACCAGGCGCGCGCCACATGCAACTCGGAGAGGGTGACGCGTACCGCCTTCAGCTCGCGGCCAAAGCGGCCAAGATTGCCCGCGCGAGCATCCTTGGCTAGCCCTTCCCAAATATACTTCGTGAGAAATTCGGTGGTCGTGTTGTTGCTCTTGAATTCCGGCAGTTCGTCAAGATTGCGGTAATTCAACCCTGCCAGCACGGCTTTCAGCACCTCATGCGCGCGGCCGATGTCGATGACAATACCGTTGTCATCGAGCGTTTCGGCGATGAACGCCGCATCGACGACAAAGGTCGCGCCGTGCAGCGCCTGCGCCGGGCCAAATACGGCGCCGTGGAACGAGTGGGCAATCATGATGTGGTCGCGAACTTCAACGGCAAACAAGGCGATCTCCTTAGGGATAGACGATGGTCTGGCAGAGGATGTCGCTCCTGGCATGAAGAACATCGGGCAGGCACCGCGGCAAATCTTCAAATGCAACCGCCGGCGTCAGCAGCGCATCGAGCCGCGCATCGCTGAGCAGCGTCAATGCTGCGGCGAGCCGACGGCGATGCGTCCAGCGTGGCCGGTGCGACGGCGCAATCTGTCCAACCTGGCTCGACACCAGCCGCAGCCGCCGGCTATGGAAGGCGCCACCGAATGGCGCCGCCACCGGCACGTCGCCATACCAACTCATTTCGAGCACGGTTGCCTCCTCACCAGCAAGCGCGAGGGCCGTGCCAAGTCCCGCCGCCTGGCCGCTGGCGTGAACGACCAGGTCGCAGTCGGGTTTTGCAGCCTCCGGGGTTGCAAAGCAAACACCGAGCGCTTGCGCCAATTCCATGCGGGCGAGGTTGATATCGACGAGGGTCACTTCCGCGCCGGGAAGCTGCGCGCACAAATATGCAACGAGAGAACCGACCACGCCCGCTCCAACAACGGCGATACGATCGGCGGGGCCCGGCGTTGCGTCCCAGACGCCGTTGAGGGCGGTCTCCATGTTGGCGGCCAGCACGGCGCGCTGCGGCGGCAGATTGCCGGGAAGCACCACGACGGCACTTGCCGGAATATTGAAGACATTCTGGTGCGGATGGAGTGTGAAAACCACGCGCCCGTGAAGAGCTTCCGGACCGTCTTCGACCCTACCGACGGTGGCATAGCCGTATTTCACGGGAAATGGAAAATGGCCGGCCATGAAGGGTGCGCGCATACGCTCGAACTCGCTCTCTGGCACGCGACCGGCGAGCACGAGCGCTTCCGTACCACGGCTGACCGCGCCATAAAGCGCTCGCACGCGCACTTCGCCGGTTTCGGGCGGCGGGAGCACTTCCTGGCGGATCTCGGCTCGTCCGGGTCCGCTGTACCAGAGCGCCCTGGCGACTTCTTCTGATCGGTTGACAGCCACTATACTTTTATCCCCGGATTGGACTTTGGGACCGTTCGCGGTGTTATATCATCAAGTCTGCACTGTACTCTGTGGGATTAGAAGCCGTGACCGCGTGCTAGAACCCTTTCCGCTGAAAGCCAACCAGGCCGACGCCGGCAGGATGAATATTTTTTACCGGCGCGTGCTGTTTGCTGTCCTGTTTATAAGTATCATGGCTGGATCGTTGGTGCTCGCCGCGCTGGCCTTGGCACCGAGCGGGTTTGGCGTGATCGATATAATGCTGTTGGCCTTGTTTGCGGTCACACTGCCCTGGACCGTGGCGGGATTCTGCAACGCCGTGATCGGGTTTCTGATCATGCGATTTTCGGCCGATCCGATTGCAACCCTGATGCCGGCTGTGGCACGTATCCGTGGCGACGAACCGGTGACGGCTTCGACTGCGATTTTGTTGTGCATTCGAAACGAGTTGCCCGAGCGCATGATCCGAAATCTGGAGCCGATGTTAGCGGGCCTCGACGCCGCCGGATTTGGCGGACGTTTTCACCTCTACGTCCTCAGTGACACCGACGATGCAGTGATTGTGGGCAAGGAGGAGTCGTGTTTTGCAACATTGGCCGCGGATTGGCATGATCGGGTAGCGGTCAGCTATCGCCGTCGCGAGGTCAATACCGGCTACAAGGCCGGCAACATCCGTGATTTTTGTGAGCGCTGGGGCGGCGAATACGATTTCGCGGTGACGCTCGATGCTGACAGCCTGATGACGGCTGACGCCGTACTCCATCTCATCCGTATCATGCAGGGGGATCCCAAGCTTGGCATTCTTCAGGGACTGGTGGTGGGCCTTCCCTCCACCAGCGCCTTCGCGCGTCTCTTTCAGTTCGGCATGCGGCTTGGCATGCGCAGCTATACGATCGGCAGTGCCTGGTGGCAGGGCGATTGCGGACCCTATTGGGGCCACAACGCGGTTCTGCGGCTCAAGCCGTTCATCGCTCATTGCGGGCTTCCGGTTCTGTCCGCGAACGGAACGGCAGATCGCCATGTCCTCAGTCACGACCAGATCGAAGCGGCGCTGATGCGCGCCGCCGGCTACGACGTGCGTGTCCTGCCACTGGAGGATCTGGGTTGGGAGGAAAATCCGCCCACTTTGATCGAATTCATCCGCCGCGACCTGCGTTGGTGTCAGGGGAACATGCAGTATCGCGGCTTTCTGGCGCATCCGGGTTTCAAGCCGGTCAGCCGTTATCAGCTGGCGCTGGCCATGCTGATGTTCATCGGCTCTCCGGCCTGGATCGCGCTACTCGTGCTCGGCTCGCTTGCCGCTGCATTCTCCGATACGCCCGCGGACTTCATTCGTCCCGATCTGGGCGTGGTGCTGCTTGGATGCGTCCTGGTGATGTGGTTTTCGCCGAAGATTGCGAGTGCGGTCGACGTCTTGTTGCGGCCGGAGCGTCGCCGCGCGTTCGGCGGCGCCGGGCTGTTCATCGTCAATTGCGTCATCGAAACCGTGTACTCGATCGTGCTTTGTCCGATCCTATGGTTCGGTCATACGATGTTCCTCGCTTGCCTGCTGTTTGGTCTCGAAATCGGCTGGACCGGACAGAATCGCGATGGTCACGCGGTGCCGTTGAGGCTGGCGCTGCGCAATTTGTGGCCGCATACAGTGCTCGGATGCAGCGTGATCGCTTGTTGGCGCTGACGCAACCGGCGGCCATCCCCTATGCGCTGTTACTTGCCGGCGGCCTCGCTTTGGCGATCCCGTTCGCCATCGTGACTGCGTGGCCGTCGATTGGCAGTCTGGCGGCACGAGTGGGCATCGGCCGGCTCCCCGAGGAGACCGTCCGTCCAGACGTGCTGCTGTCGCTTGCGCTTCCCGCGATAGAGTCAACCGCGCCATTGCCGCAGCCAAATTCGGTCTGAAGCAATGTTCGAGGCGCTCAGGACCGCGCGCGGCATCATCCGCTCGCTTGGCATTTACTATGGTGACAACTCGCGCGCGGCGGCGATGGACCGGCTCTATGGCGGGTTCGTGCAGCGTGGCGATCTGGTATTCGATATCGGCGCCCATGTCGGTGACCGAGTGGCATCCTTCCGCCGACTGGGCGCGCGGGTCGTCGCGGTCGAGCCGCAGCCCGCCCTGGTCCGGCTGCTCAAGCTGTTCTACCGGCGCCCTGCCGAGGTCGAGATCGAGGCGGTGGCGGTTGGCCGCAGCATCGGAACGACGGGGATGACGATCAACGTCGATAATCCCACGGTCTCGACGGCGTCACCTGAGTTCGTGAACGCCGCGCGCGATGCGGCGGGCTGGGAAACGCAGCGCTGGACCAAGTCGGTGTACGTGCCGATGACCACGCTGGATGCGCTGATCGGCAAGTATGGGGTACCGGCCTTCATCAAAATCGACGTCGAGGGTTTTGAGGCAGAGGCGCTGCAGGGACTGACACACGCAGTCAAGGCGCTGTCATTCGAGTTCACTACGATCCAGCGCGATGTCGCGCTGGCCTGCATTGAGCGCTGCACCGCGCTAGGCTATGTGCGGTTCAATGCGGTGCTCGGCGAGAGCCAGAACTTTGTGAATGTCGATTGGGTCGGCGACGAAGAGGTCGCCCGCTGGTTGGCTGGGCTGCCGCACTCGGCCAATTCCGGAGACATCTATGCCGCTCTCGCCTGACGGCAGGCAGCCGGTGCAACGGGGGTCGTGGCTGGCGGTCGCCGCGCTGATCGCCGCAGGCTACTGCGTGACCCTGCTGATCTTCTATCCCGGCATCATGACCTACGATGCAAAATTCGTTCATGAGGAGATCGCCAGTGGTGCGCTCGGCGACTGGCAGTCGCCGGTCATGACCCTGCTGTGGCGCGCGGTCGACCCGGTTGCGCCCGGCGCAGGCAGCATGTTCCTGCTGATCG
This sequence comes from uncultured Alphaproteobacteria bacterium, assembly GCA_963840155.1. Classification (GTDB taxonomy): domain Bacteria; phylum Pseudomonadota; class Alphaproteobacteria; order Rhizobiales; family Xanthobacteraceae; genus Bradyrhizobium. Next base: position 2,353,674 of record CAWIXP010000002.1, read on the forward strand.
CGACATCCTACTGGCTGAGCTTTGCTATTTTGGCATTCGCGTTGGTGAGGCACGCAAGCCGGCTCGCGGTATTGTTGCCGTTGCTGGCGCTGCTGCCACCGGCTTTCGTCTTTGTCGGGATTATCTGGCGCGACGTGCTGTTTGCGACCAGCTGGCTACTGGCCGCCTCGATTGTCTTCGCTGTCTGCGAGTGCGGCGCGCGGGTTCGGGTGCCGGCACAGGCGTTGGCCTTGGCGCTGTGCGCGCTGGGCGTCCTGTTGCGTCCCAATGCCTCGATTGCCGCGCCGATTCTTGGCATTTACATCGTCTGGCCGACGAAACTGTCGTGGAAGCGCACGGCGATCCTGTTCGTGCCTGCCATGGTGGGATTAGTTGTTTTGGTACAGGTAGTTTATTACGGGTTGCTCGGGGCGACGCGGCAGCATCCGTTACAGTCGATCATGGTGTTCGACATGGGCGGCATCAGCCATTTCGCCAACCAGAACCAGTACCCCGTCATCTGGAGCGAAGCTGAGCGCGCGCTACTGTTGAATGGCTGCTATCAGCCGACCCAGTGGGACATTTATTGGCGGATCGAGCCTTGCGATTTCGTGATGCGCAAGCTCGAACGAGAGCAAAAACTATTCGGTACCCCGGCAATTGCCGAAGCCTGGGCGCGGGCGGTCATGCGACATCCGCTGGCCTATCTCCAGCATCGGGCCGCGTTCATGTGGAATTTTCTCGCCGGGAATAACCTCACGATGTGGGTGGCCGATATCGAGCATCCCACTGCAAACGTGTTCCAGGATCGTCCGGCTTTCGTCGCCTTGGTCTCCGTGCACGACCTGCTCAAAGCCACGCCACTGTTCCGGTCTGGCGCTTGGATGCTGCTTTGCATCGTCGTGTGCGGCTTTGCTTGGCGGCGACGGAATACGGGGGAAGGCGCCTTCGCGCTCGGCGTGTGCGGGTCGGCCGCCGTCTATGTGCTCAGCTTCTTTGCCGTCGGTGTCGCCTCAGATTTCCGCTACGGCTATTGGGCGGTGCTCGCCGCTATAGCCGGTGGCGTCGTCGCGCTCGATGGCAAAACTCGCTTGGCCGGTTTGCAGCGGCTTTGATTTATTTAGCTGGTGGGGGCACCGCAGCGGGGGCAGCTGACGCCGCGGTCCATGTCTTGTAATCGGCTTCCGAGACGCTCGGCAGCTTTTTCAGGAACGCGGCAATCGACCAGATTTCGTCGTCCTTGACGTCGGCCTGCGCGAAGCTCGGCATGCCCGTCATGTTGACGCCGTTCTTGATCACCCAGAACAATTGTGCCGGGGAGAGATCGTTGACTACATCCTTCAAGTCAGGCGGATCCGGATGCAATCCTTCCGAGAATTTGGCCCAGCTGACGCCGGGCGCCCCATGACAATTGACGCAGCCATGTGCGGCAAACGCCCTGGCGCCTGCCGGCACGCTGGCCGGGTCGCTGATCGAAGGCGGAAGCTGGTCTTGGGCGTGGCGATTGATCGACGCGGTGCGCACCTGGAGCAGCGCCCAGTGGACGATGGCAGGGTCCTCGGTGGTCCCCGCGACACTATAAAAGCCTCCGAAAAAAAACGCCGCCATACCAATGGCGACGACGATTGCCAGTCCTCCAATTGCCGCAAGAATACGCATGTGCTCTCCAGCGTGTTGTCGGTCCAGTTGGAATAATACACTGGACGAAGGGTTGATTACGTTACGATATAGCGGACCACGGACTGGCAGGCTCCGGCTACAGAATAACATCTCACAGGGCGGGTTTGAAGCAGCGTTATGACAGGACCGGGCGCCGCGGCAGGCCAGGAGAATAGCAGCAGGGCGCTATCTGCAGACATGTCATCCAGCGTACCGGCCTTGGTAGGCGGCCTCGTGCCCGGTGCGGCAATTTCAGATCGCGACGGGCTGGGGCTTTGCCTGCTGGCCATCCCTCATTTGGCCGCTCTGGCGATGATGGTAGCGACCGAATCCGATCCGGTCGCCAAGGCAGCATTCATGCTGGTCTGGGCGTTACTCAATTTTTTCTGGCTTGCCCTGCTTCGCCGTCCCATTGTCGCAGCCTTTATATCGCTCGAATTGATCGCCGCGCTCACGCTGCTCTCGCGGTTCAAGTACGACAAGCTCTGGATGACGGTCGACTTCGTCGATCTGATGATCGTCGACCGTGATACATCGGCGTTTCTGCTGGCGGCATTTCCCTCGCTGCGTGGATGGATCGCGCTGGCAGCAATCGGAACGGCCGCGCTTCTGATCGCGGCCTGGCGGCTTGATCGCAGCCGTATACGCGTGCGCACGAGCTTGATCGCCGGCGCTACATGTCTGGCCGCTCTTGTTGTGCTATCGATGTCGTTCCCGACCGATCTGCACGAAGATTTCATCAGCCAGAATTATGTTTCAAAATTCGCGCGGACAGGCGTGGAGGCAATCCATGAGTTTGCCTCGCACGGATACCTCGAAGCGGATGCGAGTACAGCCGACGGCCTGAACGGCGCGCCGGCCGCGGCTTGTCCTCGGTCGAGCAAGCTCCCGAACATCATCCTGTTGCACGATGAATCCAGTTTCGACATCACGGCCGCACCCGGCATAACAGTGCCCCCGGGCTATCACCAGCATTTCCGGTCGCTGGACGGCGTGGCGCGCAAGCTTGTCGTGGAGGGCGCGGGCGGGCCGAGTTGGTTCACCGAATACAACGTGCTCACTGGTCTTTCGGCCCGCTCGTTTGGACGCTTCGCGACATCCGTGACCCGGATTGCCGCCGGCCGCGTCAGTCGTGGGCTTCCGCACGCATTGCGTCGCTGCGGGTACAAGACCTTCAGCCTCTATCCGTTTTATGGTGCTTTTCTTGGTTCTCGCGCTTTCCAGACCGCGGTCGGCATCGAAAACTATCTTGACATATCTGACCTTGGTACGCGTGGTTTCGAGGCTGATCGTTTTTATTTCGATCGTGCCACCAGAATTATCGAACGTGAGCACGGCAATGGGCCGCTCTTCCTCTATGTTTACACAGTGGCTAACCATTTCCCCTGGGATACGCGTCTGCGTCCAGCGCTTACGCCGAACTGGCGCAATCTCGGCAATGCCTGGGACGTCGAGGAGTACATTCGCCGTCAGGGAATGACGGCGCAAGACTACAGCACCCTGCTAAAGCAGTTGGCGGAAAAATTTCCGAAGGAACCGTTCCTGATCGTGCGCTATGGCGATCATCAACCGCAGTTCGGCCCCCGCGTCCTCGATCCGTTGCTCAGCGAGGTGGCGATTGCGCGTCGCCTGGAAGCGCTGGATCCGCGCTATCTCACCACCTATTATGCCCTCGATGCGGTAAATTTCACACCGGTCGATCTGTCCTCGGCGCTCGATAGCATCGATGCACCCTACCTGCCGCTGGTCATACTGGAGGCGGCGGGAGTACCGCTCGGTCCAAGCTTTCTCGAGCAGAAAAATATCCTTCGGCGTTGCAATGGCACGTTCTACCGCTGTGCGGGTGGTGCGGAGGTCCGGCGTTTCAACCGGCTCCTGATCGAGGCTGGCTCGCTGAAGGGGCCATACTGACATCTGAATTTGTATTGAGGCCGCCTGATCCGGCGGCGCCCAGTCCAGCAAAGGCTCTCGCGTTTGCAGCTAAGCCATTGACATAACGTCGCGAGCGCTGGACCCTTGATCGTCGGGTGCCAGGTTCGAATCCCGCTGCGCCCACCAGGCCTTCAAACTGATGTGGTTCACCTTTGGCTCCGGAGTGCCGGACAAAATAGGACGTCAACTCATTGACCCCACGGGCCGGCCATTGAATGCTCGACCCGAATAGCCATCCTGGTAGTAAGCCTCCTGACTGAAAACGTTGCGATCACGCGGCACCGATGCCAGTCAACGGGGGAGTCCCGACGCAAGGGGGAAGCATGAATCGACTGGTTCTGGTTATGCGAGCGGCTGACGCCGCTGCCCGTTGGCACGTTCACCAGCGGCGCAAAGGTGCGGCACAAGAACCCTACATCAATCATCTGCTCGAAGTCGCCAATATGGTGACCCAAGCGACCGGCGGCACTGAGCCTAACGTCATCATTGCGGCACTTCTGCACGATGCGGTTGAGGATCAGAACGTCAGCCCCGAGATGATTGCGAGTGAATTTGGCAAGCACGTCGCCGACATTGTCATGGAAGTCAGCGATGACACGTCGCTGCCGAAGGAAGTACGGAAAGGCGAGCAAGTCCAAAACGCACCGAGGAAGAGCCGTGAAGCAAAATTCATCAAGCTGGCCGACAAGATAAGCAACTTGCGAGCCGTGGCAGAAAGTCCCGCGCCGGATTGGTCGGTTGAACGACGGCTTGAATATATCGAATGGGCCAAGAACGTAGTGGCCGGGTTGCGCGGCATCTCGCCGTGGCTCGAGGATCAGTTCGACGCCGCTGCCGAGCAAGCCATGCGTTCGCTCGGTCCCGTCGTGCGGGCGGCTAGGCCGCCCGCGGCCTCGGAAGCGCCAGCGGTCGTTCATCCTCGACGACGATAGTCACGTTCCATCCTTCGCTCGCCCACACCCGCGCCTTGGCAATGGCTATGAGCGAGCTGTTTCTCTTCATCCTTACGGTTTCGCCTTCCTTTTCCGCAACGATCTCAAACGCCATGTGAGCTCCCGATACGCTGAACAGCGGATAGGGTTGTCTGCGCGTTTGACCGTAATTCGCCGACATGGTGTCGAGATTAGGGGCGTGAAGCGCCGAAATCGGGCAAGCTGTATCAGCTCCGCGGCGATGATCTCGCACCGCGCACGGGCGTACCGCCATCAGAAGAAGTCACTGGTGGGTAGAAGAACCCGGCGCCGCGGCACGGCCCTGGGGTCGCCGCGTCCCCCAGAGCGGTGAAGCCGGCAAAAGCAACCGGTATTCAGTCCTCCAGAAGGTCAGGATGGCGCCACATCTCGGGATGCAAAGCCCGGTCGGGGCAGGTCCACGACACGGCATCATTTGGCTGCGCTCGTCGCCATCTGACCCGGGTGACGAAAGGACCAAACGGATATCTCGTCTGCCGCTGCGGTAGCGAAGCAGAAGCAGCACCTCCGGCGTCGGCCGGCATTCGAGACCGGCAGGACCAGCCGGAACGGCGCTGAAAGATCGGGAACAGGGCGAGACCACCCCGGAGTTCCACGATTGTCCGCCTCACCGAATTACAATTGGTTCTATTTCATAACGATAATGACTCTGAAGCAACAGAAGAAATAGATTTGTGCAAAAACAAGGCCAAAGGGAGGTGACAATGAAAAACGTTCGACGGTTGCGCGCGATGGGTTCGCTGTGCCGTCAACAGGCCGCGTACAATCCTGCTCAGAAATGGAAGCTCCTGGCCGAGGCGGAGTACTGGGAACACTTGGCCGAAGTCGAGATGTCTTCTCACTTCAAGGAATGCAACGTCGGTGACCCAAATAAGGCCGCCAGCGCGGGCATCCCGTTAGACCCTTTTAATACGCGATGGAATTCGATTGTTGCAGCCTGAGTGGGTCCGGGTGCGATCTGTCTGGCAGTTCCCGCGCCAAAAGTTTTTTTGAGAAAGTAATTTGACCGCGGGTTTCTTGCCGGACCTGCGAGCAGAGAAGACCGACCCGGCGCTGGCCGAAAGAATTGCGGCCGATGGCCATGATGGCTGCGTGGCGGTACGCGACGCGCCGACGCCAAGACGGCGGACGGAACAATTGCACCGCATGTCAGTGACCGGCAAACGGGCAGCCGCTCTAACGCCACCGGCCCGATCAACTTTGCCGCCTGCGGCCGATTCCTTTCCAAAGTTTTAAACTGTTCGTGATTCTTTAAAACGCCGCACCGCCGCGCGGCGGAGTAGCCGGGCGCCGCTTCATTCCTCACCCTAGATGCGAGCGTTCGGCTACTTGCCGGCAAACCGCCGATCAAGGCTTGCCCGCTCCGCCATCGGCGGGAAAGCGCCAGCCCAAGCCCACCAATGACGCACAACGTCCATCCTCCGATGCCGTGGCGTATTTTGCGATTGCGGCTGCCGCCAGGGTGAGCGACGGCGGCAGATCAACTGAGGGCAAGGGTAAGCAATCCAAGACCGGCAACGGTGACAGCGAAGAGGAAGCTGTATGAAATGATTTCATCACGTGTCCACATCACTGAACCTCTTCGCTGATGAAGATGGTTGCACAAATTCGATGTCCGTCGTGTGTGTATAATCTGTATCCACGGATGCGCCGAATAGCACGAAATCCCTGCGAGTAGGTGTGAGTAGGCTCACACTTGCATCTAAATGGGCCTCGCGAAGTCTCGCTCATGGCGGCGCATTTCAAGCGGCTGGCGGCGGTTCGATGGGCTGACGAGAGCGCCGCGATTGCGCCTCCACCAAACTGCGAATCCGGACAAAGGGAAGGGGATCACGATCGGTGGGCGACGGCCGCTCTGGCCGAAATCTGCCCGCGGCAAGGCAGCTGTCGTTTTTTCGGTTGGAAAATCGGCCTGTGGGTTTGCTGGTTTGCCGCTTGTTCCCTCGGGTAGAACCCAATAGGTTCCGGCGCTGTGTCCGCGCCTGTGGGGAGCGTCAGTTGGTGGATTCCCATTTTTCTCCGCCCGATTTGCCGGATTCCCAAATAGCCTCCCCATCGCCTAATTCCGCCAAGCCTTTGTCGTCCGCGACGGTGAACGCAGGCGAGGTCATTCGTTTCTCATCTCCGAGGCCGTGGATCCTGGCTGCAACGCTGAGCCTCGCGATATGGGCGATCTTGGGCTGCTCACTCTGGTGGCTTTTGCATTGAACGCGACCGGCGACCTGGCCGGGAGACTAGGTGCGGACTTTGGGAGCGGGCGGCCAACCTAGGAAATAGCGGATGTGTTTCGTCCGCTGCCGGACTCTTTCTGGTTGTTCTTTAGCTGGAACACGTCGGTACCTCCCGGTTCGGCCTGGACCCGTGTCAAATGACCGCCTTGGGCGCGGAACTTTACGGGGCGGAAGCTGATTGTTCCCTATGTTTTCCCGGGGAGGGTCCCATGCGAACGACTGCTGTTTCCATTGTTGTGGCGCTGGCATTCGGCTCGTCCGCCGTCTTGGCGCAGACGTCTGAAACAACTGGCGTCGGTTCGTCGGCCGCGAGCAGCACACAACCGCCGCCGCCTGCCGGGGCGCCTATGGTTGGCGCGGCTCCCGAGGTGGGCGGCCCGATGCTGCCGCATCGGCAGACGGGCTTTGACAAAGTTGCAGAGGATGGGATTTCGACCAAGACGGTGCGAGCCGTTCCCTGCACCACCGCCGCCCGGGAGACCGATGGAACCAGCACCTGCGTTGGAATTGCGGATCAACGCCCGCGACCGAACCGGCGGCGGTAGTCCCAGCTAATCGCGGAAAAGAATTTTTCCAGGGTTATTCGAGGCTGCTCGGCGGGAGGGACGCCTGTGCGGCGGCCCAATTGGGCAGCGGATGGATGAGCTAATAGCCGACCGTTTCGTACGGGAGAATCGGACCGTAGTGGCGCACGCGATGAAAAAACGGACCCCAGTTCGCGGCGGGATAAATGTAGGTCGTGGGCGATTGCCAGTTGCCGTAGCTGTAGTCGGAATAGAGCGCGTAATGGCTGTGGTGATGCCAATGCCGGTGCACCCGAGCCTCGGCCGGGTTGCAAATGACTAGCAAGCCCGCCGTCAAGGCGGCAACCGCGGCCAGGATTTCAGCTGGCCTTTTCATATCGATCTCCAAAAAGAAACCCATCGCACTCAGCAGGATAGAAGCGCAGCCGTTGACATCGCAATGCCGATAGACAGTCCAATGCTATTTCCGAGTTTGTCCGCCATCTGACGTAGGAACCGGCAGTTTCGATCGGAGGCTGGGCGAAATCGCAGCCGGACTCGCCGGATGGCGTTTACTTGTCTTTTCGCAGCAAACACACTACCCGTCCCAGCGTCTGAACACGCTGCCCTGCAATGGGTGCATTTATTTCGGCGCGGATGGTATCGGCGGCTCTTTTGCACAGCTCTTCCGACGCGAACGGTTGAACCTGCTCGGTAGTGGAGGGGGTGGGACTGCCAAAGACGATCCATTGCAATGAAACGAAAAGAACCCATTCCATAGCTTAGCTCCTGTTCGCAGCGTCACTTCATGGGCATTTTTGTTTTGTAAAATCCTGGCGCAGTGCCATGAATGCAGGTGAGGGACGGATGAGATTGACGCTGACCATGTTACTTGTGGTTGCCTGCAGCGCTCCGGCGCTGGCGCAGTCCGGAGTTTCGAACGCCAGGGATCGATACGGCAATCTTATTCGTAATAGCGGTACGAGTCCTGTGAGCGGTCCCGATCGCGGTTCCGGTAACAACCCCAATGGTTCCATCGGCAGCGCTCCGGCCCAGACGGCGCCGACAAATCCGCGCGCGAATAAAGGCCTAACAAGGTAGCGCGCAGTATTGACCCTCTGCTCTAGCCGAGAGTTGTCAATCGTCTACCAGAAGACCATCGTCCGCTGAGGTGCTCCGCAAGCGAGAACGCGCCGGCGCTCGACACCATAGGCGGTTTGGACGGGCAGCACCTTGATGCACCCGGGGTAGATGGCCAGGTTATAATGGAAGGGTGGCTGATCGAAATAGCCGTGGATTGGGCAGAAGTAGGCGAGATCCGGGCCGCAAAGAGTCAGAGGGTACAGGCGCCCGCGACCTGCCATGGCGTCCGATATGCCGCCCAACGCGGCAATGAATGCGGCAATGACAGCGACTCTGGCGGCGTGCGACATATCCTGATCCTTGAAATAGAGGTTTCGGACGACGATACTTGGAAACCAACAATAGACTGTAACCTCGCGGTTCGCCAAGGCATCAGCGAAAATCCCCGAAAAATTGCGACACCGGGAGTCTTGGGTCAGGTGCGGAGCGACCGGATGAATTGGCAAGATGGATGATAGCCGGGAAGGGGCCGCCGATATCGTGGGTCTTGCCGCGTGGCCTTGGCCCGGCTCACCCCGCACGACCAGATTGCCTCGACGTTTCAAGGAAGTAACGGGTCGCAACACGCGCAGTGGAGACCTGTCGATCAACTGGCACTATCATGCAAACTGAACGTCCAAGCGTCGAGCCTGACCAAACGGTTTCGTCCCCTGCGCGAGAGGTCGAGTATGCTCTCATCCTGTCGCGCATGATCAATATAGTGAAGGGCGATCCCTCCCAGATGCGCCTGGCCATCTACGAGTTTGCCCGGGCCAGATTGAAAATCGATACTTCGTGGGCCGAAGAAGCTGAACGGCAGCAGCTTTCGGCGGCGCTGGAAACGGCTATCCAGGGGGTCGAGCAGTTCTCGACGCGGCAGCAGGAGCAGGAACGGATTCAGTATTCGCCGCCCCCTGCGCAGATTGGACTTGCCACTTCGCTGACCGAAGCGGCCTCGAACCCGATCTCACCCGTCCACCGCATGAGCCCGGCGCCGGATGGCGTTGCAGCGCGACGGCCGTGGCGGGCTGACCCGTTGCCGCCTGTTCTGGAAGTGCGAATGCACCCGCGGCTGTCGAGAATGACTCGATTCTCGATTGGAATATTCCTGCTCGGCCTGACGGCGGCGGTCGGTCTGGCGATCTATGCCAAGCCAACTTCCATAGTTCAGGCCGGTGCGCATGCGATGTCGAGGATAGGATTGAGCAGTCCGGGTTCGCAAACATCGTCCTCGACTTCTACCCCAGAGCAAACAGCCCTCGCGCCCGAATTGAGGCCCGCCGCGGTTGCCTCGACTTCGCCGTCCTTGCCGCTGCCGAGCGACTACGGCGTGTATGCCTTGAGCAACGCGGAGCTGAGCGAACTGCAGGTCCTTCCGGGACAGGTGCCGGACAAACGGATTGCAATGTCCACGCCTATCAATCAGCCCAGCCGCACAACCCTGCCGGACGGAAAAGCGAGATTCGTATTGTTCCGCCGGGACCTTCTGGGCAATGCGCTGGATCGGGTGGAAGTACGGGTGGTCGCCCGAGTCGTTCGTGCCCTGACATTCGACGCCAAGGGCAAGCCAAATTTCGTCCCGGTCTCGGATGCCTGGAACATTCGGAATCTGTCGTATGAACTCAAGGTCCGTCCAATTCCTGGAAACCCGGAAATGCTTCTGGCGCAGCTCAAGGATGCCGACTTCGCGCTTCCTTCCGGCCGCTACGTTCTTGCTCTAAAAAATGAAGGCTATGATTTCACCGTCGCCGGCGAGGTGAGTGACCCCTCGCAATGCCTTGAGCGCACAGATGCGGCAAACGGATCATTCTACACGCAGTGTCAGAAACAATAGATACTTCAGGCTGTCGCAACGCCGGTCAGAGTCAGAGGACGGGTCCATTGCGACGGGGGGCGCTGAGAAAAGCTCGAATGACCAGCCCGAGGAAATAGCTGCCTTGAAGGATGGCTTGAGCGATCATGATCGTCAATGCGGTATCAAGGAAGCCAAGGCCGCGCGCGAGCGACAGGACAACGCAAGCCAATAGTAGCAGCGCGACAATCGGCAAAAGGGTTTTCAATCGGAACATTGCCCCAACTGCAACTCCCAATATCGCCAGCGCGATGGCGGCATATTCCATTGCAACGCCCTCGTTGTTCACGGAATTCAAAATTCGCTACAATCGATCAGCTAGAACTAAACAACCGTCTCGGTGACAACCCGACGGGAAGAATTGCGCTTACCTGCGCCCGGCCCGGCGTCAGGCGGAACGAATCACGCTTCCAGTGAATCACAACTTCCCGCAAGAAACAGCTACGATCCCGAACCACAGAGATTGGCATTCGGTCTTGGGCGAGCTTTGTAACCTGCAAGCTCCCGCCATCGTTCGGATTGCCTCCCGCAAAGGACGGCGATCAAACATGCAAAATGGTGTTGTCCTAAAGAGGGCAAGCGTCGTCTACCGAGAAATGCATCATCCACAGAGAAATCGGCAAACACACTTCGAGGCCTGATCGCGTCTACACGTCCATAGGCCCAGACTTTAAAAGCCAATTTTAACAATGTACGGTACATGACACAAGGCCTATTCCGCCGCATATTGCAACGGCTGCAAAGCGCAAGAGTCTCGAACGACACGGCTTTTCGGAGAAACGCAGGTGCTTAAAGTGTGGCCGGAAGGCAACGGCCGCCACAAAAGCTGGTCTGGGTCCGGACTCCACTCTATCACCGGAGAGACTCGCCCTGTAGTTTCACTTCATGAATCCTGTTCGGTTCGGCGGGCGTTTCACCCACGGGATTCAGGGGCTGGCTTTGAGGTCCGGGGGACAGCGTTGATATTCAGCAACAGGTGTATTCTTGCAAATGATGACCGGTCAGCTCGGCCCGGCCATGTGCGTTCGAGTTGGGGGCTCGCCTGGGTTGTCGCCGATTTTGGCGACCCGCGGGACGTGTGGGTATGCTGAACCAACTCCGTTGGCCGCTTTTTGCACTGGTTATCCTGTCGGTTTTGCCAGGATGCTCGCTGCTTCCTGGAACGGGACCGACGAGTGACGCTGTGAACGGCAATGCGACGGCCGGCGTACGATCGACGACGCCGCTGCCTTATGCGCTGGTCGACATCAGCGCCGACACCGTCGGTTTTCTTTCGCAGCCCAATCTGATCACTTTCAAAGGAGAATTTCCGGATAAGCGCCCGAAGCCGAATCAGGTCGTCGGCGTGGGAGACGTACTGAACATATCGATCTTTGAAGCCGCCCCGGGCGGTCTCTTCACGCCTGGACAATCCGCCGGCGCGCGCCCGGGTAATTTCGTCGATTTGCCGGCGCAGGCGGTTGATCAGAAGGGTAGCATTTATGTTCCCTATGCGGGCGAGATTCCCGCGGCCGCGCGAACCATACCGGATATTCAACAGGCCGTTGTTGCCCGGCTGCGGAACCGGGCTATCGAGCCGCAGGTTGTGATCAGCCTCAATCAGCAGCATTCAAATGTCGTCAGCGTTTTGGGGGATGTGAATACCCCAGGTGTTTTGGCCCTCAATAGCGTCGGCGAGCGATTGCTGGCGCTGATCGCACGCGCGGGTGGCCCGAAATTCGAGGCTATCGAAAGTTATGTGACGCTGCAGCGGGATGGCAGGCGCGTCAGGGTTCTGTTGAGCCGTGTGGTGCACGACCCCCGAGAAAACATTTTCATACGGCCGAACGATGTGATTTTCATCACACATGAAGCCCCGACGTTCACAGCCTTGGGAGCGCTCAATCAAAACGTCTTTGGTTTCAATTCCGAAATTCCATTCGACGTCGAAACACTGACCTTGGCTCAAGCAATGGGCAAGGCGGGCGGGCTCAACGACCAACAATCGGATCCCCGAGAGATTTATGTCTACCGCTATGAGGATCGCCACTTCCTCGAAAAGCTCGGCGTCGACACCACGCGATTTACCTTCGACAAGGTACCGACGATCTATCGCCTCAACGCGCGCGATCCATCCGGTATGTTGCTTGCGGCCGGCTTCCAAATGCGGTCCAAGGACGTGATGTATGTCGCCAATGCGAAGGTGGTGGATTACTACAAGCTGCTAACGCTGATCAACAACACGGCCGGCACGGTGTCCAATACGGCAAACGCTGTGACTAACGTGAACACCGCCGAGCGCACCAAGTGGTAGGGCCGAACTGAACCTTACGAGGTGGTCGCGATGATTCGCCGGCCGCTGTCGGAGTTTATGACCGTCACGCTTAGATCCATTCAATTCTGGATCACCGTAGGCGTACTGGCTTTGGCGCCGCTGTTCTTCGGATCGGTCGATCAGTTCTGGGTCGCGATTTGGACAATCCTGCTGTCAATTACCGCATTGGGTGGAATTGCCGGACGGAAGGGCCTGTGGCAGGGCCGAAGAATCTTGCTCGGTTTTTTGATTTTATGCAGCGTCTACGCCTTGGTCGCGGTCGTCCAGATTGTTCCCAACGCGATTGTGCAACTCAATGACAGCAGCTGGGCGCGGGCCAACGAGCTTCTTGGCTTCGACACATTGCCCCGGATTTCAAGCCGCGCGGAGATTCCGCCGCTTGCAATCGGTCATTTTCTCCTGTTCGCAAACTCCTTCGTTAGCGGCTTTTCAATCGGAACGTCGCGCCGTGACTACGAGAAGCTCATCCGGTTCTCCCAATATTCGATTCTGCTCTATGCGATCTACGGCCTGGCCTCGCTGATACTCACTCCAGACATGATATTATGGGCCCCGAAGTTCGCTTACCGCGGAAGTCTGACTGCGACTTTTATCAACCACAACACCGCAGCAACCTTCATCGGCGCGGGAGCGATCCTGTGGTTCTGCTCCACGTTTTCCTCGTTGCGGTCCGTGCGATTTTCATCGCTGCGGCTGTTGTTGTTGGCGCGATCGAACGAAGATCTCGCGCTCAAGATCATTGCTCGCGCGGCGGCTGCACTGATATGTTTTTTTGCCCTGCTCCTGACCGGATCGCGCGGCGGTTTGATTTGCTCGTGCCTGGGATTGGTCTTTGCCATAATTTTGATGGCCGCTGACGGCAAGCGGTTGCGTTTCTGGCAGGTCATGCTTTCCGCAGGTCTGGCGATCGGGGTGACGCTCGTGTTGCTCAGTCGACTCGGGAGGATTGCAAGCGAAGGTTTATTCGACGACGGGCGATGGTCGGTCTACGGGTATTGCCTGGAGGCTATCCGGCAGCGGCCGCTTCTGGGTGCGGGGCTCGGTACGTTTGCCGATCTGTTTCCCTCGCTCCGGCCCGCTGATTTTCCAAGTTGGGGGGTGTGGGATCATGCGCACTCGACCGTTCTGGAAATAGCGGTGGAGATGGGCGTTCCTGTTGCCGGCATGATTGTGCTCGCCGCCCTGGCCTCGCTGCTTCTCCTGGCTCGCTCCACGGTGAAATCCGATGGCGCAACTCGAGGCTCCCTGGCCGCAGTCACAGGAATTGCGGCCCTTAGTTACCTTCATTCGACGATCGATTTTTCGTTGCAAATTCCGGGCTACCTCATTCCGTTCGGAATTCTGCTTGGTTGCGGACTCGCCAGGGCATCGTCCAGCCCGACCGCGGTGGTTCAATCACCCGTGGATTAACGCCAAAGCCTGAAAGCGTCGGACTTGGCTACCGAGCCGCCGAGTGAAGCCTTCGATCGAAGCTTGATGGCTCGGCCGCGAGCACCTTGATCTGATACCAGAACCGGGAATCGCTGGACGACTGAATCTTAAGCCACTGGTAGCCTGTTCTCTGCCAAGGCCGGATAGTTTCGGTCAAATTATCCAACACGAGATCGCCGCTTGTCGTTGCGACGACGAGCACGAGATGTCCGACTCCGGAGGCTGTCTTTACCACCGAGAGCCGCAGGGCCTTCGAAGGCAGGCCACCGTCAACGAGTTCGTGTCGCTTCGTCACGGCGTAGTCGTTGCAGTCTCCCATCGCCGGAGCGATCGTCCAGCCATCATCGAGATTCGAGCCGTAGTTCTTCACTGCCGGAACAATGGAGGTATTGACGTTGTGATTGACGCGTCTGAGCAGTTGCGAGGTTTCGGCGTCGAGCTCAATTCGGTCTCTTTCAGCCGCGTCCGGTTTGCAGTCGGAAGGATAGTGGAGACAAAAACGAACGTGCTGGAACGGGGCCAATGTAGGCAAGCCATTCACGATCGGCGCCGGCGAGTTCGATATTTGGGGCGACTGGTTGCGGGCGTCGGCAGTGCTCAGGCAAAGCGCACATGCAAGGACCGTATAAAGCGTCGCAGATAATTGTCGCGCCATGAAACAGCCACTGATCGCGCTTGATGCGACGCTCTTGAGCGCGCTATCGATCGGTGGATTGTCCCGCCGCGAAGTTAATTATTGGCTATTGACCTCAATAATTTTGTCGGTGCGGGAATGTCCCGCCGCTACCGTTTCGGGCCGGCCACCAGGCAGGTGGTTGGAGTGCCAGTTCCATGCCGTAGCGATGATCGATCCAAGGTCATGCCGGGGCGACCAGTCGAGCGTTCGTTTCGCAAGGGCATTGTCCGCAACCAGAACGGGTGAGTCGCCCGTGCGGCGCGGCCCATACCTGATATCGAAGCCCTTCCCCAGGACCTGCTGAACGACCTCAAGCAGCTCCTTCACTGTGGTCCCATGGCCGGTTCCGAGGTTCAGCGCGTGGCTCGTACCGTTGCCGAGGAGATGCTCGATTGCGCGGGTATGCGCATCCGCAAGATCGAGGACGTGGACGAAGTCGCGCACGCAAGTTCCGTCTCGGGTGTCATAGTCGGTGCCCAAAACTTCAAAATGTGACCGGCGACCCATCGCAGTCTCGATGGCGATGGGTACGGCGTGGGTCTCCGGCGAATGCCATTCACCAATTCGTCCTTCGGGATCCGCGCCGGCGGCATTAAAGTAGCGCAAGATAAACGATCGAAAGCCCTGGTAGAGGTCGAGGTCTTTCAAGATTTGTTCCACGATCAGTTTGCTTCGACCGTACGGATTGATCGGAAGTTGGGCGTGTGACTCATTCATGGGAATGGATGACGGAACGCCGTAGGTGGCGCAAGTCGAGGAGAAGACGATCTTGTCGATCGCCGCGGCTTGCGCAGCCCGAAGCAGCGTTATAGTTCCCGAGACATTATTGTCATAATAGCCGCCGGGATCGCGGACCAACTCGCCAACCTCGATCGCCGCCGCGAAATGTATGACCGCGGCCGGCTTGTATTTCTCGAACACCTCGTCGAGCTTGCTGCGATCGCGGATGTCACCTATCTCGAGCGGACCCCATTTTACAAATTCGGCGTGACCATTCGAGAGGTTGTCATAGACAATCGGGGTGAAGCCTTTGTCGGACAGGTCCAGGCATGTATGCGATCCGATATAACCCGCTCCGCCTGCGACAAGAATGTTGGTCATTTAGCTGCATTTCCAGGAAAGCGTCACAGCTGCCGGCCCGTTGCGAGCGTGCGAAAGAAATTATTTGCTTCCATTCGGGCCTCACCGATCGCGAAAGATCAATTTCGCGCTGCTTCAAAGCTGGTCCCAAGCGGACCGAGAAGGGTGCGTTACCAGATGCTTCTAATCCAGTCCAACACCAACTGCGATAACGCGATCGCCCCCCAGCCCAGGAAACAGAACCAAGCCAACATTACCGACGCGATTAACATGGCCAGAAACCCAGTCGCAAGCTTCCGGGTGATCGGCACAGAAACGGATCGAGCTCTGATTGAGGAATGTAGTTCGATGCGCCGGAGATCGTTCATCGCGGGTGTCGTTGCCTAACCAAGCGTATGCTGTCGACCATGTCTATCGAAATCAGCGGACGTATCGATTGTTGAAAGTGTGTCCGATTTTGCAGTCTGCGGTATGGAGGTGAAAGATTGACGACGCATCCAATCCCAACACCCCAAATTCTGCACGAGCGGATAATCGATCATTGCAATGTCAGAGCGATGCCTGGCATTAAATTTCACACGACCTCGATTGAACCCGAGAGACGGAAGGCCGGCGCCTGCCGAAGCGCCTGCTCTTGGCTGAATCCGCAAAGGTCATGCGCGTTCAATACGCCGTGTCGGAAAAACAGACAGCAGGGACCGTCGCCATGATTATCTTTGCATCGAGAGTCATCGACCAGTTGTGCGCATAATAGCTGTCACACGCGACACGTCTGTTGAATGTGGTCGTGCTGCGGCCGCTTACTTGCCACAATCCGGTAATTCCCGGACGACACGCATAGTAGGCATGGATCGCGCCGGCATACCTGATCAGTTCTTCTTGCGTGACAGGGCGCGGTCCAACGATGCTCATCTCGCCCCTAAGAACGTTAAACAGCTGAGGCAGCTCATCCAGGCTCGATTTGCGTAGAATGGCGCCGATCGCGGTAACGCGTGGGTCGTGGCGCAGCTTGCGATCAGCAGCCCACTCTGCGGCGGCCAAGGGGTCCGTTTCGAGCAACTCGCGCAGGCGTTCCGCCGCATTGGTGACCATTGTGCGAAACTTCAAGCACTCGAACTGCCGCCCTTTGAATCCAACTCGTTTGTGGCGATACAGGGCAGGTCCCGGCGACGTGATGACAGTCACGACGTAACAGATGATCAATAAGGGAGCGAGTAGGACAATTCCGGAGAGCGCCAACACGACATCGGCTATCCTCTTCCAGGTAAGTCCGATGGCTTGCGGTGATTCCACCGAAGTAAATTGAAGATCGCCCCGCCTATCTACCAATTCGTTCATCTGGGGTACTCCAAAGCGAGTTCTAGAAACTGCCCCCCCAAATTTCTCCCACCTTGTTGTTTTTTTATTTGTTCTTGAACTTTATGGGCACTGCACAATCGGTGCAAGCCTGTATCGTGAGCAATGGCGATGCCTCCCTAACACGCCAGATTGCTTTTGTGGCGCCGCCTGGAGCCACCCGAAAAGTCGCCCGAGACAGACGGCCCGCTTCGGGATGAAAAACGGCTGCATTTTGCCCCAACGCGTTCAAACCTTTATGCGACCTTTAACAAAAAGCGACAAGATATTTTGGAGCCGGATCAGATCAACCCGATGTGATGGAACTGCCACAGCTATACTCGGCTGGAACCGAAGTCGTTTGTCCGCTGGACGACCAAGCGTGGTGAAATAAGCGGAGTTTCGGGCCAAAAAGCTCCCCAGATCCGGCGATCGGAAAGCCTTCACGCACGCGTTCTGCGGATGTGGCAAGGAAGACAACAAGCCGCCGCTGTGGTTGCAACGATGTATCACGGGCGAGGCGCGCGCATCGGCCGCAGCTCCGACGCGCGGCCCCGAGCGCGCTACATGTTCATCCGCGAGTACGGGCTCCTCAAAAGTGTCTCCGGCACCCCAAAGCGTAGCAATGAATTGACGCCGGCCGTCAAAGCCCACGCCGCCAGGGTCATTTTACGAGAGTTGATCTTTGCAATCCGTCCGAAAACGCCCTTTGCCGCGAAGCATCGAGTTGCTCGACCTTACTTTGCAGCAATTCGCGGATCGGCGCAGAGCAGCTCAAATACGAGCGGACAGCTTCGTCGACGAAGCCAAAACGGATAAGCTGCTGAAACTCAAAAAGTATCTTTTGCCGAACCGGTTCAGGCGCGATGAGGACGAGAGGTGTCGCAAGCACAATGCGACGGACTGAAACCCACGCCTCATTGGGCGAAGTATCGTAGGACATTGCAAGCAAATCGAATGAGCGTGCATCAACACGACCGTGCAAGACCTCGAGGCCAAACACCAATAGCCACGCCAGCGAATTGCGCGGCGTGCAGCTGAGAACCCGCCTTGAGCGAGACTCAAGGGACTGAATGTGCTTGTCGAATTCATTGACGGCTCCCAGCCGCAGCGCAGCCTGCGCCAGTGGCAGCTCCATCAGCAACAACGCACGCTGAGAATGGCTGTTGCAAGCGCCCAAATCTCGGGACGCCTGGCTCTCAAGTATCTGCGCCAACGTCGTCGGGCTGAAAGTCTCGAATCTCAGCAGCCGATCCTCGACGTCCCGAAAACCATCCGCCACGATGCTGTTTGGAAGAACAAAAATCCCCCAAACCGCTCCTAGCCCGCCGATCGCAATGGTGAGGGCGTGTCGAACCAAGGATCCGAATGAGCTATTTCGCGCCACACGCAAGCTCAAACGACTTCCGTCGGAACAGCCTCGTCCTTGTAGTACATGTAACGCCGATCGGAATAGCCTTCGAACCGGCGCATGACCGCTTCGTCGGCTTTGTTGAGAACTGCCCCCAGCAGGCGCTCAGACAAAACAGGGGAGGAGTTGACCGCCTTGAGGATCTCGTCGGCGGAAGTGCTGCCCCATTCCACCACCAGGATAAAAGCGTCAAACAGATTGGCCACCGCTTTCACGTCGACCACGGGCAATATTGGAGGCAAGTCGACCAGAACATAGTCGTAATTTTTGCCGGCCGCGTTCAGCATTTCCCTCATGGCCGGCGAATTCAGAACGTCTGAACTGTTGGAAGGCTTGATTTGTGTCGAGGATGGCAAGAAATCGAACTTGAACTTCGAATCGGTGATCACCAATTCGTCGAAGTCCGTCTTTTCCGCGATCATATTGAGCAAGCCTGGCGTATTCGCATAGCCAAGAGACCTGGTCATCGAAGGGTTTCTCAAATCGGCGTCGATCAGCAGGGTGCGCGCGCCGCTCTTCGCCACGAATGCCCCGAACCCGGTCGCTACCGTTGTTTTTCCTTCGCCGGGAAGGGCGGAAACTATCCCGATCACCTTGCCTCCGGTGGGATGAAGATCGATTGCGACCTTGATGTAGCGCAGCGCTTCGGCGGTCGAGGAAAATGGCGCGACGTTGCTGATTTGTCGAAATGCGGTGGAATCTTGCACTGTCCGAAGTTTACCGGTGAAAGATTTCCCTTTTGAGAAAGCCGGCAGAACGGCGAGACAAGTCGTCCCTAACAGCTTTTCGAGTTGTGCTCGGGTATGGATCTGGCGGTCCATTTGCTCGCGGGCCATTCCCGACATTATCCCAAGGCCCAAGCCGCAAATCGCGGCCAAGGCAAGCGTCAAGGCTATCTTTGGTGAGCTTGGTGTGCGGGGAGGGGTTGCCAGCGTGACGACCCGAGCTTCGGTCGAAGGAAACGACTGTTGCTGAACCGACTGAGTAAATCGGGTCAAAAAGGTCTCATAGATACCCCGATAGGTCTGCGCGGCAGTTTCAAGTTCGCGAAGCCGAACCTGCGACTGCCTCGTCGCACTGGACTTCTGGAACACTTCGACCATCCGCTTGTCGATGGACTCCTCCTGACTTTTCGCGATCTGCAATTCGCTCTTGTAGCTTTCAGCGATACGGGAAATCTCATCCCAGATCGCGCGCTGCAGAGCTGCCATCTCGGCCCGGAGATTTCTGGCCGCCTGGTGTTCCGGACCGTACCGCGCGGCCCATTCCGATTCCTTGTTCTGATCCTCAAGAAACTGCTGCCGAAGCTTCGTGATGACGGGGTTGCTGAGGGCGTCCGTCACGACCGGGTCCGGAATATTGAGGCCCTCCTTGTCCGATCGCTGCTCCAGCACGCGCGTGATGCGGTCGAGCTTTGCTCGAGCCTGGCTGGTGTCGGCGCGGGCCTTTGCCAGGGCTATCCCGAGCTGATCAAGCTCGACTTCACTCGCCAGCTTGCCGTCGACGCCGATGATAATGTTGTTGTTGGACTTGAAATCCTGCACCGCCTTGTAAGCGTCGCTCGCCTGTTGGCGCAGCTCGCCTATCCGTTGTTCCAGCCAAACGCTAGCGCGACGGGTCGCTTCAAATTTCGCTTGCAGCTGATCCTCGATGTAGGCGTCGGCGAATGCGTTGGCGATCCTGGCAGCCTTGTTGGGATCGAGAGAGGTATACGAGATCTCTTCGACGTAGCTGCGTCCCAGGCGGGTAACGCGCAGATTGGCTTTGAGGATGCTCAGAACGTTGCGCGTAACATCGTCGGACGACTGGGTGTCCGCTTCCGGAAACAACTTGAACAATGCAAGGATCCGTTGCTTTAGCCCTCCGCCCGAGCCCGCGAATTCCGGATCGTCCCTCAAATGCAGTCGATCAATAACCCCAGTAGCAACTTTTTCGGACTTGGTCGTCTCGATCTCGCTGTCGACCGCGGCGTCATCGATCGTGTGGTTTTCAGACGCCATCTCGCCCTGTGTCCAGACGATCCTCTTGGTATCGATGATCATATCTGCATGCGCAGCATATCTGTAAGGAGAAATCGCGATATAGGCCGCGCCGACGATGACCGATAAACCGATGACAGAAGCGATCAGGCGCCACTCCCGGCCGAGAAAATGACGAAGCTGCAGCATCGACATCCCGCCAAAGCCGGGGTCGTTGTCCACTGCCGGCGTATAGGGGGTAAATTGCCCGGCAATGTTCATATACAAATCCTCAAACTAACACTCACTATTCAGCCGGTGCCTGTGCCTGGAAATTCAGCGTATGGAACTTACCGGCTGCGCCGCGGTGGCCGCGATGCCCGTCGTGGTACTCGATGTATTGATGGAGAGTACCGCAGATGTAAGAACCTGGGTCGTAGTGGCTCCGCCGCCGGATGCGAGACCGCCCGATTTCGAAGGGGGGTTGGGATTGATAACGACGACGCTGCCAGCGGAACTTGACGCGAAAGCAGCCGCCGCAGCGGTTGCCGCGGTTGAAAGATCACCCGCCACCGCGGCGAATGAAGCCTGGAATTGCCCATCCTGGAAGCCAGCGACGGCTTGCTGGATCAGCAGCGAGGCTTGCTGATCGACGCTTGCGCATGCTGTCGCAGCCTGGGCGAGGCCCGCGGCGATCGCGGTTTGAAACCGGGGCGACGTTCCTTCCGCGAGGTGAACCAGTTCCGCCGATAGCGAAGCATCGGTTCCCGCGAGATCTCTTGTCGTGGCTTCAATGGTCCGGGTATCCGAACCTGGAGCGACCAGGCTTTGAGGGTGTGACTTGAATTCGGCTATAGCCTGAGGCGAGAGCGGGGGAGTCAGGCATGCGGCCGACGCCCGAGCGGGTGAGAGCGCTAGAAATACTTGAAAACCCAATGCTCCTACAAGAAATCCAAAACGCATTACCGCGCTCCATCCATTCAGATCGGATCGCAAACTACCTCCGAGAACGTACAACATGCCGTTGAACGCATCAATGGAGCTGACGAGCGCATGACTACCGCGCGAAAGGCATGCTTGATAGCTTGAAAGGCCGTTCTTGCGACGAAAGTTGCGGCCGCCAGCTGCTCACTTTTTGGTCAGGACCCGCGAGCTGGTGAGGAACCCGCGAACTCCCCAGATGTTCCGGATTCCTGCTTTTCCAGCGCGGAATCCCAGCTGTCCGGGCGCCAGCACAGATATGGAACCCGATTCAAGTCGGGTTCCGGCGATACTTGAAGATGCGAACTGGGGTTCGTAACTTACTGGGGCAATTGGCAGGTTGAACAGTGCTGTCCTCCCTTAACGGCTTTCAGGAACTCAGGGTAGGAGGGCGGCGTCCGTCGCTGCCGTCAGGTCTCAGAGTATACGCAGTCGGCGACATTCATGGCCGTTGCGATCTTCTGAACGAATTGCTGGCGCGGATTGATGCCGACGTTGCGGCGCGCCCTGCGGTCACGCCGGTCTACGTCTTTTTGGGCGACTACATCGATCGCGGGGCTTCATCGCGCGAAACCATCGATCGATTGATCGAGCATGGCACGGCGCATCAATCGGTTTTCCTGAAGGGCAACCATGAATTGATCGCGATCAGATGTCTGACTGACCCCGACTTGTTCGATCAGTGGATGCGTTTGGGTGGCCTGGAAACGCTCCGGTCCTATGGGGCGGTTTCCGAAAACCTGGCCAACGGGAACCAGATTGTCGAGCTGCAAGCGGCTTTTCACCACGCTTTGCCGCAGGCGCATCTGCGCTTTTTTCGGAATCTGCAAACCTCGTTTGCGTGTGGGGACTTTTTCTTTGCTCATGCAGGGGTGAAACCGAATGTGGATTTATCGGAGCAGACGGAAAGGGATTTGCTTTGGATCAGAGGAGAATTCCTCGGATCAAACGATGATTTCGGCAAGATTGTCGTTCACGGACATACCCCGACCGAGCAGGTGGAAGTAGGGCCGAACCGCATCAACATCGATACCGGCGCCTTCGCGACCGGCCGCCTGACATCCCTGGTGATCGAAGAGACTTCGCTATCCGTGATCGATACCTCAGCGGACGGCCGCGCCGAATAATAACGAGCGCGGAATCCGAACGGATTCCTGCTCAGCGCGCGCCGGCCTTTCTGGCCACGAGTTCGTCGATGTGCGCTCGCATTTTTTGAAGGAAGTTATTCCGGCCAAACCGGCTCGCATGCTCCGCTATTTTTTTGGGATCGATCTGGATATCTGCCAAGCCTTTGACGGCCGACGAGATGGCTTCGACGGTTTGCTCTTGGAAGAAAATTCCGGATTCGCCGTTTGCAACAGTTTCGGTTGCGCCACCGCGGCCAAACGCGACCACGGGACGGCCGCTGGCCATGGCTTCGACCGGCACCATCCCGAAATCTTCCTCGCCTGGGAAAATCAACGCGCGGCACCTGGCGTAATGGTGCTTCAAGACGGCGAACGGCTGGGCGCCGAGCACGGTCACGGTGGATCCCGCAAGGCGGCGGACTTCGTCCAGCATCTCGCCGCCGCCGATCACCACGAGCTCGAGCTTCATTTCGTTGAACGCACGCACCGCGAGATCAGGCCGCTTGTAGGAAACCAGTTCGCCAGCCATCAAAAAATAATCGGCAACTTCGGATGGCGCGGCGATCGAAAAGGCGTCGGTGTCGACAGGCGGATGGATCACCGTTGCATCGGCGCCGTAATAGCGGCGAATGCGCCTGGCAACGGTTGCCGAATTCGCAACGAAACTATCTACCCGAGCCGACGACGTCACGTCCCACATGCGCAGGTAATGGGTCAGCGGCGGCATCAAAAGCCTGGCCACGGCACCGGCGCTTTTTCGGTAATCGTGATACATGTTCCAGATGTAGCGCATGGGCGTGTGGCAATAGCAGACGTGAACGGCATCGGGCGGGGCAATGACGCCCTTGGCTGGGCCGGACTCGCTGCTGATGATGAGATCGTAACCGCTCAGATCGAGCTGTTCGAGTGCAAGCGGCATCAAGGGCAGGTAGGTTTTGTACATCCGGGCGGCGCGAGGAAGTGAATTTATGAAGGTCGGAATGATACGGTGCCGGCGGATCCTCTCGGAGACCATCTCCGGAACATAGACATGAGTAAAAATATCGGCCTGCGGGTACATCTCGCAGAGCGCTTCGATGACCTTCTCGCCACCGCGCATTCCGACCAGCCAGTAGTGAATGATCGCGACCTTCACGAATTGCTCACCTTCGCTCCGCCACAAGGGCAAGGAATTTAATGCTGAAATCCGGGGAAACCATACTCGGCGATGCCTTGCACGAGAACGCCGGCGATTGGCCATTGGGCCTCCTTGCCGGGACGCCCGGAAGATCGTTATGAGCTTTCACGATCCCAAACAAGCGGGCCTTTTGCCCGGCTCGGAACCCTTTCGCCTCGACCGGAGCCGTTGTGCCTGACCGTGCTCCCGGCTCGCGGCGCGACCCGCTGCTTTGAAAAGTTGCCAGCGCGCCGCTTTTTTCGGCACCGAGCAAGGTGCTTGATGGGCCTCTTCGACTCTAATTTGGCCAAATTGCCCGCCTATCGCCGGGAGCGCCTGCGCGAGCCGTGAATTATAGCGCACATGGAATCCTGCTGCCGGTCTGTGTTGCTCGGGAAGGAGATTCATATGCTTAACGGCGCGATTGCGGATCACAGCCGCGCAACGGCTACTTGCGATGTGGTCGTGCTGGGTGCCGGAATCAGCGGACTTGTCTCTGCGTCCATCCTCTCGGAGAACGGCGATCAAAATGTACTGGTTATCGACGAGTACGACCATATCGGAGGCAACCACATCGACCGCAGGATCGGAGAATATACGTTCGATATCGGCAGCTTCATATTTCAGGATGATTCACCCTTGCTGGCGCACCTACCCGAGATTCTGCCGCTGTACGTGCCGATCAACCCGAGTTGGGGGCGGCTGAACCCACAGGGCGTGGTCACGCAGTATCCCATTTCAATCAAAGACGATTTCATTGCTGCTGGTCCGCTCGAGTGGATACGCGTCCTTTCGTCCGCTCTGTTTGCTCGCATCTTTCGCCGGCGAATGCGAAACGCGAAAGATTTCGCTCAATATTGGATCGGCGCCCGGTTGTTGCATCGCTCCGGGTTGGAACATTACATGACGCGCTTTTACGGCCTTCCGGCAGAGAAGATCGACATAAAATTTGCGGAGAAACGAATGCTCTGGATCAAAGAGCACGCGTCGCTGCGCGGCGTCTTCCGCCGCTGGATAATGCCGTCCGGGAGCTCGGCTCGAAATCAGCAGCTTGCCCGACCGGCGGAAGGCTTTCGTCATCTCTACCAAGCCGCAGTGCAGCGGCTCGAGCGATGCGGCGTTACTTTCATCCTTGCGGAAAAATTGCTCAGCCTGGAAAAAAAAGATGACGTATTTTTGCTCGAGACGGGGAGTCGGCGCGTTGCTGCAAGCCGCGTTGTGTCGACCATACCGATCGAGCGCACTCAGAAACTATGCGGCATGCCCGTCGAGGAGAGGCTTCCGACGGTAACCCTGATTAGCCTGTTCTTTAGTTTTTCGGGTAATCGGGGCTTCAATCATTCCATTTTGTACAATTTTTCCCAAAGCGGATCATGGAAGCGCCTAACGGTGTATTCGGATTTTTATGGGAAATCCGGCGATCGAGAGTTCTTCGCGGTTGAAGTCAACGCGGATCAAGCCTTCAATTCCGTTGAAACGGCAGAGCAGGACTTCAGGCGCCACGTCTTGCGGAACGGACTGTTCACCGGGGATTTGAAGTTGGAGGGCAGCCACATCGTTTCGAACGCTTATCCGGTTTACACGGACGGAGCCGATGAGCAGGCCGCGAATGCCATTGCGGCACTCCGCGCGATAGGGATTGAATCTTTTGGTCGCCAGGGCGGCTTCGACTATCAGCCTACAGCCCGGCACTCCACGTTAAAGGCTGAGGCCGTACTTCGGCGTGGTTGACGCCAGAAGCTGCGAGGCGAGGCACCGAAGGGGCTGCTCTAGCCTCCCTTCACAAGTCCCGTGAACGCTGAACTTTGCGAGAAGCGATTGCGTAAACCTCCAACGTCTCTCGAGCGACGCGGTCTACACGCAAATAGTCGATATTAATTTGGCTCTTTTCCTTCCAATGCTGCAGGGTTTCCGGATGCTCAACGAGTGAGCAGATAGCTGCTGATAACGCCACTGGATCGTGGGGTGGAACGAGGATACCAGCCTTTCCATGCTCCAACATTTGAGGAATTCCATCGACGTTTGTCGCAACAATCGCGCAGCCAGCCTCACGTGCTTCCGATAACACCAGCGGCGCCGGATCGGCATGCGAAGGCAGCACAAAGACGTCGGCGCTCAATAACAGCGGGAAGGGATCGTTCTGAGCGCCCGTCAGAGTCACTGCGCTTGCGCAATCCATTGAGTTGACCAGTTTGGTATACTCGTCGCGGTGTGGGCCATCGCCAACGACATACAATCGTGACGATGGGTTTCGCGCGTGAACTCTGCCGAAGGCCTCGAACAGGTCAGGAAGACCCTTCCGCGGGTGAAGGCCACCCAGGAAGACGATCGCCGGAGTGTCGAGAGGACGCGGCGTTCGATCCCTTGTGTCAAACCGGGCCGATCCTATGGTTCCGTTGAGTACGACATTCAGGCGAGAGCTAGCAATCCCTCGGGTTTGCATCGACCGGCTAACTGCATCGCTCACGGCGATCACGCGTGTGCCAATCCCCATCAGGATCGAGCTTTTCTGGAATTCGTTGTGGACGGTTGTAACGAGCGGAATGCCCAGCGATTTGCAAATTGGCCACGCCAGAACAGCGCTGGTCATCATGTGCGCATGAACGATGTCCGGGCGCCACTTGCGAGCCAGGCGGTACAGTGAATTCAGCGACTTTAATAGCGTCGCAGGGCGGCGTTCGTGGTCGATCCGTATGGTTTCGACGTTGTTGTCGGCCAAGAGAGCATCGAACTCGCCGCCGCCGCTCCCCACGGCTGTCTTATGCCCCAATTTAGCCTGGGCGCAGGAGAGATCGACAGCAGCGTGAACGTGTCCGTTCATGCGACGCGTGTGATTCAGTAAATGCAGGATGCGCATCGATAAATCCCGTCCCGCAATTCCCAGTGGAGAAGTAGGCGTTTAGTCATGCCCAACACATGATTGAATGGGGGACACGCTGGCGTTGCCGCGGAAATGAGTTGATCACGGTGATGTATGCGATGGTCCCGGCGTGCAACCCTCCGGCGGCCCGGCATCCCGCCCGTAGACGTGGACGTAGTCTACGAGCAACGTAGAGGGGTTCGGGGTCTTATCGATTGGCCAGCCGCTACCGAGCGCAAGGTTGACGAGCGGGTACATGGGTCCGTCTAGCTCGGGCGGGGTAGGCTGGCTCCAGATCGGCTTTCCATCGCGGAAGAAAACGATGGCTTGCGGTGACAGGTCGACGCCGAAAGTGTGATAGCCGTCGACCAACGAATTGTCAGGGACATCGATTTTCATATTCTGCCCACGGTTTTTGGCTTGGTCTTTGTACCAGACGTGCACGACGCTTTGGTAGGAAGATGTGAATTGGCCATAATATTCGATGACATCGATTTCGACGTTGCCGTCGGAGTTGGCCGCGGGCTTGAGCGCGGCCAACCAGAAGGCCGGCCAGGTGCCGGGTCCCGGCGGCATCTTCATGCGCACTTCGAAATATCCGTAGCGCGTGCCAAAGCCGACGCCTCTGGCGTCCGCTGCGGCGATAAGGCCCGAAGTCCAACGGCCTTCCTTAT
The DNA here is from genome assembly GCA_963840155.1 of uncultured Alphaproteobacteria bacterium. Lineage (GTDB taxonomy): Bacteria > Pseudomonadota > Alphaproteobacteria > Rhizobiales > Xanthobacteraceae > Bradyrhizobium. Next base: position 2,380,926 of record CAWIXP010000002.1, read on the forward strand.
CCTTTGAAGCCGTTATGGAGAGAATTCCATCCCTGATACTGAACGGACCGCTGGGGCCGGGATCGGTGAATCTCGCATCGCCAAAATCTCCGTTCCAAGGAGTGTGTGCGGTCCAGCGTGCCGGGCCAATTCGGCTCGAGGAGATGCTTTCGATTCGACGGTTCGGTGCGGTTTCTTCGTCGAAATTCTCGAGCATGACAGGGCGAAGCTCGCAGGAACCCGAAGTCTCCGCGGAAGCTGCGCGCGCAGCGGTAACATTCAATGCGGCAAGCGACGCGGCCAAAAAACAGGTAACGCGGTATTTCATTCGGCAAGTCCTCAATCGAGATCAGCGGGTACCATCTATCAATTCAGGATGTGGTTGGTGAATTCGCCGAGGCAAGGCTACGGCAAGGATGACCGGAGCGGCACATTCGGAATTCACGCTGTCTTCCCCCTGCCCGAAGCCCGAAATCCTCCTCCGCGGGAAAGATTGGCCGGCGAATTGGGCGACCGATTTGCGCGACCCTCGCATCGCTATCGGCGCTAGCCTATATTGGGGATTGAGTTCCGCGAACCGATAAAAGTTGGCGTATGGCTTGCCAGTCCTCGATCAAACCTCTCTTGTCGACGAGCAACATGGATACCGCGAAGATTCCAAATCCAAAAACCAGGCTTGCCAGCGTCCAACCGAGGTTTGCAGGAAATGCTCGCAGGCTGGCCATGCAAGCAGCCGCGGCTACCAGGCTCGATATTGCCGGGCCAGCGAGGCCGCGCAGAAGAGGAAGCGGCGCGGATCCCGTTACACGCTCCGACAGGATCAGCATGGCCGCGAAATAAAGCAGCGTGACGACGGCCAAACCGTAAACCGTACCCGTCAATCCCACCCACGGGCCAGCGGCCACCACGAGAACTCGTCCCAGGCTATTTCCGGTCGTGCACCAGAATTGAATCTCGAACTTTCCTTTCGCCAGTAAAATCGCCCCACCCTGATTTGCAACCATCGTCAAGGCTGACAAAGGCAGCAATATGCGCAGCATGAATGTCAGCCCGATCCATTTCGGGCCCAGCAGCAAATCTACCAGTTCAGGTGCACTTGCTGCCGCCAATAAGGTCGCCGGAAAAAGAATGGCGGACAGCAAGCGGGTGAGCTGGCGATGGAGTTCGATCATGCTACGCTCGTCACTTGTCAAGGATTGCACGTACAGCGCAATCCACGTGACGTTACCCACCGATTCTCCGGCGAATTTCGAGATCTGATGGGCGAAGGTGTAGCTGCCCAGCAAAGTCGTGCCAAATACCCGGTCTACCAGCGCGTTCTCGGCGACGCGTCCTACAAGGTCGGTGAGCCGCGCCCCGATCATGATGCCGCCGGAAACCATGTGCGGCCGAACGGCAGAAAAGCTGAATTCAAACTTTGGCGAGCCAAACGCAATGACGTTCAGGACGAGCGAGCGGATGGCGTAAGTTGCCACATACTGCGCGACCAGACTCCAAGCTCCAGCTCGGTTGAGTGCCAGTGCAACTCCGACGCCAGCGCCGATCAGATTTGCCAAGAGTTCAGTTGCGGCGGTTGCGCTCAGATTCTTGCGGCGATTCAGACGAGCCGCAGGCGACACTGATAAAACGAGAAATATGAGGCTGAGAGATAGAACGGCGATCATGGCGGGAACGCGCGGCTGCCCGATTGAATACCCCAAAAACACGCCGAAGGCGCTGGCTCCGATCGCCAAACCTGATCCCGTGAGAAGCAGAAGCCAGAACGCGCTGGACCAGACGAGCGAGGACGATTCAGGCTCTCGGGCCAAAGTCGCACCGAGGCCTCCATCCGCCAACACTGCGACGAAAGTGACGGTCGGCAGAACCAGTGCGTAGATACCGAATTCCTCAGGTCCCAAAAGACGGGCCATGAGAGGCAGCAACAATAGCTGCAAGCCAACTTTGGTGAGATTGACGGCTCCAGAGGCAATTGCGCCGAAGGCAAGTTTGCGGCCGCCGAAAAGCGGCGCTGCCCCAAGGTCAGCTTCCGGTGCGATCTCGTTGCTTCTCTCGTCGACCATGGATCAAATGATGCCTTGAGCCTTGCGGCGGGATTATCGCGTAACCAGACGCGCTTTTCTTACACAAATCACGGGCCAACCTGCGACGCAGCACGCAAGATGTCGAGCCGAGAGGCAGATTTCCCAATGCTCACCATTGCTCAATCCATCCGAAGAATGCGACTCGGCGATATGCGTCCCATCGCCATATCGATCAAGGCGAGGATGTTGCCTCTCAAGCGACCCTTCCGATCGATCCACGGTTCGGGGTAAAAGCTTCTGACGAAATTCGCCGCTAGATTTCGCCACATCAGCGTTCTTGCGTGCTGCCAGGTCATCGTCCCCTTGCGAATGAGATAGACCGGATTGGCGATCTGGGAATAGCCGGTCCGAACACCGGACGGGCGCCCAGACTTGATCCCCAAATGGACACCACGCAAAGCTTCCGCCTTTATCACCCGGCCATAACGCGAGAGGCGAATCGCGAAATCAATGTCTTCCTGCCAGCCGTAAAGCGGAAGATTTTCGTCGAAGAGGATTCTCTCGCGTGTGATTGGTAGCAATCGAAACGACATGTTGCAGCCATAGGCGCCGTAGAAATCGACGACTTCCGGGTCGTCGGGCATGGATGGCATGGCAGTCTCGATAATCTCCAGTCCTTGCTCGAATTTGAGCCCAGGCCCGTTTGCACCATCGGCAAGAACATGTCCCGTCGCAGCGACAACATCGGGATTTGTGCAAAAAATGGTCTCCAGGTTGGCGAGGTATCTGGGGTCGGCAAAAAAGTCGTCGTCAAAAAAAATGACGATATCTGCCTCGGTAACCGCCGATAATATCCGGTTGCGTTGCGCGGCTAGGCCGGCTGGCCCGCTTACTACGCGAGTTGGCGCGGGAAAGCGCGTCAATGCCGCGGGATCGACATCACCGGGCGCGGCCGGGCAAATAACCAATTGATCGGGCAAGCGCGTTTGGCGAGCGAGGAAATCGGTCATTCTTTCCAGAACCTCGCGACGGCCAGCCGTCGCGATGCCAACTGCCAATGTGAGTCGTTGTGCCGGCACGTCTTTGCCTTCCGATGGATAAGCCCAGTGCATCGTCCTATCGGCTTCTTAGAGGGACACCGTCGGGAAGCCGTAGCTTCTCTGGGAACGGTGCTTCGGCCGATTGGGAGCAGGCGAGTGCCGCGAAAACGAAAAACGCCAGCCCTAGATCGACCAGAGCACCCGATACCGTAGCTGTTATCAGCCCCGCAAAACAAGCCGCCTTCGCCGCCTGACGGTAAGCGTCCTCAAACTGCTCGCTGTGCCGGCCTTTGGAACTGACAAAGACCGATAATAAAAAGATGCCAAGAAAGACAGCGCCAACAAGTCCCAGATTAGAAATGACGGCGAGCGGAAAACTGGATGCGCGTACACTGCCATTGCCCGCGCCAAGTCCGAACGTATCGAAGAAATTCTGGATCGCCTGCTGGTTCCAGGAGGCGCGCGTAACGGCCGAGTTTGTTGTCATCTTGTTAAATACGAATGTGTCCATCAAACCTTGCAGATAGGTCGAGTAGGTGTCGCTAAGGGCAATGGCGATCACGATGATGGCCCCGAGAAGCGGAAAGCCAAAAATAAAGAATGCCATTTGGTGAGTTGCGCGCCGAAAGAAAATCCGAAGCATCGTTGCCAGATACGCAAATGCGAGAAATGCCATGAGCCCGACATAGGCTGTCGTGGACGTGGAGAAGATTAGAGCGGTAAAAGACAGAAAGGTGAGGACCGCCGTGAGGCGAGGTCGAATGCCATGCAGCCAAAGTGTCCCTGCATACGCAAAATAGCCAAGCGTTATGGCTCCGAATGCGGAGGCTTCTACGAAAGATCCGACTATTCGCTTGAATCCTGCAACCTCCGTATCGTTGAGCATCGTGTAGGTCGCGTTCCGGATGAAAGACAATAGCTCCGTCGTGTTGGTGAAATAAGTAATCAGATCAACCGCGGCGAACCCCAGATTGAGCACGACGCAAGCGAGCACCGCATCAGCCAGCACCTTTCTCGCGTGTTGCGAGCTCGCATAGGCTGAAAGCGCCACGAAGCACACCAAATCTCCGATAAAATACAGCGACTGAGTAAGGTTGGACATGGATGGCTCTAGGGAAACAAGGTAGCCGCTTTCCGCCCGTGCCGGGAAGGTGAGCGTCGCCCCCGCGAAGAGCCTCGGTAACAAATACGCGCTGACTGTGCTGTAGGCGACGGTCATCAACAGCCAAAAGGCCGGCCGGCCCGGTGCAACCTCTCTTGCTATTCTCTTGAGCACGGCCTTTTCGTTCACCAGCCTGAGGGCGAGGAATCCCAAGAGCAGATGCGCGGGGGGTACGCTCACGCCGCCAAGGTCGTTCAGGATCAGTGCCGCTGAAGCTCCGAGCAGGGTGGAGCAGACGAAAACGTAGACGATGAAGGATGGAGATTGAAAAAGGCTCGCGACGCCAGACACGAGCGCTAAAATTCCGATGAGCTCAATTGTCATCTTCGCCCAATGTTATCAGGAGTATGGTGGTTCAACAGGTCCCTACATCTGGCTTCGCGAGTTTGCCAACAGTCAAAAAAACAGACAGTTCGCGCACAGGTTGGCGGTGAACCGTCACGTGCACTTCCCATACGCTATCCGTGGTTTCTTCTGAAACGATAGCAAGCTTTTTGGTTCCCCATCCAGATATGGCTGGCCGCGCTTCCAAGCAGGCCCACTCTTGCAAGATCTTCCGAGCTTTCGAATTTCGCGCTTCCCTCATAGATCAAGCTACCTTTCCACCAAAGCAGCGCTTGTTGTAACTGCGTATAGTGCAGCCCCCGGCGATAATGATTCGCCTCTGCGCCAACCATGCGGAATCTAGCCTGCAATTCAGAGCAGAACTTGAAGTGAAGAAGCACGAGAAGCTCGCTGGAAAGGGCGCCGTTGGTGCCGGCATGGGAGTTCCAGTATTTAAAACCCGGGCGGACATAGTTCAGCGGCGTCTTCTGCAGCGCTGGTATTTCGACTGGCCATAGTCGCGCCAACATGGGGATTAGCTGCTGCGGTACGTAGTCGATGAACCGGTCCACTTGATGGAACAGGCTACTGTCGAGCCAGCCCCGCCTAACCTCTCGCTCCAGACTGGTCTGGAGGCGACAACGCGGCCCCCCCAGAATCTGCGGCGGATGTTTTGTTGCTGTCGCTACCGGAACCCAGGGAGGCATCGGCCAGGTTCTTATGACGTAGTCGGTGTCGAACCACGGCATGGCCCGCGCGAGAGATACATCCTTGCGGGGCTCAACATTAAGAAAATCGCCATCCGGATACATGTCCAGCATGATTGCATAGGCCGCGTCGTACCCTTTCTCGGTAAGGCGTTTGCAATAGGCCGCCAAGTTCTGCGACTCGCAACCGGGAAAAATCAGATGTTCGTCGACGTCGGCGTAGAGCAACCACCCTTCGATATCGTCCCTCTCAATGATCTCATTGATCCAGGACGTTGCAAAATTCGACTCCCGATAATTCTGACTAGTGAAATACACCCGGCAGTCCGGCTGCCCGAACAGATAATCTAGTCCGCCGTCAACGGAACCATTGTCTATGAAGATGAAGCGATCTATGCCGAGCCGGCGATAGTGATCCAGGAAATGCGGCAGTATTGCCATCTCGTTCCTGATAGGACAGACAACGGGTATTGTGTTCAGGTTCGGGCCCTCCTTAAGGACGCGCAAGCCCATCCTTCAGTCTCCTCGTCGATACGTCGTGCGGGGATCGAACGGTTTGCAACAAATGGATAGCCGGAGACAGCCACGGCTAGCGAGGGATGGACGCAAAAAGCTGAGACAATGCGTCATCCTGGACATCGGGCTAGCAAACGAGAGTTGTTCCCGTACTGGCAATCTCATATTGTGCAAAATTGTTCCATGCCCACGGTTTTTCGTTCCTTAGCTTCTCCTGTCAACTCATATTGTTGCGGGATGGCTGATTTCTTGATCTCGTTCGCTCGGAAACTGCATCGGCGGCCTTCGGAGAACGCCCGCATCTCCAACCATTTCGATCCGGCGCGAGATTGCAGAGGGTTGGGTTGTTAAGAGCCAAATCGGGTCGCTCGAAGAGAGCTTCTTGTGAGGCGATGAGGCAGAGATGGATAGTGGACAAGCTACGGTGACTTTGGTGGTTGCGACGCTTGGGCGCACGTTCCAATTGGAGCAGCTGTTCGAAAGCCTTGCGACGCAGGAATTCAAGGATTTTGAGGTTATCCTGGTGGATCAAAACGACGACGACCGTCTGGCGCCGATCTACGAGCGCTGGCGGTCAATACTGAGCCTGCGTCGAATCTGCACTCCGACTGAACGCGGTACCAGTCGCGCGCGAAACGTCGGCTGGGTCCAGGCGCAGGGCTCATTCGTCCTCTTCCCGGACGACGACTGTTGGTATCCCTCTTGGTTCCTCTCGCAGGCCATGAAGCAGCTTCGACTGACCGACACCGATATATTGAGCGGACGAGCCGCGGACGAAAGTGGACGGGACGTCAACGGGCGGTTCGAAAAACTAGCGCAATGGGTCGTTCCAACTACTGTTTGGACGACTCAGATCGAATGGGTGATGTTTTTCAAACGATCAGCGCTGGATGTCGTGCGTGGCTACGATGTCGATATCGGCGTCGGTGCGTCCACGCCGTGGCAAGCCTGCGAAGGACAAGACATCACGCTTCGCGGGTTGGCGAATGGGTTGCGTTGCTACTACGACCCATCGCTTTACGGTCATCACGCGCCGATGGACATCGACGGGTTTAACGAGGCGATGTGTCGAAAAGGTCGAATGTACGGAAGGGGGCTGGGACATGTCTTGCGTATCCACAAGTTTGGAACCTGGTCGGCGATCAACTGGATCTTGCGGCCGACGCTCAAAGCGTGCTTGTTTCTCGTGGGAGCAAAGCTCGAGCGTTTTCGATATTATCGAAACGTCGCGATCGGACGTTGGGAAGGTTGGAGTGGAAAGCTGATTGGTTGAGATGTTACTGGGCACGGCAATTGGTCACGTGCCGGCAGGTTGGTCGTTCTACTCAACGCCGAACAAGCCAACATTGGCGGACGGAGCATCAAAGACGTTGCTTGCAGCCGAAGGGTTACTTAAGTCTACCGGGAGGCCGCTTGCAGATTTGATGATTGGACGTCAACCTGTGAGGGAATTACGCGTCGGGGATTAGAGTGCCGTTCATTCAACCGGACAGAATAGATGCCAGTTACGAAGCTGTCGTCATCGGCTCCGGCTTCGGGTCGTTTTTCTTCCTGCATGAATTTCTGAAGAGGCCGAGGGCTGGTCGCATCCTGATCGTCGAATGGGGAGCTCACCGAACCCACGACTGGCAGGTCAAGAACAAGGCGAATTCGATCTTCGATACGGAAGCGCTCTACACGCGTGGTCCGGGCGAACGGCCCTGGCACTATTCGATTGCCTTCGGCGGTGGCACGAACTGCTGGTGGGCCCAATGCCCCCGCAATCACCCGAATGATTTCCGTCTCAAGACAAAGTATGGAGTTGGGCTCGATTGGCCGCTTTCATATGAAGATCTGCTCCCTTACTACCATGAGGCAGAGCAGACGATGCTCATTGCAGGGCCTGACGATCTTGCTCTCCATTACCCTGGTTCGGGGCGGTATGCGCAGCCCGCTCATCGTATGAATGACATCGATCGGATTATGAAATCGGCGCAGCCCGATATGCACTTCGTCATGCCGAACGGACGGCTCAGCCGTCCATCAGGATCTCGAGGTGCCTGTTGCGGAACGGCTGATTGCCGTTGGTGCCCGGTTGACGCGAAGTTCACTGCGTTGAATTCCATGCAGAACGTTATCGAACACAGCAATGTGGACATTTGCGTGGATTCGAAAGTCGTTTTCGTTGATGTCCAGAACAGCGTTGCGCGAGGGATTCGTTTTCAAAACGCGGGCAAGGAATATTCGGTGCGCGCGGACCTTGTCGTCCTCGGCGCGAATGGGATTCATAGCCCCATCTTGCTTCAGCAGTCTGGCTTCAATCACTCGTCGATCGGCAAGTATCTCCATGAGAAGATCGACTGTGTTGTCGAAGTCTTTCTCGATGGAGTGGATAATTTCAGCGGTAGCACCATTACGACAGGGATGAACCTTTCGCTGCTGGACGGCGATCATCGAAGCGAGCATGGAGCGGCGTTGCTGCTATTTGAGAACAATTGGTCGTTTGGCATGCGCCCGGAGTATGGCCGTTGGCGGCAGGTTCTTCCGATAACGATCGATGTCGAAACGCTGCCCCAGGAAATGAGTACCGTAACCGTTTCGTCCGACGGGCGGCCTCATGTCTCCTTTCCCAGGCAATCAGAATACGGCCTCAAGGGCGTGCAGGCCGCGCTCGATAAATTGCCGAATGTATTGCGCCCATTGCCTGTCGAGCGCATTGAGGTTCGACATGTCGATAAGATTTCAGTTCATCTGCAGGGAACGCTGCGCATGGGGACCGATCCAGCGCAGAGCGTTGTCGATCCCGGCCAAATACACCATGTCGTGCGCAATCTCGTTGTCGTGGGATCCTCGGTGTTTCCAACGGCCGGCTCCGCGCCCCCCAGTCTGACCGTGGCGGCGTTATCGCTTCGTGCCGCGCATCTGCTTTCGAGTTGAAATCATGGCCTTGCTCTCCAGACGCGCTATGTTGGCATTCCTGTCCGCGGGTGGGGTCGCCGCGGCCGGAGGCTTCCTGCTGGTTAGCGGGCCCGACAGCCTGATCAAAAAGATACTGTCTCGGCGGTTTCCGGAGTTACGCTTGAGCCAGGCCAGTATCACGGCTTTGAAGAACGATTTGATGCCGGCCCATTTCCGGGGTTTGCGGCGCAGAACCGCTCTCGAAGGCGCCGCCCGGGCGGCCGACATCGTCGGCATCGACGCGCTGGCCAAATGGAAACTGACGGCAGAGCAATTCCATCACCTGGAACGGCAGGTCATCACCTATTTCATCCTCGGTTCGGATTTTTTGGATGTGACGGACACCAAGCGAGACGTTGTAACATATACAGCAACGCCAGAAGTGTGCCCAAACCGATTTGCGGAATACGATAGTTAAAAGCCGCAGCATCGGGCAAAGGCCTTCCGGGCGGATGTCACAGCGCATCCGCGACGCCGGGAGCAATATTGGGCAATTCACGGCGAGGCTTGAAACGGTGGGTTGACGTCTTGTCTTCCAGCCACACGTGGCTTGCATCGCTGCCCAGAAGGCCGACCCGAGCCAGATCTTCGGAACTATTGAACTTCGCGCTGCCTTCATAAAGCAGGCTTCGAGGCCGATCGGCCAAGGCCTGTTCCAGCTGTAAATAGTGCAGTCCTCGACGGTAGTGGTTCGCTTCAGCGTGCACCATCCGCCATCTGGCCTGAAGCTCCGCGCAGAATTTGAAGTGAAGCAAGACGACAAGCTCTTCAGAGAAAGCGCTGTTTGTGGCTGTGTGTGAATCCCGGTACTTGAAGCCGGGCCGTACGAAGTTCAGGGGCGTCTTATACAATGCGGGTACATCGGTTGGCCAAATTTTCGCGAGAGCTGGCAGGAAGCGCTTGGGCACAAAATCGATGAATCGATCGATCTTTCCCAACAAAAAATAATTTGGCCAGCTGCGGCTGATCTCTGTTTCGAGGCTGGATTGAATTCGAGATCGCGGTCCGCCCAGTATTTGAGGCGGATGTTTTCTTCGTCCCCGCTTCCACGGTGGCAAGGGATAGCTTCTGATCACGTAGTCGGTATCGAACCAGGGCATGGCCTTTGACAAGGGCAAATCCTTGGATGGTCTGCAGTCAAGAAAGTCACCCTGGGGATACATATCGAGCATCATGGCGTAGGCTGCATCGAAACCTCGCCGACGGAGCTGGTCGCAATACTTGGCTACGGGCGTCGATTCGCAATCGGGAAAAATCAAATGTTCGTCGACGTCAGCGTATAACAGCCAACCTTCGAGCGGCTCTCGCTCGATAATCTCGTTGATCCATAAGGTGGCAAATCTGGATTCCCGATAATCCTGCTCGGTAAAATATACACGGCAGTCGGGCTGCGCGCAGAGATAGTCTGCTCCGCCGTCACTCGAGGCGTTATCGATGAAGATGAAGCGTTGAATTTCCAATCGGCGATAGTGATCCAGGAAGTGCGGCAAGAACGGCAATTCATTCTTGATCGGACAAATGACAGGAATCGTGTTGACCGTTGCTCCATTCTTGAGCAGGCGTAAGGTCAAATGAAATCTCCTGTCGGGTATGGGATATTATAAAAATGCATCCTGATGCTCAAAAGTACCCATTGCGACTGCAACTTCAAGTTTGTTGTTTGGGTAAAGCCCGAGCCGGCCGGACAAGGTTAATGGGCGGTGATTACTTTCCACCGGCGTGGCGGATTGGGAAACTCGCGCCTCCTGTTGCAAACCCTATTGGGAGGCGGGTCCGCTTAATTCTGGAACCTGGTGCAGTCGCTGGCGAACAAATGAAGCATAAGCGGCCCGATGCCGCGCTGCACCAGATCGGGAGGCAGCCTGCTAGCTTTGCTTGATGGGGATTTGGCTCTCGGAGCGTGCAAGGCCGGGGCCGGATCTCGACCGTCTGAATGAAGAGGCGGCCTCGCAAGCCTGCCATCGTACACGGTCGGCTTGTCGGTTATGATAAGGTTGAATCAAGCTGCCGACGCATAAGCAACGATGGATGCGGGATCGCTGGTATGGATGCATTCGCAGGCGGCCCTGAGGGTCGCAAGATCGTCGACACCCTGAAGACCCTGATGGTCGATCATTCGCTGCCGTTATGGTCGCGCGAAGGCTGGGATCCGGTTACAGGCGGCTTCGTCGAGCGGCTCGACATCAAGGGCAAGGCGGACCGCTCGGCGCCGCGCCGTGTCCGCGTCCAGGCTCGGCAAATCTATTGCTTCGCCAAGGCTGCTCAACTCGGCTGGTTTCCACAAGGCCGCGGGATCGCGATCAAGGGCCTCGAATATCTCCTGGCTAAAGCCAAAAGCCCCGATGGCAGGCCGGGCTTCGTCCACTTGCTCGATGCTGAGGGGTCCGCGATCAATCTCGCGCGCGATACCTACGACCACGCATTTGTCCTGCTGGCATTGGCGACGGTGTATCGGTTGAGCGGGGATGCTCAGATTGCCGACGAGATCAAATCGCTAGTGGCATTTCTCGACACCGGCCTGCGATCGCCTGACGGCGGATTCCTCGAGGGAATTCCAGCGACCTTGCCGCGCCGGCAGAATCCGCAGATGCATTTGCTCGAAGCAATGATCGCGACGTTCGACGCCACCCATGATCCAGGCTATCAGAGCCGTGCCGGCAGCCTGTTCGAACTTTTCGTGGTCAGTCTGTACGATGCGCAACGTCAGATCCTCGGCGAATATTTCGAAGAGGACTGGTCGCGAATAGAGCCTCTCAGCGTCGAGCCGGGACATCAGGCGGAATGGGTATGGCTCCTCAAGGGCTTCGAGCGGATTACCGGCTGTCCCACCGGCCGCCACCGTTCGCAGTTACTGGCCTCGGCGCTGCGCTATTGCGACGACATCACGGGATGCCTGATCGACGAGGGCGATGCCGACGGCAATATCCGAAAATCCAGCCGGCGCTGCTGGCCTCAGACGGAGATTGCCAAGGCGTGGATCGCGCAGGCCGAGGCCGGAGAGCCGGCTGCTTTCGACGAAGCGATCAAGGCCCTGGTCCGGTTGTATCGGCACTATTTGTGCCATCCCGTCCTCGGCGGCTGGTATGATCAATTTGATCGCGATGGCCGATCCATGGTCGACACAATTCCGGCGTCCTCATTCTATCACATTCTCTGCGCGGTATCGGAAGCCGATCGTGTGTTCGGCCAGCATATGCTTGCCACATGACCGAGTTTAGCTTCGATTGCACGCCACGAACCCCGCGCATTGGTTTGAAGTGCAACGATGCATGATTCAGGCCGGCCCGTCGATGCAGGGAAAGGCTGGGCCATCAACGGCCGTTTTCTGACCCAGCAGATGACCGGTGTTCAACGCTACGCTTACGAAATCACTGTCGCGCTTGACGAGATCCTATCGCACGAAAGTGATATTGCGAAGTTGCTGCCAATGCGGCTCGTTGCTCCACCGGGCGTCGCCCTCAAGCCCGCCCTATCTACGATCGGCTTTTGCCAGACAAGCTTCGGGTCGGGCCATGCCTGGGACCAGTTCATCCTGCCGCTGTATGCGAGATCCCAAGTACTGAGCCTTGGAAATTTCGGACCGGTGGTCGCGCGAAATCACATCGTATGCATTCATGATGCAAATACGTTCATCCAGCCGGATAGTTATTCGGTCGGGTTCGGCGTGGCATATCGTACACTGCTGCCGCTGATCGCCAGACGGGCGCGCAGGGTCGCGACCGTGTCCCGGTTTTCCGCGGAAATGTTGACCAAATACGGGGTCTGCCCAAGCGAGAAGATCTTTATCGCCCCCAATGGCCATGAGCACGCGCTGCGGTGGGACGCACGACGCGCCAGCAGTCCAGTTCTCGATGCCTTGAAGCGCCGTTATGTGCTCTTGCTGGGCAGCCGAGCGAAGCACAAGAACACCGATATCATTCTTGAGCTGGCGCGAGAACTTGACGAAGTTGGGATCGACATCGTGGTCGTCGGCGCGCTGTCGAGCATTTTCTCGACGAACTCGCCAACTTCGCACAGATCCAATATCCACCACGCCGGCTACGTCGGCGACGACGATTTGGCGGCGCTCTACGGAGGCGCGTTATGTCTGGTATTCCCTTCCAGGACCGAAGGGTTCGGGATTCCTCCCTTGGAGGCGATGGCGAGGGGCTGCCCCGTCATCTGCTCAAACGCAGCCAGTCTTATGGAAGTCGGCGGCGATGCGGTCGCTTATATCGATCCTGACGACGCCGAGGGATGGCGACAAGCCATCGTGGGTCTATCGGCAAATGACGATCGCCGCGCAACCATGGCGGCACAAGGGCGAAAGAGAGCGGCACTGTTCTCCTGGAAGCGCAGCGCGCAACTGTACCTGGATGAAATCCTGCGGTTGGGTGTGTAGATAGTGGCGAAGCGCTGCAAGCCCGGTTCGGCCGCGAAGGCAGTGCGGCCAAAGCCGCTGTTTGAGGTCCCGCGCATTGTCTCTCTGCTCGGCAAACTGGGAACGGATCTCCGCCAGCACAGTTTGGTCTTTGTAATTGCGAGAAACCGTCGTTCGATAAGCAGTTCTAGGCTCCTTGCAATCCATTGAGATACCTGCAAAATCCAGGTTTCAAACAAGATTTTGAAAGCGAAAAGAGTAACCATCTCGCGTGTTGCCCTCGAAATGGCAATTACCAGGGCAGTTCGAGGCAGCGATCCCGAGTGCGACGGCTTTGCCGGAATAATCGTGGAGCGCAGCGTGCCGACGGCGGGCTCTGAAGCCACCTGGACCGTGAAGGGGCTCAAGTATGGCAGGGCGCAACGAAGTCGATGCGATTCCGCCCTTGCCGCCATACTGAAACCCTTGCAGCTTGAATTCGACATTTCCGATTGATCCGCAATGTTTGCTATTGCGGATTTTGCGAGCTAAGCCCTGAAATCTGAGCCCCGCAAGGCGCCGAGGGCATTCGGTCCAGATCGTCCTTCTCACATTGGCAATTGCGAAATGATCGGAAAAGCAATCATCACGGCCAAGCGCAAACCGATCACCCGCGCGGCGCTGGAGTCGACCATTGCCGACGCCGTGAGGGCGAGTGATCCAACTTGTCTGCCGCTAATCGGAATTATCGTCGAACGCGTCATTCCGACATCCCGAGGTGGGGCAAATTGGGCGGTCAAGGGCGTGAGATTTGGCAGGGCCGACCGTGAGCGTTGCCGCGCCGCAATCGCCAGTTTCGTCGAACAAGGGCTGCGCGAATTCGAAGTCTCGGATTGACGAGAATGCATATCCCGTTGGCGGGTCAGGCGTATATCCCGGCCACCCAACGAACGGCGAGATAGCAGGATTTGTTTTAAGCGGACGCGAAGCCGGGCGTTCGTTTTCCGGTCAGGCGTTCGCCTGCTCCGGTGAGCGGCGATCGCATGGAGTGGCGGTCGCGGGACAGTAACTCCCTGGGCCCACAGGGTCATTTTTCGATCCAGTCCCATATGTGGCGCCCGGAACTTTCCCCGAGATGGAACATTAGCAACCCATCTGATCTGGTGGGAAATCCCAGGAGCGTTAGCGATGCCAACCCAAATCATCATGGATCACAACGGCGACACCCGACACAATTTCGCTGCCGACGACGCGAAGGCGCTTATGCGAGCGGAGGAGCGGTTCAAAGAACTGACGGGCGCGGGCTTTACGGCTGCCGTCCGCACCGCATCCGGAGAGCCGGCCGTGACACGCGTGTTTGATCCAAAGGCGGAGGAAACGCTGTTCTTTCCGCGGCTGGTCGGTGGCTGAAAACTCGCCTTGATGCTCGAGCAGTTGCTGCATAGCGCACACGGTCACCTCGGCGGGCTCTTGACGGCCCTGTCGCGGCGAGCGCGCATCGTTCGCGATTGGTATCGTGAATTGGGATGCGCAAGCGAAAGCGAAGCACGAGGCGTCAGGCTGTTGAGGGAATGGCTGTCGCCGCGGCAACTAGCGCAGTACAACGCTCATAAATATTTCGATGTCACCGGCTGCCATAGCGGAAAGCGATACCGGATCCGCCACGGCACGGCGACAAATGTTTATGAATTGGACCAAGCCGGCCGCTCGCTGACGGGATGGTGTTTTGTGCCGCGAGATTATCTGGTCGCAGGCGATGTCATGCTGGCTCAAAAAATTGCCCTGGAGACCGACGAACGGCGCGCATTGGCTGTAGCGAGAAAATTTCCACCGCGATGGCCGGTACAGCGCTAGATCTAAGTCCGCTGTGGTCACCGCTGCGGTGATTTTCCCAATCCGACAGATTTCCTACCGATACCGGCAATACTCGTCGCCGTTTTCATACTCGAAGCAAATTTTCACTCGACGCAGAGGCCGATCCTCAGCGTAAGAACCTCTGCCGTAGCCATCCCGGTCTGCGCGATCATCGTAGGGATGCGTTCGCCAGTCGCGGCCCACCGTACGTTTGTCGGCGTTCGGATCGCGGCCCGTCCTGTCCCCCGTTCGTCCTGCATCGTTTTGGCCCATCTGTCCCATATCCTCGCTGTCGCTGGGACGGGTTCGCCAATCGCGACCGACCTGACGGTCTTCACTGCGATCGCGATCCTCCGCACGCGATTGCTGCGATTGCTGTGGGCTGCGCTCCGGTTGGACCGGAACCGTCTGGGGTTGGCTGGGAGCGGGAGCTTTCCCTTGGTCCTGGGCGAACGAGGGACCCAGGCTCGAGGACAACAATATGATCGCGGCTACGGCTGTACGCATGTCGAGTCCTCCGGTAAGGGGTCGCTCCGGTAACGGTTCGACCCTCATTTTGTTCGGAGGCGAGCGGTTGTTTCGATGCTGCGCTGCATGGACCGGCGGGCCGCGCGCAGGCGCTCGGGGAACCGGCTGAATGCGATGCATCGGCGGCTACTGCCAGCGAAGGATCCCGGAAAAGGCAGCCGACAACCGGCTCAAAGCCCCAAACCCGTCGGTTCTCGCCGGCGGGTCTCTGATCCCGATCGGAACTTTCCATTTCCGCCGGCTTTAGCATCGGAGGGTTTGGAGGAATGGAATGGGTATGCGCTGGACTGCCGCAGATATTGCGGAGTTGAGGCAGATGGCTGACCGTTATCCGCTGCCACTCGTTGCCGAGAAGATGGACCGCACCGTGGGCAGCATCACGTACAAGGCGCGACAACTCCGGCTGGCACTTCGGCCCCGCGGTCGAGCAGTCGAGCAGGGATTTTCAACCGATCCCGGTGCCGGCTTTGGCCATGAAATCTAGATGGTCCGGTTGCAGGCGCAATTCACGGTGTAAAAACCCGCCCGATGGCCTTGATCGGGCGGGTTTTTTCGATCCTAAGCAGCTTCGCGCCGAGAATTTGCCGCTTGCTGCTCGACCGCGGTGCTAAGCGCCTCGAGCCCCCTTTCATAGTTCCGCGCGATCAGCTCGCAATTGTCCGCCCACAGCCTCAGCATCGAAGTTTGGTACTGAAAAAGCGGCTTGGTGGCGTTGAGTCCGACCGCGGCAGCGGCCGCAAGACGACCCTCCTGGTCGCGTGCCAGACGGCGTGCATCAAAGCTCTGCTCGGCCATATTACTATACTCCCTGTCTGGGTTTCGTTTGCTCCAGCCCCGCTATTGAGCAAACGCCGGCGCGACAAGGCTGGTTTCCAGCAAAGAGATTAACTTTTCCGGCGGCTACGGCCGCTGCGGTCCAGCGGTTCGTGTGGCTTGGTTCCAACCGTGAAACTGTATTCACGGGGCGCCGGAAGGCGAGGATGGTCCTGGTCTGCCGCGGTGGTTGCGGCCGGCTGCGATGACAGAAAGGCGGGTTTTTGCTTAACAAAGCTGTGCAGATCGCAGCATCCGCGGGTCTCGGGGCGCGATTCCCAAATACTGTCCAAGGTGCGAATCAACATGTAGGAGACGAAATGGCAGTGCAGATGACCAAGTCGCAGCTGATCGAGAAGATTGCTGCCGAGAGCGAACTGGCGAAGAAGGACGTCAAGGGCGTATTGGAGACGTTGGCGACCGTTGGCTACAAAGAGCTAAAGAAAACCGGCGTGTTCCTGGTCCCGGGGTTCGCCAAATTCGTCGTCATCAAGAAGCCGGCGACAAAAGCGCGGGAAGGCACAAATCCCTTTACGGGAGAGGCCATGATGTTCAAGGCCAAACCGGCTCGGAAGATCGTCAGGGCGCGCCCGGTCAAGGCAGCAAAGGACGCGGTGTGAAGGGTAACAGGCCCTTTTTCAGGGCCTGTTACCGTCTCGGCGGCGTCCAGGAGCTTCTTCGTCTCGTCGATCGCGGCAAGGCGTGAAAATCGATATTGCTCGGCAGTGACAGTATCACCGCCGAAGCGCTGGCGTACGGTGGTATGCCACCACGCAAGTCCAGATCGATGCCGATTTGTCAGACGTGCACGGCGGTGCGAATCCGGCCGGCATTGCCGAACACGCGCAGATAACGCTCGACCTCCGCCGGACTTCCCGTGCCCTTTTCGGGATTGTCCGACAGTTTGACGGCCGGCCGGCCATCGACCTCGCTCACTTTGCAGACGATCGAGATCGGATCGAGATCGACCGAGCCGTCGGGCGCGCAGCCGACGAAGTCGTTGGTGAGGTTGGTGCCCCAGCCGAAACTGATCCGCACCCGGCCAGCAAAATGACGGAAGGTCTCCTCGATCGAGTCGACATCCATGCCGTCGGAAAAAACCAGTAGCTTCTCGTTGGGATCGCGCCCTTTCCGCTTCCACCATTTGATGATTTCTTCGCCGGCCGCGATCGGCGGCGCGCTGTCGGGACGAAAGCCGGTCCAGTCCGCCACCCAATCGGGGGCGTCGCGCAGGAAAGACTTGGTACCGAAGGCATCTGGGAGCGCAATCAGGAGATTGCCGCCATAGGTATGGCGCCACTGGTCGAGAATACGATAGGGCGCCCAGCGCAGTTCCGAATCGTCGTTGGCGAGCGCGGCGGCGACCATCGGCAGCTCATGCGCATTGGTGCCGATCGCTTCCAGATCATTGTCCATTGCCAGCAATACGTTGGAGGTGCCGGTGAAGGAGGCGCCCAAACCTTCCTTGACCGCCTCGACGCACCAGCGCTGCCACAGAAAACCATGACGACGCCGGGTGCCGAAGTCGGACAGGCGCAAGCCTTCCAGCCTGCGCAACCGTTCGACCTTGCTCCAAAGCTTCGCTTTGGCGCGGGCATAGAGCACGTCGAGAGCGAACCGGCCCTGTCCGTTCATGACCTGGCGCGACCGCAGCTCGTTGAGAATGGCGAGCGCCGGGATCTCCCACATCGTGGTATGGGTCCAGGGCCCGTGGAAATGCAGCTCGTACTGGCCGTCGACCTTGCGAAGCTCATATTCGGGAAGGCGGAAGCTGGTGAGCCAATGGATGAAGTCCGGCGAGAACATCTGGGTCTTGCCGTAGAAGGTGTTACCGGCGAGCCAGATCAGCTCCTTGTTGGTGAAGCGGATGCTGCGGGCGTGATCGAGCTGGGCGCGCAGTTCGCCCTCATCGATGATCTCGGCGAGCCGCACCTGCCGGCTGCGGTTGATGACCGAAAAGGTGACCTGCTGGTTCGGGTAAAATTCCCAAATCATTTGCTGCATCAACAGCTTGTAAAAGTCAGTGTCCAACAGGCTGCGCACGATTGGGTCGAGCCGCCAGCCGTGATTGTAGGTCCGGGATGCAATGTCGGTGACTGCCATGGCGGGACTTTATCGCGGCCCAAGCCCTGCAACCAGAGGCTTATCGGCGGCCAAAGCGGGTCAGTGGGCCGCCCGCCGCCGGGCTTGACCGATGGCCCCGCATGCACACCCGGTCCAGCGTGGCTTGCCCGGCGCGAATTGGTGTCGCAGATAGGCCACAAGCTCGGCGATCTGACCGTCAGTCATGCTGTCGTTGGTCCGCGGGCTGATGGTTGCAGACATCAAGGGCGAGGACAGTTTACGGTGATTTCTCAGGCATTGGAGGTAAGGGATGCGACGTAGCAGATATTTCCTGGGCGCTGGTTTGGCGGTCCTGTTCGGCGGCATCGCGCATTCCGCGACGGCGCAGAGCGAAATCAAGATCGGCGAAATCAACAGCTACTCGTTGTTGCCGGCCTTCACCGAGCCCTATCGCAAGGGCTGGCAGCTCGCGGTCGAGCAAATCAATGCGGCCGGCGGCATCGGTGGCAAGAAACTTGTCGTCATCTCCAAGGATGACGGCGGCAAGCCGGCCGACGCGCAGACCGCCGCCAACGAACTGGTCTCGAACGAGAACGTGGCGATGCTGACCGGCACCTTCCTGTCCAATATCGGGCTGGCGGTAAGCGATTTTGCCAAACAGAAGAAAGTCTTCTTCCTCGCGGCTGAACCTCTGACCGATGCCATCACCTGGGCCAAGGGCAACCGCTATACCTTCCGCCTGCGCCCCTCGAATTACATGCAGGCGGCGATGTTGGTGGAACAAGCCGCAAAACTGCCCGCAAAACGCTGGGCGACCATCGCGCCGAATTATGAATATGGCCAGTCCGCCGTGGCGGTCTTCAAAAAGCTGATGTCGGAGAAGCGGCCCGATATCCAGTGGGTCGATGAACAATGGCCCCCGCAGGGCAAGATCGACGCCGGTCCGGTGGTGCAGGCCGTCGCGGCGGCCAATCCGCAAGCCATCCTCAACGTCACTTTCGGCGCCGATCTGGTCAAGCTTGTGCGCGAAGGCAATACCCGCGGGCTTTTCAAGAATCGTTCGGTGGTCTCCTTCCTCACCGGCGAACCCGAATATCTCGATGCGCTGAAGGAAGAAGCGCCGGAGGGCTGGATCGTTACCGGATACCCCTGGTACAGCATCAAGACGCCTGAGCACGACGCGTTTCTGAAAGCCTATCAAGCCAGGTACAACGACTATCCGCGGGTCGGCTCGATCGTCGGCTATCAGACCATCAAGTCGGCCGCCGCTATTCTGGCAAAAGCCAATTCCAGCGATCCGGAAAAGTTGATTGCGGCTGCGGAAGGATTATCGGTGCCATCGCCGTTCGGTGAGATCACCTTCCGCAAGATCGACCATCAGTCGACCCTCGGCGCCTTCGTCGGCAAGACGGCGCTGAAGGACGGCAAGGGCGTCATGGTGGGCTCGGTGTATCGCAAAGGCTCCGATTATCTGCCCAGCGATGCCGAGGTCGAGAAAATGCGCCCGAAGGAGTGAGGCGGGAGTCTGCTTCCTCCCACTCCCTGCTCGCGGGAAGAAATGAGAAGAGAAACCTCAAAGAGGCAGGAAGCGTCCCCTCGAAGGATGGCCACTGCACTGAGCGTTAGCGCGGACCGTCCATGGCCTTTTACGTCGTTCAGTTCCTGACCGGCCTTGCCAGCGCGGCCTCGCTGTTTCTGGTCGCGTCGGGGCTGTCGATCATCTTCGGCGTCACCCGGATCGTCAATTTCGCCCATGGCGCGTTCTATATGCTCGGCGCTTATGTCGCGTTCACGCTGACCGAGCGGTTGTCCGGCGCGCTGGGATTTTGGGCCGGCATTGTCGCCGCCGCGTTGATCGTCGCGGCGATCGGCGTGCTCGTCGAGATGGTGCTGCTGCGGCGCATCTATCATGCGCCGGAACTGTTTCAGCTGCTGGCGACGTTCGGCCTCACCCTGATGGTGGAGGATCTGGTGGTCCTGATCTGGGGGCCTAGCGACCTGTTGGGCCGCCGCGCGCCCGGCTTGGAGGGTGCGGTCGATTTCTTCGGCCAGAACATCCCGAGCTACGATCTGTTTCTGATCGCGCTCAGCCCGATCGTGCTCGGAATGCTCTGGCTGATGTTCCAGCGCACGCGCTGGGGCGTGCTGGTCCGCGCCGCGACCCAGGACCGCGACATGGTGGCGGCGCTTGGCGTCAATCAGAAATGGCTGTTCACCAGCGTGTTTGCGCTCGGGGTGTTTCTCGCGAGCCTCGGCGGGGCGTTGCAGATCCCGCGCGATGCGGTGCATCACGCGCTGGATTTGCAAGTGATCGTCGACGTTTTCGTGGTGGTTGTGATCGGCGGGCTCGGCAGCATCGTCGGCGCCTTTGTCGCGGCCGTGCTGGTATCCGAACTCAATGCGTTCGGCATTCTCATTTTTCCGAAGATATCCATCATCCTGGTGTTCCTGGTGATGGCCGCGGTGCTGATCGTGCGGCCATGGGGCTTGTTCGGCAGACAGGAAGCCGCCGCGCGCCGCAGGCCGGGGCTCACCGTCAATCCCTGGCGACCGTTGAGGCCGGGCGAAAGGTTCGCGATGATCGCGGCGCTGCTCGCGGCGGCGGCGCTACCGCTGATCGGGGGCAATTACGCCCTCACAGTTGGCTCGGAGATTGCGGTCTTCGTGATCTTTGCCGCCAGCCTGCATTTCCTGATGTCGGTCGGCGGCCTCGCTTCGTTCGGCCATGCCGCCTATTTCGGGCTCGGCGCCTATGGCGTGGCGTTCCTCGCTAAGCTCGCCGGCCTGCCGATGATCGTTTGCCTGCTGCTCGGCCCGCTGCTGGGATGTCTCGGCGCCGCGGTGTTCGGGTATTTTGCAGTGCAATTGTCCGGCGTCTATTTCGCGATGCTGACGCTGGCGTTCGCGCAGATCGTCTGGTCGATCGCCTTTCAATGGGTCGAGGTGACCGGTGGTGACAACGGCATTTTGGGAGTGTGGCCCGAGAAATGGGCGTCGAGCCCTTCGCATTTTTATTGGCTTGCGATCGGCGTGGCCGCGCTTGCGGTCGCCGCACTTCGGGTCATCGTGTTCTCGCCGTTCGGCTTCGCGCTGCGGGCGACGCGCGACTCGCCGTTGCGCGGTGAGGCCATCGGCATCGACGGCAAGCGCATCCAGTGGACCGCGTTCCTGATCGCAGGTACGGTCGCCGGCATTGCCGGGGCGTTGTTTGCTTATCTGAAGGGCAGCGTGTTTCCCGATAGCCTCGGCATCTCGCTTTCGGTCGATGCGCTGGTGATGGTGCTGCTCGGCGGCGTCGAGACCGTTTCCGGTGCCGTGGTAGGCGCCATCGTCTACAAGGCGCTCTCGATCTGGCTGGTGAGCCAGACCGATTTATCCAAGCTGGTGTTGGGCGGCGTCATCATCCTGGTCGTCGTCGCCTTCCCCAAGGGCATCGTCGGAACGCTGGAGACGATCCGCAACCGCCGTCGCCCGCCATCGCCAAACTCCGCACTCCTGACCTCATCGATCGGGACCGCCGAATGAGCACCGCACCCACGCTGCTGTCCGTCGAGAATCTGAGCAAATCCTATGGCGGCGTCCATGCGCTGCGCGGCGTGTCATTTGCGCTCGAGGCCGGCGAAATCCTGGCGCTGATCGGGCCGAACGGCGCCGGAAAAAGTACCTGCTTCGACATGCTGAACGGGCAGACCACGCCTGGCTCCGGGAAGATCAGCCTGCTCGGCGAGGACACCACCGGCCGGAAGCCGCGTGAGATCTGGCGGCTCGGGGTCGGCCGCACCTTCCAGATCACGGCAACCTTTCCGACCATGACGGTGCGCGAAAACCTCCAGGTCGCGCTGGTCTCCTACCGCCGGCAACTGTTCAATCTGTGGGCTTCGACGCCACGGTTCGGCACCGGGGAGGCCACGCGGCTCCTGGAACTGGTCGGTATGGGCGGCTATGCGGAGCGTCCCTGCGGCGAGCTTGCCTATGGCGATCTCAAGCGGCTCGAGCTCGCGATCGCGCTCGCCAACCAGCCAAAATTGCTGCTGATGGACGAGCCGACCGCCGGCATGGCGCCGCGCGAGCGCATCGATCTGATGCGGCTCACCGCGCAGATCGCCCGCGAAAAGTCGATCGGCGTGCTTTTCACCGAGCACGACATGGACGTCGTGTTCGAGCATGCCGACCGTATCCTGGTGCTCAACCGCGGCCGCTTGATTGCCGAAGGCTCGCCCGAGGAAGTCCGCCACAGCCCGGAGGTCCGCGCCGTCTATCTGGGTGAAGGCCTGGTCTACGACGCGCGCCATCGCGAGGGGGTGAGCGCATGAAGCTCTCCGTCGAGGGGCTCAACAGCCACTACGGTCCGGCGCACATCCTGTTCGACATCGCGATCGAGGTCGGCGATGGGGAGGTGGTCGCGCTGCTCGGCCGCAACGGCGCCGGCAAGTCCACCACGTTCCGCTCCATCGTCGGTATGGTCGAGCAGCGGAGCGGGCGCATCGTGTTCGAGGGCAGCGATGTCTCGGATCAGCCGACCCACGCCATCGTCAGCCGTGGCCTCGGCTATGTGCCGGAAGAACGTCGCATCTTCACCGATCTGACCGTCGAGGAGAATCTCGAAGTCGGCCGCCAGCCGCCGCGGCCGAACGCGCCGCACTGGACGCGAGAGAAACTATTCGCGCTGTTTCCGAATCTCGGCGAGATGCGCAGCCGTCAGGGCGGACAGATGAGCGGCGGCGAGCAGCAGATGCTGACGATCGCGCGCACCTTGATGGGAAACCCATCGCTGGTGCTGCTCGATGAACCCTCCGAAGGGCTGTCGCCGAAGATCGTGGAGCAAATGGTGGACGCCATCCTGACCATGAAGAAAGCAGGCGTCAGCATGATCGTGTCCGAGCAGAATCTGCGCTTCGCCCGGCTGATCTGCGAGCGCGCCTACATCATCGAGCGCGGCCGGATCTGCTTCAGCGGCACCATGGGCGAGCTTGATGCGCGTCCGGAGGTAAGAGACGCGCATCTGGCGCTGTAGGGGCGGCGGACCGTTGGGGGCAGCCATTCGACCGGAAACACAAGGCTGTTAAATTTTCTATCCGGTGCGGGAACCTTCGCATTTTCCGCCGCATTTCCCCTGAATGCCTCGATACTTTTTTGACATCTTTTACGGTCCATCGAACGTGGATGTGAGGGGCGAGGAGTTGCCCGATGAGCATGCGGCGTGGAAAGAGGCTACCCTGATTGCCGGAGAACTCTTTCGCAATCTGGATGGCAAATTTCAGCCGGAACAGGAGTGGCGGCTCGAAGTCAGCGACCAAAGCAAAAAGCTGCTTTATGTCATCCGGGTGACCGGCGAGCGGGCGGGATGAGCCGCTTGGTGCTGTACTATTCCTTCGCTGCCGGCTCGCAGTCCAGTCCCAACCGGACGAGCGTTGCGCAGGGGTGCTGACGCGGTTCCCGCGGCCGCCCCTGGCCGCCGGGACCACGGCCGGCATTTGCGGCCGCGTCAGCTTTGATGCGGTCCCCGCATGATCTTCATGGCAGCTTCGATGTGGCGCCACTCCTTGGCTTCCTCGGTGTCACCCTTGTCCTCGCAAGCGTGGGCATTCTGCGCCGCCTGGGCGATGGCCTGCTGCCCGTGCTTCTCGAGCATCTGCCGCGCGATCGTATGAACCTGTATCTCGGATATCATCTTGCTCTCCTGACGTTCCGTTACCGCCGGAACCGCAGAAGCCGCCTGGACACTGCGTCTTGATCCAGGTGCCGCTGAATCGGAACTCTGGTTCCGTCTGGCTGCCGACGCGATTTTACTCCTCTCCCCAAAAAATGGGAGAGCGGGCCGAGGAGATTTTCCTTCGTGACCGCCGGAACAATTCATGCGGTGCGGTTCAGGAGAGGTCTTCGATTGCCCGCTTTGCTTCCGGGCTCAACGACCGCATCATCGGGCGCGAAGATCGAAATCGGCCGGCTCCATTAGCGGCTCAAAGCTACGTCCTTGAATGCGGCGACCAGCGCTTTCTCGAGCTTTCCTTCCATGCCCCGGATGGTCTCGTAAGCTTCTTCCCTGGGCATCGTCGGTTTGTAGGATCTGTGCTCGATCAATGCCGAAAAGATGTCGGAGATCGTCAGGATTCGCACGATGTCGGCGATAGCAGCGGCGCCAAGTCGATCCGGATATCCGCTGCCGTCGAGATATTCGTGGTGGTGCCGGACTGCGTCGAGGATTTCCGGGGAAACGGCCGCATTGTCCTTCAGCAGTTCGTATCCGGCCACCGGATGGGTTTCGATCAGCGCACGTTCCCGCGGATCGAGGCGTCCCGGCTTGTCGAGGATCGCGAGCGGAATTTTGGCCTTGCCGATATCGTGAAACATCGCAGCCGAATACAGCCGCTGAAGATCGGGCTTTGCCAGGCCCAGGCTCAATCCGAAATCGACGGCTATTCCCGTAACCAGGAGACAGTGCTGATAGGTCCCCTCATGATGACGGCGAACCGATTCCAGCCAGCTGGACAGTCCATCCTCGGCTATGCTGTCCGCAATTGTACTGCCTGCATGGTTCACATTGGCCACATCGACGGGTTTGCCTGTCAACACCGCGGAGAACATCGAAGCGATGGCGAGCGCACCGGCCGCCGAAGCCTCGCGGCTGCCTTGCAAGGCCTCTTTCGAATTAGCCTCGGGGCAATTGCGGTCGGCCAGTTGCGCCAACAACCTTTCCCGAGAGACCGGGTTGAAAAGTACCCGCGTCGCCCCCAGCGCGTAGGCCTGCACCGTGAACAACCGCGCCTTCTGATCGATCAGAAAGATCCGCTTGCGTATGTGAGCCAGCTTTCCGAAGCTCTCCTTGAGAGCGGCGATATTATCGACCACCCGTAGATCTGCCGTCACGATGACTGCGTCGGGATTGCCGTGTAGATCGCTCGCGTTCCCGAGCAATTCGGATGTCACGGCGTATTGCGTTTCCAGGCTGGCGCGCAGCGCCGAAAGCTTGCCAACACTATCGGCGACGATATGAACGGACATAAAAAGCGGTCTCGATCCTTCTGGACGTTATCGCAGACCTTGGTCTGCAGCGGTGTTGACCTGCGCGATTCCGCTCAAGGGCTCTGTCGACTTGCTCAAAATGTGTGGATAGGTAACCCTGTGCGCGGTTCATACCCTCCATCACTTCGATTGTGATTCCACCGATTTCTTCCGGCCCTTCTCCGGTGCCACAAACTGCACGCCGATTTGATCGCCGGCGAGGCGAACCATTCGACACCGGCGGAACGCCAGCCCCGTCGAGGAGAGCAGCAGGAAGAACTCCTTGAGGTCCAGTCCCTGCAACGATCCTTCGATGCACAAACGCGCCCCGGTTTGCGATACGTCGATCATCCTGCAGTCGCGCCGCCAGGTTCCGTCGATCCCCATGATGTAAACAGGGATGCCACGCTCGAAATCCACCCGTTCGCTTTTTCTGTCTCCATAGCTCATGTGCCGTCCGTATCCAAAGCGAGCGGGGTCAGGACCCCTCGAATTCACCGACCGATCGGCTTCTCAGTCCGCACCAGAACGGGAACTCTGCAGAGAGAATAGAATGCGGCCGAAACAACAACGTTCGGTAAAGCCGCCAACTCCGCGGTCTGCACAATCGCTTGTTCCAGCCGATACGCTGTGTGCATCGGAGATTGATACGCCTGTTTGCGTGGCGATCCCGCGCCGTCTCTCCGATCACAGTTCGGTAACCATACCGCTCAACGAAGTTTTTCAGAATATTTCGCAGAATGGCCCGGTTATGGGGAACGCAGCATTCATGCATCAGCGACGGTTCGCACGTGTGCGGCCTGCCGGCCGGAATGCCGATATGGCCAAACTGATCCTCGGCCCAAAAGTCCCGATGATTGATTGCAGAGTTGTCGACTATTCGCCCGGTGGGGCTTGTCTCGAGGTTTGGGGACAACCGAAGCTGCCCGGCCGATTTGAATTGCTGTTCGGCGGCACCAGGAAGCGCTGCCGTCTGGTTTGGACCGCGGCCAGACGTCTGGGCGTCGCATTTTAGGTTCGGCCTTGCTTTCAGGTTTGGCCTCGAGGACTGGTTGCGGCCGCGTCGATTGGGATGGCAAGCAGGCAGCCGTCTCGCGCCGGAAGTTTTTGTCCTCCGTGGCCGAGACCGACACGCTTGTTCTGCCGATTCATTTCCCGGCGCCGACGGCGGGCCTGGTCATCGCGGATGGCGACCGGTTCAATTACCGCTTCAGGCGCGATTGAGCGAGTCCGGCGCCATACCGCCGCGCCGCAGGAGGCTCAGCGTCCTGCCAACCACCACGATCGAGAGCACGGCTGCGGCGATGATGTAGTAGGCTGGCATCAGCTTGTTCCCGGTCTCCGCGATCAGCCAGGTCACGGTCAGCGGGGCAAATCCGCCAAACACCGTCACGCTGAGATTGTAGGCGATCGCCATGCCGGTGGAGCGCACCTCGACCGGAAACAGGCCGGCGAGCATTCCCGGGCCCGGGCCCTGCAGCAGCCCGAACACGGTCAGCACCACGAACTGCGCCAGGAACAAGCGGCCGAAGCTCGGCGCCGCGAGCACATAAGCGAAGAACGGATAGGAGATCAGCGCGGAGATCACGGTGAACAGGAAGAACATCCGGTACGGCCCGTACTTGTCCGCGAGCCAGCCGCCGAGCACGCAGGTGCCGATGCCGATCGCGGAGGTGACCGCGACGCCGAGCAAGCCTTGCCACAGCGGCAAGTGCAGTTGCTGGACCACGTAGGTCGGCAGATAGGTGTTCCAGATATAGGTTAGCGACGTGCCGATGATGATCAGGCCGATCGCGCAGGTCAGCGGCAGCGAATAGTGCTCCAGCACTTCGCGCACCGGCGCCCGCGCCACTTGCGGGGCGCTTTCCTTCAGCTGGCGGTATTCCGGCGATTCACCGAGGCGATATCGCACATAGAAGCCGAACGGTCCGACCAGCGATCCAAGCAGGAACGGGATGCGCCAGGCGCCTTGCAGCACCGTGTCGGGCGTGAAGGTCAGCAGCACGAACAGCCCGATGCTCGTCGCCAGCACGCGCCCCAAAGCCTGCGACGACATCTGAAAGCTGCCGAACGTCATCTTCCGGTTGGCCGGCGCGTACTCCACCAGGAGCGCGGTGGCGCCGGCGAATTCGCCGCCGATCGAGATACCCTGCACCACGCGCCCGAGCACGACGATGATGGGAGCCGCCACGCCGATCGTGGCGTAGGAAGGCGTCAGCCCCAGCGTCAGGGTGCCGAATGCCATCATCACGATCAGCAACGCAAGCGCGCGCCGCCGCCCATAGCTGTCCGCGTAGGCGCCGAGCAGGATGCCGCCGATCGGCCGCACCACGAAGCCCACCGCAAAGGTGGCAAAGGTCAGCATCAGCGAAAGATTGCTGTCAGCCGGGAAAAACACCTTGGCGATGATGCTGGCGAAATAGCCGTAGGAGACGAAATCGAACCATTCCAGGCCGTTGCCCAGGACCGATGCCAGCACCACGCGCCGGCGCATGCGGGCTTCCGCGATCGCGGCGTCGTCCGCGGTGGCGGACAAACCGACGGAATTGTCTTGCACGGAACGGGGCGGGAGGACCGCTGTCATCGCTTTGGATCCACCGTTGCGGTTCTCCCGCCTTTATCGTCGCGGTGAGGCGGTTACGCGCCGCTTTCGCACTTCTTCAGAAAGCTCGTCTTGGCGGCGCCGGCCAGCGGCTTGCCATCCGAACTAACGGCTTTCGCCGTGCAGCTATCCACCATGCACTTCTTCATGAATGAGGTCTTCGCCGCGCCGGCGAGAGGCTTGCCGTCTTTGCCGACGGCTTTGCTTTCACAGGATTCCTGCGCGAATGCCGAGCCGATTGCAAACGCGCCGATTACCGCAGCCAATAAAATGCGCTTCATCATGGGATCTCTCCTTGGACCGAGACAGCGGCCGGATTGGAGCGTGGAATGCCGGCGCGATCAAGCTCCCAAATTTGAAATTGCATGGCGAATATCGTTGGGCCGGTATGCGATGGCGGGTCAGACCCGCTGTCCGAGCAGCGCCTTGAAATCGGCGCGCGCGCGTTGCGCCTCGCCTCGCGCGGCTTCCGAGGCCTCGCCGAGGCCGAAATAGCCATGGATCAGGCCGGCGCCATCACGATACCTGGTCGTGACGCCGGCAGCCGCAAGTGCATCGGCATAGGCCTTGCCCTCGTCGCGCAGCGGATCGAACCACGCCGTGCACACCACCGCAGGCGCGAGCCCGGCAAGGTCTTTGGCGCGTAGCGGGGAAATGCGCCAATCCGCGCTCTGGCTGGAGTCCGCAAGATAATGGTTTGAAAACCATTCCATCAGCGCGCGCGACAGGAAATAGCCTTCGGCGTTTTCCGCGCGCGAAGCAAAGCGCGCGTTCTCGTTCGGGTCCGCGTAGCTTCCAACGACATCGGTGACGGGATAGACCAGCAGTTGCGCGGCGAGATCGACGCCGGCATCGCGACAGGCGATCGCAACGGCTGCGGCGAGATTGCCGCCGGCGCTGTCGCCGGCCACGCCGATCCGCGAATGGTCTCCACCGAACGCGGCGATGCGCGCGATCACGTCGCGCAGGGCGGCAAAGCCGTCCTCGAACGCGCCGGGAAAGCGGGTTTCCGGCGGACGCCGGTAATCGACCGAGACCACCACGGCGCCGGTCTCGATCGCGAGCAGACGCGCCTGGCGGTCGTGGGTTTCGAGATCGCCGGCGACCCAGCCGCCGCCATGGAAAAACACCACCGTCGGCGATCTCTCGCGCGAGACGCGATAGACGCGCGCGGCAAGCGGCCCGGCGGCGCCCTTCACTCGGGTATCCTCGGCGCTCATGACCGGTGGCGGCGGAATCGCGGCGCGCGAGGCGGCGAGCGCACGGAGTTGCTCGCGGGCGCTCTGTGGCGTCATGCTTGCGGGATCGCGCAGCGGCAGCAGTGGAATGATCTGGGCGATGACGGGATCGAGCGGTGCGGTCATGGCGGCTCGCGGTTTGGGACCGCCCCAGCATATGGTCCGACCGCGGCGTGGGCAATTATGTCATTTGGAATGTTCACTGCCGGCCAAATCCATTCGCGATCATGGGCTGGGTTGCCGATAGCGGCCGAATGGCGCGTTTGACGCGACAGAATTGGGCACAACAAGATTATCCCCATGAACTTGAGTCTTGCGGTTTGATCCAGCGCGCGAACGGTGTCACTGTTTCTCCAATAGAGCGCCGCTGAATCAAACGGCGCGACGTCGTGTTTGCACCACGCCGCCGCGCCTGACCACCGCAACCGAATGGAGCGGTTCCAATGGCTGACGAGACTATTGCTTCCATTATTGCCCTACATCAACCCAAAAGGGCCAAAACCGGCGCCCAACGCCCCCGAGTGTACAGGCCGCGCAAACGGCAAAAGGCAAAGTCCGTCGCCTCGCCGGATGCCGAATCTTCGTCGTCCGACTCGCTGATACCGGTAGGCTTCTCGTCGGCGAATACGGCATCGCCCGTCACGCCGTTCCCGATCGCCACCGTGCGCGCGGCGACGCCGTCGACCCGCGTCGCCTCGATTCTTTTGATGGCTGCTGCGTTCGCGCTGGCTGCCGTCGGCGTCACCACGAACGGCTGGTTCGCCCGATCGCTTGGCTCGAGCGACATCGCCGGATGGTTGTTCCTGGCCATCGGCGTAGCTGCCGATCTCGCCGCGCTGGTTGTGCCGTCATGTGCCGCTGGACTTTGGCACACCCGGCAGCGCGCCACCTCGCTTGCAGGATGGGCTGTGTGGGCAATGACCTTTGTTTTTGCGGTCACCGCCGGCATTGGCTTCGCGTCGCTCAACATCACCGATGTGACGACGGCGCGAGCCGCGCGCATAACGCCCGCCGTGACGGTGGCTCAATCGGCGTTGAGTGACGCCATGTCTGCGCGGGATCGGGAGTGCGTGCGCGGCGTTGGCAAGTTCTGCCGTGAACGCGAAGCGGCCGTCGCTGAGCGTCGTCAGTTCCTGGACACCGCCATGGCTTCGGTCGGCCGGACGGCGGACCCGCAAACCGACGCCGCGACCAAGCTCGTCGCGTGGGTCACCCATGGCGTGCTGCGGCCCTCCGGCGACGACTTCGCCATGCTTCGCCTTGTCTTGCTGGCGTTGCTGCCTCAGATCGGTGGAATACTGTTGATGGTCAGCCGATCGGCGATGCGGCCCGGCGCGAGTTGATCCCGGCAAATCAGAAAATACCTAATTTGCGTGAACATTCATGAGATGAACCGCCAACTCGTCCGTCCGCGGGCCTTTCCGGCGCTCCCATTTGGACATCTTGGCGAGACGTAACGCCTGGTCGTCGCCGCCGACTTTCACGATCGCGGTCCTCGCAAGATCAGCGTAACACATCGCCTCGTGGACGCTGTTGTATCCGGCGCCGATAACCAGGTAGTCCACCGCACGGAACAGCTTCGCGGCGGGATAGTAATCCAGATCTCGTTCATGCCTCGAATAGGGACTGTTGCTGCATCGAATGATTTGCAGATTTTCAGGCACTGGTTGGTGGAAGATCGTGCTGACGTGGCGGCGATAAGCACCATTTTCGCAGAGAAGGGCGGTCTTTGCCTTGCTGGCAACGCCCACGAGATCGGCGAGGTCATCGCGAGAAAGCAACTCGTCAGGCCAGGTCACGATGATCGGCCAGATGCTCACATCGCCCTCAACGGCGGGCTCTATCGCAACGACGTGGAAATGTCGCGGAAAGATTGCTTTCGTCTTCCCCAATCTGCGCAGCCCTATCCAGGTTCGAACGGATTGACGGGGGAGCGATTCGACGAAGTCGTCGGCACGCCAATCACAAATGAAGATGTCGACGTTGAAGGGAAGGTCGTCTCGTTCGCAAAACTTGATTCCAGGAAACAGGTAGGACCTATATTTTGATCCGGGAGCGCAGGCGAAGAATTCGCAAGGAATTCGTGCCCGCTGGAAACCCTTGTAGATGGCATTTATGCGGGCCAGATGCCCCGAGCCCGGCCCAAACGCGTACATCACGATACGGATTGCGTTCATGCCGTCGCCTAGGTGCCGATCTGCAGCGGGGCCGTCAGCTTGCGCAACGCGGCGATCGCCGAGAGCGCGGTGATGCGGCCGGTCCTCGGATTTTCCGACGGGATGTTTTCGATCGACATCGTGAAGCGGGCCGAATCCGACTCGACCGTGATCTGATGGCAATTCCGGCTCACCGCCGGGTCGGCCCAGATTTCGATCGAGGTGCGATCGGGACCGATGCCGGCGAGCGACAACGCCGCCACCACGTTGACGTTGGCCGGGAAGGCCGCCGCGGCATCGCGCGCGGAGCCCCTGAACACGCATCGTGCGGAATTCAATCCCTCCAGCGATATGCCGTTGGCGATCAGGTAGGGCGCGCCGGCCAGGCCCGTGGGCGGCTTGCGCGTCACCATCTGCACCGTACTGATCGTGCCTTCGGCGGCGGCCAGGACCGCGTCGAAGCCGATCAGCGCGCCGGTCGGCACGATGATCTGTCCGCCGCGCGAGCGGGCGAGCTCGACGAGGTCGGGCCGGGGCAGCAGCGCGCTGGCGCTCAGCACCATCACCTGCTTGCCGGCGTTGAGCATCGGCCTGCAGATCTGGTCGAGGATCTCAGCCGGCGCGCATTCGACCACGAGGTCGGCATGAGCGGGCAGGTCGCCGAGCGAGATCAGCGGGCAGGCGATGGCTGCGCGATCGAGCCAGGCCTCGGCCTTTGCTCGATCCCGGGTCGCGACGGCCGAGAGCGCAAGTCCGGGCAAACCGTCGGCGAGCTTCCGCGCCACGGCGCGGCCGATCGCGCCAAGCCCGGCGATGGCGATGCGCTTGGAAGACACGTCCATAACCCCCAGCAATGCAGCGGTCGTAGTAGAATACGGCTGCCCACGCGGCAACCGGCCGGACCGGCGAAACCCGGGAACCTTTCCACCGAAGACCCGTCTAACCAGCTTCGGAACGGTTGCGAGGCGCCTCGCAGCGCTGTCCGCCACATAGGAGCATGTCTGTGATTTCAAACGTACATCCGCTGGATCGCACGAGACCGCCACAGGCCGAAGTCCAACGGCCGGACCGAGCCGAGGTCGAGGCTGCGGTCCGAACGATCATCCGATGGACGGGTGATGATCCCGACCGTGACGGCCTGATCGAGACCCCGGCCCGCGTGACCCGCTCGTTCGACGAATTTTTCTCGGGCTACGGTCAGGATCCAGTCGAGCTTCTCGAAAAAACCTTCGAGGAGATCGAAGGTTACGACGAGATGATCGTGCTGCGGGACATTCGCTTCGAGAGCCATTGCGAACACCACATGGCGCCGATCATCGGTCGCGCCTGGGTAGCCTATATCCCAAACGGCCGTGTGGTCGGCATCTCCAAGCTCGCCCGGGTCGTGGACGTGTACGCCAAGCGCCTGCAGATCCAGGAAAAGATGACCGCGCAAATTGCCAACACCATCAACGATGTGCTCCAGCCGCAAGGCGTCGGCGTGATCATCAAGGCGACGCATCACTGCATGACCACCCGCGGTGTGCACAAGCCCGGCACCGACCTCGTCACCAGCCGCATGCTGGGCTGCTTCCGCGAGAACGCCCTGACCCGTCAGGAATTCCTCGGCATGGCGAGCTGATGTAGGATCGGCCTCGTCGATCGCTGCCACGATGGAGGAGAAGCATGGCCGAACAGCAAGCTGGACCCGCAGGTCCCGATCTCGCCCAAGGCGTCGGATCGGCTGAATTCACCGGCCAGACCTTGCTCGGCCATGTCGGCGACCAGGAGGTTGTGCTGGTACGCGCCGCATCCGGGATCTTCGCGATCGACGCGCATTGCAGCCACTATCACGGGCCGCTCGCCGAAGGCCTCGTGGTCGGCGACAGCATTCGCTGTCCCTGGCACCACGCCTGTTTCGACTTGCGCAGCGGCGAAGCGAGCCGCGCGCCGGCGTTGAATGCGTTGGCGGTCTGGCAGGTCGAGCACGAGGGAGACCGGATTTTCGTCCGGCGCAAGCGTGAAGCGCCGAAGCCGCGCGGCAAGTCAGCCGCCGGCGCACCCGGCAAGATCGTGATCGTCGGTGGCGGCGCCGCGGGCTTTGCAGCCGCCGAAATGCTGCGCCGGCTGGAGTTTCGCGGCAGTATCGTCATGCTCAGCAACGATGCCGCGCCGCCGGTCGATCGGCCGAACCTGTCGAAGGACTATCTTGCCGGCAGCGCGCCGGAAGATTGGTTGCCGCTGCGCCCGAGCGATTTTTACGCGGAGGCGAACATCGATCTCCGTCTCGACAGCGACGTCACCTCGATCGATACCAAGGCGCGCCATGTGATGCTTGGCGATGGCAGCACCGTTGCCTACGACCGCCTGCTGCTGGCGACTGGCGCCGAGCCGGTGCGGCTGAAAATTCCCGGCGCCGACCAGCCGCACGTCCATACGCTGCGCTCGCTTGCGGATTGCCGGGCGATCATCGGCTCGGCCAACGGTGCGCGCCGCGCCATCGTCATCGGGGCCAGCTTCATCGGGCTCGAGGTCGCGGCGTCATTGCGCGCGCGCGATATCGAGGTCCACGTGGTGGCGCCGGAACAACGGCCGATGGAGCGCGTACTCGGACCGGAAATGGGCGATTTCGTGCGCGCATTGCATGAAGAGCATGGCGTCACCTTCCATCTCGGGGATACCGTGGTCGCAATCGACGGCAAGCGCGCCACGCTGAAGAGCGGCCGCGTGCTGGAGGGCGACATCGTGGTGGTCGGCGTCGGCGTACGGCCGCGCCTGACGCTGGCCGAACAGGCCGGCCTCAAGCTCGACCGCGGTGTTGTCGTCAATGCCATGCTCGAAACCAGCGTCGGCGGAATCTATGCCGCGGGCGACATCGCGCGCTGGCCTGATCCGCACTCCCAGGACGACATCCGGGTCGAGCATTGGGTGGTGGCGGAACGCCAGGGCCAGACCGCCGCGCGCAATATGCTCGGCCAGCGCGAGGCCTTCGACGCGGTACCGTTTTTCTGGAGCCAGCACTACGACGTGCCGATCAATTATGTCGGGCATGCCGAGAGCTGGGATGAAATCACCGTCGACGGCGATATCGCGGCGAAGGATTGCCTGCTGAGATACAAGCGCGCAGGCCGCGTGCTCGCGGTGGCCTCGATCTATCGCGACATGGCAAACCTTCAGGCTGAGCTGGCAATGGAGCAGGGCACGACGCCCTGAACTCCACGCCGCGCTGTCATTCGGTTTCTTGAGCGGGATAAACGATCGTCCCGTCGCTCCGCACGACGGCGCCAGGCGTCAGGCCGGCTCGATCGACATGCAGCTTCGCCATGATGTGCAGCACCGGCTCGCCGGCGGCGAGAAGGTAATCGGCGATGATCCGGCGATGGCAGCGCCACCACACCGCTTCGGCGCACATGACGGCGCAGCGATGCTCGCGACCGCGTTGCTGAAGCCTGGCCAATCCGGCGGCGAACGGCGCCGTCATGGCATAGTCGGCGTAATTCCGAAAGCTGGGCACCCGCCAATAGGTGTTGGGCGAAGGCTCGGCATGGCGCGGCCGTCGCCTGAGGCCACCGAGCTCGACGACATGCTCGTAGCCGATCTGCCCTAGCGCCAAGACGTCAGGCAGAGTCTCCTGATTGAACTGCGGATTGGCGCGCGACCGCGGCATCGAGCGCACATCGATGACGAAGTCGACGCCGGATTCCCGCAACAAATCGACGAACTCGCCGATCGAGCGGGTCGAGTGGCCTATGGTGAAAAAGCTGTTCGTGTTTCCGCTCCAACGGAGCCCGCGCATGCATCGGGCCCCGCCGTTCGATCCTAAACTCCTTCAACCCGGCGCGGTAAAGAGACGGCGACTGCGGCCGCCCCGCCTTCATAGCCAAAGGTCCAATCCGGCAAACACGATGCC
Source organism: uncultured Alphaproteobacteria bacterium (assembly GCA_963840155.1). Lineage (GTDB taxonomy): Bacteria > Pseudomonadota > Alphaproteobacteria > Rhizobiales > Xanthobacteraceae > Bradyrhizobium. The sequence goes on from CAWIXP010000002.1 coordinate 2,416,097, forward strand.
GCCGGAACCCGACTGAAGCCATCCACTTGAACCCGGGGTAGCTTGATGGCTCTGATCGAAGATTACGCGCTGATAGGCGATTGCGAGACCGCGGCCCTGGTGGGGCTCGACGGCTCGATCGACTGGCTGTGTCTGCCGCGGTTTGAACTCGGAGAGCTGCTTTGCAAAGCTGCTCGGCAGCAACGACAACGGCCGCTGGCTGCTGGCGCCGATTGACGGCACAAGTCGCGGCAGTTCGGCTCATCGTCGATACCGGCCGGGAACATTGATCCTGGAGACGGAATTCGCCACCGATCGCGGGCGGGTTCGCGTCACCGACTTCATGCCGCCGAAACCGGGCGGTTCAAAACTGGTCCGGATCGTCGAAGGGCTGGAAGGAGACGTTGAGATGCGCACCGAGCTCGTGGTGCGCTTCGACTATGGCGTCACGGTGCCATGGGTCAACCATCTCGAAGACGGTACGCTCAGCGCGATAGCCGGCCCGCACCGATTGCTGCTGCGAACCGAGGTGCCGGTTCGCGGCCAATCCATGAAATCCGTGGCGTCGTTTTCGGTCAGGCAGGGCCAACGCGTGCCCTTTGTGCTTTCCTACCAGCTCTCCTGCCTGCCGGCTGAAAAGCCGGCGGATCCGGACTCGCTCTTAAAGGAGACCGAACGGTTCTGGCGTGAGTGGTCGGGCCGCTGCCATCAGGCGGGGCACTATTCGGAAGCCGTGCTGCGCTCGCTCATCACCTTGAAGGCTCTCACCTTCGGTCGCACCGGCGGCATTGTCGCGGCTGCGACGACATCGCTTCCCGAACGGATCGGCGGCGCCAGAAACTGGGATTACCGCTTCTGCTGGATTCGCGACGCCACGCTCAGTCTGCTGGCGTTGATGGGAGCCGGTTATTACGACGAGGCCCGCGCCTGGCGGGATTGGCTGCTTCGGGCGGTCGCGGGCAGCCCGGCGCAGCTGCAAATCATGTACGGGGTCGCCGGCGAACGAAGATTGACCGAATGGGAAGTGCCGTGGCTATCGGGATATGAGGGCTCTCAACCGGTTCGGATCGGAAACGCCGCCCATACCCAACTGCAGCTAGACGTCTACGGCGAATTGATGGACGCGCTCTATCAGGCGCGGCGCGGCGGGATTGGCGAAAACAAAAGAGCGTGGGCAATCGAGTGCGCGCTGCTCCATCACTTGGCGTCGACCTGGACCAAGCCGGACGAAGGCATTTGGGAGGTCCGCGGCGGCCCACGGCAGTTTACCTATTCGAAGATCATGGCCTGGGTTGCATTCGATCGCGGCATCAAGAGTGCGACCGAGTTCGGGATGAAGGGGCCGATCGACGGCTGGAAGAGGATTCGCGCAGCGATTCACGAGCAAGTTTGCCGCTACGGTTACGATGCGAAGCGCAAAACCTTCGTCCAGGTGTATGGTGAGCCGCAACTCGATGCCAGCCTGCTATTGATGGCCGGGGTGGGCTTCCTGCCGCCGCAGGATCCGAGGGTGGCCTCGACGATTTCGGCGATCGAACAGGAGCTGTTCATCGACGGCTTTGTCAGACGCTACGACACCGGCGCGACCCATGACGGGCTGCCAGCAGGCGAAGGCCTGTTTCTGGCCTGCAGCTTTTGGCTTGCGGACGCCTACCAATTGATCGGGCGGGATGCCGATTCACATGCGATGTTCGAGAGGCTGCTGGCGCTTCGCAACGATGTTGGCCTGCTCGCGGAGGAGTATGATCCCTCACGCCGCCGCCTGGTCGGCAACTTCCCGCAAGCCTTTTCTCACATCGCGCTGGTGAACACTGCCCACAACCTCACCCATGTCGAGCAACCCTCCGAGCAACGGGGCGGCAAAAAAAAACTCGCGAGCGTCGGGGCCGAGGCGAAACAGGCAAAGCCAGAGGAGCGACAAGGATGAAGCAGGACGATCCAACGAATCCCGCCGGCGCCGCTTCGCCCGGCAGCCGCGTGCGTCCGGTTTCCGGGTATGCGATCGCACTCGAGCAGCAGCCTGCCCTGGTCACCGGAGCAAACTCCGGGATCGGCAAGGCCGTCGCCCTCGGACTCGCGGCTGCCGGAGCCGACGTGGTCGTCAACTATATCGTCGATCCGGCCGCCGCCGAAGAGGTCGCGCATGCGATCGAAGCTGGCGGGCGCCGCGCCATCGCTATCAAGGCAGACGTCAGCAACGAGGAGGACGTCAAATCGATGTTCGCGCGCGCCATCGATCATTTCGGGACGCTGCACATTGCCGTGAGCAACGCCGGCTTGCAGCGCGATGCGCCGTTGCACGAGATGACGCTGGAGCAATGGAATGAAGTGATCAGCGTCAATCTCACTGGTCAATTCCTGTGCGCGCGCGAGGCGGTGCGCGAATTCAGGCGGCGCGGCATCGTCAGGGCGGTGTCGGCGGCGGCCGGCAAGCTCGTGATGATGAGTTCGGTGCACCAGGAAATCCCCTGGGCCGGTCACGCCAACTACGCGGCCTCGAAGGGAGGTGTGATGCAGCTGATGCGAAGCATCGCGCAGGAGGTGGCGCCCTTGGCGATCCGGGCAAACGGGGTGGCGCCTGGCGCGATACGGACCCCGATCAATCGGAGCGCATGGCAGAGCGCGGATGCGTATCGCGATCTGATGACGCTCGTTCCCTACAAGCGCATCGGCGAACCGGAGGACATTGCCCAGGCCGTGGTATGGCTGGCGTCGGATGCGGCCGACTACGTGACCGGTGCGACACTGTTCGTCGATGGCGGCATGACGTTGTATCCCGGCTTCGCGACCGGCGGCTGAATCATCTTGCGCGCCGCTTGGCGGCTGGATCAAGCTGGATTATTCATCGGAGTCTTGAAGTCCAACCTTATTGCAGATCCCAACATGCAGATCCGCCATGACGATGTGCTGCTGATCGTCGATGTGCAGAACGATTTCTGCCCCGGCGGCGCGCTGGCGGTGGCCGACGGCGATGCCGTTGTGCCGATCGTCAATCGCCTCGCCGCGCGCTTCGGCCATGTCGTGCTGACGCAGGACTGGCATCCTGCCGGCCACAGCTCTTTCGCGACCTCGCATCCCGGCGCCGCGCCTTTTGCAACCATCGCCATGTCCTACGGGCCGCAGACGCTGTGGCCCGACCACTGCATCCAGGGCAGCGCGGGCGCGGCATTCCATCCGCAACTCGCGACAGCTCGCGCTGAACTCGTGATCCGCAAAGGTTTCCGCGCCGAGATCGATTCCTATTCCGCGTTCTACGAAAACGATAGGCGCACGCCCACGGGTCTGGCCGGCTATTTGCGCGAGCGCGGCTTGCGGCGGGTCTTCGTGGCCGGGCTCACGACCGATTACTGCGTGCACTATTCGGCGGTCGACGCGCGCCGGCTCGGTTTCGACGTGGCGGTGATCGAGGCCGGGTGCCGGGCGATCGATCTCTCGGGCTCGCTCGATGCCGCCTGGGCGGCGATGACTGCGGCGGGCGTGCGGCGGCTCGACGATCTCGGATAGCGATGTCACGCGGCGCGCGTGGCCGGGTTTCCCCGGTTGCGAAACGAAATTTCCCCGATGCTCTTTGGCGGTTGGAAGATGCCCGCAACCCTATAGACTGCATGCGCTGCGAAGTCCTGCAGAGCTGTCCCTCGGCCATTCACACCGGAAAGCATCACCATGACCGCCAGTATCGGATCGACCGCCAAGCTGATCGCCGCGGAGCACCGCGACGGCAAGGATTTTCATGCACTTGAAGCTGTTGGCGACCTTGCGGTGGCCTATCAGGTTCAGAAGCTCTACGTCGGAGAGGTCAAGGGCGCCGACCGGATCGCCGGCTACAAGATCGGGCTGACCTCGCGGCGCATGCAAGCCATGTGCGGCATCGATCACCCGATCTCAGGCGCCATTTTGCGCGGACGGGTGATGAACAGCGGCGCGAAGCTCGCGATCGACGACTATCACCATCTCGGCCTCGAATTCGAGATATGCGCCCGGCTCGGACGCGATCTCGCGCCACGGAAGGCACCCTACAGCAGGGACGAGGTGGGTAGCGCTGTCGATGCGGTCTGCGCCGCGATCGAACTGGTGGATGATCGCCACGCGGATTACGCGGTGCTCGATTGCCGATCGCTGGTCGCGGATAATTCGTGGAATGCCGGGGTCGTGCTCGGCGCTTTCGTCGCGCCGCCTCCGGCGCTCGATGCCGTCACCGGCGTGGTCTATCAGGATGGCGTCGAGATCGGGCGGGGCAGGGGCGCCGACGCCCTCGGCCACCCCTTCGAGCCCCTCGCGTGGCTTGCCCGGCATTTGGCGGAGCAGGGCGAGGCCTTGAACAAGGGCGACATCGTGATGACCGGCAGCATCGTCACCACCCGCTTTCCCGCAGCGGCGTTCAGCTATCGCTTCGACGTTAGCGGCCTCGGCAGCGTCGAGGTCAGTGGCGCGTAGCGGAAAGGCTATTTCTTCCGTCTAGCTCACGCGCGATCGATCACGGACCATCCATGACCCGGCGGCGTTGCCGGCGGAGCTACTTCGGCGCCGTCTACGGGTGATCGGTTCGGATATAGGGACCGGTCTGGATTCGACGGATCACGGTCGCAAAATCCTCTTCGAAGCTGACGAGGTGCTCCCGGCCAAAAAGAATTGCCGAGCCGGTACCCTGTCCCGGTTGGACCATCAAGATTTCGTCGACGTTCACCAAAACCTCCCGAGCAGGCGGTCCCGGTCGTTTCAGCACAACAAAATTGGCCATTCTGGTCTCCCCTTTTGAACGGTGGATGATATAGCACCAAACCAGGAAGCCGCCGAGCGAACCTGGCGGCCTTCGGATGATTGAGAAAACGTAGCGAGAATGCATATGAGGGCTTCCAAAGTATTCAAGCCGACGGATGTACCGGAGAGCAATTCATCGGGGTATCCGGCGCCATTTCGTGACGGCCAGCGCAAACGATGGAACCGTCGTCTAGGTGATTACGGCGGGCTCAAAAACTACGGCGTGAACCTCGTCCGTGTCGAGCCGGGCGGCCAATCGTCGGCCCGGCACGCCCACACACGACAAGATGAATTCGTCTACATCGTCGAAGGCGAATTCGTCCTCGTCACCGACGCCGGGCGCGAGGCGGTCCAGCCCGGCGCTTGCATCGCCTTCCCGGCGGGTACCGGAGACGGTCACCATTTCCTGAATGCGACTGACAAGGATGCCGCGTTTCTGGTCGTGGGAGACCGCACCCCGGGCGACGAAGTCGCCTATCCGGATATCGATCTGGAATTGAAGGCCGGCCCCGACGGCGTAAAGACGTTCAGGCACAGGGATGGCACCCCGTACCCGAAACGTGAGCGCGATTAAGCACTCGGCGCAGGCACGGCGCCCTGCGCACGAGCGCTGCGCTGCCAGATCGCGAACGAGGCTCTTACAATCCCGAGGTCGTGATGAGGGGCTGGCGGCGAGCGAAAGCGACCAAACGCCCTGAAAGCGGACGTGGCTCAATACAGTCGGCATGTAAAGGTGGTGGAATCGGACATCGGCTGCTTACTCGATCACCTCGGTGGCAGTGGCAATGAGCATCTGTGGAATCGTCAAGCCAAGCGCCTTCGCGGTCTTGAAGTTGATGACGAGTTCGAAGGTGTTGGGCTGCTCTACCGGCAGGTCTGCGGGCTTCGCGCCTTTGAGGATCTTGTCGGAGAATTCGGCAGCCCGCTTGAACATATCGGTCACGTCAGGTCCGTACGAGATCAGGCCGCCGCCTTCGGCATATTGTTTCTCGGCGTATACCGTAGGAAGCTTGGCGCCAAGCGCGAGCTTGTTGATCCGGTCGCGGTTGTCATTGACCAGCGGATCGGCGCTGCAGACATACATCGCATCGGCGCGATCCCCCAACCCGGCGAAGGCAGGCTCGATGTCTTCAGCCCGGCGGATCTCGACCGGTATGGGGTCGAAGCCGAGCGCGGGCGCGGCTGCCTTGGTGCGATCAAGATCGAGCGTCGATGCCAGGTAGACCACGTTGGTGAGCACCGCCAACCGGTGCGCCGCGGGCGCGATCTCGCGCAGAAACCCGAGACGCTTGCCGGCCAGATCGGGCGCTTCAAGCGAAAGTCCGGTGACGTTGCCGCCGGGTTGCGCGAGGCTTTTCACGTAGCCCGTGGCGACCGGCTCGCTGGCGAGCGCAAAGACAATCGGAATTTGCGAGGTCGCCTTCATCGCCGGGCGAGTGGCGCTGCCCGAGGTAACGATGAGGTCGACTTCAAGCGCGACGAGTTCTGCGGCAAGTTCGCTGGCGCGTTCAGTTCGGCCGTTGGCCCAGCGGTAGACGAACTTGATGGTGCGGCCGTCGACCCACCCGAGTTCCGCGAAGCGGTCGACAAACGCTTTAGTCCACGACGTCCAGGCTTGCGGCGCGGTCGGACCCAAAAATCCGATTGTCGGAACTCGTGCTGGCTGCGCGCGGGCGACGAGCGGGCATGCAGCGGCGCCGGCAAGCACGGTAATGAATTCGCGGCGTTTCATATGCGCTTCCGGTGAACGAGGTCGCACTTCATATGAATACTTTTCACCATGAAAGGGGGCCGCTTAGCAACACATCAAAATTGCGCGCAGAGCGGGAACGGCTCGCCTCCGGTGTAAGTTGAAGGGCTATGCTTGAAACGCCGGAAACTTACTACGTCAAAAGTGATAATCTGCATATCGCCTGCCAAATCCTTGGCGGCGGTCCGTTCGATCTGCTTTTTGTTCCAGGTTTAATCTCGATCGGATATATATTCACCTCCGTCTCCGTGTCATGAACTTGAGGGGTGAAGCATGACGCAGCGCGGATTGATGGGTGCCGTCCTCTACGCAAAGAACCTTGACGGTCTCGTAGAATTCTATTCCTCGGTGACAGGGATCGAGCCGCGGTCGGTTGAAAAGGGGTTCGCGATCCTCGGGTCCGGGCCATCACAATTCGTCATTGTGCGTATTCCAAAGCGCATCGCAGACACGATTGACATCGCTACGCCCCCGGAACCTCGCGAAGATACACCAACCAAACTCGTGTTCGGTGTCAATAGCATCGCGCATGCACGAGACCTTGCGGCAGAGTTGGGTGGCGCCATCAATTCCGCCGAGCGCGAGTGGGAATTCGAAAGCGCAAAGGTCTGCGACGGCTACGATCCCGAGGGCAATGTATTCCAACTCAGACAGACGGGCTGAGGTTCGCGGCCAGCAAGACCGCTTTGATCATCTCTCCAAAGTGGTGCGGCCGTATCACCTAAGCCCGCGCGCGGCCTGATCGCCGATGTGCGGCAAGCCGAAGATCATGCCTGTTGAAGGTCGGCGAGAGGCTCATTCCACGCGTCATAACCATAGACCCAGTCCGGATCGGTCCGACTCTTGAGCCAGGTGTTTGTGCGGGAGCTCAACTGCACGCGCGATGTACGAGGTTTTCGGGTTGCCTCGAAGCGGCGCAACGCGGCCGCAACACCGCTGCGGTCGACACCTTCCAGGCAGCGCGACAGCACTGCGGCATCTTCGATCGCCATGGCCGCACCTTGCGCCATATAAGGCGTCATCGGGTGGCAGGCATCACCGAGCAGAGTGATGTTGCCCTTGCTCCAATGCGATTGCGGGTTGCGGTCGACCAGCGCCCATTTGTGAACCGACGGGCAGGCGGCCAGAACGCGGCGAACTTGCGGATGGAAGTCGCCAAAGGCTTTGCGCAGTTCATTCACGTCTCCGGTGGCCGACCACGATTCCACCGTGAACCCTGGTTCGGGCTGGCTGGTGACGAAATAGATTTCGCTGCGATCCGGCTTGACATAGTAGATCACGATGTGACGATCCGGCCCCCACCATTTGGTGCAATCGTCGATTTCATAACCGTCCAGCAACGCCGCCGGAAATACCGTGCGGTAGGCAATCCGGCCGGTGAAATTTGGTTCGTCCTTGCCGAACAATCGTTCCTTGACGAACGAATGCACGCCATCGGCGGCAACGACCGCGTCGGCTTCGATCGATCTTTCGTTCGCAAACGTCAGGTTGACGCTGCGGTCAGCGCGTTGCTCGATAGCGACGACGCGGTGGTCGAGGTGAACGGCTTCGGCCGGCACGGCGCTGAGCAGCGCGGAATGGAGATCGCCGCGGTGGCCGAGCAGATATGGCGCTCCGTAGCGCTGCTCGGCCGCCTCACCGAAAATCATGTCGAAGCGCACTTCGCCGGTGTCGTATTCCCGGTTGTTCCAGGACCGCGGATAAAACGCGTTGGCACGCATCAGCGGCTCGAGACCGAGACCGCGCAATACCGTCATTGCATTGCAGCCGATTTGAATGCCGGCGCCCAAGCGGATGAATTTCGACGCCTGCTCGTAGACGTTGGCGTCGACGCCCGCCCGGCGCAACGCGGCTGCCGCCGCGAGCCCGCCCATACCCGCTCCAACGATCGCCACGGAGAGTCTCGTCACGACTTTACCTCGCAGTGAGTGGTGCGCCCGTGGAGGCGGGCGTTCGCGGTCTCCTGATCTACTGGAGCGATTACCGGGCGGCCATTCGCTTCCCCTTGACAGCGCCCGGGTAGCAATAGGCTCGCGGTCGCGATGCATCAAGGTGGTGGCGGTTGAGTGTTCCAATGCTTGACCTCGGTGAGCTCAGGCGACCGTGCGTGACGCGGCGCCGAGTGGGGGCCTAGGACCCGAGCGGCGGGAGGGCGCTACGCAGCGGCGCGCTTGAGATTTCCATCAATCCCGAAAATGGCTGGCCCAGCTCCAGGATCAGGTAAATCGCTCCGGCAGCCGAGATCGCGAAGATCAACAGGGAGGCAATAGCGATTGCATTGGGTCGGGCGAACAAACCGAAGCTTGCGAAGATAATGGTGAGCCAGAAAATCAGCACCGCCAGGAAGGGCATGGGGACTGAGTTTCCGGCTTGGGCGAACAGGAGCAAGCGCGTTTTTGCGATGTCGGTACTGATCTGTATCGCCCGCGCCTGCAGGGAGCGTTGAGCATCATTCTGTGGCGACAGTTGCTGAAGTTGCGCATAGAACGCTTCGCTCACGTCGGTTGCCGCGAAGGGCGCCGCCTCGGCGGACCCCGAACTGTTCTCGCGCCACATCCGGTCGGCCAAGCGAACGATGCCGCGCCGCAGCAGATTGCGGTTGGCGCTCGCCTCCGGGCCGTATTGCGCCAGCAGATTGTCGAGCACAATGATATTGGCTGCCAGTTGCCTGATTTCAGCGCTCTGTGTGTCGTAGGAACTCTTCGCCGAGGCGATCAGCAGGCCGAGGACAAGTGCGGCTATCGTCCCGATCAGGCCGGTGCCCAGCCTGACCACCTCCTTGTCTTCCGCGCTCAGCCGATCCTCTGGAAGGAATATGCCAAACAACGCGCCACCAAAGACGCATACAAACGTGATGCACGATAATGCGATCGCATTCATGACTCACCCTTTCGGAAGGCCTCCGCCGCTGCACCGGGCCGTGTCGCGTGAGAACTCTTCGCCCTATTTCGTGATCATGGGCCTGGGCGCCGCCGCGGCAGGCGCAGCGGGTGAGATCGAAAGCGTAACCCACGCGTTCCAGCCCTCGGGCCGGTTTTGTGCGTCAAACTCCTTGTAGGCTCTCAGGTTGAGGTACCCCTGCATCTGTCCCACCGGGAACAGAAAAGCCATTTGCGGGCCGAGCCCGATAACCCGGGATTCGAACGAGCCCACCCGATTGCCGATCCCGCTATCGGCCGAGATCTGATCATAGAAATAGCCGACCACTCCGATTGAAAACTGCTTGGACAGGAATTGTGACGCGCCCCAGTCCAGATGCCAATCGACACCGCTCTGGTAGTTCGTCGTGGGATTGTTGAAGTTATAGGTAAAGCCGGTGACGGCCGAGAATTCGTGCCCGGTCTGCGGATTGAAGTAGGTGTAGCCGCCACCGGCGTCGATGGCGCCGTGCCCGAGGCCGATATTCGACAGGCGCATCGAATTGTACGCGCCTACCGGTATGTCGCCGGTGGCGTAGACCATGAAGTTGCTAACCCCGGCGTTCCACCGCAATGTAAATTGCGGATACAAATCTCCGACTCCCGTCACGGAGTCGGAGATGCTGTCGGAGCGCATGAACGGAATTGAGCCGACCGGCGGCGGAAGCGTCAACGTGCCCGATAGCGTGCCCGCCAAAGAGGTGCTGACGCCGCCGAAAATCCCCATCACGCCAACCGATGCTTGGCCGCCGAGAACCGGCGTCGCGAACACGTAAGTCGGATTGACCAATGCGAGATCGGCAGTGGCATTGAGGTTCGCGCTCAGGCTCGCCGAAACATTGCCGGGGATTCTGCCGATCTCGAACTCGCGTGCGCGCGCGACATCGCCGTTCGCGGAAACGTCAGCGTGATAATAGGTTGTCGAAATGGACCATCCCGGCTGCTGCGGAACCGCGGCAAGGCTGCCAAATATGCCGGGAAGCCAGAAACTGGCGCCGCCCTCGTCGGCGCGCGAGCTGTTTGGCGAACACGCAAGGAAAACCAAAGCGAAGAATAAGGCGGTTCGCCGAAATCGAATGAACGGATTGCCTCTGCTGATCGCAGCAAGCAAGCGCATCGCGCCAAGCATCGGTCTCATGAGCACGCCCCGGTTGGTCAAGCTCCTGCCAGGCATGATTCGCGTTGAAGGCGAGCCTATCAAAGCGCGCCACGCGTCGCATCGGAACAGTCGTTCAATTCGTCTCTCCCGGCCAAATTGAAAAAGTGTGTGGTTTCTCCGCCACAGCCTTACCGAGAGCGGGTGACAAACGATTTTGGAAGTCGAGGGTTGGCGGGCGCCGGCATGGTCCGCTAGTCATCGTGCTCGCGCTTTCGGTGCCCGGATGATGGCCATGTTTCGGTGTTCAACTTTCCGCCGATCGGGCACGTCAGGATTGCTTACGCATGCGGTGCGCTCGGCATTCGCTGGTCCGACTCTTCACAAATTCGGTCCGGGCGCAGCCTGAATATTGAAAGATTTGCATGTTTCAGCGATACTCGGGGCGGTGGTTGCGGAAGTTTGAACTCGCCTGATGCGAGAGGCCCCGGGAGAGGCCGTGTTGCCCGAGCCACGTCTCCGTTACCCTTTTCGAAATCGGCGTGGCGTCTTTGAACGGTTGTGCGGTGAAAATTCAACGCCGGAGTAGCGTCATGACAATGCGTATATCCGTTGGCGGCAGCTTTGCGGCGATTGCGTTCGGTTTTGGCTTCGGCATCCTCGCCACTTCGCCCGCCTTTGCCCAGGCCAACCCGGAGCGCAACGCCTATTTCGGCCAGACCCATGTCCATACAAGCTGGTCGTTTGACGCCTACGTGTTCGGCACCACGATGACCGGGCCCGAAGAAGCGTACAAATACGCGCTCGGTCAGCCGATCAAACACCCGGGTGGCTACGCCGTGCAGCTCAAGCGCCCGCTCGACTTCGAGGCGGTGACCGATCACGCCGAATATGTCGGCACGGTGAGGCTGGCGAATGATCCCAGCTCAACGTTGAGCAAGCTGCCCATTGCCGAGAAACTGAAGGTCCGCAACAGGGACGACATCCAGAACGTCTACCTTTTCCTTGGCGCATCGCTGCTCAAGAAGGAGCCGATCAAGGACCTTATAGACCCTGCAGTGGCCGGCGATGTCTGGAAGCAGACCGTCGCCATCGCCGACAAATATTACCAGCCTGGCAAGTTCACCACCTTTGCGGCCTATGAATGGAGCTCGACTCCCAACAACAGGAATTTGCATCGCAACGTGATCTTCAAGGACACCAAGAAGGTACCAGACCTTCCGTTTAGCTCGATCGATTCAGAAAATCCCGAAGATCTCTGGGTATGGATGGACGCCCAGCGCGCGGCAGGCAAAGAGCTATTGGCAATATCGCACAACTCGAACCTGTCCGATGGCATCATGTTCCCGTTGGACGTCGACAATAAGGGCCGTCCAATCGACGCCGCGTGGGCGCGCGATCGAATGAACAATGAACCGCTGGCGGAAATCACTCAGCTCAAGGGAACGTCAGAGACCCATCCGAGCCTTTCCCCCACCGACGAGTTCGCCAGCTTCGAGATTCTGACTTACCTTCTGGGTGGCACCGATCGCCTGCCCAGGCTCCACGGCAGCTATATTCGGGAGGCGTACCAGAACGGCCTCGCCATGCAGGACGCCCGCGGTTACAACCCCTACAAGTTCGGGGTTGTGGGCGCGAGCGACACGCACGACACCGCGGCCGCCTACTCGCAATCGAATTATTTCGGTGGCCACGGTCTTCTGGACGCCACGCCGCAGGCTCGCCTGAGCGGGAAGAAGGAGTCTGGACTGGCTATGAGCCAGCTCAGTGTCTCCGGCCTCGGCGGCGTCTGGGCGGAACAGAATACGCGCGAGTCGATCTTTGCCGCCATGCAGCGCAAGGAAACATTCGGAACCAGCGGCCCGCGCATCAAGGTGCGGCTGTTCGGGGGTTGGGACTTTGGCCCGGACGTGCTGAAGAGGGATTGGGTCAAGACCGGCTATTCCAACGGCGTGCCGATGGGCGGCGACTTGGCGGCGCCAAAGGGCAAGGCACCGACATTCGTCGTATGGGCGGTCAAGGATCCCGACGAGGCCAATCTGGACCGCATCCAGATCATCAAGGGCTGGACCAAGCGCGGCCAGATCTTCGAAAAGGTCTATGACGTCGCCTGGTCGGGCAATCGGAAGCTCACGCGCGCTCCGATTCAGAATGTTCTCTATGGCGGCAACGATATGACGCTGCCACCGGTCGGCAATACGGTCGACATCAAGAACGCCCGTTACACAAACACGATAGGCGCCGTGGAATTGAAGACCGTGTGGATGGACCCCGACTTCGATCCGAGCCTGCATGCATTCTATTACGCGCGAGTGCTGCAGATTCCGACCCCGCGCTGGACTACCTACGACGCCAAGACCCTGGGCGTTGCACCGCCGAGCAACTTGCCGGCTTCGCTGCAGGAGCGCGCATGGACCTCGCCGATCTGGTACACGCCGACGGCAGAAATGCGCGCCCGGGCGCCGAACGGGCAGACCGTCGCCGATCTCACACAGCGGGGCGCAGCGACACTCGACGACGCGCAGTTGCGCGACCTGATCGTGGGCAAGACCTTCAAGGTCCACAACACCGTGACCGATCAGCGGTTTGAGATCACCTACGCGACCGGTGGCCGGCGCATGATCTCAAGCATCAACGGCAAGCTGCCCGATCCGGAGCAGATGGGCGACGTGATGCATCCCAACTCGCTGGGCGCTGCAGAATACGAGATCCACAACGGCCATGTCGTCACCATGATCGAGGGGACACCCTTCGAGGTGACCGTCTACCGCCTCGGCGACAAGCTTGTCGCCGCGCGCAGCAACGAGTTCGGCTATGCCAATTATGAGGTCGAAGGAGTGAGCCCGTGAGTGGGCTTCGGACAAAGCGCCGCCATGGGCTCTGAAAAGCTTCCATCGGCCAAGCCGGTACGGTCGCTTCTCAGGCGGTGGCTGCACGAGCCGCTGCTGCATGTCTTGTTGATCGGCGCAACGCTGTTCGTCGTCTACTACGCGCTTAATCCCGGCGCGGGTCGGCGCCAGGATCCCAACACCATTGTGATTACGGCCGACGACCTCGCGCAAATCCGGCTCGCCTGGATGGCTCAATGGCATCGTCCACCTACCTCGGAGGAGATGCACAATCTCCTCGACGGCAAGATCCGCGAAGATGTGCTCTCCCGCGAGGCGATGGCGCTCGGCCTCGACAAGGACGACACCATCATTAAACGTCGCCTCGCGCAAAAGATGGAATTCCTCATGGAGGACGCGTCGTCGCTGCGTGAGCCGGCGGACGACGAGTTGAGGCGCTGGTTCGCGCAGAATGCGCAACGTTTTGCGACGCCGAGCCTGGTGACGTTCCGCCACCTCTATTTCTCACCCGACCGCCGCGCCGCGCACGCGCGCGAGGATGCCGCCGAGGCGTTGCGCAAGCTTGTCGGCAAGCCGGAACAGTCGCCGGAGCTCGAAGGCCTGTCCGATCGTTTCATGTTCCAGGATTTCTACGCCGAACGGTCGCCCGATCAGGTCGCCAATATCTTCGGGACAAATTTTGCGCGGGCGCTGCCCGGGCTGAAGTCGGGAAAGTGGCAAGGCCCGATCGAATCCGGATTGGGTTGGCATCTGGTCTGGGTTGTATCAAGCATACCTAGCCGGCTGCCCGCTTTCGAAGAAGTTGAAGCAACCGTCAAATCCGAATGGAGCGACGAGCAACGCGCCGAGGGCAAGCGCAAGATCTTCGATCATATGAAAGCCCGCTATCAGATCGTGCTGCCGGAAGCTTCGCCCGCGACCTCGGACGGCGCCGTGGCCCGTGCTGCCGCGGCTTCGCGCTGAGGCGCCAACACAGGAGCATTGGTGTTCACTCGCTTGCTTCTTCTCTCGATCCTGTTTGGAGTGCTGGGCTACGGCGGGGTTGCGCAGGCGCACGATTCACGCCCGGCCTATCTTGAGCTCAACGAGACAGCCCCGGGCCGCTATGAAGTATTGTGGCGCACCCCTTCGAACGCCGGCATGCGACTGCCGGTGGTGCTGAAATTTCCCGACGAGATCCGCAACATCACTACGCCCTCGCTGCATGAGTTTTCCGGCCTGCTGCTTGAGCGCCGATGGATCGACGCCGGCAGAACGGGCCTCGCCGGAAAGCGTATCGAATTTGTGGGCCTGCAGGCGACCATCACCGACGTTCTGGTGCGGGTGGAGGCGCTCGATGGTAAGCACACGACCATGCTCGTGCATCCCTCGCAGCCTTGGATCGAAATTGCTTCCTCGCAGGGGATCGTTGGGGTTGCAGCCGCCTATCTCATGCACGGTTTCGAGCACATCATGTACGGAACCGACCACTTGCTGTTCGTGCTCGGGTTGATGTTGATGGTGCGCGACGTGTGGATGCTCCTGAAGACGATCACGGCATTCACCCTGGCGCACAGCATCACGCTGGCCGCGGCGACGTTGGGTTATGTGCATGTGCCGGGGCCTCCGCTGGAGGCGGCAATCGCACTTTCGATCATGTTCGTCGGCGTCGAGGTTCTGCGCTCCTGGCGGGGCGAGACGAGCCTGACGCTGCGTCGGCCGTGGTTCGTCGCTTTCGCATTCGGGCTCGTGCATGGGCTCGGATTCGCCAGCGGGCTTGCCAGCCTTGGATTGCCGTCGGGGGACATTCCCGTCGCGCTATTGATGTTCAATATCGGCGTGGAGGCCGGCCAACTGTCGTTCGTTGCGCTTATGCTGCTGCTGGTGCGTTGCTTCGATTTGCTCAAGATCCATTGGCCGCAGCCGGCGCGCATCGTTCCGGCCTATGTCGTAGGCTCGGTGGGCACCTTTTGGACTATCGATCGTATCGTCGCCATGATTGCAGGGACGGGATGACGCCAACCGTCATGAGCCGCTATTGGCTACGAATGTCCGCGATGGGTCCAAAAGGCGACGTGCCATGTCCGAAGAGTGGAATGAAGCGACGTAGCGTCGCCTCATTCGATAAGTCGTTCGCGCATGCGACCAGCGCGAGTTGGCCGAGAGCGTAGCTTTAGCTTGAGGCCAGCTCATATTTGGCCGGCGCCTGCATCGGCAGGTCGGCAGCCTTCTCGCCTCTGAGAATGTGCGCGGCGGGATGCTTTGAAGAGTCAGTATGCTTTACCCACTACGCCGTTTTCTCGCCATCTTTGAAAAATTGGGTGTTGCCCTGACGATACAGAATTTTAGGCTTTAATCGCTTAGGATGTTTTTGAGAGTCGCTTATTGATTCGGATCACAAGCGAAGAGCTGGAGAGGAAAATACGATGAAGAAGTTCCTGCTGGGTACGGTTGGTTTAGTAGCATTGGGCATGACGGCTCCCGCGTCGGCGGCTGATATGGCCGCTCGGCCGTATACCAAGGCGCCACCGCCCCCGATGATGGCGCCGATCTACGATTGGAGCGGCTTCTACATTGGCGCCAATGGCGGGTGGGGTGAGAGCCATAGCTGTGTCGATTTTTTTGATGCGACCGGCTTTGACACCAACGAGGGCTGCGCTAATCGATCCGGTGGCCTGCTCGGCGGCCAGATCGGGTATCGCTGGCAAGCCAGCCAATGGGTGTTTGGCCTGGAAGCGCAGGGCGATTGGGCGGACCTCAGCAATCAGCGTCTGAGCCTCATCGATCCCACGCTGTCGACGCGCACCAAGACCGACGGCATCGGTCTTTTCACCGGCCAGATCGGTTATGCCTGGAACGCCTCGCTGTTTTACGTCAAGGGCGGCGCGGCGGTGACGGACACCCGCTTTAGCATCCTCGATACCCCCACTGGCACTGAACTGGCCTCGGCCAGCGCGACGCGCTGGGGTGCGGCTCTGGGCGTTGGATGGGAGTACGGCTTCGCACCGAATTGGTCCGCCGGTATTGAGTATGATCACCTGTTCATGGGCAGCGCGAACAATTCGTTCACGTCCACCGATACACGTCTTGTCGGTTTCCTCAACGACCGGGTCACTCAAGATATCGATATGCTCACTCTGCGCATCAACTACCGCTTCGGCGGCTATGGCGCTCCCGTCGCGGCCCGTTACTGATCTCACGTAAATCTCTGGTCAACTAAGCCCCGGCATCGTCCGGGGCTTTTTTGCGGACCGGCGAAGCCACCGGTTGCACTCTGCCGTTGGCGCGGGCCGCATTTTGCGGCTCCGGTGCGGTCTGCCGGCGCAATTGGCCGCCCAGGCCCGACGGGCAAATCAGCGCATACGTGGCGCGGGTTTGCTTGTCCAGCGTTATATTCGGTTTTTCCGAAAATATATTCCTTCCCGCCCGGCCCAAATCGCTTCATACCCATCGACGTCTCACCCCACCGAGGGGCGTATCATGATCGTCACATACGCGGGGGGAGATGCGGTGGACGCGACGGCGTCGGGCGTGCAAGGCGATGGCAGGGCGAGATGAACTTCGTGAGCGAACCGCGGCGCGCGAGACGAACGGCGTTTGAGCGTACGGCAAAGCCGTGTGGTCCTGGCACCCGTTGCTGGTGTCAAGTCGGCGGAGGTTTCCCGAACCCAACCGGGTCCGGCGAAACCTTGATCCGCTGACGACGGTGACAAACAAGAACTCGTCGCCGGGGAGAGCACGGAATAAGCCGTAAAACCATTGCGCGGGGAGTGCCGGGCCAATCCGGTGAACCTGTGGTGACTATGCTCGTCGTGCTTTTTCATTTTGCACGCGAGGCTGCGGGTGCATCGGGCGCCCGGCATTCCCTGCGCCCTCTGCTTTCGAGGGCCAACGATCCTGCGCAACCCGGACGCATCGCGCCGCGGGAATGCGGAGGCATAACCAAATGCATCAAGGACGGATGCGCTCTATCGTCGTCCCTGCGAACGCAGGGACCCATAACCACCGCTGCTGATGTTGAAGGCAATTGCCGCCGCGCTGTTATCGAAGGGCCACGGGGTATGGGTCCCCACGCCGCGTGCGCAATTGCGCACTAGGCGGGGACGACAGTGGACTGGCGGCCGCAGCGACCCGTCGGCTCGCTATGACGGTGCGCATAAAACCGGCGGGACATATTTATTAAGCAATGCTGGAAATTATTTCGCAGATATGGCATGGCGACATCGCGGAACGCGGGCGTCATCTCCACCGCACGAGATTGAGCTGCAATGCCTGACAAGATCGCACTCGTTATTGGGCCGACTGGCGCGACCGGCGGTCCCATCGCCGCCGCACTGGCGCGCCGTTCCGGGTGGCGTGTCTACGGCATGTCGCGCACGATGCCCTCGGGCAAATCGTCTTTCACGCATATCGCGGCCGATCTGACCGACCCCCTCTCTTGCCGGCGCGCGCTGGCAACCATCGATCCGGTGACGCATGCCTTTTTCGCGGCGCGCGCGCCATTTCGCGAAGGCGGCGTCGAGGACGTCGAGGCCAACGTCGCCATGCTGGCTGCGACGCTGGACGCGCTGGAGACGCGCGCCGACGCGCTTGAGCACGTTCACCTGCTGGAAGGCATCAAATGGTACGGCATGCACCTCGGTCCGTATCTGACGCCGTCGCGTGAGGACGATCCCCGGCATTTGCCGCCGAACTTCTACTACGATCAGCAGGATCTCCTGAGCGCGCGAGCGGCGCGGGCGCGCTGGAGCTGGTCGGCGTCGCGGCCGTCCTATATCTGCGATTTCGCCCCACAGCGCTCGCGAAATCTGATCACGGTGCTCGGCACGTATGCCGCCATCTGCCGCGAGCTGAACGCCCCGCTGGACTTTCCCGGAAGCGCCGCTGCCTATTCGGTGCTGTCGGAATTGTCGGACGCAACCTGTCTGGCTGAGGCGATTATCTTCATTGCCACGCATGAAGCAGGCAAGAACGCGGCGTTCAATGTCACCAACGGCGATAGCTTTCGCTGGAGTCAGGTCTGGCCGCTTCTGGCGCAATGGTTTGGCATGCCCTGCGGCGTGCCGCGCCACATCAAGCTTGCACGATGGATGGCCGACAAGGGGCCGGTCTGGGACAGCATCGTCGCGCGGCACCGGCTGCAACCGCGCTCGCTCGAAAGCCTGGCGTCCTGGGACTTCGCCGATTTCGTGTTCGAGAAGGAATGGGACCTTCTGACCGATACCGGCCGGCTGCGGCGGGCCGGGTTCAACGCCTGCATCGACAGCATTGCCATGCTCCGCGACCAGCTCGAGCGCTATCGCGACGCCAACCTGCTGCCGCGTTAGAGGAGAGGCGGGGCGCGTCCGCGGTAGGGGCCCCATAATGGTTGGGCCCCGGTGCATCAGAGCATCGCGGGGCCCGTGATCTTCGCATCTAGCGAAGGATTTCTGGTAGGAACCAGTTGAATGTGGAGATCAGGAAGGCGCGCGGCCTTTACGCCCTGGTCTCTCGGATATGTTTCAAAATGTCGGCGGCGCAAACGAGACTAGCAGCTGCAGTTCACCTCGACTCGCGCCGTGACCCCGCGGTTAGGCAAGGTCAAAGTTGCTTGCCCGGTGGCGTCATGCTCCTCACCAAATGTGAACCGAGGGACATTGCGTCCGCATCTGCTGCGTGCCTTCTCGACCACATGATCAGACGGCCTTGCCTGCGAACCAGAGGCCGATTACCCCTGAGCCCGCAAAGTGCAGCCCACAAAAATTGCGGTAGCCGCCGCCGCAAGTCAAGTAACACAATGCGGACGGAACCGCGTGAGATCGGGAACCGGTCCCCGCCGTGCACGCTGGCTTCGGTCTGCCGCAATGCGTCGGTGCGCCAGTTGATGCGTTCCGGGCCTGCCGCCGTGCAACAAAGGGGGAATGTCAACAGGCGGCGATCGCGCTCCCGCCAAGCGTGGAACAAAGATCTGTGCTAGGAATAGTGTCAAAAAGCCGCGGGGATGGATGACGAGGCCAGGGATTATCGCAAGCATCGTTGCGGCGCTCTTGATTGGCGGCGCGGTTGCGGCATTTGCAGCGGTGTGGCGGCCGGCGATTGCCGCAATCGATCCGCCTGCACCGCAGTCTTTCGACGCAGCGCTCGTCAAACGCGGCCGTGAGCTGGCGGCAATCGGCAACTGCAATGACTGCCATACCGTACGCGGCGGCAAGAATTTTGCCGGCGGTCTCCCGGTGCCGACGCCGTTCGGCAGGGTCTATTCCTCCAACATTACCCCGGATCCGGAGACCGGCATCGGGCGATGGTCGGAGGCGGCGTTCCGTCGCGCCATGGCTTCGGGCGTCGCCCGCGACGGACAGCATCTCTATCCGACTTTCCCCTACGATCATTTCACCAACGTCACGGACGAGGATGACCGCGCGCTATATGGTTACCTGATGACCAGGCCGCCGGTGCAGGCGCCGGCCCGGGCGAACCAGCTCTCGTTTCCGCTCGATCGCCGTTTCGTGATCGCCGGCTGGAAGCTGTTGTTTTTTCGCCGCGGCAGCTATCAACCTGATCCTGCAAAAAGCGCGGAATGGAATCGCGGCGCCTATCTGGTTGAAGGGCTGGCACATTGCGGCGCGTGCCATACGCCGCGCAATGCGCTCGGAGCCGAGCGTGCCAGCGCGCAATTTGCCGGCGGGAACGTCGACAACTGGAATGCCTACGCGATCAACGTGCAGTCCGCGGCGCCGGTGCCGTGGGACGCCGGGGCGTTGTTCAGCTATCTCCGTGATGGCTGGCAACTCGATCACGGCGTCGCGCGCGGGCCGATGGCGCAGGTGGTCAGCAATTTATCCTCCGCGCCGGATAGCGACGTGAGGGCGATAGCGACCTACATGGCGGGCGTGTTCGGCGCGCCGACGCCGGATCGCAAGCGCCGCGGCGATGAAGTGCTGGCGCAAGCCAAATCGTCCTCGGCGCAGGCCTCGCAGGCCAATGCCGCGGGCGCCTCGATCTACGCCGCGGCCTGCGCGACATGCCATGAGAGCGACCGGCCGCCGCCCTATGGCGGCATCAATCTCGGTCTCTCTACCGCGATCTCCAGCCCGGATGGACGCAACGCCGCCAATATCGTGCTCGCCGGTGTCCGCCCGGTGGAAGGTGAGCGTAGCCCGATCATGCCGGGCTTTGCCGGCAGCATGGATGACAGCCAGATCGCGTCGTTGTTGAGCTACCTGCGGGCCCGCTTCAGTAAGCAGCCGCCGTGGACCGACGTCGAAAAGACCGTTGCCGACGCACGTCGCACCCAAACCGTGTTTCTCCAGACCTCGGCCGGTCCGCAAAACGCGCCCGCCGATGCAACGCAGCGAGACAAGCCATGATGACATTGAAGGTCAACGGTCAGGATCATCAGATCGACGCCGACCCGGATACGCCGCTGCTCTACGTGCTGCGCGACGATATCAAGCTCAATGCCGCCAAGTTCGGCTGCGGGCTCGGCCAGTGCGGTTCATGCACGGTGATCGTCGACGGCAAGGCGGTCCTGTCCTGCGTGACGCCGCTGCTGCTGCTCGAGGGCAAGCAGGTGACGACGCTGGAAGGTCTTGGGACCATCGAGACGCCGGCGCCGATCCAGCGCGCCTTCATCGAAGAGCAGGCGGCGCAATGCGGCTACTGCATCGCCGGCATGATGATGCGGGCACAGGCGCTGTTGCAGCGGAATTCCAAGCCGAGCGACGACGAGATCCGCGCCGAGTTGGAGCCTCATCTTTGTCGCTGCGGCACTCATATGCGGATCCTGCGCGCGGTGCATCGCGCCATCAAGCTCATGGACACTGCCGATGCGGCCACATTGACGCACGGGAGGGCACAATGAACGCCCCCGTGATTGTCGACCGGCGCCGCGTGCTCGCGGGCGGCGGCGCGCTGATCGTCAGCTTCTCGCTGTCGGGAAGCTTTGCGCAGGCCCAGGGCGATCAACCCTCCGCGCCGGCGCCAAGCCCGCCGGGCAGCCTCAAGGGCGCGCCATATCTGGATTCCTGGATCCGTATCGGGGCCGACGGCAACATCACCGTGTTTACCGGCAAATCCGAGCTCGGCCAGGGCTTTAAAACCGCCTTTCAGCAGATCGCGGCCGAAGAACTCGAGGTTCCCTTTGCATCCTTGATAGTCGTCACCGCCGACACCGGCCGCACCGCCAATGAGGGCTACACGTCGGGCAGCAACTCGATGCACATGAGCGGCACTGCGATTCAGAACGCGGCGGCGCAGGTGCGCGAGCTTCTGGTGGCTGAAGCCGCGCGGCGGCTTGACCTGCCGCCTGAGAAGTTGCGGACTGAAAACGCCGCGGTGATTGCGCCCGATGGCCGGCGCTTCGGCTACGGCGATCTCGTTGGGCCCGACATGCTGCACGTCCAGGCGCAGCCGCAATCGGAGCTGAAGGACCCGGCCACCTTCGCGGTGGTGGGTCAGCCGGTGCAGCGCGTCGATATCCCGGCCAAGGTCACCGGCGGTCCGGCCTACGTACAGGACATGCGGTTGCCCGGCATGGTGCACGCCCGGGTGGTGCGGCCCCCGAGCTATGGCGCCCAATTGAGCGAGTGCGAAAGCTCGGCGATCGAGAAAATGCCCGGTGTCGTCAAAGTGGTCCGCGATGGCAATTTCCTCGCTGTCGTCGCCAGCAAGGAATTCCAGGCGATCAAGGCGATGAACGCGCTCTCGGCCGCCGCGAAATGGCAGGAGACACCCGGCCTGCCGAAGCAGGATGATCTGCTGCGGGTGTTGACCGGTCTCCCGTCACGGGATGCGACCATCTTCGAGCAGAGCGATCCCACCGCCGTCGGCCAGAAAACCATCGAAGCGACTTATACGCGGCCCTATCAGGCGCACGGCTCGATCGGCCCGTCCTGCGCGGTCGCGCAATTCTCGGACGGCGGGATGACGGTATGGACCCATACCCAGGGCGTCTATCCGGATCGCCAGGGCATCGCGGAAATGCTGCGCATGGAGCCGGCGAGCGTCCACTGCATCCATGTCGAAGGCTCCGGATGCTATGGCCATAACGGCGCCGACGATGCCGCGGCCGATGCGGCGCTGATCGCGCGCGCGTTGCCGGGCGCGCCGGTTCGCGTGCAATGGATGCGCGAGCAGGAGCATGGCTGGGAGCCGTTTGGCCCCGCGATGGTGACCAAATTGAAGGCGTCGCTCGATGGCAACGGCGCAATCTCGGACTGGAATTTCGAAGTCTGGAGCAACACTCATTCGATGCGGCCGGGAGGCGCCGGCGCGATGCTCGCGGCCCAGCACAAGGCGCAGCCGTTCACGCCGCCCGCGCCAAAGCCGCTGCCATTGCCAGAGGGCGGCGGCGACCGCAATGCGATTCCGATCTACAAATTCCCCAACGCCCATGTGGTGCACCATTTCATCCCCGAGATGCCGATACGGATTTCGGCGCTGCGATCGCTCGGCGCCTACCACAATGTGTTTTCGACCGAGAGCTTCATGGATGAGCTCGCCCAATTAGCTGGCGCCGATCCCGTCGAATTCCGGCTGAAGCATCTGGAGGATCGGCGCGGACGCGACGTGATCGAAAAGGCCGCGCAAGGCTTCGGATGGCGAAAGGGCCAGCAGGCGCCGCAGGGCCGCGGATACGGCTTCGCCTTTGCGCGCTACAAGAATCTGGCGGCGTATTGCGCCATTGCCAGCGAGGTGGAGGTGAACGGCGAGACCGGGCGCCCGCGTCTGGTGCGCGCGGTGGCGGCGGTCGACAGCGGTCAAGTGGTCAATCCCGACGGGCTGATCAACCAGATCGAAGGCGCTATCCTGCAGTCGATGAGCTGGACACTATACGAAAGCGTCACCTTCGACCACACCAGGATCACCAGCATCGACTGGCAAACCTATCCGATCCTGCGTTTCAATTCCGTCCCCAGCAGTATCGACGTCCATATCATCAACCGGCCGGGGCAGCCTTTTCTCGGCAGCGGAGAGACCGGGCAGGGACCGGCCGCGGCATCGATTGCGAACGCGATCGCCAATGCCACCGGAAAACGGCTGCGCGACTTGCCGCTGACGCGCAAGCGGATCAAGGATGCGATCGACGCATGAAACTGCTACCGTTGGCCCGCCGCTCAGCCCGCCACGACTTTTTCCGTCCCTTGTCGTCTCACCTGAAGGAGCATTTCCATGACGCATGCCATCCGCTTTCATAAACCCGGCGGCCCCGAAGTTCTGGTCTGGGAAGAAGTCAAGCTCGGCAAGCCCGGCCCCGGGGAAGCGCGCATCCGCCATACCGCGGTGGGGCTGAACTTCGTCGACATTTACAACCGCTCCGGGCTTTACCCGGTGCAGTTGCCGAGCGGCCTCGGCGGCGAGGCGGCCGGCGTGGTCGAGGAAGTCGGAGCCGGCGTCACCGATCTGAAGACAGGCGACCGTGTCGCCTATGGCGCCGCGCCGCTTGGCTCCTATGCCGAAGCCCGCCTGATTCCAGCCGAGCGGTTGTTGAAACTTCCCGACGGCATCGATGACAAGACCGCGGCGGCGATGATGCTGAAGGGGCTGACGACACAATATCTGATCCGGCAGACCTATCGCGTCAAATCAGGCGACACCATCCTGCTGCATGCCGCGGCCGGCGGCGTCGGCCTGATCCTCGGCCAGTGGGCCAAGCACCTCGGCGCAACTGTGATCGGCACCGTCGGCAGCGATGAAAAAGCAAAACTGGCGAAGGCCCATGGCTGCGCCCATACCATCGTCTATACGCGCGAGGACTTTGTGAAGCGCGTCGATGAGATCACCGGCGGCAAAAAGGTGCCGGTGGTGTATGATTCCGTCGGCAAGGACACTTTCCTGAAATCCCTCGACTGCCTGGCGCCGCTCGGTGTCGTCGCGCTGTTTGGGCAATCCTCCGGCAATGTCGATCCGCTTAACCTCGGGCTGCTGGCGCAAAAGGGTTCGCTCTACGTCACGCGCCCGACGCTCAATACCTATGCCGCCAAGCGCGAGAACCTCGTCGCCATGGCCAAGGAGCTGTTCGATGTCGTCAAGTCGGGCGCCGTCAAGATCGAGGTGCATCAGACCTATCCGCTGAAGGACGCAGCCAAGGCGCATGCCGATCTCGCCGCACGCAAGACAACGGGGTCGACGGTGCTGACGGTGTGAGAGCGAGGCTCGCAGAACGCGGCCTTTGCCCGCCAAAGACCGCCGATGCCGAAGCAACATTCTCGCAGGTGGCCGCTTAGCCGAAATTGTCGCAGCATACCGGCTCATAAAGCCGGTTGGCGTCGCGCGACACCGCGGGAACGCTGGGCTTGCTCGCGGGCGCCGTGAGGTGCTGAGCGTCAACGAAGGCGCTGAGGATTGCGAGCGCCAGGTCCACGTGACGGGCTTCGATCGAATGATCGAGCCAGTCGGGCAGCTCGCGCTCGCGCGACAGCGCGCAGTACCACTCGCCCTCGTCATAGGCGATGCGGCGCACCTGCCACATCGGCAGTTCCAGCTCAATCAGCGCCAGCGCCGCATCGGTCCAGGCGCCGGATCGAATCAGTCGTTCGATCCGCGCCGTCTTGTCGGTCTGTCCGACAGACGGAAAGCGCCGACAGGCCTCATCAATTATTTTGGAGATCAGCTCCGCCGTCACGGCAGCCGCGTTACGCAGCCGCTCGCTGAGCTCTCGATGATCGTGAATTTCTGACAGAAGCGGCATGGTGACATCTCAAACTCGGTGCGGCCGCCTATTGGGTCGCATCAGGCAAGATGGCCCGAAACGTTATTTAAAAACGAGGTTGGGCGAGGGCTCTTAAAATAAGGACGCCATAAGTGTTGGCGCGACGGCGGATCCGCAAAGTCAAGGCGAACGAACCAACGATATCCGCCGTGGCGCCAAGTGCCGGGTCGGGATGACGACCTTTATGGAAATCCTATAATATTGCCGTTGCTCCCGTCTCGAAAACCTATGCGGCGGATGGCACTTCAGCGCCACTGACAACCGAGGTGGCAATCCGATCCAGGGATTGATCCGCGCAGTACGCCCCGGAAACAAGCGCGAAAGGAGCACCTCATGCTTGATATCGCCATGTTGGCTCTCGCCTTCGGCATGTTCGCGGCGGCAATAGGCTACGCCTATGCCTGCGAAAGGCTTTGAGGAGAACAACCATGATTTTCGATTACTCGCTCGCCGGTCTCGTCTCCGCCGGCTTGCTGCTTTACCTGACTTACGCGCTGCTGAGGCCGGAGCGATTCTGATCCGCGTCGCGGCACCTGCGCAGACCTGAAAGCAAACTCCCATGACCGCGATTGGCTGGTTTCAAATCATTCTGTACTGCGTCGTCATCGCCGCGCTGGCAAAACCGCTCGGTTGGTACATGACGCGCGTCTTCAACGGCGAGCGCACGTTACTTTCCCCTGCGCTGCGGCCGGTCGAGGCGGGGATTTACTGGATTGGCGGCGTCGATGAGGGTCGCGAGCAGCATTGGTTGACCTATACGGTCGCGATGCTGCTTTTTCACATCGGCGGTGTCTTCATCATCTACGGGCTGATGCGGCTGCAGGCACTGTTGCCGTTCAACCCGGCAGAGCAATCCGCGGTCGCCGAGGACCTGTCCTTCAACACCGCGATCAGCTTCATCACCAATACCAACTGGCAGAATTACGGTGGCGAAAGCACCTTGTCGTATCTCGTCCAGATGCTGGGCCTGACCCACCAGAACTTCCTGTCGGCGGCGACCGGCATCGCGCTCGCGGTAGCCCTGATCCGTGGTTTCTCGCGCTCCTCGATGCGTACCATCGGCAATTTCTGGGTCGATGTGGTCAGATGTACGCTCTATGTGCTGATGCCGATCTGCGTGGTCTACACGCTGTTCCTGGTCTGGCAGGGGATGCCGCAGACGCTCGGCGCTTATGTCGATGCCACGACGCTGGAAGGTGCCAAGCAGACCATCGCGGTTGGACCCGTGGCCTCGCAGGTTGCGATCAAAATGCTCGGCACCAATGGCGGCGGCTTCTTCAATGCCAATGCCGCGCATCCCTTCGAAAACCCGACCGCGCTGTCGAATTTCATCCAGATGATCTCGATCTTCTCGCTTGGCGCTGCCCTCACCAACGTGTTCGGCCGCATGGTCGGCAACCAGCGCCACGGCTGGGCGATCCTGGCGGTGATGGGCGCGCTGTTCATATCGGGCGTCGCCGTCACCTATTGGGCGGAGGCCAATGGCACCACCGCGCTGCAGGCGCTGGGGCTGACCGGCGGCAACATGGAAGGCAAGGAAGTCCGCTTCGGCATCGTCGGCTCCTCGCTGTTTGCGGTCATCACTACGGCCGCCTCCTGCGGCGCGGTCAACGCCATGCATGACAGTTTCACCGCGCTCGGCGGCATGATCCCGCTGATCAACATCCAACTCGGTGAGATCATCGTCGGCGGTATCGGCGCCGGCCTCTACGGCATGCTTATATTTGTCGTGATCTCGATCTTCGTCGCTGGCCTGATGGTCGGGCGTACTCCGGAATATGTCGGCAAGAAGATCGAGGCGCGCGAGGTCAAGATGGCGATGCTCGCCATTCTCGTGCTGCCGCTGATGTATCTCGGCTGGACCGCGGTCGCGGTGGTCTATCCGACCGCCGTGGCTTCGATGGCCAATGCCGGCCCGCACGGTTTCACCGAGGTGCTCTACGCCTACACCTCGCAGACCGGCAATAATGGCTCGGCCTTCGCAGGCCTCACCGGCAACATCCTGTTCTACAATCTGACCGGCGCTGTCGCGATGTTCGTCGGCCGCTTCTTCATGATCGTGCCGGCGATGGCGATGGCAGGATCGCTGGCAGGCAAGAAGTCGATCCCGGCTTCCGCCGGCACGCTGCCGACCACGGGCGGCCTGTTCGTCGGCTTGGTGGTCGGCGTCATCCTGATCATCGGCGGGCTGACTTTCTTCCCGGCGCTGGCGCTCGGACCTGTGGTCGAGCACCTCGCCGGCAACGCCAACACCTTGTTCTGATCGAACTTATCTCGGAGTTACCTCCATGGAAGTCGTGCCCAAATTAAACAAGCGGACGCCGGTGTCGGCGATGCTCGACCCGAACATCGTGATGCCCGCCATCGGATCGGCGTTTCGCAAGCTCAATCCGCGGCTGATGATGAAGAACCCCGTGATGTTCGTGGTCGAGGTCGTGGCCGCGTTGACCACGGTGATTTTCCTGCGCCAACTGATGACCGGCGGCGAGAGCCTCGGCTTCACCTTCCAGATCATCCTGTGGCTGTGGTTCACGGTGCTGTTTGCGAACTTCGCCGAAGCCGTCGCCGAAGGCCGCGGCAAGGCCCAGGCCGAGTCGCTTCGGAAAACCCGGACCGAGAGCCAGGCCAAGCTGCTGACCAGTTCCGGCAACAATTATAAATTGGTATCCGGCACCAGCCTGAAGGTCGGTGACGTCGTTCTGGTCGAGGCCGGCGACAATATCCCATCCGACGGCGAGGTAATCGAGGGCGTCGCCTCCGTCAATGAGGCCGCCATCACCGGCGAGTCCGCGCCGGTCATCCGGGAATCGGGCGGCGACCGCTCGGCGGTCACCGGCGGCACGCAGGTCCTGTCGGACTGGATCCGTGTCCGCATCACCGCGGCGCAGGGCTCGACCTTCATCGACCGCATGATCAAGCTGGTCGAAGGCGCCGAGCGGCAGAAGACGCCGAATGAGATCGCGCTCAATATCCTGCTCGCAGGCCTGACCATCGTCTTCGTGTTCGCGACAGTGACGATCCCGAGCTATGCCGCCTATGCCGGTGGCGAGATCTCGGTGGTGATCCTTGTGGCGCTGTTCGTAACGCTGATTCCAACCACCATCGGCGCATTGTTGTCGGCGATCGGCATTGCCGGCATGGACCGCCTGGTGCGCTTCAACGTGTTGGCGATGTCGGGCCGCGCGGTCGAGGCCGCCGGCGACGTCGATACCTTGCTACTCGACAAGACCGGGACCATCACGCTCGGCAACCGGCAGGCGACGGCGTTCCGCCCGGTCCGCGGCGTGACCGAGCAGGAGCTTGCCGATGCGGCGCAGCTTGCCTCGCTTGCCGACGAGACGCCGGAAGGCCGCTCGATCGTCGTGCTGGCAAAGGAAAAATACGGCATCCGCAGCCGCGATATGGCGGAGCTTGCCGCGACCTTTATCCCCTTCACCGCGCAAACCCGGATGAGCGGCGTCGACGCCGGCGCCTCTTCGGTGCGCAAGGGCGCGGTCGATGCGATACTGAACTATGTCGGCGGTGGTGCGCAGATTGTGGCTTCCGGTAACACCGCTCGGGTCGTCCAGCCGGCGAGTTCCGAGGTTGCCCGCGAGATCCAGGCGATCTCGGACGAGATCGCCAAGGCCGGCGGCACTCCGCTCGCGGTCGCCAAGGACGGCCGCCTGCTTGGGATCGTGCAGCTCAAGGACATCGTGAAGGGTGGCATCCGCGAGCGCTTTGCGGAACTGCGCCGCATGGGCATCCGCACCGTGATGATCACCGGCGACAACCCGATGACCGCGGCGGCGATCGCCGCGGAGGCCGGCGTCGATGATTTCCTCGCGCAGGCGACGCCCGAGGACAAGCTGAAACTTATCCGCGACGAGCAGGCCAAGGGCAAACTGGTCGCGATGTGCGGCGACGGCACCAATGACGCGCCGGCGCTCGCGCAAGCCGATGTCGGCGTCGCCATGAACACCGGCACCCAGGCGGCGCGCGAAGCCGGCAACATGGTCGATCTTGACTCCAATCCCACAAAACTGATCGAGGTGGTCGAGATCGGCAAGCAGCTGTTGATGACGCGCGGCGCGCTGACCACGTTCTCGATCGCCAACGACGTTGCAAAATACTTCGCCATCATCCCGGCAATGTTCCTGGCGTTCTATCCGCAGCTCGGCGTGCTCAATGTCATGCACCTGGCGAGCCCGCAAAGCGCCATCCTGTCGGCGATCATCTTCAACGCGCTGATCATCATTGCGTTGATCCCGCTGGCATTGAAGGGCGTGGTCTATCGCGCGGTCGGGGCCGGCGCGCTGTTGCGCCGCAACCTGCTGATCTATGGTTTGGGTGGCATCATCATCCCCTTTATCGGCATCAAGGCGATCGACCTCGTCGTGACCGCCTTGCACCTGGCCTGAGGAGTCACGATCATGCTGAAAGAAATTCGTCCCGCCATCATCGTCCTGGTGCTGTTGACCTTGATCACAGGGCTCGCCTATCCGCTGGCGATGACCGCGCTTGCCGGCGTGGTCTTTCCGAAGCAGGCAGCAGGCAGCCTGATCGAGCGGGACGGCAAGGTGGTCGGCTCCGCGCTGATCGGCCAGGAATTCAAGGACGACAAATACTTCCATGGCCGGCCCTCGGCCACCACAGCGCCCGATCCGGCTGACGCCGCCAAGACCGTGCCTGCGCCCTACAATGCGGCCAATTCGGGCGGCTCCAACCTCGGGCCGACCAGTAAGGCGCTCAACGACCGGATCAAGGAAGACATCGACAAGCTGAAAGCGGAAAATCCAACCGCCGCCGTTCCGATCGATCTGGTCACCACATCCGGCAGCGGTCTCGATCCTGATATTTCGATGGAAGCCGCGCTGTTTCAGGTGCCGCGCGTCGCCAAGGCGCGAAATATGCCGGAAGATCGCGTTCATGCGCTGGTCACGGAAAACGCCCAGGGCCGCCTTGCCGGCTTTCTCGGCGAGCCGCGGGTCAATGTACTGGCCCTGAATCTGGCTTTGGACGCGGCTGCATCCAGATAAGGCCACCTAGGCGGTATTGGGCGTGAGGACTATATTGCGGCATGGCAAATCAACGCCGCGAAGTTGAAATAAGACCCTCACCGGACGCGCTGCTGGAAGCCGCCCGGCGAGAAAGCGATAAGGCCGGGCGGCTCAAGATCTTCGTCGGTGCAGCGCCCGGCGTCGGCAAAACCTACGAGATGCTGCAGAGTGCTCAGGCCAAACGAAAGGCCGGTGCGGACGTCGTGGTCGGCGTGGTCGAGACCCATGGGCGGGCGGAGACCGAGGCGCTGTTGCAAGGGCTTGAAATACTCCCGCGCAAACGGCTCGATTACAAGGAACAGATCCTCGAGGAGATGGACCTCGATGCGCTGATCGCGCGCCATCCGCGGATCGCGGTAGTCGATGAGCTCGCCCACACCAATGCAGCCGGAAGCCGGCATCCGAAGCGCTATCTCGATGTCCAGGAACTGCTCTCCAACGGTATCGACGTCTATACCGCGGTCAATATCCAGCATCTCGAAAGCCTCAACGACGTGGTCGCCCAGATCACGCATGTGCGGGTCCGCGAGACAGTGCCGGATTCGGTGTTCGACCAGGCCGATGCGATTGAGCTGATCGATCTGACGCCAGACGATCTGATTCAGCGGCTCAGGGAAGGCAAGGTTTACGTCCCCAAACAGGCCGAGCGCGCGCTTCAACACTACTTCTCCCCGGGCAATCTGACCGCGTTGCGCGAGCTGGCGTTGCGCCGAACGGCCGAACGGGTTGACGAACAGCTTCTGACTCATATGCAGGCCAACGCGATTGTCGGTCCCTGGGCAGCCGGAGAGCGCGTGCTAGTTTGCATCAGCGAGGACCCGCGGGCGGCAGGCCTCGTGCGCTACACCAAGCGGCTGGCCGACCGGCTACATGCGCCATGGACCGCCATCAGCATCGAGACGCGGCGCAGCCTGCAATTGAGCGATGAGCAACGCGATCGGCTTGCCGATACCTCGCGGCTGGCGGAAGCGCTGGGAGGCGAGGCGCTCACCATGCCGGGCGTCGAACGCCGCATCGCGGACGATGTCATCAACTTCGCGCATACCAACAATGTCACTCAGATCGTGGTCGGAAAGTCGACGCGCTCCTGGTGGTTTGAACTGATCCGCGGCTCCGTCGTGCATGACCTGGTGCGGCGCGCCGGCAATATCAGCGTACATGTGATCCCCGGCGAGGAGCTGCCTGTCGTGCCCATCGCCAAAACCGCGGTGCAGACGGCGGCGCGGCCGGAACCATTTGATCCACGGCCATATCTGATGGCAATCGCGATCGTGGCGCTCGGCCTCGGGGCTGCCGAACTGATTCAGCCGTGGTTCGGAATCGAAAATGTCGATTTGGTTTTCTTGACGGCTGTGGTCGTCGTCGCTGTCCGTTACGGGCTGTGGCCATCGATGCTGGCGAGCGTCGCCGCGTCGCTCGGTTACAATTTTTTCTTCTTGCCGCCGGTCTATACATTCACGATCACCGATCCGACCAACATTGCGGCTTTTTTCTTTTTCATGCTGATCGCACTTCTCGTTTCGAACGTCGCGGCTCGCGTGCGTGTCCAGGCTGATACGGCAATCAGCAGGGTGCGTACCACTGAGTCGCTATACGCTTTCAGCCGCAAGCTCGCAGGTACTGCTACGCTGGATGACGTATTGTGGGCGACCGCGTACCAGATCGCGTCGATGCTCAGGGTGAGGGTGGTGTTGCTGCTGCCGGAGGACGGCCTTCTGGCGGTAAAGGCGGGTTACCCGCCGGAGGATCAGCTCGACAAGGCCGATCTGGCCGCCGCGAATTGGGCGTGGGACAACGACCGCCCGGCCGGGCGAGGCTCGGACACGCTACCGGGCGCCAAGCGGCTGTTTCTTCCGATGCGAACCGGACGTGGGCCGATCGGCGTCATCGGAATCGATGATGACAAGACCGGGCCGCTTCTCACCCCGGACCAGCGCCGTCTGCTCGATGCGCTCGTGGACCAGGCGGCGCTGGCCATCGAACGGGTGCTGCTGGTCGAGGATATGGATCGCGTGAAGCGCACCACGGAATCCGAGCGTTTGCGCTCGGCGCTCTTGACGTCGATCTCGCATGATTTGAAGACGCCGCTGGCGTCGGTTCTCGGCGCCGCCAGCATGCTGCGAGATCTTTCCAGCAGCATGAGCGATGTTGAAAAACGGGATTTGCTTGCAACGGTGATCGACGAATCCGAGCGGCTCAACCGCTTCATTGCCAATCTGCTTGACATGACAAAGCTGGAGTCCGGTGCCATCGTGCCAAACACGGCGCCGCACGATATCGGCGAGATTGTCGGCAGCGCCTTGCGGCGCGCCAGCAAAATGCTCGGAAATCACAACATCTCGCTTGAATTCGCCGCTGATTTGCCGATGCTGGAACTCGACGCGGTATTGTTCGAACAGGTGCTTTTCAATCTACTGGACAACGCCGCGAAATATTCGCCGGCCGACAGCACGATATTGGTCAGAGGGCTGCGGGACGACGGCTCGGTCTGCCTGCAAATTCTCGACGAAGGCGACGGCATACCGCCGGCGGACCTGGACAGCATTTTTGATAAATTCTATCGTGCGCAAAAGGGCGACCACGTCCGGCCCGGGACTGGGCTCGGGCTGGCGATCTCCCGCGGCTTTGTCGAAGCGATGCACGGGACGATCTCCGCCGCCAACCGCACCGATCGGAGCGGCGCCCTGCTGACGATCCGACTGCCGATTCCGGCGGTCACCGATGTGCTGGACACCGCCGCATGAACGCCACGGCCACTAAGGTCCTGGTCATCGACGATGAGCCGCCGATCCGCAAACTGCTGCGCCTGGGATTGAGCACGCAAGGCTATGAAATTGTCGAAGCCTCGAACGGCAAGCTTGGGTTGGAATTATTGGCTGAGAACCCCGCGCTCATTATTCTCGATCTTGGGCTTCCCGACATTCAGGGCCACGATTTGCTGCGCATGATCCGCAGCCGCAACGACAGCGTGCCAATCGTGGTGCTGTCGAGCCGTGGAGATGAGGTCGGCAAAGTGCAGGCGCTCGATCTCGGCGCCGACGATTATCTCACAAAACCATTCGGAATGGATGAACTGCTCGCCCGCATGCGCGCGGCGTTGCGGCATCAATTGCAGGTCCATGGCGAACGGCCGGTGTTTCGCTCGGGCGATCTCTCGGTCGATTTGGTTCGTCGGATCGTCAAGATTGGCGATAAAGAGGTCAAGCTATCGCCAAAAGAATACGATCTACTGCGCGTGCTGGTGCAGCATGCCGGCAAGGTGCTGACCCATCGCTTCCTGCTGAAAGAGTTGTGGGACGAATTCACTGATGCCCAGTATCTGCGCGTCTATGTGCGCCAGCTGCGGCAAAAGATCGAATCCGATCCGGAGCGCCCGCTATTTATTCTGACCGAGACCGGGATCGGGTATCGATTGCGCGTGCTGGAGTGAACCTGATCGACCCAACGGGCAAATCAGCGGCATTCACTGGCGGCGCAAGCGAGAATGGCCGGCTTCATTCCGCCGCGGCGGTCGTCCGGGCCTGCGCCGAGGTCTCGCTGTGGTCGAGCATCAGCACGATTCCGGTCGCGATGACGCCGAGCGCGCCGAGCAACAGCAGGCCACCGGCGTAGCTGCCGGTGTGATCCTTGATCCAGCCCATCGCAAACGGTCCGGCGAACCCGGCGAGGTTGCCGATCGAATTGATCACGGCAATGCCGGCCGCGGCGGCGGCGCCGGAGAGGAAGGCGGTGGGAAGCGTCCAGAACACCGGCAGGTTGGCGAAGATGCCGAAGCCGGCCACGCACAGCGAGATCATCTTCAGCGTGGGATCGTCGAGCGCTGTGGAAGCTGCGATGCCGGCCGCGGCAATGAACAACGGAATAGCGGTGTGGAAGCGCCGCTCGATCACACGATCGGAGCGTCGCCCCCACCAGACCATGCCGATCACGCCGACCACGTACGGTGTCGCGGAAACCACTGTCGTGAGAAACACGTTGAGGCCGAACGCCTTGACGATCTGCGGCAGGAAGAAGCTCAAGCCGTAATTTGTGGCCACTGCGCCGAAATAGACCAGGCTCAAGCCGATCACGCGCGGGTTGACCAGCACCTCGGCGACCGAGTAGTTGCGTACCGCCTCGCGCCGCCGCTGCTCGAGCGCGAGCCGATCGGCAAGCCAGGCACGCTCGTCAGTTGCAAGCCATGCCGCATCGGCCGGACGGTCGGTAAGGTAGAAAAACACGACCACCGCAAGGATGAGCGCGGGCACCGCTTCGATGACGAACAGCCATTGCCAGCCGGCGAGCCCGAGGCCGCCATGCAGATAAAGCAGCGCACCGGAGATTGGGGCGCCGATGACAGTGGAAAGCGGGATCGCCGCCATGAAGTAGCCGACGATACGCGCCCGGTACTCGGTCGGGAACCAGAGCGTCAGATAAAAGATGATGCCGGGAAAGAATCCGGCCTCGGCGGCGCCAAGCAGGACGCGAACGAGATAGAAGCTGTATTCGTTGCCGAGCCCGGTAGCGCGGCCGATAGAAGGGATGAACGCCATCAGCCCCGAGAGGATCCCCCAGCTCAACATGATGCGGGCGATCCACTTGCGGGCGCCGACCCGCTCCAGCACAAGATTGGAGGGTACCTCGAAGATGAAATAGGCGATGAAGAAGATGCCCGCGCCGAAACCGAACGCGGTCTGCGACAGCCCAAGGTCCTGGTTCATGGTCAGCGCGGCGAAGCCCACATTGACCCGGTCCAGATAGGCGACGAAGTAGCAGATGACGAGGAACGGTACGAGACGTCTCGAGACCTTGGCGAGGGTGCGGATTTCCAATGCATCCATATGACTGTGGCCTTGCCAGTTATTCGGCAACCCGAGCGAGTTAGGTCACGACCGGTTCAGCGCACCATGGCCACGAAGTGCCGGATGAATCCGCCGAAGCCGGCGTGGTGGCGGTGCCGGGCGTGAGTTCGTGCGTAGTCCCGACCGGAGCTTGAGGCGGCATGGCCCGCGCCCGAGCGGGCCGGTCCGATCGCCTCGAACTGCGCCTTCTGCTCGTCGCTCAGTTGCGCATAGAAGCGATCCAGCGCGCCGCGCACTGTCTTGACTGCCTGCAGCATGGTATCGAGCCGGTTGCCGATCGCCTCGAGCCGCGCTGGTGGCGTGATCGGCTCCGTGGTGGGGCAGGAGTCCTTGAGCATATCGGCCGCCTTCGCGCCGGCATCCTGAAGTGCCGCCAGGCTGGTGCGTTGCGCCTCGGTTGGACGAACCCTCGCCTCGACCTCGGTGGCCGGCCAATCCATTACGCCTGATGACGCCGGCGCGCAGGTTTGCGCCAGCGAGCCGTTTCGGTTTCGCGCCGCTTCCTGCCGGCGCTGGTCCTGGCCGAGCCCGTTCAACCGGGCTCTCTGTTCATCGTTCAGGAGGTCGTAGAATTTCCGCAGCGGCGGCTCAACCGTTTGCACCCCCGATATCATCGCCTCGATCCGCTGCTGCATGGCGGCGAGCCGACCGGGCGCCGTCAACGATAGCTCGGTCGGACAAGCGGCTTTGATATCCTGGGCCGCTTTCAGCGAGGCATTGGCGAGATCATCCAGGGCCGCACGTTGCTCGGCGTTCGGCTGAATGGCCTGTTGGATTTGGTCAATCGGCAAGCCTGCAATTCCGCGGCTATCTTCGCCGCACATCTGCGCCAATTGCTCGGGCATCTCAGCGCGGGCGCTGGACGCCTGTCCAACAGCGCCCCGGGACCGGCCGCCGCCACTTGGCGGCAGATAGCCCGCGAGGTCGTCATAACCGTAAGGCGCGAACAGGCCGGCATAGATGTCGTTGTAACCGTAATCCCAGAACAACGGATCGTAACCATAGCCCCACAAGGTATAGTCATAGAGGTCGTAATAGGCGAACGGCCAGAACACCGGTCCCACCCAACCGAAACCGCCGTTGCGGTGCCGCCACCATTCGTTGACGCGCCCGCCATTGCGCCAGCCTGCGGTCGCTACGCCCGCAGCGATCCCGGCACGGGTATGTGGATTGAGCAGGGCGGTCCTGTTGTGCAACGCGCCGGTGATCGCGCGTGAATTCAATACGTTCCGCACGGCGGTCGACTTGCGGGCCGCGCTCCGACCCTGGCCGAGGGTTGCATTTCCCCGATTGAGGGTTGCATTTCGACCGCGCCCGATTGCGGCGGCTCGGCCTGGATTCAACGAAGCTGCGCGGCCCGGATTGCCTCGATTCGCAAACGAGCGATGCGCACCAACGCTTGGTCGCGCGGAAAACCGCGGCGTCGCCGGCCTGCCGCTGAAGCGAGGCCCGCCGCCGACGCGTGCGCCGCCGCCGAAATGCGCGGCGCCACCAATGTGGCCTCCACCTCCGCCAAAGTGAGCGCCGCCGCCCGCGGCATGCGGTGCTCCGCCTCCGCCGCGGCCGCCACCTCCGCCGCCCCTGCCCGGCGCCGCCAACGCGGCACCTGCAAGTACGGTGGTTAGAACGATGACGGTACAGATTCTGATTTGCGACATGGCACCCTCAAAGCGCCCCCGCGTGCCGCTATGCGTGCGGCTCGTCAAGACAATGGATAATCCGGGCCGGCGGCCGAAGTTCCCGCGGTGGGCGCGAGGGATGAGGCCTTCTGTACTTAAGGGGCGGGAACCTGAATTTCTCCGATGGGTTGTGGTATTCAACAGAAGGGAATGGCCCATGAAACTCATCGTGATTTCGCTTGCCGCCGCCCTGGCATTCTCCGGCAGCTTCGCGAACGCACAAAGCGGAGTACCGAGCGGGCGGGGCTCCACGACGGGCGACCCCGCGGCAAGTTCTGCCACCCCCGGCACATCGCCGACCACCGGCAGTTCGGTGAAGCCAAACCGTAGCGGCAGCGGTACGTCTACTTCGGGCGGCAGCGATGCCAATGGCGATCAGGGCCGCGACAAAATGCCGGAAGCCGGTCAGACCGCGAAGCCACCCAACAGATAAATCAAGCTCGAATGCGCGCGCAGGGACGCGGATGGGCCAGGGTTTTTGCGCATGCCGGACAACGCGGGCACCAACTTGCTCGCTGCTCACACCGCGTCGTGTTTTCGGAGATCGTGGGCGTGGTCGAACTGGGTAGCCTGCAGATTGGTCTCCGGCGCCGGGATATCGGGAAGCGCGGCTTCCGCCAAAATCTCAGCCGTGATGTCTTCGACCGTGGCGTCGATGATTTCATGGATGAAGCTGATGCGCTTGTATTCGCCGGATATCACGCGCGAGATGACTTCGCGCCGGGTCACCTCGGGATCGACGACGGCCTCGCGTCCGCGCCTCCCATAATCGATCATTACCACGAAATATTGCATGGCGGTCCTTCCATGCCCCGAATCGAGGCCTGCTGGCGCCAGTGCAATATTTCCGATAATCAGAAGTAAGTCAATGGCTAAATTCTGAAAAACAGAATATCGCCCAAGCCCTCAGACGCCCGAGTCATAACCACCGAGAATCAGGAGGCGGGCGGGCCCGTCATTTTTCCGAGGCGCGCCCGGCGTGCGCCTTGGCCGCCTTGCGCGCGCGAGCTGCGGCTTTGGCGCGCATCCGCTCGATCTGACCCCTCGGCAGGGTGACGCAGATCTCGCCGATCCACTCGAGCTTGACCCCGTTGATCGGCTTCGCATTGAAGCTTGTGAGGTTGACGAGGGTGGCGGACTTCCCCCGCTCGACGGTCTTAAGGTACCGCTCGCCGGTCTTCAGCCGCACCGCGGCCTCCTCGCCGTAGAAGCTGGACGGGGGATGGCGTTGTTCCCTGTATACCACGATAACGTCGCCATTTTCGTATTTCGGCAGCATCGAATCGCCGGCTACCTCAAAGGCGATGGTCTCCTCGGCGATCGGG
The DNA here is from genome assembly GCA_963840155.1 of uncultured Alphaproteobacteria bacterium. Lineage (GTDB taxonomy): Bacteria > Pseudomonadota > Alphaproteobacteria > Rhizobiales > Xanthobacteraceae > Bradyrhizobium. The sequence continues at coordinate 2,453,999 of CAWIXP010000002.1, forward strand.
AAGGGTAGCTCCACCTCGCCCAGGCCTTCGGGGGGAACCTGCTCGTGCTCCGGCTCGATCACCGCACCGGCGCCGACCCGGCCCATGATCGGAACCGAGTTCAATTCGAGATAGTCGGTGATCGGCTGGATTTCGGTAGCCTTGATTTGACGGATTTCCCCAAGGATCTCCGAAACCGCGCCGGGGCGAAGGCCCATCGCCTTCGCCAGACCGCCCTTGGTCTTGCCCGGCTTCTCCAGCGCCCGCTCGATCGTCTTTACATCCAACATCCCGGCATACTTCTGAATTTCGTAAGCAAATGCAATTCCGATTATCAGAAATATGACTTGACATGTATTTCGGAATATCGGAATATACCCAGGTTGCCGGAAAGCGTCGGAGATGCCGGAATGCAAATCAACTGGCCTGACGAGCATTCAGAAGCCTTGCGGGAGTACTTTGCGAAGGGAATGTCGTATGGGGAGATCGCAGGAGCGATCAATTCGAGGTTCGGAACGGTCTATTCGCGCAACGCCGCCCTCGGCCGGGCCAAAAGGCTGGGGCTTTGCGATAGCTCTCGCCGCCGGCAAAATCCCCCGCCCAAAGCCAAGCGGCCCCGTCCTCGCAATCTCCGTGAACGCTCCGCTTCCGAGCCTATGCGGCCGCGGCCGATTTTTAAAGACGCGGAAAAGCCAAAACTCCGCTGCGTCGAGATCGATCCGCGCCATCTCTCCCTTGTCGAATTGGAGCGCGGCGACTGCCGCTATCCCTACGGCGGGGATGAGGAAGGCGAAGCCGTCACTTTCTGCGGCCATCCGCGCCGCAACGGCTCGAGTTACTGCACTCCGCATTTTCACCTGGCGCGGGGACCGGCCCGGCTCGGCGTTGGAACGCGCCGCCAGCAGCGCCCGCGGGTTTGTGGCAGCAGCATGAACCGGCAGCTCGGGATGTTCGCAAGGGAGTAATCAGACATGGCACGCGCCAAACACAACAAATCGCCCAAGCTGGCGAAGGTTCACGACCGGCGATCCCGCGACTTGCCGCGCAATGCGGAAGTCGCGGCGGTTGAGGTCGATGATCCCTTGGGGCTCGAGCGAGGAGAAAAGATCGTCACGCTGCGCTCGATCAGAAACGATCCGCTCGGCCGGATGCACTCACACCGCCACATCGACGAGGCGCAATACCAAGGCGGGCGGGCCTTTCAGGAGGATTGGGAGAAAGCCGAGCGCGGACCCCAGGCGGTCGACCCGACGCGGGAATATGTCGACGGCGCGCGGTCGCGCGAACCGATCACGGAACGCCAACGCAAGGCGGTGCTGCGGCTCAATCGCGCCGAGCGCGAGCTCGGCGCCGACGGCGCCGCGCTGGTGCATGAGGTATTGGTTCTGGGCATGACGATGGAGCAAATCGGGCAGCGGCGGGCCCTACTCGGGCAACGCTGGATCGACTATTTCGCGCGGCGATTCCGCGAATGCCTGGATCGACTGGCGTTGATCTACGGGTTCGCGACGCAGAGCCGGTAATCTCGGTTGCGCAAGCCCCGCGTAGTGAACCTGATCGATCGCGGTGCGACAAGAAACGGATTTACCCCCCTAGACAATGTAAAATTGAACGCCGCTCGTTAATGCGCTTTTAAATCCGGGAAGGTATGTGGAGCCGCGGACATCAATGTAGAATTCGAAGGAGGCAGTCTTGAAGCGGATAGTGTTGAACTTTTTTTCCGATGAAGCCGGAGCCACTGCAATCGAGTATGGTCTGATTGCGGCGGGTATCTCGCTGGCCATTATCGCTGCGGTTAACGGCCTCGGTACGAATCTCAATGGACAATTCACGTCTATCAATAACTCGCTGAAGTAAGAACCTGTCTCCTTTTCAGGGAATCTGCCCCGCCGAATACCCATTCGGCGGGGTTTTTTCGGCAGCGAGCCCAGTCACAACAGCAGGGCTCGCCGCGTCAACGCAGTGCACCGGCCTGGATCGGGTGTGCGCGCCCCGTGATTTAGATCGCTTGCAAGAAGCTCTCTTCAACGGCGCACGGGATGCACCGATAGGTCAGCAAATCCAAGGTCTGGCCGTGCGGCTCGAGCTTGGCCAGCCGCATTTGCATGCCGCATTTGATGCAAGGTAGCTCGATGGTTTGGAAACGCGTGCAGGTTGGCGTCGGAAGGGGTATCTGCAGCATTGTGCCCTTAGAATCTCGAGGAGAGGAGACGCAACGCTAGCCCGGTATTATTATGTCAGATTCCCGACATAATTGGAATGTGTTCGTCGGCGCGTGGAACCCGCCGTTTGCCCTTTTCAGGTTCCCTTTCCCAACGGCTGGCGAAGCCGTTCGAGGCAACCGGCGCGCCGAACCGAGCGGAGCGAAATCGAAGCGGAAATCAGCAGGACTGCTGCGAAGGTCTCGCTAAAGGATGAGCCAACGGGCCGCGCGAATGCGCGACCCGTTGGCAAACTTCGTGCGTAATCCACTGGACAGATCCGCCGATCGACGGATTACGCCGAAGCATGGAGAACTCCTTGCTGGTGAGCGCCGCCATTTCGCGGCCGGCGCTTGCGGCCGCATTCACCATGGTTTGGGCGGGCGGCGATTGCCCCACTGGGAGGCGATGAAGTGGCCTGCTCTACCATGCCTAATGCTGCTCTGGGACCTGCGAAGCTCCGGGATGGGCCGCGTCATACAGTAGCCACAACTCCAGTGCGGAAAAAAATACCACCGCAGCACCTATACCGATACTGACGTGCATCGGGCTGCTATGGGTGAACCCCAGCGCCCACGGCGAAACAATCAGCCAAATTCCCAAAAGCAAATTGGCCCATTCCTCCCAGATCGAGAACCCGACCAATGCCGCCAACGAAATCGCGACGATTGCGGCGCTGCTCGCCCAAATATCCACTGCTGCCGTTCCACTTGCGCGCGCGAACAGCCATGGAGATGCAAATAGAACTGTCGCGAGCAGCAGATTGTAAAAATCGAGGACACGTTCACGGCGCCATTTTCGCATACCGCAATCTCCCATCGATGCTGCTTAAAGGGGCTGCGGCAGAATAAGCCGATAGATCTCCAGAAAGTTCCAACCCCCCTGCAGAGCATGGATAGACTTTAGAAGGGTTGGACAGTCAACCTGGTGGGCGAACTTGAGCCAGCCGGACTTGGGCTGCGCGCCTCAAAAACCTCCGGCGCTGAAGCGAAGCGGCTGCACAACGTCGTAGGCGGCCTTCGTCAACGGCACCGCATAATCGACGGTCAGCGCGCCGAACGGCGAGGCCCAGGTCAGGCCGGCGCCGACCGAAGAGCGCACGACGTTATCGTTGGCGAGCTGCAGCGATTGCGTAGAGCCTGGAAAGGCGGTCGGCCCATTGTAACGAAATACGCTGCCGGCGTCGACGAAAGCCGTAGCTTTGAGGCCGTATTCCTGGGGCACGCCGGGGATGTTGCTTTGCAATTCCGCCGTGGTCGCCCAGTACATGCTGCCGCCGACATTATCCATGGTAGAGCCGGGGGTGACGTCACGCGGGCCGAAGCCGTTCGGTGCAAATCCCCGCACGATCGTCGGTCCACCAAAAAAACTGTTCATCAGCGGCACTTGCTGGCCGCCCCAGCCGGTGATGTAGCCGCCTTGCGCGCGCACCAGGCTGACCACATCGTCGTTGATCGGATGGTAGTAGCGCAAGTCTTCCGCAGTCCGCAGGAACTTTACGTCACCACCGAGGCCGGCCAGATCTTGCGTCAGCTGCGACTTGATCCCCGCGGTCGGGTTCTTCACGTTGTCCAGGGTATTGTAGGTCACCGTGCTGCCGACGGCGGAGACCCATTGCGGACCGGCGAGCGCGGCCTGCTGGATCGGCAGGGACGGCGCTGCCGCCAGCGACGCCGGATTGAGCGTGACGTCCTGATTGTACAGCGAATATCGGTACTGCATGCCAATCTGCTCGGTCAACGGCGCACCGAACTGCACGGTCGTGCCATAGACGTTGCTGCCATAGGACTGGTAGGGGCTCGATTCGTTCTGCCTGCCATAGAGCTCGACGCCCGCCGATACCCGGGTGCCAAGGAAATACGGTTCGGAAGCCGCGAGGTCGATGCCGCGCGCATATTGGCCATAGGTCAGGGACGAGTGGAAGGTGTTGCCGCTCCCCAAGACATTGCGGTCGCCGAGCTTGATCTCGGCGAGCAGGCCATCGGTCGTTGAATAACCTCCGGAAATCGTGAAGTCGCCGGTGGACTGTTCCACCACCTCGATGTCGAGCACGACATGGTCCGCCACTGAGCCCGGTTTGGCTGAAATCGTGACGGTCTTGAAATAGTTCAGGTTCTTCAGCCGCCGTTCCGCGCGATCAATCAGCGCCTTGTTATAGGCATCGCCTTCGGCGATGTCGAACTCGCGCCGGATCACGTAGCCGCGGGTGCGGGTGTTGCCGTGGATCTCGATGCGCTCGACATAGGTTCGCGGTCCCTGATTGATCGTGAAGGCAACGTCGATACGGGTTGCCGAGGCATCGCGGGTGATGCGGGGGACGGATTGCGCGAAGGGATAGCCGAGCTTTGCCAATTCGATCGCCAGAACTTCATTGGTTTTGTCCAGCGCATTGCCATCGAACACCGCGCCCGGCCGCGCCAGAAGCAGACGGCGAAGCCGGTCGGGGTCCAGTCCGGGCACGTTGCAGGCGATGCTGACCTCGCCGAAGTGATAAAGCGAGCCTTCATCGATCGAAAACGTCAGCATAAATCCGTGAATCGCTGGATCGTATTCCGCCCTGGCGGAAGTGACATTGACGTCGGCATAGCCCTTGCGGCGATAGTACAAGCGCAACTGCTCGCGGTCGGCCGCGATCCGGTCTGGATCGTATTCGTCGCCGCCGGTCAGAAAGCTGAGCAGGTTGGTGGCGGAAGTCCTGATCACGGCGGCGAGCTGCCGCTTGCCGAAGGCGCGGTTGCCGATAAAGTTGATCTGCCGCACCGTGGTCTTCTTGCCCTCCGTTACCTCAAAGACGAGGTCGACCCGGTCGTTGCCCCGGTCAATGATTTCCGGGTTCACGCCGATGTCGTCGCGGCCGGCATGCCTGTAGGCTTCGATGATCCGGTCGACATCGGCCTGCACGACGGCACGCTGCAGTGTGCCGCGTGGCTTTGATTGGATTACTGCGGTGAGATCCTTGTCCTTTACCTTCTTGTTGCCTTCGAAGGCGACGCGATCGAGTACCGGCGCTTCGGTCAGCCGCACCACCAGCCGCTCGCCGGCGCGGTCGATGGTAACCTTGTCGAACAGGCCGGTCGCGACCAGCGCCTTCAACGCCGCATCTCGCGCAGCTTCATCGAGCCGGCCGTCCGGCGTTACATGGAAATAGGAACGCACGGTTTCGGCGTCGATGCGCCGATTGCCCTGCACCTCTATACCGGCGCGCGCCTTCGCGTCGCCGGCGCGCGCCGCGCCGGCGTCGGCCATCGCAGCTTGCGAAGAAAACCCGAGCGCGGCGGCCAGCAGCCAACACGCTGCGATCAGCCGGCGGCGTTGTCCGCCCCGCGCCCTGTCATCCGACATCATCCCGCCTGTGTCCCATTTGACGCGCTCCGATCGAATCGCCTGGGCGGGGCAAAAGAATGTCTGGGATAAGGTCAGTTGCGGGCCTAACCGACAGCCGTTGGCCATAATTTCGACGCAGCTGCGTACCGCCCGTTCCCAGAATTGTCGCATAGCCGCTTCAAATGCTCCCTAGCCATTAGGCCGGAAACGTTCAGCTTGCCATGGCAGGCAATCGTTTTGCCCGGAGCATCACATGCGTTACGCAGCACTTGTCGCCAGTATCTTTCTACTGACCCATCCCGTGGATGCAGCGGTCACGTCGGAGATCGATCCCCGTGCTTCGCTCAATGTCGTGCAGCAGTGGATCTACAATTACCGGGCCAAGCCCGACTACGCCCATGTTCCGGCCGCCGTGCGCGTCCTGTTTCACGCGCAAAGCTTCAAGGAGCCGGAGAACTCGGGCATCTATCTCGGCTTCATCGCCGGCGCGATCGGGTCGAACCCCGCCAAGTCGGAGCAGCTCGTCAACAGCTTCTTTCCGGTGCGGCCGGAAGACGAATGGGTGATCGTGCGCGCCATCGCCTATTCCGGTTTGCCGGACTGGCGCTATTTGCTGCGTAAGGTCGCGCCGCGGATGCCGGGGCGCAAAGTGATGATCGACAGCTACCTCGCAGGCTCGCTGCCGACCTTGACCTCCATTCCGCTGGAGGAGACAAAGCCCGGCATGTTCGACAAGCTCCGCGGCGTATTCACCAAAAATCCGTTTGCCAAGGAAGACAAAAGGCTGAGCACGACGCTGACCTTCGCCGGCAATCAGGATTTACTCGACACGTTGTGGGGGTATTACTTTGCGACCGGCTCCCACGCTCCGATCGTGCGCATCATGCAGATGCTGCCCTGGAGCAAGAGCCGCGACACCATCGACAAGCTGACGGTCGGCAGCATGGCGCGCTATACGCTCGCAAGCTACGCGGTGCGCGACGCCGGCCTGCGCGAGTTTCTCCGCACCGAGCTTGCGGCGCAGCCGGCAGCCATCAAGGCGCCGCTGACCGAAGTGGTCGAAGCTGCCGATACAGTGCAACTCGGCGCGGTGCGCAGGGATGCGCTCGCGGCGGTGGAAGAGCTCAAGGCCAAAGGCTCCGATGCACGGCGCAACCTCGACTTCTGGGGCCAAGTCGGCGTCGGTGCCGTCGCGCTCGGCTGCGTTTCGGCGGCAGCGCTCGGCCAGGTCGCGATCGGCATTCCCTGCGTGATCGGCGGCTCGGCATCGCAGGGCCTGCTGTCGTTCTGGGAAAAACAGCAGTAGTGAGCCTGAGCCGACCCCGGCGATTACCGGCAGCAACGGGGCCGCTGCTTGCGCGATACGGTCGGCGATTGTTGCCGGGTTTTCGGATGGAGCGCTTTGGCTGCGCGGTCACAACGCAACGGGATTTGTCCTCGGATCAGATCCGAGGGCTTCGTTTTACGGATATGATCAGTCTGCCTCCAATTAATTGGATCTGTCTCAGTCTTTGCCGCCGCTGTCCTTGCCGGCTTTATCGCTCTTGCTCGAGTGGGAACTCATCCCCGTCGTGGTGCCGGATTTGATTTTGCTGGTCCGCATCATCTTGCCGGATTTCATTTTGCTGATTCTCATCATCTTGGCGGACTTCATCTTGTGGGTGCGGCTGGCGCTGGGTCCGACATTGCCTCGGCTCGACGCGCCGGGAGCGGGCTGCATCTGTGCCGATGCGATCGCGGATGCTCCCAACATTGAGGCGATCACGAGGGCCGAGATAGCAAGCTTGGATCGCATAACAATCTCCTGATCTGGATGCATGATGCGGGAACAGAACTTGCCATGCGGATTGGGGTTCCCGGTCGGCGTCGTAGTTTTTGATGCGGCTGGCATGGTCGTCGCGTGGCAGATGGAACCCGGCGGCCAGGAATGCCGTTGCTACGCCGACCAACATGCGTCTGTATGAGAAGGTAACAGAAAGGTCGGATGGCGATGCCCAGAGAGAACGATCTGGAAGGTATCCAAGATCAAGGCGGTAAGCACGGCGGTCAGCAAGGCATGCCCAAACCTGAGCCGAAGCCGCGCCACGCCCCCGATCAAGGCATCGCGCGCGATGACGAGCGCCCGACGCGGCCGCGAGATAAAGAGCGCGTACACCGGACCGATGCTTTCCGGCGATGACCACCCCGCGTGAAATGATCGAGGTGTCCGGCTTCCGGTCCTGCCTGCGTCGATGCGGACGGGTCGACCAAACGCAAAGCGGTCGCAAAGCACAAGGACGCCACCCCGGAAATGTGGTAATCACCTTCCAAATGGAAGGAGGGCGACATGATTGAACCGAAACTGGAAGTCCCTGCCGAATTGCGCGATTTGGCCGAAAAAACCATTGATCAGGCGGAAAAGGCGTTCGGGATGTTCTTTGACGCTGCCAGTAAATCGATGTCATCGGTTTCCAATCCCGGCGCGGAGATATCCAAGCAGGCCTTATCGTTCACCGAACAGAACATGAAGGCTGCGTTCGATCACGCGCGAAAACTGGTTCACGCAACCGATCTCCAGGAAGCGATGCGCATCCAGTCGGAATTTCTGAGGAGTCAATTTACCAACGCCGGTGAACACATGAGGCACATCACGGGCGGAGCCATGTCCGCAACAAAGGACGCCTCGAAAAATACGCTTTAGCGCGCTCATTCCAGGCGCTGGAAAAGTGGCATGAATAGCCGCCTGCAAATCCTTTTGCAGGCTATCCCGCCTTGGACCTCAGTCGCGATGCACGTCGATGACGGCCCACCAGGTGATGTCAGGGAAGCGGCGCTCCGGCGTTGGTGACCATCGGGTTGTCAGTCGGTGCAGGCGCGAGTTCACTGCTGGCGCCGCCGCCGAGAAATTGATCGAGCGTGGCCTGAATCTTTTGCTTTACGGAATCGGGACCCCGATCACTCATTTCAGTGTGCTGGAATTGCGTGTTGACGATGTCGATGCCCTCCGACCTGGCCTGCTGGGCAGTCGGCAGAACGCCGGGATCGGTTTTGAAATTGGGGTCCTTTGAGCGGAACGACAGAATTTGGAGCTTATCGCCGAGCACAAACGGAACCCGCAAATTGTCCAGCGTGATTACCTTCGAGACCAGCTCCGGATGTTGTTTGGCGCAGAACATCGAGATGTCTCCACCGTTCGAATGTCCGACCAATGTGAGGTGATCGTAATCGGCATTCGGCTGCAGCTTTTTCAACTGTCCAAGCACGAACAGAATGTTCGCTTCGCCTCGTTCATAAACCTCGCGGCGGCCCACATAAGGCAAGCCGACCTTGGTCATCAAGGGCGGGTCGCTCGGAAGGTCCTGCTGGATGCTGGCGACCAGGTATCCTCTTGCCGCAAGCACATTGGCCAGGAAGGAATACTCGGTGTTCTTGACCGTGTTGCCGTTACTGATGACGGCGACCGGGAGCTTCCAGTAACCGTCATTGGCCTTCATCTCGTAGTCCCGTCGCACGGCAAGGTCGACCGCCACCGGCCGCTGTCGCGCCGCATCAAAGAAATTCAGTGTCTCGTGCCGAATCCCCCATTTGCTGATGGCAGAGTAAACGCTTGCGGTAAGAACGCTGACGCAGGCCAGAACAAGAATTCCCCTCTTCATCGCTTCTTTCCCAATCACTTTTGATTCAAGTAGTGTTGAAACGCGCACGGAGCGAGGGCAGAGAACGCGTGCCAAAATTAAATTTGGGAAATCTTGTTGCTATGCAGCAGGAGATCAACGGTGAAGCGATGCTGGCAGTGCTATCGCCAACCACGCGCGCGCTCGGACCGGGTATTTCTCGAGCACTGCGCGGTGCGGTGGTGGGCGCGCCGTTGCCGCTTGGCGAAAGCCAGATGATCGCAGGGTCTCGAACGGTAGGTCTGATTGCCGCCCCGATCCTGCTATTTGTGGCCCGCTACGTTGTTTGCCAGCGTCAGGAGGTGAGGGCGCAAGACCGCATCCTCGCTTAGCGCTTTTTATTCGACGTAGTCCGCAGCAAGGCACGCGCGAAATAGTCCCTGGCTACGGCGTCGAGCGCGGCCGAGATCATCTCGTCGGATTCGGCGGCGCGGCCTTTTCGTTCGGCCTCCAGTCGCTCGGCTTCCTTGACGTAATCGATTGCGAGTTCGCGCAGCCGGCGAAATTCATTATCTTCGGGAACCGGGTAGATCGTCGCCAGCAGGTCCCTGGCGCGCGCACGTGCTCGGTCGCTTCTCATGCCAACCATGAGTGCCTCCTGAATTGTCTAATCTCCTGCTCCCACGTGCCGGGTGGGTTGGTGAGCATCAGGCCGCAATGGCACTAGTTGAGCTAAGCATTTCATTTATGTCGGGTTCCCGACAAATCGCTTTATTTTTCCGAGGCGGTCGGGTGCGCTCCGCAGTCGCACGGCGGAACTAGAGACAAGGTGCTTGCGCTCGTTCCGGACAGAGCTTGAATGTATTGGACAACGAGAATAGCAGACGTGCGCTGCGAGCAGGGTTGTCGGGTGCACGGTAGCTCAGCGGGAAGGCCACCGCGATGTCGGCCCTGACGTCGTCACCGAAGAAAAACCGCACGCCGGCTCCGGCGGAACTCAGTGAAATCCCGTCGGAATAGCTGAAGCCGTCGTTCCAGGCGGCGCCGGCGTCGAGGAAGCTGTAGAGCTGGTAACCGCTCAGGTAATGAAAATTTAGCGTCTGATCAAAACGCACTTCAAGCGAACCGGCGACCCCATTGTCGCCGCTGATCTCGGCGCTGCCGTAGCCTCGCCCGAACGCCGCGCCGCCCAGGTAGAACTGCTGCGAGGTGAAAAGTGGTCCTGAGGCGATCTGGCCGGCCGCTGAGATGAGCATGGGATGCGAACAAGGCCAAGGCTATTTCTTTGGACGTCCAATGGCTGCCGAAGGCTTCGAAAGCCAGTTTCTGGCCAAGCGAGAACCTGCGGCCAACCCCGAGGCCGAGAGAGCAGCCTAGAGCCGATTGTTTTGAGCTGCAGGCGGCGCCCTGTCCGGCTTGCGCGCGTCTTGCTTGTTGGCTTCGTGATGGCCGACGACGCATCCGGCCGCAGCACCGATCTTACCGTGCCCGGCAAAATGACCCGCAACACCGCCGACGATTGCGCCTTTGATGCATCCTTTTGCCTCAACCGCCGCCGAGGTAAACGTCAGACCGAGCAGAGCGGCACAAAATATCAGCGACTTCATCCTGGCTCTCCGAAATTCAATTCCAGCAATAATCCGCCTTGTGGCGATTGGTTCCGGCGGTCCACGTGCGAGCAGTGCTTTATCGCCGCCGCGCCACGGCCACGCCGAACAAGAACGCGACGAACAGGCTCGCGAGCGGCGCTTCCCGGGCAATAGCGCTGACCGTCGAGAGCGGCCTTCCTGGTTGGCGCGCGGTTTCCATGGCCCGGCTTAGGCGCTCGACCGCGGCCTGAAGGTCTGCGGAGATCGCCGAAATCGTGCGCGACACGTCCGTTGCGGTATCGATCGCGCGCTCCGCCATGCTGGGTTGAAGTGTCGGTTCGGATGATTCGAAATTCACCGCGTTGCCCTCGAAGTCCGGGATAAGGCCGCCACCTTTGGCTATCCGCGCGCGCGCTCGTTTTGAACAGCGGGTCCGAAGACCTTTGGCTATCCGCGACAGGCGCCGTGTTTAACGGCGGGTGGCGGCCTCACCCAACAAATGCGGCGATGGCGCGTTTGTTCCCCGGAACAAAGATGGCTAGGAATGCGAAGAACGCTGGACTTCGCTCTGTCTTTTCACGGACATTGATTGCAGATCTCGATGTCGGAGGGATGGTTGTGACCGACGCCTGCAAATCAGATACGCCGAAACGAATTGCGGTGCTCGGTGCGCCCATCGATATCGGAGCATCGCAGCGCGGAACCCTGATGGGGCCCGCGGCTCTGCGGACGGCCGGCCTCCTGACCCTGCTTCACGGCCTCGGCTTTGAAGTCCAAGATTACGGTGATCTCTCCGTCAATGATGTGATCGAGCAGACCGATGCTCCCCCTGAAAACGCCAGGCATTATCGGGAGATCCAGCGCTGGATCGGGGTGCTGAGCGCGCGCGCCTACGAGCTGGCGCGATCCGGCGCCACGCCCATCTTTCTCGGTGGCGACCACACTCTGTCGATGGGTTCGGTCAATGGGATCGCGCGCTATTGGCAACAGACCGGCCGCGAAGTTTTCGTTGTATGGCTGGACGCACATGCGGACTACAACACCCCAGCAACGACAATTTCTGGCAACATGCACGGAATGTCGGCGGCGTTCCTGTGCGGCGAGCTCGGGCTGGAGGGTCTTTTGGACCAGGAACTTCGCTCATCGATCGACCCTGATCGACTCGAATTGTTTGGCACACGCTCGATCGATAAGCTGGAAAAGGACTTGCTGCGGCATCGGCGCATTAGCGTTGCCGACATGCGCCAGATCGATGAGTTCGGTGTTGGAGTTTTGATCCGCCGTGTCATTGAGAAGGTACGCGCCCGCAACGGCGTGCTGCATGTCAGCTTCGACGTCGATTTTCTCGATCCCAGTCTGGCGCCCGGCGTCGGCACCACCGTGCCCGGCGGCGCTACCTACCGGGAGGCGCATCTGGTGATGGAGATGCTCCACGATTCCGGCCTGGTTCGATCGGCCGATATTGTGGAGCTCAATCCCTTCCTGGACGAGCGCGGTCGCACCGCGCGCACCGCCGTGGAGTTGATCGGCAGTCTATTCGGCCAGCAGATCACCGACAGGCCGACCCCGACCAATGCGATTGAGCCGGACGGCTAAACCGCGATTCGCTCGTCATGCCGCCGCTCGCGCCGCGAACTCGATCCCGTGATCTTTCAAGTAGCGCTGGACAGTGCCGGGCGAACCGGATCCGTCGGCAAGCGCGACATAGGTGTCGGGTCTCAGCAGATAAAGTGCATCTCGCGCGAGACCCGCTTTGCCATATTCGGCTCGCCAGCCGAAGCTGTGCAGCGCCAGGCCTCGCGCTGCACACCATCTTGTGAGTTCGGCGCTGGCCGAGCCGTAGACATGAATCTGCCACTCCGGTGCGGCCAGCGGATCGAAATTGTCCACACCATCGACCAGCACCCATGGCAGGCGATCGCCGCCATGCACGTCGCCGGCTGCGCCGCGGCTCAGAGGGCCTCCGCGGTAGTTCAGCATGGTCTGTGAAACCGTCCGGAACATGTATTCGCGCACCGGTTCAAATGCGGTGGCGATCGGGATCACCAGCGGTGCGATGCGTGTGCGCACGATGTCGGCGATCCGTCCCTCCGCGGTCGCGAAGCTAAAGACGCGATCGGTGGTCGCTACCAGCCGCCGCGCGAAACCGATCCTTTCAGCTTCATAACTGTCGAGCAGACGGTCGCCGGCGCGACCGGCAATTACGGCCGCCAGTTTCCAGGCGAGATTGATTGCGTCGCCGATCCCCGTATTCATGCCCTGTCCGCCAGCCGGACTGTGAATATGCGCGGCGTCGCCCAGCAGGATTGCGCGCCCTTTGCGGAAATGGTGGGTGACACGGTGATGCACGTGATAGGTCGAGAACCAGTTGACCTTGTTGACGTCCACATTGAGATGGGTGATCGCCCGGTCGCTGACGTCCTTGAACGTCAGCGTGTCGGCACGATCGGCCCGCTCGTCGCGTACCGTTCCAATGAGGCGCGCGTGGCCTTGCCCGGACAGCGGGAAGACACCCAGGAAATCCGCTTCGTCGAGATCGATGTGCAACTCGCCATTCAAAGCGGGGCCAGCGGCTTCAACGTCGGCAACATAGAAAATCTGCCGATAGGTGCCGCCGGGAAAGCCGGTGCCAATCGTCTCGCGCACGGTTGAGCGTGCTCCGTCGCACCCGGCAATGTAGCTCGCTTCGCAGCCCACCTCCTGACCAGCGGGCCCTCGCAGCCGCGCGTTGATGCTGTTTTCCGTCTCGGCAAAGCCGGTCAGTTCAGTTCCCCGCTCGACCGCCACGCCCATTGTCTGCAGCCGCTCGATCAGCAGCCGCTCGTGCCGGTCCTGGGGAAAGATGTGCAGGAACGGGAACGGCGTCAGGTCCGATCCCACGCTCTCGAACCCAATACGCGCCGTGGCTTTGCTCTTCACCCAGAGATTGACGGCGGGAACCCGGTGGCCCGCGGCGACCACGGCGTCGGTGAGATCAAGCTGGCGGTAAAGTTCAAGGGTGCGCGCCTGAACGGCGAGAGCCCGCGATGTGGTGCCGGGCTCGGCGGTCTTGTCGATGATGCGCACTTTCACGCCGAGCTTGGCCAGCCAAAGCGCCAACACCAGGCCGGTCGGGCCGGCACCGATGACGAGGACCTCCGTCTGCGGCATCTGTTTCTCCACGAGGCGACGTTTGATTGCCATTTAGCTAATGGCGCTCGCAAGCTGACCGGCACGCCCGCTGAAATCTGCTATAAGCCAATCTGCCAACATCGTGACCGTTCCACAGGCGGCGCGCAACACAGGGGGAATGCCATGCGCGACCGAAAATGGAGCAGACGCGACGCGCTCAAGAGCTCGGGCGCGTTGGCTGCGGGAGCCTTGTTCGCCGACCCGGTCCGAGCGGCGGCGCCGCCGTCCACCAGCGTGACACCGGCATTGATCGAAGCCGCGCGCAGGGAGGGCAAGATCTCCTATTACTCCGCGCTGGAGCTCAACGTCGCGGAGCGGCTGGGCAAGGCATTCGAGGCCAAATATCCCGGCATCGCCGTTCGCGTCGAACGCTCGGGCGCCGAGCGGATTTTCCAGCGCATTGCCCAAGAGCAGGGAAGTGGCATCAACGCGGTCGATGTCGCGAATAGTACCGATCCCGCACACTATCTCGACTGGAAAGCGAAGGGTTGGCTCGCGCCATACATTCCCGACGACGTCGCGAAGCATTTTCCGGCGGATCAGATCGATCCCGACGGGATGTATGCGACCTCGTGCGGCTGGATAGAGGCCATCGGCTACAACAGCAATCTGGTGAAAGGCGAAGACGCGCCGAAGAGCTATGCCGATTTGCTCGATCCGAAGTGGCAAGGCAAGATCGTCAAGGCGCATCCCGGCTATAGCGGCGCGATCATGACCGCGACGTTCGTTCTCTCTCGAGAACTCGGCTGGTCCTATTTCGAAAAGCTGGCGCAGCAAAAGGTATTACAGGTGCAGTCGGCGGCAGACCCGCCGAAAAAGCTGTTGTTGGGCGAGCGGGCGATCATGGCCGACGGCAATGACTACAATTTGTTGCTGTTGAAGGAGGCGGGCAAGCCGGTCGAGGTCGTCTATGCGATCGAAGGGGCACCGCTCATCATCGTGCCGTCAGGCGTGTTTCGCAACGCGCCCAATCCGAATGCCGCGCGGCTGTTCCAGAGTTTCTTTTTCAGCGCGGAATTCCAGCAGTTGCTGGTCGACAATTACGCCCATCGCTCGTTCCACGCGCAAGTGAAGGAAAAGCCCGGGACCCCGCCGCTGGCAACGCTGAAGCTGCTCAAGTCCGATCCCGCGGCGGTGCTGGCCCAGAGCGAGGAGATCAAGGCGCGCTACGCCAAGCTGTTCAAAGTGTGATCTGCTTTCAACCACCACAGGCGCCGCGGCAGACACTGCAGCCGCGGCCCGACCATGAACCTATTGTGCCAGGAGCATTGCAATCGAGCAGCTTGGAAAATAATAACATAAAAACAATGCCTTACGGCGCTCGTGGTGGGAACCTTAGCACCGGCTCGCGAGTTAATTTCGTGAGCAGAAACAGTTCAGGTCTGAGATGCAGGAGAACCCTTCGAACGATGAGGATCATTCGAGGCGACGGCTGGACCGCCCGGTCGTTGCCGTCGTCGCGGTGGCGGCGTTTGGCGTGATGGCAATGTTGATTGTCGATCATGGCCCCTGGAGTTGGCCTCAGGTGCAGCCCGCCGAACTCGCCAACTACCATACGACCGGCGCCGCCGCGCGCGCGGCCGGCGCGACGGTGAGCCCGACCGCGCCCAAGGCGCGACTTGAACCCCAGGCGCCCGGCCCGAAGCCCGCGCCAACGCCAAATCCTGTGACGCCGTAGGCTAAATTCCGTCGGCAACTAGATTTGTAACAGCTGGTTTAGCGTATGCTGACGAATGCGCCCCATATCGCCGCCAAAGCCGCACCGGCTAAAACATAGACCGGACTGTCGCAAAATGTGCTGCCATAGCGGCACATGTCGGCGCCGAAGCTACCCATCTCATTGTTGCCGGCGGCATAGAACAGGCCCGACAGGACAACCAACGCCGCAGCCACGAAATACATCAAATGTCCTCCATGGCGGGATTCAACTCGGCGACCACAGGACGCGCTCCCTCATCTATGTTTTTCAGAGAGGCGCCTTCATTTTCGGAAGGTCTACTTAAAATTCTCTTAACAAAGACCGGCGCCGATTTCCAGGCTCCCGAGTTGATCTGTCGAAAGGCGGCACAAGTGGCCTGCGAATGTTCAGCACGCAACATCGGCATCGGGTTTCGCCATGGCGTTCCCGCTGTTACTGAGATCTTTCGCCGTAATTCAGCAGCCCGCCGACGCCCTTTGGTGGATGGGCACGAAGAGCCTCTTCATTGGGCTCGGTGCCCCAGCCAGGCCGGTCCGGCATCACCAGATGGCCCTCCACGATCTCTGGAACATGGGTGAAAAGCTCGTGATCCCACTCCAGCCGGTCGAGATCGGTCTCCATAATCCGCAAGTTCGGTACCGCCGCGCTGAAATGGGCGTTCATCATGGTGCACAGATGGCCGTAGAAATTATGCGGTGCGACATTGACCTCGTGGGCCTCGGCACTCGCTGCGATCTTGATCGACTGCCACACACCATTCCAGGGCGTGTCAATGATCGCAACATCCATCGCCTGCTCGCGGAAATAAGGCAGGAATTCGCGCAAACCCAGCAGCGTCTCGCATGAAGAGATCGGATGCGGGCTTTGACGCCTGATATAGCCGAGTGCTTCGGGATTGAAACTGTCGATCTCGATCCAGAACATGTCGAGGTCGGCAATGGCGCGCAGGATTTTCAGATAACCTTCGGTCTTCGCATTGAAGTTCAGGTCGAGCAGGATGTCGACATTGGGTCCGGCGCCGTCGCGGATCGCCTCGAGATGCATGCGCAGATCACGCAGTACCTTGCGATCGACGTTGATCTCGGGCTCGAAAGGAACGCCGAAACCCGGCCGCCAGCCCCGGGGCTTCCCCTCGTCATAACTGAAGATATTGGTCTTCAGCGCTGTGACTTTCTTGGTCCTGACTTCGTTGCCGATCGCCTTGACGCCGTCGAGGTCGGTGATCGCCGGCTTGTACCAGGTGGGATGATTGATGCGCCAGGTTGCGCAATGCGACCAGTAGACGCGAATGCGATCGCGAATCTTGCCACCAAGCAATTCATAACAGGGCACGCTTAACAATTTTGCTTTTACATCGAGCAAGGCATTTTCGATCGCGCCCAGCGCCTGGGCTACGACGCCGCCGGCCGCAGGGCGGGTCGCCGAAAAGAGCTCCGCGTAGATGCGTTCGTGCTGGAACGCATTCTGTCCCACTACTCGTGCTGAAAGACGCTGGATCACCGCACCGACCCCCGGCGAGCCAAAACCTTCGTCGAATTCGCTCCAGCCGACCACGCCGCCATCGGTGGCGATCTTGACGAAGTGGTAGTTTCTCCAGCCAGCATCGCAGGACAGCAACTCGACGGTTCGCACCTTCGATGTCTGCGTCATGACGTCCCCTTCTGATTTTTTTCGGCTTGCCAGCGTCAATGCGAATGACGCCGCCTGGCTATCTCGGCGAGAAGGCCGTTTCCGCGATGGCCGGGGCTGCGCTGCTATTCCGCGGCCCGGGATGATGGCGGGCGTACGGCCCCAACGCCGTCGGCCTCGCTCGCGGAGATCGTCGTGCGGATCATCAGGCGCGCCTCGTGCGCCGGCCATGGCCGTCCGCGATGCATGGTCGCGCGATTATCCCACATCACGACGTCGCCTTGGCGCCATTGATGCAGATAGCTCGTATCGGGAGCGGTCGCGATCTCCATCAGTTCGTCGATCAACTTTTTCCCGGCAGCCGGCTCGATGCCCGCGACCGCATAGGCATGCGAAGCAAGGTAGATCGCGCTGCGGCCATTGGCGGGATTCTTCCACACCATGCGCCAGCATTGCGCAGGCAGCGCCGCGCGTTCCTCGGGACTCGCGAGATCCGGCGCGATCTGGCTGCGCGAATGCGCGTAATCGTGCCAGGCAAAAGAATTCTCGAGCCTCTTGCGCATGGAGGCATCGAGCCGCTCGAAGGCAAGGCGGGTCGAGACGTATTCGGTCTCGCCACCAAGCACCGGGATGACGCGCGCCGAAAGAATGGATGCCAGTGCCGGAACGCGTTTGAAGGATGAATCGGTATGCCAGAGCTGATTAGCCTTGTTGCGCAGGGCAAGCCGGTGATCAGGCGGCACCACTTTTCCGTCGGCGCCAATGGTACTCAGGACGACGAAGTGCGAACCGGTGCCCTGTGAACCGACCTTGGTTATCTCCGGCGCTCCGAAGCGGCGCGAAAAGGCGAGCTGAAGCTCATCTGTCACCTCCTGGTCGCGCAAGACCAGAACGGAATGCTCTTCGAAAGCCGCGCGCACTGCCGCATAGATGGCGTCATCCGAGGCGACATCGGCGAGCGTCACGCCGCGCAGTTCGACGGCAAATCCCGGACCCAACGGCACGAGGTCCATCGGCTAATCCTCCCTTTCCGATTGCGCATACTTTAGGGCAGAAGCCACTTGCCGGCAACGGCAGGCGACCGAGCCCCGAGGCGCTCAATTTCATGCAACATGCGGTCCAGCAGGAGGAATCTCCGGCGCTGCATCAGCAAGCGGCGTCTGGTAGTTCGGTGTGGTGACCTATGGCCGGCCACGATTGTTCCTGTGTTCGTCCCAAAAATGCGCCAAGCTCTGACGTTTTCGGCCACAATCAAAAACGACGATCCACGCCATGAGGACGTTGGCCGTTATCTCTATTCTGGCACTGCTCACCATTTCCGGGGCAGCCTACACCGACCGGATTCTGACAAGCGATCGGCAGACGGCGACGACGGCAGATTGAGTTCGCCTTTTGGGTTACCTTGGGGGACGACGCTATGCTTTCCGTGGATCAATTTCTCAGACTGATAAGCGTGCCAGCGGTCGTTGCGGCATTCCTGATTGCATCGCAGATTTCAGGCGGGGTGATGCCTCGCCACGCGCAGGTGCAGTTCGCCAGCGAATAAGCCTATAACAGCTAATTCGGCAGCGGAACGCGTACCACGCGAGGGCTGCTGCTGAGGCGTGCAAACAATAGCTGATCCCGCCCCGACTACGGGATACCGCCGCGCGCGCCAAACTCGTCAACCTGCAAGGAAGGACCAAAACAACGCGATCACCGCCAATGCCATCAACCCGGTGCCGGCCCAGCCCAGTGCGACCAACCAGGACACGGCTTTGAACCTTCCCATCAGCCGGGAATTTCCGACTATCACCATCATCATTACCATGATCGGCACTGCGACGATGCCGTTGAGCACGGCGCTCCACACCAGCATATGGATAGCATCTATTCCGGTAAACCCAAGTCCGAACCCGATCACGGTGGCGGCGGCGACGATGGTGTAGAAACCGACGGCGTCCGGAGCTTTTGCTTCCAGGGTGGCTTGCCAGCCGAATGCCTCGGACACGCCATAAGCGGCGGAGCCTGCCAGCACCGGTATCGCCAGCAGGCCGGTACCGATAATGCCGAGTGCGAACAGCAGAAAGGTAAAATCGCCGGCCAGCGGTCTTAGCGCTTCAGCCGCCTGGGTCGCCGAATTGATATTGGTTATCCCATGGGCATTCAAAACTGCGGCCGTGGTCAGGATGATGGAAAAGGCTATCGTATTGGAGAGGATCATTCCGACGACGGTGTCGAATCTGATGCGATCAATTTCCGGATAGCCGCCCCTGGTCAGCTCGCGAAGCGGACGACGCGACTTGCCCTTGTTCATTTCCTCGACTTCCTGTGAAGCCTGCCAGAAAAACAGATAGGGGCTAATGGTGGTCCCCAGCACCGCCACGACCATCAGGAAGTAGTTCGCATTGATCGTGGAGCTGGGCCAGATCGCCGCGAGCAATGCAGTTTTCCACGGAATGTTTACGGTGAATGCGGTCGCAACATAGGCAAACAGCGTGAGGGTGAGGAATTTGAGCACCGGAGCGTATCGGTGATACGGCACAAACACCTGCAGCAAGGTCGAAACAGACGCGAAGATCAGGGCGTGCTCGTGATTGAGTCCGCCAATCACCAGCGAGAGAGATTCTCCCATCGCCGCGATATCCGCCGCGATGTTGAAGGTGTTTGCCGCCACCAGCAGAAACACCAGCGCCAGTACCAGCCAACGCGGCGCCAGCTCCATCACATTGGCGGCAAGGCCCTTGCCCGTTACCCGGCCGATACGTGCGCTCACAAGCTGGATTGCGATCATGAACGGTGTCGTCAGAAACACCGTCCACAGCAGGCCGTAACCAAACTGCGCGCCGGCTTGCGAGTAGGTAGCTATGCCCGACGGATCGTCATCGGCAGCACCGGTGACCAATCCCGGACCAAGTAACCGACGCACCACGTTCTTGGGCTTCTTGGTTTCGAAGCGACTAGTGTCGGTCATGAAATTCCTTGATGATCGGGATCAATTGCAGTGGTTAGGCATTAGCTGAAATTCGCTCTTTCGCCGAAAGACAACAAAACGGCCCGACCAGGTCTCGTCCTGATGTCGGGCAGCAGAAAATTCAACATTCATGACCGCGACCGGTTCCATTTCGCCGACGCGCCGCTGGACCGCCTGGGTGGCCGGCGCCATCCGGGCAGTTGAAGGTCAGAGCGCCGCTTTATGCGTTGCGGAGCTAGCGCGAAAGAAAAACATTTGACACGTCGGGCAAATCACCGGCACATCTTCATCATCGCTAAAAGTCTGGAGCCCGCGCCGGGAGAACCTGTCGCGGGCTTTCTTGCATCCAACGACTTTTTGACTCCAACGACGATGAATCTTGTCTGTGGCCCGTTATGGCGAACGCAACCGCGCCTGGAAAGAGGGTAGGGCCTGAGCTTAAACCGCGACACTACCGGCATTTGACACGTCGGGCAAATCACTGCCATATCTTCATCGTCGAAAGTTTTGCAGCCCGCGCCTTGGGTATGTCGCGGGCTTTTTGAATCGGGCGGGTTGCCGCCGCATCTCCTTTGTGCCGCCGCATTTTGGCAGTCCGTTGCGCGGGGGCGCCTTCAGGGGAACGGCGATGAAGAAGCTTCTTGTCGCGGCGGTGATCGCAGGATCATTTTTTTCGTTCGAAGCAAGCGCCCAGGAGCGTGCGGGAGGTGCAGCTTTGGGCGCGGTGTCCGGCGCGGTCGTCCTTGGGCCCGTCGGCGCAGTGGCGGGCGCTCTCATCGGGTATACCGCAGGACCCGCGATCGCGCATTCCTGGGGCGTGGGGCGGTCGCGTCCGCGGGCCCGTCGTACGGCCCAAGCGGCGTCCCCAACGCAGACCCAAGCAGCCGCCACCCCAGGTCCGTCGTCGCCACCCATCAAAACTCCCGAAACGGTTGGCGCCACAAAAACGGCGCCACCGGTGCAGGGATTCGAATAGGCGAATTGCCACCACGAAAGCCGTCGGCCGATAAAAGTTGACACGTCGGGCAAATCACCGGCATAGCTTCATGATCGCAAGAATTTTAGGCCCGCGCCGGGAGACCGGCTGCGGGCTTTTTCAATCGTTTTTTGCTTGAACCGGACTTCTCGAATCGGACGGCGACCGCATTTCAGGGCGCACCATCCCCCATAGCGCATTGTCGCCAGGCGTCGCAAAGCGCGTTGCCGTCCGAGCTTTTGTGAGCGTATGCCCGCGCGAACCTGTCGGCGCGCGCCGGCACGACGATAATGCGTCTGGTCTACTCAAGAATGCAAAATCCCAATGCCAAAAACCCTCACCGAAATCCGTTCGCAGGCGCGCAGCCACACCAGAAGCGCGCTCAATGTCCTGATCGGCGTCATGCGCAATACCAATGCGGCAGCGCCCGCACGGATCGCCGCTGCCAACGCCATCCTGGACCGTGGCTGGGGCAAACCCACCCAGCCAATCGAGAATGGCCCCGACGGCGCCCTCGAGCTGATCCATAGAATTGAGCGAGTCATTGTCCATCCTGAAAATCCCGACAGCCAGAATATTTGAACCGCTGCTGGCGGCCGCGCGCTACAAGGCCGTGCATGGCGGGCGCGGTTCGGGCAAATCGCATTTCTTCGGCGAACTGCTGGTCGAGACCTGCCAGGCCGAGCGCGGCACGTCGGCGGTTTGCATACGCGAGGCGCAGAGGACACTGGCGCAGTCCTCCAAGCGGCTGATCGAGAACAAGATCGCGGCGCTCGGTCTCGGACGGCAGTTCAAGGTGTTCAGCGACAAGATCGAAACGCCGGGCGATGGCATCATCATCTTTCGCGGCATGCAGGATCACACTTCGGAATCGATCAAGTCGCTGGAAGGTTTCAGGATTGCCTGGGTCGACGAAGCCCAGAATCTGAGCGCGCGCAGTCTTTCATTGTTGCGCCCGACCATTCGCGCCGAGGGGTCCGAGCTGTGGGCGAGCTGGAATCCAAGGCGCAAGTCCGATGCGATCGATGACTTCTTCCGCTCGAGACAGCCGCAAGGCGCCACGCTGGTCAAAGCCAACTGGCGCGACAATCCGTGGTTTCCTCGTGTGCTGGAAGAAGAGCGCAAGACCGACCTGTCGCTCTATCCGGATCGTTACGACCACATCTGGGAGGGCGACTACGTGCGAGCCTTCGAGGGCGCTTACTTCTCGCAGATGCTGTCCGAGGCGAAGGCGCAGGGCCGCATCGGCAAAATATCCGCCGATCCGCTGCTGCCGCTGCGCGCCTTCATCGATATCGGGGGCGCCGGCGCCCATGCCGACGCCTTCACGATCTGGATCGTGCAGTGGGTGGGCGCTGAAATTCGCGTGCTGGATTATTATGAAGCGGTCGGTCAGGTGCTGGCGTTTCACGTCAATTGGCTGCGTTCCCGCGGCTACGCGCAGGCGATCGTGTATCTGCCGCATGACGGCGTAAACGCGAACAACATCACCGGCAAGCGCTATGAGGATCACTTGCGCGAAGCCGGCTTCAACGTCGAGCCGCCGGTGAAAAACCAGGGCAGGGGTGCCGCGATGATGCGCATCGAGGCCTTGCGCCGGCTAGGCCCGCAGATCTGGTGGAACGAGGCGACCACCGAGCCCGGCCGCGACGCAATCGGCTTTTATCACGAGCGCAAGGACGACGCGCGCAACGTCGGTCTTGGGCCAGAACACGACTGGTCAAGTCATGCCGCCGACGCCCTTGGGCTGATGGCGATCTGCTATGAGGCGCCGGGCAGGGCGGGAAGCTTCAACCGGCCGATCAAGTACCGGGAGCAGGGATGGGTGTGAGGGGCGCCTTCGCAGGGTTCAGGCGGTTTCAAGCCGCACGAGCAATCATCTGCAACCCAAAAATCCCGTGCGCGTGCCGGCAGCTGGCTCCCGCCAAATTTGACACGTCGGGCAAATCACCTGCATAAGCTCAACATCGGAATAATTTAGAGCCCGCGCCGGGAGACTGGTCGCGGGCTTTTTGAATCCAAATTTTTAAATCTGACGGCGACCGCCGAACGAATGATCGGGCGCGCTCGCGCGAGCCGTTGACGCTAACGCTGGCCCCTGGACTTACTAATCCCGCGACCGGATCGACCCGAAAGAAATCAATATGTCCAAAATGTCCACTCTCGATTTGAAATCCATGCTGGCTTCCGAAAAGGCCAATGCGCTGGCGTCGATTTCGGCCGCGCGGCTGATGGAAGAGCGCGCCCACGCGATGGACTACTACCTCGGCAACATGCGCAAGGACATGCCGGCGCAGGACGGGCGCTCGCGCGCAGTCTCGACCGACGTTGCCGACACCATCGAAGGCCTGATGCCGTCGCTGATGGACATCTTTGCAGGGTCCGACGAAGTCGTGCGATTCGAGCCGGTAGGGCCGGAGGATGAAGCGGCCGCGCAGCAAGAGACCGACTATGTCAACCACGTCTTCATGCAACAGAATCCCGGCTTCATGATCCTGTACTCCTTCATCAAGGACGCGCTGCTTTCAAAAATAGGCATCGTCAAGGTTTGGTGGGAGGAACGCGAGGAGGAACAGCGCGAAACCTATTACGGTCTGAGCGACGACCAGTTTGCGCTGCTTGCACAGGCCGTGATGGAGTCCGCCGGCACAATGCAGATCGTGGCGCACACGATGCACGGCGGGGATACGCCTGAGGTCTCCGCAGCAACGAGCTGACCAAGAAAAACTAAAGCCATTGCCCTATCGGTCTCCACGCCGGCCGTTCATCAAGCGGTCGCCGATCGCGATTCCGACGTTGGTCGATCGCAGTAATGGCTACTCACAAATTCGGAGGCGACGAACTGATATGGCTACTCCTTTGCTTGCCTTGCAGCCGGCGCCTGTCGCGCCGGCGATTACGCATGACGTCATCATCGTCACTACGCGACAACTTGCGCAGGCGAGAGTGCTTGGCGTTCCCCCCGAGGAGTTCGGCATCGAGCGCGGCGCCCGCAACATCCAGGATTGCAATTACTGTTTCCATGAGGTCGTCACCAAGACCGAAAGCCAGCTGATTGCCGAGGGGTTCGACGAACAACAGATCAAATCGCTTGGCGATTACACCGGCAACACCGAAATCGAGACGCTTGCGCGCGATACCGCCGATGAACATTTCAGCAGCACCGCCGGCGGGGCGAATTCAGCGGCGCGGCTGGTTCGCATCACCGAGCATTATGTGCGGATGGACTACGAGGGCAACGGACTAGCGTGTCTGTACCAGGTGATCACCGGCGGCGATCAGGGCGAAGTCCTGCGCAAGGACGGCCGCGAATGCATCACGCCGTTCGACGCCATCCCCTTCGCGGCGACGACAGCGGTGCCGATCACGCATCGTTTCTTCGGCCGCTCGGTCGCCGATCTGGTGATGCCGCTGCAGCGGGAGAAGACCGCGCTCAAACGCGGTGCGCTGGATAATCTCTATCTGCACAATAATCCGCGGGTGGAGGTTTCGGAGCAAAATGCCGGCCCCAACACCCTCGACGATTTGCTGGTGTCGCGCCCGGGCGGCGTGGTCCGCACCAAGACCGCGGGCGGGCTGAACTGGCAGGTGGTGCCGGATATCACCACCTCGATCTATCCGATGCTGCAATATCTCGACGCTGAACTGGAAATCCGCAGCGGTCTGAGCAAGCAAAGTCAGGGCATCGATGCCGACGCGCTGCAGAACCAATCGGCGACCGCGGTGGCGCAGGTGTTCTCCGCTTCGCAGATGCGGATAAAGCTGATCGCGCGCATCATGGCGGAGGGCGTGCGCGATATCTTTGCGCTGCTACACGGCACGATCCGCAAGCATGGCCAGCAGCAACAGACCGTGCGGCTGCGCAACGCCTGGATCGACGTCGATCCGAGAAGCTGGAAAACCCGCAACGACATGACCATCAATGTCGGCCTCGGCTCCGGAGGCAGGGCGCAGCAGTTCGCGCAAACCATGGCGATTGCCAACATCCAGAAGCAACTGGTTGAGGGCGGCAAGGTCAACTTGGTCGGCGATCGCGAGCTCTACAACACCGCGGCCGAGTTAACGCGGATCATGGGGCACAAGAATCCTGACCGGTTCTTTTGCGATCCCACCGCCATCAACCCGCAGACCAGGCAGCTCCTGCATCCGCCGCCGGCGCCACCCACGCCGCCGCCCGACCCGAAGCTGCTGATCGCGCAGGCGAAGGCGCAGTCTGATCAAGCGATCGCCACCCATCAGGCGCAGATTGCACAACAGATGGCGCAAAACGATGCTGTTCATGTGCAGGTGAAAGCCCAATCGGAGATCGAGCTTGCCAAGATCAAGGCCGATCTCGATGCCAAGTTGGCGGTGTTAGACGCACATCTGAAAGCCACCGCGGAGGCGCAGAAAATCCAGCGTGCTCTCGTACCAGGCTCGCGGAGAGCCAAAGACGGCCACCATTACGTGTCGGACCCGAAGCGGCCCGGCAAATATTTGTTGGTCGTTCATCATGCCTGATTTCTCTTTGGTGCCCGTCGATCATCAGCCGGATTTTTCCGACGTTTCACTCATTCCCGTCGAGCATGATCCATTCAGCGCCGACGACATCATTCAACAGACGCGGGCGCAACTGGAAAGTCAGCCGCAACGGCTCGCGACTGGCGCTGGGCCACGCAATGCCGGTGTGCCGGCCAATAACGTAGAGGCAGCGGCTTCGGGCGATTCTTACGATCCGGATTCTCCGAACGGCCTTTCCGGGTTGGGCCAGCCATATAATCTATCGGAATCGCCGGTACTCTCTTCCGACAAGCCGCTGACCGTTGACTGGTCGCATTTTAATCAGCCGTTCGGCGAGTTGAGGCCGGCGACCTACACGCCCACACAGCAGATCGGCAATTTCGCGGCGAGCGCGCTGATGGGTCTCGGCATCCAGCCGTACACCGCAAACGATCTGACATCGCGCGTCGGTAACCTACTTGGCTTGACCCCGATCGGCGTTGCCGGATCGGCGCTTGACCTCATCGATGCAAAGCGCCGCGACGACTTTCCCGGAGTTCTGACCGCGGCAAGTGGAATGGTACCGGGCGCGAAGGGCGTCGTCGCGGAAGCGATTCACCTTCATCATCCGTGGCCGATGTACTTGGGCGGCGCCGTTGAACAGGATTTGGTCCCGCTGCCGAGATCCTTACATGTGGAGTTCCACAGGAGATTGGACGTAGATCTGCCGAAGTGGCGGGGAACCGCGCACTACGAAAGCCTTGGTCCGACGGAAAGGCAGCAGGCACTCCAAGTTCTTGCGGCGCACACGAAGAATTTCGATGCGGAGTACGGCACGAAGCTCTATGATGCGTTGCTAAAAAACGGGTTTCCTGCACCATGATCGAGAACATCAAGCCGGCTGAATTGCTGACGGTGGCCGATTTCCAAGCTCATCCTGTGTGGGAGTTTTTTAACGACGACGAAATTGGCGAGACAATGGCCCGGCCGGTCGAGAAGCTCCCGGTTGAGACCCTCGACGACAGGATAGTGGGTACTCAGGTTCGCCTCGCGAATGGCTTGGAGGTATGGGGACTGTTCGGAAATTTCGACGTCAAAAATCCGCGCCGCACCCGCCACATCCTGGCTCTTTCGATTGAACGCAGCGGCGAATGGTTTCACCTTGCGCGCTATCAAGATGTGGACATTGCGAA
The DNA here is from genome assembly GCA_963840155.1 of uncultured Alphaproteobacteria bacterium. Lineage (GTDB taxonomy): Bacteria > Pseudomonadota > Alphaproteobacteria > Rhizobiales > Xanthobacteraceae > Bradyrhizobium. Next base: position 2,480,785 of record CAWIXP010000002.1, read on the forward strand.
CTCGAGGTCCAGAGGCGCTTGCTCGCTTCCTCGGTCTGCCCGTCGACGATGTTTTCCCAATCTCCGTGGATGTTCGGCGATACGTTCGGGGAGATCCTGCAGCACTTACGGCCGTCGTGCTAAAAGAGCCGCAAGAGAGGCTGACGCGAGAAGAAATCTGGGCGCTACATTAAGTCGACTTCAATTTCTGCGTAATACCGCGGCCGACTGACCCGTATCATGGGTTACAAGAACCCGGACAAATCCTTCAACGGACCCTTGGCGATCAATCCTGCAGACCGGACAGTTGCTGTATCCGCCACCCGTCGCCCCCCGGGCGGCGCCACCTATGAAAAGCAACGCACCAAACGAAACGGCGTGAGGTGCAAGTGTTCGTCGGCCCTGGCCACGGCCATCATAAAAATCGACGTCAAAACGAACCTCGATATCGCACACCCTCTAAGAACCTAAGGTTGACTCGATCGCATAATTATGTTCTTATTTTGTTCTTTTCTGCGGAGAGCAGGCAGTGCGGCACGAAGCTCTATGATGCGTTGCTTAAGAACGGGTTTCCTGCGCCATGATCGAGAACATCAAGCCGGCTGAATCGCTGACCGTGGCCGACTTCAAGGCTCATCCTGTGTGGGAGTTTTTGAACGATGATGAAATTGGCGAGACAATGGTCCAGCCGGTCGAGAAGCTTCCAGTTGAGAGCCTCGATAATAGATTAGTAGGTACTCAGGTTCGCGTCGCGAACGGCCAACAGGTATGGGGGCTTTTCGGAAATTTCGACGTCGAATGCCCGCGCTCCACCCAACACTTCCTGACTTTCTCGATTGAACGCGGTGGCAAGTGGTTTCACCTTGCGCGGTATTTCGATTTCGGCTTTGCGACTCATAGTCCAGAGGCGTTGGCTCGTTTTCTTGGCCTAGGCGTCGACGATGTATTCCCAATCTCCGTGGATGTTCGGCGATACGTTCGGGGAGATCCTGCAGCACTAGCGCTCACCGTGCCCAAAGAGCCGCGAGAGAGGCTGACGCGCGAAGAAATCTGGGCGCTACGGTAGATAACTTCAATGGCTGCCTTCGCCAAGCGGTGATTTGCAGTCTTCGGAATTTCGGCCGTGCGTTGCACAATGCATAGGACGTCTCTGATGGATATTCAAACAGCCAAGCGATTTCAAACGCATGCTGAACAAGCAATAAAGGAGCTACATTCCGCATTGCTTCTTGCGCGAGATACGAGTTCAGAGCAGGGGTTCCTCGCTGTTACGAAGTTGATGGGAGAAATCATCGCACGTATACACGCGTTGCTTTATGAATTGATTTATGGCGACTATCCCGAACTTCGCGAATTGGGAAAGCCGCGATCGGAGCAGTGATGGCAGCGGCGGGAATGTGATGCTAGGCCCGAGGGGCGTCGCGCGCGGCATCGGTCGAAGAGACGGGCGCAGTGCTGGCGACGCCGGCTCGGATCGCGCAAGCGAAGGCGCAGTCTGATCAAGCCATTGCCCCGCACCAGGCGAAGATCGAGCAGCAGAAGGCCGAGAGCGACGCCATCCACCAACGGGTCAAGCTCGAGCTTGCCAAGATCAAGGCCAAGTTCGATGCCAAGATGGCGCTGCTAGATGCCACCTGAAAGCCGCGGCGGAGCAACAGAAGATGAGTTCACGCGCAGACGCAGCATCAGATGGATGTTGCCGAAACCGCGTTGGGCATGGTCGCGACCGCGCACAGCCATGATGTGAAGATGCAGCAGAACATGCGCGCAAAGGAGCAGACCGATGTCTGACGAAAACCGGCTGGACCAGGCCGCCGCCAAAGCCCTTCGAACGCAGGAGTTGCTCGACAACGAGTTGCTCAGTGAAGCGTTCGACGGGCTCGAGAATACGTATACCGCCGCCTGGCGGGCCTCGACCATCGAAGACGTTGGCGGCCGCGAACGGTTGTTCCTCGCCATCAACATCGTCGGCAAGGTGCGCGACCACCTCGCCGCCATCCTCGCCAACGGCAAGCTGGCGCAGGCGGAATTGAAAGAGCTGGCGCAAGTGGCGGAGCGGAGGAGACGATTTGGGATTCTGTGAAGCCGTCCGGACAATGCCCACGCCGGCATAGCTTCAAGGGGCGGAGCCATGTGGTGGCGCTAGATGCGGATCGGCCTCGTCTCGAGTTCGCCGGCCGCTGAATCAGCCTCAAGGAGGAATGGCGGATGGCAGATGACGAGCGGGATTTCATCGAACGCGCGGAGTCCATCAGCGAGAAACTCAACGGCAGGGCGATGCCGATCGAGCAGATGGCTGAAAAATTCGCGCTCTACGGCCTCAAGAAACGGGCGGCCGCACTGGAAAGCTTTGACGCCGAGTTGAGAGGCGGCATCGATTCCGGTTCGCACAGCTTGCGCCGGCGAGTGCAGCTGATAACGCTGCGCAGGAAAATGGGCGGTGTCCATGAGGCTCTGCGCAAAGCCAAACGATGAGCCGGAGAACTTTCGCGACAGAACGCCGGTTGATTGGAGGTGCGAACGAATCAGTGCCATTGACACGTCGGGCAAATCACCTGCATAAGTTCAACATCGCAAGAGTTGTAAAGCCCGCGCCCGAAAACTGGCCGCGGGCTTTTCAGTCCGCATTTGAATCTCCCGCGACGTTGCGAGACCAACCAGCACACTAGCGAGCGCGCCGATTTCAGGCGATCGCAGCAAACCCGAATTGGCGAACAGGCCAACGCCGACCCTGCACCACGAGCAGGCGCCCGGCGAAGACATCAGGGTCAGCCGAACCGGAAGCCATGCTTCCGCGCCATCGCGCGTCCGAGGTCTTCAGACTCTAGACCCATCCATTGTGACTCGCGTTCACCGAAGCCAAGGCGCGCAATGCGCGTTGCAGCTGGTGTTCCGGGCATCATCCAAGGAATCCATCCCATGGCTTTACCGACTTCCACCTTTGCCACCTACCAGGCGGTTGGCAACCGCGAAGATCTTTCGCGACATGATCTATCGCATCGATCCGACCGACACGCCGTTCATGAGCGGCGCCGAGAAGGAAAAGGCGACCGCCGTCAATCACGAATGGCAGACGCAGGCGCTCGCCGCGGCTTCCTCGACCAATGCGCAGCTCGAAGGCGACGATCCCACCACGACCGCGACCACGCCCACGGTTCGGCTCGGCAATCTCTGCCAGATCTCCTACAAGGTCGCGCGCGTGTCGGGCACCCAGCAGGCGGTCGATCACGCCGGCCGCGACAACGAGCTCGCCTATCAGGAAATGCTCAAGGGCCTCGAGCTCAAGCGCGACATCGAAACCATCCTGGTCGGCACCAACCAGGCCAAGGTCACCGGCGACACCATCGACGCCGCGCAAGACGGCCTCGATCCTGTCGTGGATCGCGTCCAACACCTCCAAGGGCACGGCCGGCTCGCCCGCCGATCCGTCTCCGATCGACGGCACCGGCACGCGCACCGACGGCACCCAGATCGCGTTCACCGAGGCGCGGCTGAAAAGCGTGCTGTCCTCGATCTGGACCAATGGCGGCAAGCCCGGCACCATCATGACCGGCGCCTTCAACAAGCAGGTGTTCTCGACCTTCACCGGCCGCGCCACCGCGATCGAGGAGGCCAAGTCGAAGAAGATCGTGGCCTCGGTCGACGCCTACGAGTCCGATTTCGGCAAGCTCAAGGTGGTCGCGAACCGCTTCCAGCGCTCGCGCGACGTGCTGGTGCTGGAAATGGACAAGTGGGCGGTGGCCTATCTCAACGGCCGCAACATGATCTCGATCCCGCTGGCGAAGACCGGCGACTCCGATCGCTGCCAGATCCTGGCGGAATACGCGCTGGTCGCCCGCAACGAAAAGGCCAGCGGCGGCGTGTTCGACAACACCGCGTCCTGAGTCCTTTCGTCATCCAGGGCGCGCCGCGGCCAACGTCGGAAGCTCAACTTCCGGGGTTGGCGTTGCGACCGATCCGGGAACGGCGAGTTCAGTACTGAAACCGCTTTCTGGAGAATCCAGATGTCGCTACCCGGCAATCATACGCTCAAGACCATCGACCTCACGGCCTATACGCCGTCCTGCGGCGCCGCGCCCGTCGCCGCCTATATCCGCGCCCCCTTCCGTTGCCGGCTCCTGAAAGCAACCGGCATTCTCGGCGGCGCCATCACCACCGCCGACGGCACCGTCACGGTGTCGGCCAACTCGACCACGCTTGCGACCTTCACGGTGCCGCAATCGGCTCCGCCGCCGGCCAGTTGTTTTCGGCAACGCCGCCGTCGCCGAGCTATCTGAACGAAGACGATGTGATCGTGCTGACGCCGTCGGGCGCCTCGGGCACGTCGATCCCGATGCATTTCTCGTCGCCGTGAGGGCCGCATAAGATGTCGTTCTTTCCCAAGCAACCTTCCTCGCGCATCGGCCTCACCGCAGACCATCGCCTTTGACGCCAGCGCGGCGATCGCCAATGCGTTCGGTCCCGGAGACCTATCAGCTTCGCCTCGTCGCGAATTCCGCCTGTTGCTACCGGATCGGCGACGGTGCGCAGACGGCGACCACAGTCGACGTGTTCTCCCGGCCAACACGATCGAGTATGTCATCGTCAGCCCGGGCCAGCGCATCTCCGCCATCAAGGCCGCCACCAACGGGCTGGTCACCGCGACGGCGGGCACGCTGTGGGTCACGGAGATGTCGTGATGGACGGCGTCCTGATCCGGCCGCATCTCGACAGCAACGGCCGGGACCTTGCGATCGAGCACGTCCAGGACGTCGAGCCGATCCTGGAGTGGAACAAACAAGCGCGCCGCGACGAGCAGCACGGCGATTGGGGACGCCACGTCGCGCGCATCCCAACGTCATCTACGTCAGATGGCTGGACGAAGAGCACGCCAGGGGCAACAAGCGCTTGCGGATGTTCACGCCTGAGTTCGATCTGATCGTGCAGAAGAAGCTCGACGATCCCGAATGGGCCTATTTGCGAACCGATAGGCCGAAACTGCAGGCCGGCTGGTCAGCGGGGTTATCGTGACGCAAATCGTCGACTACGCATCGCTGCAAACGGCCGTGACCGAATATCTCGCAAGGGATCAGGACACCACGCTGATCGCCCGGATTCCGACCTTCATCCAGCTCGCGGAAGCGAAGTTCAACCGGCAATTGTTCGTGCGCCAGATGGAGCAGCGCGCGACCGCGCTGGTCGATACCACATCGAGCGAGCCGGAATTCATTTCGCTGCCGGCGGATTTCCAGTCGATGCGCAGGGTTCGCCTGTCGAGCGTGACCGGAAAGCCGTGTCTCGAATTCATGTCCGGCACTCAGATCGATGAGTATCGATTCGGCATTCCGACATCGCAGCGCAGCCGCGCTACTTCACGGTGTTCGGCGACGAGATCGAGTTGGCGCCGACGCCGGACGCCGCTTACACCATCGAGATGGTGTACCGCGCAAACTATCCCGTCGCTCGCATCGAATGCCACCAATTGGCTGCTGACGCTGGCGCCCGATCTGTATCTCTACGGCGCGCTGCTGAAATCCGCGCCCTACATCAAGGAAGACAGCCGCATCCAGACCTGGGGCCTCGGCTTCAGGACCGCGCTGAACGATTTGAACAATCTCGGGCTGACGTCGACGTTCAACGCCGGGCCGATGACGGTTCGCGTTTCCGGGCAGTTATCTTAGGAATTTTTTCAGCACCGGCGCCGAAAACGCTGGACACAATGGCATCGTTCAACAAGTTCAATTGCTTTGTGCAGGACGTGGCGCATGCGCTGCACGACATGCAGACCGGCACGGCCCAGGTCTACAAGATCTACCTCACCAACACCGCGCCGGTCGCGACCAATACGGTCTACAACACGCCGGCCGATCTTTCGACCGCGAACGGCTACACCGCCGGCGGCAACGAGTATCGGCACCATCACGGGCGCGCAGACGTCGGGTACCTTCAAGTTCATCGGCGGCACCGCATCCGGCGTGGACCGCGGCCGGCGGTTCGATCGGGCCGTTCCAATATGCGGTGCTCTACAATTCGACATCGGCGACCAAGCCGCTGATCGGCTGGTGGGATTACGGCGGCGCCATCACGCTGACCAACGGCAACACGTTCACGGTCGACATCGACCACACCAACGGCATTTTGACGATTACCTAAAGTCGCAGCATGACATTGAGAATGCAGTAGCCGCGGCCCCGATTATCATGCCGGGCCGGTCGAACATCATCGCGTCGAGCTCGCCACTTGGAAGCCGTCCCGCAGCTCCCTGGTTGGCACAGATCGCCGACTGTCGACGCCTGGACCAAATGAATTGCCTCTAAAAAAGCTATTTACCATCGCGAGCCGGGCGCGTGACGGAAAGAAGAACTGTGGACGAGACCATTCCGGAGCAAGGCCGAAGCCTTATGGTTTGGCTCTCGATCATCGGCGCAGAGCGAGACCAAGCCGCGTATGTCCCCGGGATATGGCAGGACGGCGAACTGGAGTATCTGTTTTCGACCGTGCAGCTTATCACCACGATGGGCTCGTCGACTTATAATTTTCCGGTCGATTTTAACAGCAACAATAACTCGATCGAGTGCATCGGCGGCGGTGCTGGTTCGCCGCGCGGTCCTGGAGGCGGCGGCGGGGCTTACTCGAAGATCGTGAACTTTTCTCGTGGGTCTCTCGCGAGCTGCACTGTCAACGTCGGGGTCGGCGGTGGCGGCTTCAGCAACGGTGCTGGCGGCGGCACGGGCGGTGATAGCTGGTTCAACGCGACGTCGCTCGCCAACGCAGTTGCAAACGGCGCCACGCTTTCGTGCGCTTCGAAAGGTGGCAGCGGAGGCGTCGATCTCAGCACGACTGGCGGCGCCGGCGGCATCGCAAGCTCTGGTGTCGGGACGGTGAAATTCGCCGGTGGCAATGGCGCCGGCGCTTCGGGGCCGCCAACTGCCTCAAACTTTGCCGGCGGGGGCGGCGGCGGCGCCGGGGGGCGGAGCGGGAGTGGCAACAACGGTTCGATCGGCACTCAAGGTGGTGGCGGGGGCAATGGTGGCAGTGGCGATGCAGGATCCGGTGGGGCGGGTGGCAGTGCGGGCGCGGCGTTCACGAGTGCTTCGCCGGGTGGCAACGGCACGGAGTTCACGGCGGTGGCGGGAGCAGGTGGTGGCGGCGGCGGTGGCGGCGCAGGTCCGAGCGGGAACGGCGGCAATGGCGGCGCGGGTGGCCACTATGGCGGTGGCAGCGGTGGCGGTGGACAGGGCTCGGTCGTCGACGGCATCGGTGGCACTGGCTTCCAGGGTTTGATCGTCGTTACCTACACGCCATTCATTTTCCGGGCGCCAAAGCGCATCCGAAATTTTATCGATAATCGGCAAGGCTTCGCTTATTAAAGGACGGAAATAATGGCGCGTGTTTACACAGTCAGCATGGACAACGTGGCAGTGTCGGCCACGCAAGACCTCTTTACCATTCTCTGCTCTTCCACGGTGCCGATCGAAATTCATTCGGTGAATATGGATCAGAAGACGCTTACGGCCTGGGAGGCAAAGGACATCACGTTCAAGCGGGTGCCCGCGACCGCCACGGTGACGGGCGGTACCTCGGTTACCGCTCGCCCGATGACGCCCAACGATACGGCGGCGGCGGTCACGGTAACCATCAACAATACGACGCTCGCGACTTCGACCGGGCACCATCGTGACGCTGTTGGCGACGGAGTTTAACTTTCTCAATGGCTTCTATTGGTCGCCGGCGGGGCAGGACGACCGCATCATCATCGCACCGAGCCAGGCGTTTTGCGTGCGGCTCGGTACCGCGCCGAGCGGTTCGATGAACGTGTCTGGATCGGTGACGTTCGCCGAGCTGGTGTGGTGTCCGACCACTTTCACGTTTTCAAGCGAAAAACAACAAGGCGGACGGGACGAAAACATGCGGCAGCAGGCGGGCCGTTCACCATCACGCTGACCGTTGTCGCGGGTGCTTTGGCGACCACAGGAATTGCGGCTCTCTTCTCGGTTTCGCAAGCAGCAGGCAGCGGTTCTTATTCGATCGCAGCGAATGCGGTTGCTTTCAAAGCAGGCGCGGCGGCGGTGGCCGGCAATTATGCGGTCGGCGGGAATGCCGCGACCTTCCCCCCGGCTTTGTTGTCGGCCGGAGCCGGCATCTACTCGGTAAGCGGCAACCCGGCAACATTTGCGACCAGGTTCTTGTCGTCAGCGGGCGTTTATGCGGTCACCGGTGATGCCACGGCGTTCGGCGCATCGCTGTCGTCAGCCGTCGGTTCATTCGTCATTGCCGGTGACGACTCGAGCTTTTCCCGCGACTTCGAAGCGTGGTTTCCGCGTCCATTCGACAACAGCAGTTGGACTGCCGGTCGCGTTCAGAGCGAACCCTGGGCAGCCAAAACGATGAAAATCCGAGACGTGGACCGATAAATCAAAAGAGGCCGAAGCGTGGACCCCCGCCGCCATTCAACCAGATCCATGGACAGGTGAATAATGCCGCTTCTCCCATACGGCGACTATCGCCCAGACGTCAGCGACTATGAAGGCCAGGCAACGAGGAACATTCTGAACGTGATCCCGCGCGGCGACGGCTACGGGCCGTTCCCGTCGTTTTCGGCCTACACGTCCGCACTTCCCGCAGCCTGCAGAGGTGCGTTTTATGCGCTGAAATCCGACGGCACGGTCGTCACCTTTGCCGGCACCAGCAACAAGCTCTACCGGCTCAACAACACGGATTTTAGCTGGGTCGATGTTTCCGAGGGGGCGTCGAGCTATTCGGCGCTATCCTCCACCGCGCAATGGCAGTTCGCGCAGACCGGCAATCTGGTCTTTGCCACGCAGGCCAATGCGGTGTTGCAGGTGTTCGATCTTTCATCGGCGACGGCGTTTTCCGACGCCTTGGGATCGCCGCCGCAAGCGGCCTATATCAGCGTGGTCGGGCGGTTTCTGGTGCTGTCCGGATTGCTGTCGACGCCCTACCGGATCCAGTGGTCGGGGCTGAACAGTTTCAATGGCTCGACGAGTTGGACCAGCGGCGTCAATTCGTCCGACTTCCAGGATTTTCCTGATGGCGGCATTGTTCGCGGCGTGGCCGGGGGCGAAGCGGGCGTGATCTTTCAGGACCAGGCTATCCGGCGCATGTCCTATGTGCCGGGTTCTCCGATCATCTTCCAGATCGACCGCATCACCCAGGATAAGGGGCTGTATGCGCCCTATTCGATCATCCGCGCCGGCGAGCTCATCTTCTTCTACGCGGGGCAGGGCTTTCACAAGATCGTGCCGGGCGGCGTACCCGAGCAGATCGGGCGCGAAAAGGTCGATCGCACGTTTCTGGCCGATCTCGACAAAGGCAATCTGCAACTGTTCATGGGCGCGGCGGATCCGCGCAGCACGCGGGTGTATTGGGCTTATAAATCCGTCTCCGGCACGGTCGGGGCTTACGACAAGCTACTCGGCTACGACTTCCTGCTGGATCGTTTCTTTCAGGTCGCCTCGACCGGCGAATATCTGCTGGGCATCTCGCAAACCGGATTGACGCTGGAAAATCTCGACAGCATCTCGTCGTCGCTGGATGCGCTGACGCTGAGCCTGGATGCCTATGCTACGGCGGTGCAGCCGGAAATCGCGCAATTCTCTGCCGCGCATGTGCTCGGATTTCTTCCGCGGGAACAATCTCGAAGCCACCATTGAGAGCGCCGAGCAAGGCACCGACGAAGACCGCATCACGATCCGCGGATTTCGTCCCATCACCGATGCGCCCACACTGTATGGCTCGGTGTCTTATCGCGACGCGCCGTCCGCTGCGGTCATCTCGGGTGCCGAAGTGCTGGTCAATGCCAGGACCGGGCGCTGTGACATGATGCGGGACACCCGCTATTCCCGCTTCAAGGTGCGCATTCCCGCCGCGACGTCCTGGACATTTTGCGCCGGCCTGGTTCCAGATCTCACCAGCGGTGGCACGCTATGACGGCCTACGTTCCCGGGATCACCGAGACCGATCTCAAGAAGATCGTCCTCGCCGTTCAGCAGCTCGCGGCTGGCCGGTCGAACGCAGTGGGTGCGGTGACGCTCCTCACGGCAAGTGCGACAACCGTCGTCACCGACAAGAACTGCGCGGCCGGATCAACCCCGCTGTTCACGCCAATAACTGCGAACGCGGCAACCGAAGCCGGCAACGGCACCATGTACGTATCTGCGGTCGCCAACGGCTCGTTCACCATCACTCATGCAAATTCGGCGACAACGGGGCGGACGTTTCTGTATGCCCTCTACGGTTGAGCTTGTCTGCGTCGACCCCAAGCGGGTTGACGAGTTCTGGCCGCATGTCAGCCCCTTGCTAAAAGCAGCCTGTCAGCGCACCAAGCTCAACGCCTTTGCCGATATCGAAGCCGATATTCTTTCGGGCCGCAGCCTGTTGTGGATGGCCTGGAACGGACGCGCCGTGGAATCCGCGGCCGCAACGATCCTGATCAATTCGGAGATCGGCAAAGTCTGCATCATCACGGTATGCGGCGGCTCCGACCTTGAGCGATGGCTTCCCTTGATCGACCAGATCGAGGGTTATGCGAAGGCCGAGGGCTGCAAGCGCCTTCGTATCTTTGGCCGCAAGGGCTGGCTCTATGTGCTCGATGGCTTCGAGGCAAAGCACGTCATCATGGACAAGGCGTTGGGCTGATTCATGTCGCAACATCCGACCTGCGCAAACGCACGCGGCTGACCATGCGCCCCAACTGCACGCAGCTGATGCTGTGCGCGATTAACCCCGAACCACTCCGATCAGCAGAAGGAATATCAAGCCATGGGCGGCCAATCGTCATCGACACAAAGCCAACGGTCGCAAACCGCGCCGTGGCAAGCGGCGCAGCCGATGCTGCAGGGCATCCTCGGGCAAATCGGCAACGGCTTGAACAATACCGGACTGACGGCGGCTGAAACCGGCGCCCTCAACAACTTGCAGAGCAATGCGGCCCAGGGAAATCCTTATGCGGGGCAGATCAACGGTTACGCCAACAGCCTTTTGAATGGTGGCGGGTCCAACGCACAGGCCGGAAACGTGCAAAGCAATTTCGGCACTTTCCAGAGCCAATTGTCACCGCTCGCGAACGGGTCGATGGTTGGCAGCAACCCGGCGCTAGCGGCACAGCTTGCGCAGATCCAAACGGATGTCGGCAATTCCGTGAACGGCCAGTTCGCCGCGGCAGGCCGCGATTTTTCCGGGGCCAATCAAATGGCGTACGGCCGCGGCATCGCCGCCGGTGAAGCCCCTGTCATTGCGGGGCAGTACAATCAGGATGTCGCCAACCAGATCAATGCTGCGAATGCGCTCTATAACGCGGGAAATACCACTGCTGGCACGCTCTCTGGCATGCAGCAAAATTATCTCGCCAATCAGGGCCAGGGCATAACGGCGGCGCAGTCCGCACTCGACGCCCAGAATTACGGCGCCAACGCAACCCTGGCGGCGGAAGCGCAGCGCCGGGGCATTCCGGTTCAAGCCCTGAGCTTGCTTGCGCAGATCGGCATTCCCATTGCAGGACTTGGGTCACAGACCAATGGCAGCACGCAAGGCACGCAGCAGATGTCCGGCGCGGATCAATTCAGCAAGATCGCGGGCGGAATTGGAAATCTATTCAAAATGGTGCCTTCCGATCAACGCCTGAAGGAAGATATCGAGCCGGTCGGCGCATTGTTCGACGGCACGCCGGTCTACGGCTATCGGTACAAGGGCGCGCCGGCTTATCACATCGGGCTGATGGCGCAGGACGTGGAAAAGACGACGCCGCATGCGGTGATCGAAATCAACGGCTACAAGGCGGTCGATTATCACGCGGCGACCGAAGCTTCGCGAACAATCGGTGGGGCCGGTTGATCCGCCGTTTGAGGGCTGGGGTGAGCTAAAGTTCGACCTCCCGGCCACCCTCAATCAATTCCGACAATCCATTTAACGCCTGCCTCGTCGCGGCCGGCGGCGGGTCGGATATGACGCGTCGGCTTTGTGCCGGTCGACGAAATCAAATGTTTCCCACATCGCGAGAGCTGCAAGCGCATCCGCATCTGCGGCCGCAGGGCTGACCGCCTTTGCCCGACTGCTCCGAAGAAAACCACCCTCATCATACAAAAGGATTTGAGCCAATGCCCGGCGTCAATTTTCGAAACACCTATGGATTTGATCCTTACGGCATGGAGGGCGGCGGCGGCCTGCTGGGCATGCTGCAGGCTATGTACCAGGGGCAGGCTGGCCCAGGCGCCGATCTAAGTCCTCAAATGGGCGCTTATGGGAGGTCGTCCGATCCTCAGACGACTGCGTATGGGCAAGCTCCGTCCACTCGTTTTACGGTCCGACCGATCGACCCCCGTCAGCGGCCCGATTCCGAAATCGATGACGGTGTGGGTGGGCTGCTCGACAGGCTGCTTACGCTGCACGCAGAGCAGGGCGGGTATCAGCCAGCGCCCATGAACGACGCACAGACGCAATCCGCGCCGCAGGACCCGAACTTCAGGGAGGTTTCGCGGGCTCCGATGCCCAATCTACCGCAAGGCGCGATCGATTTTCCCAATCAAGCCGGCGATCAACCGGATTCGTCTTATTCTCCGTTTGAAGGCGGGAGCTCGTTCGACTCGCCGCGGACGGTGCTGTCAAACCAACGGCCCCTTGGTGACACATATCCGACTGGCTACGGCCAACCGATCCTATCGGACGCTTCTCCTTACCCGGTCAGGCCGGGTTCGAAATACGCGCAAGCAGCCCTGGCACTTTGTGCCGCAGGCCCTGCGGCTTGCGCAGTTGGATCCGGGATAACGGCAGGGCAAGCTATTTTAGGTGGCGCCGCCGCATTGCTGGGCGGCGCGACTTATCTAAGATGGGACGTTGGAAACAGCGGGCGCCCAGGCCTGACGATCCGCCACGTATCAAGCGTATTCTGGAGCAAGGCGTTGCTCGCAGAGCTGCCGCCGACAAAGCCGGCCGTTTAGCAACACAGGGCAGCAGAGACGATGACAGTGTATGTGATAGACAACGTTACGCGGAAGAGGGCAGATGCTACGAACGCACGGGAGATGCTTTTTACGCCCGTCATCATTTGCCCGGCTGCCTTGAGCGCGCGGTGATTAGATGGGATTTATGCAACAGGAATAGCGGTCGAATTCCTCTGCAGCCGGCGGAATGGGGGCCGGCTGATGAGCAATAAGGGGCCGCTATCTTTTTCTCTCTCAGCGAGCGAAGATAGGGGTGAGCTGAGTGCGCTGAAGGAGTGTACCAGATCGTATTTCAATAGTGTCGGACCAGCTAACACTGAAATGAATTGAAGCGGCCGTTCAGGCTCGATCGATGAGGCCGGCGCGCTGCTGGGACCGGGAAAGCCGGGCTATATGGCAATCCGGGATTGAAGTCAGAGCTGGTTGTTTGTCTTTTAGGAGAACTCTCATCAAATCTGTCGACGACTATATCAACATTAGGCGTTGGATTGATCAGATAGGGTCGGAGCTTCCGCTTGAGGATGCCATCCAGATCGTAACAGCGCGTATGAGCACGGCGGACGACGAAGTGCAGTATATTTTAGAAGGGGAGCTTGCCGACCTTTTCTTCAGAGCCGGGCGTGACGACGAAGCTTTGGAAGTTCTAGGCAAGACGATGAAGCGCAATCCCGATGACGTCCGTTCGGCAATCAAGAGGGCAACCAGATATCTATACTACCTCTCGGAGCCGGAAGAAGCTTTACGATGTATCGATGTGGCCTTGGAGCGAGCCTATCGCACACTGTTCTTCATAAGAGAAGCGCTTGGCGTGAAGGCGCGGATACTTCTGCAGCTCGGTCGAGGCGAACAGCTTTCAGACGTTCTCGAAGAAATCATGTCGCTCCAGATCACGAACGACATTCCTGACGTCGGCCGCGAACGTGACTTCATCGATCGGGCGCCATCGGGGCTTATTCGACCGCACGTTTTGGACCGCTACAACCAATTCCGTCCGAAACGGGCAGGGGATTCCATTGCGGACGAACCTCCGGAATATCTACCGCCGGATGATGCGATGTGATATTCGTCGCGATGCCGCTGCGCGATGATCTCGATTAAATATTTGCCCGAAATGCAGCCGTATTCACTGCGCCGGCAATGCGGGTACGCCCCCGAGCAACCACTCATATCCTTTCCAGGTGAACCCTCCGGGCGGCGGCGTCGCCGGTCATTGTAGCGTGGCCGAGCGCCACCATGGCCTCGACGGCCTGCCGGTAAACAAATAACGCTGGAGCATCACGATGACATCTGAACCAGATCCCGCGCTGACCGGCGCCGCCTTCGTACTTGCCAATGCCGGCTATCGGGCGATGCCAGAGCAAGACAAGGAAGGTGAGAAGGAGGCGATCGGCGGCGACAGTGGCTCGTTGCGCGAGGTGGCGGAGCGGCGATCTGGGCCACGCAACGATGCCGTCGTCCGGCAATATATCGATGCAACCGGCAAAGTCGCTGCGCCGCACGAGGCGGTGACGCTTGAGCGCGCCGCACGCGATTATGCGCGCGCCAGTGCAGCCGACAAACTGGCGGCGGAGGAGGTGACATCGAAGCAGCTTGCTGCCCGCGTCGACGCCTTGCGTGCCCAATCGCTGGCCGGCGATTCCGACCTTGCCGACGCTCAACGCTTTGAGACCTCGGTCGAAGCGGCTGACAACCAATATGAAAGGCCAGACGTCGAAAGCACGAGAGCCGGGACGAGCGCCGAAGAAGCGGCGGCAAGACTTCGATCCCGATCTCGAGAAGGCCCTGCAGCACCCGCAGATCATTCAAGCGATCGAAGAGAAGATCGGCGAAGCCGAAACGGCCCGCCGGAGCTATCTCGACGGACTGGCGCAAGCCACGCAACTTGCGCAGCTGAGCTTTCTCGGCCAATTCCCGGAGCTTGCCGGCATTGCCCCGGAAAACCTGCCCGGCGCGCTCGAGCAGATGTCGCGCCAGGATCCGCAAAGATTCGCTCGTGTCGAGGCGATGATCGCGAGCGCCGAGCAAATCGCGGAGCGGCAGCAGCAGCAAAACCGGCAGCAGGCCGAATTGGCGCGGCAGCATTTTCATGATTTCGCCCGGTCCGAAGATGCCCGCTTCGCAACCATGCTGAAGGGCGAATCCAGCGCGACACGGCAGGCGGTGACCGCCGAGATTTTCGCCTCCGCTAACGCAAGTGGCGTCGGGCCCGCCGAACTGTTTGAACTATTCAACAGCGAACCGCTGATGCGCAACGCGGTGTTCCAACGCATGATGTATGACGCCGGCAAATATCGGCTGATGATGAAAGCCAGGGATGCGGCGGTCTCGAGGCCTGTGCCGCCGGTGCAGCGGCCGGGAATGGCGCGTACGCCGGCCGAGCGAGAGCACGCGGATTTGCGGACGCTCAACACCAGGCTCTCGAATTCGGGCGACCTCAAGGATGCAGTGGCGCTGTACAACGCGAGAAAGTCCAATCGGCGCTGAATGGTCACTCAAGGGATGAGGAGCCCGGTGCTGGCCGCGCTGGCGCAGCGGAGAATGCGCGTCGCGCCGATGTTTGCCAGGTGGTGCGAGCTGAACGGCGCTTCCTTTTGCCCGGCCGCGCCGGCAGATGTCGCGAAGTTCGCCGCTGATTGCGCATCGCTCGGGATTGAACGGCTGTGGGTGGCGCTGCAGGAAATCTCGGGGCTGCACCTGTCGCTTGGGCTTGCAGACCCAACGCTTGGAGGTCCCGCGGCGGAGGCCATCAATCGCGTCGCGGACCTCGCGGCTCCGCGCTCCTGGCCGAACGATCGCAAGCAGCAATTCAGATCGCTGCCGTATGACTTGCAAGTCTTTGTCATTACCCATGAGGCGCAGCGCGAAAAGGCGCTGCGGCGCGCCCAGAATGAGGCTGCGGCGGCGCGCCAGAAGCTCGCAGCATCGCAGCCAACCCAAACCGCAACAAACCAGGGAATCGAGGCCGATGACAAAGGACATCCAACCGACGCGCAGCCCGCCCCTTG
This sequence comes from uncultured Alphaproteobacteria bacterium, assembly GCA_963840155.1. Lineage (GTDB taxonomy): Bacteria > Pseudomonadota > Alphaproteobacteria > Rhizobiales > Xanthobacteraceae > Bradyrhizobium. The sequence goes on from CAWIXP010000002.1 coordinate 2,496,707, forward strand.
AGGGCCGCATCAATCAGATCCGTGCAGAAATCGACGCCATCGTCGACGCGCGGGCCGCAGCCGCGGCGAAGGAAAGTCCGGGCGTGCCGCTCGGCGTCATCCGCAATCTCCTGACCGCCCGCGCGCCGGGCTGCCGCTGCGCGCAATACCTCGAAATGCGCGAGGAAGCCGCCGGGTAACGCCGGCAGCGATGCCAGCGCGGAAGTAACGAACGGCTGCTCGGTCGGCCGCACCTTCATTTCAAGGAAACAAAAATGACCCTGTACAAATGGTTGCAGACAGCCTCGGCGGACGCAACCGCCAATTCAACGATCAATTGGGCCGAGGGCCAATCCCCATCGAGCGTCAATGACTCCGCCCGCGCCATGATGGCCGCGACCGCGAAATACCGCGACGACATCGGCGGCGCGATCGTAACGGGTGGAACGTCGACGGCGTACACTATGTCATCGTTTCAGACGTTCGATAGTCTCGCCCACATGAACGGCACAATGCTGGCTTTCACTCCGCACGCCACCAGCGGCGCGATCGTGACATTGAACGTCGATGGTCTTGGCGCAAAGCCGTTACGCTCATCTCCATCGGTTGAATTGCTGGCGGGCACGCTCATTCAGGGCACACCCTACGTCGCGACATATTCCAATTCCGATGCGGTGTGGTATCTGCGAAGCTTCTATGGCAATCCGTACAACGTGCCCTTGGCGGGCGGGATGGATTTCTGGGGCACCACGGTTCCGAACAGTTCGTTCGCTTTTCCGGCAGGCCAGGCGATCTCACGCACGACCTATTCGGCGCTGTTTGCGATCATGTCCACGACTTACGGTGCGGGCGACGGCAGCACCACATTCAACCTGCCGGACAAGACCGGCCGCATCTCGGTAATGAGGGAGGCAAGTGCAACTCGGCTTACATCGACCTATTTCGGCGGCAACTCGACTGCAATGGGTTCGGTTGGCGGCAGCGAAAGCCACACGCTGACGACGGCTGAAATGCCGGTTCACAATCACGGCGTTACCGATCCGGGACATGCTCACACATTTCCATTATTTAACACCGCCGGTGCAGGAAGAGCGTTTGGTTCGTCGGCGGTATCATCCGAGGGATCGGCAACTACAGACACGACGCCCACAGGCATCAACATCAACAACTCCGGCAACGGCAACTCACATGCCATCGTGCAGCCGACCATCGTGTGCAATTACATCCTGCGCATAATTTGATCTCTGCTAGATGGCGCGGCTGGGCTGAAGGAAAGGTGCGGTCAATGCAACCCCCAGCTTGTTCATTGGCTTTTCAAAATATCGCCAGCTCAGCAGCGATACGCCGATGATGAGCAAGAAACATCCGATGCGAATAGGTTCTTCTGACCAGAGCGGCAGTGCGATCTTGCTCGTCAGAGCCGATGCGATCACGAACATTAGCGGGTGAATAAGATAGATCGAATAGGAGGCGTCCCCCAACGCCGTGACTGCTTTCAAATTAATTTTGATGTTTGCAAATCCCACGATCAAAAAGAACAGAGCTATCGCGACGTAGCTACGACCTCCCCATTTCACGACGAAGTACCAAAGAGCAGCGGACCCGATAGCAAGCGGCAATACGGCGCCGAGCCGTACCAGCTTCGGTCGGGTGATGAAGGCAAGCACGCCGGCCAAAAACTCTACATGGTACATCGCCAGATTTGAGAGATACCAGGGCATTTCAATTGTATGAGATGCGATGGCCGTTGCTGACAACACCGCGACGAGTCCCGCAAGACCAAGGGTCGGTACGATGATCGCTGTCATGAGATAGAACACCATCTCATGCTGCAGGCTCCATCCGATATCGTAATACGGAAATTGCTCTGTAGGCAGAAGGGCTGCCGACCACAGAAAATATCCGAACGTTTCTGTAGATGTTGCCCCTCGCCAGGTAATGGAGAGTATTGCGAATAGCGCCAACGTGGTGAGCCAGAGCGGATATAATCTGAACACCCGTTTTGTCAAAAACGATGCGACACTGAATGACGGCTTCGAGGCCACCATGCAAATAACAAATCCGCTGATGGCGAAGAATAGATCGACCGCCAACCAGCCATAGCCGGTTAAAACCGGAAGTGGAAACGCGGTATCTGCCGGGAATCTGACAAGCGCCACCCAAGAATGGAAGTAGGCGATGCTGAGAGCTGCCATAGCTCTAGCGACTTGAAGTCCCGGTAACCGTTCCTGCTCCATAGAACTTCACTACCACTGCGAGCACAAACCGAGCAAGCATGACCGATCTCTTGGCGCTCAAGGCAGCGAATGCAAAGCGCTGGGCAGATGCCAAGCTATTGAGGCAGAGCAGTTTTACCGAGGTTGCAACGCATCTTGCGGACTCAAGTGCAAAGCAGCGCTATCAGGCGGTCTCGGTCAAAACCGGCGTTCCCTGGGCTTTCATAGCGGTCGTCCATGAACGCGAAGCATCGCAGGACTGGAACAGGCAGCTTGGTCAAGGCGACCCGCTCGACAAGGTTTCCACTCACGTTCCGGTCGGGCGAGGGCCGTTCAAGACCTGGGAGGATGGCGCCGTTGATGCGCTGGTGAACTGCGCTCCCTATGCGGCTCACAACAAGGACTGGTCGATCGGTGGCATGCTGACAAAGCTCGAGGAATATAACGGCCTCGGCTACGCCGGAATCGGCAGGCCATCGCCTTATATCTGGTCGGGAACGGACCAGTACGTTTCGGGGAAATACATCCGGGATCACGAATACGATCCGAACGCAGTTGACGCTCAGCTCGGTTGCGCCGGTCTTCTCATGACGATGATGGCGCTCGATCCGACCATCACCTTTACCGGCTCTGTTCTGACGCCAGGTAGCGCCCCGCCAGTGCCGAAACCGACCGTCCCGGCTATTCCTAAGGGGCCAACGGTCGCCAATCCGTCGCCAGGCAGTATCGGCGCGTTCATCACATCCATCCTCAACGCAATGTTTAGAAGGAAATCACCATGACCGCATTTATCGCGACTATCTCGTTCGGTGCCGGCGGCGCTTTGATCTGGTTCCTCAAGGACAAGATTCAGGCGCTGGTCATCGGCGCCAATGCGCTCTCTGCCAAGCTGCATGCGAGGGCGGATGCCATTGCTACGATGGCAGAGAAGCTCTGATGTGGCGGATCGCCGCTTGTCTCGGGGCCGGCGCAGCCTTCCTGGCCTCGCTTCGGGAGCCGATCAATATGCACTACAGCAATCCGTCCATTACGTGGCCGTTCCTCATCCTTTTCCGGCCGCTGCCGCTCGCACTCGCGATTTCCAGGGCGATCTGAAATGTGGACCAAGATGAAGGCATTTAGCCTGAATTCCTTGACCATCGCCTGGAGCTACGTTCTTGCACTTACCGGTGCCGCGCTCCAGGCGATCGACAGCGCGGCAGACGCTTTGGGCGATCCAGGCATCAAGGATCAAGTCTCCGCGGCGATTGGTGACCCAAAGATGGCGGGCAGGATCCTGCTGGGCATATCCGTCATAACGATCATCGCGCGGCTGCGAAGTCTCCGGAGGACGTCATAATATGTGGATGGCAATCATTTCGTTTCTCGGCGGTCCGGTCATCAAGGGGCTCATCGATGCCTACAATGCCAAGCTCAAGGCCGGCAACACCAATTCCAGGATTGCCGCGGACCTGGCGGCGGCCGAGATCGCAGCCCAAGTGGCCGAAACAAATGCCATCATGCAATATCGCATCGCGGAAATCGGACATTGGCACGAACCCGACAAGCTGATGGGGTATTTCGTAGCCCTCTATTTTGGAAAATTGTTGGTCTGGGACAAGGTACTTGGCCTTGGAACGACCGACCCTCTGGCGGGATTCGCGTCCGTTACATCGAACCTTGTCGTGTCGTTTTATTTCGCCAAGCGCGGATTTGAGAATGTCGCGCGGATCATCAAGCGGTGATCGAAATGCACGAGGAAGAAATCCGGGCTATTGTCGCCGAGACGCTCGCAGAACAGCAGAGACTTCATCCCAGCGACATCGACACGGTCGTTCTCAAAACCATCGCAACCATCTTGATCTCGTTCGGAATAGACGAACAGGATCGGAAGGAGCTGCGGGCAGATTTCCAACACTTGCGGCGATGGCGCAAGAGCGTCGAGCAGGCGCAAAGCTATACGTTCAAGGCCGTGATTACCATCATCATCAGCGGTCTTGTTGGGGCAGTGTGGCTCGGCATCAAAGTCATGCTCGGCAAGTGATGCGCACTCGGGTCGATGTGCTGGCCAACGTCTGCCGTCCACCCGAATCGTGACGCCTTGCGGCTTTTCGGATTTCACCTGGTCACGAGCTACTCGCCGATCAGCACCGCGGGATACGACTGATGGGCCCCCCGGCGGGACGCTGGTTGAAGGCCGAACCGATGTACAGAATACGCGAAGTCGACGGGCACGACGAGGAGATCGCGGATACGCTCGCCGAGCTTCATCGCTTGACATTCTTCGGCGGGGCCTCCGTTCCGGAATTTGACTGGGGTCATTGGTGGCTTGCGTATCAAGAAGCGGTGCCGGTGGCCTTTGCGGGTGTCGTGCCGTCAACGCGGGCGTACAACGCCGGATATTTCTGCCGGGTCGGAGTGTTGGAACAGCATTGTGGTAACCGCCTTCAGCTACGCCTCATGCGCGCACTGGAGCGGCGGGCGAGACACAATGGGTGGACCGGCATTGTCTCGGATACGACAGACAATCTTGCATCCGCTAACAACTTCATCCGGGGTGGTTATCGGCTTTATCGGCCTCTACATCCGTGGGGCTGGCCAAACACACTGTATTGGCGCAAGCCAATCAAGTGAAAGGCCATGGGCCGCCCTCCGCGCATGCCGCCAAGCCGCCGCCGACGTTGCCCTTTTCAAATCAGGCCTTAGACTTCGCTCGCGCCGCCGCCATGGCGGCAATCGATACGCGAAGGGAAGAGGCTGATTATGGCTGCCAGACCGCAATTGCCGGACCGCGCGCCACGAACGAAGGATGCGCCGACCGCGCTCGATGGTCTCCTGGTCGTGGACTTCACGCGGGTCGTGGCTGGCCCAGCCTGTACGCAAACCCTTGCCGATTTTGGTGCCGAGGTGATCAAGATCGAGAACCCGGACGGCGGCGACGATACGCGGAGCTATGAGCATGCCGATCTCGGCGGCGAAAGCGCTGCCTTCGTCAGCTTAAATCGGAACAAGCGCGGCATTGCTCTTGACCTCACCAAGCCGGAGGCCCGCGATGTCGCGCGGGAGTTGATGGCGCGAGCGGATGTGGTGGTGGAAAACTTCTCTGCCGGCGTGATGAAGAAGTATGGACTTGACTATGCGTCGGTCGTGCCCACCAGCCCTCGCCTGATCTATTGCTCGATCTCGGCTTACGGCCGCCAAGGGCCCTTCGCCTCCCGTCCCGGCTTCGATCCCATCACCCAGGCCGAGAGCGGGTTCATGTCGCTCAACGGGTTTCCCGACGGTCCAGCGGTGCGGACCGGACCGCCCGCCGTCGACATGATGACGGGAATGTCAGCCTGCAACGCTATCTTGCTGGCGCTGATCGCCCGCGATCGGCTTGGCCGGGGCCAGCATGTCGAGGTAGCGCTGTTTGACATCGCATTGGCAATGACTCAATTTTACGGCATGGCCTATTTGATGACCGGCGTGAATCCGAGCCGCCAGGGCAATTCGCCCAACGGTTCTCCCTCGGTCGGGGTCTACAGTGCCTCCGACGCGCCGTTTTACATCGCCTGCGCCAACGACCGGCTGTATCGGCGTCTCGTCATTGAGGTGCTCGATCGGCCCGATCTCGCCAGCGGCGAGTTCGGCGACCGGCGTTCACGAACGGCCAACAGGGAGAAACTGCGCGCAATCCTCACCGGGATTTTTCTGCAAGACCTTCGCGAAAACTGGGTGGCGAGGATGAAGTCAGCCAATATTCCCGTGGGATATCTTCGCACCGTCGAGGAGGCTTTCAACTCACCGGAAGTGCGGGAACGTCACCGCGTCAGCCAAATTTCCCACCCCACCGCGGGCTCGGTTCCCAACATCGAAACTCCAATCCATCTCGGTCTGACGCCGGCGGTCGATCCCGTTGCCGCGCCGTTGCTGGGGGAGCATACAAAGGAAGTCTTGCGCAAGACGCTCGGCTATGACGATCGTCGGATCGCCGCGCTTTCCGAGGCGGGTGCTTTTGGAATGGTAGGCACCTTAAAGCCAGCTGACGTTTGAACCGTGCCCCGCGTCGGCAACGGCGTAACATATTTTTCAAGAGTGCAATATTCGCCCGGTGGCCTGCTGGCCGCCGGGCTTATTTTCATTTTAGAATGCCGCTTTCGGGCGGAATGCGCCAGCGTGCGGCGCCATGCGTGCCTTCGGTCAAGTAGATGAAGGCCGCAAAATCAGCATCAGAAGAGGGGTTCTCGGATGAGCATACAATTGTACGGATTTTGGCGGTCAATCGCTTCATTTCGTGTGAGGGTCGCCTTGCGTCTCAAGGGCCTGGCGTTCGAGGAAATTCCGATCGACATCCTTTCAGGCGAACAATTCAAGCCAGACTACGATGCCGTCAATGCAGAGCGCGTCGTTCCGACCTTTATTCACGACGGCCATTCTGTGTTTCAGTCGCTGGCAATTATGGAATATCTTGACGAGATCCAACCGACGCCACGGTTGTTGCCGGAGAATATCAGGGAGCGCGCCTATGCGCGATCACTGGCGCTAGTGACCGTCGCCGATGCCCATCCGCTCGTGGTGCCACGCATCCGACATCATCTCGCCAAAACATTTGACGCCGATGCGAAAGTAATCGAGGCTTGGGGCAGGCATTGGACGAGTGAGGGGCTTGCTACCTATGAGCGGTTGCTCGGACGTCGTGCGCCGGCTCCATTTGCTCAGGGCAAAGAGCCGGGCCTGGCGGATATCTGCATTGCTGGTCAGGTCGTGGGCGCGCATTTTCTCGAGTTGGAGTTGAATGATTTTCCACTCGTGGCGCGTCTGGCCGATCGCTGCTTTGCAATCCCGGCCTTTGCAACATCCCATCCGTTCGAGCAGCCGGGGTACAAGACGGCAAGCGCTGTCCGCTAGCCGAGAAAGTGTCAGACGTCGAGGCCAAGCACTCTTGCGGCGTTTCGGCCGGCGATCTGCGCCAGCATTGTCTCATCCATCCCGTGCACACCCGCGACGTGCCCAATCGGATTGTATTCGGCCATATCGAACGGATAGTCGGTTCCCATCACAATCCGGTCGGGACCGAAGACGTCGATCAAATACGCGAGCTGGTGATAAGAGAAGACCACAGTATCCAGATATACCTGTCGCAGATAGGTCGTCGGCGGCAACGGCAAATCGCCATGGCAATCCTGCCGCGCGCCCCAGGCGTGATCGATCCTTCCAGAGTAGCCCGGCAGATAACCGCCGCCGTGGACCGCCATCAGCTTTAGATCGGGAAAACGCGCCAGCGTTCCCGAAAAGATCAGATTGTGTAGCGCGACTGTGGTCTCGAGTGGATTACCCAGAACATTGTTGAAATAGAAATGGGTCAAGCGCTCGCCCTGGGTAAATCCGTTCGGGTGCATCATGATGAATGCGCCGAGCTGCTCGGCTTTAGCAAAGAAAGCTCGAAATTTCGGATCGGATAGTTCCTGTCCGTCGACATTGGTCAGGATCTCTACACCCTTCAATTTTAGGCTGTTCATAACGTGGTCTAGTTCGCGGATCGCGATTTCCGGCTCCTGCAATGTCACCACGCCGAGGCCAACGAAACGGTCGGGCTTGCGCGCGCAATACTCGGCCACCCCGTCATTGGCAAGGCGGTGGGCGGCTTCCGCGATTTTCGGATCGATCGAATAGTAACATTGGCCCGGCGCCGGCGCTACGACCTGAATGTCAATTCCCATTTTGTCCAGATCGAACAGACGGCGGTCGATCGTGGTCATTACCTCGCTGACATCCTTTTCCTGTTGAGCATTGACTTCCCTGGTCGCCGCATCGGCAAAGTAGGCGAGCGGGATGCGGCTGATCTCAAGATGCGGCTGCGCAAGCTTGGCCGCTTGCGGCACCACGATGTGGGCATGGATATCGATCGTGGCGGATGACGGGCGCCGGGCTCGGCCGTCGGCATCGTGGACACGGGCGGCGGTGCGACCATAGCGATTCTTGCGATCGATCATTGAATATCTCACTTTCTGAAGTTGAATATCCGCGGCGCGGCGATAGTTGAGGAGGTCACGGCCTGCTTTTGCGTCGAGTCCAGTGGGTCGAAATCGCGGTCGCATCGGCATCGCCTAGTCCCTCGGCTTCGGCCTGCGTGTAGCAGGCGAGCGCGCTTGCCGTGAGCGGGAGTTCGGCATGAATTGATGTGCCAAATTGAAGCGCGCAAGCCAGGTCTTTTTTCGCGGCGCTAAGACCAAACGCGGTTTCGCCAAGGGGCGCTCCGGCTAACACCTTGGCGATAGCCGGACCCCGGCCTTTCATGGCGCTCGGCGCGCCTGACGTATCGGTCAAGATGTCGATCAGGCGGTCGGCGGGCAAATTGAGCGACCGGCAGATCGTCAGCGCTTCGCCGAGTGCCTGCCAATACACCAGCAGCGGCAGATTGACCGCGAGTTTCATTGTCGAGCCTGAACCAAGCTCGCCGACATGTTCAATTCGGCGGCACAATTGTCTCATGATCGGCATCGCCCGATCGACGTCGATCTTTGACCCTCCGACAAGGCCCAGCAACTTGCCTTCCCTTGCCGGAGCGATGCTTCCGCCCACTGGACATTCGACAAAGGCGGCGCCCTGCCGAAGCACCGCAGACCCGTTCGAGTTCATGGTCTCCGGACGGATCGTGCTCATATCGATCACAAGCTTGCCGGTAAGCCCGGCTCTCAGGATTCCATTCGCCGCGGCGTAGACCGCGTCCGTTGCAGCATCGTTTAGCAACATCACAATGGTGACCTCGCACTCCTCGACCAACTCCACTGGGGACGGGAACAACCTGGCGCCTGCCTCGGTGAGCGCCTTCGTCTTCGCTGAATTACGATTCCAAACCCCTACTTCGTGTCCAACCGACATCAATCGCTGCGCAATCGCTGATCCCATTCGTCCAGTACCGCATACGCCGACCTTCATTGTAGAACCTCAGTTAGTGGGTAAACCGACGGTTGAGTGAGCACGGAAGACCCCGAGATTCTGCGCGATCAATTCGTCATTGTTCAGAATGTCGGTGGCAGTGCCAGCGAATACGCACCGTCCAGTGTTGAGGATAACCGCTTGATCCGCAACGTCGAGCGCCAGTTGAAGATTTTGTTCGACCAGGATGATGGACTGTCCTTCCTCCTTCAGGCGCCGGATCGTGCGCCCAACCTCCGCGACGATCAGCGGCGCCAGTCCCTCCGATGGCTCGTCGAGCAGAAGGACTCGCGGATTACCCATTAGCGCGCGGCCGATTGCAAGCATCTGCAATTCTCCGCCTGATAGCGTGCCTGCAATCTGTCCGCGACGTTCGCGCAGTCGCGGAAACATGTGGTAGATCCGATCGATATTCCACGGCTTGTCTGTCGTGCGCTGGCGCTGCTGTGCCACAACAAGGTTTTCGCGAACGTTAAGCGAAGGAAATATTCGTCGCCCTTGCGGCACGAGGCCGATCCCAAGGTGCGAAATGCGCTCGGGGCTGAGCCCGTCGATTGTTTCGCCGAACAGCCTGATTTCGCCATCTCGAGGTTTCAGAAAGCCGATGATGGTAGAGATGCAGGTGGTTTTTCCCGCTCCGTTGCGTCCGAGCAGCGCCAGCACATCTCCTGGCTGCAGTGCAAAGGTTACGCCGTGCAAAATATGGCTGTCGCCGTAGAACGTATGCACATTCGTCAAGCTGAGTGCGTCAGAAGCCAAGATATACCTCACGCGTTCGCTCGTCCGCCATCACACTGTCGCGGTCGCCGTCGACAATGACCCGGCCGTAATCGAGCAGGGTCACGGTCTCCGCAAGATCGAGGGCGGTATCCATGTCGTGTTCGATCATGACCACGGTAGTCTCCCGCGGGATCGAGGCGATCAGCGACTTTACCTGGGCTCGCTCGGTGTTGGAAAGGCCTGCTAGTGGTTCGTCCAGCAACAGGACGCGCGGGTTTTGCGCAAGCGCCATTGCGAGTTCGACTCTGCGCTTTTCGCCATAGGCGATGTCTGAGACCGGATGGGCAGCAAGATGCAAAAGTCCGACCGCATCGAGAATCCGGCGGGCCTCGGTTGCAAGATCGCCGTAGTAAGACACTGGCCGCCACATCTGCCAGCGCGAGGGCCGCAACCCAAGCAGGCCGAGCGTGACGTTGTGCTCGATGGTATCCCCCGTAAACAGCGTAATAATCTGATATGTCCGCGACAGGCCACAATGCGCGCGCTTGTATGGTGTCAATTGCGTGATGTCGGCGCCGAACAGCCGGATCTGTCCCGAATTCGGCCTGAGTTCGCCGCTAATCTGGTTGAACAGCGTGGTCTTGCCGGCGCCATTGGGTCCAATGATAAGGCGGCGCTCGCCGGACTGGATGGCGAGGGATACGCCTTGGGTGACGACAAGGCCGCCGAATGCCTTTTGCAGGTTTACCACCTCAAGCGCATTTTCTGGTGTCGATGGGGTCATCGAGATTCCCTGCGCAATGCTGCCGCCAGTCTGCTCAGGCCTGGGACAATTCCAGTAGGCATGACCAAAACGATGAACAGGAACACCACACCCAGCAGCATGTTCCAGCGTTCAATGTAGGCCGAGGCATAGTTCTTCAACAACAACACAAGTGCGGCGCCGACTACGGGACCGCTAATCGTGCCCGAGCCGCCGGCGATAACGCCGAGCAACGCTTCGGCCGAACTGGTAGTCGAAAGAGAGGTCGGGTGAATATATTTGTTATAATAGACGTAGAGCAATCCGGACACGCCGCCCCAAAACCCGGCATAAACGAATGTGATCCATCGAATCATCCAGGGATTGAAACCGAGAGCGGCCATCCGACGCGGTTGATCGCGAACACCTTTCAATGACGATCCGAATGACGAGGATACGAATATAGCCATCATCAAAAAGGCAAATGATGCAACGATTAGCGCGAACCAGTAAAACGATGCAGCGCTGTCAAGAGAAATGCCAACCGGCATCGGACGAGTCAGACCGGCTATTCCATTGTCTCCGTTGGTTACGTTCGACATCCGATACGCGAGCCCCCACAATACTTGCGACAAGGCGAGCGTGATCATGAGAAACCCAAGACCGGTGGCACGAAGCGCGATGACACCAAAGAAAGCGGCCGTCGCGGTGGTGCCCGCGATTGATATGATCGCGGCCTGTCCGTGGCCAAAGCCATATCGGCTTGTCAGCAGCGCACAAAGGTAAGCCCCGATGCCAAGGTATGAGGCGTGTCCGAGCGACGTCATCCCGCCATAGCCTACCAGCAGATTGAGGCTAAGCGCAAAGATCGCCGCGATCAGGATTTGGCTTGCGAGGTTGACATAGAAGTCGCCCGCGAAAAACGGTAGCAGGACAAGCGAGGCAACAAGTGGGGCTACGGCAATCCACTTCATGTGCCGGCGCGCCCGAATAGGCCTTGGGGCCGGAACGCAATGACCACAATCATCGGCAGGAACAGGATTATGTAGGCCAATTCCGGAAACAACGCCGTGCCGAAGGTATAGATGAAACCGATGATGAAGCTGCCGATAAAAGCGCCGAGCAGGCTTCCGATGCCGCCCAAAATAACGACGATCAGCGCCAGCGGCAGCATATCGGCATCAAGTCCGGGATAAGCGGACAAAATTGGTCCGCCCAGTACGCCGCCAGCGCCCGCAATGCCAGCACCCACGCAAAATACGATCGTAAACAAGTTAGAGACGGGGATTCCGACGGCGCGCGCCATCTGTCGGTCATCGACGCCGGCGCGGATCATCGCACCCAGGCGAGTGCGCTCCAGCAAGAAGTATAGCACGATTGCAGCGCCAATCGCACAACCGACCAGCACCAGCCGATAGGTCGGAAACACGAAGCCAAGAATGCGGGTCGGCGATTGCAGGTTCCGCGGCGTCGGCACTGGAATAGAATCGCCTCCCCACAACAACAGGCATGCATCGGAAATGATGAACGACATGCCGAGCGTAACCAGCACCTGACCGAGCGGATTGGTTTTCAGCCGCGTCAGCACCAGCCGCTCGAAGAGACCGCCGATCACTGCAACCGCAATACCCGCGCCGAGCGCAGTTATCCAGATGTTCAAGCCATCAAATGAGCGAAGAGCCGTTGCCCCAAAATAGGTGCCAAGCATGAAAAACGCGCCATGTGTGAGGTTAGCGAGCCTCATCAGGCCGAAGATCAAAGAAAATCCAGAGGACAGCAGGAACAGCAGACCACCGAGCGACAGGCTGTTAAGACCTTGGATGATCCAGAATTGCATGGTCAGTCGATCTTGTTCGGAAATGCCGGACTGGCGCGCCGCACCGGAAGCAGAATTATTGCTCCAGGTTTTTTGCCGGCGGATGGTCGCGCGAATATGCTGGATTCTTCAAGGCGAGTTCCATGTCGATGCCGCCGGAGGCAAGCGGTCCCGTCTTTGCGGCAAGCAAACCGACACGGATCGGACCGTCATTCTGCGCGAAAGGGAGATTTGGAGCGGCGATGCTGGCGACGCTCGCGCCGGCTACACCTGAAACAAACCCTCGTCTCGATATCGGCATTGGATCTTCCCCGGGGGCGCTGCTTCTGAAATCAGCGGTTCTTATTGTCCAGCATTGACGATTTATCGGCCGGAAGCTGTAAATGATCAAGTGATAACCGAGCGTCGCTTGACGTGCGGGGTAATCGGCAGCGTTTGGTGCGAGATCGGCCGAAGGTCCGCGGCGGTCTTTGATGCACCGCGGTATTGCGAATGACCGCTTTCGATCACTTCGCGCGGGGCGGCGTGACAATGTCTCTCTTCAACACTTCGAACACTACTGCCGTGTCCTTGTCGCCCAGCCCCATTGCCATGGCTTCCGAGTAGACGGGCTGGGTCAACGTAAACAGCGGTGTTGCGCAGCCAACATCATCGGCAAAGTCCGCAATGATCGCCATATCCTTTTTCCAGGTCGAGACCTTCATGGTTGCAGGCTCATAGACCCCATGCACCATCATGGGCGCGCGCATCTGAAACATTCGCGAGCCACCGGCGCCCGGACCCACCATGTCGACCACCATCTTCGGATCCAGTCCAGCGCGCTCAGCCAGGATCATTGCCTCCGCGGTTGCGACGTTGTGGATTGCGACCAGATGATTGGCGACGAATTTCATTCTGCTGCCATTACCGTATTTGCCGAGATCGGCGCTTTGCTTCGCGAAATCAGCGAACAAGCTCGTGCATCGTGCGATGGCATCGCTGTCACCGCTGGCATAGACCACGAGATCGCGGTTCTTTGCCTGCGCGCCGGTTCCGCTGAGCGGACAATCCAGCACGTTATGGCCTGCCTTTTTCAGCGTGGCTTCGAAACGCAGTTTGTCGGCGAGGCTGAGTGTGGAGAGTTCAACCACAATCCGCGGGGAGTGACCGGAGTTGAGAATGGCGTGTGCGACCTCCTGGACGGCCGCCGGAGTGGGAAGGCTGGTCATGATGATCGGCGCGTCGTGCACGACCTCGGCGACATCGGCGGCAATTCGAACGCTTGCCGATGCAAGTTCGGCACAACGTGCGGCGTGGATATCGAACCCGATTACCCGCCATCCGCGCTCGACCAGATTGCGCGCGATCGCGCCTCCCATGATACCAAGCCCGACGATTCCAACGGTCCTGTCCATGAGAGTTTTTCCCCGCGTGATGAATTAGATTGACGGGCGACGCCGGCCGCGCCTTAATTAGTGATCAGGCGATAAACAATCGTCGAGGCGCTTCGGCTGGTCAAGCAGCTTTCGTCGCGCCGCAAGGAAATCCAAGGAGCGGCCCGATGCCTAGCTTTAACTGGATCGGCCGCACCTGGTAGGTCCCAGAATTGGCGCGATAACGAGGAACGCCAAAATGGCGGGTGTTGATCGAAATCCAGACGCAAGCCGATCCGCGCAGCCGGACGCTCGCGATGGCGATTATGCCGCGATGATTGCCCGTGCCAAGACGCTGGTTCCGCAACTGCGCGAACGCGCCTCCCGTACCGAGGAGCTGCGGCGCCTGCCGCCGGAGACCGAACGTGATCTGCACGAATCAGGCTTATTCAGGATCGTGCAGCCGAAAAGGGTAGGCGGCTCCGAATTCGATTATGTCGCGTTGGTCGATTGCGCGGACGCCATCGCGCAGGCGGACGCGTCGGTGGCATGGAATTTGGCGAATCTTGCCAGCCACCAGTGGATGCTGGGCATGTTCGACAAACGCGCTCAGGATATGGTCTGGAATAAGGACGTCAACACGCTGATCGCCTCATCCTTCATTTTTCCGGCTGGGCGTGCCAGGAAAGTCGATGGAGGATATGTATTGCGGGGCAGTTGGCCATTCTCATCGGGAGTGGATTCCAGCGAATGGAATATGCTGGCCAGCGTTGTATCATCCGAGGATGAAGCTGACGGAATTGAGTATCGGATATTCCTCGTGCACAGGAGCGGCTACCAGATCAAAGACACCTGGAATGCGACGGGGTTGCGGGGCACGGGGTCGAATGACGTCGATGTCAACGACGCCTTTGTTCCCGGGCCGATGACGCTCGCGGTGAGCGATCTCGACGGAGGTCCGACCCCAGGGAGTGCCGTCAATGCGAATGCTCTCTATGAGCTGCCGGTCTTCTCATTGTTTCCCTATGTGCTTTCCGGTGTCGCTTTGGGGAACGCGCAGGCCTGCCTGGACGATTATGTCGAACTCGCACGGCACCGCGCATCGACCTACAATCGTGCGAAAATCGGCGACCTGCAGAGTACGCAAATCAAGATTGCCGAGGCTTCCGCCAAGATCGACGCCGCCCGCCTGATCATGCGTTCGACGTGTATCGAAGCGATGGCCGACGCACGGCGCGGCTACATTCCGAATATCGCCTCCAAGACCAAATCACGCCGCGATGGAGCCTATTCCGTCAATCTGTGTACTGAAGCAGTGTCGCTGTTGTTTTCAGCAAGCGGCGCACGTGGATTGTTTACCACCGGCGTATTGCAACGACAGTTCCGTGATGCCCACGCGATCAATTCGCATATCGCATTTAATTTCGATGCGGCTGCCACCAATTTCGGACGTGTTGCGCTTGGCCTGCCCTCCGAAAACTTGATTCTTTGAGACCGCCGATGACCGGCGCCCCAAAGCATCCTAACGACCCGGCCAGCGAACTGGCGAGCGGTAGCTCGCCAATCGATCCCAGGGATTTCCGCACCGCGCTCGGCACCTACGCTACCGGCATCACGATCATCACCGCCCTCGCGAGTGACGGAAAACCCTACGGGCTCACCTGTAATTCCTTCGCATCGGTATCGCTGAACCCGCCGTTGGTGTTGTGGAGCCTGGGAACGTTCTCTCAAGCCATGGGTACTTTCCAGAATGCGAGCCATTTTGCAGTCAACGTTTTAGGTTCATCCCAGCAAGCGCTAGCGAGCAAATTCTCAAAATCTTCGGAAGACAAATTCGCTGGGGTGGAATGGACGCCGGGTCTAGGCAACGCGCCGCTCCTCAAAGGCAGCGTTGCCAATTTCCAATGTCGTGCTGCCGGACGATATTATGGCGGCGATCACGTGATCTTTCTTGGAGCCGTCGAGGCCTATGCCTACAATCGGCAGGAGCCGCTGCTGTTTGCTCGTGGCGGTTATGGCCGGTTTGTGGATGCTGACGGCAAGCCATGAGGAAAGCGCCTTCGAAACGCGCGAAGCAGAAGCGGCTGCCGCCCGATGATCGCCGGAAGGAGTTCGTTGCAAAGGCAACTGAATTTTTCTCCGAGGAAGGATTCGGCGGCGGGACGCGCGATCTGGCGCGCCAACTTGGCGTGACCCAGCCGCTGTTGTATCGCTACTTTCCGAGTAAAGACGATCTGATCAAGGAGGTCTATCGGACGGTGTACCTTGAGCCGCTCGATGCCGGCTGGGAGAAACTGCTTACAGATCGCTCGCGGCCGATCCATGATCGGCTGCAGGAGTTCTACGAAGCATATACGAACGTGATCTTCACCCGCAAATGGCTACGCATCTATCTTTATTCGGGCTTGAAGGGGCTCGACATCAACAGGTGGTACGTCGGCGTGGTGCAGGACAAGATTCTGTCGCGCATCATCATGGAATGCCGGCATGAGGCTGGGCTTCCGGTGCAAAGCAAGCCGACCGCGCCTGAACTCGAAATGGCTTGGGTGTTTCACAGCGGGATTTTCTATTATGGAGTTCGCAAATACATCTATAAGTCTCCCGTGCTGGAGGACAAGCAACAGATGATCCACGGTGCACTGAACGCGTTTCTCGCCGGCTTCGAACGCGTGTTTGGAACCGAATTGCCTGCTCGGCGACCGCCGATTAAGGCGGTCGGATGAACTCCATGGCCGCCTGCTGCTGCGATTTCGGACAATCGGACTGCGGCGAACGTTCCCAGATTGGTGGCCACAGACTAATCCGCTGCATTGGATCGGTTTTGCATAGCGGCGTTTATCCGCGGCATGACTTGTTCGGCCATCAGAATCATGGACTGGCGCCCTAGGTCGCGGTCCTTCCAGTCCTTGCCCGCGTAGAGTAGCGTACCGAACTCGCCAACTTCTTCCTGGAAGGCCAGCAGTTGATCCGCAACGCTGTCAGGCGTGCCATGGATGATCAGCTTGTCGCAGATCGTTTCCAGCGTCACTTCATTGTCCGGCTGATCGCGGCGCGTCTTAAACAACTCGATCCGACCGCTTTTTTTCAATTTGGTGAACAGCGAACGATAATAATAGACGTAAGCTCCGCCGGGGTCGGTGGCATAAGCCTTTGCCGTTGCCGAGTCGTTGGCGACAAAGATGCTTTTTGCGACGCGCCAATTCGCAGGATCGGCAGGACGTCCGCCGCGCCTGCAACCCTCGACATATTTCGGCCAGTGGCTCTTCACCCAGGCCGGCATCAGGAAGTTTGCCGAGATCGGATCCCAGCCGCGCGCGGCGGCTTCAGTGACGCCCTTTGAAAACGGCGCAACTGCGGTCACGACGACAGGCGGATGCGGTCGTTGCAATGGTTTTGCGATAAATCCCTGACCGATCTCTTTGATCAGAGTTTTTCGCGTAGTCAGGTTCCAGTACTTTCCAGAGAGATTGTACGGCGGCTCGCCGGCCCAGATAGCCAGAACCTGATTGATGCATTCGAGAAACATCGCATTCCGATCGGCGTCGAGATTGCCGAACAATTCCGCATCCGACAAAAGTCCGCCGGGGCTTATTCCAAATATTAGACGCCCGTCGAGCATATGATCGAGCATCGCAATAGAGGCGGCGATGGCGGCGGGGTGGGTATTCGGCATGTTGATCGTGCCGGTTCCAAGCCTGATTTGCTTGGTGGCGGCTGCGATCCACGCAATGAATGCGATGGAGGACGTGATGTTTTCGGCCTTATCGGTGATGTGCTCGCCAACAAAAGCCTCGGTAAGTCCCAATTCGTCGGCCAACAGGAAAGCTTCGCGATCTTCGTTGAGGGATAGCTGCCAATCTTTTTCCAGGGGATGGATAGGCATCGTAAAAAAGCCCAACTTCATTCTCGCTCCTCCCCTCGGGGCCGGTTTGTAACTGCCAAATCGTGCGTCGTTCGCGAAGTTATCACAAGTCCTAAAGGAGAATCTCTCGAAATAATCGTTCGATAAACAAACTTGACCTTTGAGGGTCACCGCCGTCTAATCTTGAAAGCCATATCTGGTCCCGGAAGGTCACGACAATGAAAGCTTCGGCTTTCAGCTATGCCCGCGCGACCAGCGTTGTGAACGCGTTGGAATTACTCGCGGCGCACGGGGACAACGCGAAGGTCCTGTCGGGCGGCCAAAGCCTCATGCCTGCGATGAATTTGCGGTTAATCTCTCCGGAACTCATCGTTGATATCGGCGACATCGCCGAGCTCCAGGGCATCGCGGTGAGCGGCAGGGTTCTCACCATCGGCGCGTTGACGCGTCATGCCGACCTGCAGCGATCAATGGAAGTTGCCGCGCATGCACCTCTATTGATCGAAGCGGTTGCGCATGTCGCGCATCCTGCAATCCGCAATAGAGGAACTCTCGGCGGCAGCCTTGCGCATGCAGATCCGGCTTCTGAGTTACCGGCCTGTATGCTTGCGCTGAATGCGATCATCGTCGTTCGGGGGCAGGCCGGCGAACGGCGAATTGCGGCTGCCGACTTCTTCAAGGGGATTTGTGAGACCGACCTCTCGGCGCAGGAACTGCTCGTTGCGGTCGCGCTTCCGGTTGCGAGCGAGAACTCCGTGCATTTCTTTTGCGAATTCGCCCGGCGGCGCGGGGATTACGCGCTTGTCGGCCTTGCAGCGCAGGCAATCGTTCAAGCAGACGTGTTTACCGAGCTTCGCACCGCATTCTTTGCGGTGGGTGACCGTCCGCTGCTGGCCAAGGCCAGCAGCAAACTCATCAATGTCAGGGTCACGCCCGCGGTTCTGTCGGATGCGTCGGCGTCGTTGGCTGAAGAACTCGCTCCCCATGACGATCAACAAGCATCAAGTTCGTTGCGCCGGCATCTTGCGAAGGTGTTGTTGGGACGCTGCGTAGCCGCGCTTCTGGGGCGTTCGGATCTGAGGGCGGGGGGCTCGCGATGACGGCCTCAATCCAAATCTCCGTTGACGTTAATGGTGAGCGCGTAGAAGCCCACGTCCTGCCCCGTGTCAATCTGGCAGATTTCCTCCGCGAGCAGTTGAAATTGACAGGGACACATGTCGGCTGCGAGCATGGGGTTTGCGGTGCATGTACGGTCAGCGTGAATGGCGAGATCGTTCGTTCGTGCCTGACATTGGCAGTGCAGATGCACGGCGCATCTGTTCAAACCATCGAGGGCTTGTCCGACAGCGGCGAGATCGCGGATCTCCAGGCCGCCTTTCGCGATCGTAACGCACTGCAATGCGGGTTTTGCACGCCGGGAATGCTGATGGCTGCTCATGATCTGCTGAAAAAGCAGGCGGATCCCGGTCGGGAGCGGATACGTGAGCATCTGTCCGGAAATTACTGCCGTTGCACCGGCTACCAAGCCATCATCGATGCGGTCGAGGCGACCGCGCGAAGACGTATGGAACGCACCGCATGACCATGACGCCGGCAAGTCCGCTTTCGGAACTGGATCGGCCCAATTCTTATATCGGCAAAGTAGTCGCTCGACCCAACCTCGACCGGCTGATGCAGGGGCGCGGTCTCTACGTCAGCGACATGGAGCTACCACGCATGGGCCATGTGGTATTCTTGCGTTCGCCACATGCGCACGCACGAATTACTGGCATTGACGCCAGCCAGGCTCGGCTGTTGCCCGGAATCATCGCGATCGTGACGGGCGAACAGCTCGCGGCTGTGATCACGCCGTGGGTCGGCGTGCTCTCGCATCTGAAGGGTCTCAAATCTGCGCCTCAACATGCGATCGCGATCGAACACGTCTGCTGGCAAGGTGAAGCGGTCGCCGCCATCGTTGCGACAAGCCGTGCGGTGGCGGAAGACGGTGCCGAACTTGTCAACGTTGAGTACGAGGAACTGGATGCGGTAACGGATATGACCACCGCGCTTGATGCGCAAACGCCGGTCATTCACCCTTCGCTGGGCGACAATCTGGCTTTCGAGCGCAACCTCGACACCGGTAGCGTGGATGCGGCATTTACCGAGTCTGACGAGGTCGTGGAGGCGGATTTTATCTTTGGTCGTCACACCGGCGTGACCTTGGAACCGCGCGCGGTCGTGGCCGATTGGAATGACGCCGAAAGGAGGTTGACGATCTATCAGGGTACGCAGGCTCCGCACATGGTGCAAAACATCGCGGCGCTCCACCTCGGATTAGAAGAATCGCAGGTCCGCGTGGTTTGCAAGGATGTCGGCGGTTCCTTCGGCATCAAGGTCCACATCTACGCAGACGAGATGGCCACCTATGCGCTATCCAAGATGTTGCGGCGAGCTGTCAAATTCGTCGCGGACCGGTTCGAGAGCTTCAATACGGACATTCATGCCCGCGACCATCGGTGCAAGGGCAGGATCGGCGTCAAGCGCGACGGAACGATCATGGCCTTCGAGATCGACGATCTTACCGGAATCGGGCCCTATTCGATGTATCCGCGTACCAGTGCGATCGAGGCCAACCAGGTCGTCAACCTCGTCGGCGGTCCTTATGCGACGAAAAATTATCGCGCGCGGGCTCGCGTCGTATTCCAAAATAAGAATGTGATGTGCCAGTATCGCGCCGTCGGTCATCCCATTGCATGCTCGGTGACGGAAGGTCTGGTAGACTTGGCTGCGGCAAAAATCGGAATGGATCCGGTGGAAATCCGTCGCCGCAATCTCATTGCCGATGAGGCCTATCCGTGCGCGTCGCCCTCGGGCCTGAGATTTGAGAAGCTGTCGCACCACGCCGCGATCGACAAACTCATGAGGATGATGGAGTACGGCAAGCTGCGCGCTGAACAAGCGGCGTTGCGCACCAATGGCATTCATCGCGGCATCGGGGTTGCTAGCTTCATCGAGGTCACCAATCCAAGTGCTGCGTTTTATGGCGTTGGCGGCGCCCGCATTTCCTCGCAGGATGGTGTCGCGGTGCGCTTGGACGCTCAAGGTTCAGTGATCTGCCAGACCAGCATCACCGAACAGGGGCAAGGCTCGGAGTTGCTCACGGCGCAGATCGTCGGCAGCGTGCTGGGAGTTTCGATCGAACGCGTTCGCGTCATGCTCGGCGATACCGACAACACGCCTTATGGCGGCGGCACTTGGGCATCGCGAGGTGCCGGAATTGGCGGCGAGGCGGCACTTCAGGCGGCGAAGATTCTTCGAAGGAATATTCTCGAGGTCGCAGCCGCGATACTGCAGTCCTCGCCAGCCGAACTCGACATCGTGAGCAATGCGGTCGTGAATGTCGGCGACGGATCGCCGCGTATCGAGTTGCGCGAGCTCGCCAGGATCGTATATTTTCGCCCCGACACCCTGCCGCCGGGTCTTCAGCCCGAATTGATGGCGACGCGCCATTTCGTTCCCCGCGAATACCCATTCGCCTTCACCAACGGCGTCCAGGCCTGCTGGCTTGAAGTCGATACCGATACCGGGTTTGTCAGGCTGCTCCGGCATTGGGTAGTCGAGGATTGCGGCACGATCATCAATCCGCAACTGGTCGACGAGCAAATTCGTGGCGGGGTCGTGCAGGGTCTCGGCGCAGCGCTGTTCGAGAAGTGCATCTACGATGAGCGCGGGCAGCTAACCAACGCCAACATGGCCGATTATCTGGTTCCCATGTCGGTCGAAATGCCTGATATTGACGTCGGTCATGTGATTACACCGACGATGGAGACGGAGCTGGGCGCAAAGGGAGCGGGGGAAGCGGGCACGGCGGGAGCCGCGGCGGCGGTGGTAAATGCGGTGAACGATGCACTCAAGCCATTCGGCGCTACTATCACCGAGATTCCCGTGACGCCGCAGTCTATCCTGGCGGCGCTGGGACGAATCTGAGCGAATGCGCCGCAGCCAGGGCTTTCCCTCACGCGAGCTGTACGGCATCCGGCCCTGGTCGAAGAGATGTTCGGCCGTTTTGTCCGGCGAATTGGCGCTGGATATCGCCCATCCCGCGTGCGCGCTCGGATCAAGGGTTGGTCTATCACGCCGTAGCGTGGGAGCTATTCGCCTGCAACGACATCAAGGAGCGCTATTACCCGGCGTGAGTTAGCAAAACCGGGGTTTGATCGCGCTTATTGCATCCCGGCAGTATTAAACTGGGAAAGGTCGCAATCGGGCTCGGCATATTGCGTCCTGTGCAGCCCGTCGCCATCTTCAATGGTGGTTGGACGGCAGCGGGCCTGCCAGGCGGCGCGGCCGTCGGCGTCAGCCTTCTGCTGCTCCGGAGTGAGCGGCGGCGCGGCGCGGACCACACCGCTGCCATTGATGCTGAAATCAGTCGATTGGCTGGGAGTGAGGGGAATTCCAGCTACTATGGCCGCCGCTTTGGCTCGCGCTGCGGCAGCGGCTGACCTTGCCGCATTCGTCGCATCACCTGCGTGTCCGTGGTCCATCGACCAGGACGACGATGACGACGACGATGATGCGCGCTGCGCGGCCGCAGTTGAGATAAAGGCGGCAGAAATCAGCAGGACACCTAGAATAGTGCGCATTTTACGGCCCCTGAACAATTCTAAAATGATCGCCTGCTCATTACTAGCGCGGGAATGTTGAGGGCTTGTAAAGCAAGCTAGTTACCAACCTCGCAACGAGATGCGTCGAAATCTAAGCATGCCGTGAAAACAACAGCATTTTCGAGGGCCGAGGTGCCGCTAGGTCGAGGGCCAAATCCGACAGAAGACATGGAGAGGAATGACCGCTGGTGGAGATGCGGAACCCCTGGGTTGAAGGCTAGGAATCACGCGGCAGCGTAGGTTCACGGATTTCGTCGGCCGATAGCTTATAGATTTCAAGCGCATCGGCATCCGCTCCACGCGCTGATTTGGCGAGCCTGAACAATTGCGTGGCAAGCGCCGACATCGGCACCGGGCTCGAGGTGCTGCGGGCGAGATCCATCACGGCATCCAGGTCTTTCAGCATCGTCGCGATTTGGCCAAACGGCGGCGAGTGAATGCCCTGCACCATGCGCGGTACGAACAGCTGTAGCGGGATCGAATCGGCAAAGCCGCCGGCGAGCGCCTCCGGCAGCCGCTTGGCGTCGATCCCGGCGTTGACCGCTAGACGGGCCGCCTCCGCGAGCACCGCCATCGCGCACCCCACGATCACCTGATTGCAGAGTTTTGCGGTTTGGCCGGCACCGATCGGGCCCATATGCGTGAATCTACGTGCCATGGCCAGGACATAGGGCTTTGCTCTTTCGATGTCGGAGGCATCCCCGCCCGCCATGACAGCGAGCGTGCCTTGTTCCGCGCCGACGCTGCCGCCCGAGACCGGCGCATCGATCCATCTCATGCCGCTGGTTTCGTTCAGCCGCGCGGCAATCGAGCGCGCCGCATCCGGGTGGATCGTCGAGAAGTCGACGATGAGTTTTCCTTCGCCGCCTGTCGCTGCAAGGCCATTGCGGCCGAACACCACTTCCTCCACGGCCTTGGCATCGGTAAGGCACATGAAGATGAGGCTGGCGGTAGCGGCAACCTCGTGCGGCCGGCCGGCGACTTTTGCTCCGGCCTCGATCAACGCGGCGGCCTTGCCGGCAGACCGGTTCCAGACGGCGACCCCATAGCCCGCGTTGAGCAGCCGCCGCGCCATCGGAAATCCCATCATTCCCAACCCGAGATAGCCGAGCTTTTCGGCGTGTTCCACTCCGCTAACGCCAGTCATCGATTTCTCCGTCTCCGTTGCCAAAGCCGTCCGGCGCTGGCTTTGGCACACATTCATCTCTGATTTCATGAGGGTCGATGCATGCACGCCGCACTCCGATGGTTGCGCCTGGCGATGCTAACAGGCCTTCGATGGTTGCAAAGCGATGATTTTATGTGGAAAGCAATTTCGGGGCGCGCAACTTCGATTTCTTGCAAAGATTGAAGTCTAAAATATATCCGCGCGCGATCGAGTTCGTCGCTCAGTTGCCGAAGACCGAGACCGGCAAGCTGAAGCGATTTGCGTTGCGGCAAATAGCTCAGGCCGGTGCGACATCGGCGGGCATCGCCGCGGAATGATTTGGTGATGGAGAATTCCTGGTGAACGATTCAAAACGCGCCCACGCTCGCCGCGGTGCCGGCTGCGAAGAGCGGGGCGCGGGTCGAGATCGAAGCAACGGCCGTGGTGCTGCGGTAACGCGGCCCACAATGAAGATAAAAAATTTGCGGGAGGGCGCGATCCAGGAGTATTGAACACGCGGAAGCGCTGAGCGATGCGCCGCCGCTCAAGCCCTTCCGGATCTGCGGGCTAATGTACCCGATTTGAGTAGTGGCGCGCATGCCGCCGGCCTGTGACGGAACAGCTCTTAGTTCCGATACGAGGTATCGACGCGGTCGAGCTTTCGCAGCAGCGCTGGCCAAGCCAGTTCGCCGTTGCGATTGGGCAGATTGGCGCGCGGTTTGACCTTGTCGAAGGTCTTTTCCAGAACATCCCGGGGCGGATAGACCAGCCGGGTGTTGCAGGATAGCGCCATTACCTGCACCTCGCAGGCGCGCTCCATGCGATAGAGCAGGTTGAATGTCGCCGGGATGGTGCGTCCGACCACCAGCAGTCCGTGGTTGCGCAACACCATCGCTTCGTGATCGCCGAGATCTCTGACCAGCCGCTCGCGCTCGCCGACGTCATCCGCGATGCCTTCAAAATCATGATAGGCGACGTGGAGAAACCGCATCGAGGTCTGCGCCAGCGGAAGCAGCCCGCACTCCATGGCCGACACCGCCATGCCGGCCGGGGTATGGGTATGCGCGACGCAATCGACGTCGTGCCGAGCCATATGGATGGCGCTATGGATGACGAAACCGGCGGCGTTAACGCCATAGTCCGAGGCGTTGAAGAGGACGTGGCCGTCGAGATCGACCTTGATCAGGCAGGACGCATCGATCTCCTCGTAGAGCATCCCGTAAGGGTTGATCAGGAAATGGTCGGACGTCCCGGGCACGCGGCAGGAGATGTGGTTGGCGATCATCTCGGTCATGCCGTACATCGCGGTAAGGCGATAGCAGGCCGCGAGATCGAGCCGGGTTTGCCACTCCTCGGCGCTCACCTGTTCGCGGACCGATTTGACGACCTTGATGGCGGGAGAATTGACTGGAGGGTTCATGCAGCTTCTCCATTGGAGGGCTTCTGGCCGATCCGCGAAGGATACCTGCAACATCGGTTGTGCCGCAAGACAGGGTCACGCCGATCGTCGCAACGCAGCCATCGCGATTGCGCTGTGCTCGCGCAGCGCGAGCCGGCGATCACGCTTCCTTTATCCCGAACAGGCGTGCGGCGTTGCTACCCAGAATCGCGATTTTCTGCTTGTCGGTTAGGCTCGTGGTGGCGAACACGTGATCGATCGGATGTTGTTCCCAGGGGATCGGGTGGTCGGTGCCGAGTACAACTTGGCTCGCCCCGACCTGGGCCACCAGATGCCGCAGCCCCTCCGGGGTGAACACCATCGCGTCGAAATAAAGCTGGTTCAGGTATTCCGAGGGCTTCTTCTTCAGCGTGATATTCGAGTTGCAGTTCTGTGGCGAGACAAAGCAGGCATGGTCGCCCCGCGCGGCGTATGAGCCGAGATAACCCCCGCCATGGGCCGCGATGATCTTCAGGCCCGGGAAGCGGTCCAGCGTCCCCTCGAAGATCAGGTGCTGCAAGGCAATCGTCGTGTCGAGCGGATTGCCGATCGTATTCGACAGCCATCCGTTGCCCTTGAAGCGCTTGGCCAGTTCCGGCGTGCTCTGCGGATGGATGAACAGTACCGCGCCGAGTTCTTCGGCCTTGGCCCAGACCGGATGGAATTTGGGATCGGCGAAATCCTCCCCGAGCACGCTGCCACCGACCGCGGCGCCGCGCAGGCCCTGCTTCTTGATCGCTGTCTCGAGCTGTTGCACGGCGAGATCCGGAAACTGCAGGGCGAGTGAGGCGAACGCCCCAAACCGCTCCGGCCGCGACGCACAGAGCTCCGCCAGCTTCTCGTTGTTCACCTTGACGATCTGAGCCGCCGTATCGCGGTCCTTGCCGTACCAGAACGGATTGATCGACAGTATCTCCATGTCGATCGCCATCGCGTCCATCTCCTTCAGACGTTGCTCGATGACAATGAAGTGCTCCGGCACGCCCTTGACCGGCGGCAGCACCTTGCCTGCTGCGTCCCCCATCAGATTGATGGCCTCATGAAAATAGCAATGCGAGTGAACGTCGACGGTCAAGACGCGCTTTCCGCCAACCTTGACCGGCAGGCGCGGCGGGTGGGGCTGAGCGTGCGCTGCATCCAGCATGCCGCAACTGCAAAAGGCGATTCCGGTTGCTGCGACACCCTTCAAGAAGTTTCTGCGGCTGGACATTGGCTCCCTCCCTTGATGAACGAGGCCGGCGTTTCCTGTGACGATCGATTGTGGTGCCGCCGTTTCTTGATTTCTTCATCTGACACATTGCCAAGCCGGAGGCGAGAGGGCAATCATTGGCCATAGCGATTATGGCCGTTTCATTCGGGAAAATGTCATCCGGCTTGCCAGGGGGAATTTCGGTATGCGCTTGCTTCTTTTGCTTGTCCCGGTGCTCGCGCTCGCCGCCGGCGATGCGGCCGCGCAGAAGGCCTATCCAGACCGGCCGATCAAGATGATCGTGCCTTTGGCGGCGGCGAGCGCCGTCGACGTTGCGGCGCGTATCGTGACCCAGAAGATGGCCGACAATATGGGTCAGCAATTCGTTATCCTGAACCTGCCCGGCGCCTCCGGGCTGATCGGCGCCGAACAGGTCGCCAGAGCCGAACCGGACGGCTACACGATCGGCGGGTTCAACGACAGCATCATGACCATGGTACCCAACCTGCAGTCCAAACTGCGCTGGGACATCCTGAAGGATTTCCAACCTGTATCGCTCGTTGCCACGGTGGAGTGGGGGCTGATTGCCAACAACCAGACCCCGTACAAGACCGCAGCCGACCTGATCGCCGCAGCAAAGGCCGCGCCCGGCAAGATAAATTATAGCTCTGGCGGTCCGGGCAGCCCGCAGCATCTGGCCATGGCGATGTTTGCCTCGGCCGCCGGCATCTCGCTGACCCACGTGCCCTACAAGGGCGCCACTCAGGCGGCCACCGATGTCGCCGCCGGCCAGATTCCGGTCGGCTTTCAGGGCCTTGGCACGGTAGCTGCCCTGGTGCGGGGCGGCCAACTCAAGCTGATCGGCGTTCCGACCCAGAGCCGCTTGCCGCAATTCCCCGATGTACCCACGGTCTCCGAATCCGGCCTGCCCGGCTTCTTTTTCAATTCCTGGTTCGCGATCATGGCCCCCGCGGCGACGCCGAAGGAGATCGTCGCCAGGTTGAATGCCGAAGTCCGCAAGGCGGTTGGCGATCCCGAGACCCGCCGCAAGCTCGAGGAGTTGGGTTTTGCGATCCGCGGCAGCTCGGCCGATGAACTCGGCGCCATGACCCGCGAACAACTCGCCAAATACGCCCGCGTGATCAAGGAAATGGGCATCGCGAACGAATGACCCGGGCGCCGGCTCGGCAGCCAGCGCTGCGCGGACTGCCCGCCGCGGAGGCTCGCGATGCTTGAAATCGACCTTCCGATAGATGACTCCATTGCTTGTTCCGCCGTGATCTTTGGTTAATCTAAAGCCGGGAACAACCGAAAACACGATCCTGACCGTTTTTCCCGGAAAAGCGCATTTTCGATTTTTCTGAATCTGGAGTGGTGACCGGCGTGCCTCAGGACAGGACGGGAGATGCTCGCGGGTTTCCGAGCAGCAAATCGGCGGTGTTGCGCAAGCATCCGATCTTTTGCGACCTTGAACCTGAGGCGCTCGACCAGCTGTGCCGCTACGCCAAATATTCCACGCTGAAACGCGGAACCACGATCGTCTCCAGGGGGGATCCTGGCAACAGCTTGATCGTGGTGATCAGTGGGACGGTGAAGATCAGCATTTCATCCGCGGACGGGCGCAACGCGATCTTGAATTTCATCGGTCCCGGTGAAATCACCGGCGAAGTCGCGGTACTCGACGGGCTGGCACGGACGGCCGACGCCATCGCAAATACCAACTGCGAAATCTATGTCATAGATCGACGCGACTTCATCCCGTTCGTGCGCAGCCAGCCGGCGCTGGCGATGAAGTTGGTCGAGCTGCTTTGCGCGCGGCTGCGATGGACCAGCGACCAGGTCGAAGAGGTCATCCTTCAGGATTTGCCGGGCCGGCTCGCCAGCGCGCTTCTTCGCCTGACCGAGAAGCACAAGCTCGCGCCGGCAGGCCGGACCATCGCCATCACCCAGCAGGAGATCAGCGAGATGGTCGGCATGACCCGCGAAAGCATCAACAAGCAATTGCGGGCCTGGGCAGTGCGCGGCTGGGTCCGCCTCGAGCACGGGGCCATCGTTGTATTGAATGCCTCGATGCTTCGGGAATTGGCCGAGGCTGGATCGGGTGACGAAGACGGCTAGCGCGCTCGGACAGCACGGCAACATCACAAAAGCTTGATAGCGTCAAACGTGAAGCAGTTCACATTGTCTCGGCGCGCATTGAGCTAGTCACATGCTGCTCACTCACGACGCAATGGAGGCAGCCATGCGCGGCTCGTTCGAGAAGTCAGGCGAAGCTATCAAGCGTGCCTACCGCAATTGGGGTTCTGGTATATTCGCTCTGCCTTTGCTTGCCACTATTGGGCTGGTCGGGCTGGCGCTGAATCACCCGTCCGCATCAAACTGGATGTCGGAAGCCGTGAAAGCCGAGTTCGCCGGCGCCCACGTGTCCCCCCCGGAAGTCGCTTCGACCCCAGGTGCGCAACCGGCCATGGCGATTCGGACGGTCCGAGCCGATTGACGGTTTACCTCAACGGGCGGGCCGCCGACCGGGCTGACGCAATCTGCAAAATAAGGCTGCGCAGAACGGGCGCCGCTATTTTCGCGCGCTGAGAAAGCCTGCGCGCTCGCGCAGTGCGCGTTGATCGGAACGAGTCAGCAGGTCGATCAGATCGTAAGCTTGCTTTGCATGAGCGGCCCGCGTCGTCACGGCCGCCGTATACATTGTCGCGAGTTCAAAGCCCTTTGGCAGGACGCCCGACAATTTCACGCCCGGCGTGCCGATGATCTCGGTGGATTGCGTGCAGCCGATCGCCCGGGAGGAATCCGACTCGGCCAGATGGCGCATCGCGGTCGCGCCATTCGGAAAGATTTTCAGCCGGGCTGCCAAGGCCTCCGCGATGCCGAGTTGCTGCAGGATTTTTGCGACATGAATCCCGGCCGTCGATGCTTTGGTATCGGGAATGAAGATCGCATCGGCGGCAAGCCATGCAGCACGCAGGCTTGCCTCATCGCCAACGCCAATCAGCGGGTCGCTGGCGCGCACGGCCATCGCGGTTTCCACCAGTCCGATATCCGATATCGAGGAGGCGACCGCGAGCTTTTCATCCGCCAGTTTCGCAACGAGAGCCGATGTCAGAATAACGATGTCAGCGGGTGCGGCTTGGCGCAGTTTGTCAGCCATGGCGCCAACCGCGCCGAACTCGCCCTCTATGTCTTGCCCGGTCTGCGTCTTGAATACCGCGGCGAGGCTTGCGACCAGACCATGCGCTGCGCCACCGCTCAAAATGTTCAACGCGGTCACGACCCGGATTCCATCGCCGCTATCAGGCTGTCGCGGGTGATCGGCAGATTGCGAACGCGCACGCCGAGCGCATCGAACACCGCGTTGGCAATCGCCGCCGTCACCGGGCCGTGCGCGGCTTCGCCGGCGCCGAGCGGTTCGCTCTCGGATCGCTGGATCAATTGAACCTGGACCTCCGGCACCTCGCTGAAGCGCAGGATCGGATAATCAGTCCAGCTGTTGCTGGTGATGCGCCCACGGTCGAAGCGGACACGTTCTTTGAGTACCCAGCTAGTGGCCTGAATCGCGCCGCCTTCGATCTGGTTGATTACGCCGTCGGGATTGATCGCTTCGCCCACATCGACCGCGACCGTTAGTCGTCTCACGCTGATATCCTCGGCGCCCTCGACCTCGGCGACCACGGCACAGTAGGCGCCGGTGTTCTTGTATCGTGCAAAGCCGAGGCCGTGACCCCTTCCGGTTTGCTTTCTGGGCTTCCAGTTCGCCTGCTTTGCGACCAAGCGAATCACCTCTTTTGCCCGCTCATCCGATAGATGCCGCAGACGGAAGGCGACCGGATCTTCGCCCCGCTCGGCCGCCACTTCGTCGAGAAAGGATTCGATGGCAAAGACATTGGCCTGCGCGCCGAGCGTCCGCAGCGCGGAAGTGCGTACCGGCATGGTTAGCAGGCGGTGACATTCGATCTGCCACGACGGAAAATCGTACAGCGGGACCGAATTGCGATCCGCGCCGCCGCCATTTGCCGCCGGCGGATTGGTGGCGATATAGCGCGGGAAGGGATTTGCCAATTCCGTTGCCGCGAGCAGGGCAGGCTGTGCCGCGCGTCCCGGCCGCGCGGTATGACCGTTGCCCCAGATGCTGTGGCGCCAGTCGACGATCTCGCCCTGCGCATCGAGATCGGCCTCGATCTCGATCGCCATCGCGGCACCAAACGGTGCATGCGACATCTCGTCTGCCCGCGACCATTGCACGCGGACCGGTCGGCCTTGGGCCGCTTTCGCCAGCAACACCGCGTCCAGCGCAACATCGTCAGCGGCATTGTGGCCATAGCAGCCGGCGCCCTCCATGTGTTCGACCGTGATGTTCTCGACCGGCAGTTTGAGAACGAGCGCAAGGTCAGCGCGCAACAAGTAAACTCCCTGGCTGTGGGTCCAGAGGTGGACCTTTTCGCCACTCCACTGCGCCATGGCGCAGGACGGCGCGATCGAGGCATGCGCGAGATAGGGGCGGGTATATTGCCGCCGGATCGTGCGGTTTGTTTGTGCGACGGCGTTCGTTGTCTTCTTGTCAACGACGGTCGTCTGTGCCGGCTGGGCTTTCATCCATTGCGCCAGCCCGTTTTCATCCGGCAGGGTTTCACTGGTGGACCACTTTGCGGTTTTGCGCAGCGCCTTGAGCGCGGTCTCGGCGGCTTCTTCGGTTTCGCAGACCACGCCCGCGAAGTTTCCATCGCGTACGATGGCAAGCAGGCCGGTGACCGCACGCGCGCCGTCTTGATTCATGTCGGTGAGTTTTGCCGCGGAAAATTCCGCGCGCAGTACGCGGCCGTGCAGCATACCCGGCCGCGCAGAATCGTGAATGAAACGCGGATGCGCGAACACCTTGTCGGGAATATCCACCCGCTGGATCGAATTTCCCGCGACCATGCGTCTGGTCGATATCTTGGGTACCGCCCCCGGCGTCGCCTCGCGCTCGAGCGAGACCGCTTCAGCGAGCTCCCAGTAGCTTGTCCTGCTATTGCCCGGCCCGACGATGGTGCCATCTGCGATCTCAAGCGCCGCCACATCGACGCCGAGCCGATCCGACGCGGCGCCGAGAAAGATTTGACGGATCTCGGCACAGACGTGGCGCAGGGCCCGCCCGGACTGCTGCACGGAAAGACTTCCCGAGGTGACGCCCTCGTTGGGGCTGCCCGTCGTCGACGCGCGGACCATCCGGACGCGAGCGATATCGACGTCAAGCTCATCGGCAGCGATCTGGGCCAGCGCCGTGACAATGCCTTGCCCGATTTCCACTTTGCCCGGCGAGACCGTCACGTGGCCTGCCCCCGAGAAGCGAATCCATGACGACAGCCTGGGGTTGGCCGCGAGGCTGACCGGCAATGTTGGCGCGGAAGGCGAGGGTGCAGCTTTGGTCATGGCGCCGTCATCTCCGCGGCCGCGCGCAGCACGGCGCGGACCATGCGGTTATGCGACCCGCAACGGCAAAGGTTGCGGTCGAGCGCGCTCCTGACGTCCGCGTCCGAAGGCTTGGGGTTTTGCATCAGTAGTGCCGCGGCGCTCATCAATATCCCAGGGACGCAATAGCCGCACTGCAGCGCCTGCTCGGCGATGAAGGCGCGCTGCAGCGGATGCGGCCGCTGCTCGGTTCCGAGCCCCTCGATCGTGGTGACGTCCTTACCCGCAACAGACCATAGCGGCGTATCGCAGGCAGCCACCGCACGATCGCCGATAATGACGTTGCAGGCGCCGCATTCGTTGGCCCCGCAGCCGAAGTGCGGGCCGGTCATTTGGAGAGGACCGCGCAACAGGCCGAGCAATGACAAGTCGGGATCGGCCTCGACCGTGGTCTCGACGCCATTGAGACGAAATTCGATAATCGACATCGAGAGGCGGACCTTGATGGTGGCCTGGCCTTATTGCGGCTTGTCGCCAAATTTCTTGACGACTTCGGCCCATTTCACAATATCGCCACGCAGGTATTTGTCGAATTGCTCCGGGGTCATCGACATTGGAATCGCACCCTGTTCGGCCCAGAGTTTTACGACGTCCGGACGCTTGATCACGGTATTTATCGCGGCATTCAGTTTGTCGATGATCGGCTTCGGCGTTCCGGCCGGTGCCATCACTCCGAGCCAGATCGTCGCATCATAGCCGGGAACGCCGGCCTCGTTCGCCGTTGGCACGTCGGGCAGTACGCTCGAACGTGCTTTGCCGGTGGTGGCGAGCGCCCGCACCTGGTTTTCCCTGATGTTGGGGGCCATCGCAGGAACCGCATCGATCATCATCTGCACCTGCCCGCCGATGACGCCGGTGCGCGCTTCGCCGCTGTTGCGATAGGGAACGTGCACGACATCGATGCCGGCCATGGTTTTGAACAGCTCGCCGGCCATGTGATACGGCGTGCCCTGGCCTGATGAGGCGTAGTTGAGCTTTCCCGGTTGCGATTTGGCAAGCGCGATGAACTCTCGCAGCGTCTTCGCCGGTACCTGCGGATGCACGACGATCACAAGATCGGAATAGTTGACCGGCGCGATCGGCGCCAGATCCCGCATCAGATCGTATTTGCGGTTCGGCGCCAGCGATTCATTCGCGGTCTGGGTGTTCGACACCATCAAGAGCGTATAGCCGTCGGGCGGCGATTTGGCGGCCGCGAGCGTGCCGATGACGCCGCCGGCGCCAGTCCGGTTCTCGACCACGAACGGTTGGCCGAAATTCTCCTGCAGTATGTTCCCGATCAGCCGGGCCGTGACATCCGCCGGCCCTCCGGCGCCGAACGGAACGATGATCGTAATCGGCCGGGTCGGATAATCCTGCGCCAGGCATTGCGGTGCAAGAATTGGCGTTGCAAACAGAGCTGCCGCTAACGCAAGCGCATGCCTTGGGGCCGTCATTCGAATCTCCCGAATCCTGTTCTTGTTCTGTATAAGGCCGCCGGCCGGTCCTGGTCCCTCTATCAAGTCTAGCGGCATTGGCAATGCGCTGTCGACGATAGACTAGGTGCACGCCGTAGGAATAAAAGATAACTTGCGGTGTACCGAAATTGCCAGAACAAGCCAACGGAAGCGCCAATGAAAAATCCCGGGATATCGCGTCGTACCGTGCTGAAGGGGTCGGGCGTATTGCTTGCGGGCGCGGCGTTCTCGACCCGCGTCATGGCATCTGCGCCACCGCCTGAGCCGGTCACGCCGGCGTTGATCGAGGCAGCCAGGAAGGAAGGCCAGGTCACCTACTACACCTCGGCCGATCTGCCGGTTGCGGAGAAGCTGGCAAAGGCGTTCGAGGCGAAATATTCCGGCATTGCCGTGCGCGTCGAGCGCACCGGGGCAGAGCGCGTGTTCCAGCGCATCGGCCAGGAATATTCCAGCAACATCCACGCCGTCGACGTGGTGAATTCGTCCGATGCCGCGCATTTCATCGTCTGGAAGCGCGATGGCATTCTAGCGCCCTACGTGCCCGAAGATGTTGCAAGCTATCCGGCCGAACACAGGGATGTGGACGGCCAGTTTGCAAGCTGGCGCGTCTGGCTGAGCATCATCGCCTACAATACCAAGCTGGTGAAGGCGGAGGACGCGCCGAAGAGTTTTGCCGATCTGCTCGATCCCAAATGGAAGGGCAAGATCGTCAAGGCACATCCCGGCTACAGCGGCACCATCATGACGGCGACCTATCAGATGCAGCGCGATCTGGGCTGGACCTGGTTCGAGCAGCTTGCCAAACAGAACATCATGCAGGTGCAATCTTCAGCCGATCCGCCGAAGAAGCTCGATCTCGGGGAGCGGGCTGTCATGGCGGACGGTAACGAGTACAATATTTTTCAGATGAAGGAGGCCGGGCGTCCGGTCGAGCCGGTGTATGCGAGCGAGGGCTCGCCGCTGATCATCGGGCCGAACGGAATATTCAAGAGTTCGCCCAACCCGAACGCCGCAAAACTGTTTCAGTCGTTCTGCTTCAGCCGGGACGCCCAGCAGCTCATCATCGACGTCGGCGGCCTGCGCTCGGTGCATCCGCAGACCCGGGAGAAGCCTGGACGCAAGCCGTTCAAGGACATCAAGACCATGAAGGATGATGCCGCCGCGGTCGAGAAAGAGGGTGACGCGATCAAGGCGCGCTACACCAAGATTTTCCACGTTTGATCGGCCCGCCGCAGAGCCAGAATGACATCTTCACTGCCGAAAATCTCAGTCGCGGAAACGCTGGCTGACAAGATCGTTGCGCTGAGGCCGGGCACTGTTCCGGCGGCGACGCTGCGCAAATGCGAGGATCTGCTGATCGATGTCGTCGGGTTGTGCGTCACCGCGCGCAATGAAGATTACGTCCGAAGCGCGCTGGCCGGCTGGGACGATGACGGCCCGTGTACGGTGATCGGCCACCGGCGCACACTGACCGCCTCAGGCGCGGCCTTCGTCAACGGCACCGCGGCGCACGGCGAGGATTTCGACGACACTTTCGAAGGCGGCCCGGTGCATGCAGGGGCGGTGATCGTGCCGGCGGTTCTGGCCGCCTGCGAGCGGCACAATCCCGACGGCCGCATGGCGTTGATCGGGATCGCCATCGGCACCGAAGTGCTCTGCCGGTTGAGCCTTGTGGTGCCCAAAGCCGTCCACAAAGCCGGCTTCCACCCGACCGCGGTCTTCGGTGCGATGGGGGCGGCGGCCGGAGTTGGCGCGGCGCTTGGCCTCAACGCCAAACAAATCGTGGATGCGCTCGGGATTGCCGGCAGCATGGCCGGCGGCATCATCGAATATCTCGCCGAGGGCGCATGGACCAAGCGGCTGCATGCGGGCTGGGCAGCGCAGTCAGGGATTCGTGCAGCCTTGCTGGCGTGGCGGGGGTTCGTCGGTCCGCGCACGGTGTTCGAGGGCGTGCACGGGCTGTTCCACGGCTTCGCCCACACGAGCAACGGCGATTACGATGCGCTGACCGGGGATTTCGGGACCCGCTGGGTGACGGATACGCTGGCGTTCAAGCCCTATCCTTGCGGGACCATGGCGCAGCCCTACATCGATTGCGCGCGACGACTGGCCGCGCGGGGCGTCAAGGCCGATGATATCGCCGAAATCGTCTGCGAGGTGGCGGAAGGGACGGTGCATCGGCTCTGGGAGCCGCTTGCCGACAAGCAGCGCCCGCGCAACGGCTATGCCGCAAAATTCGCGACGCCGTACCTGCTGGCCACCGGGTTTGTTCGCGGTGGGGTCGGGCTCGGCGCATTTACCGAACATGCGATCCGCGATGCGGAGGTGCTCGCCCTTGCGGCGAAGGTAAAGTACCTGATCGATCCACAAAATCCCTACCCGACCAATTATACCGGCCACCTCCGCGCCACCATGAACGACGGCAGCGTGATCGAGGAACGTCAACCTTACCTGCGTGGCGGCGCGCAGGAGCCGCTGACGCGACAAGACGTGACGGATAAATTCGCGCTGAACGCCGCGCACGGCGGCTGGACCAAGGGACAGGGCGACGCGACGTTGAAACTGTTGGCGGGATTGTACGATGGCAAGATCGATCTATCATCGCTGCGCGCATAACCCACATCGTCATGCCCCGCGAAGGCCGGCATCCAGAATCGCAACCTATCGGATAGGTCGCCGCCGTCGCGGACGATGACGAGCACGGAGGTGTTAAATGCCCGGCAGCAATGAACTCGTTGGCAAGGTCGCCATCGTCACGGGGGCGGGCCGCAATATCGGCCGCGCGATTGCATTGACGCTGGCGGAAGGCGGGGCCTCCATTGTCGTCAACGCGCGCAGCAATCGCGCCGAGGCGGATGCCGTCGCGCGGGAGATCGAAGCCAAGGGCGGCAAGGCGCTGGTTCATATCGGCGACGTCGCCGATGCCTCGGCCGTCCAGGCGATGGCCGATGCGGCCGTGAAGCATTTCGGCCGTCTCGACATCCTGATCAACAATGCCGCCTTGCGGCGAGAAAAGCCGTTCGCCGAGATGAGCTATGCCGAGTGGCGCGAAATCCTCGACGTCACCCTCGACGGCGCGTTTCTTTGCACCAAGGCGTGCCTTCCGGCATTGCGAAACAGCGGGGGCGGATCCATCGTCAATATCGGCGGCCTCAGCGCCCATACCGGCGCCAGGAATCGAGCGCATGTGGTGACCGCAAAGGCTGGGATCGTCGGCTTTACCCGCGCGCTGGCCCATGACTTGGCTTCTGATGGCATCACCGTGAATTGCGTGGTTCCGGGCCTGATCGGCACACCCCGCCCCAAGGATAGACCGGAACCCGCGCACCATCTGATCCACCAGACCATCGGCGGCGCGCGAGGCAAGCCGGAGGATGTTGCCGCAGCGGTGCGATTCCTGTGCGGTCCCGGCGCGCGCTACATCACCGGGCAGGCGATCCACAGTAACGGCGGAGCCTATCTCGGCGCCTAGTGCATGGCTCTTTCGCTGCTTTGCAGATGCGTTGCCGGTAAATGCGCTCGGCTGCAGCGGTTTTTGATGTTACTTATCGATCATGAACCGACCGACCAAAATCGAGATCCGGCATTCCACCTGTCCGCACGATTGCCCGTCGGCCTGCGCGCTCGATGTCGAGGTGATCGATGGTTCGACGATCGGCCGGCTGCGCGGCTCCAAACTGCAAAGCTATACCGCCGGCGTGGTCTGCGCCAAGGTCGCGCGCTACGCCGAGCGCATTCATCACCCCGATCGGCTGACGCATCCATTGCGCCGGGCCGGACCGAAGGGCTCAGGCCAGTTCGCGCGGATATCGTGGGACGAGGCGCTGGACGAAATCGCCGATCGCTTCGATACCGCTGAACGCGAGTTCGGCGCAGAATCCGTGTGGCCCTATTACTATGCCGGCACCATGGGGCTGGTGATGCGCGACGGCATCAACCGCCTTGCCCATGTCAAGAAATATTCCCGCTTCTATTCGACGATCTGCGCCAACGTTGCCCGGGTTGGATTTGCCATCGGCACCGGCAAGATCGCGGGTGTCGATCCGCGCGAGATGGGCGTCTCCGATCTGATCGTGATCTGGGGCACCAACCCGGTGAACACGCAAGTCAACGTGATGACGCATGCGATGCGCGCGCGGAAAGAGCGCGGCGCCAGGATCGCGGCGGTCGATATCTACAATAATGAGACCATGAAGCAGGCCGACATCAAGATCATCCTGCGGCCGGGCACCGACGGCGCATTTGCCTGCGGGGTCATGCATGTGCTGTTCCGCGAAGGCTACGCGGATCGCGCGTATATGCAACGCTACACCGATTGTCCGGCGGAGTTGGAAGCCCATCTTGCGACCCGCACGCCGGAATGGGCCTCCTCGATTTGCGGCGTTCCGGTGCAGGAGATCGAGGCATTCGCCCGCACCGTCGGCCAGACACAGCGCTCGTTCTTCCGGCTTGGCTACGGCTTTACGCGCAGCCGCAACGGTGCGGCGCAGATGCACGCGGCGCTGTGCATTCCGGCGGTGACCGGCGCCTGGCAGCACGAAGGAGGCGGCGCGTTCTTCAACAATTACGCGCTGTGGAAATTCAATGAATCCATCATCGAAGCTCATGACGCGATCGACCACAGCACGCGGGTGCTCGATCAGTCCCAGATCGGGCGCATCCTGACCGGCGACGCCGAGGCGTTGAAGGGCGGCGGTCCGGTCAAGGCGATGCTGATCCAGAACACCAATCCGGTGACGGTGGCGCCCGAGCAGACATTGGTGCGCAGGGGATTTGCGCGCCAAGACCTCTTCATGGCGGTGCACGAGCAGTTCATGACCGAGACCGCGCAGATGGCCGATATCGTTCTGCCGGCAACCATGTTCATGGAGCACGACGATCTTTATTACGGCGGCGGACATCAGCACATTTCGGTCGGCGCCAAGCTGATCGAGCCGCCAGGCGAATGCCGCTCCAACCATGAAGTGCTGCAGGGGCTCGGCCGCCGGCTCAATGCCGTGCATCCCGGTTTCGAGATGTCGGCGCGCGAGTTGATCGACGCTACCCTCAAGAAAAGCGGCCACGGCGACATCGGGACGCTGGAGGCCGATCTGTGGCGGGACCTGCAGCCGGATTTTCGCACCTCGCACTACCTCGATGGTTTTGCCCATGCCGATGGCAAGTTCCACTTCAAGGCGGACTGGGCGCATCCGCCGATCGGCAACGCCGGGCTGATGGGCGCATGGGACAAGATGCCGTCACTGCCCGACCACTGGACCATTATCGAGGAGGCGGATGAAATCCATCCGTTCCGGCTCGCCACCAGCCCGTCGCGCAACTTCCTCAATACCACTTTCAACGAGACGCCGTCGTCGCAAGCCCGCGAGGGCGGCCCGTCGGTCATGATCCATCCGGCGGATGCCGCGCGCCTTTCCATCGGCGACGGCGACGCGGTGACCCTGGGCAACACCCGGGGCGAGACCACGCTGATCGCGAAACTGTTCGACGGTGTGCGCCACGGCGTGCTGATCGCCGAATCGATCCACCCGAACAAGGATCACATCGGCGGCCGCGGCATCAACACGCTCACCGGCGCCACGGCGATCGCGCCGATTGGTGGTGCCGCCTTCCACGACAACAAGGTCTGGCTGAAGAAGGCCGGGCCGTCCGCGATGCCCGCGCCCTAAATCGGCTTGCGGTCCGGCCTCATCCCGCCCTTAATGTCCGCCGACGAAAACATGGGCGAGAAGGCCGATGACTGACAACAGCGTGGTGCTCGAAAAACGCGGGCGGGCATTCTGGATCACCATCAACCGGCCCGACAAGCGCAATGCCCTCAACGGCGAGGTGATCGCCGGCATCGCCAAAGGCTATCGCAACGCGCATGACGATGGGGATGTGCGTGTCATCGTCCTGACTGGAGCGGGCGACAAGGCATTCTGCGCCGGCGCCGATCTGCAGAACAGCGGCGCTGCTTTTGCGATGGATTTTGCCCGGCCGAACGTCGAATACGCGGACTTGCTGCGGCTGTCGCAGAACGCCACCAAGCCTTCGATCGCGCGGGTGGCCGGCGCGTGCATGGCGGGCGGCATGGGCCTGTTGTGCATGACCGACATGGCGGTCGCTGCCGATCACGCGGTGTTCGGACTGCCGGAAGTGAAAGTCGGTGTGTTCCCGATGCAGGTGATGAGCCTGCTGCAGGAGATAGCGCCGCGGCGCCTGGTGAGCGAGTGGGCGCTGACCGGCGAGCCGTTCGATGCGCGGACCGCGCAGGCGGCCGGCCTTTTGAACTACGTGGTGCCGGCAACCGGGCTTGACGCCAAGCTGGAGTGGCTGATCGGCCGCATCGTCGACAAGTCGCCGACCGCGATCCGGCGCGGCAAATACGCCATGCGGGCGATCGCCTCGATGTCGTTCGATCAAAGCATCGCCTACACCGAGAGCCAGATCGCGCTGCTGGCGATGACGGAAGACGCCAGGGAAGGCCTGAAAGCCTTCCACGAAAAGCGCAAGCCGTCGTGGTCGGACAAATGACTACCCCGCATTGGCCTTGAGCCCGGCGGCCTCGATGCCTGCGATGGCGCAGATCTCGTCGTTGTCGGAGGTGTCGCCGCTGACCCCGACCGCGCCGAGCAGAGCGCCGCCGTCCTGGATCAGCACGCCGCCGGGCACCGGCACCATGCGGCCCTGCGCCAGCGTATTCACCGCGCCGATAAAGTAGGCCTGCTCCTGCGCGCGTTGGAACAGCGCCCTCGAGCCCATGCCCATTGCCAGCGCGCCAAACGCCTTGCCATGGGCGATCTCGCTGCGCAACAGGCTGGTGCCGTCCTGCGCCGCCGAGATTTTGACGCAGCCGCGCGCGTCGAGCACAGTCACGACCAGTGGTTTGAATTTCCTCTCGACGCCCTTGGCAAGGGCCACATCGAGGATTTTGCGGGCGACATCGAGGGTCAGTTCAGCCATGGATCGATTCCTTTTGCGACTTCGGAGGGATTAAGCGTTGGAGCGCGCGCTGTCGAGGCTCATCGCCAGCACCCGTGCGACATGCAGGGCGCCGCGGCCGGCACCGTCCTTGATCTGATGGCGGCAGGAGGTCCCGTCGGCGACGATCAGCGCCCCGGCATCCGCCCGGCGCACCGCCGGCAATAGCGCGAGCTCGGCCATGTCAACCGAGGCCCGGTAGGTGTCGGCGCCGTAGCCGAAGGCGCCGGCCATGCCGCAGCAGCTCAATTCGATGGTTTCGACTTGCAATTCCGGGATGAGGCGGAGCACCTGCTCGACCGATCTGAACGCGTCGAACGACTTTTGATGACAGTGGCCGTGCACCAAAGCTTTCTCGGCGATAGAACCGAGCGGCAGCCGCAAGCAACCGGCCTCGGCCTCGCGAACCAGAAACTCTTCCAGCAACAGCGCGTGCGCGCTGACGTTTTTCGCAAGCCCATCGGAACGAAGCGACAGCAGCTCGTCGCGAAGCGTCAGCAGGCAGCTCGGCTCCAGGCCGACGATGGGCACGCCGCGTTGGGCGAACGGCGCGTAGGTGGTGACCAGCCGATCGAGCTCGGTGCGGGCGTGGTCGACCAAGCCCGCCGACAGAAATGTCCGCCCGCAGCACAAGGGCCGGCCGCGATCTGCGGGCCGTGGAATGTGCACGCGATATCCGCCCGCGACCAGCACGCGCAGCGCCGCGTCGAGGTTTTCGCGCTCGTAAATGCGGTTGAAGGTGTCGGCGAACAGCACGATCTCGCGGCCGCCGGCCGGCCCGATCGCCTCGGCACCGGGTTTGAAAACGTCGCGGCGCCACGCCGGCAGCGCGCGCTGTGCGCTGATGCCCGCCACTTTTTCCAGCAGGGCACGCAGCAGCGGGCTGTCGTTGCGCCAATTGGTCAGCGGCGCAAGGCGCGAGGCGAGCCCCGCATAACGCGGCAGATAGCCGACCAGCCGGTCCCGCAGCGAAAGTCCGTGCCTGGCCACTCGCGCGGCCAGAACCTCGATCTTCATCTTGGCCATGTCGACGCCGGTCGGGCATTCGTGACGGCATGCCTTGCAGGAAACGCAGAGTTTCAGCGTCTCCATCATTTCATCCGACGCCAGCGCGTCCGGTCCCAGCTGACCTGAGATCGCCAGCCGCAGGGTATTGGCGCGGCCGCGCGTGACATCCTTTTCGTCGCGGGTGACGCGGTAAGACGGGCACATCACGCCGCCCTCGAGTTTGCGGCAGGCACCGTTGTTGTTGCACATCTCGACCGCGCCCTGGAAGCCGCCGCCGGCGCCGGGATAGGCCGACCAGTCGAGCGCGGTCTTCAACTCGCCGACGCGATAGTCGGGCGGATAACGAAACAGCGCGCGGTCATCCATCCGAGGCGCGTCGACGATCTTGCCCGGGTTCAGGATATTGTCGGGATCGAAGCGCTGCTTGACCTCTCGGAAGTCGGCGACGAGGCGCGCTCCGAACATGGTCTCGTGAAATTCCGATCGAACCAGCCCGTCGCCGTGCTCGCCGGAATGCGAACCCTTGTATTCGCGTACCATCGCGAAAGCCTCCTCGGCGATGGCGCGCATCGCCTTGACGTCCTTCTCCAGTTTCAGGTTCAAAACCGGACGTACGTGCAGGCATCCTTCCGAGGCGTGCGCATACATGGTGCCGCGGGCGCCGTGTTTGGCGAAAATGCCGTTGAGCCGCTCGGTGTAAGCGGCAAGATGCGGCAACGGCACCGCGCAATCCTCCACGAACGAGACCGGCTTGCCCTCTTGCTTCATCGACATCATGACGTTGAGGCCGGCGGCGCGAAACTCGGCAATGCCGTTCTGCAAAGCCGGCTGGATTATTTCGACCACGCCTCCCCATTTCCGCTTCGGCCGGTCCCAGCCGAAGCCGAGATCGGCCATCAACTCTCCGAGTTGTTTCAGGCGCTGCAGGTTTTCGGCCTGATCTTGCTCGGCGAATTCGACGATCAGCACCGCGTCCGGATCGCCGCGGATGGCGGTGGCGATGATTGGCTGGAACATCGCGATCTCACGCCCCAGCGCCAGCATGGTACTGTCGACCAGTTCCACCGCGATCGGCCGCAGCTTCACCAGATGCTGGGCGGCATCCATCGCCTCGTAGAAGCTGCCGAAGTGGCAGACGCCCAGCACCTTGTTGCGGATCACCGGCGACAGCTTCAGTTCGA
Source organism: uncultured Alphaproteobacteria bacterium (assembly GCA_963840155.1). Classification (GTDB taxonomy): domain Bacteria; phylum Pseudomonadota; class Alphaproteobacteria; order Rhizobiales; family Xanthobacteraceae; genus Bradyrhizobium. The sequence continues at coordinate 2,538,774 of CAWIXP010000002.1, forward strand.
CCCGGGTGGTAAAGGCGAGGGTGCCTTCCGATCCTACCAACAGGTGCGCCATATTGTTGGGCTGGTTGCGCGGCACCAGCGCATCGAGATTGTAACCGCCGACGCGGCGCTGCACCTTTGGAAATTTATCGGCGATCTCCGGCGCTTCGCGTTCGCCCAACGCCAGCATGTCGCGAAACAGGGCAAGCCCGCCATTGCCAGGATTCACCTGGGCCAGATCGCGCGGCACCTCGCCGAAATGCAGCAGGGTGCCGTCGGCAAGGGCTGCATTCATCGACAGCGTATTGTCGCGCATGGTGCCGTAGCGCAGCGACCGGCCGCCGCAGGAATTGTTGCCGGCCATGCCGCCTATGGTGGCGCGCGAGGCCGTGGAAATATCGACCGGAAACCACAGGCCGTGCTTGCTAAGCTGCCGGTTGAGTTCGTCGAGCACGATGCCGGGTTCGACGACGCAGCGGCGGTTTTCGACGTCGAGTGACACGACGCGGTTGAGGTGCTTGGAGGAATCGATGACGATGCCGTCATTGACGGTCTGTCCGCATTGCGATGTCCCGCCGCCGCGCGGCGTGACGATCCGCCCCGCATCGCGGCAGATCGCGAGCGTCCGCAGCGCTTCGTCGATGGTGCGGGGGACCACGACGCCGGCCGGCATGATCTGGTAGAACGAGGCGTCGGTCGCATAGCGACCGCGGTTGAACGCGTCGAAAAACACGTCGCCCGTAATCTCCCGCCGCAGGCGATCTTCAAGTGTCATTGAAGTCGGGAATGAGAGCTCTCATGACGGGGAACATAGGCCTTTGGCCGGGAAACCGTCGATCAAAAAATGCAAACAGTTGGTTGTAGCCCGAAAAATTGAATACAATGTGGGTGGCAACCAGACCGGACGAGGGATCCATGACCGAACATCAGGGACGCCATTTTCTTCATATTCCCGGTCCCAGTCCGGTGCCGGATCGCGTGCTGCGCGCCATGGACATGCCGGTCATCGACCATCGCAGCTCCCAATTCGCCGATCTCGCCAAGGCAATTTTCGAGGGCTGCGGGAAGATCTTCAGGACCTCAGGGCCGGTCATCATTTTTCCCTCCTCAGGGACCGGCGCCTGGGAAGCGGCGATCGTCAACACGCTGTCGCCGGGCGACAAGGTCCTGATGGTCGAGACCGGACATTTCGCAACCCTGTGGCGGCAGATGGCGGCGCGCTGGGGCATCGAGGTCGATTTCATGCCCGGCGACTGGCGTCGCGGCGCCGATCCCGCCGCAATCGAGGCCGAGCTGGCGCAGGACAAGGCGCATGCCATCAAGGCGGTGATGGTCGTGCACAACGAGACGTCCACCGGCGTCACCAGCCGGGTCGGCGAGATCCGCGCGGCGATGGACAAGGTCGGGCATCCGGCGCTGCTGCTGGTCGATACCATCTCCTCGCTCGGCTCGATCGACTACCGGCACGAGGAATGGAAGGTCGACGTCAGCGTCAGCTGTTCGCAAAAGGGATTCATGCTGCCGCCGGGGCTCGGCTTCAATGCCATTTCCGAGAAGGCGAGAGCTGCTGCGAAGACCAACAGGATGCCGCGGTCGTACTGGGACTGGGAAGAGATGCTGAAGCCCAATGCGGCGGGCTTCTTTCCCTATACGCCGGCCACCAACCTGCTCTACGGCCTGCGCGAAGCGATCGCGATGTTGTTCGAGGAGGGGCTGGAGGCGGTGTTCGCCCGCCATCGGCGCCTTGCGGCTGCCACGCGCGCCGCCGTCGCGCATTGGGGCCTTGAAGTGCTCTGTCTCGAACCGGCCGAATATTCACCGGTCCTGACGGCCGTGCTGATGCCGCCGGGACACGATGCCGACAAGTTCCGCAAGACCGTGCTCGACAACTACAACATGTCGCTCGGCTCCGGCCTGAGCAAGCTTGCGGGCAAGGTATTTCGCATCGGCCACCTCGGCGAGTGCAACGAGCTTACGCTGCTGGCAGCCCTGTCCGGCGTGGAAATGGGTCTCGGCGCCGCGGGCGTGCCGCACCGGGCCGGTGGTGTCGATGCTGCGATGGCCTCGCTGGAAGCTCGCACTCCGTCGAATTCCCCGGCGCATCTCAAGGTGGTCAAGACCTAGCAGGGTCGGCATTCGTCCGCGCCGCCACCTGGTCCGCCATCCTGGAAACTGCGGCTTCGCGGTTCGAGCAGCAAACGTCATTCCAGCCGCGGCGACGGCCCTTCGCCAACGTGATACCAAAGTGGTTAAACACATGCCTTGTTATGCGTTGACGGCGCCCGCCGGGCAGGGGACAAGCCCGCCGAATAATGATATTCGAGCGGCGCGCGCGAGCTGAGATATCCCGGAAGGACGGCTGATGAGCTTACATACTGGAAGGCATTTTCTTCAGATCCCGGGACCGACCAACATCCCCGATCGGGTGCTGCGGGCTATGGACATGCCCTCAATGGATCATCGCAGTGCCGAATTCGCGGAACTCGGTTTTGCGGTGCTGACCGCGATGCAGCGCATGTTCCGGACCAAGCAGCCGGTAATCGTCTATCCGTCCTCGGGAACCGGCGCGTGGGAGGCTGCGATTGTCAATACACTGTCGCCCGGGGACAAGGTGCTGATGGCCGAGACCGGCCAGTTCGCCGTGCTGTGGCACGGCATCGCGGAGAAATTCAAGCTCGACGTCGACTTCGTGCCGGGCGATTGGCGGCGCGGCGCCGACCTGGAGCAAATAGAGGCGCGGCTTGCGGCCGATCGCCAGCACAAGATCAAAGCGGTGATGGTCGTGCACAATGAGACCTCGACCGGCTGCGTCACCGATCCGCTCGAGGTCCGCAAGGCCATGGACCGGACCAAACATCCGGCCCTGTTGATGGTCGACACCATTTCCGGCCTCGGTTCGCTGGAGTATGAGCACGACGCCTGGGGCATCGACGTGTCGGTCGCCGGTTCGCAGAAGGGCCTGATGCTGCCCCCCGGCCTCGGCTTCAATGCCTTGTCGGACAAGGCGCTCGCGGTGGCCAGGGCCAATCCTTCGATGCGATCGTATTGGGATTGGCAGGAAGTCATAGCCTTCAACAAGGTCGGCACTTGGCCTTATACGCCGGCGGTCAACCTTCTTTTCGGGCTTCGAGAGGCCGTTGCGATGATGGAGGAAGAGGGGCTCGATAACGTCTTCGCACGGCACAAGCGCCATAGTCTGGCAACGCGCGCCGCCGTAAAGAGCTGGGGGCTTGAGACCCAATGCCAGGATCCGCAGGCGCATTCGCCGGCGCTGACCTGCGTGCGACTGCCGGACGGCCATGACGCCGACAATTTCCGCAAGGTGGTGCTCGAGAATTTCGATATGTCGCTGGGCACCGGCCTGAACAAGATCAAGGGCAGGGCATTCCGGATCGGCCATATCGGACATTTCAACGATCTGATGCTGATGGGCACGCTATCGGGAATCGAAATGGGTCTCGATCTCGCCAAGGTGCCGCATCGCAGCGGCGGGGTGCTGGCCGCGATGGACGTCCTGAAAAGACGCGAGGTGGTGCCGATGCCGAAATCGAAGGCCGCCGTTGCCTAGACCGGATTGAAATCACTGCGAGCGGCGCGTCAGCATCACGCGCCCGGAACCTCGTCAATGCGGCAGCAGGCCGCCCAACAACAGAAAGAGCGTTGCCATGAACGCCCCGCCGACTGCGACTGAAGACCTGCTCTACGTGGTCGAGGACGGCATCGCCCACCTGACCTTCAACCGTCCGCAAGCGCGCAACGCACTGACGTTTGCGATGTACGAGCGGATGGCGGCGATCTGCGAGACCGTCAACGCCGATCGTTCGATCAAGGCGATGATCCTGACCGGTACCGGCGACAAGGCGTTCGCCTCCGGCACCGACATATCGCAATTTCGCGCCTTCAAAACCGCGCAGGATGCGCTCGACTATGAGTCGCGGATCGACCGCGTGCTGGGTGCGCTGGAAGCCGTTCGGGTGCCGACGATTGCGGCGATTGCCGGGGCCTGCACCGGCGGCGGCGCTGGGATTGCCGCCTGTTGCGACATCCGCATCGGCACCGCGGCAGCCCGGATCGGCTTTCCGATCGCGCGCACGCTCGGCAATTGTCTGTCGATGTCCAACATCAGCCGGCTGGTTTCGCTGATCGGGCCGGCGCGGACCAAGGATCTGATTTTCAAGGCCCGGCTGGTCGAGGCCCCGGAGGCGCTCGCGCTGGGGCTGCTCAACGAGGTCGTGCCCGACGTGGAGACCTTGCAGCGCCGTGCCGACGAGACGGCGAAGCTGGTTGCCAGCCATGCCCCGATTACGCTCGAAACCACCAAGGAGGCGGTGCGCCGCATCCGGCGCACCCTGTCTCGCGACGAGGGTGAGGATCTGATTCTACGCGCTTACATGAGCGAGGATTTCCGTGAGGGAATGGATGCCTTTCTCAACAAGCGCAAGCCTGACTGGAAAGGTAAATAGCAGTCGCTAACATTCTGCAATCTCATGCGAAAGTCATAGGCGCCGAACTCATCATCCGCTTGAAGTCGGTATCTTGACCCCGCACAATGAGGCCAACAAGCCGACCCCGGAAATTTTCGGAACAGGCAAATTCACAGGGAAGAAACCACGTGCGAGACATCATCAAGGCAGCGGTCGCGCTGACGGCCATGCTGAGCGGCGCGCCGGCGATCGCCGGCTGGGAGCCGACCAAGCCGGTGGAAATCGTGGTCGCGGCCGGGGCCGGCGGCGCCTCCGACCAAATGGCGCGGATGATGCAAGCCGCGATCCAGAAGAACAATCTGATGAAGCAGCCGATCGTGGTGTCGCTCAAGGGCGGCGCCTCGGGTGCCGAGGCGCTGATGTACATGAAGTCCAGCGAGGGCGATCCCAACAGGGTGCTGATCGCCTATTCGCTGATCTACATGCTGCCGCTATCGGCGAAGATTCCCTTCAACTGGCGCGAGCTGACGCCGGTCTCGGTGGTGGCGATGGACCAGTTCGTGCTCTGGGACAATGCCGATGGACCGAAGACGGTGAAGGAATTCATCGCTGCCGCGAAGGCCGCCAGTTCGCCGTTCAAGATGGGAGGCACCGGATCGAAGCGCGAGGATCACGTGCTCACCGTGTTCGTGGAGCAGAAGACCGGCGCGAAGTTCTCCTATCTGCCCTACAAGTCCGGCGGCGAGGCCGCAACCCAGCTGGTCGGCAATCACACCGCATCCAATGTCAACAACCCGTCTGAAAATCTTGAGGTTTGGCGCGCCGGTCAGGTCCGCGCGCTCTGTGTGTTCGACAAGGAGCGGATCGCCTACAAGGCCAAGGTCACCGATACGCAGTCGTGGAACGACATCCCGACTTGCAAGGAAGAAGGCCTCGACGTCCAATACCTGATGCTGCGAGCCATGTTCCTGCCCGGCAAGGTGACGCCGGAACAGCAGGCGTTCTTCGTCGATCTGTTCCAGAAGGTGACGCAAACCGCCGAATACAAGGACTACATGGAAAAGCAGGCGTTGAAGCCGATCTTCCTCACTGGCAAAGACATGCTGAAATTCCTCGAGGAGGACGACGCGCTCAACAAGTCGCTGATGACCGAAGCGGGCTTCGTGGCGAAGTAGGCTTTGCCCGGTCGGCATGCGGGCGGATGGGGGATTGTCGACATGGATAGACGCGCGGCTGAAGCCCTCGGCCGACGGACCGCACCGGCGCGGCACATCGCCGGTCAACCTGGCCTCATGCCCGTTTCGCAAACGGGGGTAAGGCTGAGAACTCCCACCTGGTGTGCCGGACATGTCCGATTCCGAACTTGAAATTGTCGTCGACGACCCGACCGCGCCCGAAGCCAACTCGCCACCGGTAACCAGTATCCGGGTCGCCGACGTGGTGGTTTCGCTGCTGCTGCTGGTGCTGGCCTCGACGCTCGGTTACGACAATTGGCGCACCGGCGTCGGCTGGGATTCCACCGGCCCGCAGCCCGGTTACTTCCCGTTCTACCTCTCGGTCATCCTGGCCGGCGCCAGCCTGTACGGCCTCGCCGCCGCCTTCCGGTCGCGCCGGGAGGCTTCGGAAACCTTCGTCACGCGGGCGCAGCTCCGGCGCGTCATGGCGGTGTTCGTGCCGACCCTGCTGTTCTGCCTGGCGACCCAGTTTCTTGGGCTCTACGTCGCGAGCTTCCTGCTGATTTCGAGCTTCATGCGCATGGTCGGGCGCATCGCGCTGTGGAAATCGCTGCTCACGGCGTTGGTTTTCACTGCCGCCATGTTCGTGACCTTCGATATCGCGTTTGACGTCATCATGCCAAAGGGCCCGTTGGAGGCAGCCTTCGGCTACTAGTCGACTTGCCGCTTTCCGTCATGCGAGCGCAGCGAAGCTTCGTCGCTTTGCTCCTTGCAATGACGAAATGATTGGAACGATGTAATGGAAGCCTTCGGTCTACTGCTGCACGGCTTTGCCGTTCTGATGACGTGGAAGACGCTTTTGCTGATGATGGTCGGGCTGGTGCTCGGTATCTTTGTCGGCGTGCTGCCGGGGCTCGGCGGCCCGAATGGCGTGGCGATCCTGCTGCCGCTGACCTTCACCATGGACCCGACGTCGGCGATCGTGATGCTGTCGTGCATCTACTGGGGTGCGCTGTTCGGCGGCGCGATCACCTCGATCCTGTTCAATATCCCGGGCGAGGCATGGTCGGTGGCGACGACCTTCGACGGCTATCCGATGGCGCAGCAGGGCAGGGCGGCCGAGGCGCTCACCGCCGCGTTCACGTCCTCATTCATCGGCTCGCTGGTTGCCGTGCTCCTGATCACGTTCCTGGCGCCGCTGATTTCCTCATTCGCGCTCAAATTCGGGCCGCCGGAATTCTTCGCGGTCTACCTGTTGACGTTCTGCTCCTTTGTCGGCCTCGGACGCGAGGAGAAGCACAAGACCGTGATTTCGATGTCGCTCGGGCTGCTATTGGCCGGTATCGGCATGGATACGGTATCGGGGCAGTTGCGCATGACCTTCGGTTCAAGCGAACTGCTGCGCGGCATCAACTTTCTGGTCGCGGTGATCGGGCTGTTCGGGATCAGCGAAATCCTGCTGACGATGGAGGAGCGGCTCGCGCTGCGGGGACATGCCGCCGGCATCAGCCTGCGCGTGGTGCTTGCGGTCTGGAAAGACCTGCCGAAATACTGGGTGACGCTGTTGCGCTCCTCGTTCATCGGCTGCTGGCTTGGGATTACTCCGGGCGGTGCGATCGCCGCCTCGTTCATGGGCTACAACCTGGCAAAACGCTTTTCCAGGGATCCGGAGAGTTTCGGCAAAGGCCGCATCGAGGGCGTGTTCGCGCCGGAGACCGCGGCCCATGCTTCCGGCACCGCGGCGCTGCTGCCAATGCTGGCACTGGGCATTCCGGGCTCCGGCACCGCGGCGATCCTGCTCGGCGGGCTGATGGTTTGGGGCCTCAATCCCGGCCCGCTGCTGTTCGTCGAGCACAAGGATTTTGTGTGGGGCCTGATCGCCTCGATGTATCTCGGCAATGTCGTCGGTCTTGTGCTGGTGCTGACGACAGTGCCGATATTCGCCTCGATCCTGCGGGTGCCGTTCGCCGCCGTGGCACCGATGATCGTGGTGTCGTGCGCGATCGGTGCCTACGCCATCCAGAATGCGATATTCGACATCTGGCTGATGCTGGGATTCGGCGTCGTCGGTTATGCCTTCAAGAAGATCGGTATTCCGCTGGCGCCGTTCACGCTGGCGCTGGTGCTGGGCAGCCGCGCCGAGGATGCGTTCCGGCTGTCGATGATCGGCTCGGGCGGCGACATCGGCGTGTTCTGGTCGAACGGTCTGGTCGGCTCGATCACGACGCTCGCGATTCTGTTGCTGTTCTGGCCGGTGATCGACAAGGCGTTCGGCAGCATCGGACGCTTGATGCGCCCGGCCAAGGCTTAGGGCGTGTACTCATAAATCCGATCAAACGCACCAGACTGTCCGCTCTACCCTCAGGAGCGGACATGGTCAGTTCGGCCCGACATGTCCGAAAAGCGCCAGAAGCAGACGTGACGCCCGCCTCCGCCGGGCAACCACTGTCAATCTTGAAGTCGTTATTGGATCACGTCGTCGGCGATGGCGAGTAAGCCTGGCGATATTTTGAGGCCGAGGGACTCTGCGATGCTCAGATTGATTGTTAGCTCGTACTTAGTTGGTGCTTGCACAGGAAGGTCGTTTGGCGTTTCGCCTTTTAGAATGCGATCAACATAGGGCGCTGTACGCCGCAAGACATCCGATAGATCGGGACCGTAGCATATGAGGCCGTCACCAAAGCGATGGGTGTAAACGGCCGGCAGGCGATATTTGGCGGCAAGAGCAGCAATCTGTTCGTGCCTTGCGTCATTGAATGTATCTGGCATTACAACCAAGCCACCGTCAGGCTCGCGCACAAAATCAGCAATGACAGTATCGATCTCTGCAGGGTTATGAACGGGCAGACGAATCAGTTGCACCGAAGGCGAAGCAGGTAGCGCCTCCATCGTGCTCAAAAAACCAGGTGGCGCGGTCGCCGGGTTGTGGATCAATCCGACGCGCCGCACAGAAGGCGCAGCCTGCAATAAGAGTTGGAGCCATTTGCCCGCTAACGTAAATTCGTACGTTTGAAATCCCGTTACATTCCCTCCGGGTCGTTGAAAGCTCTGCACGAATCCGCTGCCTATGGGATCGACAACGTACGAAAACACGATGGGAATGGTACGCGTCTCTTTAATGAGGGCGGCGACTGCGGGAGTGGACCGAGCGATAATCACTTCGCAAGGTAGCGCAACAAGCTCTCTCGCCGACGCTTGAATGCGACTGGGCACGCCGCCAGGCCATCTGACTTCGAGTCGCAGGTTGCCGCCCGCAACCCAACCCAGATTTTTAAACGCCGCCTTGAGAGCGTTGAGCTCGGACTCACCTTCCGGGTCGTTTGCCTCAAGGGTGATCAGCACTCCAACACGGCGCGCCGGACCCGACTGCGCATTCGTACCGAGCGGCCACGCCAGCGCTGCGCTGCCCAGCAGCACAAAAAAGTCGCGCCGCTTCAATCGATTACAGCCCATTCTGATTCCCGCGCGGGGTTATCCTCATTACAGGATACCAAATTGGCATAGATCAGTCAGCAGCTATGCCTGCTTAGTCACAACGCGCCGATCAGTCCGAGTCGGCTCTGGGTCATTTCCGGACACGGCGCGAGAAACAAGAAGGTCCGTTTCACTCTCAGCAACGGACATCTCGGCCCGGATCAACCATGTCCGAAAAGTGCCATTCGCGGACATGCATCATATCGGCGCGAAGTTGCGCCCATGGCAAGTGGTCAGTACGACTTGCGGACTGTCTTTCCCAAGGTGATTTCTGGCCTGCGGAAACCCATCGCGATCCAAGCGGCGATAAGCCTCAACATGAACTTTCCGGAGTGACCATCATAATTCGGTAAGTCATCAGCAAGCGCGACGCCGTCTCGTCGGTCTTGTGTCATGACCCGCATTTCAAGGGGCGGCGCACCTGCCGGAAAGCGGTTCCGGTACATCGTCAGCCAATGTCCCTTGGTAAAGTCGAGGAACATTCCCGAATTGCAACATGTGGCAATGACCCGCCGAGTTGGAGAATCAGGCTTGAGCCGGTGCTCTTCAAGATACTCCTGCCCCGTCAGACATCGCACTCGATCCTTTCGATATAGGACGTAGTCTGTTCCACCGTTGGAATTAAGGACGGGTGGTGCGGAACGCAGTTGCTCGATGCGACTTCCGGCTTCTTGGCAACTCGCGCAATAGCAGGAGGCGGTCAGAATCGGCGGGCCGACTGCCTCCAATTTCACCTTGCCGCATCGGCATATCCCGGAGAAGCGTTTTTGCTGTTTCTGGTTCACCGCGATCGCCCGTTCGTGGGTCCTGTCTACGAAGTTATTTTGGCGTTAGTGAAAAATGTCTGCTTCGGGTCAAAAGACGACATCCCGGAGTTGCTTTCGGCGGTCTGCTTCCCCCTGAAAGCGGACATCCACATTTATGAGTACACGCCCTAGGATTGGCAAACGTCGCTTCATCACGGCCGTCATGTCCGACTTGGGTCGATCGCGTCGTTCCACTGCAACCCACGACACGTTAGAACCGGTCCACGGCCGATATCCGCTTAGCAGCGCACCGTCAGCCCCCGGGGCCGTCCCTCATGATGTAGCCCATCAGGTCGCCCATGTTGTGCTCCAAATCCCGGATGATGTCCTTGACGACGTCTCCGATCGAGATCACGCCCACGACCTTGCCGGCGTCCAGCACTGGCAGATGGCGAAAACCGCGCGCAGCCATCATTGCCATACAGCCTTCCAGCCGATCGTCCGGCTTGACCGTCACCGGGTTGCCCGTCATCACTTGGCCCACCGGCGTCTGCTTCGCATCGAGCCCGGGCAGCAGCACCTTGATGGCGCAGTCACCCTGGGTCACGATACCGACCAGCGCATCGTCGTCGATTACCAGCACTGACCGGACCCGGTTTTCACGCATCTGGCGCAGGGCTTCGACGACCATGTCGCCGGAACGAACATGGATCAGGGCGCCACGCTTCTGGGCCAGAGCGCTTTTTACTGTACTCATCGATCTCCTCTCGTGGGCCCTGTCCCACCCCGTCTTGATGGCCCGCATTGAAATTGCGGCTTAAACTAACACGATGGAGAGGGAATGCCGATGTCGGAGTTGGGTCAAAGACGACATCCCGGAGTTGCTTTTGGCGGCCTGCTTCCCCCTGAAAGCGGACATCCGCATCATGAGTACACGCCCTAGGACTGGCAAACGTCGCTTCGCCAAGGACCCCTTCAACCGACTACCCGACGGGCAAATCAGCGCATACGCAGCGCTGGTTTTCCTGTCCAGCGATATATTCGGGTTTTCCGAAAATATATTTCTTGGCGCATAGCGCAAATCACTTCATACCCAGGGATGTCTCACTCCACAGAGGGGCGGCTCGAGATCGTCACGGACGCGGAGTGGGATGCGATGGACGCGGCAGCGTTTGGCGCGCATGACGATGCAGGGCGAGATGAACCTCGTGAGCATCGAACGGCGCGCGACGACGAGAGACGTTGCTCGCGGACGGCGAAGTCGTGTGGTCCTGACGCCCCGGCGCTGGCGTCAAGTCGGCGGAGGTTTTGGTGGGTCCAACCGGACCTGGCAGAGCACCTTAATCCGCCGATGACGGTGACAACAAGCCGATCACCGGGGAGAGCACGAAGTAAACCGTTAAAACCATTGCGTGCGGGGATGCCGGGATGAATCTGGTGAACCTGTGGTGACGACACTCGTGTGGTTCTGTTTTTTCCACGCGAGGCTGCGGGTGCATTGGGCGCCCGGCATTCCCCACGCCCTCTGATATCAGAGGGCGAAACTATCTTGCACAACTCGGGCGTATCAGCGCCGTGGGAACGCGAGCGCACGACTATCGTTTCAAGTCGAAATGCTTGAGCCGCCAACTCGATGATCGCTGCAACGGCCCCTTCGCTGTCACACGACCTTTTCGCGTCTCAGCGCGCCGATCTCGTCCGCGCTAAATCCGAACTCGGCCAGCACCTCCTCGGTCTGCTCGCCGAATTCCGGCGGACGCGCGGCCATTTTGCTCGGCGTCCGCGACAGGCTGACCGGCTGCCCGACCAGGCGGATATGGCGGTTCTCGGCGTTCGGCACGTCCTGGGCCATGCCGAGATGCCTGACCTGGGCGTCATCGAACACCTGGTCGATCGAATAGATCGGGCCGCAGGGCACGCCGGCGGCATTGAATTCCCTGACCCAGGTCTCGGTGGATTTCTTCTCGGTGAGCTTGCCGATCTCGGCATTGAGCGCGTCGCGGTTCTTGGAGCGAGCGGGCGCTGTCGCATATTCCGGGCGGGTCGGAAGGTCGGGCGCGCCAAGCGCCTGCGCGCAGCGCTCCCAGATCCGCCCGCCGGTCGTGGCGATATTGATGTAGCCATCGGAGGTCTTGAACACGCCGGTGGGGATGCTGGTCGGGTGATTGTTGCCGGCCTGCCTGGCGACTTCCTTTTCCATCAACCAGCGGGAGGCCTGGAAATCCAGCATGAAAATCTGCGCCTGCAGCAGCGAGGTCTGCACCCACTGGCCTTCGCCGGAGACGTCGCGCTCCAGCAGCGCCGTCAGGATGCCAAGCGCGCAGAACAGCCCTGCGCTGAGGTCGGCGACGGGGATGCCGACCCGCATCGGCCCCTGGCCCGGTGCGCCGGTGACCGACATCAGCCCGCCCATGCCCTGCGCAATCTGATCGAAGCCGGGACGCTTGTGGTAGGGGCCATCCTGGCCGAAGCCGGAGATGCTGCCATAGACGATCGCCGGATTGATCTTGCGCAGGCTTTCGTAATCGATGCCGAGCTTTGCCTTGACGTCGGGCCGGAAATTCTCGACCACCACGTCGGCCTTTTTCGCGAGCCGCTGAAACACCTCCAATCCCCTGGGGTTCTTCAGGTTCAGGGTCATCGCCCGCTTGTTGCGGTGCAAATTCTGGAAGTCGGAGCCATGGCGCGGGCCGCCCGGCTGCTCGCCCGCGGAGTCCTCCAGCAGGGCGTCGATCTTGATGACATTGGCGCCCCAGTCCGCGAGCTGGCGCACGCAGGTGGGCCCGGAGCGCACCCGGGTCAGATCAAGCACGGTGAAGCGGGACAGGGCCTGCGAGGCACGCGGGAAGGGCATTCAGGAGGTCTCCGATGTCGACAATTGCAACCGTAGAGCAACAATTATCGGACTACAACGCCGTAGGCGTGAAGCCAATATGATGTGCGCGGGTGCCATGCCCGGCGGTTGGAGCAGGGGGCCGAGCGGACGTTTTTCAATCGTTCTGCACAGCGTGTTGGATCTTTTCGCAGGCAATGCCCACGGTGTAGACGTGAATACCGTCGATGACGCAATGCTGAGGAGCGAGCTCAAGCAGCCCATTGGAAGTCTTTGCGTTCAGCTCCAGCAAGGTTCGCACCACGATGCAGGGATATTCCGCCGCCAGCCGCGCATAGCTGTAGGGATGAAAGTTCTTCGAGAGCAGGTTGCGATAGAAATTGTGATCGAGCAGCGGAACCTCGAACGTCCGCGCATAGGCTTCGGAAAACCGGTCCTCCATCTCCTGCACGCCAAATGTCATGTCAGCCCCGTGATTCAGTTCGTTCTCCGGCGCCCGCACGAACATCCCCGAGACGTTGGCGCATGACGGACCGGCCATCGTGACCGCCTGCGACAGTCTTTGCCCCGCTTTTGTTGAGCGCAATCGTGGTGAGCGCCTGGCTCGTGATGTCCTGCAAGGTTGCCGAGACCAGGACGACACCGGCCAGCGATGCGGCGGCAGCCGCCAGACGCGATGAAAATCCTGGAAACAGCCGGCGGATTTCAATGATGGTCAGCACCAGAGCGCCGCCGGTCAACGCCCATGACGCCATCATGTAATGCAACGCGAAGTGTTTCGAGGTCGCTACGACCTGCGCGGCATAGGCGAGAAAGCACGCGACGAGCGTTAGGCTGATCGGGTCAAGATATTGGCGGCTGGTCAGCATCCGGGCCAGCGCAACCACCACTCCGACAGCGAACACAGCAGAGACTAGCGGTGCGCCCGAGATGATTGCGGCCATGTTCGGCCAAAACGTAGTGAAGTCGATGAAACCCGATTCGCCCTCGCCGTAGACGCCCTTGTGGGTCGCCAAACTGACAAGCCAGTGAAATCCGCCGGTAAAGACATGCGGATTGAGAATTCGGTTGAACAGAAAGAATCCAAATATCCCCACCAGCCAAGCGACGGCCGATGCCGATCGGCTCCTGATCAAGCTCACTCCCATAACCGCGAGCGGCAAATAGAGGTATTTGGAGGACAGCCCGAGCGCAAAGGCGAGCCCCTCCGCAGCGCCAACTCCGATCGTCGGCGGCGTTTCATCGAGGCAAGCCTTCAGCGCGAGCGCCATTCCGAAAATGGCGCAAGAAACCATCAAACTTTCCGGTATCAGCATGACCTCGAAATGCAGTGACTCTCCGGTGACGAATGGCGCGGTCTGGAACAGCATAGCTGCGAGCGTACTCCGCGCGGCTTTCCGGACCATGACGCCGGAGGCCAACAATATCCCGGACAGGATCAATGCTTCGGCCGCGCGCGAGGCGTAGATGACCGCGTCATAATTCTTGAGCCCGAACTCGATAACGTCAGAACGGCCGGCTAAAAACGTCCACGACTTGATGAGGAGCCCGACCAGCAGGATGGTCGTCGTGCCGGGATGATCGTTCTTCATCATCGGATAGCCCGCCGCCCAGGCGAGCCCGTTCATCGCATAGGCCGACTCGGGATCGACCTGCCGGCCCCAGGGCGCGGAGCTTGCCGAATACAGCAGCGCCACGAACAAATAGAGCAGCGGGAGGACTAGTACGGCATATCGGGCCCAAACGCTCCCGGCGGAATCGTCAGGAAAATATTTCATGGGTCAGAGTTATCACAGACTGAGTTGTACGGCAGCCGTGGTTGGCCCATGATCGATCTCTGGCGCGGCAATATCTGCGAGGAAATGTGACGCTTCTGACTTCAAGCCGCGCGCGTCGCATTTTTGGCGGATGGTCCGCCAACGTCATGCAGGTGCTGCTTTCCTTGACGCAGCAGATTGTCCTGATTCCGATTTTCCTGAAATTCTGGACCAGCGGAACCTTGTCCGCCTGGCTGACGATTTTCGCCGCCGGCAGCCTTGTTCTGGCCGCCGATGGCGGATTGCACGCCTGGTCGCTGAACCGCTTTCTCTCATTCAAATCGCGGGCTGATTGCGACCGTCGGACCGGTCGTTATTACGGTGCGGTATTTCAGCTCTTTGTCTGGTTCACTGCGTTGTTTGCCGTAGCCCTCGTGCTGATATTCTGGCTTGTCGCACCTTCGGACGTGCTCGGATTTGCCGCCGAGCCGGATTTCGATGTTGCGTTTGCCGTCATGACCTTGGGCGCGGTTTTTACGTTGCCTGCGAATTTGGCGAGTTCGCTCTATCGGGCGCGGGGGTTCTATGGGCGGATCGTGAGCGTGCAAGCGTGGGGGACAGCGCTCGGACAACTCGGCCAGGTCATTGGAATAGTCGCGACCGGCAGCCTGTTAGTGGTCGTCACCGCCTATGTGGCAGGACAGCTTGCGACGCTGCTTTACATCATGTTGGTGGACGCGCGCCGGCAATTTCCTTTCATCGCAAAGTTGCGCCACAAGATCTCCTGGCGCTGGACGGTCGGGCAATTCGTTGGCGCTTTCCCGTTCGCTGTCATGAATTTCGCCGAGGCCGGGCTTAGCTATATTTCCGTTCTGTTGATCGGTGTCTTTGTTTCGGATCGCATCGCGATCGCGCAGTGGGGGTTGACGCGCACGATCGTCGGATTGTTACGGGGACTTTGCGTGCAGATCACGTTGCCGCTGGCCGCCGAACTGGGACACGATCACGCCATCGGCGCGCGCGACAGCCTGCAACGGCTCTATGCCAGGGGATCGTTCATCCTGGCACTATTTGCGAGCGCAACCGCTTCGGGCGCGCTGGTATTCTGGCCGGATTTCTTTGCAATCTGGACCCGCGGGGCCATCCCCTACAATGCGACGCTGGCGATCACCTTGATTTTGGGGGCGTGTTTCGGCGCCCCGGCCATTTTGGCGCTCAGCTACGCCAACTACAGCAATCGCGGCCCGCTGCTGCTCTGGACCAAATCCTTGCAACTCGCGATATTTCTGGTGCTGTCGATCCTGCTGATCCCCTTGCTCGGCCCAATGGGAGCGGCAATCGCCCTGGTTGCGAGCGACATCGTTGCCCAATTGGGCGTTCTGTTCTTCATAATCATCCATGAAACCCTGAGACGCCCGATGCGACACGCCTCGTTGCTGATCGCGATGATGGTAACGGTTGTTTCGGTCGGAGCAGCGATCGCCGAGGTGATCCGGCAGCTGCTGCCGGGCGTCGGAATCGCGCATTTCTTGATTGAATGCACGCTCTGGCTGGCTGCGGTCGGCCTGTTTGCAAGCCCGCTGGCGAACAAACCGTTGCGGGAAAGATTGCTAGCGGCGATTCCGCGTTAGGCCGCGTCAGGGCCGCTTTCCGGCTTGGCGAATGAGGTATTGCCCGTAAGCCGTGCCCTTCATCGGCTCGGCCAGCCGCAGAAGCTGCTCGGCGTCAATGAAGCCCTCGACGAAGGCTACCTCCTCCGGGCAGGCGATTTTCAGGCCTTGGCGCTTCTCCACGATGTGGATGAACTGCGATGCCTCGAGCAGAGATTCGTGGGTGCCGGCATCGAGCCAGGCGTATCCGCGGCCGAATCGTTCGACATGAAGTTCGCCACGCTCGAGGTACCATTGATTGAGGTCGGTGATTTCAAGTTCGCCTCGTGCAGACGGCTTCATTTCTCCCACGACGTCCACGACCCGCTCGTCGTAAAAATACAGTCCGGTGACGGCGTAATTCGAATTCGGCGCTTTCGGCTTTTCGACGATGCGCAGGGGATGGTGGGCGGCGTCGAATTCGATCACCCCGTAGCGCTCGGGATCGTCGACCCAGCAGGCGAATACCGTGGCGCCCCGGGACTGTTGCGCGGTGTCCCGCAACAAGGCCCGTAAATTGTCGCCGTAAAAGATGTTGTCGCCAAGGATCAAGGTCGACGGACTTCCGGCGAGAAATTTACGACCGATCAGAAAGGCCTCCGCGATGCCGCCGGGATGATCCTGGATTGCGAATGAAAGATCGATCCCCCATTGATGGCCGTCGCCGAGCAGGCGCCGAAATTGCGCGATTTCTTCCGGAGTGGTGATGATGAGAAGCTGTCGGATGCCTGCAAGCATCAGCGTGGTCAGCGAATAGTAGATCAGCGGCTTGTCGTAAACCGGAAGCAATTGCTTCGATGTGGCCAGGGTCAGGGGATAAAGCCGCGTTCCGCGGCCTCCCGCCAAAATAATGCCCTTGCGATCCATGCGTGCTGTTCTTCGTGGTGGATGAAAGCTCGAAGCGGTGTCGATAACACGCACTATTCCACAACTCAAAACGCTTTCATCGTGGGCCGCGATCGCTGTTTGATCGGGATACGGGCCGCGCCGCCGACCATTCCTATCATATCAGTTACTTAGGAGATTTGATCGATCGCGTTGCGAGTTCGCGGCCGGTGCTATAGGAATGAGCGGCTGCGAAGGTGGGGCAATGAGATTTCTGCAATCGCCAGGTGCACCCCGCGATCTGATTGATAAGGCATCATGGCAAACCGCCTCTATTGCACCTATTTCGACCATAACTACCTGTCGCGCGGACTTGCATTGTATCACTCACTTCAGCGACACGCGGCCGGCTCGCGCCTGTGGGTACTTTGCCTGAGCGAAGCCTGTTATCGCGCCCTGACTGCTCTCGATCTGCCAAATCTTGTACCGCGCCGTCTGACGGATTTCGAAGCTGCCGATCCGGAAGTCGCGGCGACCCGGGGCGACCGTGGCTTGATCGAGTATTACTTCACCTGTTCACCGGCCTGGATGCTTTACGTGCTCGAGCGTGAGCCGCAGGCGGAATGGGTGACCTATCTGGACGGCGATCTGTTTTTTTTCAGCTCGCCCGAACCCATTTATGGAGAATTACGGGATGCTGCGGTGGCGATCGTTCCGCATCGTTACCCGGCCAAGCTCGCCAAATTGCGCAAATTCGGAACCTATAACGTCGGATGGGTGGGAGTGCGCAACGACCCTGATGGCATTGCGGTCATCAAATGGTGGCGCGAGCGATGCATCGAATGGTGCCACGATTACGTAGACGGGGACCGTTTCGCCGATCAGGGCTATCTGGATTCTTTCTCCAGTCGGTCTTCTCGGGTAAAGGCAATCGAGAACGTCGGTGCCAATCTCGCGCCTTGGAACATCGGCAACTACTTGATCGATTTTCGGGACAGCCAACTTTGGATCGATCGGATTCATCCTGTGATATTTTTTCATTTTCAGGGGCTGAGAAAGGGTCTTGGCTGGTTTATCTTCAACAGCCATCGTTTCTATCGCGCGCCGTTCTCTGCGGACGTGCGTAACCACATCTACAAACCTTACGTCGCTGAATTGCTGGCCATCGAAGCGGCGATCGACCCGGCTCTGCAGGATTCCGACGCGAAGCCGCACCATCGACCGGCAGTCCGGGGGGCCAAGCATTACCTCAAAAGCAAGATGCGGAACGTCGCTGCCTGGTTATTCCAGCTACTGGACATCGTGACCGGGCGCGCGTTTGTGGTGTTTCGCGGTGCTCCCCATTAGGCGATCTGGGAACTGGGATGCGGGAACGGCAAAACAAGAACTGGTAAGTGATGCTGCCGCCATTTTGGGATTATCGACGCGAATACGACGAACTGCGGGAGGAAATTCTCGCCGCCGTCGATCGGGTCTTCAAGTCCGGACAGCTCATCCTGGGGCAGGAAGGCGCTGCCCTGGAAAGAGACATGGCTGCCTATGTCGGCGTGACCGGCGGCGCCGGCGTCAATAGCGGTACCGACGCGATTTATATCGCTCTCGCGGCCGTGGGAGTAGCCGCCGGCGACGAAGTCATCACCGTGCCCAATACCGCCGTTCCAACGGTCTCTGCAATCCAGCTTCTTGGCGCGCGGCCGGTATTGGTCGATGTTCGAGCCGAGGATTTCTTGATGGATATCGATCAGGTTGAGGCGGCGATCACGGCTCGGACCAGGGCGATCGTTCCCGTTCATCTTTACGGTCAATGCGTCGATCTTGATCCGCTGATGAAAATCGCCAGGCGGCACGGGCTGAAAGTCGTCGAGGATTGTGCCCAGGCGCAGGGCTCGCTCTACAAAAATCGTCAAGCGGGAAGCATAGGTGACGCATCGGCCTTTTCATTTTATCCGACCAAACTGCTTGGCGGGTACGGCGACGGCGGCATGGTGCTGAGCGACGATGAAACCGTCGTCAGGCTTGCCCGATCGTTGCGCTTCTACGGTATGGAGAAGACCTACTACGCAGAAAGGCATGGCTACAACTCGCGGCTGGATGAAGTTCAGGCAGCCATCCTGGCGCTCAAGCTTCCCAGGATCGAGCGCTGGATATCCCGACGCCGGGAAATAGCCGGCCGATACAGGCAGGGCTTCTCAGGCTGCGGGCTCGAAATGCCGAAGGAAAATGGCAACGGCCGCCATGTGTATCATCTGTTCGTCGTGGAGACTGCGGGCGACCGCGATGCCACCTTGCAGCGCATCGAAGCGCATGGTCTCAAGTGCGCCGTGCAATACAGATGGCCGATACACTTGATGCGGGGCTATCGAGATCTCGGTTACCGCCAGGGGCAATTTCCGGTCGCTGAGAAAAAGGCCGGGCGGATCTTTTCGCTGCCGATCTATCCGCACTTGAAGGACGATGAGGTCGACCAGATCATTGGCGTCGTGAGGGCATCGATTTGATCTCCGATCAGGAAAATATCTGCTGGCTGCGAGATCGGTTGAAAGCGTCGCTTGCAATTGAGCCCAAAGATCCGGCGGAACTGGTTGCCTGGCTCGAAGCCCGGCGCCGGGAGGTCCGGTTTTCGGCGGAGCTTATTCCGTTGCGCGAGGTCGCCAATTGGCAACAGGACGACAACGGCAATATCTGCCACGCGTCGGGTCAATTCTTTCGTATCGAGGGCGTCAGAATCCGAAGCGCCCCCGGTGTAAGGGAGATACCCGGCTGGGATCAGCCGATCGTTACGCAACCTGAGGGCGGCGTTCTGGCGCTGCTGTGCCGGGAGACATCGGTCAACGGCGTGGAATTTCTCCTGCAAGCCAAGGCCGACCCCGGCAATATCGGCTATTTGCAGTTTTGTCCCACCGTCCAGAGCACCTGGGAAAACATCCGAGGGCTGAAGGGCGCCAAGCGGGCGGCGTTCGCCGAATATCTCGATCCCAGCGCCAATGTGCGTTTGATCTACAAATCGAAGCACAATGAGGAGGGGAGCCGATTTTGGCAGAAATCAAACGAGAACATGATCTTGTTTGTTGAAGACGCTGATCGATTGACGTTCGATGAATCGAGCTACCGATGGGCGAGCTTGTCCCAGATCAAACAAATGATGTTGCTGGACAACATGCTCGGACCTTACGTGCGCACTGTGGTCGCCCCGCTCTAAACCGGCGAGACATATCACAGCGCTTGGTTCCGATCGTAACCTCAGCGAAACTAGCGCGCAAACAGGTAAGTTTCGGTCGTCGAGTGATGCCCGGTCACACTCGAAATATCATAGGGAATGCCGGGCCATTCACGTTCGAGGCGCAATCCTGCTTCCCGGCACAACGACATCAGTTCCTGCTTGCCGAAGATTATCTCCACGACAGGCGCGCCATAGGCGTATTTTCGTAAAAACGTCGTGCCATGATCGCGAAACACCGGAACGGTGTGAAAAATGCAAAAACGTGCAGCAGCGCGCGCGGCCTCGCGGATCGCCGCTCGGTAGTCAATGATATGCGTCAGCGACACACCGTTGAACACGATGTCGAAAGCACCGTCGGCACAAGGCAACCCGGTCGCATCCGCGACCTCAAAGTTTGTTGAAGGATAACGGGCGCGGGCGCGGGCGATCATCGCCTCGGAGGAGTCTATCCCGATATAGTGGACGTGATTGGGGACCAGCGTGGCAAACACCTCCGAATAGCTGCCGCTGCCGCAGCCTACCTCGAGCACGCGCGGATTTGTGATCCCGGTGGCGGCGATGGCTTCGGCCGCGATCTTCAAGTCAAGCCGCGGTTCGCCGCGTTTCATGTCGGCGATCAGCACCCGGTAGGCGCGCTCCTGCCGAGCCACCGTACGTGTGCCGCGCCATCCGGCCGACAATGCCGTCAGGCTCAGGGCCTCCTCGATCCCGCCGAGGACGCGATGATCGCTTGAACTCATGATATGTCGGCGCAGAAACGGAGTTGATTTGATGGCGCGCTTGCCGATCTGCCTGATGATGCGGGGGAGCTTCATTGCCGCGCTCGGATTCGATCGACGAAACCCAGAATATCTGCGGTGCGATGCCGGTAGGTATGTTGCGCCATGGTCCTCGCCTGACCCGCATGGGCGACCTCGGCGCGGCTGTCGTCGTCAACGAGATGGCGGCCGATCGCTTTCAGGCAATCGTCGATTGAACGCCATACAGCCACTTCCCTGTCCGGTGCAAACAGGGTGTGCAGATTGTCCTTGAAATCGGTCAGCAGAAAAGCGCCGATGCCGGTGGCCTCGAACAGCCGCATGTTTCCGGCTTCGCGTCCGGCAAGGTCGATATGCGAGTTGAGCGTGATGCGCGAGCGCCGAAGCACTTGATACATATCGGTCCCCCAGACTTCTCCCTCGAAGCAGCGATGCAGCGGCGAGGAGGTAGGTAGCGTCTGCGGGCGGTTTGCCCAGAGTTTGAGATCGTAGCGGCCGGCAACGGCTTCGAGCAGCGCAATCCGCTGCCGGTGGTCAATCGAGAGCGAGCCTACGAAGGAGATGTCGATGTCCGTCTCGGATGCCGCAGGCAGAGTATCCAAAATAGACGGCTCGAATGCCAGATGGCTGACTTCCGCAGGCACGCCGAGCCTCCGAAAAAACTCCACCGTGGTCGCTAGTTGCGAGATCATCAAGTCGTAGACGCCCCAGTCCGCACCGCGCGAGGGCTCAATTCCAATTTGGCCGATCACGATCGGACTGCCGATGCTTTTGATGCGGCGCACGAGGCGGGCATCGACGTGGAAGACATCCTGGCTGAGGACAAGATCCGGTTTGAATTCCTCGACCTGGGCGAGCAGGATGTTCTCGGCCTGCCGGTCGAGCCTGGGGCTCAATCCTGCCCTTCGCGCGATTGGCCTCAGGATCGGCTTGAACGGCGCGACCGCGCGCTCCAGCCAGCCGGGCAGCGCGCGGCGCTCGCTGGCGGCGCTCGCCTCCGGCGGTTCGAATACCAAGCCGTGCTCGCGGGCCCATGCGGACTGGAGCCATGGATTGTTGACATGGATTTGCGCCGCCGAGTGACCCGCAGCGATAAAGTTCGTTGGATAGAAATCAGCGACGCCGAACAAGCTCGCATTTCGCGCCGCCATCTGGGTCGCGTAGGGAGCGTTCTCAAGTCCAGGCTGGCGTCGATAGAACCAAGCCAGGAAGCGCGGATAATCCGCGTTAAGCACGAGGATGCGCATGACCCTTCAGACCGCGATCCGGAGACTGTAATTCTTGTCGATCCACGTCTTGTAGGCGCCGCTGGTCACGTCGCGCCACCAGTCTTCCCGATCGAGATACCAGCGGACGGTTTGCTCAAGTCCGGTCTCGAACTTGATGCCGCATTGCTTGTTGAGGTCGCGATCGAGCTTCGTGGCGTCGATCGCATAGCGCTGATCGTGGCCGGGCCGGTCGGTTACGTAGGAAATCAGTGAGCGGCAGCTTCCTCCTGTCGCCGGCGGACAGAACCTGAAGCGTGAGGCGAGGCCTCTATCGGCAGCAAAGGCCCGATCGAGCATATCGCAGATCAGCCCGACCACCTCACGATTGTTCTTTTCATTGCCGCCGCCGACGTTATAGGTCTCGCCAATTCGGCCCCGCTCGATCACGGCCATCAACGCATCGCAGTGATCGGAAACATGCAGCCAGTCGCGGACGTTTGAGCCATCGCCATAGATCGGTAGCGGCTTTCCCTCCAACGCCTGAATGGTCATTAGCGGAATCAGTTTCTCGGGGTGCTGATAAGGACCGTAATTGTTCGAGCAATTGGTAATCAGCGCCGGGAACTGGTAAGTCGCTATGAAGGAGCGCACCAGATGATCGCTTGCCGCCTTGCTTGCGGCATACGGCGAACTCGGACGATAGGAGGATGATTCCGAAAAGGCGGCCTCGCCAGGTCGGAGCGAGCCGTATACCTCGTCGGTGGACACATGAAGAAAACGCGCGCTATCGATTGCGCCTGACGTGCGCCAAGCGTCCAGCGCTGCCTCGAGCAGGGTGAAGGTCCCGAGCACGTTGGTTTGCAAGAAAATCTCGGGATCGACGATAGATCGATCGACATGGGATTCCGCGGCAAGATGGACGACGCGTGCGATCTTGTATTCATCGAACAGTCGCCGCATCAGCGCGGCATCCCCGATGTCGCCCTTGACGAACAGTATGCTGCGATCCGCGATCAGCGGCTCCAGGCTGCGGACATTTGCCGCATAGGTCATGGCGTCGACCACAACCAGCCGGTCGCCCGGACGCGCCGCGCGCCATGCATGCAGCAGGTTTTGCCCGATGAAACCGGCGCCGCCGGTGATCAGAACGCTCCGCATCGAGCCTCTTGGTTCTCTGAGCACAGCACAGCACAGCGCTACGAGTGTAGCTGTCGCTGTGATAAGCGGTCAGGTTTGGCTCGTCAATACTGGGGAATCGAGGGTTGCGATCTCCCAAAGGTTCACGCGCGCGCCGCGATCAGTGCGAAGAAGCGACTTGCCCGGTTGCGTTCTGCTTGAACATTTCACGCGGCGTTACGTACCAGAGCAAGAACAAGAGCGCAGCGCCATTAGTCAACAACGTCGTCGTAAGCGGTACGTTCAAAAAGACCTGCGGGAGGATGCCACCCGACAGCAGAACAAATTGCGGCGGCAGGCCGGACGACAGACGGTTGGCGAGAGATATTACCAATCCGCATCCGAGCACGGCAAGCGGTGCGAGCACCGGCCCGACGGAAGCAACACCTTCCGTCGCAAACAGCGAAGCATTCAAGTTGCCGAGTTGATAGGCTTTGGCCATGACGATCGACAAGTACTCGTTGTAAGGGCAGCTCATGAACGGCTTCAGGAAGGATATCTGACAAAAGTAGGTTTGCCCGTGGGTGGAAAAAAAGTCGCCGTAAACGTCGAGGGCGATCGATGGAAAAGCGATCATCCTGAAATTGATCGTTGCAAAATAATCGCTGAACGGCACCGCGTACGGCAAAGCTCCCGACTTGATCAGCATTGCCACTATTACTCCGAGCGAAACCGGCAACAACAATGACAACACGACGGTAGTGCGGATTTCGAGCAAGCTGGATAACAGCATCAGAAACAAAAGCCAGAAAGGGGCGAACAGCGAAATTTTGGTAAGCGTGACCGGATAGATAAGCAGCAACAGCAGCAAGCTCGCCGCTGCCCGCCATCGATTTCGCCGCGCAACGAAGCATGCAAAGGCGAACGGCAATAGAGCATTGGCGGTTGCGCCGGTTGCGTATTTCAATGCTGGGGGAAATTCGAGTGCGTCACGGAACGCGTAGATTTCGGTTAGGCCGATCGGCCTGAAATTGTAGGACGCGCCAAAGGCAATGGTGGCCGCGGCAAACACC
The DNA here is from genome assembly GCA_963840155.1 of uncultured Alphaproteobacteria bacterium. Lineage (GTDB taxonomy): Bacteria > Pseudomonadota > Alphaproteobacteria > Rhizobiales > Xanthobacteraceae > Bradyrhizobium. The sequence continues at coordinate 2,563,011 of CAWIXP010000002.1, forward strand.
AGGATGCAGGACAGCAAATTGTCCAGCGCTCGCGCCGACAGGACAAACCGCTGCCTGATCGGCGACCTGATGAAGAGCGCAGGCAACAGGAATGCCAGAGCGGAAATGAAAGCCGAAACGAATGCCAAAATGTGATCGTAGTGAAAGTTCGAAAATACAGTCAGCCAGAGAAAGCCGAGAACCATGGTGTAAAGGTAAAATCCCACAAAGTAACCGAAGCTGAATCGACTGAACGTGAAGAGCAATGACGCGGCAGCAAAGGGCAACACGAACACCACCGCCGTGGTGAGGCGGGCTTTATCGAACCATAATATCTTGTAGCCCGCATAGAAGTCCGCGACATAGATGAGCGAGATGCAACATGCGATGACATGGATGCACAGAAGCAGGATCAGGCCAGGCCCGGCACCGGTGCGTGGAAAAGCAAAGGTCGGGATCTTGTTGTAGGCGTCGCCCATGCTGGCCTTATGTGAGATTATCGTTTCCAGCAATTGCGAATGAGGTGAGGGATGGAACTATGCCGAAACCGACCGTCAAGGCAAGCGGTGCCAGTTTCGACACATGGCGCCGATGGCATGGCTGGCGATTTCGGCCGACAACCTAGTCAGGCCGGTTATGGTCCCAAGGCTTATGGTCCCAAGGCCGCCGACCTCGGCATTAGACTTCGTCGGAGTCGAATGCTATGGCCAGCGCCGCAGGCGGTCCAGCGGACAGGGGCAAGCTGGCGTCGTTCGCCGGCTTCAAGGCGGCCCCCGGCGCTTTGTCGGAGAGAACATGACTGTTCAGGATAAAAAGCGGCGGGTTGCGCTCCTCACCGGCGTCACCGGGCAGGACGGCGCCTATCTCGCCGAATATCTGCTCGGCCTCGGCTATATCGTGCACGGCATCAAGCGGCGGTCGTCCTCATTCAACACCGCGCGCGTCGATCATCTCTACCAGGATCCCCACGCCGGCAACGTGCCGTTCCTGCTGCATCATGGCGACATGACGGACTCGACCAACCTGATCCGGCTGATGCAGCAGATCCGGCCGACCGAAATCTACAACCTCGCCGCCCAGAGCCACGTCGGCGTCAGTTTCGAAAGCCCGGAATATACCGCCAATGCCGACGCCATCGGGGTACTACGATTGCTGGAAGCGATCCGGATCCTGGGCATGGAGAAGGAGACAAAATTCTATCAGGCCTCCACCTCCGAGCTCTATGGCCTGGCTCAGGAGGTCCCGCAGAAGGAAACCACGCCGTTTTATCCACGCTCCCCTTATGGCGTCGCCAAGCTTTACGGCTACTGGATCACGGTGAACTACCGCGAGGCGTACGGCATGTTCGCTTCGAACGGCATTTTGTTCAATCATGAAAGCCCGATCCGCGGCGAGACCTTCGTGACGCGCAAGATCACGCGCAGCATCGCGCGGATCGAGACCGGCCTCGAAGACGTGCTCTATCTGGGAAATCTCGAGGCGAAACGCGACTGGGGGCATGCCAAGGATTACGTCGAGGGCATGTACAGGATCCTGCAGGCGGACGTCGCAGACGATTTCGTGCTGGCGACCGGCGAGGCCCACTCGGTGCGCGAATTCGTCGAGCATGCATTCGCCGAAGTCGGCCGCAGCATCGAGTGGCGCGGCAAGGGCATCGAGGAAACCGGTATTGACGGCAAATCCGGCAAGACCGTCGTTCGCATCGATCCGGTGTACTTCCGCCCCACGGAAGTCGATCTTCTGGTCGGCGACGCCAGCAAGGCGCGCCAAAAGCTCGGCTGGAAGCCAAAGACCAGTTTCGCGCAACTGGTCAAGGAAATGGTGGCGGTTGATCTTGCGATTGCCAGGCAGGAGGTCGCCAATGGCAAGAACTCCGTTTGAGCTGAAAGGCAAAACGGTCTTCGTTGCCGGACATGGTGGTATGGTCGGGGCCGCGCTGGTGCGCAGGCTCGCGCTGGAACAAGTCGAATTGCTGACTGTAAAACGCGGCGATGTCGATCTGCGCGATCAGGCGGCGGTGTTCAACTGGTTTGCGAAGAACCGGCCGCAGGTGGTGTTTCTGGCGGCGGCCAAGGTCGGCGGCATCGTCGCCAACAATACGCTTCGCGCCGAGTTCATCTATGATAATTTGGCCATTGCGACCAATGCGATCCAGGCCGCCCACCTGCACGGCACCCGGAAGCTGATGTTTCTCGGTTCATCCTGCATCTACCCGAAGCTTGCGCCGCAGCCGCTGCGCGAGGATTCGATGCTCACCGGGCCGCTCGAGCCGACCAACGAGCCCTATGCGATCGCGAAGATCGCCGGCATCAAGATGGTGGAAGCCTATCGCACCCAGTATGGCTCCGACTTCATCAACGTCATGCCGACTAATCTGTACGGACCCGGCGACAATTATCATCCCGAATATAGCCACGTGGTCGCCGCGCTGATTAGCCGGTTTCACCAGGCAAAGCTTTCCGGCGCCGGCAATGTGACGGTTTGGGGCACCGGAACGCCGCGGCGGGAATTTCTCTACGTCGACGATATGGCCGATGCCTGCATTCATCTGATGAAGGCCTACTCCAGCGGCGAACTGGTCAATATCGGCAGCGGCGAGGACATCAGCATCGCCGAACTCGCGCGCCTGATCGCCGCTGTCGTCGGATACACCGGCGAAATCGGCTTCGATCCCTCCCGGCCCGACGGCACGCCGCGGAAGTTGCTCGATGTCAGTCGCCTTGCCAAACTGGGCTGGCGCGCGCGCACCGCGCTTCAGGATGGACTTAAACTGGCCTACCGGGCGTATCTGAGCCATTCGAAGCAGCCAGCCGGGTGATTGCTTGTCGGTTTTGCCGTGATTGCGGCGGAGCGAATATTCCGTCACCAATCCGGAGCCGACCCCGAGCAGAGATGGATTGCTTCGTCGCTTGCGCCGCCGGCAACGACGATTCATCTCATCTAGATTTACCTGCGGTTGCTCGCGGCGGATTGCTTGCAAGCGCTGCCGCCATCGCCGAAATCAGAGGCTTCATGAAAAAAGCGTCGTTGGCGGGGGAGATGTCGGTGCGCAGCCCGTGCGACCTGAGTTCTTCCGAAACCACCGGCCCCACCGAAGCGATCGGCGTACGATCAAGTCCTTCACGTAACCGGCTTTCACAGCCACGCGCGCGGGCGACCTCCAACAGCCGTCGGACCTGCCCCAAATTGGTCAACGCAATCGCGTCGATGCGGCCCTGCGCCATCTCGTCGATCGCACTGACGATGTTGGTATCGGCGGCCTGAGCGTCGTAGATGTAAGGCAGCACAGCATCGACTTCGGCGCCTTGCGCCGAGATGGCGCCGATCAGTACGCCGTGATCCTTGTCCGGATAAAGCTGCAACCCGACGCGATGCCCCCGCAAATCGGCCCGGGCCAGCATCTCTGCGACCCCCTGGGATGTCGGCTTCTCCGTCGTCATCTGCGGCTCCAGCCCGATCTCCCGCAGCGCGCGGCCGGGCTTTGGTCCGCGCGCGAATTTCCGTGCCTTTCCGAGTGCGGCGATGAAATCTCGCTCGAGTTCGATCCGCCGCGCGACCTTCATCAACCGGCGCAGGCCTTCACCGGTCAGCAACACCAGATCATCACATGTCTTGTCGATGAAACGGCGGATCCAACCCTCGACGGGTGCGGAATCCGGGACGTCATGGATGGTGAACATCGGGCATTGCAGCACGTCGGCGCCCTGCTCGGCGAGCAGGCGGGAAAACTGCGCCTCCTCGCGGGTTTCCAGGATCAGAATCCGATAGCCGTTCAGCCTGTCAGCCATGGTTTGCCCTGACGCCGCTTGCTTGTTGTTCGTTCACCATGGCGCCTGGTCCGGGGTTGGCGCAAGACCATAGCAAATGATAGAGCAGAGCCGCAAAATTGCCGTTCCATCCGCATCGAAATCATAGCTGATCCGCGACCATGCCTGACCATCAATATGTTTTGACATTGTCCTGCCCGGATCGACCGGGCATCGTCTCGGCGGTCTCGACGTTCCTGGCCCATAATGGCCAGAACATCCTCGACGCCCAGCAGTTCAGCGACGTCGAGACCGCCCATTTCTTCATGCGGGTGGTGTTCGCCGCCGCCGACCTGGCGCTCGACCCGGCGGCGTTGCAGACCGGATTCGCGGCGATTGCGGAGCGCTTTGCGATGGACTGGCAGATGCGCCGCCGCGCCAGCCGCCGCCGGGTGATGCTCCTGGTCTCGAAATCCGATCATTGTCTGGTCGACGTCCTGTATCGCTGGCGTACCGGTGAACTCGAGATGATCCCGACCGCCATAGTCTCCAACCATCCACGCGAGACCTACGGCAATCTCGACTTCGGCGAGGTTCCATTTCACCATTTGCCGGTGACGACGGAAACCAGGCGCGAGCAGGAGCGCGCGATATTGCAGTTGATCGGAGAGACCAAAACCGATCTCGTGGTGCTGGCGCGTTACATGCAGATCCTCTCGGACGAGATGGCGGCAAAGCTCGCGGGCCGCTGCATCAACATCCATCATTCGTTCCTCCCGGGCTTCAAGGGCGCGCGGCCCTATCATCAGGCGCATGAACGCGGCGTCAAACTGATCGGCGCCACCGCGCATTACGTCACCGGCGCGCTCGATGAGGGCCCGATCATCGACCAGGACGTCGAGCGCATTAGCCATCGTGATACGCCCGAAGATCTGGTCCGCAAGGGCCGCGACATCGAGCGCCGCGTGCTGGCGCGCGCCGTGCGTCATCATCTGGAGGACCGGGTGATCCTCAACGGCCGCAAGACCGTGGTGTTCATGGACTGAAGGGATCGCGTTCTAACCTCGATGGAAGCCCCTCGAAATCGACGCAGCCCTCACTTCCTAGTGCAGGGGGTCCAACGCGGCGTCGGAATTGCTGGTCGCATCCGTGGCCGCTGTCGTAGCCGGCTCAAGCCGCTTCCTTTCCTGCTCTCTCATGAACTCGTCATACTTGACGGTACCGGGGCGGGGCGGCGCATCCGCGGGCAGACCGCCGGCCCATGCCGGGATCGAATCGGAAATTCCGGCCGCCAGTTTCTCGTTGATGGTTCCGCAACCGCTCAGCCCGCAAGCTGGAAGCGTCAAGGCAAGTAGGACCGCGAGATGGCGGGTGCTGATCGGCATGTCGCGAATGTCACAATCCTCGGCGGTGATTCTGCAAGTGGACTCGACCGGGCGCGTCCCGCAGTCCGATGTCGCGGGGCCGAAGGTACCCGTGCAAGGTAAAACTGGCTTATACGGGACCTCGGTATCTTATTACCTTAGAACCTCTTGGGCCAAGAGTTTATCAATTTTAATTCCGGTGCCAGCCGCGAAACCTGCCATCTACCTGGGCCCGCGAGCGCGCCTATCGTCGAGATTGACACCGTGGCGCGCTTAGGACGCCATGCCGCGTCGGACATGGCTGGGAAATTTCGGCTATGGTGAAGCAAGAGCCGGGGACTCGGTTCGAGGCACTAAACCTGATGAGGGGAGAGCGTTGATGTCCATTCGCGCAAAAATGTTGTCATTGGCCGGGGCCGGCGTTGCGATTGCCGGCGTTGCCGTGGCGCCAGTGCAGGCGCAGGAGACCGTCAAGATCGGCCTCATCCTGCCGATGACGGGCGGCCAAGCATCTACCGGCAAGCAGATTGACAACGCGGTGAAGCTGTACATGCAGCAGAAGGGCGACACCGTCGCCGGCAAGAAGATCGAAATCATCCTCAAGGACGACGCCGCGGTTCCCGACAACACCAAGCGTCTGGCGCAGGAGCTGATCGTCAACGACAAGGTCAATTTCATCGCCGGTTTCGGCGTGACGCCGGCAGCTTTGGCAGCGGCACCGCTAGCGACGCAAGCAAAGATACCTGAAATCGTCATGGCGGCGGGCACCTCGATCATCACCGAGCGCTCGCCCTATATCGTGCGCACCAGCTTCACGCTGGCGCAGTCCTCCACCATCATTGGTGATTGGGCGGCCAAGAACGGCATCAAGAAGGTCGCGACCCTGACATCGGACTATGCGCCCGGTAACGACGCGCTGAACTTCTTCAAGCAGAATTTCACCGCGGGTGGCGGCCAGATCGTTGAAGAGGTCAAGGTGCCCTTGGCCAACCCCGACTTCGCGCCGTTCCTGCAGCGGATGAAGGATGCCAAGCCCGATGCGATGTTTGTGTTCGTGCCGGCCGGGCAGGGCGGCAATTTCATGAAGCAGTATGCAGAGCGCGGGCTCGACAAATCGGGCATCAGGGTGATCGGCCCCGGTGACGTCATGGATGACGATCTGCTCAACGGCATGGGCGATGCGGCGCTCGGCACCGTCACCGCACATTTGTATTCCGCCGCCCATCCGTCTGCGATGAACAAGGAATTCGTCGCCGCCTACAAGAAGGCTTTCAACTCGCGCCCCGGCTTCATGGCGGTGAGCGGCTATGACGGCATTCACCTGATATATGAGGCCCTGAAAAAGACCGGCGGGAAGACTGGCGGCGATGAGTTGGTCGAAGCCATGAAGGGCATGAAGTGGGAGAGTCCGCGCGGCCCGATTTCGATTGACCCGGAAACCCGCGACATCGTCCAGAACATCTACATACGCAAGGTCGAGAAGGTCGACGGCGAACTCTACAACGTGGAGTTCCAGACGTTTGAGGCGGTCAAGGACGCCGGCAAGACCAAGAAGTGATCGCGGGTCATTCCCGGGCGTGGGCGAGCCCTGGAACTCGAGTTGTACGCAAGAGTCCGGGTTCAGCGCTCGCGCTGCCCCGGGATGATGATTCCCTGCTAGGTTTTGTCGCCATCCCATGACCACGCTGTTCACCATCCTGTTCGACGGCGTCGCCTACGGCATGCTGCTTTTCGTGTTGGCGTGTGGGCTGGCGGTCACGCTCGGGCTGATGAACTTTGTCAATCTCGCGCACGGCGCATTCGCGATGGCGGGCGGCTATGTCTGCGCGGTGCTGGTCAATCAATCCGGCTGGCCCTTTTTTGCCGGCCTGCCGCTGGCGTTTGTGGCGAGCGCCTTGATTGGCGCGGTGCTGGAGCGCTCGCTCTATCGCCATCTCTACGATCGCAGCCATCTCGATCAGGTGCTGTTTAGCGTCGGCCTCGTTTTCATGTCGGTGGCTGCGGTCGACTACATCATGGGATCGTCGCGGATTTTCATCAAGCTTCCGGCAGCGCTCGAGGGGCAGATCGATTTCTTCGGCGTCGGCGTCGGCCGCTATCGCTTGATGATCATCGTGATCTGCGGCCTGCTCACGGCGGCGTTGCAACTGGTGCTGGCGCGCACGCGCTTCGGCAGCCGGCTGCGGGCGGCGGTGGACGATCCCCGCGCGGCAAGCGGCCTCGGCATCAACGTGCCGCAGGTGTTCGCGTTCACTTTTGCCTTCGGATGCGGCCTCGCCGGACTCGGCGGCGCGCTGAGCGCCGAGATCCTGGGGCTCGATCCGTATTTTCCGCTGAAATTCATGATCTACTTTCTGATCGTGGTGACCGTCGGCGGTTCCTCCAGCATCACCGGACCGTTTCTCGCCTCGCTCCTGCTCGGCATCGGCGACGTCGCCGGTAAATATTACGTGCCGAAGCTTGGCCCTTTCGTGATCTACACCATCATGATCGTCATTCTGATCTGGCGCCCGAATGGCCTGTTCGGCCGCTCCGCGACGCGTTGAGTGGCGCCATGACCGTCCGAGCCGATGTCGGGTATCACGCCAGGCAGCACGCGCGCTGGCACTGGAGCGAAATCGCGTTCTGGATTGCAGCACTCGGTTGCGCGTTTTTGTTTCCTTCCCGCTTTCTGATCATGACGGACATCGTGCGGCTTGCCCTGTTCGCCCTGTCGCTTGATCTGATCCTCGGCTACGCCGGCATCGTTTCGTTGGGACAGGCCGCGTTCTTCGGTGTCGGCGCCTATTGCGCCGGCCTGTTCGCCTTGCATGGTATCGTCAGCGAGCCGGTGGTCGCGCTGGTTGCGGCCGGCCTTGTTGCCATGGCGCTCGGCTTTCTCACCAGTTTCCTGGTGATCAGGGGTGCCGACCTGACCCGCCTGATGGTAACACTAGGCATCGCGCTGCTGCTGGAAGCGCTGGCCGAGCGTTTTTCAGACATCACCGGCGGCACCGACGGGCTGCAAGGCATCGAGATGCAGCCGATCCTGCACCTGTTCGCCTTCGACATGTTCGGCAAGGTCGGCTTTTTCTATTCGCTTGCCGTGCTCTTCCTGTTGTTCCTGCTGGCGCGGCGGATCGTGCATTCGCCGTTTGGGCTGTCGCTGCGGGCGATCAGGAACAACCCGCTGCGGGCCGGCGCGATCGGCATCCCCGTCAACAAGCGCCTGATCGCGATCTACACCCTGGCTGCCTTCTACGCCGGGATTGCAGGCGCGCTGTTCACCCAGACCACGGCGCTGGCTTCGCTCGACGTGTTTTCGTTCGAGCGCTCCGCCGATCTGTTGCTGGTGCTGGTGATCGGCGGCACCGGCTATCTCTATGGCGGGCTGATCGGCGCCGTGGTGTTTCGCATGCTGCAGGAGGTATTCTCGACGATCACGCCGCAATACTGGCAGTTCTGGATCGGTCTCGTGCTGGTCGCGATGGTGCTGGTCGGCCGCGCGCGCATGCATCGTTGGGCGTTGTGGCTGCCGAACCTGATCATAAGGCAATTCGGCGGGCGAAAGGCGGTGGTTGCCGTTCCCGAGAGTGACGCGTCATGACCTTGGCGCTGGAAACCAAAGGGCTGGAAAAGCAATTCGGCGGCCTCAAGGTCACCCGCGACCTCTCGCTTCGCATCGAGCAGGGCGCTCGCCACGCGCTGATCGGCCCGAACGGCGCCGGCAAGACCACCGTCATCAATTTACTGACGGGGGTGCTCAAACCCAATTCGGGACGCATTCTCCTCCACGGAAACGACATCACGGACCTGCCGGTGCATACGCGGGTGCTGCGCGGGTTGTCGCGCACCTTCCAGATCAACCAGCTCTATGCCGATTTGACGCCGCTCGAGACCGTCGGGCTTGCGGTATCGGAACGGCTCGGCCGCGGCGGCGATTGGTGGCGCAGCATGGGCACGCGCGACGACGTCAACGCCGAGATCGCGGAAAATCTGGCGCGCTTCCATCTGCTCGACGTCATGAACGACCTCACCATGACGCTGCCCTACGGCAAGCAGCGGCTGCTGGAGATCGCGGTGGCCATTGCCGCCAAACCGCGGGTGTTGCTGCTCGACGAGCCCGCCGCGGGGGTTCCCGAAAGCGAGCGCCACGACATTCTCGCGGCGGTCGCAGCCTTGCCGCGCGAGGTCACCGTGCTCCTGATCGAGCACGACATGGATCTGGTATTCTCGTTCGCCGACCGCATTTCGGTGCTGGTCAACGGTGCGATGCTGGTCGAGGGTCCGCCGGACGAGGTGGCGCGCGATCCCGACGTGAAGGCAGTCTACCTCGGCGAGGCCGCCAATGCCTGACCTGTTGAGTATCCAGGGCTTGCGCGCTGGTTACGGCGAGGCCGTGGTCCTGCCCGATATGTCCCTGCATCTCGCCGAAAGCCAGGTGCTGGCGCTGCTGGGGCGCAATGGCACCGGCAAGACCACGCTGATCAATTCGATTGTTGGGATCACCCGCCGCTTCGGCGGGACCGTCACGCTTGCGGGAGTGGATATCACCGACATGCGGCCGGATCAGCGGGCGCGGAGTGGTATCGGCTGGGTGCCGCAAGAGCGCAATATCTTTCGCTCGTTGACGGTGGAAGAAAACATGACGGCGGTGGCGCAGCCGGGTCAATGGACGGTGGCAAAGGTCTACGAAATGTTTCCGCGCCTGAAAGAGCGGCGCAATAATTTCGGTAACCAGCTCTCCGGCGGCGAGCAGCAGATGCTGGCGATCGGCCGCGCGCTTACGCTCAATCCAAAGGTGCTGTTGCTGGACGAGCCGACCGAGGGGCTCGCGCCCATCATCGTCGAGGAGCTGCTTCGGGCGATCGGCAGCATCGCCCGGGCCGGCGGCACTTGCTCGATCATTGTCGAACAAAACGCTCAAAAGATTCTGGGGCTGGCCGACCGGGTTGTGATATTGGACCGCGGCACGATCGTTCACGATGCGGCGAGCGCCGCGTTGAAGGCCGATCCCGCGGTGCTCGAGCGCCTGCTGGGCGTCTCCGGTACCGCGGCCCATTAGGTCGTTTTGGCGCGTTTTCTTGGCGAAGCGGTAGCCACTTCGCTGGGAAACGCTCTGGTTTGCCGGGAGAAAAACATGCAGCGAACAAAAGCCCCGTTCCGCGCCGACGAGGTCGGCAGCCTGTTGCGGCCACCAAAGATCAAGGAGGCGCGCGCCAAGCTGGAGAAGGGCGAGATCTCCGCCCAGGATCTGCGCAAGATCGAGGACATGGAGATCGAAAAGATCGTGCACAAGCAGGCCTCGATCGGCCTGAAGCTCGCGACCGACGGCGAATTTCGCCGCTCCTGGTGGCATTTTGATTTTCTCAGCCATCTGACCGGCTGCGAACTGTTTCATCCCGACACCGGTATCCAGTTCGCCGGCGTCGAGACCCGGCACGACGCGGTGCGCGTGATCGGCAAGCTCGATTTTCCCGACAACCACCCGATGCTCGACCATTTCAGATTCCTGAAAAAGCAGTGCGAGGTCGCGCATGTGATGCCGAAGATGACGATTCCCTCGCCGGCGGTGCTGCATTTCCGCGGCGGCCGCAACTCGATCTCGCAAAGGGTCTATCCCGATCTCGAGGTGTTTTTCGAGGACCTCGCCAAGACCTATCGCAAGGCGGTCAAGGCGTTCTATGGCGCCGGTTGCCGCTATCTGCAGTTCGACGATACGGTGTGGGCCTATCTCTGCTCGCAGGACGAATTGAAGAAGGCGCGCGAGCGCGGCGACAATCCCGATGGCCTGCAGGAGATCTACGCCCGCGTGATCAACTACGCGATCGCGGAACGGCCGGCCGACATGACCATCACCACGCACGTCTGCCGCGGTAACTTCCGTTCGACCTGGATTTCGTCCGGCGGCTATGAGCCGGTGGCGGAAACCATGCTTGCCGGCACCAATTACGACGGATATTTCCTCGAATACGATTCCGAGCGCGCCGGCGGCTTCGAGCCGCTGCGCTATTTGCCGAAGGGCAACAAGATCGTGGTGGTCGGCGTTATCACCTCGAAGACCGGCGAACTTGAGAACAAGGATGACATCAAGCGCCGGCTGCAGGAGGCCAGCAAGTTCGTCGCGCTCGACCAGCTCGCGGTCTCGCCGCAATGCGGTTTCGCCTCGACCGAAGAGGGCAATATCCTCACCGAAGACGAGCAGTGGGCCAAGCTGAGGCTCGCGGTCGATGTGGCGAACGAGATGTGGGGCAAGTGACTTCTCCCGTGGTTGCATTCCCAGGCGTGGGCAGATGGTGGTAGGAAAGACGCGCCATCCGATGCTGCCCACCCGAATGTCCCAATGAAGAACGACCAGATCCTGAGTCAGATCTCTGAATTCTGCCGGCAAGCCGACATGGCGGAGTCGACGTTCGGCCGCCGCGCCGTCAACGACGGCAAGCTGGTGCACCGGCTGCGCGAGGGCAAACGCATCACCATCGATACGCTGGACCGCATCCAGGCCTATATCGCCGCCGCCACGCCGGGCGGCCTGCCGCCGCCACGCGGGCTCGAAGTGCCGCCCGAGAAGCGCGATCCCCGCGGCAATTTCCGCTTCTTCGAGAACCGGCAGAAGTACCTGCTGTTCGTCCATACCTGCAGCGAGAAGCGGGTGATCGCGGACCGGGTGGCGCTGGAGTTCGGCAGCATCCACCCCCGCCCGCCGGCGCTGCGGGTGTTCGATGCCGGCGTTGGTGACGGCACCGTGCTGGCGCGGGTCATGCGTTCGATGCATGGCCGCTTTCCCCACATGCCGTTCTACATTGCCGGCAAGGAGCTCAGCCTCGAGGATGTCCGGCTGACCCTGGACAAAGTGCCGGATCGCCTGTTCGAGCATCCGGCCACCGTTTTCGTGCTCACCAACATGTATTACGCCGAAGCGCCCTGGCTGACGCCGGCCTCGCCGGCGGCGGCGGCGGCCATGCTCTGGCTCGAAGTGGCGCTGCGCGGCGCCTCTTCGGGCGAATTCGAGGCCCAGATCGCCGAACTTGGGCCATTTCTGGAGCAGAACTGGCGCGCCAGTGTCAGCCCGCGCTCGGGCATGCCGGTCTATGAGCGGCCGGTCGCGATCGTGCTGTACCGGGAAGACCACCGATTCCTGCTCGATCAGATCATTCCGCGCGCCGGCCGCTGCGAGGCCAATTTCGACCTGATCATCGCCTCCCAGCCATACCGCGCCAAATCTTCGGTCAATTTCCGCGCCAAACGCATCATTGCGCCGCTGGCCCGGGCGTTGCGGGCCGGCGGCCGGCTGATCGGAATTCACTCTCACGGGCAGGACCCGGGACTGGAAGTCATTCAGGCGGTATGGCCCGGAGAAAATCCTTTCGGGGTGAGCCGTCATGAGCTATTGCGCGCGGTGAAATACGAGCTGGGATCGGCCGGACGCGACCTTAACTTTAATGCCTATGCCGATAACCGTTCGATCTTCCGTTATGATATGGAAGCGCTGCCCAACGAGGTCACCGGATCGATCGGAACCTCGACGGCTTTTGCAGCTTGGAACGCGGCGGTGTATGTCGCCCAGATCGAAGACGACCGGTTGACCGACATGACGCAAAGCGGCCGCACGCTCGATGCCACCCGAGAGGTTCTGCGCAGGCATAACGGGCTTTGGTTTTACGATGAATCCTACGTCATCTCGCGCCGCCGCGACTGACATTCTCAGGGCAACACCAGGATGGACCGCCGGGCTCTGGCGGAAAGGGGTTAGTTGATGCGCGAGTCTTATCTGTTCACAAGCGAGTCGGTATCCGAAGGCCACCCGGACAAGGTGTGCGACCGGATTTCCGACGAGATCGTCGATCTGTTTTTCCGCGAGGGCCCCAAGGCGGGTATCGATCCCTGGGCAATCCGTGCGGCCTGCGAGACGCTCGCCACCACCAACAAGGTGGTGATCGCCGGCGAAACCCGCGGTCCCAAATCGGTCACCAATGAGCAGATCGAGAGCGTGGTGCGCGAGGCCATCAAGGACATCGGTTACGAGCAGGAAGGCTTCCACTGGAAAGCCTGCGACATTGCAATCCTGCTGCATCCGCAATCCGCCGATATCGCGCAGGGCGTTGATGCGCTGCAGCCCGGCACCAATAGGGAAGAAGGCGCGGGCGATCAGGGCATCATGTTCGGTTACGCCACCAACGAAACCCCGGACCTGATGCCGGCGCCCATCTTCTACGCCCACAAGATACTGCGGCTGATCTCGGAAGCGCGTCACTCCGGCCGGGAGAAGGTGCTGGGCCCGGATTCCAAGAGCCAGGTCACTGTGCAATACGAGAACGGCAAGCCGGTCGGCGTGCGCGAGATCGTGGTTTCGCATCAACATCTGGTCGAAGACATGACCTCGGACCAGGTGCGCGAGCGCGTCGAGCCCTATGTCCGGGAGGCGCTGCCCAAGGACTGGATCAATGGCAAGACGATCTGGCACATCAATCCCACCGGAAAATTCTACATCGGCGGTCCCGACGGCGATACCGGTCTCACCGGCCGCAAGATTATCGTCGACACCTATGGCGGCGCGGCGCCGCACGGCGGCGGCGCGTTTTCCGGCAAGGACCCGACCAAGGTGGATCGTTCGGCGGCGTATGCCGCGCGCTATCTCGCCAAGAACATCGTCGCGGCAGGCCTCGCCGGCCGCTGCACGCTGCAACTCGCCTATGCGATCGGCGTGGCACGGCCGCTGTCGATCTATATCGACACCCACAACACCGGCAAGGTGCCGGAGGAAAAGCTCGAGAAGATCGTGGCCGAGGCGATGGATTTGACCCCGCGCGGCATCCGCAAGCATCTCGATCTCAATAAGCCGATCTATGCGCGCACCTCGTCCTATGGTCATTTCGGCCGCACGCCGGATAATGAGGGCGGCTTCTCGTGGGAGAAGACCGACCTTGCCGAAGTGCTGAAACGGGCGGTGTGATTACTCGCCGTCATTTCCGGGTTGGAGAGTTTCATTCGCGCCCCGGAATGACATGGACAGGAACAAGGACTGACATGACCGCCACCGCCAAGAAGCCCGCCTTCACCGACTACGTCGTCAAGGACATCTCGCTCGCCGAATTCGGCCGCAAGGAAATCTCGCTGGCCGAGACCGAGATGCCCGGGCTGATGGCCACGCGCGAGGAATACGGGCCGAAACGACCGCTGAAGGGCGCGCGCATCGCCGGCTCCCTGCACATGACGATCCAGACCGCGGTGCTGATCGAGACGCTGGCGGCACTCGGCGCCGACATCCGCTGGGTTTCCTGCAACATCTATTCGACGCAGGACCATGCCGCGGCCGCGATTGCCGCGGCCGGCATTCCGGTGTTCGCGGTGAAGGGCGAGAGCCTGAAGGAATACTGGGACTACACCGCAAAGCTGTTCGACTGGCATGGCGGCGGCACGCCCAACATGATCCTCGACGACGGCGGCGACGCTACCATGCTGGTGCATCACGGCCTGCGCGCCGAGAACGGCGACACCGGTTTCCTTGACCAGCACAACAGCGAGGAAGAGGAGGTCTTCTTCGCGCTGATCAAGCGCCTGCTGAAGGAAAAGCCGAAGGGATACTTCGCGGAGATCGCGAACAGCATCAGGGGCGTCTCGGAAGAGACCACCACCGGCGTGCACCGGCTCTACAACATGGAGAAGGAAGGCAAGCTGTTGTTCCCGGCGATCAACGTCAACGACAGCGTCACCAAATCGAAATTCGACAATCTGTATGGCTGCCGCGAATCGCTGGTCGACGGCATTCGCCGCGGCACCGACGTGATGATGTCGGGCAAGGTAGCGATGGTCGCGGGGTTCGGCGACGTCGGCAAGGGTTCGGCCGCCTCGCTGCGCCAGGCCGGCTGCCGCGTCATGGTCTCCGAAGTCGATCCGATCTGCGCGCTGCAGGCGGCAATGGAAGGCTATGAGGTGGTCACCATGGAAGAGGCCGCGCCGCGCGCCGACATCTTC
Source organism: uncultured Alphaproteobacteria bacterium (assembly GCA_963840155.1). GTDB lineage: Bacteria > Pseudomonadota > Alphaproteobacteria > Rhizobiales > Xanthobacteraceae > Bradyrhizobium. Next base: position 2,578,054 of record CAWIXP010000002.1, read on the forward strand.
GTCACCGCGACCGGCAACAAGGACATCATCACCATCGAGCACATGCGCGCGATGAAGGACCGCGCCATTGTCTGCAACATCGGCCATTTCGACAACGAGATCCAGATCGCGGGCCTGCGCAATCTGAAATGGACCAACGTCAAGCCGCAGGTTGACGAGATCGAATTCCCCGACAAGCATCGCATCATCCTGCTGTCGGAGGGTCGTCTCGTGAACCTCGGCAACGCCATGGGGCATCCCTCCTTCGTGATGTCGGCCTCCTTCACCAACCAGACGCTGGCGCAGATCGAATTGTGGGCCAACAACAACGACGGCAAGTACGAGAAAAGGGTCTACGTGCTGCCGAAGTCGCTGGACGAGAAGGTCGCCCGGCTGCATCTTTCCAAGATCGGGGTGAAGCTGACCAAGCTGCGCCCGGACCAGGCCGAATATATCGGCGTCAAGCCGGAAGGCCCGTTCAAGGCGGATCATTATCGCTATTGATAGCCTCGCGACGTCATTCCCGGACGGTCGGCCATGACGAGAATGAGCGGGGCTCGGAGACCATCGATGTCCTCTGAACATTTCGACGTGCTGATCGTCGGTGCCGGACTGTCCGGCATCGGGGCGGGCTATCACCTGCAGCACAAATGTCCGGGCAAGCGCTTCGTCATACTGGAGGGCCGCGATTGCATCGGAGGCACCTGGGACCTGTTCCGCTATCCCGGCATCCGCTCCGACAGCGACATGTTCACGATGGGCTATTCGTTCAAGCCGTGGACCGAGCCAAAAGCAATCGCCGAGGGGTCGAAAATCCTGAACTACGTCCGCGAGACAGCGGCCGAGAACGGCATCGATCGGAAGATCCGCTTCAATCATCGGGTCAAGCGCGCCTCGTGGTCGACGCCGGATGCCCGCTGGACGGTGGAGGCGGAACGCAGCACAGGCGAAGGCGGCGCCGAAATCGTCCGCTTCACCTGCAATTTCCTGTTCATGTGTTCGGGCTATTACAAATACGAGGAAGGCTACACGCCCGACTTCGCAGGCCGCGAAGATTTCGGCGGCCGCATCGTGCATCCGCAGAAATGGACCGAGGACATCGACTACGCCGGAAAGCGCGTGGTGGTGATCGGCTCGGGCGCCACCGCGGTGACGCTGGTGCCGGAGATGGCAAAGCAGGCGGCGCATGTCACCATGCTGCAGCGCTCGCCGACCTATGTGGTGTCGCGGCCGGCGCAGGATCCGGTCGCCAACAAATTGCGTCGGAATCTTCCGTCCAAGCTCGCCTATCATCTGATTCGCTGGCGCAACGTGCTGTGGGGCATGTATTTCTTCCAGCTCTCCCGGCGCAAGCCGGCGCGGGTCAAGCAACTGATCCTCGGCGGGGTGCGGATGGCGCTCGGTCCGGACTACGACATCGCCACGCATTTCACGCCGCGCTACAACCCCTGGGATCAGCGGCTCTGCCTGGTGCCCGACGGCGATCTGTTCAACGCGATCAAGACGAAACGCGCTTCCGTCGTCACCAGCGAGATCGACACCTTCACCAGCAACGGAATCAAGCTGAAGGACGGCAGCGAACTCGAAGCCGACGTTATTGTCACCGCCACTGGCCTCAACCTGCAGGTGGTCGGCGGACTCGAAGTCAACGTCGACGGCCGGACCGTCGATTTCGCCAGAACACTGGGTTACAAGGGCATGATGTACTCCGATGTGCCGAACCTCGCGTCCTCGTTCGGCTACACCAATGCATCGTGGACGCTGAAATGCGACCTGACTTGCGGATATGTCTGCCGTCTCATCAATTACATGGACCGGCATGGCTTCAAACAATGCATGCCGCACAATGCCGATCCCACGATCACGGAAGCGCCCTGGCTGAGTTTCTCGTCGGGTTACGTACAGCGCTCGATCGCAAAGCTGCCGAAGCAGGGCTCGAAGCGGCCGTGGCGGCTCTATCAGAATTACGCGCTCGACATCGTCACGTTGCGCTTCGGCAAGGTCGATGACGGCGTGATGCGGTATTCGTGAGACCATCGAAGACGCGTGTTCGCATTCCCGCGGCGCTGAAACGTCATTGCGAGCGTAAGCGAAGCAATCCATGACGTGGCTCCGCGTTCCCGCGGCGCGAATCCGCCCGAGTTGTGCATGTTAGCTCCGCCCCAAAACGAGGGCGTGGGGAATGCCGGGCGCCCAATGCACCCGCAGCCTCGCGTGCAAAATGAAAGTAAGCACACGAGCAAGTCACCACAGGTCCACCAGATTCATCCCGGCATCCCCGCACGCGAATGGTTTTAACGGTCTACTTCGTGCTCTCCCCGGTGATCGGCTTGTTGTCACCGTCGTCAGCGGATTAAGGTGCTCTGCCAGGTCCGGTTGGACCCGCCAAAACCTCCGCAAGACTTGACGCCAGCGCCGGGGCGTCAGGACCACACGACTTCGCCGTCCGCAAGCAACGTCTCTCGTCTTCGCGCGCCGTTCGATGCTCACGAGGTTCATCTCGCCCTGCATCGTCCTTGCGCGCCAGACGCTGCCGCGTCCACCGCCTCCTGTCCCAACGTCCGTGACGATCGCGAAACGCCCCTTGTGCGGGACAGGATGGCAGCGATCTAGAACTGATTTGGCTTGGGCGGGAAGCACTATATTTTCGGAAAAACCGAATATACTGCTGGACAGGCAAACCCGCGCCGCGTATGCGCTGATTTGCCCGTCGGGTGGTCGGACCGCGACGCCCAGTGAATGCCTTACGCCGCCGCGGCAATCGATTTCAGGAAGCCATCGATCTCGGCCTGCAGGCTCGCGGTTGAATCCGACAATTGCTTTGCCGAGGATAATAGCTGGCTGGAAGCGGCACCGGTCTGGTTGGCGCCCTGGCTGACCTCGGCGATCGTGCCGGCGACCTGCGAGGTGCCGTCGGCGGTGCGCTGGATGTTACCGGAGATTTCCTGGGTGGCGGCGCCCTGTTCCTCGATCGCCGCCGATATCGAGCCGGTGATCTCGGAAATCTTGCCGATGGTCGAGGAGATCATCTTCAGCGAGTTGACCGCCTCCTGCGTCGCGGTCTGCATGCCTGCGATCTGGATGCCGATCTCATCGGTGGCTTTAGCGGTCTGGCTGGCGAGCGCCTTGACCTCCTGCGCGACCACGGCGAAGCCGCGGCCGGCCTCGCCGGCGCGCGCCGCCTCGATCGTCGCATTGAGGGCGAGAAGATTGGTTTGCTCGGCCACCGAGGTGATCAGCTTGATCACGTCGCCGATCCGGTTGGCGGCCTGCGACAGCGCATTGATGCGCGCATCGGTCTCATCGGCCTGTTTCACTGCGCTCAAGGCGATGCGGTTGGATTCCTGGACCTGCATCGAGATCTCGCGCACGGAGCTCGCGAGTTCCTCGGTCGCCGATGCCACCGACTGCACGTTGTTGGAGGCGTCCGACGAGGCATTGGCGACCACGGTGGCAAGCCGCGTGGTATTGTCGGCATTGTCGCTTAAGGAGCGTGCGGTGCTTTCCAGTTCGTGCGACGCCGTCGAGAGCGAGGTGGTGATGGCGCGGAAGCGATCGCTGGCGTTCGCTACGGCGTCCCTGCGGGCCTGGCGGTTGGCGCCGAAATAAAACGCCACGATGTGTTCGGTATCCAGCATGTTGGCCTTGGCGATGGCGTTTTGCATCGCCGTCCGCTGGTCGCGCGCGGCCTGCGCGGCGGCGCCAAAGCGTGGAATCTGCACCTCACCCTCGACCGCCTGCATCAACTGGCTGGCGATGAACATCAGGCGGCAGCCGACATACCATTGCGGCGCCACGCCGGCGCGCTGGTTGAATTCACAGAGACGCGCGACCGAACTGATGTAGGCCGCGCCGAAATCGCCGCCGCCCATCAAATCCCAATGCTGGAGCTGCAGGCCGATGGCCTCCTGCATCGCGCCGTCCTTGAAGATGCCGCAGGCGGGATCATAGTGCCGGACCTTGTCGTAGAACCGCGCCAGGATGCCGGGCAGTACCTTTGCGAAAAACGGCCGCATCCCGCGCAACGTCGCCTGCATCGGCGGGTCCATGCCCAGCAAATCGAGGCGAATCGCATTCCAGTCGGGGGTCATCGGCGGCTCCAGCGCGAGGATGGTGGCTAGCGGCCTATCTAATTTCCTTATGGTTAACGGATTGCGAATTTATCGGTGGAACTACCGGCAGTTGCGCAAATTCAGATGCAAAAAAGGACTCCGGACGGGGTCCGGAGCCCTGATTTTCGTGGTTCGGGCCCGGCCGGCCGGCTGCTACGTCTCCGCCTTGCCGATCGTGACCTTGAGCGTCCCGACGCCGTCGACGCCGCACTCGATCTTGTCGCCGGGTGACAGCGCCGCGACGCCGGCAGGCGTGCCCGTCATGATGATATCGCCGGCGCCGAGCGAGACCTGCTCGGACAGTTTGGCGATGATCTCCGGCACGCTCCAGATCAGTTCGGTCAGGTCGCCCTTCTGCCGCTCGGCGCCATTCACCGAAAGCCAGATCCTGCCCTTGGCGGGGTGGCCGATTTTCGAGGCCGGCTGCAGCGCCGAGCAGGGCGCGGAATGGTCGAAGGACTTGCCGACTTCCCAGGGCCGCTCCTTCTTGCGCGCGGCCTGCTGCAGGTCGCGGCGGGTGAGGTCGATGCCGACGGCGTAGCCGTAGACATGGTCCAGCGCCTTGCCGGCCGGGATGTTGAGCCCACCGCTCTTCATCGCCACGATCAACTCGACCTCGTGATGGAGGTCCTTGGTCAGCGGCGGGTAGGGGATGCTGGCGCCGTCAGGCTCGAGCATGTCGGCGTGCTTGGCAAAGAAAAACGGCGGCGCCCGCTCGTCATTTCCCATCTCGCGGATGTGCTCGAGATAGTTGCGCCCGACGCACCAGATGCGGCGGACCGGAAACGATTTGGTGTCGCCGGCGACGGGAAGCGAAGCTTGCGGCGGGGCGGGAATGACGAACGATGCGCTCATGAAACGATCTCGGTTGGGGGCGGGAATTCGATGGTAGCTTTACGCGGTTGCGCTGATCGGCGCCAGAGTGAGCGGGCCGGCGTCGCGGTGCTGGATCCGGAAGAACGAGGCATAGCGCCCGCCTTGGCGCAACAGCTCGTCATGCCGCCCGCGTTCGACGATATCGCCGGCCTCGACCACCAGGATGGCGTCGGCGTGCATGATGGTGTGCAGGCGATGGGCAATGACGATGGTGGTGCGGTTCTGGCACAGATGTTCGATCGCTTCCTGCACCTGCTGTTCGCTTTCCGAATCGAGCGCCGCGGTGGCCTCATCGAGCAGGATGATCGGCGCATTCTTGATCAGCGCGCGGGCGACCGCGATGCGCTGGCGCTGGCCGCCGGATAGCTGCGTGCCATGCTCGCCCACCGGCGTGTGGTAGCCGAGCGGAAAGCCCATGATGAATTCATGCGCGCAGGCCGCCTTTGCCGCGCTCACGATCTCGGCCTCGGTGGCGTCCACCTTGCCGAAGGCGATGTTGGCAGCGATGGTGTCGCGGAACAGATAGACGTCCTGCCCGACATAGGCGGTCTGCTGGCGCAGCGAGCGTCGCGACACCGCCGCTATCGATTGGCCGTCGATCAGGATACAGCCCTCGCCGACCTCGTAGAACCGCAGCAGCAGCGCCAACACCGTCGATTTTCCGCCGCCGGAAGGACCGACCAGCGCGGTGACTTTTCCCGGCTCGGCGACAAAGCTCATGCGGCTGATCACCGGCTCGTTCGGCCGATAGGCAAAGCTCACGTCGCGCAGTTCGACCCGGGCCTCGCTCAGTTGCAATGCCGGCTTGTCATCATCGACAGGTTCGCTGGAAGGGCTATCGACGATTTCCAGCAGCTTGCGCGCGCCGATCAGGTTGCTGTTCAATTCGATATTGAGCCGCGCCAGGCGCTTGGCCGGTTCATAGGCCATCAGGAAGGCGGTCAGGAACGAAAAGAACTGGCCCGGCGTGGCGCCCATCGCCACCACGCTGTAGCCGCCATACAACAGGCCGCCTGCGATCGCGAAGCCGCCGAGCGTCTCCATCAGCGGGCTCGAACGATTGGAGACCCGCGCCATCTTGTTGGCGTTGCGCTCGACCGCGCTGATACTGGCGTCGATCCGCTCGCGCATGGTCTGTTCGAGCGTGAACGCCTTGACGGTGCGGATGCCCTGCAGCAATTCCTGCATGGTTTCGAGAATATCGGCGGTCCCGGCAAACTGATTGTGCGCAAGGCCCCTGATCCGCTTGACCAGCTTGCGCAGCACCAGCATCGCCGGCGGCGCCACCGCGAATCCGAGCAGCGACATGTAGGGGTCCTGCGTCAGCATCACGGTGACCAGTCCGATCAGCAGCAGGAGATCGCGTCCGAGCGCATTGATGAGCGAGTTGAGCACTTGCGTGACCGAGCTTGCGCCCGAGGTCAGGCGCGCCAGGAATTCCGACGAGTGGCGTTCCGAGAAAAAGGCGACGCTCTCGTTCATCAGCTTGGCGAACAGCCGGCGCTGGTTGTTGGCAAGGATGGCGTTGCTGATTTTCGACAGGATCACCTGATGAGCGTACGTCGCCGCACCCTTCAGGATGAACAGCAGCAGGGTCACGCCCGACAGCAGCGCGATGCCGCGGATGTCCTTGTCGACATAGGCCTTGTTGATGACCTGGCCGAGCACGTAAGCCGACAGCGCGGTGGCTCCGGCCGAGATTCCCATCAGCACGAAGGCGAGCAGATAGCGCCGCCAATAGGCGGCCCCCTGTTCGCTGATCAGGCGTCGAATCAGGATCGCGGCGCCATAGGGATCGTCGGTGAGCTTCCTCGGATATCGGGTCATCCGCGTTCCATGGACGGCGCTGGCAGGCTCGCCCGCGCGTCGGGCCAGGGCGAAATGCCTCCTTGCCCGCTATATCACGGCATTTCAAGCCAAAATGAGCGCTTGCGCCAGATCGGATTTCAGGCCGACGCCGCCTCTCGCAATTCGCCCTGGCGCTCGCGGAGCAGCTTCTCTTCCCAGGTGAACGCGTGCAGGGCGATGGTCTCAAGATCATCGTATTGCGGCGTCCAGTCGAGCAGGCCGCGGAGACGGCCGGTATCGGCCACCATGGTCATGATGTCGCCGGGGCGGCGCGGGGCGTATTGAACCGCAACGTTGCGCCCGGAGACGCGCCGCACCGCCTCGATGGTCTCCAGCACCGAGTAGCCGCGGCCGTAGCCGCAATTCAGGGTCGCCGAACGGCCGCCGCCGCGCAGATAGAACAGCGCGGCCCGATGCGCCTGGGCGAGATCGCTGACGTGAATGAAGTCGCGGATGCAGCTTCCGTCCGGCGTCGGATAGTCGGTGCCGAAAACATCGATCTTGGCGCGTTGTCCGGTCGCGGCTTCGACCGCGATCTTCAAAAGATGCGTCGCGCCAAGCGTTGCAAGCCCGATCCGCGCCTGGGGATCGGCGCCCGCGACATTGAAGTAGCGCAGCGCGACATAGTTCATGCGATGCGCCGAGGCTGTATCGTGCAGCATGATTTCGGTCATCAGCTTGGAGGAGCCGTAAGGCGACAGCGGCCGGGTCGGCGCCGTTTCGGGCACCGGCACTTGATCCGGATTGCCGTAGACCGCCGCGGTCGATGAGAAGATGAAGCGGCTGATCCCGCAACTGACCGCGGCGTTGAGCAGGCTGCGGGTGACCATGGTGTTGTTGCGGTAATAAGCGAGCGGGTCGCGCATCGAATCCGGCACCACCACGGAGCCGGCAAAATGAATGATGCTTTCGACGGCGTGCTGGGCGATCACGCCCTGGACCAGATTTTCGTCGCCGGCATCGCCAATGAACAGCGGAACGCCTTCGGGCAGAAATGCGGAAAACCCGGTGGAGAGGTTGTCGATCACGGCGACGCTTTCGCCGGCTTCCACCAGCGCACGAACCGTGTGGCTTCCGATATAGCCGGCGCCGCCGGTGACAAGCACGCTCATGATCTCAGCTATCTCCCGCTTGATCGGGCGATGCTATCGGCCCCGCGGTGAAGAGCAGGTTTCGGCGCATGCGAACTGGCCACTATGCTTAATGTTGCGTATAGCCAATGCCAGCAAGCGGAGCCCGACGTGCCAATCGAGAACATTTCCGCCGACAATCCGCGGCTGATCGTGCCCAATCTGCACAGGCGCTATTCCGGCGTGACCGCAACCAACCGCATGGTGGCGCCGAAACTCGCGAAAATGTTCGCCGCGGCATGGCTCGGTTTCGACGCGCCGGAGGGCATCGCGCGGATGGGCGTTGCGGATCTTTTCGGATTATGGCGGCGGGATACCCCGCTGGTCTGGCACGCGCGGCGCAACAACGAGATGATCGTCGGCGTGCTGTTGCGAGCGCTGGGCTGGCCGCTGAAGCTGGTGTTCACTTCGGCAGCGCAGCGCCGGCATAGCTGGATCACGCGCTGGCTGATCGGGCGGATGGACGCGATCATCGCCACCAACGACATCTCGGCATCGTTCCTCAAGCGCCAAGCCATCGTCATTCCGCATGGCGTCGATACCGACAGCTACGCGCCGCCCGCCGATCGCGCGGCTGAATTCGCGCAAGCCGGGTTGCCGGGCCGCTACGCGATCGGATGCTTCGGCCGGGTGCGCGCGCAAAAGGGCAGCGACGTGTTTGTGGAAGCGATGTGCCGGCTGCTGCCGCGCTATCCCGATTTCAGCGCGGCGATGATCGGTGCGATCACGCCGGAGCAAAGCGGGTTCGCGGGCGATCTGAAAAAGCGCATCGCGGCGGCCGGCCTGCAATCGCGCATCGTCATCACCGGCGAACTGCCGATCGAGCAGGTGCAGCGCTGGTACCGGCGGCTGACGCTCTACGCCTTTACCTCGCGCAACGAAGGATTTGGGCTGACATTGATCGAGGCGATGGCGGTGGGCGCGGCGCTGGTGGCCTCGCGCGCCGGCGCCGCCGAACTCGTGATCGAGGATGGCGTCAGCGGCGTGCTGACGCCGCCCGGCGACGTCGAGGCGCTGGTCGCCGCGCTGGAGCCGCTGCTGCGCGATCCGCTGGCGGCCGCCGCGATGGGCAGGCGGGCGCGCTTGCGGGTGCTCGAGAAATTCAGCCTCGATGCGGAAGTCGCCGCGATTGCCGGGGTCTATCGGAGGCTGCTGTAAGGCGATTGCTGCCGTCACCCCGGGGAGGGCGGTGCCTTCCTGGACAATATATCCGCCACAAACGCGTCGAGGTCGCCGCCCGCGAACAGGAATCCCGGCAATCCCGCCGCTTGCGCGGCCTCGAGGTCGCTCGCCCGGTCGCCGATCACAAAGCTGCCTTGGCGGCGCACCGGCCAGTGCGCCATCAAGTCCAGGATCATGCCGGGACTGGGCTTGCGCCAATGATGATCGCTGAGATAGCCCTCGACCGAGCCTTCCGGATGATGCGGACAATATCGGACATCGTCGACCCGCGCGCCCTGGGCGGCGAGCTCGGCACGCATCCAGTCGTGCAACTTGCCAAGCTCGTGCTCGGTGAAAAAACCGCGTGCTACGCCGGACTGGTTTGTGAACAGAAAAACAAGATATCCGGACACGTTGAGGCGGCGGATCGCCTTGGCGGCATTCGGCATCCAGCGAATCCGCTCATGCGTGCCCATGTAGCCGTCGTCATGGTTGACGACCCCGTCGCGGTCGAGGAAGGCGGCAGGTTTTGCCCCAGAGCGGACATTATCGACGCCGCTCATGTTCGCTGACCTTCGCTCAAAACGCGGCACGCGATTTCGACCACCTCGCCGGCCGGAATGTCCCGCATGCAGCGGTGCTCGTTCATGGTGCAGACCGGGCGGTGGCAGGGCTGGCACGGCACCACCGTTTTTGTCTGCACCGTTGCGGCCAGTCCATTCAGCGGCGCCCAGTGATAGGGGCTGGTCGGGCCGAAAATGCCCATGGTCGGCGTCCCCAGGGCGGCGGCGATATGCATCAAGCCGGAATCGTTCGAGATCGCCGCGTTAGCCGCCGCCATCGCCAAAATGCCGTTGCGCAGGTCGTTTCCGGTGAGGTCGCGAACCCGGGGCCCGCCGGCGGCCACGATTTCGGCGGCCAGCGTCTTTTCGCCGGGACCGCCGACCACCCAGACATCGAGGCCCTGCTCGGCGAGGCGCCGCGCGGCCTCGGGATAATAGGTCCAGCGCTTGGAGGCGCCGACCGAGCCCGGCGCCAGCGCCACGGCGCGGCCGGTGCCCAATCCATTGGCGTGCCGCCAGCGGCCGGTTTCGTCCGCCGTCACATGGAGCTGCGGCGCCGGCCATTCCGGCGGCAATGGCGTGCCCTCCGGCAGCGCCAGCGCGGCGTTTTTATCGATGAACCGCGGCAGGGTCTTCTCGCCCCAGCGCCACCGGTTGATCAGCCCGAACCTGGCCTCGCCAACGAAGCCGATCCGCTCCGGAATGCCTGCCAGCGCCGGCGCGATGGCCGATTTCCAGGTGCGCGGCAGCACCAGCGCGGTGCCGAAATTCCGCGCGCGCAACTCCACCGCCAATCCCCTCTGTCTGGCGATCGCGAGCCGGCCGCGCGGCAGATCCCAGACGATGCCGGCGCGGACGCCGGGCATGTAGTCGACCAGTGGGGCACACAGCGCCGTGGTGAGCATATCGACCGGCCGGTTCGGCCAGCGTGCCTTCAGGACCCGCACGACGGTGTGGCCACGGACGAAATCACCAATCCACGTATAGGGCACGATCAGGATCGGCCGGGTATCGTCGTCCTCTGCTTGCGTGTTATTAGATGAATTAATGTTCATATTTTCGTTTGTTGAGCCTGCCAATTACTGGCTGTCGGTAACTGCTCCCCGAGCGCAGGTAAAGCTACCGGGCGGGCCAGCGGGCTTACACTTTGGCGGATCATGCGCTAGGCAAAGCTGGCATCCCACGTCAAGGGCAGGGTAGCGAATGTTGCTGGTGACCGGGGGCGCCGGTTTTATCGGATCGAACGTCGTGGCCGCGTTGAACGACGCCGGACGCGCCGACATCGCGGTCTGCGATGTGCTCGGACATGACGGCAAATGGCGCAACCTCGCCAAGCGCCAGCTGGTCGACATCGTGCCGCCGGCCGAACTGTCGAATTGGCTGAAAGGCCGAAGGCTCGACGCCGTGATCCATCTCGGCGCCATTTCGGACACCACGGCGAGCGACGGCGACCTCGTGATCGAGACCAATTTCCGGCTCTCGACGCGGCTGCTCGACTGGTGCACGGCCAATGCGGTCCCGTTGATCTACGCCTCCTCGGCATCGACCTATGGCGACGGCGCGCAGGGGTTTTGTGACGACCCGTCGCTCGGCGCGCTGAAGATGTTGCGGCCGTTGAATTTGTATGGCTGGAGCAAGCACCTGTTCGACACGGCGGTGGCCGGGCGCGCGGCGCGCGGCGACAAGCTGCCGCCACAATGGGCGGGCTTGAAGTTCTTCAACGTGTTCGGTCCCAATGAATATCACAAGGGCGCCATGATGAGCGTGGTGGCCGGCCGCTTCGACGAACTCAAGGCCGGTCGGCCGGTGCAGTTGTTCAAGTCGCATCGCGAGGGCGTCGCCGACGGCGATCAGCGGCGCGATTTCATCTATGTCGACGATGCGGTGAGGGTGTTGATGTGGCTGCTTGCGAATCCATCGGTCAGCGGCATCTTCAACGTCGCAACCGGCAAGGCCCGCAGTTTCAAGGATCTGATGCTGGCGGCCTATGCCGCGCTCGGCACCAAGCCAAATATCCGGTATGTCGATATGCCCGAGACGATCCGCGGCAGCTATCAGTATTTCACCCAGGGCGAGGTCGATCGGCTGCAGCGCGCCGGTTACAACGGCGGCTTCACCGGGCTGGAGGATGCGGTGGGAACTTACGTGAGGGATTTTCTCGATTCCACCGATCGCTACCGCTGACTATGCAACAGACAACGAGAGCCGATGTTCGATTTTGATGCCTTGTCGCATGCGATTGCCCGCCAGACGGTGCTCTGTGTCGGTGACCTCATGCTGGACGAATTCGTCTATGGCGAGGTGTCCCGGATTTCGCCGGAGGCGCCGGCGCCGGTGATCGCGGTTCAGCGCAGCGAGATCAATATTGGCGGCGCCGGCAACGTCGCGCGCAATATCGCCTCGCTCGGCGCGCGCTGCATCTTTGTCGGGCTGATCGGTGACGACGAGGCGGCGGTCAAGCTGAAGGCCCAGCTTGCGCGCGAAAGCCTGGTCGAAAGCGTTCTGGTTTGCGACCGAACGCGGCCGACGACCCGAAAGGTGCGTTTTGTCTCCGAGCATTTCTCCACCCACATGCTGCGTGCCGATTGGGAGATGGCGCAGCCGGCTTCGGCCGAGATCGAGCAGCGGCTGATCGATGCCATCCTGCCGCTACTGCCGCGCACGGATATCGTGCTGTTGTCGGACTACGCCAAAGGCATTCTCACTGCACGGGTGATCCGCGAAGTCATCGATGCCGCGCGCAAGCTCGGCAAGCCCGTCATCGTCGATCCGAAGAGCGCCAATTTCGCGATTTATCGCGGCGCAACGCTGCTCACGCCCAATCGCAGGGAATTCGCTGAAGCGACCCGCAGCCGCGCCGACACCGAAGCAAGCATTGCGCAGTGCGCCCGCGAGGCAATGCAGCTTGCCGATTGCGAGGCCATGCTGGTGACGCAAGGCGAGCACGGCATGACCCTGGTCACTCGAGAGGGTGAGGCCATCCATGTACCGGCCCATCCGGTGAAGGTGCGCGACGTCTCGGGCGCGGGCGACACGGTTGCTGCGGCGCTCGCGGTGACGCGCGCGGCAGGAGCCGACTGGGAGACGGCGCTGCGGATGGCCAACGCGGCAGCCGCCGTGACGGTCGGCAAGAAAGGCACCGCCAGCGTGACGGCAGCCGAGCTGCGGCGGAAGATCCTGCCGCATGCATTCCTCGCGGCGGAAGAAAAAATCATTGCGGCAGGTGGCGATCTCGGCCCGCAGCTTTTGGATTGGCGTACCCGAGGGCTCCGCGTCGGCTTCACCAATGGTTGCTTCGACATCCTGCACCCCGGGCACGTCCAGGTCTTGACCGCGGCGCGCGGCGCATGCGATCGGCTGATCGTCGGCCTCAACAGCGATGCCTCGACCAAGCGGCTGAAGGGCGAGGGACGTCCGGTCCAGGACGAGCGCGCGCGGGCGGAAGTGCTGGCCGCGCTGGAGGCGGTCGACCTGGTCGTGATCTTCGAGGAAGACACGCCAATCAAGTTAATCACGGAGATCAAGCCGGTCGTGCTGGTGAAGGGCGGCGACTATCGCCGCGACCAGGTCGTCGGCCATGAGATCGTCGAGGCCAGCGGCGGCCAGGTGCTGCTGGTCGAGGTCTTGCCCGGATTTAGCACGACTTCGCTGGTCAAGCGCGCGCGCGAGGGCAACGCGTGAGCATGGTGGCGCGCGAGTCGGCGCCAGCGTTGTTGCGGCGACGCGATCCGGCTGCATGGGCTGTCGCGGCGGATATTTTCGTCGTTCTGATTGCCGTTTCGCTGCCCTGGTCTACCTCGCTGGTCGCGATCTTCGCCGCCGCATTGCTGGTTGTGAAGGCGCCGTTCCTTGACCTCGGGGCATTCCTGCAATCGCTGAAGCGTCCGATTTGCGCGCTGCCGATTGCGCTGTTTGTGCTCGCGGTAACTGGAACATTCTGGTCGGAGGCCCCCTGGGCTGCGAGGCTTCATTCGGTGGGCCCGACGGTGAAGCTGCTGGCGCTGCCCGTGTTGATCTATCATTTTGAGCGCTCCGCGCGGGGCGTTTGGGGGTTGATCGGCTTTCTCGGCTCCTGTGTGCTCTTGATGGCGATGTCCTGGATCGTGGTGTTCGAGCCAGGACTCGCGCTCAAATCGGGGGCTGCCTACGGCGTTCCCGTCAAAAATCATATCGATCAGAGCCAGGAATTCACGCTTTGCGCTGTGGGACTGGCCTATCCGGTCGTCACCATGCTGCGTGCCAAGAGAACCTGGCTGGCGGCGCTATTGATTGCGATCGCCCTGAGCTTTGCGGTCAATATGATGTTCGTCGCTACATCGCGGACCGCGCTGGTGACGATGCCGATCATGCTGGCGGTGTTTGCGCTGCTGCATCTGAATTGGCGAAGCATCGTGCTCATCATGTGCGCGGTCACCATACTCGCGGGACTGGCCTGGGCGACGTCGCCTTATTTGCGCTGGACGACGACGAACTCGCTGAGCGAATACGAGGTCTATCAGGAGCAAGATCAGCGGACGTCGATCGGTCTGCGGCTGGTTTACTGGAAAAAGTCGCTGGGATTTTTTGCCGCGGCCCCCCTGATCGGTCACGGGACCGGATCGATACGCCAACTCTTCGAGGAGGCCGCTACGGGCCCCAAGACACTCGCCAGCGGCGATGTCATCGCAAATCCGCACAACGAGACCCTGAATGTCGCGATCCAATGGGGCGCGATCGGAATAGCCGTGCTCTATGCGATGTGGCTGGCGCATCTGCTGCTGTTCCGTGGCGAGGGGCTGGAAGCCTGGATCGGCTTGCTCGTCGTGGTGCAGAATGTCTTCAGCTCGCTGTTCAATTCCCACTTGACCGACTTTCATGAGGGCTGGATGTACGTGCTGGGTGTAGGCATCGCCGGCGGCATGGTGCTGAGGAAGAGCCGCGATGCACCTCGGGAACGGGAAATAACCGCGAAAACATGAAAGCTGGCTCCCGCAGCCGAGATCGGTTATCAGCAGGCCTGCCAGGTCATGCGCAGGATACTGTTCCCTTTCGGTCAGCGAAATGATGGGTCTTTCAAGTCTTACATCGCGCAACCTGTTGATCGCCTCGCACGACGCCTTGGCGACGACGCTTGCGGTGTTGGCGAGTTTCTATTTGCGTTTTGAGGGCGAGCTTTTCGCCGAGCGGATGCCGCTGCTGCTGCGCATCCTGCCGTATTTCATCATTTTCAGCATTGTCGTCTGCTACGTATTCCGTCTGACTACGACGAAGTGGCGTTTCATTTCGTTGCCGGACGCGCTCAATATTCTGCGCGCGGCAACGGTCCTGACCCTCGGGCTTCTGGTGCTCGACTATATTTTTGTGGCGCCCAACGTTCACGGCACCCTCGGCGCACCGATCCAAAGCCCGTTCTTCCTCGGCAAGATCACCATCATTCTCTATTGGTTCCTCGAGGTGTTTTTTCTGAGCGCCTCGCGCTTCGCATACCGCTATTTCCGCTATACGCGGGTGCGTCATCATG
Organism: uncultured Alphaproteobacteria bacterium; assembly: GCA_963840155.1. Classification (GTDB taxonomy): domain Bacteria; phylum Pseudomonadota; class Alphaproteobacteria; order Rhizobiales; family Xanthobacteraceae; genus Bradyrhizobium. Next base: position 2,593,223 of record CAWIXP010000002.1, read on the forward strand.
CCAGGGCGGAAGATGCTTCACCGGCGCTGCTGATCGGCCGCGCCGCGGATGCCGAGATCATTTTGCGAGCCATCGAGAGCGGCGCCGTCAAGCGCATCTGGCCGGTCGGCCTGCTATCGCCCTCGAACGCCGATCGCGGTCAATCGATCCGCAACATTCCGGTGCTGGGCGGGATCGACGATATCGAGGACGTGATTGCCGATTTTGCAAGGCGTGGCAAGCCGATCAAGCGCGTGGTGATGACGCCCTCGGCGTTCGAGCAGGAGGCGCATCCCGAAGCCGTCCTGATGCGGGCACGCCGGCTTGGGCTGATCGTCAGCCGGCTGCCATCGCTGGAAAGCGGCGACGCGCCACGGCTGATGAACGTTGCCGTGGAGGATCTGTTGCTGCGCGCCAGCGAGAAGATCGATTACGCGCGCCTCGAAGCCCTGGTGAAGAACCGATCGGTGATCGTCACCGGCGGCGGCGGCTCGATCGGTTCGGAGATTTGCGACCGTCTTGTTACATTCGGTGCGGCGCGACTGCTGGTGATCGAGAATTCCGAGCCCGCGCTTTATGCGGTTACCGAAGCCCTTGCGGCGCACCGCAGCGGCGCCGTAATCGAGGGCCGCATCGCGGACATTCGCGATCGCGAACGGGTTTTGCAGCTGATGCGGGAGTTCAAGCCGGACATCGTATTTCATGCGGCTGCTCTCAAGCATGTGCCTATTCTCGAGCGAGACTGGAGCGAAGGGGTCAAGACCAACATTTTCGGATCGGTCAATGTCGCCGATGCGGCGCTGGCGGCGGGCGCCAAGGCGATGGTGATGATCTCGACCGACAAGGCGATCGAGCCGGTCTCGATGCTCGGTCTTACCAAGCGGTTTGCGGAAATGTACTGTCAGGCGCTGGATAACGATCGGGCCGCTCGCGCTGGCGAGGGGCTGAGAATGCGCCTGATCTCGGTCCGGTTCGGCAACGTGCTGGCGTCGAACGGGTCGGTGGTGCCGAAATTCAAGGCCCAGATCGAGGCCGGCGGCCCGGTGACGGTGACGCACCCGGAGATGGTCCGATACTTCATGACGATCCGTGAAGCCTGCGATCTCGTGCTGACGGCGGCGACGCACGCGCTGACGCCGGCGCGCCCGGACGTTTCGGTTTACGTGCTCAACATGGGACAGCCGGTCAAGATCGTCGATCTGGCCGAACGCATGATCCGGCTGTCCGGCCTGCAGCCGGGGCATGACGTCGATATCGTCTTCACCGGAATGCGGCCGGGTGAGCGGTTGAATGAGATCTTGTTTGCCTACGAAGAAGAGATGGTTGAAATCGGCATTGCCGGCATCGTCGCGGCGCGGCCGCGCGAGCCGTCGCTGAATGCGATGCGGGCGTGGCTGGCTACGTTGCACGAGGCGGTCGATGGCGAAAGACGAAACTTGATCGAATCGGTGCTGAAGGACGCGATCCCGGAATTTGGCGCCGGCGTGTGTGAGGCTAGCCAGTTCGCGTCCGCGAAAATCGAACAAGCACGATCGTAACGCCGAGCGCGCCGAGTGCCAGCATAGCCAGATCGCCGCGCGTCGAATGCAGCGCAATCGATGCCGTGGCCAGTGCCGCCAGAAGCAGGTTGAGCAGGAATAGCTCGGCTATGACCGCCCCGACGCCGAACCCGTGGTCGGTCGCCCGCTGATAGAAATGCGATCGATGCGCATCCCAAAACCGCTCGCCGCCTGCGATCCGCCTGAACAAGGTAATGGTGGCGTCAGCCAGATAGTAGAGCGGCAGGAGCAGGGCTGCGGCAAGATGCTGACGCGATGCCAGCTCCAGCAGGCACCAGCCGGTCAACAAGCCTATCGGCAGGCTGCCGACGTCACCCAGGAATAGTCGGGCGACCGGCCGATTGAATGGTGCAAAGCCAAGCAGTGAGCCTGCAAGAGCCAATGCGATCGGCAGAATGTCCGATGGAGCTTCGCCCAACAACGCAAATGCCGCGAGCGCCGTCGTCATCGGAAGCATCTCCGCGACTGTCATCCAGTCCAGGCCGTCCATGAAGTTCACGAGATTAATGAACCAGAGCATCCCCAGAATCAGCAGGCCACGCTCCAGCGCAATCGGGACGCTCTGGAGAATCCGCAATTGCGATGGAAGCGCCGCGAACAAAAATACGACCGCCACCAGTTGCAGCGCCAGGCGCGGGACGACCGGGACCGGCCGGAGGTCGTCGACCATGCCGACCGCCGCCAGAAACAACGCCGCAGCCACGACCACGGCGATAGTGCCCTCGGCGCTTGGCAGTCCGAGCATCGCGGCCAGCGCGGCTGTGATCGCAGTCGCAGCCATCACGGCGATACCGCCGCCTTGCGGCGTCGGTAAGAGATGCGAGGTTCGGGTGTTCGGTCGGGCCAGCGCATAGCGCTGAAGCAGGGGGCGGAGCATAGCAATGAGGCCCGCGCAGATCAGCGCGGAGGCGACCGGAACGAGAAGGACCAGTACCACTCGATACGGCTCCGACGCAGTCATGAAGGCAATGCCGGCCGGCAATGGCGTATCAGGTCGGTGTCTCATCGGAACACACATGCTGTCGAAATCCGCTGCGGTCAACATGCGGCGGCTCGATGCCCGAGCGCCAAGCATGCGCCGGAGGCAACAGCAACGCTGCCGTTGGACCGGGCAAGCCGGCGCGGGCTTGCAGTCTGCTTGTAAATATCTGAAAAACAATACCTTTTACAACGCAGATTTTGATGGCTACGATTGGCTCGCGACAAAATGGTTGGGTTCGGGCGTGATATCAGCTAGGTCCTGCCAACCAGTTCGAATGCTGCGGCCATATGGGTGGGCGGGTGATCAGGTTTGGCTTGCTAGGATGTGGGCGCATCGCCAAACGCCATTCCGACCTGCTTGGAGGCGGCCATATCGCAGGCGCCCAACTGGTCGCGGTGTGTGACGAGCTTCCCGAACGGGCCGACGGCATCGCGGCCCGCTTTGATGTACCGGCGCACTATCATCTGGATGAGCTTCTGGGACGAAGCGACATTGATGCAGTCTCCGTGCTCACGCCGAGCGGCATGCATCCGCATCACGCCATCGCCGTCGCCAAAGCCGGCAAGCATGTCGTCGTCGAGAAGCCGATGGCGCTGCGCCTTGAGGATGCGGACGCAATGATCCGCGCCTGCGACCAGGCCGGCGTCAAGCTGTTTGTCGTCAAGCAAAACAGGTTCAACATACCCGTCGTCAAGGCGCGCGAGGCTCTCGAGGCCGGTCGCTTCGGCCGCCTTGTGCTGGGTACGGTCCGCGTGCGCTGGTGCCGCGATCAGAGTTATTATGATCAGGACAAGTGGCGCGGAACCTGGGCCTATGATGGCGGCGTGCTGTCCAACCAGGCCAGTCACCATGTCGACATGCTGGAATGGTTTTTCGGCAACGTCGTCAGTGTACATGCGCGCGCGATAACGGCGCTGGTCGACATTGAAGCCGAGGACACCGCGGTGGCAACGCTCAAGTTCCAAAATGGCGCGCTCGGAATCATCGAAGCCACCACCGCGGCGAGGCCCAGGGATCTCGAGGGTTCGCTGTCCATCCTGGGAGAGAAAGGCGCCGTCGAAATAGCAGGGTTCGCCGTCAACAACATCCGGCGCTGGCAGTTTTCCGAGGAGCTGCCGTCCGACAAGGACGTGATGGAGAAATTCTCGGTCAATCCGCCCAATGTCTACGGCTTTGGTCACCAGGCATATTACGAGCACGTCATCAAATGCCTGAACGACCAGAGCCCTGCGCTTGTCGACGGCCTGCAGGGACGCAAGAGTCTCGAATTGATATCGGCGTTGTACGAATCCATCGAAACCGGCAGGGAAGTCATGCCGAGCTTTGTCCCGCAACGGTGCCGCCTCGGTGAATTGCCGTGAGCAAGCCCGACGTCCGGCAGGTCGGGATACGCGACGTGCAGTTCGGCGCCCGGGTAAACGTCGTGGAGCCGTGCAATCTGTATGGCTGCGAAATCGGCGATGACTGCTTCGTCGGCCCGTTCACTGAAATCCAGAAGACCGCACGGATCGGCGCGCGAACGCGTGTTCAGTCCCATGCCTTTATCTGCGAACTCGTCAGCATCGGCGAGGATTGTTTCATCGGCCACGGCGTGATGTTCGTCAATGACACTTTTTCGGCCGGCGGTCCGTCGCGCGGCCGCAAGGAGCTGTGGCGCGCTACGAGCGTCGGAAATCGGGTGTCGATCGGATCAGGCGCCACGGTTCTTCCGGTCAAGATTTGCGACGACGTCGTCATCGGTGCCGGAGCCGTGGTGACAAAGGATATTGCGATCGCCGGATCTTACGCCGGCAATCCCGCGCGCCTGCTTGCGACCCGGTGAGGATCCTCAGGTTTCAGGAAAGGCTCTGTCGATGGCTGTGCCCTACGCCGATCTTCATCTGCAGTATCAGACCATAAAGCCGGAAATCGACGCCGCCGTTGCCGCCGTCATTCGCGACAGCGCGTTCATCCGAGGCCCGTACGTCGAGGCTTTCGAGCGCGCTTTTGCGGCCGCCGTCGATGCGCGCCATTGCGTGTCCTGTGCCAACGGAACCGACGCGCTGTACCTCGCCATGGCGGCGCTGGGCGTCAAACCCGGCGATGAGGTGATTACCACGGCACATTCCTGGGTCAGCACGTCGGCCATGATCACCCACGCCGGAGCGAGCGTGGTGTTCTGCGACACCGACGATAGCACCTTCACGATCGATCCCGTCGCGATCGAGAGCGCCATGACGCCGCGAACGGTCGGCATCATTCCGGTGCATCTTTACGGCCAACCGGCCGACATCGGTGCGGTCATGGCGATTGCACGCAAGCACGGGCTTTGGGTGATCGAGGACTGCGCGCAAGCGCATCTGGCGCGCTATGGCGGCCGGCAGGTCGGCACTTTCGGGGAAATCGCCACCTACTCGTTCTATCCGGGCAAGAACCTCGGAGCGATGGGCGACGCCGGCGCCATTGTCACCAACCGCGCCGATCTCGCCGAACGCATGGCGATGCTGGCGCGACACGGCGGGTTGACCAAGCATCAGCATGGCATCGAGGGTATCAACAGCCGTCTCGACGGGCTGCAGGCGGCGATCCTGTCGGCGAAGCTGAACCATCTGCCGCGCTGGACCGAGGCGCGGCAGGCGGCGGCCGCCATCTACGACGCCGGCCTCAGTCAGATCGAGGACGTGATCGTGCCGCAGGTTGGCTACGATCGCACCCACGTCTACCACCTCTACACCATCCAGCATCCGCGGCGCGATCAGCTCGCGTCGCATCTCAATGCCAATGGCGTGCAAACGGCGATCAACTATCCGGTGGCGCTGCCATTTCTCCCGGCATACCGGCGCTTCAACCATCGTGCCGAACAGTTTCCGAACGCTCACCGCCATCAGGGCAGGATTTTATCGCTGCCGATGTTCGCCGAGATCACGCCGCAGCAGCAGGAAAGCGTGATCGGACTGATCCGCGCATTTGGCTGATTGACCGATGTTTCTCCGGCAAGCGAGGCATCCGGCGCGGTAGAGATCGCCGATTTCAGCCGCTGGAAATTCGCGGTCGCCGCGATTGATCCGACGACAGCGGAAATTTCAAGACGGTTTCCAGCCGAGCTCGAGCAGCTTTGTCGGCCGCGCGACCAGGGGGCAACCAATCCTTTGCCATGTTGCGCCCTGACCGACAGCTTTGAGAGACCGTTCGAGCCATCGCTCCGGGATTGGCAAGAGCCAAGGCGGCCTGCCCAGGCTTTCCCGGTAACGTGCAATGATTTCGGAGAGGGTCAGCGGCTTCGGATCCGACACGATGAATGTTTCGCCGCGGGCGCGGGGTTCGGTCAGCGACAATGCGACCGCAGAACAAAAGTTTTGCACCGACAGCACGGATCGCTGTGCCGTAAAATGCCCGAACGGCAGCGGAATCGGCAAACGGGATATCTTGTGGACGGTGGCGAAGTTTCCTTTTTCGCCGTCGCCGTAAATCACGACCGGACGCAGGATTGTGAACGAAACATGTGCGGCGCGAATAGCCTGTTCGGCAGCCAGCTTTGATCTTCCATAAGCGTTAACCGGACTGGGAACGTCATCCTCGGCCAATTCATGAAACGAGAATGCGCCCGATTGCGCGGCAATGGACGAAACGAAGATCAGGTGAACGCCCGCGCGAAACGCCGCAGCGGCGAGCGTCTCCGCCGCTCGATGGTTGACGCGGTCATACAGGTCGTCCTCAGCAAAGGTGTGCGCTATTCCGGCAAGGTGGACCACCGCATGGCAGTTTTTCAGCAATGGGCGCCAGTCGAACGGGGTTGACAGGTCCGGCAGTGAGTCAGCGGTGACGCCAGCAGTTTCGAAGCTCGCCCCGGTCCTCGAAGCGGCGATCACCTTATAACCCCGTGCGGCCAGGTACGGCACGAGATGGCTGCCAATGAAGCCGTCGGCGCCGGTGACGAGCACAGTTGTTTGATCGTTCATGCGAGTGCTGTTGCTCTCGGCCCGGCCGGGTGCGGCCGCTCTGCGATATTGCGCCCGGTTCAGGCCGCGGTCTTCAGGCTGTTTCGGCTCCGGGAAAGCTGCCGGTCGAGCAAGCTGTCCATCAGCTCGCGATAACGACCCAACGCGATCTGGCGGGTGAAGCGGGAAGCAACCAGCGCCGCTCGACGGCCCTTGTCGGTCGTGTCGGCGGCGGCGGAGGCCGCAGATCTGATGATCTCGGCCAGCGCGTGTGGATCTTCAGGAGGCGTGACCCAGCCGATGTTCTCTTCCTGCATCAAAATTGCCGCCTCGGCGTCGGGCTCCGAGCACATGACGATCGGCCGGCCGACGGCGAGCAGATTGTAAATGCGGCTCGGCACCGAAACGCCGGCGTTGTTCCTGCGATAGGGAATGATCCAGATGTCGCCCGCGGATAAAAAGGTTTCCAGTTCCGGTTCGGGCACCCGCTCGACCAGCGTCACGTTGGGAAGCGAGGACGCCGCCTGCATTTCGTTGAGCCTGACCCAGCCGACGCCTTCGCCCGAAAGCAGGAATTTGATATCGATGTGATTCTGCAGGATTCTCGCGGCCTCAAAAACCGATTCAGTATCGTGCGTGAAACCCGCATTGCCGGACATGGCGACCACGAAGCGGCCTCCGCACCTGCCGCGGTAGGGATTTTCAGCCAGCACTTCCCTGTAGCCGACGGGCAGGGTCGCCCAATTCGGGATCAGGTTGATCTTCGCGGAGGTCACGTCGGGATATTCGAGCAGTTTCCTGCCCATGTCACGGCCGATGATCACGATCGCGTCCAGCCAGCGAAACAACACCTTGTTAGCCGATCGGAGCCACTTCGTCAGAATCGAAGACGCGCCGAGAAAGCCGGCCATCACCAGAGTGTCGGGATAGAGATCAAAGATGATCAGGGCCGCAGCCGCCTTCCGCAGCCGCGCGGCCAGAGCCACCGTATAGGGCAGTGTGAACGGAGTGGTTACGCACAGCACGACATCCTCGCTGCGGGCATGCTTCATCACCGCGGCGAAGGCCTGTATCGAAAACAGCACCGCGGCGAACGACCGCGAAACCAGCGCGGACTTCCTCGGCCACCAGCTCCTGATTTCGATAACTTGGGGCTCGCCTTGCCGTGGCGGCAATTTGGTGCCCGATTCCGGCGAGCTTGAGATCACCACCACCGGCCTTCCTGTCGCGAGGGCCTCTGCGATATCCGTCATATAGCCGGATGTCGTGCTCGGGAACGGCGCGTAATGCTGCGTGACCAGCACGATTTTTCCGGCTCGCGGGAAGCCTTCGCCTGCCGACGCGGAGGGCCGATAGGGGCCCGATGGCTCCAAGGTCAAGCGATCATAAAGCTCGACAATCGAGCTTCCGATGATTGTTGCCGAAAGCTTGCTGACGACAAGGTGACGCGCGGCCTTGCCATAGCGCGCGCGCAATTCGGGCGAGTTCGCCAAGCGCGTGATGGCCTGCGCAAGCGCCATCGGGTCTTCGATCGGCACCAGAAGCCCCGTTTGGTCGTCGATGACGACCTCGCGGCACCCCGGCGCGTCCGTTGCAATCATCGGTCTGCCGCAAGCGGCGGCTTCCAGCAGGCTCACGGGCAGACCCTCCCGGTGCGACGGCAGCACAGCAAAATGACAGATTCGCCACAAAGACACGATGTCATCGATATGCCCAAGCCAGGTGATGCCGGGCCGGCGATTCCACTCCTCGATCTCTTGCTGCGAGACCGAAGCCGGATTGGCGGGATCCAGGTTGCCTGCGATGATCAGATTGGCGTCCTGTCCCTGTTTGCGCAGGATGCTTTGCGCGGCGACCAGCGCGCGGATGCCCTTGTCGGTCAGCAGGCGACCTGCAAAGCCGAAGGTGATAGGACCCGCCGGCTCCGGCAGCGGCTGCAAGGCGTCGGTATCGACGCCGGATCCGGGAATCAGAAACATTCGCTCTTGTAGCACGCCGAGATCCGCGAGCGCGCCGCGATCATCGGGGTTCTGAACGAGAACGACGCTGCGGCGACGGTTCAAGAGCAAAGGCAGCAGCCATCTCATGGCTCGCCGCAACAGCCGTGTCCGCCAGGTGGCCGACGTGAAGATATAGCCGAGCCCGGTGATGGCGTTGACTTTCGAGAAGTTTCCGCCGATGGCCGCGATCGAGCCATAGACACAACATTGCAAACCCGAGTGATGCACGACCTGCGGCTTGATTTTCTTCTCGACGCGCCGCAGCCCAAGAATTGTCGGGACCGCCGCAAACGGCGACAGCCCTCCGCGCCGGAACGGTATCGGGTGCAGAACGAAACCTTCGGCCGCAATGGCTTCGGCGCCCTTGTTGACCCGTGTTGCGACGTGGATTTCGAAGCCCGCCTCCCGCGCCGCGCGCGCCATCGGCAGGCGGTTGAGCAGGAACGCGAAATCCTCGTTGGCGACGTAGAGCAGGCGGCGCCCGGAGGGGGTTGCGGGGTTCATTATGGTTACGAACTCAGGATCGAGAGGTAGAGCGATCACAGGATAGCATCGAGTGGGCGCTCGGCGTCGATGATAGTGACTGCCGCTTCCTCATTTGCCGCGACCCGATGCGGAAGCCGGCGAGATCGCATGGCGCCGATCGAAATACCGGCTCATCGTTACCAGCATGCCGGCCAATACCGGCGCCAGCAGCAAGCCACCGGAAAGGAAGGCAATATTCAAGGCGGTTGTTATCGCGGTAAACACCCCGACAAATGTTGCGCCCAACACCGCGATGCCAAGGACGGATTTGCCGTGCGCCAGGAAGAAGGCATCGAGGGAACGACAAACGGCCCCGGCAATGACGCTGTACAGGATTACCCCGGCGTAGGAAAAGTCGGTCCACGCATCTGCGATAAATAGACCGGGGCTGGTGATATCGTAGGTGCCGTACCAAGTGTAAGCCGCGATGCTAAAAGCTGGAATGTAATTCAGCCCCAGCAACATCGAGATTGGCCGAAGATTCGTACCCCACATGAACGGGTGCATGAACGGAAACGTGGCGAAATTTTCCAGCAGCGCCTGGCTTTCGGTTTCGAAAACTCGAGAATAGACCATCTCAATCGTTCCAATGCCTCCGTGATTAGTTACCATCAGATCGGTTACAGCATACAACACGGCCGCAACAGCGCACGCTCCGATCAGCACGCTTCGCAGGGTGATCTTGTTGGTGAAGACCAGCGAGAACGCCACCATCAGCTGAATAAGAAAGAATGCCGGCGGCGCTTTGCTCAAGGTTTCCGATTTCCCGATAAAAACGGCTAGGAACAGCAACGCAGCAGAGAGCAAAAGCGGCCACGACCTGTTCAGCCACCCCGCCAGCAAGCCCCAAATCACGAACATCGGAGCCACGCCGCTCAAAATCACGCGGTAAAAATAATTGGGGCTACCACCGTGATGCACACGATAAGCTACTCTATCCGGCGTCGAAAACAGGAACTCATTGATGGTGCGGAGATGATTTTCCTTGAATGAGATGAAGAACATGAACAGGGCCAGGGCCGAGATTGCGCAGAACAAAATCTTGCTGACGCCCGTGTCATCGCCGAGGGGTTGAGCCCGCCAGCCGGTCACGGCCGATCGCAAAGCGGTGATGCGATTGGGGATCAATCGATCGACGATCTCGATGCCGACGATGATGCTGAGATACATCAGCGCGATCGAAAAATTCATTGCGATGAAAACGGCGTCAAAATCGGCGATCTTCCCCTTCATAATCGAGAACATCGGATTGGGAGTGGTGGCAATCCCCAACAGCCGCCGGAACAAGAACGCAAACTCACCGGAACTGAGCATGAAGCTCAAATAGGCCGGTCCGTAAATCAACAGCAACGATCCGATCAGCATCGTCGTCGTGGTCACGAAAAGGCGCAAGCGGAATAACAGATAAAGCGCCGCGAGGCACATGGCGACTGCTGCAGCGCCATAACTTGCTGAAAGCATGAATCTCGTCCGGGCAGCAGAAATTGAGGTGATCGGTCAACAGGCGCAAGCACAGACAACTTTGCCGGTTAGCAACAGAGGCCTGATTGGCCGAAAATTAGTCTTGAGCTTGGCGGTAAGTCAACGGTCTCGCGGCGATGGAAAAAGGGAGAGCTGCCGCAGCTTGCTACTCAGCATTTTTTGCCGACCGCGCACCAGTAAGCCACATGCTCTGAAAAACTAATTCCGTCAAATCCCGCCAGGGTCAGCATCTGCTCGATCCGCTTGCGTGTAAATCGCTGCTCGAGTCTTGTACAGAACAGCCGTAGGCATCGGTGCGCATAAGCCGGAAAATGGCCCCGGTCGATTTTCGTGGGCGAGTTCGAGGCTATTCGCGTTGGTGGGCGCTCTCAATCGGCAAGGTTGAATTGGCTGACCGAAGATAGCGCGCTGCGGCCTGCAACAGGGCGGCCAAGATCGGCGCTAGCAACAGTCCACCAGAAAGGAAGGCCGTGCTCAATGCAGTACTCAGGAGCGTAAATACGCCGAAAGATGCAGCCCCCAATACCGCCACAGCAACTACCGTTTTACCGCGGACAAGAAACGTCGCGTCGATTGAACGACAGACCGCGCCAGCGACGATGCTGAACAGAATTACCCCGGCGTAGGAAAAGTCGGTCCAGGCGTCAGCAATGAACAGAGCGGGACTGGTAACGTCATAGCTGCCGTACCATGTGTAGGCTACGGTCCTGAAGGCGGGCATGTAAGGCAAGCCCATCAGCAGCGCCAGAGGACGTAAATTGCCGCCCCACATGTGCGGATGCACCCAGGGGAACGTGGCGAAGTTTTCGAGCAATGCCTGGCTTTCGGTTTCGAATACACGATTGTAGACCACTTCAAGGATCGCAGTTCGCTCCGGAAAAATCATGACCAGCCGGGTGATTGCGTAGAGCACAAGCGCGGCGGCGCAGGATAATCCCAGCCCGGTCCGCCACGTAATTCGGTTGGTGAAGGCGAGCAAAACTGCGACCATCAGCTGAATGAGAAACAGCGCCGGTGGCGCTTTGCTGAGCGTATCTGCTTTTCCTATGAGGGTGAGGATCGAGCAAGCAAGGAGGCGGCACGAACAAAGCCACGATTTGGACAAGCCAGCCAGCCAGCAGACCCCAAATCACGAACATCGGCGCGATCGCGCCGAGTATAGACGCGGTACACATAACTGGGGCTGCCGCTAGAGTGCAGTCGATAGGCATTTCGTGCAGCGTTATCGTCCGATGATATCGAAAGGAAATGCCAGATAGTGGCAATATGCTTCTCGCTGATGGAAAAGTACGACACGACCGCGAGCAGGGCTAAAATTGCGATGAACAAAATGCGGTCGTCGCCAGTATTGTTCTCAAGGGCTTCAGTGTTCCAGTTTGTCAATGCCGTTCGCAGCGTTGCGATCCGCTGCGGAAATAGTCGATCGACGGCTTCAATCCCCGCGATGACGCCCAGATACATCAAGGCAATCGAGAAAGTTCATCGCTGCGACGACAGCATCCAGATCTGATACCTTTGCCTTGATGATCGAAAATATTGGATGGGGGCTACCTGCCGCGCCCGATAGCCGATGGATCAGGAAGGCAGGCTCTCCCGAAGAAAGCGTGTAGCTCAAAAATGCCGGCCCATAGACCAATAGCAGCGATCCGAGCAGCATGGTGGCCGTAGTGATGAACGGGCGCAATCTGAAAAACAGGTAGAGTGCGGCGCCCAACATCGCGGCGACTGCGGCCGCGTAGCTCACTGTCAGCATGCTCAATTCCTGGAAAGAAAACCCATCTCGAAAAGAAGACGAGCCTTAACTCCGAACTTGAGTCAACTGCGGATTGCCGGATTTGAACGGCGGCTCATGGGCCGCCGTTTCAGCGCTTTTTGCCGACGGCGCACCAGAAGGGCACTGTGTCTGAAAAACGAATGCCATCAAATCCGGCGTCGCTCAGCATCGCCTCGATCTGCCGTCGCGTAAATCGCTGCTCGAGCCGGGTGCAGAACCGGTCATAGGCATCGGTGCGCATGACGTAGAATTTACGATGGCGATAGGATTCGAGCGGGATGGAAGAGGAAGAAAAACCGGCGCGCTCGACGGTAGCTGCTAAGCGCGCCAAGGGCCAATAGACAGCTATGGCGATAATCTGACTAACAACAAGCCGCGCAGATGGGGGCAGGTGCGAAATTGTCACCCGGAAGACGCTGCTGAACTGCCATATCGCGCGGTACCACCACGGACGGTTGTCCATTGCGTAATACAGATAGATCAAGAATGGCGCGCCAGGCTTGAGCTTGGTTGCGATAGCCCAAATAGCGGCTGCCGTATCCGGCACGTGATGCAGAACTCCCAGCGAGAATGCGAAATCAAGCGAGCTGTCCTCGAGCGGGATATTGCCGACGCTCGCAACGTGAAAACTGACGTTACTGGCGCCGGAAAGGTTCTGCCGGGCGACCGCGAGAGCCTCTTCGCTGGCATCAAGGAGATGCAGATGGCCTACTTTCGGTGCGACCATCACCGACCAGCGGCCGCTGCCACAACCGACGTCCAAGCCTACAGCATCGGGCGGCAAATCGTTCCACGGAAAAATGTGAAAGTAGGACTGGAAGATGGCCCCGCGGTCGATCGCCGAAAGTTCACCCTCGCGTTGGCGGAACGTCGACCATTCGTGACCGAACCCAGCCGCAACGACGGGATCGATGTTTGCTTTGACATCGTTCATCTCAAATTGTTTCGCTTGCCTGATGCCAACAGTCAACCGTGCTGCACGGGATGTAAATAATTTCGGTCAGCCCCGATGATTGGTCGCTCAGGCGAGGCGGCTGTGGCGGGTAGGGCCGATGAACAATGCTAACTACACGATATGAAAGTCACCTTGGTGCGCCAGCAATTGCGCCGGGGTGACGCCTTGAAGGGTAATCGTGTCGTGCACCGCATCCGTGATGACGGCATTGCCGTGCCCGTCATTCTGGGTTGCCCCCAGGAGGGCCTTGATGTCTGGAAAAATCGACCGGCTGATCTGGATGGTGTCGGTTGTGGGGTTGAAATTCGGGATGGTGACCTGGCCGAAATTCGGCGCGAAGACAAAGGAGTCATGGCCAACTGTCAAGAACGAGTCTGATGGGCTGGTACTCGCGAAGTGGCTTGCTGGATCGTTAGCACCGCTGCTGCTGTGATCGATAAACTTGAAATTGGGCGGAAATGTTCCCGGAAACTTGACGTCCATCGTCGTCGTTGCATCACTGACTCCAGGGATGCCCGTCGAGCCATCGTGGCTGGAATGAACGGCGCTGAAGTTGAAGCCGGGCAAGTCGATTTGATCGAAGCCTGCACGGGTGTTGTCTCCGCTAGGGATCGCGATCAGACTGGCAAAGCTCACGGCCTCTGAGTTTGTCCCAGCCAATTCCACCGTCGCCGGGCTGGCGTGAGCAGGAACACCGATCACGCCGTCGCCGTTGAGGTCCTGGTGGAAGGTGGTCTCGATCGATTCCAGCGCGCTGCTGCTTCCCGACACTGCGCCGATGGATTTGCAGATGTAGTTGCCGCTGCTGTCGGTGCTCCAGACCGTGTATTGATCGGCGCCGGCCATCTTCCAGGCGACGTCATAGCCGCTGGCGGTCTGCTCCGCGCCGATCGGCGTCCAGCCGCCGAACTGGCCGGCCACGACGGCGCACCGCCATATTTCAGCTCGGGACCCGATGCCGCCGCTGATGTATCAAGAAAGTAATTGCTGCCGACCTGGACCAGGCTGGTCGAGCCAAACGCCTCGATCACCGTCGGCGGAGGTGGCGGAGGAGGTGGAGGCGGGCCGATCACGCCGTCGCCGTTGAGGTCCTGGTGGAAGGTGGTCTCGAGCGATTCCAGCGCGGTGCTGCTTCCCGACACTGCGCCGATGGATTCGAGACGTAGTTGCCGCTGCTGTCGGTGCTCCACACCGTGTATTGATCGGCGCCGGCCATCTTCCAGGCCACGTCGTAGCCGCTCGCCGTCTGCTCCGCGCCGATCGGCGTCCAGCCGCCAAACTGGCCGGCCACGACGGCCGCACCGCCATATTTCAGCTCGGGGCCCGATGCCGCCGCTGATGTATCAAGAAAGAAATTGCTGCCGACCTGGACCAGGCTGGTCGAGCCAAACGCCTCGATCACCGTCGGCGGAGGTGGAGGAGGCGGAGGCAGGCCGATCACGCCGTCGCCGTTGAGGTCCTGGTGGAAGGTGGTCTCGAGCGATTCCAGCGCGGTGCTGCTTCCCGACACTGACGCCGATGGATTCGAGACATAGTTGCCGCTGCTGTCGGTGCTCCACACCGTGTATTGATCGGCGCCGGTCATCTTCCAGGCCACGTCGTAGCCGCTGGCCGTCTGCTCCGCGCCGATCGGCGTCCAGCCGCCGAACTGGCCGGCCACAACGGCGGCACCGGCATATTTCAGCTCGGGGCCCGATCCCGCTGCTGATGTATCGAGAAAGAAATTGCTGCCGACCTCGACCAGGCTGGTCGAGCCAAACGCCTCGATCACCGTCGGCGGAGGTGGCGGAGGAGGCGGAGGCGAGGCCGATCACGCCGTCGCCGTTGAGGTCCTGGTGGAAGGTGGTCTCGATCGATTCCAGCGCGGTGCTGGTTCCCGACACGTCGCTGACGATGATTGAGACATAGTTGCCGCTGCTGTCGGTGCTCCACACCGTGTATTGATCGGCGCCGGGCATCTTCCAGGCCACGTCGTAGCCGCTCGACGGTCTGCTCCGCGCCGATCGGCGTCCAGCCGCCAAACTGGCCCGGCCACAACGGCCGCACCGGCATACTTCAGCTCGGGGCCGGATGCCGCTGCTGATGCTATCAAGATAAAAATTGCTGCCGACCTGCGACCAGGCTGGTCGAGCCAAACGCCTCGATCACCGTCCCGGTCCCTGCGACTGACGTCGTCAGGTGGAAGCCCAGGGCATCGAGTTGTTCTTTATCGACGGCAGAGAGCGTTTGAATCGTACTGCCGGTATAAAATTCATTGAAGGGATCGTTGGCGCCCTGCACGCCGCTATTGAGGAAATCGCTGGGATCGGAAGTCCGGCCGTAGTCGGCCAACTTCGTGGTGCCACCATCGATCGAAAAATACGCAGCCGGGGCAGTGTTGGCGCCGTTGATCAGTTGCGTGCCAGCGCTGGTAAAGCGAAACAGGTCAAAAATATCGGGTTGCGGACCGTAGGGCTGCCCGTACGGCACGCGGCCCATCGCATGGGTCAGCTCATGAAGCGCAACGCCAACCAGCAAGATTCGAATTGATGTCGGTCGCAAACGTGGCGCTTCCGTCGTCGGTGGTGGTGTCATTGGCGCCCACCAATCCCCAAAGCTTCAACTGCGCATTCCAGACGACGACGTTGGATTGCCCCTGGATCGATGACCCGCTCGGCAACGCATTGAACGTCGTATCGCCCGGCGTCTCGTTATTGATCAGGTCGGACTTGACGGTTGAATAAGCCAGGAACTGGCCGTTATCGGGGCCGGCGGCCGCGCCGCCGCCGGTACCGCTGTAGTCGATCGCTATGTTGACCGTGATCTTGTCAGAGATGGCAGCGGTTAAAATCGATGCCGCCTGCTGGATACCCGCCCGGAAGCTCGCGGGCGCAGCCATCGCCGCGGCATCAAACAACAGATTGATGGTGATGCCGCCCGAGGTCAGGGTCGTAACGGAAGTGGTCCCGGTCTGTGCACTTGAGGATTGGACGGCTTCGCTCGTAAGCACCGGAGTTGACAAGATCTGGACAGGAGCATTGGCGGGCGGATTTCCGCCGCTATTGCCTGAGGAAAGCGGAAAGAAGTTGGTATAGAATTCAGCGCCCGCGGAGTTGAGAAAGCCGTCCGATGGGTCTTGCGGGTCAGTGATGAACTTAGACTTCATCGCTTGGTCCTGGGTACCTTTACGGCGATCCAAATAGGGCCCTGCGGCCATTGCTGTGGGCGCCTGTTTCGCATTGGAGTACAGAGTCGCGAAATCGCGTCCAGTCTACTTCGGAAGGATGTTTCCTAAGTGTTAAATAGCAGTTTAGTTTGTCTGTCGGCTTCGACGGAAATATCCGGCCAATGAGAACAGGTAATCCCCTCTGAACTCTTCGATGACCAATCCGGAGCCAATAAGCCGTCGATTGTGTCTCACGCAAAAGCTTCCAGACCCTACGCTGCTGGGTTCAACGCAGGGGTTGCGGAGCTTCGCGGCAAAAATCAGGCCTGTGGGGTGCTGGCACTGAATTATTAATCCTATCAACAGATTATAGATGTTCATCGTTTGAACATTCGACTTGACGTTCACACCATGAACGCGCTAACACGGCGCCCGAAATCCTTGGGGTGGGGCGATGGACCGGCTGTTAGACGCCGATCGGCAAGACGAGCGCATCGTGCTCGATCTTTTGACTTCCGTGGAGCATGACGGCGACCGTTCCCAGCGCCACATCGCGGCGGAACTCGGAATCGCGCTCGGTCTGGTCAACGCTTACCTCAGGCGTTGCGTGAACAAGGGGCTGGTCAAGGTGCGCGACGCACCGGCGCGTCGATATGCCTATTACCTGACGCCGCATGGATTTGCCGAGAAGTCCCGGCTCACCGTCCAATATCTTTCGCAGTCATTTTCGTTCTTTCGGCTGGCCAAAGCCGACTGCGCACTGGTGCTGGGCGCAGCAAAAGCGGCGGGCTTCAGCCGCGTGGTGCTGGCCGGAAAATCGGACCTTGCCGAGATCGCGATACTTTGCGCGGTGGAGTCAGAGGTAAAGATTGTGGCGATTGTTGATCCACTCAGCGTCGAAGCGCAATTTGTCGGCATCGATGTGATCAAATCCTATGCGGATGCCAAAGAAGCGTTCGATGCGGTGATCGTGACCGATGTTACCCGCGCGAAGCTTGCGTTTGACGCCGCGGTCGAGGCCTGCGGAGCCGATCGCGTGCTCGCACCCGCTCTGCTGGGTCTGCAGCTCCGGGACAAGGCGACCGAGGACACGGCATGAGCGAGACGGCTGGCGTGCGCTGGTATGTAGTGCAGACACAAGTGAACGGCGAATTGAGGGCTGCGCAAAATCTGTTGCGTCAGGGTTTCGAGGTCTATCTTCCTCGCTATCTGAAGCGCCGCCGTCACGCCCGGAAGGTGGATTTTACGGCGAGGCCATTGTTCCCGCGTTACATGTTCGTTGCCATTGACATGGCAACGCAGCGCTGGCGATCCGTTCAATCGACATTTGGTGTGTCGCGTCTCGTCACCAATGGCGAGGATCCGGCGATGTTGCCTGACGGCGTGGTTGAAGCGCTCAGGTCGCGTGAAAACGACAAAGGCTTTATCCGACTGGATAGCAAGCCCGTCTTTGCGCCCGGCGACAAAGTTCGGGTGCTGGCGGGCGCCTTTATGGATAGCGCGGGCTTGTTCAGTGGCCTGGCCGACCATGATCGCGTCTCAATTTTGCTGGACTTGCTCGGCCGCAAGGTTCGCGTGCTCCTCGACGCGGACATGGTGGCCGCGGCTTAGGTCAGCAGCTCAACTGCGCAGCCAACTGCGACGGCGCGCTTCGTCTCGGCTCCCGTCGGGGAGCAAATCTGTGTGACGTGCGAGTCACCCGGACTGCGGTAGCGTGAGAATGTTCCTGTCCGGATACACATCGTCCCTCAAATCACATCAGATAGAAGGCGCATGGCTTCAGATAAACCATCACATTTTGACGGTGCCAGCATTCTGGTCACAGGGGGGACGGGCTCGTTTGGGCAGGCGTTCATTCGGCGGCTATTGCAGAATAGTCGACCGGCGCGCGTCGTCGTATTTTCCCGCGACGAACTCAAACAGTACGAAATGGCGCAGAGCTTCCAGTCGTCCGCCATGCGCTTCTTTCTCGGCGATGTCCGAGATAGTGAGAGGCTCAATCGTGCTCTCGCTGGTATTCAGATCGTTGTGCATGCCGCCGCGCTTAAACAGGTTCCGGCTGCCGAATACAATCCGATCGAATGCATCAAGACCAACATCATTGGTGCCGAAAATCTTATCAATGCCTCCATCGATCAGAAGATCAAAAAGGTGATCGCGTTGTCGACGGACAAGGCGGTCAACCCCGTTAATCTTTACGGCGCCACCAAGCTCTGCTCGGACAAGCTGTTCGTTGCGGCAAACCATCTTGCTGGCACGGGCGGCCCCCGCTTTTCGGTGGTGCGTTATGGCAACGTCATCGGGTCGCGCGGCAGTGTGGTTCCGTTCTTCAAAAAATTCAGGAACAGCGGCCGCAAATTGCCAATCACGGATCCGGAAATGACACGTTTCTGGATCCAGCTCGCAGATGGTGCTGCGTTCGTTGATCGCTGCCTGGGCCTGATGCGCGGTGGCGAAATCTTTATCCCGAAGATTCCATCAATGAAGATAGCGGATCTTGCGCGAGCGGTCAGTGCCGATTGCGATCACGAAATCGTCGGCATCCGTCCAGGCGAGAAGTTGCACGAATTGCTGTTAACGCGGGACGACGCGCGAAATACCATCGAGTTCGCCGACTACTATATAATTACTCCGGGAATCCACATGTGGGATTCGGCGGAAAGATCCCTCGTCTATGGCGGCGAGGAAGGACGACCTGTCGCTTCTGATTTCGAATATGCGAGCAATACCAATGATCGATGGTTCGACGTCGAGCAGCTACGCGCGGTAATCGAGTGAACCGCCTGCCACGTCGGTTTCTCGGCTACGGTCGCCAGAGCATTGATGAGGCTGACATTGATTCCGTCGTCGGCGCGCTGCGCGGAGAATTTCTTACCCAGGGGCCGATCGTCGAGCGCTTCGAAAATGCTTTGGCAGAATACACAGGTGCGGGCTACGCGGTTGCAGTGAGCAGCGGTACGGCCGCTTTGCATCTCGCTTGCCTGGCCGCGGACGTGAGGCCAGGCGATGTTGGGCTAACTTCCGCTGTAACGTTTGCCGCGTCCGCCAACTGTATTCGTTACGCCGGTGGCGACGCTAAATTTGTGGACATCGATCCGCAGAGCCTGGGAATATCCCTGCAAGGCCTGACCGCGGCCTTGCGTGCGTCGGATACGAAGGTCGTTATTCCAGTTCATCTGGCGGGACTCGCTCATGCGTCGGCCGAGATACGGGACGTTGCACGAGATAGGGTTACGATCGAGGACGCGGCTCATGCGCTGGGCGGCCAATATGCGTGCGGCAAGGCGGTTGGGTGCTGCGCCTATTCTGATATGACGATCCTCTCATTTCATCCGGTAAAAGCGATAACGACGGGAGAGGGTGGGGCGATCCTTACAAATAACGAAGCGTTTGCCCGCAAGCTACGCCGGTTGAGAAGCCATGGCATCGAACGGGATGCATCGCATTTTGTCGGGGATGATGCCCTTGAGAACAATCGTCCAAAGCCATGGTATTACGAGCAGGTCGAACTTGGCTTCAACTACAGGCTTACCGATATCCAGGCTGCGCTTGGTCTTTCACAGCTTTCCAGGCTTGATGGGTTCGTCGCGCGTCGGCGCGAGATTGCAGCGCGTTACGATGAAGCTTTTTCGGAAGTCCCGGAAATCCAACGCCCGCAGTCGTTTCCGGAACAGCGAGCACGATCGGCCCACCATCTTTATATTCTTTTGTTTGACTTTAAGTCGTTGATGGTTTCGCGAAGCGAACTAATGCAGAAGCTGCGCGAGTGCGGAATCGGCACGCAAGTTCACTATATTCCCATCTATCGACTGCCATACTACGTCAGCTTGGGCCCGTTTAATTGCAGCTTGTTCCCTGGAGCGGAGGACTACTACCGATCATGTCTTTCGATTCCAATCCATCCAGGACTGACCGATGAAGAGGTCGACTACGTAAGCGACTGCGTCAAGCGCTCGGTCGGCGTCGCATGAACGCTTGTCGGGAACCCAAGAGAACCCGGTCCTGATTGTTTTGCCGGCATGACGACCGCGATCATCGTACAGGCCCGCATGCGCTCTAGCCGGCTGCCGGGCAAGGTCGTTCAAGATCTCTGTGGCCGCCCGGTGTTGGAACACGTGCTTCGACGTTGTGCTTCGATCCCCGGCGCTGACGTCGTGGTCTGCGCCATTCCCAGCCCCGCTGAGAACGATGTGTTGGAAGCGATTGCTTTGAAATCCGGGGCAGTGATTTTTCGAGGGTCTGAACTCGACGTGTTGGCTCGATATCGTGGCGCAGCTCAATCGGTGCATGCCGAGGTAGTGATGCGCGTAACATCGGACTGTCCGTTGATCGATCCTGATGTGTGCGGCTGCGTGCTGGCTTTACGGACGGAGCAGAATGCAGACTATGCGAGCAACAATATGCCTCCCACTTTTCCACATGGGCTCGATTGCGAGGCAATGACCATTGACGCGCTTCGTAAAGCAGATGAAGCGGCTGGGGAAGCCAGCGATCGCGAGCACGTGACGCCGTGGTTGCGTCGAGCATCGGAAATACGACGGGTTAATCTTGCCTCGGATGATGCTGCGTTGGCGCATAGTCGCTGGACACTGGACTATCCCGAGGATCTTGCTTTCTTCCGGGCCGTTTTCGCCGCTCTGCCCGCCAGCAGTCCGGCCCGGATGGCGGATATACTCGCCATACTTCACGAGCAGCCATCTCTTTCTCAGATCAACGCGATGCACGTGCAAAGGCACGTGAGTTTGAACTGAGAGACGGTAAAATGATGGTGGTTTTCAGGGCCGACGCGTCGCCCAGTATCGGCGGCGGCCACGTCATGCGGTGTCTTGCCCTCGCGGACGAGCTGCGAAACAGAGGAGCTGAATGCTGCTTTGCGTGTGCCCCGCTAAGCTGTGAAAGCGTTCCGGCGCTCAGGAGTTCTGGTCATGGATATGCGGAATCAGCATCCCATGACTCACGGGCGCTTTGCACGGTTTCGTCCGAAGGATGTGACTGGCTGGTGGTCGACCACTACGGGTGGGACGCTGGGCTCGAAGCACAGTGCCGGCCTTGGGCCAGAAATATCCTCGTGATCGACGATCTGTGCAACCGGATGCATGACTGCGACATCCTGCTCGACCAGACATTTGGTCGCGACGGTGACGCCTACCTGGATCTTGTTCCAGCCGACTGTGTCCGGCTCGTAGGCAGCCAATATTGTTTGCTACGGGCCGAATTCGCTGAATGGCGGCCACGTTCTTTGGAAAGGCGAAAAGCGACTACACTCAAACGCATCCTCGTTTCCATGGGCCTAACCGATCCGGCGAACGTGACGCCGATCATTCTGGAAGGGTTGCTTCGAAGCGAATTGCCGGTCGCAGTCGACGTGATTATGGGCCCTTCGGCTCCGGGCCTGCAGGTGGTCCGTTCGTTAGTTGACAGTAGCGGAAGCCATTTCGAACTTAGTGTGGGAACGGAAAGCATGGCGGAACTAATGACGAAGGCAGACTTAGCGTTTGGCGCGGCCGGATCCACAGCCTGGGAACGGTGTTGCCTTGGCCTTCCATCAATCATGATCCAGATAGCTGAAAACCAAGAACCGATAGCGAAGGGTTTGCATTCCGCAGGTGCAGCAATATCGATAGGGAAAGCGGACGAAGTAGGGTCAGGGGATGTGGTCAGGATACTGGAGAGTTTGTGTCTGAATCCGCATCGGTTGGGAGAGTTGTCCCAAAACGCAGCCGGCATTTGCGATGGCCTTGGCGCTTCACGCGTGGCGGAGGCGACGATTTGTGAGCTCTGATGTCGCCGTGGGCACGTTGCGTTGTAGCGTTGTCGTTGACAACGCCAGCTGGATATTACCATACGCCGAACGGATCGTGAAGCGCGCCTCCAAGAAAGGCCTAATTGCGAAACTCTGTCGAAGCTATTCGCAAATTGACCCGGGTGACGTCGCCTTTTTCCTGGGGTGTCTCGGCATTGCGTCCAGCGAAGTGCTGAAACGCAGTCGCAGAAATCTTGTCGTGCACGCTAGCGATCTGCCTAAGGGTCGCGGCTATTCGCCTTGGGCGTGGTCAATTCTTTCAGGAGATAATTCAATTCCAGTTTGCCTGATAGAAGCGCACCCGGAAGTAGATTCAGGACCAATTCTTCTTAAGGACAAGATTGAGCTGTCGGGTCACGAACTCGTCGACGAGATTCGCGTTGCCCTCGGGAGGAAAACCATAGAACTCTGCGAAGGGTTTCTTTATCAAACCTCACCTATCACGTTAGTGGAACAAGTTGGTGAACCGACATATTTCAAACTTAGGAAGCCGCAGGACAGTCAATTGGATCCGAACAAATCGATCGGCGACCAATTCGAGCTTCTGCGTATCGTTGATAACGATAAATATCCGGCGTTTTTTGAGTTTCGCGGACACCGTTATGTCTTGAGAATCGAAAAAGCTCTGAGGTGAGTATGCCAATGCTAATTGCAGGCCGGCCGATCGGTGAAAAGCAAGCACCGTATGTTGTCGCCGAGCTGTCCGGAAATCATAATGGCAGCATCGAACGTGCTTTCGCTCTGATCAGGATGGCCAAGGAATGCGGGGCCGACGCAGTAAAGATTCAGACTTACACGGCGGATACGTTGACCATTGACTGTGCTCTGCCTGACTTTCAGATCAGGGGCGGATTGTGGGACGGGCGCAATCTCTATGATCTGTACCGGGAAGCGCAGACGCCATGGGAGTGGCACGCGCCACTGTTTGCGAAGGGGCGCGAGCTCGGGATCACCGTCTTTTCGACGCCATTTGATGAGACGGCGGTCGAGCTGCTCGAGAGTCTAGGGGCACCCGCCTACAAGATAGCCTCGTTCGAGCTGGTCGATCTCGAATTGATCCGTTGTGTTGCCGCGACGGGGAAACCGGCGATCATCTCGACCGGCATGGGGACGCGCGATGAGATTGAGGAGGCGGTGCAGACGTTCCACGGTGCGGGCGGCAAGGACCTGATCCTGTTGCATTGCGTTAGCGGTTATCCGTCACCGGCAGAACAGTCGAACTTGCGTCGCATTCCCCTGTTGTCAGAGAAATACGACTGCCCGGCTGGTCTTTCCGATCATACGCTCGGTGTTGAAGTCGCAATTGCTGCCGCCTCGCTTGGAGCCTGCGTAATCGAAAAGCACGTGACCCTGGCGCGCGCCGATGGCGGTCCTGATGCCGCATTCTCACTGGAGCCGAATGAACTGGAAGATTTGGTCCGGGGGGTGGCGAAAGCCTTCGCGGCGCTCGGTACCGGATCAGAGGAACGGCCTGAGGTCGAAAAGGCCAACATCATCTTCCGCCGTTCCATCTACGTCATCCGAGACATCCGGAAGGACGAGATATTGTCGCGGGAGAACGTGCGGGTAATCCGGCCAGGGTTTGGGCTCGCTCCCAAATATCTGCCGCAGGTTATTGGGAAAAAGGCCAACCGCCCGATTTCGCGCGGAACGGCGCTGCAGTCGGACATGATCGGATGAACGAGGCCCGCGCACGACCGCGGGTGGCTCGCTGATGCCGTTGCTTGTGGCGGCGATCAAGGCGCGCCAATTGCTGCGCTCCAGTTCCCGCCCGCGTTGGTGATATCATGAATACCCACCCGGAGTTTGCATTGCCGCCTTCCGGCACGGTCCCTGACGCTGCAGTTCACGCCGCGATGTATCGATGGGCTGGCGATCTATTCCCGATCTGCCGCAGCCTGACGGGCGACGGTGTCAGGCGCACACTGGACTATCTCCGCGAGATCGTTCCCGGCATTTCGGTTCACGAGGTGCCGACCGGGACGCGCTGCTTCGACTGGGAAGTTCCGGATGAATGGAATATCCGCGACGCTTATCTGGTCGATCCTGATGGCGATAGGATTCTGGAGTTTTCAAGGAACAATCTGCATGTCGTTGGATACTCGGCTCCGGTTGACGAGAAGCTGACGTTGGAGGAACTGCAGCCGCACCTGTATTCGCTCGAAGAGCAACCGGATGCGATCCCCTACGTGACGTCATACTACAAGCGGCGGTGGGGATTTTGCCTATCGCACGAGATACGAAAAATACTGAAGGCCGGCACCTACCGGGCGGTCATTGATTCCTCACTGGAAGCGGGAGCGCTCACATATGGCGAGTTGCTGTTGCAGGGGCGAACTTCGGAAGAGATTCTTTTGTCGACTTACGTCTGCCATCCTTCAATGGCGAACAACGAAGTTTCCGGGCCAGTGGTGCTAGCCGCGTTGGCGCAATGGCTATCTGCGATACCCGATCGCAGATACACATACCGATTTGTGTGGGTCCCCGAAACGCTGGGCGCGATTGCCTACTTGTCCCGCAATCTGAACGTCATGCGGGCCAACGTTCGGGCCGGATACGTGGTTACGTGCGTCGGCGACGACAGGGCCTACTCGTTCCTCCCGTCGCGCTTTGGCAACACCCTTGCGGATCGTGCCGCACGCCATGTGCTGAAGGCCGAGCAACCGGCTTTTCAAGAATACAGTTTTCTCGAGCGTGGCAGCGATGAACGGCAATATTGTGCGCCCGGAGTGGATTTGCCGGTCGCCTCGATCATGCGGTCGAAGTATGGAACTTATCCCGAGTATCACACCTCGCTGGACGATATGTCCCTGATTTCTCCGGCTGGCCTGGGCGGCGCATTCGAGATTTATCGCAGCGTGCTTGGCGCGCTTGAGAACAACTTCATCTATCGCGTGACGACGCTCTGTGAACCGCACTTGGGCACTCGAAACCTTTATCCAGACCTTTCGACCAAGGCAAAGCCCGCTGACGCCAGAACGATCCTCAACCTCCTTGCCTATGCCGACGGCGAGCACGACCTGATCGAACTGTGCGACGTCACGCGCGTTCCGTACAAAAAGGCGATCGAACTGTTGCGCGCGCTCCATCGCGAGGGACTCATAGAGGAAGTGACGCCATGAAAAATCGTCTTCGTCTTCTCGATACGACCTTGCGAGACGGCAGCTATGTCATCAACTTCCAATTTACAGCGCGCGATACCGCCGTGATTTCTGCGCAGTTGGAGGCTGCGGGTTTTGAGTTGATCGAGATCGGTCATGGAGTCGGTCTGGGAGCTTCCGAGCGCAACCACGGCCGGGCGGCGGAAACCGATGAAGCCTATTTGGCGGCCGCAGCAGGAGCCGTGAAGAGTGCCAAGTGGGGAATGTTCAGTATCCCCGGCGTCGCGACGCTCGAACATATCGATATGGCGGCTGGTTACGGTATGAAGTTTCTGCGCGTCGGCACCGATGTCGCCGATGTCTCGGACTCCCAGCCGTTCATCGAGCGTGCGAAGAAGCACGGCATGTTTGTCTGCGCAAACTATATGAAGTCATACGTCGTCGCGCCCGAGGAGTTTGCCCGCAACGCGCGACTGTCACAGCAATACGGAGCGGACGTCGTTTACATCGTGGATTCCGCCGGTGGCATGCTGACGCGAGACATGGAAGGGTATTTTCAGGCCGTTAACGACGTGTGCGACGTCGGCGTCGGTTTCCATGGTCACGACAATCTTGGCTTGGGTGTCGCTAACGCCGTCCGGGCGGCGGAACTGGGCGCGGTCATCGTAGACACGTCGTTGCAGGGCATGGGCCGCAGCGCAGGAAATACTCCAACCGAGTTGTTCATCGCCGTCATGGAGCGGCTCGGTGTCCCACTGGGCTTTGATCCTCTCCGGGTCATGGACATCGGTGAAAAATACATCAAGCCCCTGATCCAGCATGATGGATTGAATTCCCTCGACATCGTTTCGGGTTACGCGCAATTTCATTCCAGCTATATGGGCGTGATAAGGGAGTTTTCCAGCAAGTTCGGCGTCGACCCTCGGAAGCTCATCATTGCGTTGTGTGAGCGGGATCGCGTGAACGCGCCGCGGGCGATAGTCGAAGAGCTTGCTCGCGCCTTGAGCACAGAATCCGACGAGGTGTTTTCTGCACGGTTCCATCTCGATCGGTATCATGGCTCGGAGCAAAATCCGGATCCTTCGAGTTAGACCCATGACGGTCTGGTCAAGCCAACTCCGGCACATCTTTCGCGAAAACGCCGAGCGCGCCTTTCTGATCGATGCGATCGATGGCGGTCAAATGTCCTACGCGGAGTTCGCGCAGAACGCCGCATCTCTTGCGGAGCAATTCGGGAGGCTTGGCTTGATGCCGCGCGACCGAATTGGAATCCACCTGCCGAATGGCTCGTTGTTTGCAGTGCTTTATTTTGCGTGTCTGCTGGGCGGCTTCACGGCCGTCCCGGTCAGCAATGCTTTGTCGCCAAAGGACCGCGCCTTTGTCCTGAAGCAGGCGCGTCTGTCTGCCGTCGTGACAGCGGTCGGCGAAGGGGTGATTGCGGATATCGCATCGGGAGGTGAGGACGACGTCAGGAAAATCTGCCGGGTGCTGACGATCGCGGCGCGCGGGTCCAATGCCGATTTGTCCCTGCCGGCCGATGTGGACGCGGACATCGAGCGGAAGCTCGCGGCAATCGACGATGATGCGCTGTTTTCCATTCACTTCACGTCGGGTACGACAAGTCTGCCCAAAGGCGTGGCGCATCGGGTGGGCGGGCTCCTCGACAATGCCAGATCGTTCAACCGGACCTTCGGGCTCGGTCGCGACAATCGGTTCGTTCACGTCATGCCGATGTCCTATATGGCGGGATTTCTGAATACCTTGCTCGGCGCGTTTACCGCAGAGGCTTCCATCATTCTGGCGCCGCAATTCGGCCCGCAAAGCGCGCTTCGGTTTTGGGAGCCGGTGGCCGCGTATGGCGGCGATACCATCTGGGTGTCGCCAACGATGCTCGCGACGCTGGCGAAGTTGGATCGCGGCTCGGTCGGGATCGATCTCTGCCGAACGGGCCGCATACGCATTTTCAGCGCGACCGCGCCGTTGACCAGCAGGGTGCAGCAGGAGTTCGAAGCGAAGTACGGTACCAGGGTCCTAGCGAGCTATGGTTTGTCCGAACTGCTGCTGATCACCGCAAACGACGGGCCCGCCGGCTCGAAGCCGTCATCCGTGGGAACGATGCTGCCGGAGGCTGTGATCGAAATCCGCGACGGCGAGGGCAGGCCTGTCGCACCGGGGTGTGACGGCGCGATCGTCGTTAATACGCCGCATGCCATGGCCGGTTATATTGACTTCGAGACCGGTTGCCCCGCATCGCTGCCGGATCGATGGTTCAACACCGGTGATGTCGGTCACGTCGATGTCGACGGCTATCTGTTTGTGACTGGGCGCGTGAAGGACCTAATCATCAAGGGCGGTGTCAACGTCAGCCCTCAGCGGATCGAAGAAGTGCTTTTACGGCATCCTGCGGTGCAGGATGCCGCGGTCGTCGGCGCCCCGCATGATTTCTATGGCGAACAAATCGTTGCTGCAGTGATTCCGGCCGCAGGAAACAGTTTGGAAGAAATTCAGGCCAGCCTGCGCGAAACTTGCCTGTCGGACCTCGGAAAATCGTCGGTGCCGGATCGCTTTATCGCCCTTGATGTTTTCCCGAAGACGAATCTCGGCAAGGTCCAGAAGAATATAATCAGGCAAATCGTCGCGGCTGGATATCGACATCAATCCGATTAACGAAATTGAGCCGTCAATCGGCAAAACATTCGAATCCGACCATGTTCATGTCGTCAATCCGTTTGGCGGCTTGCTGAGGTGTTTGCAAAGATGAAACGTATTGTAGATCTATCTTATCTTCTTCACGACGGAATGACGACTTATCCGGTTCACTGGTCGCCGCCGTTCGAGATCACGCAACTCGGTCGACATGGCATCGAAGGCCGGGAATCCCGCAAGATGGTTATCGGGACGCACACAGGCACCCACGTCGACGCGCCTCGACATTTCATACCTGGTGGAGCAACGATAGATCAATTGCCGCTGGAGCCGTTTGTCGGGCCAGCAAGCATTGTCGACTTTACATTCGCCGCACCCTTGCAGGAAATGCAGGTTTCTGATTTCGAGAAGCAGCTGGGCCAGCGGTTTGTCGATCGCTTGATCATGAGATTTGATTGGTCGGATCATTGGGGAAGTCTGAAATACTATTCCGAGCAACCCTACATCTCCGAAGCTGCGGCGCAATGGATCGTCGAGCGTGGCGTCAAATTGTTAGGCATGGATACGCCACAGGCTGACGGTCCAAAGAATGGACGAGGGTCCGAGCGGGATTCGCCTGTTCACAAGATCTTACTGAAGGCAGGCGTTATCAAGCTCGAATACATGACGAATCTTCGCGGTCTTGGCTGCAGTGAATTCGAATTGATCGCGTTGCCGCTCAAAATCCGGGATGGGGACGGAGCGCCAGTGCGCTGCGTCGGTATCGTCAACAATTTCAACGGTTGAGACGATCAATGAAGCACGAACAATTCGTACGAGATTTCTTCGCGCAACATGGAAAATCGCCGCTGCCCGACGGCCAGGAGGGCTTGGATATCCGCTATTTGGATGTCGGTCTGATCGACTTATTTGGAATTGTAACGATGGTTTCGGATTTCGAGAGCGCGTTGGGCATCACATTCACTGCTCAGAACATGCAATCGTACGAGTTCGAGACGGTCGGCGGTCTGATAGGTATCCTGGACCGCCTTGCACCAACCACGGCGACGTGAAATTTTCGGGACAACGTGTTCATGGCTTGGCCATCTGATGGGCCCGATCATCCGCCCGGCAGCAAATGTCCTCGTTGGAAATCTGATTGAATATCGGTCATTCGCTCAGTGAACTACCATTACACCCGGGCAGATCTTCAGCGCGCAATTGTCGGTGTCGGAATTCAACCCGGCGACACGGTCTCGCTGCAGGTCAGTCTTGGGCGGCTCGGACTTCCTGCTGAAATTGAACGAAATTATAGAGTGCTGTCACACTACGTGATCGATGCGTTCACGGAAGTCCTCGGGCCGAATGGCACGCTCGTAGTTCCGACCTACACCTATTCGATTGGACGCGGGGAGGTTTACGAGGTCGAAACGACAGCCGGTACAATCGGAGAGTTTTCAGAGGTCTTCCGCAAGCGTCCGAATGTGATTCGCTCCCGTGACCCGATGACGTCTGCGGCGGCGGCCGGGCCAAAGGCTGCCACGGTGCTTCGGACCATTTCAAGATCGTGCTTTGGCGAGGGTAGCACCTTCCATCGTCTGCGGGAGGTAAATGCCCGGATCTGCATGCTTGGATTAGGCCTCCATTGGGCGACCTTTGTGCATCACATCGAGGAAGTCGCCAAAGTACCGTTCCGTTTTTCCAAATCTTTTACCGGAATCGTCCGCGAACAGGGCGTCGATGCCGAAGAGACGTGGTCCTACTTCGCAGCGCCGACGATAGAAAATTGTCGGTCGAATAGCCTGGCGCTCGAGCGCCGTGCGCGGGAAGAAGGATTGCTTCAGATTGCCACCGTGGGGCGCGGTGAAATCGTGGCCATCGACGCAACTTCGTATCTCGAGTTCGGGTTGGAAGAGTTGCGCCGTGATCCTTGGCTGACGGCGAAAGGACCGCCTGCCGAGCCGCAGTACCTCTTCAAGGATGAACCGCAATGGTGGGCAGCACACTCCACGAAAGGAGCTACGGCTTGAGAATCGTCTGCTTTTCGCCGAACGATGCAGTGTGGCTTTGGACACTGCCGCAGGCGCAGGTTCTTGATGCGTTACAGCAGCGTGGTGATGAGATCATTTACGTGTACTGCGACCGAGAGTATTCGTCGTTTTGTATGTCGATGGCCTCGCACGGAGTTGGTTTTTCGGATGACCCGGCAGCCAAGAAGGCCATCTGCGACAAGTGTGTTCGACAGTCGCAAATGGTCCGCAGCCAGCTCGACTTCGCAGGTAGATCTCTGCGGTCGTTTTTGCAGCCACAGGATATCGATGACGCGGACCGGCTGAGCCGAGAGAGGCTTGTCGAAGAACTCTATAACTATTCCGAAGACAATCTGCCGATCGGCCGGTTGGCGCTCTACGAGACGATTATCCAGACGAAGTCGATTTCAAGAAATCTTTCGCTTGAAGCGCAGAGTTTTTATCGAGCCAATTTCAGAAATACGCTGATTTCAGCTAGAGCCAGCAAGGCCATACTGGCTGAGCTCAAGCCGGACATCGGAATTAGCTATCATACTGCCTATGCCTACAATCGGGCGTTTCAGCGCACATTGGAGGCAGGAAACGTCCCGGTCTGGTTCTTGAATGCAAGCATGAACGTCTCCGAACTGGCGACCCATTTGATCGCAGCAAGATCGGACCCGGAGAAAATGTTCAGAAAGTTGCTTGACGATTGGCAACGCTTTGAAAACGTTCCGTGTATCGACGAGGATATCGCCAGTTCCGCAGATCATCTCCTTGCTCTCATGGGCGGTGGCGGGTTCGGCTATTCGAATTCGATTCGTCGTGAGAATGTGCGCGTTCTGGAGCGGCTTGGGTGCCCGCCGGGGAGAAAGGTCATTGCGGCGTTGCTTAGCAGCTACGACGAGCTGTTAGCGGCCGAGTCGGCTGGTTCCGGTTGGACGACGAAAAACGGGATCTTTTCATCTCAGGGCGAGTGGGTGAAATGGCTGTTCGAATTTGTCCGGTTGCGGCCTGATATCCATTTGATTGTTCGCGTTCATCCCCGCGAGTTTGCCGTCAATGGAAAAGGCGGAAGGTCCGAGCATTCCTATATTCTGGAGTCCATATTTTCGGAACGCCCGGAGAACGTGTCGATCAATTTACCCACTGACGATATCGCGGTTTATGATCTCCTCATGGAGGTCGATGCGGCGCTTGTCGCCTGGAGTTCTACCGGCATGGAAGCTGGTATGCTCGGCGTGCCGGTTGTGACCTATGCTGGTGACGTTCTGCTATTCCCGCGGCAATTGACCTATGACGCCAAAACGCGCGAGGAGTATGCGAAATTTGTCGACGAGGCGATCGAAGCGGGCTGGTCGCTGGAGCGATCACGGGCATTCTTCCGTTGGGCTGTCTTGAGGTTGAACCGCACGCGGATCGATATGACCAACGGGGCCAGGACCGCCACGCGGCAAGGTGCGATCAGTCATTTTGTTCGCCGCGCCTTCAACCGGATTCTGCTGGCTGTAACCTTTTCGAGCAGAGAGCAGCTGGGATTATGGCGGCGTCCGCCGCGTCTCAAAGACGCGAGCCGCATCTATTCGCTGATCGATCGGAACCTGCTCGCATTCTACGACGATCAATCTGCATTGGTCGACGGCAGTCTGATAGAAGAGACGGATGCCTTGACGCGACAGCTCCGGCGAATTTCCAGATTTGTCGAGAAACGACGGGGCGTTGCGCCGGCGAAGTTGAACGCCATGATCCCCCTATCATAGAGCCAGATTCGGGATGTCGTCGATCGCAATCGATGTTCGTTCAGTTTCCAAGCAATACACGCTTGGTGAGGGCGGTCTGCTGAAGTTCTTGCGGGGCGCGGCGGCAAGCGAGACATTCTGGGCGCTGCGCAATGTTTCATTCGAGATTCGAGAGGGCGAAGCAGTCGGCATTATCGGGTCGAATGGCGCCGGAAAAAGTACGTTGCTCAAGATCCTCTCGCGCGTCACTGCCCCAACGGAGGGGCGTGCGCGAATACGAGGACGAATGGGCACGATTCTCGAAGTGGGAACGGGTTTTCACCCGGAACTCACCGGGCGCGAGAATATCTTTTTGAGCGGTACCATCCTCGGCATGCGCAAGTCCGAGATCGATCGCAAGTTCGACGAGATCGTCGATTTCGCCGGCATCGACAAGTTTATCGATACGCCTGTGAAACGCTACTCGTCGGGCATGTATGTCAGGCTTGCGTTCGCGGTCGCCGCGCACCTGGATCCGGACATTCTGATCGTCGACGAGGTGCTTGCGGTTGGAGACGTCGGCTTTCAGAAGAAGTGTCTCGCCAAGATGGACGACAGCATCCATCAGGAAGGGAGAACAATCATATTTGTGAGCCACAATATGCAGGCAATCAGAAGCCTCTGCACGCGCGCATTGTTGCTGGATCGGGGTTCGGTGGTTTCGGACGGCGCCGTCGCAGATGTGCTGTCGCAGCACGCCAATGGGCAACGTGCTGCGCTCAATCTTCGCAACTCTTCGCTGCGTGATCGGCTGAACAGGACGAGGGGGCACGCCAGGATCTCGGCCGTTATTCTTGCCAGACCGGAGCAGCCGGAGACGGCGAACTGGTCCTATAAGACTGGGGATGCCGTCGAACTTCGCGTCGCCTACGAAGTTCTTGAGCCGCTGGAAACCCTCGAATTCGTTTTTTCGATCATCGGTTGCCGGGACTGGAGAACTCATCACGAGCATCAAGGACGTTGTGCGAGACAAGGCGTGCCACCCCGGCGATGCAGGAGAGTTCCGAATTTTAATACCGAAACTGCCGCTTCGCGCGGGCGAATTTGCAGTCGCGCTGGGGCTCGGCAGTAATGATTTCGCTATCTTCGAGGATATTCTCGACGCGAACGTCGGCCTGCCACATCTCATCATTGAAGCCGCCGACGATGGCATGTTCGGCCGGGGCGGCCTGCTTGCGGTCGACTATCAATTGAGTTGCCAGGACGCCGACCGAAAGGCGGCGCTTGCGGAGCCATGAGAGGAGGCAATGCCGTGAACGGGCCCGTACAATTCTACCCGGCCGTAGACTATCGAAATCATCCTGCATTCCGCGATCTCGGCGTGCCAGCGCGCGACGACGACTCCGTGGTTGATACCATGATCAGGAATATCGATCAGGCTCTTGAGGCGGTCCACCGTATGCAGCACGATGCGGTGGGTCTACGAACCGCGTTCGAGAGCGGACCGATGCGCGCGATTGCTGAACTTGAGGCCTATCTCGACCGCACCACGTCCAACGAGCGCGTCAGGATGTATCTTCGGAGGTCATTCGAGGATGCCAGAAAAGAGCTTTGGGACGAGGCGCAGATCCGCAACGATCGGCATTCCTTCAATCGAAACTTGGCGCCAGCGGCGCAAGCCGTCGCCGCAGACTTAAATCGCGATGGTGCGCATGTCTGCAGGCTGCCGGAAGCGGAAAGGCAGAAACTATGGCAATCGTGCGCGCCGATTGTCGCAAGGCTTCGTGCAGCCGCTTCCAAGAGCACCACGTCGCGATATGCCGAAAGCATCTCCCGTTACTCAACAATAGGAGTCCGGCTCAATAAATTCTTCCGGGATTCGGGGGCACTGGATGGATTGTCGGCCTATTTCGGCAGCAACGTTGAATTCACGGGCTTTTCGCTCGAGTATTCAAACCAATCCCAGGTGTGGTGGAGAGACCTTTATGCAGACGTCGGTCTTTCCAACCCAAAGACGTCCTATTTTCACTACGACCATGGTTGCCGTAATCCAAAGGCCATCATTGCACTGTCGGAAGTGACCGAGGAAAACGGGCCTACCGGCTATGTGACGGGAAGCCACAACAAGCCCCGATCGCGATTCGTGCATTTCATGATCAAGTCGATGGATTATAGCTTTAAGGACGAGAGGCCGGAAACAGCGAAGGGATTCTATCGCCGCCGGTTTCAGGAGGCCGACTACCGCCGCGAGTTCCTCATGTTGCCTACCGCGCTGCAGGGGTGCAGTCATTTCGGAGAAGACATAACCGATGATGATCCCCTCGCTGTCGAACTTCTCGGGAATGAGGTCAAGATCACGCGCGATGTCGGCAACTGCGTGATCTTCGACGGCGACTACGGCATCCACCGTGGAGCCTTGGTCAAGTCGGGCGAGCGCTTCGTGTTGCAGGTGATCTTCTCGATCGAGCCAGAAATGCAGAAATTGGCTGCGTTCAAGCAACGCTCGCGCGCGATCGCTCGCAGCCTGCTTAAGGGCAATTGAGTTCGGAATGTCTCGCATTGACCTTCTCTACCGGACCGTTGATGCGGTCCGGCGCAAGATAGCCCCGCGTCGTACCGACGCACTTACGGTCGCCGGGTTATTGCGGGATATTCTCCGTGGCGAACGGTTTGTGGTCATCGACGTGGGCGCCGCGAACGGGCTGCTGCCACACTGGGAACTGCTCAACGGCATTGCCCAGATATATCAAGTCGAGCCACGCGCGGACGCATGTACGACGCTCGAGGCTCAAAACCGGCAGGCCGGTCTCAGCGCGACCCGGCACGTCGTTTGCGCGGGGGTCGCCGGTAGCGACGGCATGCGGACGCTTTATGTATCGAATGCACCGACGGGTACTTCGCTGCTTCCGCACGATCCGGAAGCGGCGGTCGATTGCGCCGACTATGTAGATCCTTCCTATCTCTTTCCCATCACCGAGCAACTGATCGAGACGCGACGTCTGTCCTCGGTAATGGAGGAGGGAGACGAGGCGAGGGTTGATCTGATCAAACTCGACATCCAGGGTGCCGAACTGGAGGCTTTGCGCGGCTTGGGACCGCAGCGACTCGAAGGATTGCTGGGGGTCGAATTAGAGATCGGCATGCACGGATTCTATCCGCATGAAGCTCGCTTTCCGGCAATCGAGCAGTTCGTCAGCGACAATGGATTTGAGTTGTTCGACGTTCGCGTGGCGCGCGTGCGCCGGCCTCTGCACGGCGAGTACGGCGCCTATGAAGCCGAGATTTTCTCGGTCGATCCGAACAGCCCGACCATCGCGGCAAGGATCTGGGAATTCGATGCAATCTACTTTCGCAAGAAGTCACTGGTGCTCGCAGCCGGCAATGCAGGCGACATACGCCGAATGGCCGTCGTCTACGCCACCTACAACTACTACTCCGAAGCACACAGCCTGGTGTGCAAGGCGGAACAGTCCGGCATCCTCGGCGCAGCGGAGGCCGCGGAGTTCAAGCAAGCGATCACCGATCTGCACTACGTCGCGAACTTTCGCCCCTGGCTTGCGAATACGCCGTTCTGGCGCCGGGTTCGCTCGATCGGGGCAAAGTTTGCGCCGAGAAATGTGACCCGCTGGTGCCAGCACATGTACCAGGCCTATCCGAACGGTTAGATGTCTTCCCTGAACTCGTCATCGGACAAAGAAACTTGTCGAATTCCCTAACCTCGCGTCAAAAGCCCGTCTACGACATATCGCCGAGCGCGCTCCACGCCTTCATGTTCGGAGAACTCTGGCAATACCGGCATCTCGCGGCGCTGTTGGCCTGGCGCCATATCAAGTCGCGCTACAAGCAATCCGTTCTGGGTCTGCTCTGGGCGGTCATCATTCCCGTCGCGTTCACCCTTATCTTCGTTATGTTCTTCAAATTAGTACCGGTGCAGCCTACCGGGAGTCAGCCCTACATTCCCTCTGCCTTCGCGGGCATGATCCTCTGGCAGTTGTTTACCCGCGGGGTGTCCGAGGGCGCAACCAGCTTGACCTCAAATGCAAGTCTGATCACGAAGGTGTACTTCCCGCGCATCATTCTGCCGATTGCGGCCGTCTTGTCCGCGCTGTTTGACATCCTGGTGTCGCTGGTTCTGCTCGTAGCCGTCCTTATCTGGTTTCAGACGCCGATTCAGCCTTCAATGCTGCTCGCTCCTGCCTTCATCATTCAGACTGCGCTGACGGTCTTTGCGCTTAGTCTCTGGCTGTCGGCTTTCGACGGCGTATTTCGCGATCTGCGCCACGCGCTTCCTCTCATCCTTCAGCTCGGCATGTTCGTGAGCCCGGTCGCCTACACGACTTCAGCTCTCGTTCCCGAGAAATGGTCGTGGCTTTACGAATATAATCCGCTGGTGGGCCCACTTGAGGGCTTTCGCTGGGCTTTGCTGCAAGGTGCGCCGGCCGTGCAAGCTTCCGCCGAGATAAAGTCGCTGTCGATTACGATCGTGCTTCTGGTTACCGGGTTGCTGTTCTTCGCGCGCATGGAGCGCACGATTGTGGACCGGGTCTGAAGCAAGTATCGGCATGGAGGCGAGCTTCCGTCATTTGGTCCGCAGGACGGTCTCGAACGGTGTTGCGGAAGCCGTGCGGCGTTTTACGGAACGGATCGATCCTTATGTCAATCTGGCCTATTCGCAGGATGGCGAGGACATGGTGCTGCGCCGGTTGTTCGAGCATCAGCGATCGGGCTTTTACGTCGATGTCGGCGCGCATCATCCCTTTCGCTTTTCCAACACCTGTTACTTCCATCGCAGGGGATGGCGTGGAATCAACATTGATCCCAATCCGGATGCTATTGCCGCATTCCGTCTTGCGCGTCCAGCCGACATGAATGTCTGCGTCGGGATATCGGGTACT
Source organism: uncultured Alphaproteobacteria bacterium (assembly GCA_963840155.1). Classification (GTDB taxonomy): domain Bacteria; phylum Pseudomonadota; class Alphaproteobacteria; order Rhizobiales; family Xanthobacteraceae; genus Bradyrhizobium. The sequence goes on from CAWIXP010000002.1 coordinate 2,629,692, forward strand.
CCGGGTGTGTTGACGTATCATCTCTTCAACGAACCGGCGCTGAACACATTTGATCCGATCCTGGCGAGCGAACGCGCGCTGCTGCCGGGTTATTGTCTCCTTCAAAAGAAAAGCGTTCCGGTTGAGCGGCTGGACCAGCTTTTGAAGGGGCATCTGCCCGCAAACCAGACCATCGACTTCATGTCGATCGATGTCGAGGGCCTGGACCTCAGCGTCTTGCAATCAAACGATTGGCAAAGGTTTCGTGCGCGCTATCTGTTGGTGGAGGCACGAGACTTTGATATGAGCACGCCCGATAATAGTGTCGAGCACAACTTCGCTTCGTCGGTCGGTTATCGATTGATCGCAAAGACGGTGAACACCCTGATTTACGAAGACGCGCAGGCAAGCCAAGCGCGCGTGAGACACCGCTCTCCGAAATAGATATATGAACTTCGCCCCAATCATCGTCTTTGCCTATTGCCGGGCTAACCATCTGAGACGGGTCCTCGACGCGCTCGCCAGGAATTCCGGAGCGGCGCAATCAAGTCTATTCATCTACTGCGACGGTGAAAAAAGCGCGGCGGATCGATCGGCCGTTGCGGCCACCCGGCTGGTAGCACGGCAAGCATCGGGCTTCGCAAACATCGAGATCGTCGAAAGGCAAGCCAACCGTGGCCTGTCGCAGTCGATCGTGTCGGGCGTGAGCGAGATTTGCAGCCGTCATGGTCGAGCAATCGTGCTGGAGGATGATGTGCTGCCAACGCCTTTTTTCCTGCAGTATTGCAACGATGCACTGGCGAGATACGCCGATGATGACCGGGTTCTCAGCGTCGGCTGCCACACTTTCACTTCGGACATGGAGTTGCCGGAGACCTTTTTCTTGAATGTGCCCGATTGCTGGGGATGGGGCGTCTGGGAGCGGAGCTGGAAATCCTTCAATTCGGATGGGGCGGCGCTGCTGGAAGAGATCTCTGCTCGCGGTCTCACCGAGGAGTTCGACTTCGACGGCACGTATCCCTATACGCAAATGCTGCGCGACCAAGTCAGGGGCGAGAACCAGTCCTGGGCGGTTCGCTGGTATGCTCATGCTTTTCTACGAAAGAAGCTGGTGCTCTATCCCGGCCGCGCAGTCGCGAGCAATATCGGATTCGACGGCACCGGAACCCACGGCGGAACATCTGGAGCCTACCGGAACCCCCTCACCGCAGAGCGTCCGATTTCCGTTGATGTGGTCGAGGTTACCGCGAGCGAACCGGGTCGGGAGTCCTGGAAGCGGGCATTGTGCCAGATGTCCGCGCCAAGCGGCCTCGCCTCGCGGGTCTGGCACCGGCTTGGCAACATGTCCCGGCCGGTCCGCTCTTACCTGAACCGGGGACCATAAAATGATGGGTCGCCTCGGAAAAAAGCTGGAATCTCTGCTCAGCGCGCCCGAGATGATCTTGGAGCGCATGGGCCATATTCAGCAAGCACTCGGCCGAATCGAATCGCGACAGACAGCCACGGTTCGGCCCGGTGATCTTGAGGCATCCGAGTTCAAGGTCACATCTCAGTGGGGCGAGGACGGTATCATCGAGCATCTCGTCAAAAACGTCGTGATAGAACGCGACATCTTCGTTGAATTCGGCGTCCAGGATTACCGCGAGGCGAATACCCGCTTCCTTCTCACCAATCGGAACTGGGCGGGCCTCGTGATGGACGGCTCGGCCGAGAATGTTGCCTTCATCAAGCAAGATTCGATTTATTGGCGCTTCAACCTCAAAGCAGAACACGCATTCCTGACGCGCGATAACATCAATAAGTTCGTAGCAGGGCAGGGTATTTCCGGAGACATTGGACTATTGTCGATTGATATCGATGGTAACGATTATTGGGTGTGGCAGGCCATCGATTGTGTTTCGCCCCGTATCGTTGTTGCCGAATACAACGCGCTGTTTGGTCCAGAAGCGCCCGTCGCCGTGCCCTACGAACCGGGATTCGAACGCAATCGCGCGCACTATTCGAATCTTTACTGGGGTTGTTCTCTCGCCGCCTTGGCTCATCTCGGCCAAGCAAAGGGATATGCGTTGATCGGCTGCAACAGCGCGGGCAACAATGCGTTTTTTGTTCGGACGGATGTGATTGGCCAACTTCCGTCCCGAAAATCTCAGGACGCGTTTCGTCCAGCGAAATTTCGTGAAAGTCGCAATAAAGACGCATCGCTGTCATATCTTGATACTGTTTCCGCGATTGAGCTTATAGGACATTTGCCTCTCGTTGACGTAGTTACCGGAGGCAACCGTCGCTTGGCTGATGTGCGCGATCCGAAGGCGATGCGGGTGTCCTTCGCATGAGCCCTGGAGCTTGGATCAAGCCTTGGGTTCCTCCAGCAGTAAGACAAATCCTTCTGCGGCTTCGCGCCGGCTATACCGGGCTTTCGGGTATCCATGAAAGCTGGGAAGCCGCCAAGTTGCGATCATCGGGGTACGATCACGAGAGCATTTTGGAAAAGACAATCTCCGCTACTGAGATGGCGGTCTGTAGCACCCCTCCAGTCTATGATCGCGATAGCGTTATCTTTCGGGAACCTATCACTCCGTTCCCGCTGCTTGCGTTTCTGCTTCTTACCTCGAGCCGAGCCGGCGGTCGCCTAAACGTGCTCGATTTTGGCGGCTCGCTGGGTTCAACCTACCGTCAATGTCAGCCCTTTCTCGCTTATGTTTCGGGTCTCCGCTGGAATATTGTGGAGCAAGCCCATATTGCGAAGGTCGGAAGCGAACGCTTTGCAAACGAGACATTGCACTTCTACTGCAGCATCGACGAAGCAATCGTCGAAAGTAGTCCGGATGTGGTGATCTTTTCCAGCGTATTGCAATATCTCGATGACCCGTACGCCGTCTTGGCAAGGGCAGCGGCGCTCAAGCCGTCGCTCATTATCATTGATCGCAACCCGTTCGCTGAAACGAAGCAGGACGCTTTTTCCCTTCAGATCGTCTCCGACGCAATATTCAAGGCACGGCTACCGTTTAGAATATTCGGCGATGACGGTCTGGAAAAGTGGCTGGCGCCGGGATACCGAAGGATTGCCGAATTCGATGCCATCGACCCCGATATGATGGCAGCGTCACTGCCGGTCAAATTTCGTGGAAAGGCCTTCGAACGAATGCTAGATGGGCAGCAAAGTTAGAGCATGGCTTACGAGCGGATACAACGAGATGGTACGCTCTTTGCCGAAGTGATCTGGGCCGGCACCACTGTCGAGAAGAGCCGTTTTTTTTCCGATGCGAACTCGTCACTGCAGTTCGGGTTGTTGGCGCACGAGGCCGGATTCGTCGAGCCTGCCCACTACCACCACCCGATCAAGCGCGAGATATCCGATCTGCAGCAGATGTTCGTGGTGCAGCGAGGCGTCATCGCGGTGGAGTTTTATGCGCCTGACGGCGTCAAGTTCCAGGAGGTCGTCCTTAAGGCGGGCGATGCGATCAATATCGTTCACGGGGCTCACGCGGTCCGTGTGATCGAGGATATGCAATGCATAAGCGTGAAGCAGGGGCCGTTCTTCGGCGACAAACTTGATAAGGTCAATGTCAGCACCAAGTAAAATCGCGGTTCATCAGCCGGACATCGGCGAAGAGGAGATCCAGTCGGTTCTGAAAGCACTTCGCCGCGGCGAAATATCGGGCTCGTTCGGGAAAGCGCTTCCGGAATTTGAAGCCAGTTTTGCAGCCTATGTCGGCTGCAAACACGGAGTGGCCGTAACCAGTGGCACGACCGCGCTACAGCTTGCCGTCGCGGCCGCCGGTATTGGTCAGGGGGACGAGGTCCTAATGAGCGCTTCGACCAATATCGCAACCGCGCTCGCTGCCTACCACAACGGCGCCGTTTCGGTCCCGGTCGATTCCGAATCCATCACCTGGAATCTCGATCCTGACCTGATCGAAGGACTCGTTACCCCGCGCACCAAGGCGATCATTCCCGTCCATCTGTTTGGTCACCCCTGCGAGATGGACAAGATCATGGCGATCGCCCGCAAGCATCGTCTGGTCGTGATCGAAGATTGTGCGGAGTCGCATGGTGCCACCTGGCAGGGTCAAATGACCGGCAGCTTCGGCGACATGGCCTGTTTCAGTTTTTATGCCAACAAGATCATTACGACCGGCGAAGGCGGAATGGTCGTTACCAACGATGCAGAGCTTGCCGAAAGGCTGCGGCTCTTGCGCAACCTTGGATTTGGGAAACCCAGGTTCTATCACGAGGTACCAGCCTTCAATTTTCGGATGACCGGTATGCAGGCGGCACTTGGTCTGGCGCAGCTTGCGAAAATCGATCGGTTCATTGCCGAGAAGAGAAGGGTGGCGGCGACTTATAACGAATTGATGGCAAACATCCCGGGCATTCAGACACCCGCTGAGCTTCCGGGTGCATTCAATGTGTATTGGATGTACGCGATCGTAATCAAGCCGGAGTTCGGCCGCACCCGCGACGAACTTGCCGAAATTCTATTGGAGCAGGGTATTGAGACCAGAACCTTCTTCTGTCCGATGAACATGCAACCGTTCTTGCGCGCTCAGATGGGACATCGCGATATCGCCTGCCCGCTCGCAGAAGGGCTGTGGCGGGACGGATTCTATCTGCCTTCGGCCAACCAGCTCGATCGGTCGACGATTGCCCGCATCTGCGAGGCCATCGCCACGGCGCGCCGCTAACTGCGATGCACGTTGCAGCTGTTGTCGCCGGGTTCGATCCGCAGTCCGGAGGCGGATATACGTTCGAGCGCGAGATCCTCGAGGCCCTGCGGGAAGCAGCGGCCTCGTCTGCCCATACGTTTACCGTGCTCTGTCCGGCGCGATCTGCCGCCGCGCTCGGGCGCGAGCTGTCGGGCAGCGCGTTAGGCATTGCCACGGTACCTCGCCGCACGGGGCGGCTCACTGCAATGGCCTTTCGCGAGATTGAAACCGTGCGCGCGCACTGGCGGCGTCCCAGCGATATTGATCGTGTGGCGGCCGAATTGGGGATCGAGTTCGTCTGGTTCCTTGGCGCGCAACCCGATCGAACGGACATTCCGTTCATGACGGTTGTCTGGGATCTTCAGCATCGCGCTACGCCATGGTTTCCGGAGATGAGCGCGAAAGGAGTTTGGGATGGCCGCGATTCCGTGCATCGCTGGTTCCTGCAGCGGGCCACAAAGATCGTGACCGGCACGCAGGTCGGCCGCGAGCAACTAACGCAGTTCTTTCAAATCCCGCCGCATAACATTCTGACACTTCCGCATCCAACGCCCTCCTATGTGTTCCGTGAAACCGAAAAGGTTCCGGCGGATGCGATCGAAAAGCTCGGCGTGAAACGACCATTCGTGCTCTACCCGGCGCAGTTCTGGCCGCACAAGAACCACGTCAATCTCCTGCTGGCGATTGCGCATTTGAAGAAAATGGGAACGACGATTTCGATCGCTCTGGTCGGGTCAGACAAGGGTAACCGTCAATTGATAGCCGAGGTCGCCGCCCGTGAAGGAATTGCCGAACAGGTGAAGTTTCTCGGTTTCGTAGAGCGACACATTCTGGTTGAACTCTACAGGCGCGCGCTTGCGTTGACCTACGTCTCATGGTGCGGGCCGGAAAACCTGCCGCCGCTGGAGGCGCTTGCTCTCGGCTGTCCCGTCGTCGTGACCCGTGTCCCCGGAGCGGAGGAACAGCTGGGAGACGCGGCGCTGTTTTGTGAGCCAGGTGATCCCGTAGATATTGCCGCGGCGATTGCGAAGCTTCATGATGATGGAGAGCTTCGTGCGCGCCTGGTTGCCGCCGGACATGTCCGCGCAAAGCGCTTTTTGCCCACAGATTATGTCGCAGGCGCACTAAAGTTTTTAGACGAGTTTTCCGCCGTCCGTCGCTGCTGGTCCTGATCTCGAGGCGTCGACGATCTTCCCATGCGCATCTCCGTCGTAACCCCATCCTTCAACATGGCGCCCTATCTGGAGGATACGATCGCATCGGTGATCTCCAACCTCCGGCCAGGCGACGAATATTTCGTCATCGATGGCGGTTCGACCGACGGCAGCGTCGATATTATCCGCCGATACGAGGGCAGCCTGACTGGCTGGGTTAGCGAACCTGATGCCGGTTACGCGGATGCCTTGGCCAAGGGTTTCTCGCGCGCCACTGGCGACGTGCTGTGCTGGATCAATGCGGGCGACATGTATCTTTCCGGTGCGCTCGATGCCGCGCGGAAACGACTGACCAACGATCTCGACATGATCTTCGGCGACGATTTCTATATCGATGAAGACAATAGGGTATTGTCCTACAGCCACGGATGGGTTCCCGATCTTCGCGTGGCGACTTTATACGGCGGTTGGACGCCGTTGCAGGATGCCTGCTTCTGGCGTCGCGAATTGTATCTGAAGATCGGCGGTATTGATCGTTCGTTGCGATACGCCGCGGACTATGATTTGTTCCTGCGGATGGCGATTGCCGGTCGCACCGGCTACGTGCCACTCGCGTTTAGTGCCTTTCGGCGGCATGCGGGGCAGAAGTCCATTTCCGGCTCCGCGGCTTATGAAGATGAGCGCCGGCGCGTGAGGGCGCGAGAAGTCGGTGCATATAAGTCGGCTTCGGTGCTAAAGGCGCTTTATCGAGGGATCAATCGGGTCGCGATGAGCGCGCGCGCGCGGCTTGCGCCGCTGGCGTGGCGCAGGCCGGACCTTCTCGGACAACTCGTAACGACTTTGCCTTGCGACAGCTACTGGCCGGCCGCACCGATCGATCGGCGATGATTGAGTTTGCCAAAAGGTGGGTCGGCGCGGTCGTGGATTGGCGTCGCTTGGCCTCGTTGCGGTTCTTGCCGCGCTATCTGACCGATTGGCTCGGATTTCGCAGGCAAGCGGGATCGTGGTCGACAGCTTTTGCCGACAGTTACCCGTGCCTTGCGGATCGGTTACCGACAACACCGTACGACCCACATTACTTCTATCAAGGAAATTGGCTTGCTCGGCGGCTGGCGGCGGCCAAGCCGCACCAGCACGTCGACATCGGATCGAGCGTGCTGACGGTAGGGGTGCTCTCGGCACATGTGCCAGTAATCTTCGTCGACTACCGGCCGCTAGTTGTGCAGCAAAGCGGCCTCGTCTGTGTCGCTGCTGATATCAATAGTTTGCCGTTTGCTGATCGGTCGGTATCGAGCCTGTCATGCCTGCATGTGATTGAGCACATCGGCTTGGGTCGCTACGGCGATCGCATCGATGTCGACGGTGCCAGACGAGCCGCTGAGGAGCTGCAACGCGTACTCGATGAAGGCGGAACGCTTTATCTATCGACACCAATCGGGCGAGAACGGGTTTGCTTCAACGCGCATCGAGTTTTCGCGCCGACAACAATCTTGTCATGGTTGTCTCAATTGAAGCTAACCCGCTTTTCCTATGTATCCGACGATGGGTTTCTAAAGGAGGACATTTGTCCTACAGAAGTTCCGCAATTCGATTACGGATGTGGCTTCTTTGAATTTCGCCGGTCCCTCTAAAAGTCGTCGCGCGTGATTACGGTCTCATTGTTCGGCGGGTTGGGTAACCAGATGTTCCAGTATGCCGCTGGGAAGGCGCTTGCCGAACGTCATGGAGTCGAATTGGCGTTCGACCTCAGCGGCTTTCGCGCCTATCCGCAACGTTCCTTTTTGTTGAACCGGCTGCGGGTACCTGAGGCCATGATGGATGGCGGTGGCACGGCAGCCGGGGCCAGCGCGGGCTATTTCTTTCGCGCGCGACGGCGCGCACGTGTAGATCGCTTGATGGCCCGAGTTGGGTTGGCAAGGCTTCGTTCGTCTCCTGATAGCTACCGCGAGCCTCATTTCCATTTCGACCATGGTTTTGAATCCTTGGGACCGCAGACGGAGCTATTTGGTACCTTCCAGAGCGAACGATATTTCAGTTCGATTGCGGACCAAATACGCAGATATTTCGAGCCGCGCGAGCCATTCGGGGCGGCAGCACGGGTAGCCGCGGACAGGATTGCAGAGAGCATGCTGCCGGTTTCGGTTCATGTTCGGCGCGGCGACTATCTTCAGGCTGCTACTGCTGCAGTTCATGGCATCCTAGACAATGGCTATTATCGAAGGGCATTGGCAGAAATAGAAGATCGTATTGGCCGATCGCCAGACCTGTTTGCTTTCTCCGATGACCTTGACGCGGCTGCCCAAGTTCTGAATTTCGTTCCGCCCAACCGCGTCACCTACATCGCCGGCGATCCCGCCCGGCCTTGGGAGGATATGGCGCTGATTGCGCGCTGTCGTCACCATTTGATTGCTAACAGCTCCTTCAGTTGGTGGGGCGCCTGGCTCAATCGGTCGCGGGACAAGATCGTTGTTGCACCTCGCTCGTGGTTCACCCAAAAAGGCCTTCTTACTCGTGACACCCGAGACCTATATCCTTTCGGCTGGATACCGCAGTGATTGTACTCCCGGGGATAAGCTGGCCATGAGAAAAGCGCCGGTAAGCGTTATCATTCCTACTTATCGTGATGGAGACGCGTTACGGCGGGCGTTGAGTTCCGTTGAAAATCAGACGCTCCAGCCATCACAGATCATCGTGGTGGACGACGCCAGTTCAGACGGCAATGCAGAAGGAATCTCCAAGGCATCAAGCTTGGAAAACATTCAGCTAATAGCCTTCGAGAAAAATTTGGGACCTGGCGAAGCGCGAAACGCTGGCATTGCGGCGAGCAGGGAGCCTTTCGTTGCCTTCTTAGATGCGGATGATGAGTGGCACCCAGAAAAACTTGAGCGTCAAATGTCCATTATGGTCGGACCTGGAGCGCCGCTATTGAGTTGTCACGAGAAAGTCTTCAATGGAACTGCTTGGTCCGATCTAAGTGAACCGGTCAAGCGCTCGTCAATTCGACGGCGATCGATATTGCTATCGAATTGTGCGCCGATCTCTACCGTTGTCATCAGAAAAGACGCAATAAGGTACAAATTTCCTCAGACCTTTGCAGGTGAAGACTATTTGTTCGTTGCTGCGAACGTACTCTCCGGCATCTCGTCAGCCCTGTTGCATCAAGCCCTCGCGAGGGCAGACAAGCAAGCTTTTGGAGCGCGTGGCTTGAGTAGTCGACTTCACGCAATGCAGTTGGGCGAGATGCGCGCCCGTGATTTTCTGCTAAAAGAGGGATTGATAACAGCGGGCGAATATACCGTTTTCCTATTCTGGAGTCTGCTAAAGTATTTTAGACGCATTGCGATCGTATCTGTTCGGCGAATCGTGAGTCGGTGGACGCGAACGGGCCGTGACAGGCTATGAACTACACGACCTGCGGCAAGCGAAAGCAAATGGCATTCACAGCGCCGAAGCGCTTCTTCAAAGCGTTAAATCTTATCGAGCGAACAGCTGCTTACGCACAAGGCAAGGGATATGGCTCGGCGACTTTAGAGCAGGAGATAGATCTCCTTCTGAGTTTTCTTAAGGTTCAGCCTAAACTTGCAATTGACATCGGCGGGAACGTTGGAAATTACACAGCCGAACTCAGAAGAAAGAATCCCAATTTAGAAATACATACCTTTGAACCCTCGGCCAGAAATATAACAACGTTAGGCTTTCGCTTCAAAAACGACAATCTTATCAAACTTGTTCCCCTTGCGCTATCTGACGAAACGAGCCAAGCCAATTTGTTCTCAAACGAACTTGGCTCTGGCCTAGGCAGTCTTACCAAACGCAGGCTAGACCACTTCAATATAGCGTTTGATACGAAGGAAATCATAAGAACAATTCGTTTTGAAGATTATTGGATACAGCAACTCCAAAGTCGGCAACTTGATATGGTAAAGATTGACGTTGAGGGACACGAACTTTCTGTCCTAAAAGGGTTTGGTAAAGCGGTGAACGCGACGCGTGTCTTTCAGTTTGAATTCGGTGGATGCAACATTGACACAAGAACTTATTTTCAGGATTTCTGGTATTTCTTCACGGAAAATAGATTTGATATTTACCGGGTAACACCGTTCGGTTCAGAAAGAATTGCGCTGTACGAAGAGAGCAACGAATTTTTTTCAACGACAAACTATTTAGCTGTTAACCAACGCTAGAATCACAAAAATGAGCTGTGAGTGCGTTGATTGCTGTGCTGAGGAAACAGGGTCGGAGTTGGCGGCGGACCTCGGCCTCCGGGGAAAGCAATAACGTAATGTGCGGGATCGCTGGTCTCTTGCGGCCCGGTGGCGGCGACGAAAGCGCGCTTGCCGGCTATGCGGCGGGAATGACGCAAGCCCTCGCGCACCGGGGGCCCGATGCCAGCGGCATCTGGACCAATGCCGCGGCCGGCGTTGCGTTCGGTCACCGCCGCCTGTCCATCCTCGATCTCTCTGAAGCCGGCGCGCAGCCGATGAAAACCGAGTGCGGCCGGTTCGCGGTCACCTTTAACGGGGAAATCTACAATCACCTCGATATTCGCGGCGAGTTGGAGGCAGCTGGTGCCGGCCCGAACTGGCGGGGGCATTCCGACACCGAAACGCTGCTGTATGCGATCAGGCAGTGGGGAGTGGCCGGCGCGCTGCAGCGCTTTGCCGGCATGTTCGCCTTTGTGCTTTGGGACGAGAAGGAGCAAACGCTGACATTGTGCCGCGACCGTTTCGGTGAGAAGCCATTGTTCTACGGATGGTGCGGCCGCGATCTGGTGTTTGCGTCGGAGTTGAAAGCCCTTGCGACACATACGCAATGGTCGCCGTCGCTGGATAGGTCCGCGCTGACCGCGTTCATGCGGTTTAGCTATGTTCCGGCGCCGTCGACAATCTGGCAAGGCATCAAAAAAATTCCTTCTGCATCATTTGTGACATTTGCCGCCGATGCCGTGCCCGGCTCGATGCCAGAGCCCGTCGCTTACTGGTCACATAGAGCTCAAGTCGTTGCAGCCCAGGACGTGCGGTTTGGCGATGATGCGGAAGCGGTGGAAGAACTACAGCGGCTGTTGTCGGTCGCCATCAAGCGACAATGCCTTTCGGACGTGCCGCTCGGCGCCTTCTTGTCAGGCGGGATTGACTCGTCAACCATCGTCGCGCTGATGCAGGCGCAGGCGAGCCAGCCGGTGCGCACCTTTACGATCGGCTTCTCCGAAGGAGCGTTCGACGAGGCCGATGAGGCGCGCAAGGTTGCAGCCCACCTCGGTACCTCGCATACCGAACTTTACGTCGACGCGAAGACCGCGATCGACGTAATCCCGAAACTGCCGCGGATATACGACGAGCCGTTCGCCAACTCCTCGCAAATCCCCACCCATTTGGTAGCCGCGCTCGCCCGCCAGCACGTTACTGTAGCCCTGTCCGGTGATGGGGGCGATGAGCTGTTCGGCGGCTACAACCGGCATGTGTGGGGTGGCCAGTTGAACGCCCGGTTCGGCACGTTGCCCGCGCCGCTAAGGCGGCTATTGAGCGCATTACTGAGCGCCGTCTCGCCGGAGCCGGTCGGCAGCCTCGCGCGACTGGCACAGCCGCTGCTGCCCTCGCAATTCCAGCTTCGCCGCGCCGGCGACCAGGCTGCCAAGCTCGCGCGCGTCATCGGTTCGACGTCATTCGACCAGATGTTCGAAATGCTCTGCTCTGTCGACAGCGACCCGTCGCTAACGGTGCTGCAGGGAGAAGAGGTCGGCAATTGGTCGGCTCACGAAATGGGCCAGGTAACGGTCCCGTTAGATCCGCTCGATCGCATGACACTGGCGGACTCGCTGGGCTATTTGTCAGATGACATTCTGCAGAAAGTGGACCGTGCCGCGATGGCGGTGGGCCTCGAGACCCGGGTACCTTTTCTGGACAAGGATGTGGTCGAGTTTGCCGCGAAGATTCCGCCGGGCATGAAGGTTCGCGCAGGCCGTGGCAAGTGGTTGGTGAGGCAGCTACTCTACAAGCATGTTCCGGCATCGCTAGTCGATCGGCCGAAGGCCGGCTTCAGCATTCCCCTCGACGATTGGCTTCGCGGTCCACTGAAATCCTGGGCTGGCGATCTTCTGTCAGCCGAAAGATTGCAACGGCAAGGATTATTCAACGTGGAGCGCGTCGAGCAAAAGCTTGGTGAACACATGCGCGGCCGTCGCAATCACGGCTATTGGCTCTGGAACGTTCTAATGGCGCAAGCCTGGCATGATGAATGGTACGTCAGCTGAGTCGTCGATCAACCTGCTTCACCAACCCCCATCGGCGCAGCCGTCTTCTCCGCGCTAAAAATCCAAACCAGGCCGCCGACGGCGCCCACGATGAAATATACCGCCCCAAACAGGATCGACACCACAGTCCCGTCGGTCTGCGCCAGCCCCGCGTAGCCGAACGCGACCATCATCGTCGCCTCGCGCACGCCCCAGCCGGCGATCGAGATCGGCATCATGGTGATCAGCATGATCGGCGGGATCAACATGAAGACCTGCTCGAAATCGGCAAGCGCCGAAATGGAGCGAACCGCGCACCAGGCGATCACGACGGCCAGCACATGAACCGAAAGCGACAGGACTGCGATCTTCGGCCCGCTGCGCCGGTCGAACATCAGCTTGTTGGCGATCACAGAGCAGGCGTGGATATGCTTTGTCGGCCACCACTGGCTCAACCACTTCCACGGCAGTCGGCCGAGCAGAAGAAAGCCCAGTCCACCTGCGAGCGCCGCGAAATCGACCACAACGAGCGCGAGGCGACCGTTGCTGTTGGCGATCATGCCATAGCTCCAGGGCAGGCTGGCGACAATCATCACCGCCAGTGCGATCAGTCCGATGGCTCGGTCGGTCAGGATCGAATAGGTCGCCGCGCGCCATCCGGCGCCGGTGCGGTTGACGAGCCAGAGCCGCATCGCATCGCCGCCGATCGACGAAGGCAGGGTCTGGTTGAAGAACGCTCCGATCATGTTGTATCGGAAGGCCTGCAAATCGGTCAGCGGTGCGTGGCACAGTTGCGGAGATCTCACACCAGCGAAGCGCGCCGATAAAGATCTGAACTCCCGTGACCAGCACGGCCAGCGCAATCCAGCCGAGATTGATCTGGCTCAGACGGGACTGAACCGCCTCAAAATTGATGCCGCGAAGCGCCAGATAGAGCAGCGCCAGCGACACCAGGATGCGGGCTGACAAGACTAGGAAGCGACGCATTCCAGACCGTGTTCGCTGGCGTTTCGAGATGGGCGCAAATCCCCGCCTTGGTATGGCGTTAGGGCCGCCATGGCAATACCTTGACGTCGCCGGCGTCCACCCCTTGCGATGCCCATGGTGCGGCGGCTAAACAGTCGCCCGGAGCGGCGTCAATGGCGTCCTCATGGCCTGGAATGTCATTCGATGTCACACCGCCGAAGAATCGCGGTTATCGGTTTGGGGTATGTCGGACTGCCGGTGGCGGCAGCCTTTGCCCGCGCCGGCAGCCCGGTGGTCGGGTTCGATATCGATCACAAGCGCGTTCGTGAATTGAACGCCGGCCAGGATCGCACGCGGGAAGTCGAGGCGGCCGACCTGAAACTTGCTTCGTTGAGCTTTACCAGCGAGGCGGCCGAATTTGCAGCTTGCGACTTTTTCATCGTCACGGTTCCAACTCCGATCGACAGCGCGCGAAGGCCCGACCTCGGTGCCATCCTGGAGGCGTCGCGCATGGTAGGTGCGGCGCTCAAGAACGGCGACATTGTTGTCTATGAATCGACGGTCTATCCAGGGGCCGTCGAAGAAGAATGCGTGCCAATCCTTGAGCAACTTTCAGGTCTCAAGGCGGGTTCGGATTTCAACGTCGGGTATTCGCCCGAACGCATCAATCCGGGCGATAAACAACATCGGTTTGAATCTATTGTGAAGGTGGTTTCCGCTCAGAATCTGGCAGACCCTCGACATCGTGGCCGACGTTTACGGCTCGGTCGTGACGGCGGGGATCCATCGCGCGCCCTCCATCAGGGTCGCCGAGGCCGCCAAGGTTATCGAAAATACCCAGCGCGATCTCAACATCGCATTCATGAACGAATTGTCGCTGATCTTTCGGGCACTCGATATCGATACCGGCGATGTGCTGGCAGCAGCGCGCACGAAATGGAATTTCATGGCGTTTCAGCCGGGCCTTGTCGGCGGTCACTGCATCGGCGTCGATCCTTACTACTTGACCTATCGTGCCGAACGGGCCGGGTATCATCCCGAAGTCATCCTGGCCGGTCGCCGGATCAACGATGGCATGGGTCAGCGGGTGGCGCGGGAATGCATTCGTGGGCTGCTTCGGAGCAAGGGCAGGGGAGGCATCGTCACCATACTCGGTCTGACCTTCAAGGAAGATGTGCCGGATACCCGCAATTCTCGCGTGATCGATATCATCCGCGAACTGGAATCGTTTGGTCTTACGGTGCAGGTGCACGATCCCTTGGCGAACCCTGCCGACGCCAATCACGAGTACGGCGTGAAAATGACCGATCTCGCGGCGCTGCAACCCGCCGATGCCGTCATTCTCGCTGTCGCACACGCCAGCTATCTCGAGGGCGGCTGGCCGCTCATTCAACGATTGCTGAACGGCGGCACCGGCCTTGTTCTTGACGTCAAGATGAAGCTCGACCGAGGCTCGCAGCCCGCCGGCATTGAACTGTGGCGGCTCTGACCGCTAACCCGGAGAGATGATGGCTGACGATACGATATTGGTCACCGGAGCTGCGGGTTTTATCGGCTTCCATGTTGCGCAGCGCCTGTTGTCGCAGGGACGCGAAGTCATCGGTCTCGATAGTCTCAACGCGTACTACGATCCCAAGCTAAAGCAAGCTCGGCTCGAAATTCTGAAGCGTCAATCACGATTCAGTTTTGTGAAGCTCGATCTGGCCGATCGCGCGATGATGAGGTCGCTGTTTGCCGAACGGCGCTTTCCCCTTGTCGTTCATCTCGCAGCCCAGGCCGGCGTTCGCTATTCGCTGGAAAACCCGCACGCCTATGTCGATGCCAACCTCGAGGGTTTCGTCAACGTGCTGGAAGGGTGCCGGCACAACGGTTGCAAACATCTTCTGTTTGCGTCCTCCTCATCGGTCTATGGCGCCAACACCAAGCTGCCGTATTCGGCGCAGGATAACGTCGATCATCCCCTCAGCCTCTATGCGGCGTCGAAAAAGGCCAACGAGCTGATGGCGCACGCCTATAGCCATCTGTATCGAATTCCCGCTACCGGCCTGCGCTTCTTCACGGTCTATGGCCCCTGGGGCCGTCCGGACATGGCGATGTTTCTTTTTGCCAAGGCAATTCTGGCGGGGACGCCGATCAAGCTGTTCAACCACGGCAACATGCGGCGCGATTTCACCTTCGTCGAGGATGTCAGCGAAGCGGTGGTGCGCCTGATGGACCGGCCGCCGAGTGGCAATCCGAATTGGTCCGGCAACAAGCCGGATCCGTCCAGCAGCGCCGCGCCGTGGAAAATCTACAACATCGGCAACAGCAAACCGGAAGACCTGATGCAGGTGGTTTCGCTGCTGGAAAAAGAGTTCGGCCGCACCGCGGAGAAGGAAATGTTGCCGATGCAGCCGGGCGACGTGCCGGCCACCTATGCGGATATCGAGGATCTGGCACGCGCGATCGGATTCCGGCCCTCGACGGCGATTGAACAGGGTATCGCGCGGTTTGCTAAATGGTATCGTGACTATCACAACCTCTGAGCGCGGGGCGCCATGAGCGATCGCATCATTCCACTGATCATGTGCGGGGGCGCCGGGACGCGGTTGTGGCCGGCCTCTCGCGAGGTCCGGCCCAAGCAATTTTTGCCGCTGTTCGGGGCGCGTTCGACATTTCAGGATACGATCCTGCGGGTGTCGAATGCGGCGTTGTTCGAGCGGCCGATCGTCATCACAAATGTCAACTACCGCTTCATGGTGCTGGAACAGCTTGCCGAAATCGGCTTCGAGGCCGACGTGCTGCTGGAGCCGATGCGGCGGGATTCCGGCCCGGCGATCGCGGCCGGCGCGGTGTTTGCGGAAGCACGCGACAAGGATGCGATCGTGCTGGCGCTGGCCGCCGATCATGTCGTTCGCGATACCGGTGCTTTCGTTGCCGCCTGCCGCCAGGGTTTGGCGGCGGCCAACACGCGGCCGCATCGTCACCTTCGGGGTCCAACCCGAGCGCGATGCCACCGAATACGGCTATATCAGCCCCGGCGAACCGGTTTCCGGCGACGTCCGCAGTGTCGCGAAATTCGTCGAAAAGCCCGACCCGGTCAGGGCCGCTGAGTACATCAAGGCCGGTTATCTCTGGAACAGCGGCAACTTCATGTTCCGCGCCTCGGTCCTGCTCGATGAATATCGCGCGGTCGACGCAGCAAGCGTGCAGGCCGTCAGCGATGCCGTGGCCAAAGCCGGGCACGATCTCGGTTTCGTCAAGCTGGACCCGGTTGCCTTCGGATCGGCAAAGGCGATCTCGATCGACTATGCGGTGATGGAGAAGACTTCGCGCGCCGCCGTGGTGCCGGTCAAGTGCGGCTGGTCCGATGTCGGCTCCTGGCGTGCGGTATGGGAACTGTCGGACAAGGACGGCCAGGGCAACGCCGCGCAGGGCGCCGCGGTCTTTGAAGACTCGCGCAATTGCAACGTTTCGAGCGACAAGGCGCTGGTCGCGCTGGAAGGCGTCGACGATCTCGTGGTGGTGGCCACGCAAGACGCGGTGCTGGTGTCGCGCCAGAAGGATGCCAACGGACTGAAGCGCCTGGTCGCGAAATTGAAATCGATGGCGCCTCAGCTCACCGAAGATCACCTGAAGGTGCATCGCCCCTGGGGTTTATATCAGTCGATCGACATGGGCGATCGTCACCAGGTCAAGCGCATCGTGGTGAAACCGGGCGGCCGGCTCTCGCTGCAGAAACATCACCATCGCTCCGAGCACTGGATCGTGGTGCGCGGTACCGCGCGCGTCACGCTCGACGAACTCGTCAAGACCGTGCACGAGAACGAATCGATCTACATCCCGATCGGCGCCGTTCACCGGCTGGAAAACCCCGGCAAGATTCTGCTGGAACTGATCGAAGTCCAGACCGGCAGCTATCTCGGCGAGGACGACATCATCCGCATCGAGGATGACTATCAGCGGTCTTGAGATGAGTTGACGGTCGCTTGCGAAGCTTCGTTAACGGCAATCTTTTTTGCTTTGGGTGCAGGCGTCGGTCTCAGATCGAAGCACTGAATAAGGGAGCCTTGAAGTTATGAGGGTCCTAAGACGATATTGTTCTAAGTAGCGGCCATCTTTTAGAAAGCTAATATGTCGGCAAAACAGATCCTGCGAGCGGCAAAGCGGACCCTTCTGCGCTACCCTTTTTTCCCGGCGATCAACGCTCCATTTCGTGCCTTCGATACCTGGAGGCGTTACATTGGTCCGCTTGTCGGAAATTGGATCGTCTGGATTGTTACGTCCAGGGCGGATTCGAATTTTACTTACGCGTTGACTGAACGATGCAAAGTCAATCTGGCTGCGAGCTTTCAAGTATCTTGCAAAAGGAATACGACGAGATAACGCGATACTTTCGCGAGATCGAAACCGATGACGAGTTCAACTCACATGTGCGACGATTATGGGCCGAACATCCCGAACGATACCGCACTGATGAAATGCCGCTTATCGGCCGCCGCATGGTTTGGTATGCGATAACTCGAGCGAGCAAGCCAAAAATTGTAGTTGAAACCGGCGTCGATCAAGGCATGGGTGCCATCGTGTTGTGCGCCGCCCTTTCCCGGAATGCTGCCGAAGGTCATCCCGGTCAGTACTACGGAACCGATATAAATCCAGATGCCGGGTTTTATCTGCAAAGCCCATACTCGGAGTTCGGGCGCGTTCTGTACGGTGACTCTCTTAGATCACTTGAGGGGCTTTTAGGACCGGTGGATATCTTCATTAACGACAGCGATCATAGCGAGAGCTACGAGCAGGCTGAATATGAACTAATAAAGACCAAGCTGTCCCCGGCGGCGATCGTGCTGGGCGATAACTCTCACGTCACATCAAAGTTGGCGGAATTTTCGGTTCGTGAGGGACGCCGCTTTGTGTTCTTCTCCGAAGAACCCGCAGATCACTGGTATCGCGGAGCTGGCGTGGGTATTTCATTTCCCTGCTCTTAGTACACCTTTGCGATGCCTCCAAGCTTCGCACGAGCGCATTGGTGGCGGACCCGTGATCGGTTGGAAATCCCTGCAAGGTTCTGCTGGAAGCGATCAAGTCCAGACTGGTCTATCTTGCTATTTTTTTTGCAGGAGGTGGCGATCCATCGCGGGTCCACATGCGATAGAATGAACCCATGTCCTCATGCCGATATTCTTCTGCGAACACGCAACTCGACATGCGAAGCTTAAAACCGTTCTTTAGCTTGAGGTGAATAGTCGGCAACAAATAATAGGCTTCAATGTTGGTATTGGACTTGTCCATTTTGAGCACCAACGAAAGATCCGTTTTACAGTATTTGTACCTCCTTAACTGCCATCGCGGAGCTCTTATGACGCCATCAGAGACACAAGTGGCGACACCGATGGAGACTGTCAACTTCTGGTTTATCGTGAGCAAGTGAAGCTCACTTAGATAGATGGCACTTCCGCCAAGTCGCTCGATGTTGGCGATAGCATCTTCAACTACTGAGTTGATGATGGTCTCGATCCTGGTCCTGTTCCCTGTGAAGTTGTATCGAGGGTCGATTCGAAAGCCAATCCGCTCATAGGCGTTAAAGAGCGAGCCAAAGCGGGTTGTATAATTACTGACGGGTGGCACCTCCTTAGCCGCCGTGATGATGCTTACCGATAGAATGCCCTTTCTTTCGCCACAGCGCCGATAGGAGATCCAGCATTGCCTGATCGGAACGTCTGTGCAGACGCTCCGCAATCGCCTTTTGCGCCTTTGCGAAAAGTTCAGGCGTAACAATCGCCTTGAAGGCGTTGTCGTGACGAATCCACTTCTCAGGCGGATTGACAACTCGTTTCGCTCCGAGTTTGAAAGATTTGCGACCGTAAACACTGTGCCCGATGTATTTCTGGTTTGTGAGAATGTTGTGGATCGTTAGCATCGTCCAGTGTTTTCCGCGAGAGTTGAGAACCCTTCTGGCATTCAGGTCCGCTGCAATTCGCGTCCTGCTCTGCTTGTCGACGACGAATGACTTGAATATGCGTCTGATGATCTTGATTTCGGTGTCCGGCCCATGCACGAGAATAACACGATCGTTTTGAAGGCTTTTCCGCTGCCCGCCTTCGAGGGTGCCCTTTGAAACACCGTCTTCGCCAATAAGTTGGCGCCGAAATCCGTATCCGGCCGGGCCGCCTTGCCAGTACCCCAGCGTTGCTCCGCGGCTCTGGCCGACGAAAACCTTCGTTGAAAGTTCCCTGCTGTATTCGCCAGCCATCACACGTTTGATGTTTTTCAAGATGGCGGAAACGAGGCTCCCATCATTTTCGAACTGTTCGGCACAATACAAAACGCGGATGCCAGCGTCCTTGCACATGAATTCGTAGTAAGCGCTCTCATCAGCATCCTGAAAGCGGCCCCAGCGGCTAACATCGTAAACGAGGATGACACTGAAATCGGCTTCACCACACTTCACATCCTTGATCAGTCGCTGCAGATCCTCCCGGCCATCTATCCGAAGTCCGCTGCGTCCATAGTCGGCATAGGTGCGTACGATTTGCAGGTTGCGTTGAGTTGCAAAAGCTGCAATCGCGGCTGCCTGATTTTCGGTGGAGTACTTCTGGTGATCGGTGGACATACGCACGTACTGCGCCGCCCGCACAGGATCTATGGCATTAGACACAATCGGCGGTTCCAGTGGCATGACACGCCTCGCGCCCGCAGGAGCCTGGGCGCAAAGTGTCGAGCAAAGTTGTTATGAAACCGCGCCGACTAGAAAGCGAACATTACTTAAAGTGTTCACGCTTTGAGCCGAGGCGGCTCGTCTGATGACCCCTCGGTGCGTCATCCGGGAAGACCGGTCACGGCGATGAGGCAGGGAGCGTGATACCCGTTCAAAATTGTTTGGAAGCCGATCATGTCAATAAATCGTCAGATACCCCGGCGCGTAGCGCTGGGAGGATCACTGCGCCCGAAACAGGCGTCCTAGACGGCGAGCGGCATTCGCAAGTCAGCCACCGGTTAACTCTTCCGCCGCTTGCAAGCCGAACGCCTAGCCCTCCACCGTTTTCTGCGATGAACTGCAACGCCGGCCCTTTCGAGAACGCGCGCGATTGCTGACCATGGCATCCTGGGCAACCCTCGATGCCACCATCAGCTTCCGCTCGCTTAACGGTGGGAATGGAAAGCCCGGCAGCTTTAGCGACCTCGGTCTGTGACCATCCAATAAGAGCCCGCGCAGCACGAATTTGAGATGGGCTAAACAAAGGACTTGATCCTTTTAGATCATCGTGTATGATCCCTTTGTATCAAACAAACGGATTCGGAGCAACGAAATGACCAATACCACCAATTCGGTGAGCGGCGGAGCTATGTCCAAGACTGACCAAGACGTAACGACGCGCACCCGACGCCACTTTATCGGCGGTTCCGACGCCCGGATCATCATGGGCAAGGACGAGAAGACACTCCTGCGGCTTTGGCACGAAAAACGGGGTGAGGCGCGGCTCCGACCTCTCGGACGTCCTGATCGTCCAGCTCGGGCTGGTGACCGAGGACCTCAATCGCCGCTGGTATGAACACAACTCTGGCCATCGGATATCAGACGTCCAACGCCATGCCATCCACCGGACGATTCCCTGGATGGCCGCCACCCTGGATGGCTTGGTCAAGGAAACCGGCGCCGTCTTCGAGGCCAAGTTCATGCTGCCATGGTCCTTCTCGGAGGAAGCGGCGGCGGAGAAACACATGGCTCAGCTTCAGCATAACATGGTGGTCGCGGGCACCAAGAAGTCTGTGCTCTCCATCATCAACGGCGGTGGCAAGTGGATTGAACTGTCGATCGAGGCCGACCCGATCTACCAGACTATTTTGATCGCCGCCGAGAAAGCTTTTTGGCGGGCGATCAAGACCGGCGAAACGCCGGCCTCTGTTCGATTGCGAAGCGCCGAAACCGCGAATCGAAGCGGTCCGCGTGGTCGATATGAACGCTTCCAATTCGTGGGCAGAGTTTGCAGCGCTGTTCTGCGAGACCCGGCAGGCCCACTCTGAGCATGAGCGCGCCAAGAGCGAACTTAAAGGCTTGATGCCCGAAGATGCCAAGGAGGCCATGGGTCACGGCATACGGGCGAAACGCTCAAAAGCGGGCGCAATCAGTTTCGATCTCGTCGACATGGAGGTCAATCATGCATCGGTCCAGTGAAAGTGTCGCGGCCATCGCCACCGCGCTGGCGAAAGCCCAGACCGAACTCTCCAACCCCGAAAAGGCGATGGTGGGCGCGATCTACAACAACGGCTCGGACAGTCCACAAAGCTTCCGCTACGCATCACTATCCAGCGGTCTGGACATCGTCCGTAAAACATTGGGCGGCCATCAGATCGCGGTCGCCCAAACTACGGACATTGACCGGGTCAACGGCATGATCAATTTGACCACCATCTTGCTGCATACGTCAGGAGAATGGATATCTTCGGATTGGCCCGTCTGCCGATTGGCGGAAACGTCTGCGCCGCGTCGGATGGGTGCGGCACTGACCTACGCACGCCGCTATGCATTGTTCACGATCGTGGGAATAGCCGGCGAGGACGACCTCGATGCACCCGATCTCACGAGCGATCAATCGCCGCAAGAAAAGCCCGTGGCCGCTCCTCTTGGATCTGTCCCTTGCCGAAAGCCGCAACCGAACCGCGAATTCCGGTCCGCAATTCCGACGGTGGCAACCGTGGAAAAAGACCTCAGTGCCGAAGAATCCGTCACCGTCACTGCGCAACTCGTTCAGGAGATCGAAACGCTGTCACACGAGGACCTACAGTCTCGCGCGATCGCAATTCTCAAAATGAAAAATCGCTTGTCCGGATCTGATGCCAAACGGGTCGAGAACGCCTTCGCTTCCAGGATGGTCCCCCACGGCGCTTTATCGGAAGCGCTGACCATGGACCAATCGTACTCGGGGCCGTTAAGCCTTCAACCACAGCCGCCCCCGGCATCCGTGGGCAGCATCGAAACACCGCGGTCGAGTGGGCGCGCCAGAAGGATAAAACCGTCGGGAAAGCAAATTGCTGTACCCCTAGCGGTATCAACCAGCAACGATAAGATAGATAAGAGCGTCCTTACCTTTGGCGAAGTGCGACGGCATCGAGATAAGGCCCACCTCAAGTTTGTCGCTTCGCAGCCGTGCTTGGTGTGCGGCAAAAGCCCCGCTGACGCGCACCATCTTCGATTCACTCAACCGCGTGCGTTAGGGCGGAAGGTCAGTGACGAGTTCACGGTACCTCTATGTAGAGCTCATCACAGGGACAATCACCGCTACGGAGACGAAGTCGCATGGTGGAGCAGACGAGCTATCGACCCAGTTGAGAGCTCGCGGCAATTCTGGACTTCGACACGTCACATACAGTGATGACCAGGCTCGCAGTCACTTGCTCGCGCCACTCCAGCGGCTCGGGAGCATGATCCTCGATCGGCAAAAATCTCGTCGGACGTCCGAAGCGTTGCCGGCAGTAGGTGGCGGCCGCGGCAGCAGCACCTCGATCAGAAGTCGCTGCCCTTACATCTTTTCAGAACCTAATCGTTTTTGCTTCAATTCGATCGCTACGCTTGGCGGGCCTTAAACTCCCTGATCGCCCGAGCGGACACGCTTTCTCCCGGCTCTTGCTTGCGAAATTTCTCTATGAGCGTTGCCGCGGTTTTTGTCGCCTCGTCAGTAGCAGTATCGTTCTCCTTAAGCGCCTCAATAAGCGTTGCCAATTCCTCGGGAAATCCAACCACCAACTGTTCGGAGTGCCGTTGTTATCGCCTCCGCAATCACGGTCGAAAGTATCATCGAACTTTCTCGTTTCCGCCTTCAAACTAGTCGCTAGCCCTCGACGTACCCTTGTGTTCTTCGCTTACAGCTGCCTTCTCGCTAGGTTTTCGTAATGACGTGTTTGGCTGACGATCAATTTGGACCAGCCGTTGAGAACGTTTGTCGCCTCGCGCAAATCCATCATTGACTTACCCCTCCACAACATTTCCTGAAACTAAACGTGGTCCGATTGCTTAGCAATTTTGATCGCAAGAAAAGGCTGGAAAACAGAAAACACCGCTTGTTTCAGAGGCGGCCTTGAGGCCTATTGTACTTGGGCATGTGCGAAACAAAGGATGATTCGCAATGAGCCCTCGTGCCCGAAATCTCGATTCTCAAATGCCCGGGAGACTTGATCGAATTTCTGGACGATCCGCCCTTAGTCGGTGATGAAACTGTCGAGGATTACCGTTCGCTTCTTTCAAGCGATAG